>NZ_JAINDF010000010.1 GCF_023006325.1 Kordiimonas marina
GGACATCACCTACTAAGCCTAACCGCTTACCAAAAAGTTCGATCCGGGGAGGAGCAATAGCTCCTCCCCTTTTCGTTTGATGACACTGCTATAAGTTGATAGGGAAGGGATAAGGCAAAGGGAGAGACGGACTTGACGACCGAGGGGCATGACAAAACCGCAACCTGTTCGGGTGCCTCGATGTCCCTCAACCCGGTTGCCTACCGTGGGTATGCCAGACCATCAGCCGGTGGCCTTTCCGACGTCCTTCATGTCTGCCGGGCTGACTGGCACGGGATCTTGAGCGCAACGATGGCGCTGCCGGGGCACAAGCTGCTGCTGGCGCCTGAGGGGGCTGAGCCCGCCGTTCAAGATGAGGCCGCCCCCGATGCACTGTGCCAGGACCTCGAAGACCTCGGTATCCGCGCCGTGTGCTTTCAGGGCTTTTCCCAGCAGGCGGACAGCCTGGCCCGGGCGCTGCGCCGCCAGTTCGGGGCTTCCCTGCCCATGGCCGCTGTCAGCCATGTGACCACCACCCAGTTTCAGGCACCGTTCGAAATCCGGATGCAGGCCGCGCTCAGAAAAGCGCAGGCGGATGGTGTGCTCACCCGTCTCGGCAGCGTCAAGCCCGGCTTTTCCATGGTCATGCCTGAGGTATGGCATGAGACGCTGATCAATTTCTGCCCGGTGATGCCCATGCCGGCCCCGCCGCCCTCCACCACGGGGGACGTTCTGGTGCCGGTGGAAAATCACTGGCGCAAGGGCCTGTACACCAATCTGATCGCCGCGCTCCGCACGCCCGAAGTGCAAAGGATCCATAGCATCAATACGCCGACGCATCTTGACCTTCTGGGGGACCTGGGCCGGGTTCATGTCACCGGTTTTCTGGACCGCCCGGCGCTTTATGCCCTGATGGCGCGGGTCGATATGGTGATGAATGTCTCGCTGGCCGAATGCCAGCCGATGACCCAGCTTGAGGCGTTTGCCCTTGGCCGCCCGTGCCTGACCGGGCCTTTGGGGCTGAGCGAATTCGCGGATGACGAAATAATTGAACGCTGTACGGTTTCCCTTGTCGACACGCCAACCGAAGCAGGGCAAAAGCTTTCTGAGCTGATGTCGCTATGGGCGCGGGATGGGGCCTATGTACAGGCACTGATCAGCGACCACATGACCCGGCGTCATGCGCTTGCTGAACAGCGCTATATGGAATTTTTGGAGCTATAGACCGGGTTTATGCGCACCATTTGCTTTGTTACCAACGAAATCTATCCGGAGCACAAGGGCGGCATCGGGCGTATGCTCTATAATATCGCTCTTCGGAATGCCGAGGAGGATGCGCCAGACCGTCTGTTCCTGCTGCTGTCCTGGCAGCCGCCCAAGGCGCGCGCCGCGATCCGTGCGGCGTTTGACGGCCTGGCGGAGGTCGCCTTCTGTCCGCTCAGCCTGGGCACGCGGCTTTCCTGGGCGCTGGAGTATGAGCGCTCGAACCCGCCCGTCTGGCATTATGGTCACGCTTACCGGCAATCGCTGATGTTTTACAGCAGCCTCCTGGAGGTCATGGAGACGCATGATGTCCGCTTCGATGTCATCGAGTTCCCGGACTATGGCGGCTGGGGCCTGGCGACGATGGAGGCCAAGGCGGCCGACCTCGCCTTTCAGGAAACCGCGCTTGCGGTGCGCCTGCATTCCACCAGTGGCATCATCGCTGAACACCAGCCCTTTTACCATGACCCCAGCCCCTGGAACGCCAGTGTCGAAGAAATGGAGCGCCAATGCCTGCTGAAGGCAGACCATGTCGTCGGCCATGTGCCGGGGGTGATTGAGGCAAACCGCACCTATTACGGGTTCCCGGCCGAATGGGCTGCGCGCTGCGTACAGGAATTTCCGCCGATCCGGCTGGACACGGAAGAACAGGCTGCGGCCGTTGATATCACGCCGCCGCAGGAACGGGATTTCATCTTTTCCTCCCGCCTGCAGCCCTTCAAACAGCCGGACCTGTTCATCAAGGCTTCGGCGCGCTTCCTGCACGAGAACCCAGGCTATGGTGGCCGCTGCAGGCTGATCTCCTACGGGTGGGACGACGGTTATATCGATGAACTGGCGGCGCTCATCCCGCCGCACCTGAAGGACCGTATCACGCTGGAAACCGGTATGAGCCCGGAAGACAGGATCGCCGCTGTCGCTTCGGGAATTGTGGTCATCCCGTCCAATTACGAAAGCCTGTGTCTGTTCGCGTTCGAGGCCTCGCACCTGGGCGCGACGCTGATCCTCAATGGGGCCTGTGTCGCATTCGGTGAAAGCAGCCGCTGGCTGGAAGGCCGCAACTGCCTGACCTTCGACGGCACGGCCGACAGTTTGGTCCGCCGCATGGTCGAAGCGCTCGAGATCCGGATCACGGAAAAGGTCAGCCTTGAGGTGACGCCGTCTTATTGGCGGCAGGTGGCCAAGGACAGCGGGAAACCCGCCACCAGGGCTGCTGACCTTACGCTTGTCGGCCACGGTTTCACCGACCGGGACGGGGTTGACCGCTTCCTGCGTGTCCACGGGGCTATGGATGCCGATATTGTGCTGATGGTGCCCGAAGGCCTGGATGGTGGCCTTGAGGGGCTGCCCTCCCGCGTGACGCCGGTGATCATCGGTGGCGTCATACCCTGGCCGGAGGATTTCGCCCGGCTCGCCAAGGCTTGCGAGACCGCTTTCATTGCTTTCTGCCGTGCCGAGACCGTCATTGATGCCGCGTATCCGCGCCTGGCGCTGGCTGCCTTTGCCCGTACGCCGGACCTTGTTGCTTTCGGCTGCCATAGCCGGCTGACGGGGCGGGACGGCAAAGACCAGGGTATCCGGACCCACGCCGGCAGCGCCGCGGGTGTGGCGCTTCAGGCACGGGATATCCTGCCGGACGGTGCCGTGTTCCGGACGACTACGCTGCGCCATATGGCGGAAACCGGCCGGGCGTTCGATGGGAGGGCGCAGCGGCACTGGTACAGCGATCTCTGCCGTGAACTGGCGTTCGACCATGCCCCCATGATCATCGCACCGCATCCGTATGTGCATGAAATTGCTCCTGCGGTCAGGCGGCCGGGCAATGCCGCGGTCGACACCACGCTGATCGAGCGGCTGGTCAGACGGACGGGTAACCTGGGCAGCATCCGGGCGCTGGCCATGAAACCGCTGCCGCGGGTTGCCAAGCCGGATGACCCCAGGCTTGAGGTAACGCCGATCCTGCGGGGGGCCGAGCAAGTGCGGCCTGTGCCGGAAAACAGTGACTGGTCTCCGGTCAAATACCGGATGACGGAAAAAGACCTGCTGTTGCATCCGGTCGAGCAAGGCTGGACGGTCGCGTCCCTGCCGATCACCCGCGCCGACGTGCCGGAGCGGCTGACGCTGCTGATCCATCATTATGGGCATGACAATCCGGGGGTGGATATCGCGCTTTTCGCCGGGCAGGGCGCGCTTGATGCTGCCACCCTCGATGCCATGACGGCGGGCCGGTTGCCCAAAGGCGCCATGACCGCGCCTTGGCGGAAGGTGAATGCGGGCGATATCGTGGAAATCAGCCTCGATTTGCCGGCCGGAAAGGATTTCGACTGGCTGATCGCCACCGCGAAACCGAGCGAAGGCAGCAACACCGCCTACGGCTGGACCTATGTCACCAAGGTGTGGCTGTCTTAATCACCCAGGCTTTCTTAACCACCCCGGCTTTCGGCGTTCCGGACGATGGCATCGATATTGCGGCTGAGGCCATCGGGCCCGAAGCGTTCCAGCGCGAATGCGTAAGCCGCCTCACCGATCCGGCGGCGCATGGCCGCGTCCCCGGTCAACTGTTCCAGCGCGGCTGTCCAGTCCGACCAGTCCGGGGCAAGGCAGGCATTTTCCCCGTCCGTCAGCACGGCCTTGTAGGTTTCCGTAGCACTCACCACGGACGGAATGCGGAACATGGCTGCCTCCAGCCATTTGATCGCGCTTTTGCAGTCATTGAAGCGGGAAGGCGTGAGTGGCGCGAGGTTGATGTCCGCGCCTGCCAATGCCTGCCAGTAGCTTTCCTGTGATTGCGGGGCGAGGCGGGTGATGTGTTCTGCGTACGGCATGAGGCTGTCCGGCATGTCGCAGTGCCCGGCCAGGGCCAGCCTCAGGTGGGGCTGGCGGGCCATCAGCGGCGCCAGCACATGGTCGGCCAGCAGGTCGAAATCCTGCTGCAGGGCACGGGTGCCGCTGCCGTAGAATAACGTGACTGTGTCGCCCCCCGTACGGTCAGGGGCTGCGTTCATCGCCCTCAGGTGCGGCCCGCCGAGACCGTTCGGATGCATATAAACCGGTTTGGTGCCCATATGAGCGCGCATTTCGGCAGCAAGGGCATCGGTGCTGGCAATCGCCCCATCGCACGCGGTCATCGCTGCCCGGTAAAGCGGTGGCAGGATCAGAAGCTCGCTATATTCTGCATCGGTAAAATCGTCGCCGTACGTGTCACGGGCGCCGGGGAAGGCGGCTGCGTCAAACAGCAGGTCATCGGTTTCATAGAGACACGGAAGCCCGGCTACGTGACATGCGTGCACGGCCTCGGCCACGCGCGGCACATAAGGCACCCGGTAGAAGAGGGCGAGCGTGGCATCCGCCGTGGCTGCGATGAAGGCGTCCGCATCCGCCTGGTCGAAGACGGCATAGTCGGTGCCCAGCATGGCCAGTTGCTCGGTCTTCTGTTCAATCCGGTAATGACGGCACTGGGGCAGGGACAGGTCAGCCAGGATGATTACCTTGCGGTTCGCCTCCGGGGTTGTCCATGCCGGGACCATTTCGTCTTCGCCCGCATAGAGGGCGAGGGCCTCTTCGATGGTGGCGAGCGCTTTGGCGCGTTCCCCCCGGGCCGCGTGGCTGAGGGCCGCCTCCCTATGGGCGGCAAAGGCCTGCCTGAGCGCTTTCTGCGCAAGACGCGTGCGGTAAGGCGCATCGTCCGGCATGTCGCCCAGGGTCCGCGCCAGGCGGAGCGCTTGTTCGGGCATGGGCGCAAGAAGCAGCAGTTGCCCGCGGTCGAGCGGGTCAAGAAAGGCTGCCTTGTCGGCTAGGGCGTCGGTGAAGGTGTGGGCGGCCAGGGCCATGCCGTCCGGATGGCTGAGGCCATAGGGGGCCTTCCCATCCCTGCGCCAAGCCCGGTGCGTGAGCTTGTCGTCCACATAGGCGGACACCCACAAGGGACCGAAAAGCAGGGTGAGCAGCTGGCCGGGGACCGCGGTCGCAAACGCTGCGCCGGTTTCAGGCACAGCCTTATGCAGGCTAAAGGCATCCGCCTTGTCCCCGGCGCAAAAAACGAGAGGTTGCGCGTCATCCGCTGAGACGGTAAACAGCGCATATTTCCGGGGATAAAAGGATAGGGGCGGCATTGGTGCGTCTGGCTCCGGCGTTGGTCTTGATCGGACCTTACCGGTTCTGCCGGGGCAAATCCAATGTCAACTTGCGTCTCGGTTCAGGGCGCATCCTGCCTATGGACAAGTCCGCCCGTGAATGTGAATACTATGCCTCCTGTGTCGGGAACGGAAATTTATGACGGTAAAGCGCGCAAAACGGGACCCCAAGCTGGTTGCCAAAGTGGCGGAAACGGGCCTTTTTGACGAACGCTGGTACCAGAAGACCTACCCGAAGACCAAAGCATGGGGGCTGTCGAGGCTGGACTATTTCGTCCGCCACGGCGCGCGGGCGGGCCACCGGCCGAACGCCTATTTCGACCCTGCCTTCTATGGTGCCCAGGCCGGCATTGACGACCCCATCGACGCGCTCCTGCATTATGCCAGCACCGGCTGGCGCGCGGGGCTGGACCCATCCCCCATGTTCCAGCTGGAGCCTTACCTCAGCTGCAATGCGGATTTGGCGGATGCCGGGGTCGAGCCGCTTTCCCACTTTCTGAAATATGGCCGCAATGAAGGCCGCAGGGCGGTCGGTTGCGGGCTTACCATCGGTGAAATCTCGGACGGGGATACCGTGCCGGGGGCGCTGTATCAGGCGCTCCGGAAAAGCCCGCTTTTCGATGCCGCTTATTATCTCGCCGAATATGCCTATGCGCTCAATGACGCCGGCAGACACGCGTCGATCAAGCACTATCTGCTGGCGGGGGAACGGATGGGGTGTCACCCGAACCCGTTTTTCGATCCGGAATATTATGCCGCGCAGCTTCCTGCAGCGGCCGCCAAAACCGATTGTCTGCTGCTTCATTACCAGAATGGTGGCTGGCGCAAGGGCTATAACCCATCGGCCCGTTTCGACACGCGTCTCTATGCCGAGGTCTATGACACCAAGGGGATGGACCCGCTCAGCCATTATCTGTCCAAGGGGATAAAGGCCGGCAACTCGGCTTTCCCGGTCGAGCTTTTGAGCAAGGAAGGTGCGGCGGAATGCAAGGCCTTGATGGTTGCGGTCGCGCGGACGGGTCTTTTCGACGCGGCCTGGTACCTGAAGATCAATGAAGACCTCAACTATTATTCGATCAGCCCGCTTGAGCATTATGTGCGCTTTGGTGCCCAGGAGGGCCGGGCCGCCAACCCTTATTTCGATACCCGCTGGTACCAGAAGCATTACAAGGACCTGATCGGTGACGAGCTGGCGCTGCTTTATTATGCGCGCGAAGGCTACAAGCTGCAGCAGGATACCAGCCCGCTATTTTCGGGGGAGCTATATTTCCAGCTCAACCCTGACCTCACGCCGGGTGAGGACGATGCGCTTGCCCATTACTGGAAAATAGGACGGCAGGAGGAACGAACCCTGCCCAACCGTGCGGCTTTCCTGGCGGAAACGCTCCAGTATCTGAGCCTGCCGGAAGAGGAAAAAGAAGAGCTCAAGATGGAGGTCGCGGCGACCGGGCTTTTCTCCAGTGCCTGGTACGTCCAGGAATATGCCGACCAGATCAAAGGCGGGCTTGATCCGCTTGATCATTATCTGATCAACGGCCTGACCGAGGGGCTGAACCCGAACCCCTATTTCGATACCAATTGGTATTTCACCCAGCACAGGACCGAGATCGGTGAGAAGCACCCGCTGATCTATTATGCCGAGGAAGGCGCCGCCAAAGGCGACTGGCCGTCACCCGAATTCGACCCGGACGCCTATGTGGCCGCATACCCGGATGTGAAGAAGTTCCCCGGCTCGCCGCTTATGCATTATCTGCGCTTTGGCATCAGCGAAGGCCGCGAGCTGCCGGAGCCCGAGGGCGACCCGTGGACGATCACCGGCTCCACCTACGTGACGGCTGCAGGCAATACGCTTCTTGAACCGGTCATGGAGAAGATGATCAGCTTCGAGCGCGTGCCGCTTGCCCCCGAAGCGCATGAGGTCAACTCGGCCGCGCTCAATATCCACTGGGTGATCCCGGACTTCTCCGCCGGGGGCGGCGGTCATATGACCATCTTCCGCATGGTCAGCTTCCTGGAACGCCAGGGCCACAAGCTGACGGTTTGGATCCATAACCCCTGCCTGCACCGGTCCCCGGAAGATGCGCGTGAGACCATCCTGAAATATTTCCAGTATGTCCGGGCCGAGGTGAAATTCATCGACCCCAGCTTCGTGACAAAAGCGAAGGGCGATGCCATCATCGCCACCGATTGCTGGTCTGTCTGGCCTGTGATGGCGGCCTCTAATTTTGTTTCCCGCTTCTATTTCGTGCAGGATTTCGAGCCTTACTTCCATCCGATGGGTGGCAAATATCTGGCGGCGGAATTGACCTACAAACAGGATCTTTTCTGCATCTGCGCCAGCCCCTGGCTGTCCGAACGGCTGAAGCGGGATTACGGGCGTGAAACCAGCCATTTCTGGCTCGCGGCCGACCAACGGCTCTATAAACCGCTTAAGGAAAAGCCCAAGAACCGGATTCCGCGTATCGCCTTCTATTCCCGCATCTCAACCGACCGGCGGGCGGTGGAACTTGGCCTTCTGGGGCTTGAACGCCTGGCGCGGCGGGGCGTGCGCTTCCATGTGGATTTCTTCGGTGGCGAAACCGAAATCAAGAAGGCGCCTTTCCCCTTCACCGACCACGGCATCGCGGCGCCGGCCGCGCTTGCCGGAATTTTCAGCAAGGCGGACATCGGCGTCGTCTTTTCCGCCACCAACTACTCGCTGGTGCCGCAGGAAATGATGGCCTGTGGTCTGCCGATCGTGGAGCTGGACGGTGAAAGCACGCGGGCGATCTATCCCCAAGATACGGTGACCTGGGCGGCCGCGGACCCGTTCGCCATCGCCGATGCCATTGAGGCCTTGATCGGCGACGAAGAAGGCCGGTTGCGGCAGGCCGACGTGGCGCTTGAGTGGGTCAGCGGCTTCAGCTGGCATAAGGCTGCCGCCGCGGTGGAAGCCGCGGTGCAGGGCAAGGTGGCGGAAGCGATCGCCTCCGGCAGGGCATCGGGCTGCACGCACGTGACCAGGCCGCTTGAGAAAGAGGCTTCCGGGGCACCGCACGCCTCTGTCGTTATTCCCACCTATAATGCCGGGGCAGGGCTTGATGCCGTGCTCGACGCCGTCTGCAACCAGCACACACCGTGGGCGTATGAGGTGCTGGTGATCGATAGTGGCTCGACCGATGAAACGCTCGATATCGTCGCAAAGCATGAAAAGGTGAAGCTGCATCATCTTGAGAAGGGCACGTTCAACCACGGGGCCACGCGCAACCTGGGGGTTGAGCTGACGCAGGGCGACTATATCGCCTTCCTGACCCACGATGCGCTGCCGGCCAACGACGCCTGGCTTTTCAATCTCGTGAGCCCCTTGGAAGAACATCCGGACGCCGCCGGAGCCTTCGGGCGCCATCTGGCATATCCGGATGCGTCGGCCTTCACGACCCGTGATCTAGACGCGCATTTCAAACAGCTGCTGTCCCAGCCGCTGACCCTGTCGGCCCGGACCGATGCCCGCCGCTATAAGGCCAAGGATGAAGGCTGGCGGCAGATCCTGCATTTCTACAGCGACAACAACAGCTGTATGCGCCGCAGCGTGTGGGAGAAAATTCCCTACCGCCGGGTGGCCTTTGGCGAAGATCAGCTGTGGGCCGATGATATTATCGCTGCAGGTTATGAGAAGCTTTATGCCGCGCAGGCGGTTGTCTATCACAGCCACGACTTCGATGAGGAAGAAACGCGGGAGCGCAGCAGCATTGAAAGCAGCTTCTTCAAGCATTTCTTCGACTATGGCCTGATCAAATCCGAGGATGAGCTGGAAGACACCCTCGCGGCCCTCAATGATGGCGACGAAAGGTGGGGCCTGGCCCATGGGCTTGATGAAGATGAAATCGAGCTCAGGAAAAAGCTGAATGCCGCCCGGCTCAGGGGCTATCTGGAAGGCTATAAAGCCAATACGAAAGATATGTTTTAGGGACGAACGGGGTCGGGCAGGTACATTATCGTACTGGCCGGGCTGGGGGGAGCCATGCTGCGCGGCGTCATATGTGATTGCCTCAGGGCGTTAAAGACGGCTATATGAAGCCAGCAAAAAGATAACAAGAGACGGCAGCGAAAAGATGCTGCCGGAGATGGGAGTTATAGGTGGCGACGAAACTGTATTTGCATATTGGGCACCCCAAATGCGGTAGCAGTACGCTGCAACAGGCGCTTTATGAAAACCGGCAGGCGCTCCTAAAAGCTGGGATCGGTGTGGTCGACGGCAAGCTTGAGTTGATGAAAGCATCAACGAAGATGAGCTTCCCGATCGGCTTTTTCCGTAAGCTTCTGGCAGACCTGCCCGAAGTGGACCCCACAAGCGAAACACCGGCTGCCGCCATGGAAGCGCTGGAGGACCAGTTCCGGGCGCTGAAACGCAAGGCGGACGGCCTCGGTCTCAAGGCCGTTGTCCTGTCGGCGGAAAATCTGGCGCGGCCCGCCGGTGTGGCGATGCTCGCGGCCGCAAAGCCCCATTTCGATTGCGAGATTATCTATTATATCCGGCGTCATGACGACTGGCTGATTTCCAGCTGGCTGCAATGGCAGTTTAAAACTGGTATCTCGCTAGATGATTTTATCGACCAGGCGCTGTCGTCCAAACGGCGCTTCCTGTTCCGCCGCGTGGTGGAGGCGGCAGTCACGCATTTCGGCGAAGACAAGCTGCGCATCCGGGTGCTGTTCCCGTCCAATTTGGAAGGCGGCGACCTGGTAACGGATTTCTGGAGCGCCCTAGGTGTTCCGGCGAAGGAGATGGCGGCGGTTAAGTCCCGCAACGTGTCCTTCAGCGTTGATCTTGTGAGCGTGCTGAAGGAAAGCCCCTATCTTTATGACGATGCGCACGACAACAACCTGACGGGCTTCATCGACGAGCATCACGCCTACCCGCGCAAGCCCAAGCGGCGTGACCCTCTCGGGCATTATGTGCGCAGGGATATCATCAATCACTATCTGCCGGAGATAAACTGGCTCAAAAACAATTTCCTGGACAGCAGCACCCTGGCGGGGTGGTTGCAGATCCGCGTGCCCAAGGACGAGGGCCAGAAGCCGAAAACCATAACACTGGAAGGCGTTGCCGAAATGCTGAACCTGAATATGGTGATGTTGAAGGAACTGCGCGACGAGGTCGAGAAGATCAAACGCGCGGTCGGCATTCGGGAATGAGGCCCAAGGACGCTGATGCAGCGGTATATCGTGGTAAATTGAGCATACTCTTATGAAAATTCTTTTTTCGCACAATAACTTCCCTGGGCAGTTCCGCAGGCTGGTGTCCTACATCGAACCGATGAAGGATGTGGAGGCAATGGCGGTAACCCTGGAAACCAACAAGAACAAGTTTCCGCTGCCCCGCGCTGTTTTCAGGCCGCACCGGGAACCGACGGACAAAATCCATCCGGCGGTTGTCACCACCGAGCGCGCTGTCCTGATGGGGCAGGCGGCCTATAAGACGCTTATGGGCGTGAAGGAAAAGCTGGGCTCGCCGGATATCATTCTGTCTCATTCGGGCTGGGGGGCATCGCTGTTCTTTAAGGACGTGTTCCCGGATGCCAAGCTCCTGAACTATTATGAATGGTACTACCATTGCCATGGCGGCGATGGGGAGTTCCTCTCCCGCAGGCGCTATTCGGCCAATGATGAGCTGCGCATCCGCATGAAAAACACGCCGATCCTGCATGACCTGGCGGCACAGGATTGGGGCCAAAGCCCGACACAGTTCCAGCATTCCCGCTTTCCGGAGATGTTCCGCAAGAACATCAGCGTGTTGCATGATGGCGTCGATGTTGACTTTTTCTGCCCCCAAAAAGGCATCAGCCTCAAGGTGGGTGATGTCACACTGACCGAGCATGACGAAGTGGTGACCTATGTGGCGCGCGGCATGGAAGAATATCGCGGCTTTCCGCAGTTCATGCACGCGATCTCGAAGCTTCAGAAGCGGCGCCCGAACATGCATGTGGTCATCCTCGGCAGCGACCGCGTCGCCTACGGCAACCAGCTCAAGGACGGCAAGGGCCTGAAGGAGCCGATGCTGAAGAAATATGACTTCGATATGAGCCGCCTGCATTTCATGGGCGTTCAGCCGCTGCCCTTCTTCCGGGACCTGATGCGGATCAGCTCCGCCCACATCTATCTGACGGCCCCGTTCGTCCTAAGCTGGTCGATGCTGGAAGCCATGAGCACAGGCGCGCTGGTCATCGGGTCGGACACAGAACCGGTGCGTGAGCTGATCACGGACGGCGAGCAGGGCATTCTGGTCGATTTCTGGGATACGGATGAGCTTGTGGACGTCACCGAGCGGGCGCTTGAGAACCCGCTTGAGTATGAACAGCTGCGTATCCAGGCCCGCAACCGTATCGTCGGCCGCTATTCGACCAAGGATCTGCTGCCGAAATACTGGCGGCTGATCAAGGATGTTGCAGCGGGCCGAACCCCGAAATTGCGGCCCTGAGACGGTGTATGACAGCCTGCGAGACCGGTGTGCGAGCACAATCACCGCGAGTCGTTCTCGTTCGACAGGCGGAACAGCCTATGCTATTCGAATAACCAAAATGGCGTATTATGTGCCTAAGCGGCCGGAGCAACCGCGCCGGCGTGCATGACTAGAGTGGAAGATGGCCTAAATGTCAGTGTATGAAGAATACAAAAAAGAGGAAACGCGTTACCTGCGTTCCTTGCGCGTGATTGCAGTGTTGGCGATGTTTTCCAACCTCTGTATGCTCGCGATGCCGGCCTTCATGTTCCAGCTTTATAGCCGGGTCTTGCAGTCACACAGCATGGAGACGCTCGTCTCGCTGATGGCCATCTGCCTGCTTATCCTTGTCGCTTACGGCTTTGTTGAATCCGCCAAACAGAATTTGCTCTCCCGTGCCGCTATCCGCTTCGAAAGCCAGGTGGCTGGCCGCCTGCTCGCCGGGGAACTGGCCCGGCAGAAGGACTCGAACGGTGAAAGCGTGAAGGACCTGGCTTCGCTCAGGGCGTCGCTTACGTCGCCGGGCTTCGGGGCCATTTTCGATTTGCCGATGATGCCGCTTTTCATGGCGCTGGTTTACTATATCCACCCGGTTCTGGGGATGGTGGTGACCGTCGGTGCCATTGGGCTGTTCGCCCTGGCCGTATGGGGCAACCGCAAATCCATTCCGTACATGCGTGAAAACAGCCGCTGCATGATGGAGGCTTATAGAAGTCTCGATATGCATATGCGCACGCAGGAAATCATCCGGGCCCAGGGGACCTATGTCGAAAGCGTCAACCACTGGGGCAAGCATCAGGGCAAGCACCTGACCGCCTTCCTGGAATCGAACGACATCAATGCCCGCTTCCATGCGGCGTCCCGTTCCGCCCGTCAGATCCTGCAAATCCTGATGATGGGGATCGGCGCTTTCCTCGTCCTTGATGGCGATGCCAACATGGGCGTTATTTTCGGTACCTCGCTTATTGCATCGCGCGCCCTGCAGCCGGTTGATCAGATCGTCGGCGGCTGGCGTTTCATTACGCAGGGCTATGAGGCGCTCCAGCGTCTGCGCCAGCGCATGAAAGACCTGGAACTCCCGGAAAACCGCACGCCGCTACCGCGCCCGAAAGGCGAGATCGTCATCAGCCGGCTGGCCTATGTGCCGTCGCCCGATTCCGAGCCGATCCTGCGCAATATCAATTGCCGCATTGCCCCCGGGGATGCCATTGCCGTGATCGGGGGCTCCGGTTCGGGTAAATCTACTCTTGCCCGCCTGATCGTGGGCTATCTCGAGCCGTCGGTGGGCAGCGTCAAGCTTGATGGCACCAACCTGTCGTCCTGGGACCCGGTCGCCAAGGGCTTCTATGTCGGGTATGTGCCGCAACACCAGCAGCTTTATGAAGCCAGCGTGCGGGAGAATATCGCCCGGATGCGGGTTGACGATCCGGCTGATATGGCGATCGAAGCCGCGCAGCGCGCCGGCGTTCATGACATTCTTGTCCGTTTGCCGAATGGCTACGATACCGAGCTTTCACGCCGCGGTGGCTTCTGGCCATCCGGTGGCCAGGCCCAGATGATCGCGCTTGCCAGGGCGCTTTACGGCAACCCGCAGGTGCTGGTGTTCGACGAACCTGAAACCGGGCTCGACAGCAACAGTGAACAGGCTTTCTACCGCCTGCTTGTTAACCTGAAGAAGGAAGGCAAGACCGTGATTGTGGTGACCCACCGTCCGTCTGCCCTGCGCTTCGTCGACAAGGTTATGTTCATGAAAGGCGGCCAGATCGAAGATTTCGGGCCGCGGGATGAAGTATTGCGCAGGAACGGCATCAGCGCCATTCCGCCGCAGCGAGGTAAACCGCAAGCTGCGCCCCAGGCCGGCCAGCAGGCAGCCCAGCAGGCAGCCCAGCAGGCTGCTGTACAGGGCGCGCCTAAAGGGGCAGCCCAGGGGACACCTCAGGCGGCTTCTCAGGCGGCTCCCCAGGCAACGCCACAAGGGGCTCAGGGCGCACAGCCCGTCACGGCTGCCGCTGTCGGCCAGGCCCAACCCGCTCAGATGCCTCAAAAAATAGAAAAAGCAAACTGATGGAACAGGTAGAGAAAAACATGCTCCCGGCCGAAGCTGGGACGACCGCCATTCAGACTGGTTTCAACCGGCTCGACCTCGACCGTTGGCATGAAGCTGTTGACTATCAGCGTGACAAGCTTCTGATGCTCGCCAAATGGGTCATCATTGTCGTGTTCGGGTTCGGCGGTCTTTGGGCCGCGACTGTACCGCTGGGCGGTGCTGTGGTTGCGACCGGCCGTGTGGTTGCCGAAAACCATAACCGGGTTGTCCAGCACCTTGAAGGCGGTATCCTGAGCGAACTTCTGGTTCGGGAAGGCGAACATGTGGAAAAGGGCCAGGTTCTGGCCCGCCTCGACGATTCCCAGCTTACGCCGCAGCTGCAGAACATGAAGCTTCAGCGCGCGTTCCGCCGGGTCCAGCTCGCGCGCAGGCAGGCTGAAATCACCGGCGCTGACAAGATCACCATGCCGTCGATCGATCCGTCGATTGCCGACAACCCGCGCCTGAAGGAAACCATCCAGGGCCAAACCAGTGAATTCAATGCCCTGAGGGACCTGACCCAGTCGCAGATTGATGTGCTGAATAACAAGATCAAGGCGACCGAGTCCGATATCGAGGGCCGGGGAGCCGTGGTCAAGGCGCTGAATAAACAGGCTGATCTCTATGAGCTTGAGCTGAAGGACTATAAGGACCTGTATAAGAAAGGTCTTGTCCAGCGGACCAAGGTCTTCTCGACCGAACGCCAGCTTGCGTCCTTGCGGGCCAATATCGCCACGGCGAAGCTTGAGATGGGCAAGAGCCGCAATGATATTATCAGCATCCAAAGCCAGATCAGCCAGGTTAAGCTCCAGCGTATCAAGGATGCCGAAGATATCTCGACCCAGCTGCAGAAAGAGCTCAACCAGTATGAGTCCCAGATTTCGCGGGTAGAAGATATTATCCAGCGCACCTACTTGAGGGCGCCGACGGCCGGTACCGTGTTCCGCATCGCCCAGAAAACCTTGGGCGGCGTAATCAAGCCGGGCCAGCCGATCATGGAAATCGTGCCGAGCCTCGAGGAATATCGCCTCGAAGTGCAGATCTCGGTGCGGGATATCGAATCGATCCATGTCGGCCAGGAGATCACGGCGCGCTTCATTTCAGTGAAGCAGCGCGGCGTACCGCCCCTGAAGGGTAAGATCACGTACGTTTCGTCTGATGCTGTGGTTTCCCAAAGCAACCCCATGGGTACCTATGTCGCCTATGTTGAAATCGACGATGACTCCCATGAGGCGGCGCTGGTGCCAGGCAATATCGCAAGTGTCTTCATCCAAACCAAACCGATGACCTTCCTCGAGATGATGCTGCAGCCGATCACGCGCTTTACCCAGCGTGCCTTCGTCGACTGACGCCTTGCCTCGAAACGGACGGAGAAGCCTCGGATGACGCAGTTGAAGCTGACCCACGCGGCCTACAAGGCGCTTTACGGCGGCTGCCGCGTGGTTATCACCGATGAGACACTGCTCCCGCATATTGAGCCGCTTGTTGGGGATGTCTTCACGTTGCTGACCAGTGACGGCAGCGGCGCCATCCGTGCTGTGGGGGATGCTGATGCAGTGGCGGACCTGCCTGCCCTTGGCGCGCCTCTGGGACTTACGTCTTTCATCCTGCCGGAAAGCCACAGCCCGGTTGTCCGGGAATGGGGGGCGGAGCTTCTGCTCGCAAAATCGAAACAGCCGTTCGATATCCTGCTGATCCAGGAGGGCGAGGAAGACCCGGCAGGCCGGGTCAACGCTTTCTTCCATGGCCTTCAGAACCGGCTTCTCATGGACCTGACGACCCGCTCCAGTGCCTTGGAACGTCAAACCCTCTATCTGCGGCAAGCCAGTGAACGCCTGATGCTGGACCTCAGCGCCGCAAAGCGCATGATTGACGGCATCGGCTATAGCGACCTGACCGTTGTGGCGGAAGCACCGCTTGGAAATGGCGCAATCGGGCCGGGCACGCGCAAGGGTACCGATAGTTTTTCCCAGCTTTTACCAGCGGATGGCCTGGGGCTTTCCGCCATCGGGCTTTATGTGGTGCCATCGACGGCGCCGCGCGCGAACGGAACGATGCGTCTTGGCGTATACCGGGATGCGGACGGCAAGCTCTTGGGCGAGCATGTCCTCAATTATGCCAGCATGGGGGAAGGGTGGATACTCGTCCGTTTTGAGGGCGCAGTCAGCAATGTGTTTGGCGATGTCCGGCTAACTGTCAACTGGTATAGCTCGGAAGAAAACCCCAAAGGCAGCAAGCCCCCGCAGCTTGGCCTGTCCGATATTCGCGGTGACCGGTTCGGGGACGATGAAACCGGGCAGAGCCTCGCGCTCCGCATCTTCAAGCAGGTGGGGCAACCGAACCTGTCGGCGGACAACCTGAAGCTGGTTCCCGAAACGCCGGGGCTGCCGCTCGTGTTTCTGCCGGGGCAGCATGTCTCCTCGCTGGATTTTTATGGCGGCCGCGCACGGCTTGAGGCTGTCACCAGGGATATCGGGTTTGGCCCGTATGAACATGATGCGGCTGCAGGCTGGGTGCAGGCGCATTTGGCGTCGGATGCCATCACCGGGGTCATGTATCTCGGGTCTATCCCGCAGGATACCGATGCGATCACCATGACTGTTTCAGTTCCGGAACGATCTGGGCCGGAAGTAGCTTTCCATGCGTTTCTGAGCGGAAGCCTAGATGATCTCGAAGGCCGGGTGGGGGCTGTACTCGCCGGGGCGAAACCCGTGGCGCAGGGCTTCGACCATGCCTACTGCATTGTCGCGGCGGGCACGGAAAAGACCTTCACGCTGACGCCTGGGCATGTTCAGGGCACAGACAGGGTACTGGTCCTGGTGGCAAAAACGCTGACCGGGCAATATGCACAAGGATGGTGCCGCTGGTCGAAGGCTATCTTCACCGTGAAACCGGGTGCGAATGCGGGCCGGGTCCTGCCGGAAGCTGTTCCAGCGGTCACGGCCCATGCGCCGAAGAAGGTCATCCGCACCATCAAGCTGCCGGAACTTGGCGGCATGGTGCATTTCATTGATGGCGCCGAACGGCTGAGCGAACTGTCGGCAGCCCACGGTTTCTGCCCGATGATCATGGATGACAGCGGGGGCTACCTTCAGACCCATCCGCTCAATGAAACGCTGTCCGGTGCGGTGCTACCATCGCTCGTGGCGCCGGGTACGCACGAGATTGTCGCCTCGGCCCACACAGGCCATCCGGATGCGCCCGATTTCATTTATGCCGCCGTTCTCGTCCGTCATGACATTACCGACATCGCCGGGGTGGTTCAGTCAGCTATCCAGAACCTGACGCTTGAGAAGGCCGAAACCAAATCAGGCGGCAGCAAACCGGGCGGCATATACTGGCAGGCGCTAAGGCTTGCCGCGGGGCAGGAAGGCCGGTTGGCCCTCAGCTTCGACGAGCCGCTCGATGCCGTCTATCATCTGGTGCTGGTCACCCGTCCGGTTGATGAGCTGATCAGCTTCGGCTGGTGCCGCTGGACCACGGTTGGTATCGTCGGCTACGAGCAAACCCCGCAGACGTAAGCGGGGGAGGGGGAAGCCGTGACGACAGAGACACAGACGAAGGCTTCGGCGGATGGTGCGCGCGCGCCCATTGGTATCGTCATCCCGGCTTACGGTCATCCCCGCTTCCTGGGGGAAGCAATCGAAAGTGCCTGCACGCAGGATACCGAACGGCCGATCTATGTTGTGGTGGTCGATGACGGCTGCCGCTTCAAGGAAACCGCGGACCTGTGTGCCGATATGGCCGCGGCCTACCCGGGCACGCTCCATTATCTCAGGCACAAGAACACCCGGCTGCCGGGCGCGCGTAACAAGGGCGTGCGGTTCCTGTTGAACCTGTGCCCGGAGATCGATTCGATCTTCTTCCTCGATGCCGACAACCGGCTTTCGCCCTACAGCATTGAAGCCTATCGCAGGGTGCTGGGCGATGACCCCAGCGTCGGCTGGGCCTATCCCGATATCGCCTTTTTCGGCCTGTCCTGGGGGCGGGAGGGCTTCGATATCCGCGAAACCGCGCCGGATTATTCGGTGCTCAAGCATCTGTGCGGGAATATCTCCGAAGCCGGATCGCTGGTCCGGGCATCTATGTTCCGCTCCCATGTTTATTATGACGAGACCATGCGCTCGGGCTTTGAAGACTGGGATTTCTGGTTGTCCGCGCTGGAGGCCGGGTTCCGGGGCCGCCGGGTCAAGGATGCCGGGTTCCTCTACCGCCGCCGCGCGGAAAGTATGCTCGCCGATTCCCGGCGCGAGGAAGACCAGCTCATCGCGGGAATACGCAAGAAACATAAGGCCTTGTTCGAGCCCGGCGCGGTCATGCGCACGCTGCAGGCCGAGGCGCCGACCTTCGCCATCATGCTGGAAGGCACGGATCAGGTGATCCTGACCGCAGACCCGTGTGCCGCACCGGATGAGGAAACAGGCCGCCTTTCAACTGTTGCATTCGCAGCACTGATGGAACGCTGCCGCAAAAGCCCGCGGGAGCATTTCTTTCCACGCCATATCCTGATGATGCCGCCCGCCTTGTGGGCATGGCTGCAGGCTGAGGCAGGCCCGTTCCTGCGCTGGATGTTCTGGTCGCTTCTGAAGACCGAGCTGACGGCGGCTTGCTTCCGGTTTACCCGGGGGGATTTCCCGGCGCTCGGTAGCCTCGTGGGGGGGGATGCCCAGGTCCTGATGCTGGGGCGGGAGCCGTTCGAAGCCCATGTCTTCGGCGCAAAGCGGGATGCTGCGTCCCTGACGGCCAGCCTGCCGGTGCGCGAAATCTGCTTGCCGTTTTCGCCTGCCGACGATCTGCCCGCGCTGGATACCGCTGCGTGCCTCGCTGGGCTTTACCGTGAAATCGATCCGGGCGTTTCCTGGCTCCGGCACACGGACCGGCGCTATGCCGGGCCGGATGCGCGCACGCTGGTGGACGACAGCATCGCCCCCCTGTGTACGGCGGAGGCGGATGTCTTCCCGCCGGTGCCGTTTGTCCGGGCAGCGGGTGAGCGCTGGTTCGCTTTTGTGGTGACGGAAAAGGACCTGGCGACAGGCACCCTCGCGCCTTATTTCCATTGGGCGCGGGACAAGGGTTACCGCACGCTGATGATTGTCGAACGCGACCGCGACCAGGGCCGGATGACGCTGCCTGAGGCAGCCTGGCGCGGCCAAGCCGATATGGTGATGCCGCTGGTGCTGGAAGGTAGCGCCCGCACGAGCCGTTATTATCTCGGCCGTCTGGTGCAGTCCGCCATGGGGGTGGGTGGCCAGCTGGAGATGGAAACGCTGGCGTTCCATTTTGATTTCCTTATGGCGACCGAACATGCCGTCAGCCTGGAAGCGTTCGGCGCCGCGCGTCACCGCGGGGTGCGGTCCTTCCTGCTTTTGAGCGCGGATTTCGGGTCAGGCCAGGCGACCCGGCCGGAAACCTTCGGCCGCTTGCTGGCGTATGAACATGCCATCGATACCATCATCGCCGACGATGCCGACGTGCTGGCGCCGCTTCTGAGCGCGCAGGGCATCCCGGGGGAGAAGCTCGTGTCCGTGGACCAGTTCTTCCCGGCCTTTGCGCCGGCGGTGAAGAAGCAGTCGGCCCCTGTGGTGATGAGCAAGCCGCTCAATTGGACGCCGAGCGGGGGCTATGTGTTCATCGTCACCTACGGCCGCAGTGGCTCCACGCTTGTGCAGACGCTGCTGCAATCGTTCGAGGGCTATCATATCCGCGGCGAGAACGAGGATGCGCTTTATGAGATTTTCCGCGCGGTGAACCGGCTCGATACCGTGCGCCAGCGCTACGATGTCCGCCAACCGATCCCCGAACACGGACCCTGGTATGGCGCTGACGAGATTGACATCAACGCTTATGCGGACCGCATGGTCGACGCCTTTGTCGCGGAAGTCCTGCGCCCGCCTGAGAACGCGCGCGTGGTCGGCTTCAAGGAAATCCGCTATGGCGAACTGGAGCCGGACGAGCTTGCCGCCTTCCTCGATTTCATCCGCACCCGGTTCGAGCAGGTGCGCATCATCTTCAACACCCGGAACTGGGAAGCGGTCTGCGCATCCGGCTGGTGGCGGACCATGGACCAGGATGAGGTCAAAGAGATCATCGGCCGTACCGACAAGGTCTTCGCCGACTATGCCGCGCGCCATGGTGACCACAGCTGCCTTCTGCATTATGACGACTATGTCGCCAATCCTGAGGCCCTTAGGCCGCTTTTCGAGCTGATGGGCGAGCCCTATGACGCCGAGCTGGTGGCCGCTCGGCTGGGCCAGCGCCTGCGCCACTGAGGCCCTTAAAGGCGTTTATTTCGAAAGCAGTTTCCAGATCGGACTCCCGGCGCCATAGGCGGTGCCGTCAAGCGCCATCTGGGTCTTCGCATCGGTGCGGAAGCGGGCGGCATAGTCTGCCTTTACAGGGGCTTCCTGACGCTTGTGCATGGTCCTCATCGGCTTCAGCTGCTCAAACGGTTCCCCGAGGAACGCCATGATACGGCGCATCTGGATATTGGGTTGTTCCAGAAGCTCCTCGTACCAGAGCGTGGTGAAATTGAGCGCCGCCACACCGAGCGTCATCTCCGCCTGAGCATTGTGCCGTGTAATGGCCTGCACATAGCTGTCGATGGCGCGGAAATCATAGGCCGGGACTGGGGCGGCCTCTTTCTGGAAGGACGTCCACTGGCGGGTCTCCGCGGCGATAAAGTGGGAAACGGCCTGGGCCACGATATCCTTGCGCTTGAGCCAGATGATATGGCTGCCTTCCTCGAACGCCTGGAAAAGCCCGAAGCGGTGGAGCATATCCAGCTGTACCAAACCAACTTTCGCGCCCCAGGCCTGAGCATCCTTCTGGCTGCGCAGGAAGGCGATATACTCCGAAAAAGTCTTGAGCTTCTGGCTTTTGGTGCGGCTGGCAACCATGTCCGCGTTGAAGACTTCATGATGCAGCTTCACCGTCGGCTGCTGGTTCATAAGGTCGACGAAATAGTTGGAGCCGCACCGGTTGGTGAACAGGACGAACACGCCCTTGCCCTTCATCGGGGCATCCATGATGCAGCGCGCCGGGTCATTCCCGAAGTGGGAAAGGATCGCCTTTTCATGGTTGGAGACAAACGGATGCATGTAAAATCTCTTTGCTGGGGCTTCTTCGTTCTCCCCCGACTTAAAGGAAGCGGGGGGTGGAGGCAACAGGCAGTCTGGCCGCCGGTAGCCTTCAGGTCAGGCGGCGATAGAAGCCTGGACCGAGAAGGGGGTTGGGGGCCTTGTCGGTCATCGTCTGGATCAGCGCCTCATGCTTTGCCTTCGAAAGCGGCTTTATCGGATTCGCGAGCAGATAATCATTGATGCGCTTGGGGGCGTCCATCCAGCTGACCGGCAGGCAGTGGCCGAAGCCGGTTTCCTTCACACGTTCCGCCATCGCGCCGATATCGAACACAACAGGCGGGATATTGGCGTGGAAGGCCAGCGACAGCGTATAACTGTAGGTTTCCGGCCAGATGGAGAAGAGGGCGATGAAGTGCGGCTGATACTGGATCAGCCTGCTCAGGCAGTCTTCATCCCCCCGGTATTTGCCGGTGATGGTCAGCCGCGGCATGCCGACCGCGCGGTTGTCGGCATAGCCGATCAGGCGGAAATGCAGCGGCAGGTCACGCCCGGCGCTGTCCCGCGCGCAGCTTTCCATGACATAGCGGCCCTTGTGCGGGGCGATGGCGCCGATGAAGGCGACACGGGTCATGGCCTGCTCGTCCTTGGGCGGGCTGGGCCGCGCCGTGGGGTCGGACGGCACGATCGATTTCGGTTCCGGGTGCGGGGCGACGGTGGTCACATCCTGCCCGAGGAAGGCGTTCGCGTGTGCGGCGGCATCGGCTGACGGCGCGAAGGCGGCCTCGGCCCCCAGAATGAAGTCCCGGTAGGCGCTTTGGTAGCGGTCCACATCGGTCCAGCCGCCGACGGGCGGGTAGGCCTTCAGGCAGGCACGGCAGGCGTCCGGGCCCGGGTTGCCGCAATAGTCGCCCGCAGGGGTGACAAACTGGCCGTGCGCGCAGATGGGCGCGAAATCATGGAAGGTGAAATAATAGGGCGCGCCGACCTGCCGGATCAGCGCCATGACGGCTTCCCGCGCGTCCGGCGTGAAGCCGATCAGGCTATGTACATGGATAAGCTTGGGCGCGAGGATGGCGACCAGCTCGGCGATCAGGCCGTGGTCGGCATGGACATGCAGGGCCTCAAGCCCGGGGGTCAGGAAGCCCTCGCCGGGGTCCAGGCTGGCATGTTCGGTGCGGAAGTCATCAGACCGCAACACCACGACCGATACGCCTTCGGCTTGCAGCTTGGCGCTGAGGTCCCGGATGTTGCGTTCGATCCCGCCGCCCCAGTCATGGGAGATAAAGAGCGCGATGTCGCCTTTTTGGGCCTTGATGCGGGCGGCATCCAGCCGGGCGCGGGCCGCGCGCGCCGGGTCCCGCGCGACATAATGGCCGACCTGGCTCATATAATCCGGGTGCTTGCGGTTGAGGGCTTCCATGCCCTTGGCCTGTAAGGCCGTGGCGTCATCGGCGAAGGATACCTCGCCGTGGTGACGGACATAGGTGTCAAGCGCGAACAGGTTGCGCCAGCCAGCTTCGGCGGCGCGGACGCAGAAGTCGTTTTCCTCACCGTAGCCTTTGGCGAAGGCATCTTCGTCAAACAGGCCGATGGCCTGCAGGGCCGCGCGGCGGATATAGAAGCAGAAGCCGACCCCGGTTGGCACATCGACGGCCCGGCCCTTGTTCACACTGTAGGCGGCGGCATCGAGTGATGCGCCGTCCAGTTCCAGTTCGTAGCTGTTGTTTTCCAGCGTGAGCGGGTAGCTGCAAATGGTGGCGTTGTTGGACAAGGGCGTGACCGTGGCGACCGTGTCATCGGCCCGCGCGTGGGCGGCCAGATGGTCTAGCCAACGGCCGTAAACCTCGGTGTCTGCGTTGAGGAGCACGACGTCGCGGTCCTCATTGAGCCGCATGCCCTCATTCACCGATTTGACGAAGCCGAGGTTCTCGGTGTGGGTGATCAGGGTGAAAAGGCCCTTCTCCGCCAGCTCCGCCAGCTTGGCGGACAGCGCCGGTTCCGGGCTTTTATCGTCGATGACGATCAGGTTTGCCGGGGTGTCGGTCGGGGCCTGAAGTACGGCCATGATGGCACGCAGCGTTTCATCAAGCCCACGGTAGACCGGCATGATGACATCGACCGTTCCATCGCTCGCGCGCACGGCGGCGGGGGCTTTTGCCCAATCGGCATCGCTCGGTGCGGTGGGGCGGTGGGGCAGGGTGAGGCCCAGCGTGTTCGGGATGAAGCTGCCTTCCAGGCCGCTATCCAGAAAATCGATCACCGGATTGAGGCTCTTGTTACGGCCCGGCGGGAAGTGGGCATCGACATAGATCAGGTCGAACAGCCGGGACGGGCTGCGGCCTTCATGCCAGCCGACCTGGCAGAAATGGGCGAGGAAGTCGATATCCTGGCCCGCGATATCGGTGTTGGTGTCCCGGTAATATTTCTCATTGAAATAGCCGGAGGCGCGAACGCGGTTCATCTCGGCCACGAAGGTTTCGGACTGACCGGCGACGAAAGCGGCGGCGCGCTTCTTCGGCAGCGTGCGCTTCTCGCGCTCACCATGGATAAGAAAATGCCGGAACGGGTTCATGCCCGCGCGGGCGATATCCGGGTATTTTTCCAGATAGTCCTCAACGCTGAACCAGGGGGCGGGGTCATAACCCTGCTTCCAGCCGATTTTCATGAAATGGGCGAAGGCATCTTCGCCCGGCTTCAGGGCCTCGCCGTACCGGTCCCGGTAATAGGCTTCGTCGAAGCTTTTGGCGACGAGCGCCAGCTCCTTGCGGTTGCGCTGTATTGCCGACAGTTTCTTGAGCATTGCAATGATCCAGCGCTTTGTGGCCCCGGTTGGCCGGGATGAAAAATGGCGGTAAAGTCCTTATCTGCCGCGCTTTTTTCTAGGCCTGATGCTTCGGTAAAGTCAAGGGTGGGCAGGGCTGGGGCAGGGCCGTGGCATTTCCGATTTGCATATAGGCCATGGCCGCTTATAACGGGGCACATGTAAGGAATGTGCCGTTTCGGAGGGTGCCGTCATGGACGGTATGCACGGATGGCCATGAAAGTGAGGTAGCAATGTCGCATGTATTTGTCGGAGGCGCGCAGCGCTCGGGGACGACCCTTCTGGCCACCCTTTTGTGCGCGGGGCCTGAGACCAACGAATATCTGGGTGAATGCGGTGGTCTGCGCTCCCTTCTGGAAACTTTCAAATTCATGCGCGGGCGTTTCCCGGATGAGGGGATCAACTATTTCCAGTCTCTTCCGGCGCTGGACAGTTATTTCCGTTCCACGCTCGAATCCTTCTTTACGCTGGTCCTGGCAACCCAGGCCCCGGCCCGGCGGCTGGTGATGAAAGAGCCGCACATGACGCTCTTTTTCCCGCACATTTATCACCTGTTCCCAGACAGCCGTTTTGTGCTGATCAAGCGGGACCCGCGTGATGTGGTTGTGTCCATGCTCAAGGTTGGCGAACGGATGGCGGCCAAGGGGCATTCGCATCTGTTCAATGCCGGCAATGTGGCGGAGATCGCCAAAAACATTCGTGGTTTCTACCAGCCGGTTTTCGGGGCTGCGGACCGCAACCCGGCTTTCGCCGCCCGCTGCACCTGGGTTCAGTATGAAACGCTGGTGACCAATCCTGAAGAGGTGCTGGCACAAGTGCGCAATGGCACGGGCCTCAGCCTTGAAGGCGTGGACCCGCATAACCCGGGCAAGCATAAAGGCAAGGCTGACGCCGGGCTTGAGAGTATGGACCGCTTGAAGCCCTGGGTGACCGATATCCAGGCGTCCGGCTCCTTGTCGAACCAAGCGGTTGGGCGCTACCGTGAGCATCTGGATGCGGAGCAACTTCTGGAAGTCGAGAAAGCGACAGCCTTCCTGATCAAGAAGTTCGGCTACGAATTCGAAAATGAGGAAGCTGCGGCACTCGCCGAATAACGGCTGAATGCTGGGTCAGAGCTAAAACCCCGTGCAGGTATGCGCGGGGTTTTCTGCTTTCCGGGTGATCAGGATTTCACGAAGGGCCGCGCCGGGTTGCCGATCACGGTGGTATGCGGCGGCACATCCTTGGTGACGACCGCCCCCATGCCGACGATGGCGCCTTCGCCGATGATCAGCGGTTTTTCCCCGCTGCCCTGCTTGATGATGGCCCCGGTGCCGATATAGGCATGGTCATGGATATGGACATTGCCGTTGCAGTGAACGCTGGGTGCAAAGGTCACGAAATCGCCGATCCGGCAGTCATGCGCCACATAGGAATAGATGTTGGCGTGGAAGAACCGGCCGATTTTGGCGTTGGAGGTGACGTGCGAATAGGCGCACAGGATAGCGCCTTCGCCAATTTCGTTATGGCCATAGACGGTGGCGTTCGCAGCCGTGAGCGTATAGCCCTCGGCGCCACCTGCGATGCAGCGTTCCGCAATGACTTCCCGTGCCTTGGAATCGGCAAAGGCGATATTAAAAAGCTTTCTGTCCTGGGGGGATGCCAGAAAGTCGGCTTCCGAAAGGACGGGGAGGCCGTTGACCTCAGACCGCTGAGGCTCGGTTTCGATGAAGCAGACTTTGACGTCCGCGCCCGGGTTGTCGGCCTTGAGCTGCGCGCCGCAATCGAGGGCGATGGGCATCACTTCCCTGCCGAAGCCTCCCGCGCCATAAAGTCCCAACAGGATCGTTCCGGCCATGATGTCCCCCTCGTCTAACGTGCCTTCCGCCGGGCGGGTGATGGAAGCCCGGCAGTATTGGTTTCATACAGGAAATGGGCGGCCAATCAAATGGCCCGGCCTTAGTCCTTCGCCGCGACCATTTCCTCGTAGGTCCAGGCCCTCTTGTCGGATGCCTGGATCTCATCATGATGGTGATAGATATAATTCATGATCAGCGAGAATTCCGCGCTGGTTTCACCATTGTCGACGAAGAAGGCTTTATCCGGGTCGCCGTCCAGAATGTTGCGGCTGATCTGGACCCTGAGCCCAGGGTCGTCGACCAGGCGGACCGCGGCATCAATATAGTCCTCGACCGAATGGGTGGTCAGCCAGTCCGGCTGGTCCAGGTCGGCCACCAGCGAGCTGTCATTCACGGTATGGGCTTCATCCCCCGTGATGTTGATGATGGGCAGGCCCTGGCGCGCGGCGTCGACAATGCCGTTGGTGGCGCCGAAGGGGAAACTGCTCAGGAAAATATCGCACTGGTTCAGGTCGCGGATATAGTCATTATAGTTTTTCCGCGGCAGCACCTTATCCCCCGGCATGGTGATGGCGTACCGCCGCGTGATCGCTTGGTGAAGCGGGCCAACGGCGTTGGGGAAGAACCAGAACTCGACAGGCTTATGGGCGCGTTCCCTGATCATCCGGCAGGTATTCAGGAACTCAGGCGTGATCTTGCGTGACCAAGCGGGCACTGCAATACGGACAGTTTCCGGGTCAAGGCGGATATCGGCGGGGATATCCTCGGCGTCACCCCGGTGGGTGAAGAAGGGGATCGTCGGCCGCATCATCACCTTTTCGGACATGGTGTCCACATTGACGGCCAGCTTGTCAGGCAGGATCACATAATCCATCACGTCCGAATAGGTGGTGGCCGGGTGCCCGAAGGTCATGACCTGGATGGGGGCGATCCGGACGGAGGAGGCAACGATACTGGAGAAGCGCATTCCGACACTCGGATAATAGAGAACGTCAGGATTGTAGCTCTGCAGCTTTTTGATCAGGTCTTCCGGTTTCCCATGCTGGAATTTGACCTCTTCCACATGGTGGGCGAGGGATTTCAGTTCGTCATCAATCTTTGTGTCCCCAACCAGCAGGGTCGTGTCGAAATGCTCCATCATCGCGCGGATCGACGGCCCATAACAGCGGTGCATGGCATGGTTCGAATTGTAGAATTCTGCGAAGATAACAGCCTTCGGGCGCTTCTTGAGCGCGCGCTTCTTCGGCAGCTTGGTGTCCTTGATGCCCTTGGTTACAAGCCAACGCTTCACCACTTTGTTGAAGCATTTCTTGATCAGGTGCTTGTGGGGTGCCACCGCGTAGCTACAGCCCATATAAGCCGGGCCGATGCTGACGAGGCTGAAGAGGTGCAGGTCGACATCTTCCCAGCGCTCACCGTCCGCCAGTATCCGGGAGCGAATTTCTTCCGCCGCGTTGGTATAGATAAGCTGTTCGGACAGCATACCGATCACGATCGGCAGAACCTGCTTGGGCTCAAGCTGTAACAGAAGATCATAGAACATATCGTTCATGGCATTGAGCGACAGGCCGGTAAACAGCTTCAGAAGCTCGCTGCGCCGGAAGGTACGTTGGCCTTTCTCATTGGTATCGCCCATCATGACTGTCAGATGGGTGGTGCCGTGGAAGCCGCTGATTTCGAAAATCTGCGATATGGCGCGTTTGAAGCGGTTGAACTCCAGGAACATGGGAGAGTCGATATGATATTCCGGATCCGTCAGGATCTGGGTTATGGCCATCGCGACGCGGGTGGCTTCCGCTTCGGCAAGGGGGCTCAGGTTCGCTTTGCCGCCAAAATTGATCTTGCCGGATTCGATGCCATCAAAAATCTTGATCAGGTCCGGGCGGGCCTTGTGGTAAAGGCGCTTCTGGACATTGTGTTCAACCTGTTTCAGTAACTCGATCAGCACTGGAAAATTATCCATCCGTTTGAGTGTTGCGGGCAATCATGCGGCCCCATGAAAATACGGGTCAGTTCCCCATGGCGGGCCGCAGTTCAGCGGCCACGGTTTTAATATCTTCGTCGCTCAGGAAGGCATGGAACGGCAGGCCGACCAGGCTGTTTTGCAGCCGGTCGATAACGACCAGGTTTCGGCTGCCGTCAGGGGCGACCACAGCCACATCATGGAAGGCGGCATGGTCGGAAAGCGGCGGGAAATACCATTGCCGGGTCTGGATGCCCGCGGCGTTCAGGCGCTCAGTCGCCGCAGTTGCCCGGCCGCGGGTATCCACCAGAAGCGTGCCGGGGACAAACTCGGCGCTTTTCGGATGGAACCGGTCTTGGCCCAACTCCCGGACGTAGGTGTCGTGCACGTGGCGGCGTTTCTCATAGACACGGTCAAACCGCGCAAGCTGCGCAAGGCCATAAGCCCCCAATACTTCGGCCAGCTTGGCATTGGTGCCGATCTCGCGGCTGGTGCCATCGACAAAGGCGAAGTTCGACAGGCGGCGCGCAAGAACGGCCAACTTTTCGTCGCCGGTAACCAGAAGCCCGCCTTCGCCGATGCCGAACGGCTTGGTGGCATGAAGGCTGAAACAGACAGGCACATCCGGATGCACCGGTTGTTGGCCAAGGGCGGCGGCGGCATCGACAAAAACGCGGACGCCGGTTTCCTCCTGGAAGGCGGCCCAGGCATCCATATCGATCGGATAGCCGTAAATGGCGACCGGCAGGATCGCGTCGACCGGCGTTTCCGCCATCACCTTGCGGGCGATCTCCGGCGTCAGGTCCCAGGTGACGGGGTCAACATCGGTCAGGATCGGCACGTGGCCGGTGATCTTGATGGAGGCGGCGGTGGCCGAGAAGGTCAGTGCCGGGGTCAGGATGCGACTGCCTTCAGGCAGGCCTGAGGCGCGGAGCATCAGTTCAAGCGCGGTGGTCGCCGATGAAAAGCTGACCACATGGGCATCCCGCGCGGCAAGGGCGGGGGACCGATCGGCCAGAAAGGCCTTCATCTTGCCCTCGAACGCCATCACGAGCGGGCCGAAGTTCGAATACCAGTGTGCCTCATCCATCTGGCGGATATAGGGCGCGACCTCATCGAGGCTCGGCAAGTCCGGCACCAGACACTTGATTTTCCATTCATCCAGCACGTGCGGTTTCCATCCTGATTGGTAAAAGCTATACCCTTTGGGCGTATATCCCGGCAGCCGCGCAGGCGCAATAACTATCGGGGACGGATGGCTTTATTGCCCTTGTGGCACTAGGGTTCAGGCAATAGAAGAGGAAGGGGCTCCTGGAGGGCGGTACCCCAGGCACAAGGCAAAAGGGCAAGACGGCTGTGAGCGAAAAAGGCGCGGGAAAGCTCTATCTCCATATCGGGCGGCACAAGTGTGGCACCTCGACACTGCAGCATTTTCTGTGCGGCAGCGAGACAGAGCTTGCGGCCCACGGGTTTGTCTACCCGGTGGCTTTGCGCACCCCCGTCGCGCATCATCCGCTGGCGCATTTCTATAATCCCCGGGCCGGTCAGCCCGGTGACAATGATGCCGAGGCCGCGGCAGCTGTCCACGCTTTCTGGCAGGATGTGAAGGCGGCCCCCAAGTCAATCGTCAGCAGCGAGGCGCTGCAAAATCTCGATCCGGCGACGCTTGTGCGGGATCTCGCCGATTTCGATCTGACGATAATCGTCTATCTCAGGGAACCGCTCGACTATCTCCTGTCAGCCTATGCCCAGCGGGTGAAGGGTGGCGGCGGCACCGAAACGCTGGATGCCTTTATCGACCGGTTCCGTCCGGATTACCGTGACTTCCTGATGCGCTGGCAGGCGGCCTTTCCAGCGGCCGAGTTGAAGGTGCGCGCGTTCGAACGTAGCGGCCTGGTCGGTCAGGATATCCGCCGGGATTTTCTGCATTGCCTGGGGCTCACGGCGGCTGAAGCCGAAACCTTCAGCTATCCGGATACCGACAGTAACGTCAGCATCGGCGGTCCGCTTCTGGAGTTTATGCGCCGGATCAACCTGCGCGGTCGTCCCGATGGGCTGTTACACCATTCCCTTTATCAGGCGGTTCAGAAACTCGCCGCCCTTTATCCCGAGTACCGGACACGGCCTGTGGTCCCCGCAAGACTGCAGGAGGAGATACGGGACAGGAATGCCGCCAGCCTTGGATGGCTGGCCGGTACCTATTTCGGCGGGCTCTCTCCTTTCCCGGAAAAAACCTTTCCGGAGGGTGAGATTGACCACGGCCTGTCTTGCGAATCCTGTGACCTGATTTGGCAACGTCTTGAAGAAAATGAGCCTTCTGTGGCCGAAGACCTCCGGCTGCACGTCGCCTCCGGCGGTCCTTTGTCCGATTAAGGACAGGATGACTGAGGAGGTGCTCTAGTCTCGCTCCGCGCGAAAAATTGCCGACTTCAGGCTAGGATTTTGGGGCGAGAAAAATCCTTGAGAAACCAGGAAAACTGCGGTGTTCATGGTGGTTTGGGGGGTGGCTGCGCCGCTATATGCCGGATATGCAGCGCCGTCGTGCAGTGGGACCCATGAGTTGCACACGAAACACAGTGGCTCATGATTATGTAAAAATTGACGTTATTAGCGGTTATTGCACGGTTTTTTATGATTGTGTTCCGTAATTTCTGCCATTAGTATGGCGCGAGTTGTAACGGCTCCTGCTGGGTTGCTGGACCGTTAGCACGTAATAAATTAAGTGAACGAGAGGGCAGGGAGCGCGTCGCAGTGCTTCATCAGTATCTCTAGGAGCTTTTAGGAGGAGCACTATGGCTACCATGTATGGTACGACCGGTAATGACAGCATGTTCGGCACTGCGGACGACGATATTATTT
>NZ_JAINDF010000011.1 GCF_023006325.1 Kordiimonas marina
TCGCCGCCGTCAGCGTCGTTTTACCATGGTCAACGTGACCAATCGTACCAATGTTGCAGTGCGGTTTCGTCCGCTCAAACTTTTGCTTTGCCATTTTAGTTACCTTTCTATCGGCCCTTCTCTCCGAAGGGATCCATAGCTTTTTTCTTGGTTCTTTTTGCTTTTCTTAACCAGCGAGCTTGGCTTTGACTTCCTCAGCCACGTTCGCAGGTACGTCAGCGTAATGGTCGAATTGCATGGAGAACTGGGCACGGCCTTGGCTGAAGGAGCGGAGCTCATTCACATAGCCGAACATGTTCGCCAGCGGAACCATTGCGTTTACAACCGTAGCCGGGCCACGGGTCTCGGACCCCTGGATCTGACCACGACGTTTGTTAAGGTCGCCAATAACGTCGCCCATATACTCGTCCGGCGTTACGACTTCCACTTTCATCATCGGCTCGAGGAGCTTGATGCCTGCCTTCTGGGCAGCTTCCCGCATGGCACCACGACCCGCGATCTCGAACGCCAGCACGCTGGAGTCAACATCGTGGTAGGCACCATCGATCAGGCGTACCGAGAAATCGATGATCGGGAACCCGATCAGCGCGCCGGACTCTGCAATGTCCTTAACGCCGGTTTCAACACCCGGGATATATTCGCGCGGGATGTTACCACCCTTGATTTCGTCAGCGAATTGGAAGCCGGAACCACGCTCGCCCGGGGTGACGACGATCTTCACGCGGCCGAACTGACCGGAACCACCGGACTGTTTCTTGTGCGTGTAGTCGACTTCGACCTGCTTGGCGAAGGTTTCACGGTAAGCAACCTGCGGCGCACCCACGTTACATTCAACTTTGAATTCACGCTTCATGCGGTCGACAATGATGTCGAGGTGCAGTTCGCCCATACCGGCGATAACGGTCTGACCGGATTCTTCGTCCGACGAAACGCGGAACGAGGGATCTTCGGCAGCCAGGCGGTTGAGGGCGATGCCCATCTTTTCCTGGTCGGCTTTCGACTTCGGCTCAACCGCAACTTCGATAACCGGATCCGGGAATTCCATGCGCTCCAGGATAACCTGGCTGTTGCTGGCGCAAAGGGTGTCACCGGTGGTGGTCATCTTCAGGCCAGCGATAGCAACGATGTCACCGGCGCGGGCTTCTTTGATGTCTTCACGGCTGTTGGCGTGCATTTCCAGCATCCGGCCGATCTTTTCCTTCTTGCCTTTCACCGTGTTGGTGACCTGCGTGCCGGTCTCGAGAACACCCGAGTAGATCCGGCAGAAGGTGAGCGTACCCACGAACGGGTCGTTCATGACTTTGAAGGCCAGAGCGGCGAAAGGCTCGTCGTCGGTCGAATGACGAACAACTTCTTTCTCCGGATCGTCAGCATCAACACCGTTGATGGCTTCAACGTCGGTCGGAGCCGGCATGAAGTCTACAACAGCGTCGAGAAGCGGCTGAACGCCTTTGTTCTTGAACGCGGTACCGTTGAGAACCGGAACGAACAGGCCCTTGATCGTACCCTTGCGGATAGCGCTCTTGAGCTCGTCTTCGGTCAGTTCCTCGCCATCGAGGTACTTTTCCATCAGCGCTTCGTCGGCTTCGACCGCGGTCTCGATCATTTCCATCCGGGCAGCTTCTGCAGCGTCAGCCAGTTCCGGGCGGATATCGAGATATTCGTAGGAAGCACCAAGGTCTTCACCCTTCCAGATGACTTCCTTGTTCTTCACGAGGTCGATCAGACCTTCATACTCGGCTTCGGCACCGATCGGCAGCTGGACAACCAGCGCCTTGGCACCAAGACGGGTCTTGATCATGTCGACGCAACGCTCGAAGTTCGCGCCCATGCGGTCCATCTTGTTGACGAAGCACATCCGCGGAACTTTGTATTTGTCAGCCTGACGCCATACGGTCTCGGACTGCGGCTCAACACCGGCAACCGAGTCAAATACGGCAACAGCACCATCGAGCACACGGAGCGAACGCTCAACTTCAATGGTGAAGTCAACGTGGCCGGGGGTGTCGATGATGTTGATCCGGTGGTCGTTCCAGAAACAGGTCGTCGCAGCCGAGGTAATGGTAATACCGCGCTCCTGCTCCTGCTCCATCCAGTCCATCGTCGCAGCGCCATCGTGCACTTCGCCGATTTTGTGGCTACGGCCGGTGTAATAAAGGATACGTTCGGTCGTGGTCGTTTTACCAGCATCGATGTGAGCCATGATGCCGATGTTACGATAACGATTAAGTGGCGTTCTGCGTGCCATGGAACTGGTTCCCTACTTAAACAATTACCAGCGGTAATGGGAGAAGGCTTTGTTAGCCTCTGCCATCCGGTGGGTATCTTCACGCTTCTTGACAGCAGCGCCGCGGTTGTTGGCAGCATCCATGAGCTCACCAGACAGGCGGTCAACCATCGTGGTTTCGTTGCGGTTGCGGGCAGCCGCGATCAGCCAGCGGATCGCCAGCGCCTGCGCACGCTCGGTACGAACCTCAACCGGGACCTGATAGGTTGCACCACCAACACGGCGGGAGCGAACCTCGATGGCCGGCTTTACGTTATCCAGCGCTTCGTGGAACAGGGCCAGCGGATCGGTTTTGGCACGGCCTTCGACCGCATCCAGCGCACCGTATACAATACGTTCTGCGACAGATTTTTTACCGTCCAGCATGAGGCTGTTCATGAATTTTACGAGAACCACGTCACCGAACTTCGGATCCGGGAGAACTTCGCGTTTTTCTGCTCTATGACGACGAGACATAGCGGTATTCCTCTCTCAGCCTTACTTCGGACGCTTGGTGCCGTATTTAGAACGGCTCTGACGACGATCACCAACACCTTGGGTATCCAGAACACCCCGGAGAGTGTGATAGCGGACACCCGGCAAGTCTTTCACACGGCCGCCACGGATAAGAACAACAGAGTGTTCCTGCAGGTTGTGGCCTTCACCGGGAATGTAGCTTGTAACCTCGAAGCCATTCGAGAGGCGCACACGGGCAACCTTACGAAGAGCGGAGTTCGGCTTTTTCGGAGTCGTGGTATAAACACGAGTACACACGCCGCGTTTTTGCGGACATGCTTCAAGAGCCGGGACCTTGTTACGGACCGGCTTGCTCTTGCGCGGCTTGCGCACTAGCTGGTTAATGGTAGGCATATTCGTTCCTTGCCGTTTTTCTCTGTCACCATTATCCGGACGACCCGTTTTACATGCAGCAAAACCGCCTGCCTCGGAACCCGTGGGCTCCGACGAGGCCATCCGTGATCACTCAAACTGTTATCTCTTAGCTAGTTAACCGTAGCGTCTGGCCAGTTTTGGCCACCACCCACGCTCTAGCGAGGTGCGCTTACTATACCGAAAACGGCGGTAGGTCAATGAAAAAACGAGGTCCGGACGGTTTTGGCGGAAGGGCGCAATTTTCTAACAAAACCACGGTCGGGACCGCATTATTTTTCGCGAGCCACCATAAGGAGACATGTGCTGTCCGGATATGGCAGGCACGCGGTCAGGCCTCGGTGACATTCCACATGCAGGCCGCTCGTTTCGATCCCCCTTCGATACCGGTCTCGACCGGCATTGTCAAAGACGATCATGCCGCCCGGCGCGAGATGCCCCTTGGCAGCCTCCAGGCACGCGACACGCGCCCGGCCGTCCACGATGATAAGGTCAAACGGTTCCGGCTGCGCGTCGATCGCCTGCACATAGGCGCGGAAGTCCATATGTTCATACCCTGCCCGGCCTGAGGGAAAGGCTGATGTGACATCGCCCGCAGTCTCCGGCGCCCGGAAGAGCAACTCCACATGGCCGGGCAAGCCTGATGCCTGCATACTGGCGTACCAGTCCGCGTCATGTTCGACCGACACCACCGTCGCCGCCCGCTTTGCCAACCAAAAGGTGCTGGCGCCGCTGCCGTATTCGAAGACACGGGCCTTGGGGCGGGTTTTCAGGAAGGCATCGACAGCTTCCGTCGCCGTCAGGGTCCACCATGGCAGGTCGAGACGGCGCAGGTCATCCAGGTCATAGATGGCAAACAGGCTGCGGAACCAGAGCCGGACACCGGTGCGGTCTGCGCCCTTCTCCAACCAGCCCAGAAGACCGATCGCAGCCAGCAGTCCCCTGAGGCCCCGAATGGACCTGACATACAATCGCTTCACGATACCGCCCCTTTTATATAGAGAATGAGATGGTCCCTGCCCCTCTCGTCCTCAGCCTGCGGGATATAGCCTGCCTGTTTCAGCTGGCGCTTCTGTGCGGCCGCGTCATCCGCCGCGTCATACACCAGCCAAACCCGGGCAGCATCAGGCCGCAGGGTCATGTCACTTTGGAAAAGAACCAACGCCCGGCCTTGCCAGGAAAGCCGGTCCGTCTTCGCACACAGCCGCAGCCTGGCGCACAGGGCCGGACCGAGCGCCGCCTCCACACGCTGCCACCGGCTGTTCGCCGGGGCCTGGACATCAAGGACGGATCCCCATTCAGGGCCAAGAAGCGAGCGGAGCGTTCCCCAGGCTGTCGGTCCACCATATAGATAGACTGTGTCGCCCTTATGGGTTTCGGTGGTCAGCGTTGCCGCAACCGCGTGATAGTCGTTCGGCTTCTCGAACTGTTGCCAGAACGCGCCATTCATATAGACGAGCATTCCAAGCCAAAAAGCCGCCAGCCCTGCCTTAAGGATACCCGGCGTCTTGAGGCGGGAAAGCGACAGCGCAAGCGCCAGACAGAAGAATGGCAGGAACGGCGCCCATATCCGAGGGCTCAGGATGGGCTTGAGCCCGAGCGTTATCACCAGCAACAGAAGCGCGGGCAAGGCGACCCAGAAAACACCCAGCCGCCTGATGTCGCGATCGCGCCAGGCCCCCAGCGTTATAAAGCCGAGGGCAAGTGCCAGCAGAGCGGCTTCCCTGACCCCCATCCCCGCATAGCCCGAGAAGAAGTTGATGGCGACCATATCCATGAGCGCCTTCATGTCCGCGCTGTTGGTATGCTGGGTCTCCCGCAGGAAGCCGTTGATGACAACGGGCAGCAGCAGAAGCCCGGTCGCCACTTCATATTTGAACCACGCCCGCCGGGCATTGGCCGACGGTGCGGTGCGGGCCCGCCACAAAGCATAAAGACCATGCAGGGCAGCATAGAAAGGTCCAAGCGCATGGGTATAGCCCAACAGCAGCTGGCACAGCATCCGCCAGCGCATATCCCGCTTAAGGGTTCCTGCGTCCAAGACCGCACCATTGCTGCCGAGCGTCTTTTCGGTGAAATGCCAAACCAGCAGCGAGAAGACGACCATGAAGGAATACATGCGGACGTTCAGGGCGTAGGCCAGCATCTGCGGCAACAGCGCCAGGGATAGTGTGGCGCCCAATGCCGTCAGCAGGTCATATCGTTTCCGGAAGACGAAAAAGGCCGTGAGGATGGCCGCAACATTCCAGAAGATCGCATTGAGCATGATCCAGGTGTCACCCCGGCCCAACAGCATCCAGATACTGAGCTGGCAATAAAAGGCAGGCGGGTGGCCGGAAAACCGTAAGGCGGCGGGCACACAGTAAAGCGGCCCTTCCCCCGCCACGCCGATCGAAATCTGTTCATCGAGCCAGAAGGAAATATCCGTCAGGAAAAGGAAACGGTACGCCAGGGCCGCGACGATCATGCCGCCCAGCAAAACGGCCAGTGCTTTCTTCCGCTCCGCCAACACAGGAAACCCCATTTCATCCCCCAACGTCCCCGCGCCTAGCATACCGAGGCGCAAGGACATCACAATCAAAATCGCCCCCCGCTCAGGCGGGGGCAGAAGCGCGCGCGGCCATCCCGTCTTAAAGGTCAGAAAAAATTACAAAAAAATCCATGTTTTGCTGTAAACAGACAGGGGGATTAAGAACGCACGATGCGGGTCGATACAGTTTCCACCATGGGGGCAATCAGACATGCCGAACAGCAAGTCAGTCAGTTTCGTCATACCGGTTTATAATGAGGCGGAAAGCCTTGCCATTCTCGTTGGCGAAATCCATAAGGCTGCCGCCGACCTGGCGCTCGACCATGAAATCCTGTTCGTCAATGACGGCAGCACCGATGAGAGTGTCGCGGTCATCCGCGGCATCATGGACCAGGACGACCGCGTCGGCTTCCTGAATTTCCGCCGCAACTTCGGCAAGGCGGCAGCGCTCGCCGCCGGCTTCCGGCACGCCGAGGGCGACTATATCGTCACCATGGACGGCGACCTGCAGGATGACCCTGCCGAACTTGGCAAACTCCTGGCCAAGTTGGATGACGGCGCCGATTGCGTGAGCGGCTGGAAGGAAAACCGGCTCGACCCCGTGGACAAGACACTCCCGTCCAAAATCTTCAATTTCGTCGTCGGCCGCGTGAGCGGGGTGAAGCTGCATGACATGAACTGCGGCTACAAGGCCTACAAGCGTGAAGCCGTCGAAGACCTGTCGCTCTATGGTGAGTTTCACCGCTTCATTCCCGTGCTCCTGCACTGGCAGGGTTTCAAGGTCGATGAGGTGGCGGTCAACCACCGCGAACGCCAGTTCGGCCATTCAAAGTACGGCCTGTCCCGCCTCATCAAAGGCATGTTCGACCTGTTCACCATTGTGCTGACAACCCGCTTCAGCGTGCGGCCCCTGCATATCTTCGGGCTCGCCGGGATGGCGCTCGGGCTTATCGGCGGGCTTATCCTCAGTTACCTGAGCGCCCTGTGGTTCATGGGGCTCGGTCCCATCGGCAACCGCCCGCTTCTGTTCCTCGGCCTTCTGTGTGTGATGGTCGGCGTCAATATCTTCGGGATCGGCCTCTTGGCAGAATTCATCCAGCATATGGCGGCTGAGGGAAGAACCCCTTACCGCCTCCGCGAAACCATCCCGCCGAGACACGGTGTCGGACGTGACTGACCTCATGGAAGAAAGCCTGCCCCTGATATGACGCTCCCGCGGAAAAAACTGCTTTCCCTGGTTGGCAGCCTTCTGATGCTGGCGAGCTTCTGGTTCCTGTACCGGGTCTATGAGCACCACGCAGCCGCCCTCATGTCCTGGAAGCACGCCGCCGACCTTCTGCCTGTACTCGCCCTGGGCGCCGCCTTCTATATGGGGATCTTCCTTCTGGTTGCCGAATGCTGGCACCGGATGCTTGCGATCAAAGCCCCCGGCACAGTAGGCCGCCGGACCAATTATGCCAGCATGATGAAGGCACAGGTCGCCAAATATTTACCGGGCAATGTCGGCCATTTCGTCAGCCGCCACCTTTATCTGGCGCCGCATGGTGTCAGCCACAGCAACCTCTTGAAGGCCATGGGCCTGGAAACCAGCGTCTGCCTCGGGTCCGGGCTTCTGTTCACAACGCTGACCGCCCTGCCCGGGCTCGACACGCTCGCCGAGGCTTTCGACCCTGCGATGGCACCCTATGTCAACCTGCTCGCGGGTGCGGTCATCCTGACGGCGGCGGCTCTCGGATACTGGATCGCCCTGCCGCTGGCCCGGCGGCTCTTCGGCCCCTTCACCCTGAGGGATATCCTGATTCCGATCGGCCTGTGGTTCGCCTTCTTCGGGTTCCTGAGCGCGGCCTTCGCAGCCTGCTTCACCCTGGTGAACGGCCAGCCCGCCCCCCAGCTTCTACCCGCCCTGTTCATCGCCTCCTGGACACTCGGCTTTGTCGTCCCCGGGGCACCCGGCGGGCTCGGCGTACGGGAGGCAGCGCTCGTCATCCTCTTCGCCCCTTTCGCGCCAACAGGTGATATTATGATCGCCGCCATCCTTCTGCGCTTGATGGCCCTTGCGGGTGAGATACTCTCTTTCTTCGCGGGCCTTATCCTGGGCCGCAACAAAGGTCAGCAATGAAGATTTATCTCCATATCGGCACGCACAAGACCGGGACCACCGCGATCCAGCATTATTGCCTGGAGAACCGCGACCGGCTCCTGCGTCACGGCATTTTCTGGCCGGATGAACAGTTGCCAAGACACCTGTACCAACATTCCTATCTCGCCCAGTTCGTGCGGGACGGAAACCTGGCGGCCGCCGGGGATTACATCGGCCGCGCTGTCCGTGACGCCGAAGCCGCAGGTGCAACAAGCCTCCTCCTGTCCGGCGAGGGCTTCAGCCAGTTGGAAGACGATGGCATCAGCGCCGTCTTCGAGCTTCTCAACGGGCATGAGGTGGAGGTCATCGTCTATTTCCGCAATATCCGGCACTATGCCATCAGCATGCTGCACCAGCGGCTGAAAAGCGCGCGGCAAATGCCGGACCTGTCCACCATGCTGGAAGCCCTGAGGAAGAAGCTGAACTACACCGATTTCCTGAAGCGCTGGGAAGCTTCGGCCGGGGCCAGCCATGTCACCGTCCGCTGTTACGACCAGGAAAAGAACAGGCTTTATGCCTCGTTCCTCGATATTCTCGGCCTGCCCGCAGACGCGCTGCCGCAGCCGTCCAAATCCCAGGCCACCAATCGCAGCCTGGACCTTGCCACCCAGCTTATGCTGGCGGCAAGCGGCGCCAACTATCAGCTGCAGAATTTCAAATATGTGCGGGCGGATTACCAGAAGGTCTTCGACGCCCATCCCTTTTTCGCCCCCGGGACCGAACAGGTCGCCGAGGCGCTTTGCGCCGGGGCCGAACTTGACCTCAGCCACCCCAAGCTGGCGCCCTACCAGGACCTTCTGCTGGCCCCGCTTCATGTGCCGTCAGAGCTTGGCGACCCCCTGGATTATCTGAACCGCCTAGGCAAACTGCTCCGCCGTTCCGTTCGCCATGAACGCTGGCGGCGGCGCTACAGGCGGCTCAAAGACCTGTTCCTGCCATCCGGCCAGGACAGCTAGAGGCATTCCCGCCCACCGGTTTTCAACCCGACGCCCAAAAGAAAAAGGCCCGCCAAATGACGGGCCTTTTCCGATTTCTGGTGCCTGAGGCTTACGCTTCCGCGCCGCCCTCTTCAGCCGGGGTGCCAGAGGTCGCAGCGGCGAACTCGGCCTCAGCGGCGGACATCGGCGTAACAGCGTCTTCCTGAGCTTCGGCAGCGATACGGTCCCGCTTCTGCGCTTCGTGGCGCAGGCGGTTCATGACCGAACCGGTACCAGCCGGGATCAGGCGGCCAACGATGACGTTTTCCTTGAGACCAACGAGACGGTCCTTCTTGCCGGCAACAGCGGCTTCGGTAAGGACGCGCGTGGTTTCCTGGAACGACGCTGCCGAGATGAAGCTGCGGGTCTGCAACGAAGCTTTGGTGATGCCGAGCAGGATCGGATGACCCTTGGCCGGCAGCTTGCCCTTGTCTTCGAGCTTGGCGTTGACTTCCTCGAACTCTTCGCGGTCGATCTGCTCGCCGAGAAGGAAGGTGCTGTCGCCCGAAGACGTGATCTCAACCTTCTGCAGCATCTGGCGAACGATCACCTCGATGTGCTTGTCGTTGATCTTCACGCCCTGCAGACGGTAGACGTCCTGAACCTCTTTCACGAGATAGTTCGCCAGCGCCTCAACGCCCATGACCTGCAGAATATCGTGCGGGGCCGGGTTGCCGTCGATCAGGTATTCACCCTTCTGGATGAAGTCGCCTTCCTGAACGGCAATGTGCTTGCCCTTGGGTACCAGATATTCAACCGGCTCCTGCTCACCTTCGCCGTCACGCGGACGGATGATGATGCGGCGCTTGTTCTTGTAGTCGCGGCCGAATTCAACCAGACCGTCGATATCAGCGATGACGGCATGGTCCTTCGGACGGCGGGCTTCGAAGAGCTCGGCCACACGCGGCAGACCACCGGTGATGTCCTTGGTCTTGGCAGCTTCGCGCGGGATACGGGCGATAACGTCACCCGCGGAGACCCGGCGGCCATCTTCAACCGACAGAATGGCATCAACCGACAGGAAGTAACGCGCCTCGGTACCGTTGGCGAGCTCGACAACATTGTCGTTCTCGTCACGGAGCGTGATGCGCGGACGAAGGTCGGCACCCTTCGGGGTCGAACGCCAGTCGGTAACCACTTTCGAGGCAATACCGGTCGCATCGTCGACAACTTCCTTCATGGAAAGGCCTTCCACGAGGTCGACAAGACGGACGATACCGGACTGTTCGGTGATGATCGGGATCGTGTACGGATCCCATTCAGCCAGCTTCTCGCCCTTGACGACCTGCTCGCCTTCGTCCTTGAAGAGGTGCGAACCGTATGCCAGGCGGTGCTTGGCGCGGTCGCGGCCTTCGTCATCGACGATCACCACTTCCATGTTCCGGCTCATAACGACCTTGCGGCCCTTACTGTCCTCAATGACGTTGCGGTTCTCGATCTTCACCTTACCGTCAGCGGACGATTCAATGGCCGATTCCGCGTTAACCGTTGCGGCACCACCGATGTGGAACGTCCGCATGGTCAGCTGCGTACCCGGCTCACCGATCGACTGGGCGGCGATAACACCAACCGCTTCGCCGAGGTTAACCGTGGTCCCGCGGGCCAGGTCACGGCCGTAACACTTGCCGCAGACGCCGCCTTTGGTTTCACAGGTCAGAACCGAACGGATCTTCACTTCGGCGATACCGGCGGTCTCGACGGCGTCGGACTTGACTTCATCAAGAAGCGTACCGGCTTCAAAGAGAATTTCGCCCGTGATCGGGTGCTTGACGTCAACCGACAAACAGCGGCCGAGGATACGCTCGCTCAGCGGAACCAGAACGTCGCCGCCTTCCGAAACCTCGGTGATGGTGATGCCGTCTTCGGTACCGCAGTCATGTTCGACGATCACGCAGTCCTGCGAAACGTCAACCAGACGACGGGTCAGGTAACCGGAGTTAGCGGTCTTCAGTGCCGTATCGGCAAGACCTTTCCGGGCACCGTGCGACGAGTTGAAGTACTCGAGAACCGACAGACCTTCCTTAAAGTTGGAAATGATCGGCGTCTCAATGATCTCACCCGACGGCTTGGCCATCAGGCCCCGCATACCGGCAAGCTGCTTCATCTGAGCGGCACTACCCCGCGCGCCCGAGTGGGCCATCATGAAGACCGAGTTGACGTCCGTCTGGCGGCCGTTTTCGTCCACCTCGGTACGTTCCATCTCTTTCATCATGGCCTCAGCCACTTTGTCGGTACACTGCGCCCAGGCGTCTACAACCTTGTTGTACTTCTCGCCCTGGGTGATGAGACCGTCCTGATACTGCTCCTCATATTCCTTGACGAGCGAACGGGTGTCTTCAACCAGCGTTTCCTTGGCCGGCGGGATGATCATGTCGTCCTTGCCGAAGGAGATACCGGCGCGGCAAGCGCGGCGGAAACCTTCACCCATGATACCGTCGGCGAAGAGGACCGTGGTCTTCTGACCGCAGTGGCGGTAAACCACGTCGATCACCTCGGAGATTTCCTTCTTCGTCAGCTGACGGTTGATCAGGCTGAACGGTACTTTCGGGTGCTTCGGCAGGTGCTGAGCCAGGAGCATGCGGCCCGCAGTGGTTTCCACGCGGATGGTCACATGTTCACCATGCTCGTTCACGGTATCGAGACGCGCGTGGATCTTGCTGTGCAGCGTGATGGCACCGCTATCGAGCGCGAACTGGATTTCGTCGAGCGTGCCGAAGGCGCTGCCTTCACCCACATCGCCCGGACGGTCGCTGGTCATATAGTAGATACCAAGCACGATATCCTGCGACGGCACGATGATCGGCTTGCCGTTCGCGGGGCTGAGGATGTTGTTGGTCGACATCATCAGCACGCGGGCTTCAAGCTGGGCTTCGATACTGAGCGGCACGTGAACGGCCATCTGGTCACCATCGAAGTCGGCGTTGAAGGCGGCACAGACGAGCGGGTGCAGCTGGATAGCCTTACCTTCGATCAGAACCGGCTCGAAAGCCTGAATACCAAGACGGTGAAGCGTCGGTGCACGGTTCAGCATGACCGGGTGCTCGCGGATCACCTCATCGAGGATATCCCAAACCTCACGGCGTTCTTTCTCGACCAGTTTCTTCGCCGCCTTGATGGTGGTGGCGATGCCTTTCTTGTCGAGGCGCGAATAGATGAACGGCTTGAACAGCTCAAGCGCCATCTTCTTCGGCAGACCGCACTGGTGCAGTTTGAGTTCCGGGCCCACAACGATAACCGAACGACCGGAATAGTCGACACGCTTACCGAGAAGGTTCTGACGGAAACGACCCTGCTTACCTTTGAGCATGTCGGAGAGCGACTTCAGCGGACGCTTGTTGGCACCGGTGATGGTGCGGCCACGGCGGCCGTTGTCGAACAGCGCGTCAACAGCTTCCTGCAGCATCCGCTTCTCGTTCCGGATGATGATGTCCGGTGCGCGCAGCTCGATGAGGCGCTTCAGACGGTTGTTCCGGTTGATCACACGGCGGTACAGGTCGTTGAGGTCAGAGGTCGCGAAACGGCCACCGTCCAGCGGCACCAGCGGGCGCAGCTCAGGCGGAATAACCGGGATCACGGTCAGGATCATCCATTCCGGACGGTTGCCGGACTCGATGAAGCTTTCGATAACCTTCAGGCGCTTGACGATTTTCTTCGGCTTCAGTTCGGACTTGGTCTCAGCCAGTTCCTTCAGAAGCTTCGTCTGCTCGTCCTCAAGGTCGATGCTTTCAAGAAGCTTGCGGATGGCTTCAGCACCGATACCGGCGGTGAAGCTATCTTCGCCATATTCGTCCTGGGCACGATAGAAATCGTCTTCACTGAGCAGCTGGAATTGCTTCAGCGGCGTCAGGCCCGGCTCGATAACGACATAATATTCGAAATAGAGAACGCGCTCGAGATCCTTCAGCGTCATGTCGAGCAGGAGACCGATCCGGCTCGGCAGCGACTTCAGGAACCAGATGTGCGCAACGGGTGCCGCCAGGTCGATGTGACCCATGCGTTCCCGGCGTACTTTCGAAAGCGTGACTTCAACACCGCATTTTTCGCAGATGATGCCACGGTATTTCATGCGCTTATATTTGCCGCACAGACATTCATAGTCCTTCACCGGCCCGAAGATGCGGGCGCAGAAAAGACCATCTTTTTCCGGCTTGAAGGTCCGGTAGTTGATGGTTTCCGGCTTTTTGATCTCACCGAAGGACCAGGAGCGGATACGCTCGGGCGACGCGATCGAGATCTGGATCTGATCAAACGTCTCCGGTTTCTGGTTCGGGTTGAAGTATTTCATCACTTCTTGGTTCATGTCCGGCGTCTCTCTTAATGCGTTTCGACGAGGCCTGAGCCCCAGGTCGCCTTCCAAAACTCATGTCCGCCCAGGCGGGGCGAACGGGCCGAGGGACAAGCCCCCGGCCGCGACAGCTTATTCGGTTCCAGTCAACAGCTCGACGTTGAGGCCAAGGGACCGCATTTCCTTCACGAGAACGTTGAAGGATTCCGGGATACCGGCCTCGAACGTGTCGTCGCCGCGGACAATGGCTTCATAAACCTTGGTCCGGCCGGCCACGTCATCCGACTTGACGGTGAGCATTTCCTGAAGGGTGTAAGCGGCACCATAAGCCTGCAGTGCCCACACCTCCATCTCACCGAAGCGCTGACCACCAAACTGGGCCTTACCACCGAGCGGCTGCTGGGTAACAAGGCTGTACGGGCCAATCGAACGCGCGTGGATCTTGTCGTCGACAAGGTGGTGGAGCTTCAGCATGTAGATGTAGCCCACAGTCACCTTACGGTCGAACTTCTCGCCGGTCCGGCCGTCGAACAGCTCAACCTGCCCCGAACTATCCAGACCAGCCTTTTCAAGCATGGTCACGATGTCGGCTTCCACGGCACCGTCGAAGACCGGGGTCCCCATCGGTACACCGTTGGTCAGGTTGGTCGCCAGTTCGACAATCTGGGTGTCGTCGAGTTCAGCAATATCGCTTTCATACTGCTTCTCGCCGTAGATGTCTTTGAACTTGGCCCGGAAGTCATCCACCTTGCCTGCGCCGTGGCGGTAGGCTTCCAGCATCCCGTCAATCTGACGGCCGAGACCACGCGACGCCCACCCAAGGTGAGTTTCAAGGATCTGACCGACGTTCATACGCGACGGCACGCCAAGCGGGTTCAGCACCAGGTCAACCGGGGTACCGTCCTCAAGGTGAGGCATGTCCTCGATCGGCAGGATGCGCGAGATAACACCTTTGTTCCCGTGACGGCCTGCCATCTTGTCACCCGGCTGAAGCTTACGCTTCACGGCAACGAAGACCTTAACCATCTTCAGGACGCCCGGCGGCAGCTCGTCACCGCGCTGCAGCTTCTCGATCTTCTCATCGAAGCGACGCTGAAGCTGGCCTTTGCTGTCATCGAACTGCTTCCTGAGGGCTTCGATGTCGCTCATGGCGGAATCGTCGTCTACGGCAAGGTCCCACCACTGGATGCGCTTGATCTCGGCAAGGCCTTCCTCGGTGACGACAACGCCCTTCTTCATCTCTTTGGTGCCGGCGGTAACCGTGCGGCCAACGAGAAGCGGCTTCAGACGGCCGTAGATGTTGCGTTCCAGGATCGCGCGTTCGTCTTCACGGTCCTTCGTGAGGCGTTCGATTTCCTCACGCTCGATCGTGAGCGCACGCTCGTCCTTGTCGACGCCGTGACGGTTGAAGACGCGGACCTCAACGATGGTCCCGGCAACACCCGGCGGCAGACGGAGCGAGGTATCGCGAACATCCGAAGCTTTTTCACCGAAGATGGCGCGCAGAAGTTTTTCTTCCGGCGTCATCGGGCTTTCGCCCTTCGGCGTGATCTTGCCGACGAGGATGTCACCCGGGTGAACTTCGGCACCGATATAAACAATACCGGCTTCGTCGAGGTTCTTCAGGCCTTCCTCACCAACGTTCGGAATATCGCGGGTGATTTCTTCCGGGCCCAACTTGGTGTCGCGGGCCATCACTTCGAATTCCTCGATGTGGATCGAGGTGAAGACGTCTTCCTTCACGATCCGCTCGGAGATCAGGATGGAATCCTCGAAGTTGTAACCGTTCCACGGCATGAAGGCCACGAGGGCGTTCCGGCCGAGAGCAAGGTCACCCAGTTCGGTCGACGGACCGTCACAGATGATGTCGCCCTTGGCAATCATGTCACCCACCTTCACCAGCGGACGCTGGTTGATGCAGGTGTTCTGGTTGGAACGCTGGAACTTCTGCAGCGTGTAGATGTCAACGCCCGACTTGCCGGGGTCGACCTCTTCGGTCGCACGGATAACGATACGGGTTGCATCCACCTGCTCGACCACACCGGTCCGGCGGGCGCCGATGGCTGCACCACTGTCGCGGGCAACAACCTTCTCCATGCCGGTACCGACGAACGGCGCTTCAGCGCGTACCAGCGGTACGGCCTGACGCTGCATGTTCGAGCCCATGAGTGCGCGGTTGGCGTCATCGTTCTCGAGGAACGGAATGAGCGCCGCTGCGACGGACACGAGCTGTTTCGGCGATACGTCCATGAGCGTGATATGCTCAGGGGTCGACATGATGAATTCGCCAGCCTGACGGCAGGATACGAGATCGCTTGCGAACGAACCGTCGTCATTGAGTTCGGCGTTCGCCTGGGCAACCGTGTATTTGGCTTCTTCCATGGCCGAGAGATATACCACCTCGCTCGTGACCTTGCCGTCGACAACTTTGCGGTACGGGCTTTCGATGAAGCCATACTTGTTGACCTGGGCATAGGTGGCCAGCGAGTTGATCAGACCGATGTTCGGGCCTTCCGGCGTCTCGATCGGGCAGATACGGCCATAATGGGTCGGGTGTACGTCACGAACCTCAAAGCCAGCACGCTCACGGGTCAGACCGCCCGGGCCAAGCGCCGACATACGGCGTTTGTGGGTGATCTCCGAAAGCGGGTTGTTCTGGTCCATGAACTGCGACAGCTGCGAGGAGCCGAAGAATTCGCGGACCGAAGCCACAACCGGCTTGGCGTTGATAAGGTCATGCGGCATGACGGTGTCGATATCGACCGACGACATGCGTTCACGGATAGCCCGCTCCATACGGAGAAGACCGATCCGGTATTGGTTTTCCATCAGCTCGCCGACCGACCGAACACGGCGGTTGCCGAGGTGGTCGATGTCGTCGATCTCGCCGCGGCCGTCCTTAAGATCCATCAGGGTCTTGAGGGTGGCGAGGATGTCCTCACGGCGCAGAACACCAACGGTGTCCGGGCAGTCGAGGCCCAGGCGCATGTTCATTTTCACCCGGCCAACGTCCGACAGGTCGTAACGCTCGGGATCGAAGAACAGGCCATAGAACAGCGCTTCGGCGGTTTCCTTGGTCGGCGGCTCGCCCGGGCGCATGACTTTGTAGATTTCAGCCAGCGCGCTGTCGAGGCACTCAACCTTGTCGGCCTTCAGCGTGTTACGGATGTACGGACCAACCGAAACCTGATCGATTTCCAGAACCTGGATTTCGTCGAAACCGGCAGCCGAAAGGGCTTCTACGGATTCTTCGGTCAGTTCGTCGCCAGCTTCCACATAAATGGCGCCGGTTTTCTCGTTGACCATGTCGGCGGCAGCATATTTGCCGATGATCATCTCTTCCGGAACCAGGATGCCTTTGACACCGGCGGTCTCAAGCTTCTTAGCGAGACGCGGGGTGATCTTAACACCGGCTTCGGAGATGACTTCGCCGCTGTCAGCGTCGATAAGGTCGAACTCAGGCTTCTGACCGCGCCAGGCTTCCGCCTTGAACGGCATACGCCAGCCGCCTTCAGCGCGCGTATAGCTGACGGTCGAGTAGAAATAATGAAGAATATCTTCAGCACTCAGACCGAGCGAATACAACAGCGTGGTCGCCGGCAGTTTGCGGCGGCGGTCGATACGGACGTTGACGATATCCTTGGCATCGAATTCGAAATCGAGCCACGAGCCGCGATACGGGATAACCCGTGCAGCAAACAGGAACTTACCGGACGAGTGGGTCTTGCCACGGTCATGATCGAAGAAGACGCCCGGCGAACGGTGCATCTGGGAAACGATCACACGCTCGGTCCCGTTGATAACGAACGTGCCGTTATCGGTCATCAGCGGCAGGTCGCCCATATAGACGTCCTGCTCCTTGATATCGAGAACCGACTTGGCTTCGGTATCGGGATCAACCTCAAACACGATCAGACGCAGGGTGACGCGAAGCGGCGCGGCATAGGTCATATCGCGCTGCTGGCACTCTTCCACGTCATATTTCGGCTCTTCCAGCTCGTACTTGACATATTCGAGCGACGAGGTCGCCGAAAAGTCCTGGATCGGGAAAACCGACTTCAGGACTTTCTCAAGCCCCGATTTCAGACGTTCCTCTTCCGTTGCACCAGGCCTGAAGAACTGGTCATAGGACCGCCGCTGAACCTCAATAAGGTTCGGCATTTGCGTGACTTCGGAAATGCGCCCAAAGTCTTTACGCACGCGCTTACGACCGGTAAATGAAGTCGCCATGCTTCGCCCTCGTTCCTTAAATTATGCTGGTATCGCCTCAAGACACGGGCTCACGCCAGCTTGCCAACCCGGAGCCCAGGGCGTTAACCATACCCTAAACCCCTGAAAATCCAAATAGTTCGAGCCATTCTGCCCGAATGGAGCCTGTTATTTAATGTCCCTGACCCTTAGGACGCCGAAAGGTCGGGAGCGAATCTCGCTCCCGACCCTCGAACTTGTGGGCTCAAGAAATTACTTGAGCTCAACTTTTGCGCCAGCTTCTTCGAGCTTCTTCTTGATCTCTTCAGCTTCAGCTTTGTTGACGCCTTCTTTAACCGGCTTCGGTGCGCCTTCAACGAGATCTTTAGCTTCTTTGAGGCCCAGGCCGGTGATGCCACGGACTTCTTTGATCACGTTGATTTTCTTGTCACCAGCTTCGGCGAGAATTACGTCAAACTCGTCTTTCTCTTCAGCGGCGGCAGCAGCCGGGCCAGCAACGGCAGCAACAGCAACCGGTGCAGCGGCGGAAACGCCCCACTTCTCTTCCAGCATCTTGGACAGTTCTGCAGCTTCCAGAACGGTCAGGGCGGAAAGTTCATCTACAAGCTTCGCGAGGTCAGCCATTTCAATCACTCCAGATTTTGAATTCGGTCCCGTTTGCACGAGGGACCTGCATGTTACATTGCATAAAGTTTCAGGCGGCCCCGGTCATTCGGATAGCCACCCTTGGGTTTATCAAGCTGCGTCTGTTGCTCCGTAAGCACCGAAGACACGGGCAAGCTGACCTGCCGGTGCCTGGGTAACGGCTGCGACCTTCTGGGCCGGAGCTTGCAGGAGACCCACAAGCTTGCCGCGAAGTTCGTCCAGCGACGGCAGTTCAGCCAGGGCCTTGACGCCGTTTTGGTCCAGAACCGTGGAGCCCATGCCACCACCAAGAAGACGAAGTTTTTCGTTTTTCTTGGCGAATTCAGCGAGGGCCTTCGGTGCTGCAACCGCATCGTCGGCAAAACCGATAGCCGTCGGACCTGTAAACAGATCCGCAATGCCTTCGTAATCGGTACCTTTGAGCGCAAGACGAGTCAGCCGGTTTTTGGTAACTTTGAGCGATGCACCCACTTCACGCATTTGCGAACGCAAGTTGGTAATCTCAGCAACACTCAGACCATCGTAGTGAACTACAACGACCGAAGCGGCACCGGAGAAAACCTCGTGCAGTGATGCAACCAGTTCCTGCTTTTCGGCTCTTTCCACTTTCTCGTCTCCGAATTTGAAGATTTTCACCCCGAAGGGATCAACCTTCATTTATTTGAGCCACGTACCGCGACGGACCCGAAGGTCCTAAGCGATACACTCCTCTGTCCGGAGGTATGGGTTTCCACCCAGGCTTCGCAGGAGGGGTTGCACCCTTCCATCAGGAAACCGCGGCTATTGCATCCCGCGAAGGAAACAATATTCCCTTAACCCCGTCTCATGCAGGCTGTGGATCCGCGACGACCACGTGCTTTAAGCGCTGAAGGTCAAATACTAGCGACACACTCCAGAGCGCCTGCAATCTCGGACAGTACTCACCCTTGGACAAAACATCCGCCCAAGCGGCTGCACCGAACAGGAATCATCCCGTTCGGTGCGAACTCTCTATAGACTTAAGCTTCGAGCGATGCAACGTCGATTTTCAGGCCCGGGCCCATCGACGAAGACATGGCAACCTTTTTCACATAGGTGCCCTTGGCGCCCGTCGGCTTGGCTTTGATAACCGCACCGATGAAAGCTGCAACGTTTTCAACGAGCTGAGCTTCGTCGAAGCTGGCTTTACCAACACCGCCATGAACGATACCGGCTTTTTCAACGCGGTATTCGACCTGGCCGGCCTTGGCAGCTTCAACGGCGCCCTTGACGTCCATGGTCACGGTGCCGAGTTTCGGGTTCGGCATCAGGCCTTTCGGGCCAAGAACCTTACCGAGACGACCAACAACCGCCATCATGTCCGGGGTCGCGATGCAACGCTCGAAGTTGATCTCACCCTTCTGGATGGTTTCCATCAGGTCTTCCGCGCCGACAACGTCAGCACCGGCAGCCGTGGCTTCATCAGCCTTCGGACCACGGGCGAACACGGCAACACGAACCGACTTACCGGTACCATGCGGCAGCGAAACCACACCACGGACCATCTGGTCGGCGTGACGCGGGTCAACACCCAGGTTCATCGAGATCTCGATCGTCTCGTCGAACTTGACGGCCGAACGGGCTTTCAGCTCTTTAACAGCTTCAGCTACGGTGTAGAGCTTTTCACGGTCAATACCGTCCCAAGCTTTCTGCAAACGCTTTGCTACTTTTGCCATCTGATTAGCCCTCCACCTTCAGACCCATGGAGCGAGCCGAACCTTCGATAATGTTCATGGCTGCTTCAACGTCGTTGGCACTCAGGTCTACCATTTTGGCTTCTGCGATTTCCTGAAGCTGGGCACGGGTGATGGTGCCTGCAACTTCGCGGCCCGGGGTTTTACCACCGGACTTCAGATTGGCAGCCTTCTTAAGGTAATAGCTTGCCGGCGGCGTTTTCGTTTCAAACGTGAACGACTTGTCGGCATAGATGGTCAGAATGGTCGGAACCGGCATGCCAGGTTCCATACCCTGCGTCTTGGCGTTGAACGCCTTACAGAATTCCATGATATTGACGCCGCGCTGACCGAGCGCGGGACCAATAGGCGGGCTCGGGTTGGCTTGGCCAGCCTTCACCTGCAGCTTCAAATAGCCTGCAATCTTCTTTGCCACTGTACTACCCTTTCAAAGTTAAGGACGGATGAGCCTCATTGCCCACCCTGTCAGGGAGCGCGGTGCGGCCGTGGCTGGCCTCCCGCGCATTTTTCGGGGCCTGGGCCCCAAAATCTTTAAGAGACTTTTTCGACCTGGGTATATTCCAGCTCGACCGGCGTCGCACGACCAAAGATCATGACAGACACCTTGAGGCGCGCCTTGTCCTCGTCCACATCTTCAACAACACCGTTGAAGCTGGTGAACGGACCGTCGGTGACACGCACCTCTTCGCCAATCTCGTACACGATGTTCGGACGCGGGCGCTCAACGCCTTCCTCAACCTGGTTGAGGATGCGAGCAGCTTCCGCTTCCGTGATCGGGCTCGGACGACCCTGCGGGCCCAGGAAGCCCGTCACCTTCGCCTGGCTGTTCACCAGGTGATAGGTGTCGTCGGTCAGCACCATTTTGATAAGGACATAGCCGGGGAAGAACTTCCGTTCCGCCTTGACCTTCTTGCCCTTGCGAACTTCGACTACCTCTTCGGTCGGCACGATGACTTCATCAACGAGCGCATCCAGACCCTGCTGAACAGCTTGCTCCTTGATGGCCTCAGCCACTTTTTTCTCAAAGCCCGAATAGGCGTGAATAATATACCAGCGCGTGTTGCTCACGTTATCCTCCGAGCCCCAGAAGCCACTGAACACCAGCGTTGAGCGTAAAGTCTACGCCCAAGAAAAACACCGCCATGATTACCACCATGACGAACACCATGACAGAGGTGATTCCCGCCTCTTTTGGCGTGGGCCAGGTAACCTTGGACCCTTCCTGCCGTACCTGGCGAACAAATTCACCTGGGGTAGTCTTGGCCATTGCGTGTCCTTCTTTTTGCTCCAGAAGCCCGCGCCCAATCAGTTAAAGCGCAGGCTTTTCAATTCTTTACAGATACGACCTCTAACGCGGTCGTCAAGCTTTCCGAGTGGCAGGGGCGGAGGGACTCGAACCCCCGACACCCGGTTTTGGAGACCGGTGCTCTACCAACTGAGCTACGCCCCTACGCCGGAAATTTTGTGCTTGTGAGGGGTGCGGTGTACCGTCCGCGAAGCTGCCTTGCAAGCACTTTTTTTGCCATTTTTTAAATGGCTTGCCCCAACCTTGACAATTCAGTCAGAGCAGACATGACAATGGGCCGGAAACCCGGCCCATTGCCTAAACTATCAAATCCTTACTTCAGGATTTTAGCGACGACGCCGGCGCCGACGGTACGGCCACCTTCGCGGATAGCGAAGCGGAGGCCTTCGTCCATGGCGATCGGAGCGA
>NZ_JAINDF010000012.1 GCF_023006325.1 Kordiimonas marina
TCGCCGCCGTCAGCGTCGTTTTACCATGGTCAACGTGACCAATCGTACCAATGTTGCAGTGCGGTTTCGTCCGCTCAAACTTTTGCTTTGCCATTGCCCGTCAATCCTAAGCAATCACGCCCCGGTCATTTCCGTAGGGAACAATCCCATGGGCGAACCATTTAAACCTCGCAGCAACCCACCCCGGGTCACCACATGATGCAGCCGCCCGAGAGGGACGTGTATGGAGCGGGTGAAGGGAATCGAACCCTCGTCGTAAGCTTGGAAGGCTTCTGCTCTACCATTGAGCTACACCCGCACAAGCCAGCGGCTCCTCTCGAACATAACAAGCCTTCCCTGTCACGGTTCCTATAATCGGAACCGAAGGCGAGGAAGGTTAGGTGGTGGAGGGGGCAGGATTCGAACCTGCGAAGCCTGAGGCGTCAGATTTACAGTCTGATGGGTTTGACCGCTCCCCAACCCCTCCACATATGTAACTCGGTACACCGGAAATTCCGGCGTCGCGGTGAGGCCGCAATATGCCCATATCCAGACCCATGTCAACACCAACTTCCCCGAAAAAGCTATTTTTTTGAAACGACTTTGGCACGCGGCAATTATCGCTTATAGAGACGACAGGAAACTTCAGGGGATACGCCCCCGAAATTAGCCGAAAAATGGCCGGGAATGAGCAATGTCGAAAAAGAAAAACAATAAACAACCACCGGCGCGCCGCCCTCAAACACGGTCTCAGCGTCCCCCTGCCCCGGATAGACATCAGGACCGGCAGCAGGAACGGCATCAAGGCGGCCATCATGCCAGTCAGGGCGGCAAAAGCCACCCGGCCCTCAGCCCGCAGTCGAAAGACGGTTATTTCCTGTTTGGCCGCCACGCCGTGGAAGCCGCCCTCAAAAACCCCAACCGGGAATGCGTGCGGCTGATCGGCCTCGAGAAAGCCATCACCACCAGCGGGCTTGCCACTATCCGGCCGACCCTGAAGGTTGAGATTGTCGCCTCGGAAGATCCCCTCAGGGCCGCGGTGCCGTCGGATTCGCCCCACCAAGGTGTGCTTCTCGAAGTCCGGCCGCTGCCCGGCCTCGCGCTTGAGGAGCTCACGCCGATCCCCGGAGAAAAGAATATCCTGCTGATGCTTGACCAGGTGACGGACCCGCACAATGTCGGCGCCTGCCTGCGGTCTGCCGCCGCCTTCGGTGCCCGTGCGGTCATCACCCAGGACCGGCACAGCCCGGGCGAATCCGGCACGCTGGCCCGGTCCTCCTCCGGCGGGCTTGAGGTCACACCCTGGGTGCGGGTCATCAACCTTGCCCAGGCGCTCGAAACCCTGAAGGACATGGGCTACTGGCATGTCGGGCTTGACGGCAGCACGGACGTCGCCCTCAAGGACGTCCGGCTTGGCGACAATGTGGTCATCGTCATGGGCTCGGAAGGCCATGGCCTGAGGCCACTCACCCGCAAGCACTGTGACGCCATTGCCAAAATCCCGATGACCGGACTGGTGGAAAGCCTCAATGTCTCGAACGCCGCCGCGATTGCGCTCTATCAGTTCGCGGGGCTTTGAGGCATGGACAAGAACAATATGACCGCCGCGGAAATCGTCGCGCTTCTGGACCTGAAACCGCACCCGGAAGGCGGCTACTACAGCCGTACCTACAGGCATGAAGACGGCCCTGAAGGGCGCGGGCACGGCTCGGCGATCTACTATCTTCTGGAAGGTGGCGATTTCGCGCTTTGGCACCAGGTCGATGCCGACGAAAACTGGCACTGGTATGCCGGCGCGCCGCTCACGCTCGAGATCGCCGATGATAGCCACATCCTCAGCCGCCACACGCTCGGCCCGGCCCTGACGGCTGGCGAACGCCCACAGACCCTGGTCCCGGCCCACCAGTGGCAACGCGCGCGCAGCGAAGGTAGCTGGACGCTCTGCGGCTGCACGGTATGCCCCGGCTTCCTGTTCGACAATTACACCCTCGCCCCCGAGGGCTGGATGCCCGGCGACCCCGCGTGAGCCGCCGCCCTACCCTTTTTCGCACCCCGTCATAAGCTCTTGAAAGCTCTGGTCAATTAAAGTTCCGGCTGCTAACGTTTTCGGATGGACCCGATAAATGCGCGTCCATCCGGCAGCACGGGTGTTAGGTGAAGCCGGTTTGCGTCCCCAGAAAAACAAACTTCAGGAAGAAGCGCATCCATGGCCGACCAACCTCTATCCACCACCAGCAGGAAACTGATCCTGTCTGCCACGGGCATTGCCCTTGCCGCCACCCTTCTTTATTGGCTGATCGCCCCGTCAGGTGGCGCGGGCGCCCCATCCGTGCTCGGGATGACGGCCTCTTTGTTGGCCCTTCCCCTACTCGTCATCGGGCTTGGCATCCACATCATCCTGCTGAATAGGCAGATGACGCCCCTGAAAGCGCTGGCCGAAGCCTCGGCCAAGCTCGCCCGAGGGGAAACCGACGTCGCCATTCCGGCCCTGCCGCAGGGCAGTGACCTCGGCGCCATCGCCGCGGCCCTCACGGCTTTCAAGGCCAAGACTGCTCAGCCTGAAACCGCAGCAGAGGACACCGCCGCAGAAGCAGCCGCAGCAAGCGCCGCGCACGAAGCCGAAGCCATCCGCGCCACACAAGAAGCCGAACGCGCCCGCTATGAAGCCGAACAAGACGCGCTCAAACGCCAGATCGAAGAACAGAATAACGCCCGCCAGGTGATCGCAGAGCGATTCGAAGGCACCGTTCTCAATGCCATCGACGCGCTCGGCAGGACCGCAGACGACCTCGAAAGCGCCGTCCAGCAAATGAGCCAGGCGACCGAGCAATCCACCCGCGGGATGCAAAGCGCCGCCGACAAGGCCGAGAACACCGGCGGCAGCGTCAATAGTGTTGCAGGCGCAACAGAAGAAATCTCCGCGTCGGTCGATAGTGTCGCAAGCCAGATGGGCCGGGCCGCAAACGTCACCCAGCAGGCCCTGACCGAAGCCCAGGAAGCCACCCGTTATGTCGAGACGCTCAATGTCGCGGGCCAGAAAATCAGCGATGTGGTGAAGCTGATCAACGACATCGCCGAACAGACCAACCTGCTTGCCCTCAACGCCACCATCGAGGCGGCGCGCGCTGGCGAAGCCGGCAAGGGTTTCGCGGTGGTCGCCAGCGAAGTCAAGCAGCTCGCAACGCAAACCGCGCGCGCAACCGGCGAAATCTCCCAGCAGATTGCGGAACTGCAGGCTGCCACAAAAGACACCGTCAGCGCCTTCGAACGCATCAGCGAGCGGGTGAAGGAAGTCGACACCATCTCAAGCGAGGTAGCCGGCACGGTTGACCAGCAGGCTTCCGCCGCACGGGAAATCAGCCAAAGCGCCATGCTCGCCGCCAGCGGCACCTCGGGCCTCATTCAGGACCTGGAGGAAATCTACGGCCTTGTCGACAAGACGGGCAGCGCCGCCGACAGCGTCGCCGCCTCGATCCAGGCCTTGCAGCAACAGGGCCTGAGCCTGAGGGACAGCGTGCAGGAATTCCTGATGGCGCTTCATAACGATTAAGCCATCAGCTTATAGAACAAAGCAAACGGGCCGCAGCTGCGGCCCGTTCTTTTTTGTGCTTGGAAAGATTGAGGGTACGCGGGTCCCCGGGCATGACAGCCGCCCGGGGGGAAAGCTTGTATCAGACGGCGCGCTTGCGGAGCTCGATCGCGCCCCAGATGAAGCCTGCGGCGACCACAAGGCCGAGCCAGAAGTGCAGACTGGTGAAGGAGTAGCTGATCGCATCCCACTGCAGATGACCGATCGCAATTTGGTACAGATCGCGCGGACCTTCGATATGGCCGTTGACGCTGATGTCATGGTAGGCGTCCCGCTGCCAGCCGGCCATATGCTCGCCGATCCAGCCCGCCAGCCTGTGCGTGCCCAGGACCAGGTCTTCACCGACGATCAGAACGATCGGGGTCAGCACCGCCCACAGGAACGGCATCCGGTTGGCATAGGCCGACACCAGAAGCACCCAGGCAAACAGTGGCAGAGCCCACAGCGCCATGATCAGATACTGGAAGCCCATGCTGAACCAGCCTTTGAACATGAAGCCAAGCGGCCACAAGGCCAGGACAGGACCGCCCTGGAACATCACCACCAGGCTGAGCAGCAGTGCAATGGCAAGCTGGGCGGCAATCACGATACCGAGGAAGATAAAGGGCGCGACGAACACGGGCATCACCAGTTTCGCCAGCACTTCCTGCCAGTCGGCCACAGGCATCGACTTCCAGAACAGGATCGAGCGGTCGCGGCGTTCTTCATACAGGCTGCTGAGGAGCGAGAAGAACACAACGAACGGGAAGGCGATCCAGGTCATGGTGCTCATGCCCCAATAGGCAAGCGCGATCCCTGCCGGCACATGCTCCGGCTTCTGGGCCACCGCCCGGGTGAGCACATCCCCCAGGTTATGGACATCATCCAGTTGGATATCTTCGATATGAATGACGGTGCCAAACCCGGCAACCGACAGCACCACCATGGCAACTGTCAGGCCCGCCAGGATAAGCGGCGTCCGGAAATAACCGTTTTTACCGTCGAGGAATTCCCTCTTTACAAGGGCGACAAAGGTTTTCATTGCCCCTCTCCTGTCATGGTCGCCACGAAGATATCGGCAAGCCCCAGGCGGCGCGTTTCACCCAGTGTAGCCAGCGTTTCGCGGTCGATGTTTTTATACACGCATGTTGCACGTCCGAAGGTGGTGCTTTGTTTGATCGGCTTCAGCGCAAGGGCTTCTTCTTCCTTGCCCGGCGCTACCATGACCTCGATGAACTGCTGTGTCAGCGCGTCCATATCGGCCTCAAGCACGATCTCGCCATCCTTCAGGAACATCACATCGGTGAGGATATGTTCGACCTCTTCCACCTGGTGGGTGGTGATGATGACGGTGCGGTCCTCGTCGAAATATTCCTCCAGAAGGCTTTGGTAGAACTGCTTACGGAAGATGATATCAAGACCGAGCGTCGGCTCATCGAGCACCAGAAGCTTGGCATCGATCGACATAACCACGGCCAGGTGAACCTGAACGGTCATGCCTTTCGACAGCGCCCGGACCTTGCGGTCGAGCGGTACCTGGGTGCGTGAGAGGAAATCCATCGCTTTCGAGCGGTCGAATTTCGGATGGACGGCCTCGACATAATCGAGCACCTCGAAAACCTTCATCCATTTCGGCAAAGTCGCCACATCGGCGATGAAGCAGACATCTTTCATCAAGGCGTCGCGCTGTTTCGAGGGGTCAAGCCCCAGGACCTTCAGCTCGCCTTCATAGGAGCTCAGGCCAAGGACGGCGTTGAGCATGGTTGTCTTGCCCGCGCCGTTCGCGCCGATGACACCGACGATACGGCCAAGCGGCACCGAAAATGTCGCGCCCCGGAGAGCGGCAAAGTCGCCAAAATGTTTGGCAAGGCCCTTTGCTTCGATCACAGGCGCTTCAATCACGTTATCGGTCATGATGCCCTCCCTCAGTGGCTAAGGCCGCTTTTCAGCAGCTCGTCAGCGTTGAACCCGAGCCGGCGGATGGTCTCAAGGACCCGCGGCCATTCTTCATTGAGGAACTTGTCACGCTCTACTTCCATCAGCTTCGAGCGCGCGCCCTCGACCACGAACATTCCGAGTCCGCGGCGTTTTTCAACAAGTCCGTCCATTACCAGCTCCTGATAGGCTTTTGAGGCGGTGATTGGGTTGATCTGCAAATCCACGGCGACATTTCGTACCGAGGGAAGAGCTTCGCCCTCCTTGAGGGCCCCTTCCATGATTGCAGTCACTACCTTGTCCTTCAGTTGCCGGTAGATCGGCTGGTCGTCCGTCCAATCCGGCGTCATGCTTTCGTCCCTTCCTTCAAGCCACGGTGGCAAAAAGCTGGTTGTCGTTCACGCCCCGGCGCTCTTGCAGGCCATAGGCTTCGCGTGCCTCATTATGGGCAAGACGGCGGTTGCGGCGATGTACCTGTTTATAATGCTGGTAAGTACGCATCGACATTTTTCTTCTCCTCGCTGTGCCGGACTTCGGGCCGGTGTTTTTGTTATGCTGTCGTTTGGTCGTTGTTATTGTTGTCGTATATCGGCTTTCGCCTTTTTTTGTTTCGGATTGGGGGGCCGGTTTTCCGGCTCCCCCATCCTTTCCCTCGCTGCCGAGATTTTCTCTCGTTCTTATTATTTCTACTGTCGTTAACTCGGGCCGGCGTTTATTTTGCCTTATCCCGTTCCCGGCTTTCTTTTCCTCGCTGAACCCGTTTTTCTTTTTATATCGGGCTGCCCTGTCTGGGCGTTCTATCGTGCCGGTGTATTAGTTATGTATAACACCTAATCGCCATTGACAAGCCCCTGCCTCAAGAAAATGCTAAAAATCATGGCAACCTGTTGTTACAAATGACTTTTATTTTATGGAAGAAAAACACTCTCGATGTCCCGCGACACTCAACTTGTCCAAAAACGACATTAGACTCAAATGTTGCGCGGCTGCGCAAGAATCGGAAACTTGCCTCTGAGCAGATGCTCAAAACCGCGAAATAAAATTTCTTTCGCTTTCAGCAATTCAGGCAGGGTCTTAACCCGCAATACCGAACCAACCCTCCCAGCTTGCAAGGGAACGGACTGTTGCGCTTGGCAGGCGGACGAAGGTGGTTCGCCGCCCGCTCTCTATCGGGACCCGCACTTCCGCCACCGGCCGGTCAGCCGTCTGCCGTGCCCCACTCAGCCTGGTTCATGCACCCACCAGATTGATGCCCTCGATATCTCCGATGCTGAGGCCCACAAGAAAAACGCTCTCGCCGTTGCCGAGGTCAATCAGAAGACCAGCCTGCCCACTGATTGTTGCGGCGCTGGCGGAATCGGTAAGTGCTGCAGCACTCGTGATACCCCTGAGATGCAGATCAAGGCTGTCTTGGCTCATATCGAAGTCGGTGATGACATCATCGCCAGCATGGTGCCCGAACACGAAACTGTCGGCACCATCGCCGCCGATGAGCGTGTCGTTACCTGCCCCGGCCCACAAGGTATCGTTGCCGTTGCCGCCCTCGACACTGTCATTGCCCTGCCCGTTATAAAGCAGATCATCGCCATTGCCGCCCTTCAGGGTATCGTCGCCGCTGTTGCCATACAGCGTGTCATTGCCCCCAAGCCCTTTGAGATAGTCATTGTCGGCATTACCGCCGATCACGTCGTTACCGCCTGAACCCACGGCCACGTCATTGCCTGCTCCGGCCCACAGGCGGTTCTGGCTCGTACCGGCCTCGACCTCCTCACCCTCGTCATAGCGGCCGTTGTCATTGATCAGACTATCGTTCCAACCACCGCCGAGAAGCGTATCGTCGCCAGTGCCGCCAATGATCGTGTCTGAGCCATCAACGTTGGGGTCGCTATTTTCGACCAACGTCTGACGGGTGGCACCATCTGAGGCGCCACCACCGACCACAAAGTCGCTGCCGCCACCGGCCTCAATCTTGTCACCACCACTGCCGCCGACGATCGTATCCTGCCCTTGGTCGCTGGCTGGTTTGATTATGATGTCGTTGCCAGCGCCGCCATCGAGCGTGTCGTTGCCTGCCCCGCCTGTGATGGTATCGCTGCCCCCCGTGCCCATCAGCGTATCGTTTCCGTTAGTGCCGGTCTCTGCAGCGCCCTCCCCGACGTTGAGGACGGAAATATGAACCTGTGTGCTGCTGCTGAGCCCGGAAGTGTCAGCCGCGAAAACCTGAAGCGTAAGGCTTGCCACCTTTCCATAGTCGAGCGAAACACCGTCCTTAAGCCACAATTGGTCCCCCTCGACCCGGAATCGGTCGTCGGTGACGCTGAAGTGGACTGCACTGCTTTCAGGGTCGGTGGCGCTCAGTGTACCGACAAAGGCACCAGCGCTGTGCTCACTCACACCACTACTGGACAACACTGGCGCGGTCGGCGCATCGTTGGCGCCATTGATGGTAACGACGATATCCTGCGTGGTGCCATCCGCCGAGGCGACGGTGATGGTATCGCCCAGCGTATCACCAGCAGCGAGAGACTGGACCCCGGTCAGCGTCTCATCGAGGTCATAGCTCCAGTCACCATTCGAGGTGACGGTCAGTGTGCCGTAACTGCCCGCAATCGTATCGGCGGTGAAGCTGCTTTGGCCGGTATCGATGTCGCTAACTGTCAAGGTACCGGTCGCCGTTCCGGTGCTGTCCTCACCGATCGAGCCTGTGCTCGTGCCGCCAATCACCGCGGCATCGTTGACGCCATTGATGGTGAAGACGATATCCTGCGTCGTGCCATCCGCCGACGAGACGGTGAAGGT
>NZ_JAINDF010000013.1:2500-5470 GCF_023006325.1 Kordiimonas marina
CTAGTAGCGGCGAGCGAACGGGGACCAGGCCAGTGTTATCTTTAGCGTTACCGGAACCATCTGGAAAGTTGGACCATAGTAGGTGATAGTCCTGTACGGGAAAACAAAGAAGATAGCCTTGAGTAGGGCGGGACACGTGAAATCCTGTCTGAACGTGGGAGGACCACCTTCCAAGCCTAAGTACTACCATACGACCGATAGTGAACCAGTACCGTGAGGGAAAGGTGAAAAGCACCCCGATGAGGGGAGTGAAATAGAACCTGAAACCGAATGCCTACAAGCAGTCGGAGCCTCCATTGTGAGGTGACGGCGTACCTTTTGTATAATGGGTCAGTGAGTTAGTCTATCGAGCAAGCCTAAGCCGTTAGGTGTAAGCGTAGCGAAAGCGAGTCTGAATAGGGCGACTGAGTTCGATGGATTAGACCCGAAACCCGGCGATCTAGGTATGAGCAGGTTGAAGGTGCAGTAACATGCACTGGAGGACCGAACCCACGTCTGTTGAAAAAGACGGGGATGACTTGTGCCTAGGGGTGAAAGGCCAATCAAGCCGGGAGATAGCTGGTTCTCCGCGAAAACTATTTAGGTAGTGCCTCAGGTATTACCTACGGGGGTAGAGCACTGGATGGATGCGGGGGGCGCGAGCCTTACCAATTCTAACCAAACTCCGAATACCGTAGAGTAGAGCCTGGGAGACAGACTGTGGGTGCTAAGGTCCATGGTCGAGAGGGAAACAGCCCTGACCACCAGCTAAGGTCCCTAAATCACGTCTAAGTGGGAAAGCATGTGAGACGGCCAAAACAACCAGGATGTTGGCTTAGAAGCAGCCATCATTTAAAGAAAGCGTAACAGCTCACTGGTCTAATTAAGCTGTCTTGCGGCGAAGATGTACCGGGGCTCAAGACGTGTACCGAAGCTGTGGATTTGATCTTATGATCAAGTGGTAGCGGAGCGTTCCGTAAGCCGCTGAAGGTGTAGCGTGAGCTATGCTGGAGGTATCGGAAGCGAGAATGCTGACATGAGTAGCGATAAACAGTGTGAGAGACACTGTCGCCGAAAGTCCAAGGGTTCCTGCGCAAGGCTAATCCGCGCAGGGTAAGCCGGCCCCTAAGGCGAGGCCGAAAGGCGTAGTCGATGGGAATCTGGTTAATATTCCAGAGCCTGACAGGAAGTGACGAATGTGGAGGTGTGTATGTCCTTATCGGATTGGACATGCTGCCAAAGCGTTCCAGGAAATAGCCCTGTCATATAGACCGTACCCTAAACCGACACAGGTGGACTGGTAGAGTATACCAAGGCGCTTGAGAGAACTGTGCTGAAGGAACTCGGCAAATTACCTCCGTAACTTCGGGATAAGGAGGCCCAGTGATGAGGCAACTCATTGTTGGGGGCACATAAGAGGGGGTGGCGACTGTTTACTAAAAACATAGGGCTCTGCGAAGTCGCAAGACGACGTATAGGGTCTGACGCCTGCCCGGTGCCGGAAGGTTAAGAGGAGTAGTGAGAGCTGCGAATTGAAGCCCCGGTAAACGGCGGCCGTAACTATAACGGTCCTAAGGTAGCGAAATTCCTTGTCGGGTAAGTTCCGACCTGCACGAATGGCGTAACGACTTCCCCACTGTCTCCAGCACAGACTCAGCGAAATTGAATTCTCCGTGAAGATGCGGAGTACCCGCGGTCAGACGGAAAGACCCCGTGCACCTTTACTACAACTTCAGAGTGGCATTAGGGATAACATGTGTAGCATAGGTGGGAGGCTTTGAAGCCGGGACGCCAGTTCCGGTGGAGCCACCCTTGAAATACCACCCTTGTTGTTCCTGATGTCTAACCACGATCCGTGAAGCCGGATCTGGGACCCTCTGTGGTGGGTAGTTTGACTGGGGCGGTCGCCTCCCAAATGGTAACGGAGGCGCGCGAAGGTAGGCTCAGGTCGGTTGGAAATCGATCGTTGAGTGCAATGGCATAAGCCTGCCTGACTGCGAGACTGACAAGTCGAGCAGAGACGAAAGTCGGTCATAGTGATCCGGTGGTTCTGTGTGGAAGGGCCATCGCTCAACGGATAAAAGGTACGCCGGGGATAACAGGCTGATACTGCCCAAGAGCTCATATCGACGGCAGTGTTTGGCACCTCGATGTCGGCTCATCTCATCCTGGGGCTGGAGCAGGTCCCAAGGGTTTGGCTGTTCGCCAATTAAAGAGGTACGTGAGCTGGGTTTAGAACGTCGTGAGACAGTTCGGTCCCTATCTGCCGTGGGCGCAAGAGACTTGAGAGGAGCTGCCCCTAGTACGAGAGGACCGGGGTGGACGGACCTCTGGTGGACCAGTTGTGGCGCCAGCCGCATAGCTGGGTAGCTATGTCCGGAAGGGATAACCGCTGAAAGCATCTAAGCGGGAAGCCCCCCTCGAGATAAGGTCTCTCTGAGAGCCGTGGAAGACCACCACGTTGATAGGTCAGGTGTGGAAGCCCAGTAATGGGTGAAGCTAACTGATACTAATTGCTCGATTGGCTTGAGAGCCCTCCATAGACAGAGATCAAAGCTCTTTGTCTTAAGAAACAAACAGCATGTCACGCAATTAACAGTCACTCTTTTGTTGATCTGGTGGTTATAACAAGGTTGTCCCACCCGGTCCCATCCCGAACCCGGAAGTGAAAGGCCTTTGTGCCGATGGTACTTCGTCTTAAGGCGCGGAAGAGTAGGTCGCCGCCAGATCTACAAAAGAGTGACAACATCTTCACAATAACAAAGACATAAAAACCGCCAATAGAGCGGTCTTTTTGTTTAAAGATCGCAACCTTTTGACGGCGCCTCTCGCAACAACGGCCAAAAGCCCGGACAGACAGAGGCAAACATACATGACGCGGGCCAATCGGCGCATTGCACGCGAAAGCGTGCCGCACCAACACCCCGCGGATATGAAATTGACGCGGGGTGGAGCAGCCCGGTAGCTCGTCAGGCTCATAACCTGAAGGTC
>NZ_JAINDF010000014.1 GCF_023006325.1 Kordiimonas marina
GAGCTTCTGTTCTCGAACCTCCTGTCGAACGCCTTTGCGGCCCAGGACAAGCCCGAGCATCAGGTCCGTGTCTGGACCTGGGCGGATGAGGGCCGGGTTGGCTGCTGTGTGCAGGACAATGGCCGCGGTATTCCCGCCGCACGGCTGGACCATTTCTGGCAGGGCCTCGAAAGCGCGCGGCGGTCTGAAGGCGGCAATGGTGTCGGGCTGGGTGTCGTCCGCCGCATCGTGGATGCCCATGGCGGCACCATCGTCGTCACAAGCGAGGAAGGCATCGGCACCGAATTTACCTTCTCCCTTCCCGTGCCGCGGGAAGCCATTAGTCGGCACGCCAAGACCAAAATGCCTGCGGCAATTTAAGGCGCGCCCGGGCTCTCTCCACGGCCTTCTTATCGCTTATCGGTTATAGTACACGCATTAAGCGTAACAGCTTGTCCCCCATCAGTTTACACTGTGGGCGGGCCGAAAGGCTCGTTTTCACTCTGTTTAACCGAAAGACGGGAGATTGTGATGTTAACCCCTCAACACCAGCAGACTACCAACCAGCAGGTTTATTCGCTCCGCTACACGGCTTATCTGGACAAGGCGTCGATCCGGGAGAATGAAGACCATATGTTCATGGACCCGTATGATGCCGCACCCAACTGCCATTCCCATATTGAGTATATTGATGGCAAGCCGGCGGGTGCGATCAGGGCCTGCATCTACCGGCCGGAAAAGCCGCACCTGATGATCCCGGCGCAGGAGCTGTTCCCGGACGAAGTGGAAGAGCACATCGGCGCGGATACCTGTATGGTCGAATCCAACAAATTCGTCGTCCATCCGAATTTCCAGCACAAGGCGCTGCGCTTGAAGTTCAAGCTGTTCAAGTTTGTCTTTGACCGCGCTCTTGAAAATGGGGCGGATTTCATTCTGACATCGCCGCGCGCAACGCAGACGGATTTCTATAAGACCATGCAGTTCGAGGAGATTTCCGGGGTCAAAAAGTCATTGGCACTGGATTTCGATGTGGTCCTGATGGCGTGTGACCTGCGCATAGCGCGTCGGAAGGTTCAGACTGATCCCAAATACAGGACGTTGCAGCGCTTCGGGCTGTGCTGATCGGTTTGTGTCGATCCATAAAGACCTGCGAGGCTGTGATTGCAGCCTCGCCATTGCTAAAAAATGCGCGAGCTGATATACCCTATAGATTGTATATTGTGGGCTGTGAAGTGCCCCTGCTCCGAACTGAAGGAACTTTCGATTGACAGGATATCTGGTCGTCGCGCTTGTTGATTTGGCCGTTGCCCTTGGTGTGCTCCGCGTATCAAGGAGGCGTACGAGTCAGGCTTTCGCGCTTCTATGGTTCTGTTTCGCTGTCTGGACCTATACCCTTTATCTTGAGACCTCGACCCAGGATGTCGTCGACCTTGCGGCCTGGCTCCATCCCTTGCGTTTTGGGATGTTCTTCATTGCCCCTGCGATGATGCTGTTTACCTGCTTGGTGACCCGCACGGAATTAACCCGACAGCTCAAGCTGACCATTGTCGCCTCGGCGCTTTTCAGCACTGGCCTGTATATCTGGAACCTTATGGTCCAGCCGAGTGTGCTGGTGATGAGCGGAGCGGGCTATACCACAGCGCCGGACCTGGTATCTCATCTTCATGAGGTCAACTTCGTCAGCGCTTGCCTGATCAGTGTCGCCGTCGCCGTCACGGCCTACAGGCACGCTTTGTTCCGCGAACGCCAGCGCATCTGGTGGCTGGCGGTCTCTATTGGCATGGGCGCGATGCTGGGTATTCTCAGCTTCAACCATTCCAAGTTATTTGGCATGGCCGGTAATCTGGTCGGGCTTGCAGGTCTGAGCTATGCGCTGCTCCGGTATCATGTCGTTCATGTCAGTCAGGCGTTCCGCGCTGTCTTGGTACGGGCGGTGTCATTTGTTTGTCTGATGTTGGCTTTCCTCGGGCTTACGGTAACCCTCGGCCATTTCTCGGTTTCATCATCTGAAACACTGGCGATAGAAATCGCTGCCCTGTTTGCCCTGTTTGAAATCTATCCGCCGCTAACCCGTAAGCTTGGCGCGCTGGCTGATGCCTATCTGTTCCCGGAAGAATACCATTATGATTTCACGCGCGAATGGCTGCTGAAGGCGCTGAAAAATTGCGCGACTCCAGACGGTTTTCGCCAAGTCACCGACGAGCTCTGCCTGAAACTCGTGCGTGTCGACAGTTACAGCATCCACCTTGTGCCGCGCCTTTTCGGTGAGGCGGGGGATGGCCTGCGTCTGTTCGACCCCAGGGAGAAGCAAACCTCGGCGCCTGTGTCTCCAATTGGAGAGGGGGCTTTCTTCCAGATGCTTCTGGCACAAGAAGAAACGCTCTTCTATGACGAAGCGGCGCCGGCCTTTAAAGGGGACTTTGCGCGGCTTGGTGCCAGCGCCTTGGTGCCGGTGCGGATCGCCGATGAGACCGTGGGCTTTATTCTTCTGGGGGCGCCGAAGAAGACAGAGCAATTCTCCTACGACGATATCCGTCTCCTCAATTGGTTCGGTGGTGAGGTCGGCCCTGTGCTTGAGAACTTGCTCGCCATGATGCGGCTGGAATCGAGCCTGGATGAAGCTGAGAAAACCTTGTCGGTTGTCTCCCGCCTCAATGAATATAACCACGATATCAAGACGCCGTTCTCGAACATCGAAGCGCTTCTGCTGGCGGGGGATGCTTTCTCGGCCGAGGAACGTCAGGCCAAGATTCTCGATCAGGTCCGCAAGGGCCATGCACTTGTCTCGACCATGACCGGGCTTCTCAAGGGTCGGCACACGCACCGGGCAGGGGCGTATGACCTCAATGCCATTATCCGGCGTGTGGTCGCGAGCTTCCCGACCAAGGCGAAGCTTGTGGATCTGTCGCTGTGCCCCCTGCCGATGCTGGAGGGCTATGAGGACGAGATGGAGCTTCTGTTCTCGAACCTCCTGTCGAACGCCTTTGCGGCCCAGGACAAGCCCGAGCATCAGGTCCGTGTC
>NZ_JAINDF010000015.1 GCF_023006325.1 Kordiimonas marina
ATCTCTAGGAGCTTTTAGGAGGAGCACTATGGCTACCATGTATGGTACGACCGGTAATGACAGCATGTTCGGCACTGCGGACGACGATATTATTTCGGGTGCTGGCGGCAACGATTCTATCGGGGGCGGCCCCGGTAACGACAGTATCGATGGCGGTACTGGCAACGACAACATCACCGGCGATGACGGCAACGATACGCTGCTCGGCGGCGCTGGCGCTGATACGCTCGCTGGCGGCAACGGCGACGATTCGGTCTACGGCGGCACCGGCGACGACCAGCTTCAGGGTAACGGCGGCAACGACGCCCTCTGGGGTCAGGACGGCAACGACGACATGCTGGGTAACGGCGGCATGGATACTCTTTGGGGCGGCAACGGCGACGATACGCTCCAGGGTCTTGCTGGCGACGACAGCCTCTCGGGCGGCAACGGCGACGATAACCTCGACGGTGGTGACGGCAACGACACGCTGGACGCAGGCGATGCTACTGCGGTTACCGCAGTTCAGGTCGAAAGCGGCGGCAACGGCGACGACACGATCTACGACACCAACGGCATTGATAGTGTCGACGGTGGCGCCAACACCGATACGTTCGTTGTTGACGGTTCGCTTGATTCGAACACCGACATGGTCACGATCACGGGCGGCTTTGAGCTCGACCTTGATGGTGACGGCAATGCCGACTCCCTGTACGGCGTTGAAATCATCAAAGCTGACAACGTAACGATCGACACCTCGTGCACGGACGATGTTTCCTTCACGGTTAACCAGTCTGTTGCAGCTGTTGCCGGTGCTTCGTCGACGGCTCACGTTACGGGTGCTGACGGCATCCTCATGTATAACGGCACGACCCAGGGTCTTGTTTATGCAGCCAACAACGACTGGGACATCACCTCGGTCAATGGCGTAGCTGTTAGCGCGAACGGTGACACGGTTGCTGTAGCGAACGGTGTTATCACGGTTACGGACAGCGACAGCGACGGCAACCTCGACTCGATCAGCTTCAAAGCTGACGCGAGCCTGAACAACGAGAATGCCAACGTTGACGACACCTTCACGATGACGGTGACCAGCACGGCTTGTGCTGATGACACGCTGTCGATGTCGGTTACCTCTTCGGTTACCGAAGACCATGTGTTCAACGCTGACGACGCTGGCGAAACCCTCACGGGTGACGGCGACAACGAGACGTTCCAGGGCGGCAACGGCGACGACCGTCTGATCGGTAACAACGGCGACGACGCGGTCACCGGCGGCAACGGCGACGACTATCTGTCCGGTGGCTACGGCGACGACACGCTTGTTGGCGGCGCAGGCAATGACACCGCTTATGCTGGTGCCAATAACGATGCCGTATTCGGTGGTGCAGGCAACGACGTTCTCGGTGGCGGTGCTGGCAACGACATCATCGTTGGCGGTGGTTCGAACGCCGGTGGTCTGGGTGACCTGACCGCAGTAACCGGTTCGGACACCATCTACGGCGGTGCCGGCGACGACACCATCATCGGCGGTGCTTGGAGCGACGGTAACGCTGACAGCATCTTCAACAGGGGTGAAGCTGTAACGGCGAACACCGACGGTGCGAACACCATCTGGGCTGGCGACGGCAACGACGACATCTTCGGCGGTTACGCTAACGATGTTATCGGCGGCGGCAACGGCAACGATGACATCACCGCAAACGAAGGTGACGACACCATCTACGGCGGTAAAGACGCTGGCGACGATATCATCGCTGGTGGCGCCGGTAACGACGACATCTACGGTGGTGCCGGTGACGATACCCTGAGCGGTAACGCTGGTAACGACCTCGTCTTCGGTGGCGACGGTGCTGACACTGTTTACGGTGGTGCTGGCTCGGATACGCTGTATGGCGGTGCCAACAACGACGTTGTCTGGGGCCAGAACGGTGCAGACACCATCTATGGCGGTACCGGCAACGATACGCTTGCTGGTAACGACGACGCTGACATGATCAACGGCGGCGACGGCAACGACAGCATCCTTGGCGGCAACGGCGACGACGTCCTGAGCGGCCAGGCTGGCAACGACGACATGGCTGGTGGTTCCAACGACGACATGATGAATGGCGGCGATGGCAACGACACCATGGCTGGTGATGCTGGTGACGACACCATGTACGGCGATGCTGGCGACGATAGCGTTGACGGCGGTGCTGGTAACGATGACGTCTACGGCGGCACGGGCAACGACGATGTCCTCGGCGGTGCTGGTAACGACACCCTGCACGGTGGCGACGGTGTTGACACCATCGACGGCGGTACGGGCAACGACGTCCTGTACGGTGACGGCGGTGCTGATACCTTCTCGTTCGTCGACGGCGACGGTGCAGACACGATCAAGGACTTCAACACCGATGTTGATACCCTTGACCTGAGCGGCATCACGGCTGCTGGGTACGACGTAACCGACCTGGCCGACCTGCAGAGCCAGACGGTTGAGACGACCCAGGGCGGCGTAGCCGGTGTCCTGATCACCGTAGGCGCAAGCGACACCATCTTCATCGAAGGTGTCTCGATCGGTGACCTGTCCACCATGGACATCACCTACTAAGCCTAACCGCTTACCAAAAAGTTCGATCCGGGGAGGAGCAATAGCTCCTCCCCTTTTCGTTTGATGACACTGCTATAAG
>NZ_JAINDF010000016.1 GCF_023006325.1 Kordiimonas marina
CCGAAGCCATCGCCAAGCTGGAAGCCGGGGCTTAACCCGCCTTACAGGTTCTTCTTCAGGAATTTTTCCAACTCAGTCAGCATGGTTTCACGCGCCTCTTCCGTGTCCAGCGTATGGTTGCCGTTTTCCAGCAGGACCAGGCGGCTTTTTTTATGGGCATGACGAAGTTTGCTGTCCATGTCCTTCGACTGTTTAAAAGGAACACGGGCGTCGTCCTTCGCTGAGATAAGAAGAACGGGCACCTTGATGTCCTGCACATGGTTGATGGGCGAGACGTCGCTGTCGCTTTTGCCTTCAAGCCCCATGTATTTGATCCACTTAAGGCCGCCGATGAAATGCTTGTCGTGGGTTTTCATGTCGTCGATGTCTGTGACGCCATTGATGGAGGCTGCGCATTTATAGAGACCCGGTTCCATCACCGCCCCCATCAGCGCAGCGTACCCGCCGTAGGACCCACCGACAATGCAGATGTGGTTCTTGTCGGCATAGCCTTCCTTGATCAGCCACTTGGTGGCGTCGGTGACATCATTCTGCATTAGGCCGCCCCATTGATGTTCGCCAGCCTTCTCAAATTTTTTGCCATAGCCGCTGGAGCCGCGGAAGTTGGGCTGCAGGACCAGATAACCGCGGTTTGCCAGAAACTGGGCCCAATAATCCCAGTCATTGGTGTCCCGGGCCGAAGGTCCGCCGTGGGGTAGGACTACAGCCTTCAGGCCTTTGGCGCTTTCCATGCCTCGTGGGGTGGTTATATAGGCGGGGATGGTGCTGCCGTCTCTGACCGGGATATCGACCTGCTTCACATGGGCCTGGGTTTTAGGGTCAATCCCATCCATATAGGGGGACAGGAGGCTCATTTTCTTGGCTTCTAGGTCGAGAAGATAATACACGCCCGGGTCAACATCGCTGTAGGCGAAGATGACATAAATCTCCTTGCCCTTCGCTTTGCCGACGATGCTGTTGGTCGTTTTTGGGAGGCTCTTGTCGATGACCTTCTGGATATGGGCCAGGCCTTGGTCGAAATAGGCCGTGTGCCACCGGTCGGTTACGAAAACGACCCCGGCAGGCCAGCCGGTTTCGGGGTTATTTTTCACATAGCTCACATCGACCTTGGGGTTTTCATAAACAGTATCGATGATCTTACCGCTGTCGAGCGCCAGCTTGTATACGCCAAGCGTGCCATATTGGTTTAGCTTGGTGACATAGATGATGTTCGGGTCCTTACTGAAGCCGATGATGTCGGCATCCTTATACCAGTCTGCTTTGGTAAGGGGGGCGGTGTGGCCCTCTTTGTCCCTCAGAATAGCATATTGGTTATCAAGCTCATAGCCCTCGCCGAACCGGACGGTGTGGTTTTGGTCGGCATACCAATTTTGGATGCCGCGCATGCCCTGGATGACTTCCCGGTAATGGCCGTTGAAAATATTGAGCTTCCAGACCTCATCAGTGCCGTTGAGGTCGGCGTCGATCGACAGCAGGATATGCTCCGGGTCATCGGGGAGGAGGTCGATGATCTTATGTTGGAACTGAGGGGTCGGGGGGGTCTGGGGGGCCATGTTTATCCCGAGCCTGGAAATCTTTTTCCCCTTGACGATCCAGGCTTGATTTTGGCCATCACGGTCAACGGCCATCAGGCGGGTCTGGTCCAATTTGATATGGCTTCGGCCGCGTGTCTCTGAAAATCCGTAGACGACCAGAAGACGCTTGTCGGTGGCCCAATAGAAATTCACGATATTGGCATCTTGCGCCGACGATAGCGCTGCGGGCTGGCTGCCGTCCAGGTTCTCCATCACCAAAGCGGCGCGGCCCTTGAGATTGGTGATAAAGCCGATCTGCTTGCCGTCCGGCGACAGCTTCACGCCATGGAAAGCCGGCAGGCTGGCATAGGCCTTGACCGGCAGCAGTGGCGCGGTCCCGTGGGGCTTTGCCTGTGCGGTGCTAGCCGGTAAGAGGACGGCACCTGCGAGCAAAAGCGCAGCAGCCGTGCGGTGTGTGGAAAAAGTCATAAACCCCCCAAACTCATGTTTTCAATGTTTGTGCTTATTTGCCGATTTCCTCGGCGAGGAATTGCACGTCACGGAAGCGCGGCGCCTGGTGGCGATGGCCGAAGCCATCGCCAAGCTGGAAGCCGGGGCTTAACCCGCCTTACAGGTTCTTCTTC
>NZ_JAINDF010000017.1 GCF_023006325.1 Kordiimonas marina
TGCTTGCCCGTCAGGTTGGTGTGCCGGCGCTGGTCGTATTCCTGAACAAAGTTGACCAGGTTGACGATCCGGAGCTTCTGGAACTCGTTGAGATGGAAGTTCGCGAACTTCTGAGCGAATACGACTTCCCGGGTGACGATATTCCGATCATCGCAGGTTCGGCTCTTGCGGCTCTTGAAGGTCGTGACGACGAAATCGGCAAGAACAAGATCATCGAGCTGATGGATGCTGTTGACGATTACATTCCGCAGCCTGAGCGTGCGATCGACGGTGCCTTCCTGATGCCGGTTGAGGACGTGTTCTCGATCTCGGGTCGTGGTACGGTTGTTACCGGTCGTGTTGAGCGTGGTGTTGTCAAGGTTGGTGAAGAAGTCGAAATCGTCGGCATCAAGGACACCCAGAAGACGACGGTTACCGGCGTTGAGATGTTCCGCAAGCTGCTCGATCAGGGCCAGGCTGGCGACAACATCGGTGCGCTGCTTCGTGGCGTTGGCCGTGATGACGTTGAGCGTGGTCAGGTTCTGGCACACGTTGGCTCGATCAAGCCGCACACCACCTTCACCGCTGAGACCTACATCCTGTCGAAAGACGAAGGTGGCCGTCACACGCCGTTCTTCGCCAACTACCGTCCGCAGTTCTACTTCCGTACCACCGACGTTACCGGTACGGTGAAGCTGCCGGAAGGTACCGAGATGGTGATGCCGGGTGACAACGTGAACCTGGAAGTCGAGCTGATCGCTCCGATCGCCATGGACGAAGGCCTCCGCTTCGCTATCCGCGAAGGTGGCCGTACCGTCGGCGCCGGCGTCGTCGCTAAAATCCTGAAGTAA
>NZ_JAINDF010000018.1 GCF_023006325.1 Kordiimonas marina
GTATTTTCGCCAGTTCAACCCCAATGTCCGCGGCTTCCCAAACCAGATTTTCCGGTATCCGACCCGCCCGAAGCCGAAGTCTGAGAAGACGCGCATCTTTTTCGGGGCGCACAATCGCAGGTCATCGTGGCAGCCCCTGATGGAGACTTTCAACAAGGTGCTCGCGGGCCGGGATGACATTCAGTTCTGCGTCGCGGGGGACGAAGGGTTCTTCGAGGCTCTTGATGTCAGGGACAAAACGGTCATCCCGTCCAAAGACTATTCAGTCTACATGAATGCCCTTCATGCGAGCGATATTGTCTTGTCCCCACTTGAGCCGTCTCCCCAGACGAATGGGAAAAGCGATATCAAGTTCCTGGAGGCCGCCATCTGCGGCGCAGCGATGATTGCCAGTCCCACGGTCTATGGCGACACCATTGTCCAAGGGGAAACCGGTCTGATTGCCCGCACATACAGTGACTGGACCAATGGTTTGACGGCTCTTATCGAGAAACCTGAGCTGAGACGCCGGCTCGCCGCCAACGCAGGGCTTTATGTGCGCCAGCATCGTATGCTGATGCAGCATATCCACAAGCGCACGGACTGGTATCGTGAGCTTTGGGCTAAACGGGAGGAAACCAACGCCCGCTTGCGGGAGACTTTCCCTGAGTTGCGGTAAGTCATATGCAGCTATTAGCAATGTTTGACAAATGCCGTCTGTTGGCATTAGGTGGTGCCTCCCGGAAATCGAGAGGAAGGGCTGAGAAACCGGTTTGATGTTTTGAGGTGGGCCT
>NZ_JAINDF010000019.1 GCF_023006325.1 Kordiimonas marina
TAACTGCCCGCGATTGTGTCGGCGGTGAAGCTGCTTTGGCCGGTATCGATGTCGCTAACCGTCAAGGTACCTGTTGCGGTGCCCGTGCTGTCCTCACCAATCGAGCCGGTCGTGGTGCCGCCGATCACGGCAGCATCGTTGGCGCCATTGATGGTGACGACAATATCCTGTGTGGTGCCGTCGGCCGAGGAGACGGTGATGGTATCGCCGAGCGTATCGCCCGCAGCGAGGGACTGGACCCCGGATAGCGTCTCATTGAGGTCGTAACTCCAGTCACCATTGGAGGTAACGGTCAGTGTGCCGTAGCTGCCCGCGATTGTGTCGGCGGTGAAGCTGCTTTGACCGGTATCGATGTCGCTAACCGTCAAGGTACCGGTCGCGGTACCGGTGCTGTCCTCACCGATCGAGCCGGTCGTGGTGCCGCCGATCACCGCGGCATCGTTGGCGCCATTGATGGTGACGACAATGTCCTGTGTGGTGCCGTCCGCCGACGAGACCGTGATGGTATCGCCCAGCGTATCGCCCGCCGCGAGGGACTGGACCCCGGCCAGCGTCTCATCGAGGTCGTAGGACCAGTCGCCGTTCGACGCCATGGTCAGGCTGCCGTAGCTGCCCGCGACGGTGTCGGC
>NZ_JAINDF010000001.1 GCF_023006325.1 Kordiimonas marina
TATCCAACCAAAAGGCCAAACATCAAGCTCAAGAATTCACTGACATACGTATCATCTACGTATATCGAACATCGTTTCCGACGTTCGTCGAGATCTAGACAACGGTCACCAGACCACCGTCCACATCTCCCTTCCATTCTACTATGTCAAAGAGCAACTTAGCGGGCCGTTTTCACCTACCGGATCATCCCGGCTCGCTGCCCCGTCGGTGCGTCGCGCTGTGCGGTGCGCCCCGTCGGTGGAGGCGGGTTATAGGGGTGGTTTCCCAACCTGTAAACACCTTTTTTGCGTTTTTTCGAAAAAACCTGAAATCAGGGGCAAATCACGGGTTTTGAAGCACAAAATATCGCGCACGCCCGTGATAGAGACACAATATTGCGCAGAGCTATTTGGAGCCCTGGTTATTGCCCTTTGGCTCACGCTTTTCATAGTCGTGAAGCATGTTCATGAAGGTGCCATGGAGCTTGAAATCCTCCACTGCGCCGGCGAAAGCCGTACTATAAGGGTCCTCAAGCAGCGCCGTCTTCCCGATGGATATCTCATCCGTGAAGCTGGTCCCGATCGCATCGTTGAGTACAGTGATGCCCCGCGGCGCCCCGGATTGCAGCGACCTGTTGCCGCCAACGGTGCTGCCATCAATGGTAAAGGGCCCTATCCGAAACGGCGCCTGCCCCGCCGCAGCCGCAAGGCCTGCAACCGGCTGCGGCACGGGGGTTCTGTCCACCAGTTTCTCATCCTGGCCGACAAGCGCGCGGGCCACCTGCCCCAAGAACAGGCGATTCTCATAGTCGCTCATGCCAACGCCGCCCTGATCGCTTTTAAGGGCCCCCAATATCCAGTCGGCAACGGACATGACCGAACCGTCCTTGAGGACCACATAAGAATCACGCAGGTCCGCCCCCTTGGGCAAGGCGCCCTTCTTGCTGTGCAGCGGATAGACGGGAACGACAAGCGGGGAAGACTGGGAAACGGTTAAGGCCTTAGCCCCCAGGGCCACAGATGCAGGGGCCTCAGAAGATGCGCCAGGCTGGTCAGTATCAGAAACGGGTACAGGAGAATCGGCTGAGGGCGAACTGCCCGCCTGGGGGGCACTTGATTCTGTCACATCCTGGGCGGCAGCGCGGTGGAAGAGCCCCACTAGAAGAATCAGCAGGCTCAACATAAAAGCGGCCAGAATCAGCACCCTTGTATGTCGGCCTGCCATTGCTCTTCCTTTATCCTCGCTTTAGGCTTATCATAGATGAACAATTTATTTCTGTAAAACGATAATTTTAGGGTCGATATGCAACACCGTCCAAACAGTCTCACGGTTCTCAAATGGGTAATCTACGTGTCATTCCTTGGCGCCATAGTTCCTGTCATCTGGAAATGGGTCGACCCGTCGAGTTTCAGCGTCTTCTCTAAAGATGACATTGTTGAGGCATATGGCGGTTACGCCCGGCTGGCTTTATGGCAGCGGTTTGCGGGCTTTTCGGTCAACGCCCTCCCTCAAGCCTGCCTTGCCTATGCGCTTTACTGTCTTTGGCGTCTGATCCAGCAGTTGGAAGCTGGAGATTGGTTTGGGCAAAAGAACGAATCATACTGGCGTGCTATTGGACAGGCGATGCTTTGGTATGTCGTGACCAACTGGCTTGGCGAAACCTTGCTGATTCTCGTGCTGACAGCGACGAACGGACCCGGCCACCGGGAGCTGACTGTCTCTATTTCCAATTATGACGTCCTCGGACTCATCCCAGCCTTGATGGCATTTGTCATTGCGCGCATAGTGTCGCTCGCCCGCGCCCAGCGCGACGAACTCAATGAAATAGTCTGAGCCAGCCGAAAGAGACATCATGCCCATCACCGTAAAACTCGATGTCATGCTGGCGGAGCGCAAGGTCAAGTCGAAGGACCTGGCCCAGCATATCGGCATTACCGAGGCGAACCTGAGCCTCCTGAAGTCCGGCAAGGTCAAAGGCGTGCGATTCGCCACGCTCGAGGCCATTTGCGATTATCTGGAGTGCCAACCCGGTGATATCCTTAAATATGAACCGGATGAGACCGATCAGGGCTAGGCGCCCTTCCCCATCAGAATCGATAAGACAGGGTAATGGCGCCATATTCATGGCCGCCGTGCTGGATCTTATAGGTATCCGTCCGGAAAGCATGGGTAATGGCGAGCCGCACATCGTTCCAGAGCAGAACGAAACCAACCTGAAGGTCCGCGACGAACGTGTTCTTTTCCACGTCATGCTCATGGCTGCGCCAGGTCCCGTCCAGAAAGATATCACGGACCACCCCACGCACTTCCCCGCCTGCGAAGACATAGAAATCGAGCCCGGAGCCGCCGAAATAATCGCTGCCCGGCAAGGAAGGCTGGATTCGGGGCGGTGCCCCAAGCTCGCGGTCCAGGTTGCTGCCAAAGCGGAAGGTCGCCCCGACCGCGCCATAGGTATAGATGTTGCCAAGCGCGAGGCCCACATGCGGGGTGACGTCAAAACCCCAGCGGCCGCCTTTCTCGCCCCCTGTCCGAATTCGGTGCGCGAGGAAGTAATGCAGGTTCAGCCCCGGTTCGTTGGGCAATTGGTGTGACCAGCCCTGGGGAATCGGTGAGCCGATCAATTTGTGCCATTGGCGCTGAGTGAATTCCGCCAGGGAAGCGGGACCGACCATCCCGGCATCGATTTTCAGGACTTCAAGATCATTCTGGCTTTGGACAGAGACTCCGAACTCAAGATAGGTCCAACCGGCATAGGGCCTGTCATCCAGTATGAGGTCCGGGTTTTGGATATCCTGCGGCGTATACATATTCTGGCCGAGGCCGAAGCTATAATAGATCTGGCTGTCCGGGGAATGCCGGGCGACAAACGACAGTCCCTTGAGCATGGCACTGATACTGTCGGCGCCTGAAACCTCGCCCGGGTTATGGACATAGGTAAGCCGCATGCCGTTGGTATAGTCCCGGTCGGTATGGCCGAAAAACAGGTCGTTCTCCACCTGGAGGGTCACGACATGATTATCCTCCGCCACGGCCTGCCCCCCACCAAGGGCACATAGAAGCGCGAGGGCACCCGCCCTGAAACCAAACCTTTCGCCAGCCATGACCGTTATCCTCACTGTTCTGTCGTCCGCACTTAATCACCGGTTTATGACGGGGATGAGGCATTTCCCCAGTCAGGACGATCTATTTTGCCCAGCCCCTTGCGCTTGCCCTCGTTTTTGCTTCAAATCGGGACAACGATAAATAGAGAGATTTTATGCTAGGCCTCTTCAAGAACAAAGATATGGCGTCTGACAGCGAACAGTCCAGTAATGAAGACACACAAACGCACCGCCCAGCGACGCGGCGGCCCAAGGTGGGGCTTGCGCTCGGCGCCGGGGTGGCGCGCGGCTGGGCTCATATCGGTGTGCTCAGGCGGATGCAGGAAGAAGGTATCCCCGTCGACATGATCGCAGGCACCTCGATCGGGGCTGTGGTCGGTGGTGCTTATGCCTGCGGCGCGCTCGATGAAGTCGAGGATTGGGCGCGGGGCCTGAAGGAATTCAACTTTTTCCGGTTTCTGGACGTCCGGCTCAGCGGCGGGCTGTTCGGCAGCGACCGCCTGAACCAGCTGATGCGGGACCGTTTCGGCAACCTCGATTTCGAGGACCTGAACATCCCCTTCACGGCTGTTGCCTGCGAACTCAAGACAGGCCACGAAATCTGGCTCGACGAAGGCCCGGTCTCCAACGCCATTCGCGCGAGCTTCGCCCTGCCCGGCGTTTTCGAACCCTGCAAGGTCGATGGCCGCTGGCTGGTGGACGGCGCGCTTGTGAACCCAGTCCCCGTGTCAGTCTGCCGGGCCGCGGGGTGTGAAGTGGTCATCGCCGTCAACCTGGCCGAGGACCTGTATGGCCGCGCCCGGGCCCGGGTCAGCGGCGCGCTCAGCTCCGACGACTATGGCGTCTTCGCCGAAAGTGGCGCCGAGGGTCTTTTGGAGAAACGCGGCAACGCCTCCTTCTTCCGCAAGATTCTCGGCCATAAAAAGGATGCGCCCAGCCTGTTCTCCAATATGGTGGCCAGCCTCAATATCATGCAGAACCGGCTTTCGCGTTCACGCCTTGCAGGCGACCCGCCCGATGTCACCATCACGCCGCGCTGCGGTCACATCGGGGTCATGGAATTCCACCGCAGCGAGGAACTGATTGACGAAGGCAAAGCCGCGTTCGACCTGAAACTCCACCATCTGAAGGATGCGCTCGCCATCGTGACGCACCGGATCAACATTTAGGCGGACAGCCCGTGACCAAAAAGCTCAGAATTCTTTATCACCACCGAATCGCCGCCCAGGATGGGCAGAGCGTGCATGTGGCTGAGCTTATCCATGCGTTTGAAACGCTGGGGCACACGGTTCATATGGTTGGCCCCTCGCTGCGCCCCAAGGAATTCGGGGCGGAGAACCGGTTTCTGGACTGGCTCCGGCGGGCCCTGCCCGACTTTATGTTGGAAGTCATGGAGCTGGCCTACGGCATGCGCGACTATCTGAAACTGAAGGCCGCTTACAAAAGCTTCGGCCCGGACGTTCTGTATGAACGGCACAATCTGTTCCTGCCTGCCGGGCGCTGGCTCAAGGAAAAGACCGACCTGCCCTATCTGCTGGAAGTCAACGCGCCACTGGCCGATGAACGCAGCCGCTATGGCGGGCTGAAGCTTGAAAAGCTGGCGCGGTCGCTCGAGCGCAAAACCTGGTGCGCAGCCGACCGGATATTCCCGGTAAGCGATGTGCTCGCCGATATACTGAAGGCGGAAGGCGCGCCTGAGAACTCGATCACCGTTCTGCATAACGGCATTGACCCGGCGCTTTATGAAAGCCTCGACGGCACGGCTATCCGGCAGAAATATGGGCTTGAGGGCCGCACGGTCCTTGGCTTTACCGGCTTTGTGCGCGAATGGCACAGGCTCGATCATATGATCGACCTCATCGCCAACTATGACGCGGCGGACAGCCCGCATATGCTGATTGTCGGCGACGGACCGGCCATCCCCATGTGCCGGGAGCGCGCCGAAAAACTGGGGATTGCCGACCGCATCCATTTCGCCGGTTTCATCGATCGCATGCACATCCCTGAGCATCTGGCGGCGATGGACATCGCGCTCCAGCCTGCGGTCACGGATTATGCCAGCCCCTTGAAATTGTTCGAATATATGGCGGCGGGCCTGGCGATTGTCGCGCCAGCCCAACCCAATATCTGCGAAATTCTGGAAGACGATAAGGATGCGCTTCTGTTCGCGCCGCAGGATTTCGACGCCGCCGACGCGCTGATCCGCCGCCTGATCGAGGACGCGGCTTTAAGGGCGCGGCTCGGTGCTGAAGCCAAACGTACGATAGAGCGGCGGCATTATACCTGGGTGGATAATGCCGCCCGCATCTCAGCGATTGCCGAGCCCTTGATAGAAGCTCGGAAGAGCTGAAAGCCCAGCAAAATTAAGCGGTTGCGATATATTCCTTCAGCGCTTCGGCCTCCTTCTCGGTCTCCTCAACGCGGACCTTGACCACGTCACCGATCGAGATCATGCCGACGACCTTGCCCGCTTCCAATACCGGCACGTGACGAATGCGGCGCTCGGTCATCATCGCCATGACAAACTGAACCGTATCTTCCTGGCTACAGGTGAAAACCGCTTTTGTCATAAGGGCTTCGATATTTTCCGCCAGCACGCCGCCGCCGCGTATGGCGAGGCCGCGCACGATGTCGCGTTCGGAAATAATGCCGACAAGCTGCCCCCCATCGATCACCGGAAGCGCACCAATCCGCCGTTCTCCAAGCATTTTGGCAACGTCGAGAACCGATGCACCGAGGTCTAGAGCGACCAGGGCCTGTTTCTTGATATCCAGAATATGGCCGACATTCATTGGCGCCTCCTTGGCTTGCGCGAGCCCTTGCGGACCCTGGGTTTCTGGGCACTCGGAACGTCTTCCATCATTATGCCTCTTTTTCGCCCTATGAGCAAAAAGCTTTACGAAAAGGGGGCGGCCTGCTGTTGCCCCTGTTGCAGCATGACTGTTGCATCCCCCCGCCCTTAACTGTTGCCCCTGCAACAGTTTGCCTGAGCCACAGGGACAAAAGGGCGCGGGGCTATCATCAAGGCGCAACTTCGGCTACAACGTGTAGCGAAAGTATAAATGGCAGGCGTTCATAACAAGCCACCGACGGGGAGGTCATGGCCCAGATATTTTTCAAGAAACAAAACCGGAAGCCATCCACCTGGGCAACGCTCGGGCTGGTAACGCTGCTCTTCGCCGGTATCGGTTTCATCATCGCAGGGCCCCTTTTCCAGATCGGTAGCATCAAAAACTTATGGCAGGCCGATACCGCCTTCGATTTCCGAATCCGCCTGGTCACGGTCGGGCTCGGTCTCGTGACCCTCGGCAGCCTCTTCACCATGCTCGGCATTCTGCATACGCTGACGAGCCCGCGGGTGCGGCTGAGCTGGCGCGGCGCGCTGGCGATCCTGCTGGCGATCGGGCTTGGCTGGCCGATGGGCCAGGCCTACAGGCGCACCCATGAGGCCTTCCTGAACGCCGACATCAGCACCAACCCTCAGAACCCGCCCGCCTTCAAGGCGCTCAAGGCCCCCGCGCCAGAGCCTGAAACCCAGGCGGCGACCGCGGCGGCGATCCAGTCCCCCTTCGTCTCCTACATCAGTACCATGAGCCCGGCGAGCACCACGGCGCGGGCGCTTCAGGTGGCGAAAAAGCTGAAATGGCGCATCGTCGCGAGCGACGTGACCACCGGCCGCATCGAGGCCATCGGCGAGGACCGCTGGTTCGGCGTCCAGAGCCTTATCGTCATACGCATATTGCCGCACACGGGCGGGAGCATCCTTGACATTCGCGCCGTATCTGAGATGGGTGATGGCGGCTGGGGCCTCAATGCCGCGCTGATCCGTCAATTTCTGGATATCATGGCGGCCTGACCCCACTTTATACTGTAGATAAAGTCATTACCCTGGCGCTGCCCGTTTGAAGGAACTTATTTATGAAAACCGCGCTCGTCATACTGGTCGCCATCCTCGGCATCGCCATGGTGGCCTATTATAATTTCCACCTCGCCGACCAGCTCGGCGACGTGAAGATCAGCTCCAACGGCATGGCGGCGATGGCCGGCGGCCTGATCATGACCTTCCTGGTCGGGGTCGGGCTGATGTCGCTGCTGTTCTTCAGCGCCCGCCGCGGCCATGATGAGGAAGTCCATAACCTCAACAAGAAGGAAAAGGGCACGGATGAGGCAGATAAGGACGAAGCCGCAAACGCGGACGACAAGACCGGCCCCACCGCCCCTTGAGCCGATGGCCCGTTCAGGACTAGGCTGAGCCCCCACCCAATGGGAGAGCCCCGATGAACAAACTGCTCATCCTGACCGGCCTCATCCTCGGCGTGGCGCTTCTCGGCCTCGGCGCCTATGCCGCCTGGGGCGACGCGGGCGAAGGCGGCCTCAACCCCATGGCCATCGCCTACACGGCGGGCGGGCTTGTGGCGCTTCTCCATGTTGCGGGCGGGATGATCGCCCACCGTTTCATGGCCCGCCATGATGGCGAAACCCATGAAACCGCAACAATGACCACCGATAAAAACACCAAGCCCAAGGCACACTAAGGACCCAGTATGGAAAAGGATCAGATCACCGCTTTCTTCGACCTCGTCAAACAGGTCTGGACCGAAGGACTGTACGGCATCGACATCGGCCGCATCATCGTCGCCGTGTTCCTGTTCGCGCTGTTCCTGCTGGCGCGGAACCTGTTCACCCGCTTCGTCATCGGCCGGTTGAGCCGCTGGGCCGAACGCACGGAAAACAAGATCGACGATGCCCTCCTCGCCACGCTGGAACCGCCGATTCGCTTCGTGCCCATCGTGCTGGGGGTGTTTTTCGCGAGCGCGCTTCTGGACCTTGATAAACAGTCCGAGATTTTCACCTCGAACCTCAACCGCTCCTTGGTGGCCTTCACCATCTTCTGGGCGCTCTACCGCGCCGCCGACCCGGTTTCCACCCTGCTCCGCCGCGCCGACCGCTTCCTGACCATCTCGATGATCGACTGGCTGGCCAAGGCCATCAAGATCGCCTTCGCGCTTCTGGGTGCAGCCACGATTCTGGAGATCTGGGGCATCCAGGTCGGGCCGATCATCGCCGGGCTGGGGCTGTTCGGTGTCGCCGTGGCCCTCGGTGCGCAGGACCTGTTCAAGAACCTGATCGCCGGGCTGTTCGTCATCGGCGAAGGCCGCTTCCTGCCGGGCGACTGGATATTGGTCGAAGGCGTGGTCGAAGGCACGGTTGAGCATATCGGCTTCCGCACCACGATGATTCGCCGCTTCGACAAGGCGCCGGTCTATGTGCCGAACGCCAAACTGTCCGACAATGCCGTCACCAACTTTTCGCGCATGACCTTCCGCCGAATCAAATGGGTGATCGGGCTTGAGTATCGCACCACGGCGGAACAGCTTCAGCAAGTGCGCGACGGGATAGAGAAATACCTGCAGGAAAATGACGCCTTCGCCCGCCCCGAAGAAACCGCGACCTTCGTGCGCATCGACCAGTTCTCATCAAGCTCGATCGATATCCTCCTGTACTGCTTCACCAAAACCACCAACTGGCTGGAATGGCTGGAAGTGAAGGAGCAGCTTCTGCTGGCGATCAAACGAATCGTTGAGGACGCGGGAACGGGCTTTGCTTTCCCCAGCCGCTCGCTTTACATAGAAGCCATGCCGGGGGACGCACTGGAAGTCGCCCCCCTGCATAGCCCGCAGACCATCCCCGCCCAAAAGGACGCCTGAGCCATGACCGACCAACACCGCCGCGCCACCATCCGCACCATCCCGCAGCCGTCCGACCTCAATGTGAACGGCAACATTTTCGGGGGTTGGGTGCTGGCCCAGATGGACCTTGCGGGCGCCGACCACGCCAGCCGCGTGGCGCAGGGGCCGGTGGCGACCGTGGCGATCGAAGGCATGAAATTCATCCAGCCGATCCAGCTGGGCGATGTGATCAGCGTCTATACCGAAGTGGAGAAGGTCGGCAGCACCTCCATCACCGTGGCGCTGGAGGTTTTCGCCGAACGCGGGCCGAACCGCGATGAGCACCATCAGGTCACCCGCGGCCGCTATATTTTCGTCGCGGTCGACGAAAACGGCAACAAGCGCCCGATTCCGAAGGGGTGAATAGAGGAAGCTATTCCTTTTCTAGTCGCCATTCGCCGGTTTAACCGGCGAACCCAGACGCAGAGGCCCAACTGCCAACTACTGTGTTCCCAGACTCGCCGATCAAGTCGGCGAGTGACGGAAAGTGGGCTTGGTGAGTCCAATGTGCTCATAGGACGGCAGGCGCAAGAGGGTTATTCATCGCCCTGCAACGGTGGATTGCCAGCCCCTGCCCGCACCAGAATTTCCCGCAGCCGTTCCGTACCGCCAGCCACACGTCCAGCACGCGCCTTGAAGAAGCGGGATGCTTCCTTCTGGGCCGCGACCTTTCCAACCAGGCTGTTGGTAATGAACTGATTGAGGCTGACGCCGGTTTCCTTGGCAAGCTCAGCCGCATCTTCCTTCAAGTCATCGGGAAGCCTGAGGGCAAAATTACTCATCTTTCAACCTCCTTACCAAAGTGCCGGGCCGTACAACTTCTATCCCGAAGAGAGCAGCCCCGGCAGCCATATCCTTCAAGTTAAAGGACACCACCATATCCGCAACGGCATTGACCGCCGTTTCGATGACGAAATCATCATCCGGGTCCTTTGCCACGGGCCGCCACTGATAATGGAGCCCAACAGGCTCAATGATGCCAGCGAGCAAATCCAGCGCTTCCACCACTTCGTCACGGGAGAGGCCAATCCGTTCAAGGCTCTCTGCCCTGCACAGGACGGCCTCATATTCCAGAAACAAGGATGTTGAAGCCGCCAGCTTCAAAGTGCCGTCGATCGCTTCATTCAGAAGCACTCTTGATGCCCCGCTATCGCTCGCAAATGCGGCATACAGAACATCCGTATCCATGACGACCTTTAACATGATGATATTATATGCAATATCACAGAAATATCAAAACATAATATCATATATGATATTGCCGTATCATGGCTGCGGTCGACGAAAACGGCAACAAGCGCCCGATTCCGAAGGGGTGATGGGGAAGATTCTTTAAAATGAAGGGCGCTATTCGTCGAGCCAGGAGGGAGAGTAGTCAAACCTTCCCCCACCATCTATATGTTTCACGGTGGCTTTGCCGCCCGACTCTATAGCCCCCTGAAAGACCTCCATATCGATCGCCAGCTTAGAGGTGTCATCAACAAGCACGATGGGATCTCCACGCTCAGCCAAGGCCCAGGTATCCAGTGTATGGACAGAGGGAAAACGATCCCAAACCTGCCCATGTAAGCTAGGATATTTGTCCGACGCTACATCTCCATCCGAGTACTGAACGTCATAGCGCACATCGCCTAGGTGTTTGCCTGCTTGATCGTATAGGGCACCGCTACCTTTACGCACCCCCATATAGGCCTCCTATAGTTCCCCCTACTTCGGGCTTTTGGGCGTGTCCGGCTTCACGTCAGGCTTGGCGGCGTCTTTCGCGGCGTCCTTGGCTTCGGCGGGGCCGACGGCGATGCCGGCCTTGTCGACGGCGGCGGAGCAATAATGGGCGACGCTGTCGAGCATCTTGCTGTTCTTGGGCGTGACGTTGCCACTGGCGAGCTGGCGCAGCATGTCGACATACTCACCGTAATTCAGCCGCTTCTTGAACTGCTGCACGCTGCAATCACACAGCGCCACGCAGGCGGCTTCGTTGAAGTCCGGCACGCAGCCCTTGAGGCAGCGCTGGAATTCAAGCTTCAACAGCGGTTCGGGAATCGGGCTACTGTCCGACGGGCTCGGTGACGTGACCTGCGCGGCATTGGCAGCCTCCGCCCACGCGGACGTGCTTGCCATCAATGCCATCAGTCCCACGCTCAGAATTTTCATGCCTCGGTTCACGCCTAGCCTCCCACACGGATTTTTTACATTGTGCCCCTCGACAAGACTGAAAGGCAACAGCATATTCTGCCGAGAACAATTGCTGCATAAAAGGACAGAAAAATGGCAACCGCAACCTTTGGCGCTGGATGTTTCTGGGGCGTGGAAGAAGTGTTCCGCACCACGGACGGGGTAAGCTCGACCACGGTCGGCTATATGGGCGGCACGCTCGACAACCCCACCTACAAGGATGTCTGCACGGATCAGACCGGCCATGCCGAGGTGGTGCAGATGGAATTTGACCCGGAGGTCATTTCCTACGACGCGCTGGTCGACCTGTTTTATGCCAACCATAACCCGACCGAATGGAACCGTCAGGGCCCGGACGAAGGCACGCAGTACCGCTCCGTCGTTTTCTACCATGATGACGCGCAGAAAGCGGTGGCCGAGCGCAAGAAGGAGGAGCTGGCAGCCTCCGGCCGTTTCAAGCGCCCGATCGTGACGCTGATTGAACCGGCGGCGCCCTTCTGGCCGGCGGAGGATTACCATCAGCAGTATCTGAAGAAGCGCGGGCTGAGCGTCTGCCACTAAATCGCACGCCCCTAAAATCGTACCGGAAAGCCGCAGCCCCTTGATGCTGCGGCTTTTTTTCATGGGTTCCCGCCCAGGTTTTCCCTTGCACGCGGGAAGCGATGGGTCTTTAGTCTCCCCCGAGAAAGCCATCTGCCCCGATAGCCAGATGGCGATAAGGGAGACGACAATGCGATTGAACCACACCCTCACCGCGGCGGCCTTCATCCTGGCCGCCAGCGTCCCGGCGTTTGCCAAGGCCCCGGCCCCCGCCGCCAATGACGGGCTCGACGCCACTTTGTGGCTGCAGACCTCGGTGGAATATAAGGCATCGACGCGTTCGGTTTACGCAGGGGCCACGCGCCAGCTGGATGCGCTGCTGGCCGACAAGGGCGAAACCGCCGCCTTGGAGCAGACCGGTGATTTTGCCGCCAAGCCGCCGGCGGTGATCCTCGATATCGATGAGACGGTGCTGAACAACTCGGCCTATCAGGCCTGGATCATCACCCATCACCAGCATTTCAGCGGCAAGAGCTGGCACGCGTTCGCGAATGACAGCGTCTCCGTGCCGATCCCCGGCGCGCTCCAGTTCACCAAAGCGGCGGCCGCGAAGGGCATCACGGTGTTCTACGTCTCCAACCGCAGTGAGGCGGTGAAGGACGGCACGCTCCGTAACCTCAAGAAATTCGGCTTTCCGATGAAGGCGGGCGAAGATGTCGTGCTCTTGCGTGGCGGCCAGAAGGATTGGACCGGCAAGAAGGGCACGCGCCGCGCCTTTATCGCCAAAAACTACCGCATCCTGATGCTGCTCGGCGACAATTTCGGCGATTTTGTCGATGACATGGGCGGCGACATTGCGGGCCGCGATGCCATGATGGCGAAATATGACGCCTACTGGGGCCAGCGCTGGTTCACGCTGCCGAACCCGACGTACGGCTCGTGGCAGTCAGCCGCGGTGCCGAAGGGCGGCAAGGAACCGCGCCGGGCGTATTTCCTGAAGGCGCTGAAGCCGTGGGCAGGCCCCAAGCCCGCCCCCAAGGTGGAAAAGACCAAGGCGAAAGCCGCCCAATAAGGCGGGATCAATAATGCAGGAAGGCGGGGTCGAGCTGACGTTCGGTCCAGCGATCGAGATCAAGGCCGTGGGGCGCGCGCTCCATGGCCTTTTCTTTGGCCTCCTCGGCTTCATCCTCGCGCCCCGGCTGGCGGGCGAGGAACCCGGCGAGGGTCGCCCAGGGTTCGAAATTGCCGTCATCCAGCTCCGCCGCGCGCTCGAACGCGCTTTCGGCCATGGTGTCATCCTCGCCGGAGAGCATCAGGAACCGGCCGAAGGCGAGCCAGGAATAGCTGCTTTCCGGGTCGATCTCGAGCGAGCGTTCGAAATGGCCATGGGCGTCTTCGGTCCGACCCTGGACATAGCGGATCATGCCGATGTCGGCGTCGACCGTGCTGCAGCTGTTGTCCAGCGTTTGCGCGCGCAACAGCGCTTCCTCGGCGGCTTCGAGGTCGCCGATATCATAGAGGAGCGCCTCACCATATTCGTGCCAGACGAAATGATCGTCGGGGTCGAGCGCCACGGCTTTTGACAGATGGTCGATCGCCGGGCCCGGTTCCGGCTCGGTATAGCGGAGCGCGCGGCCAAGCAGTGCATGGGCGAAGGCGCTTTTCGGCTGCTGCTTCAGAAGCCTGCGGGCATAGTCGAGGATAAGGTCGGCGCGGTTGAGACGGAACAGCCCCAGCCACACCATGTCGAACAGGATTTCCGAGCGGTTGGGCGAGGATTTGAGCGCGCGCTCATAGGCGGCCCAGGCGGCATCGACATCCTCATCGGCGAACAGATGAACCTGGCCGAGCCGGTGCCACGCCCAGGCGTAATCCGGGCTCAGGCGCAGGGCCTCATGCAGATGTTCCTTCGCGCCTTCGACGTCTTTTTTCTCTTCATACAGCAAGCCGCCGAGCATGGCATGGGCCCAGTCGAATTCCGGATCAATCCTCAGCGCACGGCGCAGCATGGCCTCGGCCCCGGCCATGTTGCCGCGCCCAAGCTGCAGCGCCTGCGCCATATGGGTCGCGACCCACGCGCTTTCGGGCGCCATGTCGACCGCCTTTTTCAGGATATCGATACCTGCGTCGACCTCGCCCAGCGTCTCCCACAACAGCCAGCCGAGACGGGTAAGCACGTCATAGTCATACGGGCTGGTCTCCAGCGCCTTCTCATAGGCGTGCTTGGCCTTTTCCGGGTTCTGGAGCGCCCCGTGATAGAGCATCCCGACCCGCCGCCACGCCGCCGGGTCGCCGCCGGTGAGGTTCAGCACCTTTTCATAAAGCGCCAGCGCCTTCTTCGGGCGGTTCATCTGGTCGTCGTACAGTTCAGCGAGGCTGAACATGGTCGGCACATCCTCGGGGTCCAGCTCGAGCGCGCGGCTGAGCGCGGCTTCGGCCTTCCGGGGCCGGTCGCCCATCAGGAAGCGGACATAGCCGAGGTGGTAATAGGCCCACTGATAGTCGCCCCACAGGCGCACGGCCTCCATCAGCGCCTTCTCGGCGCCTTTGAGGTCCTCGCTCTGGCGGTAGAGCGACCAGCCGAGCCAGCCGTGGTAATAGCTTTCGGCGGGCTCCAGGCTGATGGCGCGGCGGAGCATGCTCTGCCCTTCCTTCACCCGGCCCATGAAGTCAGCCAGCATGATGCCGAGCTTGCCCCAGGCCCAGTCGTCGGTCGGGTCTTCCTCGATCGCGCGGCGGAAGGCCTGTTCGGCCTTGTCATACTGATGAAGGTTGACGCTGAGGAGATGGCCATACTGCGCCCAGGACCAGGTGTCGCTCGGGTCGATCTCCAACGCGCGTTCCCATGCGACCTTGGCGGTGTCCCAGTCCTCAGCGGTTTCAGCCGCGCGGGCTTCGGCGATCGCGACTTCCTTGCCGTCCGCGACCATGTGCGGCAGCAGGAATTCCCGTTCGGCATGGGCCACTTTGGGCGCGGCGGTTTCGCGGTGGCCGAGGCTTTCGCGCCCGCCTTCCGCGGCTTTGTTGCCGGGGTCGATCTCCAGCGCCTTGGCGTAGGCATCGGCGGCGTCGGCACGGCGGCCAGGCTGGGCGGACAAGAGATCCCCCAGGATGCGCCAGGCAGGGGCGTGGCGCGGCACCATGGCGATCACAGCGCGCACAGTTTCCTCGGCAGAGGCTGCCTGCCCCTCCGCTGCCTGACGGCGTGCGAGGTCGAGAAATTCGGCCGCGGTCGCCTGGATATCCAAAAGCTCAGCCATAAGGCTTAGCCCTTTACAGAGGCCTGATACAAAAGACGAGTCAATTTTCCAGAAAGATGCCTAGGCTGCCTTCGCGTTCTGACGGCATGTGGCACACACCCCGTGCAGTTCCAGCGTCTGGCGGTGGATGGTGAAGTCGGCGTTTTCGGCGGCGGCCAGCACGGCCTTGGTCAGCGCGTCGGACGTAACCTCTTTCACCGTTTCACATTTATCGCAAATGAGAAACTGGCTCACGTGGCTGTCGCCCGGATGCGGGCAGCCGATATAGGCATTCAGCGATTCAATCTTGTGGACGAGCCCCTGCTCCATCAGGAAATCAAGCGCGCGGTAGACGGTCGGCGGCTTGGCGGACCCGCCTTCATTGGCGAGCTGGTCCAGAAGGTCATAGGCTTTGACAGCCTTGTGCCCCTGCCAGATCATCTTGAGGATACGGCGGCGAAGGTCGGTAAAGCGGGAGCCTCGCTCCTCGCAAAGGCGCTCGGCTTCAGCGATCGCCTGTTCGATACATACGGTATGGTCGTGTGAATGAGCCACTTGGGTCCCCTGTCTTTTCTGCAGTTTAGCTGCTTATGGCCCGCGTTTCCAGCCTTGTGACACCGGAAGCGCCAGGAGGAGGCCGAAGACGGCCCCGCCCCGAAAGGCAGGGCCATCCTGTATGCTTTTACGGCTTGGCGAGCAGCGTCAGCGCCGCCGTGGTCATGGCTTCGACACCGCCCCGGATAGTCTTGTCCGGCTCCGGCGCGAAGAAGGGCGAATGCAGGCTCGGCAGCTTCAGCTTGCCGGCCTTGGCCGCATCCACGTCCGCGGGCTTCAATGCCCCAAGCCAGAAGATCAGGCTGGGGATCTTCGGATCGGTGCGGCCATAAAGCGCGAAATCCTCCGCGCCCATCACCGGGTCGATCTTGTGGACATGGTCCTTGCCCATCTTGGCTGAAAGCGCCCCAAAGATTTTCTCGGTAAGCGCCGGGTCGTTATAGGTGGACGGCGTCGGTTCGCTGAAGGTGACTTCCGGCATCAGTTTTTCCGGCAGGCCGAAAGCGATGGCTTCGCCGCGGGCGATGCGCTTGATGCCCGCCAGCAGGTTCGTCCGCACCTTGTCATCATAGGAGCGCACGGTCAGCTGCAGGTGCGCGTGGTCCGAGATGATATTGTGCTTGGTGCCCGCATGGAAGGAGCCAACGGTCACCACCGCAGGCTGGAGCGGCGAGGTCTCGCGCGAAACCAGCGTCTGCAACGCGACGACGATATAGGAGCCCAGCACCACAGGGTCCTTCGTGGTATGCGGATAGGCCCCGTGGCCGCCGATGCCATGAATTTCGATATCGACCGAATCCACATTGGCGAGCGCATAGCCCGGCGTCATGCCGATTTCGCCAGCCTTGAGGGCCGGGCTGTCATGGAGTGCGAGGTTATAGTCGGGCCGCGGAAATTTGGTGAAAAGGCCAGCGTCCAGCATGGCTTCGGCGCCTTTCACGCGTTCCTCGGCCGGCTGGCCGATCATCACCAGCGTACCGCGCCACTTGTCTTTCATCGCAGCGAGGCGGCGAGCGGTACCGACAAAGCTGGTCATATGGATATCGTGCCCGCAGGCGTGCATGACACCGACCGTGTTGCCGCCGTCGTCCTTGGTCGTCACCTTGCTGGCGTAGGGCAGCCCGGTTTCTTCCGTCACCGGCAGCGCGTCCATGTCGGTGCGGATCAGGATGGTCGGGCCGTCGCCGTTTTTCATCACGCCGACGACACCGTAGCCGCCGAAGTGATCGGTGACGTCAAAGCCGACTTCGCGGAGTTCCTTGGCGATACGGGCCGAGGTGTTCTTTTCATGGAGCGAAAGCTCAGGCGTTTCATGCAGGTGCACATAAAGCGATTTGAGATACGGGTAATCGCCGTCGATCGCCTTCATCAGCGTATCGTCAGCGTGTGCCCCCACACTTGCTGCTGCCGTCATCATCAGCGCGGCGCTGCAGCCCATCAGAAATTTTTTCATGGTGTTCCCCAGTTTTTAATCTTCACACACGAAGATACGGCGCTGGGCGCCGCTTTCAAGTCAGGAGTCCGTGAAGAGGCCACCCTCGTCAGGCGAGGCCACTGCCTTTGGGCGCCAGGGTCACATCCCGGTGGACGGCAACCGACAGGATCAAGCCGTAAGCGATCATCCAGGTCAGCATCGCAGACCCGCCGTAGGAGATCATCGGCAGGGGCACGCCCACAACCGGCATCAGCCCCATCACCATCGCCACATTGATGAAGACATAGAGGAACAGCGATATGGAAAGCCCGGCCGATAACAATCGCCCGAACTGACTTCGACAGCCGATTCCCATCAACAAGCCGTAGGTCAGGACAATCCCGTACAAGCCCAGCACCGCGAATGCCCCCATCAGGCCGAATTCTTCCGCCAGCACGGTGAAGATGAAATCCGTCTTCATTTCAGGCAGGAAGTTGAGCTGGCTTTGGGTACCCTCCAGGAAGCCCTTGCCGGTCATCCCCCCGGACCCAAGCGCGATTTTCGACTGGGTAATCTGATAACCTGCGCCCTGCGGGTCGGATTCCGGATGCAGGAAGGTGGTGATCCGGTTGCGCTGATAATCATGCATATAGTGCAGGCCCACGGGAACCGCGGCTGCGATGCCGATGAAGGCCGCAACGAACAGCCAGGCCGGAAGGCCAGCAAGGAACATGACCGCAGCCCCGCCCGCAACGATCATCACACCGGTGCCGAGGTCAGGCTGTTTGACCACCAGGATCACCGGCACCAGTATCAGGACAGCCGGGATAATCAGCGATTTCAGGCTCCGGCTTTGATGATAATTGCGGCCATGGAAATAGCGCGCGAGCGCCATGACGACGGCAATTTTCATCAGTTCAGACGGCTGGATGCGCATGAACCCGATATCGAGCCACCGCTGCCCGCCCATGCCGACCGCGCCGATAACGTCCACCGCCAGCAACAGGATAACGCCGATACCCCAGGCGGGATAGGCAAACGCCATCCAGTAGCGGATGTCGACAACCGCGATCACCAGCATCAGCGCCAGGGCCCCGGCGAAACGGATCGCCTGGGTTTGCGCCCAGGGATGCCAATCGCCGCCCGCGACCGAATAAAGCATGGCGAAGCCCGCACAGGCGATCATGATATTCATCAGCACGATCAGCCAGTTAAGGCCGATAAGCCGCTGAAAAACATTCTTGTTCACACGCCGGGGCGCGAACATATGGGCGCTACGCATCAGTCAGCCTCCCCATCAGGGTCGGGCGGTGGCGGCGTTCCCTTGACGGGGCCTGCCGTCGCCGTGGTGATTGGTAGCGGTTTGCCTTCCCGCTGGCGCTTGAGTTCAAGCGCCTTGTCCATCATGTCCCGCGCAATCGGTGCGGCGGTACTGCCGCCATGCGCGCCGTGTTGCACCAGGATGCCCGTGGCCACCTCAGGGGCATCGGCCGGGGCATAGCCAATGAACAGAGCATGATCCCGCTCCGCCCATGGCAGGTCTTCCTGCTTGATGATCCCGGTCTGGCGTTCACTTTTGGTGATCCGCTTGATTTGCGCGCTGCCGGTTTTCCCGGCCTGACGAATGGCCGATTTGGGCCGGTGCCAGTCATGCGCCGTACCACCGGCTTCCATCACCATCTCCATCCCCCGGCGAACGACCTTCAGGTGCAGCGGGTTGACATCGAGCGGCAGGAACGAGCGGTTCGTATCCGGTTCGCCGTCCAGCGACCGGACAAGCGACGGCCACACCTTGTTGCCACCCGCGATCCGTGCCGACATGATGGCAAGCTGCAACGGCGTGACCAGAAGCGCGCCCTGCCCGATCGAGACATTGAGCGTTTCGCCCAGGTGCCACTGGTCATGCATGACGCGGTGTTTCCAGTCCCTGTCCGGCACCAGGCCTTCTTTTTCGCCATCGACACCGACATCGAACACAGCGCCAAGGCCGAAACGTCGGGCCATGTCCGCGATATTGTCGATGTCCATATCCGCGGCGACCTTGTAGAAATAGACGTCACAGCTTTGCTGGATCGCCTGTTCAAGATTCACCCGGCCATGGCCTCTGTGCCGCCAGCAGTGGAACGTATGGGAGCCCAGCTGGAACGACCCGTTGCAATAATGCGTTGTGTCCGGCTTGACCACCCCGCTCTCAAGGGCGGCCAGCGCCATGATCGGCTTGAAGGTGGACCCCGGCGGATATAGCCCCGCCACCGGCTTGTTGATCAAGGGCTTGCGCGGGTCTTTCAGCAGCGCCTGCCAGTTTTCGTGGCTGATGCCGTTGGTAAATTCATTGGGGTCGAAGCTGGGGGACGAGCCCATGGCGAGGATATCCCCGCTCTGCACGTCAACGAGCACAGCCCCCGCCGCTTCTTCGCCCAACCGTTCCATGGTGAATTTCTGGAGATCGAGATCGAGCGCCAGATTGATGTTTTCGCCCCGGACGGCATCCTGCCGCGGCGGCAGTTCGCGGATTTCACGGCCGACAGCGTTGACTTCCACCCGACGTGTACCGGCCTTGCCCCTGAGCTGGTCCTCATACCGGCGCTCCAGCCCCTGGCGGCCCACCTTGAAGCCCGGAAGCTGATAAAGCGGGCTCGTATTCATGTCGTCTTCCTGCGGGCTGGCCATATAGCCGACGATGTGCGCGACATCGATCCCATCAGGGTAATAGCGGCTGAGCCCGGAATCGGTGACAACACCGGGCAGACTGGGCATCTCGACATTGACGCGGGCAAAGGTTTTCCACGTCAGACCCTGCGCCACGGTCACCGGCATGAATTTGCGCTGGCGTTTGATCTGACGTTCGACGCGGGCAAGGCGCCTGTCATCCAACTGGACGATGCGGCCGAGGCGGGCCAGCGTGTCCGTCACCTTGTGGGCCTGTTCGGGGATCAGGAAGACGCGGAAATCCTGCCGGTTGGTCGCCAGCTTGCGGCCGAACCGGTCGAAGATCTCACCGCGTTCAGGTGCGATCCAGCGTAGCGAAATGCGGTTCTTGTCCGCACGCAGCTTATATTGGTCGCCTTCGATGATAGCCAGATAGTAAAGCCGGCTGCCGAGCGTGGCCAGCGCCAGCCCCTGGGCACCGGCGAGCAGGAAAGCGCGGCGGCTGAATGTTTGATATCTCAGGCCTTCCCGTGACATGGCGCTATTTCGACAGCGACCGGCGGATACGGCCCAAAAGGAAACCCACCGGGGCATAGGAAAAAGCCGTCACCAGCCACTGCACCGCAAGCGGCTGCACCGACCAAACCGACCGTTCGACCGCGGAAATCACCAGCCAGGCAAAGGCATACAGCCCGAAAGACATCATGGCGAACACCGCCCAGTGCACCAGGCGGGAGCGGCCGCGATAATGCTTGAGCTGGTTGAGGACGAAAAGGCGCGTCAGGATCAGCATCAGCATATTGAGGCCGAGCGGCACATCGAGCCACAGGTCCATAAACAGGCCAAGAAGCGCGCAGGCGCCGTAAGGCATGAGAAGCGGCCGGTGCGACAGCCAGTAGAAGACCGAAATCATCACCAGGTTCGGCATGGTGACATTGGCGATACCGCTACCGATGGGGAGCAGCATGACCAGCGCGAAAACCAGGCTGACAACCAAGGGCACAAAGCCCGCGGCCCCGAAGGTCATGAAGGTCGGACGGGCGAGGCTCATCGTCTGCCCCCATCCTGGCTTTCAAGCAGGCTCTTGTCCTCGGCCGGGACCGGCACATAGGCCATCACCCGGACATAATCGAGCTTGCCGAGCATCCCCAGGGGTTCAAGCATGATGAATTCACCGTCGATCGACACCACTTTGCCAACCGGCAGGTCTGGCGGGAAAATACCGCCCTGACCCGATGTCAGCACCCGGTCCCCAACCTTGACGTCGGCTTCCTTCGGCAGGAAACGCAGGCGCAGGAGGGTTTCGTTCTGGCCCTCGGCGATGCCGACAATGCCTGAACGTTCAAGCCGGACCGGAATACGGCTGTTGAGGTCGGTTACCAGCAGCACGCGGCTGGTCCAGTGGCCAACCTGGATCGCACGGCCGACAACGCCGCTGTCGTCCACCACCGGCTGGTCACGGAGGACACCGTCCTTGGCGCCGGCGTTGATCAGGATGCTGCGCTCGAACGCACCGCCGCCGATGCCGATCACCCGCGCGGTGGCAGCGGGCGGCACTTCGCGCCCCGGCACCTTGAGCATCTGGCGCAGGCGTTCGTTTTCACGGCTGAGCTGAAGCGCGGCCTCCCGCCATTGGCGCAGGCGGCCGTTTTCATCCCTCAGGGTTTCATTTTCGAGATAGATGTCCGAGACACCGGCCACGCGTTCAAGCCCGGCCTGGATCGCCCGCACAGGACGGTCCAGAAGGTTGAGCACCGGCGCCGCCAGGTCATTGGCGTAGGCGCGAATCTCCCGCGGGATGCGCGACCCTGTCATATCGAGAATGAGAAGCGCCCCGGCGAGGATTATATAAAACCAAAAGGCCTCCCGCCCCCGCATCCCGCGGCGGTCGCGGAGCCTGAGGGGCGTAAGGCCCATGGATTGCGTTGAGGGGGTCAGCTTTCACTCTCCCGCGTTAACAAAAAGTGCCGCGCCCGTATCAATAGCTCTCGATCAGAACCATCTTGAGGAGCGGGTCTTCAAGCGCACGGCCGGTACCGAGGGCAACACAGGTGAGCGGCTCTTCCGCGACTGTGACCGGCAGGCCGGTTGCCCGGCGGATGACCGTATCGAGGTCGCTGAGGAGGCCACCGCCGCCCGTCAGCACGACGCCGCGGTCGACGATATCCGCCGCCAGTTCCGGCGCGGTCTGCTCAAGCGCGACCTTCACGCCTTCGACGATCTGGCTGACCGGCTCAGAAAGCGCTTCGGCAACCTGGAGCTGGTTGATCTCCAGCTCTTTCGGGACGCCGTTCATCAGGTCGCGGCCCTTGATGGTCATGGTCGCACCGACGCCGTCTTCAGGCGCGAGCGCGGTACCGATTTCCTTCTTGATCCGTTCCGCCGTGGCTTCACCGATCAAGAGGTTGTGGTTGCGGCGGATATAGGCGATGAGCGCCTCATCCATCTTGTCACCGCCCACGCGCACGCTGGTCGCGAACACGATGCCGGAAAGCGACAGCACGGCCACCTCGGTGGTACCACCGCCGATGTCGACAACCATGGAACCCTGCGGTTCGGTGACCGGCAGACCGGCACCGATTGCGGCCGCCATCGGCTCATCGATCAGATACACTTTGCGCGCGCCTGCCTGCTCGGCCGATTCCTGGATCGCCTTGCGCTCGACCGCGGTGGAGCCGGACGGCACACACACAACGACCTGTGGGCTCGCGAATGAGCGATTATGCACTTTCTGGATGAAGTGCTTGATCATCTGTTCCGCCACGTGGAAATCGGCGATAACACCATCCCTGAGCGGACGGATCGCCTGGATACCACTTGGGGTCCGGCCGAGCATCAGCTTGGCTTCATCCCCAACCGCGAGAACACGGTCCCGGCCATGTTCGCTTTTGATCGCCACGACGGACGGTTCGTTAAGCACAATTCCCCGGCCCTTGACATACACAAGGGTGTTGGCGGTCCCGAGATCGATCGCCATATCGGAAGAAAACATTCCGAGCAGCTTTGACAGCATTTAACGCCTCACAGTCTAGTAGTTGGCCTCGCACATTTACGAGGAGTCTTAAAGCTGGTTATGGGCCAGTTACGCCTCATACACAAGAGGCGTTAATCATAAATACACCGAGATTCTTATTAATAGGTAAGTCCCGGCAAATTTTATGGAAAATTTCGGCAAATTCACGGCCTGTCCGGGGCCGGTTTGGGGCCGGTTTGGGGCCGGTTTGGAGCTTGAGAGGGGCAGCATCCTCCCCGCGGGAAGGCCCTAAAACCAGCCCTCAAAAATCATCAATTCGCCGCCATCGCCTGCACGCTCAGCGCCAACGCATTATTGAAAATATGCAGCGCCATCGATGCCCTCAACGAGCCCGTGAGGTGATAGAGAATACCGAAGCTGAGCCCCAGCAGAAAATAGATCGGCCACAGGGTCAGGGAGAAGTGGACGGAGGCGAACACGGCCGATGCCACCGTGACCGCAATCCAGGTGCCGTACCGGGCCTTGAGCGCGGTTTGCAGGTAGCCGCGGAAGACGATTTCCTCCGCCATCGGCCCGATCCCGGCGATGAACAGCCACAAGCCCAGCACCTGAAGGTTGAAACCGTGCCCGAAGGTTTCCGCCGCCGCGCGTTCAGCGAACCCGGCCAGGTCCTCCCCCAGGAAGGCCCAGGCATAAAGGGCGGTCACGACCCTGAGGCCCAGATAAATCCCAGCTGCATAATACAGCGTCATCCAGAAGCTATAGTGGCTGGGTTTCCAGCCGACGGCCCGCATGAAGGCCGGGCCACCCCGGTTAAACGCGGTCCAGGCATAGAGAAGGATGATCACCGCGGTGCCGCCCCCGCCGATCAGCGTCAGCTGGCCGACATCCAGACCGCCCCCGCCGTGGGAGGCAAAGAAGCCGAGGGTAAGCCCGAAAAGCACCTGGAGACCGATGAAGCCAAAGACCAGCGACAGCGCCTGCGCGACCGTCGGGGCCGGGTCAGCCCCGCCCCACGGCTGGTGCGTGGCGGAAGCGCCTTCACGTTCGTCACCCGCGTCCGGCACCTGGCCCGTGATCGGTGTATTGTCCTGATCCGTCATCGTTTTCTCCGCCCCCATCCGCCGGTTAACGACGCCAGAAGAGCAAACTTCGACCGCGTGCGTAAAGCAAAAAGAAAAGGCAGGCCACCCGGACCTGCCTTTCCAGTCATTTCTGTTGGCCTAGAGCCGTCACATCGGCGCGGGCGCGGTTTTCTCACGCTTGACCAGAAGCTTGTTCACAGCGGAAACATAGGCGCGCGCCGCGGCCGTGACCGTATCCTCATGCGCGCCCTGCCCGTTCACCGTGCGGCCTTCATATTCCAGCCGGACCGTGCATTCGCCCTGCGCGTCCGTGCCCTGCGTCACCGCATGGACCTGGAAAAGCTGGAGGTGCGGCTCAAACCCGATCAGCTGCTTGATCGCGTTGAAGGCGGCATCGATAGGGCCGGAGCCGTAAACCACGGCCTTCTTTTCCTCCCCGTCAATCATCATGGTGACATCCGAGAAGGCGGAGCCAGTGGTCGAGCTGTAGGTATTGAGGCTGACAACCTGCATCCGGTTGGCACTGGTCGCCACCTCATCATCCACGAGGGCGATGATATCCTCGTCATAGATATTCTTCTTGCGGTCACCCAGCGCCTTAAAGCGGCGGAAACATTCCTGGAAGGCATTGTCACCGAGCTCATAGCCCAGGTCCTTCAGCTTGTCGGCGAAGGCATGACGGCCCGAATGCTTGCCCATGGTGAGCACCGATTTGGTCACCCCTACCGATTCCGGGGTCATGATCTCATAGGTCTCGGCATTCTTGAGCATACCGTCCTGATGGATGCCGCTTTCATGCGCGAAGGCGTTGGCGCCCACAATGGCTTTGTTGTTCTGCACGGTAAAGCCGGTGACGGTGGAGACCAGACGGCTCGCGCGCATGATTTCCTGCGTTTTGATGCGGGTATGGTACGGCATCGCGTCCGACCGGGTCTTGAGCGCCATCACCACCTCTTCCATCGCGGCGTTACCGGCGCGTTCGCCGATGCCGTTGATGGTGCATTCCACCTGCCGCGCACCGCCTGCGATACCGGCGAGCGAGTTGGCCACCGCGAGGCCGAGGTCATTGTGGCAGTGGGTGGAGAAGATCGCCTTGTCCGCCCCCGGCACCCGTTCGATGACAGTGCGGAACATGGCGGCATATTCCTCAGGCGTGGTGTATCCCACCGTGTCCGGCAGGTTGATGGTGGTGGCCCCGGCCTTGATCGCGGCTTCCACCGCGCGGCAGAGGAAGTCCATCTCCGTCCGGGTCGCGTCCTCGGCCGACCATTCGACGTCCTCGCACAGGTTGCGGGCGTGACTGACCGACTTGTGAATGGCCTCGATCACCGCTTCCGGCTCCATCTGGAGCTTGAATTTCATATGGAGCGGGCTGGTGGCGATGAAGGTATGGATCCGGCCGCTTGCCGCCGGTTTGATGGCTTCGGCCGCCCGGTCGATATCGCCCAGGGCCGCGCGCGCCAGCGAACAGACGGTCGAGTTCTTGACCCTTTGGGCGATCTTGTTCACGCATTCGAAATCCCCCTCTGAGGCGATGGCGAACCCGGCTTCGATGATATCGACGCCCATATTTTCCAGCACGGAGGCGATTTGCAGCTTTTCTTCGAGCGTCATCGACGCGCCGGGGGATTGCTCCCCGTCACGCAACGTTGTGTCGAAGATTCGCACACGGTTTGCTTCACTGTGTGACATGACTAAATTCCTGATTTTCGTAACGAGACTATCTGTGAAAAAGCGGCGATACCCTTAAGCAACCAGGGCGCAACCAGGCGCCGCTTGCCGTGATGCTTAAGGGCCGATAAGTCGGCCGGCCCCCGTTAGTAGGAGGAGCGAAAGGAGAAGCGCGGACGCGGAAAGCACAAGCGCGCGAGCGTGCGCATCAGCCCGTGCCGATGCAGCAAGCGCGATGGCCTTGGCTTTTCCCCGACGATGGTGGGCCCCATTCATGGTCCGCTCAGTCCTCAAAAAACTTCAATAATCAAGGGATAGCATATTCTTTTGTTTTCTCAACAACGAAATTTGAGAAATTTTATTTCAAAAGAAACCATCTCAAAAGGACAATATTGCTGACCTAAACTATTGAAGACGCTGAAGTATTACTGGCTACTCGCCTCCTGAGCATAGGAAGAAAGCTCTTCACACCATTTGCTCATAATGAAAGCCCAGAAGAGAAAGGGCTTGAAACTTGCTTTACTTGTAAAATTAAGTTCTCATACACGCATAACGAAAACTTACGGAGGCCCGAATGGGTGAGGAGGGGAGCTTCTGGGGCACAAACCCCATGAGCAATGTAGTTCGCTATGCCATACATACGAACCGCATTCTATCATGGATAAAGCAACCATCTTTTCTTATTGCAGGAATAGTGCTTGCTGCTGTTCACCTTATTTTATTTCTTTTCGGAATAGCGCTTTGGCCTTGGGGAGCTTTCATCCCAGTGCTGACAGCGCTCACCGAATCGATATCTGAATTAGTTAATGAAATGTCAGAAGCTGAAGATTTGGCTGAACGAATAGCACTAGCAATTACAGGGATAATAATAGGATCGTTTTGGGTCTCCACTTTCATAATAGTAAGCCCACTTCTGTTGACCGTGGTCGTTTTTATTATTTTAGACAAATGGCTTATAGAGATATCAATTGCATCATTAATATTAGGTATATTCTGGGCAATTGCGCATTTCTGGGGTTGGCTGGCTGCTGCCTCCATAGCTGTCATCATGATTACTCTGGCGATGATTATCCACAAAATTGATACTGAAATTAATGCGGAAGTTAAATACGGAGAAACTGAGCCCAGTCAGGATAAGGAAGTTTAAGGAAACATACCGTATAGAAGTCAAACCTGCCTCGACCCCCACCTCCTCCTCGCGACTTTAACTCGCTGGTTAATAAAAAAAGGGGCGACCCCGATTGGGATCGCCCGAGAAAACTCTCTAAACAGAAATGAGAGTCTAAGGGGGACTTAGTTCTTCGCCTTGTCGACGAGCTTGCCTTCCTCCATCCAGGGCATCAGGCCGCGCAGGCGCGTGCCGACTTCCTCGATGGGGTGCCGGGCCGCCAGACCACGGTGGGCCTTCAGCTCCGGGTTGCCGGCAAGATTGTCGGCGATGAAATCCTTTACGAACCGGCCTTGCTGGATGTCTTCCAGAACCCGTTTCATCTCAGCTTTGGTGTCAGCAGTGATGATGCGCGGGCCGGTTTTATAATCGCCATATTCGGCGGTGTTCGAGATCGAGTAGCGCATGTTGGCGATGCCGCCTTCGAAGATCAGGTCGACGATCAGCTTCACTTCGTGCAGGCACTCGAAATAAGCCATTTCAGGGGCGTAGCCTGCTTCCACCAGCGTCTCGAAGCCAGCTTTGATCAGCTCGGACACGCCGCCGCACAGAACGGCCTGCTCACCGAACAGGTCGGTTTCGCATTCCTCACGGAAGTTGGTTTCGATAATGCCGGAACGGCCGCCACCGATGGCGGACGCGTAGGAGAGGCACAGGTCATGCGCCTTGCCGGAGGCATCCTGGTGAACCGCGATCAGGCACGGTACGCCTTTTCCTTGCGCATATTGCGACCGCACGGTGTGGCCCGGGCCCTTCGGCGCCACCATGATGACATCAAGGTCAGCGCGGGCTTCGATGAGGCCGAAATGGATGTTGAGGCCGTGCGCGAACATGAGCGCAGCGCCTTCTTTCAGGTTATCCTTCAGCTCGTCGGTGTAGATTTTGGCCTGATGCTCATCCGGCGCCAGCACCATCACCATATCGGCGACCTTGGCGGCCTCAGCGGCGGTCATCACGGTGAAGCCGGCGGCTTCGGCCTTCTTGCGGGTGCCCGAGCCTTCCTTGAGCGCCACGATCACCTTCTTCACGCCGCTGTCGCGCAGGTTGGCGACATGGGCGTGGCCCTGGCTGCCGTAGCCCACGACGGCGATGGTCTTGTCTTTCACCAGATTAACGTCGGCGTCACTGTCAAAATAAACACGCATAATACTGTCCTTTAACGGGCCGAAGCCCCTTCTACCCAAATGGTTTCCAAAACTGTTAAAGCCCGCCAGGGCCGCGCGCGAGGGCGACTGCCCCGGTCCGCGCCACCTCAACAAGGCCGAGTTCGCTCATCAGCTCGACAAATGCGTCGAGCTTGTCGGCCGAGCCCGTAAGCTCGAACACAAAACTGTTCGCGGACGCATCGATGGTGCGCGCGCGGAACGTGTCGGCGAGACGCAGGGCCTCCACACGCTTCTCACCGGTGCCAGCCACCTTCACCAGCGCCATATCGCGCGAGACGAAGCGACCATCAATCGTCAGATCACCCACCTTGTGCACGGGCACGAGCCGGTCAAGCTGGGCCTTGATCTGTTCGATCACCATGCGCGTGCCGGAGGTGACGATGGTGATGCGCGAGCGCTCACCCGTCTGGTCAACCGCCGCCACGGTCAGGCTTTCAATGTTGTAGCCGCGGCCGGAAAACAGGCCGATAACGCGCGCGAGAACGCCCGCTTCGTTGTCAACGATAACGCTGATCGTGTGGCAGGCGATGGTGCCAATTTCTTTCATGGAGCCGTCCATTTTGTAATTACTTTCTAGCTTCCAAGGTTAAACCACAGCCAAGGCTTCGTCATCTTTTGGTTTGCCCACCACGTCACCGGGGAGCAGCATTTCATTGTGCGCGGCACCGGCCGGCACCATCGGGAAACAATTCTCGATCTTGGCGACGCGGCAATCCATGATGACCGGGCCGTCATGGTCGATCATTTCCTGGATCGCAGCATCGAGCTTGGCCGGGTCCTCGACGTGCATTCCCTTAATGCCGTAGGCTTCGGCGAGCTTGACGAAATCGGGCAAAGTTTCCGAATAGCTTTCCGACCGGCGGCCGTCATAGGTCAGGTCCTGCCACTGGCGCACCATGCCCATATATTCGTTGTTCATGATGAACACCTTCACCGGCAGCTTATATTGGGCGATGGTGCCCAGCTCCTGCAGGTTCATCTGGAACGAGGCCTCGCCGGAGACATCGATCACCAGCCGGTCCGGGTGCGCGATCTGCGCGCCGACGGCAGCCGGCAGGCCGTAGCCCATGGTGCCGAGGCCACCAGAAGTCAGCCAGCGGTTGGGCTTGTCGAAGCCGAGGAACTGAGCCGCCCACATCTGGTGCTGGCCCACTTCGGTGGAAATGATCGGGTCCTTGTCCTTGACGAGCGCAAACAGCCGCTCGAGCGACTTTTGCGGCATGATCACTTCGGTGCTGTCCTCATAGGCCAGGCAATCCTTGGTGCGCCAATGTTCGATCTGCTGCCACCAGGTATCCAGGGACGGCTGCCCCTGCCCCAGTTTTTCCTCGTGCCAGATGGCGACAAGCTGCGCGAGCGCGTTGCAGGCATCGCCGATCACCGGCAGGTCAACCGCGACATTCTTGTTGATCGACGACAGGTCGATATCGACCTGGATTTTCTTCGAGCCGGGCGAGAAGGCATCGATACGGCCGGTCACCCGGTCATCGAAGCGTGCGCCGATCGCCAGCATGACGTCGCAGTCGTGCATGGCATGGTTTGCTTCCCACGTGCCGTGCATCCCCAGCATGCCCAGGAACTGTTTGTCACTGGCCGGATAAGCGCCCAGGCCCATCAGCGTGCTGGTGACTGGAATGCCGGTGATGCGGGCAAATTCGGTCAACAGGTCGGAGGCTTCCGGCCCGGCATTGATGACGCCGCCGCCCGAATAGATGATCGGGCGTTCGGCCGCGGCCAGCAGGCGCGCGGCTTCGCGGATCGCCTTATCGTCACAGTGAACCTGCGGCCGGTAGGTGCGGTGTTCGCGCTGGCCCGGCATGACGTAAGGCGCCTTCTCGATCTGAACATCCTTCGGCAGGTCGACAACCACGGGGCCCGGACGGCCATTGGTGGCGACATAGAAAGCCTCGGAAATGATCTTCGGCAGGTCGGACGTTTCCTTGACCAGATAGTTATGCTTGGTGCAGGGCCGCGTGATGCCGACGGTGTCGGCCTCCTGGAAGGCGTCATTGCCGATCAGGTGGCGGGCAACCTGGCCCGTGAGGCAAACGACCGGGATCGAATCCAGCATGGCGTCGGTGAGGCCGGTAACGGCATTGGTGGCACCGGGGCCTGAGGTTACCAGCACAACGCCGGGCTTGCCGGTCGCGCGCGCGTAGCCTTCGGCGGCATGAACCGCGGCCTGCTCGTGGCGCACCAGGATGTGGCGGATGCCGTCCTGCTTGAAAATCTCGTCATAGATGGGGAGAACCGCGCCGCCCGGGTAGCCAAACACCACCTCGACACCTAGCTCGGTCAGCGCGCGGATAATCATTGCGGCGCCGGAAAGGATCGGCGGTGCGGCGGCTGCCTCGCTTGCGCGGGCCTTGGTCTCAGTTGCGGTCATCGTTCTCGTGTCCACTCAAATTGTTCTTACCAGCATCTTCCCCCGTTATGGCGGAAGCTACTCCATACAGTCCCCCCCCGGGGTCCGGACCGCGTCGCCCTGGGGCATTGCGCGGGGCCGATAATAGTTGGGGGCGCTACAGGAGCGCCCCCAGGGGGTGGGTCTCGTCACAGTTTGGAACCAACTTGGGCTGGAGGTTCCGGCATCGGCACCTGGGCTGGCATGGCGCCGATAGGGCCAAATTATTGTACGAAAATTTCTCAGTCAATAAGTTTTTTGATCTTTTTATTCAAAAAATCCCGGTACTGGCTTTCCGAAAGTTGCGCAGATACACGATCCCAGGCGCCAAACTGGTTCCTGAACCAGGTGAGCTGACGCTTGGCAAAGCGCCGGGTTTGCATCTTGGCGTCCTCGACCGCGCCCTCCAGGCTGACCTCGCCCTGGAGGTAGGCCATCAGGCTCGGCACCCCGAGCGCGCGCATGACCGGCAGGCTGACATCAAGGTTCCGCGCCATCAGCGCCTTCACCTCGTCAAGGCCGCCCTCCCCCAGCATCAGGTCGAAGCGGCGATTGCAGCGGTCATAGAGAACGTCGCGGGGTGGGTCGATCACCAGCTTGATCAGCCCGCCCGCTTCCTCAAGCGGTTTCAGGGGGCCGGGGCGCGTGTCCTTGTGCCAGACGCTGAGCGGCGTGCCGGTGGCTTTATAAACCTCGAGCGCGCGTGAGATACGCTGGCTGTCCCCCGGGGCAAGCCGGTCGGCGGTGACCGGGTCCACGGTCCTCAGTTCGGCGTGCAGCACCTCGCTGCCCTCGGCGTCGCAGCGCGCGCGCACGTCCGCGCGGATGTCCTCCGGGATTTCGGGGATTTCGGCGATGCCGTCCAGGAGCACCTTGAAATACATGCCCGTACCCCCAACTACGATGGGCGTGAGGCCCTCAGCCCACGCGGCTTCGATCTCCGCCATGGCGCGTTCGGCCCAGAAGGCGGCGGAACAGACCTCGGTCGCATCCATGAAGCCGTAAAGCTTGTGCGGGGCCTTGGCTTCGTCTTCCTCGCTCGGCCGGGCGGTGATGACGCGGAGGTCCCGATAGACCTGCATACTGTCGGCATTGATGATGACGCCGTTCGTGTCAGCCGCGAGCCTCAGCGACAAAGCCGACTTGCCGCTCGCTGTCGGACCTGCAATAAGAATGGCAGTTTTCAAACCCGTCGCCTTTTGTGCGCATGTTGGAAGTTCGTCCTATGAATATGGTGCTGACCCTGATCGTCAACCCCCAGAATAGCGAAGCGCTGAAAAGCGCGGAGGAAAAGGCGCGTGTGGCGCTGCCTGCGCTCGGCCCCACGCATGAGCTGGCGCCCGGTGAAGCGGTCGACATGACCTATGCGGGCGACGCGGCGGAGGCCCGCGAAAAACTGGCAAGCGCACTTGAGGGCATGCCGGTCGATTGGGCGCTACAGGAAGCGCACGGCCGCAAGAAGAAGCTGTTCCTCGCCGATATGGATTCGACCATGATCACGGTTGAATGCATCGACGAGCTGGCTGACTTCGCGGGCATCAAGGAGCATGTCGCCAAGATCACCGAGGCCGCCATGCGCGGCGAGCTGGATTTCGAAGGCGCGCTTACCGAACGGGTAGCACTCCTGAAGGGCCTGCCGCTTGAGACGCTGGCCCGCTGTTATAACGAGCGGATCGAGATCATGTCCGGCGCGCGCACGCTGGTGCGGACCATGAAGGCTGCAGGCGCCCGTGCCGTGCTCGTCTCCGGCGGTTTCACCTATTTCACCGAGAAGGTCGCGGCAGAGATCGGCTTCGACATGCACCGCGCCAACGTGCTGTTAACCAGCGGGGACGCGCTTGCGGGCACCGTGCAGATGCCGATCTGCGGCGCCCACACCAAGCTGGACACGCTGAAGGAACAGGCTGACGCGCTCGGCTACACGCACACGGATGTGCTGGCGGTCGGCGACGGCGCCAACGATATCCCGATGATCCAGGCCGCGGGCCTCGGTGTCGCCTACCACGCCAAGCCGAAAACCGCGGCGGCCGCGCAGGTGGCGGTCAACCATAATGACCTGACCGCGCTTCTGTACCTGCAGGGCTACAGCAAGGACGAGTTCGTCTCCTGACGCTTCGTCCCACGGGCACAACCAGCATTCCCATGCAAAAAGGGCCGGTGAAAACCGGCCCTTTTCTTTTGTCTTGGCGGTGAAGCCCGGCTTATTTCCGGCGCTTCATCAGCTTGTCTTCTTCTGCCTTGCTCATCAGCTTCAGCGGAATATGCACGGTGTTACCGCGGGCATTGACCAGAAGCAGGACACGCTCCCGCTTTTCATCGCGGGCTTTGTTGATCTGCTTAACCACATCCGACGGGTTCGAAACCTTATGCTGGTTGACCCGAAGGATAACGGTCCCCGGACGCATGCCTGCGAAGTAAGCAGGACAGCCCGGCGCGGTGCGCAGGATAACAACACCATCGACACCATCATCAAGGTTATAGCGGCGGCGCATATCGTCATTGAGCGGCGCCAGTTCCATGCCCTGGACAAGCTCACGGTCAGCACGGTAGCCATCGTTCGGTCCGCCGTCTTCGCGGTCACGGCCTTCGGCTTCCGCCAGTTGCTCGCCTTTGAGCTCACCGGTGGTGACATTGATTTTCTGGTGCTTGCCGTCACGGATGATGTCAACCACAACAGGCTTGCCGATTTCGGTCCGCTTGACCAGACGGCTGAGGCCTGCGCTGTCGTCAACTTCCTTGCCGTCCCAGGTGACGATGATGTCGCCCTGATGCAGACCAGCTTTTGCGGCCGGGCTGTCATCCTGTACGTTGCCGATGATCGCACCCTTATGGGTATCGAGGCCGAGCGATTCGGCGATTTCCGGGGTCACGCCCTGGATACCGACACCGAGCCAGCCGCGGCGAACCTTGCCGTATTTCATCAGCTCTTTCATCACGCGGGATGCATCGTTGGACGGGATCGAGAAACCGATACCGACGTTGCCGCCCGACGGCGAGAAGATGGCCGAGTTCACGCCGATGACTTCACCCTTCATGTTGAAGAGCGGACCACCGGAGTTACCACGGTTGATCGGAGCATCGGTCTGGATGAATTCAACATCACCCGAATTGTTGATCGCACGGTTGCGGGCCGACACGATACCGGCAGTCACAGAACCGCCGAGGCCGAACGGGTTGCCGATGGCAATAACCCAGTCACCGATGCGTTCCTTGTCGGAATCGCCCCACGGCACGAAGGGCAGCTTTGTACCATCTTTCGGCGTGATCTTGAGAACGGCGATGTCCGACAGGGCATCCTTGCCGAGAACCTTGGCGGCATATTTGGTGCCGTCAACGGTGATCACACTGATTTCGTCGGCGTCTTCAACCACGTGATTGTTGGTAATCACGATACCCGAAGGGTCGACAATGAAGCCTGAACCAAGCGAGCGAGCCTGACGCGGTTCGTCATCTTCGCGGCCACGGAACTGATCCCACAGGTCGCCAAACGGCAGGCCTTCAGGCATCTGTGCACGATCGCTCTTGGATTCACGGATGGTTTGGATGGTGGAGATATTCACCACAGCCGGCGAAAGTTTTTCCACGAGGTCGGCAAAACTGTCCGGCGCGCCACGGGCTGCCGCCGGCTTCACCATGATCATGGCGGCTGCCAGTATGGCAAATCCCATCATCATGGTCCGCCAGAAGGCCGCCGTCTTCCGTCCATCAATCATTTTTGTCAAGTTGGTGCTCAAGGCACTTACTCCTTCGATTATTATTCTCTGCGTTGGCCGCACAGCTGACGCACAAATCACGGTTTGTTTACCAGCCAAACCATCGCAACACCAATTGCCGCCAGGGTCAACCCTAGCCACCGAAGCTTTGCGACAGGTTGTTCCAGCATTGCGATAAGGTGCCGCCTGATGCTGTCCGGAATAAGAGCATAGGCCGCGCCCTCAATAAAGAGAGCGAGGCCTAGCCCTGTCAGTAGAAGAGTCCAATTCATGGAAGCTTAACGCTTGGCCTTCTCGTCCCCATTCTTGAACAGCTTGAGGAAATCGCTGTCCGGTGACAAGACCAAAGTGGTGTTGTCCTTGTTCAGCGCTTTCTTGTAGGCCTGCAGAGTACGATAGAATTCGAAGAAGTCTTCGTCCTTGCCGAACGCCTGGGCGAAGATTTTCACCGCCTGCGCATCGGCCTGACCACGGATGATCTGGGCTTTACGGCCGGCATCGGCGTTCAGTTCAGCGGCATTACGGTCCGCCATAGCCTTGATCTTCACGGCATCCCGCTGACCAACAGCACGCTTCTCAGTGGCTTCCCGCTTACGTTCTGTTTCCATCCGGGCGAAGATCGCCTGGCTGTTCGCTTTCGGAAGATCAACGCGCTTCAGGCGAACATCGACCACTTCAAGGCCAAAGCTTTTGGCTTTGTCGTTGGTGATGTCACGGATGCGCTGCATCAGCTCCGCCCGCTGGCCAGAGACGATATTTTGCATCGTCTCCTTGGCGAGCACTTCCCGGACCGTTGATTCCATCGCGTTTTCCAGAAGGCTGGCAGCACCGGTTTCAGTCCGGGCGGCTTGATAGCGCTTAAGCGGATCAACGATGCGGTAACGGGCAAAGCTATCGACGACAAGACGCCGCTGATCGCTGGCAAGGACTTCCTGCGGACGGATATCCAGGCTCATGATCCGCTTCTCAAGGGTGATCACCTGCTCCATGAAAGGAATTTTCACATGCAGGCCTGCCTCGGTGACTGTCCGTTTCGGGTCACCGAATTTCACGACGAGAGCCTGTTCACCTTCTTTAACAACATAGAGACTGCTCAGGCCCGTGAAGGCGAGAACGGCGAGAAGCACAAGGCCAATCAGGGTTTTAGTATTCATGACTTATTTCCCCCCGCTTTGCGTTTTGAGCAAATCACCGACCGGCAGGTAGGTCACGGTCCCACCCTTGGCATCCAGAATAACCTTGTGCATCCCTGAAAGAACGTCTTCCATGGTTTCCAGATACAGGCGTTTCTTGGTGACATCCTTTGCCAGGGCATACTGGGCGTAGACATCCTTGAAACGGGCAGCTTCACCTTCGGCACGGGCAATGGTTTGTGCTTTATAAGCTTCAGCCTGCTGGATGGTTTTCTCAGCGTTACCTTCAGCTTCGTTCACAACCTTGTTCCGGTAGGCTTCCGCCTCGTTCCGGAAACGTTGCTGGTCGGCTTCAGCCCGCTGAACATCAAGGAAGGCATCCTTCACTTCTGCGGGAGCTTCAGCTTCCAGGATCTGGACACGGATGACTTCAACGCCGGCTTGATAGCTATCGAGCGTCTGCTGGATCAATGCACGGGCATCTGTCTGCAGCCGGTCCCGGCCCTTGGTAATGATCGGCACGATGTTTGTCTCGCCAACCAATTCCCGCATGACACTTTCCGAAACAGCCTTAACTGTTTGCTCTGGCCGCTTGATCTTGAACAGATACTGGCCCAGGTCCTTGATTTTCCAGACCACGTTGAAGCGGACATCAACAATATTCTCGTCCGCCGTCAGCATCAGGCTTTCATCCGGACGTGCTGAAGAACGGATTCCCCGGCGATCTTCGGACTCACGGCTGCCGATCAGCGTTTGCTGTTCATCGGTCACACCGCGTACTTCGGCGGACTCGATCGGATACGGCAGGTGCCAGTGCAGGCCCGGCGCGGACGATTCGATCCATTTACCGAAAAGGAGAACGACACCTTGTTCGTTGGTCCCGACCCGGTAGATACCGCTTGCGAGCCACAGCATGAACGCCACGAGGAGCATGATCACGACACCGCCGCCGCCACCGGGCAGCGCCTTGCGGATCTGTTCCTGTCCTTTACGGATGATATCGTCGATTTGCGGGGGTTCGCCGCCACCGCCGCCACCGCGACGCGGGCCGGAGCCCCATGGGTTCGGGCGGTCACCGTCACCGTTATTTTGCCAAGGCATACTTGTCTCCCCTGTGGTGCGGCCTGAACAGCCGCCTTGCCAGCCTAACGTGAATAGAAAGGCCGTGTCTTGCTTTGCTATATATGGTAGGCACCGCGTGGCTGCAACGGCACCAGCCCAAATTAGTTGAATTAAGAGGCTTTCTCCCATGTCCGACACGCTTAAACAGGCTGTTTTCAACCGGCTCAAGGAAATCACGCTGTCCCCTGGCCCCGACGGGCAGGATATTGTGGCCGCCGGGATTGTCAGCGCCGTGATCGCTGATGGCGGACAGGTGGGCATCGTGCTGGATTTCGGCACCCAGGCGCCGCCGAACCGGGAAGACCTGCGCGCTTTCGTCGAACGTGCGGCCCTGGAAGTGGACGGCGTTGAAGCCGCCAATGTGGTTGTCACCGCCTCACGGCCCGCGAGCGCCAAGCCGCAACCGCCGAAGATGGAAACACCGAAAATGGAAGGCGCACACAAGGCGCCGCCGACCCCGGTCGAGATTCCCGGCGTGAAGCACATTATCGCGGTAGCAAGCGGCAAGGGCGGCGTCGGCAAATCGACGACCAGCATCAACCTCGCGCTCGCGCTTCAGGCGCAGGGCTTGAAGGTGGGTGTGCTGGACGCCGATATTTTCGGCCCCAGCCTGCCGATGCTGGTGGGCACGGACGAGCGCCCCGAAATCAAAGACAAGATCATCCAGCCGCTGATGGCCTATGGCCTCAAGGTCATGTCGGTCGGCTTCCTGATCGATGTCGACCAGCCGGTGGTGTGGCGCGGTCCCCGCGTGATGGGCGCGACCCAACAGCTTCTCAAGGATGTGGCGTGGGGGCCTTTGGACGTTCTGGTGGTCGATATGCCGCCGGGCACCGGCGACGTACAGCTGACCATGGTGCAGCAGGCGCCGCTTTCGGGCGCCGTGATTGTCTCCACCCCGCAGGACCTGGCGCTGATTGACGCGCGCAAGGGCCTCGCCATGTTCCAGAAAGTGAATGTGCCGATCCTCGGCATTATCGAGAATATGAGCAGCTTCGTCTGCCCGCACTGCGGCGGCGAAGCCCATATCTTCGGCCATGGCGGCGCGGAAGAGGTGGCGAAAAAGCTCGGCCAGCCGTTCCTCGGCGGTATCCCGCTGCATATGAGCGTGCGCGAACATGCCGATGCCGGCACACCGATTGTGGCCGCGGAGCCGGACAGCCCGATCTCCGCCGCCTACCGTGAGATTGCCGGAAAAATCGCTGAAAGCCTGAAGGTCTGAGCCTTAAACCCGGACGTAGCTGACGAACGCGTAAGCGGGCTTGTCGTCTTCGGCCGGGAAGGCCTCACGACTTTCCTCCCGCCACTCAGACGCGACGATTTCCGGGAAGAAAGCATCGCCATCGACCGTGAGCGCCACTTCGGTGACCTCAAGCCGGTCAGCCACATCCATCGCCTGGGTGTAAATCTCACCGCCGCCGACGATCATGACATCGCCCTCACCCGCCAGCGCCATGGCATCCTGAAGGCTGTAGGCAACCTCGACGCCGTCTGCCGACCAATCCTTGTTGCGGGTCACCACAATGGTGCGGCGCCCCGGCAGCGGACGGCCGATCGACTGGAAGGTCTTGCGGCCCATGATCATGGCCTTGCCCATGGTCACCGCCTTGAAATGCTTGAGGTCAGCCGGCAAGCGCCACGGCAGGTCGCCGTTCTTCCCGATTGCCCTGTTTTCCGCCATTGCGACAACGAGGATTACAGCCATCATAAAACTCCAAAACCGGATCTGGATCAGATCATCATATCGTCTACATCCTCGGCATCCGCCGGTTCAAGCGGCAGATGCGCACGGATGGTGGTGCCCACGTCCGGGATGCTGCGCACGCTGATCTTGCCGTGCATCCGGTCGACCAGTTCGCGGCAGATGGCGAGCCCGAGCCCCACACCGCCATGACGGCGGGAGAGCGAGGGGTCCACCTGGGTGAAGCGGTCGAACAGCGTGCTTTGCTTGTCCTCGGGGATGCCGATACCGGTATCCTGCACCTCCAGCACCCAGCCGGCTTGGCCGTTCGCGAAAGGTTTCGGCAGCAAGCGGATGACAACAGACCCCTTGTTGGTAAACTTGATCGCATTCGAAGCCAGGTTGATCATGATCTGCCGGAGCCGAAGCTCATCCCCCCAGATATGGCTCGGCATCGCCTCCGCCACCTCGGCCTTGAACTCGATCCCCTTATCCTCCGCCTGCTGCCCCAGAAGCGTCAGCACACGGTCCACCAGCGCCCGGGTATCGACCACCTTGCGTTCGATATTGATCTTGCCGGCCTCAAGCTTGGCGAGGTCGAGGATATCGTTGATCAGGCTAAGGAGGTGTGAGCCGCTGGTGTGGATATCGACAGCATATTCCACATAGCGGGCATCGCCCAGGTCCCCGAGCGGCTGCTCCCGGAGAAGCTGGGAAAAGCCGAGAATGGCATTCAGCGGGGTCCTCAGTTCATGGCTCATGGTCGCGAGGAATTCGGATTTCGCACGGTTCGCGGTTTCCGCGGACTGGCGCGCCTCCTCGACATCCTTGTTGAGGTTCTGCAGGAGCTTATAATGCTCCTCCAGTTCCTCATGCGCTTCCTTGAGCGCACGGGTGCGGCGGTTGACGATCTCGACCACCCGCTTCGCCCGCTCGGACTGTGACCAGACGATAAAGAGCACAAGGCCGGTCAGCAGCAGGCACACGCTGGCGGTGATGACCGCCGGGCCATAATCCACCCTGAATGCGCGCAAGGGCGCCCAGGGCGTCAGGTCCCAGACCTGCGGGCCGAGCTGAAGTTTCTCATGGATCTGCCAAATGGCCTGGTTCTTGGGAAGCGGCTGGTTGTCTACCTCCGTCCCTTGGTGACGGATGCTGAAGCCCTCGGATATCTTGCCCTGGTTCCAGCTGCTTCGCACTTGCAGGTTCAGGCTGGAAAGGCTGTGCGTCTCGGCGATCGAGCGCATGACAGCGCCCATATCGACAATCTGGACAATCACGGCCCGCCGCGGCCCCTCGCGCGTGACAATCGGCGTCGCGATCATCACATTCCCCGGGCTGGGGGCAATATCATGGCCAAGCATCGGAAGGGGGATTGCCGCCGGTTTATTGGTGGCCATAACTTCATCCAGGAAGCTGTGGACCGCGGGCCAGGCACCAATGTTCAGCCCGGTCCAGGCTGTCTCATTTTGTTTGTCCGGCGCCCAGACATAGAAAAGATAATAGCCGATATCGGTATCTTTCGCCGGGGACGTCACGCCGACCGGCTCATGCGCATGATAGGGTTCGCTGTCGCGGGTGCGCGCCACCTGTTCCAACAGGCCGATCCTGCCATGCGGTACCGGGGCGACAATGGCGACAAGGCGGCGGTTTTGGTGCAGGATTGAGGTGGCATCGACAATGCTTGAAAACCCGGCCCGGGTCATATGATCGGAGGCGTAATAATAGCGGTTAAGGTCCCCCGCCATGGTGATGCCGGTCTTGAAGGTGCCGGAAATACGGTCGGTATAAAGTTCCGCAGCCGATTCAAAGCGCGCCATGGCTTCCGACTGGGCGGAATGCACAGCCTCACGCGTCGCCGACCAGGTAAGCCCAAGGCCGATGACAAGCACGAATATTAAAAGCGCCAACTGGCGTAAATCGACGTCGCCTTCCCGCGGCACAAATCCCCCCTTTGGTCCTGCCGAGCGTTAGACCGCTACAGCCCCCTTGATGTGCGCATGTGCCTGATAATTGTCTATGCGAATGTCATCATATGTAAAGGCAAACAAATCGTCGACCGCCGGATTGAGCCACAGCGTGGGCAGCTTGAGCGGCTCCCGCGTGAGCTGGAGGTCGGCCTGTTCGATATGGTTGCTGTAGAGATGCGCGTCGCCCAGCGTATGGACGAAATCCCCCACCTCAAGGCCGCATACCTGCGCCATCATGTGGGTCAACAGCGCATAGGAAGCGATGTTGAAGGGCACGCCCAGGAAGACGTCGGCGCTGCGCTGATAAAGCTGGCAGCTAAGCTTGCCGTCCGCGACATAGAACTGGAACAGGCAGTGGCACGGCGGCAACGCCATATTGTCGACATCGGCCACATTCCAGGCCGACACGATCAGGCGGCGGCTGTTCGGATTGGTCTTGATCTGGTTGATGACATTCGTGATCTGGTCGATGGTGCCGCCGTCCGGCGTCGGCCAGCTGCGCCACTGGTGGCCGTATACGGGCCCGAGGTCGCCATTTTCATCGGCCCATTCGTCCCAGATGGAAACGCCGTTTTCCTTGAGATACCGGATGTTGGTGTCACCGGTGATGAACCACAGAAGCTCATGAATGATCGAGCGCAGGTGCAGCTTTTTCGTGGTAACGAGCGGAAAGCCGTCGGCAAGATTGAAGCGCATCTGGTGGCCGAACACACTGTAGGTGCCCGTCCCCGTACGGTCGCCCTTGAAGACGCCTTCTTCCCGGATACGTGCCACGAGATCAAGATATTGCCGCATGAACGCGCTGCCCCCCCTTACCAAGCTGATACAGTCAAAATCTATAGGGCCTGGCACGGCCTGAGGCAATAGCCACATACCCGGCTGCGGCCAATCACGCGCACAAAAAAGGGCCGCAAAAAGCGACCCTTCCGGTTCAGGCCCTTACGGCGCCTTATACTTTCTTGACGAATTCCGACTTGAGGCTCATCGGGCCGATACCGTCAATCTTGCAATCAATGTCATGGTCACCATCCACCAGGCGGATATTCTTGACCTTGGTGCCGACCTTGACGGTGGTGGACGAGCCTTTGACCTTAAGGTCCTTGATTACCGTAATGGTGTCACCGTCCGAGAGAATATTGCCAACAGCGTCGCGGATTTCTTTCTCATCCGAGCCCAGGGCTTCGGTGCCCGGCGCCCACTCATGGCCACATTCGGGACAGATCAGCATGATGCCGTCCTCATAGGTGTATGGGGACTGGCATTTCGGGCAGGGCGGCAGGTCGCTCATGGGAATTCCTTTCAGCTTTCGCCGCCATATAATGTTTTAAACATCAAAATTCAAAGAAATAATTATAAAATAGCCCGATAATCTAGCAAAAGAACCCAGCCCCCGGCGCAAGTAACGCCGGGGTCATAGGTTTCAGGCAAAGCCTGTCAGTGGACGGCAGCCGCACCCGCGGGTCCATGCAGGTGCACATCGCGCCCGGCGTGACGCCTGAGAATATCGAGGGCACGCTGCTCCTGACCCCGGCTACCGGTCCTGACCCACAGAAGCAGGCCACCCCAGGATTTTTCCTTGCGCGCCCGGTCCTTCATCCGGGTAGCGTGCCGGTAAGCAATCAACCCGCCGCCAAGCGCCCCGATGACGCCGAGCCCGGACACCAGCACAACAGCCTGCCACGGCTCCATGCCATGGGCTGTCGCAAGCCCCGTCCCCGCGAGCAACAGGATATAGATCGGGGCAAAGACCGTCACCATCAGCGCGGTCGACCGGCTATTCCTGTCGATATAGGGTTCACGCGGGACGCGGGAATCGTCCTCAAGTTCCGCAACACTCCTGATGCTGCGGCGCAGGGTGGATTCGATTTCTTCCGGGGATACGGGCCGCGAGATGGCAGCGTTCGAAAAGCCGTGGCTTTCCAGGTCATCCACTGCTTCCTGCAGGTCCTGTTCGGTATCGAAAAGGGCAACCGCTTCACGGTAATTACCGCGCGGGCCGGTTACATCCCTCCATTCCCAGTGTTCCTTGTCTGCCATGGTCTATCTCCCATCACAAAACGCCCAACACCGGTCCATTATGCCACAAAAAGGCGTCAGCCCCGAATCTCATCTTTCGGGGCTGATTTCGACTATGCAGTCTGCCTAAGCAGGCGGCTCGGTGCCCGGGACCAAAAAGATCGGCATCTCATCCGCCGGCTTTTCTGCGAGCTGCGCCTCGGTCAGGCGCGCATAGATCTCAATCAGCGTGCCATCCGGGTCCTTAAGCCACAGTTCATGCAGCGGTGTGCCCTTCCAGGTGGTGCGCGGCGGTTTTTCAACATGGGCGCCGAAGCTGACCGCCCTGTGATAGGCGTCCACCACCGCTTCCCGGTCCGACATACCGACCCCGAGGTGGTAGAGCGTATCATGGTGCAGCTCCTTACCGTCCGACACCACCACAACGAAGTTCAAATTGAGGTCCGGCCGGATGAAGGTGGCGTAGCGGTGCGTCCAATCCTTGGGCCAGGTCCCGAGAAGCCAGGCATAAAAGCGCACGCTGGTTGCCAGATCGGCCACACGGATGCTGGCGTGAAACTCGTCCGACGGTGGGCCGTCCGGCACATCCGCCAGCGCCGCCAATACCTCGATGCGGCCCTTGATCTGGTCCCGCGCCGTGCGGAAGCGCTGACGCAGCTCATCAGCCGATACCGTGCTCTCCTTGGGCGTGGGGTCCATAATCGGCCAATGGAGCCGCTTTACAGGGCCGGGAAACACCGGGCAGACGGCATCCGCACACAGGGTGACAACAAGGTCCACCGCGCCTGCGTCGATGTCGTCTACAGACTTGGATCGCTGGGCCGAAATATCGATCCCCAGCTCAGCCATAACTTCAACCGCCAATGGGTTGACACCTGCGGGCTCAGACCCCGCGCTTTGCACGGTCACGTCCGACCCCAAAATGTCCCGGGCCAGACCTTCGGCCATTTGGCTACGGGCGGAATTGCCGACACAAAGAAACAGAATGTTACGCATAACTCTCTCCTATTCGGAAGCTCAGGGCGTATCGAACCAGCGTGCTTTCAGCTTGAGCGCCACCGTGACCAGCGAGATCAGGACAGGTACCTCGACGAGTGGGCCGATCACCGTTGCGAACGCGATCGGCGACGCGAGCCCGAAGGCGGCGATAGCGACCGCGATCGCCAGCTCGAAATTGTTGCTGGCTGCGGTGAAGGAAATGGCCGTGGTGCGGGGATAGTCGATCCCCATCAGCTTGCTCATGACGTAACTGACGACGAACATGATGACGAAATAAAGCGCGAGCGGCACCGCGATCCGGAGCACATCGTGCGGCAGATCGAGCACCATGCCGCCCTTGAGCGAGAACATGGCGACAATGGTGAACAGAAGCGCGATCAAAGTGACCGGCGCGATCTTCGGCAGGAAATGGCCTTCGTACCAATCCCGGCCCTTCCGCTGCATCAGGGTGCGGCGTGTCAGGTAACCGGCCGCGAAGGGAATGCCGAGATAGATCAGAACCGCCTGGGCAATGGTCCAGAAGTCGACATCGACCACCCTGCCCTCAAGCCCGACCATCGGCGGCAGGACGGTGAGGAAAAACCAGGCATAGACGCTGAAAAACACGATCTGGAACACCGAGTTGAAGGCCACGAGCGCCGCCACATACTGATTGTTGCCGCCCGCCAACTGGTTCCAGACGATGACCATGGCGATACAGCGCGCCAGGCCGATCAGGATCAGACCGGTCATATATTCGGGATAGTCCCGCAAGAAAATGACGGCGAGCGCGAACATCAGCACAGGGCCGATCAGCCAGTTCTGGATCAGCGACAGGGCAAGCGCCCGCCGGTCCCTGAACACCATCGGCAGGTCCTCATAATGGACGCGCGCGAGCGGCGGGAACATCATCAAGATCAGGCCTATGGCGATGGGCACATTGGTGGTGCCAAAAGACAGGCTGTCGAGAAACACAGGCAAGCCCTTGAAGGCCGAGCCAAGCCCGACACCAAGCGCCATGGCCGCGAAAATCCAGACTGTCAGGTATCGGTCCAGGAAAGAAAGCCGCTTGCGGGGCATGTCAGTGTCCATGATCGTTTCCTTCGTTTATGGCTATCTCACGCGGCGCCTTCAGGCCCACACGCGCCGGGCGGGCAGCAGATAGAGCCCATGAGCTCGCCCTGGCTCTCCTGTTCAAACACGAGGTTCAGCAATCCTGCGAGCGGGAGAAGTCTGTCCGCATTGAGCGAATAACAGACCCGCGGATGCTCGACCTCGCCCTTGATGATGCCTGCGGCCTTCAAGATGCGCAGATGCTCGGACACCGTGGATTGGGCCAGCCCGACTTCCTCGACAATATCGCAGCCGATACAAGACTGTTTTGCGAGGAGCACCCGCACGATGTGGATACGCGCGGGATGGCCCAGTGCCTTGGCGGTCAAGGCGATGTCGTCGTCGCTATATCCTGCTGTTTCCACTGTCGGCAGCATACTCATGAACACCTCTTATTCGTATATCGTCGATTAACGATATAAAGGACGATGCCCTGGAAGGTCAATGATGAAAATGTCGCACCCCTGCCCGGCTGCGGAATTCCATTTCAGCCGTCATTAGGTCTTTAAATTCGGGGCTGGAACGCTTATATCAGGCGTGCTGGGTAACCAGCTATGGCGATAAACGGCGCATTAAGTAGGTATTGCGGACCCGGGGGCGGTACCCGGCGCCTCCACCAGAAGCGGCCAGAAGGCTGAGAACGGATTTCAGACCGTTTCTGATGGGGGCGAAATAGGATCGACGTGTATTGAACGGTGTATTGCTCTTCGCTCAGGATGGTACCGCTGTGATGGGCCAAAACAAATAAATGCTAACGACAACAACGTCGAGTTTGCTGTTGCTGCGTAAGCAGTCCCAGTAAGCTACATTTATAAATTCCTGGGGGTTGACGCCTTCAGGTGGGGTCCGGGCCACCTAGCAACAGAACGGCCCACTTCTATCCTTTTCCCAGACATTGTTACCTGCCCTGCCCGCCATCCCCGGCGGCGCCTTTATGCTGCCCGCAATAAAAAAACCGCCAAAACCGGGTAGCCACGCCCGGTTTTGGCGGTTGGTCTGCCCCGCCGGAGTCCTGAAAGACGGCGGAACGAGAGAGAGCAGTTTAGGCGGCCATTTCTTTCACCATGGCCTCGATTTCAGGCGGCAGTAGGTCGAGGGTCGGCACAGGGCCTTCCGTCACATCGTCCGCCAGGATGCGCATGGGTTCCTGCCCGTCGAGCCAGCCAAGGTTGGGCCGGTGGGCGCGGTAGCCGATCAGCTCCTGCAGCTCGACCGGAAAGCGCTTCGCCACCTCTGGCGGATAGGCCAGATACTGGTTTTCCGACTGCCGGAGCCAGCCGAGGCTGTAGGAGATCACCAAGCCGTCCCGCGGCGCCTCAGAACGATTGGCACCGCCACAGTGCAGGGCCGAGCCGAGGTAAAGCACCACATCGCCCGCCTCCATGGTGGCGTAATAAACGTCGTCGTAACTGGGCTCGCGCGTGAGGTCGTCTTTGTGCGACCGGGGCCAGATGCGCGTTCCGCCGTTTTCCTCGCTGAAGTCACTCAGGGCCCACATGGCGTTGACCATGAAATGGGTTCCCTGGTGCGGGAACGGGAACATTTCATCGTCGCGGTGCGGTAGTTGTTCCTTCTCGCCCGGTTCGATCCGGATCGCCTGGGTCAGGTTGATTTGGTAGCGGTCACAGAAGGGGCCGAGTATCTTGTTCATAACCCCGGTGACGACCGGGTGGGTCGCCAGCGCCCATGACGCGTCTGATTTTGAGAAAACGCTGCCGAAACGTTTGGTCTGGTAGCCGAAAAACATGCCTTCGCAAGTAGGGTAGCTTTCCAGATGCGGCTTCAGGTCTTCCTGCAGGCGCGCGAAAGTTTCCTTGAGCGCGGGGAAACGCAGATGCACGAGGCCTTCCGTTTCCAGCTCAGCGGTGATGGCGGCGACCGTCTGGTCGTCACTGTCACTGACAATAAGGGGTTTCATAGCACTCATCGTTCGCTCCATCCAAAACAGCCTGAATTTCGGCATAGGTCAGGGCAAAAACCCGGTCCTCATAGCTCATGCCGGCAACGGCATAGAGAATGCGGGCGATCGCCTGCTGGACCCGGGCATGGATCGGCAGGGCGGCTTCTTCCCCATCGGGGGCAGTGCCATGGTCGACGTCGGCAACATCGGCGAGCCGTTCGACCTTGGCCGCGATGGCTTCAACCTTGCTGCCGTCCAACTGACCGAGAAGGAAACCGAGCTGATTGGCTGCGCCGCTGAGATCAAGCGGGGTCGCCTGATTGAATTCCGCTGTGAACACGCTCATACCGCAACCTCCAATTCAGGCACCAATGTGGGTGCGTTATAAAGAACGCTGCCTTCGACACCGCGGGTGGCGCAGACAGACTGATAATGGCTTTCGTCAAGGTCGATCTGGAAGGCGAGGACCACCTCGCCATCGACGACGTCCGGCAGGCCGAGCGGCGTAACGTTCCACCCAGCTTTCAAAATCGTTGGGAACAGCACCATGCTGGCCACGCAGGTCACGTGGCGGATGTCATGCATCAGGCCATATTCGAACAGACCGCAGACAAGCTCGCTGACCGTCCGGTCGCGTTCGAGCAGCAGATGACGCCCTGTCAGGCTGTAAAAGCGGGAAACTTCCCAGGTATCGGCTGCCGTCGGCACCTTGTCGGCGCAGAGGTTCGGGAAAGCTTCACCCAGCAGGTGCGGCTTCTCCGTCGGCAGCAGGCGCATGGCCCCCTTGAGGAGACCCTTGTCGTTGATCGAGAGGAGGTAAATGGTTTCCGCATGGTCGAAACGGTCGCGCTCGATCCCTTTGGCGCAATCGAGGCTCCAGCCCATTTTTTCGACAAAAACCTCGTACCGCTGTTGCCAGAGCTGGCGCAAGTAACTGCGGTATTCAGACCGGTTTACATCACTGACAACATGGATCATGCGGACCTCCATCAATATGTGGACGCCCCATGATCAAACATTCATTTTAATAGGCCTATTGGCCGATCAGACTAGTTTTCGGAAAGTGGTAGCATAGTGCTACCTATAGTGAATCAGGTTCGAGAGGAACGCCTTCACCACAGCCTGTACCCTTGTATGCACGCCAAGCTTTACCTTGGCGCTTTCCACATGGTTATGGACCGTGCGTTCGGCGATCGACAGAATCGCGGAAATCTCCCAGTCCGTCTTGCCCGCGGCCACCCATTCCAGGCATTCGCGTTCCCGGGTTGTCAGCTTGGTGATCGGCTCCACCTGGCCATCGTTCTTATATTTCAGCCTGAGCGCCGCATCATGCAGATAAACGCTCATGAGATGGATGGCATGTTCAGCCGCCGGGTCGACATCCCGGTTTTCCCCGACCACATTCACAGCCCCTGGGAAAGCGCCAACCACATGGATCGGGACCGTCACGCCATACAGAAGCCCGGCATCTTCGGCCTCACTGAAAATCTCGCTCTGCTGGGCGTTCATGCCCTTGGTGACAATCTCGTTCTCCCAGTTGAACGGCAAATGCTGCTTCAAAGACACCTGCAGAATGCGGTCTTTGCGCTCATAGCTGTTCTCGAGATAATAATTGGTCCAGTCCTCGGGGTAATCGGCCAGGAAGACGGCCCCTTCCGGCATGGAGCCGAACTCGACGCAGGAGACGCAGGCATAATGTTCGAAGCCCAGCTTGCGCGCCGTATTCTGAAATGAACGGCCCAGGTCGTCCAAATTGTCGATCGTTTTGGACGATTCAATAAATTCCATTGCCAGTTGGAAATACTCAAGGTTCATAAAGGCAATATAGATGCCTGGGCATCTTCCCTGTTTTTCCGCCCCAGAAGACGGCCTACACCAAACCCGCTCAAACACTTGTCTGGCCTCTGCCCCCAGGCCCCTCACCCAGGTTTCAGCGCCGAAGCCTCACCAAAACTGGCAAGAATTCCACTAAAGTGACAATTGACAGGTTAATAACGATTTAACCGCCTGCTTATGAAACAATCTACACTTTCAATTATGTCTTGCAAACATCCGCCGCGCCAAAACCTGTGTTTGTGCCCTTCCCTGACGGGCGAAAAGGACCGCTCATGAAGGTCCGCCCCCACCGCCCACCAGCACACAACCTGCCTCAGGGTCGTTTTTTTCCTTCACGACCCGGAAAGCTCGTTTTATAAGGGGCGCAATTGGGCTTGACTGCCGCATTTTCAGAAAAGTTTGGGTTACCGCATGTCAGACACCTACATCGACTATGACGCCAAAGTGCAGGATGCCCTGCGCGGTGTCGTCCGTTCAGTCCTTCAGGACACCGAGCGTGACGGCCTCATGGGCGAGCATCATTTCTATATCGCCTTCAAGACCCAGGCGCCCGGCGTCAATATCCCCGCGAGCCTGATGAGCCGCTTCCCCGATGAGATGACCATCGTGCTCCAGCATAAATTCTGGGGGCTGAAGGTCTATGACGACCGGTTCGAGGTCGGCCTTTCCTTCAATCAGAAGCCGGAACATCTGGAGATCCCGTTCGATGCCGTGGTCGGCTTTGTCGACCCCAGCGTCCAGTTCGCGCTTCAGTTCCATGATGAAGGCGATGAAATCGACGCGGAAGAATTTGGCGAGAACGGCGAAATCGAGGATGGCGACATCGTTGCCGAGTTCGCCCCAGCCGTGGCCGAAGCGCCTGAAGCCAACGCACCGCAGGATAAAACCCCGGTAGACACCCCCCCGAGCAACGGCGATGGCGGCAATGTCGTCACGCTCGACGCTTTCCGCAAAAAATAAAATCAGCATCGCCGGGGCGGCTCTCCGCCCCGCCCGCCCGAGCCACAGGCGGGCTTGCCCCTAATTCCCAGTTCCTAATCTGAGGACCCGCATCATGACCGAATGGACCTATTCCAAGCTCTTCCAACTTGGCGAAGACAAGACCGAATACCGCAAGCTCACAAGCGACTTTGTCTCGGTGATCGAGGTGGACGGCAAGCGCGTCCTGAAGGTTGAAGACGAAGGGCTGGAACTGCTGAGCCGCACCGCCATGTCGGACATTGCGCACCTCCTGCGGCCGAGCCACCTGAAGCAGCTTGCCAGCATCCTTGATGACCCGGAAGCCAGCGGGAACGACCGTTTCGTCGCGGAAGAGCTTCTAAAGAACGCTAACATCGCCGCGGGCCGCGTGCTGCCGAGCTGCCAGGACACCGGCACCGCCATCATCGTCGGCAAAAAGGGCCAGTATGTCTGGACCGACGGCGACGACGGCGCACCGCTGACCAAGGGCGTGATGCGCACCTATACGGAGACCAACCTCCGCTATAGCCAGATGGCGCCCTTGAGCATGTACAAGGAAGTCAACACCAAGAACAACACCCCGGCGCAGATCGACATCTATGCCGACAAGGGCATGGAATATAACTTCCTGTTCATGGCGAAGGGCGGCGGCAGCGCCAACAAGACCTACCTTTACCAGCAGACGCCCGCCAGCTTGCGCGAAGACAAGATGATGGCGTTCCTGGAGGAGAAGATCAAATCGCTTGGTACCGCGGCCTGCCCGCCCTACCACTTGGCGATCGTGATCGGCGGCCTGTCGGCGGAACAGAACCTCGCCACGGTCAAGAAGGCCTCTGCGCGGGACTATGACACCCTGCCGACCACCGGTGACGAAACCGGCCGCGCCTTCCGCGATGTCGAAATGGAAGCTAAAATCCACAAGCTCACGCAGAACCTGGGCATCGGCGCCCAGTTCGGCGGCAAATATTTCTGCCACGACGTGCGGGTGATCCGCCTGCCGCGCCACGGCGCCAGCCTGCCCGTCGGCATCGGGGTTTCCTGCTCGGCCGACCGTCAGGCCAAAGCCAAGATCACCGAGGAAGGCATCTTCCTGGAGGCGCTGGAGACCGACCCGGCCAAATACATGCCGGAGATCGACCACAGCAAGCTGTCCGACCATGTGATCAAGGTCGACCTCAACCGCCCGATGAAGGACATCCTGGCTGAACTGAGCCAGTATCCGATCAAGACGCGGCTGAGCCTGACCGGCACCATCGTGGTCGCGCGTGACCTGGCCCATGCCCGCGTGCAGAAGATGATCGAGGACGGCGCACCGATGCCGGACTATTTCAAGGATCACATCATCTATTACGCCGGTCCCGCCAAGACGCCGGAAGGCTATGCCTCGGGCTCGTTCGGGCCGACGACCGCAGGCCGGATGGACAGCTATGTCGGCCCGTTCCAGAAACTCGGCGGCAGCATGATCAGCCTCGCCAAGGGCAACCGCTCGCGCATGGTCACCGACGCCTGCAAGGAAAACGGCGGTTTCTACCTCGGCTCCATCGGCGGCCCGGCGGCCATTCTCGCCAAGAACAACATCAAGCATGTCGAAGTGCTGGATTTCGAGGAACTGGGCATGGAAGCCGTGTGGAAGATCGACGTCGAAGACTTCCCCGCCTTCATCATCGTCGATGACAAAGGCAATGACTTCTTCAAGGACCTCTAAGGCCCCAAGACTTTAAGCGGAAAGGGCGGCCAATCAGCCGCCCTTTTCATTTATCAGCCGATCACCGCTTCCTTGGCAGCCCGGATGGCGGCCAGAGACCGGTCGACATCCGCCTCGGTCGTGCGCCAGCTTGAAATCGCGATCCGGATGGCATCGCGCCCCAGCCAGTGGGTCGGCCCGAACCAGCATTCGCCAGACGCCTCCACGTGCGCACGGATGGCCTTGAGCTCCTCCGGCGTGCCGATGGTCGCCACCACCTGGTTGAGCATAACATCATTCAGCACCTCGAACCCGATATCTTCAAGCCCGGCGGCGAAAGCACGCGCGTGAATGCGGAAGCGGTTAAACATATCGATCAATCCCTGACGGCCGAGGCTGGCCATCGCGGCCCACACCTCAACCCCGCGCGCGCGGCGGGACGATTCAGGCACCCGGTCTTTCGGCTCGCCCATCGCTTCCGGCAAATAGGCGGCTGAGATACCCATTGCCCGGTGAAGTGCTGCGGCTTCCTTCACGATCACGATGCCGCAGTCATAGGGCGTGTTGAGCCCCTTGTGACCGTCGGTCACCCAACTGTCGGCAAGCACGATCCCTTCGGTCGTCTCGGCGAGGTCATCCAGCGCCAGCGCCCAAAGGCCGACGGCCCCGTCCACATGCACCCAGGCACCAACCTTGCGCGCCTCACGCACGATGGCGCCGATCGGGTCGATGGAACCGGAATTCACATTGCCGCACTGGGTACAGACGAGCGTCAGCGCATCCAAAGGTGGCAGCGCATCCGCGCGCATCCGGCCTTCACTGTCCACCGGCACACGCGTTACCCGGTTGCGGCCGAGGCCCAGCATCGCCAGGTCTTTCTCGATCGTGGCATGGACATCATCTGACACCACGACCTTGATCTCCGGCGCGCCATAAAGGCCGTCCGCCTCCACGTCCCAGCCGGCGCGGGCGAGAAGCGCACTCCTGGCCGCGGCGAGCGCGGTGAAGCTGGCCACCGTCGCGCCCGTCGTCAGGCCCACGGCGCTTTCACGCGGCAGATCGAGGAAATCAAGCAACCAGCGGCAAGCGACATCCTCGATATAGGTGCCCGCAGGTGAGTTGACACTCGAAGTTACGACCTGGTCCCAGGCGCCCGCCAGCCAGTTGGCCGCCACGGTCACCGGCAGCGCACCCCCGATCACGAAGCCATAATACCGGCCACCCGCGTTCGCCACTGTGGCCGGACTGCCCGCGCCATGCAGGCGGTCGATGACGTATCGCGGATCGATACCGACCTCCGGCAAGGCCTCATCGAACGCACTGAGCCCGGCGCGCGCGGCAACGCCGGGGAAAACCGGCATATCGGGCAGGCCCTCGATATAGTCGGCAGCATGGGCGGCGGCGAGGTCTAAAAGCGGCGCGTATCGGGGGTCCGTCATGGTCATAAATCCTCGCTGATAGTCCGCTTGAGGCGGCTGATCGCCGCTTCGTCGCGGCGGTAGAAGGTCCAGCCCTTCTTGCGGGTGGGGATGATAAGCCCGGCGTCCGCCAGCACCTTGAGGTGCCGGGCCGCCGTCGGTTGGCTGACCCCCAGCTTGTCGGTGATGAAGTTGGCGCATACGCCGTCGGTGATCAGGTCGCCATCCACCTGCGGCGGAAAGTTGCCCACAGGGTCCTTCAGCCAGTCCAACACCTGAAGCCGCTTGTCACTCGCCAGTGCCTTCAGGGCCATTTCAATCTGCTTGTCTATCGTCATATAGCAATATTGCTATATAGATGACAAAACGACAAACCAGTTTTCGTTGCCGCCGCCATAAGCGGAGATTGAACAGGCTTGCGTCAAGCGGCTTGACCTCAGGCGCCACCGGTGCAACATCGGGGACATGCTGAACCTTGAAGACGCAAAGCTTGAAAAACATTCGGTGACCATCGCCGGGCACCGCACGTCTATTTCGCTGGAAAAAGGCTTCTGGCGGCACCTGCGCGTCATTGCCGAAGCGGACGGCCTGTCGATCAATGAACTGGTCCGGCAGATCGACGAGGCCCGGGCAGGTTCGTTAAGCGGGGCGCTCAGGGTGCTGGTGCTCCAGCATCTGGAAAGCAAGGCGGGGGCTTAAGCGCCCCTTCCCTCACTTGGGCTTGCTGCCGGGCTCCTGCTTCTTGGCTGTGTCGTCTTTCTTCTTCGTGTCAGCCGTTTCCTGCTTTTTCTTCAAGGACATAAGCATATCGAAGGCCCGGCCGAACACCGCAGCCCCCGGGTTGGCTTCCGCCCCTTCCCCGGTCTTCTGGGCCTGCTGCTCTTTGAACAGGCTTGACCGCAGACGGCTTTCCACCCCGGAGATAACAAACTTTTCAAGCGCGCGGCTGGTCCAGTTTGCCGCCGGATCATCCAGCCTCCCCTTATAGGTGACCGGAATCGCGGGCGTGTCCGGCGGGCTCGTGAGCGCGAGCACGCCTTTCATGTCCATCTGCCGCGCCAGCAGGTTGATCTGACCATCGAGGGTTAAGTTCCCCCATGTCCCGGCAGCCTTGGCGGTTTCGACAAGCGCGGTACCGCCATCGAGCGTGAAGCTGGCATCCATATCGCTATAGGTGGTCTGCCCGGTCCGCAACAGACCGCCAACCACATTGAGGAATGAAAGCCCCGACGGCGCCGACCTTATTTCCTGCACAAGCTGCGGCACCGAAAGGAAGTTGAGCGTGCCCGCACGCCCCTTGAGGACACCATGCCCCTTGGCGGAGCGGAGGATCGCGTCGCCGCTTGCTCCTTTCGCATCGAAATCGAAGGTGAAGCCCGTGCTACCGCTTGCGATGCCGCCCAAGCCTTGCGCCTTGAAGAAGCTGCCGATATCGACGGAATCCAGCTTCATCCGGCCGTTCAGCACCGGGATCTTGCCGTCCTTGAGGGTAAAACTGCCTGCCGCAGGTGCGCCGTTCAGTTTGGCGTCGGCCCCGAGGTCAAGCGTCAGCGTGCCCTTGTCGGCCACCGCCGTCGCATGGGGCGCATCCAGCCGCTGGCCCGAAATAGCCAGGCTGTCAATCGCAAGCGCGACTTTCCCGCTGTAACCTTCCCAGCCTGTCGGCATCTGGAAGCTGTTGTCGGTCTCCGGCGCCGCCGAGCCAAGACGCCCGGTGCGCACCCGGTACCCGGCGAGCTTCAGACTGCCGGTTACATCCGCCGTGCCTTTACCGGCAAGCGCGCCGCGCAGAGAGGCCCCGCCATTGCGCATATCGACACCGTCCAGACGCCAGCCGCCCTCCTCCAGAACGAGGGTAAGGTCGGCGTGGACCGGCTCAGCCGGTTCAGGCGCTGCAAGCCCGAGCCCAAACCGCCTGAAGGCCTGTGCCGCCACCTTATGGTCATAGGTAACCTGGATCTTGCGGCCCGCGGGCGCCATGCGGCCATCCGCAATAATCTGCCCCCCGGCGAGGTCCCCGCTCAGGCGCAGGGCCAGCGGTGCCCCGGCTTCCTGACGCGCGGCGCTGACCGTCAGCGACGCAGGCAGGTTGCGGGCATCCTTGAGCCCGAGAAGATGCATCAGCGGCGCCAGATTCTTGTGGCTGACCGTGCCTTGCACATTGAGGGCATCAAGTGCCCCGCCTTTCACCCCGGCGCTGCCGTTCAGGACCCAGGTGCCCACCCCCTGGTCCAGATGGCTGGACAGGCGGAGGTTGCTCATGGGGCCGGTCAGGCTCACCTTACCGCTGACGCTGTTTGCCCTGAGGGCCGTCAGATACGGCTTTGCTTCCGGCATGAAGGCCCGGACAAACGGCAGTCGCCACTTGTCGGCGTTCAGGTTGAGGTCCGCGACCCAGGTGTCGGCATCGTGGCGCAGGTCCCCGGCCAGGGCCAGGCGGCCGTCTTCATAGGAAACATCGCCTGCTTCCAGCGACAGATGCTTGCCCCCGGCCTTACCGTTCAGATGAACATTGCTGAACTGGCTGCCCTGCCACAAAAGCGCCCCTGCCTGCAGGTCGAACGCCATGGGCTTCAGCGGCATCAGGGCCGCGAAGTCCGCCTCGCCCTTGCCAGCTTTCGCCATATAGGCATCCAGATTGACCTGATCGACTGTCAGCGCCACGTCGGTCGGCATCCCGTCATCCCGCGCGCCAGAGATATGGCCCTTGAGCGCCATGGTGTCGACCTTGCCCGTGAGGTCCTTGAGCGACCAGTCGTCCGCGGAAACGGTAAGCGTGCCACTAAGGTCCGCAGTGGCGAGCCGGCCCGGCTGCACGCTCTTGGAAACATCACTCCCGAGCCATTTCAGAAACGCCTGCAGGTTGCCTGAGGTCATCCGAACCTGGCCTTCGCCACCGTCCTTGAGGGCAACATGCCCCTGGAAGGACACCGCACTGCCGCCCGGCATCAGGCCTTGAAGGCTGGTCACATAGGGGCCGTCAGGCGCGAGACCGGCTACAGCTTCCAAATGCTGGACAGCATCGCCGCCGATCTGCAGTGCCTCCACCGAGATATCGAGCGTACCCGTCAGGGGCATCTTCATCGCTTGGGCCTGCCCCTTGCCCTTGGCGGGGGACTGCACCGAGGCCGGAGCCGGGGACTGCGTAGAGGATTGGGCTGGGGACGAACCAGAAGGCTGAGCTGAAGACTGGGCCTGAGCCGGAGTGCCCTCAGCCTTCACCGGCAGCGTCTTGAAAGCATCCGCCCAGGGCTTCAGGTCGATAATGCCGAGGGTCAAGGCACCCGCCACATGCGGCTGACCGCCTTTTTGCGCAAGCGTGAGGTCCAGCCGGCCCTGCGTGCTGCCAAGCTCCACCTGCCTGGAAACAAGATGGGTGACATCGCCCTTGCGGTCCGCCTGCACATCGAGCGAGAAACCCATGTCCGGCATGGTCACATCAGCCCCACCGCCCACAAAGACGCGGCGCGCGGCGCTCAGGAAATTCTTGAGACTGTCACCGGAAAGCTGGATACGACCGGCCCCGTCCGCGGCCCCGACCCGGCCGGACAGCGTCATGGTGCCGCCCTGGAGGGTGAAGTCACTCTTGAAGGCGAAGTCGTCCCGTTCGGGTGACGGCCGCATTCTGCCGTCCGTGGTTACTTTCTCGCCCGCGCTGACGAAAGTGCCCTGCCATTCCAATGGCCCGGACGGCACCATGCCCGAAAGCTCGAAGGAAAGGTCCTCCACCACGCGCGCGGGTGTGCCGTATGGCTGGATATTGATCCGCCCGCCATTGACCTGGAGCTTATCAAGCTGGATGGCCGTCGGCGTGCCCCCCGTATCCGTGCGCTGCGGCCAGCCTTTGACTCGCCAGCTGCCATCCGCATCCTCTGCCACCTTCAGGCTGAGACCATCGAGATTGAGCTGGGAGACGGCGATCTGCCCGCTCAGGAGTTCAGAGAGCCCGAGCTTCATTTCGATCCGGTCGGCGGTAGCGACAGCGCCGTCCGTACTTGCCGCCCCTTCAGGCGTGATGCGCACAGACCGGGCGGACACCAGCGGGTGCGGGAACAGGGCGAGCTTCACGTCGCCCGCCAGTTCCACCCGCATTCCAAGCTGGTCGGATGCCATGGCGGCCAGGGTACTGCGGTACTGATTCCAGTCCAGAAAGTTCAGGAGAACCGACAGGAGAATGATGAGACCAACGATACTTCCCGCCACCCAATAAGCGATTTTGGCGAGCTTGTTCTGTTTCACGTCCGGCCTCCGATTCGTGGGCATTCATCCGCCCATTCCTACCGCCTATAAGTATCCGCGGAATTGGGGCAAGGATACGGCGGAATTTCCCTCTCTGTCTATGTTGACGGCGCGTAAACTCCTGTTAGGATCACCGCCAACCGATTCGGCCCTGACGCCCCCTCTGAAACGCAGCTTCCCAGACCGGATGCATTCCAGACCGGGCGCATTTTCGAATACCAAAAACATTTGTAATGCTTACCGCTTACAGGAACGCCCCATGCCGTCGCACTTGCATCATTTGACAGACCACCGCGCACACCGCGTCTGGCTGACACGCTGGACACGGCGGATCATGTTCGTGCTTGGCGGCCTGACAGTGGGCGCTTTCGCGGTCGGCATGGCCTACATGGCGGATGAAGCACACCGCGCCTTCGGTACCGTGCTCACACGGTGGCCGGTCGTGGCCTATATGCTGCCGCCCATCGGCCTGGGGCTGATTGCCTGGCTGACGATTCGTTTCTTCCCGCTGGCCAAGGGCAGCGGCATCCCGCAGGTGATCGCCGCCCGCCAGCTTGCAGACATCAAAGCCCGCAAGGCGCTTGTCTCCATGAAGGCGTCGATGGCGAAAATCGCGATGCTCGGGGTCGGGCTACTGTGCGGTGCCTCGATCGGCCGTGAGGGACCGACCGTGCAGGTTGGCGCCGCCATCATGCTTTTGTTCGGCCGCCTGTCCCCCCACCGCCAACCGGGCCTGTTGCTTGCAGGGTCCGCCGCGGGCGTGGCTGCTGCCTTTAACGCACCGCTTGCCGGGATCGTGTTCGGGATCGAGGAAATGAGCCGCTCATTCGAGGTCCGCACCAGCGGCCTTGTGCTCGGCACCGTGATCGCCGCGGGTCTGACCTCTCTCGCCGTTCTTGGGAACTATGCCTATTTCGGCCAAACCGTTGCCGTGCTGCCGATCGGCCCCGGATGGCTGGCAGTTTTCGTCGCCGGTGCCGTGTGTGGCTTGGCCGGCGGCCTGTTCAGCCGGGTCCTGGCAATCGCAGCCGAAGGCTTCCCCGGCAAAGCCGGTAAATGGGTCAAGGCGCACCCGGTCATGTTCGCCGTCCTGTGTGGCGCGGGTGTCAGCCTGTGTGGCTTTGCCGCGGGCGGTAGCGTCTTCGGGACGGGCTATGAAGAATCCCAGTCGATCATGAGCGGTGAAAGCAATCTCTCGCCGCTGTTCGGCCCGCTGAAACTTATCGCCACCGCGCTGTCGTCCATCAGCGGCATCCCGGGCGGCCTGTTCTCCCCGTCCCTCGCTGTCGGCGCCGGGATTGGCGCCAACCTGAGCCACCTGATGCCGGACGTGCCGATCAGCGTGTTCGCTATCCTGTGCATGGCCGCCTATCTTTCCGGTGTCGTGCAGGCCCCGATCACCAGCTTCGTCATCGTGTCCGAAATGACTGAGAACCACGCATTGGTGCTGCCAATTATGCTGAGCGCGCTGATCGCAAACGGCGTCTCCAAGCTGGTGTGCAAGGAAGGCGTTTACCAGATCCTGGCGCTTAACTTCATCGGCGACAGCAAGCTCCGTCAGCCGACCATGCCGGTCGTGGAACCGGACGCGCCCCTGCAAAGCGAGCCCGCCCTCCAGGAAGATGCGCCCACCGTCCCTGCAGAAAGCTCTCAGGCTGAAAACGTTCAGGACGAAGCCATCCCGCAGCAAGCAGACGCCGCCAACCCGGACGAGACCAAGGCAGACTGAAACGGCGCTTGGCCCCGGCTGCAAGCGGATGCTATAGAAGCGCGATGATGAACGACCCCTTCGATCTGGACGATTTCGACGACACGCCCGCCCCGGCTGCAGCGCACGCGCCTGCGGGTGATCCGCCTTACCTTGAAGGCCTCAACGCACCCCAGCGCGAAGCCGTGCTAGCAACCGAAGGCCCGCTTCTGGTTCTCGCGGGTGCAGGTACCGGCAAGACCCGGGTGCTGACCACCCGGCTTGGCCACCTGATGGCCACGGGCAAGGCTGCCCCCTGGAACATCCTGGCTGTTACCTTCACCAACAAGGCTGCGAAGGAAATGCAGGACCGCGTCGCCCGCGTCATCGGCCGCCCGGTCGAAGGCATGTGGATCGGCACCTTCCACAGTATCTGTGTGCGAATCCTCAGGAAACACGCCGAGCTTGTCGGCCTCAAATCCAACTTCACCATCCTGGACACAGACGACCAGATCCGGCTTCTGAAGCAGCTTATCCAGGCCGAAGGCATCGATGACAAGCGCTGGCCCGCCCGCGTTCTTGCCGGTCTCATCGACCGCTGGAAGAATCGCGCGATCAGCCCCGGCAAGCTGCCGGAGGGTGAGGCCCACGCTTACGCCAACGGCCTGGGGTCCAAGCTGTACCGGCTGTATCAGGAACGGCTTCAGGTCCTGAATGCCTGTGACTTCGGCGACCTGCTGATGCATGTCATCACACTGTTCCAGACACGCCCGGATGTGCTGAAGGAATATCACCACCAGTTCCGCTACATCCTGGTCGATGAGTATCAGGATACCAACGTCGCCCAGTATCTGTGGCTCAGGCTGCTGGCCCAGGCCACGCACAATATCTGCTGCGTGGGGGATGACGATCAGTCCATCTATGGCTGGCGCGGCGCTGAAGTTGGCAATATCCTGCGCTTCTCCGAGGATTTCCCGGGCGCCAAGATCGTCCGGCTTGAGCAGAATTACCGCTCCACCGGTCATATTCTCGCGGCCGCCTCAGCGCTGATCGCCGCCAACGAAGGCCGCCTGGGCAAGACCCTGTGGACCGAGGACGAAGACGGCGAGAAGATCGAAATCCGCGGTGTGTGGGACGCGCCTGAGGAAGCCCGCCTGATCGGTGAGGAAATCGAAAACCTGATGAGCAAGCAGACGCCGCTTTCGGAAGTGGCCGTGCTCGTCCGCACCGGTTTCCAGATGCGCGAGATCGAGGAACGCATGATCACCCTCGGCCTGCCTTACCGCGTGGTCGGCGGCCCGCGTTTCTATGAGCGCGCCGAAAGCCGCGATGTGCTGGCCTACCTGAGGGTGATTGCCCAGCCGGATGACGACCTGGCGTTCGAGCGCATCGTCAATGTACCCAAGCGCGGCCTCGGGGACGCGACCCTCCAGAAGGTTCATCACATCGCCCGCGCGCACGGCATTTCGCTGACCCGCGCCGCGCGCCAGATTGTCGAACTGGACGAGCTTCGCCCCGCCGCGCGTAATTCGCTGCGCGGTTTGATGGATGATTTCGACCGTTGGCGCGGCCTCCTGCAGACCTCGAGCCACGTGGAAATGACCGAAATCATGCTCGAGGAATCGGGCTATATGGAGATGTGGCAGAAGGACAAGTCACCCGATGCCCCCGGCAAGCTGGAGAACGTCAAGGAACTGGTGTCCGGCATGGGCGAGTTCGAGAACCTCGGCGGTTATCTCGAACACATCTCGCTTGTGATGGATAACGCCAGCAATGACACGGCGGAGAAAGTCTCGCTGATGACACTCCATGCCGCCAAGGGGTTGGAATTCGATACCGTCTTCCTGCCCGGCTGGGAAGAAGGCCTGTTCCCGAACCAGCGCGCGCTGGATGAAACCGGCATGAAGGGGCTGGAGGAAGAACGCCGCCTCGCCTATGTCGGGCTGACGCGGGCCAAGAAAAAAGCCTATGTGCTGTTCGCGGGCAACCGCCAGGTATTCGGCCAGTGGCAGTCCAGCCTGCCGAGCCGGTTTATCGACGAACTACCCGGCCATCTGGTGGAGATGGATAGCGCCCAGGGCATTTATAACCGGCAACAGCCTCGCCCCGGCGGCTGGGGTCAGGATGACTGGTCCGGTGACCAAGCCGGCTACTACACCAGTTCGGGCGACAAATACGGCCCGGGCTACAAACGCGCACAAAGCTGGCGTGACCAACAGCAGACCAGCTACCGCCGACCGTCCGCCCCCACCATCGAAGGCCGGGCGACCCGCGTCAGCAAACCCAAGCCCACGCCTATCAGCGACTATGCGGTCGGCGAGCGGGTTTTCCATGACAAGTTCGGCTATGGCCTCATTGAGGATGTCGAGGGCAACAAACTGCTTGTGGCCTTCGATAAAGCCGGCACCAAACGCGTGGTCGACACTTTCGTGTCCCGCGCCTAGGGCTTGACCCTAAGCCATTTTTCAAAGGAGCTTCCCATGACGAGCGATATCTGGTGCCTCAAAGGCGAACTGAGGCAGGAAGACTCCGCCAAGCTTGAAACCATCCTTGAACAGATGGCCGAAGAAAGAGGCGTCTTCCCGCCCACCCTGTCCATGTTCGAACAGGCGCCGGATGAGCCCTGGGTCATCGAAGTTTTCTTCCCCGAAGCCCCGGAAAGCGGCTTTGTCGAGGAAGTCATCGAGCGCATGGGCGGCAGCGACTGGGTGGAAAGTTTTGAACCGGTTGAGGAAAAAGACTGGGTGGCGGAAAGCCAGAAGCTGCTGCAACCGGTGGAAGCCGGGCGCTTTTTCGTCTTCGGCAGCCATGATGCCGACAAGGCCCGCCCCGATGCCATCAACCTGTTGATCGACGCCGGGCAAGCCTTCGGAACCGGCAAGCATGAAACCACGTCCGCCTGCCTGGATGTTCTGGACGAACTGGCCGATAGCCTCACGCCGAAAACCATGCTCGACCTCGGCACCGGCTCAGGCGTGCTGGCCCTGGCCGCCCAGAAGGTCTGGCCTTCGCTTGAGATCGTCGCCAGCGATATCGACCCCATCGCCATCGATGTGACGGTAGAAAATGTCGAGATCAACAAGGGCGTCGCCCGCACAGCCGGAACGCGCGGCGCGGGCATCGCCTGCATCGTCGCCCCTGGGCTTGACGACCCGGCCTTCAAGGATGAAGGACCCTTCGACCTGATCTGCGCCAATATCCTGGCCGGTCCGCTGATCACCCTCGCACCCGATATTACCGGCGTCCTTGCCTCCGGCGGCACCCTTGTGCTGTCCGGCCTGCTTGTGACCCAGGAAAAAGAAGTCCTCGCGCCTTATGAGGCGCAAGGACTAGACACTCAGGGCAGAGTGGAGAAAGGGGAATGGCTTGCGCTGGTTTTGCGCAAGCCCTAGGCCGCTTGGGAGGAACGGCCTAGATCAGGAACGGGCCAAAAGGGAGTTGGGGAGGGAGGAACCCGTTCCTTTGGGGGGAAATCCTTAGTGGGCGAAAGCACCACCGCCGAAGTTGCCGCCCTTGAAACCACCACCCAGGCCGCTCGGACGAACGATCCGGAACATGTAGGGTTTCTTGGGATCTTCAGCCTTCATCATGCCGAATTCGGTCATGAGGGAGAAGAAGTCACCTTTGGCAGTAAGATCAGAAACAAGACCACGCGCGCCTTCTTCAAGGGCGACAAGCATGAATTGTTTGTCATCCGACTTACTCACAACACCGGGAATATTACCTTTCGACGCCATCAGGCCCATAAAGGTGAAGGGATTAATTTGCTCAACCATTTGTGCTGCATTTGCCATTGGGGCTTCTCCTGAAATCTTGCTCGCTGAACATTTTGTTTTATTTGTCAGCTGTCTTGCTGACAGAGCCTAGATAGGCCCGCTCTTCGCGAATAAAAAGTGCATAAAAACGCAGGCTAGCCATGCGTTAAACGCATGGCTATATCGCAACACAACCGTAATATTGGAATATCTAGACTGACTGGTCTTTTTGTTTATTGCGCGACGCGAAAAGAGGCCGGCAGCAGGTCGATCGCGATAATCAGGGCGGCCAGGAGAAGGGACCACACAAGAACACCGCCATAGACATAGGGCTTGGCCATGCGCCGTTCGAACCATTCACGGGCGCGGATACCCTTGGCCATGAAAACCATGAGCCCGGACAGGTTCACGCAGACGACGTTGACGCTGAGGAGCAGGAAGGCCCCGAAGGCGGCCTTGAAGTCCATCACCCCGATCATGAAGCCACAGGTGGCCGCAGGCGGCAACAAGGCCACAGCGACCATCACGCCCACCAGCGTCATCGACAGGCCGGAGGTAAGCGAAAGCACCCCAGCCACCCCGGAGGCAGCCGCCAGGGCCACGCTGCCGATGCCAACTTCCGTGCGGATCAGCAGTTCATGGCTTGCCGGGGGTTGGTGCCATATGAGGCCGGTGACGGCCGAGATGAACACGGCGAAGGCCACACCGCCTGTGCCGGTCCTGAAGGCCTTCCACATCAGTTCCCGGTCCCCCAGGCTGGTGCCGAAGGCGAAAGCCAGGTTCGGGCCAAGGAAAGGCGCGATCACCATGGCGCCGATAATGACGGCAACATTGTCCTGCACCAGGCCGATAAGCGCCACAATGGTGGAGAGGAAGGTCAGGACAAGATACGAGAGGTCGAAATGCACACCCTGCCCGATCTTCTGATACAGCTCCTCACGGGTGTCGCTGGCGCCCGGCATCTCGACGGGCGGCAAGGTGGCATCGACCGGCATGATGTCGATCCGCGCCTTGGAGGAGGTGTCCAGAAGCTTCTGGAGCTCGTCGATGAGTTTCTGCCGGCGTTCCGTGCCGATCAGCATGAAATAGAGGGCGTGGTCGTCCTCAAGCTCGGTGCCCTTGTAGAAGGAAATAACCCCGCCTGTCTGCGCGAGCTTGCTTATGCTGGCTTCCGCCGCGATCGGCGCTGTTACCCGCAACAATTTGATTGCCATGGCTTTCCCCCTCTATTTCCAGCCAGCGTACCGGCGCGGGGGAAAGACGGCAAGCTTAAGTCGTGTCAGGCTGCCCGCTTAGCCGCCGATGAGGCCGAGCCATTCGTCTTCGGTCATGACCGCCACGCCCAGGTCCTGCGCTTTCTTGAGCTTGGACCCTGCCCCCGGCCCGGCGACGACAATATCCGTCTTGGCGGAAACCGAGCCCGCCACCTTGGCCCCCAGGCTTTCCGCGCGTGCCTTGGCTTCGTTCCGGGTCATCTTCTCCAGCGTTCCGGTGAAGACCACCGTCTTGCCGGAAACCGGGCTGTCGGACGCCTGCGCAAGCGCGGGGTTCACACTCAGATAGTCAAGAAGCCGAGTCACCGCCTTGCGGTTGCGTTCCTCGAAGTAAAAGTCCTCGAGATTCAGTATCGCATCGACCCCGATGCCATCAATGTCCCCCAACACGGCATTATGCTTGAGAAGCGCGCGGGCATCCTCAAGCGGGAAGCGGAAACCGTCCCGCTCCAGGAAAGCCGCGACAGTCTCCAGATGCTGGAGCTTCACATTCTCCTGCTTGAGCTTGCCGCTTTTGATCTGCTCCACACGCTCGGCGACCAGTTCAACATAGCCGTTCGGGTCGCTGAGCAAATCGCCCGGCTTGAGCGCATCCTGAAACTTCTTCAGCTTCGACAGCGTCATCAGCACATAATTGAGCGAGGACACGTCCTGCGGCTCCAGCCCCTCCGCGAGGTGTCCAAGGATGGCGTTGGCTTCTTCAAGATAGGCGATCAGCGCCTCAACCGTGCCGAACTGACGCGTGAGCATCTTCGCGGTTTCCTGCCCGATCGACGGGATGCCGAGCCCGAACAGAAGCCGGTGGAAATCGATGGTGCGCCGGTCTTCGATGGCGGCCAGAAGGTTTTCGACCGACTTGGCGCCGAAGCCTTCCTTGCCTGCGAGCTCCTCCTGCTTTTCAGGCAGGACGGCGAAAATGTCAGCGGGTTCATGCACCCAGCCCCAGGCGTCAAACGCTTCGACCTGCTTGTCGCCCAGGCCTTCGATGTCGAAGGCATTGCGGCTGACGAAATGCTTGAGCCGCTCCACCCGCTGGGCCGAGCAGATCAGGCCGCCGGTGCAGCGCACCACCACGTCGTCACCTTCCGCCACGGCCTGGGAGCCGCAAACCGGGCAATGGTCGGGAAAATCAAACGGCACCGCATCGGCGGGGCGTTTCTCCAGCACCACTTCCACCACTTGCGGGATCACGTCACCCGCACGCTGGATGACGACGGTATCGCCCACGCGGACATCCAGCCGGGCAATCTCATCCCGGTTATGGAGGGTGGCGTTGGAGACGACCACACCGCCCACAGTGACCGGTTCCAGCTTGGCCACCGGCGTCAGGGCGCCGGTACGGCCGACCTGGATGTCGATATCCTTGAGGACGGTGGTTGCCTGTTCGGCCGGGAACTTGTGGGCGATCGCCCAGCGCGGCGCCCGCGACACCATGCCCAAGCGGTCCTGCCAGTCCAGCCGGTTGATCTTATAGACCACGCCGTCGATGTCATAATCGAGCGCGGCGCGCTGTGCCTCGATCTTGCGGTACTGCTCGATCGCGGCCCCAGCCCCGTCGCACAGCACCATCATGGGGTTGATCTCGAAGCCCCAGTCATGAAAGCGTTCGATGACCGCCATCTGCGTGTCCGCCGGCAGGCTGTTCGCCTCACCCCAGGCATAGGCGAAAAAGCGCAAGGGCCGCGAGGCCGTGATCGACGGGTCAAGCTGACGCAGGGAGCCCGCCGCAGCGTTGCGCGGGTTCGCGAAAATTTTGGCGCCAGCGGCTTCCTGCGCTTCATTGAGCTTCATGAAGTCGGCCTTGCCCATATAGACCTCGCCACGTACCTCAAGGATGTCGGGCCAGCCGGCACCCTTCAGCGTTTGCGGGATCGTCGCAATCGTGCGGGCATTCACCGTGACATTTTCCCCGACCGAGCCATCCCCGCGCGTAGCCGCCTGAACGAGCTTGCCGCTTTCATAGCGCAGCGCGAGCGAAAGACCGTCGATCTTGGGTTCGGCGGTAATCTCCACCGGCTCATGCGCGCCAAGGCCCAGGAAACGGCGGACCCGGCCAACGAATTCGGCGACATCGTCATCGGAAAAAGCGTTGTCGAGCGACAGCATGGGCCGCGCGTGCACCACCTTCTCGAACTTGCTGGACCGCGGCGCGGCCCCGACCCGCTTGGACGGGCTATCCGCACGCACAAGCGCCGGGAACCGGGCCTCTATCTCATTGTTCCGCACCCGTAATGAATCGTACTCGGCATCGCTTACGACCGGATCGTCATGGGCATAATAGCGCTGGTCATGGAAAGCGATTTCCATGGCGAGGCGGGCAAGTTCACGCCCGGCCTCAGCTTCAGTGAGGTCTTTCACGGGTATGGTCGAGGCGTCGGCCATAATGTCCTATCCATTCATATCCAGAAGGCGGTCGGCCGCCGCGCGGGCCTCATCGGTGATCACCTCACCGGCCAGCATCCGGGCGATTTCCTCCCGGCGCTCATCACGCGAAAGCTCAACCACTGTGGTGCGGGTCGTCGCACCTTCATCGCGTTTCGAAATTTGGAACTGCTGATCGCCGCGCGCCGCCACCTGCGGGCTGTGGGTGACGACCAGCACCTGCGCGCCTTCGGTCAGGCGCTTCAGGCGCTCGCCCACAGCACTGGCGGTCGCGCCGCCAATGCCGCGGTCAACCTCATCGAATACCATCACCGGCGTGCTGCTGCCGCGCGCGAGCACGACCTTGAGCGCAAGGATAAACCGCGCCAGTTCGCCGCCAGACGCAATCTTGATCAGCGGCCCGAACGGTGTGCCCGGGTTGGTCTTGACCTCGAAGCTGACACGGTCGCCGCCATGCGGCCCCCACTCGCCTTCCGGCAGCGCCTCGATATCCGTGCGGAACTGCGCTTTTTCCAGTTTCAGCGGCGGCAATTCGTCCATGACCAACCGGTCCAGCTCCATCGCGGCGGCCGTACGAGCCGCGGACAGGTTAGCAATCGCGGACTTGAGCGCCTTCATGGCCGCGAGCTCAGCCTGGCGCGCGTCTTCAACCGCGGCATCCCCGGCATCGAGCGCCGCCAGCCTGGCTTCCAGCTGCGCGCCGAGGACGGCAAGGTCATCCGGCTGGCAATTATGCTTGCGGGCGAGCCTGCGCATCTCGAACAGCCGCTCTTCCACCCGCTCCAGCTCATTGGGGTCGAACTCCAGATCGCGCTGGAGGGCATCGAGAGCAGCCAGGCCTTCGCCCAGTTCAATCGCGGCGCGGTCCAGCGCTTCGATGACAGGGGTCAGGAGCCCCGCGACGCTGGCGTCCGCACGTTCCATCCGGCGGAGAACGCCGCGGACAATGGCATCGACCCCACCATCGGCGGCAAGCTCATCCTGATAGCTATTGAGGTCTTCAGCCAGCTTTTCGCCCTGCATCATCAGCGCGCGGCGGTCGGCAAGCTCGCTTTCCTCCCCCGGTTCCGGCGACAGGCTGGTCAGTTCCTCGACCGCATGGCGCAGGAAGTCCTCATCCTTGCGCGCGGCTTCCAGGTCAGCTTCGGCAGCCGCCAAGGCCTTCTTCGCCTGGGCGTGCGCCTGCCACGCGGTTTTCACCGCGTCGATCTTGTCGTCATAGCCACCGAAGGCATCCAGAAGGTCCCTGTGGGCGCCCGCATCCAGAAGCACACGGTCATCATGCTGGCCATGCACTTCAACCAGAAGCGCGCCCAGGTCGGAAAGCAGCCCCTGGCTGATGGCCTGGTCGTTGGCCCAGGCACGGCTGCGACCGTCCGCCGTAATCTGGCGGCGCAGGATAACGAAGCCGTCCCCGTGGTCCATGCCCTGCTTAGCCAGCAGTGCACAGGCGGGATGATCGCTTGAAACGTTGAATTCGGCGCTGACGCTGCCCTGAGGCTGGCCCTGGCGCACAAGCGCCCTGTCGGCGCGCGCGCCGGTCGCAAGCCCCAAGCTGTCCAGCAGGATCGATTTACCGGCGCCGGTTTCCCCGGTCAGCACAGTAAGGCCGCCAGCCAGATCCAGATCCAGCTTGTCGATGAGAACTATGTCGCGAATGCTGAGACCGGTCAGCATCCCCTTACCCCCTCATAGAGCCGTCTCAGAACGGCCAAAGCTTGCTGAGCCAGGAGCCTTTCTTGGCTTCCGGCTTCATGTTCTTGCCGCTCAGGAGATTATAGCTGTAACGGTACCATTTGCTGCCCGGGAAGTTGTGGCCGAGCACGGCTGCCGCCATCTTGGCTTCGTCATAGATGCCAAGCGCCAGGTAGCATTCGACCAGACGGTGCAGGGCTTCAGGCACATGGCTGGTGGTCTGATAGGTTTCCACCACATGGCGGAAGCGGATCACAGCCGCCAGATATTCCTGCCGCTTTTCATAGAAACGGCCGATTTCCATATCCTTGCCGGCAAGGTGATCATGCGCCAGCGCCAGCTTCAGCTTGGCATCGCGGGCATAATCGCTGTTCGGATAACGGCGGATAACCTCTGTGAGGGCCTTTTCGGCTTCCTCGGTCTTGGCCTGGTCCCGCCCGACATCGGACACCTGCTCATACTGGCAGAGCGCGATGAGATAATAAGCATACGGCGCCGAACGGTTACCCGGGTGCAGCTGCAGGAAGCGCTGCGCCGCCAGGATCGCGTCGTCATAATTGTTGGCCATATAGTTGGAATAGGCCGCCATCAGCTGCGCCCGGCGGGCCCACACCGAATAGGGGTGCTGGCGCTCTACCTCATCGAAAGCTTTGGCTGCGAACTTGTAATGGTGTTTCTGAAGCTGGTCCTGCGCCAGGTTATAGAGGACATCGACATCCCGCGCGACATAGCGGTCTTCGTCATCTTTGGAGCTACAGGCAACCAGGCCCAATACCATCAAACTCAAAACGGATTTCTTCAGCCACTCTGCTGTCATGTCAGCTCCATGTCCCGCTCGCACGCGTGTATTGTGAACCAAATGCGTGCTTGCAATTCCCCCATAAGGTTGTACCTTTAACCTTATGCAACTTTCAGTATTATTTTACACTCTTTCGAGTGAACCGCTCCCGCGAGCGCAGGCGCATTCTCTAGCACAGGATAAAGCAAGCGCCAACGGAGAATAACCACCTTGCGACAGGAGAGTTTCTATGCGGCAACATCATGACGAAAGTATGGACATTGCCACACTGTCGGCCCGAAAAGCCGACCTGATCGACAAGCATGTGGGTCAACGCCTCAGAGACCGCCGCCGACTTCTCGATATGTCGCAGCAGGATATCGCCAATATTCTCGGCATTTCCTATCAGCAGGTGCAGAAATATGAAAGCGGCCTCAACCGCATCAGCGCTGGCCGGCTGTACCTTCTCGCCCACATCATGCGGACGGAAGTCGGCTATTTTTACGAAGGCTTACCACCTGGGGATGAGCTCTTGAACGGCCGCATCAGTGAAGCCGACCTTATCATCCCCGACCTGGACACATTGCCGAACGTCAATGTCCGCGATGCCCTGACCGATCTCGTCCGCGCCATCAAGGACAGCAAAATGATGCGATGACCCCCTAACCCCATAAGAGGCCCCCTTAAAATAAAAAAACCGCCTATCATCGGGCGGCTTTTTTATGTTTGGCTAAGCCGGATGCCTAAGCGCGGACGCAGGCGTCATAGTCCAGCATCAGGGTCTTGGTGATCTCACCAACCTCGAACCGGTACGGGCCGATTTCGCTGAGCGGGGTTACCTCGGCGGCGGAACCGGTCAGGAACGCCTGTTCAAAGCCTTCCATTTCTTCCGGCATGATCGCGCGTTCGATAACCTTGATACCGCGCTTCTTCGCGAGGCCGATCACGGTCCGGCGGGTGATGCCATCAAGGAAACAATCCGGCTTCGGCGTGTGGATTTCACCGTCTTTGATGAAAAAGACGTTGGCGCCGGTGGCTTCCGCCACCTGCCCGCGATAATCGAACATCAGCGCATCATCAAAGCCCTTGGCTTCGGCCGCGTGCTTCGACAGCGTGCAGATCATGTAAAGGCCGGAGGCTTTCGCCTTGACGGGCGCGCATTCAGGCGCAGGCCGACGCCAATCGGAAATATCGAGTCTCAGGCCCTTCATCCGCGCTTCGGGCGAGAAATAGGACGGCCATTCCCAAACCGCGATCGCAGCATGGATCGTGTTCTTCTGCGCAGAAACACCCATCATCTCGCTGCCGCGCCAGATAACCGGCCGCAGGTACGCATCCACGAGATTGTTCTTCACCAGGGCTTCTTTACAGGCGTCACTGACCTGTTCCTGCGTGAAGGGGACTTCCATGCCCAAGGTCTTGGCGGAATAGAACAACCGCTCGGTATGTTCATCCAGCTTGAAGATCTTGCCGCCATAGGCGCGCTGGCCTTCAAAAACTGCGCCCGCGTAGTGCAGCGCGTGGGTTAACACATGGACTTTACACTCTCGCCACGGCCGGAATTCACCATCCATCCAGATCCAACCATCGCGGTCATCATACGGCGCAGATGCCATTCTTTAATCTCCAAACACCCTGGACATATAACATTATGTCGTTTTTAACTTGATCTCAGTAACATTATGTCTTTAATATGTCAATAAGGCTGACATAATTTACTGATTGATTTATCATCGAACGATGCAACGCAAATTACCTCATTCGAACCTATATCTACGCGAGGAAGAACTCCGGCGCGGAATCGAGCTTTTATACTTTGCTTACCGCGATTTCACCAAGGATCCAGATGACATTCTGGCGCAGTCCGGCTTTGGCCGGGCGCATCACCGGGTGCTCTATTTCGTCGGACGCAACCCAGGGACAACCGTGTCTGGGCTCCTGGGGCTTCTGCGCATCACCAAGCAGAGCCTGAGCCGGGTGCTCGGCCAGCTTGTCGATGAAGGCTATGTTGAACAGAAGCCGGGCGAAGTGGACCGCCGCCAACGTCTCCTGTATCTGACCGACAAAGGCGAGGACTTCGAAAAGAAGCTGTTCGCCACCCAGCGCAACCGCGTCGCCGAAGCCTACAAGAAGGCCGGACCGGAAGCAGTGGCCGGTTTCTGGGAGGTTCTTCTCAATATTGTTGACGAAGACCAACGCGACACAGTTCTAAGACAGATTGAAAAATAACCGCGTCCAGGGCATCCTTACCGTATGACCCCGGCCCACAGCATAGCGACCAGTAACAAGATCAGCCCAGAATTCACCCCGTTTCTGGCCTGCTGGCAGGCCTTGCCGCGATCCAGACACCCCTTTCTGCCCGCCAGGTCTGACTGCACACCGGCACGTCTTGGCCCTTTCCTGCCCAATATCGGGATCGGGCTCCATCAAGGGCCGGGGAAAATGGAGGTGCTTTATTACGGCAGTGTGCTGGAGCAGGTTTCGGGCCTCAAGGTTACAGGCATGAACTATTACGACCTGCTGCCTGAAGTTTTCCGCTCGCCGCTCATGAAATTCCACCACCTCCTCTTCTCCACCCCCTGCGGCGCCTATATCGCCGATTTCGTGAAAACAGAGGCCGGCAACCAATATCTGTATGAGTCGCTCCAGTTTCCGCTGACCGACGACAAGGGCACACCGACCTATCTTCTGCTCTATGGCCTCGGGCGCAAGCCCTTCACGGACAAGACAGACCGTAACATCGAAGGCATCGGACGCAGGGCGATCAAGGAAATGCATTATCTGGACATTGGGGCCGGTGCCCCTTCAGCCCGGATTGAGGATTTTATCTTTTACCGCTGAGGGAGGCCGCTTCCGCCGCTGGCGAAGAATGGCCGAACGATGCTACGATACCGCTGCTCACCGCGCATGAGCGACTGAGCCCACAAGGAAGGCGCGCCAATGTTTGTGCCCAACCCAGAGTTCGATGCTTTCTACAACGCCTGGCGCAGACTGCCCCGGCGAGCGCACGACTTACTGCCGAGCCGGAGCGACGTCGGACCGGATACCTTCCCTGGGCTATTGCCCTTCATGGCGCTCACGGAAATGCTTGGCCCCTGCTACCTCCATATATTTTATGCCGGCAGCGGCTTTGAGCGGAACGCAGGCCTGCCGATCGCCGACCAGAATTATTACGACCTGCTGCCCTTGGAGTTCCATAAACCCATGGCCAAGTTCCATGAAATTCTATTGGAAACCCCTTGTGGCGCGGAGGTCAGTGATATCATCGTCACGAGCCAGGGCAGCCGGTATCTCCATGAAACCATGCAGTTGCCGCTTGTGGATGACGACGGCGACGTCCGCTTCCTGATGGCCTACGGCCTCGGCCGCAAACCCTTTGAGGATGCCAGCAGCCGGACACGGGAAAGCCATAGCCCCGGCAACATCAAGGAACTGCATTATCTGGATATTGGCGCTGGTGCCCCTTCAGCGCGGATTGAGGATTTCATCTTTCATCGTTAGCTGCTATGACGCCGTAACGTCAGCTGATGTCTGACACATCATCTTCATCTGCATAGAGGACCCTGGCATGACCATCGACGACCGCCTGCGTGAAGGCTATCGCCACTTCCGCGACGTCATTTTTGAAGAAGACCGCCGCATTTATGAGGACCTGGCTGATTTCGGGCAGACGCCCCATACGCTGGTCATCACCTGCTCCGACAGCCGGGTGATCGTGCAGCAGATCCTGAATGCGGGCCCCGGCGACCTGTTTGTGGTCAGGAACGTCGCCGCCATGGTGCCGCCTTATGAAACCGATGCCGGCTATCACGGTACATCGGCCGCGATCGAATTCGCGGTCACCGTGCTTGAAGTCGACAATGTGGTGGTCATGGGCCACGTCGGCTGCGGCGGTGTCGCCAATGTGGTTGACCATGCCCTGCCCGAGGAAAGCTTCGTCGGCCGCTGGATGCGTCCGCTGCAGGACTGGGCCAAGGACAATGGCGACAGCTTCACCAAGGACCCGACCCTGCGCAAGCGCATCCTCGAACGCGCCGCGGTCAACCTGTCGATCGAGAATCTGAAAAGCTTCCCGTTCGTGGCCGAACGGGTCGAAGCCGGCACACTGAAGCTTTCGGGCCTTGTTTTCGATATCCGCAACGGCGACCTCGTCGAAGTGCTGGACCGGCGTGACACCAACTTCAACGTCCGCTCGGTGCTGGCGGACGCGGGTAAGTGAACCGCGAGACCCAACAAACCATTGCCACCTGGGCCGAAGAAACCTTCGGCCCGGTGGGCGACCCTGCCGTCCTGGTGAAGCGCGCCCGCGTTGAACTGGATGAGCTTCTGGAAGCCGTCGAAGCCGGGGATACCCCGGAGACAGGCCGGGAGACAGCGGACATCGCCATTCTCCTCTACCGGCTCATGGCGCTCTCGGGCCTCGATTTCGACGATGAAGTCACCGGTAAAATGGCGATCAACCGCGCCCGCACCTGGAAGCCCAAGGGCGACGGTACCGGCAGCCACGTCAAATCAGCCTGACGTCCTCAGTCCAGTCACATAACGGTGTAAGCCCACACCCTGCCCTTGCCAGTTTCCCGTCTGCTGCCTAAGCTCGCTGACTAGTTAGTCAGGGGGAAACATATGACTGGGAAATTCGCCACTTTCGCCGCCATGCTGATGATGGGGACGACCACCGCCCATGCCGACGCGCTCACCGACCTGATGCCGACGGCTGAACTGAAAGCGGTCGCGGCAGAGACCTCCGGTGCGCTGGCGAAACGGAACCTGGACCGCATCACGCTCTATCATCGCATGCGCGGCAGTGACCAGTTCAATGAAGCCGCCCAGTATGTGTATGACCAACTAGTGGCCTATGGCTATGACACCGCTGAGATCCTGCGTTTCCCGGCGGACGGCAAAACCATGTTCGGCACCCAGAAATCCCGCCCCGCCTGGCAGGTCGATTTCGCCGAACTGTGGGAAGTGAAAGACGAAGGCGGCAAGGAAGTCCGCGTCCACAAGCTGGGCGACTGGGCGGCACGCCCCCTCACCCTCGCCGAAGATAGCGACAGCGCGGACGTCAGCGCCAACCTCGTCGATATCGGCGCGGGCACCGCGGATGCCGATTACGCCCGCAAAAACATCCGCGGCAAGATCGTGCTGACCTCCAGCCAGCCGGACGCGGTGGAGGCGCTCGCGCTTCAGAAATATGGCGCTGTGGGCATCCTCTCCTACGCCGCCAACCAGAAGACCGGCTGGTGGAAGCTGGACGACAGCCTGGTGCGCTGGGGCCATATGTCCAGCTTCCGTGGCTATAAGGCCTTCGCCTTCATGACCAGCCTCGGCGAAGCCCGCAAACTGCAGGCGCGGCTGAAGGCGGGGGAGAGCGTCCGCTTCCATGCCAAGGTGGAAGCCCGGCGCGAGCCCGGCGAATACCGTATCGTCACCGCCACCATTCCCGGCAGCGACCCCAAGCTCAAGCATGAGGAAATCGCCTTCAGCTGCCACCTGGACCATCCGCGCCCCGGCGCGAACGATAACGCCAGCGGCTGTGTGGCCATCCTTGAAGCCGCACGGGTACTGAAGCGGCTAGTGGCCGAAGGCACGATCCCGGCGCCCAAGCGCACGATCCGCTTCCTGTGGCCAGCGGAAATCGAATCGACCACCGTCATGCTGAACGCCCGGCCGGACCTCGCCGCCCGCATCAAACACGTCATCCATATGGATATGGTCGGCGGCAACCAGGCCACCAAGTCAGTGTTCCGGGTCTCGCGCGGACCGAAAAGCGCCGCCGACATTTCCGGCGACATCGCCTGGGCCATTACCGATTTCGTCAATGAGAACACCCAGGCCTTCGCCGACGGCGAGGACACGGACTTCCCGCTCCTCTCCCCCGAAGGCACGCGCAACCCGCAGAGCGCGCTCAAGGAATGGATCTCCCTCGGCAGCGACCATGATGTCTTCGCCGCGGGCAGTTGGCGCATTCCGGTGACCTACCTGCATGACTGGCCGGATATCTATATCCACACCAACAAGGATGTGGCCGCCAATATCGACCCGACCAAGCTGAAACGCGCCGCCTTCATCGGCGTGGTGCAGGCGGAAATCCTCGCCACGCTCACCGATGCGGACAGCGCAAAGCTGATTGCGCTCGACCGCCCCGCCGTGGTGGCACGCGCGAGTGACCTGATGGCCAAAGCCCGTGATTATGACGCCGGGGACCAGGCCGCCGCGAGCCGCGGCCACTGGGCGACGGAAGCCCGCATCACCCGCAGCATCAAGGGCTATGCGCCCGAGGCCGACACCAAGGGCCTGACCACGCTGGCGAGCGGCATGCGGAAGCTGACAGGAATCAAGGAAGACACGGGCGTGAGGGTCGTGCCCGGCCCGGTCTATACCCATAACCCGGCCATCAAGGGCATCATGAGCGTGTTCGGCTATAGCTATCTTGAGGACAAGCTGGGCGCGGACAAGGTCGCCAAGCTGACCCTAATGCAAGCCGACAATGGCGAGGAAGTCTCCTATGAGGCGCTCAATTTCGTCAACGGCCAGCGCAGTGTCGCCGACATTCATGACCTGCTGGTCGCCGAATTCGGCCCCGTGCCGATGGATGCGCTGAAGGAATATCTGGCCGCCCTCGCCAGCATTGGCGTGGTAAGCACCTGATGTACGGTATCTTCTACCTATTTGCTTTGGCGATTGCTGGTGTGCTGGGCGTGTTTTGGGGCGGCCTTATTCCGGCTAATGACTTTGCAGATAAGAAGCAGCCAGGAACCAAGCGCTACCGACTGGGTTTTATTGTAGGAAGCGTTCATATTTTCGTCGGGATCAGCATTATTGAGACAATGCTGCTGGAACAGGCCATACAGCTTTTTGGTCACGGCATGGACCAACTTATTGTGCCCGGTCTACTCGTAGGCACGCTGCTCACTATAATTGGGTTCGGGATTTCCTATAGGTATAGGCTTGCGATTCTATGCCTGCTGCCCATCAGTGCCGAGATATTCTACCTCTATATTACTGACCTTGGCCACGGCATTTCCGGCGCCTCAACTGATGACATCATTGGCTTTATCGTCCTGACAGGCATCATCGCCTATATTGCTCTCTACATGGGCGTAAGGTGGCGTGAATTTGGAGCCAAACCTACCCAAGAAGGTTCCTAGTCTATTCCTTCACCGTCGCGAGGCATTCTATCTCCACACGGGCACCGAGGGCGAGACCTGAGGTGCCCATGGCGCTGCGGGCGGGATAGTGGCCGGGGGTGAAGTAGGTTTTATAGACCGCGTTCATCGCCTGCCATTCCTTGATGTCCGCCATCATCACCGTGCATTTGACCACATGCGCCATGTCGGAGCCGTTGGCCTCCAAGGTCGCCTTGATATTTTCCATCGTCTGCTTGGTTTCCGGCCCGATGCCGCCTTCAACCAGCGTCATAGTGCCCGGCTTTGCGCCCAGCTCTCCGGAGAGATAGAGCATGTTGCCGACGCGAACGGCTTTGGAGAACGGCAGCTTGGCCTGCAGGTTTTCAGCCGCCGCCGGAACAGCAGCGAAGCTCAGCAGCAAAGCCGCAGACAGAAAATGACGCGCGCGCATGGGTAAGCCCTCCCCCTTGATTGTTGGAGAAGCAGCTTAGCCCGACGCGAACGAGATCGGCAAGCGGTCAGTCAGCGAGCCGCCACAGCTGCATCTGCGGCACCCCGTCGGAGGTTTTCGCCTCGCTGTCGCCAAACCGGTCCACCGTGGCGGAGACCCGCTGGCGGAGCACGGAGAAGGCTTTGAAGGCAGACACGTCAAGCGGCGTGTCGAACGCAACACTGAGGCGCGTATGCCGGAGCCCATGGCTGTTGGCACCCTTGATGGTGCCGGTGAAGCTGTGGCCGAGATAGCGGCCTTCAACACGGGTGCCTGCCCCGAAGGTGAGGTAGGAGACACCGGCCACCGCTTCGAACGCAGCCCAGCTTTCATAGCCGTGGGCATGCGCGGCGCTATCAAGCGCGGCATCGTCCGGCACGGGCGCGGTTTCGGTTTGTGCATGGGTGTAAACCTCCCTGAGGGAGGGATGGGTATCAGTCGTCGTCATCGTCGGCCTCATTGCTGCCGGCATGCGCGATCAGGAAGATGGGCCCCGCATTGCCACCGAACCGCATGCCATGCATGAAACGGATGACGTCAGTCTGAGGAAGGCTTCACCGTGGCCTATGGCCCGCGGGCGGCAGGGGCCTTCCACCCTTAGGCCGCTTATGTAGGAAAAGTACGCAGGAAGTCAACCGGCGGCTTCGTTATAGCCGCGCACGAGGTCGGCGAGCGGCATGGTCTCAAACTGGTTGAGCCAGCGGCAGGCGATCTGATGCACTGGCACCGGGTTGATATAATGAAGCTTCTCCCGCCCCCGCCGTTTGGTGAGGACGAGGTCCGCGCGTTCAAGCACCGCCAGATGCTTGCTGACGGCCTGGCGGGTGATCGGCTGGCCTTCGCACAGCTGGCTTAAGGTCTGGCCGTTATTGTCCCGGAGCCTGTCCAGGAGCAGGCGGCGGTTCCGATCGGCAAGGGCGTGAAAAATATCATCCATGGTCATGGAAGTTTCTTAGCGCCCGGCTGTGTTGCTTGCAAGGCAGCTTTATGCCGATACGGGGGCACAGCGGGGCACAGCCCCAAGCAAAAAGGGCCGCCCGGTTGGGCAGCCCTTTTCTCAATCGCTTTTCACGAAGGCTTATGCGTCTTCGTAGAAGTTCTTGCCTTCCTTAACCGGCTTCCACAGCTTTTTCATGGAGCGGTACAGGACAAAGGCCCAGATCACCAGGAAGCCAACAACACCCAGACCGATACGGTGGCGGGCCGGCAGATGCGGGTCAGCCACGAAGGACAGGAAGTTGACCACGTCTTTGGACAACTGTTCCTGGGTGTTCGGCGTACCGTCCTGATAGTCGACCATACCGTCCGACAGCGGCTGCGGCATGGAGATGGCATCGCCCTTGAAGTATTTGTTGAAGTGCTTGCCGTCCGGGATCGAAACACCAGCAGGCGTTTCGCCGTAGCCGTTCAGGATGCTGTAAACATAGTTCGGGCCGTCTTCACGGGCCTTCACGATGAGCGACAGATCCGGCGGCAGCGCGCCACCGTTGGCGGCACGAGCAGCTTGCTCGTTGGCGAACGGTGCCGGGATCGCGTCAGCAGGACGGCCCGGACGGGTTACGGGGTCACCCGAATCATCCACACCACCGGGTACAGTGTACTCGGCCGCAAATGCCTTGATCATGTCCGGCTCGTAGCCGATGGCAGACAGGTTGCGGAAGTGGAAATACTTCAGGCTGTGACAGTTTGCACAGACTTCCCGGAAGACCTGCCAGCCACGCTGGACAGAAGGCAGGTCAAACTGGCCGAACGGACCCTCGAAGGACCATTCCATCTGCATCGGATGCTCAGGGCCTTCAGCGGCCAGAGCGGTGCCCGACATGCCGACTACGGCAGTAAGGGCGATCGCAATTGTTTTTACGAATTTCATCGTGCTCTTTCCCTTACTCAGCGGCTTTGATGACCGGGTTAGCAATGCTTTCCGGCAGCGGCAGCGTTTTTTCTTTCCGGGCCAGGTACGGCATCAGCACCAGGAAGTGGAAGAAATAGTAAGCGGTGCCGATAAGACCGAGCATCGGGACGATCCCTTCCGGGTGCTGGGAACCAACATACCCGAGGACAAACACGTCCACGACCAGGAACCAGAACATCTTCGAGTAAACCGGGCGGAACTTGGCCGAGCGTACCTTGCAGCTATCCAGCCAGGGCAGGAAGAACAGAAGGAGGATCGACGCGAACATGGCAATGACGCCCAGAAGCTTCGCCGGGATCAGGACGATATCGGTAAACGGAATGCCGATATTGAACGTGATCGAACGCAGGATCGCGTAGAACGGCAGGAAGTACCATTCCGGCACGATGCTGTCCGGGGTCGACATCGGGTTCGCCGGGATAAAGTTGTCGGCGGCACCGAAGGCGTCCGGCATGAAGAAGACAAAGGTCATGAAGATCGCCAGGAATACGGCAACACCAAAGCCGTCCTTAACCGTATAGTACGGGTGGAACGGGATCTGGTCGGCACCCGACTTGACGTCGATACCGAGCGGGTTGCCACTGTCGGACACCTTCTTGGCCCAGATGTGCAGGATCACGACGCCGGTGATAACGAACGGCAGCAGATAGTGCAGGCTGAAGAAACGGTTCAGCGTCGGGTTATCGACGGAGAAGCCACCCCACAGCAGGGTCACGATCGACTTGCCGACAACCGGGATAGCCGAGAAGAGGCTGGTGATAACCGTAGCACCCCAGAAGGACATCTGGCCCCAGGGCAGAACGTAGCCCATGAAGGCGGTCGCCATCATCAGAAGCAGGATCACGAGACCAAGCATCCACAGCACTTCACGCGGCGCCTTGTAGGAACCGTAGTAGAGGCCGCGGAAAATATGGATGTAAACCGCGATAAAGAAGAAGGATGCGCCGTTGGCGTGCATGGTACGGATGATGTAGCCATAGTTCACGTCACGGACGAAGTGTTCGATGCTGTCAAATGCCATCGCCGTGTTCGGCGTATAGTGCATGACGAGAACAATACCGGTGACGATCTGCAGAACCAGCATCAGGCCGGCCAGCGACCCGAAGTTCCACCAGTAGTTCAGGTTACGCGGCGTCGGCGTATCTTTGCCGACGACATTGTTGACGAGAGAAATAATCGGGAGCCGCTCTTCGAACCAGGCTAACGCCTTGTTTTGCGGCTTCGCTGCTTTCCATTCAGCCATAGTGCCCCCCCTTAACCGATCTTGATCGTGTTGGCATTGAGGAAGGTGTATTCCGGAACCGCCAGGTTCAACGGCGCCGGGCCCTTCCGAATACGGCCGGCGGTGTCATACTGCGAACCGTGGCACGGGCAGAACCAGCCACCATATTCGCCGCGCTGCTCACCAGTACGGGTGCCGAGCGGCACACAACCGAGGTGGGTACAAATCCCTACCACGACCAGCCATTCGGCATGGCCTTTGTGAACGCGTTCCGCATCGGTCTGCTTGTCCCGAAGGTCGGCCATCGGGACAGCACGCGCTTCCTCGATTTCCTTTTCGGTGCGATGCCGCACGAACACCGGCTTGCCGCGCCATTTGACGACCACGCCTTCACCGGGTGCGATCTTGCTGAGGTCCACTTCAGTGGAGGCCACTGCCAAAGTATCAGCAGCAGGATTCATCTGGTCGATAAAGGGCCAGGCGGCCACTACGGCGCCCACACCGCCCATACTGGCGGCGGCCACATGAAGGAAATCGCGCCGGCTGGCGCCACCTTCTTCGATAGTCTTGTCGTTTGTGCTCATGTAATCTTCCCTGACAGGAACGAGTTGCTATATGCAATCAGTCGCTCTTCCCCGAACTTATCCTACCCTTGGCATGACCCCCACCCCCTGCGTCAGGACGCCGCAGGGCAGACGCCACTAAGTTCGTCACCAGGCGCAATACGCCCAGTGAATGTGATCTGGTTTAGTCGGAGAGCGCAAAAGAGGCAAGGGTTTATCAGGCAAAGCCGGGAAAAAGTGGCAGAAATTAGGCTGGAATTAAACGCAAGCATTGCAGACAGGAGGCCGACTAATTAGGGTCCGCGCCATGGATATAGCGCTTTACCAACCCGACCAGCCCCAGAACACCGGCACCCTTCTCCGTTTGGGGGCCTGTATGGGCTGCCCCGTGCATGTCATCGAGCCCTGCGGGTTTCCCTTTTCCGCCCGCGCGCTCAAGCGCTCGGCGATGGATTATGCAGACTTCGTCACGCTCAACCACCATATAGAATGGGCCGCCTTCGAAGACTGGCGGAAAGACCGCGGGCGGCGCCTTGTCCTCTTGACCACTAAAGCTGACTGCGCCTACACCGACTTCACATTCACGCCCGATGATATATTGATGGTGGGCAGCGAGTCTTCCGGCGTGCCGGATGACGTTCATGCCGCAGCCGACGCCCGCGTAACCATCCCGATGGTGGCGGAGGCCCGGTCGATCAATGTGGCTGTCTCCATGGCCATGGTGCTCGGTGAGGCTCTCAGGCAAACGAACGGCTGGCCCAAAGGATAATGATAGATATGACCGACCTGACGATTGAGGATAAGAAACAGAAGGCTGCCGACTGGTTCCGCGACCTTCGCGACCAGATATGCGCCAGCTTCGAATCCATCGAGGACGACCATACAGGCCGCTTTTCCGACAGGCCCGCAGGCCGGTTCGAGCGCAAAGCCTGGGACCGGACCAACCAGGCCGACGACAAGCCCGGCGGCGGCGGCGTCATGTCGATCATGCGGAACGGTCGTGTGTTCGAGAAGGTCGGGGTCAATATCTCCAGCGTGCATGGCACCTTCACGCCGGAATTCGCCAAGAATATCCCCGGAGCGGATGAGGACCCGCGCTTCTTCGCGACCGGCATCAGCCTTGTGGCCCACATGAACAGCCCACGCGTGCCGGCGGTTCATATGAACACCCGTTTCATCGTCACCACCAAAAGCTGGTTTGGCGGCGGCGCGGACCTCAATGCGCCCTTGCCTAACGCTGAGGACACGGCTGACTTTCACGCCGCGCTCAAAGAGGCGTGCGACCGGCATAACCCGAGCTATTACGAGAAATACAAAAAATGGTGCGACGAATATTTCTATGTCCCGCACCGGAACCGGGCGCGTGGCGAAGGCGGCATCTTCTATGACGGTCTGAACAGCGGTGACTGGGACGCGGACTTTGCCTTCACCCGCGATGTCGGCACCAGCTTCAACGAGATTTATCCCGCCCTCGTCCGCCGCCACATGAGCGAAGACTGGACCGATGAGGAGCGCGAAACCCAGCTCGTCTACCGGGGGCTCTATGCCGAGTTCAACCTGGTTTATGACCGCGGTACCACGTTCGGGCTCAAGACCGGCGGCAATGTGGAAGCGATTCTGATGTCGCTGCCGCCTGAAGCCAAATGGCCGTGAACACCAGAAGCCAATGACCGAAGCCCTTGTCCTTGCCGGGCTGTTCCTCAATGCCTTTGTGGCGGCGACCCTGTTGCCGGCCTGGTCGGAAGTTACGCTGACCGGGCTTCTGGCCACAGGGCAAAGCAGCCCTTTGGCCCTGTTCCTCGCCGCGACCACCGGCAATATCCTCGGGTCCATTCTCAATTGGTGGCTTGGCAAGAACCTGCTGCGGTTTCAGGACAAGCGCTGGTTTCCCTTCAAGCCCGAGCAGCTCGAACGGGCGCAAGGCCTGTTCGCGCGCTACGGCATGGGCAGCCTGTTGCTCGCCTGGGCGCCGATCATCGGCGACCCGCTCACCTTTGTCGCTGGCATTTTGAAAGCACCGCTGCTGCCCTTCGTGATCCTCGTCGGGATCGGCAAAGCCGCGCGCTATGGGCTTATCGTGCTTGGGGTTACCTGGGCGATGACGGGCGGGTAAGCCATTGCAGGTCCGCCACTTTTGCCGCACACTCATGAGCAATAGACACGAAGGATGCACATGACAGACGCTGCCACACATCGCTACTTCATGGCCGACGCCTTCAAGGAGGCACAGAAAAGCTATGATGAGGGCGGACTGCCGATCGGCGCCGTGCTGGTGGAAGACGGCCACATCATCGCCCGTGGCCATAACCAGCGCGTCCAGAATGGCGACCCCACCGCACACGGCGAGATGGACTGTTTCCGTGCCGCCGGCAGGCGTCCACGCTATGATAAGACCACGCTCTACACCACCCTCAGCCCCTGCATGATGTGCGCAGGCACCATCGTCCAGTTCGGTGTGAAGCATGTGGTGATCGGCGAGGCCAAGAACTTCGGCGGCAATGAGTCGTTTCTGAAGGACCGCGGCGTTGCAGTCACCGTCCTCGACGACCCCGCCTGTACGGAGCTTATGGCGCGCTTTATCAAGGAAAAACCCGCGCTTTGGGATGAAGATATTGCAGGCAGCGACAGCCGGGCGTAAATCAACCGCCACACGACTGCCTCAGAATTGGCGAAATTGGCTGCCACAAAACTCTGAGACCAAACAAACGAGAATACGAGGGAACCCCATGGCTATTTTACGACGACTGACCCTGCTGATGCTTGTGTTCGCGGTCGCCGCGCCTGCATACGCCGATAAATACGAGGCCAAGCGCGAAAAAATTCGCAATATGCGCCAGGAAGTGTTGGCCGAGCTGTTCAAGGAACGCCCCCAGGCCAAGACCGAAATCAAAAACTCGGAAGGCTATGCGGTCTTCTCCAACGTCGGCGTCCAGATCCTGCTGTTCGGTGGCGGTGGCGGGACCGGCGTGGTGCATGACAACAAGTTCGGCCAGGACACCTACATGCATATGGCCACCGCAAGCGTCGGCATCGGCCTCGGGCTCAAGGACTTCCGGGCCGTGTTCATCTTCTATGACCGCAAGTCGATGCAGAATTTCATCAAGCACGGCTGGGATTTCTCCGGCGAAGCTGATGCCGCTGCCGTTGCCGAAGACAAGAGCGGCGACCAGAAAGGCGGCCAGATCGGCGAGGCGGCCTCCGTGCGCAAGAAAGTGGTGGTCTACCAGTTCACCAAAAACGGTCTGGCGCTGCAGGCCTCGCTTCACGGCACCAAATACTGGCGCAGCAAGAAGCTGAACCGGAAGGACTGATCCCGTCCGACAGCTCCCGGCATCGGGAGAATATATTCAGACACGAAAAAGGGCGGCCAAGACCGCCCTTTTTTATTAGTACTTGCCCCACACCTTAGGGGCGCGGTGCCATCAAGCCGTACTCAATTCTGGCCCGACTGCATCTGTTCGATCACCTCATGCACGCGGGAGCGCAGCTCAAGCGCCGTCTCTTCCGTCTCACCCGCGGCCCTCGCCATTTTGTCCGTAAGCTCATTGGCAACACCGGTCTGGTCGGAGATCTGGTAAATCTCCGCAGTCACCTGCTGGGTTCCCGCTGCGGCTTCCTGCACATTCTGGCTGATCTCACCGGTGGCGACCATCTGTTCCTCAACCGCATCGGCGATCGACGTGGCATTCGCCTTCATGTCGGCGATCACGGCCTGGATGCCGCCGATAACCTCGGCAGTATTTTGGGCGGCGTCCTGGATCGCGTTGATCTGGTCGCTGATGGTATCGGTCGCGCGCGCGGTTTCGTTCGCCAGGCTTTTGACCTCGCTTGCCACCACAGCGAACCCGCGACCGGCGTCGCCCGCGCGGGCAGCCTCGATCGTGGCGTTGAGTGCCAGCAGGTTGGTCTGGCTAGCGATATCGGAAATCAACTTCAGGACATTGCCGATTTCGCGCGCGGTGGTCGAGAGGCCATCGATGGCCGTTGTCGCCCGGTCTGCTTCGGTGACGGCGCGGTCGCTGATGTCCCGCGACTGCACGGCCTGACGCCCGATTTCCCGGACGGATGCGCTCAGCTCTTCTGTTGCAGCGGCAACAGTCCCGACATTCACGCTGGCCTGCTCGGATGCTGCGGCGACCGCGGTTGCGCTCTGGCTGATACCCTGGACAGACACCACGAGATCAGACGCCGAATCCTTAACGGTGGTCGACTGATCGACAAGCGTGGATGCCACCATCTGCACCTGGCTTTCCAGCTGGGTCGCGAGGGTCGCGAATTCGGTTTTCTTGGCCTCCGATATTGCGTCCTCATAGATCGAAAGCGCCAGGTCCATGTCCAGCATCAACGCCTTGCCAACCGCCCCGAGAACCAAGGAGCCTTGCTCGCCAAACTCGCCTGCGAGAGAGATCATCATCTGATTAAGGACGAAGGAATAGCCACCGATATAAATCGTCGGGGCAAGGCCGATCCGGAAATGGGCCGTCCCGATTGTACGCGCGCTTTCATGATATGCGGCATCGAAGCGGCCGGAAAGCAGCTGCGCCCAGTGGCTCTTCTGCTTGTTCTTGAGGACGGGGAACCGGTCTTGCGTACCCAGGATTTCACGGGCCGACGGGATCTCCCAAAGATGCTCGTAGAAACGGTCCAGAATGGCCGGCAGATGGCTGACAATTCGGTCTGCCGAATTGGCTAGCAGTTCCGAGGTCGCCTTATCGATATCGAAAAGGCGCAGCCGCTCAGTCAACGCGGGCGTTACAGAGCCGTGTACATCGAACATAAAAATCCCTCAATCCAAGCTTCAGAAGCCAAAAATAGAAGCCCATGCATACACACTAAAAAGTAAACGGAAATTAAAAAAAACCGACTATTGATTAAAAAATCAGTAGAATCGCGCCAAAAGAGTAGAACGCTCGACCCGAAAGTCATTTCTCACCCACTCAGCCTCTATCTCGGCGAGTCTTTCAGACACATCCGGCCCCATGGGAACGCCCAGTGCGATCAGGTCTCCCCCCTTGACCGGCAGGACAGGCACCGGCCAGTCCCGGACCCAATAGATGAGCGCCGGGTCCGGATCGCCCATCACAGTCAGAAGGTGCGCAAGGCCAGCCGCGCGGCCATGACGGTACACAAAGGCGCGGAGCGCCACCTCATCCATTACCCGGCCTGCGGCACAGCCGGTCGTCACGGCCTTCAGGTGCCGTTTCTGTTTCGCTGAAAGCCGGAGAGCTTTCGCAAGCGGTGCCACATCATCTGCTTTAAGTCCGGTTACGACAGCAAGACGGACAAACGCTTCCGGCTCACACCCCAGCAGCCTTTCCCGCGCGACCAATCGCATCAGCCCAGAGACATCGCCACCCTTACCGGGCAGATGGGCTGCCACGCCCGCGTCCACAAGCGCGGACCACGCCGCGACGGGATCAGGCGCCGAGAGGGTCTTGAGCATTTCATCACGCACCCGTTCCGCAGACAGCGTGTCGATCATATCCGCAAGCGACGTACAAGCGGCGAGACCTGCCGGGTCGACCGGTCCTTTGCCGTACCAGGCGTAGAACCGGAAGAAGCGCAGGATACGCAGGCCGTCCTCCCGGATGCGCGCAGCCGCATCGCCAATGAAACGGACATGCCCGGCCTTCAGGTCGGCAAGGCCGTCAAACGGGTCATAAACACTGCCGTCAAGCGCGGCATAAAGCGCATTCATGGTGAAATCCCGGCGGGCGGCATCCTCGCGCCAGTCGGTGGTGAAGGCGACTTCGGCATGACGACCGTCCGTCTTCACATCGACGCGCAGGGTGGTGATTTCCACATGCTGCCCGTCTTCCACCGCCGTCACGGTGCCATGGGCAAGCCCCGTGGGCACGACGCGGATACCGGCTGCCTTCAGGGCCGCCATCGTTTCTTCCGGGGTCAGCCGGGTCGCGGCATCAATGTCCCCCACCGTCTTGCCGATAAGCGTGTCCCGCACCGCCCCGCCGACGAAGCGGATATTATCCGCGCCCAAAGCCGTCACCACCTTCCTAACGAAGGGCGATTCCAGCCAGGAAGCCTGAAGCTTAGCGACCACCATCGGTGTCATCCGGCGTATCTTTTTTGCGGTCTTGCGGGGTCTCGGACGGCTTATCCTTGTCCGCGGGCACGAATTCGCCGGGAACGACCTTGCCGTTCTCACTGTGCGGCGGCACGTATTTAAGCCCAGCCTTGCCAAGGTCATCGTCCCCGAACCACAAGCCCAGGACGGACAGCAGCATCAGGATGATGAGGACCACCAGAGTTTTCCTCAGCCGCTTGAATTCATTTTGAAGTTCGGCTTCATCGCCCCGGTTGGCGATGCGCCAGCGCAGCCACATCCCCATGGCGACAAGCGGCAGCAGCAGAAGAACAAGGCGCAGAAATGCAGCAATCATGGTGTTGTCTCCTCCGCGGCTTCCAGCACGTCACAGAGATTAACGAGCATGGCTGCCGTTGCGCCCCAGATATGATAATCGCCATATGGCATGGCATAATAATGCCGCGTATGGCCCTTCCAGACCGTGGATTGTCGCTGATGATTGGCCCTGTCCAGGAAGAAGGTCAGCGGCACTTCGAACGCCACATCGACTTCATCTGGCTGCAGGGTCAGCTCGAAACCGGGCTGGACAAGGCCGACAACCGGCGTGATGACGAACCCTGTTCCCGTCCGGTATTCATCCAGAAAGCCGCAGACTTCGATGAAGGTGCGGTCAAGCCCGACCTCTTCCTCCGTCTCCCTCAATGCGGCATCGACTGCGTCCCGGTCCGCGGGATCAACCGCACCGCCGGGGAAGCTGACCTGGCCCGCATGTTTGGGCAGATGTTCTGTGCGTTTGGTCAGAAGCACCGTATGGCCTTCCGGCCGCGCGATGATCGGCACCAACACGGCGGCATCCCTGAGCGGGCTATCCTTCAGGAGTTCCGCCTTCAACTCGGCATTCAGGTCATAATCACTGCGTTTGCCTCGGGCCGCGGGATTATCGGGTCCGAGCGCACGGGTAAGCCAGGAGCGCATCGCGTCAGCCCTCCTGCCACTGGCCGAGGCTGAAGCGTTCGCCCCGGCTCTCGATCGTGAGTTCATTCACACCGGCTTTTCCCTGCATATCCGCCGCTTCGACCAGTTCATAGAAAACCGGCCGGGCGATCAGGGCTTCCAACCGGCCACGGACAAGCACATAAGGGCGCGGTTCCGCGGTTTCAGCGTCGGTTTCCACCCGGATGGGATGCTCGGCGTCAGCGATGACTTCGTCACCGACATTGGTGGTAAACTTCAGGAGCTGTGCGCCGCTATCATCCTTGAGGATATCCACCTGGGTGGCGATAAACGGCGCATCCTCAACCCGGATACCGACCTTCTCCACCGGCGTGACCAGATAGAAGCGACCATCCGCATCGTGCCTGAGTACCGTGGAGAACAGCTTGACCATGCGCTTGCGGCCGATGGGCGTACCCATATAGAACCAGGTACCGTCGCGCTTGATCTCCATATCGATGTCGCCGCAGAAATCCGGATTCCATTTCTCAACCGGCGGAAAGCGCTGGCCTTCCACCTGTTTGATCAAGGCTTCGAGATTGAAAGATGTGGGCGCGCGGTCGGCGGTCATGACACTGTCTCCTGCCCCTTTATATGGGCAGCACGTGGCGGAAGAAAAGGTTTTAAAACCAATATCATCCGCACCGGGCAGCCACGGGCCCGATGGAAAGCCCGGGGATGATTACCCCCGGGGTCTCGATTTAATTGTCAGGCAGCGGTTGGCAGCGCGCCAGCGCGGGCAGCTTCCACGGCGTCCGCATCAGGCGCGACCGAGACGATCTTGCCAACAGCGGGCAGCGACGGCAGCGTCGCCGGTTGCCGAACCAGCAGGCGGCGGGCGTCCTTGCCGCCGGGCATGGTGATATAGCGCGGCAGCACGTGCTCGAACCCGAACCGGCTATAATAGTCATGATCGCCCACAAGCAGGATACGCTGGTGGCCGGCACTGTTGGCCCGGGCGACAGCCCGTTTCATCAGCTCGGCGCCGATACCGTATTTCTGCATGTCCGGGGCAACCGCAAGCGGGCCGAGGAGGATGGCGCTTTCCTTCGTGCCGAGGATCATGTCCTGGATATAGATCGGCCAGAAGCGCACCGTCCCCACCAAGCGGTCATCCGCGCGCGCGACCCAGCTCAGATGGCGGAGTGCGGGCACATTTTCCCGAAGGCTGTAGGAAGATTTGGCGAACCGGTCCGGTCCGAAGGCCACATCCAGCAAGGTCTCAACCAATGCTGAATCAAAAGGCCGTTCTTGATCGTAGGTGATCATCGGCAGTGTATCCATATCAGAGGCGCACATGCGCCAAAAAGATAATCAAAAGCAGGCGAAGGAAGCTGGACTAGCAGCGCATCCGTCGTCGCGATCGGTTAACCCGGTTGATATGGAGCGTAAGTACCATGGCACCCATGACAGTTTTGTGTTCAAGATGGCGGAAATTACCAGTTTTTTCGCCCACCGCAAGATACTTTTTCTTAGCTTTTACATAAAACCGTAAAACTCCTAAAAATCATTTAATAACAATGCAAAAAAGGAAATGGCACCAAGGCAGGCACCGTTCCCTTAGGTCTAAAATATGTAGTTTTTCTTACGGATAAGGCTTCACCGCACCCTTGGCCGCCTTCGCCCCATAGCACCAGCGCCTCCCGGCCCCAGCTGCAAACCCAAAAGAGAAACCCCCGGAGCGGTGTGCCCCGGGGGTTTCCTGTACTCGGTACTGAGTTGGTTTGGCTTAGAAGCCCATGCCACCCATGTCCGGCATGCCGCCGCCCGGCATACCGCCAACCGGCTTGTCTTCCGGAATTTCGGCAACCATGGCTTCGGTGGTGATCATCAGACCAGCGATCGAAGCGGCGTCCTGCAGGGCGGTGCGCACAACTTTGGTCGGGTCGATGATACCCTTGGCAACCAGGTTGACATACTCTTCATTCTGAGCGTCGAAACCGAAGTCGGTGTCGTCCTGCTCCAGAAGCTTGCCAGCAACAACCGCACCGTCAACACCGGCGTTTTCAGCGATCTGACGAACCGGGGCCTGAAGGGCCTTGCGGATGATGTCGATGCCTTTGGTCTGGTCGTCGTTCTGGCCGTCAAGACCTTCGAGCGCCTTGGTAGCGTAAAGAAGCGCGGTACCACCGCCAGCGACGATGCCTTCTTCAACGGCCGCACGGGTCGCATGAAGGGCGTCATCAACGCGGTCTTTGCGTTCTTTCACTTCAACCTCGGTTGCACCACCGACCTTGATCACAGCAACACCGCCGGACAGTTTGGCCAGACGCTCTTGCAGTTTCTCTTTGTCATAGTCGGACGTGGTGGCTTCGACCTGGGCCTTGATCTGCTCGCAGCGGGCCTTGATGTCGTCTTCCGAACCGGCGCCGTCAACAACCGTGGTGTCTTCCTTGGTGATGTTGACGCGCTTGGCGGTGCCGAGCATGTCGACGGTCACGTTCTCAAGCTTGATGCCGAGATCTTCGGAGATCACCTGACCACCGGTGAGGATGGCGATGTCTTCGAGCATGGCTTTACGGCGATCGCCGAAGCCCGGAGCTTTAACCGCAGCAACCTTCAGGCCGCCACGCAGCTTGTTGACAACGAGGGTAGCGAGCGCTTCGCCTTCGATGTCTTCCGCGATGATCAGGAGCGGCTTGCTGGCCTGAACGACGGACTCGAGAACCGGAAGCATCGACTGCAGGTTCGAGAGTTTCTTCTCGTGGAGCAGGATGAGCGGGTTGTCGAGTTCGACAGTCATCTTTTCGGAGTTGGTGATGAAGTAAGGCGACAGGTAGCCACGGTCGAACTGCATGCCTTCAACGACGTCGAGTTCGCTATCGAGGCCTTTGGCTTCCTCAACAGTGATAACGCCTTCTTTGCCAACCTTGTCCATCGCGTCGGAGATCATCTTACCAACTTCGGATTCGCCGTTGGCGGAGATGGTACCAACCTGGGCGATTTCTTCATTGGTGGTGACGTCTTTGGTGCGGGCCTTCAGGCTTTCGATAACCTTGGTGGTGGCGATATCGATACCGCGCTTCAGGTCCATCGGGTTCATGCCGGCAGCAACCGACTTCAGGCCTTCGCGGACGATGGCTTGCGCCAGAACGGTCGCGGTGGTGGTGCCGTCACCGGCAACATCGTTGGTGCGGGAAGCTACTTCCTTCACCATCTGCGCGCCCATGTTTTCGAACTTGTCCTTGAGTTCGATTTCCTTGGCAACCGAAACACCGTCTTTGGTGATGCGCGGTGCGCCGAAGGATTTCTCGAGGACAACGTTACGGCCTTTCGGGCCGAGGGTGGTTTTAACGGCATCCGCAAGCGTATCGACGCCTTTGAGCATCTTGGCGCGGGCCTGTTCGTTGAACTTTACGTCTTTAGCAGCCATTTTTTGGGCTCCTGAACTGAAGGTTTAATTAGGAAACGACAAAGGGGATGGGCGAGTGGATTACTCGATGATGCCCATGATGTCGGATTCTTTCATGATCAGCAGGTCAACGCCGTCGACCTTGACCTCGGTGCCCGACCATTTGCCGAACAGAATCTTGTCACCGGCTTTAACGTCGAGCGGCGTTACTTTGCCGTCTTCACCGCGGACACCGGTGCCGACTGCCAGAACTTCACCTTCGGACGGTTTTTCCTGGGCGGTATCGGGCAGAATGATGCCGCCAGCGGTTTTAGCTTCGCTTTCAAGGCGCTTGACCAGAACACGGTCATGAAGCGGACGAAGAGCCATGGTTGTTCTCCTAAATGATAAAACAGGAAATGTTCCCTCTGTTAGCACTCACCCTAACAGAGTGCTAACACCGTGACCGTATGTAATCCGGGGGCCTTCCGGCTTCAAGAGGGGAAAGCGAGATTTTTTGACTCTTTTTTGCCAAGGATGCGCCCTGACGCCGAAAACGGAAAACCAATATCATTCAGGAAAGGGAATGTCCCTGTCATGGGAGCTTCGGCCGCGCGTCATGTCAAATTGGGGCAGCGTGACGCGTTTCTAACACAATTTTCCAGATCTCGACGCAAAGCAGGCAGGGTTTGACCACAATTATAGGTAAAGTTACACATAGATACTTCTATCCTTGGGGGAAAATATGCGCCGCTTCGCCACCTTATTGCTTATTGCACTTGTCTGCCTTGCCACTCCGCTCCTGCCGTCTGCCAAGACCATGGCGGGTGACATAACATCACCCACGGTTCTTGAAGACAGGTCCGCAACCGCCGCCCGGTTGCTCGAGGCAGCGAAGCAGCGAGTCCATGAGCTTGAAACGCTGGAGGCCGCTAAATCGGTTGATGGCCTCAATCTTTCCGATGCTCTTAAACAGGGGCTCCCCCCGACGCCTCCTGAAGGCAGCATCAAAGATTTCAAAAAACGCTATAGCGCAGAACTCCAGCTCGCCCAGCATGCCAACCAGAGCTACCCCTGGCGCAACGCGGCTGAGGCCTGGCTGAAGGTCGGGCGCCTTGACGATGCCTACGGCGCCGCATGGCACCTGCTGCATGTAGCGGACAACCCGGGTGCCCGCGCCGGTGCCCTCGACACTTTCGTGAAAATCCTTTTGGCTGACCACAAACCCGAAGAGGCGCTGACGACACTTCGGGAAGCGCAGGCGGTCTATCCGATCGACAGCCGCCAGATATGGCTTAATTCTGTAGAAGACCGCTTCACCCTGCGCATTACCGACCAGACCGTCGACACCGAAGGCAAGTCCCCGCGCGCCTGTCTCGTTTTCTCCCATCCCTTACGGAAGACGCTGCCGATCCCGGTGGAGGACTATGTCCGCGTAACCGGCGGCCGTGATGTTTCCATACAGGCCGAGCATGACCGTATTTGCCTCATGGGGCTAACCTACGGCGACAAGATGGAGGTTACCGTTCTGGCCGGACTGCCCGGCGAGGAAGGGACCAAGCTCTATAAGGATACCACACGCACCATCGTCATTTCGGACCGGCCGGCACGCCTTGTTTTCGGCAATGGCACCTATATCCTGCCCAAGGTGGGTGACGAGACTGTTCCCCTCAAAAGCGTCAATGTGGACACGGCGAGCCTGGCCCTGTTTCGCGTGCCGGACCGCGGCCTCGTACCCTGGATGAATTCAGGGCTTGAAGGCAAGAACCTCAATGGTTGGGCGCAGGAGAATTTGGGCAACAATATTGGCGAGAAGGTCTGGAAAGGCCATGTCGATATTGACACGGTCAAGAACGAGGACGTCACCACCCTCGTGCCGATCAGGGACATGCTGAAGACGAAAAAGCCGGGCATCTATGCCCTGGTCGCAACACCCGGAGACGGAAAACAACAGCAGGAGTGGGAGCCACAACAAACCCAGTGGGTCGTGATCTCGGACCTGGGCATCATGACACTTCAGGGAGCGGATGGTCTGCATGTCTTCGTCAATTCGTTGGAAACGGCGAAGCCGCTTAAGAACGTGACCATCAAGGTCATCGCCAGGAACAACGACATTCTCGCCGACGTCCAGACCGACAGAGACGGTCAGGCCACGATCGCCGCTGAACAGTTTCGGGGTACAGGCGGTAATCTCCCGATGGCTCTGACAGCCAGCACCTCGAAAGGTGACTATAACTTCATCAAGCTTCAGGGCGCGGCCCTGGATATGAGCGACCGAGGCACCGAGGGCCGTAAGACAAGCGGGCCGCTTGATGCTTTCCTCTATACCGAACGCGGTATCTACCGCCCCGGCGAGACTGTTTTCCTGTCTGGCCTGTTGCGGGATGCACAGGCGCGCGCCGTTGGCAAGCTGCCTTTGACCCTCGTCATTACCCGCCCGGACGGCGTCGAAGCCGTCAAAAAGCGCATCACCGGCGACAGCTTGGGCGCCTATGCGTTTGACTATGGCTTGTCGCCCGCCGCCCGCACAGGCCTGTGGCGGGTTAGCCTGCTTGCGGATAACGAGGCCCAAAGCGTTGGTGAAACACATTTCCAGGTAGACGATTTTGTCCCCGAACGGCTCAGCGCGAAACTCGATACCCTAAAGAACCAGTTAAGCGCTGGCGTGTCCCTGGAAGTGCATGTGCAGGCGGACTTCCTGTATGGCGCACCAGGCGCTGACCTTACAGGAACACTCTCCACCACGCTTGCAGCTGACCCGGCGCCCTTCAAGGAATGGAAGCGCTATCATTTCGGGCTGGTACAGGACGAATTTTCCGGCGAAAAGCTGAACAGCCTCCCCCTCAAGACAGACGCCACCGGGCTGGCGCGGGTCGCGCTCGTAGCAAACAAGCTGCCAGACACAACCCTCCCCCTTAGGGCCAAGCTGACCGCCGAGATCCAGGATGTTGGCGGGCGTCCCGTTCAGGATGCCGTTTGGCTACCGGTCAAGCACGCCCCGGTGATGCTGGGCGTGCGCGCTGAACAAGATGGCAGCTTTGAAGAGAACACGCCCGCCGCCCTTTCGGTTGTCGCCGTGGACGGTAACGGCAAGCCGCTTACAGGCAAAAACCTGACCGCCGTGTGGGTCAAGGAACACTATAGCTATACCTGGTACCAAAGCCGCAACCGGTGGCAATATCGCCCCAGCTTCTATGATGAAACCATGGGCGAAGAACAGGTCCGCAGTGGTATGGATGGCACGGTCCAGCTTTCGCGGACACTGCCGTGGGGACGATACCGCCTCGATGTGCGCACCCCGGACGGCAAGGCGGCGGCAAGTGCGCGCTTTACCGTCGGCTGGTGGGCCGCATCCCAAAGCCCGGACGTACCGGATGGGCTGGAACTCTCGCTGAAGTCAACGGCACTGAAAAGCGGTGACCGGGTGCACGGCCATGTGAAGGCGCCCTTTGAAGGGATCGCGCTGATTACGGTGGCAAATGACCGGGTGCTCGCCCACAAAACCATCCATCTGAGTAAAGAGGGCGGCGACTTTGACTTCAAGGTGAAGAAAGACTGGGGGCCGTCCGCCTATATCCTGGCGACTGCCCTGCGCCCTGATGCCGGGGCCATATCGCGCCTGCCCATACGTGCAACCGGCCTGACCTGGTTCTCGATCGACCGCAAAGCCCGGTCAAAGGCGATTGTCTTCGATGTTCCGAAAACCGCCCTGCCCGGCCAGAAGATCACCATTCCCATCAGACTTGAGGGGGAAAGACCACCCGGCGAAATGAAAGTAACAGTGACAGCGGTTGATGAGGGCATCCTCAATATCACGCGGTTCAAGACCCCGAGCGCCGACGCATTCTATTTCGGCAAACGATGGTTCGCCTTCGACATCCGGGATATCTATGGCCGCCTCATCCGGTCAGAGGCAGGCAAGCGCGGCAAAATCCGTACTGGCGGCGGCGGCCTTGAAGAAGTGGTCGTCACCGGGAGCCGAGTGGACAGGAATAGCCCCACCAGCAATCTCTTCAACCCAATGACACGCACAACAAAAACCGTGGCCCTGATCAGCCGGAACATCAGCCTGGATGACAAGGGTGAAGGCAGTGTCACGCTGACCCTACCTGACTTTTCCGGCAAACTGCGCCTGATGGCAGTCGCCACTTCGGTGGGGGCTGTGGGGACGGGCAAAGCCGACCTGACCGTGCGGACGCCCGTGGTCGCGGACCTGATCACGCCGCGCTTCCTCGCGCCGGGGGATCAGGCGCAAGCCACCCTCAGTGTCCAGAATCTGTCGGGCCAGGATGGGACCTTCACGGTACAGCTCGAAACCCTGTCGCAGGCTATCGGGCTTCAGGCACCCCAGGAGACCGTCACCCTCAAGAATGGCGAACGTCGTGATCTGACCATACCGCTTCAGGGTATCACCGTCGGCACGGCAGGCATTGACCTGGCCGTCACCGGCGGCACCATGACGCCGGTACACCGTCATTATGATATCTCCGTCCGCGCGGCATGGCCCTATGTGACACAGCGCAACAGGTTCTCCCTGACACCCGGCAAAACGGGGACTGCAGACGGTATCGCCTTGAGCAGCTTCTATAAGGGCACTGTCAGCCAGGACCTGGTCGTGACCTCGCGCCCCAACCTGGAAGCCGGGCGTCTGTTCCAGGACCTGGACGACTATCCCTACCGCTGTAGTGAACAGACAGTTTCGCGGGCGATGCCGAACCTGTTCTTTAAAGAGCTGAACAGCCTTTACAAAATGCCCTCAGACAATAGCCACGCAGCAAATACCGTGGAAAGGGCCATTGCCCGCCTGCTGGACCGTCAGCGGTCGGACGGTAGTTTTGGTCTGTGGAACAGTTTCGGCTCACGATATGACTGGCTGGATGTCTATGTCACAGATTTCCTTCTACGCGCCCGGGACAAAGGCTATTTCGTGTCGGACTCTGCCATCAGCCTCGCCCTTTCCCGGCTGAAACGCATGGTGGCGAACCGTGGCCAGGGATTCCCGGAAGCCCAGGCGTATGCCCACTATGTCCTCGCGCGTTATGGTGACGTCTCAGCAAGCGAAGTCCGCTATTTCGCTGACCAGTTCGCCCCCAAACTGAGGTCCCCGCTGGCCATCGCGCAAATAGCGGGTGCCCTGAAAATCATGGGGGAAGCCGACCTTTCAGCCCGCCTTATGGTCAAGGCGGTGCATACGAGCCGCAAGGACGCAACCCTATGGGGCGACTATGGCTCCCGCCTGCGTGACCTGGCCGCGATCACGACCATCCTTAAGGAGACCGGGGTAGACGCCAGTTTAATGGCCGACCTGGCCGACGGGCTGGAAGCGAGTGTCGCCAAGAACCGCTGGCTGAACACCCAGGAAATGGCTTGGCTTTCCCGCGCCGCAGCCGCCTTCGCCGGGAACAATGCCAGCGAGATGACGTTCGCGATTAACGGCACGGAAACAAAGGCCAAGCATGGCTTCTGGCAAAAGATATTTGCCAAGGGCACAAACCTGGCGACAACCTCCATCATCAACACGAGCGACACGTCCCTGAGGGTCGTTCATTCCGTGCGGGGCATCCCGAAGGCTGCCCCTGATGAAGTCTCCCACGGGTTTCGCTATGCCCGGTCATATTATGACCTCCAGGGCCACCCCATCAGCCCAGACAGCCTCCCCCGGAACGGCCGGTTTGTCGTCCTCTTGTGGGGGCAGGCCGATGCGGAAGCCATTGAGGACCCGCTGCTTGTAGACCTGCTGCCTGCGGGGCTCGAAATCGACAGCACGGACACGAGTGATCTTTCCTTCCTCGGCGACCTGACCTCGGTCGAGTTCTCCGACGCGCGGGACGACCGGTTTGTCGCCGCGCTCAAGATTGTGCCTTTTACGCCCGACAAATACCGGTCGTTCCGCGTAGCCTACATCGTTCGGGCGATCACACCCGGAACCTACGTGATGCCAGGGCCTTTCGTGGAGGATATGTACAAGCCCCGGTTCCGCTATCAGGGCAAGGCATCCCAACTGGTGGTTAAGGAGTGATGCTGCCTTCCTTGCCATATTGGCGAAAAATGCCCAAGAGGCTGAGACATGCAGTGATTTTGTTTGCTGCAGGCCTCGGCCTCCTGGTGCCCGCTTTCTTCCTGTTCGATGCTGCTTTTCCGCCGAATCTTGCGCGCTACCGAACCGTCTCCCATGAAGTGGTTGCCGCCGATGGCAGTCTCCTACGGCTTTTTCCGGTCGAGGATGGCCGCCTGCGCCTTGCCGCATCGCAGAGCCAGGTAGACCCGCTGTTTCTCAAGATGCTGATCGCCTATGAAGACAAGCGTTTCTACCGGCATATCGGTGTCGATGGGCTGGCTGTCGTCCGCGCAATGTGGCAGGCCGTGGCCTCTGGCGAGATCGTCTCCGGGGCCTCCACCCTGACGATGCAGGTTGCCCGCCTGCTGGAGCCACGCCCCCGAACCCTGGCGTCGAAGCTGGTTGAGATGTTCCGCGCACTGCAACTGGAGCATCACTATAGCAAACGGAAAATCCTGGAAATCTACCTGACGCTCGCCCCTTATGGCGGCAATCTGGAGGGCATTCGGGCGGCGAGCCTCGCTTATTTCGGCCATGGGGCGCAACACCTGACACCTGACGAAGCCGCCCTTCTTGTGGTGCTGCCGCAGTCTCCCGCCAGCTTACGCCCCGACAAACACCCCGCAAATGCCAGAGCCGCCAGGAACAAGGTCCTTGCGCGCGTATGGCAAGAGGCCGGGTTGTCCGCTCATCTGTTGACGCTGGCCGAGGCAGCTCCCGTCCCCCATAGCAAACAGACGCCAGCGCAGGTCGCCCCCCAATTGGCTGCACGTGTGGAAGACGCACATCCTTCACCCTTGATCCGCACCCCTATTGACGCTGCTCTCCAGCAACAGCTTGAAGACCTCGCGGCGAGCTGGGCCAGGCGGGTCCATCCCAATGCCAGCGTCGCCATCCTGGTGGTGGAGAATAAAAGCCGTTCCGTGCTGGGCTATGTCGGATCAGCAGAGTTTGCCAATACCGCCCGTTCGGGCTTCGTCGATATGGTGACGGCCATCCGGTCTCCAGGGTCGACGTTAAAGCCCTTCATCTACGGCATGGCTTTCGACCGGGGGATCGTGCGCCCGCAAACCCGCATCATAGACGCCCCCAGGCGGTTCGGCACCTATGCCCCCAGCAATTTCATGCACGCCTTCTATGGCGAAGTGACCATATCGAAGGCGCTGCGCTGGTCCCTGAATGTGCCAGCAGTGGCGGTCCTCGACCGCCTGGGGCCTGTGCAGTTTACCGAGGCGCTCCGCCATGCCGGGGCCAACCTGCAACTGCCCGACGACAAACCCGCAGGCCTTGCCGTCGCCCTGGGCGGCGTCGGCACGTCGCTCGAAAATCTCGTCTCGCTCTATGCCGCCCTGGCTGACGATGGAAAGCTCCGCCCCCTGGTGCTGACAGAAGGCCAGAAAAGTGTTCCCGTCTCCCACCCCCTGCTCAGTACAGCGTCGCGCAATGCCCTGCGGCACATCCTGTCAGGGATCGGGGCGCCGGGGGACCGGCTGCCACGGAAGTATCAGCTCAATCCCCGCCACATCGCCTTCAAGACTGGCACCAGCTATGGCTTCAGGGATGCGTGGGCCATCGGGTATGATGGCGGTTACACCATAGGCGTTTGGGTCGGGCGACCGGATGGCACGCCACTGCCCGGCCACTTCGGCAGCAACACGGCCGCGCCCATCCTTTTCGAGGCGTTCGACCATCTGCCCGTGACCTCATCCCCGCGGGTATCGAGCCCGCTTCTGAGCGCTGAGAATTTACCGCCGGGGCTGCGCTACTTCGATGGACCCAAGATCTCCACTGTCACCGGCAAAAGGATGCTACCCCTCACCATCGCCTTTCCCTTGGCCGACAGTATCGTCGCCTTGGACACCGGCAAAACGCCGCTAACCCTTTCGGCCGAAGGCGGCGAACTCCCCCTGCAATGGTTTGTCGATGGCATGCCTCTGGCATCAAGCCGCTGGTCGCACACTGCGACGCTCCTGCTCAAAAACCAGGGTTTTTACCGGGTGAGCGTTGTGGATCGAGCAGGCGACCGGCGATCGGTGAATTTTGCGGCAAAAAGATAGCCTCTAAACAAGGGTCGCCGTGGGAAGAAGAAGCCACCCCGCCTAGGTCATGGCACTGGCGGTTGAATGTCCATTGCTTCCCCTAAAAAGGGCAAGAGGTGGTTGCATTTCATTATACCCTTGCGCTAGGCTTTTGACGGTTATCTGCTGCCACGCATTCCGCGCAGGTATGTCGTGGCAATTTTGGGGGAAATTTTCATGACAGATACAACAGCCACGGCAAGCGTTTTGCCGGAATTTCGCGTTGGCAACATTGTGAGCCAAACCTTCAACACCTTCTTTGGTAATTTCTTGAAATTCTTCATTCTGGGGATGCTTCTGTATGCCCCAATTCTGCTTCTTGGCACCGCGACCAACATATTTGGGCCCTCGGCCACAAAACAAATCGCAGCGCAAGACGTGAACAGTTTTTTCATGACCTTCACACTGACCATGGCTTTGATGGCCCTTTCCGGTGCCGTGATGTTTTCGGCTGTCACCTATGGCAGTATCGAGTATCAGGCTGGCAAACCGGTCTCCTTCTCCGGCATGTTGAAGACAGGCATTAAGTCACTTGTACCTGTTATCCTTGCTGCCATCATGATCATGCCGCTTTATATACTGGGCGCCATGCTGTTGCTGATTCCCGGTATCATTGTCGGCTTGATGTTCAGCATGACGGTTCCGGCGATCGTGGCCGAAGGGCATGGCCCCATTGCTGCCATGCGCCGGTCTAGGGAACTGACCAGCGGCTATAAATGGCAGATTTTCGGGGCCATTTTCCTCGTCAGCCTTATCATGGATATTGTCATGATGGTCTTCGGCTTCGGCGTGTCAGCTGTCTCAGTGTCCATGCACTCCTCCGCTGCTTCCACCATTGGAAGCATCGTTTCCTTGGGTACGGGCGGTGCCACCTACGGCGTCCTCGGCGCTTGCATCGCCTCCATCTATACCGGTCTGCGGGCGACGAAAGAGGGCACTTCAGTCGACGAGATCGCGGAAGTCTTCGCATAACCCACCAAACAGGCATGAGGCAGGGGACAACCCTGCCTCACCTATAATGGGTAACCACTGAGAACCAATCATGAAACACGTAAAACTTTCCGGCGTGAGGCCTTCCGAGGAAGCCCCACACACCGAAGAGGTGTCAGGCCCAGTGCGTAAGCTTCAGCTGGGTACAGCCCTTTCCCGCGCCATTGGCGCCCTGTTCGGTAATTTCTTTAGCTTCAGCGCGATCGGCTGCCTGGTATATGCACCAATCGTAGCATGCGCTATCGCCTTCACTGGCAATGTGACCGTCCTGAAAGGAGATACCTCCCAGGTCGGATGGATGGGAGTTTTGCTGTCTTTTCTGGCGACGGCCATATTCACCCAAATCGCCTATGTGGCCATCCTCAGCGGCGGAATTTCCTTCCTCTCCGGGGATAAGATGACATTGGGCCGCATGATCAGGAGCGGAATGAAATTCTTATTCCCCGTAATCGCCGTCGCCATTATATCCTTCGTCCTGGTGCTGCTTGGCTATGTGTTCCTGATCATCCCTGGGGTCATTATCTCGCTCATGCTTTATGTCGCTATACCTGCCGTTATCGCCGAGAAAAAAGATCCGATAGAGGCATTGAAGCGGAGCCGCGACCTCACGAGGGGCAGTCGCTGGGCTATCTTCGCCGTAATGATCATTGTGGCCATTATCACGAACGTCCCTCAATGGCTTGTGGGCTTTATTCAGCCAAGCGCTGAAAATGTTCCCCTGCTCTTCGTCGTCACAGTTCTTTCTTATGGTGTAATCACCGCCGTGAACGGCGCATTGAACGCAGCCGTCTATGTGCAACTGCGGGAATGCAAAGAAGGCATATCAACCGATGAAGTCACGGAAGTCTTTGCCTAAGACGCAAGACCTGGCCACAAAGACAAATGAGAAGAAGGCGGGCACCTTAGGTGTCCGCCTTCTCCGTATCAAATTTGTCTTCTTTGCGCTTGCCCATCAACAGCTGTCCTTCAAGCCGTTTGCGCAAGGCATGGTAATAGCAGGACAGGAAGTCTTCCATCTGACGGTCGGTTACCGGGTCAGGCCAGTTGATTTTCTTGATAATGGCCCTGCCGGCCGTTAGCCGCTTCATTGCCCCTTCGGACGACAGGTTCCTCAGCAGCGTTTCCAGGGTTTGCAGTTCGAAAATGCCATATGCATTCAACTGGTCGGCCGTAAAAACATAAGCAGCCCCTTGCTCGGCCTGCTGGGCCTCCCCTGCTTCCATCATGTCTTTCGCAAGGATGATTTTGGGCTCCCGGACCACCAGCGTACCGGCGACAAGATCGCCCGCGCGCAGATTGTCCCGGTTGAACATGGGAACGCACACAAGGGTGGCTGCCCAAACAAAGGCGAAAAACTGCATCAGGCCTGTAACGCCTGTCGCGCTCCCAGAAAAAAGAACGCCAATCGGCAGGAACAGCTCGATTTCCCGCATGATGTTGCGGGCAAAAATGGCCTCTGACGTCAAAGGCTTGCCAAAACGGTCAATCACTTTGATGCCCATTTTTCTTTTGCCCGGCGTCTGCCCCTGCCACTTGAGTTCGAAAAACATGAAATAGAAATTTCTGAGCGCAAATATCAACAGGATGACAAGAATGATCCCCAGGCGGGATATCCCCAAAAGTGTCGAAAGGAACAAGATGCTGATCGCCCCGGCAACTAGGGCAATACACAGGAGAACAAGGTCTATCAAGACAGCCGTCGCCCTATCCCCGCGTTGGGCCAATGTCACCTTCAGGGCCACGCCTTCTGGTGTAATGATTTCCCTGATCTTGTCCTGATGTTCAGCGTTCCCGTCCGGCCGAACTGAGGTCGCCCTACTCATAAGACGGCCTCCTCTTGTCCGCGCCCGCCAGCCAGGTAATAAAGCCCCCACAGGGCAAGGAACGTCAGCCCCACGCCGTACCGCACGACATCGCTTGTCACCAGTTGGCGCGCGAAACCTTCAAGAAGACCGGCCACCAGGAACATGGTGATACAGCCAAAGGCGACAAGTGCCGCCTGACGACCGAACAGTGCGAGCGATTCCATCCGGCCCAGGCGCCCTGGAAATATATAGTGGCGTGCGATGGCCAACCCGGCCGCCCCGCACAAGAGAATCGCCAGAATTTCCGTGGAGCCATGGATAATCAACCAGCCCCCAAGCTCATACAAAAGCCCCTGCGAATGGAAGAGCGCAAGGAAGGCGCCAAGTGTCGCACCGTTCCCGAACAACAGCCACAGGGTGGGCACCCCGAGCGCGAACCCGAGCGCGAAAGCCATCAACCCCACCCTGGCATTATGTGTGAAAAGTGAAGTGGCAAAAATATCCAGTGAAGAGGTCCCGCCCTCTTTTGGATAGAGCGTGGCGCGGAGCTGATCGGCGGAGGCCCCAGGTTGACGCCCTGCCGCCATCGACTGGTCCACGAAAGTGAAATACCAGTCAGGATTCTTCTGAACGAGGACATAGGCGGCGATGACGCCGAGAAAAAAGACCAGCACGGAAACCATCAGTTCCTGACGAACAGACCGAACCGCATTGGGCAAAAGGAAGACCATGAGCCGCCGGAAGGCCTCCCACACAGGCCGTTGATGACCATAGAGCAAGAAATAAGCCCGTGCCGTCAGGCTTTCCAGATAGTCGACCACATTGCGGTCAAGCGATATGGCGCGCGCAACGCTGAGGCTTGAAAGGGCAGCTTTATATAGGTGGGGCAGCTCAAAAACCTGTGCCGCAGTAAGGGACTGGATACCGCCCTTCTCTGCCTTCCCCACCAATTCCTCCAGCTGCAGCCATTTGTCTTGCCGCGCCATCCGAAACTGATAGCTTTTGGATGATACCGCCGCCATCTAGATAAGCTCCTGATTGATAATAGTGCGATATTGATGGAACACCTCGCCGACCAGATGGCCATGCGCGGGTTCAAGGCACAAAACACCCTGCCGCCGCAGCCGCGAGAACAGGAGCCGGCGCTCCTTCAAAAGCTCGCTAGCCGTTGCCGCCTCCGAAATATTGCGCACGGTTTCAAGCGGTTTCTCGGCCTGTTCAATGAGATAGGGGTCTTTCAGCGCGACAAAGACTACAAGGTGCTGAACCGCAAGAACGCCCAGGTTTTCCCGCATCAGTTCGGCTGTGATACTGTCGGCAAAGTCCGTGAACAGGATAACAAGCGTCCGGCGTGTCAGGCTGCCTGCCAGCCGGGTCATGGCCAGCGTATAGTTTGTCTCGTCGCCACTGCATTCAAGCGCGGCCATATGGTGCTGCAAATGCGTGAAAGATGTCATGCCGCCAAGGGGCCGCACCAGGGACCGGACCTGGCTGTCGAAGCCGAAAAGGCCAACCTTGTCGCCCCCCTTCAAGGCAGCATGGGCAAGAACAAGGCCTGCGTTGATCATGTGATCAAGCCGGGTAAGGCCACCCAATCGTTCAGCCATCAGGTGACCGGTGTCAAACGCGAGAATGATCTGGTGGTTGCGTTCCGCCTCATACTCTTTAGCCAGCAGGCCGCGGTACCGAGCCGACCGTTTCCAGTCCACCGTCCGCGGATCCATCCCGGCGACATACTCCCGCAAGCTGGAAAATTCGGAGCCGTCTCCCTGCCTCGGATGGGGGCGAGGACCGAATTCATCGGCACTTGCACCCACCAGTTGCTGGGCGGACCGTGCCGCCCGCTGAAAATTGGGCAGCACCGGAATCTTCAGGTCCGTTTCCGAAACGAACTGGCGCCGGGCCAAGCCAAGCGGTCCAGCCCAGCGGAACCACACCCTAGGGATGCGGGCTATACCCCGGCTGCGCGGCGTAATATCGATCGTGCCGCTCTCGGCTCCAGGGGCGATAGTAATGGCCTCTTGCGCTTTCTGGTCCAGCTTGTCATTGACCTCAACCGCCACTTCGACCGCTGTCATCGGCGCACCATTCAGGCGCTCGACACCGACCTTGAGCACAGCCTCGTCACCAATGAAAATCTGGGGCGGCTCCTCGATAGTGAACCGCAGGCGCGACGCAGTGGGGCACGCCATCCAATCCAGCAGCAACAGAAAGCCCAACAGCAACAGGTAATAGAGGACAAGGCCCGGCCCGATACCGCCAAGCGCCAGCAGAAGCAGCGCCATCGGCACAGCCAACAAGACAAGCCAGAATGTCCGTAATGTCGGCCGCATCAGCGCGGAGCCTTAACCTGCTGCAGAAGCTGCTCCACCACATCACCGGGCCGGATACCTTCAATTTCCGCGGACGGGTTCAGCACCAGGCGGTGGCGCAAGGCTGGCAAGGTGATGCGTTTGATGTCATCCGGGATCACATACTCCCGGCCGTCGAGGGCGGCGCAGGCCCGTGCAGCCCGCGCGATCATGGCACCGCAGCGCGGCGATGCCCCGACCCGGACCGAAACATGTTCCCGCGACCCCCGGACCAGGTCAACAATATAGTCGAGCAATTCATCTGCGATCGGCAGCGCCGAAATTGTGTTCCTCATCTCACAAAGACTGTTCAGGTCAAGCACCGGGCTGACGCCCATGTCCGAAACGGACGGCATGGTTGCCCGATGGCCATGAAGACCCAGAATTCGCCGTTCCTCGTCCTTGCTTGGGTAGTCCAGGATATGTTGGAACAGGAACCGGTCCAACTGCGCTTCGGGCAACGGATACGTGCCCTGCTGTTCGATCGGGTTCTGGGTTGCGATCACCATGAAACCGGCACCAAGGTCATAAGCCGTGCCATCGATAGTGACTTCCCGTTCATGCATTGCCTGCAAAAGCGCGGCCTGGGTCTTTGGCGGTGTCCGGTTCACCTCGTCCGCGAGCAAAAGGTCTGTGAAGACCGGCCCTTTCGTCAGGGAAAACTCGTTGGTCTCGAACTGGTAAATATTGGTGCCCAACACGTCACCGGGCATCAGGTCCGGCGTAAACTGGATACGACCGAAGCGCAGGTCCAGGCTTGAAGCAAAGGCTTGGGCCAGGAGCGTCTTGGCCACGCCCGGCACGCCTTCAAACAGAATATGCCCTTCCGAAAGCAGGCTGATCAGTAGCAAGTCAATTGCTTCATCCTGGCCAACAATAACCTTCTTCACATTCAACCGCAGTTGGTCTGCCGCCTTTTTAATATCATTTGGCGTCACGCAATATCTCCCGCTTCCAGGTATAAATCTGATTTGAAATGATGAGCAGCCGCCGACGACGCGTGTCGTCATCCTCCCGGATCATCTGCAGGCGGCGTTTCAGTGTGGAAAAATCTGGCACCACGCCCATCAGGCGCGCCCGCTCATCGAGCCAGGCCTCCAGCCTGTGCCGTTCAAGGTCAGCTCGGACATTCAGGCGTTGGGCGATATTCAGTGCCGTATCATCAAGAAGCCGTAACAGGGCCTCATGTTCCTTTTCCGCCATTTCGAGAAGGCGGGCTGAATTTTGGAGGAAGACGGCCTTGGAATGCTGTGGCTCCCGAAGCTGGCGGAACGGCGCACCGAAGCGGCGCGTAAAGGTCAGCAGAAACACCGACAGGGCTGCCAGCAATGCGAGTGTGGCATAAACGAAGGGGCTCCGGAACATGGCCCTCGCCAGGCTCGGCTCCACCAGGTGACCATGAAGGACTTCGTCGATCACCAGCGTGCCCGCCTGATGCGAGACCATTTTCACAATTCCAACCGCGAAGTCGGCGTTCCAGCCGCGGTTAAGACCGTGGGTGGCAAGAATATCCGGGTCTGACAGGATCCAGACAGGCGCGCCGCCTCTCCCTTTGATCTTACCCAAAAGAATGCCTTCATCGCCCCAGATGACGGGCTCTACCTTCTTGGACTGGATCAGCTGGATATCGCTAATGTCTGGCACATGGCCGTCAAAAATCGGCGTATGCCAGTTATGCACACCGTTTTTCGGGCGCACCAGGTCGGCAGCCTCTACCGCGAACCTTAACTCCCGCTTCGGCGCTGCCACATCCATTAGCAGCTGACGGCTTATCCAGCCTTTTCGGGTGCTGTCAGGCAGCCCCGTCCGCTTGGGCAGGACAAACAGGGTCGGCACATGGCCCATGAGCTCCTTAAATGTGGTTTTATTCACCAAATTGTAGCGGGGCTCCAGGATCAGCAGTGCGGTATCGGCCCCCAGTTTCCCTGGCGTATTGTGCTGACTTTGGACAATCGACCATCCATCTTCCCGCAGCAGGCTGACCAAGGCCGCGTGCCCGATGGCGGATTTCGAGAAACTGTCTGCGCCCGTGGAAGTTTCATACTGTCCGTCCCCCTGAAAAACCGACGTGACAGCAATCCCCATCGTGGCCAACAGGCCAACAAACACCAGCCAGAATATGGACTTGCCGCTGAAAGGTGCGCTGCTTGTGCTGTTATCCTGCATTTAAGCACCTCCACCTTTTTGCATCAACAGGTCATACTGCAGGAGACAGGCTTCATAAGTCTCTCGCCGGACCTCCTCCCCCGCAAAAGCATAAGACTCCACCGTGAACACCAAGCCCTCGAGCGCCTTTTTTGCCTCAGCAAACAGCTTCGCATCGCGCACAATCTCACGGCCCGTCATCCAAGGCCGCAGCAAAACCAGTTCCCGCCGGGATAGGCTGATAAGCGACACCGCCAGCAGCGCGCGCACGGCATCGCCAAAGTTACCTTCGGCGGCTTGTGCTTTCGCATCTTCCAAGGTGGCGTGCTGGGCCAGCGCATGATCTGGCGCCAGACGCCCGGTTTCACGTGGCTGGCGTTTGGCTTTCTCAGCCTTCGCGGCTGGCTTAAGCTTGGTATTGCCGGTGACAAGGACCCAGATGAATACCGCAATGGTGAAAATTCCCAGCCCGACAAGCGCATAAAGAATCAGCTCGCCGACCCATGCAGGCATTGAAACGGGCGCTTTCGTCGGGAAATGTATGCCTTCAGGCAGTTTCTTTTGGAAACTCTCATCCGCAAGCAGACGCTTGACCTGACGTCCTCTTGTCGTATCCGCAAGGGGTTGCTGCGAATGCCCCGGCACCACAACTGGGTTTTCGGCCTCTTTCTCGGCCGGTTTCGTCGCCATCCAGTAGGCGCCCCCGAAAAAAAGAGCAGCCACCAGCGCCAGCACCAAAAGGTGCCGCCAATTCTTGACCTCAAAACGCTTATTTCCCCCACTCATGCTGCTACTTTAGGAAGCAAATACAGGTAGGTAAAGCTGAAAAAGACGGGTGCATCTCTTTCAACCCCACCCCTATTCCAGCCCTTTTGAGAAAGTGCTAAAGAAGCAGCGCCACAGCGAGGAAGCGCCCCCTAAGCCCCAGTCTATTTCTCTCACTGGAAGGCCAAGAAAAAGCGGCCAAAGCAACGCCATCAAAGCAAAAAATATTTACGCCGCTATAAAAATATATATACCTAAATTAATTTACAGATTTCCGGGAAGGTTCACATGACAAGTCTGCGCGAGCGACAAAAGGCACAGCGCCGTGCCCTCATTGAAAAAGCGGCTGGCGAGCTTTTCGAAAAGAAAGGCTTTGCGGATGCCACGATCGAAGAGATCGCCGAAATGGCAGTGGTTTCCGCGCCCACCGTCTATAATTATTACGGTTCGAAAGGCGACCTTCTTCTGGCCCTGGTGGCCCATGGTGAGGAAGGAATCGAAAGCGCCCTCTCCGACTTTCGGCAGCAAGCCACCTTTCATCACCCTGTCGAGATGGTCACCAAGGTCATCCTATCCAACGTGAACGATACGCTGTCCGCCCTGTCGCGGGAACTTTGGGGCCATGTTATTGCCTTCGTGGCCACCGCCCCCGACCCCGAGGTCGCGCCCAAATACCTGGAGACGATTGCATCCGGCCTCGCCGCCGCGATTGAGGCTGTCCTGCATTATTATCAGGAGCAGAATCAAGTGGCCGAGAACCTGGATGTACACCAACTCGCCTATCTGCTGACCCGCATGGAACGCATCCATTTTCTCAACTTCGTCTACCTGAAAGCCATGACGGTGGCAGACCTGGAAGCCGCCATCGCAGCCGACGTCACGCTTATTGTCGGTCCTTACGTCCGCAAAGCCGCATAAGTTTTAGTCGACTAAAAAATATTAGCCCAGATAATTTTTAGTTGACTAAAATAATTGTGCCGTCATTATTTTATCAAATATGTTTGATATGGGAGGCACTGCCATCATGGCTATCGGGACACTTACAAAGTTAGCATTGGTATCAACCACTGCGCTCAGCGGCATCGGCTCTACGGCCCTGCTCGCCGCCGACAAGGACACCACCACAAAACTGGACGAGATCGTCGTCACGGCAACCCGCCGCAGCGAGCGCATCGAGGACATCCCCTATAATATCTCCGCCGTCTCCGGCACGCGGATCGACGATTTCAAGATGCTGGATTCAGCCGAGCTGTTGCGCTCGGTCTCCGGGGTCGCTGTGGTCGACCGTGGCCCGCGAAATGCCGGTACGGTCAACAGCATCCACATCCGCGGCCTCAATGTAGACAGCAACACCCTGGGGGACTATGCGACCTCGTCCGCACCGACGGTTTCAACCTACATTAATGATACGCCGATCTTCGCGAACCTGATGATCAAGGATCTGGAGCGCGTGGAAGTCCTGCGCGGCCCGCAGGGCACGCTTTACGGTTCCGGCGCGCTCGGCGGTACGGTACGTTACATCACCCGCAAGCCGGACTTTGACGGTTTCTCCGGTCAGGTTTCCGGCTCGCTCAGCAGCGTCAAGGGCTCAGGTAGCATCGGCTGGTCGAGCGATATCGTGCTCAACGTACCCTTCAGTGACACCCTGGCCTTCCGCTTCGCCGGCACCCGCCAGGATTACCCTGGCCTGACCGACTATGTGAATGTCTATAATCTTGATGCAAACGGCATCCCGATTGCTCCGAAGGGTATTCTGGACCCGACCGCAAGCTACAGGTCCGTCAAGGATGCCGACTATTACAAAGCCTGGTTCGGCCGCGCCAGCCTGCGCTGGCGCCCGAGCGATACGTTCGAGGTAACCGCGACCTATACCCGCCAGTCCGACAAATCGGGCGGCCGCCGCGCCCAAACGGTCGGCAAGGACGGCTACGGCAATCCTTACGGCAAATATGAGAACGGCTCCGTCCAGCTCGAGCCCGCGAACAGCGACACCGAGCTTGGGGCACTTGAAGCGACGCTCGACCTCGGCTTCGCCACGCTGACCTCTTCGTCCTCGCTTTACAACACGCACGGCAGCAGCATCAGCGAGAACACCGGCTATTATGCCCAGAACGGCTGGCTGGGTTACTATTACAACTATCCGAGGCCCATGGCCTCCGCCGACCGCGCCTACAAGGACAAGGCCTTCGTCGAGGAAGTGCGGCTCGTGTCCTCGGGTGATGGCCCGGTCAGCTATGTCTTCGGCCTCTATTATCAGGACCAGGACCGCCAGGCGACCCAGCATAGCTATCTGCGCGGCGCCAAGGACTATATTGACGCGCTGTTCGGCTCTGACGTTCCGTGGGTATCGGGCGACCAGGACTTCCACTATGTTCTGGACGAAAATTTCAAGCAGAAGGCCGCCTATGGCGAGCTGACCTATAAGCTATCCGACAAAATCGATGTCACGGTTGGCGCGCGCTATTTCAAGAACGAAAGCTCCTCCACCACCTTTATGGCGTTGCCTTTCTACACGGACCTGTTCCCGGAACTGAACTCGACCTTCAGCAACTCGGAAAGCAAGATCCTGTTCAAGGGTAACCTGACCTATCACCTGTCGGACGACAGCCTGGCCTATGCCACCTGGTCGCAAGGCTACCGCCGCGGCGGCCAGAACGGTGTGCCCACCACAGGCTATTTTGCCGAATCCCCTGCCTGGCTGGTCTACAAATCCGACCGGGTGGACAACTATGAGATTGGCTTCAAGGGCTCGGCCCACGACATCCGCTATAATGTCAGCCTGTTCTATGTCGACTGGTCGGACCCGCAGCTTAACACTGCCACGCCGGTCTGGGGCTTCTTCGCCGTGCAGAACGGCAGCAGCGCCGCCACCAAGGGCATCGAGGTCGAGATCGAGGGCAACCTGACGCCAAGCATCCACTACAGCATGGGCTACGCCTATGCGGATGCCAAGCTGACCAGCGATTTCACCTCGCCGGTCGGGTCACTGATCGCGTCGGACGGCGCCGTGCTGCCGGGTGCACCGAAGCATATGTTCAACGTCGCGCTCGACCACACCTATGCCATCAGCGACAAGGCCCAGCTGGTCAGCCGCATCGACGGCTACTTCCAGTCCTCGGCCCGGAACGCAATCGGCACGTCGGTCCGCTATGATGCCACCCTGCCCGCCTACAGCCTGTGGAACGGCTCGGTCGCGCTGGTGTTCGACAAGTTCGACGTCTCCCTCTGGGTGAAAAACATCTTCAACGCGGAAGGCGTCAGTGCCATCTTCAAGGAAGAACTCATGGGAACGGCACCGGATCAGGGCTACTACGGCAACGGTTCCAAGCAGCAGATCGCCCTGCCGCGTACCTTCGGGCTTTCCGCGACCTACCGGTTCTAGGCCGCGGACAGGTCAACCATCCTCTGCCGGACGGTATGCCGTCCGGCAGCACCACCCTTCTCGGACACTGCGGGAACGCGAGCCAGTCATGCTGACAGATTTCAAAGAATGCGAAGCAAAGCTACGGTCGGGCGACCTGCCCGGCGCGGAGGCTGCCTGCGCCCGCATTCTGGGATCGCAGCCGGACGCGCCCGAGGGTCACCTCATGATGACCCGCATCAAGCGGTCCCGCGGCGACTTTGACGGTATGCTCAGCCATGCCCGCAAGGCCGATGCCCTTACCCCGTTCCGGCCTGACGTCACGCTTGCCTTCATTGAAGCGCTGACCTTTTGCGGCCGGACCGCGGAGGCGATCGAGCGCCTGTCGGCCCTCGCGGGCCGCGCGCCGGACGATGCGGCGCTGCTGCTGCGCATTGCCGAAGGTTTCATCCAACTCGGCCTTTTTGAAGAGGCCGGGTCCGTTTACGCGAAGGCCCGCGCCAAGGCGCCGGCTGATCCGGATGTGCTTTATAATTCAGCCACGGCCGCCATTGCGCTTGGTGACATGGACAGGGCTGAAGGCTGGCTCAATGCCGCCATCAAGGCGCGGCCCGGGGACTATGACGCCTATTATAACCGGTCGACGCTGAAGAAGCAGACGCCGGACCATAACCATATCGGTGAGATGGAAGGCCTGCTGAAGGCCGGCATCCCGGACCATAAGGGCGCTATCCAGCTCTTCTACGCCCTGTTCAAGGAATATGAGGACCTGGGTGACTGGGATGCCGCGTTTGCGCATCTCCAGCGCGGCGCCAACCTGCGGGCTGGCATGATGCGCTACCGCGTGGATGACGATGTGGCGGCGATGGCAGAGATCGAAGCCACCTTCGGCGCGGCGTTCGCGCGCGGCATCCCCGCAGCGTCCCCCGAGCCCGGCCCCATTTTCATCGTCGGCATGCCACGGACCGGCACCACCCTGGTCGACCGTATCCTCAGCAGCCATAACGCCGTAGAAAGCCTGGGCGAAATCAATGACTTCGCCCTCGCGCTTACCCGCCACACGGGACCGGTGACCAGCAAAAGCGAACTGATCCGAGCCACAGCCACGCTCGATTTCGATGCCCTCGGCGCATCCTACCTTGAAAGCACGCGCGGCCGCGGCCGGGACAGCGTCTGGCTCATCGACAAGACCCCGGCCAATTTCCTCTATCTCGGCCTCATCGCCCGCGCGCTGCCGACCGCGCGCATCATCCATCTGGAACGCGGCGCGATGGACAGCTGTTTCGCCATCTATAAAACCCTGTTCCGCATGGGCTACCCCTACAGCTACCGTCTTGAGGACCTGGCGGCCTATTATCTGGCCTACCGGTCGCTGATGGCGCACTGGCACGGCCTGATGCCCGGGCGTATCCTTGATGTGCGCTATGAACAGCTGGTGACCGAGCCCGAGACAGAGGTCCGGCGTCTTCTGGACCATTGCGGGCTGGACTGGCAGGCCGACTGCCTCAATTTCCACAGCAACCGCACACCGAGCGCCACCGCAAGCGCCGCGCAGATACGCCAGCCGCTTTACACCAGTTCTGTCGGCCACTGGCGTCATTTCGAAGAACAGCTGACACCGCTCAGTGACCGCCTCAATGAAGCAGGAGTATCCTTGTGATCAAGGCAGCCGGACATATCGCCCGCCTTGCCCTTTTGGGCACCCTGGCACTCGGCAGTGCCGCATACGGCGCGGATGAGCATGTGGATGCGCTCCTCCACGGCGATGAGGTGTTCAAGTGGGCCCTCCCGTTCGGCGCCTTCGCGAGCCCCGCCAAGGCGGAGGCGCCAGCGCAGCCGCTCGCAGGCCATCTGCATCTTGACCCCACAGCGCTTGCCGGTGGGTTCCAGGCCGTTCTGGACAAGGACGGCATCGCGGCCGACCCCGCCAACCGGGTCCGCGACCTGCCACCGTTCGACTTCGACTTCTATGAGGTCGGTGACGCCCTCGTCCCGATGAAACGCGGCATTATCGAAGCCGACCATCCGTCTTTCGATTGGGTTCTTTCCCCCGGTCGCGCGTGGCGAAGTGGTACAGGCACCCGCCTTTCCATCCCTTTCGCGCTGATGGAGAAAAATGCCAACTGCCTGCATAACGGCGTGGTACTGGTGGACATTGGCACGGACGGCAAAGCCTCCAACGCGCTTGTCCAGATCGGCAGCGAAACCTGCGCTTACTTCAAATATAATTTCTGGGCTTCCTACAAGGCGTCCTGGCAGCCGCACCCGGTCGCGGACCTTGCCGCGCGTCAAGCGGCCTTCAAAGCCGAACAGGCTGCCCTCCTGCCGGTCAAACCCATCTCCGCCCTCGCGGTCGAACACCCAGGCCTGGATGCCAAGCTATTCGCTGAGGCAAACCTCATTCCACCCACGGAGATGTCGAGCTACGGCGTCGTCTATGACGGCACGCTCTATGCTGGGGCTTGCACCACCCGCCTTGGTCCCTACCCGCACTGTGGGGCGCTTACGCTGCCGTCTTATTCTCTCGCCAAATCGTTGGCGGCGGGGCTCGGGCTCATGCGCCTTGAAGCCCTCTACCCAGGCGCGTTTGATGCCAAGGTCGCGGACTATGTGCCCCAGTGCGCCCTCAAACGCTGGCGGGGCGTCACGTTCGGCGATCTTCTCAACATGACCACGGGCAATTATGGCACCGCGACCCCCCATGTGGACGAAGGCGCCGCCGATTATATGCCCTTCTTCGACGTGCGCACCGCCGCGGACAAGACGGCCTTCGCCTGCACGCATTTCAAGCACAGAAGCAAACCCGGCAAGAAATGGGTCTACCATACCTCGGACACCTATCTCCTCGGCGTGGCGATGAACGCCTACCTGCGCGCCCGGACCGGCAAGCCGTCGGACTTCTACCGCGATCTGGTCAGGCCCATCTGGCACAAACTGAACCTCAGCCCACTGATGGATATCATGCGCCGGACCGAGGGCGCAGACGCCCAGGATTTCACCGGCTACGGCATGGTCTTCAACCGGGATGACATCGCCCGCACCGCCTCATGGCTGGCGACCGGCGGCGTCCCCCTCAGGGGCCTGTTTGCCACACCGGCACTGGATGCCGCCCTCCAGCGCGCGCCCAAGGACCGCGGGCTGCCTGCCGGGGCTGACACGCTACGCTACAAAAACGGCTTCTGGGCCTGGAACGCCAGAAAGACGCTTGGCTGCCGGAAGGATACCTGGCTGCCGTTCCTGTCCGGCTATGGCGGTATTTCAGTGGTCATGCTGCCGAACGGCGCCGCCTACTATTATGTCAGCGACAGCGGTGTGCACGCCTTCGCCGCCCCCATTCGGGAACTCTCCAAAATCACCCCCATATGCAAGGAAAGCCATGACTGACCTGAACGGCACTGCTCCGCCCTTACCGCAGCGCTCCGGGTTGCCGACAGCGGCACCCAACGGCCATGTCGCGGCCATTCTGCTGTCTTTCCTCACCACGGCGGGGCTGTTTTACGTCAACATCATGCCCGCGCTCGTGAGCGGTCTGGTCAGCGGCATGGGGCTTTCGCGCGCGGCGGCAGGCTATGTCGCCTCCGCCAACGTTTACGGCGCGGCGCTCGGTGCCTTCACCGCTGTCTTCGTTATCAAACGCCTGCGCTGGAAAGCCGCCGCCGTCATCGCCCTTCTATGCATGACCGGCGTTGATTTTGTCTCCTCCTTGCAGACAACCGGCAATATCCTGGTGCCGCTGCGCTTCCTGCACGGCATGGCGGGCGGCTTCCTGGTCGGGATCGGCTTTTCGGTGATTGCCCGCACGGCGGTGCCGGACCGGGTCTTCGGGATGCTTCTGGTCGTGCAATATGGCCTCGGCGGCGTCGGGTTGATGACCCTGCCCCGGCTGGTGCCGATCTATGGCACGGAAGTGCTGTTCTATGCGCTTATCGCCTTCAGCCTTGTTACCCTGCTGATGGTGCCGTTTCTGGATGCTTATCCGCCGAAACCAAAAAAGCTCCCCACCCCCGATGACGACGGCAATGACCGGGTTGTCCTGCGCCCGCTGGTTCTAGCGCTGCTGGCGGTCTTCTGTTTCCAGGCCGCCAACATGGGGCTGGCGGCCTATGTCATCGAGCTTGGCAAAAATGCCGGGCTCGGGACCGACAGCATCAGCAACTCGCTCGGCTTTGCCAACTGGATCGCCGTCCTCGGGGCGCTCGCGGTCTATTTCTTCGGGCTCAAGAACGGCCGCACCCTGCCGCTGATCGCCGGTTTTGTGCTGACATTGGCCGGGATGGCAATGTTCCATCTCTCGCACTATGGCAGCCTGTTCTTCCTGGCAAACATCATCACCGGCATCACATGGGCCTTCATGATTCCTTACCTCCTCGGCATGTGCGCCGCATTCGACAGCCATGGCCGCATGGCGACCCTTTCGGGGTTTTTCTCCAAGCTGGGCCTGGCATCCGGGCCCGCCTTGGCGGCCCTCCTGATCGGCAGCAACGATTATGACCAGATCATCGCCATGGCGATCATCGGCATCGTGTTGAGCGCCGCCACGGCCATGATGCCCGCACGCCTGCTGGACCGGCAGGCCGAACCCTCCCCCGGTCAGATATATAATAAAGGGACAACCGACCAATGACACATTTTGCAATTGCCGGGCTGCAGCTTGAGCTGGCCACGACCGGCAACCTCGATCTCATTATCAAGAAAACCCGTGTGACGCTGGCGCGCTTCCCCTGGATACAGATGGTGGTCTTGAGCGAACTGGCGGTCCACGGCGCGCCCCTGTCCCACGCTGAGGCCCTGCCTTCAGAAACCGAAGACCGTCTGGCCGACCTTGCCCGCGAGCTGGGCATCTGGCTGGTCACCGGGTCGCTTTACGAAAAGCAGGACGGAAAAATCTATAACACCGCCACGGTGCTGGCGCCGGACGGAACTGCCGTCGCGCGGTACCGCAAAATGTACCCCTTCTACCCCTATGAAAAGGGTGTGGAGCCGGGCGCGGACATCTGCGTGTTCGACGTGCCGGAGGTCGGCCGCTTCGGCTTGTCCATCTGCTACGACATGTGGTTCCCGGAAACCAGCCGCGCCATGGCGGCTGCGGGCGCGGAGGTGATTTTGCACCCGACCCTGACCAACACGGTCGACCGGGATGTCGAATGCGCGATGGCGCGCGCCACGGCGGCCCAGCAGCAATGCTATGTGATTGACGTCAACGGCGCCGGCGCGCTTGCCAGCGGCCGTTCATCCTTCGTCGGCCCGGATGGTGACATCCTTTACGCCGCTGGCGAAGCTGAAGACATCATCGCGCTGGAGATCGATCTCAGCCGTGTCCGCCGCGGACGTGAACGCGGCGTGCTCGGCCTCGGCCAGCCGCTCAAAAGCTACCGCGATGCCGCCCACTCTTATGCCCATGAGGATGTCCATGGCCGCACGGCCTACCTGAACAGCCTCGGCGCCTTGGAAATCCCCAAACGCACTCTCTAATCCCCCACGACAAGGACACATGCCATGCCCCAACAGTTCCCGTTGGTAGAGGACTATTTTGTCAAATCGGACGGTCTGGACGTTTTCAACCCGGCCACCGGTGAGAAAATCGCCACGGTCGGTGACACTGAGCTCAAGGCCCTGGATACTGCGATTGATGCCGCTGAAGCCGCCTTCCCGGCCTGGGCCAAGAAGACCGCCAAGGAGCGGGCCGCGCTCCTGCAGGGCTGGTTCCGGCTCATCCTGCAGCACACGGACGACCTGGCCGCGATCATGACCGCCGAATGCGGCAAACCGCTTGCCGAAGCGCGGGGCGAGGTCGCCTACGGTGCCAGCTTCATCGAATGGTTCGCCGAGGAAGGCAAGCGTATCTATGGCGACGTGATCCCCTCGCCCGCCACTGACAAGCGCATTGTCGTCCTCAAGCAACCGATCGGGGTTATGGCGGCCATCACGCCCTGGAACTTCCCGCTTGCGATGATCACCCGCAAGGTGGCACCGGCCCTGGCCGCCGGTTGCACCGCGATCGTGAAGCCCGCGGAGGCCACGCCGCTGTCCGCCCTGGCGCTTGAAAAGCTCGCCCATCAAGCGGGTATCCCGGCAGACGTGTTCCGGGTCGTCACCACCACCGACCCGGTCGCGGTTGGCAAGGTCCTCACGAGCCACCCGGCGATCCGCAAGCTTTCCTTCACCGGGTCAACCGCCGTCGGGCGGCAACTGATGGCCCAGTGCGCAGGCACGATCAAGAAGGTCAGCCTGGAACTTGGCGGCAACGCGCCCTTCATCGTTTTCGACGATGCGGACCTCGACCAGGCGGTCGCGGGCGCGATGGCCTCCAAATACAGGAACGCCGGGCAGACCTGTGTCTGCGCCAACCGTTTCCTGGTTCAGGCCGGTATCCATGATGCCTTTGTGGAAAAACTGACCCGCGCGGTGGCCGCGCTTCAGGTCGGTAATGGGGCCGAACCGGGGGTGACTGTCGGCCCGCTGATCAACCGCGCCGGGGCTGACAAGGTTGCCATCCTCGTGGACAGCGCGCTTGCGTCCGGGGCATCCACCGCCATCGGCGGCAGCCGCCATGGCCTTGGCGGCAATTTCTATGAGCCCACCATCCTCACGGGCATAACGCCCGACATGGAGATCGCTCAAGCTGAAATCTTTGGGCCGGTCGCCCCCATCTTCCGTTTCGAGACCGAAGAGGATGTGATCCGGCTTGCCAACGACACGCCCTACGGCCTGGCCGCCTATTTCTATGCGCGGGATATCGGCCGGGTCTGGCGCGTGGCCGAAGCCCTCGAATATGGCATGGTCGGTGTGAATGAAGGCATTATCTCCACCGAAGTGGCGCCCTTCGGCGGCGTAAAACAGTCCGGCCTCGGCCGCGAAGGCTCGCGCTACGGTATCGAAGACTATATCGAAACCAAATATCTCTGCCTTGGCGGCATATAGACATTGACTGCCCCTCCCCCTTGGTGAGGGAGGGGCAGTATTTCTCCTGCCAATTCAGCGGGGGCCGCTTAGCCCTTGGCCATCTCGGCTTCCATTTCGGCGAATAGTGTCTTGGACCGCGCCGCTTCGCCGCGGCCTTCCGTAAGCTTGCTCACGACAATCGCGACAAGGGCGCTGACGATGAAGCCTGGCAGCATTTCATAGAGATTGTCGGAGAGCGACTTGCCGCCGATGGTGATGGGCGCATAGATCCAGAAAAGCACCGTCACTGCGCCCGAGATCATCCCGGCGATGGCGCCGTCCCGCGTCATGTGCCGCCAGTGCAGGCACAGGAGGATCAACGGCCCGAAGGCCGCACCGAACCCGGCCCAAGCGTTGCTGACCAGCGACAGGATGGTGTTCGACCGGTCATAGGCCAGCGCGATCGCCACCAGGGATACCAGAAGCACCGACAAGCGCCCTACCAGCACCAGCTCCTTCTGTGAGGCTTCGCGGCGAAAGAAGGTTTTATAGACATCTTCGGTCAGCGAACTGGAGGACACCAGAAGCTGGCTGGAGATCGTGCTCATGATCGCCGCCAGAATGGCCGCAAGCAGGAAGCCGGAGATATAAGGGTTGAACAGAAGCTGGGACAAGAGGATGAACACCGTCTCCGGATCATCAAGCTTGGCCCCGCTCTGGACCACATAGGCGAGGCCCACAACACCGGTCGAGACCGCCCCGATCACGGTGACCAGCATCCAGCTCATGCCGATATTCCGGGTGGTGCCGACCTCTTTCAAGGACCGCACCGCCATGAAGCGGACAATGATATGCGGCTGCCCGAAATAGCCAAGTCCCCAGGCCAGGCTGGAGACCAACCCGGCAAGCGTGAGACCGCCGAACATATTCAGGAAGTCCACATGGGTATCCGTAAGCGTGCGCGCGATGGACGCGCTGCCGCCCAGGTCGAAGAAAGCCACAACCGGCACCAGGATGAGGGCGACAAACATGATGCAGCCCTGCACGAAGTCAGTCAGGCTGACAGCCAGGAAGCCGCCGAACAGCGTATAGGCCACCACGACGCCTGCGGTGACGAACAGCCCGATTTCATAGGACATGCCGAAGGAGGCCTCAAACAGCTTCCCGCCCGAGACCACACCCGCCGAGGTATAAAGCGTGAAGAAGATGATGATCACCACCGACGACAGGGTCCGCAGGATGTGCGAGCTGTCGTGAAAGCGCTTTTCGAAAAAGTCGGGGATGGTGATCGCGTCATTGGCGATTTCCGTATAGACGCGCAGCCTTGGCGCTACATACAGATAGTTCAGGAACGCCCCGACCATCAGCCCGACTGCGATCCAGGCGCTGCTGAGGCCGGAGACATACACAGCCCCAGGCAGGCCCATCAGCATCCAGCCGCTCATGTCCGATGCCCCGGCGGAAAGCGCCGCCACCGCCGGCGGCAACTGCCGCCCGCCCAGCATGTAACCGGATACGTCGTCGGTCGATTTCTTGTAGGCATAAAGCCCGATCGCCATCATCAGAACGAAATAGGCGGCGAGCGATGTCATTACTTCTATCTGCATTGTCCCTGCCTCTAGTGAAACTTGATTTTCAGGTGTGCAAACGCCCGGCTACAGACTGTGCCGGGCGTTCGTCTGCATGATCGTGGCGGTTAGGGCCGCGCCTGGCCGCTGCCACGCACCTTGTATTTGAAGGTGGTCAGCTGTTCGAGGCCTACGGGCCCGCGTGCGTGCATCTTGCCGGTGGCGATGCCGATCTCGGCACCCATGCCGAACTCACCACCGTCGGCAAACTGCGTGGAGGCGTTATGCATAACGATGGCGCTGTCGACCCCGTCCATGAACTGTTCCGCCACCTCCTGATTTTCGGTGATGATGGCGTCGGTATGCTTGGAGGAATGCTGGTCCACGAAGGAAATGGCGTTTGAGATACCGTTCACCAGCTTCACCGACAGGATGGCATCCAGATATTCGGTACCGAAATCATCTTCATCCGCGGTCTTGATCCGGTCGTCGATCCGGACGGCAAGGCCATCGCCGCGGAATTCGCATTCCGGCATGGCGTCCAGAAGGCGCGGCAGCACGTCCGGCGCAATTTTACGGTCGACGACCAGGCTTTCGGTGGCACCGCAGATGCCCGTCCGGCGCAGCTTGGCGTTCTTCACCACCGTCACGGCCTTGTCCATATCGGCGGCGGCGTGGATATAGGTATGGCAGTTGCCGTCCAGATGCTGGAGCGTGGGCACTTCCGCCTGTTCGGTCACCAGCTTCACCAATCCCTTGCCGCCCCGGGGGATGACAAGGTCGACATAGTCGGCGCATTTGAGGAGGTGCGTCACCGCCGCGCGGTCCCGCGTATCCACGAACTGGATGATATCCTCCGGCAGGCCCGCCTCGGCGATCCCGCGTTTCAGGCAGGACACGATGGCACTGGTGGAATGAAAGCTTTCCGACCCACCCCGCAGGATGACGGCATTGCCGGACTTGAGGCACAAGGCCCCCGCGTCGGCGCCGACATTGGGGCGGCTTTCGAACACCATGGCGATAACGCCGATCGGTACCGCTACACGCTCCACGACCAGGCCGTTCGGCCGGTCGAACTGCGCCAGTTTACGGCCCACCGGGTCCGGCAGCTTCGCGATCGCTTCCATGGCAGAGGCCATGGCTTCCACACGCTCCTCCGTCAGGACCAGCCGGTCGATGAAGGCCGCGTTTTTACCGTCCGCGCGGGCGCTTTCCACGTCTTCGCGGTTGGCGGCCAGGATGGTATCCGTGTCGTCCCTCAGGGCGGCAGCTGCCGCCAGAAGGGCTTGGTTTTTTTCATCCTCACTTGCTGTTGCCAGCTTCTTGGCCGCAGTGGACGCGCGCTTGGCCAGCAAATGGATATAATCTTTAATCTCGTTAGACAGCGAGGTCATGAAAGGCTCCGTAAAGTCTTCTGGAAACTGGAAATAGGGGAATTGAGGGCGCCGGCTCTACCTGAGCTCCCGGGCGCGGGCGTAGGCCGCGGCAGTCGTGTTGGTCATCAACTGGTCAAGCGCCTGATGGTCCCGAAGCTGGTTAAGCCCGGCTTGGGTTGTCCCGCCCTTGCTTGTGACGGATTCCCGCAGGCTGCTGATCGGCGCTTCCGTGTTTGCCGCCATTTCAGCCGCGCCCAGCATGGTCTGAACCACAAGCGTCCGGGCATCCTTGTCGGAAAACCCAAGCTCGCGCGCGCCGTCGATGAAGCTTTCGATAAACTGGAAAACATAACCAGGACCGCTGCCGGAGACAGCCGTCAGCCGGTCCAACTGGTCTTCCGACTGGACCCAGACATATTGGCCGATGGCCTCCATCAGGATTTCCAGGGCGTCCCGCTGGGCAACGTTCGCGCGCTCACTGGCATATAGCCCTGTCGCCGCGCGGCCGATCAGCGCCGGCAGGTTCGGCATGACGCGGATGATGCCATGATCCGGAAAAATCGCTTCCAGGCTTGCGAGGCTATAGCCCGCAGCGATGGAAACCAGGCAACCGTCCGGCTTCAGGCGCGGCACAAAGGCCGGCATCACGTCCGCCATCATCTGCGGCTTGACCGCAGCGATCACCATATCGAACTGCTTGGACCCGAGCGTGGCCGGAGACTGCACATGCCAAACTCCGACCGGCAGCTTAAGCTCGGCCGGGTCAACAATGGTGAATGACATATCCTCGAGGCCCGCCCAACTGTTCAGCATTGCACCGCCCATTTGGCCGCATCCGACCATCAGAATATCCATTCACCAACTCCTTCTTTCAACCACAGGCTTTCACATACAGGGGCACGCCACGCACTTGGGCACCGCGAATGGTCGCAGCACTCCCCAGCGCTTCGGCGTGCCCTAAATATTCGAATTCGAAATATTATTTCAAGGCCAATTTTTGATTACAGAATTAGCCCATTTCCGATGTATTTTTATAATTAACTGTTTTTAAAGGTAAATATGGAATTCTTCCCATCACACAATGGAAGGATATTTAATTTCAATTCTAATTATTTCTAGCAAATTCGGATCCATACCCCTATATGGAGCCCTTAGTTGCAACCATTACAGGAGACCAAATTGTCAATGTCCAAGCGTATCGTCGTCAAAATCGGCTCAAGCCTCTTGGCCGACAGCCAGCAGTTGACGCTCAGGTATGCGTTCATGCACGGCCTGTTGAGCGATATCGCCAAACTCAGGGAACAGGGCATCGACGTGGTGCTGATGTCATCCGGCGCCGTGGCGCTTGGCCTCAACGCCATCCACAAATCACCTGAAGAAGCGCAAATCCTGGACAAGCAGGCAGCAGCCGCTTTCGGCCAGCCGCTGCTTTTGAATGCCTACAAACAGGTTGCACACGAATTCGGCTTCGATATCGCGCAAATCCTGGTCACGCTTGGCGACATGGAAGAACGCCGCCGGTTCATCAATATCAAGAACACGGTGGAGCGCCTGTTCGACAATGGCATCATGCCGATCGTCAATGAGAACGACACGGTCACCACCGAAGAACTGCGGGTGGGCGACAATGACCGCCTGGCCGCCAAGGTTGCCCAGATGATCCAGGCAGACCACCTCATTCTGCTGACCAGCATTGACGGCCTCTATGACCGCCCGCCCCACGAAGACGGCGCGCAGTTCATCGAGAAGCTGGAAAATGTCGGCGACTATCTGGAAGCGGCGTGCGGCACCAACGCGCTTGGAAGCGGTGGCATGTATACCAAACTGCAGGCCGCGAACATGGCCCAGCAGGCAGGCTGCAACACGCTGATCGCGGAAGGCATCATCGACCGGCCGATCCTGTCCGTCCTGAACGGCGAGCGCCGCCACACCACCTGCATGGCCTTCGGCACCCCGGCCTCGGCCTGGAAGGTCTGGCTGACCAACCGCTTGCAAATGGCGGGCAGCCTGGTCCTGAACCAGGGCGCGGCCGAAGCCTTGGTGCGGACCCCGCAGCCGATTACCCACACGGATATTATCTCAGTGTCGGATACCTTCCAGAAGGGGGATATTCTTCACGTCTATGACGAAAGTGGCCAGGAAATCGCCCGCGGGCTCACCAACTTCTCCTCCGACGAAGTCCTCTTGCTCGCACGCCACCCGGAAGCCTCAACCGCCGAGCTTCTGGGCTATTCCGCCGTCCCGGACGTTATCGCGACCAAGAACCTCGTGATCCTCAATGACAATCACCTGTCATGGGACGCCCCGACGGAAGACATTCACCTGGTGGCAAGCTAGCCCTCCGGCAGGAACCGGCACCTTATTTGGTGCCGGTGATCACCGGTTGGAAAAAGACGCCGTCGGTGCGCTTCACATCATGGAAACCTGCTTCTTCGAACAGCGCCATCATGCGGGACGGGCTGAGCGCGAGGAAGCTTGAGCGCATGACATGGGTCTTGAGTTCGCTTTTCCCGTCATCAGCCGTGAAATACATCGAGAAATCATAGACGCCGCTATCGTCCGGTCGCCAATCCCACACCTGGTAGACGCTCCAGCGCACGCCGTCCACGTCGCGCACCCCGAACGGGTGGAACTGGACACCGCCCCTCCCCTCCTTGTCATAGTCGCGCATGGACACGAGGCAACCACCCCCGGGCTTACAGGCTTTGTGGAAGGATTTGAGCGCGCCGAGGATCGCCTCTTCGCTCAGAAGATGCGTCACCGCATTGTCGGCGGACATCACCAGGTCATACGGCCCGCCGCGTTCATCGCCCACCTTGCACATGTCCCCGACATGGAAATCGATATCGAGGCCGCGCTTGTCCGCTTCCGCCTGCGCGCGCCGGACCGCCTCGCCCGACAGGTCGGACCCCGTGACACGGTAGCCCTTCTCCGCAAGGCCAATCGCCTGCGTGCCGATGCCGCAGGTGACATCAAGGATGGTCGAGATACCGTTACCCCACTCGGCCTTGATAATGCTATCAAGCGCCTTGGCCTGGTTTTTGATGCTTGTCTCCCAGTCGCCATGCACCAGATGATAAAAGGGTGCCATCGGGTCGTAGAAATCGTTGGTCATGGGCAAGGTCCTCAGCTGATCGCAAACACACGCCAGCCTAACGACCGGCTTAAACGGAATAAAGAGGCAAACTTAAGCTTGGTCCGTGCGGCATCTGGCGGCAGAATGGCCGACAAGGGATAAGGGGAGACTGTGAAATGACCATCATCAACAAGGCTTATGGCCTGACCTGCTATCTGCTCGGCATCCTGTCCTTGCTGCTGTTCATCGCTTTCGCCGCCAACCTCTTTGGCGCGCTCGGCCTGACCTCGATCCAGAGCCTGGATATCGACCAGCTCAATTCAGCCCCGGCAGATAACCCGCTCCTTGTCGATATCGGTCTTCTCGCCCTCTTTGGCCTGCAGCACACCATTATGGCGCGGCCGGGCTTCAAAGCCATATGGACGAAACTCGTGCCCGCGCATCTGGAGCGCAGCACCTATGTGCTCCTCTCCGCCGTTGTGCTGTACATCCTGGTGGTCAACTGGCAGCCGGTCGCAGGCTCAGTCTGGCACCTTGAAAACTCGGCCGCGCGCTGGGTGCTGCATATCCTCTATGCCGCAGGCTGGATCATCAGCTTCCAGGCGAGCCAGCAGATCAACCCGAGCTACCTGATGGGCCTGCGCCAGTCCTTCTCGGGTGACGCGGTCGACCACCGCAAGCAGTTCAAGACGCCGGTCTTTTACCAGTATGTGCGCCACCCCATTCAGGCCGGTGTGGTGCTTTCACTGGTCGCCACGCCTGACATGACGGTTGGCCGCTTCGTCCTGGCCGCCGGGATGATTGTCTATGTCATCATCGCGCTCAAATTCGAGGAACGCGACCTGATCGCCGAGTTCGGCGATACCTACCGCGACTATAAAAAGCGCGTCCCCGCGCTGATCCCCTGGAAAGGCCGTATGGCATGAGGCGGGGCAAAAGCGCGCGCCCGTAAAAGCAATTTGACGTAGCCTGAATATATCACCGGTTTACTGGTTTCGCGTAGCCCTCTATCCTATGCTCTTTGTATGGCAACAATTTAATTGGGGCTTACAGGATGAAATCGGTTTTTCTGTTTGTGGCCTGTACCCTTGGCCTTGCTGCCGCGGGTGGCTTTGGCTATTCCAGTTATCGTTTTGAAACGGACGTCCGCACGGCGGTCAACAAATTCAATAGCGATCCTGAAAACAAACTGCAGCTTACAAGTAGAGCCTTCAGCACCAACCTATGGTCGAAGTCTGTGTCCATGATGGACGTTCAGCTTATTGACAAGGCAAGCCATGCCATCGTGATCAAGGCCAAGAACGCGAGCGTTGAAGTTAGCCGGCAGGAAGGCAAAATCTTGTCGCTTGGCCATGCCATGCTTGAGGGGCTAAGCATCAGCACCAACGCCGGTGATTATTCTTTCAGTCGCCTCGGTTTCGACAGCCTCAACCTAGTCGGGGCAGACCTGCTCGGCGTTTTTCTTGCATCAACCGACACCACACTCACGCGCGCGGCGCCAGTGAGCATCGCAGTAACGGGGTTGACTGGAACCTTGGGCCGAAACAATCCAATTCGGTTCAAGGCAAAAACCTATCGGACCGACATCAGTGCCAACGGCAAACGGCTCGACCAACTTCTCATTGACAACCTGATGATCGATGCTCCGTCGCAGCAATTCTGGCTTTCTCTTGGCCATATTCAGATTAACGGCGGCGATATAAACCTATTGAGCAATATTGCCCGGGCGGCCAGTCAGCAACCACACACACACCACGGAGTACCGAACAAGAAACGATCCCTGCCCGAAGATATAGCTGTGGCTGCTGTCAAGTATTTCGGCGTTGATACTATTGCCTTCCTCGACCTCAGGGCGACGCTACCACGCAACGTTATCGTTAGTGTAGAGGCTATGAAACTGGGCAATTTCGAGCACCGTGCCGGCATCATAGTCGGGCTCAAGCTGACGCTTAAAGACCTTCAAATTGAAAACCTGACCCAGGCCTCGCCGTTGCTGAGGCATACTCCTTTCAACACGCTTAACATGAATATGCAGGCCGAAAGCCATTATGATGCCCAAGCCAGGCGCCAGGAAAGCCTTAGCGACATCACGCTTGGGGGCCTTGTGAGAGTACGTTCCCGCTTTGCCCTGAGCGAGGTTGACCTCGATAAAATGGCCCGCACAGTCATCTCCTTTGAACGAAACCAGATTGACGCCTTCTTGGGTGAGAGCAAGAAACCCACTGCCCCGAAAGCAGTGTTGGCTGAGATGATAAACACCTTAGCCCAAACCTACAGCGGGTATTATTCTGGCGTCGAGGGTACGATTGACGTTACAGACCGCGGACTGGCGCAAAGTTATCTCGAGTTTCTCGCTGGCATCGTCAACCAAAACCCTGAGGAATTGAGACCTATGGCAGCCATGGCGGCGCTGTTAAGCTTCACCAGCATTTTTGGCGACACTATGCCAGACAACCTGTCCGACGCGCTTAAGGCCTATTTCGCCGCCCCCTCGCAGAGTCTGCGTTTTAAGATGCGCAACAAAGACATTATCACCGCCGAAGCGCTTAAAGGCTTGACCCTGGACAACTGGCAGCAACTGATTTCCATTGAGGTTGACGCTCCACCGACAGGCTCCGACACAGACAACCGCTAAACCGGCCGCCCATCCTGCCGAATGCCACACTTCGCACCTCCCCTTGGCGCACGTCCCGATCCGTGGCATTCTGATGGCCTATGACGGGAGGGACGTATGCAAGGTAATGGTTCCAGTACCCTGAATGTGGCGATCATCGGCGCGGGCCCCGCAGGCTATTACACCGCCGAAGCGCTAACCACGGCAGACGAATGTGTCCATGTGGACATTATCGACCGGCTGCCGACGCCTTTTGGGCTGATCAGGGCCGGTGTCGCGCCCGACCACCAGAGCATCAAGAATGTTTCCCGCCGCTATGAGGCGACCAACTGCCGCTCGAACGTCCGCTTCGTCGGCAACCTGTCGCTTGGGCGGGATATCACGCTGGCGGAACTCGGCACGCTTTATGACGCCGTGGTGCTGGCAACCGGCGCCGCGAAGGACAGGCCGCTCGGCATCGAGGGCGAAGATTTGCCCGGCGTCATCGGCTCCGGCCCCTTCGTCGGCTGGTACAACAGCCACCCGGACTATAAGGACCTGAACCCCGACCTTCAGGTTGCCTCCGTCGCGGTCATCGGCAACGGCAATGTGGCGGTCGATGTCGCCCGCGTGCTCGCGAAAACGGCGGAAGAGATGGCGGGCTCCGACCTCGCCAGCCACGCCGCCCGGCCGATCCATGGCTCGGCAATCCGCGACATCCACATCCTTGGCCGCCGTGGGCCGCTGGAGGCCAGCTTCACGCCCAAGGAACTGGGCGAGCTGAATATCCTCGATAACTGCGTCGCGCTCGTCGACCCGGCCCAGTTGCCGGATGAAAGCCTCGACGAGACGCTGTCGGGCGCGGCCAAGAAAAACATGGCGATCCTGCGCGCCATGGCCAAGAACAAGCCGGGGGACAAACCGGTGCGCCTGCACCTCATGTTCTATGTCCGGCCGATGGCGGTTTTGGGGGAGGAACGCGTCTGCGGCCTGAGGCTTGAGAAAACCCGAGTGGAAGACGGCGCCTGCGTCGGCACAGGCGAAACCGAGGTGCTGCCTGTCGGCCTCGTGGTGCCCTGCATCGGCTACCGCACCAGCCCGATCGCCGATGTGCCCTATAACCAGCGCTACGGCTGTTTCGAAAACGAAGGCGGCAAAATCCGCGACGGGCTTTACTGCGTCGGCTGGGCCAAGCGCGGGCCTTCCGGCACCATCGGCACCAACAAGCCGGACGGCAGCGAAGTGGCCGACCGCATCCTCGCGGAAATCCGCCCCAAGGGCACAAAAGGCCGCGCCGGGCTTGAGGAAATCGTCGCGGAACGCGGTCTCCATATCGTCACCTTCCAGGACTGGAAGAAGATCGAAGCCGCGGAAGTCGCCGCCGCGTCAGGCCCCGCCCCGCGGCAGAAGTTCGCCGATGTGGCTGAGATGGTCAGGCTCGCGGAAAGCTGAGCGCTCAGCCGCGTACCCGCTTCAGGATACCGCTGAAGGTCAGGATCGTGCGGTCAGCGGAAAAGATCGTGCCGCGCACAAAGAGGAGCGACCGGGTCGCCCGGACGACCTCACCCACCGCTTCAATCATTTCGCCTTCCATCCCTGCCGAGACGAATTCGCTGTTGAAGCCCACGGTCACGCAGCGGCCTTCCAGCTCCTTCTTGGCGATGGAGAACAGCGCATAATCGGCGAAGCTCATCAACAGCCCGCCATGAAGCGCGCCTGAGGTATTGCAGTGGCGCTTTTCCGAGATGAAAGCCGACCGGTACGTGCCGTCGCCATTATCCTTGTGATAAAAAGGGCCGATCAGGTTTTCAAAAGGGTCTTCATCCCCCCAAAGGCCGTAACCTTGCGCGATGAGGTCTTCGGTCGTCAGTGCCATAAAACTGTATTTCCTACTCGAGTTCCAGAAGCGAGCCTTCGATCCCGCGAATGCCCCGTTTGTCTGCAATATAGGTGGCGATCAGGATTCGTCCATCCTCAAGTTGGACGGCGGAGGGATAACCCGTATCGCGGCTGGGGCTGTCAGACCGGATGACGATCTCCTCCGCGTTCTCTATGGCCTGTCCCGGCTCGACAAGCCGTGCCCGCACGCCCATGGGCGCGTGGCGGTAGCCGTAAACAAGCAGCAGACGCCCGTCCGGCAGCACCAGGGGGTCATACGGGTGGCCTTTTATCGGCACGGTTACAGGCGGGTCGAAACAGGCACCTGCATCATAGGATGTCGCGATGACGAGCCTGTCATCATGGCCATGGGTCCGGTGAAAAACCGTCATGCCGCCTTCAGGCCAGCGCGCGAGCGCAGGTTCCTGCAAATCTACCCCGGGCATGGCGACAATAGGCCCTGCAGGCTGCCAGCTTTCCCCGCCATCCAGCGATTTCACCAGCCGGGTGACCTGGTTCTCATGCCCTTCTATCCCGCCCATATAACGCGACAGCAACAGCGTTCCGTCGTCCAGCTCCACCATGCGGCCCCGGACAGGCCCGGCAAGATGTTCAGCCGGCCATTTGGACGGGCCATGGTCGGGGTCGACGGGCAGGCGTCGGTAATCGCTCCAGGTTTTACCCTCATCGTCGCTCAGGCGCACATAGGAGCCCCAGTAAACGTAGCGGGCTTCGCCGCCGTCCCAGCGAGAGACAAAGGCCGGGCGGTCAGTGACCTTCCCGGCAACCGCCCCCGTAACCGGATACCACAGGAAACTATATTGGATCAGACGACCCGAGCGGGTCACGAACAGGTTGCCGTCCTGGTCAGCCGCTTCCGGATGCATGGGCATGGTGACGGCGTCGCCCAAGGGCTGCAGGTCCGGCCCGAACCGCCGGAGCGCGATATGGGATTTCGGGTGCACATGATCGACCGAATTAAAATCGGCGTCGGCGGTACCCTTTAAAAGCCAGCGATGGTCCGGCGCCCGGCGGAAGGCCAGGAGAATATCACCCGACGGCAGCGCGGCAAGCGCGGGAAAGGCGGAGAAATACCGCTCAGACCGGTACATCACCACCGGGTCGCTGATACGCATGGCCATGGCCTTTCCCATCCCGCCCTAGAAGCTGTTGTCGCCGTCCAGCACGCGGCCGATCCCGCCGAGGACCGAGCCTTCACCCCGATGGCCGCCGTGCTGGGGCATTGAGGCATGGATGCGGCCCGCAAGGCGGCTGAACGGCAGGCTTTGGAGCCATACCTTACCCGGCCCGGTAAGCCGCGCGAAGAACACGCCTTCGCCGCCGAAGATCATCGACTTGATGCCGCCAACTTTCTCGATATCCATATCGACATCGGCGGTCATCGCCGCCAGGCAGCCCGTGTCTACATGCAGCACTTCACCCGGCTTCAGCTCGCGCTCCACCACCGTACCGCCGACATGGACGAACACCCAGCCGTCGCCGTCGAGCCGTTCCATGATGAAGCCTTCACCGCCAAACAGGCCGGTCATGACCTTCTTCTGGAAATGGATCCCCACCTGCACACCGCGCGCGGCGGCCAGGAACGCGTCCTTCTGGCAGATGAGCCTGCCGCCCATGTCGCTGAGCTTCAGCGCCAGGATGGTGCCGGGATAAGGCGCCGCGAACGCGACCCGCGCCTTGCCGTGGCCTTCGTGGGTGAAAACGGTGGTGAACAGGCTTTCGCCGGTCAGAAGCCTTTTGCCCGCGCCCAGAAGCTTGCCCATGAAGCCGCCTTCCTGGCCGGAGCCGTCCCCGAACACGGCGTTCATGGTGATGACCGAGTCCTTGAACATCATGGCGCCGGCTTCGGAGATGGCGGATTCGCCGGGGTCAAGCTCGACCTCGACAAACTGCATCTCATGGCCCTTGATTTCATAATCGACATCATCGGCCACGCCTTCACGGCGGGCATGGCGGCTGATCGGCACGTTCGGAACATGGGCAGGCATAGGTTTCTCCTTCGCTGACAGCGGCGCCACAGCGGACCCGCGCGTATTATTTTAAGGTGTCATCCCATTAAGGCCACAAACAGCTTCAACTATTCGGGATATCCCCTTGACGATGGCCCCCTGCCATCGCACTTTCTTACCGGAATACTATGTAAGATATTCTTTTTGCGATTTGGAGTGCTTGTATGGCCGGAATTTGGAAAATCCTGAAATCGATCGTCAAATTCATCCAGGGACTGGGAACCATTACCATCGGTTTCCTGGTGATCCTGGTGATTGCCGTCGCACTCATGGGCCGCAAGGCCGAACCCAAGCCCAGCGTGCCGGATGGCGCCGTCCTCGTCCTGTGGCCCAATGGCGCCATTGTCGAGCAGGCGCAATATCCCGACCCGCTGGAAAGCCTGTTTTCCAAATACCGGTCCACGCCGCCGCAGACCAGCGTCCATGATATCCTCCGCGCGCTCAAGCGCGCCAAGGATGACAAGCATATCCGTGCGCTGGCGCTGATTACCGACAGCATGTCGGGTGCTGCCCAGGCGCACCTCCATGAAATCGCCGCGGCGATCCGGGACTTCAAGACAAGCGGCAAGAAGGTCTATGCCCTTTCCACCGCCTACAGCCAGGGCGGCTATCTTCTCGCGGCCCAGGCCGACAAGGTCTATATGAACCCGGCCGGCAGCGTCCTCCTGACCGGTTTCGGCTCCTACCCGCTGTATTTCAAAAGCTTCCTCGACAAGATCGAAGCCAACGTCCACATCTTCCGCGTCGGCACTTATAAGTCGGCGGTTGAGCCCTTCATGCGGGATGACATGTCTCCCGCCGCGAAGGAAGCCAACACCGCCTTCCTCGGTGCCCTGTGGTCCCAGTATCAGGCGTCCATCGTGAAAGCCCGCGGGCTTGAGCCTGACGCGCTCGACAAGGACGTCGCCAACATGCCGTCCAAAATGCGGGAGGCCGAAGGCAATTTCGCTGAGCTCGCAGTCCAGAACAAACTTGTGGACCAGCTAGCGCCACGGGCAACCTGGCGCAAGGCCCTGATGGCCGAATATGGCGCGGACAAGAGCGGCCTTTCCTTCAAGCAGATCCGGGTCGAACAATATCTCGCCGCCACCGACAAGCCGAAGAAAGCCGGGCATGACATTGCCGTCATCACCGCGCAGGGCGAAATTGTCGGCGGGTCGGGGCCGATCTCGGTCACGGCAGCGGAAACCGTCGTCGGCTATATCCGCAACGCACGCCATAACCCGAAAACGGCTGCCATTGTACTGCGCGTCGACAGCCCCGGTGGCTCGGTTGTCGCGTCCGAACTGATCCGCCAGGAACTGGCTGCAGCTCAGGCGCAGGGCATTCCCGTCATCGCCTCGATGGGGCCTGTTGCCGCGTCGGGCGGCTACTGGATCTGTTCGACCGCGGACCAGATTTGGGCGGAACCCAGCACCATCACCGGCTCGATCGGCATCTTCGGCATGATCCCGACCTTCGAGAAAACGCTCGACAAGATCGGCGTCCATTCGGACGGCGTCGGTACCAGCCCGCTGGCCGACGGCTACAACATCACCCGCGCGATGAACGATGAGACCAAGGACATCATCCAGCAGTCGATCGAATCCGGCTACCGGGAGTTCCTCACCCACGTCGCCAAGGGCCGCAAGATGAGCCTGAAGGATGTGGACAAGATCGCCCAGGGCCGGGTCTGGATCGGCACCAAAGCGGCGGAACTTGGCCTCGTCGACCATCTGGGTGGTTTCGATAAAGCCGTTGAAGCTGCCGCTGAGGCCGCCAAGGTCGGCAAGGACTACCGTGTGGTCTTCTACCGCGACAAGCCGAATACGCTGAAGCAGATGGTGGCCCAATTGTTCGGCTCCACCATCGAAACCGATGCGCCGCGCACCTATGGCTACAGCACGTCCACAAGCCTGTCGCCGGTGCTGAACGCTGCCATGAAGCTTAAGAAGGAAGCCCGGATGCTGGCGAACTTCAACGACCCCTTGGGCGAATACGCCCTGTGCCTCACCTGTGAGGTCAGATAGCCATGCCTGAAGGCAGCAAAACGGGTGATGGCAAAAAGAGCGACGAAGACTGGCGCCGCGCGCTGTCGCCCGAACAATATGCCGTGTGCCGCTGCGGCGGCACAGAGGCCCCCTTCAGCGGGGAATATTGGAACACCAAGACCAAGGGCACCTACCACTGCGCCGCCTGCGGGGTGCCTCTTTTCTCCAGCGACACAAAGTATGACAGCGGCTCCGGCTGGCCCAGCTTCTGGGCGCCCTTCAGCGAGGACGCGGTCGCCGAGAAGCGGGACACCAGCCACGGCATGATCCGTACCGAAATCCTGTGCGCGAAATGCGAAAGCCACCTCGGCCACGTGTTCCCGGACGGCCCGCCGCCCACGGGACTGCGCTACTGCACCAACTCCGCTTCCTTGAAGCTCGTTCCTTCTGGCGACTGACCGCTTCAAACACTGTTGCGTATTTCGCAACACAAAGTGTCAATTTACCGGCCTATCAGATCACAACTGGCAACCATACATTCTCCCTAACCGAACCCCACACGACAGGGAGAATGACATGGCCACCCAAGCTAAAACCCTTCTGCGTCTTGATGCCAGTGTCCGCACAGACGGCTCCGTCACCCGCGGCCTGACCGAGAAATTCGTGCATGACCTCACATCCAAAGGCGACAGCCTGAATGTCACCACCCGTGACCTGGCAAACGGCCTGCCGCTCATCGATGAAGCCTGGACAGCCGCCAACTTCACCGCGCCCGAAGACCGCACCGACGACCAGAAAGAGGCGCTCGCGCTGTCCGACAGCCTGATCGAGGAACTCAAGGCCGCCGACATCCTGGTCATTGGCCTGCCGGTCTATAATTTCGGGGTGCCTGCCGCCCTCAAGGCCTGGGTGGACCTGATCTCCCGTGCCCGGGTTACTTTCCGCTACACGGAGGATGGGCCCGAAGGCCTCCTGAAGGGCAAGAAAGCCTATGTCCTGACGGCATCCGGCGGCACGCCGGTCGGCAGCGGCTATGACTTCGCCACCACCTACCTCCGGCATATTCTCGGTTTTGTCGGCATCGACGATGTCACGATCATCGCCGCCGACCAGATGGCGATGAACGCCGATGCCGCGCTTGAAGCCGCCCACAACCGGATTGAAGACGAAGTGGCCGCGCTCCAAGGCCTGCGCACCGCGGCATAAGAAAACAGATCAGGCCGGCTCCCCGTGGGGGGCCGGCCGGCCTTTAAAGCTCCTTGAGCCCCTGGAAGATCACGAACGCCAGCCCGCCGACCATGAAGGTCATATAGGTCACCCAGATAAAGCCGGCCTTCAGGAACGCCCGGATCCAGCCCTGGTCCTCCCCGATCTTGAGCGCGATGATCAGATAGACCGAGGCCGAGATCCAGAAAACCCACGCCCCCATCGCACCGCCATAGTAAGGCACGATCACGATAAGCGCGGTCAACAGCAGGAACAGGAAGGTGTGGAAATGGAGCGCAAACACCAGCTGGTTCATATAGTAGCGCTTCTTGCCCCAGTGGAAGACCCGCAGGATCAGGGCGAACAGCGGGATCAGCACAAACAGCACGCGCGGCAGCCATTTGTTGAACAGGTCATTGAAGGTCTGCGGGTTCTTGAGCGCCCGCGCCATCCCGCGCACCAGCTCTTTTGACGTCTCGTTATTTTCGGAATTGGCGAGGATACTGTCGATATCCTCCTGCCTGAGGCCGACGTGTTCGATGCCATTGTCCCGCACGAACATATTCACCTTCACATTGTAAGGCAGGTCGAACAGGCCCAGGTTGATGCCGCTATCCTTGGTGCCGACGATGATATTCGGCTTGGCCTTCTTGTTCCCCGGCGTGGGCACCTCCCCCGGTGCGGGCTGGGCGGTGCTCCTGTCGATCATCTTATCGATCGCCGCCCTGGTGCTGTCAGACAGCGGGATATTCTTATCCGCCAGCGCCTTCTTGACCTCGGCTTTTGCCTGCTCGGCCTTGCGGGCGGCATCGGTTTGCTCGGCGGTCGGCTGCGGTGCCTCCGGCTGTGGGGCGACGGGTGCGGCCTGCTTTTCAGCTGCCTTGTCCACGGCCGCCTGAGGCTCGCCACTGGTTGGGGAAGCGGCCTCAGATGTCTTGCTGACCGCAGGCGGTGCCGGTGTCGCGAGCGGCGAGACATTGACATCCAGGATCAGCACATTGGCGACCGTCAGGATCAGGAAAAACCCCAGCGAGGCGATCAGATAGAAGCGGAGCGGTGGCGAATAGCGCGCCCGGTGGCCGTGCATATAGGAGCGGGTCAACCCGCCCGGCACGAACAGCAGCATGATGAGCGACCGCAGCATTTTGCTGTCCGCCTGCAACAGATTGTCGACGATTTCCTGAACGAAGGTCCAGATCGGCCGTTTGAGGTCATCATCCTTCTGGCCGCAGATATGGCAGAAAGGCCCGTGAAGCTGGACGTTGCAGTTGCTGCAGCGGTGCCCCTTCTCGCGGATCGGCCGTTCGACCGCACGGTAATCACCCTGCGCGCGCCGTTCCCGCCGGAACCGCCTGCGCCTGAGATTGACCGTCCATTTTCTGAGAAGCGCCTTCATGCCCACACCCCAGCCTCATCTAACCCCCTTATACCGAAGGCGGATTCTGAAGGCTAGACCTTATAGGCGAATAAGGCTCAACGCATGGCTGATGTCAGCACGGCGTCGCCTACGAACGGGTTGCTCTGACGCTCGGCGCCGAAGGTGGACAGTGGCCCATGTCCAGGCACGAAGGTCACGTCCGGACCAAGAGGCCACAGCTTGCCGGTGATGGATTTGACCAGTGTCGGCATGTCGCCGCGCGGGAAATCTGTCCGGCCGATCGAGCCCTTGAAGATCACGTCGCCGACAAAGGCAACCTTGTGGTTGCCTTCATAGAAAACCACATGACCCGGCGTGTGGCCGGGTGTGTGCAGCACCTGAAGCGTGACATTGCCGACCGTGACCTCATCGCCGTCGTCCAGCCACTGGTCCGGCGTACAGTTCCGGAGGCCCGCCATACCATAGCGCGCGGCATTGTCCTCGATCTGGTCAAGCCAGAATTTATCGTCCTTGTGCGGCCCGATGATTGGCAGCCCCAGCTTTTCCTTGATGTCAGCGGCACCGCCCGCATGGTCCAGGTGCCCATGGGTCAGCAGGATCTTGGTCAGCTTGACGCCGAGCTTGTCGACGACTTCCAGCAGGCGGTCCACATCCCCGCCCGGGTCGACAAGCGCGCCTTCCATGGTCTCATCGCACCAGATGATGCTGCAATTCTGGGAAAAAGCCGTTACCGGCACGATCTGGGCCTTGAGCATTCCGCCTATCCTTACCTCAGCCGGGTCACCGGCAAACCTTGGACGCGCACCCTAGCGGCGGCAGAGCCATCAGGCAAGTCACGCCTCTCGGCCACGGCTGCCTTTGTGGCGCCCTAATCACAGCTATTAACTATATTGACCGCAATGAAATTAAAGGCTTGCCGCCTACACCTGCGCCGTGGCACGAGGGAAGTGGTCAATAGAAAGGCTTTGAAATGGCTAAAATGCTCGCGCTTGCCGTCGTCCTGATCACGGTATCCGGCTGTGCTGTCGTCACCGTGCCGGTGAAGGTTGCCACCAAAGCCGCCAAGACCACGGTTGGCGTTGTCGCCACCGCCGTCGACGTCGCCACCTGACCCCTTGCCCGCACGCAGACCTCGCGCAAATTGATCATTTGATATAGCCTCCCAAAAGCGTTATCCTGCAGTTAGTTTAGGACTAAAATAATAGTCCGGATTTCAAAAAGCCGGAGGGACAGGCCCCATGACCAGCAACCAATCGCCCAAAACGTCGGTCGATCTGACGAGTGAAGACAAGGACATCCACTGGCAACAGGATATGAGCTACGGCTCCTACCTGCAGCTTGATGCCCTCCTGAAGTGCCAGAAGCCGCTGTCCGGCAAGCATGATGAGATGCTGTTTATCATTATCCACCAGGCGTCCGAGCTGTGGATGAAACTCTGCATCCATGAACTGGGCGCGGCGATGCAGCACCTCAAGGATGACGACCTCGGCCCCGTGTTCAAGATGCTGTCGCGCGTCGCCCGGGTGCAGGCCAACATGCAGCAGTCGTGGGAAATCCTTTCCACCCTCACCCCGGCTGACTATGCCGCCTTCCGGGACGACCTGGGCCAAAGCTCCGGCTTCCAGAGCTTCCAGTACCGCGAGATCGAATACCGCCTCGGCAACAAGAACGCCAAAATGGCCGAAGCCCACAAGGCGGTGCCTGAGCGCTATGGTCACCTGCAGGATGTGCTCGACCAGCCGAGCTTTTACGACCTGTGCCTGCAGCTGCTGGCACGCCGTGGGTTCGACATCCCGGCTGACAAGCTTGAGCGCAAATGGCGCGAACCATACGTCGCCAGCAAGGAAGTGGAAGATGCCTGGCTTGCCATCTACAAGGACACCCAGAAATACTGGGACCTGTATGAGCTTGCCGAAAAACTGGTCGACCTTGAGCATCATTTCCACCAATGGCGCTTTGCCCATATGAAAACGGTTGAGCGCATCATCGGCTACAAGCGCGGCACCGGTGGCACCGCGGGGGTTTCCTACCTCGTCAAAGCGCTCGACCTGCGCTTCTTCCCCGAGCTTTGGACTGCAAGGACACGGATGTGACCAAGATCTACGACATCAGCCAGACGATCAGGCCCGGCATCCCGGTATGGCCGGGGGACCGGGAATTCCAGCTTACCCGCACCTGGGAGATTGAGCATGGGGAGATCGAGCCCGGCTGCCCGGTCAATGTCAGCGAGATTTCCATGTCCACCCACACCGGCAGCCACGCCGACGCACGCCTGCATTTTGACGACAAGGGTGTCGATAGCGCGAACACCGCCCTTGAGGCCTATATCGGCCCCGCCGTGGTGATGGACCTGTCAGACGAGGTGACGGACCTGGTGCGGCCTGAACATCTGGCGGCCCTGCCCGACAGTGCCGAGCGCGTGCTCTTGAAACTGTTCAAATCCTTCCCGCATGAGGGTTGGGACCCGGCCTTCCCGGCCATGAGCCCGGACGCCATCCGCTTCCTGGCGGACCGCGGCTGCAAGCTGATCGGCCTCGATGTGCCGTCGCTCGACCCACAAGAGTCTAAAACGCTGGACGCCCACTTCGCGGTTGATGCCGCCGGAATGGCCATCCTCGAAGGCCTTGTGCTCGATGATGTGCCCGAAGGCGCTTACGAGCTTATCGCCCTCCCCCTCAAGATCGCCGGCGCCGACGGCAGCCCCGTCCGTGCCATACTAAGGAGCCTTTCATGATCCCGACCGACCTCGACTGGTGCCGCGGCCAGGATGCCGCCGACCCACTCGCCCATTGCCGGGACCGTTTCGACCTGCCTGAAGGCGTGATCTACCTGGACGGCAACAGCCTAGGCCCGCTGCCGAAAGGCGTGGCGGAGCGCGTGCAGAAGGTCATCGCGCACGAATGGCGCAATGACCTGATCAAAAGCTGGAACACCGCCGACTGGGTGAATCTGCCGACCCGGGTGGGCGCGAAAATCGCCCCGCTCGTAGGCGCCGGCGCGCATCAGGTTGTGATGGCGGACAGCACGTCCGTCAACCTGTTCAAGGTTGCCGCCGCGGCGTGCAAGCTGAACCCCGGCCGCACGGAAATCCTGTCCGAACCCGGCAATTTCCCGACCGACCTTTACATGATGCAGGGCCTCACCGACTTCCTCGGCCCCGACTATAAGCTTCGGACCGTCCCGCGCGGTGAGATCGGCGACGCGATCGATGAAAACACCGCCGTCGTGCTCCTGACCCATGTCCATTATGTCACCGCCGACATGTATGACATGAAGGCGATGACCGAGCTCGCACATGAGAACGGCGCCCTGATGGCGTGGGACCTCAGCCATTCGGCCGGGGCCGTGCCGCTTGAACTGGCGACCTCAGGCGCCGACTTCGCGGTCGGCTGCGGCTATAAATACCTGAACGGCGGCCCCGGGGCGCCTGCCTTCGTCTATGTCGCGGACAAGCACCTCAAGACTGCGCGCCAACCGCTGAGCGGCTGGTTTGGCCACAAGGCGCCGTTTGAGTTTGTCGATGATTTCGATCCCGCGGATGATGTGCGCCGGATGCTCGTCGGCACGCCGCCGGTGATCGGCGCCTCCGCGCTCGACGCCGCGCTCGATGCCTTCAACGGCGCGGATATGGAAACCATCCGCCGGAAATCCGTGGCGCTCGGTGACCTGTTTATCGCGCTCAGCCGCGAACGGCTTGCCCGCTTCGGCTATAAGGTGGTCACGCCTGAGAACCCGCGCATCCGCGGCAGCCATGTCTCCCTCAAGGGCGATAACGGCTATGCTGTCATGCAGGCGCTGATCGACCGGGGTGTCATCGGTGACTTCCGCGCGCCCGACCATATGCGCTTCGGCTTCACACCGCTTTATCTCGGCTTTGAGGACGTCTACCGTGCGGTCGAGATTCTGGAGGATATTCTGGAAACCGAAGCCTGGCGCGACCCGAAATATAGCGCGCGCGGTGCTGTCACCTAAACGCGTTTCAGCCCGCTGATACCATAAAAACGCCTGCCCCTTATCCGGGCGGGCGTTTTCATTTCGCGCACGGACCGACGGCAAACCTATACTGACAGCCAAACACAGCAACAGTGTTTGAAACCAAATGGTTAGATATATTTTCTGGGAAAGGGCGAACTGGCTGGGGCGGCAGGGATCGAACCTGCGAATGCCGATACCAAAAACCGGTGCCTTACCGCTTGGCGACGCCCCAACTGGTTCGTGGCGCGGTTTTAGTAGAAGCTCTCAACCAAGTAAAGACCTTTTTCTCGCTTTTTTTCGGTTTTTGAGTTCACAGTCATAAATCCTTCAACACACTGACAAAATCCTTGCAGAGACACAGCCATAAGTTAGTGTTTCTCAAAGAGGTGAAAGGACAATAATGGCCATTCTGATTACAGGCGCCGCAGGCTTTATCGGCTTCCATGTTTCCAAGGCACTCCTGGCCCGCGGTCATGAGGTTGTCGGCATCGACAACCTGAATGATTATTATTCCCCGGCCCTCAAGAAGGCACGGCTTGATGCCATCGAGCCCGAATCCGGCTTCCATTTTCACCAGCTTGATTTCGCCAACGCCAAAGCACTGGATGAGGCGCTGGCGGGCCACACCATCACCCAGGTGATTCACCTGGGCGCCCAGGCGGGTGTGCGTTATTCGATCGACAATCCCATGGCCTATATCCAGTCCAACCTGGTTGGCCACGCCAACATTCTGGAATATTGCCGCCACAGCGACACGGTCGACCATCTGCTTTATGCCAGCTCCAGCAGCGTCTATGGCGGCAACACCAAGCTGCCCTTCGCGCTCGATGACCGGACGGACACGCCCGTGTCGCTTTATGCCGCCACCAAGCGCGCCGATGAGCTGCTGAGCCAGAGCTACGCCCACCTCTACCGCCTGCCGCAAACCGGCTTCCGTTTCTTCACGGTTTATGGCCCGTGGGGCCGCCCGGACATGGCCATCTGGCTGTTCACGGACGCCATCCTGAACGGCCGCCCGATCAAGGTGTTCAATCACGGCGACATGGCCCGTGATTTCACCTATATCGGCGATGTGGTCGCCGGGATTGTGGCCGCGCTCAACAAGCCGCCCCGGGATGACGGCCGCCTGCACACCTTCGGCAGCACGGCGCCGCATACGGTTTACAATATCGGCAATAATGAGCCAGAGCAGCTTCTGGACATGATCGGCATTCTCGAAGGGGCGCTCGGCCAGGAAGCGGTGAAGGAATTCCTGCCCATGCAGCCGGGGGACGTGAAGGCAACCTACGCTGACATCACCGCGATCCAGAAAGACCTTGGCTTCAAGCCGTCAACGCCCCTGCAGGTCGGGCTACCGCGTTTTGTTGACTGGTTCCGGCAGTATCACGGCCTTTAAAGCGCGATCTCATCCGCCATCACCCACCAGGCCGGGTGCGCTGCCTTCAGCCTATCTGCGGCGGCTTCGGCATCCTTGAGGCTGTCAAAAAGCGCGAAACAGGTCGCCCCGCTGCCGGACATGCGCACAAGCCGTGCGGCCTTCTCCTCGCACAGGACCGCAAGCACCTCGGCGATAGCCGGATTCAGGCTGAGCGCCGCAGCCTCAAGGCTGTTATGGCTGTCCGCCTTCAGGCTATCCGGGCTTTGCCAGGCGTCTTCAGGCAACCCAAGCGGGGCATCGAAGGCCGTGCCCGCCGCCTTGTAGGCTTTGAAGACCGCCGGTGTCGCACTGCCCGAGCCCGGGTTCACCAGAAGCAGCGCCCCGGTCCAGGGCAAGGTCACGCGGCGGACCGTTTCACCGATCCCGGTCACGTAAAGCGGCTCCTGGTAGAGGCACGCGGGCACATCGGCGCCTAGCGTCAGGGCAATTTCCGCAAGCTTATCCTTGGACCAGCCCAGCCCCCAAAGATCGTTCAGCCCCAGAAGCACGGCAGCAGCATCGGCCGACCCGCCGCCGATCCCCGCTTCCACCGGCAGGGTCTTGATAAGCTCGATATGCACGGAAGGCGCGCGCCCTGCCGCGTCGGCCAAGGCCCGTGCGGCGCGCACGACCAGGTTGCCCTCGCCGTCGCCGCCAAGCGCCCGAAGCCGCGGCGCGAACGGCCCCGCCAGGCTGAAACCCAGATCATCCGCCGGTGTCAGGACAAGCTCATCGCCTTTGCGGGTGAAGACAAACAGGCTTTCAAGCGCGTGGTAGCCGTCCGCCCGCCTGCCCGTGACATGCAGGAACAGGTTGACCTTCGCAGGGGCGGTTATATGGAGGGCAGCTTCCTCAGCCATGGTCAGGGAACATCGGGCAGACCGTAAGCCAGCTTATGCTGGATCGTCTGCACATCCTTCTCATCCGGCTTGCCTGTCAGGGCATGGCGCCACTGGAAGCGGGCCTCCAGCCTGCGGCCGACCCGCCAGTAAGCATCACCCAGATGGTCGTTGATCGTCGGGTCGTCAGGTTCCAGCCGCACGGCTTTCTCCAGAAGCTCCACCGCCTTCGGGTAATCGCCGGTCAGATAATGGACCCAGCCGAAACTGTCGATAATGAAGCCGTCGTTCGGGCGTTCCTTTGCCGCCTTGGCGATCAGCATCTTGGCTTCTTCGATGTGGACACCGCGGTCGATCCAGCTATAGCCCAGGTAATTGAGCACGCTAGCTTCCCCGGGGTTGAGCTTTAGGGCCGCCAGCATGTCGCCTTCGGCCTTCTGCCAGTCCTTCAAGCGTTCGTAGCAAACCCCGCGGGAGAAAAAGATGAACCAGTCGTTCGCGTCCGGCTTGCCCAGAAGGTCGACCACCTGGCTATAGCGCTCCGCAGCCTCGGCGTAGTTTTCCCGCCCGCGCAGGACGTTGGCAAGCAGGGTAAGACGCGCGGGGTCATCCGGCTTTTCCTTCAATAGCCGCCGGGCTTCCTCTTCCGCCTTGTCCGCGTGTCCTGCTGCCTCAAGCGCTTCTATGCGGCGGATATCCGCCAGGCGGCGCAGCGAACTGGAAGGCGAAACCGCAGCGTAGGCCGCTGCGGCATCATGCGCGTCATCGGTTTGCTGGAACAGATCCCCCAGCATGACTGAAATCTCGGCATTTCCCGGCGCCAGATAGGCTGCCAGGCGCAAATAAATGATCGCGGCCCGTGGGGACCTGCTGTGGGCAAATTCGCGCGCCAGGCGGAAGAAGACCGCCGTCGCAGCCCCATCAGGGGTCGTCGTATCCAGGCTTGGCGCCTCCGCCGACAGGATATTGACGGCTTCCCGCAACAAAAGCTGGCTGTTCGCATAAATTTTGGACTTTTCCGAGAGGAAGGCCCTGGCCTTATCCTTCTGTCCCGACCGGTACAGCATATGGGCATAGGCGATCATCGCCTGCATCGAGCTGGCCTTGTCGCCGTCGATAAGAGTGCGGTAGACCTTCCCGGCCGCGTCATACTGGTTAAGGTGATCGAGAATATAGGCGAGGTTTTCCTCGCCGATCGTTTTCAGGCGCGGGTCTGCAATCAAGGGCTTGAGGGCCGTGCGCGCGGCACCTTCATTCCCTTCCGCGGCATAGCTCCAGGCCGTGAACAGCGGCTTCAGAATAAAGCCAAAGCCGAATTTCGGCTGATTGGTCAACCGCTCACGAACCGCCTGCCAGTCCCCGCGTTTGTAGGCTTCCAGGACATAGGTCAGCTGCAGAAGGTCGTCCTGCTGGTCGGCCGCGCCCACAATAAGCCCCTCAGCAAGCTTGGCGGCTTCACCAACCCTGCCGGCATAGAGAAGCTGGTAAAAGGCCCTCTCTGCCACAAACCGGCTGGTGGGGTCGGCCTTCAGGGCCTCCATGTAATAATGAGCGGCGCGCGCATGTTCGTCGCTTTCCTGCGCCAGTGTGGCGGCCAGGAAGGGGCCGTATTCGCTGCCCTTTGCATAGGATTGGGTAAAATCGCTATGGAGCGGGGCGACCACCGGTGCAGGAGCATCGGTATGACCGCCGGTCGCACAAGCGCCGACGGCCAGTGCCGTCAAAACCGTCCATAGTTTTTTCATGTAAGCGGTATGCCTAACTCTTTACATGTTCGGATAGTTCGGTCCGCCGCCGCCTTCCGGAACCACCCATGTGATATTCTGCGTAATATCCTTAATATCACAGGTTTTGCAGTGAACACAGTTTTGCGCGTTGATCTGCAGCTGCTTTTCACCGTCGCCGACAAATTCATACACACCCGCCGGGCAGAAGCGCTGCTCGGGGCCGGCATATTCGGCCAGGTTCACCTTCACCGGCACGTCTGGGTCCTTCAGCTGAAGGTGGCAGGGCTGGTCTTCCTCATGGTTGGTGTTCGACAGGAACACGGAGGTCAGCTTGTCAAAGCTGATGACACCATCCGGCTTCGGATAGTTGATCGGCTTGCAGTCCTTCGCCTTTTTGGTGGCTTCGTTATCCTTGTGGCCGTGCTTGAGGGTCGGCATCAAACCGCCGAGGCCAAGCGCGTTCATCCACATGTCGAAACCGGCATAGAGCGTGCCCCACTTGGCGCCGAATTTGGCGAGCGCGGGTCGGGCGTTCCGGACCTTGTAGAGATCCTTGTAAATCCAGCTTTTCTTGAAGGCTTCTTCATAGGAGGTCAGCTCGACCTCACCGTTCGAACCGGCCACGATGGCGTCGAACGCGGCTTCCGCAGCCAACATGCCGGACTTCATGGCGTTATGGCTACCCTTGATCCGCGGTACGTTCACGAACCCTGCGGCACAGCCGATAACGGCGCCGCCCGGGAAGTGAAGCTGCGGCACGGACTGGAGCCCGCCTTCGTTGATTGCCCGCGCGCCATAGGCCACACGGCGGCCGCCTTCGAGGATCTTCCTGACTTCCGGGTGCGTTTTGAAGCGCTGCATTTCGTCGAACGGCGACAGGTACGGGTTTTCATAATCCAGCGTTACCACGAAACCGATGGCGACCTGGTTGTTTTCCTGGTGGTAGATGAAGCCGCCACCCGCAGTGTTGCCGAGCGGCCAGCCCTGGGTGTGGATCACCCGGCCCGGCACGTGCTTCGCGGGGTCGATATCCCACAGTTCCTTGATGCCGATACCGTAGGTCTGGTGTTCGCTGTTCGAGCGCAGGTCATACTTGGCCTCGAGCTGCTTGGTGAGCGAGCCGCGGCAACCTTCGGCGAACAGGGTATATTTGGCGTGGAGCTCCATGCCCGGCGTGTAGCTGTCCTTGTGGCTGCCGTCGCGCGCGACACCCATGTCACCAGTGGCGACACCTTTGACACGGCCGTCTTCATGATACAGCACCTCGGCACCCGCGAAGCCCGGGTAGATTTCAACACCCAGCGCTTCGGCCTGTTCGGCCAGCCAGCGGGTGAGATTGCCCAGCGACAGGGTGTACATGCCATTGTTCGACAGGAACGGCGGCATGATGAAGTGCGGCAGCGATTTGTGACCGGTTTCCGTCAGCACCCAATGCTGGTTGTCGGTGACCGGCACGTTCATCGGCGCGCCCTTTTCTTTCCAGTCCGGGATCAGTTCGTTGAGCGCGATGGGGTCGACGACAGCGCCCGAGAGGATATGCGCCCCAATCTCGGAGCCCTTCTCGATCACGCAGACCATCAGTTCCTGGCCTTTTTCCTGGGCCATCTGCATCAGCCTGATCGCTGCCGAAAGGCCCGCCGGGCCGCCGCCTACGATCACTACGTCAAATTCCATGGATTCGCGTTCCATGCGCCACTCCTTCAAACTTCCCGTATGTCTCCTGCCCATGGGCTTTCACCCCGGGCTTACCCCCGAAACTGGGCCGGAGACCGTGATTTTCAAGTGTTTATGCCTGCGCGCGCGCGAAAGGTCAAACGCTTGCCGCACTGCACAAGATACGGACAAGACGGGAAAGCTTGCGGGCCGTTACGTAAGCCTCCCCCCCGGAGAGCCCGGCATGGGGCCAATAAGCGTCAAAAATTAAATGCATTTTTTACGGATGCCCCTATATAGTGGGGTCCTGGCGTACAAAAGAAGCGGATATTGATGACCTCACAGCTGGCGGAAAACCTGGACCCGCAGACCCTGCTTGCCTGGCATGTCGCCATGGGGGTGGACGAAGCCGTTGATGAGACGCCGGTTGACCGTTTCTCGGCGCCTGCCCCTGAAGCGCCCGCCACCAAGGGCGCTCTGTCTGCCCGTGTGTCCTCCCAAAGCCAGAAACCGGCCCTGAAGCCCGTTGCCGCCAAGCCGGTTCAACCGGTCGAAGGCGCCGGGCAAGCCGCGGCTGAGCAAGCCGCAGCCGCCTGCAACACGCTGGAGGAACTGGAAGCCGCCTTGGGGGCCTTTGACGGCGGCAACCTCAAGCGCCAGGCCAAGAATACCGTGTTTGCCGACGGCGTGCCCGGCGCGCCCTTGATGATCGTCGGGGAAGCCCCCGGCGCGGATGAGGACCGGGAAGGCAAACCCTTTGTCGGTGTCTCCGGCCAACTTCTGGACAGGATGCTGAACGCCGCCGGGTTCGACCGGACTGAAAACGCCTATATCTCCAACATCGTGCCGTGGCGCCCCTTGGGCAACCGCACGCCGGACCAGGCCATCATCACCATGTGCCTGCCGTTCATCCGCCGCCATATCGAGCTTGCAAAGCCCAAGGTGGTGCTGATGCTGGGCGGTGTCCCCGCCAAGGCGCTTCTGGGCAGCGAAGACGGCATCACCCGGCTCAGGGGCAAATGGCGCGAGCTTGAGATCGGCGGTCAGAAAATCGCCGCATTGCCTGCGTATCACCCTGCATATCTGCTCAGGCAGCCGCATCTTAAAGGCTTCGCCTGGCGTGACCTTCTGTCAGTCAAAGAGAAGCTTGCCCAGTGATGAGTATCGCTCGCTTTTTCCGCCCCCTCAGCCGCCTGGTCGGTACTGGACTTGTCATTGCGGGGCTGATGTTCCCCGTTATGCCAACCCAGCCCGCATGGGCCAAGGAACAGCCCAATGTCCAGCCCGGCGATGTGCTGCCCGGTGTGCTGAGCGAGCATGACATCAAGCTTTACCGCAAGATCTTCGAGGTGCAGGAAAAGGCCAAATGGCATGAAGCCGACCGGCTTATCCGCAAGCTTCACGACAAGATCCTGATGGGCCATGTGGAATTCCAGCGGCTGATGCACCCGACCGGCTACCGTGCCCGCTATAGCGAGCTGGCGGCCTGGATGAAACATTATGCCGACCTGCCCGGCGCCTGGCAGGTCTATAACCTGGCACGCAAACGCCAGGGCCATGCCCATGCCCCGAGACGCCCGACCGACACCCGCTATCCGGGCGTGACCGGCCAATCGGCCCCGCAAAAACCGCCGCTGCCCCACCGAAGCGTGCTGGAAACCCGCGCGGTTTCGCGCTTTTTCGCCAATGTCCGCTATTATGTCCGCAAGGGGCAGCCGGAACGGGCCGAAAAACGCTTCTGGGCCATGAATGCCCGCGGCCTCCTGGTGCCTTACGAAAAGGCCGAAGCGCTGGAGCGGATTTCCGCCAGCTATTATTATGACGACAATGACGACAAGGCGCTGATCCTCGGCACCCTGGGCGCCAACTATGCCCGCGAGATCGAACCCGGCAACGACTGGATCGCCGGTCTTGCCTCCTGGCGCGAGGGTGACCTCAAGAAGGCCTATACCCATTTCAATTATGTCAGCGTCTCCGAACGCGCGGGCGACTGGCTGACCGCCGCGGGCCATTTCTGGGCCGCGCGTACCGCACTTCGCCTTGGGCACCCTGCGCAGTCGGACCAGCATCTGCAGGAAGCCTGCACCTACGTCGAAACCTTCTATGGCCTGATCGCCTGCCGCCAGCTCGGCATCAAGCCGGATATCGACTGGACCGTGCCGGAACTGACCCGGGACGCCGCCGACCGCCTGATCAAGCACCCGGCGGTCCGCCGCGCCATCGCGCTCACTGAAATCGGCCGGGATGATATCGCCGACGAGGAGCTTCGCCTGCTGTGGGGCCGAGAAGGTACTTCGGTGCAGGATGACCTGCTGGCGCTCGCCGCCTACCTGAACCTGCCCGCAATCCAGATCCGCCTGGGCCGCGCGGGCGGCACCGGCAAGCCGTCCTCCACCGCCGTACGCTATCCGCTGCCGGACTGGGAGCCCGCAGGCGGCTTCACGGTTGACCGTGCCCTCATCTTCGCCATGGTGAAGAAGGAGAGCGATTTCCGCATCCGGGCGCGTAGCCACGCCGGTGCCGGCGGCCTGATGCAGGTGATGCCCGCAACCGCGCGCTATATCAGCCGCGGCCATGCGAACCGGCTCCTGCGCCGCAACCGCCACCGGCTGTATGAGCCGGAGTTCAACATGGCGCTCGGCCAGAATTACATCGAATATCTCCTGGATGCCGACTATGTCGAAGGCAACCTCTTCATGGCGCTGGCGGCCTATAACGGCGGCCCCGGCAGCCTGATGAGCTGGCGCAAGGAAGTCACCTACGGGCAGGACCCGCTTCTGTTCATCGAATCCATCGGCTTTTATGAAACCCGGTCCTATGTCGAAAAGGTCATGGCCAACCTGTGGCTTTACCGGATGCGGCTGGGGCAGGAAACGCCGAGCCTCGATGCCGTCGCCTCCGGTGCCTGGCCGACGCTCGAACAGATGGACACGCCGGAAACAGATGACGCCGTCCAGCGCGCGCTGACCCACACCGCCAGCCAGGAGGCCAACATCAATGCCCGGAATTGACGAAAACCGCCCCTTCATCCCAGCAAAGATCGCGGTGATGACGATCTCGGACACCCGCACGCTGGAAGATGACAAATCCGGCCAGACACTGGTGGACCGGCTAACGGACGCGGGCCATACACTCGCCGACCGCACGATCGTCAAGGATGACGTCGCCACCATCCGCGCCCAGCTTGAAGCATGGGTGAAAAGCCCTGACATTCAGGTGGTTATCGCCACCGGCGGCACCGGCATCACCGGCCGGGACGTCACGCCCGAAGCCTTCGAAGCGCTTTATACCAAACCGATCCCCGGTTTCGGGGAACTGTTCCGGATGCTGAGCTTTGAGACCATCGGCACCAGCACGATCCAGAGCCGGGCCACTGCGGGCCTCGCGGGCACCACGCTGCTGTTCGCGCTTCCCGGCTCCACCGGCGCCTGCAAGGACGCCTGGGACAAAATCCTCGTCACCCAGCTCGACAACCGCTATCGTCCCTGCAACTTCATCGAACTGATGCCCCGCTTCGGCGAAAAATAAACAGTTAAGGGTTGATCTCACATCAACCAAAAGCATAATGCCCCTTTCGTACTTAGGGGGAATTCATGCGTTTCATTTATACTACTATTTTCATTAGCTTAAGCTTGAGCCAAGCGGTCAGCGCTGCAACAGACGACCAGCTTCGGGCCTATGAAGCAGCGAAAGCAGCCTATATATCTGCCGCTAAGGAACAAAACACCAAAGCCACGCACAAAGCCGCCGAACATTATCTGGAAACGGCCCAACGCGCATTCGAGCCTTGGGATGACGAAACCACCGCAGCTGCCAAGGCTTATGGCCAGGGTTTGGACGCCCACAAAGCAGCCAAGCTAGTCAAAGCAGGCCTGCGCTCTATCGACCGTAACAGCCGCCTCGACCATGCCTATATCAATTTGCTAGAGGCCCTGGGCTGGAATGATACACATAAAAATCTGTCCCAACGGGTCGATATCCTCGTCGGCCTCACGCAACTCCTCGACAAAACCAATCGCGCAGAAATGGCGACACCCTATATCATGGAAGCCGCTCGTTACCTGAGACTGGACCCACACCAGTACCAACCAATTTATATGCCCAAGCTTTCTGCACCCAAACATACAGCGCAGTGGGGGCCTGGGGCCTCGGGCGGCAGCGGGATGGAATTTGCCGGTGCCACTTGGGGCGGCTGCGTCAAACTTTCCTTTACCGTCGGTCCGGACGGCCTTGCCACCAACCCGAAAATTGTCGGCTCTCAAGGGTCTCCCCAATACAAGCAAGAGGCGCTCGAGCTGTCTCCGAGGATACGCTACATCCCCAAATATGAAAGCGGACAGACCGTCGCCACCGATAATGTCACCTATATTATGGACTGGACCATTCATAAAGTGGTGGGCAAAAACAACAGCATCTACATGCGCAAAAAAACCAAACAGGTGAGCAGTTGCACCCTCAAGTCTTAAGGGTACCGACTGGGGGGGCGAGAGGCAGCGCACCAATTACGCTATCTGCCCCTGATCCAAGATGGGAAGCCCGCTCCTGCCGAGAATGTCACATACATTTTCGATTGGTTTCCTGAATACGATCCTGAAATTGTCACCGGCAGCCATGTCCTGCGTCATGTAGAGGTTCAAAACCATACATGCGCCCTGAAACCAAAAGTATGAATTATAGTTTCTAAATCTGGAGGCATTTACATGCGGAAGAAATTTTCATCGGCCCTGCTTGCTATTTTCATCATTGCGGCGATTCAGCCAGCTTACGCAATGTCAGCTGACAGCACCCCGGCCCAAGAAAAATTGTCGCACAAAGAAGCTCAAGAAGAATGCCACGCTTTGCAGGCTAATCCTCCAGCTTCGCTTAAACTGATCCGGTCGGCACCGCCTGCTTTCCCCCTTTCAGCATTAAAAGCTCATCAAGAAGGTTGGGTACTCGTTTCCTTCACCCTTAATGAGAAAGGCAAGGTCAAACACCCCACACTCATTGATCATGGAGGTGACAAGGCATTCATTAAACCCGCCTTGAAGGCCATGAAAAAATTCCGCTACGAACCTATTGTTAAGGATGGTCAGGCTGTCAGTGTAAGCGGCATGAAATATTGCTTCACCTTCGCTATTTCAGAATAGGAAAATGATGGGGATGCAAGCCATACGCTCCCGGCAACAGTAAACTTTAAGCTTCCCCTTAATCGCCCCCTCCCCTAAGCTCGGGGCCAACGTATGGAAGTGAGTTTTCGGGGGAGTTTTCGTGCATACGCTCAAGCGTTTCATGCTGGCGGCATCGGCTGCTTTGATCATCGGCGGACAGGCCACCGCACAGGAGGCCTCAAACGCCGCGGCGGAAGACCGTGGCGGCTTTATCGACATGCTGGTCGGCTTCATTCACTGGCTGGACAGCATCGTCTTCATGAATGTCGATATGTTCGGCGCCAGCGTGAAGCCGATCGTGGTGTGGATGGGCGCGCCCATGCTGCTCCTCACCATCTATTTCGGCTTCGTGAACCTGAACAGCTTCCGCCGCGCCTGGAAAGTCGGCAGCGGCCATTATCACGACCCGTCAGCCGACGGCGAAGTCACCCAGTTTCAGGCACTGTCGACCGCGCTTTCGGGCACGGTCGGCCTCGGCAACATCGCCGGTGTCGCCGCCGCCATTTCGCTCGGCGGGCCCGGCGCGACCTTCTGGATGATCCTGATCGGCCTCTGCGCCATGACGCTCAAATTCTCGGAATGTACGCTCGGGGTGAAATACCGTGTGGTCCATGCGGACGGCACGGTCTCCGGCGGGCCGATGCATTATCTCAAACGCGGGCTGGCCGCGCGCGGCTGGAAGAAAACCGGGACGATCCTCGGCTGGACCTATGCGCTTCTGGCACTGCCGTCGCTGCTCCAGATCGCCACCGTCAACCAGATTTATGAATCGCTGACCGTCGTCACCGGCATTGACGGTGTCGGCTACCAGTGGGGCTTCGGGATCGCGCTCGCCGCGCTCACCGCCGTCATCATCATCGGCGGCATCCAGTCGATCGCCAAAGTGACATCCCGGCTCGTGCCCCTGATGGCCTTCATCTATATCTCGGCCGCGCTCGTCATCATCCTCGGCAACATCGGGCAAGTCCCTGCCGCGTTCGTGACCATCTTCCACGGCGCCTTCACCCCCGAAGGCGTGGCGGGCGGCGTCGTCGGTGTGATCGTGATCGGTATGCAGCGGGCGGTTTATTCGACCGAAGCGGGCCTCGGCTCCGCCACCATGGCGCATGCCGCCGCCAAGACCAATGAGCCCATGTCCGAGGGCATGGTCGCGCTGATGGAACCCTTCATCGATACCGTCGTCATCTGCACCATGACCGCGCTGGTGATCGTCATCTCCGGCGTATACAAGGGCGCGGACGGTATCGAAGGTGTGTCGCTGACAGCCTCGGCCTTCGCCACCGTCATCAGCTGGTTCCCGGCCGTGCTGGCGGTTGCCGCCTTCCTGTTCGGCTTTTCGACCATCATCAGCTGGGGCTATTATTGCAGCAAAATCTGGGAGTTCATCTTCGGTGGCTCCGCCCGGTCGATGACGATCTATAAAACCGTCTATTGCGCGGCCATCATCCCCGGCGCTGTCTTCACGCTTGGGGAGGTTTACACGCTGATGAACAGCCTGTTCTTCCTGATGGCGGTGCCGAACATCATCGGCATCTACCTGATGGCGCCGGAGCTGAAGCGTGACCTCAAAAGCTATCTTGCACGGCTCAAATCCGGGGAGATACAGGAAACCCGGTAAGGCCTTAAAGGAAGGAAGTGTCCCATGAAAATGCGTTTTGCCTTTCTGATCCTGATGCTGCTTGCCCCCTTGTCCGTGGCGCAGGCTGACGATGATGCCAAAGCGGCGGCGAGCACGCTGGACCGTTTTCATATCGCCGCCGAACAGGCCGACTGGGACACCTATTTCAGCCTGATGGCCAAGAAGGGCGTCTTCATCGGCACCGACGCGTCCGAGCGCTGGACCAAGGATGAATTCAAGCATTACGCCACGGCCACCAAGGGCTGGACCTACAAGGTGACCGGCCGCCATGTGGTGTTCTCGGACGACGGCAACAGCGCCTGGTTCGATGAAAGCCTCACCAACGTGAAATTCGGCGCCTGCCGCAGCACAGGGACACTGATTCGAGAAAATGGCCAGTGGCGCATCGCGCAATATGCCCTGACCTTTCCGATCCCGAACGATCTGGCTGACGGAATCACGCAACAGATTCAGGTATTTGAGGAACGGCAAAAAGCGGGCCAAAATTAGGTCAGCAAGCTTGTCTTGAATCCGCCAGAAAACCCGCCCATGCTTTCCACCTGAGGGTTCCAAGTCGTGGCGAGAGGAGGCGGATCATGCCTGTGTCCGGTGTATTGGAACAATTGCTTCATTACTGGCAGGCTTTGCCCCGGGAGGTCGGGGCGATCATTCCTGCAAGAGCGGCCCTGCATCCGAGCGAGCTGAGGGAATATCTGCCCAGGCTGGCGCTGATGAAGCGGCTGGACCGCTACGATATCGCGGTCTCCATGATCGGGACGAGCACCGACCAGCTGTGGCAGGCGCCGATCGCTGGCATCAATGCCTTCGACCTGACATCCCCCACCGCGCGGGAGAATACCGCCCGGCTCTATTCCGCGATTCTCGACCAGCCGACAGGCGTGATTATGCGGGAAACCGTGCGCCGGCGCGAAGGCAAAAACGCTGAGCTTTCATCGATTTACCTGCCGCTCGCGGATGAGCATGGATCACCCAGCTATATCGTGACCTGCTCGGCCTACGAACACCGGTCCCGCTATGACCGCATCAACGACCGCCTGATGCCCGACCACCAGAAAGTATCCTCTGTCGAGTTTATCGACATCGGGTCCGGCATCCCTGAAATTGAATTTGAACGCCCTGTACCCCGCCCGGCAACTAGGCCGGAGCAACGCTGGTGGGAGCGCTTTATGCCAGCCAAACCACGCCCCGCCGAGGGTACATGGCACGACGCCTGACTGAGGACTACCCTGCCCTCAGGTCCAGGTGCAGAATGGGTTGAAGGGGGAACTCCCCCCTCAGCCCATTTTTTCAACCATCTTGAAAAGCATGTTCGGGAAGAAGCGCTTCACCCACAGAGCCTTCATCTCAGGCCCGTTGCCGACGGCGATTTCCTTCTTGCCGCTATCGAAGCCCTTCATGATGACCTTGGCGCAATCGGTCACATCCATGCCGGCGGCGATATTCTTGTCGACCACGCCGAACTGGCTGCCGTCGCCCTTGAGGGCATTCTCGGAGATCGCGGTGCGGATGAAGCCCGGCGTCACGGTGGTGACCCGGATGCCATATTGCGCCACTTCGGTCCTGAGGGCGTCGAAAAAGCCCATCATCGCGTGCTTGGCCGCGCAGTAACCGGTGCGCTTGGCAACCCCGATCTTGCCGGCGACCGAGGCGGTGACGGCGATATGGCCGCTTTTCTGCTCGATCATGATCGGCAGCACCTGTTTGGTCAGCGCGATCTGGCCGAAGACATCCACCTCGAAAAGTTTACGGTAGGTCGCCATGTCGGTATCCACGCACAGCGAGCGCTGAGAAATACCGGCATTGTTGAAAAGCATGTCGATGCGGCCCTTGAAGGCCTTGGCCTCCGCCGTCTTGGCCGGGAGGGAGGCTTCATCGGTGACATCGAGCGGCAGCACGAGCACATCTTCGGGCGCGGCGCCCTTGGCAATGCAGGCTTCGCGCACGCGCTCCAGCGCGTCCGCCCGCCGGGCCGACAGGATCAGCACGGCCCCGCGCGCCGCAAATTCATAAGCCACCGCCTCGCCAATGCCGGACGATGCCCCGGTGATCCAGATAACTTTTCCCTTGTCGGCCATGTCTTTCCCCTTTAATCAGCGCCGCACCGTTATCCCCCGCGCGGCCTTCCGTTTGCGCATCTGACAATAGGGCCATTTGCCCGGCCTTCAATAGCCGCAAAACCGATACGGCAACCAGACAAATTGTCGCCAGGCGTTGCAATTGCATGCGCGCCCCGTAAACTGGCGGCAATAAGGAGCCCGAGAAATGACCTTCGTTACACCGACCGTCGCCAACATCATGGCCCGCGCCTTCGCCATGGCACGGCGCCGTCTTGAGCTTCTGATCCTCCTTGGGCTTCTGTCCGGCATCCTGTCCAGCATCGTCTATACCCCGGCTTCGAAAGTGCTGGATGCGCTGTTCACCGCGCTCGAGAAAGCCGAACAGACTGGCGGCACAATGACGGAAGCAGCCCGGATATTGAACGAAGGCGCCTCCACCCTTCTCATGGGGCAGGTCATGGTGACCCTGGTGGCGACCTTCCTGCTTGTTCCCTGGGCGCGGGCGGCGGCCCCTGGCGGCCTTGTTCCCAACGATGGCGGCCTGCCTGCCTTCCTGCGCCGCGGGGTTCGCAGTTTCCTGCACATGCTGGCAGCCCACGGCATGACCGTGCTGATAATCCTGTTCGTGATGCCGCTGGCCGCCATGATCGGCAGCTTCCTGGGGCCGTTCGGACCGTTCCTGATCATGATCGCCGTCATGGCGATGATCTGGATCACCATGGCGCTCATCGGTACCGCCAACCTCGCGATCGCCGCCGAAGCCCGGGACCGCCGGGAGACACTGTTTTCGGCGTGGGTACGCGCGCGGCTGTTCATCCGCCCGATTGTCGGCTCGCTTTCCGCGCTTTTCCTGCTTCTGATGTTCGCGGACCTGTTGATCGAAGGGCTGATCGTCTCGATCTTACCGGCAGGCATCGCCCGGACCCTGTCGTCCGCAGCGGGCGGCGCCCTGATTTACGCGATCTCAGCCCTGCATATCGCGGGGATTTATGTGGTGCCCGATTTCCGGGACCTCCGCCCCGACGACCTGACCAGCGCCTGAGGCCTTACCCGTTCCAGGGAAACTTGGGCGCGCGCTTTTCCAGAAACGCGCTCACGCCCTCGGCGGCATCGATGCCTTCGTGCGCGCGGCGGAACATTTCGGCACTGGCATCGTCATCATCCAACTGGCCATCGAGAATACGCCGGATCGTCGCTTTGATGCCCTGCACCGAATATTGCGAGGCGGCGGCGATCTGATGGGCGAAGGCTTCGGTCTCTGCCGCCAGCTCATCCGCCTCGAACAGCGCATCCGCCATGCCGATCGCCAGCGCTTCCTCCGCAGCCATGATCCGCCCGGTGAACAGCAGCGACTTGGCGTGCGCGGGGCCCACCAGGTCCATCAGCTGCTTGGTGTCACTCAGCGGGTAGATGATCCCCAGCCGGGCGGGCGTAATGCCGAAGCGGGCGCTTGTGGCCGCATAACGGAAATCGCAGTGAAGCGCGAGGCCGCAGCCGCCGCCGACACAGGCGCCGTAAATCATCGCGATGGTCGCCTTTTTCGTGCGCGCGAGCGTGCGCTGGGCGTCGCGGATAGCCAGCCGGTTGCTTTCCTGCCTTTTGGGGTCCGCCGCAATCGCCTGCAATTCGGCAATGTCCGCCCCGGCCGAGAAAGCCTTGTCGCTGGAGGAGGTAACGATGATCACCCGCACGTCCGGGTCATCATCCAACGCCTGCACCGCCTTCGGCAGCACGGTCCACATGGCTTCCGACATGGCGTTGCGCTTGTCCGGCCGGTTGAGGATAAGCCGCCCCAGGGCTTTGCCGCCTTCGATATAAACCGGGCTTTCGGGGTTCAGATAATCGATCATATCGGATCCTTCAAAACAGGGTCGGTTGCGGGTCATCCTCGGGCGCATCGAGGCAGCCGGGCTCGTTATACTGTATATTGCCCATGCGCGGGGTCACAGGGTGCCAGTGGAATGCGGTTTCCGGCATCCAGTCGAAACTTTCCAGAAAGCCGCGCGGCAGCGGGTCATGCGGGGCGAGCCAGGCGTCATACTGCTCCGGCCGCAGCACCAGCGGCTTGCGGGAATGGAGCGAGCGCATCGGGCCGGTCGCAGGCCCCGTGATGATCGCCATGGTTTCCAGCCAATGGTCCCCCGCCGGGCCGTGCCATGTGGCCCAGGTACCGGCGAAGGCCATCGGGCCCCCACCGACCGGCGTGACATAATAGGGCTGCTTGCGGCCACCTTCTGTGCGCCATTCATACCAGCCGTCCGCAGGCACCAGACAGCGCTTTCGAATGAGGCTGGAGCGGAATGACGGCTTGACCTGCACCGTCTCCACCCGGGCGTTAATCAGCGGTTTGGCGCCGATCTCCTTGGCCCATTCGGGGATAAGCCCCCATTCGACGGCAGCCAGTTCCTTGCCGCCCGTCTCAGCGCGGCGGATGATGAGAACCGGCTGGCGCGGCGCGATATTATAGCTCGGCGGCACCGGATGCCGGGCTTCCACACCCAGCTTGCCGCTTATTTCCTCCGCCGGGGAGATGAGCACATACCGCCCGCACATGAAACCTTGCCTCTTGTCCTTATGGCCGCCACTATGCGACCAAGTGAAATGTTGGGGACGAGAAAATAGCAAGCCCATGACGAGTGCAAGAGAAAACCCCAGTTACCCCATTGTCTGCGCCGGTGCCGTCGTGTTCCGGGGCCAGGAGGTGCTGCTGATCCGCCGCGGCAAGGCCCCGCGGGAGGATGAATGGAGCATCCCGGGCGGCAGGCAGGAACTGGGCGAAACCATCGCCGAAACCGCCGTGCGGGAGGTCAAGGAAGAAACCGGGCTCGATATCCGCTTAGGCTCGCTTCTCGATGTCGTCAATTTCATCGACCGTAACGGGGATGGCGGCGTGCGCTTCCACTACACGCTGGTGGATTTCGTCGCCGAAGCCGACGGCGGTGACCTCGCCGCCGGGACAGATGCCCGCGACGCCCGCTTTTTCAGCCTTGATGAGGCCCTCAAGCTTCCGTTATGGGAGGAAACCCGCCGCATCATCGGCATGGCCGCCGCCGTCAGGCGCCTGAGATAGAAGAAGGACCCTTCATGAACGATACCCGTCCGTCACCGCGCAGCTTCTGGGGCATGTTGATCCTGCTTATCGGCCTGGGCGCCTATGCCTTTGCGGCAGCAGCCATCGGCGATTTGCTGGTAAACGCCCCCATCGCGCTGCAGGTGATCTATTATCTCATCGCCGGTATCGTCTGGATTTTCCCGGTCAAATATCTGCTCAAATGGATGGCCGCGAAGAGGGACAAATAAAAAGGGCGCCCATCTTCACGGACGCCCTCTTCTAACTTTATTGCCTTAGCCGTCAGTAGGTCGGCAGCTTATAGTCGGTGAACTGGTCGCGGAGCGATTTCTTGGAAATCTTACCGGTCGCGGTATGGGGGATTTCCTCCACCGTCACCACGTCATCCGGCAGCCACCATTTGGCGACCTTGTCTTCGAGGAAGGCGTGCATCTCCTCGGTGGAAACGCTTTCTCCCTTCTCCGTCACGATGACCATCAGGGGGCGTTCGTCCCATTTGGGATGATAGACGCCGATCACGGCCGCTTCCGCCACCTTCGGGTGGGCGACAGCCGCGTTTTCAAGGTCGATGGAGCTGATCCATTCGCCGCCTGACTTGATGACGTCCTTGGCGCGGTCAGTGATCTGCATATAGCCGTATTCGTCAATGCAGGCGACATCGCCGGTATCAAACCAGCCATCAGCGTCGGTAGCGTTCTTGTCGGCCTTATAATAGGTGTCGATCACCCACGGCCCGCGCACCATCAGGTGGCCCGAGCTTTTGCCGTCGCGCGGCAGGACATTGCCGTCATCATCCATGATAGTCATCTCAACGCCAAGGACAGACCGGCCCTGCTTGCACTGGATATCCAGCTTTTCCTTCTCCGACAGGTTTTCAACCGCACCGTTTTCGCTGCCGAGGCTGCCAAGCGGGCTTGTCTCTGTCATGCCCCAGGCGTGGTTCACGCGGACACCATAGTTGCGCTGGAACGTGTCGATCATCACGCGCGGCACTGCCGAGCCGCCGATGGTGACGGTCTTCAGCTTGCCCATATCCTTGCCGGTGGCTTCAAGATACTTCAGCATCCCCATCCAGACGGTCGGCACCGCGGCGGTTACTGTGATGCCTTCCTCCATGATCAGCTTATGCAGGGTTTCCGGGTCATGGTGCGGACCGTTGAAGACCAGCTTGGCGCCCGCCCCCGCGGCCGCATAGGGAATGCCCCAGGCGTTGGCGTGGAACATGGGCACCACCGGCAGGATCACCGACTTGGAGGTGATCGAAAGCGTATCGCCCTGAAGCGCCAGCAAAGTATGCAGGAAATTGGACCGGTGCGAATAAAGAACGCCTTTCGGGTTCCCTGTCGTTCCGGATGTGTAACAAAGACCGCACGCCGTGTTCTCATCGAAGGTCGGCCAGCGATAGTCGCCGCTTTCCGCGTCGATCAAGTCTTCATAGCTCAGCACATTCGGGAGGCTGGTTTCGGGCATATGGTCCCGGCCGACCATAATGACATAATGCTCGATGGTCTTAAGCTCGCTCGCCAGCTTCTCGATCAGCGGTACGAAGGTAACATCGAGGCACAGGATACGGTCCTCGGCATGGTTCATGATATAGACCAGCTGTTCAGGGAACAGCCGTGGGTTCACCGTGTGGCACACGGCGCCCATCCCGGCGGCCCCGAACCACAGTTCCATATGCCTGTGGGTATTCCAGGCCAGCGTCGCCACCCGGTCACTGAAGCCGATGCCGAGCCGTTCCAGCGCCTGCGCACACTTGCGCGCCCGCACCGCATGGTCGGCGTAGGTATAGCGGAACTGTCCGCCTTCCGGCAACATGCTGACGATCTCACGCCGTGGGTGGTTTATCTCCGCATGTTCCAGAAATTTGGACACCAAAAGCGGCCAATTTTGCATTTGTCCGAGCAACGTCTATCTCCCCTCCATACTGTTCTGGCAGGATTGACTATAGGTCCCGGAAAGGCAATTTCAAATACCCGCAGGCAGGTAAGGCTTCATAGGGAGATAAGCTGGCTTCAGACTAGGACGAGCGGGACAGGCTCCAACTGATGGGCATCGTCCTCTTTCGCCAGAAATGCCTGCGTTTCCATGACATTACCGGACATGCCGGTTATCAGCCAGCACCAGCCTGCCATTTCCGACCGGGCCCGGTCTTCCGCGGACGGCCGTGCGGCCCCGCCGGGGTGGCTGTGCCAGACGCCGACAACCGCAAGCCCCCCGTCCCGCGCCTGACGCTGAAGCCGGAGATGCAGGCCGGGATCGACCTCGAACATCCGGGCCGGGTTCCCTGCCGTTACATTGGGGCTGATATGGATATCGCTGACGGTGACCGCATCATCCGTGCGGACACCGACAAGCAGGGCGCAGGCTTCATGGGGGGCCGCGCGTTTGGCCTCGGCTTCAAGGGCGCTCAGGTGCGCACCGGAAAGCCGGAGCATGGTCACGGCGCGATGGTGACCCGGCTTTCCTGGCCGGTCATCCGGTTGAGGACAATCAGCGTGTCGGTGCCGTCGGGCGTCCGGAAATGCAGCATGATCTCCCGGCCATGCAGTTCGCTCGACACCAGCTTGGAGCCCGCCGGGCGCTCAACCTTGAAATCCCCGGTCGCATCGACCATCGGCAATTTCTTGCCTTTGAGCGCCGTATCCTTATCCGCCATGGCGGTCACCACCGCCGGTTTGTGCGTCGCCATCGGGCCTTCGCCGTTCATCAGCTTGATCACGATCACAGACAGCATCGCCAGAAAGGCGATACCGAGCACAGCCACAAGGCCGATCAGCCAGCGCGGGGTGCGGTAGGTTTCCGCTTCATCCCCATTGCCCGGCATCTCAGGCGTGACATTTTGATCGGCTCCCGTCATAAGGTGTCTCCATGACCGACAAATTCGACATACATATCACCGATGAGATGGCAGGCGCCCGGCTCGACAAGATCCTTGCCGATGCCCTGCCCGACCTCTCACGTTCGCGCCTCAAGGCCCTCATCAAGGAGGGCGAGGTCACGCGCACGGGTGATGCAGCCGCCACCATAAAGAGCCCGTCGCAGGCCGTCAAACCGGGAGAGTGCTACCGGGTCAATATTCCTGCGCCTGAGGAGGCCGAGCCGCAGGCCGAGGATATCCCGCTGGATGTGGTCTATGAGGATGACGACCTGATCGTGGTCAACAAACCCGCGGGCATGGTGGTGCATCCTGCACCCGGCAGCCCGTCCGGCACGCTGGTGAACGCCCTCCTCCATCACTGTGGCGCTTCGTTGAGCGGGATCGGCGGTGTCAGACGCCCCGGTATTGTCCACCGTATCGACAAGGACACCAGCGGCCTCCTGATCATGGCGAAGAACGACAAGGCACACCACGGCCTTGCCGAACAGTTCGCCGCCCATACCATCGAACGGGTCTATGCCGCCGTCTGCAAGGGCCACCCGGTGCCGCCCAAGGGCCGTATCGAGGGCGACATCGCCCGCCACCCGGTTGACCGCAAGCGCATGGCGGTGACCGACCGCGGCGGCAAATGGGCCGCGACCCACTATGAGACGCTCGCGCACTATCAGGTGAACGGCACGCCGCTCGCCAGTCTGATCGAATGCCGGCTCGAGACCGGGCGCACCCACCAGGTTCGGGTTCATATGGCCCATATCGGCCACCCGCTGATCGGGGACCCGGTCTATGCCCGCGGCATCAAGCTGTCGAACAGCGTGAAAGGCGACGCCCGGGCAGCGCTCCAGAGCTTCAAACGCCAGGCGCTTCATGCCCGCGTGCTGGGATTTATTCATCCCATCAGCGGCAAGACCTTTAAATTTGAAAGCGAACTCCCACATGATATGGCCGACCTGTTGGCCGCGCTTGACCCCTATAAGGTGTGAAGGCTGCGTCCACGGGCCGGTTTGACAGGGGTCAAGGAACCAAGCTAGGCTAGAGACTAGATCATGATACCGGGGCCGGTCCGCCATGCGGGCCACTGCAAAATCCCGGAGGGGCGAGGACACATATGAGCAATCTTTCCAATCTGCCAACTCTGTCGCCTGAGGGCAGCCTCAGTTCGTACCTGCAGGAAATCCGCAAGTTTCCGATGCTGGGTGCCGATGAGGAATATATGCTCGCCAAGGCCTGGACCGAGCATGGCGACCGCGAAGCCGCGCACAAGATGGTGACGAGCCACCTGCGCCTTGTCGCCAAGATCGCCATGGGCTACCGCGGCTACGGCCTGCCGGTGGCGGACCTTATCTCCGAAGGCAACGTCGGCATGATGCAGGCGGTCAAGCGCTTCGACCCTGAAAAAGGCTTCCGCCTGGCCACCTACGCCATGTGGTGGATCCGCGCCGCGATCCAGGAATATATCTTGCGCAGCTGGTCGCTGGTGAAAATCGGCACCACGGCGGCGCAGAAGAAACTTTTCTTCAACCTCCGCCGCGTGAAGGGCCAGATCGAAGCGATCGAGGAAGGCGACCTGACGCCTGAGAATGTCGCCAAAATCGCCGAGCAGCTGGACGTGCCCGAAAGCGATGTCATCAGCATGAACCGCCGCATGACCGCGATGGATCATTCCCTCAATGCGCCTCTCCGCGCCGACGCCGAAGGCGAATGGCAGGACTGGCTGATCGACGAAAACCCGGACGCGGAAACCCAGGTTGCCGAGAATGAGGAACGGGACCAGCGGATGGAACTGCTGTCCGAGGCGATGGCAGACCTCAACGAGCGCGAGAAGCATATCCTGACCGAACGCCGGCTCAAGGAACCTGCAACAACCCTTGAGGAACTGTCGCAGCAATATGGCGTCAGCCGCGAACGCGTACGCCAGATCGAAGTGCGGGCGTTTGAAAAGGTCCAGAAAGCCATGCGTCAGAAAGCGCAGGAAACAGGTCTCGGCAATCCGGATAAGTCATCCGACTGAGGCACCCCCTGCCCTGAGGCATCAACGCACCAAAAACAAAAGCCGGGCAATGACCCGGCTTTTTCCATGAACAGTCAGCCTGTCACTGCGGGCGTTTGGGGGTTTTGTTGGCCCAGTCTGGCTCATCGCCACTCGGTGCCGCCCCCAGCACTTCCGGCCCCCAGGCTTCAACCAGCGTTGTCCGCTGTTGCGACAATGTCTTGAGCCGTTCCTGCGCCAGGCTTTGCAGCACCACAGCGGCCACCATCGGCCCGACATAAATCAGCGCATAGCCAATCGCCGCCGAGCCAAACATGATCACGACCACCAAGGGATCGATCACGGTTTGCATAAGCTCCCGCGGGTGGTCCCACACCTGCCGAACAAAGGGCAGCACACCAGCGATATTGGCAAAGGCCACACATTGCAGTTTGTAGTTTTTATGCTCGCCCCGGCCCGTGATCCCCAGCACGAAGGTGGGGAGCAGGCCAATCAGCAACAGCCCCGCAACCGCCAGCTTGAACATCGAAATACCGATAAGGCCGACCACGACCAGGGGGGCGAGGCCGCCGATTTCGCTCGTCGGTTTCCGCCGACGGCGCTGGCGCATCGGGGCTTTTTTCGGCTGCTGTTGTGGTTTCTTGGCCATGATCTTATCCCGGGAACATCGTCAGGAACCCGACGAGCACCATAACTACAAAGGCAAGTGTCCGGCTACCTTTGATTCCCTTCAACCTGGCTTCAGGGTCTGTCGGCAGGATTTTACGGTTAAGACGGGCACGCTCCCGCTCGATCCGGTGGATAAGGTTGCGGGCCTGGCCGAATTCGCGCGCGTCCTCCGCCTGCACCTGCAGCATATTGACGTCCGAGGTCAGCCGGGTGATATCCCCGCCCTTCTTGATCTTGTCGAGCTGCTGCTGCACCGTCTCCCGGCGCTTCTTGTTCTTCAGTCCCTTGACCACAGGCCCAAGGCTATCGACCAGCTTCTCGGTCAGGTGGGGCAGCGCACCCATCTTGAAGCGGCGCTGGAGCAGCCCGAAAAACTCGGCCGACAGGCTGGCAAACCGGCCCGGGTCGTTCTGGGCCGCCGCCAGTTTATTGAAATCACGGCTGAGATCCGGCCCGTGGGTATTGCAATAAGCCGCAACATGACGGTCCAGAAGGATATTGCGGCCGCCCCCGGACGCCGACAAACGGTCAAGCGCATTCATCAACTGCTTGATCGACCCAATCCAGACATTGTCGAACCGCGGGCTGATACAGGGCAGGATCGGGTTCATTTCATAGAGCACCCGCTCCATCCCGCGGCCGAGAGATTTGCTGGTCCCGTGATGGAACAGCCGCTTGAAGTCCTGCAGCCGCTGGGCAAACCCCGGGTCCCTGGGGCCGCAGATTTCGGTCAGCGCGCTCATGAATTTCTGGTCCATCATGTCGGTAATGACGGCGAGCAAATCCCGGTCATCCCGGGCGAAGGCATCAGCAATCATCGACCCCATGCCATCCAGGAACATGGAATGGCCCCTGAAATGGACCGGCCCTGTGGGATGCAAGAACATGCAAACCCGCGAGACCATTTTGTAATCGTCGGCCCGCGCGCCGGAAAAGCCTTCCGCCGGGCGGACATCGATCACCGCCTCAAGACGTTCCGTCAGGATTTCATCCCGGAACGACAATTGCGCCCAGGATGGAAAATCGAGCTTTTTCAGGAAGCTGGCCGCTTCCCGCGGTTCCCGTGCGAACGCATCCGCGAGCAGGCGCCTGTCCACATAGGCCACGCCCTTGAAATTGGTCGGCCGGTTCATTGTCCAGGCCTTGAGGCTGGTGCGCTTGGGCTTGCCGACACCATCGAACCAATCGAGCACGTCCTCCGCACCCCAGCGTTCATCGGGTTCATCAGCCATCATGCCTTTGATCAGCGACCCAAGCGCGCCCGGAATATCGCGCCCGCCCGAAAGCGCCCAATAGGACCCCTGGTTGATCCGCGCCATGACCATGGCGTCGCGTTTGCGGCCTTGCCACAGTTGTTCCCCGAAATACAGGCACTGAAGCGCGACACCGAACTGATAGAAATCGCTATCCATGCTGCCTGCGCCGCGCGCCGTATCGTCAGCGAGCGCAAGGTCGAGCGCCTCCAGTGCGAATGGCTGGCGGAAGCCGGGCGGCGTGCTGTAACACTCCCCAATCCAGACCTCGTCCCCATCCTTGGTGGCGAAATACATGTTACTGGGCTTCAGGTTCCGGTGGAAAATGCCGCGCTTATGCAGCGCGGCCAACGCCTTTAGGACAGAAAGCACCACATGCTGTCTGAGGCGGTTGGTATTGACCCTCGGGTTGACCTTGCCGTCAGGCCCCATCAGTGGGCCGCCCACCGGCCGCTCGAATATGGTAACCAGCCGCTGCTTGCGGCCATTCTTGTCTATCGACATCAGGCCCCGGTCGACCGGATTGACCATATTGGGGATCGGCCGCCCCTTGATGCTGCGGTAGACATCATTGCGCAAGGGAACAAGCGGATTGTGAACGAGCGCATAAAGCTCACGGCCAGGCTCTTGCTGGTCGTTGACCTTGAAGGCTTCGCCACCGGCCGTGCTGAACTCCGGCAGCGGCGACGCAGTCATGACCACGTACCGTTCGCCGAAGGCGCTCTGACCGGGTGGGACGGGTGCAGACTCCCCGCTCACAATGTTCCCCCTTTAAGACCTATGTACACCACTATGGTTACATTCCTGTCCACGTGCGTATGACAGTCTTACTCTATTTTGTTAACAAATGTGAATCATAGCGTTTCAAAATGCAAATTATTACAAAAAAAACGCCGCAACTCTCATGAGTTAGCGGCGTTTTATCACAAACGCTTAAGGCTAGTATATAGCCTTGAGACCTAGTCCTGGAACGGATCGCGGACCAGAATGGTATCGTCACGCTCCGGGCTGGTGGACAGAAGCGCCACCGGAACGCCGATCAGCTCTTCGATCCGGCGGATATATTTCACCGCGGTCGCCGGCAGATCGGCCCAGCTACGGGCACCGAAAGTGCTTTCCTGCCAGCCTTCGAGGGTTTCGTAGACCGGCTCGATCGCGGCCTGGTCTTCCATGCCGTAAGGCAGATAGTCGATGACTTCGCCTTTGTGCTTGTAGCCGACACAGACCTTCAGTTCGTCCATGCCGTCAAGCACGTCCAGTTTCGTGAGCGCGATACCGTCGACACCGCCGATGGTCAGGCTTTGGCGAACCAGCACGGCGTCGAACCAGCCACAACGGCGCGAACGACCGGTGACGGTACCAAATTCGTGGCCCTTCTCACCCAGATACTGACCGACTTCATTGTCCTGCTCGCTCGGGAACGGGCCTGACCCCACACGCGTGGTGTAGGCCTTGGTGATGCCGAGCACATAATCCAGCGCCCGCGGCCCCATGCCCGACCCGCCAGCCGCCTGGCCTGCGACTGTGTTGGAGCTGGTCACAAACGGATAGGTGCCATGGTCAATGTCCAGAAGCGAGCCTTGCGCGCCTTCAAACAGGATTTTCTTACCGCTTTTCTGCGCGTCATCCAGCGTGCGCCAGACATTGTGCATATAGGGCAGGATCTGGGGCGCCAGCGTCATCAGCTCGTCGGCGATGACCTTGCCGTCCACTTCCGGCTGACCGAGGCCACGGCGCACGGCATTATGGTGCGTCAGCGCGACTTCAAGACGGGCTTCAATGGTTTCGCGGGACTGCAGGTCGCACACGCGGATCGCGCGGCGGCCAACCTTGTCCTCATACGCCGGGCCGATACCGCGGCGGGTGGTACCGATCTTGACGCCCTTGGTCGCGTCTTCGCGCAGGGCATCCAGTTCACGGTGGTAGGGCATGATGAGCGTAGCGTTTGCAGCGATCTGCAACGTCTCGGACGTGATGTCCACGCCCTGGTCGCGCAGCTTGTCCATTTCGGACAAGAGCGCCCACGGATCAACGACGACGCCGTTGCCGATCACGCTGATCTTGCCGCCGCGCACAACGCCGGACGGCATCAGGGACAGCTTATAGACCTTACCGTCAACCACCAGCGTATGACCGGCGTTATGGCCACCCTGAAAACGCACGACCACATCGGCGCGTTCGGAAAGCCAGTCAACGATTTTGCCCTTGCCTTCGTCGCCCCATTGCGAGCCGACAACAACGACATTGCCCATCAGAAATCCCCTTATTTGGATGCCCGTAAAAGTGGGCTTTTATACGGCCCGAACCGTATCATCAAGCAAGATATGACCGCAGCCCAAAAGACGTGCCTCTTTCTCCGCGTCCGCGGTTCCGGCAAGGCCCTGGATCGTACGCCAGCCGTCCTTCCGGTAGAGGGCAGCTACGGCAGCGGAAGTCCCATGCGGCACATAGAGTTTTTTGGGTGCGTCAGGCATGGGAAGCGTGCGCATCAGCGTATCGAGATAGACCGAAAAGCCGGTCGCTTCCTCTTCGTGGCCGTCCGGATGCGTGACCATATAGCGGCCGCCACGGCCCAGCTCGCCCTGTGCGCCCTTGGCAAAAAGCGCGAATCCGATGCCGGTTTTATATTCGAAGCCGTGGCATTCGCACGGGTCGACCGTCACGGTCACGTCCGGCAGACGCTCGCCGATCATATCGACGAGGCGGCCAAGGCGGGCAATCAGTTTGCCTGAGGCACCCTTGAGTTCCATGGTCCGCAACATTTCCATCGCACGGTCAGCGGGGCCTGTGGCCTGCAGTACGCGGGTGAAAACCGCACGGGTCTCTTCATCCAGGATGGCAAGCGCACCGGCGTCCTTGGCTTCCATGGCTTCGAGCACGGTCTCGCGCACGTCGCCGGTCAGCTTGGCCTGGTCGCACATATGGCCGACAAGCGGCGCCAGCGTCAGGTCGACGGAGATATTCTCAATCCCCACGGCCTGCAGGCTTTCGACCGCCACGGCGATCACTTCCAGCTCGGCTTCCAGGCTTTGGCTGCCGACAAGCTCCACGCCCGCCTGAATGAACTGGCGGTCGGGACGCAGCTGGCTGCCCTTGGTGCGGAGAACATTACCGGTGTAGGCAAGGCGGAGCGGCCGGGGCGCGTCCGACAGGCGCGTGGCCGCCAGGCGGGACATCTGCATGGTCATGTCGGCGCGGATCGCCATCATGCGCTGGGTGTCCACGTCCATCAGGCGGAACATCTGCTTGGCGCGGGTTTTCCCGGCGCCCACCAGCAGGCTGTCTTCATATTCGACCAGCGGCGGGTTCACCCGGTCGTAGCCGTGGCTCACATAGGTATCCACCAGCGTGCGCACCAATGCAGCTTCCTGTTCTGCATAGGGTGCGAGCTGGTCGCGGAAGCCTTCCGGCAACAATGCTTGGCGGGCGTACGCGCCACCCGCCATGTCTTTTTTAGGACCGTTCATCGGGGTCCCCTTCTCGCCTCAGTTAGAAAGACAGTTTTTTCGCCTGTCGTACATGGGCGAGAGCGGCCACCTGGTCAAGCACAATATCCTTGATCGGCTCATCGACAGCCACCAGCGCAACCGCTTCTTCACCGACGATACGGCGGCCAAGCGAGAAGGTGGCGACGTTGACGCCATTGAAGCCGAGCAGCGAGCCAAGCGCCCCGATAAAGCCCGGTTTGTCATCGTTGATGACATAGAGCATGTTCGGCGCGACCTTGGCTTCGAGGAGAACGCCGTTCACCTCAACGATCCGCGGTTCGTGGTTGGCGAACAGGGTGCCGGAGACGCTACGGGTGCGCTTTTCGGTCTCGATCGAGAGACGAATCAGCGTCTGGTAGTCGCCTTCGCGGTCGTGCTTCACCTCGGTTACCTGGATGTTGCGTTCCTTGGCGATCAAGGGCGCGTTGACCATGTTGACCGTGCTCATCAAGGGCGACAGCAGGCCTTCGAGGATGATGGCGGTCAGCGGCTTGGTGTTGAGTTCCGCCACATGGCCTTCATATTCGATGACAACGCGCTTGAGGCTGTGTTCCGTCAGCTGGCCCGCGAAGCTGCCGATCTGTTCGGCCAGTTTCATGTAAGGCTTCAGCTTCGGTGCATCCTCGGCACTGACCGACGGCATGTTGAGCGCGTTGGTAACGCCCCCCGTCAGCAGGTAATCAGACATCTGCTCAGCCACCTGAAGCGCCACATTGACCTGGGCTTCCGTGGTCGACGCGCCAAGGTGCGGGGTGCAGATGACATTGTCATGGCCAAAGAGCGGGTTTTCGGTTGCGGGCTCAACGGCGAAAACGTCGAGCGCGGCACCAGCCACAATGCCGTTATTCAGGGCTTCAAGGAGGGCTTCCTCATCAATGAGGCCGCCACGGGCACAGTTGACGATGCGCACGCCCTTTTTCATCTTGCCGAAGGCTTCCTTGCCGACGATGCCACGGGTCTGGTCCGTGAGCGGCGTATGGAGGGTGATCACGTCGGCGCGCTCGAACAGTTCATCAAGCTCAACCTTGGTGATATTGAGGTCCGCCGCGCGTTCAACCGCCAGGAAGGGATCATAGGCGATGACCTTCATCTTCAGGCCTTGGGCGCGGTCGGCAACCACCGACCCGATGTTGCCGCAGCCGATGAGACCGAGGGTCTTGCCGGTGAGCTCGACACCCATGAATTTGGACTTCTCCCACTTGCCTTCATGCGTGGAGGCATTGGCCTGCGGGATCGAACGGGCGAGCGCCATCATCATGGCGATGGCATGTTCGGCGGTGGTGATGGAGTTGCCGAACGGCGTGTTCATGACAACGACACCGGCGTTGGTGGCCGCGGTCACATCCACGTTGTCAACACCGATACCGGCCCGGCCGACAACCTTCAGGTTCTTGGCGGCTTCCAGCACAGTCGGGGTTACCTTGGTGGACGACCGGATAGCAAGGCCATCATAGTCGCCAATGATCTTGAGAAGCTCGTCCTTATCGAGGCCGGGCTTATAGTCAACGTCTACACCACGCTCCTTGAAAACCTGTTCGGCAAGCGGGCTCATTTTGTCGGAAATCAGCACCTTCGGCATGATCGTTCCTTTCGAAATATTCTGAATGCTCGGGAATGACCGGGGCTTCCGCCCCGGCGCATGGCATCTGAAATCAGGCCAGTTCGGCCTTCACGGTCCGGTAAGCCCAGTCAAGCCAGCCGGTCAGCGCCGACAGGTCCTCGGCTTCGACCGTGGCGCCGCACCAGATACGGAGGCCCGCAGGCGCGTCGCGGTAGCCGCCGATGTCGTAGGCGACACCTTCAGCATCGAGAAGCGCGGCCAGCTTTTTCGGCACGGCGGCCTGGGCGTCGGCATCGAGTGTGGCGAACCACGGGTCGACAACCTTCAGGCACACGGACGTGTTCGAGCGCGAGGCCTTGTCTTCGGCGAGGAAACCGGCCCAGTCGGTCACGGCCACCCAATCCTCCAGCACGCGGAGGTTGGCTTCCGATTTAGCGATCAGGCCATCGAGCCCGCCAAGGCCTTCAGCCCAATTCAGCGCATCGATATAATCCTCGACGCACAGCATGGACGGCGTGTTGATGGTTTCGCCGACGAAGATGCCTTCGATCAGCTTGCCGCCTTTGGTCAGGCGGAAGATTTTGGGGAGCGGCCACGCGGGTGTATAGCTTTCCAGGCGCTCAACGGCACGCGGGGACAGGATCAGCATGCCGTGCGCAGCTTCACCGCCCAGAACTTTCTGCCAGCTGTAGGTGACAACATCGAGCTTGTGCCACGGCAGGTCCATGGCGAACGCAGCCGAGGTGGCGTCACAGATGGTGAGGCCTTCGCGGTCGTCCGCAATCCAGTCGGCGTTCGGGACCTTGACGCCCGAGGTGGTGCCGTTCCAGGTGAAGACGACGTCGCGGTCGGTATCGACAGCATTGAGGTCCGGCAGCTCGCCATAGTCGGCGGTCAGCGTGCGCACGTCTTCGAGCTTCAGTTGCTTGACCACGTCGGTGACCCAGCCAGCGCCAAAGCTTTCCCAGGCGAGCATATCGACGCCGCGCTGGCCGAGAAGCGACCAAAGCGCCATCTCAACCGCGCCAGTGTCGGACGCAGCCACGATACCGATGCGATAATCGGCCGGAATCTTCAGAATTTCACGGGTTTTATCAATCGCTTCTTTGAGCTTGGCTTTGCCAGGCTTCGAGCGGTGAGAACGGCCAACAAGGGCATTCTCGAGAGCGTCCACGGCCCAACCGGGACGCTTGGCACACGGGCCGGAGCTAAATTCCGGACGCCGCGGTGCGGTAGCAGGCTTCGTCATATCCTATCCTTCCAGATAGCTAGCGCCTCGTTGGGGAGGCGTGTCCCAATGTGTGTGCCGACCTCTCAGACGACTGCTTCCCAGTTGGGGGAAGTACCGGGGACGGAAACTAGCGGAAGAATGTTAACTGTCAATGAAATATTGCTGTGCTGCGCCTGATTGTCGCGCAACAATCTTACTTTAGGCGCCAAGTGCTTGTCAGGCCTCACACATCCAGGTGAATTTTGTGTCCTTGAGGGCTTTTTCGAGCGCATCTGCGTTCTCGACAATATCGCCGATCGCGCCCGACCGGAGCTTTTTCTGATCGGTCCTTATGGCACCGAGTCCCGTCACCCCGAGCGCCGCCTCAAGCGCCTCAGCCGCGCTTGCGGTCAGGCCCCCTTCCTCGGTGAACAGGGTCTCATACTCAAGCTCGGTTCTGGACGGGAACATGCTGGCGAACCGGTCCACCCGGGCTTCCAGCCGCGCCCGGCCGCGCAAGTTTTTGAGGACTGCTTCCGGGTCGACCGTCAACCTCGGCAGGGAAGCCCCCTCGCCCATACGCTTGTGCCAGATGCCGCTTGCCTCGGCCGACAGTTTGGACAGGTGCGCGCGCAACAGGTTCCGCCGCCTGAGGAAGATCACCGGCGCCCCCAGCACCTTCACATGGCGGAACAGCGCCGGTGTGGCGTCCAGCCCCTTGTCATAACCTTCGAAATGATGGGTCTGGCTGAATTTGACATCCAGGATCAGCCGAGGTTTCCGCGCCCCCGCCCTCAGGAAATCCAGATAGGCCGAAAGCCGGTCGGCCGCCGCCCCCGGCTGGATCAGCGCCGGGCGTTCCGTCACCGCCCCCGGCAGCCAGCCGAAATAATGGGTGCCGCTGCCTGCGTAGGCATCCCCAAACACTTCGCCGAGCGCCTGGCATTCAGCATGTTTGTTGAGAAGCCCGGCCAAAGCCCCGGTGCCGGAGCGCTGGCGCGCGAACAGAAAAACCGGCCTCGCTGATGCCTCATTCACCTGTTTTTCTCCTTCCCCGACGATGCTTGGTCATTTGGTCGCCATTCTAGCCATAGCGGCACTGGATGCAATGCCCGGACCTGTGCCATAGTCGCGTTCGGGAACCGAAGGGGACGGGAATGCCAAGCCGTATCACCTTCACCCGACACTGTTTCTGATTGCGAGAGATTTTGCCGATGCGCGCACGCCTGTCCCTGACTGTCCTTCTGGTCGCTTCATCGTTCTTAAGTGCCTGTGGTGGCGGCCCGAACAGGGGTGGCCCCGACGCACGTGACCACCAGCCGCCGATCCCGCCGGAGCGGATGCAACAGCTGTATCACCAGATGATCGACCGCTGGGACTATGACGGCGACGGCAAGGCCACCTGCCAGGACATGGACCTTCAGCGCCAGCGCCTGTTCAAGCTGTTGGACAAGAACAAGGACGGCGTCCTCGGCCCGACCGAATACAGGCTGGCCAAGTTCGAGGACAAGACCTTCATGTTCTACGGCTTCCTGCGCGTGGATGCCGATTCGTCCGGCACCATCAGCCTGGCCGAACTCAGCAAAATCCCCCACAGCCAGTTCAACGCCGCCGACAAGGACCATAACTGCGAGATTTCCGAGCCCGAGGCGATCGAGGCGCTGCGCGAGGCCAACGCCGGCATGCTGCCCAGCGGCCGAGAGGACGGGCGCCCTCACCGCGGCAATAGACATCGCCCATCAAAGGATGATGACGGCGGGCTTCTGCCCCTTCCGGGCGACGAAGACGGCGATAGCGGCGGCGGCCACTGAGGCCATCCGCACCCCACACACCCTTCGTCATCCGCCAGCTTGACCGGCGGATCCAGGCACACAGGGGCCTAACACTTCAAACACATGTGTTCCTAGGCTCGCCGGTCGAGCCGGCGAGTGACGAGAGCAATGTATAAGCGGGATAGCCTCAGCGGCTGGAAGCCAGGTCGGTGGTCAGTTTCGACAGCGCGTCGGACCAGAAATTGGCGCCGAGGCGGTCGATCACCGTATTGTCGGCATTCATCAGCATGACAAGGCCGAGGTTTTTCTCACGCGAGTAGGAAATCAGGCTCCTGTAGCCCTTAACCGCGCCTGCGTGCATCACCACTTCCCCCTCCGGGAACTCATAAAGCCGCCAGCCGAGACCATAGTAAGCATCGGTAATATGGCGGCGCCACTGGCGCTTATAAAGCTCATGCCGGGTTTCCACCTGCTTGGTGGTGACAAGTTTGAGCACAGGCTCTGGCAGTACGGTCGGACGGTAGCCCATCTGGGCGATGAGCCATTTGCTCATATCCTCAATACTGGCGTTCACGCCCGCGGCCGGGGCGACATTATAATAGGTGCGGCTGGGGTGGATATGCACCAGCCCCCGGCGGGTCAGGACATGGGGGTCGGCCCGGTCCTTGGTCGCCATGAAGGCGTTATAGCCGATGGAAGCATCCGCCATGCCGAGCGGCTTGAAGAAGTGGGCGTCAACCAGCTCGGAATAAGGTTGCCCCGCTGCGCGTTCCACCACCTTGCCGATCAGGCTGAACAGCACATTCTGGTAGCCATAACAGTCACCGGGGTCGCACACCGGCTTCAGCTTCTTGAAGTAAGGCAGGATTTTATCGATCTTCCAGCCGTCCTCGACCATCATGTCGTAGGAGTTGGGCATCAGCCCCGCACTGTGGCTGAGGATATGGCGGATCTTGATCTCCTTGGCGAACCCGGTCTTCTTGAAGCGCAGGTCCGGCACATAGCGGGTGATCGGGTCATCAAGGCTGAATTTATGTTCCTCGACCAATATACCGGCAAGGTCAGCCGCGAAGGTTTTGGAAACCGACGCCAAACGGAAAATGGTTTTGCGGTCGACCCGGGCATGATGATGCTTGGAGCGCACGCCGAACGTGCCCATGCGGACAACCTCGCCGTCCCGCACGATGGCATAGGCGCCACCGGGGATATGCTTCTGCCGTGTCAGGGTGTGGAATTGATGGTCGAAATGCTGGAATAGTGCCTCTTCGCTCTCCGCCTGCGCCGCCGGACTGACAATTGTCCAACCAGCAGCAGCCACAAAAGCTCCCAGGATCAGCCCCCTGAAACGCACCAAGACCCGCATTCTGTCTCCTTATCCCCTACTCAAAACTGCCCAGTTTTTATCCGGTTTCTTACCCAAGGAAGATTCTAGCCTATCAGAAACCGGTTAACAATACGCGCCACCAGATCAGGCTTTTCCGCGTGAAGCCAGTGGCCCGTGCCTTCAACCGTGCGCACGCTGGCGTTCGGGAACAACCGCAGGATCGCCTCCCGGTGTTCCGCCTGCACATAGTCGCTATTGCCGCCGCGCACAAACAGGGTCGGCCCCATGAAAGGCCCGCCGGTGTTCGCTGCCGCAATTTCCATATAGTCCCGCTCGATAGCGTCCAGATTGAGGCGCCAGCCCTGCGTGCCGTCATCCTGCCTGCGCCAGTTGGTCAAAAGGAAGCTCAGCACATCCGGCTCATCCACGTAAGTGCTGAGGATTTTCTCGGCGTCTGAGCGGCTCATGTCGCCCGCGTCCGCCACCGCGCGCATCCCTTCAAGGATACGGCTGTGGTGATGGCCATACGCCACCGGCGCGATATCGCCGACCACAAGCTTCGAAACCCGGTCAGGCGCATTGAGCGCCAGCTGCATCGCGGTCTTACCGCCCATCGAATGGCCGAACAGGTGCACTTTCTCAAGCCCCAGGCTGTCCATCAGCGCCAGCACATCGGCCGCCATCAAAGGGTAGCTCATATGGTCATCATGGGGGCTGCGGCCATGGTTCCGAAGGTCCGGTGCGATGACGCGGAAATCGCTTTCCAGAATACGGGCGATGCCGCCCAGGTTATCGGCCGACCCGAAAAGCCCGTGCAGCATGACGAGCGGCGCCCCGGCACCGCGTTCCCTGAAATAAAGCTGCATTAGTTCGTCTCCGGCCTGACAAGCGCGTGGCCCAGGGGGCCATAGCCTTTGCCGAAGCCCGGCGCCTTGGCGATGGCGGTATGGACATACGCGTGGGCGCGTTCAAACGCATCCTCAAGCGAAAGCCCCTCGGCCAGCAAGGCCGCCATGGCGCTCGCGAGCGTGCAGCCGGTGCCGTGGGTGTGGCGGGTTTCGATCCTGTCAGACGTGATCTGGCATTCGCCCTTGAGGCTGACGAGAAGGTCGGTGACCTGCTTACCCGCGAGGTGCCCGCCGGTGATCAGCACCGCTTCCGCGCCGCTATCCAGAATTTTGTAGGCCGCAGCCTTCATGTCATCGAACGTGTCGATGGTCATGCCGGTCAGCGCCTCGGCTTCCGGCGCGTTGGGGGTGACGAGGCTTGCGTGCGCGACCAGCGTTTTCAAAGCCTCGATCGCGTCATCATCGATAAGCTTGGCGCCTGAGGTGGCGATCATCACCGGGTCGACCACCAGGTCGCCATCGAAGGCCGCATCATCGATCACCTGCAGGACAGTGTCGATGATCGCCCGGTCATACAGCATCCCGGTCTTGATGACATCGGTGCCGATATCGTCCATCACGGCGCGCATCTGTGCAGCCACGGTTTCAGCGGGCACCGGCATCACGTCGGTCACCCCCAGCGTGTTCTGCACCGTGATCGCCGTCACCGCCGTGGACGCATACTGCCCCAGCATGGTCACGGTCTTGATATCCGCCTGAAGGCCCGCGCCGCCGCCGGAATCCGACCCTGCGACGATAAGCACCCGGCCCATTTTTTCGGCGGGGGACATCAGGCGGCCTCCTCAATCTCATGGCAGATCTGGTCAACCAGCCGGTTGATCTTGCCCTCGTCATCGCCCTCGGCCATGACGCGGATAAGCGGTTCGGTGCCGGACTTGCGAATGAGCAGGCGGCCTGCGCCATTCAGCTCCGCCTCGGCGGCCTTGATGCTGGCCTGCACGCTCTCTTTCAACAGCGGATCGCCATCCGCATAACGGACATTCTTCAGGATCTGCGGCACGGGCTCGAACTGTTTGCACGCCTCCGACGCCGCCAAGCCGGACTGGCGGATTTCCGTCAGCACCTGCAGCGCGGAGATCAATCCGTCGCCGGTGGTGGTGAAATCGCTCAGCACGATATGGCCGGACTGTTCGCCGCCGACATTGAAGCCGCCCGACCGCATCCGCTCAACCACATAACGGTCGCCCACCTTGGTGCGCTCCAGTTTGATGCCTTCGCCCGTAAGCAGCCGTTCGAGCCCCAGGTTCGACATGACGGTTGCGACAAGCCCGCCGCCTTTGAGGAGACCGCGCCGGTGCCAGTTGCGGGTGATGAGCGCCATTACCTGGTCGCCATCGACGATCTCGCCCTTCTCATCGCACAGGATCAGCCTGTCGGCGTCGCCATCGAGCGCGATGCCGAGGTCAGCGCCTTCTTCCACCACCCGTTTGCACATGGCTTCGGGGTGGGTGGAACCGCAATCGGCATTGATGTTGAAACCGTTCGGCGATACGCCCATCGGGATAACCTCGGCGCCCAGTTCCCACAGCACCATCGGCGCCACTTTGTAGGCGGCACCGTTCGCGCAATCGACCACCACCTTGAGGCCGTCGAAGGTTACGCCGTTGGGCACTGTCGCCTTGGCGAATTCCACATAGCGGCCGCTCGCGTCCTCAAGCCGGGTCGCGCGGCCGATGCGGTCGGGTGCGACCAAGGCCTCATCCAGATCGCCCTTCATCAGGCGCTCGATTTCGGCCTCGCGTTCGTCCGACAGCTTGTAGCCGTCGGGACCGAAGAATTTGATGCCATTGTCATAGTGCGGGTTGTGGCTGGCCGAGATCATCACGCCCAGGTCGGCGCGCAAGGATTTCACCAGCATGGCGATGGCGGGGGTTGGCATCGGGCCGACCATGATGACATCCATGCCCGCGGCGACGAAACCGGCGGCGAGCGCAGGCTCGAACATATAGCCGGACCGGCGGGTATCCTTGCCGATCACCACGCGGTGGACATGCTCGCCGCGGATGAAGGCGCGGCCGGCGGCCAGCCCCACGCGCATGGCGATATCGGGCGTCATCAGCCCTTCATTGACACGGCCCCTGATGCCGTCGGTGCCAAAATAACTGCGGCTCATCCCATACCCTATTTTTTTGAAATGCCCGTTTGAGAAGCGATTCTAACCGTTTTGTTTGATGGCGTCCATGATTGAGGCATCGTGGAACGCCTGCTGGACCTTAAGCGCCTGCACGGTTTCCGCCACATCGTGAACCCGGACGATCTGCACACCCAGGCGGGCGGCATGAAGCGCTGCCGCGACCGAGCCCGCCATGCGGCGCTCCGCCACGTCTTCCCCTGAGATCGCGCCGATGAAACGCTTGCGCGAGGCGCCCACCAGCAGCGGGCAGCCAAGCGTGTGGAACAGCGCGAGCCCGTTCATGAGCGCGACATTCTCCGCCACCACCTTCTTGCCGAAGCCGATGCCGGGGTCGAGGATCAGCCGGGACCGGTCGATCCCCGCCGCTTCGCATACGGCCACGCGCTCAGCCAGATAGTCGTAAACGTCCAGCAGCACGTCGTCATAGTCGGCTTCATTCCCGGCGTCGCCCGCCGAATGCATCAGCACGATCGGCGCGTCTGTCTCCGCCGCCACGCGCAGGCTTTCGGGATCATACTCCAGCGCCGTGACATCGTTGATGATGTGGCAGCCAGCCTGCACGGCCTTGTCCATGACGAAGCTGTGGCGCGTATCGATGGAGAGCGGAATGCCGTCAGCCTGCAGGGCTTCGATGACCGGCACCACGCGTGTCGCTTCCTCGCCTTCCCACACCGGGGTCGCCCCCGGGCGCGTGCTTTCGCCGCCGATGTCGATCATGTCGGCACCCTCGGCGATCATCGCGCGGGCATGCAGGACCGCTTCCCCGTGATCGAGGAATTTGCCGCCGTCGGAAAAGCTGTCCGGTGTCACATTCAGAATGCCCATGATCAGCGGACGCGTGAAGGTCAGCGCCCGGTCCTGCCCCGGCAGCGTCATCGGCGGCCTTGGTGTTGCAAGGGCAACATGTTGGCGCACCAATTGATCCTGAATTTCCGAAGAAAATTGGGCGAAAGCCCCCTCAGCTGTTGCAGCTGCAACAGTTTCATCGTGGGTGATCTTGCCACCCTCGCGCACCAGAAGGCGGAATGTGAGGAACCTCAGGCCAGCACTGCCTGCCTGCAGGCCCAGCGTGCCGCCGTAAACGGGACCGGCGGGTACAAGGTAAGCCCTTGCCCCGCCGGTGTTCGGTTTGTTTTTATCCGTCTTCACAGATACTTAGCTCTGCGTTTGCGGCTCGCCATGGTCGGCGCCAGCGCTCGGAACCGCGCTCGACGCCGCCGGGGTCACGCTCGGCGGATGGTCCTGGCCCTTGGGTTTCTGACGGATCGGCTTGCCTTCGATGACAGCCTTGATCTCGTCGCCCGACAGGGTTTCATACTCCAGCAGCGCCTGCGCAAGCAGTTCCAGCTGATCGTTATGCTCGGTCAGAATCTGCTTGGCGCGGCCGTTTGCGTCTTCAACGAAGGACTTGACTTCCTCATCGATCAGCTTGGCTGTCGCGCTCGACACATTCTGCTGGCGCGCCACCGAATGACCGAGGAACACTTCTTCCTCGTTCGCCGAATAAAGCAGCGGGCCCAGCTTGTCGGACATGCCCCACTTGGTCACCATCGACCGCGCGAGGTTGGTTGCATACTGGATGTCGGACGATGCGCCCGAGGTTACGGCGCCATAGCCGAAGGTCAGTTCCTCAGCCACACGCCCCGCCATGGCAATCGCCAGGTTGTCATGCATCTTCTGGCGGCTTTGCGAATATTCGTCACGCTCCGGCAGGCGCATGACCATGCCAAGCGCACGGCCGCGCGGAATGATGGTGGCTTTGTGGATCGGGTCCGCCCACTTGCAGTAGACGGAAACAAGCGCGTGCCCACCTTCGTGATAGGCAGTGAGCTTTTTCTCATCGTCGGTCATGACCATGGAGCGGCGTTCGCTGCCCATCATCACCTTGTCCTTGGCATCTTCGAATTCCGCCATCGAGACGATCTTCTTGCCGCGGCGGGCCGCCAGCAGGGCAGCTTCGTTGACGAGGTTCATGAGGTCGGCACCCGAGAAACCGGGGGTCCCGCGCGCGATGGTGTTGATGTCCACATCCGGTGCCAGCGGCACTTTCTTGATATGCACGCCGAGGATTTTCTCACGGCCGTTGATGTCCGGGTTCGGCACAACAACCTGGCGGTCGAAACGGCCCGGACGCAGAAGCGCGGGGTCAAGAACGTCAGGTCGGTTGGTTGCCGCGAGGATGATGATGCCCTCGTTGGCTTCGAAGCCGTCCATCTCAACCAGCAGCTGGTTCAGCGTCTGTTCGCGTTCGTCGTTCCCGCCGCCAAGGCCGGCACCACGATGGCGGCCGACAGCGTCGATCTCATCGATGAAGATGATGCAGGGCGCGTTCTTCTTCGCCTGTTCGAACATGTCACGGACACGGCTCGCGCCCACACCGACGAACATTTCCACGAAGTCGGAACCCGAAATGGTGAAGAACGGCACATTGGCTTCACCCGCAATCGCACGCGCGAGCAAGGTTTTACCAGTACCAGGCGGGCCGACAAGCAGCGCGCCTTTCGGAATTTTACCGCCAAGACGCTGAAATTTCTGCGGGTCCTTGAGGAAATCAACGATCTCTTCAAGCTCTTCCTTGGCTTCCTCGATCCCAGCGACATCCTCGAACGTCACCCGGCCCTGCTTTTCGGTCAGCAGGCGTGCCCGGCTTTTACCGAAGCCCATGGCACCACCGCCACCGCCTTTGCCCTGCATCTGGCGCATCATGAATATCCAGACGCCGATGATCAGCAGGAATGGCAGGTAGGAGAAGAGAACACTCAGGAATGCGCCCTGGTCTTCCGGGACTTCCTTGAAGTTGACATTATGCTTGCGCAGCAGGCCATAAAGCTCGGAATCGTCGGTCGGCTTGATGCTTTTCGCATGTTCTTTGTTGGCATAGATGATCGAAACCTGCTGCCCTTTTATCTCAACACTGTCGACACGGTTCTGTTCAACAGCATCGAGGAACTGGCTGTAGCTGACTTCCGGTACCTTGCCGGCACCACCCTGGAACAGGTTGAACAGCATAACCAGAAGCGCGATGATCAACACCCAAACGAGCGCATTTCGCATAAAACCGTTCACTATGTATCGCCTTTCTTTTACTGGCGTCTCACGCAACTATGAGGGCGCGAAAGCTTGTCCGCTTTCGTCCCGCTTACCTCAAGAGATAAGCGTCCAGCCCGCAGGTGCAAGGGTTCGCCCCTGAGAAGCCCTCACTTTTTCGACAAAGTGAGCCATTTCGGCGTCAAGGTGACCGTAAGGTCATCCCGGACACTATATCCCAGATGAGGAACCGCCTGCAAACAGTCCTCATCAAAAACCGCCGGCAGGACGAGCCTGACCGGATAAGGCAGGCCACAATCCCGCATCTCCGGCCGGTCAGCCACCAGCTGCGCCCAGCCTTTTTCGCCAAGCGCACCAATCTTGAGCTTTGCAATATCACCGCGGGCGCAAATGTCAAACCGGTTATCCCAATCAGTCTGATCGACCAGCGGTTCCGCGGGGCCGATTGCCGCCAATTCGCGGAAGACGATTATGCTGCCGCCCGGGTTGGGCGCAAACTGAACACCGTCCAGCGTTTGGCCGCTGAACTCATCGCCCATGAGTGCCTCCAGCAGGCGTTCAAGCTTCTCGAAACGCGGCACATACGGCCGCCCGCCGATCATGCGGCAAAGAGACGCAAGGCCCCGAAGGACGATATCCTCAGGCGCTGCATCCAAGAGGTCCGGGTTGAGAAAAGCGTGTCCTTCCGGTCTGAGGCGCGCAGCGTCCCGAAGCCAGAGGTGTTCATAATATTCAAGCGCGTCCCGGCTGCGTCTGAGCCGCCGTGCCGTGTCAGCCAGCCTTTGGGCACTCAGGCCCTCAAGTGGCGGATCGGCCAGCAAAGCCCGCACTTTCACCCGGTCATAGGACAGCGAGCTATTGCTCGGGTCCTCGACCCAAGTGACCCCCATGGCTTCAAGCGTGGCGATAAGCCGGGCCTTCGGAAAGTCCAGGAACGGACGCACAAGCCGGGGCGGCACGTCCCCCACGGGCGGTTTGGAGACAGGCGCCATCGCGGCAAGCCCGTAGACGCCGCTACCGCGCGCAAGCCGAAGCAACAGAGTTTCCGCCTGGTCATCCTGATGGTGCGCCGTCAAAAGCCATTTGATGCCTTTATCCCGGCACCAATCACACAAAAGGCGGTAACGGGCGCCCCGTGCCGCCGCCTGGATATTGGCCGACGGCTTTTCGCCTTCCCACACCAGCGTTTCATGCGCGATGCCGCGGGCCGCCAGAAGGTCATGGACCATAGCCGCCTCGTCCGCCGCTTCCGGCCTGAGGCCGTGATCCACGGTCAGGCACACTGCCGGCCTAAGCGCCGCCACCATAAGGCCGAGGCATAAGCTGTCCGCCCCACCGGAGACCGCAATGGCAACCTGCTCATCCGCACCAATGCGGCAGGCATCAAGCGCGACTGCAACCTCCTGGGCTGTGAGCGGATCAGCGCTGACCATGGCGGCTCCTCAAAGGCATCAGCTGCACTTCGCCTCTTTGGCAAGGTCCGCCGCCCGATCCTTCAACCGGTCATTGGCCTTGGCTTCACTGCGGCGGAATTCCGCCAGCGCATTGCAGGCGTCCGATGCGCTGCCAAGCTTGATCAGCACTTCGGAAAGGTCGACAAGCGCATCGACACGCTTTTCATGGTTCGGATGCTTCTCGATCAGCCCAAGGAACTGCTGGGCCGCCTGCGCCATCTTGCCCTGAAGCATATAAATGCGCCCAAGCCAGAACTTGGCATTGCCCGCCAGCTTCTCATCCTTGTTGACCGCCAGGAATTTCTCCATGGCGATGCGTCCGCTTTCCAGGTCGTTCTTCTGGATGAAGGCGAATGCATATTGATATTGCTTGGCGGCGTCGCCCTCAGGCAGCTCAACTGCCGGGGCGGCAGGCTTGGGGGCCTCCGCCGTCGCGGGCGCCGGGGTCGTGCTCGCGGCAGGCGTGCCAGCAGGCTGGGCCACTTTGCCTGCGGCCTGCACCGTGTCCATCTGGTTCTGCTGAAGCATGATCTGTTTCTTGAGGAGGTCGAGCGCATCCTCGAACTGACGCTGCTGGTATTCGACCTGCTCCATCCGCCCCGTCAGGGTGCGGATCTGGTGTGACAGCGCGCCGATCTGCGCCGACAGGTCGGCGAGAACCTGACGATCATTGGAGGAAACCGCGGCCGGCTGGGTCGGTGCCGACACATTGCCGGACGCGTCAACCCCGAACACCTTGCGCTGAAGCGACTGAACCTGGCGCGTAAGCTGCGCCACCTGCTCAGCCAACTGGTCCGACCGGCTTTTCGCATCGGCGGGCGTGCCAAACGCCGGCACCATCAGCGCCGCCATCAAAACGGAAAGAGCCCAAGCCCTGACTTTCATACTGTTTCTCCTTCCCTACAACTTCCCCTGCTTTTACGGCAAAAACAGGGCTGGCGTGCGAAGACCGCCAGTAGATTGGCTTTTCTAAAAAAACGACCCCGCCCCGGAATTCCGGGCACGGGGCCATTGTTCTTTGCGCCTGAGGCGGATTACTGGACGACCAGCACACCGCGGCGGTTCTGGCTCCAGAACTGCTCACCGTTGCCAACAACGGCCGGGCGTTCCTTACCATAGCTGATGGTGCTGAGGCGCGAGGCCGGGACACCAAGAGCAACGAGATAGTTTTTAACGGCGGTCGCGCGGCGTTCACCAAGCGCGAGGTTATATTCACGGGTGCCGCGCTCATCGCAGTGACCCTGAACCTGAACCTTGATCTGCGGATAGTGCTTCAGCCAGTCAGCTTGCTTGCGGAGCGTATCCTGAGCATGAGCCGTCAGCTCGGAGCTATCATATTGGAAGAACACACGGTCCGTACCGGCATAGGCAATCATGCCCTGCTCGTTGCCGCCTTTCCAGGTCATCAGTTCCTGTTCTTCAACAGTCGGTGTCTTAACAGCATCCGGCGTACCAGAGCTTCCGCTCTCAACAGCAGTTTGCGACTGATCGGTGGTAGCGGACGGTTTGTTTTCGTCTTTCGCACAAGCTGCAACCAGCAGCGCGACAGCGGAAAGATAGACAATCTTCTTGCCCAGGCGCACGGACATAATTTTGCTCCCTCAACGGATTGGGGGCTTCCCCCAGATTACAAATATCATCAACCGACCGTTAACCCTGCCCTCATGCCCTGATCAACGACCGCTTATTTCGGCAGCAACTATAGAACGCGTTTTCGACATGATCAAGCGCTCAAAATAAGGCAAATACTTGTTCTTTCGTGAATTTTCGATGAATTTTAAGTGATCTGCATCACCGTTACGTGGGCACAACAACACTGGCAATTGCAACGATGGCAAAAACGGCGATAAGCGCCGCGGAAATATGGTTGATAATTTCCAGAAGCCGGTCGGTGACTTTATCCCGCAGGAAACGACCAAGGCTGACAAGCGTGCCCCACCATAAAGCGGCGCCAAGAAAAACCCCCAGGACGAGCGCGATGGCATCCTGATGGGCGGCTTGGCCACCCGACCCGAGGTCGCCAATGCCTGCGAGCGTATAAAGCCCCAGAAACCCGACAAAAACGCCCGGATTCGTCAGCGTCAGCACCAGGCTTGCCGCCATGCCGCGTTTGACACCGCCTGTCTGCGGCTCCCGGTCCAGATGCGGGTGGCTGCGCCAGATACGGATGGCAAAGACCATCATGATCAACCCACCGCCGAGCCGAAGGGCAATATCATAGGTATTGATCAAGCCGATGACCGCATTGAGGCCCAAGGCGGCTAGCCCGGCATAGAAGGCGTCCCCCACCGCGGCGCCGAGACCGATGGCAAAGCCGTCACGTGCCCGACCGAACAGGCTGCGCCTCAAGCAGATTATATTGATGGGCCCCACGGGTGCTGACAGAACGAAGCCAAAGCTAATGCCCCAAAGCAGATATCCGACTTCGCTTATCACCGCCTCTTTGGTCCCTGCTGTTAGTGGGAAAGACTGTTGTTGGAAAGCTGAACTTACGCGTTTTCAAACCCGGCAAAGTGCCAGTTAAGCGTTTCACCGGCATGGAACGGCACCAACGTGGTGCCCGCGCCTTCAATGGCCTCCGGCACCAGCGTCGGCTTGCGTTCCAGCACGACCCGGCGGTTGTTGAGCGGCAAACCATAGAATTTCGGGCCATTTTCGGACGCGAAGGCCTCAAGCTTGTCGAGCGCGCCTTCTTCCTCGAACGTCTTGGCGTAGCTTTCAAGCGCGAAGGGCGCATTGAAGATACCGGCGCAGCCACAGGCGGTTTCCTTGCGGTCCTGCGCGTGAGGGGCAGAGTCTGTCCCGAGGAAAAACTTGGGCGAGCCCGATGTCGCCGCCTTACGGAGCGCAAGCCTGTGTTCCTCCCGCTTGATGACCGGCAGGCAATAGAAATGCGGTTTGATGCCGCCGACCAGCATGGCGTTCCTGTTGCATTCCAGATGCTGCGGCGTGACGGTGGCGCCGATAGTCGGGCCGCTTGCCTCAACGAAAGCGGCGGCGTCCTTCGTGGTGATATGTTCGAAGACGACCTTGAGCGCCGGGAAATCTGCCGTCACTTTCGACATGACCCGCTCGATGAACACGGCTTCACGGTCGAAGATATCGATCTCCGGGTCCGTGACCTCACCATGCACCAGAAGCGGCATGCCGATGCGCTGCATGACCTCCAGCACACCATGGATGTTCTTAACGTCCGTCACCCCGAAGGCCGAATTGGTGGTCGCGTTCGCTGGGTAAAGCTTGCAGGCGGTGAAACCGCCTTCGGTGAACCCGCGTTCCACCTCAGCCGGGTCGGTATCGTTGGTCAGGTAACAGGTCATCAGCGGTGTGAAGCCCGTGTCCTTGGGAAGCGCCGCCAGGATACGGTCCCGGTAGGCGATAGCCGCCGCGACCGTGGTAACGGGCGGGGTGAGATTCGGCATGATGATCGCGCGGCCAAACTGTCGGGCGGTAAAGCCGACCACGGTTTCCATCATCGCGCTGTCACGGACATGGACGTGCCAGTCATCCGGCTGCCTGAGCACGAGGCGGTCTGTGGGTTCCGTGGCGGTTTTGGTCATCGAATACTCTCGGCAAATATCAAATTCATTCTGGCAGCAGTTGTAACGGCGTTCCGCCCGGCTTACAACTTCAAAGCCGTAAGGAGCTGGCACCATGACGCCATGCCATAGCCGCACGATGAGGATGTTTTATGACAGCACACACCGTCAAACTGGGAAACCGCAGCGTGATCCGCCTTTCGGGCGCAGAGACACGCAGCTTCCTTCAGGGCCTCGTCACCAACAACGTGATGGCGGTGGCGCCCGGCCACGCTGTCTATGCCGCGCTTCTGACCCCCCAGGGCAAATATCTCTATGACATGATCATCATGGCGGACGGTGATGACCTCCTCCTCGATGTGGAGGCCGAACGGCTCGGCGAGCTGCTGCGCCGGTTGATGATGTACAGGTTGCGGGCCGCCGTGGAGATCACGGACGAAAGCGACCGCCTGAGTGTCTGGGCGGTCTTCGGGGATGCGCCGGGCAAAGGCATTTCGACCCCCGACCCGCGAAGCGCTGACCTTGGCACCCGGCTTGTCCTGCCTGCGGGCGAAACTCCGGACGCCGAGCCGATGCCCCTTGAGGGTTATGAGACCAAACGCCTCAGCCTCGGTGTGCCGGACGGCAGCCGCGACATGAAGGTAGACAAATATTTCTGGCTGGAAACCGCGGCCGAACGCCTGAACGGGGTATCCTTCACCAAGGGCTGCTTCATCGGGCAGGAGCTGACCGCGCGCATGAAGCACCGCACCACGCTCAAGAAGCTGCTGGTTCCTGTTACCGTGACTGGTGGCGCGCCTGAGCCTGATACAGCCATTGTCACCGCAAGCGGCAAGGATGCAGGCGAAATCCGCACCGGCGCGGGCGACCATGCCCTCGCCTACCTGCGTCTGGAATATAAGGATGAGCCCTTAAGCACGGATGGCAGGGCCGTCACCGTCCAGGATAGCTGATGCGGCGTTCCACACACTTGCACCCGGGTGATTTTATGGTGCGGTAGCCAACATAAGAGGGGAAGGCTTATGACTAAATCAAAGAAGCAACGCGAAAAAGACATCAACACCCAGCATGACCGCCAGCGGATGCTGGTGCTGGTTCTTGCCGTTGCCGCGATTCTGGCGACTGTGCTCTCCCTCGCCCACGGCTGAGGCGGCACGCCTTATCCGCGTTTAGGCGGCAGGGTCTTGAGCGGATGAAAGCCGCCCGCGTGCCCCATGAAGGGCGGGTGGATATTATAGCCCAGAAGCGCCTGCAGTTCTGGCGGCATTTCCGCCACCGTCTCCTTCGGGATCGAAAGAAAGAAATTCTCCTGCGTGCGCGCCCAGGCCGCGCAATATTGCGGGAAGATGCCCAGGCGGGCCTTGCCGGTCACATTCCCCCCTGCCCGGTGCCATAGGTTGCCCATAAAGATCAGCACGGAGCCCCGCGGCATTTCAGCAGCGATAATCTCATCGCCTTCCGGGTCCCCCCAGCCAGTTTTTCCCCCGGGCTGATGGCTCTGGAAGGCTTCATCGAGTTCCAGCACGCCTTTCGGCACCCGGTCCTCGCCCCACAAATGGCTGCCCGGAATGAGCTGGGTCGCGCCGTTTTCGAACGTGAAGTCGTCCATCGCCCAGATCGCCCCGACCGAGAAAGCCGGACGGGGCCGCGGGATCGGATAGAAACCATCATCAATGTGGAAAGCCTGCGGCTGTTCACCCGGTAGCACGTTGGCCGCCAGCGCCGCCGTAATCAGGCAGTCATCCCACAGGAGCGGCTTGACGACCTTCAGCACATCCTCATGCATGAAAAAGGGCCACAGCGCGGGCGAAAGCTTGGGGAGCGAATAGATGCGCTGGGTCTTGAAACCTTCGAACTGGTTCCGCCCCGTGGGGCCACCCGCGAAGATGGGGTCGAGCACGTCCCGTGCCGTCTGAACCTCACGCTCAGGCATCAGGTTCTCGAGGATGACATATCCCCGGGTCTTCATGGTCTCAATCAGTGCGGCATGATCCATTGTGGCGTCCCCTTTGTTTCCATGAGGGTAGGCCGCGCGCCCTAAAAGAAAAGGCCCCGGAGAACCGGGGCCTTTTGATCTTTAGCCTTTCAGCGCGGCCTGTGCGGCGGCGAGCCTTGCGATCGGCACCCGGTAGGGCGAGCAGGAGACATAGTCGAGCCCGGCGCCGTGGCAGAATTCCACGCTGGCAGGATCACCGCCATGCTCACCGCAGATACCAAGCTTGAGGTTCGGCTTGGTGGACCGGCCGCGCTCGGCGCCCAGCTTCACCAGAGCACCGACGCCGTCCTGATCGATGGAAACGAACGGGTCGATCGCGAAAATATCCTTCCGGACATATTCCTCCAGGAAACGGCCCGCATCGTCCCGGCTAATGCCGATGGCGGTTTGCGTCAGGTCGTTGGTCCCGAAGGAGAAGAAGTCGGCCGAGTTCGCGATCTGGTCGGCGCAGATAGCCGCGCGCGGCAGCTCGATCATGGTGCCAACCATATAGGTGAGCGTGTGACCCTTCTCCGCGAACACCTCTTCAGCCATGGCTTCAACGCGGGCGCGCAAAATCGCCAGTTCCTTTTCGGTGGCGACGAGCGGGATCATGATCTCCGGCACGACGGTGTCGCCGGTTTCCTTCTCGACCTCAACCGCGGCTTCGAAGATGGCCCGCGCCTGCATCTCATAGATTTCCGGATAGGTGATACCGAGACGGCAGCCACGGTGGCCGAGCATAGGGTTGAACTCATGCAGTTCAGCCGCCCGGCGTTTCAGCAGGTCCGCAGTCGTGCCCATGGCCTTGGCGACATCCTCGAACTCATCATCCTCACGCGGCAGGAATTCATGCAGCGGCGGGTCGAGAAGACGGATCGTCACAGGCAGGCCACGCATGATCTTGAAGATGGCGACAAAGTCACCGCGCTGCATCGGCAGAAGCTGGGCGAGCGCACGCTTGCGGCCGTCCACAGCCTCAGCAAGGATCATCTCCCGCACCGCAACGATACGGTCGCCTTCGAAGAACATATGCTCGGTCCGGCACAGGCCGATACCTTCGGCACCGAAGTCCCGTGCGGTTTGGGTGTCGCCCGGCGTGTCGGCGTTGGTGCGGACACGCAGCTTGCGGTACTTGTCAGCCCAGACCATGAGCGAGGCAAAGTCCCCGGCGAGTTCAGGCTGGAGCGTCTTGACCGCCCCGACCATGACTTCACCGGTGGCACCGTCGATGGTGATCTTCTCACCCTTCTTGACCTCACGGCCCATGCAGACGAGCGTTTCGGTTTTGGCATCGATGCGGAGCTGGCCTGCGCCCGATACACACGGGCGGCCCATGCCGCGCGCCACAACGGCGGCGTGGCTGGTCATGCCGCCACGCGCGGTCAGGATACCCTTGGCGGCGTGCATGCCGTGGATGTCTTCCGGGCTGGTCTCAAGCCGGCACAGGATGACGTCACGACCGTCCTTGGCCCAGGCTTCGGCATCATCCGCGGTAAAGACCACAGCGCCCGATGCCGCACCAGGCGACGCTGGCAGGCCGCGGGTCAGCAGGTCACGCGGCGCGTCAGGGTCGAGCGTCGGGTGCAGAAGCTGGTCGAGGGCCGCGGGTTCAACACGCAACACAGCGGTTTTCTCGTCAATCAGGCCTTCAGCCACCATGTCGACCGCGATCTTGAGCGCGGCCTTGGCGGTGCGCTTGCCGTTCCGGGTTTGCAGCATCCACAGCTTGCCGTGCTGGACCGTGAATTCGATGTCCTGCATGTCCTTATAGTGACGTTCCAGCTTCACGAACACGTCTGCGAGCTGGCCGAACACCTCAGGCATACTTTCTTCCATCGAGGGTGCCGTGGCGCCTGCTGCCTCCCGGGCGCGCTTGGTCAGGTTCTGCGGCGTACGGATACCGGCCACCACATCCTCGCCCTGCGCGTTGATGAGATATTCGCCATAATATTCGTTTTCACCGGTCGACGGGTCGCGGGTGAAGGCCACGCCGGTTGCCGACGTGTCACCCATGTTGCCGAACACCATGGCCTGAACGTTGACGGCGGTGCCCCAGCTTTCCGGGATATTGTTGAGGCGGCGGTAAACCTTGGCACGCTCGATCTGCCAGCTGCCGAAGACGGCGCTGATGGCGCCCCACAGCTGTTCCTGAACATCCTGCGGGAACGGACGGCCGAGCTCTTCTTCCGTCTTGGCCTTGAACTGGCCTGCGAGCAGTTTCCAGTCCTCCGCGGTCAGGTCGGTATCCAGGTCGACGCCCTTGTCTTCCTTATGCATTTCGATGAGTTCTTCGAAATGGTAATGGTCAACGCCGAGCACGACGTCCGAATACATCTGGATGAAGCGGCGGTAGCTGTCCCACGCGAAGCGCTCATTGCCGCTCATGGCCGCGAGGCCTTCAACCGTTTGGTCATTGAGGCCGAGGTTTAGGACCGTATCCATCATGCCCGGCATCGAAACGCGCGCGCCGGAGCGCACGGAAACCAGAAGCGGGTTCTTGGCGTCACCGAACTTGGCGCCCACGCTTTTCTCGATCTTCTCAACGGCTGCATCCACGTCCGCCTTCAGGCTTTCGGGGTACTTCTGGCCGTTGTCATAATAGTAGGTGCAGACTTCCGTGGTGATGGTCAGCCCCGGCGGGACGGGCAATCCCAGGGAAGCCATTTCGGCAAGGTTGGCGCCTTTGCCGCCCAGAAGATTTTTCATGTCGGCCCGGCCTTCAGCCGCACCGTCCCCGAACGTGTAAACCCATTTGGTCATAATAGACGGTCCTTTATCCGCGCTGCCCGATCCCCTTATGTCCCGCGTGGTTGCGAAAACGGGCAGTGCCGATGGTTGGTCAATCGCTGGGCCGGCTTTATGTCTATTCACCCAGTACTTACGGTATCAGCCTTCAATAAGACTGAAATCGGCCACCGTATTCACGGCAGCCCGAATATCGCTTAGAAGCGCCAGACGGTTGGCGCGCAAGGCGGCCTCATCGGCGTTCACGGTCACCTTATCAAAAAAGGCATCGATAGGCGCGCGCAAAGTGGAAAGCTGCGACATCGCGCCCTCAAAGTCTTCGCCCGCGAGCGCTTTTTCGGCCCCGGCCTTCGCGGTGGTAAGGGCGGCGGCGAGCGCTTTTTCCTCAGCCTCAACCAGTTCAGCGGCGTCAACCGGCTGGTCGTAGCTGCGCTCGTCCTTCTTCTCCTCAATCTTGAGGATGTTGGCGGCGCGCTTGTAGCCTGCGTGCAGGTTTTCCCCGTCATCGGTCGCGAGGAAATCGCTGAGCGCAGCAACGCGGTTGAGCACACGGACGAGGTCATCATCGCCCTTGGCGAACACGGCATCGATCAGGTCATGCCGCACACCCTTGTCCTTCTGCTGGACCTTGAGACGGTCAGCAAAGAAAGCGAGGAGGTTTCGTACTTCTCTATAATCCTCAAACTGAGGCCAATAGTAGCTGCCAGGGGCATCCTCACTGACGACCCGCTGAACTTCGCCATCTTTATAAACATGTATTTCATCGCCAACCAAAACTATGTCGGTGATCGATCCCGTTGCAGTTGTCAGAATTGATGCTTTTTTCTGTGAAGCATAGAAATACGCTGCGGCATTAAATATCTCATGCAACGAAAAACGAACATCATTCTCCGTAATCAAGCGTATCGCACCAAGCGCGGCACGGCGGAGGGCATAGGGATCCTTCGAGCCTGTCGGCTTCTGGCCGATACCAAAGAAGCCAACCAGCGTGTCCAGTTTCTCAGCGAGGGCAACAGCGACCGAAACCGGTGCGGTCGGGCAATCGTCATTCGGGCCTTGCGGGGCATAATGGTCACGGATGGCATCGGCCACCGCGGCGCTTTCGCCCTGCTTCTGGGCGTAATAGCGGCCCATGACGCCCTGCACTTCCGGGAATTCGAACACCATGCCGGAGACAAGGTCAGCCTTGGCGAGTTCAGCAGCGCGCTCGGCTTCCCCATTGTCACAGCCCGGAATGAACTGGGCGAGATAACCCGCCAGTTTCTTCATACGATCAGCTCGACCAGCTACTGTACCAAGGTCAGCATGGAACACGATGTCCTTGAGGTCGTCGAGGCGGTCATCCAGTTTGACCTTCAGGTCCTGCTCCCAGAAGAATTTGGCGTCGCTGAGCCGCGCGGTCAGCACGCGTTCGTTGCCCTGCCCCACGGCCACGCCGCCGTCCGACGGTTCCATGTTGGCGACCGTGATAAAGTGCGGGGCCAGCTTGCCGGTGTTCGGGTCACGGGTGACAAAATATTTCTGGTCCTTCTTCATGGTCAGGATCAGCACCTCTTCAGGCACCTCCATGAAGGCGGGATCGAAGTTGCCCATCAGCGGCACCGGCCATTCGACAAGGCCTGCGACTTCCGCGAGGAGACCACGGTCTTCAACCCACTCAAGGCCCTTTTCAGCCGCAAGGTCACACACGCGCTTCTCAATCAGCGCCGCCCGCTCGGAGGGGTCCAGCACCACCTTGTGAGCCAGCAGCTTGGCTTCATAATCGCCAAGGTCGGTCACGTCGAACCACTCGGGCGCCATGAAGCGATGGCCGAAGGTCTTGCTCCCGGCTTTGATGCCGTCCACGTTCACCGGCACGACGGCGCCGTCGAACAGGCACAGAATGCTGTGAAGCGGACGCACCCACTTGAGGCTACCCTTACCCCAACGCTGGGCCTTGGGCCACGGGAAGCTACGGATGATCTGTTCAAGCGATTCCGCAATAACCTCGGCGCTCGAACGGCCCTTCTTCTCGATGATGGCATAGAGGAAGGTGCCTTTAGGGTCTTCCCGCTCCTCACACTCGGCGCGGGTCACACCGGCGCCGCGCAGGAAGCCTTCGATGGCTTTTTCGGGCGCGTCGGCACGCGGGCCGCGGCGTTCTTCCTTCACGTCCGGCTGTGCGGTCGGCACACCGGCGACATGCAGGGCAAGGCGGCGCGGGGTCGCGTAAGTATCGGCGCTTTCGAAAGTGAGGCCAGCATCCTTCAACGCACCAGTCATGGCCGCTTTCAGGTCGTCGGATGCTTTCTTCTGCATCCGGGCCGGAATTTCTTCGCTGAACAGTTCGATCAGAAGGTCAGCCATGGTTATACCTCCCAACCGTTTTTCTTGATCCACGCCTCACAGCAACCTTTGGCCAGCTCGCGCACCCGGCCGATATAGGCCTGGCGTTCGGTGACCGAGATCACTCCGCGCGCGTCCAGAAGGTTGAAGGTGTGGCTGGATTTGATGCACTGCTCATAGGCAGGCAGCGGCAGCTCGGCGTCCAGGAGCTTCTTGCACTCCTCCTGCGCCTCGGCGAAGTTGCGGAACAGGCGCTCTGTATCGGCATGTTCGAAGTTATAGGCCGACTGCTCGCGCTCGTTTTCCAGATAAACGTCGCCGTAGGTTACGCCCGCGCCGTTGAAGTCCAGGTCATAGACATTGTCCACACCCTGCACGAACATCGCCAGGCGTTCGAGCCCGTAGGTGAGTTCGCCCGCGACCGGCTTGCAGTCGAAACCGCCAACCTGCTGGAAATAGGTATATTGGCTGACTTCCATACCGTCGCACCAGATTTCCCAGCCAAGGCCCCAGGCGCCCAGGGTCGGGCTTTCCCAGTCATCCTCCACGAAGCGAACGTCATGCAACTCGGTGTCGATACCGATAGCCTTGAGGGAGCCGAGATACAGCTCCTGCATATTCTCCGGGCTCGGCTTCAGGATCACCTGAAACTGGTAATAATGCTGAAGGCGGTTCGGGTTCTCGCCATAACGGCCGTCGGTCGGGCGGCGGCACGGCTGAACATAGGCGGCTTTCCAGTGGTCCGGACCGAGTGCCCTGAGCGTGGTCGCCGGGTGAAAGGTACCCGCGCCCATTTCCATGTCATAGGGCTGCAGAATCACGCAGCCTTGTGCCGCCCAGTAGGTCTGGAGCGTCAGGATCATTTGCTGGAACGGCAGAGGGCCAGCCTTCTCAGGAACTTGTGTCATATGAAACCGCGTTGAATCCGAATCGAATACGCCAATATTGCGCTGCAACCTAACGGGCGCGTGAGGTGCGGTCAAGCAAAGGAAACTGGCCTATTGGGTTAGTCTGGTCGTTCGTCCGATCGTTGATCACGCGGTCAAAATAATCGGCGCGCCTTTGGTGACGACGAACGTGTGTTCGAACTGGGCGCCATGGCCGCCCTGGGCCAGCCGGAGCGTCCAGCCGTCCTCGGCCTCTACATACTGGTGGCTGTGGGTCGCGAGGAAGGGTTCGATGGTGATAACCTGTCCTTCGGTCAGCTTCTCCCGCTCGCTCGGGTAATAGATGTTGGAAATGGTCGGGTCCTCATGGATCCAGCTCCCGACACCGTGGCCGTTGAGGCCTTCGATAATTTTGAAGCCGTGCTTTTTGGCTTCACGCTCGACCACCTTGGCGATGGCATTGAGCGGCTGGCCCGCGCGCGCAGCATACATGGCCTTGCGCTGCGCCGCCTTGGTGGCGTCCAGAAGCTTCTGAAGCTCCGGCGCGATGGCGCCGACTGCGAAGCTGGCACCAGTATCCCCGAAGAAACCGTCCTTCTCGGCCGAGACGTCGATATTGACGAGTTCACCTTCTTCGAGCGGCCGGTGATCCGGAATACCGTGCGCGACCGCATCCCCCACCGAAATGCAGGTATGGCCGGGGAAATTATAGGCGAGCCGCGGCGCGGACGTCGCACCGCGTTCTTCCAGCATTTCGCCCGCGAGCTGGTCGAGCTCCCACGGGGTCACCCCGGGGGCCACGCGTTCGCCCATCGCGTTCAGAACATCGCGGCAGATCGCGCCGATTTCCTTCAGTTTTTCAAGCTGGTCGGGGCCGTCAACAGTCATCGGTCAAAGCTCGCCTTCATCGCGAATGATTTCATGGTGACGGATCACCTCGCGGATGATGAACTGGAGGAATTTCTCACTGAATTCCGGGTCCAGGTTCGCGGACTTGGCCAGCGCGCGCAGACGTTCGATCTGACGCTGTTCGCGGCTCGGATCGGCGGGCGGCAACTTGTGTTCCTTCTTATAGAAACCCACAGCCTTCGTGATCTTGAAGCGTTCCGCCAGCATGAAGACGAGCGCCGCATCGATATTGTCGATGCTTTCGCGGTAGGCTTCCAAAATCCTGGCGTGGTTTTCCATCTGTTCCTGATCCGTCCTTGCGTCCGTCATCTATAATCCAAACTTGTTCCAAAACAGCCGCTCCTCAACGGCCGCGATCGCAGCCCCCGGAATGTCGGCCATGCTGCCCAGCCCATCATGCGCGTTGCGGCCAAGCCCGATAAGCGACCGCAGCCGTGGCTTGCTTTCACCCACGACCTTCAGCTTCACCTTCCTGCCGAACCGGTTGCGCATCACCATGCGGACGTCACCGATGCCGTCAATGAGGCCGAGCTTGACGGCATCCTGCCCGGTGAAAACCTCCCCCGAGAATATCTTGCCCCTCAGGCCCTTCAGGCGCTTGCCGCGTCTGTCGCGCACCATGCTTTTGAAATGTTCGTGGATTTCGCCCTGGATTGCCTTCAGGCGCTCGACATCCTCAGGCTTTTCATCCTGGAAGGCATCCAGCATCGCCTTGCTTTCACCCGCGGTATAAAGCCTGCGTTCAACACCGATTTTCTCAATCGCCTTCTTGAAGCCGAAGCCGGAGGACACAACGCCGATCGAGCCGATAATCGAGCTTTCGTTGGCGTAAATCTCATCACCCGCCAGCGCCAGCATATAGCCGCCGGACGCGGCAAGGTCTTCGGCGAAGGCCAATACCGGCACATCCTTTTCCCGGGCGAGCGCCCGGACACGGTCCGTGATCATCGACGCCTGCACCGGCGACCCACCGGGCGAGTTGATGAGAAGCGCAACCGCCTTGATGCCGCCCATCCCGAACGCATGTTCGAGCTGCCCCGCGACACCGGCCATATTGAGGCTTTGGCGGAACCGCTGGCCCGGCGCGATGACGCCATAAAGACGCACCACGGCGACCTTGGGGGCCGGTTCGCCAAAGATCGCACGCCTGAGGGCCTTAAGGGTATTCCCAACCGTCTTCAGCATTCCGTCTTCATTCTCCGGCTCGACAATCATGTTCGGCATGATGGGTCTCTAACTCTAACTTGGGTTCAGGGGCGCCCGTGGGCAAAATTCTTGAGGTCGAGCGCGTCGCCGCACCGCAGGATCGCTTCAGCTTCCGGGCTGTAGCGGTCTTCCGTACCGTGTAGCGGCAGCCCTGGCAACAGGGTAGCAGCCCCGCGCACACCTTTTCGACCCTGAATGATCACCCGCTTGGCAGGCATTCCCATGCGCGGCCAGAAGGGCATGATCTTAAGCTCGCCCACACGCCGGTACAGCCGGGCGATCACTTCATCCATACGGTCCGCCCTATAGACGATGGTCACCGTGCCCTTGTGGCGGACATTATAGACGCAGAAACTGATCCAGTCCTTCAAGGTGGCGTTCGAATCCATATGGGCAAGGCCCTTGGAGGCGGCAGGCGGCCTGATCGCGGTGCCAGCTGCCAGATACGGCGGATTGACCATGACATGGTCATAGGTGCCTTCAGGGCCGGTCAGGTCCGTGATACTGCCCTTTTCGAGCGTAACCTGATCACTCAGTTCGTTGAAATCGGCATTCTTGCGGGCGAGTGCGAGCATGTCATCCTGAATATCGATACCGTGGACCTTCACCCCAGGCACGCGGGCCGCCAGCAGAACCGACGCCCCGCCGGACCCGATGCCGCCCTCGAGCACCCTGTCCCCCGCCTTCGCCGGGATCGCGGCTGCCAGAAACACGGTATCCATTGACACCCGATAGCCTTCGCGTGGCTGAATGAGGCGCACACTGCCGCCCACAAAATCATCGACGGTGACATTAAGATCGCCCCGGAGATCGGCCTCGCCGGGCCAATTTTTTGTCACGCCATCGTGATTCACGTTATTCTTCACCACACATTAAGGATTGCGCGTCATATAGTACGTCGAATTCAGGCGCGGTCAATCGGCGCAGATGGGGCTCTGTCGCTTGCGCTTGGCTTTTTGACACAGTATGGTCCGCGCGCTCTACTAAACCAACCTGCCGGGGGGCATTATGTCCAGCAATGTAGTTTCCATGCATGGCCACAAAAAGGCCGACACCACAGCCGCAGCGGTTGACCGCTTACAAGCTTTGGTTGCTGACCAAATGAAAGAGGTCAATGCCACCATCCTCAAACGCATGGAAAGCCCGGTAGCGCTGATCCCCGAGCTTGCAGGCCACCTGATCAGCTCCGGCGGCAAACGGCTCCGCCCCATGCTGACGCTCGCCTCCGCCAAGATGGTCGGCTATGAAGGCAAGCGCCATATCGGCCTCGCCACCGCCGTTGAGTTTATCCATACCGCCACGCTTCTGCATGACGATGTGGTGGATGAAAGCACGCTTCGGCGCGGCAAAAAAACCGCCAACCTTATCTGGGGCAACCAGCCGACCGTGCTGGTGGGTGACTTCCTGTTCAGCCGTTCGTTCGAGCTGATGGTTGAAAGTGATTCGCTTCGGGTGCTCAAAATTCTTGCCAATGCCGCCGCAGTCATTACCGAAGGGGAAGTGCTGCAGCTGACCACCGCCAACGACCTGAAGACCTCGGAAGACACCTATCTCGAAGTCATCACCGCCAAGACAGCCGTCCTGTTCGCCGCCGCGTGTGAAGTGGTCGGCGTAGTCGCAGAAGGTGGCAAGGAAATGGAAGAAGCGCTCGAATCCTATGGCCGCTTCCTCGGCATTGCCTTCCAGCTGGTCGACGATGCGCTCGACTATTCGGCACGTCAGGCAACGCTTGGCAAGAACATCGGTGACGATTTCCGCGAAGGCAAAGTCACGCTGCCGACCATCCTCGCCTACCGCCGCGGTAGTGATGAGGAACGGAAATTCTGGAAACGCACCATGGAACGCCGCAAGCAGGAAGACGGCGACCTCGAGCGCGCGATCCAACTGATCAACGACCATGACACACTGAATGACACGCTGGAACGCGCCCGCCATTATGGTGCCCGTGCCAAGGATGCCCTGGCGATTTTCCGGGATAGCGAGGCTAAAGAAGCCATGATCGACATCGTGGATTTCTGCATCAGCCGCGCTTACTGAAAAGAAAATCGGCAGAGGCGTTTTTCACGCTTGCGCTTCTGAAATGCTTATCCTATATAAGCGCCCACGAATTGGCCCTGTCCCACAAATTCCATATCGGGGAATAGCTCAGCCTGGTAGAGCACTGTGTTCGGGACGCAGGGGCCGGAGGTTCGAATCCTCTTTCCCCGACCAATAAAAAGGCCGTCCTCCGGGACGGCCTTTTGCTTTTCCGACACACCTGGACCAACGGCTACACGCCGTCTCAGGCTTGCTCCAAAGCCTTGATGTCGATCTTCTGCATTTTCATCATAGCGGCCATCACACGGCCCGCCCGGGCAGGATCCTTCTCGCCTAACAGCCTGGGCAGAGCCTTCGGCACCACCTGCCAGCTAAGACCGAAGCGGTCCTTCAGCCAACCGCACTGGCCCGGGGCGCCACCATCACAAAGCCGCGCCCACAAGGTATCCACCTCTTCCTGGTCCTCGCATTCGATATACAGTGAAACAGCCTCATTGAACTTGAAATGCGGCCCGCCGTTCAGGGCCATGAAACGCCTGCCCGCCAGTTCGAACGTCGCACCAAAAAGCGGACCATCATCCCCGCCTTTCCGGGAGGTGCTAACAATCCGCGAATCCTTGAATGTACCGAGATAGAAGTTGATCGCCTCCTCCGCATTGTCGTCGAACCACAAAAACGGGGTGATCTTGTCCTCTGCTGCCATCGGCCTTCCTTTCGTTGCCATATTATACGTTGATATAAACATATTAATAAAAAAGAAAGCCGTCCCCTGTCAAACCTGCGCCTTCTAAAAGGCCATCGAACTGCATAAAAAACAAAACCCCGGCCATCAAGACCGGGGTTTTCTGTCTCCACGCACTAGAGGATGGGCGCGTCCTCAGCGCTCCATATTGTACATGGCTTCCTCAGGCGTCAGCTGGAAGCCGAGGAGCACTTCGTAGTTATAGCGTTTCGCCTGCGCCATCGTCGGGATGAACTGCTCAACCGTCTGGGTCGCATGGGCGATACCGTCCCGGCCGAAGGTCAGCGTCACGTCATAGCGTTTCTTCGAGACGATCTGGCTATTGTCCTTCAGGACGGCAACAAAGTAAGGCAGCGTCACCGTACGGCTGGTCAGCGCCTTGCCCGCCTCGGCGGTGATATCGAAAGTCACATGCGATGTAACGCTGTCTGCTTGCTTGCAATCAGGCTTCACATTGGTGATCGAGGCGGTGAATTCCACATCGTTCGTCGTGCGTCCTTCGCCCTTGAAGCGGGTCAGCGTGCCGACATCACCTACCACCGCAACAGCCGGGCAGTGCGATACGACAACCTGCAGCGGGTTTTTGGCACAGGCCGCAACGAGAAGAGACAAAGAGGCCAAAAGCGCAAAACGGACGGACATAGAAACCCTTTCAAAAATCGAACCGGCGGCCCCCTATACGGTGCCGCGAGCGGGGCGATCATAAGGACTACCCCCATAAAGAGCAAGCGGCCTTCTGACCTCCTAACATTCAGGCCCGAATAAGCGCCGAGCATGACAAAAGTGTGGCACCGAAGCGCCCCGTGCTTGACCCTATGAGGCGCGGGGGTTAGCTAAGGGTTCGAAGGTATCGAGGAGACTTTCTCATGACGTCCACCGCGCCTGCCTCTGGCCGTGCCAGCCTGCGCATCCTGCTTGCCAACCCTCGCGGCTTCTGCGCCGGGGTCGACCGCGCGATCAAGATCGTCGAACTCGCGATCAAAAAGTTCGGCGCGCCCGTCTATGTGCGCCATGAAATCGTACATAACCGCTATGTGGTGGAAAGCCTGGAAGCCCAAGGCGCCGTCTTTGTCGACGAGCTGGATGAAGTACCGGAAGACGTCCCCGTGGTCTTTTCCGCCCACGGTGTGCCCAAAGCCGTCCCCGCGGAGGCCGAACGGCGCGAAATGATCTATTTGGATGCCACCTGTCCACTGGTCTCCAAAGTCCACCGGGAAGTGGAGCGCCATCAGGGCGCCGGGCGTCATATACTGATGATCGGACACGCCGGCCATCCGGAGGTGATCGGCACCATGGGCCAGGTTCCCAAGGGCTCCATGACACTGATCGAAACCGTGGAAGATGCTGAAACCATTGACCCCACCGACCCGGAACACTTGTCGTTTGTCACGCAAACCACACTGTCGGTCGATGACACGGCGGATATTGTCGCCACGCTCGAACGCCGGTTCCCGTCGATGATCACACCCAAGAAGGAAGACATCTGCTACGCCACCACCAACCGGCAGTCGGCCGTGAAAGCCATCGCCGAGGACTGTGACCGCGTGATCGTGATCGGCGCGCCGAACAGCTCCAACAGCCGGCGCCTTGTAGAGGTAAGCGAAAAGGCCGGCTGCCCTGCCCGGCTTGCCCAGCGTGCCTCCTGTCTGGATTGGGACTGGCTCGAAGGCGCCCGGACCATCGGCATTACCGCGGGCGCCAGCGCGCCGGAAGTGCTGGTTGAAGAAGTCATTGAGGCGATCCGCAGCCATTATGACGCAGATGTCGCGGTAGAAGTGGTCACCACCGCCGAAGAAAATGTCACCTTCAAGGTGCCGCCGATCCTGAAGGATATCGCCTGATGGCCGTTTACACCCATGTGGACGACACAACCCTCGCTGCGTTTCTGGATCGCTATGACGTCGGCCAAGCCGTCAGCTTCAAGGGCATCGCCGAAGGTGTCGAAAACTCCAACTATCTGCTGGAGACGACCAAAGGCCGCTATATTCTCACGCTTTATGAAAAGCGCGCGAACCCCGCGGACCTGCCCTATTTCCTGGACCTGATGGAACATCTGGCCGCCGCAGGCCTGCCTGCGCCGCTGCCGATCCATGACAAGACCGGCCAAGCGCTTCAGGAGCTTGCAGGCCGCCCGGCGTGCCTGATCAGCTTTCTGACAGGTGTGAGCGTTGACCACCCGTCCCCGAACCAATGTGCCTCGCTTGGTGCTGTGCTCGCGGGGATGCACAAGGCCACCGAGACCTTCCAGGAAACACGTCCGAATGACCTAGCGCTCGCAGGCTGGAAAAAGCTCGCCGAACAGACCGCCGATCGTGCCGATGAGGTGGAGGACGGCCTGTCAAAGCTGATTGCTGATGAAATCGCCTTCCTCGAAGCCAACTGGCCCAAGGGCCTGCCCACCGGCACCATCCATGCCGACCTGTTCCCGGACAATATCCTCTTCTCAGGCGACCGCATCACCGGCGTGATCGACTTCTATTTCGCCTGCACCGATATGCTGGCCTTCGACATCGCCACCTGCATCAACAGCTGGTGCTTCGATGAGGCCCACCTGTTCGTGCCCGCGAAGGCCAAGCGCCTGACCGAGCTTTATGACGGCCACCGCCCGCTCAGTGCCGCGGAGATCGACGCGCTCCCCATCCTGTGCCGAGGATCGGCGCTTCGCTTCCTGCTCACGCGCCTTTATGACTGGCTCAACCCCGTCCCCGGGGCGGTCGTTCGCGCGAAGGACCCACGTGAGTATCTCAAGAAACTGAATTTCCACCGCGCCGTCAGGGATGCTGCCGATTATGTCGTCTAAAGCCGAAATCAAAGACACCACCTCTGTCGAGATCTATACCGACGGCGCCTGTTCCGGGAACCCCGGCCCCGGCGGCTGGGGCGCGCTGCTTCTCTATGGTGCCCTTGAAAAGGAAATCACCGGCGGCGAGATGCACACCACCAACAACCGCATGGAAATGATGGCGGCGGTGGAGGCCTTGAATGCGCTCAAGCGCCCCTGCAAGGTGAAGCTCCATACCGACAGCCGTTACCTGCGCGACGGCATCACCAAATGGATCCACAATTGGAAAAAACAGGGCTGGCGGACAGCTGACAAGAAGAAGGTCAAGAACGCCGACCTGTGGCAGGCGCTCGATGCCGCCACCAAACATCATGATATCGAATGGGTATGGGTAAAGGGCCACGCAGGCCATGACGGCAACGAACGCGCCGATGCGCTCGCCAACCAAGGCATGGCCCCCTACAAGCTCTGAACACATTCTCAGATAAGAAGAAAAGGCGGCACCCTATGAGGGTACCGCCTTTTTTGTCTCTAATCGCTGCTGCCTACCTGGAGCCCGCGAAGGTCTTGCCGAAGAAGTCACCCTTGTTCCAACTCGGACGCTTGTCGGCGTTGGCGATCGCGCTACAGATTAGCCAGTTCACATAGGCGAACTTGGCCCCGGCCTGATAATTGATCGGCAGGGTGATCTGGTCGGCTGGCGAATGGTAGGTGTGGTTGAGGAAATTCATGAAGATGGCGCCGCCATCCTCACCCTCGGCCGTTTTGCCGAAACCGGTGATCAGAAATACCGACGGAATACCCTGCTGAACGAAACGGTAATGGTCGCTCCGCGTAAAGATGCCCTCTTCCGGGATCGGGTCGGGGCTCAAGGTAACCCCAGCCTTCTTAACCGCTTCCGCCGTGATCGGGCCAAGGCTTGACCGGTCGGCACCGAATGCGACGACATCGCTGAAATCATACAGAAGCACCGGCATGTCCAGGTTCACGTCCGCGACGAGGTCCTTCTTCTGAACTGTCGGGTAATGGGCGAAATATTCTGCGCCCAGAAGGCCCTTTTCCTCGGCCGTGACCGCTGCGAACAGGATAGAGCGGCGCGGTTTCTTGTGGGCCCGAGCGTAGGCACGGGCGACTTCCATCATCACCGCAACACCCGAGGCATTGTCGAGCGCGCCATTGTTGATCTTGTCATCACCCTTGGCGTTCGGCGACACACCGATATGGTCAAGGTGCGCCGACAGGACAACATACTGGTCCTTCAGTTTCGGATCGCTGCCTTCGAGGACACCGAGTACGTTCGGGCTGTTGAACGGATCGGAGACGATACTGTCGCGCTTCATATGGACCGTCGCCTTCAGGGGGAAGCCCTTGGGCGAGCCATCTTCCGCAGCGGCCAGGACATCATCAAAACTGTGGCCGCTGCCCTGGAACATCATCCGGGCGGTATCGGCGCTGATCGCCGCGCTGACCTTGATCAGCGATGTCGGGTCCTGCTGGCCGTTCTGCATCACCCACTCATAGCTCTTGCGGCCGAGATATTTTTTGTAGCGCGCAAACGGCCGATGCTTTTCACGTTCGATGGTGTTGACGCTGATATAGCCAACAGCACCCCGGCGCACATATTCCATCAGCTTTGTCCGTGTCGAGGCATAGTAAGCGCGGATTTCGGTGTTGAAGCTTTGGGGCGCCCCGGCAAGCGCGAGGACGATCTTGCCCTTGAGGTCGAGGCCAGCCAAATCATCATGACCGAAATCCGGCGCGGAAACGCCGTAACCCACGAACACCACTGGTGCGGTTATATCCCCATTGGGGGTACGGACATTGCCGCCCATGACATAATCGTCGCCGAGGGCGAGTTTCTTTTCCGTGTCGCCGACACGCACGGTCATCAGCGCCGTTTCCTGGTTGAGCGCCGCGGTCTTGAACGGCACTTCCTGGAAGTAGCTGCCATTATCGCCCGCGGGTTTCAGCCCCAGCCGCGCATATTCGGCCGCGACATAATTGGCTGCGATCCGGTGCCCGACCGAGCCGGTATCCCGCCCGCGGAGTGTGTCATCAGCGAGGAAGGCGATATCCGCCTTGATGCGCGCTGCGCTGAATTGCACCGCCGGGTCCTTGACCTTGTGGTCCAGACCATGGCCGGCGCACGCGGCCAGCATGAAAACGGCGGTTATCGCACCGCCAAGCCGGGCACGTGATGGCCCGATTTTCGTAAAAATATTCATGAGGTGACTTCCCATTTCCTACCCCCGTTTATCTGCCCAGCCCAAGGGCAACTTTTCGTTCAGGAGCTTGAGAATAGAGGGGTTACGCCGCCAGTCAACGCTAACGATAGAGGTAACGTTCGGAACGGGTGTCAGGCCTGCTCGAGCGCGTCGATCACCGCCCACAGCCGGTCCTGCCCCCACAGCGTGGTGGTACCAACCCGGAAGGTGGGCACACCCCAACTGCCAGCCATCAGCATGTCCTGGCGGTTCTTTTCTGCCTTGGCTTCCCAGTCCAGGCCCGGGGTGGCATCCGCTTCGGCGAGCCAGTCTTTCTCAAGCCCGGCGCGGGCGAGGATTTTGGCGATGCCCTTGTCGCTGGCGCCATCGATACCTTCGGCCCACACGCCGCGCGTGAAAGCCTTGAAAAAGGCGAGGTCTTTGCCCTCCTCGGCCAGCGCGAAACCAAGCGCCATAGCCCGGCGCGTGGCGAGGCCAAGCGGGTCGACTATGGTGCCGAATGTAATACCCTCCAGCCGGGCTTCGCGGGTGGCATCCATCAGGATATAGCGGCTTTTGGAAGGCGGGACCTTCATCCCGCGCATCAGCATCGGCATGACGGGGCGGAGCTTCAGGCGGATGCCCGAGCGCACCGCCAGTTCCGATGCCAGCGTCAGGCCCAGGTAGCTGTAGGGACTGCGGACCGAGAAGAAGAGCTCCACCGTCTTGCCGGCGACGGATTTCTCCATGGTTTCAAGCCGGTAGCGCCAAAGACGGGTAAGCTCGAAATGCACCTCGTCATCGCCGACACCCAGGCGGTTCAGGCGGCGCTCCAGATGGTCAAGCCGGTCAAGCCCGGGGTAGAATTCGCCACCATAATAAACTGTTCCGCTTGCGTAATGACCAAGCGTGCGCAACAGCTTCTCATTCTCCGCCAGCCGGTCGTCGCCAATATCGGCCACCACGCACAGGCTGCGGATATCACCAAGGTCATGGCGCCAGAGGGCGGCGCCGACTTCCTCAGCGACCGACAGGAAATTCGGGTCGTCTTCGATGCTGGCGAGATAGCGGTTGGCCATGCCGACAGCGAGCCTGTCCGGCACCATCGCGGTGTTCGGAAACCCAAGGCCATAAAGGCGCGCGAGCCTTGTGGCATCAAGGATGCTGTAGGCTTCATAGCGTTCCGGGTCCGGGTACATATTGGCGGGCAAACGTTCCACCACTTTGGGGCGGAGCTTGACATTGAAGCGCGCCAGAAAGTCCGGCAGCACCTGCACCATCAATTGGCAGTAGGGGTCATCAACCCTATGAAAATAAAGGAGTTCATGGCCCTTACGGGACAGACGACGGCCGATTTCGGCACGCGCGCGGGTCAGGCCGAGCCTGGTGTCGCTGGTAAGCCAGGTCGAAAGACCGGCTGAAATCAGTGCTTTAGCGCTCATTGAACCCCGACATCGCCCCCACGGCAACTGTTGCATGACTGTTGTTTTGCTGTTGCACCTGCAACACTTAGCCGTTTGCGCCCAACAGTTAAAGTCCAAACATAAGGGCCTTCATCCCACGGCCCATGCCCCCCATAAAAAAGGACGGCCGAAGCCGCCCTTTCAGGTCAGGAATGCCCAGCCCTTAAAGTTGGGTCAGCATATGGTCGGCGCTCGAGACATGGAACGCACCCGGGTCCTCGATATTGAGCTCGGTCACAACACCGTCCTTCACGATCATCGAGAAACGCTTGGCGCGGGTGCCCATGCCGAAGCCGGAGGCGTCAAGCTCCATCCCCAGCGCCTTGGTGAAATCGGCGTTACCATCGGCGAGCATGACGACCTTATCGTCCGCGCCCTGGTCCTTGCCCCAGGCGTTCATGACGAACACGTCGTTGACCGACATGCAGGCGATGACGTCCGCGCCCTTGGCCTTCAGGTCACCCGCGTGGGTCACGAAGCCCGGCAGGTGCTTGGCCGAACAGGTCGGCGTATAGGCGCCGGGCACGGCGAAAAAGGCCACGGTTTTGCCGGCGAAAAATTCGTCGGTGCTCACGGGTGCCGGGCCGTCCGCCGTCATGGTGGTCAGCATTGCGCTCGGGATCTTGTCGCCAACTTTAATGGTCATCGGTTTGCTCCTCGCATAGATCTATCAAGTCAGATGAAGTTGCCGCCACTCTACCCCCGGTTTGGGCGCAGGCAAACGATTCGTTTTACCGGCGCTGAAGCGGCGACGATCAGGGGCGGGTAATCTTGAGCGTGCGGTCGATCGCCTGGCCGTGGCCGTCGCTGATGGTCAGGCGCACGTCATGGCCCAGAAGGTCGAACGGCTTGTTGCCCATCATCGGCGAGAGCACAAAGCGCGCGCTTTTGCCGTCCGCCATCAGCTTCATCTTCGGCGTGCCGAAATGCACCATGTCCCCCGCTTCGGCGAACAGGTCGGCCCCCGAAAGCGTCACATCGGCGGCGACATCGACGATCAGCCGCTGATGGCCCTTGGTGCCCATCAGCCGCATCCCGGTGACCTTGAGGCCGACACCGGCATCGCCTTCGCGCACCGGCACCCGCTTGAGCCAGACACCGATCCGGATATCGTTCCCGGAAATATCAGGGGTTTCAGGCAGCTTGTAGGTGGCTTCAAACGGCACGCAAATGTCCTTGCACACCATGAAGTCGGCGCTGATAACGGTTCCCGGCTTGGTACCCTTCTTCATGCGGAAAGGCAGCATCACCCGGTTGTGGTAGCCCGTGGTTCCAATGCCGAACAGCGTGAAGCGCTCAGGCAGCGGAAACAGGATTTCGATCGGCTTGTCGCCTTCGCGCAGGCGCACGGGCAACCCGGCCTCCCCCGGCGAACGCCAGTAGGTTTTCCAGCCCGGTGCCATATCCGCTTCCCAGGCATAAAGCCGGTTGCCGTCCTTGTCCGTCATCGCGGCCGAGGCGGCGACAAGGTGCGTCCGCACCATGCCGTCATGATCCTGCCATGGGGTTTCCGCGCCAGCGTCATCCGCCATGACGGACGGCGCCCAAAGGGAAAACGCCGCAGCAGCGGCCAAAGCAAGGCAAGATAAGAACCGGGGCATCGGCACCTCCTAACAAATATTCGCCCGATCCATAGCAGGACCGGGCGCCGGGTTCCAACCACGCTATTTCACGAATGTGTCAAAGTCTGGTCATCTTCGCTGATTATCACCCCTTCACTGGGGCCAAAAGCCAGTCCCAAGATCAGCGTATGATTGCACGTCCCGCCCATAAAGGCTAAGCTCGGGGAAGCGACATGAGGAAGCGGATGACATCTTCAACATATCTCGACAACAAGCTTCTGCTGGCGATGCCCGGCATGCTGGACCCCCGGTTCGACCGCAGCGTGATCTATGTCTGCTCGCATGACAGCGAAGGCGCCATGGGGCTGATCATCAACCAGCCGTTCGACGGGCTGAGCTTCCCCGACCTACTGGAGCAACTGGAGATCGACGTGAAGGGCCAGGCGCCCGACATCACCATCCATCACGGCGGCCCGGTTGAACCCGGCCGCGGATTTGTGCTGCATTCGGCTGACTATGTGCAGGAAAGCACGCTTGTCGTCTCCGAACGGCTGGCGCTCACGGCCACAGTCGATGTCCTCCGTGCCATTGCCGAAGGCACCGGCCCGAAGCATCACCTGCTCGCGCTCGGCTACGCCGGGTGGGGCGCAGGCCAGCTGGAGCAGGAAATCCAGTCCAACAGCTGGCTGACCGCCGAAGCCGACGATGAGATCATCTTCAATACCGAGCTTGAACAGAAATGGCCCCGCGCCATGGCGATGCTGGGCGTGAATGTCTCCATGCTGTCCGCCGAAACCGGCCACGCGTGAAATATTCAGCATCCAACCATTAGCGGTAGGTTCGCAATATTTTTCCAGCCAATTTTTAGGACCAAATGAGCGACATATCCCTATGGCAATCAGTTATGAGCACTGTGTCTACAATCGCAGCCACAGGAAGCGCCATTTTTGCATTTATGACAATTCGCTTAGCTGTCAATGAGCGTAAAGAGCAGGAGAAGAATGGACGTCCATATTTATCTATGACTTCTGCGACCGAAGAACAAAACCGTAGCTTCATCGTTATAGCTCTTAGAAACATTGGTCTCCGCCAGGCTAGATCGTGTGAACTAAAAGTTGCCTTTTACCGTGCGACAGACCTCAGTGAATCACTAGCCCATCCTCCAAGCAATTTCGCCACCGCGCTTCTCCCTGATATGCCCCATCATTTGAGGGTTTCTTGCCCAGATGATATGTCACAGCATTATGCTTACATGGTTATTGGGACGAGGTATGAAGACCCAATTGATGGCAGGGTATATTCCGAACGCCACTACTTCCAAAACTCACAACGCAATGATGTACTTAGCTTGGGATACTGCAGCATTCATGAAGTTGAGAAGCTAAGGGGTGCAATTGCGCCGGCGTTCTCTCGTTACCCAGAATAGCCCTTAAATCAGTGGCAGCGCCATCATGATGAGGCCGACGTTGGCCGCGATCCAGAAGATCGAGCGGAACCAAGGCAGGCCACTGGCGTAGGCCGGGATGAACAGAACCCGCATGGCCAGGAAAAGCATGGCGCCGTTCATGACATCGCTTGACGTATCCACACCTTTGACCATCGCCAACAGCGCCAGCGCAAGGAACAGCGGCATGGCTTCCATCATGTTGTTCTTGGCGCGGTCGAGCCGGGCGGCAACGGCGGTCATGTCAGGCGGGTTGTCCCGGTTGCCGACAAGAACCGTCACATTGAGGCCGAAGCGCGAAACTTCCTGAAGAAAAAGCTGGAGCACATAAAGCACCAGCACCAGAAGAATGATAGTTGTGAGCGACATTGATATTTCCTCCCCAAGAGTAATGTCCCAGCTCGATTATTGGCTGAAAGCATGACCTTGGCAATCTTTGCGTCTGCGCTTGGGAAGACTAGAGGCCTGACGCCTCAGTTCAGGGACTGTTCCTGGGGGCCGTCGAAGGCGTCTAGGCTGAGGGAGGGAACGTCGGGGTATTGCTCCTGAACGCCGAGGCGGTCGAGTTCCAGCATGGTTTCCATATCGAGCGCACGCATCTCCAGCCCGGCGCGGTCCATCGCGCCAAGGACGCGCGGCGACAGGTGTTTTGGCGTCAGGATACGCGGCGACGGCACCACAAGCAGGCTGTTGATTTCGTGCTCGAACCCGCCCCATTTATCGATGAAGCCCTGGTTCTGATAGTCGAACGGCCGCACGACACCGACCAGTTCCGTCCCGCCCATGACCCGCGGCTCCGCGAACGGCAGGACCAGCACTTCAAGGTCGAACCGGCGGCCGGACGCAAGTGAAAAGGCCCCGGTGCGCAGGATGCCGCAGCTTTGCACAAGCGCAACGGCATACAGCTCCTCCATCAGGGCGGCCTGGTCATGATCGGCGAAGATATCGGCATAGACGCGGCCCGACATGCCGCAGCCGACCGCGCCCTCAAGCGAGGACCCGGAAAGACGGTAGCGAAGCGCGCCCTCCTTGCCCATTTCCAGGATGAACATCCAGGACAGCAAAGAGGTCAGCTTACGGAGATCAAGCTGATTACGATCCGGAACCCGGTCCCCACCACCAAGTGACCGCCAATATCGCAAGAACTGGCAGAGCTCAGGACTCAAGAAACACCCCCTGAAATAAGTTTCTTATATTGCAGAGCCTATCACCTTAACCGATGGTCAGCAATACTTTGACGATAGTAAGAAATTCTTTCCAGGGACTCGGGAATTAAAGAAAATTTTGGATAATTATTTTAGAAATTAACCTTTTCCAGCGCACCACCCCCAACAAGGGCAGTCGAAACGGCATTCTCGTCAAGGATGCGGGTGGCCATGGCCTTAACATCGGCAGGTGTCACGCGCGATACATTGGCGAGCATTTCCTCGACCGGGATGATGCGGTCGAACACCAGCATCTGACGGCCCAGCTGCTCCATGCGGGATGTGGTGGCCTCAAGCGCCATGGTGAGCCCGGCCTTGAGCTGCGCGAGCGCGATACCGAATTCCTGGTCGGTCGGCCCCTTGGTCAGCGCCTCCATCTCGGCGCGGATGACCGGCATCATATCTGCGGCCATGTCAGGCCCTGTCCCGGCATAGAGGCCGAAAATACCGGTTTCCTTGTGGCTGGAGGTAAAGCTGTAAACCGAATAGGCGAGCCCACGGTTTTCCCGCACTTCCTGGAACAGGCGCGAGGACATGCCCCCACCCAGGATGGTCGAATAGACCTGAAGCGCATAATAGTCATCTTCATGGAAGGACGCGCCCCGCCAGCCGAGGGCGACGTGGATTTGCTCCAGCTCCCGCTTGTCCAGATGGCGGCCACCGGTGAAGGTGGCGGGCACCGTTTCATGGCGCGGGCCTTCCGGCAGGGCACTGAACTTTTCCATCACCTGGGCGACCAGCGCGCCATGGTCGAGGTTGCCAACCGCCGAAATGACGATGTTGGACGCGGTATATTTCGATTGCAGGAAGCCGCGCAGGTCATCCGGCGTGAAGGAGCGCACGGTCTCCGGCTCGCCCAGGATCGACCGGCCGAGCGGTTGCCCCCCGAAGGAAACAGCCTGCAAGTGGTCGAAGATGATATCGTCGGGCGTATCGATCGCCTGACCGATTTCCTGGATGATCACCTCTTTTTCGCGCGTGAGCTCGCCCGCATCGAAACGGCTGTTGAGGATGATGTCGGCCAGAAGGTCGAGCGCGAGGCCCATGTCTTCCTTCATCACGCGGGCGTAATAGCTGGTCTGGTCACGCGCTGTCCCGGCGTTCATATGGCCGCCGACCGCCTCGATCTCGAAGGCGATATCGCGCGCGCTCCTCCGCTCGGTGCCCTTGAACAGCATATGTTCGATACAGTGGGTGATGCCGTTCTGGGCCGGCGTTTCATGCCGCGCCCCGACATCGACCCACACGCCGACCGCGACAGTCTGAAGGAGAGGACGGCTTTCGCTGACGATACGCAGCCCGTTGTCGAGCCGGGTCAGGCGGACGCTCAAGACCAGCCCCCTTCAAGGATGCGCGCCTGCAATGCAGCCATGTCGTTGGCGAGCGTGAGGTAGCGTTCTTCCCGGTCCATCAGGTCCGCCATATGGGCGGGGAGCGTGGGGGTGACGCCTGTGGCCTTGATGACCGCATCGCCGAACTTGGCGGGGTGCGCGGTCGCCAGTGTCACACGTGGCGCGCCAGTGGCCGGGAGGCAATCTTCCGCCGCCTTGATGCCGACGGCGGTGTGCGGGTCTGCGACATAACCGGTGGCTTCGTGGACCGCCTTCATGGTCGCGGCGGTCTGGGCGTCATCGACCCGTTCGGCGGCGAAGGTGGCCTTGAGCGCATCATAGTGCGCGCCCTCGAGCGCGAAGCCGCCTTCAGCCGTCAGCGCGTCCATATAGCGGCGGACAGTGTCACCGTCGCGGCCCGCGAGGTCGAACAGGAAGCGTTCGAAGTTACTGCTGATCTGGATATCCATGCTGGGCGACAGGGTCGCGAACACGTCGCCGCGTTCATAGCGGCCGGTCTTCAGCGTGCGGGCGAGGATGTCGTTACTGTTGGTGGCGATCACCAGCTTGTCGATATTGAGGCCCATGCGCTTGGCGATGTAGCCCGCGAAGATATCCCCGAAGTTGCCGGTGGGCACCGAGAAGCTGACCGCGCGTTCGGGCGCACCCAGCGCGGTGGCGGCGGCGAAATAATAGACGATCTGCGCCATCACCCGCGCCCAGTTGATCGAGTTGACGGCCGTGAGGCCGACCCGGTCGCGGAAAGCATGGTCGTTGAAGCAGGCTTTGACGAGCGCCTGGCAGTCGTCGAACGTACCGTCGATGGCGATATTGACGACGTTTTTCTCGATGACCGTGGTCATCTGGCGGCGCTGAACCTCGGAGACGCGGCCCTTCGGGTGCAGCATGAAGATGCTGACGTTATCGCGGCCCCGGCAGCCCTCGATGGCGGCCGACCCGGTATCACCCGAGGTGGCGCCGAGGATGGTCAGCCTCTCGCCGCGCTTGGCGGTGAAATGGTCGAAGAAGCGGCCCAGGAGCTGGAGCGCGAAATCCTTGAAGGCGAGCGTGGGGCCGTGGAACAGCTCCAGCACCCAGTCATTGGGCGCGAGCTGGACGAGCGGCGCGGTCGCGGCGTGGCGGAAAGCCCCCGCATAGGTGGCGTCGAGCATCGCCTTCAGCTCGGCATCCGTGAGGCTGCCTTCGACGAACGGGCGGATCACCCGGAAGGCGATCTCGGCATAGGGAAGGCCCCGGAGCGCGCGGATATCCTCCGCGCTCAGGCTCGGCAGTGCCTCCGGCACATAAAGTCCGCCATCGCGGGCGAGCCCCGCCATGGTGACACCTTCAAAGTCGAGAATATCGGCCTGGCCGCGCGTGGAGATATATTTCACAGCTCTCGTACCCTACATGACTAAACGCGAGCCGATAGTCATAGGGGCGGAAGGCCCGAGAATCAAGCGATTCAAGCCTTCCCGGCCGAGCGGGGCAGGCAATTTTTCTAAACAGGTGCGATAGCGCACACCCACCTGGGCGGCGCTAATGTCTCAGGCGCCCGGCTTGTCCTCACGCCCTTCCGAGAAGCCGAAGGACACATAGATGAGGATGAGGGCCGCGGCGAGGCCGAACCAGGTCAGCGCATACTGGAAATGGTTGTTCGGGATATCGACCCGCACCTGGCCGCCGACCGGCAGGTTGCCCGCGAGCACGCCTTTGTCGGCGATCACGCGGAAATGATAGAAATCCTTGGAGCCGAGGCCGTAATGCTTGGCCATCTGGTAGATGTCCGCCGTGAACCACTCACCCTTGTCCGGCACATTATCCGGCGTCATCCAGCCTGCTTTGGCACTCTGGCGCAGGATACCGGTCACGGTGATCATCTCGCCCTGATGCAAGGACGGCGGGGTTTTGATGGCGGCGGGCACCCAGCCGAAATCGACGAACACGGCGCGGCCGAAGCGCATGGTCACCGGGATATAGAGGTGATAGCCCGCCTCGCCCATCGTGTTGGTGCCGAACACCTTGACGGGCGCCGTCTTCATCACCGTGCCTTCGAAGCCGACATGGCGGTATTCGAGCACGCTGGGATCATCGATATGAACGGTGAGTTCCATCGGCGCTTCGCTCATCCCGGCCTTGATGCGGGTGATCAGCTCGGTCTTGGGGCCGACCTTGAGGGCCTGCCAGGTGCCGAGCGAGAAGAGAATAGCGAGACCGATAAGGGCTGTGACGGTAGCGGAGGTGCCAGGGGCAAAACGCTTGGACATTAGGTGTCGTCGCCTTCCTTTTTCTCGTGGGCAATGTCCTCCTGACGGCCTTCCCGGGCGTCATGGTGGAACTGAAGCGCGATCAGGAGCGCCTTGAAGACGCGGAGCATCCACAGGCTGCCGAACACCACCATGGCAAACAGCACACCGGCAACCACCGCAGGCGGCAGCCCGACCGGGCCATAGAGGATAACGCCGATGATGGCGCACAGGGCCCCCATCACCAGGATCACGAAAACCTGGGCGCCGTCGCCCGGGTCAGCGGCAGAAAGGTCGAACCCGCAGACGTCGCAGCGGTCCTTGACCTCGAGGATGTTGGTGAACAACGCCCCCTCGCCGCAGTTCGGGCAGGTGCAGGTCAGCCCGGCCTTATAAGGCGAAACCGACCGGGAGGTGTGCTCCCGGCCGGTATCGGCATTTTTATGGTCCGGCGTTCCGGTCATCAGGCGTTGCCGCCCCAGATGTAGACGCACATGAACAGGAACAGCCATACGACGTCAACGAAGTGCCAGTACCAGGCGGCAGCTTCGAGACCGAAATGGTGGTCCGGCTTGAACTGGCCTTTGTAGGCGCGGATCAGGCACACGGCCAGGAAGATCGTACCCACGAGAACGTGGAAACCGTGGAAGCCGGTGGCCATGAAGAAGGTCGAACCGTAGATGTTGCCGGCGAAGCTGAAAGCGGCTTCGCTATATTCGTGCGCCTGCACCATCGAGAAGCTGGCGCCCAGGAGGACGGTCAGCCACAGGCCCTTCTTGAGGCCTTCGCGGTCGCCGTGCTGGATGGCATGGTGCGCCCAGGTCACAGTCGTGCCCGACAGGAGCAGGATCAGCGTGTTGATGAACGGCAGGTGCCACGGGTCAAAGGTTTCAATACCCTTCGGCGGCCACGGTGCGTTGGTGCCCAGGCTGTCCCAGAAGGCGCTGACATCCGGCACCGGCAGGTGCGGGTAGAGCGAAGAGTTGAAGAAAGCCCAGAACCAGGCGACGAAGAACATCACTTCCGACGCGATGAACAGGATCATGCCATAGCGCAGGCCAAGGCGTACGACCGGTTTGTGGTCGCCCTGCTCGGCTTCCTTGATGACGTCCCGCCACCAGGAAAAGACCGTGTACAGAAGACCGAGGAAACCGATCCCCAGCATCCAGTGGCCGAAATAGTGACCTTCGATCCCAAAGAGGGTGGCATTCGGCTTCATGCTGAAGACCGCACCGATCAGAGCCACCAGGATGCACAGCGAACCAAACGCCGGCCAGGGGCTTGGGTTGACCAGGTGGTAATCGTGTTTAACGTCGCCCGCCATTAATTCTCTCCTAACAAAGCGCCGATATTCGGCTGACTTTTCCCTACCTATTATTTCTTAACTTCTACTTTTTGTATATTTTGGGCCACCGGCTTGGCATCAGCCTGATCCTTGTCACCGTCCTTCACGACAAAGAAGGTGTATGACAGGGTGACCTCGTTTACGTCGTCCACATCGTGATCCTTCACAATCTCAGGATCGATATAATAGACGACGGGCATATCCGCACGTTCATGCGGCTTAAGCGTCTGCAAGGTGAAGCAGAAACAGTCGATCTTCGCGAAATAGGTCGCCGCCTTGTCGGGCGTGATATTGTAGGACGCCCGGCCCGTAATGGTTTTATCCGTCGGGTTGTAGGCCGAGAAGTAAGCGACCTTCTGCTCACCCACCTTGATCTGTTGCTTGTTCTGCTCCGGCTTGAACTGCCAGGGCATATTATAGTTGACGTTGGCCGCGAAGCGAACCGTCATGTCACGGTTGACCACCTCGTTCGTCGCATCTTCGGCGCTGACCCGTTTCGGCGTACCGCCGTACCCGGTTACGGCACAGAAGTGCCGGTAAAGCCAGGGGCCGCCGATAAAGGTCAGAAGCCCCATCCCGATCACGACGGTGAGGGTGATCAGAACGACGCGGCCATTGCTGTTTTTCCGTCCGTCGGTCATGGAGCCAATCCCTTCATGCGGTAAAAGCTCATAACCGCCAGAAAGAGGACAAAGCCCCACAGAACCATGCCAAGCACCCGGTTGCGCTTCTTAATGCGCGCCATGCGCTCGTCATTGTCGCGGTTATCACTCATACCATCAGGCCTTCAATCAAACGTTCAGCGGCCAGGGTCGCGAACACAATAAACAGATACAGGATCGAAAAGGCGAACAGCTTGCGTTCGGCTTTCTCCCGCTCGCGCCACACCTGGAAAGCCAGATACAGGAACCAGGCCCCGAGCGCGCCGGAGACAATCCCGTACACCGGGCCCGCAAACCCCATGAAATAAGGCGCGACACCACACGGCACCAGAAGCAGGCTATAAAGCAGGATCTGACGGCGGGTTTCCTTGACGCCAGCCACAACGGGCAGCATCGGCACGCCGACCTTTTCGTAATCCTTGGAGATAAACAGGGACAGCGACCAGAAGTGCGGCGGCGTCCACAGGAAGATGATGCCGAAAAGCACCATCGACTGCAGGGTCACACTGTCGGTCACGGCAGCCCATCCGATCATCGGCGGGAACGCGCCGGCAGCCCCGCCGATCACGATATTCTGCGGTGTGCGCCGCTTCAGCCAGATGGTGTAGATGAGCACATAAAAAACGATGGTCAGCGCCAGAAGCGCCGCCGAGGTCACATTGATCATGAGACCGAGGAGCACCACGGAAGCAACGGAAAGCGTGACCCCGAAACCGAGGGCCTCACCGCGGGTCAGCTTGCCCGCCGGGATCGGCCGCTTGGCGGTGCGGTTCATCACCGCATCGATGTCGGCATCGTACCACATATTCAGGGCGCCGGACGCACCGGCACCGACCGCAATCATCAGGAGGGCTGCAAACGCCATCACGGGGTTCATGGTCCCGGGCGCCGCAACAAGGCCGACGAAAGCAGTGAAAATCACAAGCGACATGACCCTCGGCTTCAAAAGCGCGAAGAAATCACCCGCTTCAGCTTCGCGCATCGGGTCGTAACCCGATGCGGAAGACTGTTTGCTGTTTTCAAAGGATGTAAGGCTATCAGCCAAAACCGTATCCTCTACGTCTCAAGCAAGTTACTTGATGCGCGGCAGTTCGTTGAACTGGTGGAACGGCGGCGGCGAGCTGAGCGTCCACTCGAGGGTGGTCGCACCTTCGCCCCACGGGTTGTCGGCACAGTCCTTCTTCTTCTTGAAGAGGGTCATGGCCATAACCACCAGGAACAACAGGAAGCCGACGAGCGTGATCAGGTAACCAACGCTCGAAACGAAGTTCCATTTCTCGAACACATCCGGATAGTCGACATAACGGCGCGGCATCCCCTGCAGCCCCAGGAAGTGCTGCGGGAAGAAGATGGTGTTCACGCCGATAAAGGTGACCCAGAACTGCAGTTTCGCAAGGGTCTCCGGATACTGTTTGCCCGACATTTTGCCGATCCAGTAGTAGAGACCGGCGAAGATGGCGAACACGGCACCGAGCGACAGCACATAGTGGAAGTGAGCAACCACATAGTAGGTGTCATGCAGGACGATGTCAGCACCAGCATTCGAAAGCACCACGCCGGTTACGCCGCCGACAGTGAACAGGAGAATGAAGGCAATGGCATACATCATCGGCACGGTGAAGCGGATGGACCCGCCCCACATGGTCGCGATCCAGGAGAAGATCTTAACCCCTGTTGGCACCGCGATGACCATGGTGGCCGCCACGAAGTAAGCCTTGGTGTCAACATCCAGGCCAACCGTGTACATGTGGTGCGCCCAAACGGCGAAGCCGATCATGCCGATCGCAGCCATGGCGTAAGCCATACCCAGGTAGCCGAACACCGGCTTGCGCGAGAAGGTCGACACAATGTGGCTGATGATGCCGAAGGCCGGCAGGATCATGATGTACACTTCCGGGTGACCGAAGAACCAGAACAGGTGCTGGTACAGAACCGGGTCGCCACCACCCGAAGGCTCGAAGAAGGTGGTGCCGAAGTTACGGTCGGTCAGCAGCATGGTGATGGCGCCAGCGAGAACCGGAAGCGACAGCACCAGAAGGAAAGCGGTAACCAGGATCGACCATACGAACAGCGGCATCTTGTGGATGGTCATCCCCGGAGCGCGCATGTTGAAGATGGTCGTGATGTAGTTGATCGCGCCCATGATCGACGACGCACCAGCAATATGGAGCGAGAAGATCGCAAGGTCCATTGCCGGACCAGGGTGGCCGATCGTCGACAGCGGCGGGTAAGCGGTCCAACCGCCACCGAAACCGTTCGACCCCGGTGCGCCTTCAACCATGGTCGACAGGAGCAGCAGGATGAAGGCCGGCGGCATCAGCCAGAAGCTGACGTTGTTCATGCGCGGGAACGCCATGTCCGGCGCACCGATCATCAGCGGCACGAAATAGTTGCCGAAACCACCGATAAGCGCGGGCATGACCATGAAGAAGACCATGATCAGGCCGTGGCCGGTGGTCAGAACGTTGAACATCTGGTGGGCTTGCTGTTCGGTAATACCGAAGACTTTCGGCAGAACCTGGATACCGGGTTCCATAAGCTCCATCCGGATAAGACCGGACATGCCAAAGCCGATACAGCCTGCGATGAAGGCGAACCACAGGTACATGACACCAATGTCTTTATGGTTGGTGGAATATACCCAGCGTTTCCAACCTGTTGGGTTTGCGTGAGCCATTGCTCTTCCTTTCCCAGAAACTGTTAACGACCAAGCGCGGTGGTGCCAGCGTCGGCGTATTCAGCCTTCGCGTGCTTCACCCACTTGGCGAAATCTTCCTTGGACATGACTTCCACCGCGATCGGCATGAAGGCATGGTCCTGACCGCACAGTTCAGAACACTGGCCGTAGAAGGTGCCGATATCATCGGCTTCGAACCAGGTCTGGTTAAGACGGCCCGGAATGGCGTCCAGCTTCACACCGAGGGACGGAACCGCCCAGGAGTGAATGACGTCAGAACCGGTGATCTGAAGACGGATCTTGGTATGGACAGGAACAACAAGGCGGTAGTCAGGGTCCAGAAGACGGTTCTGGATTTTGACCGGATGCCCCAGGAACTTCGACAGCTCAGTCTCGTAACCCGCCATTTCTTTCGGGTTCTTGAAAGCGCTGTTCGGTACAACGGAAGCCGTGAACTCGATACCACCCTGGTCAGGGTAGTTATAGGTCCAGTTCCACTGGTTGCCGGTCACACGAATGGCAAACTCGGTATCGGGCACGACGTCCTGATAATAGAGCAGCGGGATCGACCAGAAGCCAATGAAGACCAGAATGCCGATCGGCACGACCGTCCAGATGAATTCGATGAGAGTGTTGTGGCTGGTCTTGGACGGTTCCGGGTTCTTTTTCTCGCGATAGCGATACATGACCCAGAAAACCAAGAGAAAGACAAAGACGGCGATGACCGAGATGATCCACAGAAGAAGCATGTGGAAATCGTCAATCTTCGCGGCTTGCTCGTTCATCGGGGTCTGTAGCCAGACACCCCCGTCGTGCGCCATGCCCTTCACTCCATCGGCCAGCGCGCCAACCGTAAGACCGAAAACGGCCACAAGAGAGGCCATCATTCCGGCGGTAAGCCTTTTGACGTTCATAGTTCTGCTTTCCTTTTTTCCTACCCCTACCCGGGCAGTCGAACCTCAATTGCCCCCGCAACCGATGTCCGACATTTCGATCTTTGGCCAGTTGTCCGCCAGCCCCGATCGATAATAATGCGCGCCAGTTATACCAGAGGATAGCTCAGGCTCAAGTATGTGAGCACGCATCTTGCCATTTTTCTGCCACAAAATTCTATTTTTCGGCATCATATCTTGTCAACGGCAACACAGAGTACCATGGTTAGGCTAACTACTGCGCATCCCCTGCGGCCTTTTGACGCACAGGGGCAGAATGTCACCCTTAGGAGTATGCCATGACGGATGCGGCATCGTCGCTGAATTTCTTTTTCACAGACTCGGACCTGGACGAAAAGCGTACGGAAACCCTTGTCTCAGAGGCTCTTGAGGGCATGGAGGATGGGGAGCTTTACCTCGAAAGCACCCAATCCGAATCCTTCAGCTTCGACGATGGCCGCCTGAAGGCCGCCAGCTTTGACTCCAGTCAAGGATTCGGGCTCAGGGCCGTGCTGGGGGACTCCACCGGCTATGCCCATTCGAACGAACTCTCCGAAGATGCCATCAAACGGGCGGCAAATACCGTCCGCGCGGTCAAAACCGGCAGCTCCGGCAGCATGAGTCTCGCGCCCGCGCGCACCAACAAGCAGCTCTATACCGACGAAAACCCGCTCCTCGGCATCGACTTCGACCGCAAGGTTTCGCTCCTTGGTGAGATTGACGCTTTCGCCCGCGCGGCCGACCCGCGGGTAAGACAGGTCAGCGCCAGCCTGCTCGGCAGCTGGCAGGCGGTGGAGATCATCCGCGCCGACGGCCACCGGGTGCGGGATATCCGCCCGCTCGTCCGGCTCAATGTCTCCGTTGTCCTCGGCGAAGGCGACCGGCAGGAAAGCGGCTTCGACGGCGCGGGCGGCCGGCGCGACTATGACTTCCTGTTCGGCGAAGACCAGTGGCAGGCGCAGGTCAATGAAGCGATCCGGCAGGCCAGCGTGAACCTGGAAAGCGTGGACGCGCCTGCGGGCGAGATGACCGTCGTCCTCGGCCCGGGCTGGCCCGGCGTGCTGCTGCATGAAGCGGTCGGCCACGGCCTGGAAGGCGACTTCAACCGCAAGAAAACCTCGGCCTTCGCAGGCCTTCTGGGCGAGCGCGTGGCTGCGCCCGGCGTGACGGTGGTCGATGACGGCACCATGGATGCCCGGCGCGGGTCGCTGACCATCGATGACGAAGGCACGCCGACCGAACGCACCGTGCTGATCGAAGACGGTATCCTCAAGGGCTATATGCAGGACCGGCTGAACGCGCGCCTGATGGGCATGAAACCCACCGGCAACGGCCGTAGGCAAAGCTTCGCCCATTCGCCGATGCCGCGCATGACCAACACCTTCATGCTCGCGGGGGACAAGGACCCGGCCGAAATCCTCGCCAGTGTCGAGGACGGGCTCTATGCCGTCAATTTCGGCGGCGGGCAGGTGGATATCACCTCCGGCAAGTTCGTCTTCAGCTGCACCGAGGCCTACCGGGTCAAGGGCGGCAAGATCCTGCACCCGGTGAAGGGCGCGACGCTGATCGGCAACGGCCCCGATGTCCTGAAGCGCGTGTCGATGATCGGCAACGACCTTCAGATCGACCACGGCGTCGGCTCGTGCGGCAAAGGCGGCCAGACCGTCCCCGCCGGTGTCGGCCAACCGACCCTCAGGATCGACGGCCTCACCGTCGGCGGCACCGCGGGTTAGGCTTCCACGCGGCGGCCACTGAGACGGGCGCTGAGCCAGAAGGCCAGCGCCCGGATGAGGAGCGGGACGAAGGTAACAAGCGCCATGATCCATATCCACTTCATGCCCGGACCATGACCTGTGATCAGATAGCTACTGATCAGATATTGCAAAGGACCGATCATTAACATCAGCATCAGGATGAGCATACAGCCGATGACCTGCCCGAACGGCGGAGCCTTGAAGTACTTCCCATAGACATATCCACTTCCACAGCCCATCAACAGGCCAGCTGCAATGCTAATAGTTATTCCAAACACGGGAATGGCCCAATGAGACGCTGATCCGGCCATGAGAAACCGCCAAGGCACACCAGAAGTAAGGGCGGCCACTGTGATGACATCACTAAGCCGTTCAGCAAGAACAGACGCAGCAGCAAGCCCCGCCAGCACAGAAAACCAGTTTTGTACGAAAGTCTGGAACCCGCTCTGTTTCTTCACTATGCCTTCAGCACTCTCATCGGCAGCATCAGGTTCACGGAAAGGCCAGTAGATCATGAGAGCCAAGGCATAGCCACCCGCCATGTAAGCGACATAGATAAATGCCGCGCTGAAAGGCTGAGTGACATAATAAGCGTTGGCATGATGCATCCCGGCTGCTGCCGCCTCAGCGCGATAGACAGAGGCTTGGATTCGGTTCAGCCAAATCCCAGCCAGCTTCATGCCAAGGTCAAATAGCAAGAAAGCCGCCACCATCCAGAAACGGAAGCCGCGCCATAGAAAAAGCACTAACAACAGGACTGTCAGTGCCCCCAATGACATCAACCCTAAACTCACCCATTCCGAAGTAAAATCCGGTAAAGCAAAAGCTTGCCAGCCAACGGACAAAAGCCTCTGTACGAACTGCACCAGCAACCATGCGCCTGCCCAGACACCGAATACGGTGATAAGGTCTTTCCGATGTTCCATAATCCCCCCTAAATCGATGCGCGCCTGCCCGGTTGCCCGCCCGGACCCGCATGACGCGCCTTGACGGCCAAATAGACAACCAAAGGTCGCGCTTGTCCAGTGTGCTGCGCGATCCCGCTTTCCGCTTGCTTGCCGCCGTGGTACGCTTGCCGTGGGATCGAGTGACAGATGAGGTAGAGCCGAGCGACGATCTTGACTGGATTCACCACCTTTTCCGATGGCCAGACCGTCAGGGGCCTGAACTTGAGAAGCCAGGCTGAGGAAGTCTCGCTTCAGGCCGCAAGACAGCTTGAGCCCTTCACCCTGCCCGTCAGGCTCCATGACATGTGGACCGCCCTCCCCGGCACGCCGCCGAACGCGACATCGGTCACGCCGTCCTGGCTGGGGCGCGAGCTGTTACCGCTTATGTATATCGTCGAGGTTCTGGACGGTGGCGCCGACTTCCGCTGGCGCCTGTTCGGCACCGAACATACGCTCCGCTACGGCGCGGAAGCCACCGGAATGCGGCTGAGCGACGCCGCGAAGCGTGACACCAGCGCCCGCGACAGCCTCACCTTCGCCCGCCGGGTTTACGCAACCGGCGTGCCTTGCTTCTATGTCACGGACTTTTTCGGCGAGTTGGGGCTGATCAAACGCTCCTACACCGTCATCCTGCCGCTTCGGGGGCCGGACGGGACCGTCAGCCGGCTGTTCGGCTGCGCCTCCTGGGAAAAGCCTTAAGCCGGGGAACAAGCCCGGCTGGGGCGCCTATTCCTGTCAGGCCTCGACGCTCTGGTCCGGCAGCCCCGCCCCGATATCCAGATAGCGGAACTTCTGGGACAGATGCACTGTATCATGCCGCTGGGCAATGGTCGACGGGCGGACATGGTGCAGATCGCGCAGGTGGACCATCACCTGCATCACGATGAGAGGCTGGCCCAGGTCATCCGGCAGGACAGGCACGCTCGCCCCGACAAAATCAACCGTATCGATAGCGGGGGTGGTCCAGACTGCGGCAGCCGGCTGTTCCGCCACGTTCAGAAGCCTCCTGGCCCGCATATCCCGGTCGGCGGGCGCCGTCAGTTCATAGTAATTCTTTCCCGTGAAGTCCACGCCGTAGAAATCCTGAAGCAGGCTGCCTGCATAGCGAAAGACGATGCGGTCGAGCCCATACATGTCGAGAAGCATGCAGCCACTCATCAGGTGGGGAATTTCGCCTGGCTTGATCTGGCTGCGTTTCGGCACAAGCGCCTCGCCGCGCCAGCGGTGCCAGGCATCGAAAAAGTCCCGAATCTGCTGATGATCCGCGAAATCCGGAAACTCGGTGACGGGTTCATATCCCTTCGTGGGCATCTCGTCCTCTTCCCCCCGTGCCCGCACCACAAGGTCTAGCGTATGGCACAAAGACAAGATTGGCCTATTTCTGCCTTTTTAACAAGCATCCACGGTCTTTCCCGGGTCTTATAGGACAAATCGCATGTGTCCCATTTTGGCAAAGGAGGATGTGCCATATTGGTGCTTGATCCTACGGTCAAGATAGACGAGGCTTAAGGTCTTCTAAGACTAAGAGGGGTCACGAACCAAACCGTGGTTAAGTTTTTCATTTTATCGAGCCTTCTGGCTGCCGCATCGCTGGCGGCTGGCGCGGATGATGCCGTGCCTACAGCCTTGGCCGTAACCTATTATCATTACCCGCCCAAACTGCGGGTCGAGGGGGACAAACCGACCGGGCCTTACGCCGAGGGGGTCGAACGCATCGTCGCCAAAGCCGGGCTGAAGATCGAATGGCTCAAATCCACGATCAACGAAGAAGCCCGGATGCTGAATGACGGCCGCCGCAGCTTCTGCACCACGGGCCGCTACTATACGGCTGAACGCGCCAAACACTGGACGTTCCTGCCCTATCTGTTCGACAAGATCCCGGCCGACGTGGTTGTCACCACCCAGGAAAAAGCCCCGGCCCTCAAGGCGCACGGCACCATGGCGTCTGTCGTCCGGGACCCGAAACTGATCGGCACCCTGCTTGGCAGCGGCATCTACGGCGGCGGTATCGATACCGTCGTCCGCTCATCCCCGCCCTGGATATACCGGGACGGCAAAACCGATTTCCAGCTCATGCATATGGTCGCCGCCGGCCGCGCGCATTATGCCATCGTGCCCGAAGACCAGTGGCAGATCGCCCGCAAGCACGACCCTAACCTGGCGAAACTGGTCATGTTGCCGGATCTCGGCACGCTGCCGCCCACAAACCTGTATCTGGTGTGCAGCCACGGTGTCACGCCCGCGACGATCAACCGGCTGGATCAGGCCATGCAGGACCTGGGCTACAGGTATCACAGCCTGACAAACTGAAAACGGGGCCCGAAGGCCCCGTTCCCGAAATCATCTGAGAGCAGCCCGGCGGTTTACCCGACCAGCGCCGCCTCGGTCTTCGCCTTGACCTCATCGAGCGTGACGTCGGGCGCCAGCTCAACCACCTTGAGGCCCCCTTCGACAATATCGAACACCCCGAGGTTTGTGATGATGCGGTCGACCACGCCCGCGCCGGTCAGCGGCAGCGTGCAGGCCTTCAGAAGCTTCGCCTCGCCCGCCTTGTTGGTATGGTCCATGATCACGACAACGCGCTTGACGCCCGCCACCAGGTCCATGGCGCCGCCCATGCCCTTGACCATCTTGCCCGGGATCATCCAGTTGGCCAGATCGCCGTTTTCAGCCACTTCCATGGCGCCGAGGATCGAGAGGTCGATATGACCGCCGCGGATCATGGCGAAACTGTCAGCGGATGAGAAATAGCTTGAGGTCGGCAGTTCAGTGATCGTCTGCTTGCCGGCGTTGATAAGGTCGGCGTCTTCCTCACCCTCATACGGGAACGGGCCCATGCCGAGCATGCCGTTTTCGGACTGGAGCGTCACATCCATATGGTCCGGGATATGGTTGGCCACCAGGGTCGGGATACCGATGCCGAGGTTGACGTAGAAGCCGTCCTGCAGTTCACGGGCGGCGCGTGCCGCCATCTGGTCACGATCCCAAGCCATTATGCAGTCTCCCTTTTGCGGGTGGTGCGCTGCTCGATGCGTTTCTCGAACGTGCCTTTGATGATGCGCTGCACATAAATGCCCGGCGTATGGATATGGTCCGGGTCGATCTGGCCCGGTTCGACCAGTTCCTCGACCTCGACCACCGTCACCTTGCCGGCCGTCGCCATCATCGGGTTGAAGTTGCGCGCGGTTTTCCGGAACACTAGGTTGCCCTCGGTGTCGGCCTTCCAGGCCTTGACGAGGGAAACGTCCGCCTTGAGGCCGGTTTCCATGATGTAGGTTTCGCCGCCAAACTCCTTGTGTTCCTTGCCTTCGGCGATCAGCGTGCCGACGCCGGTCTTGGTATAGAAGCCCGGAATACCGGCGCCGCCCGCGCGGATGCGCTCGGCCAGCGTGCCCTGCGGGTTGAACTCAAGCTCCAGCTCACCGGCGAGATATTGGCGTTCGAACTCCTTGTTCTCGCCAACGTAGGAGCTGACCATCTTCTTGATCTGCTTGGCGCCCAGAAGGATGCCGAGGCCGAAATCATCGACACCGCAGTTGTTGGAGATGAAAGTCAGGTCGCGCGTGCCCGCCTTATGGACCGCAGCGATCAGATTTTCCGGAATACCGCACAGGCCGAAACCGCCTGCCATCATGGTCATGCCGTCGAACAGCAGACCGTCAAGCGCCTCTACGGCGCTCTCGTAAACTTTGTTCATCGCAAGCTCCCGCTTGTAAATTTGGACGTCCACCAGTCCGGCTGCACAAGTCAGCTTCCCCACACCGGCAACCGGTTTGGCATACCGCTTGTTAGTTTCACATGCAACAAATTGTTAGCCTGTCAAGCCGCAGATTTCCCTGCCCAGTGGGTCATAATTCCTTGTATGGGTCATCTTGAAGCCATTGTTAAGCCACATTATATTGATCCTATAAATAGACAAAACGTATGGCGCCGCATGGCGGCGTCACACATAAAGACAGCGATCGGAGAAAACGCCATGCTGCGCATCCTGTGCCAGCTTATCGGCAGCGCATTTTGCCTTGTCGGCCTTGTGGGTATGCTCACCCCCATCCCCTTTGGGCTTATCCTTTTTGTCATCGGGCTGATGTTCCTGATCCCGACGACACCGTCTGTCACCCGCAGCGTGCGCTGGGCCCGGGGCCGTTCGGGCCTGTTCGACCGCAGCATGCATGCCGTCACCCGCCGCGCGCCTGCCCCTTACCGCCGCGTCCTGCGCCGGACGGAAGTCGGCGGCACCGACTGGTAAGCCTTCCTCCTGATACGGCTAAGTCTTCCCCCTTATACTGACAAATTTTGTCAGGATGGCTATGGTAGGTCCTTCTTCGTCACACAAGCGAGGAGGACACCATGACCAACCTGACCCTGTATGCCTTTCCGACCGCACCGGGCTTTTTCAACCTGAGCCCCTTCTGCGCCAAGGCAGACATCCTGTTGAAACTGAGCGGGCTCGACTACCGGACTGACATGCCGGAGGACTTCAAGGCACTGCCGAAGGGCAAGTTGCCGGTATTGAAAGATGGCGACACGCTCATCCCGGATTCGGAACTGATCCGCCTTTACCTGGCGGAAAAGTACGGCAAAACGCTCGATGACGGCATGGATGAAACCCGCAAGGCCACGGGCCATGCGCTCTGCCGCATGCTCGACCACCGCACCCATCTGTCTCTGATGTGGACACGCTGGGTAGATGATGCCGGGTGGGCACAAACCAAGCCGCTGTATTTTTCAGAGGCGCCCGAGGGGCTGGCTGATATGTCGCGCGGCCTCGTGCGACAAAATCTAGATGGCACCGGCTTCAGCCGCTTCAGCGACGCCGAGCGGTTGGCCTTTTTCCAGGCCGACCTTGAAGCGGCCGATACGCTGATCGGCGATCGCGCCTTTTTCGGCGGGGACCAACCCTGCTATGTCGATGCCTCCCTGTTCGGCCATATCGCCAACTATTATGCCAGCCCAATCAAAAGCTGGACGACTGCGGAGGTAGCCAAACGCCCACGACTGGTCGCCTATATCGAGCGCGGTTTGGCGCTCTGGTACCCAGATGCCGCTGCCATGATGGCCGGCGCCGCCGAATAGCACCCGCCATCAAAAACAAGAAGGCCCGGACAGTCACCTGCCCGGGCCTTCTTCATTCTTGAAGGACGAAAAGCCTCAGTCTTTGGCAACTTTGGCGGCGGCGATGCCGGCTTCGATGAGCGCAGCGGCCTTTTCCGGGCCTTCCCAGCCTTTGACCTTCACCCATTTGCCAGCTTCGAGGTCTTTATAATGCTCGAAGAAGTGAGTGATCTGGTCGAGGAAGATTTTCGGCAGCTCTTCATAGCTCTGCACGTCCTTGTGGAACGGGTGCAGCTTGTCGACCGGGACCAGGAGGAGCTTCTCGTCCATGCCGGCTTCGTCTTCCATGATCAGCACGCCAAGCGGGCGGCAGCGGACAACCGCGCCCGGCATGATCGGCGTGTGGTTGGCGAGGATAACGTCAACCGGGTCGCCATCATCCGCCAGCGTGTGCGGGATGAAGCCGTAGTTGCACGGGTAACGCATGCTGGTGTGCATGATACGGTCGACGAACAGCGCGCCCGAATCCTTGTCCAGCTCATACTTCACAGGTTCGGTGCCCGCCGGAACCTCGACGATGACATTGACGTCCCAGGGCACATTGTGGCCGACGGAAATCTTGGTGATATCCATGGGGGTACTATCCTTTACACGAAGGGTGGGGAGAACCCTTTTACCCGGCTAGTGTGACACCTGTCCTGCAATCAGGGCCAGGAACACGATCCAGCCAAACAAAATGTTCGAACGAAATATTTTTAAGCAGACGGCTGAATTGTCAATGTCAACCCGCACCACCTGTACGGCGAGGTGTAGCCCCGCAAACGCGATGACGATGTAATAGATTCCGCCGAGCTTTGCAAGGATTCCTGCGGCGATCAGCGAGATAAAGAACAGGCCATAGAAGACGGCGAGCGCAAGCCGGGTATGACGCCCGAGCGCAAGCGCGGTGGACTTGACGCCGATGAGCACGTCATCCTCCTTGTCCTGGTGGGCGTAAACCGTGTCGTAGCCCAGCGTCCAGAAGATGCCGCCGATATATAAAATCACCGCGGGCCAGCCGATTTCGCCGCGTACGGCCACCCAGCCCATCAAGGCACCCCAGTTGAAGGCGAGGCCCAGGAACAGCTGCGGCCAGTAGGTCACGCGCTTCATGAACGGGTAGATGGCGACGAGTGCCAGCGAAGCGATGCCGGTCAGGATCGCAGGCACATTGAACTGGATGAGGACAGCGAGCCCGATCAGGCTTTGGAACACGAGGAAGCCCCAGGCGCCCTTCACCGTCACCTCGCCCGCCGGGATCGGCCGGCTTTTGGTGCGTTCGACCGCGCCGTCGAAATCCCGGTCGACGATATCGTTATAGGTACAGCCCGCGCCGCGCATGGTCAGTGCGCCGATGCCGAACAGCACCATGAGCCACAGATGCCAGAGCGAAAAACCGAGCGTTGAGGCCAAGGCGACAGACCACCAGCACGGCCACAACAGCAGCCAGGCCCCGACCGGACGGTCCAGCCGCGCGAGCTTCAGGTATGGCCGCCAGTGTGTCGGCGCGTGCCTGTATACCCAGCTGCCTTCAACGGCGTCCGCCGTTACCACCACCTGTTTCGGATCAGCCACTGTGCTTAGTCCTTCTTAACCGGGTTGCCGTCTTCATCCACGACGCCAGCCGCCATCAGCCGCGCCTTCAGGGGCTCAAGCCCGTCCGCGTAGCGCCGCCATTTGCCGACAGAGCTGGTGTAAACCGCCTGCCTGACCTGCGCCGCACTCGCGGTCGTGGAGGCCTTGTCATTCTCGGACGGCTTGAGGACCGCGTCTTCCCACTGAAGGCCGCACCAGTCGAGAATGCGGTGCGCCTCAGCCTCGGTATCGCGGACCACGTCCTCATAATGCACATCGAGAATGGCGCCGGGCATCACCGTGTGCCAATGCGCCATCATCCGCTGGTAGGCTGCATAATAGGTCGCGAGCTCATCGAGGTCGTAGGAGAAGCTGTAGGACCGGTGGAACAGCGTCTTATAGACCGCATAGCAGCTGTCCATCGGGTCCCGCACCAGATGGATGATGCGCGCGTTCGGCAGCGCCTTCTTAATCAGCCCGCAATAAAGGAAATTGACCGGCATTTTATCGACAAACACCGGCGCACCGTGCACGGCATCCCGCGCCCCGGCGATATAATCCTGCCCGAGCGCGGCAAAATCGGTCTTGAGCGAAGCCTCGACCATATTGGCGCCCCGGCTTGGGTCCGCCGCAAGCTCAGCCTCCACCCGAAGGGACAGGACGCGGGCGAAATCCGGCAGCTCACCTGCCGAGGTAACCTGGCTGTGACGGCCGAGCATCCGTTCCACCAGCGTGGTGCCCGTGCGCGGCATCCCGACGATGAAGATGGCGCCTTCGTCCGCGCAGCCTGCGGTTTTCGCCTGCATGGCCTTCTTGGTATAGGCCTTCGCGATCGCCTCCATGGCGGCGCATTCAGGGGCAACATCATAGCGCATCGACGCGCGCTTCATGTCCGCCCCGGCCTTGAGCGCAGGGAAGGATTTTTCCACGTCACCCAGATCCTCATATTCCTTGGCAAGGGCATAATAGGCGCTGGCTTTTTCCTCACCGTCCGGCAGGACCTTCAGGCGGCGTTCCAGGTCCCCGACATGGTTCTCGGCCTTGGTCTGCCGCTTGAGGATCGAGCGCAGATAAAGCGCCTGCCCGCTGCCCGGCTGTTTCTTGAGCACCTCATCGAGGTTTTTCTCGGCCCCCACGGGGTCCCCGAGGAAAAACTGCGCCGTCGCCATATCGAACATGAGCGCCGGGTTGCCCGGTGCGGCCTTGAGCGCACGCTTGATAAAAGGCCGTGCGCCCGCCGGGTCGTCGCTCTGGCTGAAAAGCTGGCCGACCGCCTGCAACGCCTGCGCATCCTGCCCCGCATGGGCCGCTGCTTCGGTTGCCGCCGCGCGCGCGTCCGTCCGGCGGCGCATGGCCAGCAAAATCTGGGCTTTGCGGAACATAAGCTGGAACTGGCCGGGGTCGGCCTTGATCGCGGCCTCGAGAAAGCGCAGGGCGTCGTCCGTGCGGCCATAAGCCGCCCGGGCTTCCGCCGCGAAATAGAGCACATGGGCATGGCCGCGGTGGCTTGCTACAAGGCTATCCGCCAGCCGGACGGCATCCGCCGCCCTGCCCTGGCGCAGAAGGTCAAACCCCTGCCCGATCGCCTGCCTGAGGGCCATTTCCTGCTGCTGCGTCTGAACCATTAAATGCCTTTCCGCCTGTCCGTGCCCCCTACCTAGCCGATGCCGCGCGCCAGATAAAGAACGCAGTTGCGCCGAGGCTGTTTCTTGACGCTCCACACTCGGCTTGACAGCAAGGCCGCCGCACAACACCCTAGCGGCCAATTTTTCATAGAGTCAGCGGTATATCATGAGCCTCACCTTCACCCCCCTTGCCGACCTTGCCGAAGCGCCGATCCTCGCGCTCAATAACGCGCATGAGAAGGAAACCTCTTATCTCAGCCTGGAGAAATACCGGCAGATGGTGGCGGCAGCCTTTTATGCCAAAGGGGTCGCGCCCGCCGATGCCTACCTGATCGCCTTCGACCAGAACGGCGCTTACGACAGCCCCAATTTCCTGTGGTTCAAGGACCGCTACGCGCGCTTCGCCTATATCGACCGCATCGTCACCGCACCCGAGGCCCGCGGCCGGGGGCTGGCCCGCGCGCTTTACGAGGACCTGTTCGCCCAGGCCCGTGCGGGCGGCCACACGCTTGTCGGCTGTGAGGTGAACAGCGACCCGCCCAACCCGGGCTCGGACGCCTTCCACGCCAAGCTGGGGTTCGAGGAGGCCGGCAGCACGCTTCTTGCCAACGGCAAAACCGTGCGCTACTTGGTCAAGTTCCTGTAGGCACACGGACCCGAGACCCATGAGCGATAAAATCCATATCCGGCTTTATGTTGAAGACAGCCTGCCCGGCGGCGGCATTTTAACGCTCGCGCCCGACCAGTCCCATTATCTCGGCAATGTCATGCGCGCGAAGGCGGGGACCCCGGTCGCCCTTTTTAACGGGCGCGACGGTGAATGGGCCGCCGAGGTCGCCGAGGTTCAGAAAAAAGCCGTCACCCTGCGCATTGACCGCAAGATCAAGGAGCAACGCGCCGAGCCCGACCTGTGGCTGGTGTTCGCGCCCATCAAGAAGGCGCGCCTCGATTTCATCGCCCAGAAGGCGACGGAGCTGGGGGTCAGCCACCTCGCCCCCGTCTACACCCGCCGCACGATTGTCGACCGGGTCAAGACCGACCGGCTGGGGGCCAATGCCATCGAGGCCGCCGAGCAGTGCGAACGCCTGAACGTGCCCACCATCGCCGAACCGGTGAAGCTCGATAAACTGCTGGCAGACTGGCCCGCAGACCGCCGTATCATGTTCTGTGATGAGGACCTTTCCGGCCAATCGGCCCACACCGCGCTTGCGGCCGCCGCCGACAAGGCGGACCCCGGCAAATGGGCGATCCTGATCGGCCCCGAAGGCGGGTTTGACGATACCGAGCGCAAAATGATCCGCGCGCAGGAGAATGTCACCGTCGTCTCGCTCGGCCCTCGTGTCCTCCGCGCCGACACTGCGGCCATGGCCGCCATCGCCCTGTGGCAATCCGCCCTCGGCGACTGGTAAGCCCCATCATTTTACGATTCCGCCTGTCGCCAGCATGAGCTTCCAGCCCATGGGCGGCAGGAATGATTTTATGCTATATCCTTTGGTTTAGCAGAAAATATATTTTACACTAAACCGCATTTCATTCGAACTTCGAAAACAATTATCACAGAAACATTGGTATCATATCCCACATATCGTGACTTCACCGAACTAGTGGACCTGATGCCATGCCCAAAGACAGTACCGTTTCCCTGCACACCTGCGGCGACCTGACCCGGCTGATTAACGAAGCCGAGGCCCTGACCTGCGCGGTGAATGAAACGGACCACAGGGCCGCGGTCGCGAGCCTCATGCGCCTGGCGCTGCCCCATGTCGGCATCCCGGACTTTTCCGACACCCCGGTGAACGATGGCGGCTATGCCCGCAAGATGCTGCATATCCATCCGCACGGGCATTTCTCCGTGCTCGCCGTTCGCTGGATGCCCGGCGCCAATACACCCGTTCATGGGCATAACGCCTGGGGCTGTGTCGGCGTGCTGGAGGGCGAGATCGGCTGCGAAACCTATTGCTGCCGCGAAGACGCCTGCGAATGTTCGATGGCGTTCCTGAGCTCGACCGGCCTAATCCGGGCGGGGGCCGGGGCTGTCGCCACGGTGGGCGCGAACCCAGAAGGCATCCACCGGCTTTTCAACCCGACGGAGAAGGAAGCCATAACCCTTCATATTTACGGCATGGACCTGTCCCGAGACCCGCTGGCGATCAACGTTCCTTACCAGCACTAATGTCTGAGAACAGAAATTCTGGCGTCACGCCCGCGTGATAGCATATTTACTTTTCTTGCTTAGTCCCTATCTAGGACCTACTTTCACTGATCAATAAGGTTCAAGGGACACCTGCCATATGTCCAGCCCAAGCGCTGATAGCGACGCTCGCGTCATCGAATCGAAAGCCCAGCTTGTCGAATTCCTCGAAACCGGCGTCCGGCCTGACCGGAGCACCTGGCGTATTGGGTCCGAACATGAAAAGTTCGTATTCCACCGCGGTGACCATGCGCCCCTGAGCTACACCGGCGAAAATGGCCGCCCCGGCATCCGTGATGTCCTGACGGCCTTCGTCTCGCGCGGCTGGCTGCCGATCGAGGAAGACGGCAACCTGATCGCCTGCGTGAAAGACGGCGCCTCAATCACGCTGGAACCCGGCGGGCAGTTCGAGCTTTCAGGCGCCCCCTTGGAGACGATCCACCAGACGTGTGACGAAACGTCCTCGCACCTGCGCATCGCCAAGGAAATCGGCGAACAGCTGAACATCGGCTTCCTCGGCCTCGGCTTCCACCCGACGTGCACGCGGGAGCAAATCCCGGTCATGCCCAAGGGCCGCTACGGTATCATGCGCGCCTATATGCCGAAGAAGGGCAACCTCGGCCTCGACATGATGCTGCGCACCTGTACCGTGCAGGTGAACCTGGATTTCGCGTCCGAAGCCGACATGGTGGAAAAATTCCGCCTCGGCCTCGCGCTGCAGCCGCTTGCGACCGCGCTTTTCGCCAACAGCCCGCTTAAAGAGGGCAAGCCCAACGGCATGAAAAGCTATCGCAGCCATGTCTGGACCGACACGGACCCGGACCGCTGTGGCATGCTGCCCTTCGTCTTCGAAAGCGGCATGGGGTTTGAGCGCTGGGTCGACCATGTTCTCGATGTCCCGATGTATTTCATCCGCCGGGGTGGCCGTTATATCGATGCCTCCGGCCAGTCCTTCCGCGCCTTCATGAAGGGCGAACTGCCCGCGGCCCCCGGCGAATTGCCAACCATGGAGGACTGGAAGGACCATATGACCACGCTGTTCCCGGAAGTCCGCCTCAAGACGTATCTTGAAATGCGCGGCGCCGATGGCGGCCCCTGGTCGCGCCTCTGCGCCCTGCCCGCCTTCTGGACCGGGCTTCTTTATGACGCCGACGCCCAAGCCGCCGCGCTCGACCTGATCAAAGGCTGGTCGATTGAGGACATGGCAGCCATGCGGGACAATGCGCCCAAGCTGGGGCTGGAGACCAAGGTCGACGGCCATGGTGACTTCATGGGGCTCGCACGGGAAGTGCTGACCATCGCGGACGCAGGCCTCAAGAAACGCGGCAAGCTCTCCACTTCGGGCGAGACCGAGCAGGGCTTCCTCTCGAGCCTGTGGGAAAGCGTGAACACCGGCATGACGCCCGCGGACCAGATTCTCGCCAGCTATAATGGCGAGTGGGACGGCGACGCCGACCGCGTGTTCGACGCCCTCAGCTACTGAGGACCCCGCCTGCGCTTACAGAAAGCGCAGGAAGTTGATAACCCACATGAGGCCGAGGCTCGCAAGCCCCAGCACCGCCGCCCACATAACGGCGATGGGCCAGCCGCTGAAGCGTTTGCGGCCTTCCTCATAATAGCTGTCGCACTGCAGGCAGTGGTACCAGCGCTCATTCTTGCCGGACTGAAGCTTGAGGCCCGGGATCAGGGTCGGCACCTTCCCTTCATAGGGATGCACGCGGGTGGAGCCGCAGTGGTGACAGCTCAGCTCCTCACCGTCCTCATCGAAGCGGTGCGGCTGCATGGCACGCGGCAAGGTCACGACATTGCCGAGAATGGCGTCCGCCTTAGGCTTATCCACCGCGCGGACATAAAGGTCGACCGACACCGCGTGGCCCGTCATCCCGGACACCGCCGATTCATTGACGAGGAACACCTGCAGGCCCTTGCTTTCAAGGAGCGAGCGCAACAGCTGAGCGTCCGCACCTTCAAGCCCGGTCCTTAGCGCAACCAGCCGGTTGCCATCCATGAGCGCAGTGCCGCCCGCCTTCTCAGTCATACCTTCACTCCCAACAGCGCCAGGGGTTCTCAGCCCTCAAGGCCGGTATCGAATCCGTCGATCGACCGGGCATTCTTCTCAAGCCTGTAGGCCTGAAGCCCTTCCGGCCCTTTGCTGACCGCCCATTTCTTGAGCGTCTGCCGCTCACCCTTCAACTCCATCTCCGGCACGGCATAGCCACAGCTCGTCTGCACGCTGTCGACCTCGATAAGGATGATCTGCCGTGCGCCCGGTATCTCCGGAAAGGTGCCCTTCATCTCATCATACGCTTCCGTGCCCGGCCGCACCACCCGCCCGTGGCCATAAAGCCGCAGGATCAGCGGGTTGCGGCTGAAGCTGTTGAACATCACGGTGATGCGCCCATCCCGGATGAGATGCGCCGAGGTTTCGTTGCCGCTGCCCGTCACATCCAGATAGCCGCACAGGTTGGGGCCGAGGACCCGGAAACAGTCCATGCCCTTGGGGCTTAGGTTGATGCGCCCGTCAGACGCCGCCGTCGCCGTGAAGAACATCGGCTGCGCCTCGATGAAAGCTGCATGTTTCTCCGTGATATGGTCCGTAAAATCCGCCATGGCCGCCACCTTTCTTCGCATGAAAGCCCGATACTAGCTCCGTGTCGGCCAAATGCCACCGATAAAGCCATCTTCATAAATATGTGACACAATCAAGGTATGACACGCCGCCGGGGATGCCTGAACGTCAGGCCAGCCGGGAAGCGGAGTGACGGCGTATGAGACGCTATCGACATATCCTGAGATGGCTGGCGCTGCCGGTGGGTGCCCTGATGCTGGTGCTGGGCGCTATCACCCTGCCGCTCCCCATCCCGACCGGCCTGTTGCTGATTGCGGCGGGGTTGGGCGTCATCGCCTTCAACCCGCTTATCCTCCGGTGGATCAAACGCACCCGCAAGCGCTTCCCGCACGCCAACCACAAGATCCGGCAGGTCACGCCGCACCTGCCCGGCTTTTTGAAGCGTATCCTGACACGGACGGACACACGCCCTCGTTAAGCCCTTACTAGCTTTCCGCTTGCCGAACGATGGCGGGGACGGCACTCTCGCCCGAGACAGACCTCATGGAGAGACAGGCGATGGTGACCCTCCGCCCTTACCGCACAGATGACTGGCCCGCCGTCCGGCGCATTTATGCCGAAGGCATCGAAACCGGCATCGCCACCTTCGAGACCGAGCCCAAGCCCCAGCAAACCTGGGAGGGCAAAAGCGTGCCCGGCAGCCAGCTTGTTGCGGAAGAAGACGGTGACGTCATCGGCTGGGCGCTGTTGTGGCCGGTCTCCGACCGCTGTGCCTACCGGGGCGTGGCCGAGGTCAGCGTCTATATCGCCGCATCTGCCCGCGGCCGCGGGGTCGGCAAGGCCCTTCTGACCGCGCTTAATGGCCTGAGCGAGGAACTGGGCATCTGGACCCAGCAGGCCGGTATTTTCGCGGAAAACACAGCTTCCATCGGCCTCCATGAAGCCTGCGGCTACCGCCTTGTCGGCATCCGGGAGCGGCTCGGCTGCCTTGATGGCCGCTGGCGCAACATCGCCTTCATGGAACGGCGCAGCACCGTCGTGGGGGTGTGACACGCACCAAATCAGGGAACTCTATATATTTATAGTTGCCTAATCCGAATGTTCTTCTTATGTTCCTTATGGAGCTATGAGGGGGGACAGTATGAAACGGCATCTACTCGCATTTTTGCTTCTTTGCGCCTGCGCGCCTCCGCTCACGGATATTGAGCGGAGCCACATGCAGGAAGTCCTGCCCAAATATCAGGCCATGTCGCTTGAGGAGTTGCGTGCCATTGACACCACCTTGCTCGATGGCGGCCAGCAAGTCGCTTTCAAGAAAGCGCTCAGGGAAGCTGAGAAGCAGCGCCGAAAAGAAGAGCGCGCCGAACGCAAACGCCTGGCGCAGGTGATCAAAGCCTATAAATATACTGACATCCGGCGGTCGCCCTATGAGCGGGACATCCGGGTTTATGGTCGCAGCATCAGCGAGCTGTTTTCCATGACGGATTCATCCTGGTACCTTGCTGCTTCCTTCGGCCCTGACGGCGCGAGCTTCGAAGTCATCTATACGGTCGATTATAATAATTTCGACTATAACCGCACGCCGGACGACCCGCCGCCCCAGATCACCCCAGGCAGCTGGCGCATTTATAACCGGGCGAGCTTCTATGGCGGCGAACCGGCAGCCATCAATAATACCCGCCAGTCAGACAGCGGCTGCGACAAGGTCCAGTGTGACTTTGAGGAAACCGTGTGGATCGACCTGCCCTACAGCAAGATCATCGAAGCCCTTGAAAATGGCGGCGATATAGACCTGCGGGTTGTCGCCCGGTCAGGCGACAAGGATTACATCACCATCTCGCATGGCGACCTTGTCGGCTATATCCGCAGAATCCATGACGAGCTGGGTTATTTCAAGGAAGCGACAGCCAGGTTCCCGGAATTGCGGGAACCCCTGCCGATCAAATAACGGCGTCTTGCGCCCCAAATACGGTCGTGCCGCACCGGCCATGGGCCGGGCGCTAGACGCTGCCTTTCTTTTCGACCACCAGCACCCGTGCGGGGCCATTGGGGTGGGCGACATGTTCATCCCCGGGCTCAGCCAGGCAGATGTCGCCCGCCTCAAGCCGCCTGACATGCTCGTGCCCGTCCGCACGGTAATGCATGTCCACGACCCCACTCAGCACCACGAACACTTCCGCGCCGTCATTGACGTGCCATTTATAGGGTTCGTCGGTCCAATGCAGACGCACGCTGGCGCCTTCGATCTCTGCTATATCGAGCGCATCCCAGGCGCGGGACGCCGTAAAGGCGGCCGGATCGGTGAATTTCATCGCTATCGTCCTTCCTATAATTTTCGCCGCGTACCATCCTTCGGTCACGGGGACTTGCCATGCATAGCAGGGGGCGCTAGCGTGCGCGACATCATCTGCAGTCATAACCGAAATAAGAAGCACCATGAACACACGCTCCGGCACAGGTATCCTCCAGGTGGCGTTCGGCCATCAGTATCTTGAAGAGGCCATCCAATCGGCCAAATCCGCCAAGGCCATGATGCCCGACACGCCGATCGCCCTTGTGGCGGACGCAACCAGCCCCGAGGCCGACGCCCTGTTCGACCAGGTCATTATTCTGAAGCCGGAGACCCCCGACATCCCGGAGAAATTCTGGGGCTTCTACAACAAAGTATGCGGCCTTCAGGCCTCCCCCTTCGTCCAGACCCTGTTCATGGATGTCGATATCCTCTGCGTCTGCGATGTGGCGGAATGCTTCACCATGCTGGAAAAGAAGACCATGCTGGCCGTGCCGGTTCCGCCACGGGATCGCGGCCGTGACAGCTTCGCCACCGCGAACCCGCTGCCGCCGATGAACACCGGCGTCCTGGGCCTTAACTTCGACAAGCTGCCGGACGATTTTTTCGAGGTATGGAAACAGCTTTATATCGACCAGTGCCCGGACAGTGAGGACCAGAATTTCGGTGACCAGTCAGTCTTCCGCAAGCTGGTGTGGGACCTGAACATCGACCTGCTGCTTCTGGATTACGCCTATAATTTCCGCTTCTCGAAACCCGCGCTTTTCAGTGGCCCGGTGAAGCTGCTGCATGGCCGCGCTTCCAACGCCGCCTATGTCGGGAATTTCATCAATATGACGACGGCCCCCCGGTTTTACCTGCCGGCAACCGCGCTTCTGGCCCAAGACCAGGAAACCCGGGATTGGATCGTCTACCCCTATGATGCCCCCAGGGAGCCAAGCCGCTTCAGCACACTGACCTTCGCCGATGCCTTTTTGCTGCTGGCCCAGGACAACGGTCTCGATTCCAAAGCCGCAGAGGAAGCGTTCAACACCCTGAAAGCCATGCAGACGGCCTAAGGGCGCCTGATCATCCTCAGCCCATTTTCGGGCGGCTTTTGGATTTGGTCGTCCGCGTGCCGGGGCGGCCACCGGTCGCCCGCCCCTTGGGCTTGACCCGGGAATCCGGAATGCCGAGCTCGCCTGCTTCAAGATGGCGGATTTCATCACGGATGCGCGCGGCTTCCTCGAATTCCAGGTTTTCGGCGGCTTCGCGCATCTTTTTGTCCAGGCTTTCGAGGTGCGTCTTGAGGTTCGAGCCGACAAGGTGCTTGGCCTCGGTGCCCATCTCGATGGTGACATAGTCACCCGAGGTCGCGTGCTGGATGATATCGCCGATATGCTTCTTGATGCTTTCGGGCGTGATGCCGTGCTCGACATTATAAGCCATCTGCTTCTCGCGGCGGCGGCTGGTCTCATCCATCGCCACTTTCATCGAGCCGGTGATCTTGTCGGCATACAGGATAACCCGGCCTTCCACATTCCGCGCGGCACGGCCGATGGTCTGGATGAGCGAGCGTTCCGAGCGCAGGAAGCCTTCCTTATCGGCGTCCAATATGGCGACGAGCCCGCATTCCGGAATGTCGAGACCTTCGCGCAGGAGGTTGATGCCCACGAGCACATCGAAGGCGCCAAGCCGCAGGTCGCGGATGATCTCGATCCGTTCCAGCGTGTCGATGTCCGAGTGCATGTAGCGGACCTTGATGCCGTTTTCGTGCAGATATTCGGTGAGGTCTTCGGCCATGCGCTTGGTCAGCGTGGTCACCAGCACGCGCATGCCCTTTTCGGCCACGCGGCGGGCTTCGTGCATCAGGTCGTCCACCTGGGTGTCGACCGGGCGGATGTCGATCTCCGGGTCGATAAGGCCGGTCGGGCGGATCACCTGCTCGGTGAAGACACCGCCGGTTTGCTCCAGCTCCCAGTTGCCCGGGGTGGCCGAGACATAGACGGTCTGCGGCCGCATGGCGTTCCATTCCTCGAACTTTAAGGGGCGGTTGTCCATGCAGCTCGGCAGGCGGAAGCCATAGTCTGCCAGCGTGCTTTTGCGCGCGGCGTCGCCCCGACTCATGCCGCCGATCTGGCTGACGCTGACGTGGCTTTCATCGACGAAAAGCAGGGCGTTATCCGGCAGATACTCAAACAGGGTCGGCGGTGGGTCCCCCGGCGCGCGGCCGGTCAGGTAGCGGCTGTAGTTCTCGATGCCCGCGCAGGCGCCTGTGGCCTCCATCATCTCAAGGTCAAAGCGTGTGCGCTGCTCCAGCCGCTGGGCCTCAAGGATGCGGCCGACGCTTTCATAATATTTCAGCCGTTCCTTCAGCTCGTGCTTGATGCCCTTGACCGCCTGGTCGAGCGTCGGCCGCGGCGTGACATAGTGGCTGTTGGCATAGACCTTCACGCTTTCCATCGCGCTGATCCGCTCACCGGTGAGCGGGTCGAACTCGACAATTTCCTCGATCTCGTCACCGAACATCATCAGGCGCCAGGCCCGGTCCTCATAGTGGCTTGGGAAAATGTCGATGGTGTCGCCGCGCACCCGGAAGGTGCCGCGCTGGAAGGCGGCGTCGTTCCTTGTGTACTGCATGGCGACCAGCCGCCTGAGAAGCTCGCGGTTGTCGATACTGCCACCCTGCTTCAGCGTCAGCGTCATCGCCGTATAGGTTTCGACCGAGCCGATGCCGTAGATGCAGGACACGGACGCCACGATGATGACGTCGTCCCGCTCCAGCAGCGCGCGGGTGGCCGAATGGCGCATCCGGTCGATCTGCTCGTTGATCGTGGCTTCCTTCTCCACAAAGGTATCGGTGCGCGGGACGTAGGCCTCCGGCTGGTAATAGTCATAGTAGGAAACGAAATACTCGACCGAGTTCTCCGGGAAGAAGGCCTTGAACTCACCGTAAAGCTGGGCTGCCAGCGTCTTGTTATGCGCGAGGATGAGCGCCGGGCGCTGGGTCGCCTCAATCACCTTGGCCATGGTGTAGGTCTTGCCCGAGCCGGTGACACCGAGGAGAACCTGATCCCGTTCCTTGTGCTTGATGCCTTCGACCAGCTCCTTGATTGCCTGCGGCTGGTCGCCCGCCGGCTCGAACTCCGACTCCACCTTGAAGGCAATACCGCCTTCCGATTTCTCCGGCCGGTCGGGCCGATGGGGGACAAAGGGCACATTTGCGCCGTCGGGGATCATGCTCTTCTCCGGATCAGGATTGGGGCCGCCTGGGGAGGCCCTTGTTCACGTTCGCCACACTGGCGCGTTCACCCTTTGTTTTCAAGTCACGAATGCACACGGGAGCGGCGGATTAAGTGCATATAATTTAATCACTGTATATTTTTTAATCTGATAATAGAGCGCCCGCTAGGCAGCTCAATAAATGTTTTCTTTAATTTCAAGTACTTAACAAATTCATTCCAGCTGGCACACCCCTTGCTTTTTATGAGGTGCTTTTTAGAAACACGCCAAAACAAAGGCTCTCTTTTGGAGGAAACCATGCCCATCAAATCTTCCCTTACGTCAAGAGTCAGATTTGCCCTTGCAGCCACGGTCGCCATGAGCGCCCTCTACGCCCCGGCCGCCAGCGCTGAAGACGACGGCCCCGTCAGCCTGTCGGCCAACGTCGCTTTCGCAACCGAATACCGCTTCCGCGGCCTGTCGCTCAGTGACCACGACCCGGCGCTGCAGGGCGGTCTCGATGTCTCGACCAAAAGCGGCTTCTATGTCGGCACCTGGGGCTCGTCGATCCAGCCTTACGGCGGATCCGAACTCGAAATGGACATCTACGGCGGCTACAAACACGACTGGAACGGCATCACCTCGGATATCGGTGTCCTTGCCTATACCTACCCGGGGTCGAAGCACACGCATTATATTGAAGGCTACGGCAGCTTTTCTGGCACCGCAGGCATCGTCAACTGGAAGGTTGGTGCCGCCTATGTCTGGAGCCAGGCCAACACCGGCAACCAGGACAATATCTATCTGTACCTGAACGGTGACGCGCCGATCGCCGACACGCCCTTCTCGATTGCAGGCCATATCGCTTACGAAAACGGCGCCTTCGCCGACAAGAAGTGGGACTGGAGCATGGGCGTCGCCTACGCCTACAAACAATACACGCTGTCACTCTCCTACGTAGACACCAACCTTAACGACGCCACCACGGACGGCATCGGCAAGGCCACGGTTGTCGGGATGCTGTCAGCCAGCTTCTAAGGACCAAATACCAACCGCGTACCGGCGGTTCTCAGACACATCGCCGCCGGTACGCGTATTTAGAAGAAAGCAATAACTGAAATAAATTTTTTAATTGACTCTCTAAAACAACATGTATTTATAATGTTAATGAAACAAAGACTAAGTAATATGAAGTAAATATAGAGAGAAAAAGGAGGACTGTTAGAAACAAATACTGAACCATAAATGCCATAATCCTTCCCAGGTATACCCTTCCCAGGTAAAAAACCTTCCCAGGCATTTACGGTTCACCTATCCCTCCCTGGCTTGCCGGCACGGTGCCGACCTTCACCTTGCCGGTAAGCCATCCCAGGGACCGGTCCTAAAAACCGGAAAGCGGGCACAGGTAGGGAGCTTTGAAAGAACCGATTTATTTGTTCATTCAGAGCCTGCGGTATTGGTCAATTTCGGACTAGCCAACGGCAAAATGGACGACTACCGACGGACACTTACCCTTCCCAGGTAACAGACCTTCCCAGGTGTCCCGAGGTATCCCTCCCCTGGCTTACCGGCACGGTGCCGACCTTCACCTTGCCGGTAAGCCATTCCCATTTCTGGGCCCCTGCAAGTAGCCACCAACCAACCGATTCGCGAGACTGATTGCCCCACGTGAGTTCGGTGAGTTTTTTCTGCCGAGTCGCTTAGATGTTTTTGCGTCAAGTCCGCCTGTCGCTGCCAACAAATCATTGCGGGGGCAAGGGGCTGGCCCTAAGCTCGGGCCAAGCTTTCCACATCGACCACAGGGGTTCCCCATGTCTTTCCTGTCCGCATCGCTTGACCGTATCAAACCTTCGCCCACCATCGCCGTCACCACCAAGGCCCTTGAGCTCAAGGCCGCGGGCAAGGATGTCATCGGCCTCGGGGCGGGCGAGCCGGATTTCGATACGCCGGATCATATCAAGGACGCCGCGATTGAGGCCATCCGTGCGGGCGACACCAAATATACCGCGGTCGACGGCACGCCTGCGCTCAAGCGCGCGGTGGTCGAGAAATTCCGCCGGGAAAACGGCCTCGCGTATGACGTGAGCCAGGTGACGGTGAACGCGGGCGGCAAGCACACCATCTATAACGCCATGGTCGCGACCCTGAACCCGGGCGACGAAGTGATCATCCCCTGCCCATACTGGGTCAGCTACCCCGATATCGTGCTGCTCGCGGGCGGGACGCCGGTGTTCGCGCCGTCCTCCGCCGCGACCGGCTTCAAGATAACGCCGGAGGGGCTCGAAGCCGCGATTACGCCCAAGACCAAATGGCTGATTTTCAACTCGCCCTCCAACCCCACCGGTGCCGCCTATTCGGAAACGGAGATCGTCGCCCTCGGCGAGGTGCTGAAGCGCCACCCGCACGTCCATATCTTCGCCGACGATATTTACGAACACCTCGTCTATGACGATTTCAAATTCACCACCATCGCCGCCGCCGTGCCGGAGCTGTTCGAGCGCACGCTGACCATGAACGGTGTCGCCAAGGCCTATGCCATGACCGGCTGGCGCATCGGCTTCGCGGGCGGGGACCAGAAGCTCATCAAGGCCATCGCCAAGATACAGTCCCAGTCCACCTCCAACCCCTGTTCGATCAGCCAGGCTGCGGCCGTTGCGGCACTGACGGGCCCGACCGATTTCTTCCAAGAGCGCGCCGCCATCTTCCAGGACCGCCGCGATATGGTGTGCAAGCTTCTCAATGAAGCCGAAGGCATCACCTGCTCGGTGCCGGAAGGCGCTTTCTATGTTTACCCGTCGATCGAAGGCAGCATCGGCAAGAAAACGCCTGCGGGCAAAACCATCGAAAGTGATGGCGATTTCGTCAGCTACATCCTCGAGGATTATGGTGTGGCGGCCGTGCACGGCGAGGCCTTCGGCCTGAGCCCGCATTTCCGCGTGTCCTACGCCACCTCGACCGAGGCGCTCCAGAAGGCCTGCGCGCGCATCCAGGATGCCTGCGCGGCGCTGAAATAAGACCGCCGCTTGGCCGCGCCCGATACCATAGCCACCGGACTGATCCTGACCTCGGCCTTGCTGCACGCGAGCTGGAACGCGGGGGTCAAGAAAGCGCCGGACAAGTTCGCCGCGATGGTCTTCATCTCGGGCATCGGCGGCCTTCTGTTCCTGCCGTTCGCACCGCTCGTACCCTTGCCAACGCCCGAGCTTTGGGGCTGGATCGCGGCTTCGCTGTGCATTCATCTGTTTTACCAGCGCATCCTGTCCCTGGCGCTCGAGGCCGGGGACCTCACCTTCACCTACCCGGTGGCGCGCGGCACGGGGCCGATGCTGGTGGCCGTTTTCAGCTATTTCTTCCTGAAGGGGGAGATGAGCCTCTCTGAGCTCGGGGCCGTCGGCGTGCTGGTGGGTGGCATTTTCGCGACCGCGGGCGCCAGCCGGAAACTGACGGCGGATCACGCCCAGTTCCGCACCGCCCTCCTTTATGCCGTGCTCTCGGGTTGCCTGATCGCCAGCTATACGGTGGTGGATGGCCTCGCCGTCCGCCGGGCCGAAAACCCCTTCACCTATGTCGTCTGGTCCGGGCTTGCCTTCGTGCCCGTGCTGACAGGCTATGCCCGCATCCGCCACGGCCGCGCCATTTTCACCCGGTCGCTCGCCTGGTGGAAGATCGGCCTGCCGCTCAGCATCATCGCGCAAGGCGGCTACGGCATCGCGCTGTATGCCTATAGCCTGGGCGCGCTCGGTGAGATTGCCGCGCTTCGGGAAACCAGCATCATTTTCGCGAGCCTCATCGGCTTCTTCTGGCTGAAGGAAGCTTTCAGCCGCCGCAAAACAGTCGCGGTCCTCATGATCGCGCTCGGCGCCGTCCTGTTGAAGTCGGTCTGACGGGGCGGGCCTACAGCCTGTCCCTGAGCTTGTAATAGAGGATCGCCGACGCGACAATCTGGCGGCCGATGGTACGCCCGAACGGCAGGCGCCATTTGGGCACGTCGGCGAGCAGGTCGAAGCGCGCGCGGTCGCCCATCATGGCCTCCGCCACCACCTTGCCCATCAGGTTGCCCATATTCACGCCGTGGCCGGTATAGCCGAAGCTGTACCAGATATTATCGCCGATCTGGCCGACAAGCGGCACCTCCCCGATGGAGACCCCCAGCTTGCCGCCCCATTCGTGGGTGACCTTGATGCCTTCAAGCTCCGGCCATGTTTTCAGAAGCCGCGGCAACAGCTTGGCCTTGATCGAGCGTGGCTTGCGGCCGGAGAAATTCACCCGCCCGCCGAACAGGATGCGGCCGTCCGCGCCCATGCGGTAATAGTCGCACACCATGTTGCTGTCGCAGATGGCCCAGCGGTTGGGGTTGAGCCGTGCGAGCTGCTCGCCGCTGAGGGGCTCGGTCGCGATCATGAAGCTGCCCGCCGGGAAGGCGAAGCCGGACATCCTGCGCTTGAACAGGTCATTGTGGGCATTGGCGGCGAGAACCAGTTCCTTCGCCCGCACCGTGCCGCCCGCGGTGTGGATCGCCACGGTCTCGCCCGGCTCGATCTTCGTCACCGCGCTATGTTCATGGATTTTGACGCCGAGCCCATCGGCAGCCGCGGCAAGCCCGAAACAGAGCTTGAGCGGATGCAGGTGACCATCCGACTTACTGAGGAAACCGCCCAGGTAACGCTTGGTGCCGATCCGCTCCTCAAGTTCGTCCGGCCCCATATAATGAAAGCCCCGGTCGGGATACAGCGTCTCCATCTCATTATATTGATGATAGAGCCCGGCATTCTGGCGCGGCGTCAGCGCGACTTCGAGCCAGCCCGGCGTCAGGTCACAGTCGATGCCGTAGGTATCCACGCGTGCGCGGATCAGGTCATGCCCGGCCCAGGTCAGCGCGCGCACCGAAGCAGCCTTGTCCGCCCCGGCATGTTTGGCGACCCGGTCTTGGCCGACAAAGCCATGGATCATCTGGCCGCCATTCCGGCCCGAAGCCCCCCAGCCCACTTGCCGCGCTTCCAGAAGCACGACGTCGCGCCCCTGTTCAGCCAGGCTCAGGGCGGTCGAAAGCCCGGTGAAACCGCCGCCGATCACGCAGACGTCGGCGGTTACATCACCCGCAAGCGCAGGCCAATCTTTCGGCTTGCCGGCTGACGCCGCATACCAGCTTTCTGGAAATTCACCCGCCATGGAACCCTCGATAAAAATGAGATCACATTTCAAGGTCGGCAGTGTGCGTCAATATGCTCAGGCGATGCAATCCCATACTGCTTGCATTCTCTTATCCGTTCATGATAATGAGCAAATATATATTGAGAACTATTCTCAAAAACATCCAAGGATGTGAGTATCTTCATGCGTAGCACCACTAAACCAACCCGCCCCGACCTGGACTTTACTGGCCAGAACCGCCTCGGCCTTCTGCGTCCGGGGCACAAGGGTCGTATTTCCCATTTTGATGCCGAACACCTCAATGGTGAAGGCGTCGAGATGACGGACCGGCTTCGGGAAATGGGGTTCGCGGAAGATCTGATGATCGAGGTTCTGCATCAAAGCCCGTTCGGACGCGACCCGATCGCCGTCCGTGTCGGCAGCATGACGGTTGCGCTGCGCCGGGCTGACGCCAACATCGTGGTGGTTTCTGACGAATGAGCACGCCCACGAGCCTCGTCGCCGTAGTCGGTAACCCCAACTGCGGCAAGTCGGCCCTCTTTAACGCCCTCACCGGCCTCCGCCAGAAAGTCGCCAACTATCCGGGTGCGACGGTTGAACGCCGCGCGGGGCCGCTTCTGGGTGACAACCGCGTCGAACTGGTGGACCTGCCCGGCACCTACAGCCTGACCCCGAGAAGCCCGGACGAAGCCGTCACCCGTGACGTGCTGATGGGCAATTATATCGGTGAGCGCAAACCCGCCGCCATCCTGTGCGTGGTCGACGCCACCAACCTGGCCCAGCACCTGCGTTTCGTGCTGGAACTCAAGACCCTGGGCCTGCCGATGGTGCTGGCGCTCAACATGACCGACCTGGCGGCGCGGGAGAAAATCACCATCGACAGCCGGGCGCTGAGCCAGAAACTGGTGATGCCGGTGATTGAGACCGTCGCCGTGCGCAAGAAGGGCCTCAGCGAGCTCAAGGATGCCCTCAACGGCGTCCTCAGTGTGCCGATCGCCAACCCGGTTGAATATGCCACCGACGTGAGGAGCCTGCAGACCTTCGCGCGCCGGATTGCCGCCAAGGTCACGCTTTCCGAAGGCATGGGTCACAAAACCACGCGGCTTCTGGACAAAGTGCTCCTCCACCCTGTTGCGGGACCCATCATCCTGTTCGGACTATTGTTCCTGATGTTCCAGGCCGTCTTCAGCTGGGCGGAAACGCCGATGGAATGGATCGATGCCGGTATCGGCTGGCTGCAGGCCCATATAGACGCCTTCCTGCCCGGTGGCTGGGTCAAAAGCTTCATCGAGGACGGCATCCTCGCGGGCGTCGGTTCCGTGGTCGTGTTCCTGCCGCAGATCCTGATCCTGTTTGCCTTCATCCTGCTTCTGGAATCGTCCGGTTATATGGCGCGGGCAGCCTTCCTGATGGACCGGCTGATGGCATCGGTGGGGCTCAACGGCCGTGCCTTCATTCCGCTTCTGTCCAGCTTCGCCTGCGCCGTACCCGGCATCATGTCGGCACGCACGATTTCGGACCAGAAGGACCGGCTGACCACGATCCTGATCGCGCCGCTGATGACCTGCTCGGCACGCATTCCGGTCTATACCCTGATCATCTCTGCCTTCATTCCCAACAAGCCGGTGATTGGCGGCCTGTTCGGATTGCAGGGGCTGGTGATGTTCATCCTGTATCTTTCCGGTATCCTGTCGGCGCTTATCGTCGCCTTCGTGCTCAAGCGCACGGTGGTGAAAGGCAAGCCGCAGACCTTCATGCTGGAGCTGCCGAAATATCAGGCGCCCAAGCTGAATTATGTGCTGATCGGGCTGATGGAACGCGCGCGCATTTTCCTGCGCCGCGCCGGCACCATCATCCTCACATCCACCATGGTCCTGTGGGTGCTTTCGAACTTCCCGGCCGCACCTGCGGATGCCAAGGGCCCGGCGATCCTGCACAGTTTCGTCGGCATCATCGGCGGCTGGCTGTCGGTCATTTTCGCGCCCATCGGCTTCAACTGGCAGATGTCCGCGGCCCTGGTGCCCGGCATGGCCGCCCGCGAAGTGGCGGTTGCGGCGCTGGGTACCGTCTACTCGCTGTCCGGCAATGAGGACGCGGTGCAGACCGGCCTTGTGCATATGCTGCAGGGCGCCTGGTCGCTGCCGACCGCGCTTAGCTTCCTCGCCTGGTATATTTTCGCGCCCCAGTGCCTGTCGACCATCGCCATCACGCGGCGTGAGACCGGCGGCTGGAAATGGACCGGTTTCATGATCGGCTACCTGTTCGTGCTGGCGTATCTGGTCTCCTTCGCGACCTACCAGATCTCCTCCGCCCTGCTCTGACGGCCTTGTCCCCGCCACAAATCTGGGTTAGCCAAGTAGGCAACCAGAAAAATGCGGGAGGACAGACCAGATGAAAGCCCTGATTGCCGCGGTATCGCTGCTTGCGCTTGCCGGATGCTCGGACGCTGGCACCGAGAAAAAAGCCGAACAGATCGCCCATGACGACCTGATCGTCGACACCCATATCGACGTGCCCTACCGCCTGGCCGCCAAATGGGAAGATGTTGCATCGGCAACAGAAACAGGCAATTTCGACTATCCCCGCGCGGTGAAGGGCGGGCTCAACGCCCCCTTCATGTCCATCTATACCCCGGCCCAGTATGACGGCACGCCCAAGGCCAAAGAGCACGCCGATGAGATGATCGCCATCGTCGAAAAGATCGCGGCCTCGGCGCCGGATAAGTTTCGCATCGCCAAGTCGGTCGACGATGTGGAGAAGGCCTTCAAGGACGGCGTGATCGCGCTGCCGATGGGGATGGAGAACGGCTCCCCCATCCTGCATGACCTCAAGAACCTGGACTATTTCTACGACAAGGGCATCCGCTACATCACGCTGGCGCATTCCAAGGCCAACGATATCGCGGATAGCTCCTACGACCCGACCCGCAAATGGCACGGCCTCAGCGACTTCGGCAAACAGGTGGTGGAGCGCATGAATGACCTGGGCATCATGGTCGATGTCAGCCATATCTCCGACGAAGCCTTCTGGGACGTGATGAAGACCAGCAAGACGCCGGTGATCGCCTCGCACTCCTCCGCGCGCGCCTTCACCCCGGATTTCGAGCGCAACATGTCCGATGACATGATCAAGGCGCTAGCCGAAAAGGGCGGCGTGATCCAGATCAACTTCGGCTCCTCCTTCCTCACGGAAGAAGCCAACCAGTACCGCCCGCACATGGATGAAGCCTATGAGGCCTACCTGCGCAAAAGCGGCACCAAGGCCAGCACCGAAGCCCACGAAGCCTTCGAAAAGAAATACCGCGCCGACAACCCCTACCCCTACGCCACGGTCGATGACGTCCTGGACCATATCGACCATGTGGTGAAGCTGGTGGGTGTGGACCATGTCGGTATCGGCTCGGACTTTGACGGTGTCGGCGACAGCCTGCCGGAAGGCCTGAAGGACGTGTCCACCTATCCGCACATCATCGCCGGGCTCCTCAAACGCGGCTATTCGGAAGCGGACATCAAGAAGATCCTCGGCGGCAACCTCCTGCGCGTCTGGCGCGCGGTCGAAACCTATGCCGCCAACCACAAGGTTGCCTGACACCGCTTAGGCATCATAAACCAAAGTCATAAAAGCCGCCGTTTTCGGCGGCTTTTTGCATGACATCGCCGTGAATGGGCCACCTTTGGGCTGGACGCGCGGAACGAAATTGCTACCGTATCCGTTCATCTAAATCCTGAGGGGGAATTGAAATGAAAAAAACAATGCTGCGCCTTGTGGCGATCAGCTTGCTGTCCGGCACCAGCATCGGCGCCCATGCAGCACCCGATAGCGACTGGTTCACCGATGCGGCCATCTCACCCGATGGCAAAACCGTCCTGGTTGGTTACAAAGGCGATATCTACAAGGTGCCCGTGGGTGGCGGCAGCGCCACGCCGCTGACCATCAACGACGCCTGGGAAGGCCACCCGGTCTGGTCCCATGACGGCAAATGGATCGCTTTCTCGTCCGACCGCAATGGCAACCTGGATGTCTATGTCATGCCCGCTAAAGGCGGCGATGCCAAACGCCTCACCTACAATAGCGCCAACGACATCCCGACCGACTTCACCGCCGACAACAAGGCCGTGACCTTCACGTCACCGCGGGTGGATTCGGCGCAGAGCAGCCAGTTCCCGCGCCGCAGCCTGCCGGAACTTTACAATGTGGGCCTTTCGGGCGGCACGCCGGAAATGGTGCTGACGATCCCGGCCGAACAGGCCCGCTGGAACAAAAAGGGCGATGAGCTTCTCTACCGGGAGGAAAAGTCGCTAGAAAGCCCGCTGAGGAAGCATAACCGCTCCGCCTTCGCGCGCGATATCTGGCTCTATAACGCCAAGACCAGCAGCTACAAGCAGCTGACCGACTTCCCCGGTGGCGACCATAACCCGGTCTGGGGCAATGGCAGCACAATCTATTATACCTCGGAAGAGCTGGACGATACCTTCAACGTCTGGAAGATGGACCTGTCGAGCGGCAAGAAACAGGCTGTCACCGACTTCAAGGAACACCCTGTCCGCTCACTGAGCCGCGCCGATAACGGCACGATGACCTTCATCCACCATGGTGACATTTATACCGTGAAGGACGGCGGCAAGCCGCAGAAACTGAAGATCTCGGTCCTCAACGACGGCCATGGCCGCGATGTGCAGACCATCGATGTCTCCGGCGACGTCTCGGACTTTTCGGTCTCGCCGAGCGGCAAGGAAGTGGCCTTCGTCGCCCGTGGTGAGGTTTTCGTCACCTCGGCCGAATTCAAGACCACCAAACGCGTCACCGACACCCCGGCGCAGGAGCGCAGCGTCAACTTCAGCCCGGACGGCAAGAAGCTGGTTTATGCGGCCGAACGCGGCGGCAAGTGGGAACTGGTCGAAGCCTCGCTTCAGAACCCGGACGAGAAATATTTCTTCGCCAGCACGACCCTGAAGGAGCGCGTGCTCTATAGGGGCGACAAGGATTCCTTCCAGCCGAAATATTCACCGGACGGCAAGAAAGTCGCCTTCCTCTATGGCCGGGACGAGCTTCGGGTCGTCGATACGGAAACCGGCAAGGCGGTGACCGCGCTGCCCGCCAGCTATAACTACAGCTATGCCGACGGCGACATTCATTTCAACTGGTCGCCGGACAGCAAGTGGCTGACCGTCGATTTCGCGCCGCGTCAGCGTATCTTCATCACCAACATCGCCATCGTGCCTGCGGACGGTTCCAAGCCGCCGGTGGATATCACCAAGTCCGGCTATCTGAACTCCACGCCGCGCTGGCAGGCGGATGGGGGCGCCGTCCTGTGGTTCACCGCCCGCTACGGCATGCGCGACCATGGCAGCTGGGGCACCCAGCTTGATGTGGAAGCCGCCTTCCTCACGCAGGATTCCTACGACCGCTTCACCATGAGCAAAGAAGAATATGAGCTGAAGAAGGAGCTCGAGGACGCCAAGAAGAAGGAAGAAGAGAAAAAGGCCAAGGATGACGCCAAGAAAGGCGACAAGGCCGCAGAGAAAGCCGAGGACAAAAAGGACGAGAAGAAGGAAGCCGAGGTCAAGCCGATCAAGATCGACTTCAACAATCTTGACGACCGCACCCTGCGCCTGACCGTCAACTCGTCCGACCTGGCCGATGCCGTGCTGACCAAGGACGGCAGCAAGCTCTATTATCTGTCGCGCTTTGAAGGCGGCTATAACCTGTGGCTGCACGATTTCCGCGAAAAGGCCACCAAGCTGATCGTCAAGTTTGACGCCAAGCAGGCGGCGATCCAGCTGGCGGCGGATGAAAAGTCGGCCTTCGTGCTGGCGGACGGCAGCATTTCCAAGCTGACGCTTTCGAAGGACAGCGCCAAGAAGAAGCCGGTGCAGCTGAAGGCCAGCATGGAGCTGAAGCCCTACGCCGAGCGCCAGTATTTCTTCGACCATATCTGGCGTCAGGTTGGCGACAAATTCTATAACCCCAACATGCACGGCATCGACTGGAAGGCCATGCGTGCCGAGTATGAGCCCAAGCTCCCGTCCATCGGCAACGACCGCGATTTCGCCCGCATGATGGAAGAAATGCTTGGGGAACTGAACGCGTCGCACACCGGGGCCTACTACCGCGGCAAGCACAAGAATGCCGACAACACCGCAGCCCTCGGCGTTATCTTCGACATGAAGGACACCAAGGGCCCGCTGACCATTGCCGCCGTTCTGGAGAAAAGCCCGCTTGTGAAGGCTGGCAGTGAGGTGAAACCTGGCATGAAGCTCGCCGCCGTCGACGGTGTTGAGCTGTCAGCCACCACCAACCTCGCGGAGCTCCTCAACGGCAAGACCGGCGAACGCGTGCGCCTGACCTTCGAACGCAAGGACAAGAGCCGCTTCGATGAGGTGATCAAGCCGATCAGTATGCGCGCCGAGGACAACCTCCTTTATGAGCGCTGGGTCAAGAGCCGCCGGGCGCTTGTCGACAAGCTTTCGGGCGGACATCTGGCCTATGTCCATGTCCGGGCGATGAACGATGCCAGCTTCCGTGTGGTTTATAATGAACTGTTCGGGCGCGGCTTCGATAAGGACGGTGTCGTCGTCGATACCCGCTGGAATGGCGGTGGCTGGCTGCATAACGACCTGGCCAAGCTTCTGTCCGGCAAGGAATATACCCACATGAAGGTGCGCGGCCGCGTCTATCAGGGCGACCCGATGGACCAGTGGTACAAGCCGTCGATCGTGGTGATGGGCGAAGGCAACTATTCCGATGCCTCCGGCTTCCCTTATGCCTACAAGACGCTGAAGATCGGCCAGACCGTCGGCATGCCGGTCCCCGGCACCATGACCGCCGTCTGGTGGGAATGGCTGCATTCGGGCGACATCGTCTTCGGCATCCCGCAGGTGGGTATGCTGGACACGCACGGCAACTATCTGGAAAACCATGAGCTTGAGCCGGATTACAAGGTCAAGAACATGCCGGGCGCTTCCTCACACGGGGAAGACCAGCAGATCGAAGAAGCTGTCAAAGTCCTCATGAAGACCGTTGAGGACGACAAGAAGAAATAGGCTTTAAGCCCTTGCCGTAGCGTCAAACTTCACCCTGACGCTACGGCTTCCTATCCCCGCGATAACGCCGATGTTATCGCTATTCCGCCCCGCCCGGCTTGCCCCACCCCGCATCCGCCCTATCGTCAGACAAGACGTTTGGGGAAGCGTCACTATTTACCTGGGAGGGACCATGACCGATCTATCGCGCGGCGGACCGGCATCAGAGATGATGTCCAGCCGTATCCGGGCCTATACGCTTTTAATCCTGACGGCCGTCTATGCCTTCAATTTCATCGACCGGCAGATCCTGGTGATCCTGCAGCCCTTGATCAAGAAGGAGCTGATGCTCAGCGATACTCAGCTCGGCCTCCTGTCCGGCTTTTCCTTCGCGGTTTTCTATACCACGCTCGGCATCCCGATCGCCCGGCTGGCGGACCGCAGCAACCGCCGCAATATCATCGCGATCGCGCTCACGGTCTGGAGCGGCATGACCGCGCTTTCCGGCCTTGCGAACACCTATTGGCAGCTTCTTCTGGCCCGTATCGGGGTCGGCATCGGGGAGGCCGGCGGCAGCCCGCCCGCGCACTCGATGATCTCGGACATGTATGAGCCCAAAAGGCGTGCCAGCGCGCTGTCCATCTATTCCGCCGGGCTCTATCTCGGCGTGGTGCTTGGCTATGTCTTCGGCGGCTACCTGGGCCAACGCTTCGGCTGGCGCGCCACCTTCCTGATGGTCGGTATTCCCGGCGTCCTGCTGGCGTTCCTCCTGCGCTTTACCGTGCGGGAACCCGCCCGCGGCCACCATGACGGCGGTGAGGTTGGTGAACAACCCAGCCTCAAGGACACGCTGACCTATGTCTGGCGGCTCAAGTCCTTCCCCTTCTTCGCCTTCGGCTGTGCCATGGCGGCGTTCGTCAGCTACGGCACCAGCAATTTCATGCCTAACTTCCTGGTGCGCTATCATGACATTCCCTTAAGCCAGATCGGGCTATTGCTCGGTATCACTGGCGGCGGCGGCGGGATGCTCGGGACCTACCTCGGCGGCACCATTACCGACCGGATCGCCAAGAATGACCCGCGCTGGTACCTGTGGCTGCCCGGCCTTACCGGCGTCATCGCCATCCCGATCGGGCTTGTGCTGTACCTGACCGAAAACACCACGCTGATGCTGGTGCTTTATTTCTTCGCCGCGACCCTGGGCACCTTCTATCTCGCGCCGTCGATCGCCATGGCGCACCGGCTGGTGTCACCGCGGATGCGGGCGATGGCATCGGCGATCCTGTTCTTCGTCCTCAACCTGATTGGCCTTGGCCTTGGCCCGGTGGTCGTAGGCGCGATCAGCGATATCCTGCATCACATCACCGGCCAGGAAAGCCTGCGTTCGGCGCTGATTATCGGCTCCTCGCTCGCGCTCGTTAAAGGCTATCTCTTCTGGAAGGGCGGCAAGAATTTGCCTGCGGATTTGGCCGCCATGAAGAAAGGCTGAAACCGGGCTGGTAAAAGCGGTCGAAGTTTGCGAGCATAGGGAGAATTCTGAGATACCAGACCCTTATGCCCGCAAACAAACATCGTTACAGCCTCACGGAAACAAGTTTTGTCCTGGTGCTGCTGCTGGTCGCGCTGACGCCGGTGGCGGGCTTGTCGGTCGCTGCCCTCACGCTTGCCTTCCTGCAGTATTTTGCCCTGGCTGGCCTCTACCTCCTGATGAGGCAGGCTGCGGACCGGCTGCACCTCTTGGTGGGTCATGCCCTGTTCGGCCTTACCACCCTGGTCCTGATCGGCGAAATCACCGTGGAGACGCTGACCGGGCTCCATCTCAACCGGTTCGTCCTGTCGCTTCTGGCGCAGCCCGAGGCCATGACGCAGATCGGCCTTTCGCGCACCGGGTTTACCGTTGGCCTGATTGTCGCCGCCTGCATTCCCAGCCTGGTGCTGACCCGGTTCAGGCGTTATGTGCTGGGGCTTCACGCCCGCCTGCCGATCATCCTGACCGTCGGCGCTTTGCTGCTGACACAGTTCGTTTATGCGCTGTTTTACTTTTACGGGTCGACCGCGGCGGTGGAAGCCCGGCGCGAGATGCCGTTTTTCGCGGTCCTGCCCCCCTATTACAGCCAGAAAGTGCTGTCCGCCGTGCTGGGCCCGCGCGGCAGGAACCCGTTCGCGCTTGCCCATGTGGACAGCCCGATTGCGGATGCCCCCACAGCCCCCGTCAGCCTGCCGCCCCATGGCAAGAATGTCCTGATCGTGGTGGCAGACAGCCTGCGGGCGGAAGACATCCGCCAGACCCCGGCGCTCGCGCCTAACCTGATGCGCTGGGCCACGCGCGGCTGGCTGTCGCTCGACCATTACAGCACGTCCAACTGCACCCATTTCAGCTTCTTCAGTATGCTGACAGGCAAGCTGCCGACCGGCTTCGCCCGCGCGCGCGCCGGGCATCCGGTGCTGACCCTGCCCGCCCTTCTGGCCCAGAACGGCTACCGGCTATCCAGCGCGGAAAGCCAATCGCTGGACTGGTATGATACCGCGGCGATCCTGCTCGATGGCGCCAAGCGGGATATTGCGACCGGCGACAGCCTGGAAGCGCGCGACGAAGCGGTGACCGACCTCACGCTCGCGCGGCTCAAGACCAAGAGCACCCTGCCCTTCTTCCACCTCGCCTATTATACCGGCACCCATTATCCCTATAATGGTCCGGTGAAAGACAGCGATTACGCCCGCTACAAAGCCGCGATCAGCGCTTTCGACCGGGAATTCGGCCGCCTGATGGATGGATTGCAAGCCGAAGGCGCGCTCAAGAACACGCTGGTGATCGTCACCGCCGACCATGGCGAGGAGTTCCTGAAAAACGGTGAAATCGGGCACGCCAGCCAGCTGGATGCAGCCCAGACCGTGGTGCCCTTCCTTGTGATCGGTGCGAAAAAGGCCCCGGTCCTCAGCCACACAGACCTGATGCCCTATGTCGTCGAAAGCCTCAGGAACGCCCCGCCTGCCCTGGCGGCCCACACGCCGGTGATCCTGGCGAACTGCGACTACGCCTATCCGAACGGCTTCGCGGTGCTGTGGCATGATGGCACCCGCGCCGACTTCGACTATGAAGACGGCAGCCTGACGCCCGTGCACGGCCCTGATGGTCGCCTCGCAAAAAAAGCGGCCCGATACCGGGCCGCCACATTGCTTCTGGATGCGCTTTCGGGCAAATGAAGCCCTAGAAATCCCCCAGGCCGACGCTGTTGAGCACCAGCTTGATCACTGTCTCCTTGGCGTCGTCATACTGTTCGTCATTCAGGGGTTTGCCCCCATTCATGACATTGATCTGGGCCTCGAAGTCGGCATAGTGCTGGGTCGTCGCCCAGATCATATAGAACAGCACGCGGGCATTGACCGGCTTCAGGCGGCCTTCGGCCACCCAGCGTTCCAGAACCCGTTCACGGCTTTCAAGCCACGGCTTCACCGTGCCGACGAGATAGTCCTGCAGGAACGGCGCACCTGACGCCATTTCGATCGCCCACAGGCGGGAGCCATGCGGCCGCGCCCTTGCCAGGTCCATCTTGGCCCCGACATAGGTGGTGAAAGCGGTTTTGGGGTCGTCCGTTTCGTCGAATGTATCGGCCGCGTGCAGCCAGGTGGAGCACACGCCCTCAATCACCCGGCGGTACAGGTCTTCCTTGGCACCGAAGTAATAATAAACATTGGGCTTGGGCACGCCTGCGCGTTCGGCGATCAGCCCGACGCTGGCACCTTTAAAGCCCTTTTCAGCAAATACAGTTTCGGCGGCTGCCAGAATTTTAGTGACATTTTCGCGCCGGATACCTGCCTTATGGCCGGTATCTTCATGATTTTCTTGTGTCATCGTGTCCCTCTTGATGCCACGTGTTTAAGCATAAGAAACAAAAAAGGTCTATCTGAGAAATGGAGACGCCCGAGGCATATGGCCCCGGGCGTCCGATTTTCTAGATCACGTACACGCTCAAATTAGAAGGTGTACTTGATGCCAACCTTGATCTTCCACAGCGACGGCAGCTGGTAGAAGCGGCTGTAAACCGAACCGTTAAAGTTGGTGTACACATACTGGCCTGCGTCGTTGATGGTCGCCCGGACAACGTTGCTGTTATACGGGAAGCTAACTTGTTCGAAGCGGCCCCAGTTGTTGTTCAAGAGGTTGGTCAGGTTGTCGATGTCCATGTGAAGGATAACCTTGTGGCCCTTCAGGGACGGAATCGGCAGTTCCTGGCTGATCCGCATATCGAGGCGGGTAACCCACGGGCTACGGCCCACGTTACGCGGTGCAACCTTACCCTTGTACTTGTCCAGACCCTGGTCGTGAACGAACTGCATCAGCGCGTTTGCGTCGATACCGCTCATATCCACGTTCGGATCGTCAGCACCGGTCGGGACGTAGAAGAGCTGGGTGTCGCGCTTCCAGTAGTCATAGCTACCACCGAAGATACCCTGCGAACGGCTGCCCGGATCGTCGAAGGTGTAGCTGAAGTTATGGCCCGAACGGCTCAGCATGAACAGGTTCACGCTGGTCGCGTTGTCACCCCAGAACTTCTTCTGCCAGTTAAAGTTGGCGGTAAAGTTATGCTTGATCTCGAAGTCCGAATGCGCCAGCGCGAGGTTGTTGCGGTCGGTCGTCGGAACCTTACCATAGTTGGAGTCAGCCGTGGAGCTCTGGCCCGGGTTGACATCCTTGGCATTGGTGTGGGTGTAACCGAAGCGAATGGCGAAGTCGCCAGCGTCGGATTGCCACTGCTTGTCGACATCGATCGAGTAGATCTGGCTCGAACCCTGATCCGTGTTGGTCAGGAGAAGGTCATGCCCGCTCGGGATATCGTAGATCGGGCGACCATCCGGTGCCTGGCCAACGACCTGACGACGGAGTTCACGCCAGATTACAGCGTTCTTGACCTTGCTGAAGATAGCTTCGGCAGTTACGTGCCACTGGTCACCAAGACCGATGGACGACAGGTCGAAGTCATGATCGACAGCAATGTTGAACTTCCAGGTCGACGGGATCTTGAAGTTCGGGTCGGTGGCATTCACGTTACCGTTGCCCGGTACGAGAGCACCGGTTGCTGCTGCCGGCAGGTTGTAGCCGTCAACACCGGTCAGGCCGGTCAGGTAAACGCTGGAGATGATGGTACCGTCGTTCGAGTAGGCGTTCGACAGCCATACGTTCGGCGTACCGCCCGAGAACAGACCGAAACCACCACGAACCGTGGTGCGCTCATCAGCAACATAGTTGAAGCCAAGGCGCGGCAGCAGGATGCTCTTGCCATCGAGGTTTTCGGTGTTGGCAAAGCCGTTACGATCAACGAAAGAGGTGTTGAGACGCGGTGCCTGGCTCGTCTGGTAACGCTCATAGCGCACACCAGCGAAAACGGTCATCTTGTCGGTCGGCGTCCAGCGGTCCTGAGCATACAGGGTGTGGACGTTGAACGTGAAGTTGGCCGCAGCATCGTTGGCATCGTTGGTGTAGGCGTTGCTGTAGTAAAGGCTGGCAGCGTTCTGGTTTTCGAAGTCGTCGATGCTGTTGAAGGTATATTCACCAGCCGAACCCGGTACGAACAGGTTGAAGACCTTCAGGTGCTCCAGCTCGTAACCCGCGGTGAACACATGGTCACCGGTCGAATAGTCAACCTTAGCCTTAACCGTCAGGCTATCGTCCTTCAGGTCGTTTGCATGGCGATAGAAGTCCGGGCCGATGAAGATGTTACCACCATCAGCGGTTTGAATTTTCATCAGAGCGAAGTCAGTACCACCGATCGACTGCTGGATGGTGTGAACGTTCTTGATGCCAACTTTCAGTTCGCTCGACAGCTTGTCGGTCCAGTCAGAGAAGAGCTGGAAGCTGTAGGTCTGCATCTTGTCGTTCTTGTTGTACCAGTCACCCAGCATACCTGCGTTGTTATAGTAGGTGTTCTGCGGGTTGATGTTGTTACCGTCAACATTCTGGTACGTAGCCGAGAAACGCTGGCCGTCCGCGATGTTCCAGTCGATCTTGAACAGGATTTTGCGGTCGGTTTCCTTGAGGTTGTCAGCGCTGAAGCCTTGCGGGTCGTAGTTGTAAACCGACTTGGCAATGCTTTCGACACGGTCGAGGTCAGACTGGGTAACGCCGATGATCTTGTTCGGAGCGTTCGAGTCAGACGCACCGTATTCGAACGGCTTCGTGCTGTCGTACTTTTCATACGAACCGAAGAAGAACAGCTTGTCCTTGACGATCGGACCGCCGAGGTATGCGCCGTAGTTCTTTTCGGTGAAGTTGAACTGAAGGTCGGTGTCGTCCTTGCTGGAGCTGCCAACCATGCCGTCGTTCGAATAGTCGAGGAAGGCGCCACCGTGGAATTCGTTGGTACCAGACTTGGTCACGACGTTGATGTTACCGCCCTGGAAGTGGCCATAGGTTACATCGAACGGCGCGGTCTGAACCGAAATCTGCTCAATCGCGTCAAGCGAGATCGGCGAACGCTGGGTCGGGTAGCCGTTGTTGTTGAGGCCGAAGTCGTCGCTCTGACGAACGCCGTCAATGGTCAGGCTGTTGTAGCGGTTGTTGGTACCGGCAATCGACAGTGCGTCGGAGTTGGCCGGGTCGATCCAGACTTTCGAATCCATCCGCAGAACGCTTTTCAGGTCACGGTCGGTGGAGTTCATGTTGGAGATGTCGGCTTTGCCATATTCGCTCGCCGCACCGGTCTTGATCATGAAGCTGCCGCGCTGCGCGGTGACTTCGATTTCTTCCATGCCGGCGCTGTGGCTGGCGGCAACGAGCGTAACGTTGGCAGCCTGACCGAGAACCAGGTTCAGGTCGCTGATGCTGTTGGCTTTATACTGCGTACCATCAGCAAGCTTCACGATGTAAGGGCCACCGACTTTCAGGCCGCGGGCGAAGAAGGTGCCGTCGGCGTTGGTGGTGAATTCCTTAACTGTACCCGTGGGCACGTGAACGATTTGTACTTTGACACCGGCAAGGTGATCACCGGTTTGGCTGACCACGACGCCGCGGATCGCGGACGACGTTTCCTGTGCCGCTGCAGGCAGAGTGGTTGCTGCAAGTGCAGCAATAGCCACGCCGCCGAACAGGACAGCTTTAATTTGGCGTTTCATTCCCTAAGCTCCATTGAGTGCCGCACACCCGCCCCCTGGGGAGGCACGAATATACGATTCCGACAACTATTCAGTTGTTCTAAAAAGTCCCCACACAAAACAAGGCCGCCAGTGGATCAAATCCTGACCAAAAGGTCAAGGCCTGGCCCGCGTCGCCCCCGCGCTGCGTGGAATGCCCTTTTATGCGGCTTTCTTTTCAGTTTTTTGACGAAAGTGTCAAGATTGGGTGAGCCCCCCTGAAACCCCTCACGAACTTTCGTTTGCAGGCCGTTGTTTAAAAAGCACAGTTCCCGTTTTTGCCCCCGAAAACCGTAGCGTCAGGAAAACGTCCCGGGTACGCAAAAGGCACCGCCCACAGGCGATGCCTTTCCCGCTTTGCGCCTTGATAAGCGCTTCAAGCGAATCACTATTTCAGGTTATTTGCCGTCGAAAATCTGGTTGAGATAACCCGCCAGGCGAATCCCCCCCTTCGAAAGCTGGCTCTTGATGACCGGCATATATTTATAGACATAGTCGTAGCTCAGGATCGCGCTGCCGACATTATAGATGCCGTCCCGCATCGCCATGTCTTCATGCACCCAATCGATCGGCTTGCTGTTCTGCCAGGTCTTGATCTCCTCAGGGGTGATCTTGGCATCGAGGAAACGGGTCCATTCGGTATAGGAAAGCCCGCGCTTCTGGATAAGGTCTACGTCCCAAACCTTATGCAGGTTGCTCATCACCCCGAACCAGACGACGGGGATGAGGTTGCCGCCATGGTCCTCCGGCCTGCCGGTATGCATCGGTTGGTGCAGGTCACCGACGATATGGATGATGAAGCGGAGCGCTTTCACCCGCTCGGCCTTCGGCGCGGACTTGTCCTTCAGCGTCTTGGTGAAGGCCTTGAGCGCCGTGAGCGCATCGCCCGCCGGGTTCTTCACGCTTTCTTCGTACGTCTGGCCTTGGGGCACGTTGATATAGTGCCAGGGCGACGCGGTCTTGCGCCAGAATTCGTCCGGGTCGGCACGCATGTCATCCGGCCAGGTGGCGGCTTCCGCCATGAATTCATTGCCGAGAAGGTCCTTCACCGCCTTAGCGGCCGTGGGTGTCAGGTGATGGCTGGCGATTTCGGCAATCACCCGGTGGCCGGTGGGGCCATAAGCATGGGCGGAAAGGCTGCCAAGCATCAGGCAGGCCACAAGTCCAATCAAACGACGCATGAGTTCCCCCTATAAAGGAAAGGTCTTGTTAAAAGGCGCGCTCGCCCTCGCTGAGCGGCGCGATACCCAGATGTGCGGCCACAGTCTGGCCGATGTCTGCGAAACTTTTGCGAACCCCGCCGGTGCCCGGCTTGAGCGCAGGCCCAAAGGCGATGAAAGGCACATGCTCCCGCGTGTGGTCGGTGCCTTTCCAGGTCGGGTCGCAACCATGGTCTGCGGTCAGGATGGCAATGTCGCCGTCCTTCATCGCCTCCATGAACTCCGGCAACCGGTCATCGAAATATTCGAGCGCGTTCGCATAGCCCGCCACATTGCGGCGGTGGCCGAAGCTCTGGTCGAAATCAACGAAATTGACGAAGGTGAGCGAGCCCTCGGGCGCTTCTGCCTGCATCTTCAGCGTGAGGTCAAAGAGACCATCGAGACCGTTGGCCTTGACCTTTTTGGTCAGGCCCTTGTGGGCGAAAATATCGGCGATCTTGCCAACCGAGATCACCTCATGCCCGACATCCGCCAGCTTTTCCAGCAGCGTCGGCATATGGGGCGGGGTCGCGAGATCACGGCGGTTCCCCGTCCGGGTAAAGACCCCATTTTCGCCGACGAACGGCCGTGCGATCACCCGGCCGATATTATAGTCATCCACCAGCTCGCGTGCGACCGCGCACACTTCGTAAAGCCGCTCCAGCCCGAAGGTGTCTTCGTGCGCCGCGATCTGGAACACGCTGTCGGCCGAGGTGTAGACGATCGGCTTGCCGGTCTTCATATGCTCATCGCCAAGCTCTTCGAGGATCACGGTACCCGACGCCGCCTTGTTGCCGAGCACACCCGGCAGGTCGCAGCGTTTGCACAGCTCATCGAGCAGGTCCTTCGGGAAGCTCGGGTATTCCTGCGCGAAATAGCCCCAGTCGAACCGCACCGGCGCGCCCGCCATCTCCCAGTGGCCGGACGGCGTGTCCTTGCCGAAAGACTGCTCAGCGCAGGCGGCATAGAAACCCTTCACGTCACCGCTGAACTCAAGCCCCTTGGGCTCATGCCCGGTCGCCAGTTCTGCGGCCTTGCCGAGGCCGAGCTCTGCCATGTGGGGAAGCGAAAGTGGGCCCGCGGCCGGGCGGTCAGCTGCCACATTCCCTTCAGCGCACCAGTCAGCAATATGGCCGAGCGTGTCTGCGCCCACATCGCCAAATTTGGCGGCGTCCGGCGCGGCGCCGATGCCGAAACTGTCCAAAACAAGAATGAATGCGCGGGCCATGGGCCTTATCCTTCAATAATCTCGGCGGTGATGGGCTTGAGCGCGGGCGCGGTATCCGAAAGCGTCACGGCTGCACGCACGCGTTCAATCGCGGCATCCGCAGCGGCCTCATCCTGAGCATACACCATCAACGCGGGCTGATCCGCCGTGAGCTTGTCGCCGACCTGACAAAATTCCGTGAAGCCGACGCTGTGGTCGACCTTCTGGCTCGGGTCCGTGCGGCCACCGCCAAGCGCGACCACCGCCATGCCGATTGCACGGGCATCCATCGCGGACACATAGCCTTCCCCGAGTGTCACCGGCTTCACCACCGGCGCGAGCGTGAGGTAGCTGTCTGCTTTCTCAAGGAAGTCCGCCGGGCCGCCCTGGGCCGAAACCATCCGGCCGAAAATCTCTGTCGCCTTGCCGCTCGCAAGCGCTTCCTCAGCTGCCTTGCGCGCCGCGCTTGCATCAGCCTGCGCACCCGAAAGCGACAGCATGTGGGCTGCCAGATCGAGCGTTATATCCATGAGGCGCTTATCGGCACCTGCCGGGTCCTTCAGGAACGCCAGCGTTTCCATGACCTCAACCGCGTTGCCGGCCGTGCGGCCCAGCACCTGGTTCATGTCGGTCATCAGCGCGGTCGTCGGTACGCCCGCCGCTGTGGCGACCCGGACGATATTTTCCGCCAGCACCCGCGCCTTGTCGGCGCTGTCCATGAAGGCCCCAGTGCCGAACTTCACGTCCATGACCAAGGCGTTCAGGCCCGCCGCCAGCTTCTTCGACAGGATCGAGGCGGTGATCAAGGGCACGCTTTCCACCGTCGCCGTCACGTCCCGGATGCCGTAGAAGCGCCGGTCCGCGGGGGCAAGGTCCCCGGTCTGGCCGATGATCGAACAGCCGACCGTCTTCACGATCTCGGCGAAGCGGTCGATGCTCGGGTACGGGTCATAGCCCGGAATGGCTTCGAACTTGTCGAGCGTGCCACCGGTGTGGCCGAGGCCCCTGCCCGAGATCATCGGCACAAGGCCACCGCAGGCCGCCACGATCGGCGCCAGCATCAGGCTGACCTTGTCGCCAACGCCGCCGGTCGAATGCTTGTCGACAATCGGCGCCTCCTTATCGAGGCCATATTTGGACCAGTCGATCACATCACCGCTGTCCCGCATGGCGAGCGTGAGCGCAGCACCCTCTTCCGGGCTCATGCCGTTGAAGAACACCGCCATGGCAAAAGCCGCGACCTGGCCGTCAGTCACGCTCATGTCGGTGATGCCGCGCACGAACGCCTGAATGTCGGCGCTTGAGACTGTGCCGCCATCCCGTTTGGTGCGGATCATTTCCTGGGGCAGGAATGTCATTTTGACTGGTCTTCCTTTTGCGCGTGAACATTTTCAGGTCCAAAGCTGTGGGGCAGCAGGGCCAAGCTGTCGGTCTCAATCAGCACCTCGCCGTCCTTGCTACACACGGTGACCTTGCAGCCTTCAGGCGGGCTGAATTCCCGGATTTTCTGACGGCAGCCCCCGCACGGTGTGCAGGGCGTATCCGAGGGGCCGATCACCACGACATGCGCGATGGCCGTATCCCCGCCCATGACCATGGCGCTGATGGCGCCACCTTCGGCGCAGGTGCCGAGCGGATAGGCCGCGTTTTCCACATTGCAGCCCGCATAGATCTTGCCGCCCCGGGTCAGGATCGCGGCGCCCACCGGGTGGTGGGAATAAGGCGCATAGGCGCGCGCGCGGGCATCAAGCGCCGCCTCGATCATCGCCTTCAGGGTGTCTGTCATGGCCTAGTGGTCCTTTTCATACGGAATACCGCTGGCTTTCGGCGCAACCATGCGCCCGGCAAAGCCCGCGAGAATAAGCACCGTCAGCACGTACGGCAGCATGATGGTGAACTGAACCGGTATCTCACCAATGAGCGGCAGCGCCACGCCCTGCAGCCGCCCCTGCAGCGCGTCGACAAAGCCGAACAACAGGCAGGCAAGCAGTGTCGGCACCGGTTTCCAGCGCCCGAAGATCATCGCCGCCAGCGCCAGATAGCCTTTACCCGCCGACATGTCCCGGATGAAGCCCGCGCCAAGCCCGGTCGACAGCACGACCCCCGACAGCCCGCACAACAACCCGGCAATCGCCATCGCCTGATAGCGCAGCTTGGCCACCGAAATACCGGCGGTATCCACCGCTTCCGGGTTTTCGCCCACTGCGCGCAGGCGCAGGCCGAAGCGGGTGCGGTACAGCATCCACGCCACCAGCGGCACAATCGCCACCGTCATATAGGTGATGATATTATGGCCCGAAATCACCTCGCTATAAAGCGGGCCGATCACCGGCACGGAGGCGAGGCTTTCCGCGAACGGCAGGTTGATTTCGGTGAAGCGCGCACCGCCGGAGAGAAGCGGCGTCTGCCCACCCTGATGGAACCAGGCGCCAGCGAGCGTGGGCGCGAGGCCCGCGATGACAATATTGATCGCCATGCCGGAGACGATCTGGTTGCCGCGCTGGGTGATCGAGACGTAGGCGTGTAGAAGCGCGAGGACCAACGACGTGGCCAGGCCAGCGCCTAGCCCGACCCAGGCCGAGCCGGTCACCGCCGCCGCTGTCGCGGCCGCAAAGGCTGCGCCCAGCATCTTGCCTTCAAGCCCGATGTCGACAACGCCCGCGCGTTCGGCGCACAGGCCCGCGAGACCCGCCAGCACCAGCGGCGTGGCGGTGCGGATGGTCGAGGCCACCAGAAGCAGCGTATCGGCGTAAAGGTCGATCATGCCGCCTTCCTTTCCGCAAAGCGCCAGAACAAGAGACTGATCGGGTCACGGAACAGATGTTCCATCGCCCCCGCGAACAGGATGACGAGGCCCTGCACCATCACCACCGCATCGCGTGAGAAGTTCGGAATGTCGAACGCCACCTCGGTGCCGCCCTGATAAAGCGCGCCGAAAAGAATGGCAGCGAGGATGATCCCCAGGGGTTTGTTCCGGCCCATGAAGGCGACTGCGATCCCGACGAAGCCGTAGCCAAGCGTAAAGTTGGCGAGGAGCCGGTGCTGCTCGCCCAGAAGCTCATTCAGCCCCATGAGCCCGGCCAGCGCGCCCGAAATCATCATGGCGATGATGGTCATGCGCGAAACCGAAACCCCGGCGAACCGCGCCGCGCCTGCGCTTTTGCCAACGACCCGAAGCTCATAGCCGAAGCGCGTGCGCCACAGCAGGAAGCCCATACCCCACGCGCACAATAGCGCGATCAGGAAGGAGATATTCATCGGGTTGTTGTCGTAAGAAATCCCCATCATGCCCAGCAGGTCATGGATATGAATGAGCGCCGTGCCTGCAGGGAAGTCCGCGCTTTCCGGCATCTGGCCGCCCGGCCGGTGCAAGGGCCCCACCAGCAGGTAAGCCAGCAGCGCCGAGGCGATGAAGTTGAACATGATCGTGGTGATCACGATATGCGCGCCGCGCCTGGCCTGAAGCCACGCCGGGATGAAGGCCCAAATCGCGCCGAACAGAGCCGCGCCCACAATGCCTGCAAACACGCCCAGAAGCGGGGCATGAGGCCCGAAGGCGAACACGCCGAGCGTAAGGCCAACCCCGCCGACCATCGCCTGCCCTTCACCGCCGATATTGAAAAGCCCGGCATGGTAAGCGATGGAGACGGCAAGCCCGGTAAAGATGAAGTTGGTGGCGTAATAAAGCGTGTATCCGATGGCTTCCTGATAGCCGAACGCGCCCTGAACCAGAAGCGACAGCGCCTGGAACGGGTTATCACCCAGCGCCCAGATGACGATGCCTGAGACCACAAAGGCCGCCAGCAAGTTGAGCGCGGGCAGCAGGATATTGTCGGCCCAAAAGGGCAGCTTACGCGCGGCCGCCATCAGCTTGCCCTCCTCTTCTCGCCCGCCATCATCAGGCCCAGCGTTTTCTCATCCGCGTCTTCAACCGCTACGATACCGACCAGCTCACCTTCGCACATGACGGCGATACGGTCGGAAATGGCGAGCAGTTCATCGAGATCGGCGGAGACGACCAGAAGCGCCTTGCCGGCGTTCCGGAGCTCGGTGATCTGGTCATGGATTTTGGTGACGGCGCCGATGTCCACGCCCCGGGTCGGCTGGCCGATGATCATCAGCTGCGGGTCTCGGGCGATTTCCCGTGCGATCACCAGTTTCTGCTGGTTGCCGCCCGAAAAACTGCTGATCGCCAGCTTGGGGTTCCGGGGCCGTACGTCCTGGCTTTCGAAATAGCGCTTCGCGGTTTCGGCCAGCGCCTTCAGCTTCAGAATACCGCGGTGGGAGAAATCAGGCTCCCGCTGGTAGCCGAGCATGGCATTGTCCTCGGCCGAAAAGCTTTCGACTACGCCGGTTTTCAAACGGTCTTCGGCCACATGCGCCATGCCCATGCGTCGGAGCGTTATGGGGTTGGTTGCCACATCCGGGGACGCGATGACGACATTGTCGAACTCGACCGAGCCCGCCGCCACTTGCCTGAGGCCAGTGATGACTTCCATCAGCTCGGTCTGGCCGTTTCCGGCAACCCCGGCGACGCCCAGCACTTCACCGTCATGGACATCTAGCGACACGGCCTTGAGCGCCCGGACACCCTGGTCATTATTGGCGGAGACATTTTTGAGGCTCAGCCGTATGACGCGCTCGCCATGCGCTTCCCGCGTCTTTTCCCGCGCGACCTTAGCACCGACCATCAGCTCAGCCAGCTCCCCCGTGGAGGTTTCCGCGGTTTTACGCTCAGCCACGATCTTGCCGGCGCGCATCACCGTCACGTCATCGGTGACGGCCATGATTTCATGAAGCTTGTGGGTGACGAACAGCACGGTCTTGCCTTCGGCCCTGAGTTGCCGGACGAGCGCGAAAAGCTGCTCGCTCTCCTGCGGGGTCAGGACGGCTGTCGGTTCATCGAGGACCAGGATTTCCGCGCCCCGGTAGAGCGCCTTCAAAATCTCCACCCGCTGCTTCACACCGACCGGCAGCTCCTCGACCACCGTGTCGAGCGGCAGGTTGAAGCCGAACTGGCGCTCAAGCGCCGCCAGCGCCCCGCGTGCCGTGGCCCGGGCGTCCTCCAGCTTGGCGCTGCCTTCCGCCCCGAGGATGATATTGTCGAGCACCGTGAAAGGCTCCACGAGCATGAAATGCTGATGCACCATGCCGATGCCCGTCTTCATGGCCGCCGACGGGTCGGCAAACGTGTGCGCCGTGCGATCCACCACCACCTCGCCTTCATCCGGCTGGTAGAAGCCGAACAGCATTTTAAGGAGCGTGGACTTGCCCGCCCCGTTTTCACCTACGATGCCATGCACCGTGCCCGCACGCACCTTCAGGCAAACGCTGTCGTTTGCGACAACATCACCGAAGCGCTTCGTGAGCGCACGGGTTTCGATAGCAAATTCAGGGTTGGACATGGTGGGTCCTGCGGGCTCTAGGGCGGTTGTTAACGTCCGGTGTTGCTACCGGCGACATCGCCGACGACGAGTTCACCACTGATGATCTTGGCGCGGGCCTCATCGAGCTTCGCCTTCATCTCCGGCGTGATCAGGCTGGCGTTATATTTGTCGAGCGCATAATCGACACCGCCGTCCTTGAGGTCCATGACCGTGTGGCCCGGCTTCCAGGTGCCATCCTTGGCCTGGGCAAGCGCCCGGTGAACGGCAAGGTCAACGCGCTTCATCATGCTGGTCAGCACGGTGCCCGGGGCGACATAGTTCTGGTTGCTGTCAACGCCGATCGCGAACTTGCCCGCATCCTTCGCCGCCTGAATGACGCCAAGGCCGGACGGCCCGGCGGCGGAGAAGATGATATCCACCCCGCGTGCATACTGGGATTTGGCAAGCTCAGCCGCCTTGATCGGGTCATTCCAGGCGCTCGGCGTAGTGCCGACATAGTTTTCGGTGAACGTCAGGTCCTTGCGCACATAGTCCGCGCCCTGCTTATAGCCGCGTTCGAACCGGCGGATCAGCGGTATATCCATGCCGCCGATGAAGCCGATGCTGTTCGTCTTGGTTTTCATCGCCGCGATCATGCCCACAAGGAACGAGCCTTCGTTTTCCTTGAAGGTGATCGACTGCACGTTCGGCAGGTCGACAATGGCGTCGACGACCGTGAATTTCACATTGGGGAATTCCTTCGCGACATTCCGGACCGCAACGGCATAGCCAACGCCCACCGCGACGATCAGGTCCGCGTGGCGGCGGGCGAATCGCTTCAGCGCCTGCTCATACTGGGTTTCGCTGCGGGGTTCGAATTCGCGGTAGGCAATACCGGTTTCGGCCTTGAAGGCGTCAGCGCCCACGCGCGCCGCCTCGTTGAAGGACTTATCGAATTTGCCGCCGATATCATAAAGCACAACAGGCTTGAAGTCGGCCGCCATCGCCGTGACGCTCATCACTATGGACGCGGCAAGCGAAAGCACCGCGCGGCCAAAGGTCTTTTTCATGACTTTTCACTCCCCAGCAGCATATGTTTATCTATGCTTTGTTATGCCTTGATTTGACGGAAGGGCGCAAGGGAACCAGAGCATCACCCCGTGGTCAACCATTTTTGACATTTTGGTCAAGATTCAGTCGACAATTGCATTTCCTGCCCCTATGAAAAGGCAAATCCAGTTGCCGACGGAGCTACTCTATGACTTCAAATGTTACAGTTGTGGATCATCCCCTTGTTCAGCATAAGCTGACGCTGATGCGCCGCAAGGAAGCGAGTACCGCAGAATTCCGCAAACTTTTGCGCGAAATCGGGCTGTTTCTCGGCTATGAAGCGCTCCGCGATCTGCCGCTCGGTAAACTGCATATCGACACGCCCATCTGCGGCATGGAAGCCCCGGTGATCGCGGGCAAGAAGCTGACCTTTATCTCGGTGTTGCGCGCAGGCGACGGCCTCCTCGGCCCGATGCTGGACCTGGTGCCCTCCGCCCGGATCGGCCAGATCGGCCTGTCCCGCGATGAGGAGACCCTGGAGGTCACCAAATATTTCTTCAAGGTGCCGCAGAACCTGGGCCAACGCCTCAATGTGGTGCTGGACCCGATGTTGGCGACTGGCCATTCGGCGATCCGGGCTATACAGGAAATCAAGGACGCAGGCGCCAAGGATATTCGTTTTGTTTGCCTCCTGGCCGCGCCCGAGGGTATCAAGGCCTTCACGGAAGCGCATCCGGACGTGCCCGTTGTGACCGCCTCGATCGACGAAAAGCTCAATGAAAAAGCTTACATCGTCCCGGGGCTCGGCGACGCCGGTGACCGCTTGTTTGGAACCAAAGGGGCCTAAAGTAAAATGACCGTCACGAAACACTATGTAACCGCTCAAGAGCTCTTGGACGATTCGTTCCAGCTCGGCGTCAAAATCCTGAAAAGCGGCTTCAAGCCGAAATTCATCGTCGGTGTCTGGCGTGGCGGCACCCCGACCGGCATCGCCGTGCAGGAAATCATGGATTATTACGGTATCCATACCGACCATATCGCCATCCGCACCTCCAGCTACATCGGGATGCAGCAGCAGAAAGAGGTCAAGGTTCACGGCCTCGAATATATCGTCAACAACATCAACGCCGAGGACAGCCTCCTCATCGTCGATGACGTGTTCGACAGCGGCCGTTCGATCGCCGCGATCATCGAGCACCTGAAGGCGAAATGCCGCCGCAACACCCCGGAAATCATCAAGATCGCCACGGTCTTCTACAAGCCCGCGCGCAACGTCACCGACCTGGAGCCGGATTTCTACTGCCATGAAACCGACGACTGGCTGGTGTTCCCGCATGAGCTTTCGGACATGAGCCTCGCGGAGATCAAGGAACATAAGGGCCTCGACCTCCCGGACATGAAATTCTGAGGAACGGGAGCCGCGGCGCCATGAATTACGACGACGTCCAGGCCTGTGCGGGCTTCATCCGCGAACGCTTCACCGGCGAGATGCCCAAGCTTGCCATGGTGCTCGGCAGCGGGCTCAACAGCCTGGCTGATGCCCTCGAAGACGCCACCGTCTTCTCCTACGCTGACCTGCCCGGTTTTCCGAAGCCGACGGTGGAGGGCCACGCCGGCCGGATGCTGATCGGCAAGCTTGGCGACAAGCCGGTCATCTGTATGCAGGGCCGCGCCCATGCCTATGAAGGCCACCCGGCGGAAAAGCTCGGCTACGCCACCCGCGTGCTGTGGGCCCTCGGCGTCGAGACGCTGGTGCTGACGAACGCGGCGGGCAGCCTGCGCGAAGAAGCCGGCCCCGGCAGCCTGATGGCGATCACCGACCATATCAATTTCTCGGGCGTCAACCCGCTTGTCGGCCCGAACGATGACCGTATCGGCCCGCGCTTCCCGGATGTCAGTGAAGCCTGGAACAAGGCCCTGACCAAGAAGCTGCTGGCGTGCGCGAACGCGCTCGGTATTCCGCTTCATAGCGGCGTCTACCTGATGGCGAAGGGCCCGAACTTCGAGACCCCGGCAGAAATCCGTGCTTTCAAGGTTTGGGGCGCCGATGCCGTCGGCATGTCGACCGTGCCGGAATGCCTAGTCGCGCGTCACTGCGGCATGAAAGTGGTTGGCATCAGCTCGATCACCAACCTCGCCGCCGGGATGCAGGGTGAGCTCACGCACCATGAAACCATGGAATATGGCGCCATCGCCGCCGTGAACCTGGAGAAGCTGCTGCGCGCCTTCGTCGCCGACGTGCTTTAGGCTTCAAACCATTCAGACATGAAAAAGCCCGGCTGGTTTGGCCGGGCTTTTTTGTTTGGGCTTTAAAGGGGCAAGGCTCAGTAGCTCTTGCCGCCTTCGTTGGCATCGCCATACGGCACCCAGATGTTTTTGACTTCCGACGCGCGGTCCATCAGCACACGGGTCGCCATCTGCTTGGCGTCGAACCAGTCATAGGCCTTGCCGTAGCTGACCCACGTCCGTTTCATATTATCGGCCGCGGCCTTTTCAATGGCAGCCGAGCCTTCGCGGTCCCCGAAGTACCAGACGGCATCGATGCCGTAATGCTTGGCAAGCGGCATCGCCATGGCGTCACGCGCGCCGGTGACGATGTTGACCACCCCGCCCGGCAGGTCGGAAGTCTCGAGGATCTGGTAGAAGTCGGTCGCGAGGAGCGGATAGCGCTCGGACGGGATCACCACTGCCGTGTTGCCCGCCGCAATCGCGAAGGCCGTCAGCGTGACGAACGCGAGGAGCGGTGCTTCATCCGGGCAGATGATACCGATGGTGCCGATGGCTTCATTCATTGCCAGCGCGACACCGCGGATCGGCGGCTGGTGCACGGCACCGTCATGCTTGTCGGCAATCGCCGCGGCAGAGAACAAGCGCTGGATCGACAGCTCGACCTCAGCCGTCGCAGCCTTGCCGCTCACGCCCGTGAGCTCGCTTAAGCGGTCCGCGAACTCGTCCGCGCGGGCGCTGAGGTTCTCGGCGACATAATAGAGGATTTGCGCCTTCAGGTGCGCGGTCGTGCCCGCCCAGCCCTGTGCCTTGGTCGCGGCCTCAACCGCGTTGCGGATATCCTTATAGTTGCCGTCGCCTACGAGGCCCGCGAACGCGCCTTTATGGGTGGCAATGGCAACAGAATCACCGCCATCCGGCCGCGCCTGCTTGCCGCCGATATAATGCTTGGCGGTACGGTCCACGCCCGGCATACCGCCGGACGCTTTCGGCTTGGCGACGTCGGCGGGCTTGGCGACCGGTTTCCACTCCTTCAGGCCCTTTTCGAACTTGGGCTTCAGGTAGGCGAGCATACCTTCGCGGCCGCCTTCACGCCCGAAGCCGCTTTCGCGGTAACCGCCGAAGCCTGCGGCGGCATCGAACATGTTAGTGCCGTTGATCCAGACCACCCCGGCCTTGAGGGCGGGTGCGACTTCAAGCGCGCGCGACAGGCTTTCCGACCATACGGTGGCGGCGAGGCCATAGCGGGTGTTGTTGGCCAGCGCCACGGCTTCCGCCTGCGTGCGGAAGGTGATGGCGGTCAGCACCGGGCCGAACACTTCTTCCTTGAAGAGGATATTGTCGGTCCCGACATCGGTCACCAGCGTCGGCGGGTAGAAGACCCCGTGTTCCGGCATGTCACACGGCGCGTGCCATACGGTGGCGCCCGCGGCTTTGCCTGCGGTCACCATCTCATGGATGCGGTCTTTCTGGACCTGATCGACCACCGCACCAATGTCGATGCATTTATCGAGGCTCGGGCCCACACGCAGGGTTTCCATCCGGCGCCGCAGCTTCTCGAGGAAGCGTTCAGCGATGCCTTCCTGAACGAGGAGGCGGGAGCCCGCGCAGCAGACCTGACCCTGGTTGAACCAGATGGCGTCCACAAGGCCTTCAATGGCGCCGTCGATGTCGGCATCTTCGAAGACGATGTAAGGCGACTTGCCACCCAGCTCGAGCGTGAGCTTCTTGCCCGTGCCCGCGATAGCGCGGCGGATGATCTTGCCGACCTCGGTCGAGCCGGTGAAAGCGACCTTGTCGACATTCGAATTCACCAGCATGGCGCCGGTGTCGCCCTCACCGGTGATGATATTGACGACCCCCTTCGGCAGGCCTGCTTCCTCACACAGTTCCGCGAACTTGAGCGCAGTCAGCGAGGTGAATTCCGCGGGCTTGAGGACCACGGTGTTCCCGGCGGCGAGCGCGGGGGCCACTTTCCAGGCCAGCATCAGCATCGGGAAGTTCCACGGGATCACTTGGCCTGCGACACCGACGGCTTCATGGTCCGGGAATTCCTCATCCATCAGCTGCGCCCAACCGGCGTGATGATAGAAATGCCGCGCGACCAGCGGGATGTCGATATCCCTGCTTTCGCGGATCGGCTTGCCGTTATCCAGGCTCTCGAGCACGGCAAGGATACGCGAATGCTTCTGCACTAAGCGCGCCAGCGCATAAAGATACCGCGCACGGCCATGCCCGCCGAGCGACGCCCATTTGCCTTGCGCCGAACGGGCGGCGGCAACGGCGGCATCCACTTCGGCCTGACCGGCGGCGGTCAGGTCCGCCAGCTTTTCGCCGCTTGAAGGCGCATAGGTCGCAAAGGTTTTCGCGTCCGCGGGCTGCACCCACTTGCCGTCAATAAACAGGCCGAAACGGCCGTCGTGCGCCTTCAGCCACGCGTCTGCGTTCGCCCTGCTTTCGGGCGCCGGGCTATAGTCCATGGTTTCGAACTTCTCTTTCACAGTCATCGTCTGCTCCCTAGCCCATCGGGTGGCGGTAAGCGGCGGAGTAGCCGCCGAAGGCATGATATTCCAGTTGGCGCTCAAGGTCACCGAGAAGGCTGGACGCGCCGAAGCGGAACAGCTCCGGCGTGAGCCAATCCCGGCCCAGCTCTTCCTTGATGAGCGTGAGGTAAGCCACAGCGTCCTTCGCGGTCTTGATACCACCCGCAGGCTTGTAGCCGACCTTCTGGCCGGTGCGCTGATAGAAATCACGGATCTGGCGGATCATCACCAGCGTGACCGGCAGCGTGGCGTTCACACCTTCCATGCCGGTCGAGGTCTTGATGAAATCGGCTCCCGCCATCATCGCGGTCATCGAGGCCTTGCCAACCTGCGTGAGGTTGCCGTGCTCGCCGGTCGCCAGGATGGCTTTCATCAGCGCCGGGCCACAGGCTTCCTTGAAGGCTTTCACTTCATCATACAGCGCCTGCCAGTTGCCCGTGAGCACATGACCGCGCGTGATGACGATATCGATCTCGCCCGCGCCTGCAGCAACCGAACGGCGGATTTCCTCAAGCCGGGTTTCAAACGGCGCGAGACCTGCCGGGAAGCCGGTCGAAACCGCCGCCACCGGCACGCCGGTGCCCTCAAGCGCCTTCACCGCAGTCGGTACCATTTCATGATAGACACACACAGCCCCGGTGGTGAGCTGCATGTCACCCACGCCCAACGCGTCCATGATGTCTTGGCGGACAGGGTGCGCGGCCTTGCGGCACAGGCGCTCCACCCGGCCCGGCGTGTCATCCCCCGCGAGCGTGGTGAGGTCGATACAGCTGATCGCCTTCAGCATGAACGCAATCTGGCTGTCCTTCTTGACCGAGCGGCGGCCCATAAGCGAGCCGATACGGCGCTCAACCGCGCTTTTGTTGACACGGATACCATCCAGCCAGTCGGCATGGAAAGCGGTACCCCGATTGATCGAACCTTCAGGTGTCATGACCTATCCCGATAAGAGTGCGAAAACTTCGCGACACAAAGCCAAATCCTGACCCTATGGTCAAGAAATGATTTAGGCGTCTTCTCCATTTTTCAGCCGACTGGCGATAAGGAGCAACACACCGCCGATGAAATAGCCGAGGGCCAGCCGGTGTGGCAAGGTTTCCATATTGCCGTCCAGGTGCGGCATCGCCCACGGCAGATACATGCCGGAGGACGGCAGAACCGAATGGATGATGCCGAATTCGGTGAACAGCGCCGCCGTGAAGGCAGCAATGGCCGCGCGGATAAGCTTGCGGTCGATGATCCAGACCACCAGCGCACCCCAGATGAGACTGGTGAGGATATAGCCCCGCGCCATCGCGCCCAGCACATAATAGTCCTTCATCCAGTCCGGGCTGAGCGTGTGGGCGGCCGACCCGATCCGGCCCATCAGGTCGGAGACTTTGGTGTAGGCGTAATTGAGGATGCCCGGCACGGTGGCGAACAGAAGCGCCGGCGCATGGCGGATATCGGCGCCCGAGAAAGCGAGGCGCAGGATGTCACAGGCGACGACGACGAAGATCGGCTTCAACACCGCTTCCGGCATCATTTGCGAGGCGAAGGCGATAACGCCGAGGAAGCCGAAGATGGTGGCAATACCGGCGGCCCCGAGCGCATAGCCCGTGCGTGCGCCCATGCGCTTGTAGGTGGCGTGGCCGAAGTAAGGCGTGGTCTGTACCACCCCGCCCATCAGCGCGCTGACGGCGGTCGCCGCCGCATCGAGCCGCACGACTTTACCCGCGTCAAAATCATCCCCGGTGATCTTCGCGCCCGCAACCACATTGACGCTGCTCGCGGCAATCAGAAGTGCGAAGGGTACGATGATGCCCAGCTTGTTGGTCACGTCACCAAAGACGGCCATATAGCCTTCGAGCGTCGGGGTCGGCAGCGCCGGGGACAGGGACGGCAAACTGTGGATGACATAGCCGTCACCCGCGCCCGCGAACGCCAGGATATAATAAAGCGCCGTGCCGCCGATGATGGCAAACACCGCACCCGGCAGGTTGAACGGCAGCTTGTGCCCGGCAATCAGCGCGAACATCATGATGACCAGCGACACGATACCCACTTCCGGCAGCGAGAAGACACCATAAAGCGCCTCAGCCCCCAGCCAGACGGTGGCGATACCGGCCATGGCGCCCACAAGCGCCATCTGCGGCAGTTCGCGCTGCATGGCGCGGCCGAAGAAGGACAGGCCGAACTTCACCGCCGCCATCCAGACCGTGCAGGCCATGCCGAGGACCCAGGCCTTATGCGCGGCGGCGTCCGGCCCGAGCGTGGCGACATTGGCGGCGAAGGTCGGGCCGAGGATGAAGAAGCACATGCCGAACTCGGTCGGCAGGTCCATGCCCACGGGGATGCTGGTCAGGCGCGGGTTGCCCGTGGCCTCGCGGGTTTTGCGGGTCAGCCAGTACATGGCGATGTTGCCGAACAGGATACCGGCGACCGAGCCGGGGATGATACGCCCGAACACGACCTCGGTCGGAAAATGGAAGCCGCCGATCAGGATGCTCGCGATCACGAACAGGTTGACGGTGACATCCAGAAAGAAGGCCATCCCGGCATTGAGGTCCGCCGCGAATTGCGACGTGGGCGCGTCCATCTGAAACGCCGCCGTTTTAGTCTCTGACATACTGGTCCCCTGATCCCACTTTTAAGTTTCGTATGTTTCGTAACGTCTTTTAATTGAAGGATGTTTTCTTGCGCTTCGGTATGCGCTCCTCATCCTCGAACGTGCGGAAGCGTTCCTCCAGCTTCCACTGAAGCCGCGCCTTTTCGCTTGTCCTCAGGAAGGCTTTGCAGTCTGCCCCAGCTTTAAGCGCGCCTTCCACATCTTTTTCGCAGGCCCCATTCGTCCACAGGCTGGCGCCGGGAAGGAAGCTGTAGGTCAGCGAATTCCGCGACGCATGGCGCATCTCGAAATACGGGATGTGGTAGGTGGTATAGTAGCGCATATATTCGTGCGTCAGGTCGATCCGCGACACGCCTTCGTCATCGGTCGAGAGGGCATAGGGCACATCCTTGTCCCGGTAGAGGATCAGCGGATGGTTCTTGCCCTTCACGCCGAGGATGACATCGTTGCTGGTGAGGTTGATCTCCACCATGATGTGCTTTTTGGCCATTTCATCCAGAAGCTGGTCGGAATTGTCCTCATAGGCGATATCGACACCGTGGCCGATGCGCTTGGCGTGGCCGATCTCGATCGCCTGTCTTATATGGAAGCGCAGCTCATCCGGTCGCACCATGCCCGGCACCAGTTCCCCGGCATGCAGCGCAATATTGCGCGGGCCGAGGTGGCGGTAGAGATAATCGATCATGCGCATATGAAGCGTATAGTCCCGGAGCGCGATATAGCCGTCCTCCGGCGCCACAAGGTTGGCGCCGACGACCATCGGGTCTTCCTTCATGACTTCCCAGCCCAGGATGAACTGGCCGAACACCATGGCCGGGTTGAATTCACGGATCACCTGATGGAGGAAGCGGATTTTCACATCGCAGCCGGGCTTGGCGTCCTTGGTGCCGCATTTCAGAAGCTCGTCCTTGCGCTTCATGGCAGCGCTGATCTGACTGCGGACAGACGCCACGAGGTCGGGCATCGCCTTGCCGAACTTGCCGTCCATCAGGGTTTTATAGTCCTGATCCAGGTTGCCCGAGAGCTTGACGTCGGACAGAAGCGGGAACAGCTCCGGGAACACGATGGTTTCCATCAGCTCCAGATACAGCACATTCTGGTGCCCTGCCCGGTTCGCCACCATGGCAAGCTCGTCCCCCAGCCGTTTGGGGTCCACATTGATGCGGTTGAAGGTCTCGAAAAACTGGTCATGACCCGACCAGCCGTTTTCGGGCGCGTAGGAGCGCACGGACATGGCGTTGATCAACCGGCGGCGGTCATCGGCGTTATTCTGGGCCTCATCGGCGGTGATCCAGCCGCTGGCCGCACAGGTTGCCGCTGCCTTGAACTTGATCGCGGGCTTCTTCATATCGACACAGAGGCCGTCCTCTGCCGCCCACTTGAGCCATGATTCGGCATAAACGGCACCGCGCAGGTGGTTATGCAGGTCGCCGCCCTTCGGGAACGCCGCCATCACCTGGCGGAGGCGGCCATTATTTTCGGCCCAGCTGATGGTTGCTGCCGCCGCTCGCGCCTTTAAGGCCTGCGGGTTATCGGCGACGGCCCCTGTGGTCCCGGCGCTGATGACGGCCAGAAGGCCCAGAGCCGCTAGCCCGATCTTGCGTACCTGCATATTTTCCTCCCAGCCACTTGCCCGCGCGGTCCGATCCGCCTAGGCTCTCGCCCGCACCACCTATTTCGGCGGCGCATCATACTCTCTAAAGGCAAGACCATAGGGCGCCCAAGGCATGGCCAAACTTTATTTCTATTATTCCGCAATGAATGCGGGCAAAACCACGACGCTTCTGCAATCCAGCTTCAATTATCAGGAACGCGGCATGAATACCATGTTGTTCACCGCCGCGCTGGATGACCGCTTTGGCGACCCGAAAATTTCCTCCCGCATCGGCCTGGATGCCAACGCGCACCTATTCGATGCGGACGTTGACCTTTTTGTCAAGATTGCAGATGCGTTAAAGACGCGCCCGATCCACTGTATTCTGGTCGATGAGGCCCAATTCCTGAAAAAAGAGCAGGTTTTCCAGCTGGCCTCCGTGGCGGACAGCCTCAAGATTCCAGTACTGGCCTATGGCCTGAGGACCGACTTCCAGGCCAACCTGTTTGAAGGCAGCCAGTGGCTTCTCGCCGTCGCCGATGAACTGCATGAGCTGAAGACCATCTGTACCTGCGGGTCGAAGGCCACCATGAACCTGCGCATCGACAGCAAGGGCAACCCGGTCAGGGAAGGCCAGTCGATCGAGATCGGTGGCAACGACCGCTACATCGCGCTCTGCCGCAAGCATTTCATGGAAAAGCTCAGGGGGCCCGCCGGCGCTTGAGGCCGAAATCCCGCCGGTGAAAACGGTGATAGATAAGCACAAAGCCCGATAGCGCGAACAGGACGGCGCTGAGGGCAGCGGCCATGACGAGCGGGTGGTTGAAATCCTCCCGGCCTTGATAATCCATGATGTGCAGCATCCAGAAAAAATCATAGACCCGCCAATAGGCGTTGCGGCGCGCGACGACCCTGCCTTCGGTGGGGGAGACATAAAGCCTCGTGTTGTCCGCATCCGCGAAGGCCACCTGCCACACCGGCAGCGGCCCGCGGTAATCAACAGGCTGAGCCTTGAGCAGCGTTGCCCCTGCAACATCCCCCTTGCCGCTGAAGTCCGCCTTGGCGACAGCGACTGCATGGTCCCGGCTAAGCGGTGACAGCGACTGCCCTGTTTCGGCGTCCAATAGGTGCAAGCCCCCTGGTGTACGGACTTCGGCCGCGAGATGACCGCCAAGCCTGCGGGCCTTCAGGGACTGGATGTCTCCATGCAAGGCAGCGAGGCGAGAAACCTGGTCCGTGCTCAGAACTGGCGCAGCTACTTCAGCCACATTGCCTTCCCCGCGCACAAGCCCGATCGGCAGCCAGGTCATCACCAACCCGCCTGTGGTCCAGGCAAGAAATTGAAGCCCGACGATCAAAGCGATCCATTTATGGATTTTGCTCGCGAGCAGATGGACTTTCGACGCCATGTTTCCTCCTTGTCCCCATTGAGAACAAAAAAGACATCATAGATAAACATGAGACAACCCTGAAAAGCACTCTTCCCTCCAAAACCCCAGAATTCCGCCATTCCGGCAAAAATCAATGAAAACCATTATTTTCCAGTAAGTTACCCTTGATATTGTGCGTCAAATAAGTCACAGTATGACAGATTAGTTACGAACGTTACTTTCGTTTAGTCACTTTCCACTACGTCCTTCCCCACCATTTCGTGTCTACTTTTCGTTGCGATTTTCCCGATAGGGGAGAAATTGCCTGGGGAACACGGGGGTCGTTTCCTACAAAGCGGCGCCAGCCCCGGATAATCACAAAAACAAGTGGAGGAAGTGGCAATGAAAAATCATCTTGCCTCTAATAGAAAAGGTCAGCTGCTTGCAAGCTGCGCTCTGTTGAGCCTGAGCTTCGCGACGGCGGCTCACGCTCAGGACACCACGAGCGACAAAGCCAAAAAAGCTGATCAGCCCAAACAGATTGAAGAAGTGGTCGTAACGGGTTCCCGTATTCGCCAGAACCCGCTCGAAGCCAAAGCGCCCGTGCAGGTCATGTCCGCCGAGGACATCGACCAGTCCGGTGTTGTTGGCATCGCTGACTTCCTGCAGCGCCTGCCGATCGCCGGTTCAGCCATCAACCGCACCAACAACTCGTCCGGTAACCTCGGCTTCCCGCCGGATGGCTCCGGTATCGGTGCCGGTGCATCGGAAGTCGACCTTCGCTACCTGACCTCCAAGCGCGTTCTCGTGCTTGTCGATGGCAAGCGCTGGGTCCGCGGTTCGTCCGCATCGGGCGTTTCGGGGGCTGTTGACCTCAACACCATCCCGACCGGCGCCATCAAGTCGATCGAAGTCCTGCAGGACGGCGCCTCGACCATTTATGGGTCCGACGCCATCGCAGGCGTGGTCAACATCAAGACCAGCGACAATTACGACGGCATCCACGGCAGCGCCTACTATGGCCTTTACGGCCAGGGCGACGGCAAAACCCAGGAATATGACGTTTCCTTCGGTGCAAAAGCCGACAAGGCCCGGATGTTCCTGGATGTAAGCTATGCCAAGCAAGGCGGTATTTCCGCAGGCGACCGTGACATTTCGGCCTACCCGATCCCGGGTCAGACCTTCGGCGCTTCCTCGGGTACCCCGCAGGGCCGCTTCCTGTTCACCGACCCGCGTAACGGCGAGACGATGAACCTCACCATCAACGATGGTGTTGGCGGCGTTCCGTCCTACGACTATGCGGACCCGACCGGCGGCGATTTCCATAACTTCGCCCTGGCTGACCGCTTCAACTACCAGCCTTATAACTATCTGAGCACGCCGAACGAGCGCGTAAATGTGTTCGCCAAGGCTGAGTATGACCTGACCGACACCATCACCTACCGGGTGCTGGCTGCGTTCAACAACCGCCAGTCCACCAGCCGTGCAGCGCCTGAGCCGCTGTTCTTCGGCCCGGACGGTGGCGGTGGTCACTGGATGGAAAACGTCTCCATCTCGGCCAACAACCCCTACAACCCGTTCGGCATTACGCTCGATAGCAGCAACCTGATCTTTATCGGACGCCGTCCGATCGAGGCTGGCCCGCGTGTCTTCGAGCAGAATGTCAACACCTGGTACATCGCCAACACCATTGACGGTTCGTTCAATGCTGGCGGCAAAGACTGGTACTGGGATGTGAACGCTGTCTGGTCGCAGAACAACGCAAGCCAGATCAAGCACGGCGCCTTCAACGCCCGCAAGCTGTTCGATGCCCTGGGCGACCCGGCAGCCTGCTCGGCCATTCCGGGCTGTGTACCGTTCAACCTGTTCGGTGGCCAGGGTGCTGACGGCAACGGCAGCATCACCAAAGCCATGCTGGACTATGTCACCTTCGCGCAGAAGGACGTCAGCCAGCAGAAGCTTCTGGATTTGACCGCCAACCTGTCCGGTAGCGTTGCTGACCTGCCTGCAGGCCCGCTCGGCGTTGCTGTCGGTTGGGAATACCGCGAAGAGCAAGGCTCCTTCACCCCGGATGCGATCGTATCTTCGGGTGAAACCGCGGGTGTTCCGGCCAGCCCCACCGCCGGTAAGATCCACAGCAAAGAAATCTACGGCGAGACCAACGTTCCGCTTCTCTCGGACGTGTCTGGTGCCAAACTGCTCGCCCTCGATGCAGCCTTCCGCTGGTCGGATTACAGCACCTCGGGCAGCAACACCGTCTTCAAGGTCGGTGGCGTTTGGCAGGTTAACGACGACCTGACCTTCCGCGGCAACTGGTCCGAAGGCTTCCGGGCACCGAATATCGGTGAACTGTTCAACAGCGGTTCGCGTTTCGATGCCGGCATCACCGACCCGTGCGACAGCTCGGACGGCGTTGTTCCGGATAACTGTGCGACCTTCGGTCTTCCGGCTGACTATAACCAGCCGAACCCGCAGATCAGCGTCACCACCGGTGGTAACCGCAACCTGAAACCGGAACAGGCGAAAACCTGGACCGCGGGCCTGACCTACAGCCCGAAAGGCCTGGCGGACAGCATGGGTGTCGACCTGATCACCTTTGAAGCCAACTACTATAACATCAAGATCAACGACGCCATCCAGGCGCCTGACGCTGCGGACGTTCTGAACCGCTGTGTTGATACGCTCGACCCGACCGCTTGTGGTGCGATCACCCGCTCCTCGACCGGTACGGTAACGCGGATCGACGGTATCCTTCAGAATATCGCCAGCATCAAAACCAGTGGTCTTGACTGGTCCATCGCGCTGAATACCACGCCGGCGGACTGGGGCCAGATGCGCTTCAAGTGGGTGAACAGCCACCTGTTCAAGTATGAGCAGACGACCCCGACGGCGGACGGCTTCCAGGTGCAGGACCTGGCCGGTGAGGAACTCGGTTCGCCGACCCGCGCTTACGTCAAGTGGAAGTCGAGCCTCCTGGTTGACTGGACGCTGGACGAATGGTCGGCTGGTGCCACCTTCCGCTACATCGACACGGTCTGGGAAGACTGCACGGGCACGGTTGCCGACTTCGGCTTCACCAACCAGTGTACGACCCCGACCCGCAACAAGCTGAAGGGCCGTCTCTATACCGACCTGCAGGTTACGTACCGTCCGACAGACCTGAACGACAAGGTGGGCATCACCTTCGGTGTTCAGAACCTGCTCAAGACGGCAACGCCGATCTGCTACAGCTGTGACCTGAACAGCATGGACGGCACCATCTATCCGGTACCGGGCCGCTTCTTCTACGGCCGGATTTCCTTCACGCTCTAACGCGTCAGGAATTCATCCAAAACATAAAAAAGGGAGCGTCCCAACCGGGGCGCTCCTTCTTTTTCAACCGACGTGTCGGTGAGGCTTAGCCAGCGTTGTAGCCCAGCACGGATTTGAGCTCGAGAAAGTCGGCGAAACCATGGTCGCCCCACTCCCGGCCGTTACCGGACTGCTTGTAGCCACCGAACGGCGCCGTCAGGTCGCCCTGGGCGCCATTGATGTAAACCATGCCGGTCCGCATCCGCGAGGCAACGCGCTGGGCACGGGCCAGGTCCTTGGACTGCACCGCACCCGACAGGCCGTAGACGCTGTCGTTGGCGATGCGGATGGCATCTTCGTCATCCTCATACCCAATGATTGACAGGACCGGGCCGAAGATTTCCTCGCGCGCGATGGTCATGTCCGGGGTTACATTGGCGAAGACGGTCGGCTTCACATAGAAGCCACCTTCCGGGCACCCGGCGGGCAGGTCCGACCCGCCAACCACGAGCCGCGCGCCTTCCTTGACGCCGATCTCGATCATGTCCTTGACCTTCTGGAACTGCGCCGAATGCGCAATCGGCCCCATGGTGGTGCCTTCCTTGTTCGGGTCACCCGGAACAACGGCACCGACAGCCTGGCCCGCGATCGCGGCGGCTTCGTCCATGCGGCCATGGGGCACCAGCATCCGCGTGAGCGCGGTACAGGTCTGGCCGGTGTTGCGCATCACGCCGACGGCACCGGCCGACACGGCCTTTTCGAAATCGGCATCGTCGAGGATGATATTGGCCGACTTGCCGCCCAGTTCCTGCGCCACGCGCTTGATGGTGGCGGCGGCGTTGGCCTGAACGGCCGCGCCCATGCGGGTGGAACCGGTGACGGACATCATGTCGATGCCCGGATGGCCGGACATGGCGTTGCCAACCGAATGGCCCTCGCCGTATACGACGTTATAGACACCCGCGGGGACACCCGCCGCATCCATGATTTCGGTAAACAGCTGGCAGCTATAGGGCGCCACTTCAGACGGCTTCAGCACCATGGTGCAGCCGGTCGCCAGCGCAGGGGCCACCTTGCAGGCGATCTGGTTGATCGGCCAGTTCCACGGCGTGATCATGCCGACAACGCCGATCGGTTCCTTGCGGATGCGGGTGGTGCCGCGGTCTTCATGGAAGCTGTAGGTCTTCAAGGCTTCATAGGCGACCATCAGGTGGCCGAGGCCGGACGGCGCGTGCGCGCCCGAAGCCCAGGCTTTCGGAGCGCCCATTTCCTCGGTGATGGCCTCAGCCATATCACCCATGCGTTTTTTATATTCTTCGATCACCCGTTCCATCAGCGCCAGGCGCTCTTCCCGGGTGGTCTGGCCGAAGCTTTCGAAAGCCTCGCGCGCGGCGGCGACTGCCTTGTCGACGTCGGCCTCGGTGCCGAGCACCATGGTGCCGGATTTGGCGCCCGTGGCCGGGTTGACGATATCGCGCACATCCGTGCCCGCGGGCGCCACCCATTCACCGCCGATATAATGCTTATCAAGCTGCCGCATGATCTTTCTCCCTGAAAGCTGAAACTGAGAAGGTACTATGGAATTGACCTGTTAAATGGGGGTTACAGGCAGGCGGGGCAAGTCAGTTTTTCTTGAACAGCCTGTCCTTGACAGCTCAGGTGAAGAAAACCCGCTCACTGAACCAGAACAGCCCCACCGCCAAAATCGCCATGGCGAACACGGGTTCCGCCACCGGGAGCAGCCGGGACGCAAAGCGCTTCAGGAGGGCAAAAGCCCCAAGGGCCGCACCGAGGAACAGCAACTGGCCGACCTCAACACCGAGGTTGAAACCGAAAAGCGCCAGCACCCGGCTTTCCACCGGCAGGCCAATGTCCGTCAGTACGCCCACAAACCCGAAGCCGTGGATCAGGCCGAAGCCGATGGTGACTAGCGGCAGGATACGCACCGCCTTTTCTTCGCCCTCAAGGCTGATGCCCCAGATGCCCGTGCTCATGAGCAGCAGGCCCGCCCAGACGACAGGCGGCAGGATGCCCGCCGTCAGTTGATCGGCGAGCGCGAGCCCCGCGACGGCGAGAAGGCCGATGGTCATCAGGCGCTTGGGCGCCGCCGAACGCGCGACCGCCCAGTCAGCAACCGTGAAGGCAATGGTGAAGGCAATGAGCGGCTCCACCACGGCGGAATTGGGCGCGACATGGCCAAGCGCCCCCAGGGCAAGCGTGATGCTATGCCCCAGCGTGAAGCCGGTGATACACCAGATGAGCGGGCGCAAGGCGCGGACGGCCAGCATCAGCGCCAACAGAAAGGCCAGATGGTCGAAGCCTTCAAGGATATGGAAGATGCCGAGGTGCAGGTAGGGCCCGAACCCGCCGGTGGCTTCCGCGCCGAGGCTCACGTCCGGTTGCGCACGGGTCAGCAGATATTCGGTTTGGCCTGCCCCACGGGTCACGCGCAGCAGATGCACATGGGTAGGCGCGGCCTTAAAAAGCCCTTCAAAACTGATCCGGTCAGCGGCGCAAGGCGCGCTGATCGTCAGCACCATTTCCCCGTCCCGGTCCCGCGGTGGAACGGGGAGCGTGAGCGGACACGCCTGCCCGTCTGCCTCCAGATACAGAAAGGACTTCACCAGCGCGGCAGCATCCGCCCCCTGGCCGCCTGATAGGCTCTTCCACTCGCCGGACGCCATGACCCACTGGCCCTTGGTGGCGCCGTCCGCGACCGTCCAGTCGGACGACGACCGGCCGATGGTGTGCGCGTGGGCGCCCGTGGTGAACAGCAGCAACAGCAGGACGGACAGAAACCGCATCATGGGGCTGTGCCCTCCCCGCCCTGCCGGTCGATCTCAGCCTTGGCGCGCAGCTTGGCGATATAGGCTTTCATCGCTTCGGCATTTTTGAGACGGCGCCAGTCTGCCAGCACCTGGGTGCGGGCGCTTTCAAACGCGGGCGCGGGCAAAGCTTTCACATCGGCGAGATGCAGATAATAAACACCGTGCCCGGCCTCAAACGGCCCCATGGTTTCCCCGACCTTCATGGTCGGGAGGGCGGCTGCCCCCGACGGACCAAGCTTGCGCACGAGCAGGCCTTCCGGCAGCGCCGCTTTGGGCGGCGTCCCGTCCCACGCCTGCCCTTCCTTGCTGGCAAGCTCCGCGAACGAAACCCTGGCCTTGAGCCCCGCCTCAACACGGCCCAGGCGCACCCTGTCCCGGCTGTCAGCGATAAAAAGCGTGCGGACGGCATATTGTTTGGGCGGAGTGAATTCGGCCTGATGGGCCTGATAGAAGGCCCTCAGCGTTGCGTCATCAGGCTCCGGCACCTCGGCGACGATAAATTCCTGCATGGCCGACAGGATCGCCTGCCTGACCTTCGCGTCCCGTTCTGGCAGGCCAAGCGCAAAGGCCCTGTCAATCAGCAGGCGTTCGTTGATCAGCTTGTCCAGAACAGCCTTCCGGCCCTCAGCATCAAGCGCATCCGCCGCTGACCCTGCATACGCCTTAAGCGCCTGGTCATACTCGGCTTTGGTAATTTCATGGCCATTCACGCGGGCGACGCCACCGGGCGTTTGCGTCTTCGCCGGGGCGACAATGCTGCCCGCCACCGCCAGCGCGATGCCGACGAAGGCCGAGGCCGCAAAAAGTTTGGTTTTTAAGGAAGAAGCCACACCGCCCCCGGATTTCCCCTGCGTCCAAAGCCAAATAGAGCCTTGCTTTTATTAATGTTTCTCATTAAATAAGAAGCAGGGACAGAATATAAAAACTGTAGGAGACCAGGGGTGACAAGCCAGACAGACGGGAAGGCCAAACGGGCTGACGCGACCCGTGCTGCCCTTATCAAGGCCGCCGAACGCCTGATCGCACATAAGGGCCTAGCCCAAGTGTCTACACGCGAGATACTACAGGAAGCGGGCCAACGCAACCAATCAGCGCTGCAGTATCATTTCGGCTCCAAAGCCGGGCTGATGCACGCCACCATCAGCGAGCGCACGGCGCAGATCGATGTGCGCCGGGTGGAGCTTGTCGAAGCCTGGAAAGGTGAGCCCAGCCTCAAGGAAGTTTTGACCGCACTGGTGTTGCCGCTGGCCGAGCTCGCCGAAACCGATGAAGCCGGGCGCAACTATGTCCTGTTCCTGAGCCAGGCGATCAGCCAGCCGGACTGGGACCTCCGCCGCGCGATCAAGGACTATACCCTTACCGGTCTCGGCCGCACATTCGAGCAGTATGACCGCTGCCTCAGCCACCTGCCGGATGACGAACGCCGCTTCAAACAGTCGATCGCCTATGACGCCGGTGTGCTCGCGCTCAAGCGCTGGTGCCTGCGGGAAGCGCCCAAGCAATCGGCGCAGGAAATCTCCGACCTCGTCATCCGCACGACCATGGCTATCCTCAAGTCCTGACGACCGGTTCACCGGCTTTTGATCGGTCCCCGGTTGGCAAAATGCCAAGACGCTCCATGTTACACTCTGTACGAGTGAGCCTGTAACCTGGGGGAGGAATTTGATGGCCTTGACCGTCTGTGGCGTAAACCTGTCGCCCTTTGTCCGTAAAATCCGCGTTCAACTGATCGAAAAAGGCGTGCCGCATGATGTGGAACCCCTGAACCCATTTCAGGCCGGTGACGATTTCACCGCCATCAACCCGCTGCGCCGTATTCCCCTTCTGAAGGATGCCGACGTAGGGCCGGATTTCACCCTGCCGGATTCAAGTGCCATCGCCCATTATATCGAGCGCAAGCACCCCGACAGCCCGATGATGCCGGAAAGCGTCGCCGACTATGGCCGCGCGCTGTGGCTTGAGGAATATGCCGACACGGAACTGGCTGGCAAAGTCGGTATCGGCGTGTTCCGGCCCATGGTGTTCCCGCAACTGGCTGGTGGCGCGCCGGATATGGCAAGCGCCGCTGAAGGCGCGCGCAAGCTCGCCCGGCTGTTCGACTATCTGGAAAGCCAGATCGAGGGACGGGACTGGTTCGCGGGCGACCGCTTCAGCCTTGCGGACATTTCGGTCGCCACCCATTTCGTCAACCTTGGGCTGACGGGTGTGGCCCCCGCGTCCGACCGCTGGCCCGCGCTGGACGATTTCCTGAGCCGCGCTTTCGCCCGCGAAAGCTTCCGCACCGTCAACGCCGAGCACGCGGAAATGGATGCAGGGCTTGCCAAACTGAATGTACCAGCTGAGGAGCTATGGTCATGATCACGCTATATACATCGCCGACCCCGAACGGCTGGAAAGCCTCCATCGCGCTTGAGGAAATGGGCCTGCCCTATGAGGTTGAAGCCATCGACCTCGCCAAGGGCGACCAGAAAAAACCCGACTATCTCAAGATCAACCCCAACGGCCGCATCCCCGCCATCGTCGACCATGATGAAGGCGACCTGGCGGTGTTTGAATCCGGCGCAATCCTGATTTACCTGGCCGAGAAAACCGGCAAACTGATGCCGACCGACGTGGCAGGCAGAAGCCGGGTTATCCAGTGGCTGATGTTCCAGATGGGCGGCATCGGCCCGATGATGGGCCAGGCCAATATCTTCTACCGTTATGCGGAGGAGAAAATCCCCTTCGCCATCAGCCGTTACCAGAATGAATCCCGCCGCCTGTTCGAAGTGCTGGATGGCCAACTGGCGAGCCATGAGTATCTCGCGGGCGATTATTCCATCGCCGATATCGCCAACTGGTCCTGGGTACGGACGCACAAATGGTCAGGCGTCTCAACCGAGGGCCTCGCGAACCTGGAACGCTGGCTCGCGGCCATCGCCGACCGGCCCGCGGCCCAGAAAGGCATCGCCGTGCCTTATGATATTTCCGCCAAACTGAAAGAGGACGCCAAAGCGGACGACTTCGTCAAGCAAGCCCGCACTATGGTGACACGCTGATGGGTAGAAAATGGATGATATATGGCGCCACCGGCTACACCGGTAAGCTGATCGCCGCGGAAGCCGCCCGCCGGGGCCTCAAGCCGACACTGGCTGGCCGGAACGCCGATAAGGTGCGGGCCGTCGCTGAGCCCTACGGCTTCGACTGGACCGCTTTCCAGGTGGATGACAGGGAGGCCGCTGAAGCTGCACTCAATGGTCATGATGCCGTGCTGTCGGTCGCGGGGCCCTTCTCGCACACGGCGAAACACATGATCGACGCCTGCCTCAAGTCCGGCTGCCACTATCTGGATGTCACCGGTGAGTTTGCGGTGTTCGAGCACGCGGCAAGCCAAGACAATGCCGCCAAGAACGCCGGGATTGCGTTGATCCCCGGTGTTGGCTTCGATGTGGTGCCGAGCGACTGTTTGGCCGCCCACACTGCCGCCCGCGTCAAAAACCCCGTCGCGCTCCGGATTGCTATCGACGCACTCAGCAGCATGTCCCAGGGCACCGCCAAAACCGGGGTGGAAACGCTCGGCATCGGCTCCCTCACCCGGGAGGAAGGCGAATATATTGCCCGGCCGATGGGCGACCTGCGTCGGACGTTTGATTTAGGGAACGGCCCCAAAGAGTTCTTCACCGTTTCCTGGGGCGACATCGCCACGGCATACTACAGCACCCATATCGGCAACATTGAGGTCTATTTTCCCTATAGCGGGGAGATCAAATCCATGGCGCGCCTGGCACGGCTTCTGGCGCCGCTTCTGCGCAAACCCTGGTTCCAGAATTTCCTCAAGCGCCGGATCGACAAACAGCCCGCCGGGCCGAGCGAGGAAGAACGAGCGCACACCCATTCGACGCTCATGGCCGAAGTGGACGGGGCTGATGGCCAGACAGTGCGCTCCCGACTTACGACCCCGAACGGCTATAGCCTGACGGCCGATAGCGCCGTCACCTGTGTCGAGAAGCTGCTGGCTGGGGATACGCTCAGGGGCTATCACACGCCGTCCACGGCGTTTGGGGCAGAGCTGATTAAGGATATCAAGGGCTGCACGCTCGAAGACCTTCCGGCCTAGCTCAACCCTCGTCAGATTTCTTGACCAGGAAATTCGCGCTGGGCTTACCGAAGAAATAGCCCTGACCGTAATCAACCCCCATGCCGGTCAACAGCTCGGCATGGGCGCGGGTTTCCACCCATTCCCCGACCGTGACGATCCCAAGGTCCTTGCACAGCGTCACCATGGAGCGCAGGAAGGCGCGGTCCTCCCGGTCTTCAAGCGCGTTGCGGATATAGGCGCCGTCGATCTTGAGGGCATCGACCTTCAGCTTCTTGAGATACTGGAAGCCCGCGGCGCCAGCGCCGAAGTCATCCAGATAGACCTTGAAGCCAATTTCCCGGATATCTTCCAGCACATGCCCTAGCGCATCGAGGTCATGAATTTTCGCCGATTCCGTGATTTCAAGCGACAGATAGCGCTTCAAATCCTCGTTGCCGCGCAAGACGCTCATCAACTCCAACAGGAACTCGGGGTTCGACAGGGAGCGGCCGGACAGGTTGACCGCGATACCCGGCGCGCCGCCCTTCCTGAGCAGTTCGCGGATCTTGCTGATCGCCCTGCCGACAACGGCATAATCGAAATCGTCAATGAGCCCGACATCCTCGGCAAAGCGGATCATCTCCCACTGGGTCTTGATCATCGGCGGCAGCTCGAACCGGGTCAGCGCTTCGAAATGATGTACGGTGCCACGCTTCAGGTGCACGATCGGCTGGAACACAAGCGAAAAGGCGCCGTCTTCCAGTACCTGACGGAAAGCTTTGACCCGCTCGGTTGTCTCCCCGATCATCGTCCGGCAATTGGTGGCAATTTCACCGACCCCAAAGCCTTCATTCTCCCGTGCGAAATTCTGCAGGCTGAACACAAGTGCCCGCAGGCTGTCCTTCTGGCTGAGCGTAGCTTCGGCAGCATCAATGGTTGCCGCCTGGACAGACAGGCCCGTGACCTTCTCAAGCTCGCCCGCGAAATCGGCCACCGCGCCCTCGGGGCCCGGCTTTTCGTGCACAAAAGCAAACTTATCGTCCGCAAGCTGCGCCGCATGGTTGCCGCCAACGGAATAGGTCCGGAGGTATTTTTCAATTTCCTGCCGTTGTTCGCCGCTGAGCGCCTGCCCGGCACCCGCTTCCAGCACGGTGACCAGCATCTGGTCCTGCGCCTCCGGGTTGCCTTCGAACAAGGCCTCCAGGCGCTCATAGAATTCCTGTTTCTTCTCGTCCGTCTTCTTCTGGCTCGTCTCGGACTTGCCGGACACACCCAGGCGGTACGGCCGGGAGAGGACGACATATATCCTGTCGGTCGCGGTCGGCAGTTTGGCCATGAAAATGGCGAATTGTTCCTTCGTTCCGCCCTGGCGCCCAATCGACACCGTAAACGGGCCAAGACGATTGGCCCCGGTCAGGGTTTTGGCGGCGCTTTCGATCAAGCTGCGGCCGCGGTCGGTCAGAAGGTCTAGAAAATTGATCGGCTCGGCCCCCGAGGTGTCGATACCCAGGGTGTTTTTGACGGCGCCATCGGCGTTTTGAATGAAAAAATCCGTATCCAGTTCAAGCAACAAATCCCCTACGCAAAAGGCGTAGCCCAAAAACCTATCTGGAACCTTCGTCATCACAATCCTTCAGTCGCCATGACCGGCAGCTTATTTTCCCGATATCAACACCGGTAAAATGCACAATGACCAGTTGGCGCCTAACCCCCATTAGTTTCTGGCACGGAGCCAGTTAGGAAACAGTAAACAATAAGCACCCTGAAAAGAAATCCATGGCCGCAAGGCCTGGCCTTTTGCCCATCCGCTTTCAAATCTGATGCTATCGATCCCCACCCCTTGGACAAGCCAAGAACATAGGCTCATTTCAGACCGATACCTTGTTCCGTGTCAAATGGTTAGCGCCGAAGCGTTACTTCTTGTCTTCTTTTTTTGTGTCGCCCGCGTCGTGTGACCGATTGTGTCATCCCGGACCGACCAAAGCATTATTGACTATTTACTCAACATTCAAACTTTGTCACGGTGCGGTAACCGTATCGGGGTTTAGTGGACCCCGATTGTTTCATTTTCCGGGGAGCTAACCAATGAAATCTGTAATGTCGATGGGCCCGAGCCGCCGTGCGGTTGTCAGCGGGATGGGGGCCACGCTTGGCCTGCTGGCGCTGCGTGGCCATAAAGTTCTGGCGGATGCGCCTGCGCACTTTACCCATGGCATTGCAAGCGGCGATCCTCTCGCCGACCGCGTTATCCTCTGGACCCGCGTTCTGCCCGGCAGCGGCAAACAGGAAGCCATCAGCGTCCGCTGGCAGGTGGCCCATGACACCGATTTCAACAAGATCATCTCCTCCGGCATGACCGACACGGGGCCGGGACGGGATTATACCGTCAAAGTGGATGCAGGCGGCCTGAAGCCCGGCCATACCTACTATTACCGCTTTAGCGCCGGAGGGGTGACAAGCCCCGTGGGTCGCACACGCACCCTGCCGAAGGACGGGATAGAACGGCTGAAGCTGGCCGTTATCTCCTGCTCCAACTATCCGCAGGGTTATTTCAACGTCTACAGGGAACTGGCGGGCCGCGATGTCGAGGCCATCCTGCACCTTGGCGACTATATTTACGAATATCCGGTCGGATACTATGACAATAAGGAAGCGGTCGAGATGGGCCGTCACATCCAGCCGAAGACCGAGCTTCTGAAACTTGAAGACTACCGGATGCGCTACGGTCTTTACCGCACCGACCCGGACCTGCAGGCCGCCCATGCCGCCCACCCCTTCATCTGCGTGTGGGATGACCATGAGGTCGCCAACGACACCTGGAAGAATGGCGCCCAGAACCATAACCCGGGCGAAGGCGATTTTGCCGTCCGCAAGGCCGCGGCCATCAAGGCCTACCGCGAGTGGATTCCGGTCCGCGACAACGTCCCGGCCGAGCCTGAGAAAATCTACCGTACCTTCGATTATGGCGGGCTGGCGTCGCTGATCATGCTCGATACACGCTTGATCGCTCGGGACAAGCAGCTGAATTATGCCCACGACCTGCCGATGCAGACCATCGCCTTCGACATGACCGATCCGGATGCGCCCAAGGCGGTGCTCGATGAAGCAGCGGTGAAGGCCCTGCCCGCCGATAAGGTCAAGCATGTCGCCGTTCCCTTCAACCTCGACGGCAAAAAGCCTGAGCCGATGACCGACTGGAACACCATCAAATCGCTCGACCCCAAAAAACTGCCGAAGGGCTATAGCTACCTGCCGGATGCTGAAACCTTCAAAACCAAGCTGCTGGGGGACCCCAAGCGCACCATGATGGGCGAGGCGCAGGAAGCCTGGTTCGCGGATGAGCTTAAGCGCTCCACCCAAGCGGGCACGCCCTGGCAGGTGATCGGCCAGCAGGTCATTATCGGCAAGATCGGCATCCCATCGATCCCCGAGGACAAGATCGACTTCTCAGAGGCCCACTATCTGACGCGGGAAAAATACCGGGCCTATCAAATGCTCGCAGCGCTTGGCCTGCCGTTCAACCTGGACTCCTGGGACGGTTACCCCGCCTGCCGGAACCGGGTGTTGGACAGCGTCCAGAAATATAGCAAGAGCACGGTCTTCCTGTCGGGCGACAGCCACAATGCCTGGGCTTTCAACCTCGCCGACCGGCACGGCAAACCGGCAGCGGTCGAGTTCGCGACCTCCGCCGTCAGCTCACCCGGCCTGGAAGATTATCTGCGCGCTGATGCCAAGCTGACAGCAGACTCCTTCCTGAAGGCAAGCCCCGAGATGAAGTATGTAGACACCACGCACCGCGGTTGGCTGGAGCTGGATATCACGCCAACACGCATGAAGTGCCGCTATCTCTATGTCGATACGGTTCTCAGCAAGGACTATAAAGTGATTGAAGGCCCCATCGGTGTGACCGACGCGGGCAGCCAGACGCTCAGCGTGGGAGAGGCCTGACATTTTTTTCGATCGGCTCCCCGTGATATAACGTAAGTATGGTTGTAATTGGTTTCGGAATACGCATATCTGACAGCGTGCGGCGTTTAACCAAAACCAATAGAATAGTCGCGGAGAGACAGCGATGGGAGACAAGAGTCACCTTCTGAACCAATTGAAAATCGATCGTGAGCCGGAACCGGAGAAAAAAGGACTTTCTCCGGTATGGCTTGTTGCGGTTGCCCTCGTCGCCGGCGGTGGCGGAGCCTATATCGGCTTCGAATCCGCGGGGGACAGTACGGCCAGCGCCAAGCAAACGCCAGCCACGACCGAACCACAAAAAGCGGATACCGCATCCTCGGCCGCAATGGCCGATACACCAACGCCGCCCACGACGCCTGCTGTGGCCGACAACCGCATCCTGAATGCGTCCGGCTATATCACGGCACGGCGCATCGCCACCGTGTCAGCCAAAGTGCTGGGCCTTCTGACCGACGTGAATGTCGAAGAAGGCATGGCGGTCAAGACCGGGCAAGTCCTCGCCCGGCTCGACGATTCCATCGCATCGGCGGACTATAAGCTCGCCGAAGCACAAGTCGTTGCCGCCAAGGCCCGCAAGACCAGCGCCGAAGCCAAACTTCAGGAAGCCGAACGCGTGCTAAAGCGCGCGACCGAGCTGAAGACCAATGACTTCTCGACCGAAGCCAGCGTCACCCGCGCAAGCGCCGACGTTGAAAGCCTGAAGGCCGAACTGAAAAGCGCGGCGGCTGATATCCAGGTCGCGGAATTCCAGGCCGAGCGCCAGAAAGAGGTGTTGGACGAACATACCATCCGCGCCCCGTTCGACGGCATCGTAACCGTGAAAGCGGCCCAGCCGGGTGAGATCGTCTCCCCCAGTTCGGCAGGCGGCGGTTTCACGCGGACCGGTATCTGCACCATTGTGGATATGGACAGCCTGGAGATCGAGGTGGATGTCAACGAAGCCTACATCCACAAAGTAAAAGCCGGCCAAAAAGTGGACGCCAACCTGGACGCCTACCCGGACTGGACCATTCCAGCCACGGTCATTGCGATCATCCCGACCGCTGACCGCGCCAAGGCAACCGTCCGGGTTCGTATCCGGATCGATGACAAGGACCCGCGCATCCTGCCCGACATGGGGGTGAAAGTCGCGTTCCTCAAAAGCTGAAACCCAAATATAGGGGACTATAGTCATGACAGACGATCATCTTTTTGACCTTAAAGGCGTTTCCAAGCGTTTCATAAAGGGCAAGGAGGCCATCAGCATTTTCGACGGCCTCGACATGACCATCAAGAAGGGAGACTTTCTCGCGATCATGGGGCCTTCGGGCTCCGGCAAGACTACGCTTCTCAACATGCTCGGCGGTGTCGACCAGCCGACGGGCGGCGAGGTCTGGTTCGACGGCAAGCGCATCGACAAATTGAGCGAAGGCCAGATGGCCAACTGGCGCGCGGGCAACATCGGCTTCATCTTCCAGTTCTATAACCTGATGCCGATGCTGAATGCGGCCCGGAACGTGGAACTGCCGCTTTTGCTGACCAACCTCTCGGCCGCCCAGCGCAAGAAAAGCGTGACGGCCGCCCTGGAGCTTGTCGGCCTTGCCGACCGTGCGAGCCACCTGCCGAAGGAAATGTCAGGCGGCCAGATGCAGCGTGTGGCAATTGCCCGTGCAATCGTTTCGGACCCGAAACTTCTTCTCTGTGACGAACCGACCGGGGACCTGGACCGCAACACGGCGGACGAAATCCTGGAGATGCTTCAGCTTCTCAACAAGGAATTCGGCAAGACCATCGTGATGGTCACGCACGACCCCTCGGCCGCCAAATATGCCACCCACACCCTGCATCTCGACAAGGGCCAGTTCGTTGAGAAGGATCTGGTGGCATGACAGACTTCTACATTGTCTGGAAGAACCTGACGCGGAAACCGCTCAGGCTCTTCCTCACGCTGTTCGCCACCTTCATCGCCTTCACGATCTACGGTACGATCACGGCGTTTCAGGTGGCCTGGGACAGCGGTGTGAACCTCGCGGCTGACGACCGGCTCGTCACGGTGAACAAGATCAACTTCACCCAGCCTTTGCCGGTCTCCTACGTCAACAAGGTGCGCGCGGTCAAAGGCGTCGCAGCCGTAACCCAGATGAACTGGTTCGGCGGCTATTTTCAGGACCCGCGCAAACAGTTGGTCATGATGGCCGTGGATGCCCCAAGCTTCCTGGAAGTCTATGACCAGGTCGTGCTAACGCCGAAGGAACAGGAAGCCTGGATCCAAGACCGCCAGGGCCTTATCGCCGGCGAAGCGGTGGCCCGCACTTATGGCTGGAAAGTGGGCGACCATATTCCGGTCAACTCCAACATCTTTTCGCAGAAGGATGGCCGGACGGCGTGGGACTTCACCATCGATGGCATCTTCAAGGGCAAGACCCCGCAGACCGACACCAACAGCGTCTATTTCCACTATAAATATTTCAATGAGACCAAATCGTTCGGGAAGGACTATATCGGCTTCCTCGGCATCCGCACCACGGACCCGAAGCTGAACGAGCAGGTGATCAAGACCGTCGATGACATGTTCGCCAACACGCCGTTTGAAACCCAGACGGTGCCGGAAAAGGTCTTCAACAAGGGCTTCATCGAGCAGATCGGCAATATCCGGTTGATCCTGACCTCGGTGGTGGGCGCTGCCTTCTTCATCATCCTGGTGATCGTCGGCAACTCCATGGTGCTGGCGATCCGGGAACGCACGGGTGAGATCGCGGTGATGAAGACGCTGGGCTTCCAGTCCGGGCGCCTCTTCCGCATGATCCTGAGTGAATCGATGATGCTGGCGCTTCTGGGGGGCGGGCTTGGCCTGTCGGCCGCCACGGGACTCACATGGCTGATCACCAGCAAGATGCCGCAGATGCCGCCGCTTTTGATGACCCACAGCATTGTCCTGCAATCGCTTGGGTTCATGCTGGCGATGGGGCTTCTGACCGGAATCATCCCGGCCGTGAATGCCCTCAGGCTCAACATCATTACCGCCTTCAGCCGGCAGTAGGAGGACATAGCTATGAAACTTCTATCGCAAATCTGGGTGGTGATCGTCATGAACATCCGCAGCCTGCCTCAGCGTCTGTGGATGTCCCTCGCCGCCATTCTCGCGGTTACCGTCGTCGTGGCGGTGCTTCTCTCGTTCCTGTCCATGGCCAATGGTTTCGCCAAAACCCTTGAAGGCACGGGCAGCAACGATATCGCCATCGTCACCCGTGGCGGGTCGCAGTCCGAGCTGAACAGCGTGCTGTCGCGCCATGCAGTCAACGCCGTCTCGGTCGCGCCGGGTGTGGCCAAAACGGCGGATGGGCAGCCTTACTATTCGGCTGAGCTTTATGTGGTCGTGAACGCCATTAAAAAGTCCTCCGGGACCAAGGTGAATATACCGCTTAGGGGCATTGACCCTATCGGCTTCACCCTGCGCGACCATGTGAAGATCACCGCTGGCCGCATGTTCCAGCCCGGCAAGAATGAGATCATCGTCGGCCAGAAAGTTCTGGGCCAGTTTAGCGGTTTCGAACTGGGCAAAGAGGTCAAGTTCGGCAAGTCACGCTGGACCGTGGTCGGCATCTTCTCGACCGGCGGCACGGCCTTCGAAAGCGAGCTGTGGGCGGATGCACGCACTGTGCAATCTCAGTTCCGCCGGGGTGACAGCTACCAGACCATGCGCATCAAGCTGACCACGCCGGGGGATCTTTCGGGCATCGAGAAAGCGATCAAGGCCGACCCGACGCTCAACTTGGACGTCAAAACCGAGGCTCAGTATTTCGCTGAGCAAGGTCAGGCGCTCAAGAATATCGTTCGGGTAGGCTGGGCCATCAGTATCGTGATGTCGCTCGGTGCGCTCGCCGGCGCCCTCAATACCATGTTCACCTCCGTGGCATCGCGCTCGAAGGAGATCGCGACCTTGCGGGCCATCGGTTTCTCGAACGTGTCCGCCTTCTTCGGCACGCTCGCGGAATCGGTCGTGCTGTCGGTGCTTGGCGGCCTTGTCGGCGCGCTCATGTCCTACCTGTTCATGGACGGCATGACCACCTCGACCCTGGGGGCCAGCTTCACGCAGGTGATTTTCACCTTCGAGCTATCACCCGCATTGTTCGAGAAAGGCATCATCCTCGCGCTGCTGATCGGCGTGATCGGCGGCTTCTTCCCGGCCTGGCGCGCCGCACGGTTGCCGGTGGTTGTCGCTTTCCGGAATGCGTCCTAAACTGAATGACGGAAGGGCTGCCCCGGCGGCCCTTCCTACCCCTGACAGGAGAAAGCGCCGTCATGACCGCCACCCCCGCCGAGATCGAAGCCTATCTCTATGATCATATCCCGATCAGCAAAGCCTTCGGCGTGACGGTCAAACAGGCGGATACGGAGGTGGTGCTAGCCGCGCCCTTCGCGCCCAACATCAACCATAAAAGCACGGTTTTCGGCGGCAGCCTGCAGGCGGTAGCGACCCTGGCGGCCTGGAGCCTCGTCCATATCCACGCCCGCGCCTGGGCACCGCGCACGGAAGTGGTGATCACCCACAGCGATATCGATTACCTGAGGCCCGTGACCGGTGATTTCGAAGCCCGGGCGATCCTGCCTGACCTTGCCCAGTGGCAACGCTTCCACAAGGCCTTCAAACGCCATGGCAAGGCCCGCGTCACCATCGGCGTCACGATCCTGGACCAGGATGCGCTGGCCGTGGACTATAGCGGCACCTTCGCGCTTTTGAGCCACCCTGCCTGAGGAATACCACTTTTTCCTTGATCCTCTCCCCTTCCCTTATAAAAGATACAACTTTAGAGGAGTTTTCTAGGGGGACCTCATGAAGTTATTTAAGCGCGCGGCGGTATGCGTTACCGCGGCTACCGGTTTGTTATTCTTTACTCTTTCACCTTCTGCGATGGCACAGAATGCCGGCAAGATCGGCGGGGCACCCGATCTCAGCTATCCAAGCTTTGATTCGCCCAAGGATATTCCACCACACGCATTTGTATCCAGCGGCAGCATCAACGCCGCGTCCCTGGCGCCGGATGGCAAACACTTCCTGACCGTTTCCTACGAAATGGGCAATGTGAAAATCCATGTCGAGCAGACCGAACCGGGCGACATGGAGAAGCACTATCTCGGTGTTGTCCCCACCAAATATTACGATTCGGTCTATTGGGCCAGCAAGGACCGCCTGCTTATCCAGTTGGCCTCCTGGCAGCTTGACCGCAATTGGCGGTGGCACCGCAATGTCAGCCTTGTGTCCGTCGACAAAACCGGCGCCAACCTGCAACGGCTGTTCAATGTCGATATCCGCAAAGACGAAGCCTATGTCGACAGCCTGGTCGTCGACCTTCTGCCCAAAGAGCCCAATTATGTGCTGATTGAGGCCAGCAAGGACGGCAAACACGCCCCCTCGGTTTTCAAACTGGATATTTACACCGGGGAGACAACCCTGGTCATGGAAGGCCGGAGACATATCAGCCGCTGGCTGACAGACCATGACGGCAATGTCCGCCTGGGCCTCGGCTATAGCGACGACCATATCAACATGGTGGCACGCAAGGCCGGGTCGGACACCTGGCAGGAACTTCATGACAACGACCTGTTCAAAAGCGGGCGCTTCTTTCCGCTCGATTTCGATTTCGACGGCACGCACATGTTCGTGCGCTCGGCTGTCGCCAACGGCCGTTTCGCCATCTACCGCTTCGACCTGTCGACCGGCAAACTGAGCAACAAGATTTTCGAGGATTCCGATGTCGATGCCCTCGGGATCGAGCTGTCGCCATCCCGGAAACGGCTGCAGGCCGTGACCTATATCCGCGACAAGCTGCAGCGGAAATTCTTCGATCCGGTCTATAAGCATCTTTACGACATGATCGACAAGGCCTTGCCGGGGCGCAGCAATTATGTCCTGTCGCGCACACCGGATGACCATATGTTCCTCATCTATTCGGTCAGCGACCGGTACCCGGGGGCGCTTTATATCCTCGACACCACCAACGGCCATATGACCGTGCTTGGTGAAATGAACAACGCCCTCAACCCGGCGCAATTGGCCCCGACCGTCCGGGTCAATTATTTCTCCCGCGATGGCCTGGAGATCCCGGCCTATATGACCGCGCCTCTCGGTGTTGAGCCCAAGAACCTGCCGGTGGTCATCCTGCCCCACGGCGGCCCGCATGAACGCACCGACATCGAGTATGAAGAGGTGGTGCAATTTATCGCGAGCCGGGGCTATCTGGTTTTGCAGCCGAACTATCGCGGCTCCACCGGCTATAGCTACGAATACCAGTCCCTGGGGGATGGCCAGTGGGGGGGCACCATGCAGAATGACCTGGAGGATGCCGCCGATTATCTGGTCCGCGAAGGCATCGCCGCCAAGGGGCGCGTCTGCATCATGGGGCGTTCCGCCTACAGCAGCTATGCCGCGCTTCTGGGGGTTATGAAATCGCCGGACAGGTTCGCCTGCGCGGTGGCAGTTTCGCCGGTCACCGACCTTAAAGCCTATGCCAAGGATGTCAAAAATGACGACGGCAAGGCCGCGGCAGAACGCATCACCGGGGACCGCAGCAGCCATATTCTCAAGAGCCTGTCGCCGATCAAGCTGACGGAGGATCTGACCCGGCCCGTCCTGCTGTTCCATGGCGACAAGGACCGTGTCATCCCGCTCAAGCGCTTCGACAAATTCGAAAAGGCCCTCCAGAAATACGGCAAGAAGGTTACCACCATCCGCAGTAAGGATGAGGGCCACGGCCTTCATCTGCCCAAGGCCCGGACAAAATTCTACCGGGCGCTTGAAAAATTCCTGCAAGCCAACCTGGGGGACGGCGTGGTCAAGCCCACCGCCCCCAAAGACAAGACGACGGCAGACGCCGCAACGGCTGACAAAGCCGCCAAGGCGGAGAGCGGTAAATGATGAGCCGCTTCCCTGCCCGCCTTGCCACCGCCCTTTTGGGGGCGGTGCTTCTGGCTGCCCCGGCTAGTTTCACGCTCGCGGCTTTCGGGCCAGCAGCCTATGGGGCCGAGAAAGCCGACCCGGTCGCGGCTTCCGTCGCCTACTATGGCCAGGCCGATACCTTCATGAGTTCCCACCTGGCCCCGTGCGGGTGCCAGTTCATCGCCTGGAGCATGGTCGGCAACCATCCCCAGCTGCAGCTTTATTCGGTCAGCGAAAAAGGCGCCGCGCTTTTGCACAAGGCCGACCTGCCGCCCGCCCAGTTTGACTGGCTTAACTGGGTGGATGAAAGCCATGTGCTTGTCAGCATCACGGTGATCGACGACAGCTCCCCCGCCCTGAAGTTTCCGGAACACATCCACCGGGCATCGGGGCCGGAGGCCGGGCTCACGCGCCATGTTTATACCTTCGATGCCAAGGGCGGCACCTTGCGGGAAATCCTTCAGTATCCGCTCAATGATCTGAGCGCCAACGGCTCGGACGACCTCCTGAGCAGGCTGCCGAAGGACAAGGAGAATGTGATCCTGGCCTACGCGCCGGACGGTGGCGAATATCCGGGCGTCTACAAGCTCAACTATCTCACCGGCAAGACCGAGCAATTGGAGAAGGGCGAGAAGCCGTATCAGACCTGGACCGCCGATCTTGGGGGCCATATCCGGCTCGCCAGCGGCTGGGGCGACGACCATATGGAGGTCAAGATCAGGCCGACCGCCGACGGCCCGTGGGAAAGCCTCAGCGACAACCCGCTGTTCAAGGACGGCCGGTTCCAGATCGCCGGTTTCTCGGACGATGGCCTGAACCTTTATCTGCGCTCGTCGCTCGGCAAGGGCCGCAGTGTGATCTACCGCTTCGACCTCAAGAGCAAGGCGATCCGCGAGAAGGTTTTCGAACACCCGCGCTATGATGCGGGCGGGCTGATCACCAGCCCGGACGGTGAAAAAATCCTCGCGGCCACCTATATCGACGACCGGCCGGAGCTGAAAATTTTCGATCCGAAATTCCAGAAGTTCTATGACGGGCTGAAGAAAAAACTGCCGGGACGGAATTTCTACGTCGGCGGTGCCAGCAAGGATGCCGGTGTCTGGCTGGTTTATGCCAGCGCGCCGACGGTGGAGCCCGAGCTTTATTTCTACCGCGCCAAGGATGACAGCCTCACCCCGCTTTTGAAGGAGAAGAAAGGCACGCCGCCGGTACCGTTCGTGCCGATGAAAGAGGTGCATTATTTCAGCCGCGACGGCATTGAAATCCCCGCCTATCTCACGCTGCCGAACGGCTACAAAAAGGGCACGCCGACCCCGATGGTGGTGATGCCGCACGGCGGCCCGTGGGTGCGGGACATGGTCCGGCATGATGACTGGGCGCAATATTTTGCCAGCCTGGGCATCGGGGTTTTGCAGCCCAACTTCCGCGGCTCGACCGGGTACGGCACGAATTTCGAAGCCAGCGGCTACGGCGAATGGGGCAACGCCATGCAGAATGACGTGGCCGACGGCGCCGCCTGGCTTGTCGACCAAGGCATTGCGATGAAAGGACATTTGTGCATCGTCGGCGCATCCTACGGCGGTTATGCCGCCCTGATGGCGACGATCAAGAACAAGGATAGTTTCCAGTGTGCCGTCGCCCTCGCCCCCGTCACCGACCTCCGGGAATGGGTGGACACGGTTTCCTCCTCCAAGGCGGACCGCAAGGGCCTGATGTTCCGCACCGTCGGGCGGGACAAGAACAGCCTCTTGAAAAAGGCATCTCCGGCCCGGCTCGCGCGGGATGTCGGGATGCCTCTCTTGCTCGCCCACGGCACGCGTGACATCCGGGTCGCGCCGGAACACAGCCTCTACATGGAAGAACGCCTCCATAAATATCATAAGAATTTCAAGATGTTATGGCTGGAAGGCGGCTCACACTTCCTGCTTCAGGCCCCGCTGAGGACCCAGTTCCTGACCGAGGCCGGGCGTTTCGTCCTGGCGCATATCAAGCCCTGATTTTCCATAAAAGAAGGGCCGACCCCATCGGGGTCGGCCCTGGAAGAGAGAGGGCGGGCAGGAGGTTCGCAACCACACGTCCTGCCGCGCACCCGCCGTCTGCATGTCGCTTGCCGGTCCTCGCCAAAAGACCGGTGTTGCACGAACAACAGTTTGGCCCCTAAGGGCCGTATAGCTGTTGCCGCCGCAACAATTACCACTCCCGCAGGAGGCGCCCATCACCCAGAGATACGCAAGCGGTAATATCCATGCATCGGCGACCCGGGGTCCGGAGTTTTCACACGGATCAGACCCTTGGATCAGAGTGAAACCTATCATTTTTGACCCTTTGGTCAAGATTAAGTTTCAAGAAATTTTTATGACATCCATATTGGTCATAAAATCGCCTTTCGCGACCCCGAGAAAAAAATGACCAGCCGAAACCGGCCGGTCCAGTCGTTTGGGAAACGTGTAAGTGCTGGTCTTTCGAACCAGCCCCCGTCTGCCATCCCCACCGGCCAGCCACCGGTAGTGCCCTAGACGGAAATCCCCGAAGGATTCCAGCGCGGCATACGAGGGTCACTGATGAGACCGCCAGCAGGGATGCCGGCATCAACCCCTTTCATATCTAAGACGACCGGGCAGCCCGGTTTGGGAATCCTCTCCTTTGACCGGTGTCAATGAACCGGGGAGCGGCAAGGCCTATGTTGCTGGCAATCTCGAAGATATCAGGAGGAAGAGCCATGATGAAATTGTCACCCCTTATGGCGGCGGTGCTGTTGAGCGCCCTGCCCTTATCCCCCGCAGCGCTGGCCCAGGACGAAAAGGCCCCGGCCGCACAGGAAGCCCAAGCCGAAAGCAATATGCAGGCCTTCGACCGCGACATGGGCACCGCCGAACAGGAAATGCAGGCCATGCAGGCCCTGATGGCGAAAATGCAGGGCGCCAAGAGCCGTGCCGAACGCCACCAGATCATGCGCGACCACTGGCAGGCGATGCAAAAAGGCATGGGCGCCATGCGCGGCATGATGGGCAACAGCATGATGGGCTGCCGCATGGCCGGCGGGTCCGGCATGGGGATGGGCCCCGGTGGCGGCAAAGGCATGGGCCAAGGCAAAGGCGGCATGATGAATGGCCAAGGCATGGGCAAAGGCATGGGCGGCCAGGGCATGGGTCAAGGTAAAGCCATGGGCCCCGGCATGATGGGGCAGAACTGTCCTTACGGTCAGCAGGGCATGGGACCGGGTAAAGGCCAAGGCATGGGCCCCGGTAACGGCCAAGGAATGGGCATGGGCCGGGGCATGATGTGGCAGGACTGGCAGAATATGACGCCGGAACAGCGCGAACAGCATCAGTTCATGATGGGCCGCATGATGGGCCTGCAACAGCAGATGATGGAACAGATGATGCTGCGCCAGCAGTGGGCGGACCCCGAAGACACTGGCAAGGATGACGACAAGGACTGACCTCGTCAGCATAGCGGGTGAAAGCGGGGGCTTCGGCCCCCTTTTTCATGCCCCTTCCGCCCCGGAAGGGTGATCCACCTGCTTCCTCGGCGCGTATCAGACATAAGCCCAAGATGAGGAGATGGCGGCGTGGTCCATAAAAAGCTGATTTTAGGCCTGATTGCCTTCGGGTGCCCCCTGTCCCCTGCCGCCGCAAGCAATCAGTTGGACGGTATAGGCGGGCCACCGCCCGGCGCAGGGCAGGATAGCGGCTGGCGGTTAGGCGTGATGACCCTGGCAAGCCGATCCCCCTTTGCCGGGGACGGCACTTACATGCGCGTCCTGCCCGCCCTCAGCTATCGCAGCAAACACGTGTTCCTGGAGGGCCTGCAGGCCGGATACCGGCTGTTCCCATGGGAAGATGCGTCAACAAGGCCGCGCCTTACGCTCGATCTTATCGCTGCCCTTCGTCTGCAACCCGGCGCCGAAAGGAAGAAAGCCTCGCTCGATGCCGGTCTCAGGCTCAGCTACCGCCTGAAACCGGCAAGCCTGAGCGTGACGTTCCGGCAGGATGTCAGCGGGGTTCATGGCGGCGAGGAAGTCGGCGTCAAGCTCAGCAAACGATTCCGGACCGGAGACTTTACCTTTATCCCGGCGCTGGAAGCCGAGTGGCAAAGCCGCGCACTTGCCAACCATTTGTGGGGGACGACCGCCAGCCAGCATCAAAGCGCCCTAGAGGACGGCTACGGCGGGGCTTTGCCCGTTTATAAGCTGGATACCTCAGTCCTGAATTACGGCGCATCTTTGCTGAGCATATACCAGTTCGACAAGCGCTGGAGCCTGACCGGTCTTTTCAAAGCCCGCTATCTGGACCATTCCGTCATGGACAACCCAGGCATTGTCCACCGCCTCGACCTTAAGGCCGGGTTGGGGCTCAGCTATAGGTTCTAGAGCCAGAAGGGTCAGAAGCTGACGGTCATGCGGGCATAATAATAGCCGCCGTCGATCCCCCAGGGCATGGACACCCACGGATAGATGAAATTGCCGAAAGCACCGGGCTTGCGGCCTTCCGAAATCCAGCGGGCGAGCGCATGGTCCGGCAGCTTGCGCGGGTAGGTATTGAACAGATTGTTGGCGCCAACCGCAAAGGAAACCCTGTCGGAAACGGCATAGGAGATTTCGGCGTCGGCGATAAGCGCTGTGCCGGAATGGATGGTCTTGTTCCGGTCAAGCCCCAGCGTGCTGTAGGCATAGTCGGCCGGAATGTTATTGCCGTAAGCGGTATAGAAGGCCGATTCACTATCGCCATAGAAATTCAGCCGCACCACGCTGCCCCAGCGGCCCTTGCTATAGTCGGCGCTCAGCGTGGCGCGGAAGCGCGGCTGGCCATGTTCCACATTCACGCGCTCCGCCGTCGGGAAAAAGACATCCGCCGTCACCCCGCGCGGCGCGTTGATGCCGGTAATTTCCGTCTTGTTCCAGCTGAAGGAGGCATTGAGCGACAGGGCGCCGGCCAGCGCCAGCGTGCGGTAATTGGCGACGAAATCGGCACCGGTCGTGCGCGTGTCCACCGCGTTCGAGAAGAAAGACCCGGCCTCGATCCCGCCGAGGGAAATCCCACCCGGCACCGGCAAGGTGGGGCCAAGCACGATCCGGTCATGGATCAGAATGCGGTAGGCATCGAGCGTGGCGGTGAAATTGTCGCCCACGCTCCAGACGAAGCCGAGCGACAGGTTGCGGCTGGTTTCATGGCGCAGGCTGTTGACCCCGTAGGCACGCGCAAAGGCATGGCCTTCAGGCGCGATCAGCGTCTGCGTAAGCCCGGAAGGGCCAGTGTTGGTGATGACCGAACTGAAAGCCCGCTGCGCCAGCGCAGGCGCCCGGAACCCGGTGGACGCCGCCGCCCGGAACGCCAACCGCCCGGTAATCGGCAACCTCAGGGACAGCTTGCCGGTCAGCTTTGAGCCCGTCCCCGGGTAATTTTCAAACCGGCTGGCGAAACCCAGCAGCGTACCTTCGGAAGGTTCCAGTTCCATGTCGGCATAAGCGGCATAGCTCGTCCGGCTCTTGTCGCCGGCCACCTCGGGGCTATAGCCCGGGAAGCCCTGGAAGCCGCAGATCGCCGTTTGGGCCGGGTCCAGGATGGTCGGTGCAAGCTGGCCGTTGACATAGCCGCAGGCGTAGGACGCCGTGTCACCGGCTTGAATCCGGTAGGTTTCATCCCTCAGTTCCAGGCCGTAGGCAAAATGGCCCGGCCAGGCGCCCAGGTTGATATCCCCGCCCGCGTCAAAGTTGGCCGTGAACTGTTCAAACCGCAAGGTGCCGGAATAGCCTTCGGTCGGGCTCGCCGTCGTCGGATCACCGCCGGTATAATAAGCCGCCGACGCCAGCGAGACGTTGACGGTGTTCCGGGCCCCGAACGCAAAGCTTGAGCTGCCGAAATTGGCGCTGAGATCATAATCCCAGCCGCTGTCCGTGTTGAGCTTGAAGCCCACCGCCTGGGAGAAATCCCGCACATTGGTGGTTTGAAGCGGCAGGAAACCATCCGGATACAGTTGTGGGACCGAGCGGGTCGCCTGGAAAGGATGACGGAAAAAGCCACCTGACAGGCCCTTGCGGTCCGCGTAGCTGCCGAAGAAATATAGCTCGCCACTGCCGCCTGCGTGAATCCCGCCGTTCCAGACCATGGAGAAGGCATCGATATCGGTATCGCCGATCTTCATGATGACATCGCCGGTCAGCGAACTGGGGCCGGCCCGGTTGGTAGCACCCTGCGCCCGATATTCGGTCGTCAGGTTCAGATAGCCGACATCCTTGCCAAGCGGCAGGCCGACGTTGGCCGACAGGTACCGGCTGTCTCCGTCGCCTTTGTAGGTCTGGCCCCAGCTTGCCGTGGCAGTCATGCCGTCGGCACTGTCATTCAGGATCAGGTTGACGACCCCGGCGATCGCGTCCGAGCCATATTGCGCGGCGGCACCGTCCCGCAGGATTTCCACGCGCTTGATCGCCGAGACCGGAATGGTGCCCAGGTCGGTCCCGACCGAGCCCTTGCCCACCGTGTTCTGGACATTGACCCACGCCTGGCTGTGGCGGCGCTTGCCGTTGACCAGAATCAGCACCTGATCCGGCCCAAGGCCGCGGAGCGTTGCCGGGCGGACAATATCGGTGCCGTCCGAAATGGTGGTTTCGGTGAAGTTGAAGCTGGGGGCCAAGGCTTCGAGAAGCCGCCCGGTTTCCACATAGCCGTTCTGGTGCAGCGCTTCGGCGCCGAACACATCGACAGGCACGGCGGTATCGACCGGCGTCCGTCCCTGCGTCCGGGTGCCGACGGTGACGACCTCTTCGATCAGGGTCGGGTCCCGCCAAATGACGTGGGATGAGGGCTCGGACTTCTCTTTCCTGGCTGCGGTTTCGGCGCTGGCTGTTTGCTGGGCTTCTTTGCCTCCTGCATCTTCGGCAAGTGCCGCGGAACGGACGACAACGGTAATCGGGCCGGTGAAACGGAACTCCAGCCCGGTGCCTTCAATCAGGGTCGCCAGCGCTTCATGGGCGTCCATATCACCCCGCACACCACGCCGCACCCGCAGCTTGGGGGTCCCCGGCGCCACGATCAACTGCACGCCAGCCTGTTCGGAAAAGGCCAGCAGCGCGTCCCTAAGGGGCTGCGGGCGAATATGGAAATGAATGAGACGGCTTTCAGCGGCGAAGGCGGGCACGGTGGGAAGCAAAACCGGCCCAAGCACAGACAGGGCAGCCCACAAGGGGACCGCCCTCCGCCACTTACCAGCGGATGCCCACAGCACCATCCGTTTCCTCCCACCTCCAGTCCGGCCTTTGCGGCCGTCCCCCCGAGGTTCATCCGTTCATCAATAGCCGGATGTTATTTTTTTTCAGTCCCGGTGCGGGCGTCCCCCTGCCGCGCACCAGTTTTTCCGGCTTTCTTGTCAGCCATCATTAATATCCGGCTTGTGCCCAAATGCACAACCTTTATCGGATAGCCTTCTTGCAAACCGTCAAGCCAGGCCTGAACCTGATCCGGATACACGGTGCCGGTGAAACGGAAATCCTTGACCTTCTGGTCACCGATGGTGATTTCGTGTTCAAGGTAGCGGTTCAGCTCATGGATCACGTCGCCGAGGCGCCAGTCCACCATGGTCAACACACCGACACGCCAGGCCAGATCCCTGTGGACATCAGCCTTCACGACCGGGCGCATGGTGCCTTCGGGCGTATAGCCGGTAACATTGCCTGCGGTCACCAGTGCCACCTTGGACGATGCCTGAGCCGGGAAATCATGTTTCTCGTCCGGGGTGTCGACCGGACGGATCGCCACCGTGCCTTCAAGTACCCGGACCTCAACATCCTTGCTGAGCTTGCGGACATTGAAAACCGTCCCGATGGCGGTGACGCTGCCGCCCCCCGCCTGCACGACAAACGGCCGGCGCGGGTTCTTGGCGACGGTGAAGACAGCCTGCCCTTTCTGAAGCGTCAGGTGACGTTCGGCGGCGGTATAGAAAACGGAAACGCTGCTTCTGGGACCCAATTCGACGATCGAGCCGTCCGCCAGTTTAACCACCCGCTGTTCCTGGCCCACGGTCGCGTAGCTGACGGGGGCCGGATCTGTGGTGTGATTGGTCGAGGCCAGGAACAGATAGCCCGCGAGGAAGACGGCCGCGACAGACGCCGCCATACCCATCATCCACCCTACGGTGCGGCGCTCACGTTCCTCAGCTTGCGCGCGCTTGCCCTTGGGCGCAATAAGGCTGAGAACGGACCCCCCTGAAGACTTTTCAGCCACGGGAGCGGCAGCTTCGGGGGCGGGAGCAGCCGTATCGAGCGCCTTCGCCGGAACAGCGGCCAGCACGCCCCACAGGGTTTCCATACGGCGGAAAGCGCGGCGGTGATTGTCCGAGCCCTGAAGCCAGGTCTGCCAAGCCTTGAGCTCAGCCGCCGTCATGCTGCCATCCTCCAGGCTCAGATAATAATCTGCCGCCTGATTGAGCACGCCCGGGTCTATCTTGTTGTTATCCGTCTCGGCCATCGTCTTTCTCTTATGCGCCCCAAACATCCAGCTCATCCCCCAGCACGTCGGCGCAGTGGACAAGGGCTTTCAGGACATATTTCCGCACCATGCTTGAGGTCAAACCCATGTCGGCGGCGATATCCTCATAGGCGCGGTTTTTAAATTTATATTCGACAAAGGCGTAGCGGCATTTCTCCGGCAGCGCCTCGAGACACTTGACCACCTGGGCAATAACCTGGCGACCTGCGACCTCACGTTCCGGCGTGAAACCGAAAACGTCGTCGACTTGGGACGGGGCTTCTTCATCCAGCCATGCCTGCGCCCGGGTGCGTTGGCGCACACGGTCGATGGCAATATTGGTGGCCGTCTTGAAGAGAAAGGCACGCAGGAACCCGATGGTGCTTGTGTCATCCAGCCTGAGCAGGCGCACATAGGCTTCCTGGGCGACCTCGACCGCCTCTTCCCGGGAGTTCAGACGGCTGGTCAGATACCGGACCAGTTCGTCATTATGGCTCTGGAACAGATCGCGGACGTCGGCGCGCGTGAGGGGTTTTGCCGCTGCCGCATCTGCGACATCGGTCTCTACCCTTCCCTTTTCGCGCTGCTTGTCAGCGGTCATCCCAGTCTCCCTTATGAATTAAGACGACGATCTTAACCGATTTGGGAATCCTATTCGAAATTTTTTGCACGTCATGAGTGATCTGACAGGAAATCGCTAACGTATTTTTAAATAGTACGCACTATAGTAGTAACTTAACTTCTGGATGTGCGTTTAAGTTTAATATTGCACGCACCCGACGAAGTTTCCGACGGGGGGTCGGTAGAAAATTGAGGGGAATATCCCATGCTAAAATTTTTCCGTGGCAACGGCGCCGATGGGGCCGTTCAGGCTGCCATATCCAAACAAGACCGAGAGACCACCGACCAGCATAATCTTGAGAAACTCCTTCTTGAAACGATGCCGGTCAATATCATCCTGTGTGAGCCGATCACCGGCATCATCTCCTACGCAAACGCCGCCAGTAAGCGGACACTACGTGACCTTGAACAATATCTGCCGATCAAGGCAGATGAGATCGTCGGCCAGACCATCGACATCTTCCACAAAAAGCCCACGCATCAGCGCCGCATGATTGCGGACCCAACCAACCTGCCGCATACCGCCGTTATCCAGCTCGGCCCGGAATTTCTGGAACTGAATGTCAATGCGGTTGTGGATGAGCATGGCGCCTACCGCAGGGCGCTCCTGTGCTGGACCCGCGTCACCGAACGTGAAAAATTCCGCAACCAAAGCGCCAGCCTCAAGCAAATGGTCGACAAAATGTCAATCAACGCCATGATGTGCGACCCGGAAACGCTTGAAATCACCTATATGAACGACGCCAGCCGCGCGACGCTCAAACGCCTTCAGCAATACCTGCCGGTCGATGTCGACAATATCATGGGCCAGTGCATCGATGTGTTCCACAAGCACCCCGAGCACCAGCGCCGCATCCTCAGGGACCCGGCCAACCTGCCCTATCAGGCCAAAATCAAGCTTGGCCCGGAATCGCTGCGGCTGGATATTACCGCGATCATGGCGGATGACGGCAGCTATCTCGGTGCGCTTGCCACCTGGGATGTCGTCACCAACCAGGTCCATGTGGAAAATATGGTCTCCCAGTCCGCCATGGAGGTAACCGGGGAGACCCGCTCGCTCGCCGAGCAGGCCACAATGATGGCAACCGTAGCCGAACAGAATATCGGCATCGCCGCCAAGGTCGCCGAGGATTCCACCACCGCCACCGACCATGTGCAGGCTGTGGCGTCGGCGACCGAGGAGCTCTCAAGCTCGATCGTCCAGATCGCCCAGCAGGTAGCCCACGCAAGTGCGATTTCCGCCAAGGCCACTGAACGCACGGAACTCGCCAACAAGGTCGGCGTGGAACTGACCGAGGCCTCGAACCAGATTTCGCAGGTCGTGCAGCTGATCAACGATATCGCCGATCAGACAAACCTTCTCGCGCTCAACGCCACCATTGAGGCGGCGCGCGCGGGCGAAGCCGGCAAGGGCTTCGCGGTGGTCGCAAGCGAGGTCAAAAGTCTCGCAAACCAGACCGCCAAGGCGACAGACGATATCGCCCGGCAGGTGGCGTCAATCCAGGACCGTACGGAGCGGATGGTCACCTCGCTTAGCGAAATCGGCAGCATCATCAACGAGGTCAACACCATCGCCACGGAGATTGACGGCTCAACCTCCCAGCAGGGTGAGGCCACGCAGGAGATCTCCCGCAGCGTCGATCAGGCGGCGCAGCGCACCCGTGACGTTTCCGCCAGCATGGAGGAAATGCGCAAGGCCTCCGAACGGGCGGCGGAAAGCGCACGGGCGGTCCAAATTTCGTCCGACAGGCTGACATCGGTCGCGACCACCATGCATGACGAGGTCCGCAACCTTCTGAAATAAAAGTAAAATCATAAAAATTGGAGAAGGCGGGCAGCTGAGGCTGACCCGCCTTTTTCTTTAGAAAATGGTCAGGTGACCGCCGTTATAGTTGGCGAGCATGAGCCCGGCCTCGCGCGCGCGGCGCACGGCGAAAGCGGTCGGTGCCGACAGGGTCACCAGCGCTTTCACGCCGCGGAACACCGCTTTCTCGACGATCTCGTAGGAGGCCCGGCTGGTCATCAGCACGAAGCCTTCGCCCGTTTCCCCGGCCCGTGCCCGGGCGCCCAAAAGCTTGTCGATGGCGTTATGGCGGCCGACATCCTCGCGCACCAGGTGGATCGCGCCGTCCATCCCGGCCCAGGCGGCGCCGTGGACCGAACGGTTGAGCTCCCGCATCGGCTGTTTGGCCTCCAAGGCCCCCGCCGCCACCGCGACCACGCTTCGCTCGATCCTCATCGGCGTTTCGGAGACTTTCGGCAGCGGTTGGAACAAGCGCTCGGCGCTGTCGATCCCGCACAGGCCACAGCCGGTGCGCCCGGTGATGTTGCGGTGTTCGCGCACGCTGAGCCGCTCGGCGGCCCGCGCGCTGATGGTCATGTGGATATCGATGCCCTGTTCGCGTTCGCGGATATCGATCGCGGCGATATCCGCCACCGCATCCACCACGCGCTCACTGAGGGAAAAGCCGACCGCGAAATCCGTAAGGTCCGCGGGGCTTGCCAGCATCACCGCATAGGTGACGCCGTTATAGATGAGCGCGACCGGCGCTTCCTCCGGCAGATGCCAGCTGACCGGCTCACCGTCCTCAGCGCCTTCCATCACCACATCGGCTTGCCAATGCTTTTTCATTCAGCGGCACTGCTCCGCGGCTTTTCCATGCGCCTGAGGTTCGGGCTGTCCTCCGCATACTGGCGCTGCCAGGCCGAGCGGTGGTTCGCGGGCGCGACTTCAACCGCTGTCACCTTATATTCCGGGCAGCTCGTCGCCCAATCCGACAGCTCGGTGGTGATGACGTTGGTGCCGCTTTCCGGATGGTGGAAGGTGGTATAGACGACGCCGGGCGCCATCCGCGCCGAGATTTTGGCCCGCAGCGTGGTTTCCCCCTTGCGCGAGCGCACCGAAACCCAGTCGCCGTCATGGATGCCGCGCATGTCGGCGTCGGAGGCGTGGATTTCCAGCAGGTCTTCCTCCATCCAGCGGTTATTCTCGGTCCGCCTGGTTTGCGCGCCGACATTATACTGGCTGAGGATACGGCCGGTGGTCAGGATCAGCGGGAACTTGCGGTTGGTTTTCTCTTCGGTCGGCACATATTCGGTAACGACGAAGTGCCCACGGCCCCGCACGAATTCGCCGACATGCATGACCGGCGTGCCCGTGGGCGATTTATCATTCACCGGCCACTGCATGCTGCCTTCACGGTCGAGCTTCTCAAAGCTGACGCCGGCGAAGGTGGGGGTCAACTCCGCAATTTCATCCATGATCTCGGCGGCACTGCCGTATTCCATCGGGTAATCGAGCTCGGTGGCGAGCGCTGCCGTCACCTGCCATTCCTCCATCCCGGTGAGCGGTTTCATCACCGGACGGACCCGGCCGATGCGGCGCTCGGCATTGATGAAGGTGCCGTCTTTCTCAAGGAAGCTGGTGCCGGGCAGGAAGACATGGGCAAAGCGCGCGGTCTCATTGAGGAACAGGTCCTGCACGATCACGCATTCCATGTTCCGGAGCGCCGCTTCCACGTGCGCCGTGTTCGGGTCCGACTGGGCGACATCCTCGCCCTGGACATAGATGCCCTTGTAGGTGCCCGCGACGGCTTCATCGAACATCTTGGGGATGCGGTAGCCGGGCACGGCATCAAGGGACACGCCCCACTTGCTTTCAAAGCTCGCGCGCACCGTGTCGTCGCTCACCGGCCGGTAGCCCGCAAATTCATGCGGGAAGGAGCCCATATCGCACGAGCCCTGCACGTTGTTCTGGCCGCGCATCGGGTTCACGCCCACGCCTTCGCGGCCGATGTTGCCGGTCGCCATCGCAAGGTTAGCCATGCCCATCACCATGGTCGAGCCCTGGCTGTGTTCGGTAACCCCAAGCCCGTAATAGATGGCGCCATTGCCCGCCTTGGCATAAAGCCGGGCGGCCGCGCGGATTTCCTCGGCCGGTACGCCGGAGATTTTCGCCACCTCTTCCGGGCTGTTGACCGGGTCGAGGATCGCGGCTTTCCAGTCCTCATAGGAATCCGTTTCACAGCGCGTGCGCACAAATTCCTCGTCCGCGAGGCCTTCAGTGAGCACCACATGGGCAAGCGCGTTGACGACCGCCACGTTGGTGCCAGGCGTAAGCTGCAGATGATGCTCAGCCTTGATGTGCGGGCTTTTGACCAGGCCGATCTCCCGCGGGTCAACCACGATGAGCTTGGCGCCCGCGCGCAGGCGGCGTTTCATCTGGCTCGCGAACACCGGGTGGGCATCGGTCGGGTTGGAGCCGATAACCATGATGACATCCGCGGCTTCGACGGAATCGAAATCCTGCGTGCCAGCCGACGTGCCGAAGGTCTGGTTGAGGCCGTAGCCGGTCGGCGAATGGCAGACGCGCGCGCAGGTATCAACATTATTGTTGCCGAACGCGGCGCGGACCAGTTTCTGCACCAGCCAGACTTCCTCGTTGGTACAGCGTGAAGAGGTGATGCCGCCGATGGATGTGCGGCCGTATTTCGCGCGGACAAGCCGCAGGCGCTCCGCCGCAAAACCGATCGCCTCATCCCAGCTGACTTCGCGCCATGGGTCGGTGATATTTTCGCGGATCATCGGTTTGGTGATGCGGTCCTTGTGGGTGGCGTACCCCCAGGCGAAACGGCCTTTGACGCAGCTATGGCCGTGGTTGGCCTTGCCTGCCTTCTCCGGCACCATGCGGATGACTTGGTCGCCCTTCAGTTCCGCCTTGAAGCCGCAGCCGACACCGCAATAGGCGCAGGTGGTCAGCACCGTGCGGTCCGGCACGCCGTGGTCGATGACGCTGTTTTCCATCAGGGTCGAGGTCGGGCAGGCCTGCACGCAGGCGCCACAGGAGACGCATTCGCTGGTGAAAAAATCTTCCGTGCCGGTGGCGACCCGGCTTTCGAAGCCCCGGCCCTCGATAGTCAGCGCCAGCGTGCCCTGCACTTCGTCGCACGCGCGCACGCAGCGGGAGCAGACGATGCATTTACTGGGATCATAGGTAAAGTATGGGTTGCTTTCATCGCTGGCCTCATCGGTGTGGTTTTCACCGGTATAGCCGTAACGAACATCGCGGAGGCCGACGGCGCCGGCCATATCCTGCAATTCACAATCGCCGTTCGCGGGGCAAGTGAGGCAATCAAGCGGGTGGTCGGAGATATAAAGCTCCATCACCCCGCGCCTCAGCCGCGCGAGCCGCTCGGTCTGGGTTTTGACCACCATGCCCTCTTCCGCGGGCAGCGTGCAGCTGGACGGCGTGCCCTTGCGGCCTTCGACCTCGACAAGGCACAGACGGCAGGAGCCGTAGGCCTTGATCATGTCGGTCGCGCACAGTTTGGGGATGGATATCCCGGCTTCTTCGGCCGCACGCATCACGCTGGTGCCCTTGGGCACGCTGATGGTCTGGCCGTCCACCTCAAGCGTGACACTCTCGTCCGACTTGACCTTGGGGGTCCCGAAATCTTTTTCCTTGAGCAACGTCATGATGCCGCTCCCTTTCCTGACGACACCGCTTGCGGCGTCATCACCTCATCAGCGAAATGGCGGAGCACGCTTTTCACGGGCACCGGCGTCATGCCGCCCATTGCGCACAGCGAACCATCTTCCATCACTTCCAGAAGGTCGGTGATCAGGTCGATATTCGTCTCCCTGTCCTCACCCTTCATGACCTTCGCCATAACTTCCGAGCCCCGCACCGCGCCGATCCGGCACGGGGTGCATTTGCCGCAGCTTTCCGCCGCGCAGAAGTCGAAGGCATATTTGGCCTGGGCCGCCATGTCCGCGGTTTCGTCAAATACCACTATACCACCATGACCCACACCTGCGCCAATTTCCGCGAAGCTTTCATAGTCCATCGGCGTGTCGAACAGGTCCGGCGGCAGATAGGCGCCCAACGGCCCACCCACTTGCGCGGCCTTGACCGGCAGGCCGGAGCGCGTGCCGCCACCAAATTCATTCACCAGTTCACGGAGCGTGACGCCGAAGGCTTTTTCCACCAATCCGCCGCGCAGGACATTGCCCGCAAGCTGGAACGGCATCGTCCCGGTCGAGCGGCCCATGCCGAAGTCCTTATAATAGTCCGCGCCTTCAGCGAGGATGGTTGGCACCGCGCACAGGCTGATGACGTTATGGACCAGCGTCGGCTTGCCGTTCAGGCCCTCAAGCGCCGGGAGCGGCGGCTTGGCACGCACTTCACCACGCTTGCCCTCGAGGCTTTCCAGCAGTGAGGTTTCCTCGCCGCAGATATAAGCGCCCGCGCCCATGAACAGCTCAAGGTCAAATGGCTTGCCGGATTTGAGGACGTTATCGCCCAGAAGCCCGGCATCATAAGCATGTGCGAGCGCTTCAGCGAACACGCGCTTCGCGACCGGATATTCGGAGCGCAGATAGACGAAGCCTTTGGCCGCCCCCGTGCCGAGCCCGGCGATGATCATGCCTTCGATGAGCGCGAACGGGTCGCCTTCCATGATCATCCGGTCGGCGAAGGTGCCGCTGTCGCCCTCATCGGCGTTGCAGACGATATATTTCTGGTCCGCGACCGCACCCAAGACCGTGCGCCATTTGATGCCCGCCGGGAAAGCGGCGCCACCACGGCCCCTGAGGCCCGAGGCCATCACCTGTTCGCTGATATCCTTGGCGGTCATTTCAAGCGCTTTATGCAGGCCCTTCAGGCCGCCATGGGCTTCATAATCGGCAAGCGACAGCGGGTCGGCGACACCGCAGCGCGCGAAGGTCAGCCGCTCCTGATTTTTCAGGAATGGGATGTCTTCGGTGGGGCCAAGGCCAAACGGGTGATCACCGCCATCCGCGAAGCCCGCAGAGACGAGCGAGGCGACATCATCGACCGTGACCGGCCCATACGCCTTACGGCCATCCGCCGTGTCGACTTCAATCATGGGCTCAAGCCAGAAAAGGCCCCGGCTGCCGGTGCGGACGACTTCAGCATCCGGGCAGAGCTGGCTGACCGCATCGGCGACATCGTCAGCGCCCAGCGCCACCGCGACCGTATCATGGGGAATGTAAATCCTGCTCATGCACCGTCCCCTTCCACACCCGCGAGCTTGTCGAACGCAGCTTCGGTGACCTGCGCCTTCACCTTGCCGTCCGCCATCACCGCCGGGCCGTTGGCGCACAGGCCGAGGCAATAGACCGGCTCCAGCGTGACCCGGCCGTCCTTCGTGGTCTCACCCAGCCCGATACCGAGCTTTTCGGTGGCATGTTGGGTGAGCGTGCGCGCCCCGACCGACTGGCAGGCCTCCGCCTGACAGATGCGGATCACGTGCTTACCGCGCGGGCGGGTGGTGAAATCTTCATAGAAGCTGATGACGCCCTTCACCTCAGCCTTTGTGAGGTTGAAAGCGTCAGCAAGGCGGGCCGTCGCGGCCGCATCAATATAGCCCAGCTCGGCCTGCAGCGCATTCAGGGCGCACATCAAACCGCCAGTTTTATCCACATACGGCGCGATGATCGCGTCGAGTGCTGGTATGGTATGGGCTACATCGTCCGCCATGGTCCCCTCGTCTTTCTCCCTTATGGCTCAGGGGCCCAACTTGCGCTTTGACAGGCGTCAAATCAATGGCGAATTTCCCACTAAACGAGAACCTTCTCTGCGCTTATTCTGTACGGGTTTTCTTGAGGTCCGCCTTAATCTTCGCCGAAATTGCCGCGACGTCGGCACGGAGCTTGGCCTCATCGATGGTCAGCACCTTGCGGTCCTTCATCAGGACTTTGCCGTCCACAATGGTGGTGACCACATCCTGCTGGTTCGCCACATAGACAAGCTGGGAAATGACGTCATAAAGCGGCTGCATCCTCAGGCTTTCGGTGGAGACCTGGATCATGTCAGCGCGCAGGCCAACCTGCAGCGCGCCGGTCACACCCTCAAGCCCCGCCGCCTTCGCGCCCATGCGGGTGGCGAGGTTGAGCGCAGTGGCCGCAGGCATCACGGTCGGGTCCTCCGCTACACCTTTATGGATAAGCGCCGCGAGGTGGATTTCATCCCACATGTTGAGGTCGTTATTCGACGCCGCGCCGTCGGTCGCCAGCCCTACCGTCACCCCGGCTTTCAGAAGCTTGGGCACGGGCGAGAAACCGGCACCGGTCTTCATGTTCGAGGTCGGGTTATGGATCGCGGCAAAGCGGGTACCCGCAACCTTTTTCATGTCGCTGTCGGACGGCCACACCACATGGGCGGCGATGACCTGTTCGTTCAGGAGGCCGACATCGGCGAGCTCCTCGATCGAGGTTTCATGATATTTGTCGCCCACCGTCTCAAGCTCGGCCTTGTCCTCAGCGATATGGATGGAGACCGGGGCATGAAGTTCGTGCGCGACCTTGGCGACCTCGGCCAGATGCTCTTTCGACACCGTATAGGGCGCGTGTGGCGCGAGGCCCGGGGTGATGCGGCTATCCTTGCCCTGCCATTCCTTGACGAAGGCGACACCGGCCTTGAAGCTGTCATCCCAGCCTTTGAAGCCGGGGCTCGGGTAATCGATCATCGGCGCGGTGATGACGGCGCGCAGGCCGCATTTCTCCACCACCTTGGCAATAACGCCGGGGTAGAAATACATATCGACGAAGCTGGTGGTGCCGCCCTGGATCATCTCCCAGCAGGCGAGCGTGGAGCCGATGCGGATGAACTCCGGGTCGACATAGCGGCCTTCCATCGGGAAGATATATTTCTGCAGCCAGGTCATCAGCGGCAGGTCGTCCGCCATGCCGCGGAACAGCACCATCGCCGAATGGGTGTGGCCGTTGATCAGCCCCGGCATCAGGATGCGGTTCTCGTCGGAAATCCGCTCGGGCGCGTCATAGGCGGCGTCGATCTCCGCTTCCGGCCCGACGGCGACGATCACGCCGTCCTTCACCGCCACGGCGCCATGCTCGATCACATGCTTGTCTGCATCCATGGTGACCACATAACGGCCACCCACGATCATATCCACCGGCTGCCTGTCGCCTGCAACACTCATATCCTGCTGTCCTTCTGCGGCTACGAGCGCCAGAAACGCCGCTACGGCCATTGTTATCTTTTTCAGTCCCGCACCCATTTCCGGTCCCCCACCTTTAAGAGCTTCATCCGTTTGATAATCGATCCAGCCCAGCCTGCCAAGACGCGGCCTACCCCCGGCGGTAGCGCGCGGGCGAGGTGCCGCACCAGCGGCCGAAGGCGCGCACGAAGGCGGCGGGCTCCGAGTATCCCAGATGCTCGGCGATATCGGCAACGCTTGCGTCCGATTCCCTCAGAAGCTTCTGCGCGCTCAGCTTGCGCGCATCGGCCAAGAGCGACCGGAAGCTCTGCCCTGACCCCGCCAGTTCCCGCTGGAGCGACCGAACGGAGAGCCCCAGCTCCCCCGCGCAGGCCTTCAGCAGGGCGTCACTGCCGCCGAGACCCAAGGGTTCGCTGAGCCGGGTGCTGAGATAGCCGCTGACCCGCGCGACCGTGTCGGTGTCTGTCGGCAAGTCCGCGAGCACATGGGCGCGCAGCACGTCCTTGAGCGCGCGGTTGGCGTCCGCCATCGGGTGTGCCAGTGCCTCAGGCTGCCAGCGGATGCTGTTATGCCCGGCGCCGAACCGCACCGGCGCGAGGAAGGCTTCCTCGAACACTTGCGGATTGTCCGCACGCTCGCGGCACAGGTAAATCTCCGCCGGGCGCACGCCCTCCGCCGCCCAGTTGGCGAAGCGGACGAACGGCAACAGAACCGCTTCCGAGCGGATCTGCCCTGCGGGCCACTCGGGTCGCACCGGGCGGTAGGTGAGGACCATGTCCCCGCCCTCATCCTTCATGTCGAACAGACCACCGGTGCCGACATAGGTGGCGTAACCGCACGCCATCTTGAGCGACTCACCCACCGTGTCACAGGTGGTGAGCAGATGACCGAGCGTGGCGTAGGAGCTGTAGCGCACACGCGTCCCGACCTTGAGGCCGAGCGCCTCGTCCCCCGTCAGGCTTTCCGCCGCGCGCCACAAGGCATCCGCCACGCTGCCCGGCACCCTGTCCTGCCCGCCCCCAGCGCTCAGCGGCTCAACCCCCGCCGCCTCGTAAACTGCAGCGCGATCAAGGCCATAGTCCTCGGCGAGCGTATCGACGAGGGCGGTAAGATAGCGGGCAAGCACGTGGTCGGACATCGGATCGTTCCGGCATAATTTTGGCGTGAAATATCAATTTAGGGCGCTGACTGTCATTTCCAAGACCGGAAAGGTCAAGTATTTTGTGATGACAGTGGGAAGGAAGAAACCGTGGCAACACCCATCGGCATCAACGACGCCGTGGTGACCCTGAACGCCGGCACGCAAGTCGCGCTCGGCATCGGGCTCGCCATCATGATGTTTTCAGTAGCGCTTGGCCTGAAGGCCGAGGATTTTGCCTTTTTGAAGACGCATCCGCGCAGCATGGTCATCGGGCTTTTCGCCCAGATCATCGCCCTGCCCGCGGTGACGCTTCTGCTTATCCATCTGATCAACCCCGAACCCGGCATTGCGCTCGGCATGATGATCGTGGCCTGCTGCCCCGGCGGCAATGTCTCGAACCTCTACACGCGCCTCAGCCGTGGCCACACGGCCTTTTCGGTGGCGCTGACGACGTGCTCGAGCCTGTTTTCCGCCGCCGTGCTGCCGTTCGCGATCCTGTTCTGGACCGGGCTTTATGAGCCGACGCGGGAGCTGGTGAAAACCATCGATATCGACCGGGGGTCCTTCATCATGCAGACGAGCATCACGCTCCTCCTGCCGCTCCTGTCCGGGTTCGCGCTCGCACACCTGAAGCCGAGGCTGGCCCAGAAGCTCCTCAAGGTCTTCATGCCGCTAGCCGTGGCGCTTCTCATCACGCTTGTCGCGGTCGGCGTCGGCACCAACACCAGCCTGCTGGTCGATTTCGGCACCACCATCCTGCCGATCGTGGCGCTCCATAACGCCAGCGCTTTCCTGACCGGCTGGCTCACAGGCGCCTTCCTCATCAAGAACCGGGCGAAGGCCCGGGCGCTGACCTTCGAAGTCGGCATACAGAATTCCGGCCTCGGCCTTTTGATCGTGCTTAGCCAGTTCAAAGGCCTGGGCAGCGCCGCCCTCATTCTCGCCACATGGAGTGTGTGGCACTTGCTTGGCGGCTTCACCCTGATGACGGTCTTTCGGGCGAAAGACCGGATGCAACCAACCCCTATCCTTATCCCGCGGGAGGAACAAAATGGCTTATGATCTGATCATCAAAGGCGGCATGGTTTATGACGGCAACGGCGGCGAAGGCTATATCGCCGATGTCGCGGTTAAGGACGGCGTGATCGCCGAAATCGGCACCATCACCGAAAGCGCCGACCGTGTGATTGACGCTGATGGCGCCATCGTCACCCCCGGTTTCCTTGACCTCCACACCCACTATGACGGCCAGGTTTCCTGGGACCCGGACCTGCAGCCGAGCGTCAACCACGGTGTCACCACCGCGGTGATGGGCAGCTGCGGCGTCGGCTTCGCCCCCGCTAAGCCCACAGACCACACCAAGCTCGTCCGCCTGATGGAAGGCGTTGAGGACATCCCCGGCGCAGCACTCGCTGAAGGGCTGAAGTGGAACTGGGAAAGCTTCCCTGACTATCTGAACGCCATCGACTTCCCGCACACGATCGATTTCGCCGCCCAAGTGGTGCATGATCCGATCCGGGTTTATGTGATGGGTGACCGCGCCGTCTCCGGCGAACCGGCCACGGCCGAAGACATCGCCAAAATGCGTGACCTGACCCGCGAAGCCCTGGAAGCAGGCGCCGTTGGCTTCTCGACCGGCCGCTCGGACGTGCACCGGAGCGCGGACGGCGAATGGACCCCGGCCTCGGAAGCGGGCCGTGACGAACTGATGGGCATCGCCGAAGCCTTCAAAGGCCTCGATCACGGCGTGCTGCAGGTGGTCAACGATTTTGACCTTGAGCGCGGCGACCCCACGGCATTCGACCGCGAATTCGACCTGCTTGAAGATTTTGCCAGCGCCTCCGGCGGGCACCCCTTCTCCCTGTCGCTGATGCAGCGGGATTTCGCGCCCAAACAGTGGAAAGACATCATCGCCCGTGCTGAAGGCGCCAAGGAAAAAGGCATCAACATGCGGATGCAGGTCGCCCCGCGCGGTATCGGCGTCATCAACGGGCTTCAGTGCACCTTCCACCCCTTCATCGGCTTCCCGAGCTATCAGAAGATCAGCCATCTGCCGCTGGATGAGCGCGTGAAGATCATGAAGGACCCTGAATTCAAGAAGCAGATTCTCAGCGAAAAGTCGGGCAAAGTAGCGGGCGACGGCACCGCGATCCCGCCGCTGGCCGATATTCTCCTCGCCCAGATCGACTTCATCAGCTGCAAGATGTTCAAGCTCGGTGAAAACCCGGACTATGAACAGCCGGTCGGCCAGTCGATCTACAAGATGGCGGAAGCCGAGGGCGTGAAGCCCTTGGAGAAAATCTACGACATTCTCTTGGAGAAGGACGGTCAGGAATTCATCTATTTCCCGATCTATAACTATACCGACCTCAACTTCAACGCCGTCTACACCATGATGAACCACCCGCAGGCGATCATGGGCCTGTCGGACGGTGGCGCGCACGTCGGCACCGTATGTGATGCCAGCTTCCCGACCTACCTGCTGGCCCATTGGGCCCGGGACCGTCAGGGCGACCAGATCCCGCTCGCCCGCGCGGTGCAGATGCTGTCGGCTGACATCGCCGATTACGTCGGCTTCCATGACCGCGGCCGCATTGCCGTCGGCCAAAAGGCCAACATCAATGTGATCGACCATAAGAACCTGCGCCTGTTTGCCCCGCATATGGTCAAGGACCTTCCCGCGGGCGGCCAGCGCCTGCTGCAAGCGGCGAAAGGCTATCTCGCCACCATCGTGGGCGGTGTGCCGGTCGTGATCAATGACGCGCTCACGGGGGAACGCCCGGGCCGTCTGGTCCGGCTTGGTCAGGCAGCCTGATAGGCTGCCGCCAGCGCGGTAACGCATAGTTTCGAGTAACAGACAAGCAGCAGGGAACATCCATGGCTGACATTTTCGGTGACCTGAATATCTGGGCCATAATTGGCATGGCCGTGACCATTTTCGGGGCGGCCGCCCTCCGCTCCTTCACGGGCTTCGGCTTTTCGCTGGCCGCCGTGCCGGTTCTCAGCCAGTTCCTGCTGCCGACCACAACGGTCCCGATCGCGACCCTCTTGCTCCTCAGCGTTTCGCTCCTGACCCTGCGCTCCTACGCGCGGGAGATACCGTGGCGCACCATGGGCAGCATGATCGCGTTGTCCGCCGTCGGCACCCTCATCGGCATCTATGTGCTGGTCAGCATCGACCCCGCCACCTTCAAGCTGGCGATCGGCCTTTCGGTAATGGCGGCCTGCGTGGTGCTCAGCCGCTTCCACCCCAAGGACCGCAAACCGGGCGGGCCGACCGCCTGGGGCGCCGGGCTCAGCTCCGGCCTCCTCAACGGTGCGCTGGCGATCCCGGGCCCCCCGGTCATCGTTTATGCCATGGCCGCGTTCCACAAACCGGCCGTCAGCCGCGCTTTCCTGATGGGCTTCTTCCTGTTTTCCTCCAGCTTCGCCACCCTCGGCTATGCCGCCCACGGGGTGATCGACCTGCATGTGCTCAGCCTGTTTGGCCTCGCCCTGCCGATGATGCTGATGGGGGATAAAGCGGGCGCGGTCCTGTTCGCGCGCTATGGCGGCGACAGCTACCGCAAGATCGCCATCACCGCGCTATTCGCGGTTGGCCTGAGCGTCAGCGCAAGTGCGCTTCTTTAAAGTGTGAGGAAAGTGCCGACCACTTCGTCGGCGAGGGCTTCGAGCGTCAGCGGGCCACCCTTACGGTACCAGTTGCGCGTCCAGGCGAGGCTCCCGCGGATAAGCTGGCGTGCGAGGCTGGGCGTGTTCTTGAGAAGCCCTTTCTTGGCGCAGCCCTCCAGCGCCTCGGTCCAGCAGCGTTCATAGCTGTTGTCCCGGAGCGCGAGCACGGCTTCCCGATGTTCGGGGTCGAGGCTGCGCCATTCATCCACCAGCACATAGGCCGCGTGGCCATCCTTCCGGTGGATGGAGGCGAGCTCCACCAGCACCAGCGCCTTCAGCTGCGCGACCGGGTCCGTGATACCCTCCACCGCCTTCAAGGCGCCCTCGCCCATAGCCTGAGTCGTCATCGCCATGGCGGTATAGAGGATATCCTGCTTCGATTTGAAGTGGTGGAACAGGCTGCCGGACAGGATTCCGGCCTTGTCCGCGATGTCACGCACGGTCGTGCGCTCATAGCCTTTTTCGTAAAAAAGATCGATGGCAGCCGTGAGAATCCGTGCCTTTGCAGGGCTTATCGCCCCTATGGGCGCGGGGATGGCATCGGTCTTTTTCTGCGGCTTGCTCATGGTGTGACCCTATCCCATCCCTTCCCGGTTGACAACCAAGCGCTTGCTTGTTTTTAATGTTAATGGGAATGATTAAGGGAAGGCACGTCATGCCGACAGAAGCAAAAGGCGGATACCGATCCGTCTTCCGCGACGACCTGTTCGCGGGTGAGCGTATTATCGTGACAGGCGGCGGCAGCGGCATCGGGCGCTGCACCGCGCATGAGCTCGCCAGCCTTGGCGCGCATGTCATCATCACCGGCCGCAAGGTGGAGAAGCTGGAAGCCACAGCGGCGGAGATCGCCGAGGACGGCGGCAGCGTCAGCTTCCATGCCTTCGACATCCGGGAGGAAGAGGCGGTCAGGACGGCGATCAGTGACATGCTGAAGGACGGCCCGGTTCGCGGGCTCGTCAATAACGCGGGTGGCCAGTTCCCTTCCCCTCTCGAGAAAATCTCCACCAACGGCTTTGAGACGGTGCTCAAATCCAACGTCGTCGGCGCTTTCAACATGAGCCGCGAGCTTGTGAACCAATCGATGAAGGACACCGGCGGCGCCATCGTCAACATCACTGCCGACTTCTGGCGCGGGATGCCAACCATGGGCCATTCGGGTGCCGCGCGCGCGGCCTGTGACAATTTCACCAAGACCGCGGCGGTCGAATGGGGCCGCTTCGGCGTGCGCGTGAACAGCATCGCGCCCGGTTGGGTCGCGTCCTCCGGCTTCGATACCTACACCGATCCGGGCGTGCAGGCGATCCTGCCGCAGCTCAAGAATTTCGTCCCCCTTGGCCGCATCGCCACCGAGGCGGAAATATCCAGCGCCATCGTCTTCCTGATGAGCGAGGGCGCCAGCTTCATCTCGGGCGCCAGCCTGCGCGTGGATGGTGGCGGCAGCCTGTTCAGCCCCTTCTTCCCGCCGCAGGGCGCGAAGAACAGCGAAAGCTATCAGGGCTTCCACCGCTATGTGCCGCCGCGCGCGCTCAGAACGCTCGGGGAGAAGGACTGACCATGCCTGCGCTTGAAAGCCTGATTGATACCGCAAGCGACGCGTTCCAGGCGAACGCCGCCGCCATGCAGGCGGAGCTGGATGAGATTGCGGGCATCGAGGCCCTGAAGGCAGCCGCGCAGGAGAAAGCCCGGCCGCTTTTCGAGAAGCGCGGCAAGTTGCTTCCCAAGGAACGGCTCGCGCTGGTCCTCGACCCTGGCACGCCCTTCCTCGAGCTTGCTTCGCTCGCGGGCTATAAAATGTATGACGACAAGGACGGCTCCGGCGCCGGTGGTTCCATCGCCGGGATCGGCTATGTCGGCGGCAAGCGCTGCCTGGTCATCGTTTCGAACAGCGCGGTGAAGGGCGGCACGGTCGCACCGTCCGGGCTTTGGAAATCGCTCCGGCTCCAGAATATCGCGCTTGAAAACAAGCTGCCGGTGGTCGGGCTGATGGAAGGCGGCGGCGCCAACCTCAACCATGTCTCCGACATGTTCGTCGAAGGCGCGCGCGGGTTCGCGAACCAAGCACGGCTTTCAGCCGCTGGTATCCCACAGATCACCGTGGTCCACGGCAGTTCCACCGCAGGCGGCGCCTACCAGCCGGGACTCAGTGACTATGTCATCATGGTGCGCGGGCGCTCCAAGGTCTTCCTCGCCGGGCCGCCGCTTCTAAAGGCCGCGACCGGGGAAATCGCCAACGATGAGGAACTCGGCGGCGCCGAACTGCACGCCGAAGTCACCGGCACGGCGGAGTATCTGGCCGAAGATGACGCCGACGGTATCCGCTACGCGCGTGAGATCATGGCGCGCCTGCCCTGGCCGGGACAGGCCATTCCCGAACGATCGTTCGAATTGCCGCTTTACAGCCCTGATGAGCTGATCGGTATCGTACCCGCGGAAGCCAAAACGCCCTATGACGTGCGCGAAGTGATCGCTCGCGTGTGTGACGGCTCCGACTTTCTCGACTTCAAGAATGATTACGATAACCAGACGGTCTGCGGCCACGCTTCCATCGAGGGCCACACCATCGGCATCATCGGCAACAATGGCCCGATCACGCCCAAGGGCGCGACCAAAGCCGCGCAGTTCGTACAGCTGTGTGACCAGGCGGGCATTCCGCTCCTGTTCCTCCACAACACCACCGGCTTCATGGTCGGCAAGCAGTCGGAAGCGGACGGGGTGGTCAAGCACGGCTCCAAGCTGATCCAGGCCGTCACCAACGCCCGCGTGCCCAGGATTTCCATCCATATCGGCGGCAGCTACGGCGCGGGCAACTATGCCATGTGCGGTAGGGGCGTCGACCCGCGCTTCGTCTTCTCCTGGCCCAACGTGAAAACCGCCGTCATGGGCGGCGCGCAGGCCGGGATGGTGCTCAAAATCGTCGGCATGGAAAAAGCCAAGCGCCAGGGGCTGGAGCCCGACATGGCCGCGCTTGAGAAAATGGAAGCCGCCACCGCGCACCAGATGGACGCCTGCTCCACCGCCCTCTATGGCACCGCGCGGCTGTGGGATGACGGCATCATCGACCCGCGCGACACCCGCCGCGTGCTTGCTTATCTACTAGACATCTGCCGGGACGCGGACAGCCGCGAAACCCGCCCCAACACTTTCGGCGTCGCCCGCTTCTGACAAAGGACAGCCCCATGATTTTTACCGACCAGCATAATGAACTCCGCCGCACCGTCGCCCGCTTCGTCGAGGAAGAGGTCAACCCGTATGTGGATGAGTGGGAGAAGGCGGGCATTTTCCCGGCGCATGAGCTTTTCAAGAAGATGGGCAACCTCGGCCTTCTCGGTATTTCCAAACCGGAAGCCTATGGCGGGCTGGGGCTCGATTATAGCTACGAGATGGTGCTGGCCGAAGAACTGGGCGGCATCAACTGCGGCGGCGTGCCCATGGGCATCAGCGTGCAGACCAACATGGCGACGCCCGCGCTCGCGCGCTTCGGCTCGGATGAGCTGCGCGAGGAATTCCTCACCCCGGCCATCGCGGGTGACATGGTCTGTTCGATCGCGGTTTCCGAACCCCATGCAGGCTCGGACGTGGCGGCGATCAAGACCAACGCGGTCAGGGACGGTGACGACTATGTCATCAACGGCACCAAGATGTGGATCACCAACTCCACCCAGGCCGATTTCCTGTGCCTCCTTGCCAATACCGGGGACGCGCCCTCGCATAAGAACAAGTCGCTGATCGTGGTGCCGACCAAAACCAAGGGCATCAGTTTCTCCGAGCGGCTCAACAAGCTTGGGATGCGGTCCTCCGACACTGCGCAGATTTTCTTCGACAATGTCCGCGTGCCGCAGCGCTACCTGATCGGCCGCGAGGGCGACGGCTTCCGGATGCAGATGATGCAGTTCCAGGAGGAACGCCTGTGCGCCGCCATGCTCGGCCCCAAGGGCATGGAAAGCACGATCCAGGCAACCATCGACTATACCCGCGAGCGCCAGATTTTCGGCGGCAGTGTGCTCGATAACCAGGTGGTGCAATATAGGCTGGCCGAGCTGGCGACCGAGGTTGAGGCCCTGCGCGCGCTCATCTGGCAGGCGACCGAGCAATATATCAACGGCATCGATGTCCTCAGGCTCGCCTCCATGGCCAAGCTGAAGGCCGGACGCCTGTCGCGCGAGGTTTCGGACTCCTGCCTGCAATATTGGGGCGGCATGGGCTTCATGTGGGACAGCCCGGTTGCGCGCTCCTACCGCGACAGCCGCCTCGCCAGCATCGGCGGCGGCTCGGATGAGACCATGCTCCGTATCCTCACCCGCCTGATGGGCCTGGATAAAAAGTAAGGAGCCGGGCGTGAGCGAAAGCACCGAAAATCCTGTCCTGACCGAACAGCAAGGCAGCGTCCTGCATGTGACGCTCAACCGCCCCCAGGTCAAAAACGCCATGAACGCGGCCATGGTCGACGGCCTGATTGCGGCGTTTGAAAGTGCGGCGGCGGATGACGGCATCCGCGCGCTCGTCCTTCGGGGCGCGGGCGGTACTTTCTCCGCAGGCGGTGACCTCAAGGGCATGGGCACGGACAGCAAGGCCGCCATCACCAAGGGCAACCGCCGCTTCGGCGAAATGCTGGAGGTGGCACAGGCCTTTCCGAAAGTGCTGATCGCGGTTCTGGAAGGGGCGGCGCTCGGGGGTGGCTTCGGCCTCGCCTGTGTCGCCGATGTCGCGATTGCATCCGAGACCTGCCGCTTCGGCATGCCCGAGGTAACGGTCGGCCTGATCCCGGCGCAGATCGCGCCCTTCGTGCTCGCACGCATAGGCCTCACCGCTACGCGCAGGCTGGCGCTCACCGGGGCGATGATCGACGGGCGCGACGCCCACACGCTCGGTCTCGTTCACCATGTCGAGGCTGACACGGAAGCGGTGGAAGCCCGGCTTGCCGCCACGCTCCAGCAACTGAAGAAAGCCGCGCCCGGCGCGAACCGTGTGACCAAGCAGCTGCTGATGGAGCTGAGCCCCGGCGTAACCGCACGGGCGCTCGACCATGCTGCAGAGCTCTTCACCGAAGCACTCACCGGGCCTGAAGGCTATGAGGGCACCACAGCTTTCCGCGAGAAGCGCCCGCCCGCGTGGGCGAGGGAGGACACGCCATGATCCAGCGCCTCCTGATCGCCAACCGCGGTGAGATCGCCTGCCGCATCATCCGCACCGCGCGCGCGATGGGCGTTGAGACCGTCGCCGTCTATTCGGACGCAGACCGGCACGCCCAGCATGTGACACTGGCGGACAAAGCCGTCCCCATCGGCCCGGCCCCGGCGGCACAGTCCTACCTCAATATCGAAAAGGTCATCGAAGCCGCGCGTGCGAGCGGCGCTGACGCCATTCACCCCGGCTACGGCTTCCTGTCCGAAAACGCTGCCTTCGCGGAGGCCGTCGCGGACGCTGGCCTCACCTTCGTCGGGCCCTCGGCCGACGTTATCGCCAAGATGGGCGACAAGCGCGAGGCGCGGCTGATCGCCAAGGACGCCAAAGTGCCCTGCGTGCCCGGCTATGACGGCGCGGACCGGAGCGATGAAAACCTGAAGGCAGAGGCCGGAAAGCTCGGCTTCCCGCTGATGATCAAGGCGACTGCGGGGGGCGGCGGCCGGGGGCTCAGGCGTGTGAATGCGCTTGCGGACTTTGACACTGCCCTCGCCGCAGCCCGACGTGAGGCAGGCTCGGCTTTCGGCAATACCGACATCATGCTCGAACGTGTGATCGCGCCCGCGCGCCATGTGGAGGTGCAAATCCTCGCCGACCGGCACGGCACTGTGCTGCATTTGGGGGAACGCGACTGCTCGGCCCAAAGGCGGCACCAGAAGGTGCTGGAAGAAGCGCCGTGCGCCACCATCAGCCAGGCCACGCGTGACGGCCTGCATCAGGCAGCCGTATCGCTCGCAAAAGCCGTCGGATACGAAGGCGCGGGCACGGTCGAATTCCTCGTCGATGAAGACGGCGGTTTCTATTTCCTCGAAATGAACACCCGGCTGCAGGTGGAGCACCCGGTCACCGAGGCCATCACCGGCCTCGACCTCGTCGCCGAACAGCTGCGCATCGCGGCGGGTGAGAAGCTGGCGTTCGGGCAGGCCGACGTCACCTTCACCGGCCACGCCATCGAGGCGCGGCTTTATGCCGAAGACCCGGCGAACGCTTTCATGCCGCAGACAGGCACGCTGGCCCGGCTCAGCTTCACCGAGGTCGGACGTGTGGACAGCGGTGTGGTCACGGGTGATGTCGTCAGCCCCTTCTATGACCCGATGCTGGCGAAGCTGGTCGCCCATGGCGGGACCCGGGACGAAGCCTTGCAGAAGCTCAGCGCCATGCTGTCGGCCAGCACGGTCGCGGGGGTTACCACCAACAAGGCTTACCTGAACCATATTCTGGCGGGGGAAGCCTTCGCAGGCGCTACGCACCGTACCAATACGCTGGACAGCGATGAGTATACGCCTCCTGCGCCGGGCGCCGCCGAGGCCACCCTTGCGGCCGCCGCCCTGCTTCATAGGGCACTCAGCACTTTCAGGCACCAGAGCCTCGCAGGCTGGCGCACGGTCCACCATGTGCCGGAGCGGCGCACGATGGAGATCGGCGAGGACCGTCATGCGCTGACCCTCACCCACACCCGCGACTGCGGGGACTGGACCATCGACGTGGCGGCAGGCGATTGGCATTTCAGCTTCGGCCCGCGAGACTTCAAGCACACCGCCATCAAGGGCGACACGGTCTATCTGGACACGCCCAACGGCCACGTCACCGCCCGCGATGTCACGCTGGCAGCCCCGGAAAAACAGTCGAAGGTCGGCACTGGCCACCTGACCGCACCGATGGACGGCCAGGTGGTCGCTGTCGCCGCTGAGGCTGGAAGCGCAGTCAAGGCCGGTGACCTGATCGTCGTCATCGAAGCCATGAAAATGGAACATCAGGTGCGCGCGGACATCGACGGCACGCTTGACGGCCTGACCGTCGCGGTCGGCCAGCAGGTCAAGGGCCGCCAACCGCTTGCCACCATCACCCCAACCAACGGAGCCCCCCAATGAGCGATAAAGCCATCCTCACCTGCGCGCTGACCGGCGTGCTGACGGACCCGACACAGCACCATGTGCCCGTGACCCCCGAACAGATGGCGGCAGAAGCCAAGGCGGCCTACGACGAGGGTGCCACCATCATGCACTGCCACTACCGGCAGCAGACACCCGGCAAAGGCCACCTGCCGAGCTGGGACGGTGCGCTCGCCCACGAGATCAACGATGCCATCCGCGCGGCCTGCCCCGGTGTGGTGATCAACATGACCACCGGCGTTGTGGGGCGTGACCAAACGGAAGTGCTGAAGTATCTCGCCTTCAACAAGCCGGAGATGGCGGCGATGAACGCGGGCAGCCTCAATTACCTCAAGACCCGCAAGGATGGCAGCTGGGCCTGGCCGCCGATGGTGTTCGACAATCCGGTCGAGAAGGTCGCAGAAATGCTGGCGGTCATGAAAGCGAATGACATCATCCCCGAATTCGAATGTTTCGATGTCGGCATCGTGCGTTCGGTCGGGCTGTATCTCGAAAACGGCATGGTCGGCCACGCCGACTATAATTTCGTTATGGGCGTCGCCTCCGGCATGCCGTGTGACGCCGACCTGTTGCCGCTTCTGATCAAGTACAAACACCCGGACAGCCCGTGGCAGGCCACGCTGATCGGCCGCCAGAATGTATGGCCCGTGCACCAGCGCGTCGCCGAGCTGGGCGGCAACCTGCGCACGGGGCTGGAGGACTGTTTCTACCTGCCAAGCGGCGACAAGGCGACGTCCAACGGACCGATGATCGCGGCGCTTGCCCGCTGCGCGCGCAATGCCGGGCGGGAGGTCACGAGCCCCGAGGAAACCCGCACCATGATCGCCAAGATGGCCTGGAGCTGAAGGGAGACGGACCATGCAGCCCATCCTCAAGAATTTCGGCTTCTCGGACGAGCACCAGAGCCTGTTCGACATGGCGTTCCGCTACGCCGAAGACAAGCTTTACCCGCTTGTGCCCAAAATGGACGATGACGACTGGTTCCCGGCGGACGCCTATCAGGCGATGCGCGAAGTTGGGCTTCTGGGTGTCACCATCCCGGAACAGTATGGTGGCGCGGGGCTTGATTTCATCTCGCAGGCCTTGATCGCCGAAGCGCTGACCTATTGGAACCATGCCTTTTCGGCGAGCTGGGGCGCGAGCGAGAACCTGTGCATCAACAATATCGTCCGCAACGCCAATGAGGCGCAGAAGGCCAAGTACCTTCCCCGCTTCGTCGAGGGAGCCATCGGCGCGCTCGGCCTCACCGAACCCGGCGCGGGCTCGGACGCGCTCGGCTCCATGGCGACGACGGCCAAGCGCGTGGGCGATGAATATATTCTGAACGGCCGTAAGATGTTCATCACCAACGGCCCGGTGGCGGACATCCTCTTGATCTACGCCAAGACCAACCCGGAAGCGGGCGCCCACGGCATCTCCGCCTTCATCGTCGAGAAGGAATTTGAAGGTTTCTCGGTCGCGCAGAAGCTGGACAAAATGGGCTGGCGCGGCAGCCCGACGGGCGAACTGGTGTTCGAGGACTGCCGGGTACCCGCAGAAAACCTCGTGGGCGGCGAAAACGCCGGGGTCGCCGTGGTGATGAGCGGCCTCAATATCGAACGCACGCTTCTGTGCTCGTCCTCGATCGGCATGGCGCAGCGGGCCCTAGACCTGTCGCTCGACTATGCGCGGGACCGCAAGCAGTTCGGCAAATCCATCGGCCAGTTCCAGCTGGTGCAGGGCATGATCGCCGACATGTATACCGACATCGAAACCCTGCGCGCCACCAGTTATCAGATGCTGAAGGAACTCAATGAGCTTGAGCGCGGCGGCGGCGGCCGTGGCCCGGTGCACCTGCGCACGGCGATGAACGCGCTCTATGCCGGACGGGCGATCATGCGGGTGCTGGATAATGCGGTGCAGATCCACGGCGGCATGGGCTTCATGCGCGAGACCGAGGTCAACCGGCTCTACCGCAGCGGCAAGATTTTGGAGATCGGCGCTGGCACCAACCAGGTGCGGCAGGGCATCATTGCCCAAGAGCTTTTAAAAGGCTGAATTACTGAAGGGCTGACGGGGAAGGGACGCCATGGCACGGGGAGACGACGGGATGGAGCTGAAGACGGCACTGGATAATCTGAACCACTGGGCCACGGTGAAACCCGATGAGCCCTGGCTGGTTGACCTGAAGGGCGGCGAAGAACAGCCGATCACCTGGGCCGAAGCCAAGGCCGAGATCGAGGCGGTCGCCGCCGCCCTCGCCCACCGCCTGCCCGGCACAGGCCGCAAGGCCGCGCTCCTGAGCCGCAACCGGGCACACTGGATCCTCGCGGACCTCGCCATCTTGCGGTCAGGCCACATGACCGTGCCGGTCTTCACCACCATGCGGCCGGATACCTTCCGCTATGTGCTGGATTTCTCCGACACCGAACTTTTGTTCCTCGGCGAGGCCACCAACTGGGAACTCGTGAAACCGATGGTGCCCGACCATGTCACCATCGTCACCCTGCCCGGCGTGCCGGAAAGCGAAGGCAATGTGACGTGGGATGCGCTGGTTCAGGAAGGCAAAGGCCTGCCGATACCAAACATGCCGGACCGGAATGAACCCGCCACCGTGATCTTCACCTCCGGCACCACCGGCAAGCCCAAGGGTGTGATGCATTCGCTGCAGACGCTGGCCGAAGCCACCTATGGCCTGACCGTGAATTCCGATACGGAAGAAGGCTGGCGCTTCTTCTCCTACCTGCCGCTTGCGCACCTGGCCGAACGGCTGATCATCGAGCTGCACTGCCTGGCCTCAGGCGGGGTCATCACCTTCAATGAAGGGCTGGAGAGCTTCACAGACGACCTGCGCGCCGCAAAATCCGACTATTTTTTCGGCGTGCCCCGGATATGGGAGAAGCTGGTGCAAGGCGTGCTCGCGGGTGTCGGGGGCGATGCCGCCGCGCTCAAGGCCATGCTGACCGGCGAGAATGCCGAGCTGGTGGCCGCTGGTATCCGCGAAAAGCTCGGCTTCGGCAGCGTGCGGCAACTGGTTTCCACCAGCGCGCCGACCCCGCCGGTCATCAAGGAATGGTTCAACCTGTTCGGCCTCGAATTCCTCGACGGCTACGGCCAGACCGAGATTTTGCCCATCACCACCACACCCAAGGGCTGCGAGAAACGCGGCTCGGTCGGCAGGCCGTCTGCCGGGATTGAGGTGCGGATCACCGATGAGGGCGAACTGATCGCCCGTGGGCCCGGCTGCAGCCTCGGCTACTATAAGGCGCCGGACAAGACGGCGGAAACCTTTCGGGACGGCTGGGTCTATACCGGCGACCGGGCGGAGATTGACGAGGACGGCTATGTCACCCTCAAAGGCCGGGTGAAGGAAACCTTCAAGACCGCCAAGGGCAAATATGTCGCGCCGGGACCGATCGAAACCCAGTTCCTGCAATCGGACCTGATCGAACAGGCAGTGATCGTCGGCCATGGCCTCCCACAGCCGGTGCTGCTGATCGTCGCGAGCCCGCATGGGCAGGCCCTGCCCCCCAAAGCCTTCGAAGCCGACATGCGGCAGCTGATTGCCGACATCAACGCCGAACAGGAGCACCATGCCCAGATCGGCGCGGTGATCCTGGCCGCCGAGCCCTGGACCATTGAGAATGGCGTGCTGACCCACACGATGAAAATCCGCCGCGACCGCATCCTGGACCGCTTCGGGGCGGAGATAGAGGACGCGGCCAGCTATATCGGCAGCGGCCACGACCTTCATTTCAGACACACGGGGCTTTGAAGGCCTATTCGTAGCGGAGCGCTTCGATCGGGTTGAGGCGTGACGCCCGGCGCGCGGGGTAATAGCCGAAGAACAGGCCAACCGCGCCCGAGCCCACAAGGCCGACGGCCACGAACACCGGGTCCAGAAGCACCGGCCAGTGGCCGAGGCGGGCGAACATTGCGGCGCCGATACCACCGATAGTCAGCCCGATGATGCCGCCGATCAGGCACAGCGTCATCGCTTCCACCAGGAACTGGATCAGAATGTCTCGTTCGCGCGCGCCGACGGCCATCCGGAGACCAATTTCCCTTGTTCGTTCCGTTACCGAAACGAGCATGATATTCATGATGCCGATGCCGCCGACGATGAGGGAGATCGCCGCCGCGGCAGCCAGAAGCAAGCCAAGCGTCGCCTGCGTCGCCGTACGGGTCGCGATGAATTCCGCCATGTTGCGCACGTCAAAGTCCGCCTGTTCGCCGGGCCGGATGTGGCGCCGCTTCATCAGGAGATCCTCGATTTCCGACTGCACGGCGCCCATGTCAGCACCGTCGGCGACCGAGATCATCATGAAGTCGACCGGGTCCGGCACCGGGCTGCTGCCGCGGGCGAGCCGGGCGCGTGCGGTGGAAATGGGCACGAGGATGGTGTCATCCTGGTCGTTGCCCATGCCGGACTGGCCCTTTTTCTCGAGGATGCCGATCACGGTGAAGGGCACGGCCTTGATGCGGATGCGCTGGCCGATGGGCGGGGTTTCGCCGAACAGCTCGCGCGCCACGGTCTGGCCGATCACGGCGACCTTGGCCTTCCGCCGAACGTCTTCATCCGCCAGGCCGCGTCCCTCGCTCACATGCCAGTTGCGCACCTCATGGAAGGCGGCGTCGACGCCCTGGATGCTGGTCTGCCAGTTCTTGTTGCCATAGATGACAGCGGCCCCGGTGCGGTTGTTGCCGGTGATGGCCGCCACCTCGGGGATCGACTGCCGGATCGCCGCCACGTCGCTTTCCCTAAACGGCAGGCTAGAGCCCGAACCGCCCTGGCGCCCGCCGATCATGGTGGAGCCTGGGCGCGCGAACAGAAGGTTGCTGCCCAGGTTGGTGATATGGTCCTCAATCTGTTTCGAGGCACCAGCGGAGATCGACGCCATCGCGATCACCGACGCGACGCCGATGACGATGCCGAGCATGGCCAGCGCAGTCCTGAGGGCATTGAGCTTCAGGGCCTCAAGTGCGATCTTCATAGTCTCAAGGACAGTCATGATGCAGCCCTCCCCGCACGGTCGCCCGTATCCTCCACAATCTTGCCATCGCGGAAAAACAGGTTGCGGTGCGCATAGCCCGCCACCTCGTTTTCATGGGTGACGACCACAATGGTCATGCCGCCTTCGTTGAGCCGCTGAAATAGCTTCATCACATCGACCGTCGTGCGGCTGTCGAGCGCGCCTGTGGGCTCATCCGCCAGAATGAGCTTCGGATCATTCACCAGTGCACGCGCGATGGCGACACGCTGCTGCTGCCCGCCGGAAAGCTCGTTGGGGTGGTGGCTGGCGCGGTCGGCAAGGTCCACCTGTTCGAGCGCATGCATACAGCGCGCCTCAGCATCCGCCGGGAGCCCGCGCCGGTAGCGAAGCGGCAACATGACATTGTTGAGCGCGCTGGTGCGCGGCAAAAGGTTGAACTGCTGAAAGACGAAGCCGACATAGCGGTTGCGCAAGTCCGCCAGCGCGTCATTGTCCATCTCCGCCAATTCCTGCCCCGCCACCTTGATGTTGCCCGCGGTCGGATGGTCGAGCGCGCCACACATATTCATGAAGGTGGACTTGCCGGAGCCCGACGCCCCCATCACCGCGACGAATTCGCCTTCACAGATGGTGACATCGACACCGTCAAGCGCGCGGATCAGCTCACTGCCTTGCTGGTAGTGGCGGCAGAGGCCCTTGGCCTCGATGACCGGGGACCGCCCTTGGGGACGCTCGGTCATTTGCCAGCTCTTTCTTCACGAATGACGACTTTGTCACCCGCCTTGAGACCGTACACCAGCTCTGTATGGTCCTCATCCGACAGGCCAAGCCCGACGGCGACCTGCTGGAGTTTGCCATCGGCCGTCAGGGTCCAGACAGCAGCATGACGGATATTGGCATGCTCCGCCGTCTGCGCTTCATACTGCGCCCATTGACCCGCGGTCAGTATATCCTTCAGCGCCTTTTCGAACCCGGCCTTGAGTTTTTCACGCATGACAACCCGGTCCCGCGTGTCCATATCTGCGCTCATGGAGGGCTGGGACGACCGAAGCGCCTTGAGCTTGGCTTCAAGCGCCGCCTGCTGATCCCTGCTCATCTTCAAGGTGGTGGCCAACAGATGCAAGCGACCCGCAACAGCACTATTGTTGTTTGTAAGCGTAGACACGGCGTCTTTCGGACGGAACCGGAACGCATCATTCGGCACGCGCAGCACGTCACTTTTTTCGCCCGTGACAATATCGACATTGGCCGTCATGCCGGGAAGTAGAATTCGCCCTGGGTTCTTGGCCGAGATCACCACGGTATAGGTGACAACGTTCGACTGTTCGGTGGGCGCCAGGCGCACCTGCTCCACCGTTCCCCGGAAGGTCCGGCCATCGTAGGCATCGACGGTGAATTCGACCCGATCTCCGGGTTTGACGGACCCGATATCGGCCTCATCCACGTCGGCTTCCACCTGAATTTCGGACAGGTCCTGCGCGATTTCAAACAGGGTCGGCGCCTGCAGGCTGGCTGCCACGGTCTGGCCGAGGTCAACCTGACGCGCGATCACCGTGCCATTGATCGACGAGCGGATTTCCGTGCGCTCAAGGTCGATTTCAGCCTGGGCAAGCGCCGCCTGGCGCTGGGTAACTGTCGCCTGGGCATTCCTCAGCTGCGCTTCGGCAGACATGACATCGGCCTTCGCGGTTTCCACCGTGGTTTCGGCAGAGTCGAGTGCACTTTCGGATACGTTCCCCTGCGTCCTCAAATCCTTCTGGCGCCGGTATGTGCGCTCCGCTTCCTTGAGATTGGCTTTCGTGCGGGCAATGGCGGCTTTCTGGATATCGACCCCGGCTTTGGCGACCGACAGTTCGGCTTTCGCCTGGGTGACCTTGGTCTGGAAGGTTTGCGGGTCGATTCGCGCCAAAAGCTGGCCCTTCTTGACCTCGTCGTTATAGTCGGCCTTGAGTTCGGCAATCTGCCCGGAAAGCTGGGAACCGATCTCCACGGTCACCAGCGGACGCACCGACCCGCTTGCCGACACCATCCGCCGGATCGAGCCTCTATCCACCGCTTTCGTAACATAGGCGCCGTCCGCTTTGCGGGTGGTATCCCCCGTGCCGGACCCATACCACCAGACTGCGGCACCAACGGCCAGAACACCCAATATAATGGCCACGCGGCCCATACGCCTTTGTTTCATGCTTAACCCGCCATCTGCTGTTGTATCTATTGTTACGAATGATATTGCCAGAATCCTACGCGACTTTGATGTCTCAGCAATTAATTGTGTTGCTTCCGCGCCAAAGTGTCACATTATCATGGAGATAATCAGTCGCTTTACTGTGGCGTATATTTTCAAAGATCGCTATACTGGCGATCCCGTAAAACGAGCAAGGGATGTGAGAAAGATGCAGACAGTGGCCAAGCCGCAAGAACGGCAGACAGCTTATTCCCTGTTGGCACGCCATGCACTTTTTGCGGGAATCGATGATCAGACGGTCGAGATGTTTGCTCAGGCCGGCCAATTGCAGGAGCACACCAAAGGCAACATTCTGTTCTTACAGGATGATGAGGCTGAGTGGTTCTATGTCGTTGTTTCCGGCTGGGTTAAACTCTTCCGCGAAACCATGGACGGCCATGAGGCTGTGATCGACATCCTCACCTACGGCCAATCGTTCGGCGAAACCGCCATTCTGGAGAATGGCCAACATTCGTTCGGGGCCATGGTGGTGGAAAAATCCACCCTGCTCCGCTTGCCGGCTGCCATGCTCAAACGTTCGGTGACTGAAAACAACCGGATGGCACTGGCCATGCTGCATACGCTTTCCGATCACCGGCGTCGCCAGACTCGTGAGATCGAGAGCCTGACGCTCCAGAACGCATCGCAGCGGATCGGGTGTTTCCTTCTCCGCCTATGTCACATCGACATGCCGCAGCCGATCGAACTCAAGCTGCCGTATGACAAATCGCTGATCGCCGCCCGGCTCGGCATGAAGTCCGAAACCTTCTCGCGTGCGCTCAACAAGCTCCGGGACGAAACCAACATCAAGGTCGAGGGATCGAACGTCATCATCCCGAACCTGGACACCATGTCCAGATTCGCCTGCAGCGCCTGCTCGAACGAATTCCCGTGCGAGGATACGCACCACAGCCACTAAGGGCTTTCTCATCTTCTTGAGAGCTCCTCTTTATGAGGAGCTTTTTATTACCCGCCGTCTGCTTCAGGCGCTCGGCACGGATGTCTTGAGCCAGTCCCAGTCCAACAGCGACGGGTCCTCAATCACCTTTTCAGGGTCTTCCAGCATCTTACGGATATAGTCGGCGCTGATCCGGCGGATCGGCACCTCACCATGGCAATCGCAATTGCATTCATGGAAGTTGATCTTTGTGTCCTTCATCGAAACTGCCATCCGCGCTTTCGGTGCATCGTCGACGAGGGCGAACTCAACTTCATTCCCGGCCATGGCTTCTTCTGCGGCCTTCCAGATAGGGCCATAAGGGAAACGGTCTTTATTGGCCTCCAGCGCCTTATTGCAGAGCTCCAGATACTGACGCATCAGCTCATCGTAAGACTCTTCTTTTGCAAGCTCTGACATGGTCACTCCTGAACGGGAAAGCTGAACTTTCAAACACTATTTCATACTTGGTAGTCAAGGTTGTTGACTTCCGTCAAATCCCCCTCGCCTTCCTTCCAGTATTCAGAATACGTTGAACAGTTAGACCCGGAGAGTACCGCCGTGACCGAAAATAAGGCAGACATCCTGCTGAGGCATAACCAGCAAGTTCCTCGCTACACCAGCTATCCGACAGCGCCGCATTTCACGGCCGATGTGGAGGCTGAGACCTTTGAAGGGTGGGTGCGGGCGCTTGAAGCCGACACGTCTGTCTCCCTTTATATTCATATCCCCTTCTGCCGTCAGATGTGCTGGTATTGCGGCTGCAACACCCGCGCGACACGGCGCTATGAGCCGGTCGGCAAATATCTTGAAACGCTGATTGCAGAAATTGAGCAGACAGCCGGTTGGACCGGGCGCAAACAGCCTGTCAGCCACATTCATTTTGGCGGTGGGTCGCCGAGCTATCTGAAGCCCGAAGATTTCAGCCGCCTGATGGCAACCCTGCGCGACAAGTTCGATGTCCGCGAGGGTGCCGAGATTGCCGTTGAACTGGACCCGCGCGAGGTCAGCGAGCCCAAGGTGGCTGCCTTTGCCCTCGCCGGAGTCAACCGCGCGAGCCTGGGGGTCCAGGACTTTCATGAAGAAGTGCAGGAAGCCGTCAACCGCCGCCAGCCCTTCCACGTGATATACGACACCGTCCGCCTCTTACGCGACTATGGCATCAAAGCGATCAGCATGGATTTGCTGTATGGCCTGCCGCACCAGACAGAGGCCATGATGCGGGAGAATGTCGATTTCGCCACGGCGCTGGCACCGGACCGCATCGCGCTGTTCGGCTATGCCCATGTGCCCTGGATGAAGAAGCATATGCGGCTGATCGACGAAGACGCCCTGCCGGACGGGGCCGCCCGGCTCAAGCAGTTTGAGGCCGCCAGCGAACAGCTGAAACGCCGCGGGTATGTGGCCGTGGGGCTCGACCATTTCGTCAGCCCGCGCGACAGCATGGCGGAAGCCTACCGTGACCACAAGCTGCACCGCAATTTCCAGGGTTATACGGTCGACCCGGCCGATGCCCTGATCGGGTTCGGGGCTTCGGCCATCAGTGCCCTGCCCCAAGGCTATGCCCAAAACACCCCTGACCAGCGCGCCTATATGGCGGCGGTTGAAGCCGGGCATGCCGCCACCTGCAAGGGCAAGGCGCTCACCGAGGACGACAAACTCCGCCGCGCGATCATCGAAGAGCTAATGTGCTATTTCGAAATCAACCTGCTCGATTTCATCGAGAAACATGCGCTGTCGTCTGAGTATTTCTCCCATGCGCTGAACCGGCTCAAGCCGCTGGTGACCGACGGCCTGGTCACTGTGTCCGATGACGGCCGCATCATGGTCGACCATGAGGCCCGCCAGGCTGTCCGCCTGGTTGCCGCCGCGTTCGATAAATATCTGAACCCGACCGAAGGCCGTCACGCGCAGGTCGCCTGACCGAGCCTCTCATCCTCCAAAACAAATGCCGGGCACTTTGCCCGGCATTTTCTTTTTTCCATCCACCGCAGACAAAGAAAAAACCCCGCCCCGACTTGTCGCCGGAGCGGGATTTCCCCCTTAAAACAGACCCTTAGAAGCGGTAGCCGAAGCCCACGCCCAGGATCCAAGGGTTAATGTCGACATTGGCGGTAACCGCACCGCTATTGATGCTGACATCCGTGCTCAGGAACAGTTTCTTGGCGTCAATGTTGAAGGACCAGTCATCATTGACCGGAATATCAACACCGGCCTGAAGGGCCCAGCCGAACTTGTTCTTGTAGGAGATCGAGTTCACATCGCCCGGGGTTTCGCTGTAGAAGATCGTATAGTTGATCCCTGCACCGATATAGGGACGGAAGGAAGCGTCTGGCGCAAAATGATACTGCATCGTCAGGGTCGGCGGCAGCAGCCAAACGTGGCCGAGGCCGAGATCACCAAGGGCGGTGTTGGTCGCAAACACATTGTGTTTGGTGGTCGCCAGGATCAGCTCGGTCGCGATGTTTTCGGTCCAGAAATAACTGATGTCCAGTTCCGGAACAATGGAGTCACCCACAAGGGCCTGACCACCGATCGAAACCGTACTGGATTCATGGGGAACTACGTCGATGGCGCGTACGCGAACCATCCAGGGGCTTTTATCCTCCGCATGAGCAACACCACTCGCGGTCAGAAGGGCAGCCGTGCAGGTCATTACCTTCAAAATCGATAGGGAGCGCATCTTTTTTATCCTCTTAAGTTACGTCTGAGAGAGAGGTAACAAATCGGAGAGGATCAGGCCTTGATGAAAATCAATTCTTCAAATGTTTTCAAAAAGATGCGTTATTTTTTAGGGTCTTTTTCCAGGGTAGTTTCTGATGCTTTTTCGGATGCATTTTTTGGGCCATATTGCTGCGGCAAATCGCCCTCGTCATCATCGAACAAAATGCGCCATGCCGCGCCGTCCAAATCCTCATATTGGTTGTTGCGCATGGTCCACAAAAAGCCGATCAGACCCAACAGACCCAGGCTAAGGGCAATTGGAATAAGGTAAACTAGGATTCCCATCAGGCTTTGCCTTTCCGCGTCAGGGTAAGCCGGAACGCATTCAAAATTACAACAAGCGACGAGCCGGACATGGCTGCCGCCGCAATCATCGGCGTGACATAGCCCAGTACCGCCATCGGGATCGCGCAGACATTATAGAGGATCGCGAGCGCGAAATTCTGTTTTACCAGCCGCCCGGAGATGCGGGAAACGATCAATGTTTCCAGAACCGGCTGCAGATGGTCCCCCTGGAAAACGATATCCGCCGTATTCTGGGTGATATCGATGGCGCTCGATGGCGACATGGAAACATGCGCGGCCGCCAAGGCCGGCGCATCGTTAAGGCCGTCGCCCACCATCAGAATTTTCGCACCGTCCCCTGCCAGTTTTTCAAGGTAGGCGCATTTTTCGACTGGCGTGACCCCGGCCTCATAGGCAGTGATCCCCGCCAATTTCGCAGTTTCCTTCACCACGTCGGCCCGGTCGCCGGACAAAAGCCGGACCTCAAGCCCGCGTTTTTGCAAGCGCGCCACTATAGTGGCGGCATCGTCCCGGAGCGCATCGGCGAAAGCGAACCGCGCGGCGGGCACACCATCCTTGGCGAGCCACAGTTCCAGGTGCGTATCGGCGCCATTTTCCGGCGCATCCGACGGGCCGCACCAGGCACGGCTGCCAAGCTGAACGGACACGCCGTCCAAAGTGGCTTCAAGCCCACGGCCCGGATGTTCGGTCACATCAAGCGGCTGGAAGGCACCTTCAAACGCTGCGGTCAGGGCTTTAGACAGCGGGTGTTTGCTGTGCGCGGCCAGCGCAGCGGCCAGCGCGAAACTGTCGTCATCATAATCACCGGCGACAAGCGCGGGCTTGCCAACAGTCAGCGTGCCGGTCTTGTCGAACACGACCGTGTCGATTTCGGCCAGCCGCTCAAGCGCGTCGCCGGATTTGATCAGCACCCCGCCCTTCATCAGGCGGCCGCTTGCCAGCACCTGCACAACAGGAACCGCAAGGCCGAGCGCACAGGGGCAAGTGATGATCAGCACTGTCACCGCATGCATCAGCGACATCTGCCACGGCGCCTGCATGGCCAGCCACCAGCCGAGGAAGGTGAGCGCGCCCATGGCATGGACGACCGGCGTATAAAGCCGGGCCGCCCGGTCGGCGAGGCGGACATATTTCGCCCCGGCCTGTTCGGCGGTTTCCAGCAGACGGACGATTTCACTGAGCAGGCTTTTCTCGCTCGCCTTAGTGACGACAAGCTCGATCGGCGCCGACAGGTTGAGCGTACCGGCGAAAACGTTGGCGCCCGGCATGATCGGCTCCGGCAGGGTTTCGCCGGAGATCAGCGACATATCTGCCGCCGACTGGCCCTTGATGACCCTGCCGTCCGCCGGGATATTTTCGCCCATGCCGACGATGACTTCCATGCCTTCCGACAGGTCCTTGACCGGCACCTCGCGGACAGTGCCGCCCGCGCGCACGGTGGCAAACCCGGCCAGGCGGGACAGCAGCTTGGCGGCAGACGCCCGCGCCTTGCCCTTGGCCCGCGCGTCCAGGTAGCGACCGATCAGCAGGAAGAACATAAGCATGGTCGCACTATCGAAATAGACATGCTGACCGTGGCGCATGGTTTCACTGAGACTCATCGCCGCCGCGAGAAGGATCGCTAGCGAGATCGGCACATCCATATTGGTGTGGCCTTCCTTGAGGACACTGAAGGCCGACCGGAAGAAAGGCCGACCGGCATAGACGATCGACGGCAGCGCAATCAGCGCCGACACCCAATGCAGAAGGTCCCGCGTGGCGACCCCCATCGTCTGGGCGGTCGAGGTCCAGACCCCGACCGAAAGCAGCATGATGTTACCGGCGGCAAAGCCTGCGATGGCGATCGACTTCAGAAGCTCACGCTCATTTTTCTCGCCCGCGTCGACGCTGGTGGCAAGCGGGTGGAGTTTATAGCCAAGCTTGGTGACGATGGCGGCCAAGGCATTGCCGCGGCCGCGGTCCCCCTGCCAGCTGAGCGAAAGACGCTCGGTCGTCATGTTGACGCGGGCGGCGGTCACGCCGTCCTCGCCCGCGAGGGCATTTTCGATCAAGCGGATACAGGAGGCGCAGTGGATGCCTTCAACCCCGACTTCGAGCCGGTAGCTGCCATCTTCCTGAACGGTTGCGAGCGTGGCGATGCCTGACGCGGCATCGCCTGTGGTCTCGGCATCTTTCCGCCCTTCGTGGAGCGCACTGTAGGCTGCTTCACACCCGCCGCAGCAAAAGTCACCCCCGTCGAGGGTCGGCTCACCACACTGGATGCAGGTCCCGGCCTCGGTTAGTGCCGTTTCACAACCATGCGTTCGTGATGCTGATACTTGTGTTGCTGCCATGTTACAAAAAGCCTTGCGTCCCAAAGACCGGCGAGCGGGAAGTTGACCGGTGCTTCATATTCCCCATGCCCCATATCCTTCAGGGTGAGGGAAAAGTCATGCCCGGCCGTCGTTGGCCGCATGAAGGAGGCCAAAACCGTGGCACCGACGATCGGGCTCCCGGCCTTGTCCCTCAGGGAGAAGTGCAGCATGTCGTCCTTGCCGTAGGACATTTTGCTGCGCCAATGAAGAGCCGCTTCGGCATCCGCCTCCGCGATCTCAGCGTTATAGTGAATGCCTTCCTGATAGGCGTGGGTCGTGATGACCCCGGTATGGGTATGGACAGCAACATAAGCAAAGATGCTGTCGACCACAATGAAGCTCAGGAAGAAAGCGACAAAATACCACGGGATGAGCTTGTCGCTTTTGCGAATGTCCGTATCGTCTTGAACGCTGGTAATCATTGGTTGCCACTCATGAATAGGCCGGAATATTCATCCACCTTACCGGTTTTTTTCTCGACGAGGCGGAAAATTACTTTCACGCGCCCTTCACCCGGTTTTTCCGCCGTCAGGAACAGGCGGTAATGGCCGACACTGTCCGCGAACACCGGCAGGTTGTCCGCCTTCGGCTCACCCGCCGCTTCGATACGGATTTTGGCACCTTCCAGGCCCTCAACCGACAAGGCGTAATGCTGGTCAGAATGGGTCTTGTTCAGGATCTTGATGTCATAGCCGTTCCGGATATGGCCGTCCGACAGCGTCACATAAAGCGGGTTGCGGTCATGCAGGACATGCAGCTCGAAATCCGCCCGGTGGGTCAGACCATACAGCATGGCCAAGCCGACGACCGAGATAATCGCGGTGTACCAGAAGGTCCGCGGCCGCAGGATATGCGGCTTGGGCGGCAGGCCTTTGGCCCGCTGTTCGATATTGTGGGTGGTGTCATAGCGGATCAAGCCACGAGGCCGACCAACTTTGTCCATAATCTCGTTACAGGCATCAACGCACAGACCGCAGGCGATACATTCCATCTGCAAACCGTTCCGGATGTCGATGCCGGTCGGGCAAACCTGAACGCACGCGGTACAGTCGACACAGTCGCCGCGGCCTTCCCACGTCTCGCCCTTCTTGTGCTTGCCGCGCGGTTCACCGCGGACATCGTCATAGCCGATGATCAGCGTGTCCTTGTCGAACATCGCCGACTGGAAGCGCGAATAGGGGCACATATACATGCACACCTGCTCACGCGCGAACCCGGCCATCAGGTAGGTCGACCCCGTGAGCGCAATGATCCAGCCGAGCACAGACATGGGCACATCCAGGTGCACGATCTGGTCAAGCAGCGTCGGGGCATCATTGAAATAGAAGACCCAGGCACCGCCGGTCAGAAGACCGATCACGATCCAGATGGCGTGTGTTGCCGCCATCTTCCAGAGTTTTTCAAAGGTCCAGGGCCCCTTGGCGAGGCGCAGACGCTTGGCGCGGTCGCCCTGCACGATCCGCTCGACCCAGACGAACAGGTCGGTCCAGACCGTCTGCGGGCAGGCATAGCCGCACCAGACGCGACCGGCGAGGCTGGTCACGAAGAACAGCCCCACCGCCGCAAGGATCAATATGCCGGTGAGGTAATACACCTCCTGCGGCCAGATCTCGATGAAGAAGAAGTATGCGCGACGTGCCGGCATGTCGATCAGGATAGCCTGATCCGGCGCGTGCGGTCCCCGGTCCCACCGGATGAAGGGAGCCAGATAATAGATACCCAGAAGGGTTATCATGGCCACCCATTTCAGCTTGCGGTATGTACCCCAAACACGTTTGGGATACACACGCTCCTTCTTTTCGAAGAATTGGATCGGAGCCGCACCGTCGCTCATACTTTCTTACTCCTTACTCTTCACCACCGCCGAGCGAATGCACGTAAACGGCAAGCTCGCGGATCGTGTTCCGGTCAAGCCGGTGTTCCCATGCGGGCATGACACCATGACGCGGTTTGGTCACCTGGGCCATGATGTCGGCTTTGGTGCCGCCATAAAGCCAGATGGCATCAACAAGGTCCGGCGCACCGACTTCACGGCCACCAGTTGCCTTTTCGCCGTGGCAGGATGCGCAGTTGTCCGCAAACACCTGCTTACCCTCAATAGCCGTCGGCGTGGTGGGGTTGTCTTTGCTGAGAACAAAGTCGGCAACGTCCGAGATTTGCTTCGGCGTCAACATGCCACCGAAGGTCGGCATTTCCGACAAGCGGGCCTCATCGTCGCCCGAGCGGATACCGAAGCGGATGGTTTGGTAGATGTCTTCGATCTTACCGCCCCACAGCCAATCGTCATCGTTCAGGTTCGGATAGCCATTGCCGCCGGCACCACCGGTCCCATGACAGGTGGCACAGTTGTCCTTGAAGGCAGCCTTACCACCGGCAACGGCGAAGTCCCGCAGGCCTTCGTCATTCTCGATCTGAGAAAAGCTGGCCTTCTCGAAGCGGCCAAGATACTGGGCCCGGCGGGCGAGAATTTCCGCCTGGCTGTCCTTCAGCTGCTTATATTCGGTCCAACCCATGGTGCCCTTGGTGCCGCCCCTCTCATTGTCGCCAGAGAAGGTCGGCCAGGCCGGATAGATCACCCAGTAGCCGATCGCGAAGGCGATACAGACATAGAAGACCATAAGCCACCAGCGCGGGGCCGGGTTGTTCAGTTCCTTGATGCCATCCCAGTCATGACCTGTGGTCTCAACACCGCTGATGTCATCTTTTTCAACGTTATGTTCGCTCATACTTCATCCCCTTTAAGAGGAATGTATTTATGGGATTCCATCTCTTGCTTGACGCCGGGGCGGTAAGCCCAGATGGCGATACCAGCAAAGACTATGAAGAAGAACAGAAGGCCAATGGTGCCTGCTGTCTCATGACTTGTCAGCCAGTCCATCATTCCTTGTCTCCTACATCAGAGGCGGGCTCATAATCCTTGAAGTCCGCCATGGTGCCGAGAACCTGGAGATAAGCGATAAGCGCATCCAGTTCCGTTGTGGTTTCCTGACCGTCGAAGTTACGGGCATTCACCGTGTGGCCGAAAGGCGTGCCATAGCGTGCCTGAAGGCCATCGAAGTCGTCACTTTCGTTACGGGCCTGGGCCAGCGCATCCTTGTAGGCGTTCTTGATCATGTCGTCGGTATAGGGCACGCCGGTTTTACGGAGCGCGCGCATATCGGCGGCAATCTCATCAAGGTGAGCGCCTTCATGGGCCAGGTGGGCATAGGACGGCATGATGGATTCCGGCACAACAGAGCGCGGGTTCATCATGTGCTGGACATGCCATGCGTCGGAATATTTTCCGCCGACGCGGGCGAGGTCCGGCCCCGTCCGTTTGGAGCCCCACTGGAACGGGTGGTCGTACATGCTTTCCGCAGCCAGCGAATAATGGCCATAGCGTTCGACCTCGTCCCGAAGCGGACGGATCTGCTGGCTGTGGCAGTTATAGCAGCCTTCGCGGATATAGATGTTCTTGCCCTCCAGTTCGAGCGGTGTGTAGGGACGAATGCCCTTGATCGGCTCGATCGTGGTCTCGATACGGAAGAGAGGCAGAACCTCGACAATGCCCCCGATCGAGATAACGACAACGATCAGGATCAGCATCAGGAACGAGTTTTTCTCGATCACATCATGTTTGTTAAGCATGTGCGGCCTCCTTCACGTCGGCTGCGAGCGCAGGCACGCTGTCGCCCTTGATGGTTTTGTAGAGGTTGTAGACCATGATCAGCGCACCGGAGAGGAACAGAATGCCCCCAAGTGCCCGGATCAGATAGAAGGGATGCATCGCCATAACGGTTTCGACGAAGCTGTACTGCAGGAAGCCCATGCTGTCGTAAGACCGCCACATCAGGCCCTGCATGATACCGGATACCCACATCGCGGTGATGTAAAGCACGATACCGATGGTCGCGATCCACAGGTGGGTGTTGACCAGCCTCATCGAATACAGGCCCTGCTTCCGCCACAGAACCGGCACGAGGTGATAGAGCGCACCGAAGCTGATGAAGGCAACCCAACCAAGCGCACCGGAGTGAACGTGGCCGATGGTCCAATCGGTATAGTGGCTCAGCGCGTTCACCGTCTTGATCGACATCAGCGGACCTTCAAACGTGCTCATGCCGTAGAAAGCCAGCGAAATGATCATGAAGCGGAGAACCGGGTCCTGCCGAAGCTTATGCCAGGCACCCGACAGCGTCATCATACCGTTGATCATGCCACCCCAGGACGGCATCCACAGCATGATCGAGAAGGTCATGCCCAGTGTCTGCGCCCAGTCCGGCAGCGCGGTATAGTGCAGGTGGTGCGGACCGGCCCAGATATAGATGAAGATCAGCGACCAGAAGTGCAGGATCGACAGGCGGTAGCTGTAGACCGGACGCTCAGCCCGTTTCGGCACGAAATAATACATCATGCCCAGGAAGCCTGCGGTCAGGAAGAAGCCCACGGCGTTGTGGCCGTACCACCACTGGATCAGCGCCGACTGAACCCCCGCGAACAGCGAATAGCTCTTGGTCGAGGTCAGCGAGACCGGGATCGAGATATTGTTGCCGAGGTGCAGAACAGCCACGGTCACGATGAAGGCGAGATAGAACCAGTTGGCCACATAGATATGCGGCTCCCGGCGCTTCTTCAGCGTCATCATGAACACCAGGAGATAGCAGACCCAGACGATGGTCAGCCAGATATCGGCATACCATTCCGGTTCGGCATATTCCTTGGCCTGGGTAATCCCCATCAGGTATCCGCTCGCCGCCATGACGATGAAGGCCTGATAGCCCCAGAAGGTGAAGTTGGCGAACCCGTCACCCCACAGCCGCGTGCGGCAGGTGCGCTGCACGATGAAATAGCTGGTGGCGAACAAAGCGTTCCCGCCAAAAGCGAAAATCACCGCCGACGTGTGCAGCGGCCGCAGCCGCCCGAAGGTGAGATATTCGCCGATATTCAGTTGGGGAAACGCCATTTGCAGCGCGATGAAAACACCCGCTGTAAATCCGGCGATGCCCCAGAATATGGTCGCGATCGTAAATTTCTTCACGATCTCGTCATTGTATTCAGGCTTGTCCATTGGCCCAGTCCTCACAAGATCATACCCCCAGCAATTACGAACAAAACGACACCATTGAAGGCCAGAAGCCCCCGACTGACGGCGCGAACCTTTTCAGGATAGCGGGCGAGTGCCAACCGGCTTCCCCCCGCCACCAGAAAAAGCGCCGGCATGGTGCCAAGCGCATAGGCTGCCATGGCGAGCGCCGCTGTCGTCGGCGTCCCCGTAGCAGCCACTGCCATAAGAGCTGCAAACAGCATCCCACATGGCAGAAACCCGAGAAGCAGGCCGAGCACATAACGGTGCCCCGGCCCGGTCTCCTTGAAAAATGGCCGGGCAAAGCGGCCAATAGCGCCGCCTGCGCGGCGGGCAATGCCCGTCTCCGGCAGGAAGCTCGGCTTCCATTCCGGCAAGGCATTGACGAAGAAAAGAATTCCTGCGGTCATCAGGAAAGTGACCGCGCCAGCGCGCGCAAACGGCGTACTGTAAACAAGCTGCGAAAAGGCGCCCGCAAACGCCCCCATGGCGACATAGGTGGTCATGCGGCCAAAATGATAGGGCAGCAGCGCCACGCCTTTGAGCCGGGTCAGCATCCCGCCCTCACCGCTGCACGCAGGCCCCTTCGCCGCGACCTGCGCCACGACAAACGGCCCGCACATGCCCGCGCAGTGCGTGAAACCGGCAACCAAGCCCGCCAAAAACAGCGCCACGACAATGCTGCCACTGCCGTCTATCGCCGCCTGACATTGCTGAACAAAGAAATCCACAAGCTTGTCTTTTCAAAAAGGTCAACTATCAGCTCAACATAGTGACCCGGGTATTTGCCGCTTTGACATTTGTCAAACAACGCGGCCCCCTTGCGTCAGCATGCCTCACCTGTGGCCGAAGGGCCACGCACCTCAGGACAAAGCGACACGCCGGCACGCCCCTGACGAAGCGAACGGCGGTAAAAAACTACGCGGAACTACTGGAAGGTTTGATATCTATCTGCTTGATTGTACTACAGATATCCCCTTCGGGACAATGGCTTTACCAAAAGCCCCGGAACCCCGCCCTTTTCTCCGGTTCACCATTCGCCTGCGACGGAAAGACGCACTGATGCCCATGACCGAAACGGGGACACCCCACAGCGGCGAAACCCGCTTCTTTCAGGGCCAGGGGCACCAGCGCATCTACCCTCACCGGCCACCAGGGAGGCAGCCAGGAAAGGTCCGTAACAACACATCCGGTGATGTGCCTTTTCTACACTCTAAGTGGGGGCTGGATAATGGCCTGTTGCCGGCGTCTCGTCGTCCCTGGAAGCCGACGGCTGCCCGGCACCATGGATGTGGCTACAACATCCATGGTGCCGGGCCGGGCTTCTGGGGGTTATCCGGCTAATCTTTCAAATCTTTCTGTGCCGCGACGGCAGGCCCTTTTCATCAGGTCTGTCGAACCCCGCGACAATACGGGCAACCAGGCCGAGTGCATGCCCCCATCCGGCCCGGTTGCCCGCCACCTCCGGGTGCTGGAGACGCCCCTCCAGACCCAAGGTTACGCGGGGGACGCTGCTCCCTAAACGCCAGCGTCCCCGCCTGCCGGTTTTGGAGTCCCCCGACTCCCGCGGGCTGCATCTTCGCGCCCGCACCGGCAACAAAATAACAAGCGACCGCCCCAGCCTCAGCAGGAACGGCAAGCGATCAGACCAGCTTCAGGTCGCCAGTCTTGTCAGGCCCATACCGGCCATATTCAGCAAAATTACGCCATCGGAGACATGGACATCGAACTGACGCACGGCGTCTGCCCCACCGTCCCCTGCCAGGGCACACGGCTGCCCTTCTTCAGCGGCGCCGCCAACCGCGATGATACGGTCGTCGGCCGTCCGGCAGACGGCGATGTCGCCCATCGGGGTGGCAACCCGCCGCGACCCATCCACAGGGATGTCTTGCAGTTTGTAGACTACACGCCAGTCGCTCATGAGCCGCCTCCATACAATGGCTATTCAGCCCTTTCACCAGCAAGCGGCGTGCCAGTCGGACCTCACATATTTTTCCATTATTTTTCAAGGAGAAGCGGTCAGAATGCCTTTCGATGACATTCTGTATGCAATCGATTTACCGTCTATTTTTTAATCATTGCTTATTTTGTGATCAATTTCATAACCACATAGAAAAAGGGCCGCCGGATATCGGCAGCCCTTTTTGCGTGATTATATTCGGCACCCGCACACCGCAGGCAGGCCTGAAGCCTATTTGGCGTTGGCGGCGATTTCTTCATCCAGGTCACGCACATTCACGCGGGTGATCGGGTTTTCCCCCACTTCGTTGCGCATCTGCAAGAGGCGCTTGATCTGGGCAAAGGAATGGTTGATGGCATAGGCACCGCCCAGGAAGCCTTTTTTGTGCAGGTCGGCCATCTTCTCATCGTCCAGCCCATGCAGGCGCTGGCTGTTGAGGGTAAAGATGCCGTTCAGTTCCCGCATCTGGTTCTTGTCATCCGCCATTTGGATGGCGATTTCCTTCAGGAGATCCATCGAGTCAAGCGTGTCACAGAAAGCCTGGGTAATGCTGTCCTGCTCGACAAGCTGCTCAAGCATCTTGCGGACATGGCCCAGAAACTCGCTCTCGCTGCCGTCTTCATTGTAAAGCGGCTGGCCGACCTCACCCACGAGCGGGCTGTCGGCATCGAGACAGATGGCATATTCACCCGGCCTGTCGATCCCGGCTGGAATGAACGGCAGGCAACCGATATGGTTGGGGATATAGGTCGCGAGCCACTTGCCGTCGCGCACGAACAGGTTTTCACCCGGCGCCAGGCCGAACAGTGCGACAGCGCGCATCTTGCCGGTGGTGCCGTCCCTGAGGAAGACGATGGGGAAATTCGCAGCCACATCGGCGAATTCATGAATCGTGACCGGCGTCAGGTGCGTTGCCGCGATATGGTCGAACCCGGCCTCGGTGTTGACCTTGACGTCTTTATGCTCAGCCGTATTGATCGGCTGGAGTCCGCTGGCCATATGGCCCTCCCTTATTCTTGTGTTCTGCCGGGGCTGCCGGCACCTGCCCTTCTTTTAGCCGCTTGGGCGGCAGAGGCAACAGTTTCCTTGGGGACAGACGCCCCCAAGGATACAAAGCCGCGCTTTGATTATTTGCTGTCCACCACCGGCAGGTAGACGGCGCTGGCGTGCTTGCCGCCATGATAGATGCTCTCCGTAGCCTTCTTATAGTCACCCGCCTTGGCGTTGAAGATGTTCTTCACATAGGTCTGCGGGTTGCGGTCATAAAGCGGAAACAGCGAGGACTGAACCTGGATCATGATCTTGTGGCCCGGCTGGAACACGTGGTCCACGTTCGGCAGGCTCCATTTGAATTCCGTCACCTTACCCGGCTTGAGCGGCCCCGGGGTCGCGAAGCCATGGACATAACGCCCGCGGAAAATTTCGATGCCGATCGGGATTTCCTCACCCGGCTTCATCTTCGGCCGTTCGCCTGGCTGCTTCTCATGGGTCTGGTCCGGGTAGACGTCGATCAGCTTGACCACCCAGTCACTGTCCGTGCCCGAGGTCGCCGCGAACAGCTTGACGAGCGGCGCACCCATGATGTGGACCGACTTATCCAGCACCTTGGTCTCGTATGTCAGCACGTCCTGCCGGCCATCGACGAAGCGCTGGTCATGCACAAGCCATGTCGTCCATTGCTCCCGGTCGTCCAGATGCACAGGCCTGGGCACAAACGGCACCGGCTTCGCGGGGTCGGAGACGTAATCGTCATGGGCTGATTTCTTCGGTGCGGTGAAGCCCGCAGTGAAATTATCGCCAAGATAAACCGGCTTCATGGTGCCCATCGGCCATTTGGGCGACACGTCCCAATGGTTGACGCCGGTGGCATAGGTCAAGACCGGCGGCGTGTGCGGGTCCGGCGCGCCTTTGAGATAATGGTCGAAGAAGGGCTTCATATATTTGACGCGGAATTCGCGCGCGGTATCACCCGTGAAGCTCATGTCACCGAGTGAGAAACCATAGTGGTTCACGCCCGAATGGCGCCACGGACCAATGACCAGGCTGACCATGTCGTTGTTCTTGTCCTTCGGCTCCAGCGCTTTATAGACCGCAGGAGCGCCGTAGCTGTCCTCCTGGTCCCACTGGCCGACGACCAACATGGTCGGCACCGTGAGCGGACGCGCGGCCAACCATTTGTCGACCGCCACGTCGGACCAGACCTTGGTATAGGCCGGGTTCTCAATCACAAGCTGGTTGAAGGGCGCCTTGTCCATCCCCCACTTGCGGGCATGGTCCCCTGCCGAGCCGTCTTTCAGATACATGTCATACTGGTCGCCGCCGCCATAAGCAGGGCCTGAGATGGCATCGCCGTTCTTGTAGCCCTGCTCCAGCGAATAATCGAACATGGACTGGCGGAAAGCGCCGTTATGGAAGGTGTCGTCGCCGATCCAGGTATCGACCATCGGGCTTTGGGGTACAGCAGCCTTCAAAGCCGGGTGCGGATTGATTTCCGCCATCAGCGTGGTGAAACCGAGGTAGCTCGACCCAACGATACCGACCTTGCCGTTGCTTTCCTTCAGGTGCTTCACCAGCCAGTCGATGGTGTCGTAGGCATCGGTCGATTCGTCGACCTTGGTGTTGTTGAAGTGACCGATAATCGGGCGGGTCATGACGAACTCGCCCTCGGAATTATGCATGCCGCGGATGTCCTGATAGACGCGGATATAGCCGTCTTCCATGAATTCCTTGTCCATCACCGGCATGATTTCGGTGACCGACTGGCTGTGCGTGCGCTGGGCCGAGGACTTGGCGTCATATGGCGTGCGGCTGAGAAGGATCGGCGCGTTCTTCACGCCCTTCTTCTCAACGATGACGGTATAAAGCTTCACCCCGTCGCGCATCGGGATCATCACCACGCGCTTGGTATAGTCAGCCGACGGCAGCACCTCATTATAGGAAGCCACTTCATCGGGGGTCATCGGAGTCACGGCGACCGGCTTGGTTTGCGTTCCGGCGAACGCGGCTGAACCGGTCAGCGTGAGGCCGATGATGGCTGCCACCGCGATGCGCGAACTGGCGGCAAGATATTTGGTTTTCATGGAAGATACTCCTGCATGTCGCGCCGCACCGAGAATGGCCGGCCGCGGATGGGCGGTAGAATACACAATCACACGCCGGATACAATGCAGGCGCGAGCGCTACACCATGGCCCTCACGGCTGACCCATGAGGCCGAACGGCTCAAAGCCATGGCATAGCGCTTGGAAGGCTAGCTTCCGTCGCCGCTTCAAAATTTCGTTAACCGCCCCACACGTTCCTTCATGGCCTCATGCGAACCAGAGCATTGCCCTAGCCCCAATAGAGCCGCATGGGGTTATCGACCAGCAGCTTGCTGCGCTTTTCCTCGGTATCCGCGATATGGGGAATGATATCGACGAGATGGCCGTCATCCACCATATGGGATTTCAGGTTCGGGTGCGGCCAGTCGGTCCCCCACAAGACACGGTCCGGGAACAGGTCCACAACCTTTTTAGCGAACGGAATCACGTCCTCATAAAGCGGCGGGTGGCCGGTTACGGTCAGCCGTTCCGGGCAGGTGACCTTGCACCAGAAATTCTCATTCTCGCGCATCAGCTTGAGGAACAGGGCGAAATCCGGCCCGTCCACCGGCTTGCTCACATCCGGGCGGCCCATATGGTCGACCACCACATCCGTGGGCAGGGAGGCGAAGAAATCATAATATTCCGTCAAGTCCGCCGCTTCGAAATAGATCACGATGTGCCAGCCAAGACGCTTGATACGGTGCGCGATTTCCATCAGTGGCCCGATCGGCGGCGTATCGACCAGCCGCTTGACGAAATTGAAGCGCACACCCCGGACGCCGGCGCTATTTAGTGCATCGAGCTCCGCGTCCGTCACATCCGGCCGCACGGTGGCCACGCCGCGGGCGCGACCGTTTGAATGCTGAAGCGCATCAACGAGGGCGCTGTTATCAGCCCCATGGCAGGTGGCCTGCACGATCACATTGCGGGAAAAACCCAGAAAATCACGCAGATGCCATAACTGGTCTTTCGACGCGTCACAGGGCGTGTATTTCCGTTCCGGCGCGAACGGGAACTGGTCGCCGGGGCCGAACACGTGGCAGTGGGCATCAACCGCGCCTTCAGACGGACGGTAGGACGGCTTGGTCGGGTTGGGGCACCAATCCAGCCAGCCTTCGGTTTTCTCGAATTTAGCCATGTCAGATTCCGCCTGCCTTATTTACCGACCGATTTGAGATAGGCATCCAGCCGCGGATAGACACGGCGGGCGTTGCCTTCATAGATATTATACTTGTCCTCGTCCGACAGGTTGAGCGCATCCACATACCGGCGGGTATCATCAAAATAATGCCCGGTTTGCGGGTCAATGCCCCGCACAGCGCCAACCATCTCTGACCCGAACAGAATATTTTTGATGTCGATCACATCGAACAAAAGGTCGATACCGGGCTGATGATAGACGCAGGTATCGAAATAGATGTTCTTCATCACATGCTCAGCCAGGTCCGGCTTTTTCAGCATGTCGGCGAGCCCCCGGTAACGCCCCCAGTGGTAAGGCACAGCGCCGCCACCGTGGGGAATGATGAACTTGAGGTCGGGGAAATCCTTGAACAGGTCGCCCTGCAGGAACTGCATGAAGGCGTTGGTATCCGCCGCGATATAATAGGACCCCGTCGCATGGAAGGCGGGGTTGCACGACCCGGACACATGGATCATGGCCGGCACCTGCAGCTCCACCATCTTCTCATAGAAGGGATACCAGTAACGGTCCGTAAGAGGCGGGCTGTTCCAGTGCCCGCCTGAGGGATCCGGGTTCAGGTTACAGCCGACGAAGCCAAGCTCTGTCACGCAGCGCTCCAGCTCCTGGACCGAATTCTCCATGGTTCCGCCCGGCGTTTGCGGCAACTGGCAAACCCCGATGAAGGTATCCGGGTAAAGGTCCATCACGCGGCGGATCAGGTCATTGCAGGCGACCGACCAGTCAAGCGAGGTCTGGGCATCGCCGACATGAGGTTCCATGCGTGAGGCCCGCGGCGAGAAGATGGTCATATCGTGGCCGCGCTCCTTCAGGAGCTTCAGCTGGTTGGCCTCAATGCCTTCGCGGATTTCATCGTCGCTCATGTCCGGGCGCGGCGGCACGGGCAGGCTCGGGTCCTTCAGCCGGGCCTTCTGCGCTTCACGATAGTCCAGATGCGGTTGTGGGACGATGGTCTGATGGCCGTGACAATCGATAATCATGAGGCACCTTCTTTCTTGGTCGCTTTATGGGCAGCGTTTTTGGTGGAAATAGTTTCAAGGAGGGCTGACAGGTCCATGCCTGCCGGATCGATATGGAGCGATGCCGACCAGTCCTGCCGTTCGGCGGTGGCGGCGCTCAGAAGCGGCTCAAGACCGGCATCCGCGACCGTTTTTGCCACCTCCCGCATTTCTTCGGCGCGGCGTTTGCCGTGGATCAGCGCCCGCGACATCATGTAGGTGGACAGCTCCTGCCAATCGAGGCCGGGGAACAGGTCGCTCAGCGATTTGACGACCGTATCTTCCACGCCGTAATGATGGGCCGCCGTCAGCGATTCGGTAATCAAGGCCTCAACCCCTTTCACCATGACGCTGCGGCACATTTTGGCGGCAGATGCCCGGCCGTATGTATCCGCGAAGAAGGAAACGCCTGTCATGCCGACCCCGTGGGCAACATCCACAAAGGCTTTGGCATAGTCCCCGCTCACCAGCATGGGAGACTGCAGACGTTTCGGGCCGATGGGCGACATGACGGAGGTCTCGACATAGCGGGCGCCGCTCCCGTTCACGGCCACCGCAGCCTGCCGCTTGGTTTCGGGCGAGGCACTGTTGAGATCGGCGAACCATACACCTTCCAGCATATGGCCCACCGCACTTTTCGCCGCCGTGCCGGTTTCAGCCGCGGTTACGGCGCTGATGACGATATCGGCATCCTTCACGGCGTCGGACGCGGACCCGCAGCCTTTCACGCCGCTCAGCCGCTTGAGGGCCCTGGACGGAATGCTGTCCGCGTCAGGGAATTTTATATCCCAGGCCGCAACGCTGACGGACCCTGAGGCCAGAAAATCTTCCGCCAGGGTTTGGCCAACCTCACCGAAGCCGATAAGCGCAACCGCGGTCATACTGTGTCTCCGAACAGGTGGGCGGGCACGAAAACCTCACCCTGCATAAGCTTCATCGCCGTCCGTATCAGGGCTGACTTGCGGGCCTCATAGCCCGTGTCCGTCCGCCTTATATCGACATCGACCGAGAAAAAGCCGGTGGGGTGTTCGATATCCAGCCCGCCAGCGCCGACCTTGCTCTGGTCCGCGAGCGGCCATGCGACAGACCCTTCGATGACGGCAGCCGACGCAACACTCACCGCCCCCAGAACGCCGATGGCATCATGAACCCGGTGCGGGATGAACGTGCGGCTGTTGAGGAAGCCACCCTGTTGCGGACGGGAAACCAGGGACATTTTCGGCACGGTAGCGTGGGTCACATCCCCCAGGTTCATCGCCACGCCCGCCTTCAGGCGGATGGCCTCAACCTTTTGCCGAAGCGCATCATTGGCTTCCAGCTCAGCCGGGCTTTCCGTGCCCTCAAGGCCGAAGTCCTCCGCGCGCAAAACAACCACAGGCATGCCGTTGTCGATGCAGGTCACCTCGACACCTTCGAAGGTGTCGATGACATTCCCTGTCGGCAACAGCGCGCCGCAGGACGCCCCCGCGACATCGGCAAAATCGATCGGGATCGGGGCGGCGGGCGTCGGCACGCCGGAGATGAAGCAGTCGCCCTCATAGACGACCTGCCCGTCCTTGACCGGCACATGGGCCGTGGCCACCGACCCGGTATTGACCATTTTGATGGTCACGGGCGTGGTGCCCTCAACCGCCGTCACCAAACCGTTTTCAATGGCCCACGGGCCGACACCGGCCAACATGTTGCCGCAGTTCTGGCCATCCGATACCTCGGGCTTATCCACCACCACCTGCAGGAACAGATACTCAACATCGATCCCGTCTTCTTCCGAGGCGGAGACAACAGCAACCTTGCTGGTCAGCGGATGAGCGCCGCCCACACCGTTGATCTGGCGCTTGTCGGGCGAGCCCATGGCGGCCAGCAGCACCTGGTTGCGCCGGTCCGCATCAGCCGGAAGTTCATCCCGGTGGATAAAGAGACCCTTAGACGTGCCCCCGCGCATCAAGGTGGCTTTAAAAGACCGCAGCATCGGCTTAGCCCTTCCAGTCGGCCTGATCGATATAGGTCAGCCCCTTTTCAGCCAGACGTTCCCGCATATTGTAGATATCGAGCCCCAGCTCCCCGGCGGCGAGCCGTTTGCGTTTGCTCTCCTCATTGGCGATGCGGGCTTTTCCTTTTTCGAGAACGGCCTCAGCCTCTTCCCGGGCGACGACAACGACACCGTCGTCATCCGCGATCACCAGGTCCCCTGGGTTAACCAGTTGCCCGGCGCAGACCACGGGCACATTCACGCTGCCCAGGGTTTCCTTGACCGTTCCTTGTGAGAACACGGCGGCGGACCAGACAGGAAAACCCATTTGCTTCAGATCGCGGGTGTCCCGGACACCAGCGTCAATCACCAGCCCGCGCACGCCGCGCGCCATCAGCGAGGTGGCGAGCAGGTCCCCGAAATAACCGGCATTGGAGGGCGAAGTCGGCGCAAGCACGAGAATATCACCCGGCTGGCACTGCTCCACCGCCACATGGATCATCCAGTTATCGCACGGGGCGGCGCTGATGGTCACCGCATTCCCGGCGATAAAACCACCCGAATAGATAGGGCGCATATGGCTGGCCAGCAGGCCTTTGCGGCCCTGGGCCTCATGAACAGTCGCCACGCCGAGATCATTATCCAGATACTGCTGGATGAGCGCCTGGTCCGTCCGTTTGATGTTTGTCACCACTACATTCATTGTCATCTCCCAATTGCCTTGGGCCGGGCCCACGTGCCCAGTCTAGTCAAAAGCTTTCTAATCAAAATCTTCGGTATCGATGGTCGGGCGGACCGGCTCCGGATAGCGGTGGCCCGCAACCGTGTCATGATTGATCAAAGCATCAATCCGGCTCGCGGCTTCCGCCGGGATCGTCCAATCCCACCGTGCGATATTTTCCTTCATATGGTCCCGGTTCGACGTGCCGGGGATGGCATGAACGACAGGACTGCGCGACAGCAGCCAGGCAAGACACAGCTGGGCCGGGGTCACATCATGCTCGGCCGCGATCTGGTTGAAGGCCAGCGCCAGCTTGTGGTTCACCGGCCAGTTTTCCGCGTTGAAGCGCGGCATGTTCGTCCGGATATCTTTCGGGGCAAAACCTTTGGGGTCATCCACCCCGTTCGCCAGAACCCCACGGGCGAGTGGCGAATAGGACACAAGCGCGACCCCCAGTTTTTCACAGGCCGCCAGAACGCCCAGCTCCACATTGCGGGTCCAGGGCGAATATTCATTCTGCAAGGCCAGCATCGGGTGTTCATTCCAGGCCCGCGTCAGCGTATCGACGGAGACTTCGCTAAGGCCGTACCCGCCGATCTTGCCGGCGTCTATGGCGTCCTTGAAAGCCCCGACGGTCTCCTCAATCGGCACGGTGAAATCCCGCCGGTGCAGATAATAGAGATTGATATGGTCGGTCTTCAGGCGCTGCAGGCTGACATCGACCGCCTTTTTCACCGTTTCCGGCCTGCCGTCGATCCGGCGCTTACCGTCCTCGATGATGATGCCGACTTTCGAGGCCAGGAAAAACTCATCCCGGCGGTGCGAGACAGCCTTCCCAACCAGGGCTTCGTTTGCCCCGGCCCCATAAAGCTGGGCCGTATCCAGATGGGTGTAACCTTGGTCCAACGCCTCATTGAGAAGCCGGATGGCCTCCCCCTCCTCCGGCGGCACGCCGTAAGCATGGCTAAGGTTCATGGCCCCAAGGCCAATAGGGTTCAGTTTATGGGCGCCGATGGCGCGGTAGCCCGGTTTCATAACGGCAGCCCTATATAGTTTTCGGCAATAACCTTCTGGGCTGCCTCGGACGAAGCGATATAGTCCAGCTCAGCATCCTGCATGCGCTTTTCAAAAGCCCCACTGTCCGGGAACCGGTGCATCAGGTTGGTCAGGTACCAGCTGAAGCGTTCGGATTTCCACACGCGGGCGAGCGCCTTCTCCGAATAGGCCTTGAGACCGGCTTCATTGCCGTTCCGGAAATAGCCGATCAGGGCATCGGAGAGATAGGTCACGTCGGACGCGGCCAGGTTCAGCCCCTTCGCGCCGGTGGGCGGCACGATGTGCGCCGCATCCCCGGCCAGGAATAGGTTGCCGTAGCGCATGGGCTCAAACACGAAGGACCTGAGCGGCGCGATTGACTTCTCGATCGAAGGGCCACACTCCATGTTGGCCGCGACCTCCGCCCCCAGCCTGACAGCCAGCTCATCCCAGATGCGGTCATCGGACCAGGCATTGATATCCTCATCAAGCGGCACCTGGAGATAGTATCGTGACCGGGATGGAGAGCGCATGGAGGCAAGCGCAAAGCCATTGGTGTGGCTGGCGTAAATCAGTTCATCGTTACACGGGGCAACATCGGCGAGGATGCCCAGCCACCCGAAGGGATAGACCCGCTCAAAGCCAGCCCCGCACGCGGCGGGGATCGCCTGACGGCTGGGGCCGTGGTAGCCATCGCAACCAGCGATAAACTTAGCCGTAAGGGTCTGTTCCGTGCCGTCAGAAGTGAAGCTAACCGAAGGCGCGGCCCCATCCACATCATGCAAGGCGACGTCCGATGCGCTCCAGACAATATTGACGCCTTCCTTCTCGGCCAGGTCAATCAGGTCGCGCTCGACTTCCGTCTGGCCGTAAACCGTGACGCACTTGCCGGTCAGCCGCTTAAGGTCGATATGGATCAGGTGCTCATCCCGCGCCAGGTAGAAACCGCCGTGTTCCAGGCCTTCCTGGTCCTTGCGCTCACTAAGGCCAAGCCGGTCGAGCAGGTCGGTTGTGATAACCTCCAACACCCCGGCCCGAATACGGGACAGCACATGTTCTTTCGATTGCCGCTCGATAACCGTTACGCCGATGCCTTCGGCGTGCAGCAAGTTGGCCAGGAACAGGCCAGACGGCCCGGCCCCGATGATCGCGACGTCGGTTTTCATGACTGTAAATCCTTCTCAAGCTTGTCGAGAACCCGGTAGCAGGGCATGACGCTTTCAACGGAGGAATTCGGCTGCCGGCCTTCCTGGATGGCGGCGATAAATTCCCGGTCCTGCAGCTCGATCCCGTTCATGGAAACATCGACCTTCGTGACATCGATCGGCTTCTCATAGCCGTCCACCAGGTCGTCATAGCGGGCGATATAGGTGCCATTGTCGCAGATGTAGCGGAAGAAGGTGCCAAGCGGGCCGTCATTATTGAAGCTGAGCGACAAGGTGCAGATAGCGCCCGAAACGCTCTTGAGCTGGATGGACATGTCCATGGCGATGCCCAGTTCCGGGTGGATCGGCCCCTGGATGGCCTGCGCCTGCACGATCTCACCGGCCTGATAAGCGAACAGGTCAACCGTGTGGGCAGCATGGTGCCACAGAAGATGGTCGGTCCAGCTGCGCGGCTCGCCCTTGGCATTGATATTCTTGCGCCGGAAGAAATAGGTCTGCACATCCATCTGCTGGATATTCAGATCACCGCCCACAATCTTATTGTGAACATACTGGTGGCTCGGGTTGAAGCGGCGTGTATGACCGACCATACAGACCTTGCCGGTCTCAACCGATTTCGCAAGGACCGCTTCGGCATCGGCGAGATTGTCAGCCAGCGGGATTTCAACTTCCACATGCTTACCAGCATCCATGCAGGCGATAGCTTGTGCAGCATGCATCTGGGTCGGCGTACACAGGATTACAGCGTCTACGTCGTCCCGCGCCAGCGTTTCATCCAGGTCCGTGGTGACATGGCCGATACCGTATTTTTCAGCCACTGCCTTGGTTGGCTCAAGGGTCCGCCCCACCAGCGAAGTAACCGTTACGCCGTCGATATTCTGCAGACCATTCAGGTGCTTTTCACCAAAGGCGCCAGCGCCCGCGAGTGCAATTCTCATGATTTCTGTCTCCTGTCTCAGGCTCTAGAACGATATGGCCAACAGCGGTGTTGCTGGCCGGAACATGGTAATACCGATGCCGCTCACGCGCGCCCTTCCTGGGGCACTGCGCATAATAAGCGGTGCATCGAGTCCGTGGTCCGCTAGCCGAGAAACAGATATTCACTTCCTGTAGATGACTGGCACGCGAACCTTGAATCTGGCGGCGCCTGCCGTCCCTTCCCGACCGGTGCGACATGTCGCCATGCCCGGATCATAGCCACGCAGGAGGCAGCTAGGCCAATCGGAATGCCGGACTTCTTATAAGATATTACGAATTCTTATCAGCGGACTGATGCAAAATATCAAGAAAGGCATGCTGGCTTGGCGTCGGCGTCCAAGCGGCCCGGGTTACCACCCCGATGGTCCGGCTGATCGGCTCAGGAGGATCACACACCTTTGCCAGCAAGCCGGCTTCCAGCTCCACCGCCACTTGGTCAGGCGAAAGAATCGTCAGGAAATCCCCCGTCAGCAGAAGCTGGCGTATGGTGATGACCGACCCGCATTCAATCGGGACATGGGGCGGCGTCAGCCCTGCTTGCGCGAACATCTCTTCCCAGTGCATACGCAAGGGAACCCCGGGGGCCGGCACGATCCAGGGAAAATTCTTCAGCTCCGAAATGGTCGGGTTTCCGTCAAGTAGCGGATGATTGGCCCTGCCAAAGATAACCGGCCGGTCGATGAACAGGGATTCCTGTTTCAGGTCCCGGAGGGTTGCCGGGTCGCGCAGGGCACCAATGGTCAGGTCCAACTCACCATCCCTAAGCGGGCCAATCAGCTCACTGTAAGACCCTTCGGCGATGACAATATCGACATTCGGATATTGGGCATGAAAGGCGGCAAGCGCCGTCGGCAGCAAGCGCGCGCGGCAGAGCGGCATCGCACCAATAGCAATGCGGCCGGTTTCACGCCCCTTGAGGGCATCAAGCTCCGACAGGGCCGATGCCATTTCGGCATAAGCAAGACGGTAGGCGCGCGCTTTGGCCAGGCCACGGTCAGTCAGCATGATGCCGCGCCCGCGCCGTTCAACCAGCTTCTCACTGAGCGCCAGTGAAAGGTCTGCTATGGCGCGGTGAAGAGAGGCTTCCGCCAGCCCCGAGCGTTGGCTTGCCGCCGCATAGCCGCCGGTCCGGGCCAGCACGACCAGTGCCCGCATCTGCGCCGATGTCACCCGGGAGGACCCGATAAGTTCCAGCACTGTCTCAACACGCGGCAGAATCACCCGGGCGGCTTCGGTGGTGTCCATCCCGTCCGCACGCCGCGAGAACAGCGCCGTGTCCAACTGACGCTCCAGCTTGGCAATGCCCTGGGTGACAGCCGGCTGGGTCAGATTGACGGCCTGCGCGGCCCGGCTGACACTTTCATGCCGGGCAATGGCAACAAAGGCGCGCAGGTGGCGTATATTGGGCATCCATAATTTCATACCCTTTATTAGCAAAAAATTATAACTTGCACAGCCCGTCTGTTCGACATCAATATCCACAAGAAACCGGGACCGACAGTCTCAGGCCGGCTTAAGCCATCAGAGGCCTTCCCAAGGCAGTCTTTCACTAAACTGCATGCTTTTTCAGACATAGCCTGACCAAAGGCTACCCAAGACCACAGCCTTTCCTTCAAAATTAGTGGTGTTTTTGTTCTTTTTTGCCATATGCTTATAGATAGGCTCCGCGGCACCATTGTTTTCAGTGGCGCCGCTTAGCCAGGTTCAGAAATTATGAGTATTGCATGCAAAATCCCATGACCGACCCGACCCCCTCAGCAAAACACAAGCCCCGTTCACGCCAGAAACAGAAGGCGACCGAGATCATCCGGGACCTGGTGATCCAGGGGAAATATAAGCCCGGACAACGGATTTCTGAGCTTTCAGTGGCGGAGCTGACGGGAATTTCCCGCACGCCTGCACGGCTGGCGCTCGGGCAACTGGCCTACGAGGGCATCCTCAAGCCACTGCCGCGCGGCGGCTTCGTCGTCCAGGACTTTTCGGTGAAGGACATCTTCGACGCCATCGAACTCAGGGGAACGCTTGAGGGAACAGCCGCCAAAATGGCTGCCCAGAAGGTGACGGATGAAGACAGCACGAAAGAGCTGGAGCGCATCTGCCGTGACCTTGATACGCTGATCGGCAACCGCACCAACGAACCGGACCTGTTCGAAAAATACACCGACCTCAACCGCCAGTTCCATGACGAGATGCTGCGCATGGCCGATTGCCCGCTGCTTGAGCGCACGCTCGACCATGTCGCCGCGCTGCCGTTCGCGTCGCCCAATGCCTTCGTCAGGGTTCATGACGATATCGACAAGAAATATGACATACTGTTCCATGCCCAGCACCAGCACCGCATGATCGTGGAAGCGATCAGGCGAGGCGACAGCGGCCGCGCCTATTCCGTCACGCTTGAACACGCGATGCTGGCTGCCGCCAACCTCCGGGAAGCCATGCAGCAGGAAGACGTTTTCCAGCAAATTCCGGGCTCGACCCTCGTCCGCACGCCGTAACGGGCGGACCGGCCTTTCCCGTCAGGAGAAGACAACCGTCTTGTGGTTGTTGACGAGGATTCTGTCTTCCAGATACCAGCGCACGGCGCGGGCGAAAACCCGCCGCTCGATATCCCGGCCTTTGCGCACCAGATCATCCGGCTTGTCCGCATGGCTGATCGGCTCCACATCCTGGGCGATGATCGGCCCTTCATCCAGGTCGGCAGTGACGAAATGCGCAGTCGCCCCGATCATCTTGACCCCACGCTCATAGGCCTGGTGATAGGGCTTCGCGCCTTTGAAGCCCGGCAGGAAACTATGGTGGATGTTAATGCAGCGCCCGGACAGGAACGCCGAGAAATCATCCGACAGAATTTGCATGTAACGCGCGAGCAGAACCAGATCGACGTCATAGTCGGTGATCAGCTTCTTCACCGCCGCTTCCTGCTCCGCCTTGGTATCCTTGGTCACCGGCAGGTAATGGTAGGGGATATCGCCAATGAGGCTGATATTCAGGGCCTCTTTCGGATGGTTGGAGACAATGGCGACCACATTCATGTCCAACTCACCGATTCGCATGCGGTAGAGCAGGTCCCCAAGGCAATGGTCGAACTTGGACACCATAATCAGCACATTCTTGGGCTGCGCCTGGTCAATCAGCCTCCATGACATGCCGAACTTGTCGGCGACCGGCTGGAACCCGGCCCTCAGGCCCGCGCCGTCCGCGTCCCCAAGCCTGAAGACAACCCGCATGAAGAAATTGCCGGTCTCGCTGTCCTCAAATTGCTGGGACTCGGTCACATTGGCCCCATGGTCATACAGATGCTTCGACACGGCGGCGACGATGCCGGGCTTGTCCACACAGGAAAGCGCTAGCGTGTAGGTCTTCATTCACAGCTCCTCATCCGAAAATGCATGCAATTTTTATTGCGGATTACGATATTTCCCTCATTTAATGCACAATCTTCTTATATTGCATGCAAAATAGCGAATTTTTTCTGGACTAACCGCGAAAACATTCCACATACTGCATGCAATTGCCGATCTGGCTGACCTGATGTAACGGAGACCTAAAAATGACTGCAAAAAATCTCGAAGCCATCCTGCAAGGTGGCGGCAATGTTGTAGACCGCCTGAGGAACTCTCAGATCGGCGCCTATGTCTATCCGGTGGTGCCGACCGAATTCTCGAACTGGCGGGACGAACAGCGGGCCTGGCGGGACAAGGCGGTTCTTTTCGATCAGTCCCACCATATGGTTGACCTTTTCATCAAGGGCCCGGACGCGGTGAAGCTGGTATCCGACCTTGCGATCAACACCTTCAAGAATTTCCCGGTCGGCCGGGCCAAGCAGTTCGTGCCCTGCAGCTACAGCGGCCACGTGATCGGTGACGGCATCCTGTTCCACCTGGAAGAAAACCACCTTGTGTTCGTCGGCCGCGCACCGTCCGCCAACTGGATCCAGTTCCACGCGGAAACCGGCGGCTATAATGTCGAGATCATTTATGACGACCGCTCGCCGTCCATGCCGATGGGCCGCCCGGTCAGCCGGAAAAATTATCGCTTCCAGATTCAGGGCCCTAACGCCCAGAAGGTCATTGAAAAGCTGAACGGCGGCCCGATGCCGGAGATCAAATTCTTCCATATGGGCACCATCAATATCGGCGGCCGCACGGTCAGCGCCCTGCGCCATGGCATGGCCGGGGAACCGGGCCTGGAAATCTGGGGCCCGTACGAAGACTATCTCGCGGTCCGCGATGACATCCTCAAGGCTGGCGAAGAATTCGGGCTGACGCTTGTTGGATCGCGCACCTACGCCACCAACACGCTGGAGTCCGGCTGGATTCCGTCGCCGCTGCCCGCCGTCTATACCGGTGAGGAAATGAAGGCCTACCGTGAGTGGCTGCCGGCGAACTGCTATGAAGCCATGGGCTCCATCGGCGGCAGCTTCGTCTCCGACAATATCGAGGACTATTACCTGACGCCGTTCGAGCTGGGCTATGGCCCGTTCGTCAAGTTCGACCATGACTTCATCGGTCGTGACGCGCTTGAGAAAATGGACCCCGCGACCCAGCGCCGCAAGGTGACCCTGGCCTGGAACGGCGAGGACATGGCCAAGTTGTTCGCCAGCTATTTTGTCGGCGAGGAAAACTACAAATTCTTCGACCTGCCGCTCGCCAACTATGCGTCTTCCAGCTATGACGCCGTCAAGCTGGGCGGCAAGACAGTCGGCGTGTCCATGTTCACCGGCTACACCGCCAACGACCGCACCGCGCTGTCGCTTGCGACCGTCGACCCCGATGTCGAGATGGGTCAGGAAGTCACCGTACTGTGGGGTGAGCCGGATGGCGGCACCCGCAAAACCACGGTGGAAGCGCACAAGCAGATCGAAATCCGGGCAACCGTCAGCCCCACGCCCTATTCCAAGGACGCGCGGGAAGCCTACGCTGAAGGCTGGCGTACGCAAAAGCCCGCCTAAAGACACTTCTCCCCCCGAGAAGAACGGCCCGCAACGCAACTTCCCCTTAGTTGCGGGCCACCCCCTAACCTAAAAGGACACCGGCCATGTTCAGTTCCGCCCATGCAACCCCCCAATCGCCCGAAGCCATGCTTCTGGACGGCTATTCGGCTGAGGTAACATCGCCCGACCGCAAGTCGCTCGATGCCGCGGCGGACCTGATGCCGAAGGGCTCACGCGTCTATATCGCGTCGCTACCCAACGATGACCCGCAGAAGGTGGTCGAGGCCGCCGTTCACCTGATGAAGGCGGACCTTGTGCCCGTGCCTCATGTCGTCGCCCGTAACCTCAAGAGCGAAGACCATTTTGACAGCCTGCTGGCGCGCCTGGCGGGCGAAGCTGGCGTGGACCGCGCGCTGATCCTGGGCGGTGACCGCGACGATAGTGCAGGCCCTTACACCTGCGCCCTAGAGCTGATCGAAAGCGGCATCCTGAACCGCCACGGCATCGACAAGATCGGCCTGGGGATTTACCCTGAAGGCCATCCGCGCATCGCAACCGACGTGCTCGACAAAGCGCTCGACGAAAAACTTGCGGCTGCGAAAGCGCATGATCTGGAAACCGTCCTGATCAGCCAGCTCTGTTTTGATGCGGACGCGATCCTCAAGTTTATCCGGACCTTGCGCGCGCGCGGCATCACCAACCGTATCCGCGTGGGTCTTTCAGGCCCGGCGAAACGCACGACCCTGATCAAATATGCCATGATCTGCGGCGTAGGGCCTTCCCTGCGCGCGCTCAAGGAACGGCAGGAAATGACGAAAAACCTGCTCTCGGGCGAACGCCCGGATGCGCTTGTGAAGGCGCTCGCCGAAGCGAACCTGAGCGACCCGGCCCTGAATATCTGGGGCGTGCATTTCTTCACCTTCGCCGCCTTCAAGAACACCATCGATTTTGTGAACGAGTATCTTTAACCACACGAACCAATCCAGGGGGGAACCATGTTCAAATCAGTTCGGCAAACCAGCTATGCCGCGATACTGCTCGCCTTAAGCTCCGTACCGGCCAGCGCGCCCGCGAATGCGCAACAGGTTCTGCCGCCGGTCCTCACCGCGGGCGCCAAGTCCGACGTACCGGTGGCGGTTCAGCTGCTACGCTGGCATATGTTGGATGGCGACGTGAATTCGCTCATGTTCCGCAGCATGGACACCCTGTTCACCACACGGAGCGTGCCGCGTTCGGGCGCCGTATGGCAGTTGCCGCGCGAGGATCACAACCTGACCTTCAGCTATACATTCGATGGCAAGGTTCATCCGGCGCTCGATGTGCTTGAGGACACTTATACCAACGCGCTTCTCGTCATGAAGGACGGCAAGATCGTCAAAGAAATCTACCGCAACAACACGAACGCAAGCACGCGTTTCATCGGCTTTTCCATGACCAAGTCGCTGACCTCGCTGCTTGTCGGCTGCGCGCTCGCCGAAGGGCGGATCAAGTCGCTCGATGACCCCATCACGGCGTACCTGCCCGAACTCAAGGACGGCGCCTACAATGGCGTAACGATCCGCCAGATCATGGAGATGCGCTCTGGCGTCGACTATGAGGAACGCTATGACTTCGCGCACCCGGGGGCGGCGGCTACAAACCACATCAATGCCTTGGTCAAGAATGTCGCGCGCTTTGCCGACCCGGCCCGCACCATCAAGCGGGCGCATAAACCGGGTACCGTGTGGCAGTATAAAACAATCGACACCGCGGTCCTGGGCTGGCTGATCGAGCGTGTCTCAGGCACCACCGTCGCCGCCTATACCGCCCAGAAGATCTGGGAACCCCTGGGCACCGAACGGGACGGCTTTTACATCATGGATGGCCAGCCGGGCGTCGGGCGTGAATTCAGCGGTGCGGGCTTCAACGCCACGCTCAGGGACTGGGCGCGGCTGGGCCTGATGATGCTCAACAAGGGTGTGGCCAATGGCAAACGCATCGTCTCAGCTGACTGGGTTTCCATGACCACCACCCCGGTCGGCAAGGAAGACCCCGAGCATGGTGGCTATAGCTACCAGTGGTGGACGATGGGCAACTCGGACGCCTACCTCGCCGAGGGGCTGGCCGGACAGTATGTCTATGTCGACCCCGACACCAAAACCGTTGTCGTGAAGCTCAGCTATTTCCCCAACCAGGGGTGGGAGCATGCCGACGCGGAAGCCAAGGCCTTTTTCCGGGCAGCCTCCGCCTGGAAGCCCAACTAAGCAACCTAAGGCACAGGAAGATAGGCAAGGCGCCAGGGAGCGGATTCCCCGGCGCCTTTTACCGTTGACTATCCTGTGCGGCCGTCCTCCTCCTGAACGACACTTCCTCCGTCACGTCTCCACCCCCGAACAGCCTATCCGGCATCCGCCTTCGACGCGCAGTACGCAAAGAAAAAGGGGGCCGAAGCCCCCTTGAACGTCTCTTGCGAAAGACCTGTAGTTAGAACTTGCGTTTGATCATGAAGGTGAAGGTCCGCGGCAGACCCGGCGTCGCGAAGGACGGGCCACTGCCGTCACCATCAACGGACTGGTTGTAATAGAATTTGTCCGTGATGTTCTTCACCTCGAGCGCAGCACTCCAATCTTCGTTCGCTTCCCAGGTAATCCGGCCATTGAGCAGCGTCCTGGCCTCAAGCAGGTTGCCTGGCGCGTTGATCCACTCGGCGTAGGTCTCGCTCTGATAGGTCAGGTCGAGGCGCGGAATGAAGGCACCGGCGTTCGTCGATATCTTGTACTGGGCGCCGAGGCTGTAGGTCCACTTGGGCGAGAAAGGCGCCTGGGACGCGAGCGAGATGCCATCGATATCGTAGAACAGCGACTTCATCTTGAAGTCGATATAGCTGAGCGAGCCATCGATCTTCAGAGCATCCGTCGGCGCATAGTCGAACTCGACTTCCACACCTTTGGATTCCGCGTTACCGGCGTTTGTGGTCATCAGGCAAGGAATGCCGTTGATCACGCCCGGAACGCCCGTACAGTTGCTGAGGACGAACTGCAGGCTCTTATAGTCGTTGTAGAAGGCCGCCACGTTGAAACGCAGGCTGCGGTCGAGAAGCTCGGACTTGAAGCCGATTTCATACGTCGTCAGCGTTTCCGGCTTCACTTCCTGCGCCTGGTCGTCGAAGAACGGCCGCGGGTTCACACCACCGCCCTTGAAGCCCGACGCTACCTGGGCATAGACCATGGCATTATCGGTGACCTTGTAATTGAGCGCGGCACGATAGTCGACACGGCTGCCAGAGAACGAACTGACCACACCATTGACGCCCGCGATCAGGCAGTTGGAAGACGCACCCGGTCCGCACGGCATGATCGCCGAACCATCCGGTTCACGACGCTTGAAGGTGTAGGTCTTTTTGTCGTCGCTGTAGCGCAGGCCAGCCACCAGTTCCAGCTGGTCGGTGAAGCGGTAGGTACCGTTCGCGAACACCGCCTTGGTGGTGATGTCGACCGGGTCCGGGCCGTGCACGAAGTCGAAGTTCACATAGCCGAGGTCGATACGGCCATACATGGTCGTGGTCGCATCATAATAGAAGCCGCCAACGGTATAATCGAACTTCTCGCCCACATTGCCGCTCAAACGGACTTCTTCGGTCCAGGCATGGTGATCCAAGCGCTGATACAGGTTGGTCAGCGACAGTGGCGTACCGTCGGAGTCATTGCCCCAATCGCTGGTGTATTCACGATAGGACGTGATCGACTTCAGCGTCATATTGTTGTTGAGCGTCCAGTCGATATGCAGGGCACCTTCGGTGGCGTCATTGGTCATGCGGTGCGCCGCGCAATTCCCTGTCTGGTAATTGCAGTAGGACGCAAAGTTGGCATAGCGGTTGTTCCTCGGAACAAACATGCTCGGATCCAGGACCCGGCCAAACTGGATAACCTGCCCCCACGGCGTCGTGAAGCTGGTCTGACCCAGGAACGACCCAGGGCCTGAGCCCGGTGCCGATTGGCCAGCGAGCGCGAACAGGGTCGGATATTCACTGCCGTCCGGCACAATACCAGCCCGCCGGTTGGTGGCGGAATAGAAAGGTGCGCGGATGACGTTCGCAGGCGGGTCGGAATCTTCCTTGATCTTGTCGATCGAGAAATTGACCTCAAGGCTATCCGTCGGCAGCCAGCGCAGGGCCAGGCGGCCTGCGGTATATTTGATACCGCCTTCCGTGCCGACGACGCAGTTGTCACCCCGGAACTGGGTGCCGAAGCCCAGCGTGCGGTTCGGATGCGCACAGGCCCAGTCGAGGTTCTTCACATAGCCGTCGCGGGTTTTGGAAACACCGGAAACGCGTGCGTACAATTTATCCTTCTGCAGGGTGAAATTGCTGGCCGCCCGGATGCTGAGCCCCTTGAAGGACCCGGCAGAGACCTCGACATAGCCATTGGCTTCGTCGTTTGGCTTCTGGGTGAACAGCTTGATCGACCCGCCGATCGAGTTTTTACCCGACAGCGTGCCCTGCGGACCACGCAGGATTTCAACCCGGTCCAGATCCAGGAGATCCAGGACCGACCCGGTCAGCGTGCCGTAATAAACATCATCGACATAGACGCCGACACCCGGCTCGACCGCTGGGTTGAAGTCGGTCTGACCGATACCACGAATGGTGGCGATCAGCGCGTTGCCGCCGAAGGACCCCCCGGTTGTCAGCGAAACGTTCGGGGCTTGCGCCTCGATCCCTTCAATGCTGACCTGGCCGCGGGCTTCCAGCGTTGCCGCCGACATCGCCGTAATAGCAACCGGCGTGTCCTGCAGGTTTTGTTTCTTGAACTGTGCCGTAACAACAATCTCTTCAAGTGAAGATGTCGTTGAATTGGCACTGGTATCCTGGGCAGATGCCAGCGGCGCAATAAGCGCGATAGCTGAGCATGCGCTCAAATACTTGAGTGTGGGTTTCACAGGTTCCCTCCCTATATGACTTCCCAGTCAATAACGGCTTGAGAGTAGACCAATTGAGGGAAAACAATTTTCTATAGGTGCAATGATTTGCCATATGCGAAGAATAACATTCGAAACCTTTTCCCCGATTCCTCCAATAATTTCTGTAATTTGAGCAACCTGCAGGCGTATCCTTCACCTTGGCATCACGCCTTCCTACACAAGAGATGGCATGTTGCTTCACTGACGGTGATGTTGCGCTGCAACGACCACGGCACACTGCCGCCTGAAATTTCGGATGTGGCCGCGCGTATTCTGGCTGCTCACATCACGTTAAGCCGTTGAAAGGTTTTAGAAAATGCCACAAAAAGTCGCAGAATATTTTGAGGAGCTAGAGGATATTCCCGGCACCAGAGTCTTCACCGCCAAACGTGCACGCAAGGGATACTGGCTTAACCAGTTCTGCATGAGCCTGATGAAGCATGAGAATCGCGAACGGTGGCGCGCAGATGAACGGGCTTATCTTGAAGACTGGCCGATGACCGACGAGCAAAAAGAAGCCTTGCTCGCACGCGACTATAACCGGCTCCTCGACCTGGGGGGCAATGTCTATTATCTCGCCAAGGTTTTCTCGACCGACGGCCTTTCGTTCGTGGATGCCGTCTCCACCATGACCGGCATGAGCGTGGATGATTATAAGAAGATGATGATGGCGGGCGGACGCTCCCCCAAAGGGGTCCGCTCAATCAAGGAGGGCAATTAAGATGGCCAAAATTACTGCGGGTGTTGCGACAAGCCATATTCCCCTCATTGGTGTGGGTGTTGACCAGGGCAAACAGGACGACCCCTATTTCAAGCCGATTTTCGCAGGGTACGACTGGACGAAAGAATGGATCATGAAGCCGGAGAACAAGCCGGATGTGGTGATCATGGTCTTTAATGACCACGCCTCGGCCTTCGACCAGAACCTTATCCCGACGTTTGCCATCGGCTGCGCGGATGAATTCCAGCCGGCCGATGAAGGTTGGGGGCCAAGGCCCGTTCCTGTGGTCAAAAACCATGCGGATTTCGCCTGGCATATCGCCGAGAACCTGATCCTGGATGACTTCGACATGACCATCATCAACAAGATGGATGTCGACCATGGCCTGACGGTACCGCTGTCCGCCGTATTCGGGCAACCGGAGGAATGGCCGGTGAAGGTCATCCCGCTCGCGGTCAATGTGGTGACCTATCCCATCCCCTCGGGGGAGCGCTGCTGGAAACTGGGTGAAGCCATTGCTCGCGCGGTCGAAAGCTTCCCTGAAGACCTTAAGGTCCAGGTTTGGGGCACAGGCGGCATGAGCCACCAGTTGCAGGGACCGCGCGCCGGTCTCATCAACGCCGAGTGGGACCAGAAATTCCTGGATGACATGACCGCCAACCCCGAACACCTGCCCCTGATCCCGCATATCGAATATCTCAGGGAAACCGGATCGGAAGGGATCGAGATGGTCATGTGGCTGGTGATGCGCGGCGCGCTCAAAGGCCAGGTCAAGGAACTGCACCGGCACTATCATGTTCCGGCGTCCAATACGGCCCTCGGTCATATTGTCCTTGAGAATGGTGCCTGAGCCTAGAACCATCTGGTCCTGATATCTTAAAGAGAGACGTCCCTCATGACCCCGACCCTGCTCCTCCCCGGCCTGATCTGCGACGCGCGCGTTTGGGCTGGGGTTATCAAGTCCATGTCATCCCCGGACGTACGCGCCGTGGGTGGCTATGGCCTTGCCGACACGATTGAGGAAATGGCCCGCCGGGTCCTGAAGGACGCACCGGAAGTGTTCAACCTGGCCGGCCATTCCATGGGCGGCCGGGTCGCGCTTGAGATCGTGCGGATGGCGCCCGGGCGCGTAAAGAAGCTCGCGCTTCTCGACACCGGCATTCATCCGCAGAAACCGGGCGAGCGGGAAAAACGCTATGCGCTCAGGGATATAGGGCGAACCAAAGGCATGGCGGCACTGGTCGACGTGTGGTTGCCGCCCATGGTCGCGGAAGCCAACAGATCCAACAGGCCTCTGATGACATCGCTCCATCAAATGTGCTGTGAGGCTGGCCTCGCCACGTTCGAAGCCCAGATCGAGGCGCTTCTGACGCGGCCGGAGGTTGAGGATGTGCTGGCGGCCATCCGCGTGCCCACTCTGGTGGCAACCGGCACCGAAGACCAGTGGAGCCCACCCGCCCAGCATGAAGAGATCGCGGCAAAGATAAAGGGCTCGACCCTTGCCCTGTTCGAAGGCGCAGGCCACTTTGCCCCGGCGGAAGCGCCGGACCAGGTCGCCAAAGCGCTGGACGCCTGGCTCGCAGGCTAACCCCCCTCAGCTCATGACAAGAACCGGCTTGATGACCTTGCCGCTTTCGCCGTCTTCGATGGCGGTGGAAATGTCCGCGAAATCATAGAATTTCATCATCCGGTCGATCGGCAGCAGGCCGCTCCTGTACCAGGCGATCAGCTTGGGGATGAAGTCCTGTGGGTCGGAACTGCCTTCCACAACGCCTTGAATACGGCGGCCGCCGCTCATCATGAACGCCATCTCGACATCCAGTTTCTCGCCGGGCGGATAGGCGGCCACAAGGCCGAGAACGCCGCGGATATTGAGCGCGGGCACCGCCTGCGCCAAAAGAGGCGGTACGCCCGTCGTATCGACGATATAATCCACACCCTCAAGACCCGCGCCCTGGACCAGCTCCAGCACAGCTTTCTTACCGTCCGGGTGCAGGATATCGGTCGCGCCCAATTCGGACGCGAGCGCCAGACGGTCCGCCGACAGGTCCATCGCCAGAATACGCGCAGCACCAGCGATACGCGCCGCCATGATCGCGGACATGCCAACGGCACCCGTGCCCATGACCAGAACGGAAGACCCGGCCCGGACATCAAGGGAATTGAGGACAGCCCCGACCCCTGTCTGGATACCGCAGCCAAGCGGGGCAAGCACTTCAAGCGGCAGATCAGCCGGCACCTTGACCACATTGGTCCCGCTGGCGACGGCATAGGTGGCGAAGGACGACTGCCCGAAGACGTGCGAATGCACGGGTTCACCACCCGCGGTGATGGCTGTGGTGCCATCCGGGCGCACGGCGAAGAAATTGAGCGGGAAAAACTGGTGACAATAGGCAGGGTCATGCTCCACGCAGGAAGGGCAGCCGCCGCAACTGGCGAAGCTCATGACCACATGGTCGCCAGGGCATACGTGGGTAACCCCGTCGCCGACCTCGACAACCTCACCAGCGCCTTCATGACCGAGGACAACCGGTGTGGGCACAGGCAACAAGCCGTCCCGCATCACCATATCGGTATGGCAAATACCGCAGGCCTTGATTTTCACGAGGACTTCGCCGGGCCCCGGGCTTGAAATCTCAACCGGCTCAATTTTCATGGCCCCCTGATGCTGACGCAGTACCGCTGCTTTCGCCGCCACGCTCATTCCATCCTCCTTTGAAATTCGGTCGTTCTATAAGCTACAGCCGGGGACGGTAATTAGCTTTTCAAAAGCGACAAAATTAGCGCGAAATCGCGAAGTTCACACGCTCCGGCTTACCCCTTCCCCACTGCCTTTCTTCACTATTTGACGAACAGTTTTGCACGAACGCGCGCGCCGCGTGCCAGCACGCCCTGTATTCAAGACGACAGGAAAACTCCGCCACGATGGCCGACAGCCTTCCATGAGGGCGCGCCATGGTGGCTTTCTGCGACCCCGTTACCGGTGAAGAAAAGGATATAGCATGTACAAAAATCTTGAGGAAAAGCTGCAGGCGGCGGGAAATATCCCCGATTTGCTGCGCAATATCCCCGCAGGGCCGAACGCCTACCCGGGGGTGCCCGCGGAATACAGCAACTGGCGCGATGAACAGGCTTCCTGGTATAATGCCTGTATTCTTTTCGATCAGTCCTACCACATGGTTGACCTTGCGGTCGAAGGCCCGGACGCCTTCAAACTGCTGAACGACCTCGCCTTCAATACCTTCAAGAATTTCGTGCCGGGCAAAGCCAAGCAGTTCGCACCCTGTACGCCCTCGGGCCACATCATCGGCGATGTGATCCTGTTTTATCTGGCAGAAAACAAGTTCAACCTGGTGGGCCGCGCGCCGTCGATCAACTGGGTCGAATATCATGCGGCCACCGGCGGCTATAATGTCCAGTGCGAGCGTGACGAACGTACCGCAGTCCGCACCGACAAGGGCACCCGCAAGTCCTACCGCTTCCAGGTTCAGGGCCCGAACGCCATGGCCGCGATGGAGAAAATCCTCGGCCACACCCCGCCGGACCTCAAATTCTTCACCATGACCGACTTCACCATCGCCGGCCGCCAGGTCAAAGCGCTGCGCCACGGCATGGCCGGCCAGCCGGGCTTCGAGCTGTTCGGCCCGTGGGAAGATTATCAGCGCATCCGTGACGCCCTCCTCGAAGGCGGGCGGGAATTCGGCATGCTGCCGTGCGGTGGCCGCACTTATTCCTCCAACACGCTGGAATCGGGCTGGATCCCCTCGCCGCTGCCGGGCATCTATACCGGTGACGACCTCAAGGCCTACCGCGAGTGGCTCCCGGCGGACGGCTATGAGGGCAACTCGACCATTGGCGGCAGCTTCTATTCCGACAATATCGAGGACTATTACCTGACGCCGTGGGACCTGGGCTATGGCAACTTCGTGAAGTTCGACCATGACTTCATCGGCCGTGACGCGCTGGAGAAGATCGCAAACCAGCCCCACCGCCAGAAGGTCACGCTGGCCCTCAACACCAACGATGTGATGGAAGTCATCTATTCGCAGTTCCAGAAGGGCGACCAACGCGGCAAGTTCATCGAGTTCCCGTCCGCCGTTTATGCCATGCACCCCTATGACCGTGTGACCGTGGGCGGCAAGACCGCCGGTCTTTCCACCTGGATCGGCTACAGCTCGAACGAGCGCACCATGATGACGCTGGCCATGATGGACGCCGAGCATGCCAATATGGGTGACGAGGTTGTGCTGGTCTGGGGCGAGGAAAACGGCGGCTCCGGCAAGCTGACGGTTGAAAAGCATGTCCAGATGGAAATCCGCGCGACCGTAAGCCCTGTGCCTTATGTGGAAGTGGCCCGCAAACAGTATGCAGGCGACGTGGGCGGCTGGCGCAGCAAGCGCTGATCCGCGCACCACGCCCCCCCAAAAGCAAATGGCCCGGAGATTTCCGGGCCATTTTTGTTAGGGACGTTTTAGAGGCTGTAGCCTTCAGGCAGGTCCCAGCCTCGTCGCCTGCAGGCGGCGATAACCGTGTTGCGCAACAGGCAGGCGATGGTCATGGGGCCAACACCCCCCGGCACCGGCGTGATCGACCCGGCGACCGCTTTCGCCCCCTCAAAGTCAACATCGCCGACCAGACGGGTCTTGCCCGGCTTTTCCGGGTTCGGCACACGGTTGATGCCGACATCGATGACACAGGCGCCGGGCTTGATCCAATCGGCCCCTATCATAAGCGGGCGCCCGACCGCGGCGACGAGAATGTCCGCGCCCCGGCAGACGGCCTCAAGGTCGCGCGTGCGGGAATGCGCGATGGTCACCGTGCAGTTTTTCTCAAGAAAAAGCTGGGCCGCGGGTTTGCCGACCAGGATCGACCGGCCAACAATCACGCACGACTTGCCGCTCAGGTCGCCGAGCGTATCTTCCGCCAGCATCACGCAACCGGTCGGGGTACAAGGGCGGAGACCGGGGCGGCCGAGCGCCAGGCGTCCGGCGGAGGCTTCGGTCAGGCCGTCCACATCCTTGTCCGGGTCGATGGCCGCGATCACGCGGTCACTGTCCAGGCCTTTCGGCAGCGGAAGCTGGACCAGGATGCCGTCGACCTCCGGGTCGTCATTCAGGCTGCGGACAAGGGCGAGCAGGTCATCCTCGCGGGTATCGGCGGGCAACTTGTGCTCAACCGAGCGCATGCCGCATTCCTCCGTGAACCTGACCTTGTTGGCGACATAGACCTGGCTGGCCGGGTCCTCGCCCACCAGCACGACTGCGAGCGTCGGCTGACCCGGCAGCGACGCGACAGTCTCTCCAATCTGCGCCCTCAGCGTCTCGGCGTAGGCTTTGCCGTCAATCAGCGTGGCAACCATTGGCTTTCCCCCTTGCAGCGGGGCAGGCCCCGCATATCGGTTATCCTGAAATCAAGACGGGCCGGATAAAGACCCGGCCCGACGTCGTGCCGTAGACACGGCTTGAAGATGTCTGAAGACTAGCCCTTCTTGGCGGCTTTCTGCAGGTCATAGGCCCCAAGGCCAGGCTTGTAGCTTTTCTCGTCGATGAACTGACGAATACCTTCTTTGCGGCCTTCGGTCTTATCATGGAAGTTCGCGGCTTCCTGCATCCGCACGAGATAGTCCTCCGCCTCATCATACTGCATGAGGCCGACACGGCGGACAGCATCTTTCGCGAACTTGAGCGCGACCGGGTTCTTCTTGAGAAGCAGCTCAGCCACCTCGCGGGTGCGCGCTTCAAGTTGATCCGCCGGCACACTTTCATTGACGAGCCGCATGGCGGAGGCCTGCTTGCCGTCGATCAGCTCACCGGTCAGGGTCAGCCACATGGCGTCCCGCATGGACAGGAGGTCGGCGACCACTTTGGTCACGCCGCCACCCGGCAAGATACCCCAGTTGATTTCACTGAGACCATATTGGGCCTCATCGGCCGAAATGGCGAGGTCACAGGCGAACAGCGGGCCGAAACCGCCGCCGAAGCACCAACCGTTCACCATGGCGATGGTCGGCTTGTTGAACCAGCGCAGGCGCCGGAACCAGCCATAGCTTTCACGCTGCGACTTGCGCACGCCTTTCAGGCCCTGGGCTTCGGTTTCGCGGAAATATTCCTTGAGGTCCATGCCCGCGGACCAGGCCGTCCCCTTGCCGGTCAGGATGACAACCCCGACATCCTCGGAATACTCAAGCTCATCGAGGGCTTCCATCATTTCCCGGTTCAAAGTGGGATTCATGCAGTTCCGCTTTTCCGGGCGATCGAAATACAGCCACGCAATACGGTTTTCGATTTTGTAGGAGACGGCTGTCTTTTCAACTAACATGGGCAGTGTTCCACTTGATTTGATACTATTAACACGTTGCTTGAACTGAATCTGAAGGCAGCGTGGCATACCGGAAAAAGGTTTGCCAGACTTCAGTCGCCAATGTGCGTCCTCAAAAAAGTCTGTCTTCTTTTTCAGTTCACTTCTGTCCGGTTCCGGCCACAATAACCGCCGTTTCGCTGGTTCAGGCCGTCCGGCAGTCGCCCGCATATGTACGGTATGGCAGATGCGTGTCAAACAAGCGCCCGGACCAAAGCTTCGTTTTTGGTCGATTTTTAGTACCCACATTAAGGAGCTTGCGCGGGTGGCTCTCCTTACAGTCATGCTGAAATTTTGTGAGGAAAGGATTCTCCATGAACGACCTGAGTTTCCCGAGCCAGCCGGGTTATTCCCCCGCGGCCCAGAAGGCGCTTTCGCGTAAGCCTGCGCTTTTCATCGACGGTGAATGGGTTGCCAGCACGGGTGACCAGCTCATCGATGTTTACGACCCCTCCACCGGCAAGGTGATCTGCCAGATCGCCGACGCCACCAGCGATGACGTCGACCGCGCCGTTACCGCCGCCCGCCGCGCCTTCGACGACGGCCGCTGGACCGGCCTGCCGCCAATCGCGCGTGAGGTAATGATCCACAAGCTTGGTGCCCTCCTTGAACAGCATATGGAAGAGTTCGCCGAACTTGAGGCCATCGACAACGGCAAGCCGAAAGCCAAAGCGATGGAACTGGATATCCCGGCCTCGATCGGCCAGCTGCATTACTATGCCGGCTGGGCCACCAAGATCGGCGGCGAAACCATCGACCCCATGGTGGTGCCGTCCGGCTCCTTCCATGCCTACACCCGGCGTGAGCCTGTCGGCGTCGCGGCGCAGATCATCCCCTGGAACTATCCGCTGATCATGGCGACGCTCAAGATCGCACCGGCGCTGGCCGCAGGCTGCACCGTGGTGCTGAAGCCCGCCGAGCAGACGCCGCTGACCGCACTCCGCCTGGCTGACCTGGTCAATGAGGCCGGGTTCCCGCCGGGGGTCCTCAATATCATCACCGGCTACGGCCATCATTCCGGCGCACAGCTGACCACCCACCCGGGTGTGGACAAGATCGCCTTCACCGGCTCGACCGAAGTTGGCAAGATCATCAACAAGGCCGCGACCGACACGATGAAGAACGTCACGCTGGAGCTGGGTGGCAAATCCCCGGTCGTCGTCTTCCCGGACGCGGACGTCAAGGCCGTCGCCGCCGGGATCGCCGGGTCGATTTTCTATAATGCCGGGCAAACCTGTATCGCAGGCTCCCGCCTTTATGCCCACAAGACCATCTTCGACGATCTGATGGACGCCCTGGCCGAGCAAGCCCAGAATTGGCGTCCGGGTCCGTCGCTGATGCCTGAAAGCGCCATCGGTCCGGTGGTGTCGAACGAGCAGTATGAACGCGTGCTCGGCTATATCGACGCCGGGAAAAAGGCTGGCGCATCCGTGGTAACCGGCGGCGACACGCCCAGCGCCTGTGGCAACGGCTATTTCATCAACCCGACCGTGTTTGCGGACGTCAGTGCCGACATGAAAGTGGTGCGGGAAGAAATCTTCGGCCCCGTCCTGGTGGCACAGCGCTTCGAAAATACGGAAGAGGCGATCGCCGCCGCCAACGACACACCGTTCGGCCTAGGCGCCAGCGTCTGGACCAAGGACCTGTCGACCATGCACCATGTCAGCGCCCGCATCAAAGCCGGGACCGTCTGGGGCAACTGCCATTCCGTGATCGACCCGACCATGCCGTTTGGCGGCTACAAGGAATCGGGCATCGGCCGCGAACAGGGCAATTATGGTGTCAAGGCCTACACCGAACTCAAGTCGGTAATCATCCAGCTCTAACAGGCTGGTACCGAAGGATGATAAGCTGCAATCGGGGAGGATGCCATGGCACCCTCCCCCTTGGCAGGCATGTTCCGAGAGCAATGTTAAATGATTGACGCCATTTCATTTCACGCCCTGTTCAGACCCACACACGTCGCAGTCGTCGACCTGGAGACGGACAGGTCCTTCTCCTACCGCGCGCTCGACCGTGTCGTTGACCAGTGCGCCCACTGGCTGGTGGACAAGCTGGGGGCAAAAAGCGGCAAGCGGGTTGCCATTGTCGCGAAAAACTGCGTCGAAATCCTGTTCTTGCAGCTTGCATGCGAGCGGGCGGGCGCGATCTTCGTGCCGCTGAACTGGCGCCTGTCCGCGGCTGAGCTCGCCGGCATTCTTGCGAACGCAGACCCAGCCCTTGTTCTGAAGGGCAAGGGCATCGAGACAGCCCTTGAAGGTCACCACGGTGAAATGCTGTCCCTTTCCGCGGCTGTCGACGCGGCTATAGCTGAAGATCATCAGCCCAGTGACCCTGCCTGGCGCGCCGCGTGGGATGCACCGTCAACGCTCCTTTATACCTCCGGCACCAGCGGCCACCCGAAAGGTGTCCGTCTCAGCCAGAAAAATATCTTCTGGAGCGGCACCAACTATATTCACGGGAACGAAGTCAGCACCGACAATGTCTTTCTGTGCGACCTGCCCATGTTCCACACCGCGGGCCTGATCGCCGCGGTCCGGTCACCGCTTCTGGCGGGCGGACGCGTCCTGATCTCGGACGGGTTCGACCCAAAGCGGACCCTGGCCCGCATCGCCGACCCTGCCCTCGGCATTACCAATTATTTCTCGGTGCCGCAGATGGCGCAGATGATGTGGAACCAGCCTGGCTTCGAGCTGAGCATGCTGTCATCGCTCAAGACCTACACGACCGGTGGCGCCCCCAACCCCAAGGTTATGATCGAGCGCTTCGTAGGCGCAGGCATCATGATGTCGGACGGCTTCGGCATGACGGAAGTGGGGTCGGCGTTCGGCATGCCGACCTACAGCCGGGAGGTCATTCTGGGCAAAGCCGGGTCCTGCGGCGTGCCGCTTATGAGCATTGAGCCCAAAATCGTCGACCCTGACGGCAACGAAGTCCCGACCGGTGAGGCCGGTGAGCTTTGGATCAAAGGGCCGAGTGTCACGGACGGCTATTGGGAAAACCCGGAAGCCACCGCAGGCGCCTTCCACGACGGCTGGTTCAAGACCGGCGACATGGTCAAGCGCGATGCTGACGGCTTCTTCTATCTGGTCGACCGCAAGAAGGACATGTTCATCTCAGGCGGTGAGAATGTTTATCCGGCGGAAGTTGAAGCCGCCATTTTGGCCATGCCCGAGATTGCCGAAGTCGCCGTCATCGGTGTCCCGGATGAAAAATGGGGCGAGGTCGGCTGTGCCTTCTATGTCTGGGTCGACGGCAAAGAGCTGACGGCGGAGAGTATCAAGGACACCTGCGGCCAGAAGCTGGCGAAATACAAGGTGCCGAAACATTACCGGGCGGTCACGGCGCTTCCGCGCACTGGCTCGGGCAAAGTGAAGAAGCATGAACTTCAGCACTTGTGGCGCCAATCCGGGGGATCAGATAGCTGACCCTCAGCCCCTGGCGGTCTTGTACCGCGCTACGCCCGAGACTGGCAAAGCCGCCTAAGCCTTGCGGGCGGCGGTTTTGCCAGCCGAAGCGGCCCCTTTTTCCTACCTGCTGAACCCCCGAGATTCAAAAATATTGATTCAAGATATTTTTGTGATACCTTATCACTATATTAGTGATACAACATCACTAACTGGCGCTTTCGACCAAATGGGAAGGGTGGTTACGCCGGGATCAAGGAGGCGGGAAGGCATGAAACACTATTCGACAGAAGAATTTGTGGGCGCTCGGAAGTCCGAGCATTGGAATTCAGTCATCCGGGAGGTTTTTGCCACGGTAAACGTGAAACCCCGTGACCTGCAGGCTTTTCAGGGCCGTATCGACCAGGTTCCCCTTGGAACCGTCAACCTGGCGCAGATCGTCACCGAGGCGTCGCAGATTGTCCGCTCATCGGAGCAGGCGAGCTGGAGCCGGGAACGGCGCTACTTTCTGCATCTCCAGACCCAGGGCGAAATGACCATCACCCAGGACGGCCGCGAATCGGTCATCCGCGCAGGTGACCTGACCCTCTATGACAGCGGCATGGCCTATAGCCTGGAGTATAAGGAGCAGGCCAGCGCTATCATCCTGATTATCGACCACAACCAGTTGAAGCGCCGGATCCCGGCCCCCGAATTCATTCTGGGCCGGCGGATCGACGGGAACTCAGCCATGGCCACGGTCCTGTCCCGGTCCCTCCAGAACATCTGGGAACTGCCTAAAGACAACCTGGCGGAAGACATCACCGGCCGCATCGGCGAGAATCTTTGCGATCTGTGTGTCATTACCTGCATGAGCCTGTTCGGTGAGGAAATCCTCGCATCGGCAACCGGCTCCGCCCGGCGGAGCCATATCCGCTGCCATATTGAGGCTAACCTCCAGGAGCCGGACCTGTCCGTTTCTTCAATTGCAAAATCCTTCCAAATTTCGCCGCGCTACTTGCATATGCTGTTTTCCGAAGATACAGAAACTGTCTCGGAACTGATCCGGCGGCGCCGCTTGGAAGAAATCAAGAAACGCTTGGGCAATCCAAACTGGAAGAACCGGACGATCACCCAACTGGCCTTCGAGTGGGGTTTCAATAACACCACCCATTTCGCCAGGGTGTTTCGGGAACGGTTTGGTATGAGCCCGCGTGAGTACAGAAATGCGCACGTGCATGACGGCCATGCAAACAGGGAAGAGGCGGCATAGGTGACGCCTCTAAACAACATGGAAGATCAATGAGTAGCGCAGCCCGAGGAAACCTCGCAATAAAACCCTTAGCCGACAATGATGCCATCACGAAGGACTGGCTCGAAAGCCTCATGGGCTTCCGGCTGCGGCAAACCTACAATATTTTTGCGTCGGACTTTCAGGCGGAAATGGCAGTCGTCGGGCTCCGGCCGGTGCAACTGTCCATCCTCGCCATTGTTGATGAAAACCCCGGCATCCGGCAGGGCAAGATCGGCGAAGCGCTGAATATCGCACGCGAAAACATCGCGCCCCTGGTCAATGAACTGGAAAAGGCTGGCCACTTGGAACGCCAGCGTCATCCGACGGATGGGCGCGCGTTCGCCATTTATCTCACCCCGCAGGGGGAAGACCTGCTTGTCCGCAGCAAAGAGATTCTTCGCCAGCGCGAGAAAGTTCTTATGTCGAGGCTGACCCCAGCGGAACAACAACAGCTGACCAGCCTGTTATATAAGCTGGTCGAAAAACCCTAGGCACCCGCCCTGCCCCAAGGATATGAGGCCCTAGCTAGGCCAGATGCTGCCTGACCCAGGCGGCGATTTCCGCGACAGCTTGTTTATGGGGCTTTGAGGGCCCGGTGAAACCAACGAAAGCATGGTCCACCCCGTCATAGCGCGTAAGCGTGGTCTCGACACCCTCGGCCTCAAGGCGGCGTGCATAGGCTTCGCCTTCATCCCGTAACGGGTCCAGTTCAGCGGTTTGCACGAGCGCAGGCGGAAGCCCCTTCAGGGTCCCTGCCTGCATAGGCGACGCATCGGGCTCACCCGCGCGGCGCCGATCCGGCACATACGCCCCTTCGAACATGGTGACGAATTTTTCCGAAATGATCGATGTCCCGATATTCTGACGGTACGATTCCGTCACCGGACCGACCATATCGACCTTGGGGAAAATCAGGATTTGCCCCGCAAGCTTCGGCCCGGCCTCATCCCGCGCCCGGCGCGCCACCACCGTTGCCAGGCAGCCGCCCGCACTATCGCCCGCGACAAAGAAAGGTCCCGGCCTTACGCCCAACACCTCAGCGGCCCCGGCGGCCCAGCATGTCGCGGCATAGGCATCATCCGGAGCGGCAGGATAGGGATGCGCGGGCGCCAGCCGGTAAGCGACCGACAGCACCGCAGCGCCTGCTGCCACACAAAGGTCCCGGCAGAGCGCATCGTGGGTTTCAAGACTGCCAAGACAGAAGCCGCCACCGTGAAAGAAGACCGCGAGCGGAAACGGCCCTTCCCCCTCAGGGGTATAGAGCCGCGCAGGCAAAGACCCGGCCGCGCCCGGCACCTTGAGGTTTCGGATGGTCTTGAGCGGTGTCTTGCGCCCGCGCCATACCAGAAAGCTATGAAGACGCATACCGAACCGGTTGATGGCAACCTCAAAGGCCAAAGCCATGGGGACCTCCCTCTCCTATCATAATCTCGGAGAAAGCTTTTCATGGAGCGCCGCGCGCAACTTGCCCGGACGTACAGAAAAACGTGAACAAATGCGCAATGATGCCCGTTACAGACAACCCCGGCCACGACAGGAAATCCTGCGTGGCCGGGGCGGGGTATGAGTTGGGCGTTAAGCCGCGACGGCGGATGGTGTTTCCAGAAGCTGCACCGCAGCCGCCGTATTGGAGATCGGGATATGGTAGGTCCGGTGTTTTTCCGACACCGTATCGCCCAGGGCGCCACGTGCGGCAATCCACATCAGGAATTCAACGCCTTGGGTGCCGGCGAGCTCGACAATTTCCTCATTGCTGTAGCGCGTCAGGGTCTCCGGGTCGCCGATGATGGTATCGAGGCACATCAGGTCGAACTTTTTGTTGATGAAGCCGGCGCGCTGGCCATCAAGCTGGTGCGACAATCCGCCCGTGCCGAGGATGACCACTTTCTCGTCTCCGCCATAGCTTCTGATCGCGTCACCGACAGCCTTGCCAAGCTTGTAACAGCGGGCGGCCGACGGCAGCGGATGCTGCACCGTGTTGATATTGATCGGGACAACCTTGACCGGGCGATTGTCCTTGCCGGGCCAGGTGAGGCTATAGGGCACCGTGAGCGCGTGATCGACCAGCATTTCCTGGCAGGTAACCATATCGAACTCATGCTCGATCAGGTGCTTGGCGATATGCCAGGAAAAAGCCGCATCACCGGGATAGGAAGCCGTCACCGGCAGGCCCCAGCCCTCATCGGCATTATTATAGGCATTCGCGCAGCCGATCGCGAACGTCGGCATCTTGTCGAGGAAGAAGTTCAGGCCGTGGTCGTTGTAGAAGACAACAACCATGTCCGGCTGCTGGTCGGCGAGCCAGTCATGCACCGGCGGAAAAGCCGAGAAGAAGGGTTCCCAGTAAGGGTCATCCTGCAGCCCTTTGGCGATAGCACCGCCAATCGCAGGGATGTGGGAGGTTGTGATACTGCCAACAATATTCGCCATGGTTATTCTCCCTGTTCCACAAGCTTGCGTTTGAATTCCTCCTTGGTCATGCCTGTCTGCAAAGCCCCAAGGTCCTGAACATCCAACCCGAGAATGCCCGCCAGCTTGGCGAGATAATAGACATTGCCGCCGGCATCGATCATGCCCAGCACGTCGCGCCGCTTGACGGCATCCAGCTGTTCGGGGGTCAGGTGGTATTTGGCACAATAAGCGCTTTCATCCTTAACGAAGGCAGCGCGGTTGTCGGCATCGTTGAACGAGTAGCACATCTTGTTAAGGGCATAGCCCTTCATGGCTTCTTCGGGGCCGAAGATAGTCGTACCCCATATATGCGGGGCTTCTTGAACGGTCATGGATAGTCTCCCTCAGTAATTTTGTGATGTCTTATAACAAAATTACTGAGCCGAAGATTTGACTTTGCTCAATTTTCCTAGGGCAGCTGTTCTTCGGCTTTCCAAAGATACGCAATCGCTTCCATGAAGGGCTTCTGTAGCTCCTCGGGAATCTTGTCCATCAGCCGACGCTCATGATCCTCGACAACCCCTAAGACTTTTTCGGCCAAGTCTCCGCCATCCCGGGTCAGGCTCAGGCTGTGGGACCTGCCATTCACCGGAGTACGCTCAACAAGTCCCCGTTTGTCGAGGCGGCGAATGAGGGGCGTTGTATTCGCCGTCGCCATATCGAGCATGCGGGAAATATCGCTCGGGGTAATACCGGGGTTATATTTGATTGCCAGCAGAACCGTCGCTTCGCTCGCCCTAAGATCCATCTCCATGAAACGCGGCGTCAACTCGGCCATCGCGGCACTGGAAGCACGTTTTAATGCATAGCCTGGATATATTTTTAAGGGATCAGAAACCATTGGACGTCAAACTGCTATAATATATAGTGATCGAATAGCTATGTAGCATAGCATTTATCATACTGCACAGTTTCTTTGCCTGACAACAAGGTATTCTGTGCGTGATGCGAGGTAAGGCCTGCGTTTTTTGTCTCCCTATGGTAGCATGCATACGGGAGTGACGAGGACCTGCCAGCGTAAAAGAATTCCGGGGAATGCATTTGGGAGAGTGCATTTTTCGTTAGAGCCCGACGGGAAGAGGGAAGGGAAGCCAATGTCCAAGGTCATGGACCCAAAAGCAATTCTTGATGAGTCTGGAATGAATGGATTCCAGATTATGGCTGTCGTGCTGTGCATTCTGCTGAATGCGCTCGACGGCTTCGATGTTCTCGCCATCAGTTTCGCCTCGCCCGGCATTGCAAATGAATGGGCAATCAACCGGGCCGAACTGGGGATTGTTCTGGCGATGGAACTGGCCGGCATGGCCATCGGCTCCGTCCTGCTTGGCAATATTGCCGACAAGATTGGGCGGCGCCCTACGATCCTATGGTGCCTGGTTCTGATGTCCGCAGGCATGTATGGCGCATCTCATGTCCATACGGTCACTGAAATGATCATCGTCAGGCTTCTCACGGGCCTGGGCATCGGCGGCATGCTGGCGTCCACCAATGCCATGGTCGCCGAGTTCGCCAACGCCAAATACCGGAACCTCGCCGTCATCATGATGGCGACAGGCTATCCGCTCGGCGCTATCGCGGGCGGTTCGGTGTCGACCGTCTTGCTGCAGCACTTCGACTGGCGCGCCATCTTCGAGTTCGGCGCCATCTGCACCGCTGCCTGCCTGGTGCTGGTCTGGTTCCTGCTGCCGGAATCCATTGAATATCTGGCCAACAAGCGGCCGGCGGACGCCCTGGCGCGCATCAATCAGACGCTGAAGAAAATGGGCCATGAAGCTATCGAGCGCCTGCCGGACCCGATTGAGGCTGTCAAAACCGCCAGCCACAAGGTCCTGTTTTCTGACAAATATAAAGCACTGACCCTGTTGCTGATCCTTGGCTATTTCGCCCACATCATGACATTCTATTACATCATCAAATGGATACCCAAAATTGTTGTGGACATGGGCTATCAGCCCTCACTTGCGGGCGAGGTGCTTGTCTGGGCCAACGTTGGGGGGGCCACTGGCGCCTTGTTCCTGGGGCTTACCGGTAGCGGAAGCAAGCTCCGGCCCATGTTGATCGGCGTCCTGGTCATGTCCTTCGTCATGGTCGGGCTCTTCGGCCGGGGCCAGGAGACGCTCACAGGCTTGTCGACCATTGCCGCCCTGACCGGCTTCTTCACCAACGCAGGCGTGGTCGGCTTCTATGCCATGATGGCCAGCAGTTTCCCGTCTGACATCCGCGCCAGCGGCACAGGGGTGGTCATCGGGATCGGCCGGGGTGGTGCAGCCCTAGGGCCTGTCGTGGCCGGTTTCCTGTTCAATGGCGGCTTTGGGCTGCAAAGCGTATCGATCGTGATGGCTGTCGGCGCCATTGTCGCCGCAGGTGTCGTGTTCCTGTTGCCGTCTTCCGACAAGACGGTAGCAAGCCCCCTGGAAGCGACGGGAAAGTAAAGCCATGACGGCCTCCAACAACTTCCTGACCGATCTTTATTACCTGGCAAGGGAAAAAGGCCTGGATGCCGATGGCATCTTGGCCCTTGCCGGGGTCGAGAAGGATGTTGTGGATGCGCCGAGCGCCCGGGTCGAAACCGGAAAACTGGCGCTTGTGGTCCGAAGTATCTGGGATGGGCTTCAGGATGAAGCCATGGGGCTCTCCGAAAGCCAGATCCCGCGGGGGGCGTTCTTCATGATGGGCAAAGCGGCCATCGCCGAGCCCACCCTGCGCAAGGCGCTTCTGACCGGGATACGCTTTTATTCCATGGTGACGAAGGCCTTCCGGATGGAACTGAAGGAAGAAGGCAATTATGCCCGGCTTGTCTTCCATATGCTGTCCCCCGAGATAGACGACCGGCACCTTTTTGCCGAAGTCAACCTCATGGCATGGCACCGGTTTGCTTCATGGCTGATTTCGGAAAACCTGTTGCTCCATGGAATCTATTTTGACTATGCGTCCCCCGGGCATACCAGCGAATATGCCTATCTGTTCCCGGGGCAACACCGTTTTGGCGCCGATTTCCAGGGTTTTTCCTTCCACCGCAATTTCCTGGACCGGGAAATATCCCAAACGCCGGGTGCCTTGAAGCGCTTCATCCAGCGCTGCCCGGAGGATCTGTTCAAGCAGCCCCGAACCGACTTCAGCGTGTCCTCCGAACTGAAGAAGCTTTTGAAAAAGACGCTGTCCGACCGCATGCCGGTCATCGAGGAAGCGGCCTGCTCCCTGAACATGACAAAACGGACCCTGATCCGGAAGCTTCAGGATGAGGGAACGTCCTATCAGCAGCTCAAGGACCTTGTCCGCAGGGACCGGGCGATCAGGCTCCTGGGCAGCCGGGGGCTGACCCTAACCTCAATCGCGGAATCCGTGGGGTTTTCCGACCCGGCCGTTTTCGCCCGGGCCTTTAAAGGCTGGACAGGCGTCGCCCCAAGCGACTATCGCCGCGGGCTGACCCGGTCGCCTTAAACGCTTACAGTCCCCGTCCCTACCCGAGCGCATTACAGAAATGCGCCGCTGATGCTTGTTTGCAGAAATATCCGGTACGTTTTTTTTGCATGGTTTTTTGGCACTAAGCGCCATTCCTCCAGCCCCCAGGAACCTTTATTTTTAAGGGCTGCGCTTAGGGAGGGCGCATCGATTCTACTGGGAACATATGTAGCCTGGGGCATGTGCCTTGAGGCTGAGGAGGGAAGCAAGTATGCAACCGAACTATAAAGGTCAAGCGCACAAAAACCTGCGCACTGCCATGAAAGCCTCACTATTAGCCACGACTTGTGTGGCCTTCACTGCCCCGGCTTTTGCCGAAGGTGTCGAGCTTGAGGAAATTACCGTCACGGCCCAAAAGCGTGTCCAGACCAGCCAGTCTGTCGGCGCTGCCATCACAGCCGTAAACAGCAATGCCATCGAACGGACCAACTTCAACAATATTGAAGACCTTCAGGTCATGGTCCCCAACCTGCAAATCGGCGAAAGCTTCGGCTTTGCCCAGGTCATGATCCGGGGTGTCGGCACGGACAACCCGTTCGCAGGCGGTGACCCATCCGTCGCGATGCACATCGACGGTGTCGTTGTCGGCCAGTCTTCCGCACAATTCGGCTCCCTGTTTGATGTCGAGCGGATCGAAGTTCTGCGCGGCCCGCAGGGCACGCTTTATGGCCGGAACGCCACAGGTGGTTCCATCAACGTCATCACCAACAAGCCAACCGAGGAAACCACTGGCTATGCCCGGCTGACTGGCGGGAACTATAGCCTCGTCAAATTTGAAGGCGCTGTGGGCGGATCACTGTCTAAAACCCTGATGGGCCGCATTGCCGTTCGCTACGTCAACCGCGGTGGCTACGGCAAAAACATCGCCGACGGCAGTGACATTGACGACGCCAACCAGTTTTCGGTCCGCGGCCAGCTTCTTTGGAAGCCGTCCGACGATGTGTCGCTGCGCCTTGCCGCGGAACACCACGAAGAGGACGACAAGAACTATATCCCGAAATTCCGGGGGCCATCGTATGACCCTGCCCCGATCCCCGCGCTTGAACCGCAGCCGACAGACGGCGTCCGGGCAACCAACCCCCGTGACATCAATTCCAACGTCAACCTGCAGAACAAGCGGCACCAGAATTCCTATAGCGGGGAATTCAACTGGCATATCGACGATACATTCTCGCTGGTATCGCTGACCAACTACCAGACGTTCAAGAAGACCCCGCAGGCCGACTTCGACATGACGGCCAAGGACTTCTACATCTGGTCGGAAGCCTTCAATACCAAGCAGTTCAGCGAAGAGCTGCGCCTCAACTTCGATACGGAGAAACTGCACGGCCTTGTCGGTGCCTATTACTATACCGAGAAGATCGCCTCCGATAACCGGCTGGACATCCCGCTTGTTCCGCAGGCGGTTGCGAACGCAGTCCCGACCCTGGCCGGCTGTGGTTTCGACGACAATGTCGGAAACCAAATTCTCGGCGCGGACCCCGCGGACCTCTGCTTCAACTTCCGCGGCACCAGCAAGACCCACGCCTATGCCTTCTTCGCCAACGCCTCCTATGACCTCTCGGAGACTGTCAGCCTGAACCTTGGGGCACGCTACAGCTACGAGAAGAAAGAGGGTGACACCGACCGCTGGACAGCCCCTGGCGCCCCGGTCCTGACCTTCTCGGACGCGAAAAGCTTCGACAAATTCACGCCCAGCATCCGGCTGGAGTGGAAACCCGCCAACGACATTCTTATGTACGCAAGCTACTCCAAAGGCTTCAAAAGCGGGATCTTCCTGACCGGTCAACGGTCTCCGGTTCTGGACCCTGAAATCGTCGACGCCTATGAAGTCGGCTTCAAGAGCATGTTCAACGACCGCAAGGTCCAGTTCAATGCCGCGGCCTTCTATTATGATTTCACCAACCTGCAGCAGGGACGCAGCGTTCCGGCCGGGACCAGCGGCTTCACGCTGGTTTATGAGAATGCGGCGTCGGCCAGGATCAAGGGCGCGGAAATGGAGCTCAAGTGGCTTGCCACCGATCATCTGCGCTTTGACGGATCGGCCACCTATCTTGACGCTACGTTCAAGGACTATGTCACCACCGATCCGTTCGACACCGTGTATCAGCAATTGGGCCTGATCCCCGCCGGTGTCGACCTTTCCCAGCAGTTGGCCGGTAACCGCATGGTTCAGTCGCCGGAATGGGCCGCCAATCTCGGTGCGACCCTGGATGGTCAGTTGCCGGGGACTGAATGGAACGCCTCGGCGAGCTTGTCCATGTCCTATAAGGGCCGGGTGTATTTCTCCCAGTTCAATCATGACGCTCTGAGCCAGAAGGGGGTCACGACCTTGAACGCGAACATCCTGCTCACGCCTCCGGGTGAGCGCTGGTCGGTCAACATCTGGGGCAAGAACCTCACAGACGAGACCATCTATGTCGGGACGTTCATCCTCAACAGCTCCCGGACCAACGCCGGCTTCCTGGCAGCACCCAGGACCTTCGGCGTAACCGTCGGCTATACTTTCTAAAAACAATCCGGGAAGCTGGACAACCAGCTTCCCGGACATCCTAATTCGTGGGTATCCTGGAATGACACTGTGTTTCGAGAAACACGGGTTTGACCAGACAGAATAGATGTGAGGCAGATATGAACTTTGACCGTATGAACCCTTTGACCGGAGAGGTCGCGAGCAGTGCCAAGGCTATGCAGGTCGCCGATTTGCCTGAGATTGTCGCCGCTGCGGAAACCGGCTTTAAAGAATGGTCTTCCCAGGGCCCGAATGCCCGGCGCACGGTCCTCCTGGCCGCTGCAGAAGCCCTCAGCAGCAAAAAGGATGCCTTTGTTGAGGCCATGATGAATGAGATTGGCGCCACCGCAGGCTGGGCCATGTTCAACCTGATGCTGGCAACATCCATGTTGCGTGAGGCTGCCTCCATCACGACCCAGATCAGCGGCGAAGTCATCCCGTCGGATAAGCCCGGCACCTTGGCCATGGCGATCCGGGAACCGGTTGGCGTCATCCTTGGCATTGCCCCGTGGAACGCGCCCATTATCCTGGGTGTCCGCGCTGTTGCGACCGCGCTGGCATGCGGCAACTCCGTCATCCTCAAGGCATCGGAAAGCTGCCCGCGCACCCATTCGCTGATTATTGAGGCGCTGGCCATTGCAGGCTTCCCGGAAGGCACGGTCAATATCGTCACCAATGCCCCCGAAGACGCGGGCGAGATCGTCGGCGCGCTTATTGATCACCCGGCGGTGAAGCGCATCAATTTCACCGGCTCGACCGCTGTCGGGCGCATTATCGCGAAACGGGCGGCCGAGCACCTGAAGCCCTGTCTTCTGGAGCTGGGCGGCAAAGCCCCGCTCATTGTGCTCGAAGACGCCGACCTGGATGAGGCCGTGAAGGCCGCCGCCTTCGGCGCCTATATGAACCAGGGCCAGATTTGCATGTCGACCGAACGCCTGGTGGTGGTCGACGCCGTAGCGGACGCCTTTGCCGCCAAGCTGACGGAAAAAGTTAAATCCATGGCGACGGGTGACCCGCGCGAAGGCAACACGCCCCTGGGCGCCGTGGTCGATATGAAAACCGTGACCAAGGTGAATGCCCTCATCGAAGATGCGGTGAGCAAAGGCGCGGCGGTGCGCACCGGTGGCCCCTCCAACTCGGTCCTGATGCCGGCAACGCTCATCGATGGCGTCACGCCGGAGATGAACCTCTACCGGGATGAAAGCTTCGGCCCCGTGGTCGCTATGATCCGCGCCAAGGATGAGGCCGATGCCATCCGCATCGCCAACGATAGCGAGTATGGCCTCAGTGCCGCGGTCTTCACGGGTGATGGCGCGCGCGGCCTGAAGGTGGCACGTCAGATCAAATCCGGCATCTGCCATGTCAACAGCCCGACGGTGCAGGATGAGGCACAAATGCCTTTCGGTGGCGTTGGCGCTTCGGGCTACGGCCGTTTCGGCGGCAAAGCCGGCATCGACAGCTTTACGGAATTGCGCTGGATCACGATTTCCTCCGAACCCGGCCATTACCCAATCTAATCAGGTTCAGACAGTAGAAAGTAAGTCATATGACCAAGACAGATCGCACAGAAGAAGAGACCGTCGCCTACACCATTGAAGGTGGGGTCGCCTGGGTGAAATTTAACCGCCCGGAGAAGCGCAACTGTATGAACCCCAAGCTCAATCGCCAGATGATGCGGGTGCTGCACAAGCTGGAATATGATGACAGCGTCGGCGTGCTTGTCCTGACCGGCGAAGGCACGTCCTGGTCCGCGGGTATGGACCTCAAGGAATATTTCCGCGAGACCGAAGCCAAAGGTCTTGGTGCCATCCGGGAATCGCAAAGCGAGGCTTACGGCTGGTGGCGCCGCCTGCGCTGGTACCAGAAGCCGACCATCGCCATGGTCAATGGCTGGTGTTTCGGCGGCGGCTACGGCCCGCTGCATGCCTGTGACCTGGCCTTCGCCGCGGAAGAGGCGCAGTTCGGCCTCAGCGAGATCAACTGGGGCATCCTGCCGGGTGGCGGTGCCACCAAGGTGGCCACCAACCTCCTGAATATGCGCAACGCCATGTATCACGCCATGATGGGTGAAAACATCGACGGCAAGACGGCCGCTGAATGGGGCCTGGTCAACGAAGCCGTGCCGCTGGCGTCCCTCAAGGACCGGGTTCAGGAAGTCGCCTCAACGCTGCTTCAGAAAAACCCGATTGCGCTCAAGGCCACCAAAGACGCCATCCGCCGGGTCATGGAAATGACCTATGACAATGCCGAGGATTACCTGATCCGCGCGCAGGAAGCGGCGAACTTCTTTGACAATTCCGGGCGGAAAGAAGGCATCAAGCAGTTCATCGACGAGAAGACCTACAAACCCGGCCTGGGAGCGTACGACAAGTCGAGACAGGCGGAATAGGCACCCCGTATGGACTATGTGCGGTTTCATGCCCAGTTGCATCCTCTGAGGCTGGCAGTCACTGACCTGGCCTCAGACCGGGACTGGACCTATGCGCAATTTGACGGTTTCGTCGCCCGTGTGAGCACCCTGCTGAACGAGCGCGGCGTGCGGGAAGGCGCGCGTGTTGCGTGCCTCGCCAAGAACTGTGCCGAGATCATCGCGCTGCATCATGCTTGCGCCCGGCTCGGGGCGATTTTTGTGCCGCTCAATTGGCGGCTGTCCACGGCTGAGCTCCATCAATTGATCGAGGACTGTGAGCCCACCGTCACTTTTGGCGATGACATGGCCACTGAACTGGCGATCCCGGCAGAAGACATTCATGCCCTTGAGGGGCTGAGCCATGATGCGGCACCAATGCCGGACGGGCACCTAAACGATGCCCTGCCCTCCCTGATGCTCTATACTTCCGGGACGACCGGCAGGCCCAAGGGCGTGCTGCTGTCGGAGCGCAACCTGAGCGAAACGGCGATCAATTTCACCCTGCTTGGCGAAGTCGACCGGGACAGCCGGTTCCTGTGCGAATCCCCCATGTTCCATATCATCGGCATGGTGACCTCCATCCGGCCAGCCTTTCTGAACGGGGGTAGCGTGATCGTCTCGGACCGCTTCGACCCGGACCGCACCTTCGCACGGCTTGCTGACCCGGAGATCGGGATCAGCCATTATTTCTGTGTGCCGCAAATGGCCGTCGCCCTGCGCGCCTCCAGCGCTTTCGACCCTGACAGGCTCAGGGGCCTCAAGGCCATTTTCACCGGCGGCGCCCCCCACCCCGAAGCCCAGATACGGGACTGGCTGGCGGACGGCCTGTCCATCGTCGACGGCTATGGGATGAGCGAGGCCGGCACCGTTTTCGGCATGCCGCTCGACCGCACGATGATCGACGCCAAGGCCGGCTGTGTCGGCATCCCGACCCCACGGGTGCTGGCGCGCATCGTGGATGAGGACGGCAAGCCCGTCCCCGACGACGAACCGGGCGAGCTCCAGCTCAAGGGCGACAATATCGCCTGCGGCTATTGGCGGCGCGAAGCCGATTTTCATGCTACGCTGACGGACGATGGCTGGTTCCGCACGGGTGACGTTCTGACCAAGGATGCGGACGGCTTTTTCCGGGTCACTGACCGGAAGAAGGACATGTTCATCTCCGGCGGTGAGAATGTCTATCCCGGTGAAGTGGAATGCCAGCTGATCAAATTTGCCGGCATGCGGGAGTTTGCGGTCGTCGGCGTACCGGATGAAAAATGGGGTGAAGTCGGCTGCCTGTTCTATGTGCCGAACGGGGACGAGATCAGCCTGGCCGAGATTGAAGCCTATCTGGCCGACAAACTGGCGAAATACAAAGTCCCCAAGAAGGTCGTCGCCATTGATGCCCTTCCCCGCAACGGCGTCGGCAAAGTGCTGAAACACGAGCTGCGCAAGATGTTTGGCGGCTGACAGGCGAAAAGGAAACAGAGCCATGATCGATCCGGACAAAGTGGTCGCCATCGACGTTCATGTTCATGCGGAAGTGTCCTGCACGGACCCGGAAGACCCGGTCATGGGGAAATTCTTCGACGCGGCGAGCAGCTATTTCAAGGCGCCGCGCCAGCGCCCGACCATGCAGGAAACCATCGACTATTACCGCAAGCAGAACATGGCTTTCTGCCTGTTTACGGTTGACTGTGAAGCCGGGCTTGGCGCCAAGCGTATCCGCAACGAGGAAATCGCCGAGCTCGCGAACGCCAACGCCGATGTGGTCATCCCCTTCGCATCCATCGACCCGCACAAGAGCAAGATGGGCGCGCGCGAAGCACGGGACCTGATCGAAAATTACGGTGTGAAAGGCTTCAAGTTCCACCCGCCGATGCAGGACTGTGACCCCGCCGACCGGATGGCCTACCCGATCTATGAAGTGATCGCCGAGTACGGCTTACCGGCCATCTTCCACACTGGTCATTCCGGTATGGGAACCGGGCTCAAGGGCGGTGGCGGCGTCAAACTGAAGTATGGCCAGCCGATGCTGGTGGACGAAGTGGCCGCCGATTTCCCGGAGATGAATTTCATCCTCGCGCACCCGAGCTGGCCCTGGACCGATGAAAGCCTCTCAATGGCACTGCACAAGGCCAACGTCTATATCGACCTCAGCGGCTGGTCGCCCAAATATTTCCCGGAACAGATCGTCCGCTACGCCAATAGCCAGTTGAGCCACAAGATGCTGTTCGGGTCAGACTTCCCGCTCATCCGTCCCGACGCCTGGATTGAAGCCGCCAAGAAGATCGGCTTCAAGGACCATGTGCTGCAGGCCATCATGAAGGACAACGCGGTCAAGCTGCTGGGCCTCTAAGCCCAGGGACACGCACCTGCGTCTATTTGGATGACCAGGGGAAGAAGTCAGGCATGTGCGATGCCTTCCCCGCAAAGTCCGGCGCGCGTTTTTCCAGGAAAGCCGCCACGCCCTCCTTGCCGTCGCCGATGCTGGTATAGAACATGGCGAGCGAATCCACCCGGTGCGCCTCGATCGGGTGATCCTGCGCCGCATTGCGCCACAGCATCTGGCGCGCGAGCGCAACCGCGACCGGGGACCGGTTTTCAATGAATTTCCTGGCAAGAGCCCTTGCTTCATTCAGCAGGTCTTCCGGCGCGTGAACCGAGCGGAACAGCCCGCCGCGCAAGCCCTCAGCCGCATCGAAGATGTCAGCCGACAAGACCCACTCAAGCGCCTGCTGCACCCCGACAAGACGCGGCAGGAACCAGCTGGAGCAGGCTTCCGGCACGATGCCGAGCTTGCCGAACACGAAGCCCACCCGGGCCTTCTCGGACGCCAGGCGGATATCCATGGCCAGCGTCATGGTCGCGCCGATGCCCACCGCGGGGCCATTGATCGCGGCAATCACCGGTTTGCGGCAATTGTAAATCGACAGCGTCACCCGGCCGCCGGAATCGCGGACGCCGTCATTCCCGGTGATCGGCCCCAGCCCTTCGCGCATATAGTCCATATCCGGGGTCTTGCTTTCATCGAGGTCGAAGACGTTGCCCTCCACACTCAGGTCCATCCCGGCACAGAAGGCCCTGCCCTCGCCGGTGACGATCAAGGCGCCGACATCGTCATTCTCATTCACCTCGGTGAACAGGTTGACGAGTTCGTCTGCCATTTCGCCGGTGAAGGCATTGAGCTGCTCCGGACGATGAAGACGTACGGTCAGGATACGGTCCTCAAGGTCGCACTTAAGCGTGGAATAGGTCTTCATGCTCTCTGTCCTCTTCATCCAGATCAATGGCCCAAATGTGTCGCGGGGCACGCGATTTTGCCCCAGCAAACAAGCTGGACTGATTTGCCGGAATTTCAAGCGGGGTCTTGCGACACATAGATGATGCGCTTGCCGCCTGCTATGATGGCGCTGCCGTTCAGTTGAAGCAGGAAAGGAGTAGCCGCAGATGCCCATCCCGATGGAATACCAGCACGCGTCGGATGATTTCGAACATTTCCTGAAAGATGCCTGTGACGTGTCCGGCCTGACCACCCGCAACCAGACCTATACAATGGCCCAAGGCGTATTGCAGGCCTTTCGCCGCCGCCTGAGCGTACCTGATGCCATCCGCTTCGCAGGCATACTGCCGCCGATCGTACGGGCGATCTTTGTTGCCGATTGGGACACCGACGAACCCCAGCGTCCGTTCGAGGACAGAGACCAGATGACCCGTGAGGCTCAAAGCCTGCGCAAGGACCATAATTTCGCGCCCAAAAGCTGCATCCATGATGTCGCCACCGCGCTCCGCCGTCATGTGGATGAACAAGCGTTCGACCGTCTTCTTACCTCCCTGCCTCCCGGCGCGGCCGATTTCTGGCAGGTCAGGACAAGCCGCTAAAGCGGCAGGAACGGCGCGGGGCGGTGCCAGCCATAGAGCGACAGGCGCTCCCGCCCTTCTGCGGCATCGCCACGCCGGTGGAAGCCGAGGACATTGGCCATCACCAGCGTGTTGGCCGGGCATGTGACCGCCACCGGTGCGGGCAAGCCAAGGCTTGGCAAATCCTTCTCGGCAATGCGGAACGAGCCGCCAACGTTGGCGAAAGCGCGGGTCTCGATCGCCTCCATCGCCATGTCATGCTCCCACTTCAAGCGTGCTTGGGTCAGCCGGTGGCTCCCTGGCACATAGGTGAAGGGCCCATCCTCAGGCCCCACCGCCTTCGGGAAATACCAGAATTTCATCGCCGGGAAGAAGGTATCCCGGTGGAAGTCCTTCTGCAGGTCGGGCACCCGGTCTTCGGCGCCATGCACCATCAGGTAGATGTTGGTTTTATGGGGCCGATGCCCGCGCCCGACAATCGCCCGCGTAAGCGTCGAGAGGCCCGCGTGGCACGCGAAGCTGGCAATATAGGGCATCCGCGCCGCGTCGATGGTGATGAAGCGGTTCAGTGTGCCACCATCATAGCGGTCGAACCCGCCCTCGAACGGCTGCTTACTGCCATAGCCCGGCTGATCGCCCAACTGTATGGGGACGCGGCTGCCGACATGCTCGGTGGCGGCTTCAATCTCACGGAGGATCGCGGCGTGGGCCATAGACGGCAGGAAATCCTCGACCGCGACAAAGCCATCAGCCTTCAGGGCGTTGACCGCCTTTTGCATTCCGGCGCCTTCCCGCCCGCTCAGGCGGCGGCGTAGCGCCGTGCAGCGCGCGGCCCAAAGCATGCGCTGGGCATGCAGCCCCCATTGGTTAAGGCCCTCATGGCCAATCCAGTCATGATCGAAACTCTTCGCGGCGCTGAAAATGGTCATCATGCGTCGGTGCTGCCCTATTCCCCTCAAGCCCGGCTAAATGCCTGCTCGATCCCCCCAAGGATGCCGTAACGGCAAGCCCGCCCGGAATTTGGCATAGTGAGCGGCAACGAGGCTAGCTGGCCTTCCGTTTAGGCCGCCCCCCGGAAAACAAAAAAGCAGCCGCTCGGGCTGCTTCTTTTGATCATCGGGGTAAGTGGCGGAGAGGAAGGGATTCGAACCCTCGATACCGTTGCCAGTATACTCCCTTAGCAGGGGAGCGCTTTCGACCACTCAGCCACCTCTCCGCCGCCGTGAATAGCCGCAGCCGCCCCCCGAGTCAACGCCGACTTAAAAAAAATTGTAACAGGGCTTGGGAACGCGCAGAAACAGGCGGTTTTCACCACTTTGGAGCGAAAGGTAAATTCCCCGTGTGCGACCCATGGTCCCCTTGCGTGAGTGCCCTATCTTATGCAGGAATAGAGTGCCAACAAAACCGGCCCATCCGGTTCCATATTGTGATTAGTCAATTGAGAGGGGGCAAACCATGCTCAAAACAGCCATCCGCACGATCATTGCGGCCCAAATGCTTGTCGGCCTGCCCGCCATGGCGGCGGAAACGCCGCTCGAGAAGGCCATCGATAACGATTACGGCTATCTCCAGAAGCTGTTCGTCCATTTCCATGAAAACCCCGAACTCTCGTTCGAGGAACGCAAGACCTCGGCCAAGCTCGCCGAGGAGCTCAAGTCCATCGGCTATGATGTCACCACCGGCGTCGGCGGCACTGGCGTTGTCGCCATCCTCAAGAACGGCGACGGCCCGACCGTGATGGTCCGCGCTGACATGGACGGCCTGCCGCTCAAGGAAAAATCCGGCCTCTCCTACGCCTCGCACGTCCATGAGGTCGATGCCGACGGCAAGGACTTCCCGGTGATGCACGCCTGCGGGCATGACGTTCACATCACGTCGCTCATCGGGACCGCGCGCCGCATGGCCGCGATGAAGGACAAATGGCAGGGTACCCTGATGCTGATCGGCCAGCCGGCTGAGGAACGCATCGGCGGCGCCAAGGCCATGCTGAAGGACGGTCTTTACAAGCGCTTCCCGGTGCCGACCTACGCGCTGGCCTTCCATGTGAACAGCCAGATGGCGACCGGCCATATCTCCTATAAGTCGGGCATCATGTACAGCTCGTCCGACAGCGTGCGCATCACCATCCACGGCATCGGCACGCACGGGGCGGCCCCTGACAAGGGCAAGGACCCGATCGTGCTGGGGGCTGAGATCATCAATGCGCTGCAGACCCTGGTCTCGCGGGAGATTTCGCCGCTTGACCCCGGTGTTGTCACCGTCGGCACCTTCAATGGCGGCACCAAGAACAACATCATCTCGGACAAGGCCGTGATGACGCTGACCGTGCGCTCCAACAGCGAAGACGTGCGCCACAAGCTGCTTCAGGGCATCAAGCGTATCGCCGAAAACGCCGGCCGCATGGCGGGCCTGCCGGAGAACCTGCTGCCGACGGTGGAACTGTCGATCGAATCCGCGCCGACCACCATCAATGACCCGGCACTGACCGCCAAGCTCGACAAGGTGTTCAAGGCCAAACTGGGCGCCGACAAGGTTATCCCCTACGTCCAGCGCAACATGGGTGCGGAGGATTTCTCCTACTTCGTGCAGACGCCTGAGCATGTACCGGGCTTCTACTATCAGGTCGGCGGTACCCCGCAGGCTGCGTTCGACGCTGAGAAAAACGGTGGCCCGGCTGTGCCCGCGCACCATTCGCCGCTCTTCAAGATCGCGCCTGAAGGCTCGATCAAGATGGGTGTCGAATCCATGACGATCGCCGCCATGAACCTGATGCCGAAGCATTAATCTCTCATACGGAGACCCAGAAAATGGTGCAGCCCTTCCATCTTGCCGTTCCCGTTGACGACCTCCAGGCCGCGCGGGATTTCTATGGCGGATTGATGGGCTGCCCCGAAGGCCGGTCGAGCGAGCGTTGGATCGACTTCGACTTTTTCGGCCACCAGTTTGTCGTCCACCTCGGCACGCCAGTGGGGCAGGCCGACCGCAACGATGTCGACGGCCATAGTGTACCCAGTTTCCATTATGGTGTGGTACTCGCGTGGGATGACTGGCACGCGCTCGCCGACAAGCTCAAGGCCGCGGGCATGGAGTTCGTCATCGCGCCCTATATCCGCTTCGAAGGCGAAGTGGGCGAACAGGCGACCATGTTCTTCCTCGACCCCGCCGGCAACGCGCTCGAATTCAAAGCCTTCAAAGACATCGGCCAACTATTCGCGAAATAGAAATGGCCCTTCAATCTGCGCACTACGACAAACCTATCGGCGGTTAAATCCTACCTTCACCGCAGGGGCAAAAGCCTCCTGCGAGGGCGAAGCCTATGGCGGCTCTAAAAAAGAGGTGAGGCAAATTTCCTCAATGATTACAAAGCGGTACTACTGCCGGCACTATGTAGCACTGACAGCACTACCGTCATAACCCATTGATTATACTGGACAAAACCCCAGTGCAGGTACCTGCGTTCAGGTGTGTATGACAAATAAGTCAAGAAGATTCGCTGACAGCGACACCTCAAAGGCCGGGCAAAACACCAACGGGGCCGTCAAAAACTAAGCTCCCGGACAATGCCGGGAGCCTGCGATCAGGGGGAATCAGGTATTGTGTCCCCGGAATTCCCCGCCGCCCTTTGGGGTCGTAGGCATAGGTGGTGTCAAAAACTAAGCTCCCGGTCAATGCCGGGAGCCTGCGGTTTGGGTGAGTTAGGTACTATGTCCCCGGAATTCCCGGTCAATGCCGGGGGCCTTTCTATCGAGGCAAACTAAGTATTATTCCTCAGAATTCACCAATGTTGTTCTTTTTCTCCCCCACTTGCATCCCTTTTGCCCCTCCACTCGAATAGTAACTTGTAGGTCTGTACCCTGCCTACCAAGAAACCGCCTTTTTCAGATATCAGGTGAAATGGGGGCAGTGCCTTACTTGATTTTGTCTGGCCACAATTCTTTAAAACAATAGAATCTATATCTACATCGTAATAATAATCGGCAACATCACAACGATTTCCCATCTGATCTATAAAATAACCTCCATTATTACTTATATATATCTCCTTTGGATATTTGACCTCTTCCCACCAAGGAAAACCATCTTGGGTGGTCACATATACAGTCCACTTTCCCAGAAACTTTTCTGGGACGTCTGCTACAGCTGTATCCCCCATCCACATCAGAAGGATTGTGACAAGGGACATTTTTGCAAGAAGTCTCATTGTTCCACCCCGAAATAGCGCCAGAATACCAAGGGACCCGTTTTCACCGCTCCGTTTCTATAGTTGGACGGAAATAGCACATTCAATGGGTCTTTACTTAATCCGCCATCTCTAGCTGAGATCACGTTTAACTTGTTATCAACAATGATGCCAACGTGCCCGCTAGCGTCGCTGTATCCTCTCCATTGGGCAACAATATCCCCTGCCCTTGGATCTGTGACAACCCGCCAACCAGGAATCTTAGCATGAGGGTTCCCCCATGTACCCGCCGTAGGGGGCCAATAGTTACCATGCGGGTCTCTATTCTGCGGCACTGTCGCACCGGCAGCATTCGCTGTATCACATACAAACTTGTTACATTTGTAAGAGTTTGGCGGGAAATTACCGACGCGATCCTTAAACGCATAAGGAGCGTGGTTTTCAGAAGCTGCCTCGGCATGAGCGGCAATGCTCTCGTGGGTCTGCTCCACGCTTGTGCTGCTTTGTGCAGTTACATTAACTCTGTACGTAGTAGATCCACCATTGGCATCGGTCACCGAGACAATCGTAGACATCGATCTTGGAGCGGATCCTCCACAAACAGACCCTTCCGCCGCACCAATCCTACTACCGCTACCCAGGCACTTCCCTGTCGGATCGGTGTTATTGACGGGATCATTGTTGGTATAGGCAGGGTGGCGATTGACGACGCGACATGGCGTGAAGAGCTGAGACCCTCGTCATAGCCTCGAATTGTCCCATAAAGTTTCGTCGTACTCCCATGCCGACGGCTGTAATTAAGTATTGTGTCCCCGGAATTTCAACGCATTTTGCGCCTCATCACTTTCCTCTGACAATGCCCGCCAGAAGTCTGTGGTCACCAAGGATTAGATATTATGTTCGCCAAAATTCAATGGTTAAAAATACGGATCACCTTCATTATTAATTAAGTACAAGTTTTCCCCTATGCGCTTGATCGTATGACCATAAAGTATTCCACCCATATCTTGCGGCCGCTTCAGTCGCACATCCACACCCACAATGTCTTGCCCTATCATCTGCACGAGTACATCACCATCCGATAGTGTCGGATCTGCGTTCACGTCCTCAAGCTCTACTTCCAAATAATTACAGAGTTTTTCTAAAAGAACTGGCCGGCTCAGTCGCTCAAATTGATCGGTGAACCGCTCCAAAATTTTCGTCTTAAGAGTAGGCCGAGACATTGGCATCTCAGCCAACACCCTTTCAAGAAAAGGTTGGTACTCTGAGCGAACGGACGATTGAAACGGCTCAAAATTCACTTCCAACTCCTTATAACAAGGCTAACAAACAGATCCAGTCTCTGTGTTGCCAACACGTGTCCCCGTGCAAAAGCCCGCGTCTATTTGCACCGAACCACCAGCGCCTTTTTTCTTGCCCTGATCTGCGCCTGTGGAGCTATTCGTGGTGCTCACCGCGTCAGTAGCCGGAGGGTTATCAGTCTGCTGAGAAACCTCTCCATCTGAAGACGGAGAGGTTTCTTCATCAATAACGTCAATGACTTCCTTCACATCTGAGACCGGGTTAAAGAAATCTACTACTGCAGCAACATTGGAATCGTCCCCCAAATAGTGGGCTGCCGTCAATCCCGCTATTACCTGATAGAATGTATGGCCTGTACCACCGTTTCTGTGCTGAAAATGGTTCATTCCCTTTTCCCCGTTGGGAAGCTCATGACCTTCGTGGCGCACCGTCCTGTCGCCATTAAGCGCACGATCCATTCGCTTCGCTTCTGTACGAGCGCCCCGCCCCGTAATCTTCACATCACCTTGCTTTAACCGAGCCCTTAATGCTCGGCTTTTTGAGACTTCCTTCCATATGGAGCGACCCCATTTATAGGCGCGTATAAAGTACTTGACCTTGCCTTCACCCATCGGGTCCGTATAGTTCACGGGATCGTTTGCGGTATAGGCCGTTTTCCAAGGGAAAACACAGCTACTTACAAAAGGGCCTCACCCTTCGTCATAGGGTCAAATTATGCCATCCGGATTCGTCGTACCCCCAGATTTGGGGCTGCGCACAACAATTAGGTATTACGCCCCCACCCTCACGGCGCGAGGGCCGGCGGGGAATAGCGGGCGAGGATTTCGGTATATTCGGGCTTGGCCTTCAGGGTCCCAATCGCCGCGTTGATGGTGCGGATATCCGCCTCCGTCACCGTGCGGCGGCTGAACATGAAATGCACCGGGTCTTCGTTGATGACGAAAGGATGCGCGACGATGCGGTCCGCGAGGCCGTGCACCAGAAGATAATGATAGCCGTAATAAAGGTCCGCGAAGGCGATATCGACCTTGCCGTCCGCCAGCCACTGGAAGCGGATGCGTGGGTCGTGGCTCAGCATCAGCGCTCCCGCGAAATCCGGGTTGTCGGCCTTCAGGTGCGCGAAATCCGAGCCGTACCAGGCACCGTCTGTCACCCCGATGCGGTAGCCTGCGCCCACAAGGTCACTGAGCGCCTTGGGGTGGAAGGCCTGGGCGTCGGATTTGCGCATAAACATCACCACCTTTTCGCTGCGGTAGGGCTTGGTGAAAGCGGCATAGCGCGCCCGCGCGGGCGTGTAGGAGGCGCCGACCGTGCCGTCGACCACGCCGTGCTCGATATCGGCAAGTGACTGTTTGACCGGCACGGCTTTCCATTTGATCTTGCAGCCCGCGATCTTGAGCACGCTTTCGAGAAGCTCGCGGTCGAGCCCGAAACCTTTCCTGAGGTCCGGGTCGCTTGAGGGCCCCGGCCAATCGAAATGCGCGATGGTCAGCGTATGCGAACACGCCGCATGGCTGGCCGGACTGAAGCCCAGCACAGCGGTGATTGCGATGGCCAAAATCCGGCGAACGCGACTGGATGTCATAGGACGGGTTCCCATCTCACCCCCAAAAGGTCAAGCCATTCTGGGGGGTGAGGACGGCATTTTCAAGGCCGCCAATTTGGGCGCGGCATTAAGCGCCGGGTTTTGCCGCGAGCATCGCCTCAATCATCAACCTGATCGGCTTCGCCACTTCGCCCGCACGGTCGGGCCGGAAGGCGAACGGATGGTCCTCGTCCATATAGGTCGCCTGCGTGAGTTCGAGCTGGATCGCGTGGACGTCTTCTGCCGGTTTTCCGTAAGTGCGGGTGATGTACCCGCCTTTAAAGCGACCGTTCGCCACTGCCGTGTAGGCATCTGTTGCATCTGCAACAGCAAAAACGCGGCCTGCAACAGTGGGACAACAGGTCAGGCCCTCATTGGTGCCGAGGTTAAAATCCGGCAACCGGCCCTCAAAAAAGCGCGGCACGACCGAGCGGATCGAATGCGCATCCCACAAAAGCGCATAGCCATGTGCGGCCTTCACCCGCGCGATTTCCGCCTGAAGTGCGTCATGATACGGCTGCCAATAGGTTGCCGTACGCGCGGAAATCTCGGCGTCGTCCGGGGTTTCGCCCGGTGCATAGAGCGGTTCGTTATCGAACGTGCTGGTCGGGCACAGCTCGGTCACGCTCTGGCCCGGGTACAGGCTTTTGCCACTGGGGTCTCTATTGAGATCAATGACATAGCGGGAATAGCGCGCGGAAAGCACGGTCACGTCCATGTCCGAAAGGAAGTCATAGAGCGCGGGCATATGCCAGTCGGTATCGGCGATCTGCCTCGCCGCCTCGGTCATCCTTGGCGCGAACGGACCCAGTTCCTCACCACTATGCGGCATGGAAACAATGAGGGGGCCGTGGCCCCGTCTCAGATTGTAAATCTCGTCACTCAAAGTGCCTGGCTCCCAAGGCTTGCCGACGGCAACAACTCATCCACGAAGGCATTGAAGGTGCCTTTCGTGACAAGCGTGCGAACGGCCTCGATGTCCGGTGCAAAATAGCGGTCCGCCGCGTAAAAATCCACCTTCTCCCGGACTGCGGCATAGACCTTCTCCAAGGTCTCGCTGGACCGAAGAGGCCTATGGAAATCAACGCCTTGCACTGCGGCGAGCAGTTCGATCGCAATCACCGCACCCGAATTGAAAGCAATATCATGCAGCCTGCGCCCGGCGAAAGTGGCCATGGAAACATGGTCCTCCTGCCCCGCCGAGGTCGGGATCGAATCCACACTGGCGGGGTGCGCGAGCGTCTTGTTTTCGCTGACCAAAGCCGCGGTCGTCACCTGCGCGATCATGAAGCCTGAGTTGAGGCCGCCATCCTCGACCAGGAACGCCGGCAGGCCGGACATTTTCGGGTCGACAAGCAGCGCGGTCCGGCGCTCGGAAATCGATGCGATTTCGGACGCGGCAATCGCCAGCATGTCAGCGGCCATCGCCACTGGCTCGGCGTGGAAGTTGCCGCCCGAAAGGATATCGCCCTCATCCGGGAAGATGAGCGGGTTGTCGGTGACGGCGTTCGCTTCCGTAAGCAGCGTTTCCGCCGCCTGCCGCATGACCGTGAGCGCCGCGCCCATCACCTGCGGCTGACACCTAAGGCTATAAGGGTCCTGCACTTTTTCACAAGTGTCGTGGCTGTGGCGGATTTCACTGCCCGCCAGCAGCGTGCGGTACATGGCGGCGGTATCGATCTGCCCGGCCTGGCGGCGGACGGCATGGATGCGCGGGTCGAACGGCACGTCCGAGCCCTTCATGGCATCAACCGACAGTGCGCCCGCAACCATGGCGGCGGCGAAGACATTCTCGATCTCGAACAGGCCGGAAAGCGTGAGCGCGGTCGAGACCTGCGTGCCATTGAGGAGCGCCAGCCCTTCCTTGGCCTGCAGCGTGAGCGGCGTGAGCCCAGCAACCTTGAGGCCCTCTTTGGCGGAGAGCGTTTCACCCCGATGACGAACCTCGCCCACACCGAGAAGCACGGCGGACATATGCGCGAGCGGCGCAAGATCCCCCGATGCGCCAACCGAGCCCTTGGCCGGAATGACCGGGTACACCCCGTGTTCCAGTAGCTTCAGGAGCGCACCGATCACCTCCGGCCGCACGCCCGAATGGCCCTGCGCCAGCGACGTGGACTTGAGCGCGAGCACGAGGCGGACGACACCGTCTTTGAGGGGCTCGCCCGTGCCGGTCGCATGGCTCAGCACCAGGTTTTCTTGCAGCTTTTCGACGTCCGCGGCCTTGATGCGCGTATTCGCCATCAGGCCGAAGCCGGTGTTGATGCCATACGCCGTGTCGCCGCGGGCGATAAGATCTGTCACCGTCCGGCGGGCGGTCTCGATACGGGCCGCGTCGGCTTGATCGAGCTCCAGCACGGTCGGATGCTCGTAAATATGCCGGAGGTCCTGAAGGCTGAAATGCCCTGCCCGGCGTACCATTTTATGGTCTGTTGTCATGGCTTGATACTCTTCACTTTGCCAGCATCGGCAGGTTGAGGCCCTTTTCGCGGGCGCAGTCTATGGCGATGTCATAGCCCGCATCGGCGTGGCGCATGACGCCGGTCGCCGGGTCGTTCCACAGCACACGGCCGAGGCGCGTGGCCGCCGCGTCCGAGCCGTCACACAGGATGACAACACCCGAATGTTGGCTGAAGCCCATGCCGACGCCCCCACCATGGTGAAGGCTGACCCAGGTCGCCCCCGAAGCCGTGTTGAGAAGCGCGTTCAGGAGCGGCCAGTCGGACACGGCATCGGAGCCATCCTTCATACTCTCGGTCTCACGGTTCGGGCTCGCGACCGAGCCACTATCCAGATGGTCACGGCCAATGACGACCGGCGCCTTCAACTCCCCATTCTTGACCATCTCATTGAAGGCGAGGCCGAGACGGTGACGGTCCCCGAGGCCAACCCAGCAGATGCGTGCGGGCAGCCCCTGGAACTGGATGCGCTCGCGCGCCATATCCAGCCAGTTGTGCAGGTGCTTGTCGTCCGGCAGCAGTTCCTTCACCTTCTGGTCGGTCTTGTAGATATCCTCCGGGTCACCACTGAGCGCGGCCCAGCGGAACGGGCCGACACCGCGGCAGAACAGCGGCCGGATATAGGCGGGCACAAAGCCCGGGAAATCGAAGGCGTTCTTCACGCCCTCATCGAACGCGACCTGGCGGATATTGTTGCCATAATCGAAGGTGGGGATGCCCATTTCGTGGAACGCCAGCATCGCCTGCACATGCTTCGCCATCGAGGGCTTGGAGGCCGCGGCCACCGCCTCGGGGTCGGTCTCCCTCTTGCTCATCCACTCCGCCACGGTCCAGCCGATCGGCAGGTAACCGTTGATGGGGTCGTGGGCCGAGGTCTGGTCGGTCACCGCATCCGGGCGGATGCCCTTCTCGACCATCTGGGGCAGGATTTCAGCGGCGTTACCGAGCACACCGACGGAGAGCGGCTTGCCTTCTTTATGCGCGCGCTCGATCATCTCCAGCGCTTCCTCAACCGTGTCGGCACGAGCATCCAGATAGCCGGTCTTCAGCCGGAAATCGATGCGGCTTTCCTGGCATTCGATCGCCATGCAGGACGCGCCCGCCATGGTCGCGGCCAACGGCTGGGCGCCGCCCATACCGCCGAGGCCTGCGGTCAGAATCCATTTGCCTGCAAGGCTGCCACCAAAATGCTGTCGGCCCATTTCCACAAACGTTTCATAGGTGCCCTGCACGATGCCCTGGCTGCCGATATAGATCCAGCTGCCTGCGGTCATCTGGCCGTACATCATCAGGCCCTTGCGATCGAGCTCGTTAAAATGCTCCCACGTCGCCCAGTGCGGCACGAGGTTGGAGTTGGCGATCAGCACGCGCGGGGCGTCCGTATGGGTCTTGAACACACCCACCGGCTTGCCGGATTGCACCAGCAGCGTTTCATCCTCTTCCATGCCCTGCAGCGTGGAGACGATGCGGTCATAGCATTCCCAGTTGCGGGCGGCGCGGCCGATGCCGCCATAGACCACCAGCTCCTCCGGGTTTTCAGCGACACCGGGATCGAGGTTGTTCATCAACATGCGCATCGGCGCTTCTGTCGCCCAGCTTTTGCAGCTGAGTTCGGTGCCGTGGGGCGCATGGATGTCAGGGCGGTTTTTCATTTTTAGGGGTCCCTCTTTTCGTTCAATTCGTATTGCCGGCGCCGACGTTCGAGAAGCGCGCGGTGAGTTCATAGCGGTCGCCGGGGTACAGGAGGCGGGCGTAGCTTGCCACGCGCTCGCCGGTCCAGGTGCGGCGGCCGATTTCAAGGCAGGGTGTGCCGGGCACGGCGTCCAGGCGCGCGGCCTCGGCCTTGCTCGCGCCCACCGCCCGCACCACATGTTCGGCACGCAACAAGGGCGCGACGGCAAGCAGATAGTCGGTCGGTGTCGCCTTGGTGAAATCCTGCATGAGCATGTCGGGTGCGATGTCCGGGTTGACCCAGCGTTCCTCCAGCTCCACCGGCACGCCGTCACCCTTATGGACGACGATCAGATGGAAAAGCCGGGCACCGGGGAAGAGCGCGAACTGCTCAGCCACGTCTTTGGCCGCCTGCACCTCCTCAAGGACCAGCACTTCAGCGGACCAGTCTTCACCGCGCTCCGCCAGTTCGGCGGAGATGCTGACAATGTCGGCGGCATGACCGCGCATCCTTCGGCTCGCGACAAAGCTGCCCATCCCGGCACGGCGGAGGATATGGCCTTCCTCGGTGAGTTCCCGGAGCGCGCGGTTGACGGTCATCCGCGAGACACCAAGCGCGCGGACGAGTTCATTCTCGCTCGGCAGCTTGTCGCCCGCCGTGTAATCGCCGCGTTCGATACGCTCGAGGATATGGCGTTTGACCTGTTCGTAGCGGGGCAGCGGCAGGGTCATGACAGCACCTCCAGATCGGCGGCGATGCGCGCAACCGTATCGCGGTAACGGCCGGTGATTTCGGCCTCGTTCTTGTGGGCACCGTCTTCGATCACCCAGTTCCCAGCGACCATCACATCCCGGACCGGGCTTGGCTGACCGGCGAAGACAAAAGCATCGACCGTGTGCGCGCCGTGGGTGGCGGCGAAAGTGGCCGAGGTGTCATCCAGCACGATCAGGTCCGCGCGCTTACCAACCGCGATCTCGCCGATCGGCTGGGCGAGCGCCTGCGCACCGCCTTCAGCAGCCGCGCACCAGAGATTGAGGCCTGTGTGACCACCATCGGCGGGGGTGAGCACCGTGCGTGCCTGCCGCGCCAGCCGCTGGCCATATTCCAAAAGCCGAAGCTCCTCCCGCGCATCGATGCTGACATGGCTGTCGGAGCCGATGCCGAAACGGCCGCCGTGCGCAGCATATTCCGCCGCCGGGAACAGGCCGTCGCCCAGGTTGGCCTCGGTTGTCGGGCACAGCCCGGCGACCACGCCGCGTTCGGCCATGCCGCGCCATTCGGCTTCCACAACATGGGTCGCATGGATAAGGCACCAGCGCTCATCGAGGTTTTGCGTGTCCAACAGCCATTCAACCGGGCGTTTGCCTGAGAAGGCCTCACACGCCTCAACCTCCCGCGTCTGCTCAGCGACATGGATATGGATCGGGGCCTTGAGCGAAATATCCTCCAGGGCTTCAATCGCTGGGGCAAAGCTGCCCTCCGGCACAGCCCGCAAGGAATGGAACGCCATGCCGAGCCGGTGATTGCCGCCATCAAGCCGCGCGGCCAGAACCTTGAGGAGCCGGATAAAATCTTCCGTGTCATGCAGGAACGGCTGCTGGGCGTCTTCCGGGGCCTTGCCGCCAAAATCCGATGCCTGATACAGCACCGGCAGGTGGGTGAGCGCGATGCCGACACCGTCCGCCGCCTTCATGATCGCGCCGGACATATCCAGTGCCTGATCACGGTGGCTGTTATGGAGATAATGGAACTCGCCCACCGCCGTGTAGCCGGCCTTGAGCATTTCCAGATAGAGCTGGGCGGCGATGGCTTCTGCCGCCTCCGGCGTCATCGCCGCAGCGAAATGATACATCGCCCGCCGCCAGCTCCAGAAATCGGACGCCCCCACGGCCTTCACCTCGGCAAGCCCCGCGAACCCGCGCTGGAAAGCATGGCTGTGCAGGTTCGCCATCGCCGGGAGGACCGGCCCGCGCGCATGATGACCCTCGGGCGCCTGCACGCCGGTTTCCATCTCGGTGATCATGCCGTCGGGCGCCACCGTGACACGGATGTCATGCGCCCAGTCCCGGCCGATCAGCCCTTCGGTGAAATAATGCGTCTGCATGGGGTTTCCTTCAACTTGTATATACAGGTTCATACAAGCTTGCATATTCTGTCAAGCGGGCAGTATGCTGGTGGACGGGAATGGGACTGAAGACAGGGGGACAAACACCAATGTTCGACACGCTTTACCGCAACATCAACATCGCCACCATGAGTGCCACCGGCCTGCCTTACGGCGCGGTGAAAGACGGTGCCATCGGCGTTCTGGATGGCCGACTCGCCTTCGTGGGCCCGCAAGACGGCCTGCCCGAGGACGTGGCGGCGGACAGGATACTGGACTGTGGCGGTGAGTGGGTTTTCCCCGGTTTTATCGACTGCCATACCCATGCGGTGTTCGGCGGCAACCGCGCGCGCGAGTTTGAGGAACGGCTGAATGGTGTCTCTTATGAGGAGATCGCGCGCCGGGGCGGCGGCATCCTCTCCACCGTGAATGCAACCCGCGAAGCCAGCGTCGCCACGCTGGTGAAGCAGGCGACAGCACGGCTCAAGCGGCTGGCGGAAGACGGTGTGACGACGGTGGAGATCAAGTCCGGCTACGGCCTGACGCTGCAGGACGAGACCAAAATGCTGGAAGCCGCGCGCATCGCGGGCCGGGAGGCGGGCGTGGATGTCACCACCACCTTCCTCGGCGCCCATGCGCTGCCGCCCGAATATATGGGCGACAAGGACGGCTATATCGCCCATGTGGCGGATGAGATGATCCCGGCGATAGCCGAAGCGGGCCTCGCCGACGCGGTCGATGCCTTCTGTGAGGGCATCGCCTTCAGCCCCGAGCAGGTTGAGCGTGTGTTCGAAGCCGCAGCCAAGCATGACCTGAAGGTCAAGCTGCACGCCGACCAGCTGAGTGATCTGTCGGGCGGCGCGCTCGCCGCCAAGCACGGCGCGCTGTCGGCTGACCATCTGGAATATGCGAGTGCCGAAAGCATCCGCGCGATGAAGCAGGCGGGCACCGTCGCCGTGCTACTGCCCGGCGCCTTTTATGTGCTGAAGGAGCACAGGCGCCCGCCGGTGGAGATGCTCAGGAAGGAAGGCGTGGCCATGGCGCTGGCGACCGACCTCAACCCCGGCACCTCGCCCGCGCTTTCGATCCAGCTGATGCTGCATATGGGCTGCACGCTGTTCGGCATGACGCCGGAGGAAGCCGTGCGCGGCGTCACGGCCCACGCGGCCTCAGCACTCGGCCTTGCCCATGACCGCGGCACGCTCGAGACCGGCAAACGCGCCGACATGGTCTTCTTCGATATCGACGAACCGGCGGAGCTGGCCTACTGGCTCGGCGGCGTGAAGCCCACACGCGTGGTGCGGGCGGACTGACGCCCCATCCGCACTTCCCATCTTGGCGGCGCGCACATGAGCGCCTATAAGGTCATCCATGACTTACGATTCACTCAGAGATTTCATCGACCGCCTGGAGGCTGAAGGCCGCCTTGTGCGCGTAACCGAACCGGTCTCCACCGAGCTGGAGATGACCGAAATCCAGACCCGCGTGCTGCACGCTGGCGGGCCCGCCATCTTGTTCGAAAATGTGGTGAACGAACGCGGCGAGAAATCCGACATGCCGGTGCTCGTCAACCTGTTCGGCACGGTCGAGCGCGTCGCCTGGGGCATGAACCGGGAGCCGCATGAGCTGCGCGAAGTCGGCGAAACGCTGGCGTTCCTCAGGCAGCCCGAACCGCCACGCGGCATCAAGGACGCGCTGGAGCTGCTGCCGCTCGCCAAGCAAGTGCTGTCGATGAAGCCGAAGAAGGTGAAGAAAGCGCCGGTGCAGGAAGTGGTGCTGACGGGCGATGACATCGACCTTTTCAAGCTGCCGGTGCAGACCTGCTGGCCGGGCGAACCCGCGCCGCTGATCACCTGGCCGCTTGTCGTCACCAAAGGCCCGTCCGATAAGGCGGAGGATAACTATAACCTCGGCATCTACCGGATGCAGCGCCTGGGCAAAAACCAGACGCTGATGCGCTGGCTGAAGCACCGGGGCGGTGCCCAGCAGTATGAGCGCTGGAAAAAGGTGAGCCCCGAGCCCGTGCCCGCCGCCGTGGTGATCGGCGCGGACCCCGGCACCATTCTGGCCGCCGTGACCCCCGTGCCGGATACGCTGAGCGAATATCAATTCGCCGGTCTCCTGCGCGGCAAGAAGGTGCCGCTCGTGAAGTGCAAGACCGTGCCTTTGGAAGTGCCCGCGACCGCCGAGATCGTCATCGAAGGCCACGTGAGCCTGACCGACTACCGCGACGAAGGCCCGTACGGCGACCACACCGGTTATTATAACTCGGTGGAGAAATTCCCGGTCTTTACCGTGTCGGCCATCACCATGCGCGAGAAGCCGATTTACCTTTCCACCTACACCGGCCGCCCGCCGGATGAGCCCGCCATCCTCGGCGAAGCGCTCAATGAGGTGTTCATCCCGCTCCTGCAGCAGCAGTTCCCGGAAATCACCGACTTCTGGCTGCCGCCCGAAGGCTGCAGCTACCGGATCGCCGTCGTCAGCATGAAAAAGGCCTACGCGGGCCACGCCAAGCGCATCATGCAGGGCGTGTGGTCGTTCCTCCGCCAGTTCGTCTATACCAAATTCGTGATCGTGGTGGATGACGACATCAACGCGCGCGACTGGAAGGACGTGATGTGGGCGATTTCAACCCGCATGGACCCGGTGCGCGACATCGTGACGGTGGAAAACACCCCGATCGACTATCTTGATTTCGCGAGCCCGGAAAGCGGCCTCGGCGGCAAGCTGGGGCTGGATGCCACCAACAAGGTCGGCAACGAAACCCACCGCGAATGGGGCACGGAAATCCGCATGGACAACGCCGTCATCGAGAAGGTGGACGCCATCTGGGACAGCCTCGGCATCCCCGGTGAGGGCAAGAAGATTTGGAAGTGATGCTGAGCTAGCTTTGCTTCGGCAACAGAGCCTTCTCAAGGAACCAAGTTAAACTGCCATTCCACCGACCCTCAAACGGGCCTGAGTGAAAAGCCTGCGCCCCACAATTGTAACGGGGCCAGGAATTCGGCCATATCGATTTTATCAGCCATCCATGCGGCCCGGTCGCGAACTTGTATTCCGAAAGAAGCTCACCGCTCTGCGCATCGAATAGCTGGAATACACGATCCACGCTGGGAGGTTGATCTGTCTTTTTGTACCAGGCTCCAGGGCTACGCCACAAATGGACACGAAACTGCGGTTCGTCGAAATCCCCTTCGAAGGACAGGCAGATATGACGTTTTCTTAACTGAAGAGCCAGACCGTAGGCAGTAAGGCCATAACGGCTATACGGGCCATAGGCGTCAAGAACCTTCCCCTCAGACCGCACTATTTTAGGCTGGCAAACCTCGCCCTGCTCCGGCAGTTGGTTTTTAGGCTTCTCTATCCCTAAAAGAGAGTTCTCTCCATTCTCAGCCGCAGGAAAGTTACGGAACAACACGTTCCTTACCGTCTGTGCCAACAAGGCGTTTTTGATATCAATCCCCCGCGCTTCCAGAAGAATCGTATCCGCCGTCACAGGCTTGAAACGGGACCAACCTGCATGGGTACTGCACCAATCCTGAAAAGACGCATAAGCCCAATATTCACTGACAAGGGGATAAGCCCCTATAAGGGCCACGATTGGCACAATGAATGGGACAATTCTTGAAAGACGTGTATGCGCCACGAACCGGGCAACCAAGAAAACGAGTATCCCCCATAACACGCCTGCTACCAGCAAAAGCCAAAAGGTCATAAGCGCCTCCTTCTATAGAGGTGGCGCATCAAACCAGCTATTTCAAGGTTAATTAAACCACTTACAATTGAACATCAGCTTCACGATTTAGGCTCTTCCTTATCCTTCCCCTTCTTCCGCCCACTCAGCGCCCAGCCGATGATGAGGCCGACGAGGACGGCGAAGATGATGACGGCGAAGCGGCGGGTGTAGAAGGACCAGAAGAGGAAATTCACCTCGATGGTCGCCATATTCTGGGCCGCGAACAGCACCAGCAGTCCGCCTGCCACCGATGCCAGCGAATATTTGACCTTGCTCATCTTCATAAATACCTCACCTGCCTTCAAGGATGCCTTGTGCCAGCATAGCACGAACCACGGCGGCGGCCTATGCGGGCAGCCCCTTGCCGCGCTCTTGCTCTCATGGGCCATCTGTGGCTAAGTGCGGAGCAACAGTTCCACAGCCTTTTCAGGAAGTTTTATGTCCGACGACAAGACCCTCAACCTTCTTAATGACCTTGTGGCCGCCGCGATAAAGGGCGGCGCCGATGCCGCCGACGCCGTCACGGTGGAAGCCACCAGCCGCGGCGTCAGCTGGCGCGAAGGCAAGCTGGAGGATGTTGAGGGGTCGGAAGGCGAGGATATCGGCCTCCGTGTCTTCTTCGGCAAGAAGCAGGCGATGGTTTCCACCTCCGACAGGCGGCCCCAGGCCTTGAAGGCGCTGGTTGAGCGCACGCTCGATATGGCGCGCGCGGTGCCGGAAGATGAATATTGCGGCCTCGCCCCCGAAGAAGCGCTGCACAAAGGCCCGATGGCCGAGCTGGACCTTTATGACGACACGGATGTTTCCGCCGACAGGCTGGCCGAGCTGGCCGCCGAGGCCGAGGACGCGGCGCTGGCCGTTCAGGGCGTAACCACCACGCCGGGCGCGGGCGCCAGTGCCTCCAGCTGGGCGATCGCGCTGGTCACCAGCCACGGCTTCGCAGGAAGCTACCGGGGCAGCAGCTTTTCGGTTTCCATTGCCGCCGTCGCGGGCGAAGGTACGGCGATGGAGCGGGACTATGACATGTCCAACAAGCGCTTTTTCGCAGACCTTGAAAAGGCATCGGAAGTCGGCCGCTCCGCCGGGGAACGCGCGGTCAAGCGCCTGGGCGCCAAGCAGATGAAAAGCGGCAGCCTGCCGATCGTGTTCGACCCGCGGGTTTCCCGCACGATGATCGGGCATTTCTCCGGCGCCATCACCGGTACCAGTATCGCGCGCGGCACCAGCTTCCTGAAAGATGCGATGGACACCGAGGTGTTCGCCCCCGGTGTGCAGATCGTCGACGACCCGTTCATCAAGCGCGGCCTGTCCTCCCGCCTGTTTGACGGCGAAGGCGTGGCCGTGAAGAAAATGAACATCGTCGAGGACGGGCGGCTGACCTCATGGCTGCAAAACAGCGCGTCCGCGCGCCAGCTTGGGCTTGAGGTTACCGGCCACGCGAGCCGGGGCACGTCCTCCGCGCCCGGCATTTCCACCAGCAACTTCTATATGGCGCCGGGCGAGATGAGCCCCGCCGAACTGATGGCCGACATCAAGGACGGCATTTACGTGACCGAGCTGATCGGCATGGGCGTGAACCCGGTCACCGGCGACTATAGCCGGGGCGCGGCGGGCTTCCGTATCGAAAACGGGGTGCTGACCACGCCGGTGAGCGAGATCACCATCGCGGGCAATCTTAAGACTATGTTCAAACATCTTGTGCCAGCATCGGACCTTGAGTTCCGCTATGGCTCGAACGCGCCAACCGTGCGGATTGATGGTATGATGGTCGCAGGCGCCTGAGGCTTAAAAGCCGAATGGTGCCCCAAGCCGGACCGGATGTGAGCGAGATGACTGAGGCCGAACCGTTTGACGAGGAAAGCTGCCCCTGGAGCCTTGAGGATGATGTCAAACTCGTCCGCCAGGTGACCGAGGAAGCCGGGCGTATTGCGCTTTCCTACTTCGCGCGCGAGGTGAAGGCCTGGGACAAATCCCCCAACAACCCGGTTTCGGAAGCCGACCTCGCCGTCGACGAATTTCTGCGCACGACGCTGACCCAGAACCGCACCGGCTACGGCTGGCTGAGCGAGGAAACCGAAGACGCTTCCGAGCGCCTGCGCTGTGGCAGGCTTTGGATCGTCGACCCGATCGACGGCACCCGCGCCTTCCTGCGCGGCGGGGATGACTGGGGTGTTTCGGTCGCCCTGGTGCAGGACCAGAAGCCGGTGGTGGCCGCCTTTTATGCGCCGGTCAAAGACGCTTTCTATTTCGCCGAAGCCGGGCACGGGGCCACCAAGAACGGCAACCCCATTCAGGTGTCGGGCGAGACCGACCTGACCGCCGCCCGCATGATGGGCGACCCCTCAGCCTTCAAGTCCAAGAAAATCTGGCCGACCCCCTGGCCGGATAGCATGCACACCGAACAGGCCAACTCGATCGCGCTCCGGCTGTGCCAAATCGCCGATGGGCAGTTTGACTGCTGCGTGACGCTCCGCCCCAAGAATGACTGGGACGTGGCGGCCGCGCACCTCATCCTCAATGAAGCGGGCGGCCATCTCAGCACCGCCGAGGGCCGCGAGCTGGTCTATAACCGCCAAAAACCGCTGCATGACCATATCCTCGGCTGCACGCCCGCGCTCCTCAAGGCGATCCATGAACGGGTCGACCCCGCGCTCGCTCAGTGGCGGCACCGGGCGGCCTGAGAACTTCCTTTTCTTTTTTGCCCTGTTTCAGGCAAAAAAATTCTGCTAAGTCCCGCGTTAACTTTCGTTTTCCTTTTTTGTGTCTCAATAGGGTTAACCCAGCCTCGTAGGAGGAATAACCGCATAATGTCAGGGTGGTGGAGGTATATCGGGATTGGCCTTTTCGGCCTGATGACGCTGCTGGCAGGCAGCGGCGCCCATGCCGATATCAGGCTCAGCGCCGAAGGCCGCCAGAAGGCGCTTGCGCTTTTGCCCGAACTGGTTGCGGCAGTCCCCGCCGATGCCCACCTGCGCATGACCGAGCTTGAAGCCAAGCTCGCACAGACCGCGGCTCCCAAGGGACGGGCCGAGCTTCTCAAGGAACTGATTTTCCACGCCATCGATATCGCCGAGGCCGCGCCGCTTGCCAAATACACTGCCGAGGCACGCACGCTGGCCCCGAAAATCCGGGACAAGGAACTGCTGCTCTATGCCGACCTCGGCCAGGCGACCTGGCTGTCGCTTGAGGGCCAGCCGATCGATGCCAAGACGCTGATCCTGAAAACGCGGGAGACTGCACAGAAGCAGGGCGACACGACCGGGGTCTTTTTCGCCGATGCCGTGATGGCGATCATCGGGCCGGACCTCGGCAATTTCCTCGAAGGCCTCAGCACCATGGCGCAGGGCGCGCTGACGCTGCCGGACACGCCGCGCGGCAATCGGATGCGGATGCTGGCTTACCTCACCCTCGCCTATACCTACACCAGCGTTGATGAGATCGACCCGATCGTCGACTATTACTCGAAGGCGCTGGCGCTCGCGGAGAAGGACCATATCGCCTTCGACCGGGAATCCGCACTGTTCAACCTTGCCTCCGTCCTCAACGACCTTGAGGAAACCGAGCTTGCCAAGAAATGCTATCTGGCGCTGCAGAAGGTCATCGACCAGACACAGAGGGTGCAGGGACGCTACTATGTGCTCTATGGCCTTGCCTGGATCGCCTATGACCAGGGCGACTATAAGGAGGCCATCCGGCTTTCGACCGATGCGCTTGACCATTTCGCCAGCGACCCGGCGTTCGATACCTCGCTGTTCGACCTGACAGCCATGAGCTACGCCCGCCTAGGTGATGTCGCGAACGCGCGCCGCTATTTCGAAAAAAGCCAGGCCTATTATGAAAGCCACCAGGACGTGCGCGCCAAAAGGCCGGACGCCGAGGGCCTATTGACCCGCGCCTATATCCAGCGCGCCGAGGGCAAAACCGAAGACGCTTTCAAGACACTGGATGCCGCAAGACGCGCGCAGAACAAATCCCAGTATGAGCGTTTCAAGAACAGCGTGACAGACCTGCGTTCCAGCCTTGAAACCATGCTGGCGAAACAGCGCGCCGAACAGGAACTGAAGAAAGCCCGGGCCGATTATGACCGGCTGATCGTCATCTTCTCGGTGCTCACCGCCCTTGGCGCGCTGATGCTGCTTGTCATGCAAAGGCGGCATACCCGGGCGCTCCGCCGCAGTATGCAGGAAGCCGAAATCGCCAACCAGTCCAAGTCCGAGTTCCTGGCGAACATGAGCCACGAGCTCAGGACGCCGCTCAACGCCATTCTCGGCTTTTCGGAAATGATGGCGCAGCATGTGTTCGGCAAGCTGGGGGCGCGGCAGTATGACGAATATATCGGCCATATCCACGACAGCGGCCGCCACCTTCTTGATATCATCAATGACATTCTGGACCTGTCCAAGGTCGAATCCGGGCGGCTGACGCTGAGGGAAGAAGAGATCGATATCGCGCCGGTCTTTGACGATGTGAAAACCTTGCTGGCCCAGCGCGCGAGTGAACGCGGCGTCAACCTGGAGACCGAGATCGGGCGGGACCTGCCGCTCCTTAAGGCCGACAGGCGGCTGATCAAGCAGATCCTGATCAACCTTCTTACCAACTCGGTCAAGTTCACCGATGCTGGCGGCACCGTGCTGATGCGCGCGCGGCTCGATGAAAAAGGCGGGATCCGCCTGATGATCAACGACACCGGCCTTGGCATGACCAAGAAAGAGCTGGAAATCGCGCTCACGCCCTTTGGGCAGGCGGGTACCACCACCACCCGCAGCCACGAGGGCACGGGCCTCGGCCTGCCACTGGTGAAAAGCCTGGTCGAGCTTCATGGCGGCCAGCTGATCATCCAGTCGGTCAAAGGCCAGGGCACCACGGTGACAGCCGTTTTCCCGGCAGACCGCACCGTCGGCTATAAGGCCGCCTAAGCCCCAAAAGAAAACGGGCCAGCGATCGCCAGCCCGTTTTGAATGCCTGCCGCCTGCGCGGTCAGAAATAATATTTGGCCCCGAAGGTGACAGCACCCTTGCCGAGGCGGCCGTCCAGGCTTGAATCCTCATACATGACGCTGAGCTCCAGGTCGCTGATGAAGGCCGAAAGCCCGACGCCCCAGTCCCACAGGTTGGAGCGCCCGCCACCCCGCATATCGTAACCGGCCCGGCTGACAAACGTCAGCTCCGGCACGTTCGGGATCGGCACTTCCAGGTTGGTGAAGGCATAAAGGCTGTTGTTGTCCGGCAGCGACCAGCGGCCGTCCGGCGCATAATTCAGCCCACCCCGGATGAAGGCGATGCCGAAATCGCGCGAAACCGTGGCGCGGATGTCCGGATAGTAGCGGTCGCCACCCCCGTGGAAGCTATCCAGCTCCACCGACAGGTCATAGACATAGTCGCCCTTGTCGATACGGTAGCCGCCGAAGAATTTGGCGCGCACATCGCCACCGACCTGGTCATTGATACTGGCGCCGGTGACGCCGAAATAGAGGCCATTCTCATGGTAGGCGCCGATGGAGGCGACCACCGCCGGGTCCTTTTCGGAGAGCGCGATGCCGCGGTCCCGATAGTCGCTTACGCCACCGACATAGCCGTCGATGCTGAAGCCGCCGTCATCGGCCATCGCTGGAAATGACAGGGCGGCCAGGGCCGTAGTGGCAAGCAGTAATGTCTTCATCGCGTCGTTACCTTCCCGTTTTTGTCTTTAAGGAGCAGTTCAGGATCTAGCCTGAGCGCCCCGATATTGATGCGCCAGTCCACATGCGGGCCGGTGGCGCGGCCGGTCATGCCGATGGTGCCGATGCGTTCGCCCCGCTTCACATGCTGGCCTTCCTTCACCTCCACCGTGTTCATATGGAACATGGTCGAGCTGACGCCGAAGCCGTGATCGATGATGACGATCCCGCCTTCGAGCAGGAAAGCAGGGTCAGCAAGCCTTACCACACCGGATTCCGGCGCCACAATCGGTGTCCCGACAGGCGCGGCGATATCGAGGCCATAGTGCGGGCTGCGCGGTTTGCCGTTCAGAATGCGCTGGCTGCCATAGAAGCCGGAGAAGCGCCCATGCGCGGGGATCGTGAAGCCATGCAGCCAATCAAGCGCATCGGTGAACACCATGCGCGCCTTGACCACCCGCCCGGTTTCCACCTTGCGGCGGGCAAGCCATTCAGGCGGCATGGTCACGGTTTTGGGCGGCAGGCCGTTCACACGTTCGACCGAAAACTTACGCTTCCTGATCTTCAGTGTCTTCGTCTGTTTCTTGCCGTCGGGCCCCATGACCACCAGATGGCTGACGTGGGCCGCATCCCGGCCGAAGCCGATGACGAAATTGCCCTTGGGGCCGACCATCACCGGATTGCCGTCCAGCACGACCTTGCTCCCGGGTGTGACCTGCCCCCAGGCCATGCCGCCTTGCGCGAGCGTACCATGGAGCGTCACCGCCCACGCGGGCAGCGCAGCCATAACAGCGAGACTGAGGCCGATAAAAATATGCTTCTTCATAGCCCTTAGGGGAGCAACAGAAGCTGGCAAAATTGCGGCGAAGCGTGAACGGCTTATCATAACAAGGTCCCCTGCCGGCCATCGTCCGGCTTGTCTTTCTTCTTGGGCTTGGCGGCGGGTTTCGGCTTAGGCGCGGGCTCTACCGCCTTGGGCGCGCGGGCCGGATCGGCCTGCCCTTCCAGCACTTCCATGGCAGTCGTTCCGTCAGCGAAACGAACATTCACCTGATCCCCCGTGCTGAGCGCGCCCGCACGGGAAACCGGCGTGCCGCCCGCGTCCGTCACCAGCGCATAGCCCCGATCCAGCACGCGGGTGTAGGAAAGGCTTTCCAGCATCCGGCCCGAGGCTTCGAGCCGCGAGCTGAGGTCGGCAAGGCGGCGGCTGTAAGCGGGCGTGACCCGGCGATCGAGCGATTTCAGCCGGTCGGCGCCGAAACTCGCCGCCTGGCGCAGGCGCCCGACGCTGAGGCCGCCCACCAGCCGGTTGAGCTTCGCGGCCTTGATTTGCGCCACCGCCATCAGGCCGCGCGGCAGACGCTCGGACAGTTCATCAAACCGCTGCTCGGCAAGGCCGAGGATATCCCGCGGGGTCGGCAAACCGCGCACAAGCCCGCGCAGGCGCTCGGCCCTGTCGCGCACCATGAGCCCGCGCTGAGTGGCGAGCCTGCGGCCAAAATCGGTCACGCTATAGAGAAGCTCTTCCCGAACCGGTACGGCCTTCTCGGCCGCGCCCGTCGGCGTCGGCGCCCGCAGGTCGGAAACATAATCGATCAGTGTGGTATCGGTTTCGTGGCCGACGGCGGAAATGAGCGGGATGGTGCTGTCCGCGGCGGCGCGCACCACCACTTCTTCGTTGAAGCACCACAGGTCCTCGATCGAACCGCCACCGCGCGCGACGATCAGCACATCGGGCCGCGGCACATTCCCTGAGCCGTCGATGGCGTTGAAGCCTCGGATCGCCGCTGCGATCTGCTCGGCCGCGCCCTGCCCCTGCACCAGCACCGGCCAGACGATGACATGACGCGGGAAACGATCATTCAACCGGTGGAGAATATCGCGGATCACCGCCCCGGTGGGTGAGGTCACAACACCGATCACCCTCGGCAGGAACGGGATGCGCTTCTTGCGCTCCGGCGCAAACAGGCCCTCGGCGGCGAGCTTCTTCTTGCGTTCTTCCAGAAGCGCCATCAGGGCGCCTGCGCCCGCCGGTTCCATATGGTCGACCACCATCTGGTATTTGGAGCGCGCGGGGTATGTGGTCAGCTTGCCAGTGGCGATAACCTCCAGCCCGTCTTCCGGCACGAAACCGAGGCGCGCGGCGACACCGCGCCAGCACACGCCGTCCATCACCGCGCTTTCGTCCTTGAGGCCAAAATAGACATGGCCGGAAGAAACCCGCTTCACGCCGGAAAGCTCAGCCCGCACCCGCACATAGCCGAACTGGTCCTCAACCGTGCGCTTTAAGGCGCCCGAGAGTTCCGAGACGGTATATTCATGGATGTTGGTGCCGAGCTCGCCACCGGTGTCCTTGTCGGTCATGCTGGCCTGATCTCCTTCATGCCTTTCTTTCCCGCCCATTCGGGCTTGAGTGATCTGGAACCTATGATACAAGGGGGCAGCCTTCAAGCAACCCTGAGCAACCCAGGTGAAAAATATGAATATTCTCGTCATTGGCTCCGGTGGCCGCGAACATGCCCTTTGTTGGAAAATTGCCCGGAGTCCCATGATCGGCAGCCTTTACTGCGCGCCGGGTAACGGCGGGATCGCTGACGTTGCCACCTGCCTCGACCTTGACGCCGCCGACCATGGCGCGGTGATCGAGTTCTGCCAGAACCACGATATCGGCCTTGTGGTCGTAGGCCCCGAAGCGCCGCTGGTCGCAGGCCTTGTCGATGACCTGACCGCCGCGAACATCCTGGCGTTCGGCCCCACTAAGGGCGCCGCCCAGCTTGAAGGCTCCAAAGGCTTCACCAAGGATATGTGCGCTAAGTATGGTATCCCGACCGCCGCTTACGGCCGTTTTTCGGACGCCGAGAGCGCCAAGGCCTACACCCGCGAGCAAGGCGCGCCCATCGTCGTGAAAGCCGACGGCCTGGCTGCCGGCAAGGGCGTGATCATCGCCCAGACGCTGGACGAAGCGCTTGAAGCGATCGACACCATCTTCGGCGGTGCCTTCGGCTCGGCCGGGGCTGAAGTGGTGATTGAGGAATTCATGGAAGGCGAGGAAGCCAGCTTCTTCGCGCTGGCGGACGGCACCCACACGCTGGCGCTTGCCACCGCCCAGGACCACAAAGCCGTGGGCGACGGCGACACCGGCCCCAACACCGGCGGCATGGGCGCCTATTCCCCCGCGCCCGTGATGACCGATGAAATGAATGCCCGGGTGATGGCTGAGATCATCGAGCCCACCGTGCGCGCCATGGCCGATATGGGCCACCCCTATAAGGGCGTGTTCTTCGCCGGCCTCATGATCACCAAGGACGGCCCCAAGCTCATCGAATATAACTGCCGCTTCGGCGACCCGGAGTGCCAGGTGCTGATGACCCGCATGACCAGCGACCTCGTGCCGCTCTTGATCGCGGCCGCTGAGGGCAACCTCAAAGGCAAGATGGCCGAATGGTCCGATGACGCCGCGCTCACCGTCGTTATGGCGGCGGCAGGCTACCCCGGCTCCTACAAAAAAGGCACCGAGATCAAGGGCCTGGAGCGCGCGACCGATACCACCGGCGCCTATATCTTCCACGCAGGCACCAAGCGGGAAGATGGCCACCTGCTGGCAACCGGCGGCCGGGTCCTGAATGTCACCGCGCGCGGAAAGACCGTGACCGAAGCCCAGGAAAAAGCCTATGAGACGATCAAGCTGGTTGATTGGCCCGAAGGTTTCTGCCGCTCGGACATCGGCTGGCGCGCGGTCGAACGCGAAAAGGCCTGACGCCCGCTACCCCCCTTTGGTCATGGCAAGCGGGTCGACCCACTTGTCATAATCGGCTGCGCTGAGCGCCTGTAGGGCGAGCGCAGCCTCCCTGAGGCCGGTTCCTTCATGGTCAGCCTTGAGGACGATTTCAGCAGTTTTGTCATAGCCGATATGCGGCACGAGGGCTGTCGCCACCATCAGGCTGTGGGCGACATTGGCGCTGAGGCGTGCCTCATCGGCCTTCAACCCCTTGAGGCAGCGTGCCGTGAAGCTTGCCATCGCCTGCCCCAACAGGATCACCGATTGCAACACGGCATAGATGATTACCGGCTTATAGGCATTGAGCTGGAACTGTCCGCCCGCCGCCGCGTGGGTGACCGTGTCATGGTTGCCGAAGACGCGGACACACACCATGGTCATCGCCTCAGCCTGGCTGGGGTTCACCTTGCCCGCCATGATCGATGAGCCCGGCTCATTCTTCGGCAGGATCAGCTCCCCAAGCCCCGCGCGCGGGCCAGAGCCCAGAAGCCGGACATCGTTCGCAAGCTTATAAAGCACGGTCGCGAGCCCCGACAGAGCGGCGGAGACGCTGAACAGGTCCTGGTGCCCGGCGATCTTGGCGAACTTATTATCAGCGCTGGTGAAATTGAAGCCGCTGAGGGCGGACAGTTCACGCGCGAAAGCGGGACCGAAGTCCGCGGGCGCATTGAGCCCGGTCCCGACCGCCGTGCCGCCCTGCGGAACCGCCAACAGGCTGTTCAAGGCCCCGGAAAGCGTCTCTCTCGCCGCCCCCAACTGGGCGGAGAAAGCAGAAAATTCCTGGCCAAGCGTCATCGGGACTGCATCCTGCAAATGGGTGCGGCCAACTTTGACCAGCCCGGCGAACCGGCTGGCGCAGCCCTCCACCTCATGGATCAGATCATCGAGCGCCAAGGCCCCCGCGTCCCGCCATGCCATCAGGGCAGCCAGGTTCATCACCGTCGGGATCGTGTCGTTGGAGGATTGCGCCATATTGACATGGTCGTTCGGGTGCACCGCCGCGTAGGACCCAAGCGCCGCGCCAAGGCTTTCCCCGGCCCGGTTCGCGATCACCTCATTGGCATTCATGTTATATTGCGTGCCTGACCCGCTTTGCCACACCGGCAATGGGAAATGGTCATCCAGCTTACCGGCCACCACATCCGATGCCGCCAGCTCGATCGCTTTGGCGCGCTTGGCGTCTAGGGCGCCTGAGGCTGCATTGGCCCGCGCAGCCGCCTGTTTCTGCATCCCCAGCGCGCGGATAAAGACCGTGGGCATCAGCTCGGTCCCCGGTGGGAAATTGCGGCGGGCACGTTCTGTCTGCGCGCCCCAGTAACGGTCCACCGGCACGCGGACGGCGCCAAGGCTGTCCCTGTCTTCACGGGTTTCGATCTGCTCGCGGGTCATGATGGCACCTCCCTGAAAAGAGGCCCTATTCCACCATAGATCGCAGGGGCTGGATAGGGGGTTAGTCTTCTTCCTTGGCCTTCACCTTGAAGGGCGGGAAGACGACGCTGACACGGGTCCCGACGCCAGGCTGGCTGTCGATGGTCATGGTCGCGTTGAGTTTCTCCGCGAAGGCGGAGATCAGCGGCAGCCCGAGGCCCGAGCCTTCGTGCCGGCGGCTCAGGCTGCTATCCACCTGGCCGAACGGGCGTTTGGCGATTTTAATCTCTTCCGCCGTCATGCCGATACCGGTATCGGTAACGCTGAGGCACACACCGCCGGTACCGGTTTTCTCAAGCGCCACGGTCACATTGCCACCCGGTTCGGTGAATTTGACCGCGTTCGACAGCAGGTTGAGCGTGATCTGCTTGATGAGCCGTTCGTCCGCTTCCAGAAGGACGCTTTCATCGAACTGATGCTCAAGCCTCAGGCCTGCTTCGAAGGCGCGCTGCTGTACGAGGGTCACGCACATCTCCAGCGCCTCAAGCGGGTCGATCCAGGTCAGATAAGCTTCCAGCCGCCCGGCCTCCACCTTCGAAAGGTCGAGAATATCATTGATGATGGACAGAAGGTGCGTGCCGCTTTCGTGGATATCGCGGGCATATTCGCTGTAGCGCGGGTTGCCGATCGGGCCGACCATCTCATCCCGCAGGATTTCAGCGAAGCCGAGGATGGCATTGAGCGGCGTCCTGAGCTCATGGCTCATGTTGGCGAGGAATTCTGACTTGGCGCGGTTGGCGAGCTCGGCCGTGTCGCGGCTGCGCTGCAGCTCCTGCGCCTGCAAAAGATCATCTGTCACATCCCTGCCGATCAGCAGGAGCATGGGCTCGTTTTCATGCTCGATCTTCTGGGCGAACAGGCGGAAGTGCCGGATGAGCTTGCCCCGTGTCCGCACCGTCGCCGGGACATCGGTCATCGAAGCGGTCATCTTGAGTTCTTCGACGAACCGGTTGTGGAAGGTGGAATCCGCCCAAATGCCGAGCGTCTCCATCGGCTTGCCGATAACATCGTCCCGCCGGCGGCCGAACACATTGAGGAACGCCGGATTAACATCCAGCACATGGCCGTCCCTCAGGCTGGACAGGATCATCACCTCCGGCGTCAGACGGAAGACATTGTGAAACAGATGTTCCGATTTCTTGCGCGCCTGGGCCGCCAGTTTACGGTCGGTAATATCATAGATGCAGCCGACGACAGCAGTTGTGCCGTCCCACTCGATCAGGCTGGCACGGCAGTCGACCCAGCGGACTTCACCGTCGGCGCGGACCATGCGGAATTCATAATTGTCCGGCCCGCCGCCCGCCAGACGCTTGCGGTAATGACGCTCGACAAGCGGCCTGTCGGCCTCATGGACCCAACGCTCGATCGGCTCAGTGTTCAGCTCTTCCTGGGTGCCGTCGAAAGCCAGCAGGGAACGGAGCGTATCATTGCTGTAAAGGATCGAATCCTCATGGCGAACCATCACGCCTTCCGTCAGCGCGTCAAGAAGTACAGACCACTCGGCATGCCCACTTTCCCCCACGGAAGACTTTGTTTTCTTGTTCAATGCCAAGCTTTCGTTCACCAGCCCGTTCCTGCCCTCAAATTTGGTCCAAAATCATAGAAATAATGAAGAAAATTGCAATCAGCAAACGGCGGGTGGGTTCATCAAGCACCCATGCTACAGTAGTATAGCGGCTTCTGCCAGCCCGCCTCACCAGCTGGGGGCCGCCAAATGCCGCCATTTAGGCCATTGACAATGCCCGGCAATTCCCCAAATAAACAGTGACATCTATATAGCGGTGATATATATAGAGAAGCATAAGCAAAAAGTGGCTTAAGCCACATTAAAATGCGAGGATGACAGTGAGGAATATAATCAAGATCGCCGCACCAATCGTGGTGCTGGTGGCTGCAGTTGGCATTGTTAAGATGCTCGGGGCAGCCAAAGAAGCTCCTGCAAAGAATGATGAAAAGCCCCGTGCGGTGTCGCTTTATGTCGACCCTGTCCGCGCGGAGAATGTGCGTTTGACCATTCGCACCCAGGGTGAGGTCCGGCCCAAGACCGAGATCGACCTGGTACCGCAGGTTTCCGGCCGTATCGTTTCCATGAGCGATTCGTTCGCGGCAGGGGCCGGGTTCAAGCCCGGAGAAACCCTGATCCAGATCGAAGACGCCGATTATAAGCTGGCCGTCGCCAGCGCCGAGGCCCGCGTGGCCGAAGCCCAGGTAAACCTGGCGAAACAGCTGGCCGACGCCCGTATCAAACGCAAACAGTGGAAAGATTGGGTCAAGGACGGCGAGCCGACCCCGCTGGCCTTGAACCAGCCGCAGGTCGCAGAAGCCCAGGCCAAGCTGCGTGCAGCCCAGGCCGACCTTTCGAACGCCAAGCTCAACCTTTCGCGGACCGCGATCAAGGTGCCCTACTCGGGCCGTGTACTGGAACGCGACGTCAGCGTTGGCCAGTATGTCTCGGTCGGCACCAAGCTCGGCCGCGTGTTCGCCACTGACAAAGTGGAAGTTCGCCTGCCGCTCACAGATGAGCAGCTCCGGGAACTGGCCCTGCCGATCGGCTTCGTCGCCAAGGCGGGCGATGCCCCGGTGGTGAAACTGAAATCTACCGTCGGCGGCCTGCCCCATGAATGGACCGGCCGTATCGTGCGCACCCATGCCGCGATCGACAAGCAGACCCGCCTGATCTATGCGGTCGCCGAAGTGTCCGACCCATATGGCGCCGGTGCCCACCAGGGTATGCCGCTCGCCGTCGGCCTTTATGTCAATGCCGAGATCGAAGGCGTTATCCCGCAACATGCCTATGTCATGCCGCGGGACGCGCTGAGGAAACAGGACCAGGTTTACCTGATCCGCGACGGCAAGCTGCAAATCCACACCGTCGACATCCTGTCCACCAGCGACAAGCTTCTGTATGTCCGCGATGGGGTGAAGGACGGCGACAAGGTCGTGACAGCCCCAGTTCAGGCCGTTTACGATGGGATGCCCGCGCTGCCGATCATGCGCACCGCCAAGAAGGACACCACCACCGACGATGGTGTTCAGGCGGCGGCCGCCCGCACCGACGACAGTCCGTCGCGCTAAAGGGGGCCGAAGATGAATAAGCTTATTGAATGGTGGGCACGCAACCGCGTTGCGGCCAACCTCCTGATGGTCGGTATCTTTCTCGCCGGCATCCTGGGCTTCACTTCAATGGACCGGGAAATGGAACCGCAGGTTCACTTCCCCGGCCTGCAGATTGAGGTTACCTGGCCCGGTGCCAGCCCTGAGGAAGTGGAACAACAGGTTGTCGCCCGGATCGAGGAATCGGTCAGCGATCTCGACAATATCGACTGGGTCCGCTCGACCTCATCGGAAGGTTACGGTGTTGTCTATATCCTGGCGCGTACGAACCAGAACTTCACCAAATTCCTGAATGACGTCAAAAGCCGGGTCGATTCAATCACCGCGCTCCCCAGGGACATTGAACCACCACGCATTTCCCAGTGGGTGAACCGGAACGAATTCATCCGGGTCGCCGTCCATGGGAACCTGAGCGAGAAGGAACTCAAACGGCTGGCTGAAAAGCTGCGCCGGGAAGCCGCCCAGCTTGACCATGTTTCCATCGTCCAGCTGTTCGGCACGCGCCGGGAAGAAGTCTCGATCGAAGTGAGCGAGGAAGCGCTGCGCCGCTATAACCTCAGCTTCAATGACATCGCAACCGCGATCCGCAAAAACTCGATCAACCTCTCTGGCGGCTCCGTCCGCACCGAGGCTGGCGAAAATATGCTGACGACCCGCAGCCTGGCCAACAGCAAGGAAGACTTCGAAAAGATCATCGTCCGCCAGACCGCCGATGGCGGCACCCTGCGTGTCGGTGACGTCGCGCATGTGATCGACGGCTTCGAGGACAATAACATCCTTGCCACCCTGAACGGCGAACCGGCCATCCTTCTTCAGATCATGACCACCGACAGCATGGACATCGTCAAGGCGTCCCGCTCGGTCAAGAAATGGATCAAGGAACGGCAGGCAACCCTGCCTGAAGGCGCCAAGCTGACGCTGTGGACCGACAATAACGAAGCGTTCGAAAGCCGCCTCAACACCATCGGCAGTTCGGCCATCCAAGGCCTGGTGCTGGTGCTGCTGGTGCTCTTGCTGACGCTTCGGCCGAAGGTGGCCTTCTGGGTCGCGGGCGGGATCGCCACGGCCTATGCCGGTGCCTTCATCCTGCTGCCGGCCCTGGATATCTCCATCAACATGCTGTCGACCTTCGCCTTCCTGCTCGTTCTCGGGATCGTGGTCGATGACGCCATCGTGGTGGGGGAAAGCATCCATACCGAAAGCCAGCGCACAGGCGGTGGCATCACAGCTGCGGTCTTCGGCACACAGCTTGTGGCCAAGCCGGTGATCTTCGCCGTCCTGACCACGGTTATTGCCTTCCTGCCCTGGCTGTTCCTCGATGGATCGACGTCTGAATTCACCCGCCAGATTACGTGGGTGGTTGTGTGCTCGCTCAGCTTCTCGCTCCTGGAAGCTCTCCTTATTCTGCCGTCGCATCTCTCGCACCTGAAGCCGCGCAAAAAGCTCGGCGCCTTCGGCCGCTTCCAGAAAAAGATTGCCGACAGCATCACCTATTTTGCCGAACACAAGTACCGCAAGATGGGTAACTGGGCTGTCCGTAACCGGTATCTGGTCTTCACCATCTTTGCCGGGATTTTTGCCATCAGCATCATTGGCCTCTTCGGCAATAACTATGTGAAGAAATCCTTCATGCCGGAGATCGAGTCCGACCAGATCATCGTTAACGTGACGCTGCCGGAAGGCACACCCTATAGCCGTGCGCTCGAAATCCTGGGCCAGCTCCAGGGGGCCGAGAAGAAGCTGGTCGCCGAAGTCGATAAACGGACCAAAGGCAAGGGCAAGCTCATTGAGAACTGGTACACGCGCTCCCGCCGGGACAGCGTGATCGCCATTGTCAAGCTTGCCCCGCCGGAAGTTCGCGACCTGTCGGCCAAGGAAGCATCCATCCGGCTGCGCGAACTGATGGGGGATATCCCTGACGCCAAGGAAGTGTCTGTACGCTATACCGAAGGCGACAAGGATCCGGGCTTCGAGCTTTCGATCCGTCACCATGACCTCACTACGCTGAGGGCTGCAGTGGCTGATCTGGAGAAAAAGCTTCGCACCTATGACGCGCTTTATGACATCCGCAACAACCTTGAAGGGGCGTCGGACGAAATCCGCATCACGCTCAAGCCCGGGACCGAAAAGCTTGGGCTGACACTGTCCGACGTCATGACCCAGGTTCGTCAGGCCTATTATGGCGAAGAGGTCCAGCGTATTCCGCGCGAAGGCCAGGACGTCAAGGTCATGGTGCGCTATCCCAAGTCGTCGCGCCGGTCGATCGAAAGCCTGAAGGACTTCCGCGTCCGTACCGCTGATGGCCGTGAGGTCCCGCTGATGTCGATTGCCAACCTCAAGTTTGCGCCTGGTATCAAGCGCATCCAGCGTTGGAACGGCAACAGGGCTGCCCGTGTCAGTGCCGACATGAAGGAAAACGTCCGCGACGATATCATGAAGGACCTGAACAAGAATTTCTTCCCCCAGTGGGAGAAGAAATATCCGGGTATCATCCGTGGCTCCATCGGCCAGGCTGAAGGGGAAGCCAAGTTTGTCAGCCAGGTAATGAAGCTGTATCTCGGTGCGTTCTTCGCCATGTATATGATGCTGGCGATTGCGTTCCGCAGCTACTGGCAGCCGATCGCGATTATGATCGCGATACCGTTCGCCTTTGTCGGTGCGGTCTTTGGTCATTTTGCGCTCGACCTCACCATGGCGATCTTCAGTTACTTCGGGATCGCCGCCGCCGCGGGCGTTGTGGTGAACGACAACCTCGTGCTGGTGGATGCCTGTAACAAGCTGAAGGAACGCGGCTACAAACCGCTTGAGGCTATCGTCGAAGCTGGCGTGTCCCGCTTCCGCCCGATCATGCTGACCTCGGTCACCACAATCATCGGCCTTGTCCCGATGCTTGCTGACCGGTCTATCCAGGCAGCCTTCCTGAAGCCGATCGTGGTATCGCTGACATCGGGCGTGTTCATCGCCTTCTTCGTCACGCTATTCCTGGTGCCGGCGCTTTATTCGATCGGCGAGGACCTGACCCGTATATTCAGCCACTTCTGGGCTGGAATAAAATCGGTGTTCGGGTTCGGTAAACCGGCCGCGGCTGCCCAGCATCCGGCACAGGCCGAATAAGCCAACCAGCCTGACACACGGCACAAAAATAAGGGCCGGAGGAATTTCCTCCGGCCCTTTTCTTTTCTGGAATGGCGCGCCCGGCTTAGAAGCCTGCGGCGTAAGCCCCCGGACGGCGCGGGTCAGCCGCACCCATGATGATATGGTTCGGCCCACGCATCAGCGTCTGCGCCTCACCCAGCACCTGATCCCAGCTATCTTCCGAGTTGATCTTCACATGGTGGCCCATCCCAACCAGGATACGGCGGGTATCCACGCTCAGGCCCGGCTCCATGTAAATCCGGTCCGGGTACCACTGATGGTGAACCCGCGGCACGGAAACGGCGGCAGCAGGGTTATAGCCAAAGTCGATGGTGTTGAGGACGACCTGCAGCACCGTCGTGATGATGGTCGACCCGCCCGGGCTGCCGGTGGCGATATAGGGCTCGCCATTCGGCTTGAAGATGAAGGTCGGCGTCATCGAGCTCAGCGGGCGCTTGCCAGCTTCGACCGAGTTGGCCTGACCGCCCAGAAGACCGAAGCCGTTCGGCACGCCCGGCTTGGCCGAGAAGTCGTCCATCTCGTTATTCAGGAGGAAGCCCGCACCCATCACAGCATGGCCGTTGCCGTAGCTGTAGTTGAGCGTATAGGTGTTCGAAACCATGTTGCCATACTTGTCCATGACCGACGTCTGGGTGGTTTCATGGCTTTCATACGGCAGCTTCTTCGCCGGACCGATTTTCGACGACGGCGTCGCCTTGTTGGGGTCGATCAGATTATAGATGCTCTTCGCGTATTTCTTGCTGGTGAGTTCCTTCACCGGCACGTCATAGAAAGCCGGGTCGCCGAGGAATTTGGAGCGGTCAGCATAGGCATATTTCATCGTCTCGACCAGACGGTGGATATAGGCCGCGCTATTCAGGCCGTAGGACTTCATCGGCCAGTTTTCGAGCACGTTAAGCATCTCGATCAGGTTCACCCCGCCGGAGGACGGCGGCGGCATGGTCGCGATCTTGTAGCCACGGTAGGTGCCGATGATCGGCTTGCGCGTGAAGGTCTTGTAGGTGTTCAGGTCCTCATGGGTGATGAGGCCGCCACCTTCTTCCATGGTCTTGACAAGCGCGTCTGCCACCCAGCCCTTATAGAAACCGTCAGCACCCTTCTCGGCGATGGTCTTCAGGGTCTTGGCAAGGACAGGCTGGCGGAAAATCTCACCCGGCGCATAAACCGACCCATCGGCCTTGTAGAAATATTTCTTCGCGGCCGGGTCCGCCTGCAGGCGGTCCTTATATTCCTTCAGCGTCTCATTGAGGCTCCAGGTCATCGGGAAGCCTTGCTCCGCCAGACGGATCGCCGGGGCCATGACCTGCTTCAGCGGCAGGGTGCCGTATTTGGACAGCGCTTCCGTAAGGCCCATAACCGTGCCCGGCACGCCCGAGCCCTTCAGGGTGAAACGGACGCGGTTGTTGTCCACGCTGCCATCCTTATTGAGGTACATGTCGCGGAAGGCCGCCTTCGGCGCGATTTCGCGGTAATCGAGCGCGATGGTCTTATCCTGGTCCTTCAGATAGATCATCATGAAGCCACCGCCGCCGATGTTCCCGGCCTGCGGCAGGGTCACGGCCAGCGAAAACAGCGTCGCAACCGCGGCGTCCACCGCGTTCCCGCCTTCTTTCAGAATCTCCAGCCCAGCCTCGGACGCATATTTATCCCGGCTGACAACCATGCCGTTCTTGGCAAGTTTAGGGTGAAACTGGGTTTCATAGGTGTAGATGGGGCTGCCGTCTTTGGCCACCACTGGCGCCATAAAGCACCAGGATGCAGCCAAGGCCACAGCGAACAAACGCATCAAACGCATGCGAAACTCCCTTTATTTACATACATTCCCAGGGAGCCATCATAGGCACAGAAAGGCCTTCGTCCAGCGCAAAGCATTGCAGGGGTCATCGGCTGCTTGCGCCCCTGCCCCCAATTTGGCACGCTGTGACATAACCTGACGGGGAGGCAGCAGATGCGTGAACGCCTGCAAAGGCTTTATTACGGCGATGATAAAAGCGGACGCTGGTTCCGCTATTTCCTGCTGATTTTCGACCTCGTCACCATCTCCTATTTCATTATCTCCTCGCTGCTCCATGAGGGGCAAACCGGCCGGATACTCGATTATCTGATCGCGCTGGTGCTGGCAGCCGACTATGGCGCCCGCATGGTGCTGGAGAAGAAGCGTCTGCGCTATGCCTTCCGTTTCTCGTCGCTGACCGACCTCATCGTGATCCTGTCGCTCCTGTCTCCGCTATTGGTGGAAAACCTGGCGTTCCTGCGCGTGGTGCGCATGCTCCGCCTCATGCGCTCCTACCATATGCTCAAGACGCTGAGGGGCGAGGTGCCCTGGTTCAAACGCAATGAACAGATCATCCAGTCCAGCATCAACCTGGTGATTTTCATCTTCGTGATCACCGCCGTTGTCTATGTGCTGGAGGCGCGGCAAAACCCGGCGATCAACAATTACTTCGATGCGCTCTATTTCACGGTCGCCACTCTCACGACCACCGGCTACGGCGACATCACCATGTCGGATTCCCTTGGCCGTATGGTCACCATCGTCATCATGGTATTCGGGGTCGGCCTGTTCTTGCGCCTGGTGCAGACCATCTTCCGGCCGATCAAGGTGGAATATAAGTGCCCGAGCTGCGGCCTCAGCCGACATGACCCTGATGCCGTCCACTGCAAACACTGCGGTGTGGTTTTGAATATCCCGACAGAAGGTGACTGGGGCTGACCGATTATTCCTTGGGCTTGTCCACAAGCCCGGGGAAATTGGCGTCCGCGCTCCTAATAAAACCGGGGATATCCTTCTCCCAGCGGGCTTTGATCTTGGCGCTATAATTCAGGTAGAGCTTGCCACCGATGATGCGCCATTCCTTGGGGTCGCCGCTCGCGGTATAGCCTTGCGCAACCGCCCAGGCGCAATAACCGCCATACTGCGGGGCGTATTTCTCAGGGTCCGCGAGGAAAGCATCCAGGTGGGCCTGGCTGGCAAAACGCCACAATGCGCCATGGTAACGTATGGTAAATTTCTTTGAGCCCTTCACCGGCTTGCCGTCGGTGAAATAGGACACAGGGTCATAACCGCTGACCGCCAGGTCGCTGAAGACCCCCGTGTACACAGGGGCTTCCCCCGCGACCGCGGCAGAGGTTGGCGCGACAGCCACAGCGGCCACAGCCATCATCAACAGGATAAATGTGGTGGATAACCGTTTCATCTTACACCTCCCCCAAGGATCGTTCCTGTCCCTTCATACACCCATAAAGCTTAGATACGGCATCAAGCCTTGTTGACTTCCCCGTGTAGAAGGGGGCGATCACGGTCGCCTCAACAATGGTTTATGCCCCCTTGTTTATGCCTTTAAAAAGGATAGGCTGAGAAATCCGACGCATCCTTTTGGGGAAGGAGCCCATGGCCCACCGGCTGAAGCTTACGACCATCTGTTTTGTTGCAGCGGCAACGCTTTGCCTGAGCGCCTGTTCGGGCGGCGGCGCCACCAGCCAGCCTACCCCACAAACCCCAAGCGGCGGCTCCTCGGGCCCCGTATCCGCGCCCCCCTCCGTCACCGGAACAGCCGATGATTTCCGCACCAAGGAATATCAGGCCAACTGGGGGCTGGAAGCCATCGGCGCCGCCGACGCTTACGCCCAGGGCTACAGCGGCAAGGGTGTGACCATCGGCATCGTCGACTATAATTTCGACTTCTCATCCCCCGAGGTGAATTTCTCAGCGGCGAGCGCAGGCGAAAACCCCGCCTACCGCGCCATCTACGAAGCCCAGATCGGCCAGGGTGCGACCAGCACGCCCCACGGCCAGGCCGTCGCCGTGATCGCCGCCGGTGTCAAAAACGATGTCGATACCCACGGCGTGGCCTTTGGCGCCACCGTGCTCGGGATCGACTTTTTCTCAGGCGTCAATGCCTACCAGACCAGCCAGAACGGCGTCCTCTACACCGTTTCCGACCCCTGGACCTATGCGGTCCAGCACGGCGCGCGGGTGATCAACAAATCCTTCGGCTATGACGAAGGCGACGTGATCGCCAACCCGCCGCAGGTCAGCCAGCGCTATGTGCTCGACGATTCCACCAACGCGGTCGCGGCAGGCGCGCTCCTTGTCGCTTCCGCCGGGAACAACAGCGGCAGCGAACCGTCACTCTCTAACCTCGATGCGCTCGACCAGTTGCAGGCAAATGGCCTTCTCTCGAGCGGCAACGGTGCCATGCTGATTGTCGGCGCGGTCGACCAGAACAACCAGATCGCCGATTTTTCCGACAAGGCGGGCGACGGTATTGCCAAGAATTATTATCTGGTCGCCCCCGGCGTACGCGTGGTTGCCCCGTGGGTCACGGACACGGACGGCGCTGGGCTGTATTACCTGAACGGCACCAGCTTCTCAGCGCCGCATGTCTCAGGCGCCGCCGCCCTCCTGTTCGAACGCTGGCCGACCCTGACAGCACGCCAAGTGGCCAATATCCTCCTCGATACCGCGACCGATCTGGGCGTGGCGGGGGTGGACAATGTCTATGGCCATGGCCTTCTGAATGTGGCCGCGGCACTCAAGCCCGTGGGCGCAAGCGCGATCGCGGTCAGAAGCGGCCAGAAACCCCAGGTGCCGGTGACCCAGACAGGCCTCCGGTTCGGCGCGGCCTTTGGTGATGTTCCGGGGCTGAAGGCCAGCCTCAAGCACACCATGATCCTGGATAGCTACCACCGCGATTTCCAGATCGACACCTCCGGCATGGTCTCAACCAGCGATCCGGCGATGAATATCCTCGCCCGGATGGATGCGCGGGCGGACTGGCGCGCGTCGGCCCTCACCCTCGGCCCCGGCACCATGAGCTATGTGGTGAACCTGGACAAACGGCTGACCCCAGAGCGCGCCCTGATGGGCGAGGCGGGCGAAAACCTCGGCCCCAAGGTCAGCGCCAGTTTCGAATTCACCGGGTCTTACGCCGGGTCAAAATGGGCGATCGGCACGGGGCGGAGCCTCACTGACGCCCTCGCCCGCACCCCGGTGGATGACCCGGTCGCAGGGCGTTTCTCGCTTACCGGCGCGTCTGACCCCGTTCTGCCCACAGGCCAAGGCGCTTACCTGTTGACCGGGAAGCGGCTTGGGGAGGACACAGACCTCTGGGTCGGTGCCGCCATCGCATCGGTTTCGGGGGAGAAGAACCACCCTGTCCGGGCTCTTCAAGGGGACAGCCGCACGCTGTCGGTCGCGGCACGCCTGGTCCATTACCTAGGCATCGGCCAATTTGGCACCGAATTGGGCCTGACCCGCGAAAGCGACAGCGTGCTCGGCAGCCGCTCGGCGGGCGGGTTCGCGCTGTCAGGTGGCGCTGATACCGCCTGGCTGACCGTGGACGGCAACGCCTGGCTCGGGGATGGGTTCAGCCTCAGCGCCCGACTGACCGGCACCGCCACGCGTGCTGCCAGCGCGGCAAGCAGTCTGTTCGCGGGCACCGGCACCATCTATGGCACCAGCTTTTCGCTGATCGCTGCAAAGGAAGGCGCGCTGGCCCATAATGACAGCCTGAGCCTTAGCCTCTATCAGCCGCTGAGGGTCGAACGCGCCGTCAGTCATTATGTCACCGGTACCGGGCTTAACCCCGACACGGGCGATGTGCTGTTCAGAAGCCGCCGTGTCTCGCTCGCGCCGTCAGGCCGCGAACTGGCGGTCGAAGCTGCCTATAGCCTGACACTGGACGGCTGGCTGATGGAAGCTAACCTCGGCCACCGCTTTGACGCCGGGCATATCGCCGGGCTGCAGGATACGCTGATGATGCTGGGCCTGAGCCGCCGCTTCTAGCCCAGAACCTTGCTTGCCCGAATGATCGCCTGTTCCTCGGCGCTGAGTCCGAGCACGTCCGTTAGCACGGTGTCAGTGTCCGCCCCCAGCGCGGGCGGGGCCTTGTCATAAACCACTGGCGTTTCCGAAAAACGGATCGGGTTGGCGACAGACGGCATCGGCGTACCGTCTTCGGCCTCAAGCGTCAGCACGGTACCCCGCGCCTGAACCTGCGCATCGTCGAACACACGGCCCATGGTGTTGATCGGTCCACCCGGCACATTCGCTTCCTCAAGCAGCGTGGTCCACTCATCGGTCGTGCGCCCGGCGATCATGCCGGCGACGATGGGGATCAGTTCCTCCCGGTTGGCAACACGTGCCGGGTTGGTGGCGAAACGCGGGTCTTCTGCAAGCGCGGGCATGCCAGCGGCCTTGCAGAAGCGCGCGAACTGACCGTCGTTACCGACCGCCAGCACCATATGGCCGTCTGACGTCCTGAACGCCTGATAGGGCACGATGCTCGGGTGTGCGGTACCCAAGCGTTTGGGTTCCTTGCCGGAAACCAGATAATTCATGCTCTGGTTCGCAAGCACGGCGATCTGCGTATCCATCAGCGCCATGTCGATATGCTGGCCTACACCGGTCTTCTCCCGGTGATGGAGCGCACCGAGGATGCCGATGGTGCTATAGAGCCCGGTGAACAGATCGGTCACCGCCACGCCTACCTTCATCGGCCCACCGCCGGGCACGCCATCCGGCTCCCCCGTGATGCTCATCAGCCCACCAAGCGCCTGGATGAGCGCGTCATAGCCCGGACGGTCCTTGTAAGGCCCGGTCTGGCCGAAGCCGGTGATCGAACAGTATATGAGGCCGGGGTTCACCGCCTTGAGGCTATCATAATCCAGGCCGTATTTCTTCAGGCCACCGACCTTGAAATTCTCAACCAGAATGTCCGACTGCTCGACAAGGCGGCGGATAAGCGCCTGGCCTTCCGGCTTGGTCATATCCACCGTAACCGAGCGCTTACCCCGGTTCGCGCACATATAATAGGCCGACAGCCGGGTCTCACCCTCCTCAAAGAAGGGCGGGCCCCAGGTGCGGGTATCGTCGCCTGCGCCCGGGCGCTCGATCTTGATGACGTCGGCACCCAGGTCAGCAAGGCACTGGGTTGCCCACGGCCCCGCAAGGATGCGGCTGAGGTCGAGAACCCGGATTCCGGAAAGCGGACCGGCCATAAAAACCCCCTCGCTTAAAAGAAGGCCTGAAGCCCGGTCTGCGCGCGGCCGAGGATCAGGGTATGGATGTCATAGGTGCCCTCGTAGGTATTGACGGTTTCCAGGTTCACCATGTGGCGGATCACGTGGAATTCATCGGAGATGCCGTTGCCGCCGTGCATGTCACGCGCCATGCGGGCGACGTCCAGCGCCTTGCCGCAGCTGTTGCGCTTGATGATGGAAATGCACTCGGGTGCTGCCTTGCCTTCATCGAGCAAGCGGCCAACGCGCAGGCAGCCCTGCAGACCGAGGGTGATTTCGGTCAGCATATCAGCCAGCTTCTTCTGCACCAGTTGGTTCTGGGCGAGCGGGCGGCCGAACTGCTTGCGGTCGAGCGTATATTGGCGCGCGGCGTGCCAGCAGAATTCGGCGGCACCAAGCGCGCCCCAGGCAATGCCGAAACGTGCCTTGTTGAGGCAGCCGAACGGACCACCGAGGCCCTTGGCATTCGGCAGCAGGTTTTCTTCCGGGACGAAGACGTTATCGAGCACGATCTCACCGGTGATGGAGGCACGCAGGCTCATCTTGCCTTCAATCTTCGGCGTGGAGAAACCTTCCATGCCGCGCTCAACGATGAAGCCGCGGATGACATCATCCAGCTTCGCCCACACAACCGCGAGGTCGGCGATCGGGCTGTTGGTGATCCACATCTTGTTGCCGGTCAGCTTGTAGCCGCCGTCAACCTTCTCGGCGCGGGTGCGCATGGAGCCAGGGTCGGAACCATGGTCCGGCTCGGTGAGGCCGAAGCAGCCGACATATTCGCCCGAAGCAAGCTTGGGCAGATATTTTTTGCGCTGTTCGTCACTGCCATAAGCATAGATCGGGTGCATCACCAGCGAGGACTGGACCGACATGGCCGAGCGGTAACCGCTGTCCACGCGCTCAACTTCCCGCGCGATCAGGCCGTAGGCGACATGGCTTGCTTCAGCACCGCCGAACTCTTCCGGCAGGGTCGCGCCCAGAAGGCCCATTTCGCCAAGCTCGTTCATGATCTCACGGTCGAAACGCTCATGCCGGTTGGCTTCGAGGACACGGGTCATCAGCTTCGCCTGACAATAGTCACGCGCGCTATCGCGGATCAGGCGCTCTTCTTCGGTGAGCTGGTCATCAATAAACAGCGGGTCTTCCCAGTTGAATTGGGCTTTCTTGCTCATGGCGGGGCTCCTTCCCATAAAGCGGCCAATAATGATTTTCATGAATGTATAGTGCATTCCGGGCGCACATAAAGTAACATTTCAGACTGTTATCATTACAAAAAGTTATGAACTTCCAATATGAAACGCCGTATCCCGCCTTTGACCGCCCTGGAATGTTTCGACGCCGTCATGCGCCACGGCCAGGTGACGCGCGCCGCGGATGAGCTGAACCTCACGCAAAGCGCGGTCAGCCGCCAGATCGGCAACCTTGAGGCTTATGTCGGCACGGCGCTGTTCCGGCGCGAACGCAAGCGGCTGATCGCCACCGAAGCGGCCGTGCAATATGCCGCCGCGCTCACCCTGCTCCTCAGCCAAATGGAAGCGGAAACCCTGCGCCTGATGGCGGGTGGCACCGACGATAAGGTGCTGACGCTCGGCCTTCTACCCACCTTCGGCTCCCGCTGGCTGATCCCGCGGCTTGGCGGCTTCACGCAAGGCAACCCTGACATCCAGCTCAATATCGTCACCGGGCTCGGACCCTTCAATTTCACCGCCGACGGCACCGATGTCGCAGTCCAGTATGGCAGCGGCACATGGCCGGGCGTGACCGCGCACCGTATCATGGGCGAGGAAGTCGTCGCTGTCATCGCACCCGATCTCTATGCGGACGGCACGCCGCTATCGTCCTACGACCGCCTGCATATGACCACGCGCCCGACCGCCTGGGCCACCTGGGCGGACGCCAACGGACTGGAGGGTGCCGTGCCAGTGGGCGGCCCCAAGTTCGAGAATTTTAACATGATGATTGAGGCCGTGCGCTCAGGCCTCGGGGTCGCGGTGCTGCCGCTTCTCTATATCGCTGATGACCTGAAGACAGGCCGCCTGATCGCCCCCTTCGGCGCGCCCGCCATCAGCGAACAAGCCTACTATCTCGTCTACCCGGATACGCAAGCCGCCAGCCGCAAGATCGCCCTGTTCCGGGATTGGATTCTGGGCACAGCCAACGCCTAAATGGTCGACACTCACCCGTTCGCGACTCCTCGTCGGAGAAATGAAATTCCGAAATCACACTGGGAGGAAGAACACCACTTACTCCTGGCAGGAGTAAGAACCAATGAATTCGCAACGCCCATATCAACACCACATATAGTAACAGGCAAAGCATCACCACATAGAGGTAGCGATAATTCTTGTTATACTAAGCATTCTACCTTTGACATCCCCCCCTAAAAGGCATTCCTATTGATACCGTTCTCTCCGAGCGATTTTTGCGTCTACGCCTCGGAGAGAAAAATGAAAGACCCCGTCAAAATTACCTTCGAAGGCCCCGGCTATGTCGTCATTGCCAGGATCATAGCCATTCTGATTATCGGCGGTTTTTCGGTCGAGCCTCTGCTGCGCTACCTGCAGGCCCTGCTGTGATCTCTACCGTCTCTCCGGTGTCACCCCGGGACTTGATCCCGGGGTCCATGACTGACACGGGCGCACGCGCCAGGTGCACCGTATGGGTACCGGGATCAAGTCCCGGTACGACAATGAGTTTGATAGCTCTTCTCCACTGACCTCCCGCCCAAAAATAAAAGGGGCCGGCGGATGCCAGCCCCTTCGTGGGATAACCGTTAGTCCGGTTTACCAGATTTTCACGCGCTTTTCAGGCGGCAGGTAGAGCTTGTCACCCGGCTTGACGTCGAAGGCTTCGTACCACTGCGGTACGTTGCGGACGACACCGTTCACCCGGAACATGGCCGGTGAGTGCGGGTTGGTCTTAACCAGACGCAGCGTCAGTTGATCCCGCATCTTGCTCTTCCACACCTGGCCGTAGCCGAGGAAGAAGCGCTGCAGGCCAGTAAAGCCGTCGATCACCGGCGCATCCTTGCCGTGGAGCGACAGTTTGTAAGCCGTCAGCGCCGCGGAAACACCGCCAAGGTCGCCGATGTTTTCGCCCAGCGTCAGCTTACCGTTCACGAAAGCACCCGGGATGGCTTCATACTTGTCATACTGGCCAGCCAGCGCTTCGGTACGCTCATGGAAGGCCTTGAAGTCAGCCGGGGTCCACCAGTCACGCTGAACGCCCTTGGCGTCGAACTTGGCGCCCTGGTCATCGAAGCCGTGGCCCATTTCGTGGCCGATCACGGCGCCGATGGCACCATAGTTGACAGCCATGTCGGCGTTCGGATCGAAGAACGGCGGCTGCAGGATAGCGGCCGGGAACACGATCTCGTTGAACGGCGGGTTATAGTAGGCGTTGACCGTTTGCGGGGTCATGAACCATTCGTCGCGGTCGGTCTTCTGACCGATACGGGCGTTGTCCCGGTCCTCGAAGAATTTACGCACGCGGCGGGCGTTGCCGAACAGGTCACCGCGGACGATCTTGATGCCCGAAAGGTCGAGCCACTTGTCCGGATAGCCGATCTTCGGACGGAAGGTCGCCAGTTTCTCATGCGCGGCCTTCTTGGTTTCCGGGCTCATCCAGTCGAGCGCGTCGATACGCTGGCCATACGCCTTGCGCAGGTTCTCCACCAGCTCAACCATCTTGGCCTTGGCTTCCGGCGGGAAGTAGCGCTGGACATAGAGCTGGCCGAGGGCTTCGCCGAGACCGTTCTGCGCGCCGACGATGCTGACGCCGCGTTTCCAGCGCGGACGCTGCTCTTGCTGGCCATTCAGGACCTTGCCGTAGAAATCGAAGTTGGCGTTGTCGATCTCGTCCGACAGCAGGTAGGCGTTCGAGGAGATCAGGTGGTAGGTGAGATAGGCCTTCCAGGTATCCAGGTCGGTCGCATTGATAACATCGATCACCGGACCGGTCGCCGACGGGTAGCTGAGGTTCAGGTCCTTGATGTCCTGCTTGTAGCCGTGTGCCTTCAGGAAGGCATCCCAGTCGAAGCCCGGGTATTTGGCCTTCAGCTCATCCAGCGTCATCGGGTTGTAGGTCTTGTCGGCGTCGCGTTTTTCCGCGCGCGCCCACTGCGGCTCGGCCAGCTTGGTTTCAAGCGCGAGGATCTTGTCAGCATCGGCCTTGGCGCGGGCTTCGTCCTTATAGGCGAAGTTCAGCATCTTGGCGATGTTGGCGACATAGGCTTCGCGGATCTTCTGGAAACGCTCGGTCTTGTCGAGATAATAAACCTTGTCCGGGAGGCCGAGGCCACCGGTGACGATGTCGAGCTCATAGAGGTCCGGGTTCTTGCGGTTGAAATCCCAACCGGCGCGGATCGGGCTCGCGCTATTGTCATATTCCGAGTTGCCGAATTCCTGGATCAGGTCAGCCTTGTCCTTGATGGCGGCGATATGGTCGAGGTCACCCTGCAGCGGGCTGATGCCCAGCTTGTTGACGGCGTCCGTATCCATCCAGCTGGCGTAATAGTCGCCGACCTTCTGTTCGGGCGTGCCTTCGGCGGCATGTTTGGCCGAGACTTCCTCGATGATGGTCTTCACACGCTCTTCCGAGCGGTCACGCAGCGCCTGGAAGGCGCCGTAGCTCGTGCGGTCAGCCGGAATGGTGTAGCTGTCGTACCATTTGCCGCTGGTGTATTTGAAGAAGTCATCGCCCGGCTTCACGGCCTGGTCACGCGACGTGAGGTCGACGCCCCAGGTGCCCAGTTCCGGCTTTTTGGCTTCCGCCATTTTTGCCGGCTGCTCTTGAGCGGCCTGGCCTTTGTGTTCCTGCGCCTTTTCCTGTTTCTGGCCGCACGCGGCTGCCAGGAAAATTGCCGATGTCGCCACCGACAGCTTCAACCAGTTCTTGATCATGTTTCCCCCTCCAGGGTCGGTTTGTTTGTCTTATTGTTGTTTGCGTCGCCGGAAAGTGATGGCCCAGCCCAACCCGTGCCCGTTCCCCCGACTGCGAAGCGCAAAGATAAGCAGCAGGGCAGGCCTGCCGTCAATAAACGAAAGTCTAAAATGAGACCGAAAGTGCGCTCCTTGCGGCAAAATTCGTTTCTTTTGTCTCCATTAAGGGCGCCCCACCCGCTGGCGGGGACGCCATAGCCCCATGTGAAGGGTTAATCGGCCACGCTATAGACCGTGCGGCACGGGAACGGAATGCTGATTCCATTGGCGTCGAAGGCTTCCTTCACCCCCTTCAAGAGGTCCCAGTTGAGCTGCCAAAAGTCACCCGAGGCGCACCAGACCCGCACCATGATATTGACCGAGCTGTCGCCCAGTTCGGTTACCGCCACAACGGGTGCCGGGTCGGTCATGCAGCGCGCATCTTTCGCCAGGATATCTTTGATCACGTCCATCGCCTTGTCGATATTGTCGCCATAGCCGATGCCGTAGACGATCTGCAGGCGGCGCGTGTCATGATGGTTGAAGTTCTTGATCGACCCGCCCCACACCGAGCTGTTCGGGATGGAGATACGGACATTGTCCCCCGTGTCCATCTTGGTCATGAAAAGCGAAATGCTTTTGACCACCCCGGCATGGCCCGCAACCTCAACGAACTGGCCGACCTTGAACGGACGGAACACCAGCAGCATAACGCCCGCCGCCAGGTTGGAGAGCGTACCCTGCAGTGCGAGACCGATGGCAAGGCCAGCAGCACCGAGCATGGCGACGAGGCTGGTCGTCTGCACGCCGAACTGGTCGAGAAGCGCGATGCCGGTGAAGGTTATCACGGTATATTTGGACAGGCTGGCGAGGAACTGGCCGACGGTGTCATCCAGCTTGTCGGATTTCGCGAACAGCGCCTTGAGCCTGCGTTCGACCACCCCCGCGAACCACAGGCCGACAATCAGCACCACAACGGCGCTGAGTATGGTGACGCCGAATTCGGTCACATAATGGATGATCTCATCCATGGTGGGCGTGTTTTTCTGTAAAAAGTCCATCGCGTCGTTCCCCTGAAAATCCATTAACGCCACCGGGCTCCAACCTTGGGAGCACCTAAAAATAAACTGCCGCTACAGTAGCAAAATTGATGCTATTCGCCCAGCCGTCAAATCCACCACCGGTTTGATTTATTGTGTTCTCGGCCTATCTTCGCAACCGAACACAGCTCCATGAGGGGAAACCAAAATGTCGTCCACAATCACCCGCACCGACTTTCTTGTCCGCCGTGACGCCCTGCATGAAACATCCTTCTGGGAAGTGCCGGTCGAGCCCGCTGCCCTCAAGGACGGGGAGGTGATCCTGAAGGTGGACAGCGTCGCCTTCACCGCCAACAATGTCACCTACGCCGCATTCGGGGAGGCCATGCATTATTGGGATTTCTTCCCGGCGCATGACGGCTGGGGCCGCGTGCCCGTCTGGGGCTTCGGTGATGTGGTCGCCTCCAAATGCGCGGGCGTGAAAGTGGGCGAACGCTTCTACGGCTATTACCCGATGTCGAGCCACCTGACGGTAAGCCCGGTCAAATGTTCGCCCGCGGGCTTCATGGACGGCGCCGCCCACCGGCGGGAGCTGAGCCCGATCTACAACACCTATGTCCGCACCACCACCGACCCGGGCTACAGCGCAGACGGCGAAGACCTGCAGATGATCTTCCGCCCGCTTTTCATGACCAGCTTCCTGATTGACGATTTCCTGGACGACAATGACTATTTCGGCGCGGCCCAACTGGTGCTGTCGAGCGCCTCCAGCAAGACCGCCTTCGGCGTCGCCTTCCTCGCCGCCAAGCGCGAGGGCGTGAAGGTGATCGGCCTCACCTCCCCCGGCAATGTCGGCTTCTGCGAGAAACTCGGCTGCTATGACGAAATCGTGGCCTATGACAAAATCCAGAGCCTGGATGCTGGCACGCCCACGGTGTATGTGGACATGGCCGGAAGCGGCCCTGTCCGGCGCGCGGTCCATAGCCATTTCGCCGACAACCTCAAGTTCAGCTCATCAGTCGGGGCGTCGCATTGGGACGATATGGGATCGAACAAGGACCTCAAGGGCCCACGCCCAACGCTGTTCTTCGCCCCCGCCCAAGGCCAGAAGCGCGCCAAGGAATGGGGCAACGACAAGCTGCAGGCCAAATCAGCCGCAGCCTGGGCCGCTTTCATCAGCCAGGCCAAGGACTGGATCACGGTGGAGCATCATACCGGCCGGAATGAGATGGAAGCGGTGTACCGCGCCACGCTTGACGGCAAGGTCAAGCCCAGCATCGGGCACATCCTGAGTTTCTGATAAGGATCAGTGCAGCGCCTTGGGCAGCGTCCAGTTCCACAGGATACCGCCCGCGCGCGCGATGAAAGCCCCGGCCATGGCGGTCCAAACCGTCACAACGCCGGGCGCGCCCACATAACGCATCAGGCAAAAGGTTCCCGCGCCGATAAAGGCCGCGGTCGCGTATACCTCGCCCTTTTTCATCACCAGCGGGATTTCGACGCACAGCACATCGCGGAGCATCCCGCCCGCCACACCGGTGACCACACCCATCATGGTCGCGACCAATGAGCTGCCAGTGACATCGAGCGCTTTTTCCGCACCCACGACGCAAAAGAGCGCAAGGCCGACAGCATCGGCCCAGGTCAGCCACTTGAGGCGCTTGCCCTGCCCGCCCTCGATATAATGTGCGAACAGGAAGGTCACCCCCGCCCCCAGAAGCGCGATATAGATATACCGCGTGCCTTCGATCCAGAAGACAGGCTGGCCGAGCACAAGATCACGGAGCGTGCCACCGCCGACCGCTGGCATCAGCGCGAGCACGACGATGCCGAACAGGTCCATGCCCTTGCGGACGGCCGCCAAAGCGCCCGAGATCGCGAAAACGAAAACCCCGACATAATCGAACAGCGTAAGAAGTGCGTCCATGCGCGCCCCCAAGATGAAACCAGCCCTTTCCTGATTGCCCGATAAGGGCCAGGAAAAGCAAGCCGGATTTATCGGCCCCCGGTGCGGTGTGGGGCGAGGAACTGCCCCGTACCATCCTGCCAGCGGCTGACCGCTACATGGAAGGCGGTTTCCAGGTTTTCATCGGTCAGCACGTCATCTGGCGCGCCGGACGCCAGCACCTTGCCGTCATGGATCAGCACCAGCCGGTCGCAGTAGCGGAGCGCGTGGCTGAGGTCATGGATGACCAGCAGGACACCGATCCCGCGCGCGGCCTCGGCCCGCATGATGTCCATCACCTGAAGCTGATGATAGGGATCGAGGGACGCCGTCGGTTCATCCGCCAGCATATAGGGCGCGCCGACCGCCATGGTGCGGGCAAGCAATACCAAGGCGCGTTCGCCGCCCGAAAGCGTGGTCGCCAGCCTGTCCCTCAGCCGCCAGCAATCGGTCGCGCGCATGGCGTGCTCGATCGCGGCGCTGTCTTGCGCGCGCATGTCCTGCCACGGCAACAGGTGCGGGATACGGCCGAGACCGACCAACCGCTCGACTGTGAGCGGCCAATGCACCGGCGCACCCTGCGGCACGTAGGATAGCGTTTTCGCGCGCACACGCGGGCTCATCCCCGCAACAGGGGTGCCATTTACCGCAATCTCGGCAAAATCAGGCTCCGCGAGGCCGAGCACGGCCCGAAGCGCCGTGCTTTTGCCCGCGCCGTTGGCGCCGATAAGGCCGACCACTTCACCCGGCTTCACGTCGAACGACACGTTCCGAAGGATACTGTTCCCCCCCAGGGTGACGGAGAGATTTTTTACATGGAGACCCGCGTTCATCGCATGCTCTCCCGCGTTTTATAGATGATATAGAGGAACACCGGCGCGCCGATGATGGCCATCACCACCCCGAGCCGAAGCTGGCCATGGCCGATGGGCGGGCGCGTCAGCATATCCGCCAGCGTCATCAGGATTGCGCCCATCAAGGCGCTCGGCAGCATCAGCTTGCGCGGTTCATAACCGATGAGCGCGCGCACGAAATGCGGCACCACCAGGCCGACGAAACCAACCGCCCCACAAACGGAAACCGTCGCCCCGACCGACAGGGCGGTGCCGAGCACAATGCGCAGGCGCAGGCGGCCGATATCAACGCCGAGCGAGCGGGCGGCATCTTCGCCGAGGCTGAGGGCATTGAGCCCCTGCCCGACACCCACCATCACCGCCCAGCCGAGCAGGATGAAAGGCCCCGCCAGCATCAGGTCGGTGACCGTGCGGTTTTCCAGGCTGCCGAGCATCCACAGGATCATGTCCTGCAAGGTCATCGGCGTCGGCGCGAAATTCATGACAAGCGCGATGCCTGCGGTGGCGAGGCTGGAAATCCCGATCCCCGCGAGGATGAGCGACAGCACGCTGGCGTCCCTGGCCGCCAGCATCATCAGGATGAGCGTGGCGGCAAGCGCGCCTGACATGGCACTGAGGGGCACGGCAAGCGGCGTGAGGGCTGCAAGACCCAGATAGATGGCGATCACGGCCCCGAGGCTCGCGGTCGCCGACACACCGATCACACCGGGGTCAGCCAGCGGGTTACGGAGAAGCCCCTGCAAGGCCGCGCCGGAATAGCCGAGCGCCGCGCCTGCCAGAAGCCCGATCAGGATGCGCGGCAGGCGAAGCTCCCGCACGATGATATTGGCGGCGTCATCGGCCCCACCGAAGAACGCCCGGACCACGCGGCCCGGCGCCAGTGAGACTTCACCGACCATGCTGGCCGCAATAACCATCAGAAGGATGACCAGCACCAGCGCGGCATTCAGGGACCATGGCCTTTTCTGCAAATAGCGGATCATGGCGTCGCCTCCGCCTTGCTGAACAGCCCGAGTGTTTCACCCTTCCTGCGGATGGTCTCAGCCGCGTCGACGAAGAAGGCACCGCCGCAGGAAAGCTCACGACTTGGCACCATGATGACCGGCAGGCTGGCGAGCAGGCGCTTGTAGACACTGTGGCGACCGCCCGACCAGGCGGAGATATGCACGTCCGGCCGGTCAAAGAAGCTGCCGATGATCAGGTCCGGCGGGCTGATGATCATTTTCTCCAAAGGCAGCGGCCCCCAGCCTTTGAGGTCAGCCTCGCGGGCAACCGTGTCGAATCCGGCCAGATGGATCACCTTATCCACATAGGTGCCGGTGCCCGCGGTGAAGCCGCTCGGCGTCATGTAAACCGCCTTTAACCTGCTTTTCGGCTTGGCCTTGAGGGCCGCCAGCCGGGTGCGGTAATCTGCGGCCATCGCACGCCCCCGTGCCGGATGGCCGAGCGCGGCCGCGGCTTTTTCGAACAGGGTGAAATTGTCTGCGAGCGTCATGGCATAGCCCGGCTGGAACGTCCTGGTGCCCAAACGGCGGACAAGCGCATCCGTCGCCAGGGAGCCGCGCCAGGTGCGGACCACGAGGCCTGCATGGCGCGCGAGCACCTCCTCGGGCGTGCCGTGGATTTCCGGCAGGCCGAGGGCGCGGGCGCGGAAAAAGCTGTCCGGCGTGAGCGCGTCGGATGACACGGCGGCGATCTGCGCCCGGTCGGCGAAGGCCAGCACATATTGGTCGGCGCAGAAGTCGAGCGACACGACACGCTCCGGCACAGCCTGCGCGGCAGCGGTAAGGGGGATGCTGACGGCCAAGGCCGCCAGCGCGTTTTTCAGGAAACGGTATGAAAACCGTTCAGCCATCAGAATTTGCTCCTGATCCCGATATAGCCGGAGCGGCCCGGCGTGCCGTAGCCCCACAGCTCCTCATACTGGGCATCGAACAGGTTATCGATACGACCGTAAAGCTCGAAATGGTCATTGAGCTTGTAGGCGGCGCGCAGGTCGGCACGAGTCCAGGCATCCACGGTCAGCGTGTTCGAATCCACGATGCTGCTGGTGTGGGTCACCGACAGACGGGTGCTGAACCGCTTGGTGACGTCCCAGTTGACCGCCGCAAACACACGGTGACGCGGCTGGCGGATAAGCTGCACGCCGGTCACACCATCCTTCGCCGAGGTGAAGGTATAGTTGGCGTCCAGATGCAGACTGTCGGTCAAGGCAGCCGCTAGCCCCAGCTCCACGCCTCTCAGCCGTGCCGAGGCGATATTCACATAGCCCGCGCTGTAGCTGAAATCGATCATGTCGGTGACATTCTGGTGGAAATAGGTGGCGCTTAACGTCACTCGCTCATCCAGCAGCGTCTGCTCGAGCCCAGCTTCCCACGCCTTGGAGCGTTCGGGATTGAGGCCGCTCGACGGTGCCGAAAGCCCGCAGAAGGTACAGATGTAGGTCAGCTGGAACAGTGTCGGTGCCTTGAAACCCTGCCCCCAGTTGGCGAAGACGCGCGTACCGGTGCCTGCGAAGCGGTAGGACGCACGGAACTGGCCGTTGGTGGTGCCGCCGAAGGTTTCATGGTCGTCATAACGTACGCCCGCGGACAGCGACAGGCCGTCCTTCTGCTGATAAGCGAGCACGCCGAACAGGCTGTTGATGCCGACACTGCCCGTGGTGACAGACCTTGCCGCGACCACTTCCCGCTCCGCGCCTGCGGTCAGGTGCAGCGTGTCGGTGAGCTGATAGACACCGAGATAATTGATATCGGTGCGCCTGCCGTGGCCTTCGCTGATCCAGCCGCCGGAATCGCTGACCCGGTTGATGCCCGAACGTTCGACCGACAGCGTGTTTTCAAGCTTGCCGTCCATCAGGTCCACATGCAGGCGGCCCGCGAGCGCATAGTCCTTCGAGCGCGCATTATCCGGCCCGTCGACCGGGCCCCAGCTGTCCGTCTCCGTGTAGCTGTGGTTATAGTAGGCGATCACTTCGGCACTGACGGCATCGGAAATCTTGCCGGTCACGCGGCCATGGAAGCCGTAGGCGTCATAGCCGTCACGCTCCGTGTTGCCGTTCGCGGCATCCGCCGCCGAGATACCGACGGTCTGCATCCCGCCGACCGACAGGTTGAAGCCGAAGCGGTCACCGCCGCCTTTCACCGTCGCGCCGCCCCGGAAGGTGTCGAACGCACCATATTCGCCGAACACGGAGCCCGAAAGCGCACCGCCGCCGGTTTCCGAGATCATGTTGATGACGCCGCCGATGGCGTCCGAGCCATAGAGCACCGCCTGCGGCCCCTTAAGCACCTCGATGCGCTGGAGGCCGTTGGTGTCGAGCGTGCCGAAATTGAAGCTGCCACCGGGCGAGGACGTGTCATTCACCTGGATGCCGTCGATCAGCACCACGCTCTGGTCCGCGCTCGCCCCGCGGATGCGCACCGTGGCCTGGCCGCCGAACGCGCCGTTGGGGCTGATCTCAACACCCGGCAGGCTGCGGACGGCATCGAGCACAAACGCGGCCTGGCTGCGCTGAAGCTCTTCCTTGGTGACGACGGAAATACTGGCGCCGACATCGTCCTTCTTCTCCGCGCGGCGGGAAGCGGTGACGACGATCTCATCAGGCGCGTCGAGGCTGGCGGCCGTATCGTCCGCAAATGCGGTTGAGGCCGGCAACAAGGCCGTGGCGCCCAGAAGGGCAAGGGTGAAACGTGGGGACATTGATTACTCCATGAGCCTAAGACAGGTCTTTGCCTGCCTGGTTATAAAAGCTGCTCTGGAGATATCTCAGGGAACCCGGGACAAACTCCATGCACAGCGACCTAGCTGTCGCCTGCACGGTTTGTCCGCTCCACCTGGCTGACCCGGCCGGCGGAAGGGGCGACGCGATGGCAGGTCTCCTGGCTCATGGATCGTCGCCGCCGCCCTGCCTTCCCGGTTATGCAAACCAGTGGACCAAATGGACGGCCGCTCCCCACTTACAGTTGCGGGCACAGCCACGGATTAAGCCCCTATGGGCCGCACCGTGTTCCCTCTTCGCTTCCGGGCTGACCCGGAAGAACCATCAAGATCATTGGCTATACTGTATTGAAGCCGAAGCGGCAAGAGCGCGCGGGGGAGAAACGATAAGAAGCCAAGCCTATTCTGAGTTTCCATCCGTCTGCGGAAAGCCAGCAATGAAGGCTTCGATGTCGGCCTCGGGCATTTCAACAGACCGGAGTAAATGCCGAAGCGCGGCAACATTCGATGCAGCACATGCTTCCGCAAAACTGTCCATCAAGTCCGCGGCAAACAAACGCTCATTCACTGACATGCCATAATATTCAGAAGTCACTCTATTCTCCTATCCTGTCGGCATGACCTGAAGCTCGGTGGTGTCCTTCACCGCGGTGAGCGCGATGGAGCTACTGATCTCCCGCACGCCTTCGATCTGCGACAGGCGGTTCCAGAAGAATTCCTCATAGGCCTGCACGTCGCGCACGCGGATTTTGACGATGAAATCGATGTTGCCCATCAGCGTGTGGCATTCGATCACTTCGGGAAAGTTTCTCACTTTTTCGATGAAGTTCGGCAGGCTGTCGCGGCTGTGGGCGTGCATCTTCACCTGCGCGAACACCAGCACGCCAAGCCCGGCCTTGGGCGCATCCAGTAGGATGGTGTGCTTCTTGATGACCCCGGCTTCGGTGAGCTTCTGCACCCTGCGCCACACCGCCGACCGGCTGGAGGCAACCTTCTCCGCCAGCTCGTTGAGGGGCAAACTGGCGTCCGCCTGCATCAGATTCAGGATTTTAGCATCGAGTTCATCAATATCTGAGGACATTGTCTCATATTCACATATTTAAGTGAGAAATTTTCCCGTAAATTTGCACAAAACCGCGATCTTAGGAAGCCTTTTCCGCGTGCATGGGGGTATTTTTCTGGTTCCAATGGAAATGTCGTCACAAAAGGAGACCCAGACGATGGTTTTACGAGGCAATACACGAACCCGATTCTCGGTTTTGGCCGAGCATGACAATGGCACCCTGGCCCGGATGCTGGATATGTTCGCTGTCCGCGGCGTCCTTGCCGATACCCTGTCCGCCCGCCGCACCCAGGACGGCATGCACTGGATTGAGCTCGACTGTTCTGACCTTGACGATCATGCGGCGACCGTGCTGCTCAGCAAAATTCGTGGGATCGTCACGGTGAAAACAGCGCGAATTGAGACGCTGGTTCTAAAGCTCGACAAGCTAGCGGCCTGATCCCTTAGAGCTCAGACCCGATAGCTTATCGACCGGGCGGCGCGCCTCTCATGCCCGAGGGCCAGCGCCGCCCATTTCGTTATCCCGCCCATCAGATGCCCCATTGACCGCCGTCAAGGCGCTTCAGCCCGTCCGGGTGCTATGGTCCTGCCATCAATGACACGGCGGGAGCATCAGCCATGGGCAAGAAAATCGTGATCCTCGACGGCCACCCGGATCGGGCCGAACCGCACCTGATCGGCGCGCTGGCGGGCGCCTACAAGAAGGGCGCGGAAGCCGCCGGGCATGAGGTGACGTCTGTTGCCGTCGGCGCGCTTGAGTTCCCGCTCCTGCGCTCCCAGCGTTCATACAAGGATGATCCGACGCCCGAGGCGCTTATCCCGGCGCAGAAGGCCGTACTGGCCGCTGACCATGTGGTGATCCTCTATCCCCTATGGCTCGGCACCATGCCCGCGCTCCTCAAGGGCTTTTTCGAGCAGGTGTTCCGGCCGAGCCTGATGGAGGAACCCGATAACCTGATGGCCTGGCGCCGCCTGATGAAGGGCACCAGCGCGCGCATCGTTATCACCATGGGGATGCCGGGCTTCATCTACCGGCTGTTCTTCCGTGCTCACGGCCTCAAGAACCTGGAACGCAACATATTGGGCTTCGTCGGCTTCGGCCCGATCCGCTCCACCCTGTTCGGCATGGTGGAAGCCGCCAGCGCCGAAAAGCGGGCGACATGGCTTAAGAAGATGGAAAAGTTGGGCCGGGAAGCGCGGTGAGAAAACGGTGGAGGGTTATCACTTCGCCAAGACGCCGTCGAAGAGGACACGACCGGCGACATAGCGGCCAAAGCCCCCGAGGCATTTCATGAGAAAGCGATCAACCTTGGCGGCGAAGGCATAGCGGTCAGGCAGCAGACGGCCGATGAAGATATTGAAATATTGCACGTCCGGAGACGTCATGGTTGCCTGCAGAAGACGGAATTCGTCTTCGTCTATCTTGTGCTCATCCTCGGTGATATAGGGCTTGCTGTCCTGATAGATGTAGCGGCGCATCCTGGGATACAGGACCTTTTCGATGAAGCGGCTTTCCCGCACCTTCTGTAGGCAGCTGTGGGTATAAAGCTCATCACCGATCACCCTGCCGCCGTCCTTGATGACGCGCTTGAATTCCTGAAGCGTGGCCGGGATATCCACATGATGCAGGATATCGAGGCAGAAGATCATGTCGAAATAATCGTCCGGATACTCAAGCTTTTCAGACGCCATCACCGAAAAGCGAACCGACGCGTAGCCGAAATTCGCGGCCCGCGCCGTTGCGACCGCGATAATCTCGGGCGAGATATCGAAGGCATGAACCTCAGCCCCCATTTTGGAAAGCCGGCAGGCATCCTCGCCGAACCCGCAGCCAACCACGAGCACTCTTTGCCCCGGCTTCACCCGCTTGTGCAAAATATCATAGGTTGACCAGTAGGCGTTCCACCAACGCCGCCGCGTATCCAGGACGACATCCAGGTCGATATCTGTTTCCACACGCTTCTGATGCTTTTGGGCATACGCACGGTGATAGTCGACTTCACGTTGCTGACGCGGCGAATATGGCTTGTTCATCTTTGGCTATGAATGTGAATGTATATAGGACCTACGCTCAGGCAGCAGCCTTAGCTTACGCTGCTCAACAGATCACCGTTGTAGCGTTCAACCATCCCCGGAATGAGAAAAATATCCACAAACAGCCATATGCCGAGCACAAACAGGCCGACCAAACCCACCCCAACAACCAGCAAGATTGTCGAAAGCACAAACAGCACGAGCATGGCAACACCCGTCCCCGTCTGACCCGCGTAAAACCGATGAATTCCAAGGCTGCCCAAAAAGAACCACAATAAATAGGCGATCCCTACAGACTTTCTTCTCGCTTGAAACTGCATCATAGCCTTGGCATCTGCCGAAACGGCATCTTGTTCACTCATAGTCCCCCTCCATAATGAGCTGATTAATGCTTACTATAAGTAGTAGAGACTACAATGTGACGGATATAGAGGGAAGATGGCAAGGATTTTTAGACAGCGAAGACTTTATGCGTCTCATGTCGGCGCATGATTACTATGTATATGGTCTCGAAAGCAAAACGCCGGAGCCTCTTTCGAAGCCCCGGCGTTTGTGCTTTTAAGCTTTGTCAGACCCTTATCAGAACTGGAGCTGGAAGTTGAAGCCGCCGTAATGGTTCACCCAGTTGCCCTGCTTTTCGTAGGTATAGCGCAGGCTGGCGGTGCCGAAGGCGTGGAAGATGTTGAGGGACATCCCGCCTTCATAGCCCTTCTGGGCGATCGGGTTGCCGGTCAGTTTGAACCAGTTGTCGGTACCGGTGAAGCGGGCGTTCACGGACGGACCGTCAGACCCCGAAAGCTTGTACCGGTAGGCGATATAGATTTCCGGGCGGACGATCATGTCCGGCTCACCGCGGCGGCCCTTTTCCCAGGTCATGTCATAACCGAGGCTGGCACGGGCCTGACCGTCGGCGCGGCTGTAGGTGCGGCTTTGAACGTCCAGGCTGGCGGCGTCACCCCCGGTTTCGGTGTAGGCGCCGTCATGGGCGCGCATATAGAGCACACCAACCTGCGGCCGGAAGTGCAGCTTGCCGGCCTTCAGGTCATAGCCCATGTTGGCTTCGGCGCTGAAGGTCCAGCCGTGTGCGCTGCTTTTAACCGCCTTGCTGAGCGCGCCGATGGCCAGCGTACGCGAGCGGTCAGCGTTATTGTACCAGCCGCTCAAGGTGCCGTTCAGATAGAAGCCGCCCTTGGCAAGCACGGCATAGGTGGAGAGGAAGGGCGAGAAGACCGACAGGTCATCCCCCAGGTCGCCGCGGCGCTCAGCCCCTTGCAGCATGAAGCCGGAGCTGATGCCCCACAGGAGCCCGTCGGCAACCGGCTTGTCATAGCCGATCAGCACACCAGCGCCCTGATATTTCATCCGGTTATAGGTCGCATTGGCGTCAAGCTTGCCGAAGCCCACCATTTCGCGTGCCCAGAAGCCGCTGTCGGCATGGCCACGGCCGGTGATGTCGGTCACCCGGTCCTGGATCGAGGCGGACAGCTGGTGCACGCCGGTGTAGGCAAGCTGGAAGCCCGAGTTGCTGACGTCCGGCAACAGGGCGTCCATGGCATCGAGCGCTTCACGCTGGCTGGAAACGGTGGTCAGCGCGCCGCCGATGGTGTCCGCGGGGTCGAGCGAAGTGAACAGATTCTTGTAGATCACCGCCCGGTTGCCGGTGAGCCCCAGCTCCGCCACAGTCTTCGGCCGCACGGTCAGCGAGACCGTATCGGTCGTGAGGTTGGTGTCGAGTGTCACATGCATCAGGTAGGAGCGGTTGGCGAGCGTGGTTTCACCCGACGTGCCGCCAACGACAAGGTTCCCGGCATGGACGATCTCGTAAGACTGGGTATCGGCCACGATGGTCGAGAAGACCGGGGATACCACGGCCGTCTGATCGATGGTCATGGTGCCGCTGACATCCAGAAGGCCGGCAGTCTGGTTGATGGTGTCGACCGAGACCTTCAGCGTGCTGCCGCCGGTGATGTTGGCGTTGGTAACCGACAGCGTATCGGTCGAACCGATGGTGTAGGCGGCATTACCCGCGAGCGTGAGGTCGAGCGTGCCCGCGTGGCTGATCGCCCCAGCGAACGTGGCATCGCCGCTGATGGTGAACTGGTCGGCGCCTTCCCCGAAGTGGATATCGCCTGTCATGTCACCGCCGGTGAGCGAGACGCTATCGTTGCCCGAGCCCAGCAGCATGTCGCCCTTCCAGGTGCCCGAGTTGATCACGGTCACGCCGGTCGTGTTGGCGCGAACGTCGAGCGCGATGGTCTGGCCGTCGTTGTTGGTGCTGGGCGCCACATACCAGGTGCCGGTGTTCTTGACATAGGTCAGCGTGCCGGAAAGATCCCGGACGCCGTAGGTGTCTATCCCCGCGCCGGCCGAGCCACTGTAGACCTTGCCTTCGTTGACGAAGCGGTTCAGCGTGCCGCCTTGATTGACCAGAACAGCGACAGCCTGGCCACCGGTGCCGTAGGTTACGGTGCCGTCCGAGGCAGTCGTCGCGGTCACTTTCGTCAGCGCCTGGATGGTGCCGCGGTCGTAAATTTCCGGCACCACAACACCGTCACCGATGATGACGGCGGTCGCGTTGCCGTCCTGCGCATCGGCATAAACGGTGCCGGCGTCCACATGCAGGCCGCTCGTGAGCTTGGTCAGCTCCCCGTTCGCTCCGCCCTCAAGGGTGATGGCGTTGGCGGTAAAGCCGACCGTTTGGCCGTAGGAGGAAACGTTCCCGCGCACCACGAGACCGTAGCCGTAATTGTCCGCCGCGCCGAGGGTCAGGTCAGTACCGTCCCCCTTGGTGTTTTCGATCAGGATCGACGGCGCACCGCCGTAGGACGTGACCGACCCCTTGGACGGTGCGGTGCTGCTGTCGGAGGCGACATAATCCTTGCCTTCGCCGCCGACCATCATGCCGCCGGTGATGTCATTGGTGATATGGATCACCGCGATGCCGGGCTTGGCGTCAACGACATTGCCGCTACTGTCCGTGGTTTGCGAAACGCCAACGGTGGCGGTGCCTTCCTGAAGGTAGGTACCGTCGACCGGGGCCGAGATATTGACGGCGATACTGTCGGCGTTGCGGGCGTTGACGCCGCCGCCGATGGTCAGGTTACCGGTCACGGGTGCAGCGACATCGATGCCGATGCTGCCCTGGCCGGTCATGGTGATGCCGCCCTGGAAGTCCAGGTTACCGACGAAGGCCGAGCCGAAATACATGCCTTTGGAGCCGCCGCCCTTGACGGTCATGGAAGCGTCCTTGGTGAAGGTGATATCCCCCACCAGGCTGTTGGCGCCAAACAGGTTGAAGCCGATATTGCTGGTGGCGCTGTCACTGTCCGTCGGGCCGTCGATGGTCATGGTGCCTTCGACGTCGATATTGGAATGCAGCGTCAGGTCGCTGGTGTCGACCGCGAGCGCGACGGCGTTTGTCGTATCGTCGGACTGGAGCGTCCCCTGCATGGTCAGCGAATGATCGCCGTTGATGGTCAGCGCCGTGCCATTCGATACCTTGATCGACCCGTCGGCGCTCACCGTCAGCGTTCCGGCGCCGGAGCCCAGAAGCGTGGTGGTGTCGGTCGCCGATGTCTGGGCGGTACTGATGGTTACGTCATCTGCGTAGGCAGGACCGAAACCGATGGCAAAGATTGTCGCAAAACCGAAATAAGACAGCGCGCGCGGACGCGATATGAAGGGCATTCCCAAACTCCTGTCGGACTCATGAGTGAGTGTGATACGGCGAGATCGTCGTTATCCTTTGATTGTGGCGAAAAATAGCTGAGCCACATGAAATTGCCAGTAAAAACCACAGCACGGCACAGTTTACCCACGCCTATAGGCTATGGTTTATGCCCGCCAAGGTGGCGCATCCGGCCCTCGTCGCGCGTTACAACGCCGACGACATCCGCGGGCGGGATCGGCCCCAAGCGCCCGGAATCTACCGATCCGGGGTGCCCCATCGCCAGATAGCCCTTGAGCACGCCGGTGTATTTTTTCATCTGCTTACGGAAATATCCCATCAGGATATAGGGCCTGTCATAGGGCGTCAGCACCTTGACGCCATTGACTGTCAGGCTGCCGTCATCGCCGACCGCGAGCCTGTCCCCCGGCATCCCCCACACCTGCTTGATCACCAGGTTGTCGCTCTCCTTGGTCTGGAAGACGATATAGTCGTAGCGGCCAACCTTCACGCAAGCGGGCGAATAGACCTTGATCTCCTGCCCCGGCTTGATAAGGCCCATGAGCGAGGAGCCGAGCACATGCTTGTCGACCTCGGCGCAACCTTCCGTCCGTGACACGGGCGGCGTGTCAGCGCTTACAAGGGCGGCGAAGAAGAGAGTCTCAAGAAGCATAGAAAGAACCAAAGATTGCCATACACCCATAAAAGCGGTTGAAAGCCCCGCGAATTCGCCCCAACACTAGGGAAACAGGCCCGGCAGGACAAGGGCCAGAATGACGCATAAATTTTATGACGCCCCCTTACTTCAGGCTCAGGAACACAGGCACCTTCATGACCGCGCGCTTTACCCTCAAGGCATTTGCCCTCATCCTTCTTCCGCTTCTTTCCGCCCCCCTGGCAACTCCACTGGCAGCCGCCCCTGCCCCGAGTGGAAAATTCTCTGCCACCTACGGCACTGAGCCCGTCAAGGAAGAGCCGGTCAAACCAGACTCGCTCGAGCAGTTGCGCGCTTCCACCCTCTCGCTGTGGCCGCGCTTCCGCGACACCAGCCAGCAATATTACACTTATGTCCGCGCCGCCGCCGACATGCGCGCCTATTTTCACAGCTGCACGCGGAACGACCTGACCCCGCACATGAACACAGTCAACCGCCTCGCGGTGAAGTATCTGGAGACCATCGTCACCGCGCATTATGAGGAAAATGAGTGGGCCGCCATCCATGCCATGACGCCCAAGGAGAAGGCCGCCATCCTGACCGACTTCGCCAATGACGTGCTGGCGTTCGAATATGGCCTGAGCTTGGCTGCCTTCGAAGCCCGCAAGACCGCCTCAGGCAAGACGCCGCTGGCCTATTGCCAGGGCATCGCGCGTGAATATCAGGCCAACTATATCCCTCTGCTGGCCACCGCCCGGCGGGAATTGAACGAGAAATAATAACGCCCCGTCAGCCGTGGACAGGCCCGTCAATATTCCCAGAACCACTTGATCTTCAGGCTGCTGCCGCGCTTCGGCCCCATCTCGGATTCCGCCAGGAACCGCCGGGTGATATTGACCTTGAGCCGCGCGACAGCCTGGGCGGTTGCGGTTGAGGTTTCCACCTCCAGATAGACATTGTCGCGCAGATATTTGCCGCCGGTCAGCAAGGCCCCATCGCCTTCACCGTCCTCACCGGACGTGATGCTGAGCTTGTCGAGCCCGAGCTGGCGCCGGAGTTGGCCGATCAGGTCAAACGCGTTCGAGCCCCTGAGACCGTTGAGCGCCACCGCCACCTCGGCGATCTGCAAGGGGGTGAGGTCCGCCACTGAGCGGCCGAACAGCACGCGGGACAGGATTTCATCCTCAGCCAGTATCGGCGTCGAGGTCAGGCTGAACTTGGGCGCGGAGACCGGGCCTTCGATCTTGAGAACAGCCTCAAGCCCCGTGGTCTGATACGTGGCGGTCACCGCGATTTCCGGGTCGACCCGGCGCCCGCCCCTAAAGGTCAGGCTGCCGCTATTGATGGTGAATTCCCGGCCGCCCAGCATGAAGGTCCCGCTCGTCAGCGTCATGGCGCCGGTCAGGCGCGGCACGGCGGTGGTGCCGCCGACATGAAGGTCGCCGTGCCATTCGCTATCGAGCCCACGGCCGCGCACGAACAGATGGCCGGGCAGGGAAACCTGCACGTCCAGGTCCGTCGGCTTGCGCTTGGCGCGCTGGAAGGCGGTCTCTTCCTCGCTCTCCTCCGGGCTGCCAACTTCAGTCACGTCCATATCGACCACCGAGGTCGGCAGTTCCTTGGGCAACAGGAAGTTGATGGTGCCGGTCGTGACCGTGCCGCTCAGTTTGCCGCTTGTCCCGCCGCGCTTGTAGCTGAGGTTGGCCGACGCCGTGCCGTCCAGGCTGTCGAGCCGGGCCATATGATAATCCTTCAGGCTGACCGACAGCGTGCCCGGGAAGGACAGTTTGGGCGACAGCTCGAACGAGCCATGACCGGTGAGCATCCCGCCGTTGCCGTCGGTCGCGCTCAGCGCCTTCAACACCACGGCACGGTTATCCCCCGCCAGGTCCAGCTTCAGGTTTTCAGCCACAAGGCCCAGCGTTTCATATTCATAGCGGCCGTCCTCAAGCGCCAGGCTGCCCGCAAACACCGGGTTCTCCAGGTCCCCCGTCAGCGTCAGCTTGCCGTTGAGCGTGCCTTCGAGCAGGTGGTCCGGCCGCCGGGCCAGCAGCCATAGGGGCGCGACATCGCCATGCCAGTTGACCGCCATATTAATCGGCGTCCCGGCGCGGATGGCATAAAAGCCGGGGCTTGCGCGTTCGACCGGGACCGAACCTGTAACCGTGCCCACGGGCTTACTACCCGCCGCCGCGCTCGCGTCCAGTGTCACCACGCCATCTTTCATATCGGCGCTGGCATTCAGGCTGTAGGTTTCGTCGCTGCTTGTCAGCGTATCGGTGAAGAAACGGACCCCCGACAGGCTGGCATTCACATGGGCTTCATCCGCGCCTTTCCCGGCCTTGCGGGCGCGGTGGATTTTGACGTCAGCGTCCACGGCTCCGGCCTTGAAAACCCCGGCCCGCACGGTGTTGACGGCGGTCAGCGGAATATGGCTGAGCTTGGCCGCGACATCGAGGCCGCCAGCGTCATAGGCGGCATCGAGCATGGCGGTGCCGTCCCCGACCGCAAGCGCTGGCGCCTTGAGCGTCAGCCCCTTGTTCCAGCCCAAGACGACAGGCACAGTGCTTTCGGTTTTAATGCCGCCATAATCGGCAACGAACCCAAGCGTCACACCGCCTTCAGTTGGCTTGAAGGTGGCATCCACCTTGAAGGCATTGGCGAAAAATCCGTCAGTCTGCAGCTTCAGCCCAGCATCCGTGCCGGTATCGCCTTCAAGCGACAGGCTTTCAACCTGCTGTGCGCCATAATGGAGATGGGCGAGCTTCAGGTCGACCTGATAGCCTTCCTGCCCCGCCTCAGCGCCAAATCCGATCCGTCCTTTCAGGGCCTTGATCAGGACAGGGAAGCGGCCGGTGACGGCGAGCGACGCATCCGATGCCATCAGGTCCAGCTGGCCCTTGAGCGCGTCCGGCTTGCCGCTGAGGGCCAGCATGGCGCTGGCCGTACCCTTGAGGCTGAAGGACGGCGCGGTCACCGGTATCATCGTCGCACTCATCATCGCATCCAGCCCATCCGCGCCGGACCATGCGGCTTGGCCGGACGCTTTCACCGCCGGGCTTGTGAAGGCGATTTTGCCAAGATGCACGGCATCCCCCGTCAGGCTGACATCAGCCCCCAGGCCGACAGGGCCCGATGCTGTCGTCGCCGTCATCGCCAGGTCACCGTTCCAGCCGCTTTTCGCCGTCTGGTCGGGTTTGAGGGTCAGGACCGCTTTCACGTCCCCCAAAGCAAGGCCGTATCCGGTGGCCGAGGTCAGGTCGGTCTGAAGCGTCAGCGCCGGGTGCGCAAGCGGCCCGGCAATGCGACCGGCAAGCTGAATGCCGGTGGGGAGCGCCATCGCCCCTTCGGTGAAAAGCGGCGCATCGCCTTCCATGTCGATATTGAAATTCGCCTTCAGGGCACCGTTCTTGAGGCCGATATTGCCCCCTGCCCCGGACAGATATTGACCGGCGAACCTGAGCGTCCCGCCCGAAAGCGCGCCATCGGGGCTAAGGTTGAAATGCCCGAGCAGGCGGGGCGTCTGCCCCACAAGGCCTGTCAGCGTATCGTTCGCCCAGTCGATATTATGGCCCTCGGCGGCATAGTCGATGCTGAGACCCTTGCCGTCAGCCTGGGTCGCCGCCGTCAGCCGCACATCCGTATCCCCGCCGGTGACAACCGCGGGCGCAAACCGGCTGATCAGCGCAGGCGACAGATTGGCATCAAGCGACAGGTCCCCGATGCCGCCCGCTGGTGTCCCGGCTGCCTTGAGCTTGCTGAGCGTACCGAAACCGGAGGTCAGCATGACATTGTCGACCCGCCAGGCGCCATCGGTGCGGCGCACATCCCATGTACCGCTACCCGCCGTGACCGCTGTTTCAAGCGCCCCCGCCCGGGCTTTCGGGCCGTACTGCACCGACGCGAGGCTGAGGTCGTCAAAATCGCCCCCGAGATGATATTGATCCAGCTCCACCCCGCCCTTTAGGCTGAAGCCTTCGCCGGTGGCGCCCCACCCGGCCACTTGGTCCGCCGTCACGGTGTAGGTCAGCTTGAAAGCGGGCCAGCGCAGGTTAAAGCTGCCTTCAAGCTTGGCATCGTCCGCCCGCAAGCCACCGAGGCTGGCCCCGGCCTTGTAACGCGGCGCACTGACAGTCACCAAGCCGCCTTCAATTCGGCCATCCGCCGACATCGGGCCGGAAAGATGGACTTGTGTGTTGCCGCTGTTCGCATCGAGCGTGACAGAGGCAGGGCTGCCGCCGCCAAAATTGAGCACCGTCTTCAGCGTCAGGTGCGGGCCGACGAGGCCGCCAAGCTCGGACGGCAGTGCCAGCGCGTGAATGAGGTTTGCCCTAAGGACAAGGCGGCCAGCACCGGCCTCGGTTTCCGTGCCTTCCACCCTGCCGTCACCCGCGAACGCGGCCCCGGCCTTGATATGGAAACTGCCTTTCCAGGCGGTCAATGCGCCCGCGCCCGACAGGTCGGCCTTCAAAGCCCCCAAGTCCTCAAGCCCCAACAGGCTGCCGAGCAACCCGTCTTCCGCAGCATCCAGCTTCAGGTCCACCCCCAGCGTGCGGGCGTCGGCCTGCCAGTCCAGCTGCGCCTGAAGCTTGTCGTTGCCGCTGGCGCTTTCCAGGCCGACCTGGCCCGTGAGGTGGCGGCCATTGAGCGCAAGGCCACGGCCGTTCAGATGATAGGCATCCGCCGTGTCGCCATAGGTGAACGGGAGGGAAATCTTGTCCAGCTCAACCGCAACCGGCAGGGTCCAGAGACCGCTGTCGCTTTGGTCTTTGGCGTCATCTTTCTTGGCCGCAGCAGCTGTCGAGGGCATGGGCGGCAGGTGATCAAGCCTGAGGCCCTTGCCCGCCACCTTATTGATCGCCAGCGTATCGCGGATGAGCGCCAGTGGCCGCCAGTCGAGCGTCAGCTCAGTCGCGCGGAACCAGACACCGCCAGCATCCCGGATGGTGACCCCCTCAAGATGAAGTGTGCCGAAGGCATGGCCTTTGACCTTTTTGACATCCAGATCCATGCCCTGCGCATCAAACGCGTGGGACAACGTGTGAGCCAGCCACAGATGCCCGGGTGTGCTGTCGACCCACAGGGCGAAGCCGCCTACCGACAGCACACCCGCCACCGGCACATAAAGCCCACGCAAAAGCCAGCGCCGCCACGCGGGACGCGGTGGCTTCGGGGGCTTGGGGGACTTCTTGGGCCCGGGGGTATGCTTGGCGTCTGTCATGATCAGAAACTCTGCCCCAGGCTGATGTAGATCGCGAATTTCGGGTCACCGTCCCGTCGGTTGAGCGGCATGGCGACATCAAGCCGGACCGGAGCCACCGAGGTATAGTAGCGCACGCCAACACCCGCGCCCCAGCGGAAGCCAGACAGCGTCGCCAGCCGCTTCTGATAGACGTTGCCGCCGTCGATAAAGGGCACGATGCCGATGGTGTCGCTGACCTTAAGCCGTGTCTCGAAGGAAATCTCCGCAACCGACAGGCCACCCACGGGCGTGCCGTCGGGGTTGATCTCCCCCAGCGCCTGATAGCTATAGCCACGGACCGAACCACCGCCGCCCGCGAAGAAGCGTTCGCTGACCGGCAAGCGGTAAAGCGAGGCCCCCCAAATGCTGCCGACCCGGCCCCTGAGCGCCAGCGTCAGCCGGTCATCCTTCATGAAGGAATAATAACCGGAGGCATTCAGCTCGGCATTGAGGAAGCCAAAACGCTCATCAACCATCGAATAGCTTGGTTTGAGACGGAGGTTCGCCCGCACGCCGAATTTGGGGTCCAGCAGGTCTCGCGTCGTGTCCCACGTCAGGCCGAGCGGCGCCTGCAGAAGCAGGAAGGCTGCGCTTTTGTCCGTCTCGAACACCCGGGTCCATTTGACCCCGGTGCCCACCGCGGCGGTCAGGTGCGGGGTAAGCTTGCGTTCGATGCTGCCGCCCGCTTCTGCCAGGTGTGAGACATAAGCTGGCGTGTTTTCGCGGCCGACCCGGCTGTAGGCTGTCAGCGTCTGGTCAAACCGGCGGAAGTGCGGCTTGCGGAAGTTGACCTTGATTGCCTGTTCGGCTTCACCGAAGGCAGCGCCCAGGCGCAGGCTTTCGCCCGCCCCCCACAGGTTGCGGGTGCGCCAGCTTGCCTCGGCCTCGAAGCCTTCGCCGGTCGAATAGCCGGCGCCGATCTCCACCGCCCGGCGCGGCGCTTCACTCAGCTGCACCAGAAGGGGTACCGGCACGGGGGCTTTCTCCCCAGCCTTTTCGCTGTCTTTGTCTCCGGCCTTCTCCCCGGTTTTCTCACTGGCCTTTGTCACCTGTGCCTCGGTCGCATCGGGGGCGACGATCACCATCCGGAACAGGCCGGAGGACGCCATCCTTTTCCGGAATTCATCCGTATCCAACTGGCTATATAGCGTGCCCGTCTTCCAGGGGACGAATTCATCCAGATACCCGGCCTTGGTTTTCTCAAGCCCCTTGTAGCGGACCGCCCCGAAGATGGCCTTCGGCCCCGCGTGCAGGTGATAGCTGACGCTCACGCTCTGGTCGCTATGGTCCACGATCACCTTGCGGTCACCCGCATCCGCAAACGGATAGCCCTTGTTGGTGAGATAGGTGACAAGCCCCTGTTCGGCGCCGACGATATCCTCGGCGCGCGCCGGAGCCCCTACCTTGAGCGCGAGCTTGAGCGCGGGATCGAGGTCGGGCCCACCGCCTTCATCGATGGACGCTGTTACCGATTTGATGTGATAGCGCGGCCCCGGATGGACGACAATTTCCACCTCGATCCGGCCCTCCTCACGGGCGAGACGGCTGTCGAGCGCGGCAGCATAATAGCCTTCCGAGCGCAGCACCCGGTCGAAACTGTCTAGGTCCGCGCTGATGCGGCTGTCGAGCCGGGAGAGGGACACCACCGGGTCGTCGCGCTTTTCATAAAGCCGGGAGGATGACCGCAGAAGCGCGCCGAGGGTGTTTTCGTCGCTGAGCAGCGTCAGGGTGAACTGGAGACGGTAGCGCGGACCGTCCATCGTGGCCGCATTGGCCGCGTATGCGGGGGCCGCAGGGACGGCAAATACCGCCCACAAACCCGCCAGCATGGCCAGAACCCGTATCTGTTGCAGTTGCAACACCTCAGACACCCTATCCGTTGCCGATGCCACAGCATTACCTATCCGGCACACCTTTGTCACCGGAGAAGCGTTACAGGGGCGAAACAGACGTTAGTCGCGCTCGTACCGGAACACTGTGGTCGATAAGGGCGGCACGGTGATCGAGACCGAATAAGGCTTGATATGCCAGGGCTTGGCTTCCGCCATCACCCCGCCACCGTTGCCAACCCCGGACCCGCCGTAATAGTGCGAATCCGTATTCAGGACCTCGGCCCAGCGGCCGCCATAGGGTACCCCTACCCGGTAATTGTGGCGAACCATGGGTGAAAAATTACAAACCACTAAACAGGGCCTGTAATCCCCGCCGCGGCGCAGGAACACCAGGATATTTTCACCGGCGGTAGCGCCGTCCACCCATTCAAAACCCGCGCGTTCGCAGTCCCTCAGATAGAGCGCCGGGGTGTCACGGTAGAGATGATTGAGGTCTTTGATCAGCGCCTGGATATTCCGGTGCTCGGCATAATCGAGCAGGTGCCAATCGAGGCTATGCTCGGCGTTCCATTCCTGTTCCTGCGCGAATTCGCCGCCCATGAACAGAAGCTTCTTGCCCGGGTGCGCCCACATGAAGGCGAAATAGGCGCGCAGGTTCGCGAACTTCTGCCAGCGGTCCCCCGGCATCCGCGCGAGCAGCGAGCCCTTGCCGTGCACCACTTCGTCGTGGCTGAGCGGCAGCACATAATTTTCGCTGAAGGCGTAATCGATCCCGAAGGTCATCTGGTGATGATGGTGGCGGCGGTAGACGCTTTCGCGGCTCATATAATCGAGCGTGTCATGCATCCAGCCCATGTTCCATTTGTAGCCGAAGCCGAGCCCGCCCGCATCCGTCGGCGCCGAAACACCGGGCCAGGCGGTCGATTCTTCGGCCACGGTCATGATGCCGTCCTGGCTCGCGTACACACGCTCATTCATGCGTTTGAGGAAGTCGATGGCTTCCAGGTTCTGGTTGCCGCCATACTGGTTCGCGATCCACTCACCATCCTCACGGCTATAGTCCAGGTAAAGCATGGAGGCGACCGCATCGACGCGCAGGCCGTCCAGATGATATTCCTCCAGCCAGAAGCGGGCGTTGCTGATCAGGTAATTGACCACCTCTCGGCGGCCATAGTTGAAGATGAGTGTATTCCAATCCGGGTGATAACCCTTCTTGGGGTCGGCATGGTCAAAGAGGTGCGTGCCATCAAAATGCGCGAGGCCGTGTTCATCGGCCGGGAAGTGACCAGGCACCCAATCGAGCAGCACGCCGATGTCCGCCTCGTGGCAGGCATCGACGAAAGCCTTGAAGTCCGATGGCGTCCCGAACCGGCGCGTCGGCGAATAAAGCCCGATCGGCTGATAGCCCCAGGAGCCATCAAACGGATGCTCCGAGATCGGCATCAGCTCGATATGGGTGAAGCCCATTTCCTTGACGTAGGGGATAAGCTCCGCCGCCAGATCCCGATAGCCGAGGAAGCCGTTGCCGTCCTTCCGCCGCCAGGAGCCCGCATGGACTTCATAGATGGAAATCGGCGCGGCCCGGTGCTGGCGTTCGCCCCGACTTTCCATCCAACCAGCATCGGACCAGCCGTAGCTTGTGAGGTCCCGCACGACCGAGGCGGTGTTGGGGCGATATTCGGTGCCGAAGGCGAAGGGGTCGGCCTTCAGGGGCAGTTGGTGCCCTTCCTTGCCGTAGATGCAGTATTTATAATGGGTCCCGTCGCCGATCCCCGGCACGAACAGCTCCCAGATGCCACTGTCCCCGCGGTTGCGCATGGGATGATGGATGCTGTTCCAGTGGTTGAAATCCCCCACCAGCGCCACCTGGCTGGCGTTCGGCGCCCAGACGGCAAAATGCACACCGTCCACGCCTTCGTGGGTCATAATGTGTGCGCCCAGGCACTGATAGGCCTTTTCGTGCGTACCTTCGCCGATGAGATAAAGGTCAATCTCCCCCAAAACGGGGCCGAAACTGTAGGCGTCGATAAAGTCCCAAGCTTGGCCGCCATGTTCAGCCTGAAGCCTGTAGCCGGTTTTGGCTTTGCCCGCCGCCAGCGTACCTTCGAATAGCGCGCCCTTGACCCGTGTGAGCGTGGCAAGCGGGCTTGTGCCCGTGCGGGTAAAGACCTTGACGCTGTCCGCCCCCGGCACCACGGCGCGAATGACCGTCGTTTTGCCCTCTGCGTGCCGCCCTAGGCGGGAGAAGGGGTCCGGATGGCGACCCGCGGCGAGGGCATCAATCTCCCATGCCGCCAGTTGAGTTTCGGTCATATGGTCTTACCTCAAAATCTTGCGGCCCGAATATTATGGCAGCGCGTTCCAGATATCCTTGGCATAGCCGCGGATCGTCCGGTCGGCAGAGAACCAGCCCATGTTGGCGGTGTTGAGAACGGCCTTCCGCTGCCAGACATTCTGGTCCCGGAAATCCTTGTCGATCCAGCGCTGGGTGCTCCAGTAGCTGTCGAAATCCGGGGCCACCAGGAAATAGTCATGCGCAAGGACATTATCGACAATGCCTGCGAAGCGCTCGGTATCCCCATGAGAGAAGAAACCGGAGGAGATTTGCGTCACCACATCCTGCAGGCGCGGGGTTTCACCGACGCGCACCCAGGGCTGGTAGCCGCCGGACTGAAGCTGCGCCACTTCTTCCGCCTCCATGCCGAAGATATAGATATTATCCTCACCGACATGCTCGAGAATTTCAACGTTGGCGCCATCAAGCGTGCCGATGGTGAGCGCGCCGTTGAGTGCAAACTTCATGTTGCCGGTGCCCGAAGCCTCGAACCCGGCCGTGGAAATCTGCTCGGAAAGGTCCGCCGCCGGGATGATGATCTCGGCTGAGGACACATTATAGTTGGGCAGGAACACGACCTTGAGCATGTCGCCGAGCGCGCTGTCGTTATTGATCTTGTCCGCCACATCATTGATGAGCTTGATGATCAGCTTGGCAAGCGTATAGCTGGGCGCGGCTTTACCCGCGAATATCTTCACACGCGGCTGCCATTCGCCGTTCGGGTTGGCTTTCATCGCATTATAGAGCGCCATGGTCTCAAGGATATTGAGAAGCTGGCGCTTATATTCATGGATACGCTTGATCTGGATATCGAAAAGCGCGGTCGGGTCCAACTTCACGCCGAGCTGTTCCTGAACATAGACCGACAGCCGCTCCTTGTTGTCGGCCTTGACGCGCCGGAACCGTTCCCGGAAGGCGGCATCCTCGGCATAAGGCTCCAGCGCCTTCAACTGTTCGAGGTCCGCGACCCAACCATCGCCGATGGTTTCGGTGATCAGGCCTGAAAGCCGGGGGTTACATTCGAGAAGCCAGCGCCTGGGTGTGATGCCGTTGGTCTGGTTGAGGATGCGGTCCGGGTAAACCGTGTGCAGGTCCTTGAACACGGTCTTTTTCATCAACTCGGTATGAAGCGCCGACACGCCATTCACGTGGGACGAACCGATGAAGGCCAGGTTGCCCATGCGCACGAACCCACCATAGTGCGGGTCGATCGCACGGACAACGTTCGGGTCAATGCCCTTGCCCGCCGCGAGCACTTCGGCGGTGGCGATATCATCAATCGCCCGGATAATCTGCATATGCCGGGGCAGGCAGCGCTCGAACAGTTCAAGCGGCCAGCGTTCCAGCGCTTCCGGCAGCAGCGTATGGTTGGTGTAATGGAGACAGGCACGGGCGACATCGAAAGCCTTGCGGAAGTCCATGCCGTGAACATCTTCCAGAAGCCGCACCAGTTCCGGCACTGCAATCGCCGGGTGGGTGTCATTGAGCTGGATCGCCACATGGTCGCCCAGCTTTTCCAGATTTTCGTGGTTGAGCAGGAAGCGGTGGACGATGTCCTGCAAAGACGCCGAGGTGAAGAAAACCTCCTGCTTCAGGCGGAGCTCCCGGCCTTCCGGCGTATGGTCACCCGGATACAGCACCTTGGTGATCGATTCCGCGACAATCTGCTGGCGCGCGGCGGCGACAAAGTCCCCCTGGTTGAACTGGCTGAGGTTCAATACCTCCGCAGGCCGCGCTGACCATAGGCGCAGTGTGTTCACATGCTGGCCCTTCCAACCGGCGATCGGCGTATCGAAGGCCGCCGCCATGATCCGCTCGCTCGGGTTCCAGACCGGTTTGCCGTTCGCGTCCGAGGAGACATAGCCGCCGAAATTGACCGGGTGGACCACTTCGGTGCGCTCGAACTCCCAGGCGTTGCCGCCGACGAGCCAGTCTTCCGGCTCCTCCAGTTGCCAGCCATCCTGGAAACTTTGGCGGAAGATGCCATGTTCGTAGCGGATGCCGTAGCCGATGCCCGCCACCCCCACGGTCGCCATCGAATCCATGAAACAGGCGGCAAGACGCCCAAGGCCACCGTTGCCTAGCGCCGGATCGGGTTCCGACGTCAGCACCTCACCAAGATCGAGCCCACGTTCGTCGAAGAAAGCGCGGGCTTCTTCCGTGAGTTCCATGTTGCTGAGCGCGTCTTCGAGGAGACGCCCGATCATGAATTCCATCGACAGGTAATAAACCCGTTTCTGGCCGCTTTTATAAATCCGCCGGGTCGTTGTCATCCAGCCGTCGACCATGCGGTCGCGGATGGCCAGCGACAAAGCAACGCACCAGTCCCGCGTCACCGCATGGGCCTGGTCCTTGCCAACGGAATAGACGAGGTGCCGGACAATCATGTCGCCGAGGGAAGGCGGGCGACGGCGTTCCTTTTGTCCTGTTTCAATCGGTAAAGTTGTCATATAAAATCAGCCTTGGCGCGCTATAAACCGAATCACAGGGTATAGTAACGGATAACAATCGATTGCAACTAACCCAATTATCCTTATCATTTGTTATTCAATTTATCACCGTTGTGAAACATTATTGCAACGCGTATCACACCCAGAAATAGGGGAGCCCTCACGTGCCTCGATACAGTTCTCAGCCGCTTGCCCGACACACCATGGCATATGTGCTTGCAGGGGGGCGTGGCAGCCGCCTTATGGAACTGACCGACCGCCGCGCCAAGCCGGCGGTCTATTTCGGCGGCAAGAGCCGGATCATCGATTTCGCGCTGTCGAACGCCGTCAATTCCGGTATCCGCCGCATCGGGGTCGCGACCCAATATAAGGCCCACAGCCTGATCCGCCACCTGCAGCGCGGCTGGAACTTCTTCCGCGCCGAACGGAACGAAAGCTTCGACATTCTGCCCGCCTCCCAAAGGGTTTCGGAAACCCAGTGGTATGAAGGCACGGCGGACGCGGTTTACCAGAATATCGACATCATCGAGGCCTATGCGCCCAAATATATGGTCATCCTCGCGGGCGACCATATCTACAAGATGGACTATGAAATGATGCTGGAGGAGCACGTCAACTCCGGCGCGGACGTCACCATCGGCTGCCTTGAGGTCTCAAAGGAAGAAGCCACCGGCTTCGGCGTCATGCATGTGGATGAGAAGGACGTCATCACCGACTTTCTGGAAAAACCGGCCAACCCGCCGACCATCCCCGGCAAGCCCAATGTATGCCTGGCCTCCATGGGCATCTATGTCTTCAACACCGAGGTGCTGATCGACCAGTTGAAGCGCGACGCCGCCGACCCGAATTCGAAGCGCGACTTCGGCCACAATATCATCCCGCACATGGTGAAAAACGGTAAGGCGGTCGCGCACCGCTACACCAAATCCTGCATCCGCTCGATCGCGGGCAAGGAAGCCTACTGGCGCGATGTCGGCACGGTGGACGCCTATTGGGAAGCCAACCTCGACCTCACCTCGATCGAACCGGCCCTCAACCTTTATGACAATGAATGGCCGCTCTGGACCTATGCCGAGATCACCGCGCCCGCCAAGTTCGTGCATGACGTGGAAGGCCGGCGTGGCACCGGCATCAACTCGCTTGTCTCCGGCGGCTGTATCGTGTCGGGCTCGCGCATCGAACGCTCGCTCCTGTTCACCGGCGTGCATTCCCACTCCTACAGTTCCATGCGCAACGCCGTGATCCTGCCCTATGTCAACATTGGGCGTGGCGCGCGGCTGAAGGACGTGGTGATCGACCGCGGGGTCAGCATCCCGGCCGGCCTTGTGGTCGGAGAGGACCCGGAGGAGGATGCCCGCCGCTTCCGCCGCACCGAGCGCGGCGTGTGCCTGATCACCCAACCGATGATCGACAAGCTGACGGAGGGTGCCTGATGGCTGACGCATCGGAACAGCTCAGCCTGCTGTTCGTCGCCTCCGAATGTTACCCGCTCATCAAGACCGGCGGGCTCGCGGACGTGATCGGCGCACTGCCGCTCGCGCTTATGAAGGCTGGTGTCAACGCCCGTGTCCTCCTGCCTGGGTTCCCGGCGGTGATGAAAGGGCTCAAGAAGCCTGTGGTCGCGGCGGTCATCCCGGACCTGTTCGGCGGCCCGGCCCAGATTTTCCGCGGCAAGGCGGCAACCGGGCTCGATGTCATCGTGCTGGATGCCCCACATCTCTATAACATCAGCGGCAATCCTTATATGGACGGCGCGAAGGAACGCACGGACAATGACATCCGCTTCGCCGCGCTCGCCTTTGTGGGCTCGGAAATCGCGCGGGGCAACCTGCTGGGCTGGCACCCGGATATCGTCCATGCGCATGACTGGCAGGCGGGCCTTGTCGCGGCCTATCTCGCCGCAGTGGGCGGCCCGCGACCGCGGCTTGTCTTCACCATCCATAACCTGGCCTTCCAGGGCCTGTTCCCGGCGGATCGGCTGGCAAAGCTCGGCCTGCCGCAGGCAATGTTCCAACAGGAAGGGTTGGAATATTGGGGGCAGATCAACTTCCTCAAGGCTGGTGTGGTCTATAGCGACCGGGTCACCACCGTGAGCCCAACCTACGCCCGCGAAATTCAGACCGAAGCGCAGGGCATGGGCCTGCACGGCCTCCTCCGGCGCCGCTCGGATGTGGTTTCGGGCATCGTCAACGGCATCGATGACACGGTCTGGAACCCGGAAAGCGACTCTGACATTCCCGCGCCCTATTCCGTGCGCTCGGTGAAGGGCAAGGCCAAGTGCAAGGCGGCGCTTCAAGCGCGACTCGGGCTGGAGGTGAAAGCCGACGCCCCGCTTTTCTGTGTCGTCAGCCGGCTGACCACGCAAAAGGGCATCGACCTGATCCTGAGCCTGATCCCGGATATCGTGCGCCAGGGCGGGCAACTGGCCGTTCTCGGCTCCGGCGATGAAGCCTTCGAGCATGGCTTCGAGATGGCCGCGAAGGACCATCCCGGTCGGGTCGCCACCTTCATCGGTTACGACGAACCCCTCGCCCACAGCCTGCAGGCCGGGGCCGATTTCATCCTAGTGCCGTCGCGGTTCGAACCGTGTGGGCTGACCCAGCTGTGCGGCCTGCGCTACGGCACCGTGCCCATCGTCGCCCGCGTCGGCGGGCTAGCCGACACCATTATCGACGCCAACGAAGCGGCGCTGGATGCAGGCGTCGCCACCGGTATCCAGTTCGCACCGGTTAGCGCGGAGGCCTTCAGCTTCGCGCTTGAGCGCGCATTCGAGATTTACGAAGACGCCCCCGCCTTCGCCCGTGTGCAGCGCGCGGCGATGAAACAGGATGTCAGTTGGACTGCCCCCGCCGGGCATTATATGCAGCTCTATCACGGCCTGATGGCTGCGGACTGACGGGGGACGGCGGCGTGGCGGACAGCTTCAACATCCTGCCCGGCACCGACGGCGCGCCCGGCGCTCACACGGAGGCAGAGGGCACCCATTTCCGGCTGTTTTCTGCCCATGCCGACAAGGTCGAGTTGTGCCTGTTCAGCCCCGACGGCAAGACGGAACTTCAGCGCCTGCCGCTCCCGGACCAGACGGGCGGCCTATGGCACGGCTTCGTACCGGGGCTTAAGGCAGGTCAGCTTTATGGCTACCGGGTCCACGGCCCCTACGCCCCCACCGAAGGCCACCGCTTCAACGCCCATAAACTGCTGCTGGACCCCTACGCCCGCGCGCTTCATGGCGATTTCGTCTTCAATGACGCCCTGTTCGGCTATGACCGCGCGGACGCCCGCGCCGACCTCAGCTTCGATGGCCGTGACAGCGCGCCCTTCATGCCCAAATGCGTGGTCACCGACCCGGACGCGCCCTATGGCGGCGCGCCTGCCCCGCATATCCGCGCGCAGGACACCATCCTCTATGAAGCCCATGTGCGTGGTCTGACCATGCGTCATGACGGTGTGCCCAAGAAGCTGCGCGGCACAGTCGCGGGGCTCGCGGCGCCCAAAATGCTCGACCATCTCACCAAGCTTGGCGCCACCAGCATTGAGCTGTTGCCGGTGATGCAGGCCTTCCCGGAACCCCGGCTGACCGAGATGGGGCTCACGAACTATTGGGGCTATAACACCATCGGTTTCTTCGTGCCCGACGCCCGGCTGATGGGCGGGGAGGCCGCGCTCAGCTTCCGGGACATGGTCTCCGCCTACCATAAGGCCGGGCTCGAGGTGATCCTCGACGTGGTCTATAACCACACCGCCGAAAGCTGGGAGCTGGGGCCGACGCTCAGCTTCCGCGGCATCGATAACATGAGCTATTACCGGCTGCAGGATGACGCCCGCTTCTACAAGAACGAAACCGGCTGCGGCAACAGCCTGAACCTTGCGCACCCGCGCGTCCTCGCCCTGGTGATGGACAGCCTGCGCTACTGGGTTACGGTCATGGGCGTGGACGGCTTCCGTTTCGACCTCGCCACCACGCTCGCCCGCAATCCGGATGACTATGAACCCCACGCGGGTTTCCTCGCCGCGATCCAGCAGGACCCGGTGCTCATGGGGGTGAAGCTGATCGCCGAACCGTGGGACATAGGCCCCGGCGGTTACCGCCTCGGCCAGTTCCCGCCGCGCTTCGGCGAATGGAATGACCGCTACCGCGATACCGTCCGCCGTTTCTGGCGCGGCGACCAGCACCAGTTGCCGGACCTCGGCGCGCGCCTGATGGGTTCCGCCGACCTGTTCGACCATGGCGGACGTGCGGCCTCCAGCTCGGTCAATTTCATCACCAGCCATGACGGCTTCACGCTTGAGGACACAGTCGCCTACGCCCACAAGCATAATGACGCCAACGGCGAGCAGAACCGCGACGGCCACAGCGAGAATTATAGCGCCAACCTCGGCCACGAAGGACCGACGGACGACGCCAACATAGTGGCGGCGCGCGGTCTTCGGAAACGGGCCCTCCTCGCCACGCTCATGGTCAGTCAGGGCACGCCGATGCTGCTGGCGGGGGATGAGATCGGCCACAGCCAGCAGGGCAACAACAACGCCTACTGTCAGGACAATGACATCACCTGGCTTGATTGGGCAGCTGCAGATGAAGACCTGACCGCTTTCACCCGCGCGCTGATCGCCTTCCGGAAAGCGCACCCGGTGCTCAGCCGCCCCAAATTCCTGCACGGCGCCGAGGTTTCCAGCCTTGGCGTGCAGGATGTCTCCTGGGTCGGGCCGGACGGCCGCGCGATGGCAGGCCACGCCTGGCAGGACCCGGACAATCATGTCATCGGCCTCCTGCTCTGCGGTCAGGCAGGCGACTACCGCACCCAGAACGGCACGCCGGAACGCGACGAGACCCTACTGATCGTCTTCAACGCGGGCAAGAAAGCCGTAAGCTTCACCCTGCCCGACCTGCCCGCCGCGGAGGCCTGGCGGCAATGCCTCGACACCGCCACCGCGGACTTCACCGTCGGCGCGCCCATCGCGGCAGGCGCTGCCCACAAGGTCGCCGCGCAAAGCGTCGGCATCTTCACCTGCACTTACGAGGATGGCGGCTCGGTCGAGCAGCAGGAACTGCTCATGAAGCTTGCGAGCCTCTACGGCATCGAACCCGGCTATTTCAGCTTCGAAGGCCAGTATCACAGCATGAGCCACGCCAGCAGGCAGGCGCTGTTGGCCGCCCTCGGCGTGCCTGTCACGGATGAGGCCGCGCTTCAGGCCCACCTCGATGCCCGCGAAGCCGCCGCCCACGCGCCCCTGCCCGCCACGCTGGTCGCCCGCGCGGGCGAGAAAAGCCTGCCGGTCAAACTGCAGGATGGCACCGATGTTCACTGGACGATCACGCTGGAAGGCGGCAGCAAGGCCGAAGGCCATGGCACGGTCGAAGGCGGCACGCTGAGGCTCGACCTGCCCGACACGCCCGGCTATCACCGACTGACGCTGGGCGACCATAGCGCCGCGCTCATCATCGCGCCCCGGTGCGCGCTGGACGCCGACACCCGGCATTGGGGCATCACCGCGCCGCTGTATGGCCTGACCTCAAACCGCAACTGGGGCGTGGGCGACTTTGCCGACCTTGCCGTGCTGGCCGAACAGGCGGCAGCACAGGGCGCGGCCTTCATCGGCCTCAACCCAGTCCATGCGCTGTTCCCGTCCACCGCCGCGCTCTACAGCCCCTATTCGCCCTCAAGCCGCAAGTTCCTGAACGTGCTGCATATCGCCCCGGACATGATCCCCGAGCTGACAGACAGCGCCGAAGGCCAAGCCTTTCTTGCGGCGATGGGACAGGACGACCGCCTGCGGGGGGCCCGTGACGCCGAGTTCGTCGACTATGCCGCCGCCCTCACCCTCAAGCGCGAAGCGTTCGAGAAAGCCTTCAGCCTGTTCCCGGCGAGCAAGGGCCGGAAAGCCGCTTTCAGCGCCTTCGTGAAAGCGGGCGGCACGGCGCTATACCGCCATGCGCTCTATGAAGCTTTAGCCGAACATTTCGGCGCCAAGGATGCGGCCGCCACCCACGACTGGCAGGCGTGGCCCGCGGACTATCAGGACTGCACCTCCGAAGCGGTCGCCGCCTTCGCCAAGAAGGATAAGGCTCGCATTGATTTTTACCTCTACCTCCAGTGGCTGGCGGCCGAACAACTGGCCGCGGCACAGGCCCGGGCGAAAGCCGCGGGCATGGCGATCGGGCTCTATCTCGACCTCGCGGTCGGGACAGTGCCCGGCGGTAGCGAAACCTGGGCCGAGCCGGATGCGGTGATCCGCGGTGTCGGCCTTGGTGCGCCTGGGGACACCGCCAACCCGGACGGCCAGAACTGGAACCTCGCACCCTTCAACCCGGATGCGCTCAAGCGGACCGCCTACGCGCCGTTCGCCGAAATGCTGCGGGCGTCGATGAGTGTGGGCGGCATGGTGCGGGTCGACCATATCCTCGGCATCAACCGGAGCTTCCTGTGCCCCGCAGCGGCGGGTATCCCCGGCGGCTATGTCCGCTTCCCGAAAGACGACCTTCTCGGCGTGATCGCGCTGGAATCGCACCGGACCGGCGCGCTGGTGATCGGCGAAGACCTCGGCACCGTGCCTGAAGGCTTCCGCGATACCCTTAAGGCAAGCGGCCTGATGGGCTGCCGCATCGCCTTTTTCGAACGCCGTCAGGATGGGCCGCTCAAACGCGCGCAGGAGTATGACGCGGCGTCACTGGCGTCGCTCACCAACCATGACCTGCCAACCGTGCGCGGCTTCTGGCAGGGTGAGGATTTCAAATGGCGGGAAGCGCTGGGGATCGGTGCCGACCCCGAAAAGCTGGCCCATGACAAAGCCGCCCGCGCGCGCGACCGGCATGATCTGCTCATGCTCCTGAAGGACGAAGGCCTGCTGCCGGATGGGCTCAATCCGGATCATTCGCCGGAGGAGATGAGCGAGCCGCTCGCGACCGCGCTCCATGCCTTCCTCGCGCGCACGGCCTCCCGCCTTGTCGCGGTGCAGTTGGAGGACATTCTGGACCTCGTGGGCCAGCCCAACGTGCCCGGCACCACGGACGAACAGCCGAACTGGCGGCGCAAGCTGCCGGTTACAGTCGACGATATTTTTGCGGGCTCTGCTCGCACCCCGCTTATCGATGCCATAAACAGGGAACGCCCGCCCCGCTGAGGCGCCCGAACGGAGACAGATAATGAGTGTTCAAACGGTCAAGACCACCCCATTCACCGACCAGAAGCCCGGCACCTCGGGCCTCAGGAAGAAGGTGAAGGTGTTCCAGGGCCAGCATTATCTGGAGAATTTTGTTCAGTCGATCTTCACGGCCATCGGCGGCGGCCACGGCAAGACGCTGGTGCTGGGCGGCGACGGCCGTTTCTATAACCCGCAAGCGGTCCAGACCATCCTCAAGATGGCGGCCGCGAATGGCGTCAGCCGCGTGCTTGTCGGCCGGAACGGGCTTCTGTCCACCCCTGCGGCGTCGGCGGTGATCCGTAAATATGAAACCTCGGGCGGGATTATCCTTTCGGCGAGCCATAACCCGGCAGGGCCGGACGAGGATTTCGGCATCAAATATAATATCGGAAACGGCGGCCCGGCGCCCGAACGCATCACCAGCGCCATTTTCGAAGAAAGCAAAAAAATCAGCGACTACAGCATCCTGGACTGGCCGGACATTGACCTTGATAGGTTGGGCGGCCAGATGGTGGGCGACATGTCGGTCGATATCATCGACCCGGTTGCCGACTATCAGGTGCTGATGGAAAGCCTGTTCGACTTTGGCAAAATCCGGGCGCTGTTCCAGTCCGGATTCACGCTCCGCTTCGACGCCATGAGCGCGGCCACCGGGCCTTATGCCAAGGCGATCCTTGAAGGCGCGCTGGGTGCCGCACCCGGCACGGTGGTCAACGGCGACCCGCTGGAGGATTTCGGCGGCCACCACCCGGACCCGAACCCGGTGCACGCCAAGGCCCTGTTCGACCTGATGTATGGCGAAGATGCCCCGGACATGGGCGCAGCCTCGGACGGCGACGGCGACCGCAACATCATCCTCGGGCGCGGGCTTTATGTCGCGCCGTCAGACAGCTTGGCAGCACTCGCCGCCAACGCCCATCTGGCCCCCGGCTATAAGGATGGCCTCAAAGGCATTGCCCGGTCGATGCCAACCAGCCGCGCCGCCGACCGGGTCGCGGAAGCGCTCGGCATCCCCTCGTTCGAGACCCCGACCGGCTGGAAGTTTTTCGGCAACCTCCTCGACGCGGATATGGCGACCCTCTGCGGCGAGGAAAGCGCGGGCACGGGCTCAAACCACGTGCGCGAGAAGGACGGGCTGTGGGCGGTGCTCCTGTGGCTCAACATCATCGCCGAACGCAAGCAATCCATCCCCGAAATCATGGCCGAGCACTGGCACACATATGGCCGCAACTATTATTCCCGTCATGACTATGAAGCGCTGGAGGTGGCCCCTGCGAACGCGTTGATGGACGCCCTGAGGGGCAAGCTGTCCTCGCTCGTGGGTCAAACCTTCCATGGCGAAACAGTCGCCAGCGCCGATGACTTTGCTTATACCGACCCGGTTGACGGGTCGGTCAGCACTGGGCAGGGCCTGCGGGTGGCGTTTGAAAGCGGCTCGCGCTTCGTGATCCGGCTTTCGGGCACCGGCACCGTGGGCGCCACGCTCCGGGTCTATCTGGAACGCTATGAGCCCAAAGGCGGCGATATGGGCATGGATACGCAAGACGCGCTTGCCACCATCATCACCATCGCCGATGAGGTTGCGGAGATATCGGCGCGCACCGGACGGGACGCGCCGACTGTTATTTCCTGATAGGTATCAGGCCTCTTTCGGCTCAGCAGTGAGCCCGAACAGGATCACCACAAACACCGCCATCGACAGGATGGTCAGAAGCGAGCCGATAATGGCGGGTACGTCGCTACCACTGCCCTGCAGGAAGATGAAAAGCCCCACCGTGATGATCCAGAGCCCGACATGCGCCAGGACCGCGTGCAGCTTCATCAGCATGGTCACCGGCCGGTCCTTGAAGACCGTATAAACCAGGCCGTAAATCATCACCGATACCCAGCCGAGAAGGTTCACGTGAGCGTGGACAGGCGCCAGCGTATAGTCCGCCTTTGCCGCCATGTGGATCCCGAGCGCCATACCAAACAGGGCATAGATGCCACCCAACCGCAGATGCAGTTTTGCCAGTTTTGTCATTGTTGTAGTTCTCCCCCTTTGAGATGGAAAAACGCTAATCTCAAGTTGAGAAACGGTCAATCGATATCCGCAATGCGAGAAAGAGCGCTCGGGCGGCGGCTCAAAAGCGCGCTCGTGCACTCTGGTGCCAGCATTTCAGGAGACAGTTGCAGCCACACCGTCAGAAAGGCGGCGTGCAGGCGGTGACCAGCTCACATTCCTCCGGTCCCGGGTTCTTGAACCGGTGCGGGGTCGTGCTGGGGAAGTGATAGGCTTCGCCGGGGCCGAGCGTGCGGATCTGATCGCCGACCTGTACCTCCAGCCGCCCACGGAGGACGATCCCGGCTTCCTCGCCTTCATGGACCAGCGCCTTCGGCCCGGTCGTGGCACCCGCGGGGTAAATCTCCCTGAGGAACTGAAGCTGGCGGCCGTTGGTGCTGGCGCCCAGCTGCATATATTCGATCTTGCCGGTGCCAACATTGACGAAGTCCTCGGCGCGGTAGAAGACCTTCTGGGTGCGGTTCTCCCGCTCCTCGAAAAACTCGGTCACGGTGACGCCGAGGCCTTCGAGGATTTTGAGCGTGAGCGAAAAGGACGGGTCGCTGTGCCCGCCCTCGATCTGCGAGATGGTGCCGTTCGAAACCCCGACCTTGCGAGCAAGCTCGCGCTGCGAAATGCCGAACTTCTCACGGGTGAGTCGCAACCGTTCTCCGAGGTCTTCCATGGGGCACCTGTTCTTTCCGTTTAATATTTTAAACAATCTATGTGGCATTCCGCCATTTTTCAACGCGAAAAGCCATGCGATAAAACGCCTTGATCGCCCAATGGAAGGCGATTTAAGCATGAAGCCAACCTATTAACGACGCACTTGAGGTGTTCAATGTCGGAAACGAACAAACGCAACGACGACCTGGCAGCCTTCTGGATGCCTTTCACGCCCAACCGGGCATTCAAACAGGCCCCGCGCCTGTTCGAGCGCGCTGAAGGCTACCATTTCTACACCACCGACGGCCGCGCCGTGTTGGACGGCTTCTCCGGCCTCTGGTGTTCGAACCTGGGCCACAGCCACCCGAAGATCGTGGAAGCGATCCAGATGCAGGCCGCGACACTCGATTACGCGCCGTCCTTCAACTTCGGCCACCCGAAGTCGTTCGAGCTGGCCAATGTGGTCGCCGACCAGTTCCCGGGTGAGCTTAATCATGTCTTCTTCACCAACTCGGGCTCGGAATCGGTCGATACCGCGCTCAAGATGGCGATCGCTTACCACCGCGTCCGCGGCGAAGGCACCCGCACGCGCCTGATCGGCCGGGTGCAGGGCTATCACGGCGTCGGCTTCGGCGGCATCTCGGTGGGCGGCATGGTCAACAACCGCAAATTCTTCGGCAGCCTGCTGCCGGGCGTGGACCATATGTCCCTGCCCTATGACCCGGAAACCCACGCCTACAGCCGTGGCCTGACCGACATGGATGTGGAACGCTACCGCAAGGAACTGGAAGGCATCATCGCGCTGCATGACGCCTCCACCATCGCGGCGGTCATCATCGAACCGTTCGCGGGCTCGGCCGGTGCGTTCATCCCGCCGAAGGGCTATGTGGAGATGGTGCGTGAAGTCACCGCCAAACACGGCATCCTGATGATCTTCGATGAGGTTATCACCGGCTTCGGCCGCCTGGGGGCCCCGAACGCGGCCACCTATTTCGGCATCGAGCCCGATATCATCACCACCGCGAAGGCGATCAACAACGCCGCCGTACCGATGGGCGCCGTGATCGCACAGAAAAAGATCTACGACACCTTCATCGAAGGCACGAAGGCGGGCGTGGAATTCTTCCACGGCTATACCTACAGCGCGCACCCGCTGGCGGTCGCCGCGGGCCTCGCCACGCAGCAGATCATCAAGGACGAAGGCGTCTATGCCCACGTGGCGGCGCTCGCGCCTTACTTCGAGGACGCGGTCCACAGCCTGAAGGGCGAACCGCATGTGACGGACATCCGCAACCTCGGCCTCGCCTGTGGCCTCACGGTCACCACCAAGGACGGCGTGCCCGGCGCGCGCGCGGCCGCCGTGGTCCAGAAGGCCTATGACATGGGCGCGGTGATCCGCAACAACGGCGACACGCTGGCGATCGCGCCGATCCTGACCATGAACGAAGGCCATATCGACCAGATTGTCGATATCGTCCGTGAAGCCCTGAGGGCGACTGACTAATCCCGCCATTCCCTCCCGGGAAGATGAAAGCCCCGCCGGCTGCCTTTGATGGGCAAAGCTGCCAGCGGGGCTTCATTTCTTTTTTGCCGCCGGGCTCGCAGCCATTTTCGTCCGGCAACAACAGCAATAGATACGCCCCGCGTCTCGGATATCGACTTTTCCACGCGCGGCTTTAATCTATGCGCGCTCGCCGTGACAGTCATCCTCATGGCGCTATATGCTACCTGGTGGTAAGGAGGGGACGCATGGAGCCGATTTCGATCATCAAAGCCGACAATAGGCTCGGTGAAGGCATCACCTGGGACGACGGGACCGGCGCCCTGTGGTGGACCGATATCGAAGAGAAGAAGCTCTACCGCATGGACTGGGAAAGCCAGGGCATCCGGACCTTTGACACGCCGGAGCGGGTTGGTTCCTTCGGACTCACGGATGTGCCCGGCTGCCTTGTGACGGCGTTTGAGACCGGCTTCGCGCTCTACTGGCCCGAAAGTGGCGAGGTCCTGTGGTTTGGCCGGCCCGCAGAACACACCCCCGGTGTGCGCTTCAATGACGGCCGGGTCGACCCGCAGGGCCGCTTCTGGTCCGGCACCATGGTCGAAACCGCGGGCCAGGGCCTCAAGGGGGCGCTGTACCGGCTTTCGGCCGACGGCACCACCGACAAGGTCGAAGACGGCGTTGTCATCTCCAACGGCCTGAGCTGGAGCCCGGACGGCGCCACCCTGTATTTCGCCGACAGCCCCCGGCAGAAGATTTACGCCTACGACTATGATGTCGCTTCAGGCACGACAAGCAACCGGCGTGTCTTCGCGTCCCTGACAGGGGACGCCTACCCGGACGGCGCCTGCATGGACGCTGAAGGCGGGCTTTGGAGTGCGACCTGGGCATCCCACACCGTGCGGCGTTACCTGCCTGACGGTAGCCTGGACCGCATGATCACCCTCCCCGTCAGCCAGCCAAGCTGTACGACGTTAGGAGGGCCCGGCCTGAACCTCCTGTTCGTGACCTCCGCAAAACAGGGGCTTTCGGATGATGTACTTAAAGGCGAACCGCTGGCTGGCAGCGTCTTTGTCTATGACGTTGGCGTTCGGGGCTTGCCAGAACCCCGCTTCCCTGCACGCCGCCATATAAATCAAAAATAGGACGCCGCGCTGAAGCCTGAGCGGCCTGCGTCAGTCCTGAGCTGGCTTTTCTTCAAGCGGAATCGTAACGGTGAAGGCGCCGCGAATGTCGCCCGCCCTGAAGCCGACCGCTTTGTCCTCAGGATAGAGCGCCTTGATGGTTTTATAGAGCTTGGGGTTCACGGCCGCGCCGTGGCAGACCGTACACAGCCCCTGCGTGGGGATCGCCTTCATGAAGCGATAGGTCTGTCCCTTCACAAGCGCAGCCTCAAGCATCGCGATAGGGTCGCCGTTCGCCCGCTTGTGCTCAAAATCCTCAAGGACGGATTTTTCCCACATGTCGGGCGCATTGTTGGGGTTCCTGAGCTTCAGGCTGGTCCGCCCGATCCGGAGCCCCTTCTCATGGGCTAATGCCTCCGCAATCCCCGGCGCCTTTTCATTGCAGACGGTTACCGCAGCCGCAGGCCCACCTTTCGCCATCGCCTTCATCAGTTCTGACTTGAGCGATTTCTGAAAAACCTGGATGGCATCCAGTGCCCGTGCCCTGTCCTGCGCCACCGTTTCATCGGACGGCGCCGCTGAGGCGGCTGGCATCAGCCCCAGCCAGAGGATGCAACCTGACAGTAACGGGGTCATCTTCATGTGTTTTTCCTTCTGCTTGCCAGAACAACTCTCAGAACCCCACTGAAAACCGCGTCTGCAGTATAAGGTTGCCTCTCCTTTTCGCAAAGCGGAATGGCCCTCGCACCAACGCCCCACACTAAAGTTTAAACCATCCTCCCGGGCCGCTTTTCTGCGACGAACGGTTCACCGATTTGTCCTTGAAGACTGCGCCAACCGGGTGGTAGCGTGCTGCCGCGCACTACCATCTGCCCGCCCTGCATCCCAAAAGCAGCCCCCCGGGCACGATCGGTTACACAACACCAATAATATGGGGAGAATAGAATGAGGCGCATCAAGTGGCTCGGAACTGTTGCATTTGTAACTTGTGCAATGGGAACCGCCAGCGTCGCCCACGCGGCAACTCAGGCAATGGCGGACAATCCGTTCGCGAAGGAAAGCACCCTACCGTACCAGGCACCGCCCTTCAACATGATCAAGGACAGCGATTACCAGCCCGCTTTCATCGAAGGCATGAAGCTGCATATCGCCGAGATCGACAAAATCGCCAACAACCCGGCTGCGCCGACCTTCGACAACACCATCGTCGCGATGGAAAAGTCCGGCCGGATGCTGGACCGGGTCTCCGAAGCCTTCTTTGGCGTCGTGCAGGCCAACACCGACGATACGCTCGACAAGGTTCAGGCGGCTGTCTCGCCGAAGCTGTCGCAGCACCAGGATGCCATCTTCCTGAACGACAAGCTCTTCAAGCGCGTGCAGACGCTTTATAACGAGCGCGCCAAGCTGGGCCTCGATTCCGAGCAGGCCATGCTGCTGAAGATCTATTACCAGCAGTTCGTCCGCGCCGGTGCGCTTCTGTCCCCGTCGGACAAAGCCAAGCTGCGCGAGATGAACACCAAGCTTTCCAAGCTTGAGACCAGCTTCAGCCAGAAGCTGATCGCCGCCGCGAAAGACGGTGCGCTGGTCGTGGATAATGAGAAGGCGCTCGCCGGTCTCGACAAGGGCACCATCGCTGCCGCAGCCGCCGACGCGAAAGCGCGTGGGCTGGACGGCAAATGGATTCTGCCCTTGCAGAACACCACCCAGCAGCCGGCCCTGCAATCGCTTTCCGACCGCGAGACCCGCGAGGCGCTGTTCAAGAAGAGCTGGAGCCGCGCCGAGCTCGGTGACGCCAACGACACCCGCGACACCATCGAGCAAATCGCCCACATCCGCGCCCAGAAGGCACAGCTGCTCGGCTTCCCGAACTGGGCTGCCTACAAGCTCGAAGACCAGATGGTGAAAACGCCGAAGGTCGCGGAAGACTTCATCGCCAAGCTTGTCGGCCCGACCACCAAGGCAGAGAAGCGCGAAGCCGCCGAGATCCAGAAGGAAATCACCGCCAGCGGCAAGAACTTCAAGATGAAGCCGTATGACTGGAACTATTACTCCGAGAAGATCCGCAAGGCGAAATACGACCTGGATGAATCCCAGATCAAACCGTATTTCGAGCTGCACACCGTGCTGGAAAAAGGTGTCTTCTATGCCGCCAACCAGCTGTATGGCCTGACTTTCAAGAAACGCACGGACATCCCGGTCTACCAGCCGGACGTGATGGTCTATGAAGTGTTCGACAAGGACGGCTCCAAGCTCGGCCTGATGTATTTCGACTATTACAAGCGCGACAACAAATCCGGCGGCGCCTGGATGTCCAACTTTGTCGGCCAGTCGAAACTTCTTGGCACCAAGCCGGTGATCTATAACGTCGCCAACTTCACCAAGCCTGCGGCGGGCCAGCCCGCGCTCATCAGCTTCGATGACGTGACCACCATGTTCCATGAATTCGGCCACGCCCTGCATGGCCTGTTCGCGGACCAGATGTACCCGACCCTTTCGGGCACCAACACGGCGCGTGACTTTGTCGAATTCCCGTCCCAGTTCAACGAACACTGGGCGCTAGATGACAAGGTGCTGGCGAACTATGCCATCAACTATAAAACCGGGGAGAAAATCCCGGCCGCGCTGGTTGAGAAGATCAAGAAAGCCTCCAAGTTCAACCAGGGTTATGCGCTGGGTGAACTGGTTGCCGCCGCGAAGCTTGACCTCGCCTGGCATTCGCTGCCCGCAAGCGCACCGAAGCAGGACGTAGACACGTTCGAAGCCAAGACGCTGGCGTCTATGGGACTCGACACCAAAGACGTGCCGCCGCGCTACCGCTCCAGCTATTTCCTGCATATCTGGGCCAACGGCTATTCGGCAGGCTATTACGCCTACCTCTGGACCCAGATGCTGGAAAATGACGCCTATGCCTGGATGAAGGAACATGGCGGCCTGACCCGTGCGAACGGCCAGCGCTTCCGCGACATGATCCTGTCGCGCGGTCATACCGAAGACTATGACACCATGTTCAAGGCCTTCTACGGCAAAGAGCCGGACGTCGGCCCGATGCTCGAGGACCGCGGCTTCATCAAAGCCAAGAACTAAAAACAAAAGCGCGGACCCCACGGTCCGCGCTTTCTTCTTAAAAAAACAGCTCCCAAGGCGCGATGTCTTGGGAGCTGTCTTATTCTGAGCGGCTTACGGGCGGGCCCATGAGCAACGGGCTGCCGTAGGGAGGGCCGCTCAGTCCTGTCAGGACTTCTTGTAAGGCTTGAAGCCGTAGCGCTCGAAGATCTCAAGCCCTTTGGGCGAGCGGATGAAATCGAGCCAGGCCTTGCCTGCTTCCGGGTGCGCGGCACCCTTGACGATTGCCCCGGCGTAGATGGCCGTGGTGTTGTCCTTTGCCGGAATGTCGACATGGCTGATCGGGTGACCGATCGATTCCTGGAACTTGGCTTCCGATTGCCACGTCACACCGCCCTGGACACGCCCTTCAAGGAGGAAAAGCGGCGTCTGCCGGTGGTGGACATGGGTCATGGTCGTCGCCCCAGACGCAACCTTGGTCTCATAGACGGCGGTATTGAGCGCTTCGCCACCGGCCTTCTTGAGCGACTTCTGGATCTGCCGACCGATGCCTTCGAACTTCGGGTTCGGCATGGCGATCCGCAGCTCCGGCTTCGCCAGATCGGCGAGGCTGGTGATATGGCCCGGGTTACCCTTCGGCACCATGATCGTCAGGTTATTGGTGACATAAGGCACCACAGGGGCAACGACGAGCCCTTCCTTGAGCACCCGGTTGACACCAGCAAGACCGGCCAGGAACACGTCCGGCTTGATCGTCCAGGTCATGTTGCCGCTGGTGACCTTGCCACCCTGGCGGATCTGCTCAGCAAGCAGCCCCGGCGGGATGGTCTCCCAGTAGATGCGGCCTTTATACTCAGGATGCTCGACCTCGAACTCCTTGACGAGCCACGCCATGGCGAAGAAATAGTTCCCGCCGACGAACAGCACGAGCTTCGGATCGGTCAGGTCACCATGGAAGTCCGCGAGCACGTCGATTTTAGGGATGGTGAACTCAACACCGCGATGGACGGCATCATTGTTCGCGCCATTCTGCCAGGGCGGATAGATTTCATCACCGGGCAGGTTGGTGCCGGCCGCCGAGGCAGCACCGCCGGTGAGGGCGGCGGCGCCAAGGGCCGCGATCATCATCGCCGAACGGAAGCGGCGACGCTGTGTCAGCTTAACGAGCATAACGGAACCCCGCATTCTCCAGCTCGACCAGGGTCGCAACAGCACCCGGGATCAGAACAACGTCCTTGATCAGGTGGTTGGTCAGGTCGGCCGCGATTTCATCAACCGAGAGCTTGTCAGGGTTAAAGCCCTTCGCATGCAGCTTCCGGGCCTGTTCCCAAACCGCGTTGTGGCACGACATGAACACGGCACCGCGACGCATCAGCGCCGGGATCGAGATGTTTTCCGGCGAATAGACACCAGCCGGGTTCTGATAGTCGGCAGGATTGGCCGACGCGCCCTTCTTATCGAGGATCAGCTCGTTCTTGGCGGGCTTGCCACCGACCATTTTCGCCAGGCTGTATTTGTCCCAGATCATCTGATCATAGAGCGCATAGTTGGCGGAACCGTGGGTTGCCGAGACGATCAGGAAGTCGGCATGGCCAAACGAATAGACCTGGGCGTTCAGCGAGTTGCGCATCACGTTGAGCCAGGAGCCGTGGATGTCGGTGTTGTCCCAGCACTGTTTGGAGACCGACTTATAAGCCAGAACTTCCTTGAGCGCCGCATCATCCCACTGGTCGGGATGATCGAGGATCATCGGCACCGTTTTGAAATCACGGCGACGGGGGGCGGCCGCGAGCCGTTTTGTGAAGTCGGCAAGCGTCTTGGCGCCAGCCGGCAGGGTATCCCCGGCTTTCGCCGCTTTCGAGGCAATCCCAGACGCACCAGCGGCCCCCACCGCGAGTGCAAGACCCAATGTCTGCAAAGCAGTCCTTCTATCAGTATTCATTGTCATTTTCCCTTTTCCCTCTGTTGCAGTTTTTCAATTTCCGAATGGTATTGGCAGCGTGCGCCTTACTTCTTTGCTTGTTGCTTCAGCTTCTTGATTTCCGCCCGAATAGGAGCGTACGGCCCGTATTTGTGCTGCTTCTCACTAAAATGGTCGGCATAGGGGCCGAAGGCAGAGTCGATCTTCTTCTCCAGCCTGTTCGGGAAGTCGCGCTCAATATGAGCCTTGTGCGGCCGCGGCTGGGAGTCGATGTAAGCTGCAACGTCCCAGGCATCCTCCACCGACAGGGCGGGCTCATCATACGTGGTGCCGAACGGCATGTTCGAATGGATGAAGTTCGCAGCGGTGATCAACCGGTTCATACCGGCGCCGTCGTTATAGCTATCCGGACCCCAGAGCGGCGGGAACTGATAGCCCTGGCCGTCACCGACCTCGCCAACCCGCTGGCCCTGACCGTCAGCACCATGGCAGGCGGCACAGATGTTGTTATATACTTCATGGCCCTTAACCGGGTCTGCGGCGCGGGTGAGCTCAGGCATCTTTCCAGAGCCCTTCCCGACACGGGGGGCACCGATCGCTTGGCCGGTCGACAGGAATTTCAAATAGGAGACGATCGAGACCAGCTCCCGGCTTTTCGCCGGAAGCGGCTTGCCGTTCATGCTGCGCTGCATGCAGCCCTGGACCCGGTCCTCCATGGTGCCGACGCTGCCGGAGCGTTTCCGGTAGCTGGGGAAGTCAGCATAAACACCGACATAGGGGTTGCCGAATTTCTGGGTCCCTGCCTGCAGGTGGCAGTTCTGGCAATTCAGGTTATTGCCGGAGAAGCGGTGAGACGGGTCCTTGACTTCCGGGCCGATCAAGCTGGCGGTGTGTTCGATCAGATCGCGGCCATAGCGCACCGTCCGGCCCCATTCATTATCCGGCAGGCTATCGATGTCCGGCGGGTTCCATGCCGTCGCCTCAGGTGCAGAATCAGCACGGGCGGCAGTGAACGATCCTGTCGCCAGGAAGGTTGCGGCGGCCGCGCCAAGAAAGAGCACGGCAAGAAGGGGAGGTCGGGCGGCACGAACCAGTGACCGGGCCCGGTTGGCAATCGGGGTCGTCTCGAGCATCTTCTCAGTTCCTGTATATATATGTCCCTAAGCTATGATAGGCATTAGCCGACATATTGGTCTAATCTATAGATTAGAACGAACTGATCACAATATTAGAACGAACTTCCCCACCCTTATATCATGGTAGCACCAGGTTGTGCCGTCTAAATCCATAGTAGGATAATATTGTCCTTCAGGCTGACACCAATGCCGTGACCCCGAAGCTTGGCAAACGGCCAATACCGCAAGCCCGCGGTCCGCGCGAGCTTACTGTGTAGTTCATAGGAAGGGAAATGGCGGAGAGTGAGGGATTCGAACCCTCGGTACGCTTGCGCGCACAACGGTTTTCGAGACCGCCCCGTTCGACCGCTCCGGCAACTCTCCGCACGAAAGGCTGATCCCCGTTTAGCTGTGTGCCTCAGGGGGTAGCGGCGGCGCGCAACCTAGCCCAACAGTTTGCCGCTTTCAAGCTTTAAGATCGAGAAATCTGTCCCGCACTGATTTATCCGGCATCTGGCACGTCTCCGTGCGGCCGAAAAGCCGATAACGGTTCTTTGCAACAAGGCCGTAAACCCAGTCCCTCAGCGGTTTCGGCACAATCAGGAATACCGCCATCATGGGCCACGGAAAGGAGAGCCGCGCCAGGATACGAAGCGCGGCGGACGAGCGGTCATAGAGCCTGCCATCCAGGATGAGATAAAAGGTATCGCCCTCCCACACCTTGCCGAAGCGCATAAGAGCTTGCGCCGCATAGTCCGACTGTACGGACGCGAAACGGAACAGCGCGCGCCGGTCCCGTTTCAGGATAAAGCGCACCATGCCGTTACACAGGTTGCAGACGCCGTCATAGAGCATCAGCGGGGCAGCATCCTCAGCCTTCGTCATCGTCTGCTCCGTCATGATCCGTGTTTCTGTCCGGCGTGTCGCCCTCGCCCTCATCCGGGGCGCCGCGCGCACCTTCAGGCAGCGGCAATATCCATTCATCCGGCGACAGGAACGTCCGCGGCTCAGCGGCGAGGTCCAGCGCCGGGTCTACATAGCGGTGGTAAGGCCTGCCGTTCAGGGACACATAGCTTTCCGCGAACACCTGCGGGTGCTGAATGCCGTGATCTTCCCGGAAGCGGCGCGCCAGATAGTGGGCGAACTGCAGCATCATGCTCGGCCGCGTGCTCATGGTCACGGCCTGGCGCCGGGTCAGGTAATCGCTGAGCGTGATGGGATAGCGTGTACCCGTCGCCGGGTCCCGCACCGTGAACCGGATGCGGCCTTCCTTATCCCGGAGCTTCATGCGCCACGCGAAACGATGGCCCTGCTCGTTCCAGGCCGGGTTGCCCGGGTACAGGTAAGGCCTGATCGGCAACAGCGCCTGGCTGATGACCCAGAAGAGCACGAAGGCTGTCACCCTTCGCTTCGGGGTGAAGCTGGGGACGTCCGCGCCCGTGCGCCCGAAGCCCCGAAGCTTGAGCCGCGCCGCCACCTGCCGCGGCCAGTCCGCGCCGAAGAACAGCAGCGTGCCCGCGATGGTCATCCAGGGAAAGATGCCGATCTGCCAGAACAGATGGTTCAGCATATGGAAGGTGGCATAGACCGCGAACACATAAAGCCGGGTGCGCCTGACCAGCAGGAGCGGCGCCCCGATGAGATGGAGCGCCACCACGCCCCAGGCGGCTGTGACGGCGATCTCCGGGCTTTTCAGTAGCTCCGCAATCTCATGCGGGAAGCGCCAGGCGACACCCGTGAGCCAGTCCCCCAGCGGCTTACCCGCCAGCCAATCGGCATTCAGCTTCACGAGCCCCGCCCAGATGAGCATGATCTCCATCTGCGCCCGCGCGGTATAAAGCGCCCAGGCCGGGATATGATCGCGGCGCTTCACCCGGCCGAGGAGCCGGTCCAGCGACCAAACCTGATTGGCCGGTGAGACCGCGAGCACGAAGGCGAGCAGGATGGTGAAATAGAAATGGTTGAGATACTGGGCTTTATCGAGGAGGAAGATATAGCTGAAGGTGACGAACACACCCCAGGCCGCCAGCCGGTAATAAAGCCCGACCAGCATCAGGAAGGCGAAGATACCCAGAAGCCGGAACACCCAGAACATGCCCTGCGCGCCGAAGGGTTTCACCCAGCCAAACCCGAGGTAGGAGAAGAAAAACTGCGGCTCGATATATTTGGTCTCGATCCAGTGATGGCCGACATAGCGGCCGACCTCCACCATCAGGATAAGCCCGAACAGGATGCGGAAGGCGGCGAGCGAAGCGCCATCCACCGGCGCAAACAGCCGCGCGCTTAGCCGCGCCATCAGACTGCTTTTCACCGCATTTTCCTGCATTTGGCTCCTCCCCGCTTAGGGGTAGCATAAGGGGAGAAGTGCAATCAGGAAAGAGACCTTGACCCCCTCGCATCGCCAGATACTGGACCCATCAGTCCAAATTTCTGGACGAAGGCGTTTCGCACGCTATGTTGCATGGAAAGGCTTGGTCTTCGCCCGAAGGGAGGGGAAGGCAGGCAAAAAGGTCAATCCAGCAGGAAGAGGCAACATTCATGGCGCTGCCGAAAGTTTTTGAGCATCTGCGTATCCCGGTGATCGGGTCGCCGCTTTTCATCATCTCGAACCCGGACCTGGTGATCGCCCAGTGTAAAGCCGGGGTCGTCGGGTCGTTCCCGGCTTTGAATGCCCGCCCGATTGAGGTTCTTGAGGAATGGCTCAAGCGCATCACCGAGGAACTGGACGCCTATAACCAGAAAAACCCGGATAAGCCCGCAGCGCCGTTCGCCGTGAACCAGATCGTGCACAAGTCGAACGCGCGCCTGATGCAGGATGTGGAACTGTGCGTGAAATACAAGGTGCCGGTGATGATCACCTCCTTGGGGGCCGTGCCGGAAGTGAACGCCGCCGCGCATAGCTACGGCGGTGTGGTGATGCATGACATCATCAACAACCGTTTCGCCAAGAAAGCGATCGAAAAGGGCGCTGACGGCCTGATCGCCGTCGCAGCCGGGGCTGGCGGCCACGCCGGCACGTTGTCGCCCTTCGCGCTTATCCAGGAAATCCGCGAATGGTTTGATGGCCCGCTCGCGCTCTCCGGCTCCATCGCCAACGGCCGCTCGGTGCTCGCCGCCCAGGCCATGGGCGCGGACTTCGCCTATATCGGCTCCGCCTTCATCGCCACCGAAGAAGCCAACGCCGACGCCCGCTACAAGCAGGCCATCGTCGACGGCCATGCGGACGATATCGTCTATTCGAACCTGTTCACCGGCATCCACGGCAACTATCTGGCGCCGTCGATCGAAGCCGCGGGCCTCGACCCAAAAAACCTGCCGGAAAGCGACCCGTCGAAAATGAATTTCGGCTCGGGCGGCAACCAGGACAAGAAAGCCTGGAAAGACATCTGGGGCTGCGGCCAGGGCATCGGTGCGGTCACAGACGTGCTACCCGCGGCCGGGCTCGTCGACCGCCTGGCGGACGAATATTTCGACGCCAAGAAAAAGCTCTGCGCCTAAACGCAGCTTTAACCAATGTATGAAACGGGTGGCCGATCAGGGCCGCCCTTTTTTATGGGGCCGTATCAGGCGACTTCGGGCGGCATCACCGCCGATTGCGGCCGTTCATCGACCGTCAGGGTGAAAATGTCGGGCCGGGCATAATGACCAACCACATCGAGGTCATACTTGCCGCGGACGATATCTTCCTTGTCGAGTTCCGCCGTCAGGATGGTTTCGCAGCCGAAAACAGGATCCGCCAGCACCTTGCCGAGCGGTGAGACGATACAGCTGCCACCCCGGATCAGAACCGTATCCGCGGCCTCCCCCTGCATGGGGTGATAATCCGCCGGGCCATAGCCCCGCTCCATATATTGGCAGGCGCTCAGCACAAAACAGCGGCCTTCAAGCGCGATGGTCTGCATGGTCGGCAGCCAGACATCGCGGTCATCCACCGTCGGCGCACAGTAGAATTCCACGCCTTTGCCATACATGGCGAGCCTGAGCTGCGGCATGTAGTTTTCCCAGCAGATGGCGCCGCCAAGTACACCGATTTCCGTCTTTGGTGCCGCGAGGGTCGACCCGTCGCCGAACCCCCACACGACCCGCTCAAGCGCGGTTGGCATCAGCTTGCGATGCTTGGCTATAAGCCTGCCATCGGGCGCGAAATAAAGCGCGGTGCAATAAAGCGTGCCGCCCTCACGTTCAACCACGCCGACGACCAGATAGAGTTTCGCACGCGCGACCATCTTGCTGATCGCGTCCACATCCGGCCCCGGCACCGTGATCGCCTGGTCGGCATAGCGGCGGAATTCGTCCCGCCCCTCGTCGGACCGGGAGCCAAGACGCACGCCGAAATCCAGCCCCTTCGGGTAGCCGCCCACGAAAGCCTCCGGCATCACCACCAGGCTCGCGCCGGTGCGAGCGGCATCAGCGATCAGGTCCGCCAGCTTCTCGAATGTCGCCTTCTTGTCATACAGGGGGGTTCCCGCCTGCACCACGGCGCCAATGATCTTGGGACCGATGATTGTCGTCATGCTTTTTCTCCTCCGTTAAGTCCGCTATACCCCAGACGGGGGACATGCTCCATGGCTGCCCTGCCTGCCTCACGCCGATTTGACCCAGGCCAGGCCACGCGAATTGGCGTAAAACACCATTCCAGCGTTGACTCTCGCGGCTAAATTCGTATATTCCGCGCACATTGGCGGAAGGAGCACTTTCCTACCGCCGTTTTGCGTTACGTAAAAAAGTCAGCGGAAACCGCCCAAAGTGTGGGAGTTTCAAAGGGTTATCAGCCCCACCCGGTTTGCTGCGGCGTGCAAAAGAAAGGAATCGACATGTTCGCAGTCGTAAAGACCGGCGGTAAGCAGTACCGCGTAGCCGAAGGTGACGTTATCAAGGTTGAGAAGCTGGCGGGTGATGCCGGTGCAACCGTTACCCTCGACGAAGTTCTGATGGTAGGCGACGAAAAAGGCGTGAAAGTGGGCGAGCCGCTCATCGACGGTGCTTCTGTTACCGCCACCGTTCTGGAACAGAAAAAAGACAAGAAGATCATCATCTTCAAGAAAAAACGCCGGCAGAACTATCGCCGGAAAAAAGGTCATCGCCAGGAAATCACGGTTCTCCGTGTGACCGGCATCGCCGCAGCTGCCAAGAAAAAGGCGCCGGCGAAGAAGAAAACCGAAACAGCAGCGGCTGAATAAGCGGCCCTAAAGAAATAGGAGAAACCAAATGGCTCACAAAAAAGCTGGTGGTAGTTCCCGTAACGGCCGCGATACCGCAGGTCGCCGTCTCGGGGTCAAGAAATTCGGCGGCGAAGCAGTTATCGCCGGCAACATCATCGTACGTCAGCGCGGCACCAAATGGTACCCGGGCGACAACGTCGGCATGGGCAAGGATCACACCCTGTTCGCGCTCGTTGAAGGCCAGGTGAAATTCACCCGCGGCAAAGGCGGCAAGTCCTTCGTTCACGTCGAAGGCTAAGTCGGCAACCACACCGACAACAAAACGAATTCAGGAAAAGGCGAGCCATTGGCTCGTCTTTTTCTTTATCTACCAATATCTTGATAAAAGACTCAATAATACAGTTAACGGCCTGTTAAGTCTTAATGACAGTTTTGTTTTCACGCCCTGTTTTAGTGTTAAATTTTTGCAATATTAGCGTGCGACTGTTTGGCCCTGCCCGATTCCTTTAGGAGCCGGGTTTAACTAAGGGTCAAAACCACTATGCTCGCCAACGCAACCACCATTGAAAAACTACTGAACCGCTTCGGGATCGGTGCCCGTATTCTTACGCTGGGCTGTATCCCGCTGATCGTCGCCGCGCTCCTTGCCTCCACCATGGCCTGGCAGGCGCAGAGCGATTATCTGAAAGCTGAAAAAATCAACACGCTGGCTGCCTACGCGCCCGAGGTCAGCAAACTCATCAACGACCTGCAAACGGAACGTGCGCTCTCTGCCGAATTCATCGGCTCGGGCGGCGAAGACGACCTCAAGGCCAAAATGCTGGCAGCGCGCACCGCCACGGATGAAGGCATCAAAACCTTCACCGGCGCGACCAAAGCTTTTGACCTTTCCGCCTACGGCAAGGATTTCACCGCGCGCGTCAAGAAAGCTATGGCCGGCCTGGACGGCCTTGCCCAAATGCGCGAAACCGCCGGCAAGATGCGTATCGGCGTCTCCGACATGACCGCCTATTACACGGACACGATCACCGGCTTCCTCAGCGTGGTGAAAACTATGGCTGGCTTGAGCGACGATGCCCAGGTCGCCCGCGAAATCATGGCTTATATGAGCCTTCTGGAAGCCAAGGAACGCGCAGGCCAGGAACGCACGGCGGGCACGGGGGCCTATGCTTCCGGACGTTTCGCTCCGCCCGTTTATATCGAATTCATGCAGCTCATTGCCGAGCAGGACACCTACATCGGCTATTTCAAGGCCTATGCCAGCCCCGAAATGCTGACGGACTATGAGAAGACCGTCAAAGGCGAAGCCGTCGATATGGTGAAAAAGCTGCGCCAGTATGTGGTCCTGCACCAGGGCGACGTATACGACAGCCCTTACGAATCCGATTACTGGTTCGCCCAGGCCACCAAGCGCATCGAGCTGATGAAACAGGTTGAGGACCGTTCCAACGCCACCATCCTCGCGCTGACACGGGAAAAAGCCGCCCATGCCAAGACCCTGTTCTGGCTGTTCCTGGTTGGCTCCCTCATCGGCATCGTGCTTGTGGTCATCATGAGCTTCTTCATCTACCGCAGCCTTGAGAACCCGATCCGCACGCTGGAGAAGGTGATGCAAAAGCTCGCGGCAGGCGACTTCAGCGTCCCCGTCCCCTTTACCGATTATGGCAGCGCCACCGGCCGCATGGCCCGCGCGGTCAACACGTTCAAAGAGAACGGCATGGAACGCCAGCGCCTGGAAGCGGAAGCCCGGGAAGAACGGGAAGCCAAGCGTGCCCGTGAGGAAGCCACCCGGCTGGAGGAAGCTGAACGCGAAGCACAGGACCGTGCCCGCATGGATGCCGAAGCCCGTGCCCGTGAAAAGCGCGCCCAGCTTATCGAAAATCTGACCATGGCGTTCGACAATAAGGTTAACCAGGCGCTCACCACGCTCGCCAGCGCAGCCCATCAGATGGACGCCACGGCCAAGTCCATGGTCGACCAGGCCGAGGGCAGCGAGGAGGAAAGCAGCGCCGCAGCCGCAGCCACCGAACAGACCAACGACAATGTCCATACGGTCGCCGCAGCCGCCGAGGAACTGTCCGCTTCCATCGGTGAGATCAGCCGTCAGGTTCAGGAATCGGCCAACTTCGCCCAGGGGGCGGTCGACGAAGCCGACAAGGCCTCCGATATTGTCACGACCCTCGCCGAAAACTCCCAGAAGGTCGGCCAGGTGGTGAAGCTCATCAACGATATCGCCGAACAGACCAACCTCCTGGCCCTCAACGCCACCATCGAGGCCGCACGGGCGGGCGAGGCCGGGCGCGGCTTTGCCGTCGTCGCCCACGAGGTGAAGGAGCTGGCGACCCAAACCGCGCGCGCCACAAGCGACATCGACGCCCAGATCCGCACCATCCAGGCGGTATCGGACGATGCGGCAAGCGCCGTCGGCACCATCCGCGAGATCATCATCCAGATGAACAATATCTCGTCTTCGGTCGCCGCCGCGGTTGAACAGCAAGGCGCCGCCACCGGTGAAATCTCCGAAAACGCCCAGAAGGCCAATGCCGGGACACAGGAAGTTTCACGACGCGTGTCTGCCGTTCTGAATGTCACCGGGGAATCGCGTGCGGCCGCAGGCCAGGTTCAGGCCTCATCGGAAACGGTCGCGAACCATACCGAGGAACTGCAGAGCGTCGTCCGCACCTTCCTGGATGAGGTCAAACGCGCCCAAGGGGATGAAACCAGCCATATGACACTTGTTTCAGCCAGCGCAGTCGCCTGAAACCTGAACACCTCCCCGAACACATCAAAGCATTGAAAAAGGCGCCTGCATGACTTGCGGGCGCCTTTCTTGCCACACCTGCCCCCCGAAGAGACCATTTTCCTTGAAAATCACGCATTCTGCGGCTTCCGCGCGCAAATGCGATCTGTTACAAGACGCGCATGAAATTCGTAGACCAGACAAAAATCTATATTCGTAGTGGCGACGGTGGGAACGGATGTGTGTCCTTCCGGCGTGAGAAGTATGTCGAGTTCGGCGGCCCCAACGGTGGTGACGGCGGCAAAGGCGGCGACGTGATTGTCGAGGCAGTCACAGGCCTCAACACGCTCGTCGATTACCGCTACAAGCGCATCTATAAAGCCCAGAAGGGGCAGCACGGCATGGGCCGCAACATGACCGGCGCCAATGGCAAGGACCTTGTCCTCAAGGTGCCGGTAGGCACGCAGATCTTCGATGAAGACCAGGAATTCATGATCGCCGACCTTGCCAAGGTAGGGGACCGTGTTGTGCTCGCGAAGGGTGGCCATGGCGGGCTTGGGAACACGCACTTCAAATCCTCGACCAACCAGGCGCCCCGGCGGACAACGCCCGGCGGCCTTGGCGAGGAAATGAACCTGGTCTTCCGGCTGAAGCTGATTGCCGACGCAGGGCTCCTTGGCCTGCCGAACGCGGGTAAGTCCACCTTCCTCGCCGCCGTATCGCGCGCGCGGCCGAAGATCGCAGACTATCCCTTCACCACCATCACCCCGCAGCTGGGCGTGGTCGGTGTGGGCGACAATGAGTTCGTGCTCGCAGACATTCCCGGCCTTATCGAAGGCGCAGCTGACGGCGTTGGCCTCGGTACCCGCTTCCTGGGTCATATCGAACGCTGCGGCGTGCTGCTGCACCTTATTGATGCCACGCAGGAAGACGTGGTTGCGGCTTACGAGACCATCGTGGAAGAGCTGGAGCAATATGGCGGCGGGCTTACCGAAAAGCCCACGATCATTGGCCTCAACAAATGCGATTCCGTGCCTGAGGAAGAGCTCGAAGAAAAACGCCTGGCGCTTCAGGATGTCGCCGCCACCACCGTGATGACGCTTTCGGGTGTCACCGGCGAAGGCGTGAAAGAGGTTCTTTCCGCGCTTTGGGACGTCATCAAGGAAACCAAGCAAAGCCAGGACGAGGAAGATGAAACCGCGTCCACTGGCGGCGAATGGTCGCCCCTCGGGCGCTAGGGCGGCGGAGCGCTAAATCATGTCCGCCCACAAAGACCTCCTGGCCCTTCAGAACGCCCGCCGGCTTGTCATCAAGATCGGCTCGGCACTTCTGGTGGACGGGGAGACAGGGCGGCTCCGTAAAAAATGGCTCGCGGCCATGGCCGAGGATGTCGCCGACCTGATGGCGGCAGGCACCCAGGTCGTACTCGTGTCTTCCGGCGCTGTCGCCATGGGCCTTGGCGCCCTGGGTTTTGAAAACCGCCCCAGCCGGCTTGAGGAAGCACAGGCGGCAGCGGCAGTTGGTCAGATCCGGCTCGCGCAGGCGTATCAGTCGCTCTTCGATGTCCATGACATGGTGATCGCTCAACTTCTCCTGACCATCAGCGACCTTGAGGACCGCCCGCGCTACCTGAACGCCCGCAACACGGTCGAAGCCCTGCTCGACCGCGGCATCGTGCCGGTCATCAATGAAAACGACACGGTGGCGACAAGCGAACTGCGCTTTGGCGACAATGACCGTCTGGCCGCGCGCGTGGCCCAGATGGCCGGTGCCGACGCGCTGATTTTGCTGTCGGACATTGACGGCCTTTATGACTGCGACCCGCGCCAGAATGCAGACGCCAACCTTATTCCGCTCGTGGAGGACATCACGCCGGAGATCGAGGCTATGGCCGGTCCGACCCACGCGACAACCGCAGGCACCGGCGGCATGATCACCAAAATCATGGCGGCCAAGATCGCGCTTGCGGGTGGCTCGTCGATGGTGATCATGAACGGCGGCGCCAACCACCCGATGAAGCGTCTGTTCGCGGGTGAGCGCGCCACGCTATTCAAGGCGGGCACCGACGCGCTGACCGTGCGCAAACGCTGGATCCGGGGCATGATGGCGCCCAAAGGCTTCCTGCGCATCGACGAAGGCGCCGTCTCGGCCCTCAAGCGCGGCGCGAGCCTGCTGCCTGCTGGCGTGGTCGGTACCGACGGCGCGTTCGACCGCGGTGACCTTGTCGCCTTCGTCGACGCGGAGGGCCATGTGGTCGGTCAGGGGCTGATCTCCTATGGCAGCCATGAGACCGAACGGCTGCAGGGCCATAAAATGAGCGAAGCCGAAGCCATTCTGGGCTATGCTGGCCGCTCAGCGCTCGTCCACCGCGACGACCTGGTCCTGCTTTAAAGCAAAAATGGCCTGCTTAAACGCAAAATGGAAAGGGTGAACAATGGATGACGTGAGGCAAATCGCTTCCCTAATGGCCGACATGGGCGCGCGCGCCCGCGCCGCAGCCAAAGGGCTGGCACTTGCCCCAACCGCAGCGAAGGACGCAGCACTCAATAATGCCGCCGGCGCCCTGCGGGCACATACGGATGTCATCCTTGCCGCCAACGAAAAAGACATGGCCTTCGGCCGCGATAAAGGCCTTTCGGGCGCCATGCTTGACCGGCTAATGCTGGACCGCGCCCGGATCGAAAGCATCGCGAAAAGCCTCGAAGACATCGCGGCGCTGCCAGACCCTGTCGGCGGTGTCATCGCCGAATGGGACCGGCCGAACGGGCTTCATATCGCCCGTGTGCGCGTCCCCCTCGGCGTGATTGGCGTCATCTACGAAAGCCGCCCGAACGTGACCGCGGACGCCGGCGCCCTGTGCCTGAAGGCCGGGAATGCTGTCATCCTGCGCGGCGGCAGTGAAAGCTTCCATTCTTCCGACGCCATCCACGCCTGTCTTGTGGAAGGCCTTGAAAAAGCCGGGCTGCCCAAAGATGCCGTTCAACTGGTGCCCACACGCGACCGCGCCGCTGTCGGCGAAATGCTGACCATGAGCGGTGTGATCGATATTATCGTGCCCCGGGGTGGCCGCTCGCTGGTCGAACGGGTGCAGAAGGAAAGCCGGGTACCGGTGTTCGCGCACCTGGAAGGCATCTGCCATGTCTATATCGACGCGGCCGCTGACCCTAGACAAGCGCTTGAGATCACCGTGAATGCCAAAATGCGCAGAACCGGCATTTGCGGTTCAGCGGAAACCCTGCTCGTTGACCGGAAGGCCGAAGCTATGCTGCCCGCCATTCTGGATGCGCTCATCGAAAAGGGCTGCGAAATCCGCGGTGACAAGGATGTTCAGGCCATGGACCCCCGCGTCAAGCCCGCCACCGCCGCAGACTGGGATACTGAATATCTCGACGCCATCCTGTCGGTAAAGATCGTGGACGGTGTCGGTGGCGCGATCGAGCATATCGCCGCCCATTCATCCGGCCATACCGAAAGCATCGTCACCGAAGACGAAGCCGCCGCGCAAAAATTCCTGACTGAAGTCGACAGCGCCATCGTGATGCACAATGCCTCCACCCAGTTTGCCGACGGCGGTGAATTCGGCATGGGCGCGGAAATCGGCATCGCCACCGGCCGCATTCATGCCCGAGGCCCGGTCGGGCTGGAGCAGCTGACCAGCTTCAAATATCAGGTGCGCGGTAGCGGCCAGACAAGGCCGTAACCCTCCGCCATGGACAGCGCCTTGCACCCCACTCTCCTGAAGGAAGCTGCGCTATGGCGCGGCTGCACCGTCGCGCTTTATGGCGGCAGCTTCAATCCGGGGCATGAAGGCCATGTCCATGTAGCGAAGGAAGCCTTGAAACGGCTGGGCGTCGACGCTGTGTGGGTTCTCATAAGCCCAGGTAACCCGCTTAAGCGCGATGAGGCCATGGCCCCCTATGAGGCGCGCAAAAAAAGCATCCAAACCCTTGTCGGGGGTCACCCGCGCATCCATATCACCGATATCGAACCCCGGCTCGGCACCCTTTATACGGCCGATACGGTCATGAAGCTTCAGAAGCTGATGCCCAAGACCCGGTTCATCTGGATCATGGGGGCCGACAGCCTCATGAGTTTCGACCGCTGGCGTTGCTGGCGGGACATTGCGAGAGCGGTTCCCATTGCGGTTTTTGACCGTCCGGGGTATGCTCTGAGTGGGTTTGCAGGTGGCTTTGTACGGCAGTTTTCGCGCTTTCGGGTGCCCGTACAACAACTTAGCAAAGCCAAAACACCGGCCTGGGCGTTTGTGACCATCCCGCGTCACACAGCGTCGGCCACTGAGATTCGCAGCCAGAGAGGCAAGAACTGGCCAGCGCAATCGTAGGAAAGGAGCCTTACTTGCACGCATCATCGGAGACGCATAGCGTCACTGATCCTGTCTCGGCAGTCCCGGCCGAGGATCTTTTAAAGTCCATCGTCAAAACCCTTGATGACAACAAGGCGGAAGACATCGTTTCCATCAATCTGGCAGGCAAATCGAGCATTGCGGACCATCTGGTCATCGCAAGCGGCCGTTCGCAGCGGCAGGTTGCGGCGCTCGCCGATTATGTCGTCCGTGGCCTCAAGGCCCTTGGGCACCGTGACCTTTCGGTCGAAGGGCTCGAGCAGGCGGATTGGGTGTTGATCGATGCCGGCGACATAGTGGTGCATATCTTCCGCCCGGAAGTGCGCAACTACTATAACCTGGACAAAATGTGGTCGACCGACCTCAATGACCGGGATGTGCTGAACTAAGCACAAACCGTAAGGGACATGGCACCGGCGGCTAGGACCGGTGCCAATGAGCGGGGCCGCGCGCCCCGGTAAGGGTGTTCTTGTGCAGATTTCCATCATCGCCGTGGGGCGGATGCAGCGCGGGCCGGAGAAGGATCTGCTAGACCTCTACCTGAAGCGCCTGCCGTGGAAGGCGACCGTCACCGAAATCGACATCAAGAAGCAGGCTGCCAACGCGGCCGAGCGCAAGGCACGCGAAGCCGAAAGGCTGATGGCCGCGATCCCGCCAGGGGCCGCCGTCCTGGTGCTTGACGAACACGGCAAGGCCCTCACCTCCCGCATTTTCGCCCAGAAAATCGATGACTGGCAAACCGCCGGGATCGGCAGCCTCGCCTGTATCATCGGTGGCGCTGACGGCCTGGATGACAGCATCCTCGCCCGTGCGGACCTGAAGCTGGCCTTCGGCACGCTCACCTGGCCGCACATGATGGTCCGGGCGATGCTGGCGGAACAGCTTTACCGTGCCTGGTCGATCAGTGCCGGGCACCCCTATCACCGCGATTGATCATAAGGGATTATGGAACTGGGATTGAGGCTTGGCGCCTTAAGGCCTATAACGTCCCTTGAACAGGCTATCCCCCGGGGCTGGCCGACACGATAGTAACCTTAGGACCCGCGACCATGACGACCGCTACCTCGACGCCGAAACCCGTTGTTCTCTGTATTCTTGATGGCTGGGGCTATCGGGATGACACGACCGACAACGCGATCAAGCTGGCGAATACTCCGGTCTATAGCCGCCTGTGGGAAACAGCGCCTCGTGCCTGGCTCAAGACCAGCGGCCTGGCCGTCGGCCTGCCGGAAGGGCAGATGGGAAACTCGGAAGTCGGTCACATGAACCTGGGCGGCGGTCGGGTGGTCATGCAGGACCTGCCGCGCATCGATGATGCCATCAAGTCCGGCGCGCTGAAGAAGAACGCCGAACTGAAGGCCTTCATCAAGAAACTGAAGGCTTCGGGCGGTACCGCGCACCTGATGGGGCTTCTGTCCCCCGGCGGCGTGCATAGCCACCAGGACCATATCGCCGCGCTCGCCCATATTCTGTCGGACGCCGGGGTGCCGGTGCGTATCCATGCATTCCTGGATGGCCGTGACACGCCGCCGCGGTCCGCGCTCCAGTATATCCGGGATTTTGAAGCCGCCCTTGAAGGGGCCGAAACTGTCGCACCTGCAACAGTTGTCGGCCGCTATTGGGCCATGGACCGTGACAAGCGCTGGGACCGGGTCAAAAAGGCATATGACGCCATGGTGAAGGCCGTTGGCGTCCGCCGCGCGGCTTCCATGACCCACGCTGTCGAGACCGCTTACGAGAATGATGAGAATGACGAATTCGTCGCCGCCACCACGATCGGTGACTATGCCGGCATGAAAGACGGCGACGGCATCCTGATGGCCAACTTCCGCGCCGACCGCGCCCGCGAAATCCTGACCGCGCTTGTCGATCCCGCCTTCGATGGCTTCGAGCGTGGCACGCCGATCAAGTTTGCCGCCCAAACCGGCATGGTCGAATATTCGAGCGCGCTCAATGAGCATCTCAAGGTGCTGTTCCCGGCTGAGGAAATCCGCCACAGCTTCGGCGAGGTGCTGGCCGAGCACCATATCAAACAGCTTAGGATCGCCGAGACCGAGAAATACGCCCACGTCACTTTCTTCTTCAACGGGGGCTCTGAGGCCGTTTACGACGGCGAGGACCGTATCCTCATACCCTCGCCGGACGTCGCCACCTATGACCTGCAGCCCGAAATGTCGGCGCCTGAAGTGACCGACAAGCTGGTTGAAGCGATCAAAAGCGGCAAATACGGCGCCATCGTCGTCAACTATGCCAACCCGGATATGGTTGGCCACACCGGCGTACTCTCGGCCGCGATCAAAGCGGTTGAAACCATCGACACCTGCCTCGGACGCCTGGAAGAAGCGCTCAAGGACGTGGGCGGCGCCATGCTGGTCACCGCTGACCACGGCAATGTCGAAATGATGATGGACCCGAAGACCGGCCAGCCACACACGGCCCACACCAGCTTCGACGTCCCCGCCCTGCTGGTCAATGACCGGCACGGCCTCAAGGACGGCAAGCTCGCCGACGTAGCCCCGACCCTTCTGGCGCTGATGCATATCGAGCAGCCAAAGGAGATGACAGGACACAGCCTGCTCGACGGTATGGCCGAGCAGGTCGGTACCGCTGAAGCGGCACGGGCCAGCGCCTGACAGGACGCCATGCCGATGTTCCGCCCCCTGGCCACAGCCCTTCTCGCCGCGACGCTCCTAAGCGGCGGGCTTCAGGCGCAGGAAAGCCCTGAAACCGCCAAAGCGAAGCTGGAGAAGGTGCAAAAGGCCATCGCCGACCGCAAGGCGGAGAAAAAGGCACAGGAACAGGCAGCGGAAGCTGCCAAAACCGCCGCTCAGAAACTGTCTGAAGACCTTGTGGCAGCCGCCGCGGATATCCAGCAGGCCGAAGCCAATGTGGACCTTCTGGAAGAACGGGTCGCCGATCTCAAGAAAGCGGTTAAAGCCAAGAAAGAGAAGCTTGAAGCCCACAAGGGCGAGCTGCTCGGCCTTCTCGCCGCGCTGGAGCGCCTGTCGAAGCGCCCTGTGGCCTTCACCTTCCTGCAGCCACAGGAAGCCCTGAAAACCGCTCGTTCGGCTTCCCTGATGAGCACGCTGGTGCCCAAGATCAACAGCCGCGCCGCTGCGCTCAAGCAGGAACTGGCGGGTCTCGCCGAGATCGAGGCGAATCTGACGGCCGAACAGGCAAGCCTGAAAAATAACTTGGCGTCATTAACCCAACATCAACAGAAACTTGCTTCACTGTTGGAAACGCGGAAGGCTGAGGCCCGCAAGGCCGGCTCCGAAGCCCGCAAGGCGCAGCAGGACATCGCCCGTTTCGCCCGCCAGGCCAAGTCGCTCAAGGATCTGATCGACAAATTGGAACGGCAGGCCGCAAAAGAGCGGGAAAGGGCGGAAAGAGCGGCTAGACTGCCCCTGCCGCAACCGCACCCGGTCACACCGGGGGCCATGCCGATCTATAAGGCCAAGGGCACACTGCCCTACCCTGCGGTCGGCACGGTTGTGGAAGGCTTTGGCGTCAAGGACGCTGCGATGGGGATCAGTAAGGGCATCCGCATCAAGGCGCGCCCAGGGGCGCAGGTGGTATCGCCCTATGACGGCCAGATCGTGTTTGCCGGGCCTTTCCTTGGCTACGGCAAGTTGTTGATTATCTCGCACGGCAACGGCTACCATAGCCTGATCGCCGGGCTTGATGAAATGTACGGAGTCGTGGGACAATGGGTTTTGACCGGGGAACCTATCGGCGCCATGAACAAGGCCGACGACAACCCGGAACTATATATGGAACTGCGCCATAAGGGCCACGCGATCAACCCTGCGCCCTGGCTCAACCGCAGGACGGCAGCCGCCACGCAATGATGCACTGGCGCACAGGAAAGGTAGTTCAGATGCGTAAACTGGTGATGGGTGTCATGACAGCCCTGATGATGGCAGTGCCGGTGCACGCCGCCAGCAAGGCCACGGCCCAGCAAAACCAGGACGAGTTCTATGAGCAGCTCGATCTCCTGATGCGCATCTTCGAACGCGTGCGGACTGAATATGTCGACCCCGTAGACGACAAGAAGGTTATCGAAGCCGCCATCCAGGGCATGCTGCATTCGCTTGACCCGCATTCGACCTACCTGAACCCGGATATCTATCAGCAGGTCCGCGTCCAGATGGAAGGCGAATATGGCGGGCTGGGGATTGAGGTCCAGATGGACAACGGCCTCGTCAAGGTCGTCTCCCCCATCGACGATACGCCCGCAGCGCTCGCCGGTATCAAGGGCGGCGACTATATCACCCAGATCGACGGCAAGCCGGTAATGGGGCTGACCCTCACCGAAGCGGTGAAGATGATGCGCGGCCCGATCGGCTCGCCCATCATTGTCACGATCCTGCGCGACGGCGTGAAAAAGCCGTTCGACATGAAGATCATCCGCAAGAAAATTCTGGTCCACAGCGTCCGCCACCATATTGAAGACGGCACCGTCGGCTATATCCGCATCACCACCTTCAACATGCAAACCGGCGCAGGCGTCGAAAAAGCGATCAAGGACCTTAAAGCCAAGCTTGGAAACAAGCTGGACGGCGTTATCCTGGACCTGCGCAACAACCCCGGCGGCCTCCTGGATGAAGCCATCCGGGTTTCCGACGCCTTCCTCGACCATGGCGAGATCGTCTCCACCCGCGGCCGCAAGCGCCAGAACAATAACCGCTGGTACGCCACGCCGGGTGACCTTTTGGACGGCCTGCCCATGGTGGTGCTGACCAACGCCTATTCGGCTTCCGCCTCTGAAATTGTTGCGGGTGCCTTGCAGGACCACCGCCGCGCTGTGATCCTTGGCGACCGTACCTTCGGCAAGGGGACCGTGCAGTCCGAAATCCGCCTCGGGCGCAAGGGCGACAGTGCCATCCGCCTGACCACCGCGCGCTACTTCACGCCGTCCGGCCGGTCGATCCAGGAACGGGGTATCGAGCCCGATATCGAGGATCTGACCCCGATGGCGCGGGCCGAAGCGCAACGCCGTGAAGCAAATCTGAGCGGCCACCTCACCAACGACCAGCAGCGGATCGACCGGGCCGGTGAGCAAGACCCACTGACCCCGGCCGAGCAGGCTGCGGTCAAGGAAGCCAAGGCCGAAGAAAACGCCAAGAAAGGCGCAAAAGCAGGGCCTGAGGTCGACATTCAGCTTCAGCACGCGATTAAGTTGTTGAAAAACATGTCATCTCTGCCTAAGTCTCAGGTTGCTGAAGTACGCTGATATCAGCCCTATTTGCCGTAACCGATTGGGGGAAAGCAGCCGATGCCTACCAGCTTGAACGCAATGCTGACAGCGTGGGCCATCACGATCATCCTGATTTTCGGGACCATCGTGGGCATTCAACTCGCTTACGACCCCGCTGATTTCAAAAAGCCCGATACCCATCATCCTGCCACGGCCAATGATAGCCATGCACGGGATGCGCAGACCGGTGGAATGCAGACAGGCCACTCGGCTGCCGATGCCGACATGCCCGCCCCCGGCCAGGTCACGGATAGCGCCGATCATTCTTTCGCGCAGTTGCCGCACATCATGCCCGTGGTTGCCGACCAGGATCTTCTGGAGAAAAGCGACAAGGGGCCGCTGCCAATTGTTGCCAAGGACGGCCGTCGCCCGTTTGATGTCTACCGCAGCGGGATGCGGATTGACCCGAAACTGCCGCGCGTTGCCATTATCATCAGCGAACTAGGCCAGCGTTCCCAGGTTACACGCCGGGCCATTGCCGACCTGCCACCTAGTGTCACACTCGCCTTTTCGCCTTACGCCGGGGACCTGATCAACTGGGGTGAGCGCGCCCGTGAAGCCGGCCACGAAGTGCTGCTGATGGTGCCGATGGAGCCGGTCAACTACCCGCAGAACGACCCTGGCCCCTTCACGCTGCTGACCAGCAATTCGACCCGTGACAATATCGATCTTCTTGAGGATTCCATGCGGGTGCTCACGGGCTATGTCGGCATCATCAACTATATGGGATCGCGCCTGACCGCGGCGCCCGACAGCCTGCGCCCAATCCTCATGCAAGTGAAAGAACGCGGCCTGATGTTTGTCGACAGCCGGTCGAGCCAGTTCTCGCAGGCGGCAACCATGGCCAAGGCCATCGGTATTCCCACCGCCTACAACAACCGGACGATTGACGACAATCTTGCCTCCGATCAGATCGCCAAGCAGCTGACCGAGCTTGAAAACCGGGCCCAGGCTCTCGGCAGTGCCGTCGGCATGGCGCGGCCGTTCCCTGTGAGCTTTGAGGCAATCAAGACATGGGCCGAAGGCCTGCGCGGGCGGGGTGTCCAGCTTGTCCCGATCAGTGCGGTCGCCGGGATGCAGGAACCACCCAAGTAACCCCTTCATCTCAGGACCAGTCCTCACGAGGTTTATATGAGTGACGCTTCCACCCTTCCCTACCGTCCCTGTGCCGGCATCTTGCTGACCAATGCAAGCGGCCTGATATTCGCCGGGGAGCGGATCGATACCCCCGGCGCCTGGCAGATGCCGCAAGGGGGCATCGACGCAGGGGAAACCCCTGAGGTCGCCGCCCTGCGTGAACTAACCGAGGAAATCGGCGTACCCGCAGACGCCGTTGATGTGATTGCCCGCACGAAGGATGCCATCCCCTATGACCTGCCGCCGCACCTGTTGGGCAAGGTATGGGGCGGACGCTATCGCGGGCAGGCACAATATTGGTTCCTGATGCGGCTGACGGCTGGGGATGAGGTGATCGACATCGAGACCGAACACCCGGAATTCAGCCGCTGGAAATGGACGACCCCCGCCGACCTTCTGGACGAGATCGTGCCTTTCAAGCGCTCGGTCTATGAACAGGTCGTCCGGGAGCTGCTGCCCGATGCCGTCTGAGGGTCAGGCCCCAAACACCCCCGACTTCAGCGGCGACCATACCCGCCGCATTACAGCTTTCCTGCGCGGGATCGGCCTTGAGGTCAGGTCCGCCACCCTTCCTGATGACACCTTCCTGCCCGGTATCTGGATCGAGAGCGGCGCCCTCGTGGTTGATGAGAACCGCCTCAGTTACCCGGGAGACCTGCTGCATGAAGCGGGACACCTGGCCGTTCTATCGCCCGATGAGCGCGCAGCAGCCACAGGCGAAGCCCCTGCGGACATGGGCGCCGAGATCGCGGCCCAGGCCTGGTCCTACGCTGCAGCGCTTGCGAGTGACACGCCTCTTGAGGTGCTGTTCCACGATCATGGCTACAAAGGTGCATCTGAGTGGTTCCACGGCCTATACGCAGGTGGGGCAACGCCCGGCGTACCGCTTCTGGCATGGTATGGCATGACCGTGATGCCGACGCTGGATGGCGCCAATGCTGGTCAGCCGGAAGTCTTCCCCCGCATGACCGAATGGCTGCGCACCACACCGAACCCGCCCTATCCGGACACCTGAAGCAATAGCCCAGGCAAACGAAAAGGCGGCACCCCCCTGGGCACCGCCTTTTGTAAATCTTTGTCGTATCCAGCCTTATGCGGCGTGGACCACCTCGGAGAGGGCCACCATCCAGGCCAGCTTCTTTTCGAGGGCAGAACGTTCGATATCGTCCTTGGCGTCCTCGATGTCTTCCTTGGTGTTGCTGATTTTCTGGTTGAGATCATCGGTATCGACCTTGTCGAGCTCAATGGTTTCTTCCGCCAGAATGGTCAGGCCGGCCGGGTTGATCTGGGCCAGACCGCCCTTGAGGAAAAGCCGCGTCGGTTCCGCGCCTTCGGCCTCATAGATTTCAACAACGCCGGGACGGATGGTGGACATCATGGGCGCATGGTGCGGCAGCGCGGTGAAGTCACCGTCGGTGCCGGGCACCACGATCATCGCGGCATGAGCGTCCTTCAGAAGGCACTCAGGCGAGACGATCTCATAATGAAGCGTATCGGTCATGATGTCCTGATCCCCAGTCCTTAAGCGGCTTCAGCTGCCAGTTTCTCGGCCTTGGCCACGGCTTCCTCGATGTTGCCAACCATGTAGAAGGCAGCTTCCGGAAGGTGGTCATATTCACCGTCAACGATGGCCTTGAAGCCTTTAACCGTGTCTTCGAGCGAGACGAACTTGCCCGGGAAACCGGTAAAGATTTCAGCCACGTGGAACGGCTGGCTGAGGAAACGCTGGATCTTACGGGCACGGGCCACGACAAGTTTGTCGTCTTCCGAAAGCTCGTCCATCCCCAGGATCGCGATGATGTCCTGCAGCGACTTGTACTTCTGCAGTACTTCCTGAACCTGACGGGCCACGTTGTAGTGCTGCTCGCCCAGAACGCGCGGATCAAGGATACGCGAGGTACTGTCGAGCGGGTCAACGGCCGGGTAGATGCCAAGCTCGGCGATCTGACGGCTCAGAACCGTGGTAGCGTCAAGGTGGGCAAACGAGGTTGCCGGCGCCGGGTCGGTCAAGTCATCGGCAGGGACGTAAACGGCCTGTACCGAGGTGATCGAGCCCTTCTTGGTCGAAGTAATACGTTCCTGCAGCGCACCCATGTCGGTGGCCAGCGTCGGCTGGTAACCCACGGCCGACGGAATACGGCCCAGAAGTGCGGACACTTCCGAACCCGCCTGCGTGAAGCGGAAGATGTTATCGACGAAGAACAGAACGTCCTGGCCTTCCTGGTCACGGAAATATTCCGCCAGGGTCAGACCGGTCAGAGCAACACGGGCACGGGCTCCGGGAGGCTCGTTCATCTGACCGTACACAAGGGCTGCTTTGGATTCGCCACCCGGCACGATAACCTTGGATTCCATCATCTCGTGGTAAAGGTCGTTCCCTTCACGGGTCCGCTCACCCACACCAGCGAACACGGAGTAACCGCCGTGGCCTTTTGCGATGTTGTTGATGAGCTCCATGATCAGAACGGTCTTGCCCACACCGGCACCGCCGAAGAGGCCGATCTTACCGCCCTTGGCGTACGGGGCCAGAAGGTCAACGACCTTAATACCGGTAACCAGGACTTCCTGCTCGGTCGACTGTTCAGCGAACGACGGGGCTTCCGCGTGGATCGGGGCAACCTGCTTGTGACCAACCGGACCCAGTTCGTCGATCGGCTCGCCGATCACGTTCAGGATACGGCCGAGGGTCTCGGGGCCGACCGGAACCGAGATCGGAGCACCGGTGTCGGAAACTTCCGCGCCGCGGACGAGACCTTCGGTGGCGTCCATGGCGATGGTCCGAACGGTGTTCTCGCCGAGGTGCTGAGCAACTTCCAGCACGAGGCGCTGGCCGTTGTTGGTGGTTTCAAGCGCGTTCAGGATAGCGGGCAGTTGGTCGTCAAACTGAACGTCCACAACGGCGCCGATTACCTGCGTCACGCGTCCTGTGGTCTTGGTGGCAGCCATTTGCTACACTCCTTAATAATTTAAAGCGCTTCAGCGCCCGAAATAATTTCAATCAGCTCTTTGGTGATGGCAGCCTGACGGGTGCGGTTATACGTCACTGTCAGGTTATCGATCATGTCACCAGCGTTCCGGGTTGCGTTATCCATCGCGGTCATACGCGCGCCCTGCTCGGACGCCGCATTTTCCAGAAGACCGCGGTAGACCTGCACAGCCACGTTACGCGGCAGCAGATCTTCAAGGATCTCGGTTTCACCGGGTTCATAATCGTAAATCGCCCCACCGAGCTCGTCGCCGCTTTCGTTTTCGTTGGCGGCTTCCGGCATCGGTGCCGGGATGAGCTGTTGCTTGGTGGTAATCTGGACAAGCGCCGACTGGAACTTGGCGTAGAACAGGGTAGCTACGTCAAATTCGCCGCGTTTGAACATGGCCAGAATGTCTGCCGCGATCGGCTGCGCGTCTGCGAAGCCCATGCGCTTGATGGCGGACATATCCTTGAAGCCAACGATTTTCTCACCATAGAGGCGGCGCATCAGCACATGGCCTTTACGACCAATGCACAGGATCTTCACCGTCTTGCCATCGCGGATCAGGCCCTCAATATGGGCGCGGGCCGCTTTGACAATGCTGGTGTTGAAGCCACCACAGAGACCACGCTCCGAGGTTGCGACGATCACCAGTTCCACATCTTCCTTGCCGGTACCGACGAGGAGCGGTGAAGCACCCGGCTGGCCCTTGACCGCGAGGCCAAGGCCAGTGAGTACTTTTTCCATCCGCTCAGCATAGGGACGGGCGGCTTCCGCCGCGTCCTGTGCCCGACGCAGTTTAGACGCCGCGACCATTTTCATGGCCTTGGTGATCTTCTGCGTCGATTTGACGGAGCTGATCCGGACTTTTAGGTCTTTAAGGCTCGGCATGGGTCCAGCCTTCCTCCAATCGTCGGGTCTTAGCTAAAGGACTTGGCGAATGCGTCGAGAATCGACTTCATTTTTGCAATCGTTTCGTCACTCAGTTTCTGCTCACTGCGGATGGTGCCCAGCACGTCAGCGTGTTTGGAGCGCATTTCCGCGAGGAACTGCTCTTCAAAACGGGTAACGGCCGTGGTCGGGATACCGTCGAGGTAACCGTTCACACCAGCAAAGATCGAGGCAACCTGCTCTTCAACCGGCAGCGGCGAATACTGGCCCTGCTTCAGAAGTTCGGTCAGGCGTGCACCACGGTTCAGAAGCTTCTGGGTCGAGGCATCGAGGTCCGAACCGAACTGGGCGAAGGCTTCCATTTCGCGGTACTGAGCAAGCTCAAGCTTGATCGAGCCTGCAACCTGTTTCATCGCCTTGATCTGAGCGGCAGACCCCACACGCGAAACCGACAGACCGACGTTAATTGCCGGACGAACACCCTTATAGAAGAGTTCGGTCTCAAGGAAGATCTGGCCGTCGGTGATCGAGATCACGTTGGTCGGGATGTAAGCCGACACGTCACCAGCCTGGGTCTCAATAACCGGCAGAGCGGTCAGCGAACCGGCGCCCAGCTTGTCGTTGAGCTTGGCCGAACGCTCCAGAAGGCGGCTATGCAGGTAGAATACGTCACCCGGGTAAGCTTCACGTCCCGGCGGACGGCGAAGCAGCAGGGACATCTGGCGGTAAGCAACGGCCTGTTTGGACAGATCGTCATACACGATCACGGCATGCATGCCGTTGTCGCGGAAGAATTCACCCATCGCACAGCCGGTGTAGGGCGCCAGGAACTGAAGCGGGGCCGGCTCGGACGCGGTTGCGGCAACCACGATCGAATATTCCAGCGCGCCGTTTTCTTCCAGAGCCTTAACGATCTGGGCAACGGTCGAACGCTTCTGGCCGACGGCGACATAGATACAGAACAGCTTATCGCCGTCTTCTTTCGCAGCGTCGTTCGAAGCTTTCTGGTTGATGAAGGTGTCGATGGCGACAGCGGTCTTACCGGTCTGACGGTCACCGATGATCAGCTCACGCTGGCCACGGCCAACCGGAACCAGAGCGTCGATAGCCTTGAGGCCCGACTGCATCGGCTCGTGCACGGATTGCCGCGGGATAATACCCGGAGCTTTCACTTCAACACGGGTCCGTTTGACATCCGTAAGCGGGCCTTTGCCGTCGATCGGGTTACCAAGCGCGTCAACAACGCGACCCAGAAGCCCTTTACCAACCGGTACGTCCACGATGGCGCCGGTCCGTTTAACGGTGTCGCCTTCCTTAATACCGCGGTCGTCACCAAAAATAACGATACCGACGTTGTCGCTCTCGAGGTTCAGGGCCATGCCCTTAACACCACCCGGGAATTCAACCATCTCACCGGCTTGCACCTGGTCGAGGCCGTAAACACGGGCAATACCGTCACCAACAGAGAGAACGGTGCCTACTTCAGAAACTTCAGCTTCATTGCCGAAGTTAGCGATCTGGTCCTTAAGGACCTTGGAAATTTCCGCCGCACGGATATCCATTACTGAACCCCTTTCATGGCGATTGCGAGGTTATCGAGTTTGGTTTTAAGGGAGCTGTCCACCATGCGGGAGCCCACTTTTACCTTGAGGCCACCGAGCAAGCTTTCATCGACGGAGGCGTCGATTGCCACATCCCGGCCAATAGCCAGTTTCAATTTCTTTTCTAGGTCGCCCAGCTGTTTCTTGGTGAGTGCCCGTGCGCTGATGACTTCGGCCGTTACTTCACCGCGATGTTCAGCGGCGAGTTTGTCGAAGTCAGCCAGGATGGCAGACAGCGCGCCCAGACGGCGATTTACTGCCAGAACACCAAGAAATTTATTGGTCAGACCGGAAAGGTCACCCGCAGAAGCCACCTTGGTGATGGCGTCGGATTGTTGTTTCCGGCTGTAAAGCGGCGAACTGACGAGGGTGCGAAGATCGGCACTCTCTTCCAGCATGGCCTTCAGCTTGGCGAGATCGGATTCGACCGCCTCAAGCGCTTTAGCCTCGAGAGCGAGGTCAAAAAGCGCCACGGCATAGCGGCCCGATATCCCTGATACTATCACTTTGTGTGAGGTCACGTCAGACGTTCCCCTGGGTTAGGTCTGAACCTGTTGACACACCTGTGGGACGGGGTTCCCGGGAGAGCTCCGCCCACGCTCAAAATTGACTTGTTTCAACGAGGCGAAAAATAAGCCTCCCTGCGGCCGAGCCAGCCGAAATGCGTGCTCCCTCTAGCATATGGATTTCCACCATGCAACCCGCCATATGCCGCGCTTTTGATTCTTGTCCTGACGAGACAATTATGGGTCTTTCATGTCACAAGGCCAGTGCAATCGATTGTCTGAACGGCTTGACGGGAAATGCCTTTGCGCCTGTCCGCTAACCCCCTATGAAACCGTCAGAAAATCGGGTCCTCCCTCAACCTTCAAATCTCCACCCATGAAACCTGCCCCAGGCGCACCCGCCACCCCCGGCTGTATCACGCTTTTTAGGGGGCTTCCGCCACGCATAGCTTTTACGCCATTTCACATGCCAAAGTGCGACAAAAGCGCGCACTTTGGCGCGAATCCTGACGCTGTTAGAATCAGTCTATCCACCGATGTCGCCCTTACAGGAAGCTATAGGGATCGATATCGACCTTGATCCGGACGCCGGAGCCAACCTTGACGCCTGAAAGCCAGGAACGGATCACCGCCTGCGTCTTCACCCCCTTCTGGGCGTGCAGCAGCATCCTGAACCGGAACTGCCCCCGGAGACGCGCGAGCGGGGCTGGCGCCGGGCCGACGATATTCACCCCTTCAGCCATGGGCGCGGCGGCCGCAAGCTTGCGGCCAACCTCCAACACCGCCGCCATGTCGGGACCGGACAGGATAAGCGCGGCCAGCCTGCCGAACGGCGGCATATGGTGGCGCGCCCGCGCTTCCTTCTCCGCCGCCATGAAGGCGTCACCGTCACCGGACAGAAGCGCTGCCACCACCGGATGCTCCGGTTCATAGGACTGGAGGTACACACGGCCCGGCTTATCGGCCCGGCCCGCCCGGCCCGCCACCTGCACCATCTGCTGGTAGGTGCGTTCACCCGCGCGCAGGTCCCCGCCCCTCAGGCCAAGGTCGGCATCCACCACACCGACAAGCGTCAGGTTCGGGAAATGGTAGCCCTTGGTGACGATCTGCGTGCCGATAACAATATCCAGATGGCCTGAAGCAATCTGCTGCACCATATGGGCCGTATCGCGCGCATGGATCATGGTGTCGCTGGTCATCACACCGAGCCGTGCGGTCGGGAACCGGTGAGAGACTTCCTCGAACAAGCGTTCGACCCCCGGCCCGCAGGCGACGAGGCTGTCTTCGGTCTTACAGGTGGGGCAAGCCGCCGGCACCGGTTCGACATGGCCGCACTGGTGACACTGAAGCTCCCGCCGGAAGCGGTGTTCGACAAGCCAGGTCGAACAGCTGGGGCATTCGATACGGTGCCCGCAGGTGCGGCACAGCGTCAGCGGCGCATAACCCCGGCGGTTGAGAAACAGCATGGCCTGCTCCCCCGCCTTCAAGGTCTCCTCGATCTCCCGCACAAGGATCGGTGACAGCCATGTGCCGCGCTCGGGCGGCTCGGCGCGCAAGTCGATGGCTTTCATCTCCGGCAGCACAGCATCGCCGTGGCGCTCGCGCAGCTTCAACAGCCGGTAGCGGCCTTCATCGGCATTGACCAGCGTCTCGAGGGACGGGGTCGCGCTTGCAAGCACCACTGGGCAATTCGCCAACTTGGCGCGGACGATCGCCATATCGCGGGCGTGGTACATCACCCCCTCTTCCTGCTTGAAGGACGGGTCGTGTTCCTCGTCGACCGTAATGAAGGCCAGATGCTTGAACGGCAGGAACAGGGCCGAGCGCGCGCCGACCACCACACGGGCCTCCCCGCTTGCAACCGCACGCCAGGCGCGTCTGCGCTCCGCCTGGCCGATATCCGAATGCCACACAATTGGTTTGACGCCGAAGCGGGTCTCAAACCGGTCGAGCCACTGGCTGGTGAGCGCGATTTCCGGCACCAGCACCAGGACCTGAGCATCCTTTTCCTTGAGGGCTTCCGCGAGCCCTTCGAAATAGACTTCGGTTTTGCCTGAGCCGGTGATGCCGTCCAGAAGGAAAGGCGCGAACCCGCCCTCCCACACCTGATTTCGGATCGCATCCGCCGCCACGGCCTGCTCACCGGACAGGGTCGGCCCCTTGAGGGTCGGGTCCGGCGCGGGGTACGGCGCATCGGCTGAAATGTCGAGCGCTATCAGGGCTCCGGCTTTATCAAGCCCGCGCACCACCGCTTCCCCGACACCGGCCAGCTCCGCCGTCTCCGAGGCCGTGCGCGGTTTGCCGTCCGCGAGAAGCGTGAGCACCGCCTTGCGCGCAGGGGTGATCTTCAGGCCGTCCGGCACACCGGGCGCAGGTGTATAATGACGGCGGACCGGCGCGGGCTTCAAGGAGGCGGGGCCACCCAGACACATGCGTAATACCGCCCCAGGTGCCGACAGCGTATAGGCCGCGACCCAATCGACGAAGCGGCGCAAATCCTCCCGCAAGGGCGGCGCGTCGACAAGGGCTTCTACCGGCTTAAGCTTTTGGATGGGCAGGCGTTTTCCGGTGCTTTTCCCGTCCCAGACCACACCGGTGGCCGTCCGGCCTGAAAGCGGCACCTCAACCAGCATTCCCGGCACAAGCAAGCCCGCAAGATGGTCCGGCACCCGGTAGTCAAGCGCGCCGCCAAGCGGGAGCGGCAACAGAACGCTGACGCGGTCATCTGCCGTTTCCTCCGGGTCTTCAAAAAGCTGCTCTTGCACTGGGCCGTCCTTCTCACCGGGGGCAACCTGCTCCCTTGCCGCCACCATAGGCAACTCCGCTCGGGCGGGCAATCGCCACCACCCCATTCCGGCAACCAAATATTAATAAGCTTAGCTTATGATATCTCTTGCTTATCATTTTATGAGGGCGTAAGAGCAACCCCATGAACGAGAAACAGGAAGTCCACAGGTCGTTCGTCTTCCAGGTCAGCGACATTGTCCGCCTTGTGCGGCAGAATTTTTCGCAGGAAGACGGCGTCGACATCACCCGGTCCCAGGCCCGGGTGCTCATCTCCGTATGGCGAAACCCGGGCATCAGCCAGCAGGCGCTGGCGGGGCGGCTCGAAATCGCCACCATGTCGGTGTGTCGGCTTGTCGATGCCCTTGAAGGCAAAGGCATGCTGGAACGCCGCACGGATGACGCCGACCGCAGGGTGCGGCGCCTGTTTGTCACAGAGAAAACGGAACCTTTCATCGAGAAGGTATTGGCGCGGATCGAAGCCATCTCCGATGACTTCCTCGCGCCCCTCTCCACCGGTGAAAGACAAACGCTCGAAAACCTGCTCGGTCGTATCCTGAGCCACGCAAGCAGCAAACGCACGGGGACAGATCAATGAAACGCCTGCTTCTTTATGTCAGCGTTCCGGCGCTTATCATCATTGGGGTCATCACCGTCTTCCTGCATGGCGGCCGTCTTGTCAGCACTGACAATGCCTATGTACGCACCGGCATCGTGACCGGGGCCGCCCGGTCATCGGGCGAAATTGTCGGCGTCTTCGTGAAGCGGAACCAGCATATCAAGGCGGGGGAGCTGATCGCACAGCTGGATGACACCGAAGCCAAAACCAAGCTTCTGGAAGCCAAGGCCGGCCTTGCCACCGCGCGCCATATTGTCGCCGCCATCAAGGTCAACTACCGCAAGAGCGTGGCCGCGGTGAACAAGGCCAAGGAAAAGCTGGCCTATGAAAAGCTCGAACTCCACCGCGCCCAAGAGCTGGTCAAAAACCACAATGTCTCCGAATCGACGCTGGATGAACACAGCCACCTGGTGGAGGAAGCCAAGCACGACATTGATGTGCTGCAGCAAGCCGCCGACATGGCACTGACCCAGCTGGACGGCAACCCCGACCTGCCTGCCGACCGCCACCCGATGGTGCTGAAAGCCCTTGCCACACTGGAAACCGCCAAGGTCATGTTGGAACACCGGCAGGTGCGGGCGCTGACCGCGGGCACCATCACCCATATCGACCTTCATCCCGGTGAATATGTCACCGTCGGCGCGCCCATCTTCGGCATGACGGTGGACAGCGACCTGCGCGTCGAGGCCAACCTCAAGGAAACCGACCTCACCTATGTCCGCGTCGGCCAGAAGGTCGATGTCTATGTCGACGCCCTGCCCGGCCAGGTCTTCAAGGCGACCGTAACGTCGATCGACCCGGCAACCGGGGCTGAGTTCGCGGTCCTGCCGGCGCAGAACGCCACCGGCAACTGGGTGAAGATTACCCAGCGGGTGCCGGTTCAAATTCACTTCACCAAGGGGCAGGATGTCAGCCGTCTGCGCTCAGGCCTCAGCGTCGAGGTGGATATAGACACCCACCACAAACGCACGGTCAAAGACCTTGAAGAACTGATCCACTTCAAATGAGCGACGCTGCCGAACAGCAACAGGCTCCAGCGCCCGAAGACTCCCCGGATGACATTGCCATCCATCGGGGCGGCCTTGTCCTCTGCCTGATGCTGGCGGTTTCGCTCCACACCATCGACGCCACCATCGTCAATGTCTCGCTGCCGCACATGCAGGGCACGCTGCAGGCGACGTTCGATCAGATCACCTGGATCGTGACCACCTATATCATGGCCGCCGTGGTGCTGACCCCTCTTGTGGGCTGGGCCGCCAGCCGCTTCGGCGTCAAGAAACTGCTGACGCTGGCGATCATCCTCTTCACCCTCTCCTCGGTGATGTGCGGGCTGTCGATGACGCTGGAAACCATGCTGGCCGCGCGGCTGCTGCAGGGGGCGTCCGGCGCGCCCTTGATCCCGCTCGCGATCGCCACGCTCAACCGGCTGTCCTCCGGCCCCGCGGAACGCGCGCGGCTAATGGCGATCTTCGGCCTCGGCATCATGGCCGGGCCCGTGCTCGGCCCATCGCTGGGCGGCTACATCACCGAGATATCCACCTGGCGCTGGATCTTTTTCATCAATGTCCCCGTGGGGACGCTGGCGGTTGTCGGCATCACGCTGACCATGAAAGCGGGCAAACGCATCCCCGGGCACAAGCTCAACATCTTCGGCTTCCTGAGCCTCGCGGTCGCCATCGCCTGCCTCCAGCTCGTGCTCGACCAGGGCGAATCGGAAGACTGGTTCGAAAGCGGCGAGATCATCGCCTATGCCCTCACCTGCGTCGGCGCCTTCTGGATCTTCCTGATCAACAGCATGACCAGCGCACGCCCCTTCCTGCCTGGCGCTTTGTTTCGGGACCGTAACTTTCTTATCGGCATGACGCTGATCCTGATTGCGGCCGGCGGCATGACCGCCTCCGTCGTGCTGCAGCCGCCGATGATGCAGCAGATCATGCGCTACCCCGTCCTCAACACCGGCTTCCTGTTGATCCCGCGCGGGGTGGGCATGATGGCCGGCATGATGCTGACCCCACGGCTGATCCACCGGTTCGACCCGCGCATCCTGCTTGGCTTGGGCGGCGCGCTCATGGTCGCGGGGATTTCGCCCTTCATCTTCCTGACTGCGGACACACCGGCCCTGGCCCTGGCGATCCCGCCCATCTTCCATGGCTTCGGGATCGGCATCACCTTCGTAATGGCCTCCACCATCGCCTATGCGACCATCCCCAGCGAGCTGCAGGTGGTGGCCTCGTCGGTCTATTCGCTGGTGCGCGGCATCGGGCAATCCATTTCGATTTCGGTGGTTGTGGCCTTCGTGACCCGCATGACCCAGATCAACCATGCCGAGCTCGCGGCCCGCATCACGCCGTTCAGAAGCTTCATCGCACCCGGCTCCCCGTTCGCGGACCCGGTCCTGTCCACCAAGAAGCTGGCGCTCGCCAATATGGTGGTGGCACGTGAAGGCGCGATGATCGCCTATAACGACGGCTATGTGCTGCTGGCCTGTATGGCGATGGCCGCGTTCCTCACCGCCTTCCTCGTCAAACCCAAGGTCGGCGGGCTCGGTGGCAAACAGGACGTTCCCCACGACGCCTGAGACAGAACGCCTGAGACAGGGCGGCGGGCGCATGATGCTTGCTTTTCAGGCCGATCTTTATTAGGCAGGCGCGGAAATCCGTATTAAAGTGCCGCCATGCGCCCCTTGAGGGCATCAAACGCATTCGGCACAGACACGAACGGCCGCCATAGACGCCATACGGCCCAAGGCGCCCCAAGGAGCCCAAGACCCATGAAGTTCTTCCTCGACACCGCCAACATCGATGAAATCCGTGAAGCCAACGCCACGGGCCTTCTGGACGGTGTGACCACCAACCCGTCGCTGATCAAGAAAGCCGGCCGTGAATTCTTCGAAGTCATCGCCGAGATCGCCAAGGAAGTGGACGGCCCGGTTTCCGCCGAGACGGTGGCCCACGACCATGAGACCATGCTGAAGGAAGGCCTCAAGTGCGCCAAGATCGCCGACAACATCGCCGTCAAGGTACCGCTGACGATCGAAGGCCTCAAAACCTGTAAGGCCCTGCGCGCCGAAGGCATCATGGTGAACGTAACGCTTTGCTTCAGCGCCAACCAGGCGCTTCTGGCTGCGAAGGCCGGCGCAAGCTTCATCTCGCCGTTCGTCGGCCGTCATGACGATGTCGGCTTCAACGGCATGGAGCTGATCGAAGACATCCGCACCATCTATGACAACTATGCCTTCGACACCGAAATCCTGGTTGCCAGCGTCCGCCACCCCACGCACGTGCTCGAATCGGCCCGCATCGGCGCCGATGTCGCCACCTTCCCGATCGACGTGATGAAGAAGCTGTTCAACCACCCGCTGACCGCGAACGGCCTTGCCGCCTTCGACAAGGACTGGGCGGCCACCGGCTTCTCGATCCTCTAAGGACCTCAAGATAAGGGCGCCGGATACCAACCGGCGCCCTTTTTGCCTCTTATGCCCCACGCTCTTGAAACACTCAGAACCCACACTCCCTGGCCGGACACCGAAGGTGTGCGAGCGTGGGACTATACGCTCGGCGGCGGCGGGCGGGAGCTGGTCGATGAGATCATCCTCACCGGCAAGCCCAAGGTCATGCTGGAGATCGGCTGCTTCCTGTGTGCGTCCGCCAAACGCTGGCTGAGCCTGGACCCAGACCTGACGGTCGTCGGTATCGACCCATGGGACGATGGGCTGATTGAGCAGTGCAAGCGCTATGTCGGCCGCCCGGGCCTGACCCGCGCCTACCCGGACATGGAAACGCAGGAACAGTTCGCGCGCGACATTGAAACCCAGGGCCCGTTCCTGACAGCGCTTGCGAACCTCAAGGGTTTCGAGGACCGCTTCATTCCGGTCCGCGCCTATTCACCCGACGTCCTGCCTGCGCTCAAGGACGCGGGGCTGGAGCCCGAGCTCATCTATATCGATGCGACCAAAAAGGCTGATGACCTGGAAGTCAGCCACGCGCTATGGCCAAATGCCCGCATCACCGGGGACGACTGGCACTGGGCCCGCACCAAGGGCTACCCCATGCGCAGGACCGTGAATGATTTCGCGGACAAACACGGCTTCACCGTCACCGCCGACCACGCCACGTGGGTGTTAACCCCGGCAAAATAAAAGGCGGGTCCCTGCCCGCCTTTTTACTCGGTATCTAATACTGCCTCAGTCCTCGTCGGCGTTGACCCAGGTCACGTGGCCCATCTTGCGGCCCGGGCGCGGGTCCTGCTTGCCATAATGATGATAATGCGCCTTGGGGTCCGCGAGATATTTGTCGAACTCGAGGATTTCCTTGCCCAGCAGGTTTTTCATATGAACACGGCCGCGGGCATCGGTGGGGCCGAGCGGCAGGTCGCAGATGGCACGGATATGCTGCTCGAACTGGCTGGTTTCAGCGCCTTCGATGGTCCAGTGGCCGGAGTTGTGAACTCGCGGGGCGATTTCGTTGACGATAATCTCGCCCGCGCCGTCGTTGACGAACATCTCTACCCCCATCACCCCGACATATTCGAGCGAATTGGCGATACGGGTTGCCATGACCTTGGCCTTGGCCTCCACCATGTCGTTGATCTGCGCCGGAACGTCGGTGGTATCCAGAACATGGTTGCTGTGGACATTTTCCCCGACAGGGAAAGCCGCGACATCGCCGGAGGCCGAGCGCGCGACAACGACGCTGATTTCACGGTCGAAATTCACGAAGCCTTCAAGGATTGCAGGCGCACCGCCCGTGACATCGAGAACCTTGTCGATATCCGCCCGGTTCTTGATCATGACCTGGCCCTTGCCGTCATAGCCGAAGCGCCGGGTTTTGGCGACGGCCGGGCGGCCGATTTTCTTGATCGCTTCCTGGAGTTCCGCCTCGCTTTCAAACGCGACGTAAGGGGCGGTCTTGACACCACTTTCAGTCAGGAAGTCTTTTTCATGAAGCCTGTCCTGCGAAACCTGGAGCGCCCGGGCACCCGGCCGCAGGAGCGTTTCACGGCTGACAATCTCGGCGGTCAGCGCCGGGACGTTTTCAAACTCATACGTCGCCACATCGACCGACTGCGCGAAAGCTGTCAGCGCTTTTTCGTCGCTATAGTCGGCGATGGTCACATCATGGGCGACCTGGAAAGCCGGGCTGCGCTCGTCCGGGCAGAAAATATGGCAGCGGTAGCCGAGGTTGGCTGCCGCCAGCGCCAGCATACGGCCAAGCTGGCCCCCGCCCATGATACCGATGGTGCTGCCTGGGTTGATACGGGTCATGATAAGAGATCCTTACGCTTCGTCGACCGGAACATCGGCGACACTGGCGGTCTGTTCTTCGCGCCAGGCATCGAGCCTGTCCGCGAGCGCGTCATCCATGAGGGCAAGCACTTCGGCTGCCAGAAGCCCGGCATTCTTGGCGCCGGCCTTGCCGATCGCCAGCGTGCCCACCGGCACACCGCCCGGCATCTGAACGATGGAAAGCAGGCTGTCTTTCCCGGAAAGCATGCTGGACTGGACAGGCACCCCGAAAACCGGCAGCGGCGTCATGGACGCGGCCATACCCGGAAGGTGCGCCGCGCCGCCTGCGCCTGCAATGATGACCTTGAGCCCCCGCCCCTTGGCGGATTTGGCATAGTCGTAAAGCCGGTCCGGCGTCCTGTGGGCCGAAACGATCTTTGCTTCATAAGCGACACCGAGGGTGTCCAAAATGTCTGCCGCGAGCTTCATCGTCGGCCAGTCGGATTGACTGCCCATGATGATGCCAACAAGAGGAGCGGAACTTTTCATGGAATGGGCCATCCTTTTCCGTCATAAAATCCGGCAAAGCTGGCGTCTCTTTACCGGCGGAGCGCGCATTATAGGCACGCGCATTCTGAATGCAAGGTTGCGATAAACGCATAAAATGCTTACCAGCCTTGCATGACGATTCGGAAAGACGTCATAATGGCTTAGATGTAGCGCGCTGGAAGGGTGACAGGCGAAAGCATGAAAGTAGGCGGTAGTAGAGGGTCTATCAGGCCCGGGTCATCTGGAGGCTCCAGCCGAACAGGCGGTGCCGGTGGTGTTTCCGGCGTAAGTGGCGTGAGCGGTGCCTCAGGTGTCAGCGGTGCCGGTGGTGCGACTGAAGCCTCCGCCCCACGTGCGATCGACGATGTCGTCCAGATCCAGGCGATTCCCCCTGAAGAGATGACCCCGCGGGTCCAACAGGCGATCATGTCCTTGATGGCCGAGGTGGACAATCTGCGGAAAGAGCTGGACCGCACGCACAGGCGCCTGCGGGAACTTGAAGATGTCGCCGATACGGATGCGCTGTTGCCCGTGCCGAACCGCCGCGCTTTCGTGCGGGAGTTGAACCGCATGATTTCCTTCGCCCAGCGCTACGGCACGCCGTCCACCCTCATGTTCATCGACCTGAATGACATGAAGCAGATCAACGACAAATATGGCCACGAAACGGGTGACAAGGCGCTTCTGCATGTCGCCCAGCTTCTGACTGAAAATGTCCGCTCGACCGACGTTGTCGGCCGCCTGGGCGGGGATGAGTTCGGGGTCATTCTGGCCCAAGCCGATGAAGAAGTCGGCCAGATGAAAGCCGATACGCTCACCAAGCTCATCGCCGAGCATCCATTCCACACGCCGGGTGGTGATGAGATCAGGATGAGCCTGGCATACGGCACCTATACCTTCCGGCAGGGCGACCAGCCCGATGAAGCGCTCGACCGGGCCGATAAGGCCATGTATGCGCACAAGAAAGACCTGAAGGGCGACCAGGAACCCCGGTAACTGAAGACGGCCTTGAAAGGGGACGTCTAGGCGATAATGTCGGGGATCAACAGGTTCTGGAGTTTTTCGATCTGGTCCTTGAGCGCCAGCTTGCGCTTCTTGAGCCGCTGAACCTGCAACAGGTCAAACGTGCCCGCCCGCAGGAGCGCGGTAATCGCGTCATCCAGATCCCTGTGTTCTTGGGTAACCGCCGACAGTTGTTCCCTGATGGCGTCCTCGTCCATACATAAACCCCGTACCGAACTTTAAAACGGACCCCGCTTATATCATGCGGCAGCAACTAAAAGAAGTAGGGCAAACGCCATGACGTCCTTATTTGAAACCGTGTGGACATTTGCGCTGGATATCTACGAAAAGCCCGGGGTTGAGAAGGCTTTTCTCGAGGCCCAGGATGCTTATGGCGCCGATGTGACCCTCATGCTCGTGCTGTTGTGGCTCGACCGCACGGGACAAAGGCCGGATGACCAAGCCTGGCGCGCCCTCCTGGCCACGTCAGCCACATGGCAGGCGGAAACCCTGCGCCCCTTGAGGACACGACGCCGTGCCGCCAAGGGCACGCCCGGCTATGATGCCTTGAAGCAGGAAGAGCTGGCCGCCGAACGGCACGCGATGACGGCCTTGGTGGATAGCCTCAGGGGGAATTTATCAGCAGGCAATGCCGCCCTCCTCCGCCGCTACGGTGCTGAAACCGGCATTCCCGAGGCCCTGATGGAGCGCCTTGAAAACGCCTGATCAGGCACCGCCCCAGCGGTTGAGGCCCTCAACTTCCAACCCGAACAGGTCGAGCGCGCGGCCCACCGTGTAGGTGACCATATCCTCCAGGCTTTCGGGGCGGGCATAAAAGGCCGGGACTGGCGGCGCGATGATCGCCCCCATTTCAGAGAGCTGGGTCATCGTACGCAAATGCCCGGTGTGGAGTGGTGTTTCACGGACCATCAGCACAAGCGGACGGCGTTCCTTGAGCATGACATCCGCCGCGCGGCTGACGAGCGAACTGGTCACCCCGGTGGCGATTTCCGACATGGTCCTGACCGAACAGGGCGCGATCAGCATCCCCATGGTGTGGAAGCTGCCACTTGAAATGGCGGCCCCGATATCCTTCGAGGGATAGACCACATCGGCGAGGCCCGTGACCGCGCGGACCGTGGTGTCGGTCTCCTCCACGATCGTGCGTTCCCCAGCTTTCGAGAGCACCAGATGGCTTTCGACATCAAGCGTCTTCAGGAGCTCAAGCGCCCGGATGCCGTATGTCACACCGCTCGCGCCTGTGATCGCCACGACCAGCCGCTTTTTCCGAGTCTCTGCCATTGTCCCTCAGGCTCCATTTTTGGGGCAAAACCGCCGTTTTTGCTAAGTCCCCGAAGATACAGGCTTAGTCCTCCACTGCAAATCTTTTCCGTGACAAAACGATGACAGAATGATGAAATGGAGGTCTTCCACACACTTAAAAAAAGGAGTGACGGGTATGAATATAAACTCTCATGTTGAGAACCTGAATGCCAAACATGCTGAGATTGAAGACATCATCTCCCGGGAAGAATTAAGGCCGTGTCCGGATACCATACGCCTCATGCAGCTTAAGAAGAAAAAGCTGATGCTGAAGGAAGAATTATCCCGCTTCTCGTTCCAACATTGAGAGACGGACAACCCAAAAAAAGAGCGCGAGGAAATCCCTCGCGCTTTTTTTGTGTCTGCCGTCCTCCGGCGAAACCGGATGGAGGTTACTCCCCCGTCGTTTCCTCCGGTGCGGGTGCCACGGCCACACCGTCTTCAGCTGCGGCTTCACCTGCGTCAGCGGCCTCTTCGGTTTTCGGCGCCAACTTTTCCTTGCGGGCCGCAGCAATACGCACGGCCTCATCAAGTTCAAGCTGCTTGCAGAGACCAAGACCAACCGGGTCCTGCGGCTTGATGTTGGAAATATTCCAGTGGCTGCGCTGGCGGATCGCCTGGATCGTCGGCTTGGTGGTGCCGACAAGGCGGCTGATCTGCAGGTCCGAAAGTTCCGGGTGGTTGCGCACGAGCCAGGCGATAGCATCCGGCTTGTCCTGGCGCTTGGACACCGGCGTATAACGCGGGCCCTTGGTGCGCGGCAGCGCCTTCACATCGTCTTCCAGCAGCACCAGACGGCCCTTCGGGTCAGCCTGGCAGCGCTCGATGTCTTCCTCGGTGAGCTGGCCGTTTGCGGTCGGGTCCTGACCAACGATATGCATACCGACGGTGCCGTCGGCAATGCCCTGGACCTCAAGCTCATGCAAGTCGCAGAACTCGGCAATCTGCTTAAAGGTCAGCGACGTATTGTCTACGAGCCACACGGCAGTGGCCATCGGCATAAGAGGTTGTGTCATCCCGTAATCCCTACGTTCATAAATGGAAATTCCTCTCCGTTCAGGAAAGCCTCCGGCTAACCTGCCCCCTTATTCAACGCCTTGTTTCCTGAAGAGGGGGGAGAGAAGTTCCTCCCATCTCTTCTTTAGCAGGTCGCAAGAGGGCTGTCACCGCGAATCATCGTCTTTCCGGCAAGATTATTGCGCTTTTTCCGCCGCTTTATCGAGCGTCAGCATGATCTTGCCCATATGGGTGCTGGCTTCCATCATCTGATGGGCCTGGGCGGCCGCCTCAAGCGGGAAGGTCGCATGAATGATCGGCTTCACCGTGCCCTTCTCAAACAGCGGCCAGACATGGGTATGCAGGCTTTTCGCCACGGCGCCCTTGAAGCCATTGTCCCGCGCCCTGAGCGTGCTGCCCGTCATCGTCAGCCGCTTCACCATCACCGGCAGCATATTGATGCTGACCTGCGGGCCCCGCAGAAAGGCGATGGAGACATGGCGGGCATCGGGCGCCATACACTCGATATTGCGCGGGATATAATCCCCGCCGACCATATCGAGCACCACATTGACGCCCTGGCCGTCGGTAACCGCCTTCACCCGCTCGACATAGTCTTCCTCACGGTAGTTGACCACCGTATCGGCGCCCAGCTCCCGGCAAAAAGCAGCCTTCTCAGCGTTGCCAACCGTGGTGATAACCGTGGCACCAAAGGCCTTGGCGAGCTGGATCGCGGTCGAGCCGATGCCCGACGAGCCACCATGGACGAGGAGCGTCTCCCCGGCCTTCAGCCCCGCGCGGTCAAACAGGTTGGACCAGACGGTAAAATAGGTTTCCGGGATCGCCGCCGCTTCGGTGAAGCTGAAGCCCTGAGGCACAGGCAATACACAGCCCTCATTGGCAACGCAAAACTCGGCATAGCCGCCACCGGGGACAAGCGAACACACGCGGTCCCCCGCCTTGAAAGCCGTCACCGTATTGCCAACCGCGACAACCTCACCTGCGATCTCCAGCCCTGGGATATCCGATGCCCCCGGGGGCGGCGGATAAAGCCCCATCCGCTGGATCACATCCGGGCGGTTAACCCCTGCGGCCATCACACGGATCAGGACCTCGTCAGGGCCAGGCGCAGGCTTGTCTCGCTCGGTCGGCGCCAGGACTTCCGGGCCGCCGGGCTTGGTAATTTCTATCGCTTTCACGTGGGTGTCCTCCGTATCACTTACTGTCAAAGTGGGGCTGCACCCCCTTCGTGACAAGGGCAAAAATCTTCGGCATAGTGCCCTGCAGACGTAGAAATGCCTTCAGGACAAGGAGCTGGAATGATGGATTTTGACGACCTGCCAGTCCGCAAGGACATCCCCCTGACTGCGGTCGAGAAAGAAGACCTGTCCACCATCAGCGCCGATGAACTTCAGGACCGCATCGAACGCCTGAAGGCCGAGATCGAGCGCACCGAACGCGAAATTGCCGCCAAGAAGGCCAGCAAGGACGCCGCGGCCGCTTTTTTCAAAGGCTGAATTAGCGCTGATTTTTGGCAAAAAAGCGTGAGGGCCGAGGTGGGGATTATCCCTATAGCCCTCACGTTCAAGTCACGACAGCGAGGTGTGTCGGAGGAGAAAAACGCTCCCCCGGGACCCGAAAGCCCCGGAGGGGTAGCCGGCGCTGTTTAAGCAGCGTCAGCCTCAATGGTTTTTACGCCAGCAGCCTCAGACCGGATTTCAATCTGACGCGGCTTCTTGTGATCCGGGATCACGCGCTTGAGGGCGACCTCGAGAAGGCCGTTTTCAAAGCCGGCGTCACCAACCTGGATGGTCTCAGCAAGCTCGAAGCGGCGCTCGAAAGCGCGTTTGGCGATACCGCGGTGCAGGAAGCGGCGTTCACCGTCATCTTCCTTGGCGCGGCCGGAAATCAGCAGCGTGCCGTCTTCGACGACAACACTCAGTTCCTCAGGGGCAAAACCGGCCACCGCCATGGTAATGCGGTAATCGTCTTCGCTCAGCTTCTCAATATTGTAGGGCGGATAGCTCGCGCTCGCATCGGTATTCAGGGCCGAATCAAGCAGCCGGTTCAAATGATCGAATCCGACGGTGCTGCGCATAAGGGGCGAAAGGTCAAATGTTCTCATAATAATGTCCTCCTAGTGAAGCGACGTATCTCAGACCGGCCACCATGGCCCGGCCTATTACTCATGCCGATCCCGCCTCGCGGCAACCGACAGAACTTATGTGGGGAGGAGATATTTCGCTTGCAAGAGGCCAAAAAGAAAAAGGCGCCCGAAACCGGACGCCTTTTCCAAAATTCGATTATGCGGGAAGCACTTACTTCTTGATCGACAGGCTTCCGAAGCGCTTGTTGAAGCGGGCCACACGGCCACCTTCCATAACTTGGCGCGCGCCACCGGTCCAGGCCGGGTGCGATTTCGGGTCGATCTCAAGGGTCAGCGTGTCGCCTTCCGAGCCCCAGGTCGAGCAGGTCTCAAAAGTCGTCCCGTCAGTCATTACCACTTTGATGGTGTGGTAGTCGGGATGAATATCTTGTTTCATGGTCTTAAATCTCCGAAAACGAGGCGTCCGTATAGGGGAAGTTTGGCGGGAATGCAAGGCTGATTCTGCGCTTTTTTGGTCCCGCGCCCGATAATTTTACCCGACATTTCCCGGCGCCCACGGCAAAAAGCCGAAATCCTTCATTGGAATAGCCCGCCCAAGTGCTTATATCTGCCTCCAAGAACATGTCAGGGAGAGACAAGAACAATGAGCGACAGCACGGCCGTCAAGGCGGAACATGAAGCCCCGAAAGGCAAGCTCGCCAACCTGAAGACCCTCTGGTCCTTCATCCGCCCCTACAAGGGCACGCTGGTCGCCGCCGCCATCGCTCTCCTGATCGCCGCAGGCGCCGTTCTCATCGTCCCGACCGCGCTCGGCGATATTGTCGACAAGGGCTTCTCCGCTGACAATGCCCAGAAGGTCAACGACTATTTCCTCTATTTCATCGGTATTGTAGTGGTGATGGCGCTGGCCACCGCCTTCCGATTCTATTTCGTCACCTGGCTCGGTGAACGCGTGGTCGCCGACATCCGCAAGGCGGTGTATGAGCGGCTGATCACCCTGTCGCCCGAGTTTTTTGAGGAAAACCGCCCGGGTGAGATCGTCTCCCGCCTGACCGCGGACACCACGCTGGTACAGACCATTGTCGGCTCCTCCATGTCTGTTTGGGTCCGGAACCTGTTGATCGCGTTTGCCGGCACCATCTGGCTTTTCATCATGTCGCCGAAGCTGATGAGCTATATCCTCATCGTCATGCCGGTCCTTTTGGCGCTGATCGTCTTTGTCGGCCGCCGCGTGCGCAAGCTTTCGCGCACCAGCCAGGACAAGGTGGCGGACGTGGGCGCGCGCGCAAACGAATCGCTCGGCGCGCTCAATATCGTGCAGGCCTTCACGCAGGAAAAGGCCGAGGCCAAGCGCTTCGGGGACCATGTCGACGGCGCCTTCCAGGCCGCCAAACGCCGCATTCAGGTGCGCGCGGGGCTAACCGCCGCGATGATCTTCCTGATCTTCGGTGCCATCGCGCTCATCCTGTTCGAAGGCGCGCAGGACGTCATCTCCGGCCATATGTCCGGCGGCGACATGCTCGACTTCATCATGCGGGCCGTGTTCGTGGCCGGGGCCTTCGGCGCCCTGTCCGAAGTCTATAGCGACCTCCAGCGCGCCGCCGGTGCTGCCGGGCGTCTGGCTGAGCTTCTTGCGGCTGAGGCCACCATCAAAGCGCCCGCGAACCCGGTTAAACTGCCGGAGCCGGTCAAAGGCGAAATCCAGTTCGATAATGTCAGCTTCGCGTACCCGAGCAAGAAGGACCACCCGGCCCTCAATGGCTTCTCGCTGACCGTGAAGCCCGGGGAGACGGTCGCGCTAGTCGGCCCCTCGGGCGCAGGCAAGTCGACCGTGCTGCAGCTTCTCTTGCGCTTCTACGACCCACAGGCGGGCCGTGTGACCATCGACGGCGTCGATATCGCCAAAACCGCGCCGACCGACTTCCGCCGCCACCTGTCGCTGGTGCCGCAGGAGACGATCATCTTCGCCGACACGATTGCGGAGAATATCCGCTATGGCCGCCTGGACGCTTCGGACGAGGACGTGAAGGCCGCGGCCCAGGCCGCCGCCGCGCGCGACTTCATCGAAAACTCGCCGGAAGGCTATGACACCTATCTGGGCGAACGCGGCACGCGCCTCAGTGGCGGCCAGCGCCAGCGCATCGCCATTGCCCGCGCGATCCTGCGTGACGCGCCGATCCTGCTGCTCGACGAAGCCACCAGTGCGCTGGATGCCGAATCGGAACTGAAGGTTCAGGAAGCGCTGGAGCACCTGATGCAGGGCCGCACCACGCTGGTGATCGCCCACCGTCTCGCCACCGTCAAAAAGGCTGACCGCATCATCGTGCTCGACGGCGGCCGCATCGTCGCCGAAGGCACCCACGAGGAACTCAGCAAACAGGATGGCCTCTATAAGCGGCTGGCAGATTTGCAGTTCGGGGAAACGGCGTAAGGGCCAAGGCGCACCATGAAAGAAAGTCTCGATAGCCTCGGTCTCTCCCGTTTGCATGATGCCGAATTGATTTCTATTTTGCATGTGGATCACCACGAGGTCGCCATCACTTTTGAAACTGTCGCTAAGCAGCGAGTCAAATTGGAGCTATCCGGGCTTGTTGATCTCTATATTCGCGACTTGCGGCAGCAAAATGTTGTGATGGACGTTTCGGTTCAAAATGTAGATGAAGCATCAATTGAGGCCATAGTGGCAGAGCTAGACCACGCTAGTAACGGTCAGGCACCATCTATAAATACCACTCAACTCAAACACCTCGCTAGTATCGGAAACTTGAAATTTGTCTGCTTGGAGCCGAGCACTGGGTGCATAGTCTATGCGCTATGTACCAAGATTGAGCTGACCGCCTGCAGCTAAAAAATTCTCGCGCTGATTATCGGATTAACACAGTGTCACTCCGGGACTTGATCCCGGAGTCCATGCCAGCCACCGCCTGAGCACCCACCAGCACCGTATGGATAGCGGGATCAAGTCCCGCTATGACAAAGGTTACCGACACACCCCATTGGTCACACTGGTTTCCAGGATCAGGTCGACCTGCGCCGGGTCATCCACGCCCATGACGTGAAGGTCCGAGGGGAAGTCCTCGCTCTGCCTCATATAAAGGTTGGTGCCGTTCGTCGCCGCATAGGGATGCTCCCGCACCATCGCGAGCGGCTGCCTGATGTGGGGCGCGTTGCCGGCATAGACCCGATACACGCGCCCACCGATGGTCAACCGCAGGATCATGAAGTCTTCCATATTGGTCTCGACCTCCGCCGCCTGCACATGATGGACACACACATCCACCAGCGGAATGTCCTTGTAAGGTGCATCGGCAGAAGATGCCACCGTGGCAGCGGAGGCCATCAACGCTATCGCCGGAATGCCCATCGCTGCCATCACCGCTGCGTCAGGCGCATTTCGATGCGGCGGTTGCGGCTGTAGGCGAAGACGTTATCGCCGGGGTCGATGGGCTGGTATTCGCCGAAGCCGGTGGCGGCGAGCCGTTCGGGCGGCACGCCGACCGAGATCAGGAACTGCACCACGGCGATGGCGCGCGCGGACGACAGCTCCCAGTTGTTGGCGAACTGGGCGTTGGAGATGGGCCGCTTGTCGGTGTGGCCATCGACACGCAGAATCCAGTGCAGGTCTTTCGGGATCTCGTGCGAAATGTCGATCAGCGTGGCGGCGAACTTACGCAGCTCCGCCTTGCCCTCGGGCCCGAGGTCGGCGCTCCCGGATGAGAACAGCAGTTCGGACGAGAAGACAAAACGGTCGCCTTCCACCCGGATTTCCGGCCGGTTGGACAGCACCTGCTTCAAGCGCCCGAAAAATTCCGAGCGGTAGCCCGCCAGTTCTTCCACCTTGCTGGCAAGCGCGCGGTTGAGCCTCCGGCCCATATCGACGATGACAGCCTGGTTGCGCTTGTCCCGCTCCTCACTGGCCTCAAGGGCAGATTCCAGCCGCCCGAGCTGTTCCCGGAGCGCGGTGATGTTTTTCTGCAGAAGCGCCACCTGTTCCTGCGCACGGGCCGATATGGTGCGTTCCTGTTCCAGCGCCTTCGAGCTGTCACCATACTTGGCGGTGAGGTCCTTGGCCTGGGCCTCGAGCGCATCGCGCGCGGCGGTGATGTCCTTCAGCTTGCTTTCGGCGTCTGTCAGCTGGCTTTTGGTGGTGTCGAGCGCGGCGCCCAATTTGTCCCGGTCTTTGTTGGCGGCGGTCAGCGAGGCGGAAAGCTCGCTCATGCTATCGCGGAGGGACTCGTTGGACTGGCGCTCCAGCTTCAACAGGTTGCCAAGCTGCGCCACCTGCCCACGGAGCTCCGCCAGCGCCTGGTCACGCCCGGACAGGGCCTGGCCGAGGAAGAATTGCGCCAGCACGAACATGGAAAGCAGAAAGATGATGACAAGCAGAAGCGTCGACAGCGCGTCAACGAAGCCGGGCCAGCTATTGTCATGGGCCCCGCCGCCAATGCGTCTGCGCGCACCGATCATTCGGCATCATCCTCGGTTTTATTATCGCTGGTAGCGCCTTCGTCCTTGCGGCGGCTGTATGTATCGCCGATGGAAACCGACGGACCCACGGGACGTTCAGGCGCCGGAGCCACGTTACGGCCTGCCGTATCGAACCCCGCCGCGATGGTGCGGGAGACCAGCTTAAGCTCGGTCCGCAGCTCATCCGCCAAATGGCCGGAGGTGCGGATCTGCTCCTCGATCAGGCGTTTGATGCCGACATCGAGGTTGCGGATATGCTGTTTGGTGGTGTCATCGAGAACCGGCGGAACCTCCTTGGGTTCATGCGCCGCCATCTGGCCCGCCGCCAGCTTTTCAATCGCGACTGCGAGCGCCTTGCTCGTCTCCTCGGTGCGCTTGGCCTGGTCGGCCTGCACGGTCATGCGGTCGGACAGGGCTGAAAGCGATTCGGCGATCGCACCCATGGCGGCCTGCGCCTCGGCGCGGCTTTCCTCCCCATGCTTGATGGTGCGTTCCAGCTTCTCGATACCGTCGGCGGTCTGTTCCATCAGCGCGGTCATATAGGCGCTGGGGCTTGAGACACCTTCGGACATTTCGCCGCGTGACAGGTGAGTGACGGACGCGAGCCAGTCCTCCACCGCGTTATAGAAACGGGTCTGTGCCTGGCTGGCCTGCAGGTCGAGGAAACCGAGCGTCAGGCTACCGGCGAGGCCGAAAAGCGAGCTTGAAAACGCCGTACCCATGCCGGAAAGCGGTGCTTCAAGCCCGGCCTTAAGCTCATCGAACATCAGCGCCATGTCGCCCCCGCCCGAAACACTGAGGCCCTTGATGGTGCCGCCGATGGCACTGATGGTGCCCAGAAGGCCCCAGAAGGTGCCGAGAAGGCCGAGGAAGATGAGCAGGCTGGTGAAATAGCGGCTGATCTCGCGGCTTTCTTCGAGGCGGGAGGCGATGCCGTCCAGCACAGAGCGCATCGACAGCGTGGAGAGGCGCATACTGCCCTCCGCCTGCGCGGACAGGAGCGAGGCCGCAGGCGCCATCAGCTTGGGCGAGACGGAGCTTGCCGCCGCCTCCTGACGCTTGAACGCCTTGATCCATTCGATTTCGGGCTTGAGGTCGAACACCCGGCGGTAGGCGAACAGCATCCCGATCAGCAGCGTGCCGATAATCACGCCGTTAAGTGCGGGGTTGGCCATGAAGGAGTGGGCGACCTCATTTCTCAGGAGCACCGCGATAAGCACCACGACCACCATAAATAGGGTCATGCGTGTGATGAATTTCTTCGGGCTTTGCATCAGCCTGCCTCTCCCCAATAGCACTGACCGGAACGCTCGTCCCGGCATCGGGGCGGTCCGTTATCGCCCCTTTGTTCGTTACACCCTAGTTTAAGGGCATAATTGTGGCTTGCAATGGCTACATTCAGGGAAAAAGGCTGGGGGTATCATTATTTAGACGAAATGAGGGGCCGTGAGGCTGAAGGTGCAGCGGAAGGGCGCGCCTGCTGTGTCCAGGATCGCCAGAACCTTTCGGACATTTGGGAAAATAGGGAGGCCGTTTAAATGACCTTCGCTGCTGCCAGGGAAGCCCTTTCCACTGCCCCTTCACTGTGGACTCCCCGCGCGTGTATTCGCAACACCCAAGCCTGCATAACCCCCATTCAAAAATGTTGATGAGGAATCGCCAGACCGGCTTATGGTACAGAAAAGCCGTTCGTGTATGAGGAGACAAGCCACCATGAAAGCCGTCCTGTATGAGGCCTTCTCAAAGCCACCGCACCTGACGACCGTGCCGGACCCAACGCCGGAACCGCACGGCGTCGTGGTGCAGGTTATGGCGACAGGCGTCTGCCGGAGCGACTGGCACGGCTGGAAGGGCCATGACCCGGACATCACCCTGCCCCACGTGCCGGGCCATGAACTGGCGGGCACCGTTGCCGCGGTCGGCCGCGATGTGACGTGCTGGCGGGTGGGTGACCGGGTGACCATGCCGTTCGTCGCGGGCTGCGGCCACTGCCCGCAGTGCCACGCCGGACACCAGCAGGTCTGCGACCATCAGTTCCAGCCGGGCTTTACCCATTGGGGGTCGTTCGCGGAATATGTGTCCCTGCATCAAGCTGACCTCAACCTCGTCCGCCTGCCGGACAGCATGGATTTCACCACGGCCGCCAGCCTGGGCTGCCGGTTCGTCACCTCCTTCCGGGCGGTGGTCGACCAGGGTCGCGCCAAGGCGGGCGAATGGGTGGCGGTGCACGGCGCAGGCGGCGTCGGTCTGTCGGCCATCATGATCGCCCAGGCGCAAGGCGCCCAGGTTGTGGCGGTGGATATTTCCGAGGAGAAGCTCGCGCTCGCGCGCACGCTGGGGGCCCTCGTCACCGTCAATGCGGCGGAGACAGACGATGTCCCGGCGGCGATCCGCGCAGCCACGCACGGCGGTGCGCATCTGTCCATCGACGCGCTCGGCCACCCGGCCACCTGCTACAACTCCGTCAGCTGCCTGCGGAAACGCGGGCGCCACGTACAGGTCGGCCTGATGGTGGATGACTATAAGGATGCCAAGATACCGATGAGCCGGGTGTTGGCCGACGAGCTGGAAATTCTGGGCAGCCACGGGATGCAGGCGCACCGCTACGATGCCATGCTGGCGATGATCGAGGCGGGCTCCTTGAAGCCCGAACGCCTGATCGGCCGCACCATCAGCCTCGAACAGGCAGCCGAAGCGCTTACCACCATGGATACGGCCACGGACCCCGGCGTCACCGTCATCACCGAATTCTGAGCTATCAGCCGAGCTTACTCGGCGCCAAAAATATCCCTGGCGACCTGCTGGCGTATGCCTTCAAGCGGCATACGGTTCTGGTGCGCCGGGTTCAGGAAGATGGCTTCATACGGCGCCCGGCCGACATTCACCAGGGTCTGGTCGGCAACCGCCTTGCGGGGTTTGCGCCAGGCAACCAGTTGGCCATGGTTGTTTTCGACAATTGAATAGCTCAGCCCCTGCACGAAGGTCTCGACAAACTGCACGACACGGTAAACATCACCCATCCAGCCTCCGCTGCTGTGCGGCTCAGACGCCTTCCTGACCTTCTTCCACCGGGGGATGGATTTGAGCGAGGCCGCATAGGACGACGGCCGGACATCGTCGACGATGATGATGGAGCGTTCATGGGTACAGAGAAGCGCGTTGACCAGGTCGCGGGTGGTTTGTTCCGCCGTATGCAGGCCGTCAATATAGACCACGTCGAAAATATCGCCGGGCTTGCGGATACTACCGAAATACTCATCGCTCGGGACCTGATGATAGATCTCATTGGCATGTTCCGCAGCTGCGGCCTCGTAATCGAACTCGAACACCGGGTCGACCGCCACCTTGCGGGCTGCTGAGATTTCACGGAAGGTCAGGCCTTTGAAAACACCAATTTCCAAATAATTTGGTGCCTCAAAAAAATCCAGGAACGCCTGAACGACCTCATGCCGTTCGACCAGATTCTCCATATTTCCTCCTAGAACCATGCTGCGGGCAGGAAGAGTCCCCACCCGAACGTCATCAGGCGGGATCCTGCCCAAATGCACCCTTTATGGCAAGCGCCGACATGGACATGCTCCAAAACAAAAGGCCACCCGAACCAGGTGGCCTTTTGAAATCTGGACGAAGCCCGGGGCTTAGCTCTGCTTGCGGCGGGCGCGCTTGATGACACGTTCCATCGGAGCGTGCAGCCGGTCGTTGGCGGCAATAAGGTCGCCCCGCTTCAGGATGTCGGTACCGCCGGTGATGTCGGTCACATACCCGCCAGCTTCACGCACCATCAGGATGCCCGCGGCGATATCCCACGGCTGGAGGCCGCTTTCCCAGAAGCCGTCATAACGACCGGCAGCGACATAGGCGAGGTCGAGGGCGGCCGAGCCGAAACGGCGGATGCCGGCAACCGACGGCATGAATTCGGCCATTTCCGCCATGAAGACATCATGGCCTTCACGGCCCTTGAACGGGATACCGGTGGCCAGAAGCGCAGCTTCCATCTTGTCCCGGCCGGAGACGCGCAGGCGCGAGTCATTGAGGTAAGCGCCCTGGCCTTTTTCGGCCCAGAACAGCTCATCCATGATCGGGGCGTAGGTGACACCGGCCGTGATCTCACCATGCTCCTCAACCGCCACGGTAATGGCGAAGTGCGGCAGGCCGTGCAGGAAGTTGGTGGTGCCGTCGAGCGGATCGATGATGAAGCGCACGTCATCGCGCTTGCCCTTCACCTCGCCATGCTCCTCCATCAGGAAGCCGAAGTCCGGGCGGGCCCGGTGCAGTTCTTCAAACAGCAGCTTTTCAGCGCGCTTGTCAGCGATGGTGACAAAGTCAGCCGGGCCTTTTTTCGAGACCTGAAGCTGTTCGACTTCGCCAAAATCGCGGCGCAGGTTGCGGCTGGCTTTCATCACGGCAGAAACCATCACGTTGATGAGCGGTGAACGGCGAGCCATCGGCTTTCTCCTGGGGAAATGGGGTTACTCAAAACAATGAAAAACGTAAGGCGCAGCGCGGAGATTAATCCGCGCGGCTCGAATATTCGCGTTCACCGGTGTTGACGATGATACGGTCGCCGACGTTGACGAACGGCGGCACCATGATGCGGAGACCGTTCTCAAGGATCGCAGGCTTGTAGGAACCCGATGCGGTCTGGCCCTTGATCACCGGCTCGGTTTCGGTGACCTCTAAGGTCACTTTTTCCGGCAGCGCCACGCCAAGCGGGGTATCGCCATGAAACTCGATGGTGACCTTCATGCCATCCTGAAGGAACACGGCGTCGTCGCCGATGTCTTCCGCGGAGATGGAAATCTGCTCGTAGGTTTCTTCGTCCATGAAGGTGAACATGTCGCCTTCGGCATAGAGGAACTGATAGTCCTTCTGCTCCAGGGTAACGCGTTCGACTTTCTCGCTCGAGCGGAAACGCTCATTCAGTTTGGTGCCTGAGACCAGGTCTTTCAGTTCCACCTGCAGGTAGGCGCCGCCTTTACCAGGCTGGGTGTGGGCGATTTTGGTCGCACGCCACAAACGGCCCTGATGCTCAATTACGTTACCCGGACGGATAGAGTTGCCGTCGATCTTCATAGAACACCTCTTTAGATCGCATGAGTGTCAAAGAACAAAGTTTGGGCGCGTGTAACAGATTTGCCCCAGCTATGCAATCTTCCGTGCGTGCTTTTCTCCTTAGTCACAAGCGGGACAGCCACATTCCGCCTCCCGGCATTCCTTCACGCGGTCGTGACGCCAGGCCAGTCAATCCTTCTTGTATATAATGCCACCACTGGTATATATTTTCCCGTAACGCGTTCAGGACCCTCAGGCAAAACAAGAGGCTGGGTTGCCCCATCCGGCCCCTCCCTTTGTGACATGAGAAAGGTCTCCCCATGGATTCTACGACATCCGCGCATAGCTCAACCTCCCTGTACCACCAGCCCCTGACCGGGGAACTGCCAATGACCGGGGAACGGCCCCAGCCTTTACCCGAAATCGCCAGCGTTGCCCCGGCGGTTCTCAACAGCCTGCCAGCCGCCGTGATGCTGTGCGACCGGCGCACTTTCGCCATCGCCTACGCCAACCGCAAAAGCGTGGAGATCGTGCGAGAGCTGAAGCCCTGGCTGCCCGATCATGTCGACCCGGACAATCTGGTGGGGACCAACATCGATACGTTTCACAAGAACCCGGCCCACCAGCGGCGCCTGCTCGCGGACGATAGCAACCTGCCGCATTCGACGATCTTCCGGATCGGTACCGAATTCATTGAACTGACAGTGGATACCGTCGGCGCAGACAGCGACATGCTCAGCGTCTGTTGGGCCATTGTCACCAAGCGCGAGATGCTGCAGCAAATGGTGCAGACCATGCCACTCAACACCATGCTCGCGGACCCCGAGACGCTTAAGCTGACCTTCATCAATGAGACCAGCAAAAGCACGCTGAAGCGGGTGGAACATCTGCTCCCGGTGAAGGTGGACGAGATGGAAGGCCAATGCATCGACATCTTCCACAAACACCCCGAAGGCCCGCGCCGCATCCTGTCAAACCCCGACAACCTGCCCCACCACGCCGTCATCCGGCTGGGGGACGAATATCTGGACCTGAATGTCGCCGCGATCCGGGACAGACACGGCAGCTATATCGCCCCCATGCTGAACTGGTCGATCAGCACTGAGAATGTGCTTATGGCCCGCGATGTACGGGACGTAACTGCGATTGTTCAGGACGGCAGCGTGGAAATGAAGACCGAAGCCGAAAAGATGGTGAACCATACCGGCAACGGCGCCAACCGCACCCTGGCCATCACGGAGCATACACAACAGACCCAGGACCTGTTCAACTCGGTCTCCGCCGCGACCGAAGAACTGACGTCTTCGGTTGGTGAACTCCGGGACTCGATCCGCCGCTCTGAGGAGATCGCCGGAGACGCCACCAACCAGGCTGACACGCTGAATGACCGTGTGGGACGGCTTGAACAGGCCGCCAAGGAAATCGGCGGCATCGTCAAGCTCATCGACGATATCGCAGGCAAAACCAATATGCTGGCGCTCAATGCCACGATCGAAGCAGCACGCGCAGGGGAGGCCGGACGCGGTTTCTCGGTCGTCGCCAATGAAGTGAAGGCGCTTGCCAAACAAACCAGTGATTCGACCGCCCGTATTGCGCAGGCCATCAACGAAATCCGGACCGAGGTCACGAGATCAAGTGAAGACATCGGCCGTATCGTCGAAGTGATCCGAACCCTCAATGAAACCACGCAGGAAACCCGGCACGCGGCCGAGCAGCAAAGCGTCGCCACCCAGGAGATATCCAACGTCATCCACCAGGGGAGCGAGGCCATGGAGAATGTCGCCAAGAATGTCGCCGGGCTTCTGGACCAGAATGTCAACGTGATCGCCTCCGCCATTCGAGTGCTTTGGAAAACCGAGGATATGCTGGCACCGAGCGCAGCACTCCGGGAGAAAGTCGGACACTTCCTGAAGGATAGCGGCATGTAAGGGGGCACGGCCCAAACGGTCATCACGGGCGTACCACATATACGTGTAGCTGCGTGATTGGACGGTGCGTGCTGCGGCCCCTAGCCTCGCGATACTTCACCCAAACCGCAAAGGTCTATCCTCGATGAAAAAACGCTTTCTCGCCGTCCTGCCCGGGCTGATGCTCATAAGCCTCCCGGCCATGGCTCATATTGACCTGATCACCCCCAAACCGCTCATGAGCGGCCATGGTCTCCATGACACTGCCCTCAAAGCCGCTCCTTTCGGTGCGCCTGGTGTCGATGCGGCGAGCGCCAAGCCCACTGTGGTCAAGGCCGGGTCCACCATCGATCTCCGGCTCAAGGTCTATAAGGTGCATCCGGGGGAGATTGTGGTTTCCTACACGCGTGACATGGAAGGCGAAGATGTGTTCCCGGTCTATGACATCGCCAGCCTGAAAACGCCGATCCCGCACAAGAATGTGCTTTTGCAGGCGTCCGCACCCTGCAGCCCGACGGTCGGCTGCACCAGCGCGGCCTCGGATGCACCTGAATTCCACGCCCAGGTCAAACTGCCGGATATAGAAGGCGATATCATCCTGGTCGTGCGCCAGGTCATGCGGGACAAAGTTCATGTCGCTGCGGACGGCTCAGCCGACCTGTCCGAGGCTTATTACCACCAGGCGGCCAAGCTGCGGCTCGTTCGCTAGAACCACCTCACACGTTTCTGCGTCATTCGCACCAGCCTTAAGGGGTCCCTTTCTCTCCAGAGGGGACCCCACTTCATGTGTTGCAATATTGCGAACACAAAGTGGCAAACTAAGCGATTTATTTTCGCATGAACGAAACGCATCTTTGTCTCAAGCGCAGGGGCCGTATGGAGCCCGGCCACATGCAAGGAGACAAGACATGACGCACGCAACGCAAACCACTGACATCACCACGACCACAGGCCCGTTCGGCCTGCCGACGCTTGAGGGCATCCTCGGCCGCTTCTCGGATGTCGGCGAAACCATGGCCCGGGTCGTGACCGGCGCCTTCCTGATGCCGCACGGTGCCCAGAAGCTGTTCGGCCTGTTCGGCGGCTACGGACTGGACGCCACCGGGCAGTTCTTCCACGACCAGCTTGGTTTCTCGAACGGCTATCTGGCTGCGCTCGGTGCCGGGTCGGTGGAGTTTTTCGCGGGTGGCCTGCTCGCGCTCGGGCTCTTTACCCGCTCGGCTTCGATTGCCATCACCGTGATGCTGCTGGTGGCGTCGACCGTGCATTTCGGCAACGGTTTCTTCTGGCCGGAAGGCGGCTTTGAATATCCGATCCTGTGGGCGGTGATGGCCTTCAGCTTCGCGCTTAAAGGTGCTGGCAAGGTCAGCCTCGACCGCCTGTTCGGCCTCAAATACTGACGCCTAAACCCACAAACGCGAAAAGGCCGGGATGATCCCGGCCTTTTTCATGTCTGCGCTGGCAGAAAGATCAGCCCTTCAGTGCCTTGTTGAAGGCCTTAACCGCTGCAGCAGGCCCTTCGTGATGGTTCCAGACCGACGAACAGGCGGCGACGAAATGCGCGCCCGCGTCTGCCAGTTCCTTGCAGTTTTCCGGTGTGATGCCGCCGATGGCCACACAGGGCAGCTCGGTCACTTCATCCCACACGGTCAGGATATCCTTTTCCGGCCGGTGTTCGGTCAGCTTGGTTTCTGTCGGGAAGAAAGCCCCGAAGGCAACATAGTTGGCGCCCTGTTCACCCGCGGAAAAAGCCAGGTCCATGCTGTCATGGCAGGTCACACCGATATCCTTGTTGTGTCCCAGCAGGGTCCGCGCTTCGGGCACGTCCATGTCGTCCTGGCCCAGGTGCACACCGTCCGCATCCACCGCAGCAGCGATATCGGCGCGGTCATTGATCAGAAAAGCCACTTCGTGCTTTTCACACACCGGCTTCAGCGCCTCGGCCGCCGCGATGAAGTCCTCGTCGCTCACGTCCTTCAGGCGCAGCTGGACGCAGGCCACCTCGCCTGCTGCGAGCGTCTCATCGAGAAGCTTGGCGAACGCAGTCACGTCGTCGATTTTGTCCGGTGTGATCAGGTATAGCTGGCAATCGTTTTCGGCCATGGTTTTCTTAAGTCCGTCTAGATAATGAAACCCCTCCCCCGCGTATGCCACAGGGAAGGGGCGAAACAAAGTTTAAAGCGGCCCGGCACCAAGGCCAGGCCCAAAAGCCTTAGGCTTTGCCTTTGTAGATGTCGATGATCTGGTCGAGCATCGCAAGCGCTTCCTCGCGCGGGCGCTGGAAGGTGTTGCGGCCGATGATCGAGCCGTTACCACCACCGTCGCGGATCGCGCGGGCGTCATCATAGATGCTGTCCTTGCCCTTGGTGGCACCGCCCGAAAAGACGACGAGACGGCGGCCAGCAAACGAAGACTGCATGACATGGGCAACACGGGCGGCCTGGGTCGAGATATCGACACCGGTCTCTTCATAAACCTTCTTGGCTTCCGGCTGCTCAAGGTGCGCGGTCGGCAGCTTGACCTTGATAATGTGAGCGCCAAGTTCGGCAGCCAGATGCGCGGAGTATGCGCAAACATCAAGGGCGGTTTCGCCTTCTTTCGAAAGCTCGCCACCGCGCGGGTAGGACCACAGAACAACGGCCAGGCCCTTGGCTTTGGCTTCTTCGGCGATCATCTGGAACTCTTCAAACAGGTCCAGCGCATGGTCGGAGCACGGGTAAACCGTGAAGCCGACGGCCGAGCAGCCGAGGCGGATGGCATCGTCAACCGAAGCGTTGATAGACTGGTCCTTGGTGGTGGCCCAGCTGTTGGAGCTGTTGATTTTCAGGATCGTCGGGATCTGACCGGCGAACGTGTCGGCACCAGCTTCCAGCATACCGAGGGTCGAAGCATAGGCGTTGAGGCCTGCGTCGATGGCGAGCTGGTAATGATAGTGCGGGTCATAGGCCGCCGGGTTGACGGCGAACGAGCGCGCCGGGCCGTGTTCGAAACCCTGGTCCACGGGCAGGATGACCATCTTGCCGGTGCCGGCCAGTTTGCCGGTGCAGAGGATGCGCGCGAGGTTGGCTTTGGTGCCGGGATTGTCGCTCTCGTAATTGGCGAGAATCTTCTTAACGGTTTTGGTGACTTTCATGTGGGGCCCCCTAAAGGAAGTAACTTGTTTTTTATGAATGGTTACAAGGCGGGTTCTTAATACATAAACTGGGCCCTTGGCGCAACGCCGTATCGACACAAAAACACGCCTTTTTCCCTTATTTTCTGCGCCTTTTAGGCATTTCTGCCATTGTCAGCGCTGTCATTTTGAAATGGGAAAAACCGTCATAAAAAGGCCCCCATAGAGGGACATACTGATCTGCTGCTGAACGTCAATGATAGACCTTCATGCCGATGAGGGATGGTCTTCTTGCTTTGTAGCTCGCCGCTCAAACCACTATGCTATGGTTCACCATCTAATTAAGTGAACCCATCGCATAGTGAGATGACCTTATGAAACTCGAAGAGTTTGTTAAGCAGACACTATTAGACATCACTAATGGTGTCTCGTCGGCCCAAGCAGCATCACCTTCTTGGATTGCCCCTGGCCGCGTTGAGGGTAAGAAAGTGATGTCCCCTCAAATGGTATCGTTTGAGGTTGCCGTCACTGTTAGCAAAGAAGGGGGAGGCAGTATTAACATCTGGTCAGTTGCCGAAGCGGGCGGAAAGGCCAGCTCTGAGCACACGAATAAGATATCGTTCGACGTTCCGGTCTATTTTCAGGCACGGAAAGTAAGCGGCGCATCCAGCGATACATCGCTTACTTAATCATTTAGAAGGCTGCCTCAGCCGAGCGCGACCACGCCTGGAAGCGCCTTGCCTTCCATCCATTCGAGGAAGGCACCGCCTGCGGTGGAGATATGGGTGAAACTGTCCTTCACACCGGCGTGGGCGAGCGCCGCCACCGTATCGCCGCCACCGGCGACGCTGAGGAGCTTGCCCTCGTCCGTGAGCTTGCCCGCGGCTTTGGCGAGCGCGACGGTCGCGGCATCGAAGGGCGTCAGTTCAAACGCACCCAGCGGGCCGTTCCATACCAGCGTCTTGGCGCCCTCGAGCACGCCGATCAGTTCGGCAACCGACTTGGGCCCGGCGTCGAGGATCATCTCATCCGCGGCGACTGCGGTCGCGGGCTTCACCTCATGGGCGGCATTGGCCTTGAATTCCTTCGCGACGACCACGTCGCTCGGGATATGGACCTTGCAGCCCGCGGCCTTGGCTTCCTCGATGATCTTGAGCGCGGTGTCCTTGAGGTCCTTCTCGCAGAGGCTGGCACCGACATCGATGCCTTCCGCGTAAAGGAAGGTGTTGGCCATGCCGCCGCCGATGATCAGGTGATCGACCTTGGCGACGAGGTTGTGGAGGACGTCCAGCTTGGTGGAGACCTTGGCGCCGCCCACCACCGCGACGACCGGACGGACCGGCGCGCCGAGGGCTTTTTCGAGCGCTTCCAGCTCGGCACCCATGGTTTCGCCTGCGACCGACGGCATCAGGTGCGCGATGGCTTCGGTGGAGGCATGCGCCCGGTGTGCGCAGGAGAAGGCGTCGTTCACGTAAATGTCGCCAAGGGCTGCGAAGCGTTTCGCAAGCTCGACATCGTTCTTTTCCTCACCCGGGAAGAAACGGGTGTTTTCCATCACCACCACGTCCGTGTCCGGCAGGGTGTCACCGAGCTCCGCGAAGCCGACTTCGCGACCCAGCACTTTGGCAAGCGCGGGCACGACCGGCTTCAGCGACATTTCCGGCACCACCTGCCCCTTGGGGCGGCCGAAGTGCGCAAGGAGGACCGAGCGGCCACCCTTGGCGGCGATCGCATCCACGGTGGGTTTGACGGCTTCAAGGCGCGTGTCGTCGGTTACGACGCCGTCCACCATCGGCACATTGAGGTCGACCCGAACAACGGCGATTTTGCCGGTAAGGTCGCCAAGGTCAGCAATATGTTTAAAAGCCATGATACAATGCTCCCAATACAGAAAAGGGCGGCCCGATAGACCGCCCTATATAAAGTCTGTGCAGCCCCGGGCTTAGCCCAGTTTCGCCATCGCAACTGCGGTGTCGGACATACGGTTGGAGAAGCCCCACTCGTTGTCGTACCAGGTCAGGATGCGAACGAACTTGCCGTCGATAACCTTGGTCTGGCTGGCATCGAAGGTCGAGCTGTTCGGGTTGTGGTTGAAGTCGATCGAAACCGCCGGCATGTCTTCGTAACCCAGAACACCCTTGAGCGCGCCTTCGGAAGCAGCCTTGATGGCAGCGTTGATTTCGTCCGCGGTGGTGGCACGGCCGGCATCAAACTTCAGGTCAACCATGGAAACGTTCGGGGTCGGCACGCGAACGGCCGAACCGTCCAGCTTGCCAGCCAGCTCCGGCAGCACCAGGCCAACGGCTTTGGCGGCACCGGTCGAGGTCGGGATCATCGAAAGGGCTGCGGCGCGGGCGCGGCGCGGGTCCTTGTGAAGCGTATCCAGAACCGGTTGGTCACCGGTGTAGGAGTGAACCGTGGTCATGTAACCGCGCTCGATACCGACGAGGTCGTTGAGGACCTTGGCAACCGGCGACAGGCAGTTGGTGGTGCAGGACGCGTTGGAGACGATCTTGTCGTCCGCGGTCAGGGCACTGTGGTTAACGCCGAAAACAATGGTCTTGTCGGCATTGTCGCCCGGTGCGGAGATCAGGACTTTCTTGGCACCCGCGGTCAGGTGCATGGCAGCCTTGTCGCGCGCGGTGAAGATGCCGGTGCATTCCATCGCTACGTCGATTTTCTCTTCGGCCCACGGCAGCTCTTCCGGGTTGCGGATCGCGGTGACGCGGATGCGGTCGCCGTTGACGACCATAAAGTCACCGTCTACAGAAACCTCGCCATGGAACGGACCATGGACGCTGTCGCGGCGCAGAAGGTAAGCGTTCATTTCGACATCGCCGAGGTCGTTGATGGCAACAACCTTGATGTCGGTACGGCCGCTTTCATAGATGGCACGCAGCACGTTCCGGCCGATACGGCCAAAACCGTTGATGGAAACACGAACAGTCATCGGGGGTCCTCCACAGTCAATAGGGCATTAGAGATTAAGAGTTTGCCTTGGTTTAAAACTTCTCACGAACGGCTGCAACAACGGCAGCTGACGTAATGCCGAAATACTCATAAAGCGCTTCCGCAGGCGCCGATGCGCCGAAACGGTCAATACCGATATTCACACCATCGAGGCCGGTGTAACGCTGCCAGCCGAAGGTGCAGGCCGCTTCGATCGACACCTTGAAGGCGTCAGCCGGAAGAACGGAGGCCTTGTAGGCTGCGTCCTGTGCGTCGAAGAGCTCGGTGCACGGCATGGAAACCACGCGGGTCGGGATGCCAGCTGCTTCAAGCTGGGCGCGGGCGTCAGCGGCGATCTCAACCTCGGAACCAGTCGCGATGATCACGGCCTTCGGCGCACCGCCAGTGGCCTCATGGAGTACATAGCCGCCCTTGGCGCAGAGGTTTTCTTGGCTGTGGGTCAGGCGCTGCTGCGCAAGGCCCTGGCGGGTGAGCGACAGAACGCTCGGCGTGCCCTTGGATTCCATGGCCAGCTGCCAGCATTCAGCGGTCTCGACCGCATCACACGGACGGAAGACATTGACGTTCGGCATCGCGCGAAGGCTTGCCAGATGCTCGATCGGCTGGTGGGTCGGGCCGTCTTCACCGAGGCCGATGCTGTCGTGGGTCATGACATAGACCACACGCTGTTTCATCAGCGCCGCGAGGCGGATCGCCGGGCGGGCATAGTCCGTGAACACCAGGAAGGTGCCGCCATACGGGATATGCTGGTTATAAAGCGCCATCCCGTTCATGGCCGCGGCCATTTCGAACTCACGGATACCGTAATACATGTAACGGCCGGTGAAATCGTCCGGCGTGATGCCGTCGGTCTGGCTGGTCTTGGTGAGGTTCGACCCGGTCAGGTCGGCGGAACCGCCGATGGTTTCCGGGACAACACCGTTGATGACTTCAAGCGCCATCTGGCTGGCCTTGCGGGTCGCGACCTTGACGGGCTCAGCTACCAGCTTGGCTTTATAGTCGTTGATGGCGGCGTCGAAGCCCTTGGGCAGGTCCTTATTGAGGCGGCGCTGCAGGTCTTCTTTCACGAAGTCATCGAGGCCTTCGTATTTCTTCTTCCACTCTGCCGTCAGGCTGGCACCCTTGGCACCAACAGCGCGCCAGGCATCCATGATTTCAGCCGGAACTTCAAACGGCGCGTAAGGCCAGCCGAGGAATTCACGCGCGGCGGCGATTTCAGCATCCCCAAGCGGCGAGCCGTGCGTCGCGGACGTGCCCTGCTTGTTGGGGGCGCCGTAGCCGATGGTGGTGCGGCAGGCAATCATCGACGGCTGGTCGCTTTCCTGCGCAAGACCAAGGGCAACTTCGATGGCTTCAGGGTCGTGGCCGTCAACGGCCTGAACGTGCCAGCCCGCAGCTTCAAAGCGCGCGGCCATGTCTTCGCTGGTCGAAAGATCGGTCGACCCATCGATCGAGATCGAGTTGTCGTCCCACAGGAGGATCATCTTCGACAGCTTCAGGTGGCCAGCCAGCGAAATCGCTTCCTGGCTCACGCCTTCCATCAGGCAGCCGTCACCGGCGATCACATAGGTGAAGTGATCGGTGATGTCAGCGCCATATTCAGCATTCGAAAGACGCTCGGCAATCGCCATGCCGACCGAGGTGGCGACACCCTGACCCAAGGGGCCCGTGGTGGTTTCAACGCCGGGGCATTCACCGAATTCCGGGTGACCGGCGGTCGGGCTGTGCAGCTGGCGGAAATTCTTGATGTCCTCAAGGGTCGGGTGTTCATAGCCCGTGAGATAGAGGAGCGAGTAAAGAAGCATCGAGCCATGACCTGCCGACAGCACGAACCGGTCGCGGTTCGGCCAGGTCGGCCACTTGGGGTCGAAACGCAGGAATTTCGAGAAAAGAACCGTCGCCACATCGGCCATGCCCATCGGCATCCCGGGGTGGCCAGAATTGGCTTTCTGGATCGCATCCATCGACAGGGCGCGGATCGCATTGGCCATGTTGTTGTGGAGGGTATCTTCTTGGCTGATTTCCGTATCGTGCATCTTACTTTTTCTTAATTGGGGCCCATGGGCGTGGCGGCTCAAAAAATTTGCGCCAAAATGGCCGGGAAGGCCACTCTAGTCAACCTTTGAAGGGGTTTTAATGCCCCCTCCGCCCAAGTTTATCGCCATATGGAACATACCGGTGATTGACGGGCACAGGCGAGAACCCCTATCTTCAAGGGCAAGACGCCGGAATAACGGCCTGATATCAGGCCCGTAAGGCTGTTCCGGTCCATAAGCGCTGGCCACATTGCCGGGCGCGGCGGGGGATAACGCAAGAATGACCGACACACGTAATAACCAGGTACTGGAAGCCGCCCGGACGCGACTCGAAGCCGCGCTTTCACGCCTTGCCCAAGGCGTTGCCACCTCGCGGGAGGCAATGAGCGCCGCCCATGAGATGGCTGAGGAAAAACGCGCCCTCGGGGACCGCATCGCCCGCCTTGAAGGCGAGAACCTGAAACTGCATGAGCAGGTCGCCACTTTGTCGCTTGCCGCACCCTCATCGGGGGATGCCGATGCACGCCTGCAGGCTGCCCTCGAGGAAAAAGCAGCGCTGGAGCAGAATTACCAGCTTCTCAAGCGCCAGTATGCCAGCCTCCAGGATGAGCTGGAGCTGGCGGAAAACGCGCCTGCCACCAGCGCAGGCGGCGACGCTGACCTAGCTGCCGAAAACGCCCGCCTCAAGCAGGAAGTTGCGGCACTGAAATCCGAGCGGGACAGCATCCGCGCCGAGCTTGACGATGCCATCGCCGAGCTTGAAAACATGATTGTGGAGGCCTGAAGATGGCGCAGATTACAGTTTCGGTGAACGGCAAGACCTACCCGCTCGCCTGCGCGACCGGGGAAGAGGAACGCCTTCACAAGCTCGCCTCTTACGTGGACGCCAAGACCAAGGACCTGAGCGGCAAGCTCGGCCATGTCGCGGAAAGCCGGCTTCTTTTGATGGCCGCGGTACTGATTGCCGACGAACTTCACGATGCTTTGGAGAAGGATGGCGGCCCCGGCCTTCTGAGCGCGCTCAGTGAAGAAGACCTCGCTTCCGTGCTCAATGAAGTCGCCATGGAAGTCGAAGGCATTGCGGATCGGCTCGCGAACGCCTGAGGCACACCGTGGCGCAACATTCGATCAACCTGAAAACCGCTGAAACGACGGAACTTCGCTCTTTCGAAGCCATGCTGCTGGCGCAGCCCAAAAGCCCCGATGTTGCCAGTGCTCTCATGAAAATCCATGATGAATTGGCCGCGCGCGAATTCCCGGATCTTCAATATCAGGACTATTTGCGAGCCCGCCACGATAGTGGGAAGGTAGGCGCCTACCTGGAAGTGGGCGTCCGCTGGGGTGATGCACTGAAGCTTGCCCGTCCTGGCTGCAAGGCTGTCGGTGTCGACCCTGCCTTCGATATCAAGGTGCCGCTGCCGAGCGCCCCGGAGCTTTATGCCCAACTGAGCGATGATTTTTTCTTCGAGCATACGGAACGCTATACCGGCTTCTTCGATCTCATCTTCCTCGACGGCTTGCACGAAGCCCGGCAAACCGCAAAAGACATCTACCATGCCCTCTCCGTCCTGAAGCCGGGCGGGGAAATCCTGGTACATGACGTCCTGCCGATCTCGCTTGCCATCACCACCCCGAGCCAGAAAACCCGTTTCTGGACCGGCAATGTCTGGCAGGCCGCTTACGCCTTTTGCGACCGCGACATGCCGCTGAAATGGGAATTTGTCGATGCCGCACCCAGCGGTTTGTTCCGCCTGTACGATATAGACCCGGCCTTCCGTCCGTCCCGGGCCCGGATCATGCAACGGGTCGCGGAAGCTGGTGCCATGACGTTCGCGGATGCGCCTGCCCTGCTCGGATTCCTGCGGGGTCTTTAAGCCTAAAATCAGCAAGCTTATCCTCGCCCCTCTTGCATAAAGCGCGGCAAAGCGTAAATAGAGGGGGCGGGTACTGCGCTGTGCGCAAGATATGCAGTCATCCCCGGGGCCATAAATACTCCGAGGGAGCTGTCCCTGGGCCGGACCGTGGTCTGGCCTATTTACGGCGCCCACCTGATTTATCAGGCATCGGAGGAGACAGACGTCAACGCGGCAGAGGTGGTCCCGCACCCTACCCTTTTCCGGCCAGACTGGCCATTCGCTATATCAGGACTTTCATGACCGACCCAAAACATGAAAAGCATGAGCTGAGGCTGAGCGCCAAGCGCCTGCGGGCAGGTGCCAAGGCCATGCTGGGGCTGAAGGCCGCGGAAGACGCCGCCACGCACGGCATGAAGCTTCTGTCCAGCTTCGAGAAACATGCGGTCATCGGTGCCTATTGGCCGATGGGGGATGAGATGGACCCCCGCTTCCTGATGCAGGCGCTGGAACGCGCGGGCTATGGCCTTGCGCTGCCCGCCGTTACCAAGCAGCACGCGCCGTTGACCTTCCGCCGCTGGGGGCTTGGTGACCCACTTATTGAAGGGGACCATGGCACGCTGGCCCCCGCGGATGATGCGCCCGAAGTGGTGCCCGCGGCGCTCATCGTGCCGCTGCTGGCGTTCGATGCCGACTGTTACCGCCTGGGCTGGGGCGGCGGTTATTACGACCGCACACTGGCCGCAAATACGGAAATGAAGGCTTTTGGCTTTGCGTACGGCGCCCAATTCGTGGATCATATGCCGAGAGACGAGCATGACTGGCCACTTCAGGGCGTTATCACCGAGACCGGGGTTGTCCTGCCGCGCAAAACGTTAGGCGCGCACGGCCACAGCTAACCAATAATAAAACAGGCAGGCGCCCCTCTGGCAGCCGCCCCGATACGACAGAGGCATTTTATGCGACTTTTATTCTTAGGCGATTTGATGGGCCGCTCGGGCCGCACCGCGGCGATCGACGCGCTGCCGGACCTTCGGGAAAAGCTGAAGCTGGATTTCGTGGTGGTGAACGGCGAAAACGCCGCATCAGGCTTCGGGCTAAACAGCAAAATCTCGGGCGCTGTCATCCAGGCGGGCGCCAACGTGATTTCCGGCGGCAACCATACGTTCGACCAGAAGGAAATCCTGACCATCATCGGCGAGGACAACCGCATCCTCCGCCCGATCAACTATCCGGAAGGCACGCCAGGACGCGGCTACGGCATCTATGACGCCGGGCGCGGCCGCAAGGTGCTGGTGATCAACGCCATGGGCCGGGTGTTCATGAATGCACTCGACTGCCCATTCCGTGCGGTCGACAAAATCCTCAAGAACTACCGCATGGGCATGGGCTGCCCGGTCAGCGCCATCCTTGTCGACTTCCACGGTGAAGCCACGTCAGAGAAAATGGCGATGGGCCACTTTCTGGACGGCCGCGTGAGCCTGGTGGTCGGCACCCACAGCCATATCCCGACCGCGGACTGCCAGATCCTGCCGAAGGGCACCGCCTACCAGACGGACGCGGGCATGTGCGGCGACTATAACAGCGTCATCGGCATGGATAAGACCGAGCCAATCAACCGCTTCCTCACCCGCATGAACAAGGAACGCTATACCCCGGCAAGCGGGGAAGCCACCGTGTGCGGCACCTTCGTCGAAACCGACGACAAGACCGGCCTCGCCAAACGCATCGAGCCGGTCCGCCTCGGCCCGCGGCTGATGGAGCATATGCCGGAAGTTTGAGTTCGACCGTCCCCGCCCTATCTCACACACTGTCAGGAAGGGGACCATGGCAAACGACAGCAAAATACCGATTACCCGAACAGAGGTTTCCGCTGAAAAGGCTGAAGCCATAAGGCAGGCCGTGCGGACCGCAACCGGTGTGCCGACTGTTGAAGACCAGTCCCGACTGGCCACACCCGAGGATGCCGACGCCTTCCATGCCTTCCTGATGGACCCCGCGGTCCATGCGCCCATCTATCTGCTTCCCCGCCCCCTGACGCCTGAAACCGTCCGGACTTTCATCCGTGACCATCAGGCGGAACAGGAAAAGGGCGAGGGGCTGTTGGCCCTCAACTTCTGCGCGGACGGCACCATCACCGGCTATAGCGACCTGACGATATGGCCAGACTGGGCGGCGGGGGAGATGAGCGGCGCGGTGCACCCGGCACAGCAAAGCCAAGGCCGAGGCCTCAAAGGCGCGGCCATCGCGTTCGGCTGGATGTTCGACACGCTCGGAATCGACCTTCTGTGTGAAACCGCCGCGCTCGACAATATCCGCACTGCCAAGCTGCTCGACCATCTGGGCTTCACCCGCAGGGGCGAGGTTCTAAGCACCCGCCCCGACGGCAGCACGCGGCCCTCGCTCGTATGGGAAATCACCAAGGATAGCTGGGCGAAACGGACAAGCCGCTGATGCCCTACCTCAACTCTATTTTGACGGTATCCGCCGGGTATTCCTGCCCATATGGGTCGACCGTCACGACAAGCGTATCCTTGCCCGAGAAGCTAAGGCTTCCCTGATAGACATGATACCTGGACCACAGCCTCTTGCGTGTTTCAAGAACCCCGAAAAAAGTCTGTGTTTTCTCCAACACCAAACCAAAATCCGTGGTTGCCCCTGCGTTGGTCCTGACCAATTGAAAGTGCGATCCACCCTGATTGACGGAAGCAACAACATCGCGGCCGACTGCATTCGAAAATGCCGAGCCCAGAAACGCCATCAAGAGCGACACCAAAACACCAAGCACTGCAAATGTCATGGCGATACCACGCCACAGGCCTTGGCGGACCATTCTGGCAAACACCACCATGGCCAGCCCTATCAAGAGCCAGGAAATAACAACTGCTGCAGTATTTGCATTGCTACTCTTGAAATATAGATCGACTGGCCAACCACTGAGAAACAGGGCGGGCATCGCGAGCCCGAGGAAAAATATCCACGATGTCCCGGTCCCCCTCATGGCCACGAAAGCCTATCCCCGGGGCGGATCGTGCCGCCTGTCTCCACCACGCCGTAAACGCCCATGAGGTTAGCACCGAAACGCTTGGCCAGCGTCTTGGGCAGGTTCTGGTCATATTCGGCGGTTTCCAAGTTCACATTCGTGGCGTGGCAGCGGACGATGGGCTTCATCAGCGAGAAGCGCACGCCGCCAATGGTGAAGCTGCTTCCTGCCTCCCACTCCCGCTCGGCCCAGGCAGGCAGGTCTTCGAGGTGGATGTTGGCGCGGAAGCGGAGCGGGTCGAGTTCCTCCCCAACCTCATCTGACAAAGCGCGGACGCTGGCGAGGTTAAGGACGGACAGGCATTTCTCCGGCACGTCCGAGAACATATGGCCCGCAGCAGTCACCAGTTTGAGCGCGCCCTTGGCTTCATCGCCAATGAAATCCATCAGGAAGGCTTCAAGCCGGGCTGCGTCATCCGCGCGGTCGAGCCATCCGGCATAGACCACCTCACCGCCGTGTGTGAGCGTCATATGCCGACCGGTGTCATCGAAGCTGGGCCTGAGGGCCGCGAGCTTGGCGTGAGTCATTAGCGCCAGGAATTTTGTTTTAGAGAGATGGACGGGGGCGGCGGGGTCAAAGACCGTCTCACCGTGGCGGATAGCGAAGGCGCGGTCGCCCGGAATGGCCTCACCGGGCTGAAGGCTCACGCTGTCAAGCGCCTGCCCGTTCAGCCCCTTGACCGGATAGCGCATAATGGCGGCAACGCTTGCCATGGCTTCCTACCCTGCTTTGCTTTTGTATGAAAAATAAGCTGAAATTATTGCACCTAGTGCAGAGAATATTGCGGCAGCAACACTCACCTTGTTCCAGACTTTTTGGACATCTTGTCTTCTAGCTTCCGCCTCATCTCTTGCGACAGAAAAAGTCATGCCTCGTGCATCTTTATACGAAAAGAAGTAACGGCACTTTTTATGAGCCAATTGTGAGCGTTGTGGTGCCCCAGTCACACCTTCCTGCCATTGTTCCAAACCACAAACCAGCCAAAGGTTCCCTTTGGACAAGAAGTCATAATTGGCAGCCCTTACGTCCGCTCGTTCATTATCTCTCAAAGAAAACACATGTTCCTGTCCATCATCTGTGCACATTCTTTTAGCACAGAAGTGACAACTCAGGCAGTTCTTGGTTCTTAGCAATCCCATCACATTTCCCGCCCCTAAAGGAACCGCCCGATGACGTCCTTGTAGGAGCGGCTGACCTTCAGTTCGGTGCCGCTTCTGAGCGTCAGGAAGCATTCGCCGTTCGAGTGCGGGCGCACTTCCTTGACCTGATCGAGGTTGACGATGGTGGAGCGGTGCACGCGCTGGAACACCTTGGGGTCCAGCCGTTTTTCCATGGTCTTCATGGTCTCACGCAGGATGTGCGTCTTGTCGCCGACATGGATGCACATATAGTCGCCCGCCGCGTCGATATATTCGACATCGGCGATATCGACGATGGTGATGTGCCCGCGGTCCTTGATGCGGAGGTGCGGATCAAAGCGCTGGTCATGATGCTCGACCGGTTTCTCCAGAATGGCGGTCAGCGCCTCCTTGGGCGGGCTGTCCATGCCTTCGATCAGCTCCACCAGCTTGGCATTCTGTTCGATGGCGAGGCGCTGGCTGATGGCGTCCCGCACGCGGGTGAGGGCTTCGGCGAGCCGCTCCTCCTCCACCGGTTTAAGGAGATAATCGAGCGCATGGGCCTCGAACGCGTCGAGCGCATATTGGTCATAGGCGGTGACGAACACCACAAGCGGGATTTCCGCCTCGCCCACCAGCGAGCGCAGCACCGAAAAGCCATCGAACCCCGGCATCTGGATATCCAGGAACACAAGGTCGGGCTTCAGTTCCTTGATGAGGCGGACGGCCTCCCGCCCGTTCGACGCCGTGCCGACAATGTCGATATCATCAAACGCTTCAAGGCGGATGGTCAGGCCGCGCACGGCCAGCGGTTCGTCATCGACCAACAACGTTCTGATTTTGCTCATGTCCGTAGTCTCCCAGCTTCGTTTTTCCGGGCGGGCTTCTCGGAGGGTTTCAGCGCCCGCTTCTCATGTTCACATGGTATGACGATGGTGATGGATAGGCCAGAGGGGGTAAGGTTCTGCAGGATAAAGCGGTAGTCGCTGCCGTAAATCTGCAACAGCCGTTCCTTGGTGTTGACGATACCAACACCGGACCCCGACTGGCTGACGATATTATTGATGTCCGGCAGGCCCGGCCCCGTGTCCGCCAGCACGACCTTAAGCTTGTCGCCCTCAACACGGGCCGACACCGAAACGCTGCCGCCTTCCTCAGCCGGGGCGACGGCATATTTGATGGCGTTTTCGATCAAGGGCTGAAGAAGCAGGCTGGGGATCAGCGCCGACTTGGCCCTCTCCTCAATATCGAATTCCAGGTGCAAGCGGTCGCCGAACCGGACCTTCTCGATTTCGAGATAGAGCTCGAGCGCATAAAGCTCCTGCTCCAGCGTCACCCGGTGGGTCGGCTGGTTGACGAGCGTGTAGCGCAGGAAGGACGACAGCTTGGTCAGCATCTTGTTGGCGTCGGTGACCGACTGGTCCAGCACCAGTGTCGAAATGGCATTCAGGGTATTGAACAGGAAGTGCGGGTTCAACTGGTACCTGAGCATCTTCAGCTGCGCCTGGTGCGCCATCGCCGTCGCCTTCAGGGCCTGCGCCTGCTGTTCCTGAAAGCCGCGGTAATAATGATAGCCGAAATAAATGGACGACCAGGCGAACAGCACGGTCGATTCAAACATGGCGTTGCCGAGCCGCTGCAAGCCGCGGTAGGGCTCCAGCCCCGGCATCACATAGGGCTGGATCATCAATTCGCCCGCGGAATAGAAGGCGCCGAGGATACCGCTCGCGATAAAGACCGTCACCAGAACGGCGATCAGGTTCATATTCTGCACGCGCTGATACAGGTAGCGGAGACCGACGGTCATGACAAAACCGATCAGCGTCGCGGCCAGCACCATGGTGAAATATTGCTCGAAGTCCCAGCCGTTGACCATCCACTGGAACATGCGGACGAAGCTGTAGCCGATCCAGCCAACAATCTGGAAAATCCAGAAAGTGCGTTCCTTGCTGCCAAAAAGATTGTCCATACTCGGCCCTGCCCCCGCCTTATCCATGACCCAACCGAGATCAGGTACAGGATCGGCGAAAGCCTGACCGCCAAGACCCTGCGCCCGGTGAGACGCAGGGGCATTATGGGTGTCTGCACGCCCGCTGCCAACCATGTTTTTTGACGTATCGTTCATCAAGTCACTCAAAACACAGGGGTCTTATAAGCTCGCCCCTGTCGGAGCAGCCGCATCGGCCGATATGGGTTCCTTCAGTTTCACCGGCTGGCCCGACCGCAGGCGTTCCCCGCCCCGGACCACGACACGGTCGCCGTCGGCAATATCGCCCGCGACCGCGACCTCGTCACCGACCGCAGCACCGGTCGAAACCGTCACGCGTTCGGCGGTATTGTCGCCCTTGAGGCGGAAGACATAGGTGCCTTCCCGCCTAAGCACCAGCGCATCACGCGGCACGGCGACCACATGCTCAGCCGCTTCGGACGGCACACCGACCTGCACGGCGGACCCCACCACATAAGCGCCCTTCGGCAGCGCCACGCGAAGCTGCAACGTCCGGCTGACCGTATCGCCCACCGGGATCAGCGCGCGGATATGGGTCGGCATCACCTGGCTGTCATGCCGGAGGTGGACGGCCTGCCCATCTTTCAGAAGCGCCGCCAGCGTCACCGGGGCCTGGGCCGACACTTCAAGATGCTCGGTATCCACCAGCCGGACGATCTGCGCGCCGGGGGAAGCATATTCCCCGATCTGCGACAGGCGGGCGACAACCCGGCCCGGGAAAGGCGCGCGCACGGTGGCGCGGTCAAGGTCGGTTTCAGCCTGGGTTACGGCAACGCGGGCCTGCGCCAGTTCCTCCTGGGTCATCTCAAGCGTGCTTTGGGCTTCCTCAAGCCGGCTTGCGGGCGCGCTGCCCCGCGCCGCCAGTTCGGTTTGGCGTTTGAGGTCGGCGCGGAGATAGTCAAGCCGGGCCTCAAGCCGCCGTACCTGGGATTTGCCGCGCGCGAGCGTCAGCTTCAGGTTCCGGTCATCGATGCGGGCGATTGGCTCCCCGGTCTTCACCAGCGTGCCTTCGGGCGCGACCCAGGTGATCTGGCCTGAAATCTGCGCGGCGATACGGCTGTCGTTCCGGCTGACCACCGTACCAGGCACATAGGTTTCAGGCGCCATCATCGCCGCGTGGGCGGTTGCCACCTCAACCAGTGCGGGCCTTGGCTGCTCTTGGGCTGTGGCAGGCACTGTCATCAGTCCCGCCGCCAGAAGGGCCGCGGCCATCAGGCCACGCGGGCGAACGCCTTTTTCTGTCTGTGTGTTCAACATGGTCTTTCCTCGCATTGTTATATTATTCAGCGTTGTCTCATTCTGCGGGCCGCAATTTGCGGCGGCCCAGAAGGCGCGCGATGAAGCTGGTCAGCGCACCAAATTCACCAAAACGCAGCAGGCATGGCAGCAGTACCAGCGTGAACAGGGTCGACACGCTCATGCCGCCGACGATCGTTGTCGCCATCCCGCGGTAGATGGCACTGCCCGCGCCGGGGAACAGCACCAAGGGCAGCATGCCCATGATGGAGGTCAGCGTGCTCATCAGGATGGGCCTGAGGCGCAGGGAGACCGCGCGTTCGATCGCCTCATCCCGGCTCATGCCCTCGGCCTCGCCCTGGCGGGTCTGCGCCACCAGCAGGATGGCGTTATTGACCACAAGACCCAGAAGGATGATGAAGCCGATCATGGTCAGGAGGTCGAGCGGCGCGAAGGCGAACAGGTTCAGAAGCCTCAGCGCCAGCACCCCGCCGACGGTGGCGAGCGGGATGGTGATGACCACCATGATCGCATCCTTTGGCGAACGGAACAGCGCCGCCAGGATCATGAACAATAGCCCGAGCGCCAGCACGAAGTTGAGCGTGAGCGACCCGACCGCGCGGGCGAGCGCGTCGGCGCTGCCGCCATAGCTGATCACGGCATCAGAGGGCAGAAGCGGACGGATTTGCGGTTCCACCTTGTCCTTGAGGATATGGATCATGTCCTCAAGCGCCATACCGTCCGGCTGGTTGATGTTGAAGCTGATGGTGCGCTTGCGGTCCAGCCGCTGGATGGTGGTGGGGCCGACCCCGCGTTTGATGGTCACCAGGTCCCCGAGCGGCACGGTGCCGCCACGCGGCGTCGCGATCGGGATACTGGCGAGCTTTTCGGGGTCAGACCAGTCCTGCGATTTCAGGATCATGTCCATGCGCTTTTCGCCGTCAAAATACTGGCCGAGCCACAGGCCGTCGCCCACCGCGCGGACGATCCGGGCGGCATCGTCACGGGTGTAGCCGACTTCCGCCAGCCGCCGGTCGTTGGGTTTGATGTCCAATTCGGGCGAGATGACGTTCGGGTCCGGGTTCGGCCGGGCCTGCGCACCTGGGATGGCGTCAGCGATCAGCTGCATGGTCTTGGCCGTGGCGTTCCTGAGCGCATCCAGGTCACGGGACTGGATATTGAGCTCAACCGCCCCGTTGCCGCCGAAGCCGCCGAACAGATTGCCCTGCTGGGCGAACACCTGCACATCCGGGAAGCCAGCCAGGATCTTCTCCTTCACCAGCTTTTCAAGCTCACCAACCTTGGACTGGTCCTTGGCGCGGATGCCGAGGGTCCCGCCCTGCCCGTTCGGGAAGGTGATGATGTAATAGTTCCTGAGCGCGGGTTCCTTCTCCCCCTTCATATAGGGTTCGAGCCGCTTGTTGATCACCTGGGCGATTTCCTTATCCACCGTCTTGGCGTTGGCGCCCGACGGGAACTGCATGAAGGCATCAACCGCGTCGCGCTTCACAGGCGGCAGATAGTTGAGGTTCGGCAGAAGCGCCCAGCTGAGGAGACCGGAGCCCGCCACAAGCCCGGTCACGAGCGCGATCCGCCGCGTGGGTGTGCCGGTGAGCTTCATGAGGCCCGCCGCAAAACGTTTGGTGCGCGGGCTGTTTTCATCCCCCATCGGCAGCTTCTTGAGCCAGTGCTCGGCCGCAACCGGCAGGATGGTCACCGCCACGATAAGCGATATGGCGACCCCGATGGCGATGGTAAGCGCAAGGTCGGCGAACAACTGGCCTTCCACGTCCTTCAGGAACAGGATCGGCACGAAAATCGCCACCGTCGTCGCGGTCGACGCCAAGAGCGCGCCCCACACCTGCGAGGCACCGAGGAGCGAGGCCACGCCTGGCTTTTCACCGCGCTCCCGAAGCCGGACGATATTCTCAAGCACCACGATGGCGGCATCCAGCACCATGCCGGTCGCGAACGCCATCCCGGCGAGCGAGATCACGTTCACGGTTCGGCCGAAAAGCGCGAGCACGATGACGGTGGTGAGCAAACACACGGGAATGGTCATGGCGATCAGAAGCGTCGCGCGGGCATGACGCAGGAACCACCATAGGACGGCGATGGCCAGCACCACCCCGGCCATCAGGTTGCCCATGAGCAGGTTGATCGCCCGGTTGATGAAGACAGATGGGTCGAAGGATTTCTCGATCTTGATGCCCTTGCCCGCCAGAAGCCCGGCATTGAGCTCATTCACCTTCTCGGTAAGCTTGTCGATGGTCGCAAGCACGTTGGCGCCGGATTCCTTCATCACCTGCATGCCGATGGCCGGGTTGCCATTCTGGTAAACCACCTGCGTCGGCTTGGGCGGCGCCACCCGGACGGTGGCGATATCACCGAGGTGCACAGGCTTGCCGTCCCGCCAGTCGAGAATAAGGTTCCGAAGTTCATCGGGCTCATACCGGCCTTTGAAGTTGAGGAGATAACGCCTGCGGCCGACATCCATATAGCCGCCCGAGGTATCGGTGGTGCGGCCGATCCTGCCGGCGAGGTTGGTGATATCGATACCAAGCTGGGCCGCGCGGACAGCGTCAAACTCGATCTGGAGCTGGTTGCCGCTGCCGTAGGACTGCACATCGACACGCGCCACCCCCGGCACGGATTCTAGCTGGGGGACCACTTTGTCCTCGATGAAGGTGGTATATTCAGCGGGCTTCAGCTTGCTGTTCTTCTCGAACTGACTGAACAGATAGATCAGCGTTTCGCCCTGATTGTTGCCGCCGTTCATCAGCACCTGCGGGCGTTCGGCATCAGCCGGCAACGGGCGCAGGCGATTGAGGCGGCTGATCACATCGATGAGCGCCCGGTCCATGTTGGTGCCCAGGTTGAACTCAAGTGAAATGAAGCCGGAGCCGGAGTTGGAATAGGACCGCATCTCATGAATGCCGGTCAGCCCCTGCATGACCTCCTCGATGGGGTCATTGATCTCGGATTCGATCTCCCCCGGGCTGGCAGCGCGCCAACTGGTGAAGATGCCCAATTGCGGGCGGTCGATGTCCGGGAAAAGCTGGACGGGCAGGCGGAAAAGCATCACGCCGCCCAAGACAAGCGCCATCATCGTTATCACGATGACAGCGGCCGGATTCTTCAGGCTCTTTTCTGTCAGTTTCATGAGTAGGGTCCTCGCCGAGAGTGTTTTTTTATCTCACCCTTAGCGGTATGACCCCACAGTCGCGGTCATGAAACTTGATTGCGATAAATCGCCCGGCGCCTGCGACAAGCCGTCCCAGGCGCGGATTTTCGCCCTATTTCAGGCGGCAGAAGTGGAACCAAGGTTTATTTTTCCTTGGTGTCCTTGGTGTCTTTACGTTTCATTTCCTCGAACTTGCCTAGCCCACAGCTGGCCCATTGGTTGGCCGAGCTGTCGAGCACGGTAATGATATCCAGGCTGCAAAGCTGGCTCATCGAGGTTTTGTACATGAAGCGGCGTTCAAACCCGAGCCGAGGGCACTTGTTCGGCAGGCGGTTCAGATATCCAGTGCCTGCTGACGTGCGGAAAAAGATCGTCTGATCGTCGATCACGTTCGAATCCCGCATATGACCGATTGGAATGCAGGATCTTACTGCCCCCGTCAGCTCATATTTTTTCATGAGATCGGCCATCCGCTTTTCGGCGCGGGTCGTCGGTTCTTTTGCCGTGGCAGTGGCTGCAGGTTTGTCCTTGTCCTGTTTACCGTCATCTGCGAAAGCGGTTCCGGCGGTCATGGCAAAGGCAACGCCAGCTACACATGAAACGATCATCTTGTTAATCATTGTCTCACCTTTCCTGTCGGCCCTGCCTGTCACGCGCGGTGCATGCCCGCAGGAGCCAGCCTATTTGTTGGCGTCGGCCTCTCCGTCTTGTCCGGCCCCTTTATCCTCACCCTTCTTGGCATCGTCACCCTTCGGCTTTCGCTTCATCACCTCGAACTGGCCAAGGCCACAGCTGGCCCATTCGCGGCCAAAGCTGTCGAGTACGGTGATGATATCGGTGCTGCAAAGCTGACCGATCCAGACCTTGTAGGCAAAGCGCCCTTCCTGGGCGAGCCGCGGACATGCGTGCGGCAGGCGGTTCATGTAGGCGATATTGCCAAGGCCCGAAAAAAAGATGGTCTGATCATCGATGATGGAAGAATCCCGCAGGAAACGGAGCGGGACACAATGTTTGGTCTCGCCCGTTTTTTCATATTTCTGCATGATTTTGGCGAGATGTTCTTTCGCCCGTTTTTCCATTTTGCCTTCGGCGGAAGCGGAGGTCGCCGCTAATGCGATCATCAAAATGGCGGAACCAATTACCCTAAACTTCATCGTCTTTTCCTGTGACTATGCCGCTTTCCTGACACCATAGGCGGCGAAGGCTGAACCGAAGCTGAACGCAACTTACAGCAGGCTGTCCAGCTCGCGCTGCATCAGGACACGGAGGTCCGCGCCCAGATGCGCCAGTACGATTTGTTCATTCTTGCCAACGCGTTCCAGGTTGCCATCGAGCGCAAGCCCATGCACCTGCGCGATCTGTAAGAGGTAGGCGACGAAGGCATCCGCCCGCGCGCGGATGATCCAGGAAAAGGGTGCGGTCGGCAGGTTACGCTGGGCACACAAGGCGCGGAATTCGGAAACGAGATGCGGCAGCAGGGTGGCGCCGATCCGCTTCATGCCCATACAGAATCCTTCGAACGGCGGCAGGGGTTCATCCTCCGCACCGGTCTCATCGTCCTGCTGGCAGGAGGCAACGCCTTCCAGGTCCCGCACCATGTTTTGAAGGGCGACATCAAGTGCTGCGGCAATTTCATCCGCCACTTTCTGCTGAGACGGGGTCAAGACGGCACGCCCCGTCGCTTCCAGCCCCTTAAGGCTGGCGCCGAGAAAATCAATGATCGTGGCCTGTTCGCGCATAGTGCTCCCTTCCCGCCCCCATATAACGCGACATGGGGCAGACCACAAAGAAACTTCGTCACTTTCATGTGGGCGGCCTGATCTTAAAAGCTGAAAGTTTCGTACTACATCCAAGGCCAGTCTGGCATGATAGGGGTGGGATAAGGGGAGATACACCATGATGGATATGATCATTACGGCCAGCCTTGTGCTTTTTGCCGTCATGCTGATCCTGTGGCTGATCAGCCTTAAGACGGGGACTGTCAGCTTCATCGATGCCTATTGGGGCATGGGCTTCGTTCAGGTCGCTGCCGTTTGCATGGAACGCCAAGTCACCATGGCCGGGGCAGAGATGGGGCTGGCCCAGAAGCTTTACATGCTGCTTTTAGGCCTGTGGGCGCTTCGGCTGTCGGCTTATCTGCTCAGCCGTTACCTGGCTGACGGTGAGGACAAACGCTACACGCGGATCATCGGCGCCCGTACCGGCTTCCGGCGCCATCTGTTCACGCTTGAAATGGTGTTCTTACTGCAGGGCGTCCTGATCCTGCTGATCAGCGCCCCGACCTTTACCTTGATGGCCGCCCCCGCCCGCGGGCTGGATGCCTGGGTGGTCGCAGGCGCGCTTATCTGGGCCGTCGGCATCTTCTTCGAATGGACCGGCGACTGGCAACTGAGCCGCTTCCGGGCCGATCCGGCGAACGCGGGCAAAGTGCTGGATAGGGGCGTATGGGCCTATACCCGCCACCCCAACTATTTCGGCGATGCCTGTATGTGGTGGGGCTTGTGGCTGATCGGCCATGACCTGTATGCGCTCTATGCCCCGGCGCTGATGACCTTCATGCTGATGAAATGGTCGGGGGTGCCGCTTCTGGAACGCGGGCTCAGGAAAAGCCGCCCGGGCTATGAAGACTATGCCGCGAGGACCAGTGCCTTCGTGCCCTGGCCGCCGAAAGCCGTCCGCGAATAGGCTCAGCGTGGCCTGACCGAAATCGGCCCCGGTGCGTCATACTTGGGATAGAGCGTTTCCAGAACCGCCTCGGTAAACTGGGCCGCCAGCGGGCCGACACGCGTATTGAACGCACCCGGCGCATAGGCATAGTCCGGCCCGGCATAGGGGCCTAGGCCCCAATGCTTCGGGTGCAATGAGGTGACGACCCGCTGTCTTTTGACCAGCTTGCCGTTCGCGTCATAAAGCGACACCGTGGCCGCCATCTGCGTCCGGCGGGACGCCCGAATGACCGCGACCGAAAAATCCCCAATCTTCATCTTGTCGATCGAGACAACAAGCTTGCCCTTGAAGCCCGGGTCCGCCGCCTTGAGGCCGCGCTCAAGCATCTTCATGAACAGGTCCGGCACGTTATAGTCCGCCAGGTTGGGGAACAGGCGCTCATTGGCCCAGTCGGTCTTGTCGGTCCTGTCCGGCGGCCGTTTGGTGATGACCGGGACATCGCCGGCACTTCTTTCTGACCGATATTGCCGGAAGGATTTTTCCCGGCGCGCATCGATACGGCTGATATCGCCCATATACCGGGCCAGATAGCCGACGAATTCGACCTGAACTTCGGCCGACGCCGGGCTCGACAAAGCCATCCCGGAAAGACCCATGACCAGGGACAGCATAAGAGCCGTCCGCCAGTTTGCCCTGAGTGCGAGTGTCCGCCCCATACCTTTGTCCCCCATGGTTTGCCAGCTCACAGCCTATAGTTTCAGACAAACAAACTGAACGCTAGCTGAACCTGCGCGGGCCCAGAACCAGCGTCAGAGCCAGAGCCAACGCCGTTCCGGGCCGATCGGTCTTTCCGGCCCCTTTATTTTGCGATTGATTATTAATTGCGACTATGCCATACCATACCCGTCAGGCAATATCCGTCTGCTGCAATTGCCTGACACCGGCGCCGGCCTGACAGCGGCGCTTTCCTGGCGGGCGGCTCTGATGGCCCGGAGCTGCCCGCCCCTACTTCCCTCAAAAGCAAAGCCCTCCGCCGTAGTGGCAGAGGGCTTTCTTGCTGCAGAAACGCTACCGGCTCAGTTGATGATGACCGGCCCCGGCGCATCATATTTCGGGTAAAGCGTTTCCAACACCTTCTCGGTGAACTGGGCGGCCAAGGGACCGACGCGCGTGCTCTGCGCCAGCGGAGCATAGGCATAATCCGGCCCTTTATAGATTGCGGCGGCCAGCCGTTTGGGATGCAGCGACGTCGTCACCTTATGGTCCGCCACCAGCTTGCCGCTGGCATCATAGACCTTGACGGTGCCGCTGATCTGGCTGCGGTGCGAAAGCCGGATGACGGCCACCGGAAAATCGCTGATGCGCATCTTGTTGATGCTCACCACCAGCTTACCTGCAAAATTCGGGTCCGCCGCCTTGAGACCACGGTCCAGCATCGCCGTGAACAGGGCTTCGACATTATAATCGTCAACATTGGGGAACAGGCGTTCGTTGGCCCATTCTATCTGGCTGCGGCGGCTTTTGTTCACGCCAGCCCGCGGCTTGAGGCCGTAGCTGCTGCTTTCAACCCGGTATTTGCGGAAGACCTTCTCATGGTCCTTCTCCGCCCTGTCGATATCGCCCATATATGTGGCCAACTGGTCGGAAAACTGAATGTCGACGTCCGCGAAGGCGGGCGCACTGTAAGCCATGGCGGAAAGGCCGATAGCAACGGCCAGTGTCCGGGTTACCCCTTTCCGGCCCTGGCGCTTGATAGTCTTGTTCATCACATCACCCTCCGTTGGTCTCTCATTCCATCGCCATACTATCCGCCAAACAAGCTGAACGCTTGCTGAACCCGCCCGTCAGGCAAGAGAAACCCCGGAAAGACGGACTTTCCGGGGTGAAGGACTGATAAGTGTCTGCTCAAGCTCAGTGCAGCGCCTTGACGATCTCTTCCGTCATCTTCTTGGCGTCCGAGAACAGCATCATGGTGTTGTCCCGGAAGAAGAGCTCGTTTTCGACACCCGCGTAGCCGGAGCCCATCGAGCGTTTGATGAACAGCACGGTCTTGGCCTTTTCGACATCGAGGACCGGCATCCCGAAGATCGGGCTTTGCGGGTCGGTCTTCGCGGCAGGGTTGGTGACATCGTTGGCACCGATCACATAGGCGACATCGGCCTGCGCGAACTCGCTGTTGATGTCCTCAAGCTCGAACACTTCGTCATAGGGCACGTTGGCTTCAGCCAGCAGCACGTTCATATGCCCCGGCATCCGGCCTGCGACCGGGTGGATGGCATATTTCACCTCCACGCCTTCTGCCTTCAGCATATCCGCCATTTCCTTGAGCGCGTGCTGCGCCTGCGCCACCGCCATGCCGTAACCGGGCACGATGATGACCTTGGAAGCATTCTGCATGATGAAGGCGGCATCCTCGGCCGAGCCCCGCTTGACCGGTCGCTGTTCCGCACCGGCCACCGCAGCCGCAGTCGTGTCGGTCCCGAAACCGCCTAGGATGACGGAGATGAAGCTCCGGTTCATGCCTTTACACATGATGTAGCTGAGGATCGCCCCCGATGAGCCCACAAGTGCCCCAGTGACGATAAGCGCGGTGTTATGGAGCGTGAAGCCGATACCAGCCGCCGCCCAGCCCGAATAGCTGTTGAGCATCGAGACCACCACCGGCATGTCCGCTCCGCCAATCGGGATGATAAGCAGGAAGCCGATTACAAAGCTGAGTGCGGTAATGATCCAGAAGATCGGCACACCACCCACCATCGCGCCCTGGTCGGTAACAAACCAGGCCAGGCCGCCAATGATCCCGGCCGCGAACGCCAGGTTGATGAGATGGCGTGCCGGCAGCATGATCGGCGCGCCCGACATATTACCGTTTAGTTTCGCAAAGGCGATCACCGAGCCTGAGAAAGTGATGGCACCAATGGCGATCCCCAGGCTCATCTCGATCTTGGACGAGGTGAAAATCTGCCCCATGGCGTCGGCGATGCCGAAGGCCGAGGGGTGCAGGTAGGCGCTGGCGGCCACGCAGACGGCGGCGAGGCCGACAAGGCTGTGGAACGCGGCAACCAGCTGCGGCATCGCCGTCATGGCGATCTTGCGCGCGGTGACGAAGCCGATGCTGCCGCCGATGACGATGGCGCCGATGATCCAGTCATAGGACACCACTTCGGGGTTCATGACCGTGGTAACGATGGCGATGATCATGCCGATCATGCCGAAGATATTGCCTTTGCGGCTGGTCTCCGGGCTCGAAAGCCCCCGAAGCGCCAGGATGAAAAGAACGGCAGCGACGAGATACGCGACGGCCGTCAGGTCGGCGTGAGCTTGTGTCATTCAGGCCTCCCTATTTCTTTTTCTTGTACATGGCGAGCATCCGCGCGGTCACGGCGAAACCGCCGAAGATATTGACCGCGGCAAGCCCGATGGCGATCGCCCCCAAAAGCTTGGAGATGCTGAAGCCTTCAGGCCCCGCAGCGATAAGCGCCCCGACGATGATCACGCTCGAGATGGCGTTGGTCACGCTCATCAAAGGCGTGTGCAGGGCGGGCGTCACCGACCAGACCACATAATAGCCGACGAAGATCGCCAGCACGAAGACGGTGAATTCCTGAATGAACGGATTAACCAGTATCTCATGCATCTTATTCACCCTCCTTCAGCCGGTCGTTCACGATGGCACCATCCTTGGTGACCAACGTGTCGGCGATGATCTGATCTTCGAAGTCGAAGACAAGCGCGCCTTCGGTCACGTGCGGCGTGATGAAATGAACCAGGTTGCGGGCATAAAGCGCCGAGCTATCGGCGGCGAGCCGCGACGGCACATTCTTGTGCCCGATGATCTTGACGCCGAAGGCTTCGACCACCTCACCGGGTTTCGACAGTTCGCAGTTGCCGCCGGATTCCACGGCGAGATCGACGATCACGCTGCCCGGCTTCATGGTCTTGACCATGTCCTCGGTGATGAGGACCGGCGCCTTGCGGCCCGGGATGAGCGCGGTGGTGATGACGATATCCTGCTTGGTCAGCGTTTCGGCGATCAGGGCCGCCTGCTTGGCCTTATATTCGTCGCTCATTTCCTTGGCGTAGCCGCCTTCGGTTTCCGCGGCCTTGGTTTCCTCATCCTCGACCATGACGAACTTGCCGCCGAGGGATTCCACCTGTTCCTTGGCCACCGGGCGCACATCGGTCGCACTGACGATAGCCCCGAGGCGCTTGGCGGTGGCGATGGCCTGAAGCCCGGCGACACCGGCCCCCATGATCATCACCTTGGCAGGCGGCACGGTCCCTGCCGCCGTCATCATCATCGGAAAAGCGCGGCCATATTCATAGGCTGCATCGAGAACCGCCTTATAGCCCGCGAGGTTGGACTGGCTTGAGAGCACGTCCATGGTCTGCGCCCGGGTAATACGGGGCACGAACTCCATCGCGAACGCCATAAGCCCGGCATCGGCATAGGCCTTTATCCGGCCCCGTTCCTGGAATGGATTGAGGATGGCGATAAGCGCCGCGCCCTTCTTGGCCTTGGCAGCATCGGCTGCCTCCAGCCCCTGGACTGACAGGATGACATCGGCATCCTTCAAGGTCGTTTCCAGGTCGGGGTCGATAATCGCGCCCGCGCCCGTATAGGCACTGTCCGGTATATGGGCCAAGGCGCCGGCGCAGGTTTCCACCGACACTTCGAAGCCCAGGCCTTTCAGTTTCTTGACTGTTTCGGGGGTAGCCGCAACACGCTTTTCAGCGTCCCGCCCTTCCCGAAGAACCGCAAGTTTCATCAGAAACTCTCCCTGAGAAAGTTAATAAACAACTCTACTTCAGGCATCCCGGCCAAATCACCCTGCGGTGTTTTGTTGTCTTTGCCCCTATGGGCCGTCCTACCCTTCGCGAAAAAGGTAGCGCATATGTGAATTTGAGCAAGATAATTTCACGAAGGGGTTCGAGATCGATAAAATTTTAGCTTTTCCTTTTTGTTAAGAGTGTCCTGAAATGATACAGGTCGAATCGCACACGGGGGTTGCATATGTCCGGACGCCGGGTCCTGATCGTTGAGGACGAACTGACACAGATCACGCTGCTTCAAGGCGTGGTCCAACGTGCCGGTTTTCTGGTCGAAACCGCCATGAACGGCCCCGATGCGGTGGCCCGCCTCAATGACGTCAAGGCCCCCACCGTCGATGTCGTGCTCCTGGACCTTGTCATGCCCGGCATGGACGGCATCAAGGTGCTGGAAACGGTCCGCCCCAGGCACCCGGCGCTGCCGGTGGTGATGCTCACCGCCCAGTCCTCCATCAACACGGTGGTGGACGCCATGCGCGCCGGTGCCAATGACTTTATCGTCAAACCCGCCAGCGCCGAGCGCATCCGGAGCGCGCTGGAAGCCGCGCTCAAGACCAGCGACCTGGTCGGTGAAATCGGTCCGATGCAGGCCAGCATGCAGGGCGGCGGTTTCGACAGCCTCGTCGGCACAAGCCACGGCATGACCCGGGCTGCGGCGCTTGCGAAAAAAGCGGCGCGCTCAGCGATCCCGGTCCTCATCGAAGGGGAGTCCGGTGTCGGTAAGGAAGTCTTCGCCCGCGCCATCCATCAGGCCAGTGCCCGCAAGGCTAAACCTTTCGTCGCGGTGAACTGCGGCGCGATCCCGGAAAACCTGGTTGAAAGCATTCTGTTCGGTCATGAAAAAGGCGCCTTCACCGGCGCCACCGAAAAACGCATCGGTAAATTCCAGGAAGCCGATGGCGGCACCCTGTTCCTCGATGAGGTCGGCGAACTGCCGCTTGACGTCCAGGTCAAGCTTCTGCGCGCCCTGCAGGAAAAGGAAATCGACCCGGTCGGCGGCCGGAACAGCATCAAGGTCGATATCCGGATCATTTCGGCAACCAACCGGAACCTGTCGGACCGGGTGGCCGAAGGCGCCTTCCGCGAGGACCTTTATTACCGGCTGAATGTTTACCCGATCACGCTGCCGCCCCTTAGGGACCGCGCGAGCGACATCCCGGCGCTGACCGAACATTTCCTGAAACAGATTACCGCCATGGAGGACGTGCCCCGGCGCCAGATCACGCCGGAGGCTTTGGGGCTCCTCGCGCACTATAGCTGGCCCGGCAACATCCGGCAGCTTCAGAACGCGCTTTTCCGCGCCGTTATCCTGTCGGACAGCGACTGGCTGACCCCGGCCGACTTCCCGCATCTTTCCGGCACGCGCCCCGATAGTGCCGATACTGGCCTTCAGGGGACCGTGGTCGCCATGTCCCCGGTGGCCCGCCCCGGTGAAGGCGATGCCACAATGCTGCCGCTTGAGGACGCTAGTGGTAATATCCAGACGCTGGCCACGCTCGAAGCCGCCATCATCGCCGCTGCGCTTGAAAAATACAGCGGCCGCATGGCAGAGGTTGCGCGCAGGCTTGGCATCGGACGCTCGACCCTGTATCGAAAGGTTGCTGAATACAGGCTCGACACATAAGCAAACCGGCAAAGGGGCAGACATGATTGGCGTTTTCGATTCCGGCTCGGGCGGCCTGACCATTCTGGATGCCCTTCACAAGCGCCTGCCCGACCAGGATTTCCTGTATCTTGGCGACCATGCCAACGCGCCCTATGGCCACAGGGGCAGCGACCAGATCGTCACGCTGACCCGCAACGCTGTCGATACCCTGATGCAGGCCGGGTGCAGGCTTGTCATCATCGCCTGCAACACCGCCGCCTCCGTCGCCCTCAGGACCCTCCAGCAGACCTGGCTGCCCACTGCCTACCCGGAAAGGCGCATCCTCGGTGTGCTTGTACCGATGGTCGAAGCCATGACCGGCGTGCCCTGGTCCCAAGAACACCCTGAGGAGCATCCGGGCGCAGGCAAGCGCGAAGACCGCACCATCGCCCTTTTCGCTACCCGCAAAACCGTGGAAAGCGGCGCCTATGTCGAGGAGGTGTGCAAGCGCGCGCCGCACCTCAAGCTGATCCAGAAAGCCTGCCCCGGCCTTGTCGACGCCATCGAAGGTGGCGCGGGCACCCGTCCGATGAACGGCCTTGTCGACGGCTTCGTCGCCGAAATGCTCGATGCGGCAGGTGGCGCCCCCGATGCAGCACTTCTGGGCTGCACCCACTTCCCGCTGGTGGAAAACGCCTTCCGCGCCGCCCTTCCGGCCACGACCGAGCTTTATTCCCAGCCCGACATTGTCGCCGCCTCGCTTGCCGCCTATCTGGACCGGCACCCGGAATTCAGGGAAACGGGAACCGGCGAGATCCAGCTTCTGACCACGGGCCGCCCGGCGGATGTCACGGCCGCCAGCGCCTACCTGCCCGACCATCTGAGCCGGTTTGAAAGCGCCGCCAGGTTGAAGGACTGACGCCCCTTCCCGGGCGCCCACTCATCCCCCAAAGACGAATTCGAGCTATGCATTTATGCATACTTCCAGACCCGGGCGTGCCTTCCCATGTCATATATCCAGCGCGGGTGACAGTCGCACCCGCCCATCATGACAGCAGGGAGACACTCCATGGATTTTTACTGGATGAGCGGCAGTCCGTTTGCCTGGCGGGCAATGCTCGCGCTTGAGATCAAAGGCGCGGATTATACCGCCCACGAAGTTCACCTCAGCAAGGGCGACACGCAAACGCCGGAATTTCTGGCCATGAACCCGCGCGGCAAGGTGCCTGTGCTGAAGGATGGCGACCGCGTGATTTATGAATCGAACGCGATTATCGCTTACCTTGAGCATAAATACCCCAATCCGTCGCTTCTGGGCGAGGACGCCGGTGAGATCGCGCTGATCCACCAGCGCGCCGAGGAACTGAACAGCTATCTGGTGCCGCAGGTCGGCCCGCTCGCCCGCTTCCTTTTCCGGGAAGACCCGACCGTGACGCCGGAAATGATTAAAGCCGCGGGCAATGCCATCACCGATGAGTTCGGCGGGGCGGCACGCTGGCTGGAAGAAAGCGACTTTCTGGCGGGTGACCGGCCGACCCTGCCGGACCTGATCCTCTATCCCTACGCTGCACTGATCGAACGGGTGGTCCAGCATCCGAAGGCAGACATGATCCCGTTTGGCATGTTGCCCTACGCTGACAAACTGCCCGTCCTTGAAGCCTGGCGCCAGCGGATCGAAGCCCTGCCCGGGTATGACAAAACCTATCCGACCCACTGGCGCAGCTAGGCGCCTCTCTCCCCTTCAAGGCCGGCACACCATTGCCGGCCTTTTTTCTCTGCTCCCCCCTCAGGCGGCCTGCTTGACGCCCTTCCTGAAGGCTCGGTATAGTTGTCCCATAACAAGTGAGGCAAACCTCGAATGTTTGCCCACGAGAGCGAGGAAAAGAATAATGATCAACAGCCTACTTGCGTCCATCGCGCTTCTGGCGGCGGTGGAAATACCGGCGGATGCACCCGCAAATGCCCCGGCGCCGATTGCCGCCCCCAACCCAGTCACCGAAAATGCCCAGGCCGTCTATCTGGCCGACGACGCCGCGAAAGCGCGTGGGCACCGCAGCGAACTGGCGGTCTTGGGCACCGCGCACCTGTCGCACCTGCCCAAGGATTTCGACTTCAACCGCTTTGACCCGCTTCTGGCGCGGCTCAAGGCCTGGGGCCCCGACCGTATCACCATCGAGGCCATCTCCGGCGCCCAGTGCGACTATCTGCGCGCCCACGCCTTCGCCTACCCCGGCACGGCCGATGACTATTGCCCGGACCCCACCGCCGCACGCAAGGCCCTTGGCGTGACCGGGGCGGAAGCCGAAGAAAGGATCGCCCATATTCTGGCCACCAAGTTCCCTGACCGACCGGCCAGCGTGCGCCGGCAACTGGCCGCCCTGTTCCTCGCCGATGGCGATCCGTCATCGGCAATGGTCCAGTGGTTCAGGCTGCCCCCGGACGAGCGCAAAGCCGCGGATGGCCTGACGCCCGCACTGGCCAGCAATCTGGACAAGCGTCTCAGCTATCATAATGAGAATGTCAGCATTGGGGCCAAGCTGGCAGCGGCACTCAAGCTGGACCGGGTCTATCCGATCGACGACCATGTCGGCGAGGCCTCCGGCAAAGTGATCGACCAGAAGCTGTTCGGGCAGGTAATGCAGAAGATCTGGAACAATGACTGGGTCAAAATCCGCCTTGCCGCCAACAAGGACTGGGACAAACGGATCGCCACCGACCCCAAGACCAGCGTACTGGCCTGGTACCGGCAGATGAACTCACCCGAAGAAGCCCGCCGCGCGGTCGCCAGCGACTTTGGCGCTGCCGCCGGGTCCAACGACCCTCACGGCGTCGGCCGCAACTATCTGGCCTATTGGGAAACCCGGAACATGTATATGGCCGCCAGCATCCGCCAGGTGCTGGGTGATGGCCACCGGGTACTTGCCATCGTCGGAGCGTCCCATAAACCCTATTTCGAACGCTATCTGGGGGTCAGCAGCGACCTGAAGATTGTGGATATCGAGCCCCTGCTGAGGTGAAAGGCAGCCCACTATGCGGGCAGGGTCTGGTAGACCCGCCCCTCTAGGGCAGCAAAGAGTTCCCCTGATTTAACATTGTCACCCCCGCCTCCGGGGTTGTACAAATGAGGGCCATGACACAGGGGACTTACCTGCCATGACGCTGCCGGAACAGTCATCTTCCACTGAGACTAAGGCGGATGTCCATCTGTTCCGGACGCCCGCCGAAGCCCGTGCGCTCGCGACCGAGCTTTCAAGACTTGCCCCTAACCCGGCCGCTGTGGAAACCGGTCTGTTTGAGCTGTTCATAAACGCCATTGAGCACGGAAACCTTGCCATCGGGCATATTGAAAAGCGCCGATTGCTTGAAGAAGACCGGCTTCTTGAGGCAATCGAAGCCCGGCTTGCGGCCCCGCCATACGGCGCACGTCAGGTTCGGGTTGAGGTCATACAGACCGACAAGGAACTCCGGTTCACCATCCGGGATGAAGGGACGGGATTCGACTGGAAAGCCTTCGAAGGGGGGCCTCAGGGTACCCTCGACGAACAGCATGGACGGGGGATCATGATCGCCCGCCGGCTCGCCTTTTCGCGCCTGGATTTCAGCGGAACCGGAAGTTGCGTCACTGCGGCGGTTTTTCTCTGATTGCATAGCTACGCGGTAAACGGTTTTTTCAGGGTTTTCTGATCTTATGGTCGTTTCATGGTGCAGAGTGTTGTTCGGAGTTTTTCAAACATCACGATAAAGATTCGAGGGATTGATGAGCACACAAGAGAAATCGATAACGGGGGTCGAGGTCTTCTTTGATGCCAATGACATCATCGTCTCAAAAACCAACCTCAAGGGACACATTACCTATGCCAATGACGTGTTCCTGGATATTGCCGGCTATACCGAGGAGGAGGTTCTCGGCAAACCCCACAGCCTGATCCGGCACCCCAAGATGCCGCGATGCGTCTTTAAACTCCTGTGGGACACGATCCAGGCAGGCGACGAAATTTTCGCCTACGTCATCAACCGCGCCAAAAACGGTGATCATTACTGGGTTCTGGCCCATGTCACGCCGTCCTACGACAGCGCGAGCCAAATGGTCGGTTTTCATTCCAACCGCAGGGTCGCCAACCGGGACACGCTCACGGACGTGATCATCCCGCTTTATGACGAGCTGTTGGCCACCGAACAGGCGGGCGACCGCAAAAGCGGGCTTGAGGCTTCGACGCGCAAGCTGACCGAGTTCCTGAGCGCCAAGAATATGACGGCGAACCAATATTTCCTGTCTCTGGCCTGAGCCACAGACAGAGCCCAAATTTCAGACGATAGGATTCCCCCATGCAGGATACCGATACCGACCTGAAAGCCTCGATCGACAAGGCCGTCGCTGTCTGCGAGGCGGTTGCAAGCGGCGATTTCGAAGCCCGCATTCTCAAAATATATGAGGATGGTGAGCTGCAGCCGCTCTTCAAGGCCATCAACCGCATCATCGACCGCAACGATGCTTTCATCCGTGAGTCCACCGCCGCCATGAAAGCGGTGAAGGAAAAGCAATATTACCGCAAGATTCTGGAAGCCGGCATGCCCGGCAACTTCCTCAATGCCACGCGCAATATCAATGCCTCGATCGATGCCATGGGTGCCTTGCACGACCAGTCCGTCGAACTGGGGGAGAAGGTCGATGCTCTCGTCCGTGAGGTGGAGGAACGCAAGGAGGAAATCTCCACCGCCGCCCATGACACCATCCGCAAGACGGACGCGAATTCGAGCAACACCATCGAAGTCTCGAAAGCGGCGCGGCGAACGCTTGAGAACACCAATAGTGTTGCAGCTGCAACAGAAGAGATGCGCGTATCGTCGCAGGAGATTGCGCGCCAGATCACCATTTCGGCTGACTGCGCTTCCCAGACTCTCAGTGAAACGGAAACCGCCAGCGAAAAGATTATGGGGCTTGAGACGGCCGCGGGCGAGATCAGCTCCGTGGTTGACCTCATCACCAAAATCTCCAAGCAGACGAACCTGCTTGCGCTCAACGCCACCATCGAAGCTGCCCGTGCAGGCGAGGCTGGCAAAGGCTTTGCGGTGGTTGCAAGCGAAGTGAAGAATTTGGCGAACCAAACGGCACAGGCGACCGAAAACATTGTCAGCCAGGTCAATAATATCCAGTCGACCACCGCCGATAGCGTCACCGCCATCCAAAGCATCAAGAAAATCACCCAGCAGCTCAGTGAAATCAGCGCGGGCATTTCTGCCGCTGTGGAGGAACAGACCGCGGCAACAGGCGAAATCAGCGATCAAGCCCAACGACTTAGGAGCGATATCGAGATCGTCACCAACAGCGTGACCAACCTGGTGCAATCCTCTGCGGCGTCCTATTCGTCATCGATTCAAGTTATCTGGTCCGCAGAAGATATCGACACGCCGCTTGAAACATTGTCAGGCTCCATGTCCGATTTCCTGAAACTGCTCGACGCTTAACGCCCAACCGGGAGAAAAACCATGCGCTATACCCTGACCACCGGCGGGACCACCGCAACAGTATCCCTTGAGGGCCAGCTGACATTTGGCGATCAGGCGGAATTCCGCACCATGCTCAAAGAGTTGACGGCACAGTCGCAAGATAGATGCCTCGTCGATATCCAATCGCTTGAGTTCATTGATTCGGCAGGACTTGGGCTGCTCCTGCGAGCGAAATCCAACATTACGGACGCCGGAAAATCCGTCGCGCTCAAAGTACCGGACACAGGCCAGGTGAAAGACATTCTGGACATTGCCCAGTTCCACCAGTTGTTCGACTATGACTGAGTTCAGCAAAAATATAGTGGGCCGGTAACAATCGGCCTGCGCACTCCATCTCCCTTTTTTCAATCCCGTAAGACGAGTGTCCGGTCCCCACCTCTGGCAGCCGTTTGAGAGACGTCATGCGCGGTAACGCGTGCCAAAAAAGAATGGCGCCCGAAAGCGCCATTCCTACAGGACCGGATCGATGATTGCGTCATCAGAAGTCGTAGCTGACCGAGACACCCCACCAGCGCGGCTTACCGTAGAACAGCTGGTTGAAGCCGGCGATACCGGTGAAGTCGAAGGTGTAAACCTTATACTCCTTGTCGAAGATATTCTTGGCGTAAGCCGAAAGCTCGACACCGCTGTCTTCGAACCGGTAGGCGACCTTCAGGTCCACCAGCATATAGCCGTTCTGCTTCGAGATATCCGAATTGGTGATATCGAAATAGTGGCTGCCCTGATAGTTGAAGCTGGCCGTGGTGGTCAGGTCACCCTTCTCGACCGGCCAGTCGTAGCTGACAAAGCCGTTCGCCGTGAACTGAGGCGCCAGAACCGCCTGACGGTTGTTGAGCGTTGCGCCCTGAACCGTCACACCGTCCACATCCGTATGCAGGAGGCTGGCTCCAAGCTGGATGTTGAGCCGGTCCATCGGAAGGATGCCGATCTCAGCTTCACCGCCGTAGAATTTGGCCTTGCCGTTGGTGATGAACTGGGACAGCCCCTGGAAGGTCAGCGCCTGGAAGTCCTTATAGTCGTAATAGAAGCCCGAGGCGTTGATCCGGAACCGCTTGTTTTCCGACGTCCATTTCACACCGGTCTCATATGAGTCCAGGATTTCCGGCTTGAAGGCGATCTGAGACGAGGTCAGGAAGTCGGTCTGGTCGATGAAGCCCGCGTTGAAGCCCCCGGCCTTGAAGCCCCGGCTCCAACTCAGATACATCAGCGTGTGGTCATTGACCTGCCAATCGAGCGCGGCCTTGCCGAGGAAGTTGCCATTGTCGATCTTCGACGCGTCAGGCGAGACGACATCCGCGGGACCGGCACCAAGCGCGGCTGCGAAGCCGTTAACGGCCCCCGCCTGCATACTGAAATAGTTGGCCTCGCCCACACCGTTCAGCACGTTGTTGAGCAGATAACCAGCCGGCGCGCGGTTGATATAGTCGAAGCTGCGCTTTTCCTTGGTATAGCGGGCACCGAGGGTGAGCTTCAGGTCATCAGTCAGCTGATACTCGCCTTGGCCAAAGATGGCGTAGCTATCGGTCTTCTGGGTATAATTGACATCGTAATAGATGGCCGGAACCAGACCTGCGCCTTTGGGGAAGCCAGGCGTGAAAGCCTCAAGCGCACCGCCAAAAACAGCCGGGTCGCTATCCAGAAGCGCCGCATAATCTCCGCGCCACCAGACGTGCAGGTCGTTGTTACCCTTCACCTTGGTATGCAGGTAGAAGAGACCGACCTGCCAAACGCCCTTGTCATACTCGCCATTGAGCCGGAGTTCGTCCGAATAGGCGTTGATGCGCGAGCGGAAGGTCGGCGCGATACCCCTGAAAGGCCCAACATCCGTGTCTTCCTTATGCAGCTTCTGCGTATGTTGATAGGAGAAGGCGTTCGTCAGTTCCACCTCACCAAAGAGCTGCTTGTAGGTGGCATGAATGCCCTGCACCTCGATCTTGAGCGGCCCCTGGCGGTTATAGTTACCCGAGCGGTTGTTGCCGTCCGTGTCGGCGTAGCAGTAAATATCCCGCGGCACGTCAGTCGGGCAGAAAGGCAGGTTATCGGCGCCCGTCGCCCCCAAGGTGGACTGGTGCTGATACTGCGGCGCATTGGTGTTCGACCGTGAATAAAGGCCGGTCAGGTTGAGGCTGCCGTCTTCACCGATCTTGGTTTCGATCTGACCGCGGAGCGCGATGCTGTCTGCACCGTCCGTGGTCGGGCCCAGGGTATTGTGCACATAGCCCTTGGCATAGTTATAGTCGGCCGCCAACCGCGCCTTGACCCGGTCGGAGATCGGGCCGCTAACCGCGCCGGTGAGTTTCACGCTGGAATAGGCGCCACCTTCGGCGGTCACATAGCCTTCGAACTCGTCGGTTGGCTTCTTGGAGACAAACTTGATCAGGCCGCCGGTTGCGTTGCGGCCATAAATGGTGCCCTGCGGCCCCCGCAACACTTCGACACGCTCAACGTCAAACAGCTGGAACGTGAGGCCCGGCAAGGCCGCCTGATAGGCTTCATCGACATAGATGGCGATCGGGCCTTCGTTATTGTCGTTGAAGTCGTTAAGACCAACACCACGCAGCGTGAAGGACGGGTTGTTGCCCTCACCCACCGGCGTGCCGACATTGAGACCCGGCACCTGCGCCACGATCTGCGTGCTGTCCTCGAAGCCGAACTGCTTGAGGGCATCACCCGTGAAAGCCGTAACCGAAACGCCCACTTTCTGGCTCGATTCCGCGCGCTTCTGGGCGGTGATGGTGATTTCCTGGATCACCTGGGCATGAACGGCGGGTGCCTGCGAAACCATCGCGACTGCCGCCGCTGATAGCATCAGGCGTTTCTTGAACTTTTTACTTCCAGCATCCTTCGAAGGAAGGAGTCCACTTTCATTCCACATATGTTTTCTCCCCTGCGCCCTCAAATTGCTTGGCCGACGTGTCCGCGTCACAGAGCGCCTGTGATCATGCAGCCACACTTTCAGGCGGTCGACTTGTCAAATTAGGACAAAAGCCCGCCTGGAAGGGGGCACAGGGCATAAAATGCTGCCCGTGCCTGTAAAAAAGGCCGCAAATGTCATGCCGAAGCTGGCAAACTGGGAAACGGTGGGAGCCTAACGGGGAGAATAACCATATGAGTATTTTCAAGAATGGCGGCACGTACGACCCGGACAGGGGCTCGTCCATCGCCGCCGCTGTGTTACTCGGACTGTCAGCCAACATATCCTTCATCATCCAGCCTGGGCTGGTGGGCGGCTTCGTCGACGCGCTGCATTTCACGGAAGGCCAGGCGGGCGAGCTTGCCGCCTATGAAATGTTCGGCATTGCCGCCTCCACGGTCGTCCTCGCGTTCCTCAGCCTCAAGGCCAACTGGCGCATCAGCCTGGCCCTTTGTGCTATCCTCGCGGCAGTGGGTGATTTCCTGTCCGCCAAAATGACGGGCTTTCACGAACTGGGCATTGCCCGCTTCATCGCAGGCTGCGGCCATGGAGGGCTGATCTCCTTAAGCTTCGCGGCCATCGGGCTTACCAAGCGGACGGACCGAAACCTCGGCATCTATCTGACCGCGCTCTTATCCTATGGTGCGCTTGGGCTCCTGTTGATGCCGTATCTGTTGGATGCGATTGGCCTCAGCGGCATCTTCATCGCCTTCTCAGTCGCCTCCCTGATGGCGCTTTTCTCGCTGCCCTATATGCCCTATGCCCCGAAGGAGGAAGCAGCCGCGGAGGTGGAAGCCACACGGATCAACTTCCGGCTTCTGATCCCCACGCTCCTGGGCTTCCTGGCCTATAATATCTCGCAGGGCATTGTGTGGGCTTATCTGTTCCTGATCGGGACCGGGGCGGGGCTCGGTGACCAGACAGTCGCCAACAGCCTGTTTATCTCGCAGATCTTCGGGGTCATCGGTGCCTTCCTCGCGGTCATCATCTCCGCCAAGGTGGTTGGCCGGTTTGCGCCGATCACCGCTGGCGTGCTCGGCGGCGCCGCCTTCATTGCGCTCCTGATGCCGGGGCCGAGCTATGTGACCTATCTGATCGCAGTCTGCGGCTTCAACCTCGCCTGGAACAAGGTGCTACCCTTCATCCTCGCCGCCATCGCCGACTTTGACGTGCGCGGCCGGGTCATGACCTTTGCGCTCGCGATCCAGATGGGCGGGCTGGCGATCGGTCCTTACATCGCGTCCCAGATTGTTGGTGAGGGTGATTATTTCAGCGTCGAGCTCTCCAGCGTCATCTTCTTCGTGATCGGCTATGTGCTCCTGATCTTCCCGATCATGTCCCACAGCCGCATCCTGAAAGCTGCCGAACAAGGCTGACGAATATCGGCACCAAAGGCAAAGCCCGCGGCACTCACACCGCGGGCTTTTTTTATTGGTAAGGCAGAGGCCTATCAGTCGCGCGCGCCATAGATGGCCTTCAGCTCCAGATATTCCTCAAGCCCGTATTTGCCCCATTCGCGGCCGTTGCCGGACATCTTGAAGCCGCCGAACGGCGCCGCCGCATCGAGCCCGGCACCATTGATATGGACCATGCCGGTGCGCAGCTCCTTGGCAACCTCTTCCGCCTCGGCGCGGGTTTCCGCCCACACAGCGCCCGAAAGGCCATATTCGCTGTCATTGGCGACCGCGATGGCTTCATCAAGCGTGTCATAGGTCATCATACTGATGACCGGGCCGAAGATTTCTTCGCGCGCGATGGTCATGTCAGGCGTTACCGGGCCAAAGACGGTGGGGGCGACGAAATAGCCCTGGTTGCGGTCCTTCGGCATATCGGGCCCACCGGTCAGGAGCGGCGCGCCTTCCTCGATGCCCTTCTGGATGAGGCCGACGACCTTGCCATACTGGTCCTTGTTGGAGATGGGGCCGAGATCGGCGTCGCCCTTCGGGTCACCCACCTTCAGGCTTTCGGCGACCGTCACCGCCACCTTGGCGGCGGCTTCGAACTTGTCCTTCGGCACCAGCACACGCGTGCGGGCGTTGCAGGACTGGCCGGAGTTCATCATCACCTCCCGCACGCAGGTGGTGATGGCGCGCTCAAGCGGCGCGCTCGGCAGGATAATCGCCGCCGATTTGCCACCTAGCTCCAGCGACACACGCTTGACCGTTTTAGCCGCGGCCTCGGAAATCGCGATACCCGCACGGGTCGACCCGGTAAAGGACACCATGTCCACATCCTCGTGGCTGACCATGGCCGAGCCGACGCCGGGGCCATCCCCGTGCACTAGGTTGAACACGCCCTTCGGCACACCAACCTTGTCCATGATGTCGGCGAGGATAACGGCATCGAGCGGCGCTTTCTCGCTCGGCTTCAGCACCATGGTGCAGCCAGCGGCGAGCGCGGGGGCAACCTTGGTGGCGATCTGGTTCATCGGCCAGTTCCAGGGCGTGATCAGCGCACACACGCCGATCGGCTCGTGCCGCACCTTGGTGGTGCCCAGCCATTCCTCGAACTCGTAACTGTCGATTTCCTTGAGGATCTGGCCAAAATGCTGCGGGCCCGACGGCGCCTGCGCCATCCGCGCAAGCCCCATGGGCGCGCCCATGGCGATGGAAATCGCATCCGCGATCTCGTCATTGCGCTTGATCAGCTCATCATTGATGGCGGCGATCAGGTCCTTCCGGTCCTTGAGCGGCATTTTGGAGAAGGACGGGAAAGCGGCGCGGGCGGCCGCAACCGCCTTGTTCACATCTGCTTCGTTGCCGAGCGCGATTTGGGCAAATGCCTCCCCCGTCGCGGGGTTGACAATATCGTCATAGCGCGGGGCCTCAGGGGCCACCCAGGCACCATCAATATAGTATCGCGTCGCGTCCGGCAGCGTCATGCCTCAGTCCTCCAGTTTGGATTTATAAAACTTCGCGCCCTGGCCGCCTGCGGCACGGATACCGCGGAATTCCCAGTCACCACCCATGGCCGTGGAGATCACCTCCTCGGACTCGGTCGGCTGCGCGCCGACATCATCGCGGATCGGCGTCGGGCCTTCAACAATCTTGTTGGTCAATTTGCCAAGGCCTTCCACTTCCACCTCAACCACGTCACCCGGCTGCACCGGACGGCTGTTGGCGGGCGTGCCGGAGAGCAACACATCACCCGGCTCCAGCGTGATGTTGCGGGCGATATCCGCGACCAGATAGTGCATGTCCCATTCCATATTGTCGGTATTGTCTTCCTGCACCACCTTGCCGTTCACGTAGGTGCGGATCACCTTGTTATGGAAGTCCCAGCCGGTGACGAGCCCCGGCCCGATCGGGCACAGTGTATCCGAGCCCTTCACGCGCAGCATGGAGCCCGCGTCCGTATCCCGGAAGTCATGGAGGCCATAGTCGTTCGCGACCGAGTAGCCGGCGATATAGTCACCTGCCTCGGCCTGGCTGATGTTGCGGCAGGTCTTGCCGATGACGATGGCGATCTCGCCTTCATAATTCAGGTATTTGCAGCGCTTCGGCCGGACGATGTCACCCTTGTGGGTATTCATGGCCGTGAGCGGCTTCTGGAAATAAGTCGGCGTACCGCCCAGCTTGGTCATGAATTCCTCAACCCGGCTATGGTAATTGAGGTGCACGCAGATGATCTTGCGTGGCTCCACGGGCGGCAGGTGGATGGCGTCGTCCACATGAACCTTGCGGCCGTCGCGGGTGACAAGCTCATCGCCCTCGCGCGTCGCCAGGATGGGGTAACCGTCCAGCAAAATCTTCCTGTATTCCGTGGTCATGACCTTCTTCTCCAAATTCTTGCGGCCCGGGTTTCTGGTCCCGAAAGCCGTACGCACACTGTGTGAACTTTACCTTATGGTAAGACCATTTTTTTTCTTAGCATATGAGGCCATTCTAGGGAGTGACACTGGAATATGCGGCTGCGCTGCCCGATAGTGGCGGCCATACAAATCCGCATTCTATTTTGACGAGGGACCGCCATGACCGGATTTTACTACCCCCGCACCGCTTCCGGCAAAGCCGCAATCCTGCCGCCGGTGCCGTGGCATTATTCGGGTGAACTGATCACCCTGGAATACCGCACCGACCCAGATGCCGTAGCCGCCCTGCTGCCCGAAGGCTTCGAGCTGGCCGATGAGGACCCGGGTGCGGTTGCCGCCATCTGGGCCGACTGGCAAAGCTGCTCCGACGATTTCAATGAAATCCTCGACCCGATCCGCTGCCAGTACAAGGAGATGTTCATCGTCATCCGCTGCAAGTATCAGGGCAAGCACTATAGCCGCTGTGCCTTCATCTGGGTCGACAAGGATTTCGCCATCCTGCGCGGCCAGCACCAGGGCTACCCGAAGAAGCTGGGCTCCATTCACATGAGCCGCCCGGTCACGCTTGGCAAAGCCGGCCCCCGGCTTGAGCCCGGCGGCAAGTTCGGCGTGACGCTCGCGGCCTATGACCGCCGCCTGGCCGAAGGTGTGTTCACCATCACCGATACGGCCGAGAAGCCGGGCTTCGTCAACGGCCTGCCGATGGCGCATAACCGCTGGTACCCGGCGATCGAGACCGACGGCACCGACAGCCTGTCTGAAGTGGTGACCATGTCCGGCTTCGACGGCGAAATGGGCCGCTGCTTCAAGGGCGATTTCGACCTCAAATATTTCGACTCCCCTGTCGAGGAACTGACCGGCCTGCCGATCCGTGAAAAGATCGGCGCCTATTGGCATGAGGTCGCGGTGTCCTGGAAAGCGGGCACCACGCTTTCGCGCAAGACCCTGCCGGAGGTCTGATCCCCCCAAGGCTTTATCCAAGCCCTTCCGGCAAGCTCCCCGCCCACGCCCCTCCCGGCGTGGGCGTTTTCATTGGATAGGCACGGACAAAAAAAGCCCGGCATTCTCAAATGAGAGCACCGGGCCTGTGAGGTCTAGAGGGGTTATGTGTTAGCTGACAGACCCTTCGAGGATCTGGAGTGTCTTGAGGTCTGAATGGAATTCGAGCGCATAGTGCCCGCCTTCACGGCCGATGCCGCTTTGGCCGATGCCGCCGAAGGGCGCGGTCAAGTCCCGCACCAGGAAGGTATTCACCCACACGGTACCGCCACGCACCGCCCGGCCAACCCGCTCGGCCCGTTCCGCCGAGCCGGTATAAACGATGCCGGAAAGGCCATAGACGGTGGAGTTGGCGAGCGCGATGCCTTCTTCTTCCGTCCCAAATGTCTGGAACGTCAGCACCGGGCCGAAGACTTCGCTTTGCACGACCTCGGATGCGTTACTCTTGGGCTTGATGAGCGTCGGTTCGTACCACAGCCCGTCTTCCTTGAAGCGCTTGCCGCCACGGACGATAGTGTCGCCGTTCGCGCGGGCGCGCTCGACGAAGCCTTCGACCCGCTCCACATGCTTGGGATGGATCATTGCGGACATGGTGGTCGATGCGTCGCGGCTGTCCCCCATCACATGCTGGTCGGCATATTTATGGAACAGGGCCTCGAATTCCTCGGCGATGCATTCCTCAACGATGATGCGCGTGCCCGCCATGCAGACCTGGCCGCTGTCATCATACTGGCCAGCGGCTTTCTTCGCAGCCGCGTCGATGTCAGCATCCGCGAACACCAGCAGCGGTGACTTGCCGCCAAGCTCGGCGGTGAAGGGCACAATATTCTCGGCTGCGGCCTTGCCAATGACGCGCGCAGTCGGCACAGAACCGGTAAACGACAGGCGCTTGACCCGTGGGTCTGAAACCAGCGCGTTGCCAACTTCGGCACCGTAGCCTTGCACAATGTTGAAAACGCCAGGCGGGAAGCCTGCTTTGTCGATCATATCGGCGAGCAGACTGGCCGACAGTGGCGACCATTCCGCGGGCTTCAGGATAACCGTGTTGCCAGCCGCCAGCGCAGGCGCGCATTTCCAGGTCGACAGCATGAAAGGTGCGTTCCAGGGCGTGATGATGACCGCGGGTCCCGCAGGCATCCGGATCACCCGGTTATGGGTGCCCTTGCTGTCCCACACCCGTTCCTCATGCTCGACCGCGAGGTCGGCATAGTTGCGGAAATTGAGCGCCCCGCGCGGCACGAGCCGAAGCTTCAGGCTTTCCAGGAGCATCGCCATGTCCATGCATTCGGCATAGGCGATGTCATCCTTGTTCTCGTCAATCAGGTCGGCGAGCCGGTGCAGGTATGCGCCGCGTTCCTTGGGCGTCAGCGCGGCCCAGGCCGGGAAAGCATCGGTCGCAGCCGTGACCGCAAGGTCAGCGGTTTCAGCGTCACCCCGCGAGATATTGCCGAGAAGCAGGTTCCAGTCCATCGGCGAGCGGGTTTCGAACGTCTCAGCCGAGGAGACGCGCTTGCCGCCGATATAATGGTCGGGCGAGATGGAAACATCGCCGACTGTGAATCTTTCACGCATGCGTCACTCCCTGCGCCTCAAATAAAGGGCGCGTAATAATCGAAGATACCCTGATGGTTCTTGCCATCAAGCTCCCCGATTTCCGCTTCCTTGACCGCGATGAAATTGTCGACGAGCAATTGGCCAAGCGCTTCCGTGAAGGCCGTGTCCGCCTTGAGGGCGACCAGCGCGTCAGCCAGCGAGTCCGGCACATGGCGTGTGGCATCGATATTTTCGAGCCCGTCGCCGGTTTCCTCCGGCTGAAGATCATAGCCGCCTTCAACACCGAGAAGCGCCGCGTTTAGGACACCGGCCACCGCCACATAAGGGCTGGCCGCGCAGTCGCCGACACGGTGTTCGATCCGAGCCGCCTTGCCGGTTTCACCGGAGATGCGCACAGCCACGCTGCGGTGGTCATGGCCCCAGTTTGCCCAGTAGCCTGAAAGCCCCGCGGGCTTCAGCCGAGCATAGGAATTGACGGTCGGCGCGACGATGGCCCCCAGCGCTTCATGGTGATGCAGGAGGCCCGCGATACAGCCTTTGGCAAGATCCGAAAGCGCGCCTTTACCGGTGCCGTCCGCGAAGACGTTATCGCCCTTGTCGTCGGTGAAGCTGAGGTTGATATGCAGCCCGCTGCCGGAGATATCCAGGAACGGCTTCGGCATGAAGCTGAGGAGATAGCCGCGCTTATAGAGGACTTCCCGCGCCATCTGGCGGAACAGGAAGAAGTCGTCACAGGCCTTGAGCGCATCATCATAGGTGAGCGTCAGCTCGAACTGCGGATTGTCATATTCCGAGTTGAAGGATTCGACATTGATGCCGATCGACTGCGCGGTCGCCCACACCTCATCGATCAGGCCTTCAGGATCGGTAAACGGCCCGGTGCCATAGACGAACGCGCCCGGGGTGTCATAGGGCACCCAACGGCCCTTTTCATCACGCTGGAAGACGTAGGCTTCGCCTTCAAGGCCGATCTTCGGGTTGAGACCCTTGGCCTGCCATTTGGCGATGGCACGCTTCAGCGCCCCCCGGCCACACAGGCCCGAAGGCTCGCCGTGCATATGAATGTCCGCGAGCGCGATATGAGTGTTGGGCTCCCAGCCTTTCCGGTAAGCTTTGGGGTCAAACACCGCCTCGATATCCGGCAGGCCTTCAAGCACACAAGCCCCAGGCGCGGCCACGATATCCCGCGCATAGGTGACCGCATAAGTCCCGACGCAGAAGCGAGCTTCACCCTTTTCGGCAAAGCTGTGGGGCACATATTTGCCTCGGGCAAGGTTGAGCTGGTCCGCGAACAGGACACGCACACGGTCCATGACTGTCGGCTTCTCCATAATGACAGGCCTTTCCATATTCATTTTATGCCGCCGTCATGCGCACAGGCAGGCGCTTGATACCAAGAATGAAGTTCGAGCGCAGGTAGCTGTGGTTTGCCGTCTGCTCGATCGTCGCGACACGTTTCGCGAGCTCTTCAAGCACGATCCGCACCTCCAGCTTCGCGAGCCACATGCCCAGACACACGTGCGGGCCACCCTGGCCAAACGACATGAACCGGTTCGGCTTGCGCGTGAGGTCAATGCTGTAGGGATCGTCAAACATCTCAGTATCGCGGTTGCCGGACGCGAACCAAAGCACGACCTTGTCGCCTTCCTTGATCTGTTTGCCTGCATGTTCGAAATCCCGCGTTGCGGTGCGGCGGAAGTGAGTCGTGGGAGACGCCCAGCGGATCATTTCATCCGCCGCCGTCATCATGAAAGCCTCATCGTCCAGATTGTCTTTCACTTGCTGGAACAAGTCCGGCTGGTTGGCCAGCGCATGAATGGAAGCCGCGATGCTGTAGCGCGTGGTATCGTTCCCCGCTGCCACCAGCAGGCAGAAGAAGTTGCGGAACTCGTCATGCGTCATCTTGGTGCCGCCCTTGGTCTCACCAAGGACGAGATTGAGAACACCGAACGATTCGCCCGCTTCCATACGCTTCAGGAGGTCATTGGCATAATCGAACAGCTCAACCGCGGCGGGCGAGCGGAACGGCAGCAGCCGGTATTCGTCGGTATCCACCTTGTCGACGACGAAATCGGTATAGTCGGGGTCGGAGTTGGAAATGAGCGCATCGCCTTTTTCAACGAGCCAGCCCAGGTCCTCCTCCGGTACGCCGATGATCTGTCCCAGCATCCGCATGGGCAATTGGCGCGCGATCATCTCGGTCGCGTCGCATTCGCCCTTCTCAAGCGCCTTGTCGATCAGGCTGCCGGTAATCTCACGGATCTGATCCTCGAACTGGGCGATGGAATTGCGTGAAAACGCCTTGTTCACCAGCATGCGGAAATAAGTGTGCGCCGGCGGGTCCGTTTCCTGGAACGTCTTGCGCGCTTCATATTCCTCTTCCGTCTGGTCTTCGATCCGGATGCCCTTAGCGGAACTCAGTAGGTCCGGCTGGCGGTTCAGCTTGGTGATATGTTCATGGCTGGTGACCGACCAGAAGCCACGACCGCCAGTTTCCTCCGTCCAGGTTACCCCGCCTTCGCCGCGCAAGCGTTCAAAGGTTTTGTAAGGAGCCCCTTCGTTGAAGGCGTCATGGGACGACAGATCAACATTCGGGTCCGAAGATTGCGAAAAAGGATATTTCCACTCAGCGCTCATAGCCTGTCCCCTAACCTTTCAAATCTTATAAAGGCACTTTCTCAGCCTTGGTGATCCAAGCTAGCCCGTGGGTTGCCAAACGTCTTAGCAGATGTGGACATACTTCGGCCCAAACCTGTTCATGAGCGCGCCGTTCGCTACAGTGAGTGTCAGAAAACCCATCCGGATGAGGGAGAATAACCATGGGTGAAATAGTGGGTGCAGGGCTGGTATCGCATGTCCCAACAATCATGGCACCGCTGGAGGACCGGCTGGAAATATACGCCGGCAAGGACACCACACTGATTGAAGGCCTCAAGCGCCTGCGTGAGGAGGTTCTCGATGCCCTGAAACCCGATGCGGTTATCGTTTTCGATACCCACTGGGCGACCCTGATTGAATTTGTGGTCACGTCGCATGAGCGCCGCAAGGGCAAGTTTACATCGGAAGAACTGCCGCGCGGCATGTCGCAGGTTCCCTATGACCTCAAGGGCGATCCCGACCTCGCCCGCCTGATTGAAGAGAGCGTCAATGATGTCGGCACCCGCTGTACTGCGATCGACGATCCGTACCTGCCTATCAACTATGGCACCGTGAATGTGGCACACCACCTGAACAGGGGAGAAGCATGGCTGAGTGTAGGCGTGTGTATGTCCGCCGACGCCCAGGATTATCTGTCGGTCGGTGAAGGCATAAGACGCGCCATTGAAAAATCCGGCAAACGCGTCGTGCTCCTCGCCAGCGGGTCCATGAGTCACACCTTCCGTCCGTTCCGGGATATCAGCATCGGCAAGTACGAGGCCGCCAACCCGGAATATATATTTTCGGACGGCGCGCGCGAGGCCGACTATGAGCGTCTTTCCTGGTTCAAGGAAGGCAACCATGCTGCCGTGATCGACAATATGGATGCCTACTATAAATTCCGGCCCGAAGGCGCCTTCGGCCACTATCTGATGATGGCGGCGGCCATCGGCGGACGCGACTGCGTAGCCAAGGGTCGCCAATTCAGCGAGTATGAGAATTCGGTCGGCACAAGCCAGGTTCATGTCTGGTTCGACCGGCCGGAGAGCGGTTGGACGCGCTGATCATTCCGCATTCGAAACGAAAAGGCCGGACACCCCGTGGTGCCCGGCCTTTTCTGTGAAGCTTGCAGCAATCAGCGCAGGATGCAGTGCTCAACCCAGTTGATGATCTCGGCCCGGCGCATCTCGTCATGCAGGATATCGGCATCAATGCCCAGCTGCCAGGCCGCGGCTTTCGCCTCCGGGTTTTCAACCAGCTTGTCCAGAAGACCCTTGAAGGTTTCGGCCTCATCTTCGGTGTGGAAAAAACCCTGGCTGACCAGATCCTCCTTATAAAGCCGGAACAGCATCGACAGCTGTTCGACATCAAATTCCGGATGATACTGAACCGCCCAGACTTCGGACTTGCCGATCGGGATCACCGCGCCCTGAACTTCGCTGTGGCGGTTGCCGCACAGGAGCGTGGCACCCGCAGGCAAGCGGCTGACTTCGTCATAATGGATGCAGGGGGCATCGAAGCTGTGGTGCCGCCCCTTGAAATAGGGGTGCGCGCGTCCAGCTTCATTCAGCGTCACCTTGCGGGCGAAGCCGATCTCGCGGCCCTTGGGGCTTGGCGCCACCTCGCCCCCCGCTGCAATCGCGGCAATCTGGAGGCCCCAGCAACTGCCAAGGACGGGTTTCCCGGTTTCGCAGAAGGCCTTCAGAAGATCGATCTGACGGGTCACGCCCGGGTCGTTGTCGAACGCCCGCAGGCTGGAGCCGCTGATGACCATGCCGTCGAAGTCACTGAGCGACAGCCCGCCGGGGATTTCGGCGTCCGGGTCAGCCGCATTCACGACCGTCAGGTCAATGTCCGGGAAATGGGCACTGATCGACTGCCCATAGACTTCGCTTGCCGCGCGGACACTGATCGCCGCAGCCTTTTCCCGAACCTTCTTCGGGTTGCCTTCCATCAAAAGTAAATGCGCCATACCTGTCCCTTAAACGCTGTTCCGATGGCCGACAATAGCAAAGCCCGCCGAAGCGGGCTTAGCCAATGCGGTCATGTCGCCTGTTCGGGGAGAAGGCAGCGTCAGACCAGTTTGCGGTATTCCTGGGGGGCAACACCGGCCCAGCGCTGAAAAGCGCGGGAAAAGGTACTATGTTCCGAATAGCCGAGCTTGAGCGCCATTTCCGAGAGCGACTGGCCCGGGCTGACCTTGAATTCCAGCATGGCGACACGCCTGCGGCATTCGTCCAGTAAACACTGAAAGCTCAGGCCCTCATCCGACAGCTTGCGGCGGAGCGTGCGGCAGGACACGCCCAGTTCCTTGGCGATATAATCCTGGTTGATCTTGCCGGTGCTGAGGCCCTGGAAGATCAGCTGCCTTGCCCGGTCGCTCATCTTCTTGGTGCGGTTCTTTTCGCTGAGAAGCCGTGACAGGCCGCTCAGATAGTCATTATCCACTGCGGGCAGAAGGTCCACCTGCCGGCTCATCAACTGGGTCGGGAAGCGGATGGCGTTGGCATCAGCCCCATAGATCACATTCGCTTCCACCACGTCACTGAGGTCAGCGCGGATCAGTTCCTTCTCAGCCTCGACCGAAATCTCGACACTGCTCCAGGCCTCCGGCGCGGCGGTCTTCACGAAGCCCGCGAACACACCGAGGGTATAGAGCGCGTCTTCCGTCCTGGGCCAGATGTCCGGGTCCAGAATGCGGTAGCCAAGGGTGGTCCAACGTTCGGAGACCTGAAGGTTCAGGTCGGTATGGTCCTGGATAAGCGGGTAATATTGAACGAGACGGCGGAACACGGCGCCGAGCGTCTTGCCGCCCATCACCGCCCTGCCGACCCGGCCGCGCTTGGCATAGTTGGCGGCGAGGCCCACGGCCCAGGAAAGACCTGAGCGGTTGTTCACCTTGCCCGCACTTTCCACCGTGGTAACAAAATCCCCAAGCCCAATGACCTGGTGCCCGTAGGCATTCCCTGCCGTGTTGGGTTTGCTGAGCAGTTCATCAACGCGTGCTGTATCGAGCCCTCTTTGTGCGAGAACCCCTTTCCAGTCAGCCAGCGCAGACGCATTCACATAAGCGGCTTGCATCATGTCCACCCCTCGAAAATGACAACCCCATCAGTTGTGCTTCGAGTGTACGGATCATCCTGACCACGTTCTTGTTTATTTCGATCAATTAACTGATATATTCAGTCAAACACGCGTCTGACGGGATCAAAAGGAGAGTCTGGGTGCAGAAAAGCCATGCCACACTGGAGCCCCAGATCTGGGCGAGCGTGATGCGCAGCCTGCGCACGCCGCTCATCGAACATGACATCGACCCCGATGCCCTGATGCTGGAAAGCGGCATTTCACCCGACGATGTCATGCGCACGAACGGTGAGGTGCCCTTGCGTGGCTATCTCCGCTTTATGGAGCTGGCAGCCCAGCATTCCGGCAACCCGATCCTGGGCGTCCACCTGGCACGCTCGGCCGGGCCCGAGACCCTGGGCGCCATCGGCTTCCTGTTCCTATCGTCCAAGACCATCCTGGAAGCGCTCCAGAACCTCGCGCACTATATCAACCTGTTGCAGGGCGTGACCTATGCGCAGGTAATCCAGGATGAGGAGGAGACCTCCCTCGTTTATCAGATCCTGCACGCGCGTGACCATGACTGCCGGCAGGACGTGGAATTCTCGCTCACGCTCACGAAACGCCTCATCAAAATCTTCGCTGAGGACGACATTGATATATTGGGCGTGCATTTCCGCCACGGGCCGCTGGTGGACAAGAAGCTTTATGAAAAGCAGATCAAGGCGCCTGTCTTTTTCAATCAGGACCAGAACTGCGTGACCATCCCGGCGAGCGCCAACCGCGTGCGCGGCAAGGTGCTGGATGAAAGCCTGTCCCCGATCCTCAGGCAGTATCTGGACAAGGAGTTTGAAACCGTCCAGAGGATGAAGACCTTCGGCGACCAGGTCGAATATGTCCTTTATGGCAACCGGATCATGCCGCCTTTGACCGCCCTGAAAGTGGCGCACCATATCGGCATGTCCGAAGCCACCCTCTACCGCCGACTGAAGGCCGAAGGCATCAGCTTCTCCGACCTTCTGGATACGCGAAACTATAACCTGTCCAAGGAATATCTACAGACGACGACCATGTCGGTCACCGAGATCGCGCACCTGATCGGCTTTGCCGAATCGGCGAGCTTCACCCGCGCCTTCGCGCGCTGGAGCAAGGGCCTCACGCCAACCGACTATCGCCGCCAGCTGAAGGCGTCCGGCGCCTGAACTTCCATTTCCGCTGATCACTTTGGCCGAATCTGCACGGTGCCCTGCCCCGCCCTCAGTTAGGGAAAGGTGAGGAAACAGGGAAGTGGGATGAGGCCATGCTGGATCTGTCAGTGAATGAAATTGTGGTGATTGGGGCCGGACAGGCCGCGATCCAGCTTGCTCATTCTCTTCGGGCGAAAGGCTACGAGGGGGCACTGCACCTGATCGGCGCGGAGGCGTATCCGCCTTACCAAAGGCCGCCGCTTTCAAAAGCCTTCCTCAAAGGTGAGATGGAGGAAGCAAGGCTCTATCTGAAGCCCGCCAGCTTTTACGAGACCAAGAATGTCAGCCTGCATTTGGGCACCGAGGTCACCGGCATCGACCGCGACGGACAAACCGTGGCTACCAAGGACGGCCAGACCCTGCCCTATGACCGGCTGGTGATCGCGACCGGCACCCGCCCGCGGCAACTGCCCGAGCTTGAGGGGCTGGACCGTGTGCAGGTGATGCGCGGCATCGACGACGCCAAGACGCTGAAAGACAAAATCCCGGACCTGCGCCACGTAACCGTGCTCGGCGGCGGTTATATCGGGCTTGAGGCTGCGGCTGTGCTCCGCAAAATGGGCATCGAGGTCACGGTCATCGAAAGGATGCCACGCCTTTTGGCCCGCGTGACCGGCGATGAAATTTCCGCCTATTTCAAAAGCCTGCATGAAAGCCACGGCGTCGAGATCCTGTTTGACGCCGAAGTCGAAGAATTCGAACATGCCGGCAGTGCCCTCACCGGTATCCGGATGCAGGACGGCCGGGTAATCGGCACCGACCTCTTGCTTGTCGGTATCGGAGTCCTGCCCAATCAGGAACTGGCCGAAGCCGCAGGGCTTGAGGTCAGCAACGGTATCCATGTGGATGCGGACGCGCGCACGAACGACCCGAACATCTACGCGATCGGCGATTGCAGTTTCCGGCCGCTTGAGGGACGCGAAGCCCCGCTTCGGCTTGAAAGCGTGCCCAACGCAATTGAACAGGCTGAAATTGCAGCCTGCCATATCACTGGCAAGCCGCGTCCCGGCTATGAACCGCCCTGGTTCTGGTCTGACCAGTATGACACCAAAATTCAGACCGCCGGGCTGTTCACGCCGCACACCCACACGGTCATCCGCGGCGATGTAGCGGGCGGCAAGTTCGCGGTTTTCTATTTCGCTGGCGACGATTTTGTCGCGGTCGACGCAGTCAATGACCCGCAGTCTTTCATGGCGGGCAAACAGATCCTGAAGGCGGGCCTGCCTTTGAAGGCAACAGACCTTCAGGACCAGACAGTTTCAATGATGGATATTCTCAAATCACTCAAGAACCAGTAGGTGACGCATGACGAAAATTACATACATCCACGCCGATGGAACCGAGCAGACGGTTGACGCCGAGGACGGCGAAAGCGTCATGGAAGCGGCAATGCAGAACGACATTGAAGGCATTCTGGCCGAATGCGGCGGCGCCTGTGCCTGTGCCACCTGCCATGTCTATGTGGATGAGGCCTTCATGGATAAGGTCGGTACCCCCAGCGACATGGAAGAATCGATGCTGGAGTTCAACGACTACCGCCAGGACAATTCGCGGCTGTCGTGCCAGATCAAGGTAAGCCCGGCACTTGAAGGCCTGAAGGTCGTCATCCCCGAAAGCCAGTACTGATTCTATTTACCGGTATCCCGTTGCCGGTGACGCGGCTGGTCAGGCACCTTGCCCGGCCAGCCGTTTTTTTATTCGGCGCTGCGGTCGAAAACCTTTTCGCCATCGATAAAAGTCATCAGCACTTTGGTGGTGTGGAGGTCGGTTATCTTGACCTTGTAAGGGTTCTGTTCGGTCACGATCATATCGGCCTTCATGCCGAGGCTAAGCTGGCCGACCTTGTCACTGTCCCCCATCAGGCGGGCGCCATCCAGCGTGGCGATCTTCATGGCTTCATCAAAGCTGACGGTCTCTTCCCTATTCAGCGCCGCGCCACCACCGGGCACTTGCCGCGTCACCATGGTCTCAATAGCGAGCCACGGATTGACCGACGGCACTACCGACCAGTCAGAGCCCATAACCACATTGGCGCCGGTCGTCACGGCCTCCCGGATCGGGATGAAACGTTTCATACGTGCGGGGCCCACAGCCTTCTCAACATCAGCGGTGATCGGCGTCGGGTACCAGATGTAGGGCGAAAACTCCCACGCCATGCCAAGCCCCCTCACGCGCGGAATATCCGCCGGATCAACAAAGCTGTTGTGTGCCACGTCATGCATGGGGCCGCCAAAACCGTTCTTTGCGCGGGCATAAGCGACAGCGTCGATCGCCGCGCGCACGGCACCGTCCCCCGCAGCGTGGAACTTGACCTGCAGGCCTTCACGGTCGAACCGGGCCACAGCCTCATTCAACTGAGCCACAGGGGGCAGAAGCGCGCCCTTGGCACCATGACCGTGGGCATAAGGCGCCAGCATGGCAGCGGTATGGCTTTCGGTCGGCACACCGTCCATGAAGATTTTCACGCAGTCCGGATGGAAGCGCCCGCGGGTATAATAGGCCCGGTCAGTGATCAGGGCTTCGGTGGCCTTGAGCGCCACTTCGGGCGCCGGGTTCCAGACGATGCAACCGCGCACCCGCTGCTTCAGAAGCCCCTCATCGGCAAGTTCAGCCAGCGCATCGATATTGCCGTAGCGGACAGATGCCACGATGAAGGAGGTGATGCCGTAGGACAGCATCTTGTGCGCGGAATACAGGAGCGCCTGGCGTTTTTCCTGAAGCGTCGCGGTCGGCATGTGGGTCGCGACAAGGTCTACCGCGGTTTCGCGGAACAGGCCCGTCGGCTGCCCCGCCGCATCCTTTTCGATGATGCCGCCCATGGGCGCCTTGGTCTCGGCGGTAACGCCAGCGGCCTCCAGCGCCTTGCTGTTCACCCAAATGCTGTGGTGGGCCTCGTCGGTCAGGATAACAGGATTGTCAGGCGCGGCCTCATCCAGCAGCGCCTTGGTCTGCTCACCCGCCTTGAAGGCCCCAGCGACCCAGTTGCCGCCTGAAATCCACTGCCCCGGCTTTTTCCCCGCAGCACACGCGCTGACGCGCGCCCGCACGGCCTTCGCATCTGCGCCCGGCGGCAGCGCGCAGGAGAACAGCTTCTCCATGCCTGCAAACAGCGGGTGGACATGCATGTCATGAAGCCCGGGCAGAACGGTTTCGCCGTGCAGGTCCAGAAGCGTGGTGTTCGCCCCTTTGAAATGAAGCGCCGCCGTGTTGTCCCCAAGGGCGATAATCGTCCCGTGTCGGACCGCAAGCGCCTGAACCCAACCGTCCGGCGTTTTCACCTGCGCGTTGGTGAGGATAAGGTCCGCTGGCGCATCCCGGTGACCGTCATTCAGGCCGCCACTGATATCCGCGGATTGTGCGTGCGCCCCAGCACCGCCCCACAGGGACAGAAACCCAGCGGCCACATATAGGCTGGCTTTTCCGTATTTCACATCATCCTCCCACGCCCCGAGCTTACCGTACTTTATGCCGGGAACCTCACCGATACCATAGGCACCCTCTTTCACCTGACAATTCCGGACAGAATTCCGGGCTATACCGACCATAAAAAATGGCGCCCGCAATGGGGCGCCATCTGAAACTTTTGTGGCCGTGGGCCGCGGGTTTATTCCTCGCCCGCGGGTTCCGGCAACTGGCCGCCTTCAACGGCGTGCAGGTAAACATCCAGCAGGCTTTCCTGCTCCTGCCGCTCGGCCTGGTCCATTTTGCGGACCGCGATCACTTTCCGCATGATCTTGGTATCGAAGCCTACGGCTTTCGCGCCGGCATAGACTTCCTTGATATCTTCGGCGATGCCTTTTTTCTCTTCTTCGAGACGCTCGATGCGTTCGATGAAGGACCGGAGCTGTTCGCCCGCAATACCGCCTGCTTGAACCATGGTGAAAACTCCCTCGTCTACTATCCTAAAGGCCATGCTGGCCAAAAGGTCATTCTGTTCGGCGCGCACTCTAGCCGTGCGGACGCGCCCATTCAATCTTGAACTCACATTTCAGCAGACAAAATATCAGGGGCCTCTATTCAAGGGAGATCAAGGTGGTCGTCCCCTTAATCAAATCGCAGGCATTCAGATAGTTGGACCGGAAATCATTCAGCTCAGCAACGCATCGCCCGACAAATTCGAGCATGAAATCGAACTCACCGGAGAGGGAAGCCATCCGTATCACCTGCCGTTGTTCGGACAAATTCTCCCGGAACGACTGTAGCGTCTGGGCATCCTGCCGTTTCAGCTTCACAAAGATGAAGGCTGTGACATCCATGCCGACGGCTCTGCGGTCAACCTCAAGCCGCCAGCCGGCATAAGCCTGGAACCGCTTGAGCCGCCGCACCAGTCGCTGGGCATCTCCGCCATGCTGCTGGAGAGCGCCGCCACCAACCATCATATGTTCGGTGGGCGCGCGCAACAGCTCCGCCAGCAAGGTCCGGTCCCTGTCCGCCATCCACCGTGTCTGTTGGGTCACGATTTTTCTCCGCTCAAGCCGGGCGTCCCATGACGGCCCGGCACACCCTGTCCTTAGAAATACTGCCACCCGAGCATGTTCCAGTAATAATAGAACAGGCTGAGATACACGGCCGCGAGCGCTACGAGGCTATAGTGGATCCGGCGGCCCATCGTCCAACGCCCGCGGCGCCAGACCCGGACCGCACACCAGACCACGCCCAGCATCATGAGAACCGCCACCAGCGTGAGTGTCTGGTTCACGGCGAAGATGGTCGGGATGCCTTCATAGAGCGTTTCACCGTAGCTTGCGACGATGACACCAAGGGCGATCAGATACAGAAGGTTGACGCCAGCCGCGGCCATGGAGAAACGAATGGCCATACGGTCAGTGCCATCCATAGCCCGATAATCCTTGCGCCGGTAAATCCAGCCGGTGAAGACGCTGAGAAGGATCAGAATGCACACGAGGGGCAGCACCAGGGTGAATAGCTTGCCTTCGAAGGCAGGCGCGCGGCTGAGCGCCATGAAGGGCAGAAAGTCGAAATAGAGATCCTGGACCTTGCCGTCCGCGTTCCGGCCGAAGGCGAGCGTGCGCGTGCCGTCCACCTGGCGGAACAGGTCCTTGCCCACCTCAACATACTGGCGGGGCTCGAACACACCGCCGATCATCAGCGTGTTCTTGCCGGTGGGCGCAACGGTAACGCTGCCGCCCAGGATTCCCCCGGCCTTTTCGATGGTGCTGAAGTTCCGGCGCCAGAATTTATACTCACCCGCATAGGCCTCCGCGCGGCTATTGAAGTCGGCAGGCGGCGTGATCTGTTTGAGCGGCATAGGGTAATAGTGATCGTAGAACGACTTGATGAACTGGTCGCGCCCGTGGCGGCCTGTCTCGGTCGCGTAGGAGACGAAAATGCCGAGATGCTCGGCCTCATCCAGCATCAGGTTGGTGTGGAACTGCATGGTGTCGCCGCCATGACCGATCAGCCTGTGGCCGTTCAAATATTCCTCATAGAAACCGTGCGCCATGCCCGGCAGGCGCTTGTCCGCCTGAAAGAGGACGGAATGCATCTGTTTGGCGGTGGCCTCCTTCAGAAGGCGCACATCACCGAAGCGGCCATTATTGAGATGCATGATCATGAATTTTGCCATGTCATCCGCGGTGGAGGACATGGACCCCGCCGGTGCAAAACTGGAGATGATTTCGAAAGGCTGGGCTTCTTCGCCGCCCATCTTGCGGGCATATCCGACGGTCCGTCCACCCATCAGCGCGTCCGGCAACGGCTCGCGGAACGTGGAATGGTTCATGCCCAGCGGCGCGAAAATATTCTGCCGGATATAGTCGGCAAAAGGCACACCAGACACATTCTGGACAATGAGCCCCGCAAGCGCGACAGCATAGTTCGAATAGGAGGAATAGGCCCCCGGCTTATTGACCCGCTTGGGGATATATTTCGCCATCGCAGCCTGAAGCGGCAGGCTGGTTTTAGGGTCATAATTGATCAGATAGCCAAGCGCGCCATCCTCGAAACCGGCGGTATGGGTCAGGATATGCCTGAGCGTGATCGGCTCCTTGAAGGTCGCCGGGATCTGGAAGGTCTTCAGATATTTATTAACGTCGGTATCAAGGTCCAGGTTGCCGCGCTCCACCTGCTGCATCACAGCAGTCCAGGTGAACAGCTTGGAGGTGGAGCCGATCCGGAAGGTGCTTTTATCGGCGGTCGCAGGAATATGACGGTCGATATCCTGCGTGCCGTAAGCCTTGGAAAAGATGAGCTTGCCGTCCTTGACGATGGAGACCGTCATGGCCGAAATGTCCAGGAGGGACCGCTGGGTGGCGACCATGGTATCGACAAAGACATCAAGGTCTTTGTACCCGCCGAACGACTGGGCCGCTTTTTCAGGCTCCTGCGCCTGCAAGGCTCCCAGGCCACCAAACATGATGAGTACAACCGCACACACTGCCTTCAGTATCTGTTTCACTTGATGCTCCTCGCGTTCCCCAGGGCCCATTGCCCCCTTGTCCGAACCGGCGCTATCCCCAAAGCGCGCCACTCGGCACTTCAACCACCCCAGACGTGCTGTAAAACAGGGGATTTTCAACATCCCGCGCCAGCACCAGAGGGCCGTCGATATCAATAAAATCACAGAATTGGCCGATGACATAGGCCGGCGCCATCGAGAGCGACGAGCCTGACATATTCCCGACCATCAGCCGCTTGCCATGCTTGAGGGCCATCTTGGCCAGCTCCAGCCCCGCGGTAAGCCCGCCGCATTTATCCAGCTTGATGTTGATGACGTCATAATAGTCGGCGACGGCGTCGAACTCATCGGCATGGAGGCAACTTTCATCCGCCCCAATCGGAAGCGGTGCCCTGTAGCCCGCCAGCTCTTCATCCGCCCCGCGCTTGAGCGGCTGCTCAATCATTTCGATGCCAAGGCTCGCACAGTGCGGGGCATATTCCTTCAATTCTTCAAGGGTCCAGCCCTGGTTGACATCGATAATCAGGCTGGCGTCCGGCCGCACAGCCCTGATAGCCTCCAGCTTGAGGATCGGGTCTTTCCCGTCCAGCTTGATCTTCAACTTATTATAGGTGCCATAGTCGGCCGCGCATTTTGCCATTTCGTCCGCACTGCCGATCCCGATGGTATAGACGGTCTTCAGGCCTTTAGGCTTAAGCTTCAACCGGTCCCAGACACTGATGCCGGACAGTTTCGCCTCAAGGTCCCAATAGGCACAATCGAGCGCGTTGCGGGCGCCCCCGGGCGGCAGCAACTTCTGCACGTCTTCATGGGACAGGCCTTGCTCCACATCCGGCTTGGCATAGTCCAGAAGGTCCAGCATGACATCCGCGGTATCACCGAGATAATAGACGCCCACACCCTCGCCGTGCCCCTGCACGCCATCCTTTTCAAGCGTCACCCGAACGGTATCGGTGGCGGTGAAGGTATAACCGGTGATCACGAACGGCACCCGCATCGGGAAGGAAACTTTTTCAAAACTGATCTTCATATCATTTCTCATGCTGGGGCCTCACGCTGAGGCAGACTGTTTCTCATTCAGGGTGGTCAGCCGGGCGATGATGCTGCCGGTGCCATTTTTCAGCGGATCGACGCAGGGCAGCCCATGGCGGCGCGACAGGTCGTCGAGATAGGCCGCGCGCTCATCGTCCGAAAGGTGAGCCGTGTTCACGCTGATGCCGACACATTCGATTGCCGGATTGGTGAGCGATCCGAGTGCGACCGTGCGGTCGATCACCTGTGAGATTTCCGGCACCGGCATATGTTCCCAGCCTGAAATCGTCTCGCGTCCCGCGTCATGACAGACGACAAATGCATCAGGCTGGGAGCCAAGCAGCAAGCCCAGACTGACGGGCGCATAAGCCGGGTGGAAAATGCCACCCTGGCCTTCGATGACGTCCCAATGGTCTTCCGCGTTCGCGGGGGACAGGAGTTCCGCGGCACCGACCACGAAATCCGAGACCACGGCATCGATTGGAATACCGCTGCCCGCGATCATGATGCCTGTCTGGCCGGAGGCGCGGAACGTCGCGTTCAGGCCCTGTGCCTTCATGTCTTTTTCCAGCTGAAGCGCCGTATATTTCTTGCCGACCGCGCAATCGGTACCGACCATCAGCACCCGCTTGCCGCTCCGCTTTTTTCCCGACCCGACCGGCAGGTGGACAGGCGGAATACGTACATTCACGAGCCGCGCGCCCGATTCCTCAGCCGCCTCAGGCAAGCCCTCCACCGCAGACAGAGACGAATGCAGCCCGGCGACGATATCCAGGCCAAGGCCGGCCGCTTCAAGGAGCACCGCCACCCATTCATCCGGGACTTTTCCGCCAATCGCCGCCGTCCCGATCACGAGGGAGCCCACACCGCGCTTCACGGCTTCACCCAGCGTCATGTCCGGCACGCCAAGATCCGCAATGCCGCCGGGCAGCCGGAGTTGGCCCAGGCACAGGTCCCGCCGCCATTCAACAAGCCCAAGGCCGGTTTTGGCGAAAGCCTGCCGGGTCTCTCGCCCCAAAAAGATAAGGTAAGGCCCCTTAAGGGTGATCGTATCCATACCGTTCGTCCTTTACTGCAATACCGTCTTTGGCCCTTTGGCCTTACGCCTCATCGGCCACGGGCTGACCCCCGCGGAAAAACACACGCCACGCCCCCACCGTCAGAAGCGGCAGGACAAGCACACCGATGAAAACCAGGGTCAGGGCGCCATATCCCTCAGCAATCAGGTTGATAATGCCGAACTTGGTCCCCGCCAGAACGGCGAAGATGATCAGGGCCACAGCCACGACCGGGCGTACATAACGGGGCAGCGTCTTCCCCGCCTCCCGCGCGCTGACATCCAGCCGTTCATTGACAGCGTGCAACAGCGCAGTCCCGGTCTCGACAAAGGTGCCGAAAACGACAATCTGGAACGCCAGTTCAAAGGCAGGCAGCTTCAAAGCCGTCATCAGCGCCGACGCAGGAACAGGCGCTGACCCGATCGATGGGTACAAGGCCATCATGGCGACATAGAACAGGATCGCCGGGATAACGGCGATTGCCCCCGCCAACAGGCCAGCGCCCATAGTTTCACGGCGGCAACTAAGCCCCCGCACGGCGAACAATACCGTCGGCAGCACCGCCATATTGTAGCCGGAATAAAGAACACCGCCGCTGAGCCACCCACCCCCCATACTGGCGTCTTGATAAACCCCGGAGATGATGGAACCGAAGTGCGAGAAAGCCAGAACGAACAAAGCAATATAGACGGCATACAGGACGAACGACCAGGCCGAGAGGACCTTCTTGATGACCTCCGTACCATAGAAGGTCAGAAGGGCGATAAGCGCCATCAGCAGCAGGGTGCCCACAATCGGCGGGACACCGGCGCTCGCGGCCACCAATTCGCCCGCCGCCGAGGCCAGGACCGACAGAATCAGGAGCAGCAGGGCGACAAATGCCAGCTCGAAAATAACCCAGGCCCGGCCTAACAAAGCCCGGCAAAACTGGCGGTAATCATAGGTGCCGTTCACACGCGCGAATTCAAAGCCCAGTGCCAGGACTATGCCGAAGACAAAACCGGCAACAAGAAGCCCCAGCACGCCACCGATGGGACCGCTCTGGAAGAAAAACTCAACCAACTCGCGCCCGGTAGCATAGCCGCCACCGATGACGACGGATTGGAACATGAAACCGGGCAGCAAATATTTCTGGAAGAAGCTCATGCCCAGCACTCCCCTTTCCCGAAAAGGCAGTCATGCTCGCGGATGATGTCCGCCAAACGCTCCAAAAATCTCATGACCTGATTCCGCATCTTCATGCCATTAAAAAAACTGGGGGTACCTGGGAGGGAAGCACCCCCAAAAGGCGCACAGAAGAGGATGGCACCCCCAAAGGATATGCAGGGTCCAGAACGCTGGTATCCGGCTGGACCAGATTGCCCGGGGCCAGGCAAAAAACCGTCGCGGTATGGCCTCATAAGATTTTCCTCCCACTCCACAACGGCTGCAAATAGCGTCATTGGCACCGCATTTATAGCAGCCTTATTTTTTAAATCAAACTATTTTAGCTGTGTTATTTATTATTATAGCAGTTATAATGGGAACCATGGCCGGACAACAGCTTGAGTCCGGCGGGGAATCTGTATAAAAGGCTGGTAAATGCCCGCCTTAAGGGCATCCGTGAGATAACAGGCAGACACCACATGCAGAGAGATGAGCTCCAGAACAGCGATGCACGCGCAGCCTATGAGGCCATCATGGACGCCATCGTCACCCAGCAGCTGGCGCCAAGCCAGAAGGTGTCGGAGAATATCCTGAGCGATATGTTTGGCATCAGCCGCACGATTGCGCGTAACCTCATCGAGCGCCTGATCGCCAAGCAGTTCCTTGTCTCGGTATCGCCGCGCGTGACGCTCGTCGCCCCGCTCACGCTTCTGGATATCAAGCAGAATTTTACCCTGCGCAAGGTTCTGCTGCCCGCGATCTTTTCCCTCACCGCCGCCAAAGTCGACCTGGAGGCACTGAAGCTGCTGAACCAGGAAATTGAGAAGATGCAGCCGGTCTCCAACGACGAGGAGGCACTGGAGCTTCTCAAGAAGAACAAGCAGATGAACCTGATGCTGGTCGAAGACGCGGGCTACCCGCTGATGATCGAATGGGCCCACCAACTTGAAGACACGGCGATGCGTATCTACTGGCTATACCTGAAAGCTCAGAAGCGCCTGCCCTACGCGAGCGACCAGCAGGCTATGACCATCAATGTCATGAAGAATGATGAACCGACGCGCCTGAAGGCCATCATTCAGGAGGTCCTGAACCAGACGGAAGAACGCATCCTGACGACGATCTTCTCCAATGAGCAATTCTACTCGCAGGACCTGAAGGTTTAGGCGTTAAGCGCTCCCGCACCTTCCCCTCACACCCCCAAATCTTAGCAGCCCGACACCCCAGCGCCACCCACCGGAGCAGGCGTACAGCCCGTGCTCGCCAGCGCTGAGTTCCATGAAAATAAAATATATTTCTTTTCATAATAATATTTACTATAAGAATATTATTGAATGATCCTCGTTACTTTTCCTACGGATTCGGGATAAACCCACGATGAAAGCAGTCATCATAGGGGCCGGCCTGCAAGGCATTGCCACCGCCTATTTTCTCTCCAAAGCCGGGCTGGATGTCACGGTGCTCGAGCGCCGCGAAACCGCTGGTCTTGAAACCAGTTATGCCAATGGCGGCATCTTGACGCCCAGCATGTCCGACCCCTGGAATGCCCCCGGCTGCTGGAAGGAAATGCTGCTGACCATCGGCCGGGAGGACAGCCCCCTGATGGTCCGGCCCAAGGCCCTGCCGAGCATGATTGGCTGGGGCCTCAAGTTCCTGGGCAATGCCACGGCTGAGGCCTATGCGCGTAGCACCGCCGCCAACTTCAAGCTGGGATATTTTTCCGTGGACATGATGCACGAGATCCGGGCCGAGCAGGATATCGCCTATGACTTTTCCCCCCGTGGCACGTTGAAGCTTTATTCCGATCCGAAACTGCTGGCACAAAAGACGTCGCTACTGGATCAACTGGTCCCCCACGGGCTGCGTTTCGACATTCTTTCCCCACGGGAGATTGTCGCGCATGAACCCGCCCTGGCGCCGACGGCCGACCGACTGGTGGGAGGTTTCTACTTTCCTGATGATGAAAGCGGCGACGCCCATAAATTCTGCCAGGCGCTTATGGAGAAGACCAAGGCGCTGGGCGTTACCTACCATTTCAATTGCGAGGTGACAGGCTTCTCTCATGCCGGTGACAGCATTGCCGAAGTCATCGCCGGGGAGGACCGCTTCCTTGCGGACAATGTCATTCTGGCAACAGGCACCTTTAGCGCCGGGCTCGCACGAAAAGTCGGTATGCGGCTGCCCATCCAGCCGGTGAAAGGCTATTCCCTCACCCTGCCCACAGACGGCATGAAGCATGTCCCATCCATCCCGATTGTGGATGACAGCCTCCATGCCGCGATCACGCCGCTGGGCGACCGGCTGCGCGTGGCGGGCACTGCCGAGTTCGCCGGATTTGACCGGACCCTCTCAACCGGGCGGATAGAGAACCTCAGGGATATCCTGTCCACCATCTACCCCGCCTTAGCCGGGCTTGCCCACGGAGGCGACGGCGAGGCCTGGTGTGATTTCCGCCCCATGTCCGCGGACGGTGTTCCCCTGATCGGCAAGCTTGGCGCCATAGACAATCTTTATATCAATGCCGGTCACGGCCCCTTGGGCTGGACTATGGCCGCGGGCAGCGGCCGCTTGCTTACCGACCTGATCACGGGAAAGGCGCCAGATATCGACCCCGCCCCATACCGCACGGACCGCCCCGGTCTCTGACCACCCTCACGAAGCCCAAAAAAAAGGAACCTCCAAATGACTCTTCAACGCCTTGGAAAGCCGCCCGTCCTAAAGGACGGCACTGTCGTCCCGCTTTCGCCCGCCGTCCGCGCAGGCCAGCATATCTATCTGTCCGGTGTCCTGCCGTTCCGCCCCGATGGCAGTTTGGCTGAGGACGACGTTGCGGCCCAAACGCACCAATGCTTCGCCAACATGGCGCGCGTGCTGGAGATGGCGGGCGCCGGGCTTGAGGATATTGCCAAAGTCACCGTCTGGCTTGTCCGCAAGGAAGACTTCCCCGCCTTCAACGCCGCCTATGCCGAGAATGTCGGCGACCAGCCGCCGGCGCGCTCCACAGTGTGCGCGGCGCTGATGGTGCCGGATGCCCTGGTTGAGATCGAAGCCATCGCCATCGCCCCGGCGGACGCCTGAAGCTCAAGAAAAGGAGAAAGCGCCGGATCACGCCTTGGCGCTTAATCCGCCGCGAGGGTAACCCCAAGGATGCGGGCAGGCTTGCCGCCGGTGGCGACATAGAGGTGCCCCATGGGGCTGTCGATATAGAGGCTATCGCCTTCTTCGAGGATGATGGGCGCATATTGATCCAGCAGCACCTTCACCGAGCCCTCGAGAACATAGATATATTCCTCGCCCGGGTGACTGATCATCTGGCCTTCATTCTCATCGCCGTCCGAAAGCTTCAGGTCCACGACCATGGGAATCATGCCCTTTTTGGAGATCATCGAGCACAGATAGCGGCTTTCATACGCTTCGGAGGAAACCGTTTCGCCCTCTCCCTTGCGGGAAACCGTCATCCGGGCTGTCGGCCTGGCCGGGCTGCCCGCGACCGGAATCTGTTCATGCAGAAGGTCGGTGATATCGACTTCCAGCCCCTTGCAGATGCTGACAACCTTGTCGAAGCCGGGGGAGATGACATCATTTTCGATTTTCGAGAGGGTAGACTGAGCAATATCGGTTTTATCGCTCATCTGGGTCAAACTCAGACCGCGTTCCCGCCTGAGTTTGCGGATTTTTTCCCCGAGTTTAAGTTTACCCTTTTCCATACTGACCCTGGTCCATTCTTTTTATCATTCGATACTCAACCACACACCGCGGCGGCTGCCTTCAGGCAGCCATCCCCCCGGAGGGGCTATCATAAACATCCACAATAATAAAACGGATATTCACAATAGTAAACATACGCCACTTGCCAGCCATAGGTGGCAGACGCCCTTCTCTGCAGGCTATGACTGCGGGTGAGGCGCAGCCCCCTTCCCGACATAGCCTGCGCCTTTAAGGGTCTTGCCAGGCCGTGCGCCAGTATGTTTGCCATGCACGACCACCGGCACACCGTTTACCAGCACATAGTCGATACCCGTCGGGTAGCGCATGGGGTGCTGCCAGTCAGCCTGGTCCTTGATGGTATCAAGGTTGAACAGCACCACATCGGCCCACATGCCTTTGCGGATGACGCCCCGGTCGGTAATGCCCATCCTGGAAGCCGGCCATGAGGTCATCTTCCGGATGGCTTCCGACAGGGAAATGATGTGTTGCTTCTTCACATATTCGGCAATGATCCGCGGGAAGGTGCCATAGCTGCGCGGGTGCGGCAGGCCGAGGGCATCGATCCCACCTTCGCTAGCGCTCGCCGCCGCGTCACTGCCGATACTGACCCAGGGGAAGGTCTTCAGGGCATATTGAAGATCGTCCTCACTGATCATGAAATAGAGCGCGACTGCGCGGCCGGGCAGCGCCTCCAGCATGATATCCCATGCGACATCTTCCGGGTCTTTCCCAAGCTCCTTCGCGATCTCCGCGATGCTCTTGAACTGGTATTTCCGATATTTGGGCGTGATCGAGTTCGCCAGCACCACGTGGCTCCAGCCGCCCGATTCCTGAACCATGTTCGACCATTCCTTGGTCGCCGGGGCACGCACCTCGCGCTTGAGCCGCTTGCGGATTTCCGGGTCCCTGAGGCGCTTCATGCCCTCGTCATACCCGTCCTTGAAAACCCAATCCGGCACTGAAACCTCAAGCCCGGTGCCGCCCGCCGTGTAGGGATAAAGATCGGCGGCGATATCCACGCCGTCGGCGCGCGCCTTGTTCACCAGCTTGCCAAGTTCATGCATATGGATGCCCCACTTAGGCTGATAGGCCGCTTTCAGGTGATAGATTTCCACCTTGATACCGGCCTTCTGGCCAATGGTGATGGCCTCCTTCACCGCGGGGAGAAGATAGCGCCCCTCCCCCCGGATATGGCTGGCATAAATGCCGCCATACTGCGCGGCAACACGGGAAAGCGCGATCAATTCATCGGTGGACTGGAAGCTGGCAGGCGGATAGACGAGCGCCGTGGTGATCCCGAACGCCCCCTGTTGCATGGCTTCCGCCACCAGCGCTTCCTCCGTCGCCAACTGCTTGTCGGTCGGCTGGCCTTCACCATCTCCCATCACGGCAACCCGCGCCTGCGTTGCGCTATAGTAGGAGCCGAAGTTCAGGGAGATGCCCTGCCTCTCCAACTGGTCAAAATAGGCGCTGATCTTTGCGGCCGGAACCGGCGTCCCGTCCTCACCGGCGATGGCGGTGGTCACCCCCATGCGCACCTTGTTTTCCGCGAGGCCGTTTTTCAGAAGCACCGAGCCGGACTGGTCCATCATGTCGATCCAGCCGGGGGAGACATAAAGCCCCTTGGCGTCGATCTCCTTTTTGCCGTGGCCGGTCACATGCCCGATTTTGGCGAAACGGCCGTCCTTGATCGCCACATCCGCCCGGACCCAGGGGTTGCCCGCGCCGTCGAGGACACGCCCGTTCCGGATCACGATGTCATATTCCGGCGTATCCGCCGCAGACGCGCCCACCCCTGCGGTGGACATGACGACAAACGCGACGAACATTTTGAAGAAACGGGTGATAGACATAGCAGCTCCTACATCATGCGAAGTGCACGGGAAACGATGCCGTCGGCTGATCAGAAATACTGATAGCCGAGGATATTCCAGAAATAATAGAACCAGACCAGAAACAAGGCGGACGCCGTGACGAGCGTATAGTGCAGCTTCCGCCTGACACCCCATTCACGGCTGCGCCACACACGCACAGCCACAAAGGCCTGCAGGAGCGAGCTGAGAGATGCCAGAATGGGCACGGTCAGCAGATAGCCCAGGTACACCGGCAGACGGGCGGAGATATGGCTGCCATCGACCGCCATCATCAGCCCCGCCAGCAACCAGAACAACAGGTGCAGCACAGACGTTGCCGTTGAGACACGAATGGCCCGCCGTTCGAACACAGGCTCCGCCTTGTAAACCCGCCTCTTATAGATCGCCGCCAACAGAACGGTCACCAGCAAGAAGAGCGACAGGCCTAGCCACGGGAAATTGAAGGAAGCGCTGTAATAGAAGGGCGACCGGCCCCATGTCAGGAACGGATAGTTGGCCATATGCAGGGTGACGGCTTTACCGGTGCCATCCGTTTCGAAGAACAGGCGGAATTTCCCGCCCACTTCGTGAAAGAGATTATGGTCGACCTCGACAAACTGCCGGTCCCGGCCGAGGCCCGACACCAGCAGGTGATTGTCGTCCGTGGCACTCACCTTCACCTGTGAAAGCAGGCCCAGGACCTTCTCAATAGTACTGAAGTTGGAACGCCACATGAAATAGCTGCCAACATACGATCCGGCCCTCGCGCTAAAGTCCGCGGGCGCCTTCAGCGGCGCTTCCTTCACCGGGAAATAATAGTCATAGAATTCCCGCACGAACTGGCTTCTGGCCTGCCGGCCATCCACCTTGTTGAAGGAGATGAAGATCCCGAGGTTGTGAGTGAAGTCCAGCACCAGGTTGGTATGGAAATTATCGGTATCGCCACCATGGCCGATCAGCCGGAAACCGTTTTCGTCTTCCTGGTAGAAGCCGTAGGCCATCCCCGGCAGCCGCTTGTCGACACCGAACAGGCGGCTGTGCATCAGCTTCGCCGTTTCAGGCTTCAGGATACCGGCGCCGTCCTGCAAATGGGCCAGCATGAATTTCGCCATATCATCCGCGGTGGAGGACATGGAACCCGCAGGCGCAAAACTGCTGATATATTCAAACCCCTGCGCCTTGAAGACACCCTCTTCCCGCGCGTACCCCGAGGCCACATCAGCCGACAGCGGGGCGAGGATAGGCTCAACAAAGGTCGAATGGGTCATGCCCAAGGGCTTGTAGATATGGGCCGCGACATAATCGTCAAACGGCATCCCGCTGATATTTTCGACAATCAGGCCCGCGAGCGCGGCGCCATAGTTCGAATAGGCCGACAGTTTCCCCGGCGGCAGAATCCGTTCCGGCATATATTTGGCCATAGCCTTCCTGAGCGGCATGACCTGATCCTGGCCCGCCGCGATCAGATAGCCGAGGCCCCCATCCTCGAACCCCGCCGAATGGGACAGAATATCCCGCATGGTGATGGGGCGGTCAAACGTGTCGGGGATCTGGAACGTCTTCAGATATTTGTTGACGTTGGCATCCAGGTCCAGCTTGCCCTCTTCATAGAGCTGCATGACCGCCGTCCAGGTGAAGAGCTTGGAGGTCGAGCCGATGCGGAACAGGGTACTGTCCGGCCGAACGTGCGCGCCCTCGGCCACCCGGGCATAACCGTAGCCCTTTTCCAGGATAACCTTGCCGTCCTTGACGATCGACACGGTCGCGCCGGGAATGTCCAGCGCCTCCAGCTGCGCCCGGACGACACCATCGACAAAGGTTTCAAGGGCTGCGTGATCATCCAGGTTGGGTGTCTCGGCGTTTGCGCCCCTTGGGCCTGAAAGCGATACCGCGGCCAAAAGCGAACAAACCAGAGCCAATATCTTATGCACGGAAGGTCTCCATAAAAGGAAGAAAACTCGGGCCGGCGAACCGGCCCGAAACCACTGACTGTCACAGACTATCAAACCCTGAGGTTAGAACCGGGTTTTGACAGACACACCGAATGTCCGCGGGCGGCTTGTCTGGATACGGACATCGCCCATGAAACGGTTGAACAGGTTGACCGGACGCTCATCCCAGAGGTTGTCGACGAAGAGGTCTATTTCATAGTTACCCATCATCACCCCGGCCCGGACGTTGCCCATGGTATAGGCTGGTTGCGCGTCCGCCGCAGCGACCCCGCCGGTGCCGGTTGCAGTCGCAAAGCCGTTCCGGGACGCGCCGACATGCTGGACACTGCCTTGAACGAAGGCATCCACACTGTCCGTCAGCGCGAAGCTGTAGCGGGCAAGCGCTGCCAGGTTCACATCCGGCACACCCGGGATATTGTCGCCCTTCTTGCCATCACCAGGGAGCGGCTGGTCTTCTTCCAATTGCGCATTGGTGTAGGACCCGGACAGGGAGATATCGAGCCCTTCCATCGGCCGCAGGGTCATCTCGGCTTCAACACCTTTACTGCTGGCCTTGCCCGCATTAGCGGTGAAGGAGAAGCCGTCCGAACGCAGGACAGTCACCTGAATGTTCGACCAGTCCACATAGAAAGCGGCAAGGTTCAGGGTCATGCGGCCGTCGAGTAAAGTGCTCTTCGCGCCAACCTCGTAGCTCCACAGACTGTCGGAATCATAGGACGTCGGTGACGGCTCACCCGTATCGGGGTCAGGCGGGTTACCCTGCCCGGTCGTTCCGCCCTGGCGGAAGCCTTTTGCCGCGGTGGTATAGAGCATGAAGTCTTTAGACGCCTGGTACGACAGCAGGAATTTGGGTGTAACACCATTTTCCGCCACGCTCGTATTCACAGTCGTCGCCGGACCGACCAGAAGACCGGAGGTGTAGCTGGAATCTTCAACCTTGATGTCGAACCAGCGCAGCCCAACCGTGGCCTTCAATTTGTCGGTCAGGTCATAGGACGCCTCACCGAACAGGGCGACCTGCCGGGTGGTTGTCGGGATAGAAGCCTCAACCAGGGTAAGGGGGTCTGTCGACAGCCCAGGGAAAAACGCCGCTTCCGCAAGCTGGTTGAAGGTCCCCTTGCCGTCCTTATAGAAGACACCGGCGATCCACTGGAACCGACCATCATTCTGCGACACGAGGCGGGTTTCATGCACCCAGGAGGTATCAGGCTCGGTATTTTCCAGATAGGCCGGAATACCACCCAGAAGCGGGGACAGGTCACGCAGGTTCGCGAATTGCCTGTCGAAATAGGACGTTGACGAATTCAGGTTCGCCCAACCTAGGTCCAAGTCCAACGTCAGGTTATAGGCGGTGAATTTGTCGTTGGTATATTCCAGATACTTCTGGTTCTGCTTCAGGTCCCCGATGGCCGGGTCATAGTGCCCGATGGCATCGTATTTGGAGTCCTGGTGAATAATATTGAAGGTCAGCATCAGGCTGTCACTGGCCTTCAGCCGGGCAGCAAACCGGCCACCCCAGGTTTCCTCCTTGTTCACATTGTTGAGACCCAGGGTCACGTTATCCACATACCCGTCAAAGTTCCGGTAATAGCCGACAGCGCGAACCGCCAGCTTGTCATTGACGATCGGGATATTGACCATACCGTTGAGGGCATAGTTGCTGCCGCCCTTATGGGTGCTGGAATAGGTTCCCTGCACATCGGCGGCAAAGTTTTCCAGATCGGGCTTGTTGGTGATGATGCGGATGGTCCCGCCCATCGAACCTTCCCCGTAAAGGGTACCCTGCGGGCCCCTCAGGACCTCAATCCGTTCGATATCGAATATTTTCAGGTCCGGGTTCCTGGACGCAGCCCCAACCGGCACCTCATCAAAATAAACACCGGTAGTTTGGGTTTCGGCATTCACACCGCTCGAGATACCCCGAATGACGATTTTCTTGCGGCTCGGCCCCCGGTCAACAAAGGACACAGACGGCAGGCTGCGGGCATAATCCACGAAGTTGTCCGCCCCCATATTGTCGAGCGTCTTCCCGGTCAAAGCCGAAATGGACATGGCCGTATCCTGCAGCGACACAGCCCGTTTGGTTGCGGTGACAACGATTTCTTCCAGGGCAACTTCAGTCCCCGGCTTCTTCGCATCCCCCGCCTTTACCGCGGCACCATCTGCGGCGGCATATGCAGCCCCCACAGGCATTATCATCGCACTCGCCAGCGCAGCACAGCAAGCCGAGGACAGATATTTAATCCTGAACAAGTTTGACAAAGCGTCTCTCCCACATTTTTTGTTCCTCCACGAACTTCAGGGATTGGCTCTTGACCTCGGCTCAAGCAGTCAAACATTGCGCCAATATTTCCTTTAAGAAAATATAATTCCTATTATAATAAGTGTCAATTCATATTACCTGCATACAGGCGCTCACACAGGCGGGAGGGAATTCGGCTTATATATCGGTTAAATACCTATAAAAGAACGAATATTTTCCATTAATAACAACCATAGGTACTCTATTCGCAGCCCTTGACGCCCCATCCTGTGCAGACGGAATATAATTCCTATCCGACATACGTCCCAAACCTTGAGGAAATGACATGAAACCAGAGGCCCTGATCTCACCCCACAATGACATGGCGCTATGGACGGCGATGTTTGTCCTTGTCGCTTTCGCTTTCTGGGCTGAGAGGACCCGGCTCGGGAAAAGCGTCTCCGGTATCATGTTGGCCATCGCCGTCTCCATGACGCTTTCCAACCTGAACATCCTCCCCAAATCGGCGCCGGCGTATGATGTTGTGTGGACATACCTCATCCCGCTTTCCATTCCGCTTTTGCTGTTCAAGGCTGACCTTCGCCGGATCATCCCGGAGACGAAAGGCATGTTGCTCGCCTTTCTTTTCGGGGCGCTGGGCACCACGGTGGGCGCGGTCATCGGGGTCCATGTTCTGCCTTTGGGGGAAAGTGCGCCATCCCTGGCCGGGATTTTCAGCGCCACCTATATCGGCGGTAGCATGAATATGGCCGCAGTGGGCGCCGCCCTCGGGGTGCACAAGGACCTGCTGACAGCCAGTGTCGCGGCGGACAATTTTGTCGGCGTCCTATACCTGGCGCTTCTGGCCATGATGCCGATGTTCACCTTCCTCAGGCGCTGGATACCGTCCGACATTATCGAACGCGCGGAAAAAAGCGCGGATGCCGAAGCCGAGCACAGCGTGGAACACAGCGCCCTGAACCCCTTCCATATCGCGCTCGCGCTTTCGCTCAGCTTCGCCATCTGTACGGCCAGCAACGCGCTCTCGGCCTACCTGGGGATCGGTACCTATAATATCCTATTTGTCACCGCCTTCTCGGTGCTGATCGCCAACGCCATCCCCCAGCATATGAAGAAACTGGAGGGCGACTATGAAACCGGCCTCATCTTCATGTATCTGTTTTTCATCATCGTGGGCGCAGGCGCGGATATCGCCGCCATGTTCGAGAATGCGCTGATTATTGCGGCCTTCTGCGCGATCATCCTGTTTTTCCACATGGTCACCATCTTCGGGGCCGGATGGTTTTTCAAGCTGGACCTGGCGGAAATCATCATCGCCTCGAACGCCTGCTCGTCCGGGCCGGCCAGCGCCGTCGCACTGGCCGCAGGGAAATCCTGGAAGGAGCTGATCACACCCGCCGTCATGCTGGGTGTCTTCGGCTATGTCATCGCCAACTTCATCGGCATCAGCTTGGCAGGGCTTCTCTCCTGAAGCCCCGCCGCCCGGTTATCAGTTCGCGGGTATGTCAGGAAAATCCCTGTTCTGAATGGGATAGTCCTGCCATCCGTCGAAATCGAAATGCCACCATTCCCACGGATAGATTTTAAAGTCATTTTCCTCCATGGCCCGGCGCAGCAGGTCCTTGTGCCAGCGCTCAAGGTCGCTGCCGCCGATATATTGCGGCCAGGAGCGGGTCCATAGCTCGTCATACCGGCCGGGCATGGTGATAACCTTGCCGCTTTTCAGGTCGAAAAGCGTCAGGTCCACCGCAGCACCCCGGTTATGGCGGGAGCCGTCAGGCGGGTAGGCAACATAGATTTTCGAGTCCTGCGGCGTGGCATCCCAGAAGATTTTGGTGACATACCACGGCCGGTATCCGTCATGGATCAACAGGCCATAGCCCCGCTTCCTAAGCCAATCGTCGACCCTGCGGAGGGCAAGGGCCGCCGGCCGTTCCATAAAGGCGCGCGCCTGCGGATACACCGGCGTGCCGATGAAGTTGTTGGCCGTGGCATAGCGGATATCCAGCTTCAAGCGCGGGTCGATCTTGATAAGCTCAACCAGATCCGGGGTTTTGGTGCCACCCTCACCCTTCGGCGGCACGGCCTTCAACGCGCCCGTGCGCAGGCTGTCATTGATCCGGACACCGGCGCGGACTTTCTCCTGCACTTCGGCACCAAAATCATGCCGGGCATAGGCCCGGCCAAGGAACGCGACCTTCACCCCCTGCCCGGAAGCATCCGTGCTGAAGATCAGGTTTTCCCCGGCATATACATTGCCTTCAGGCAGGCGGTAGACATCGGTAGCAATCCGTGTGAGCGGCACATAGTAGCGCCCGTCAAGGCGGGCATAGGCCTTGCCGTCCCACTGATAGAGGCGGATGAAATCCTTCTGCGTGCCATATTCACCCATCAGCCCAGCAAGCTCGGCACTGGGTGCCTTCGGCTTCTGCCAAACCGCACGCTGATATGTCTTGCCGTTCAGGCGCACCCAGCGGCCTTCTGGGTCGATCACCAGGTCGGGCGAAAAATGACGGACATCATCCAGATACCAGGCACCGTTCTTCTGCCGCACCTCCGCCGTAACCGACGCCGCCTCCAGGTATAATTTGTCCCAAAGCGAGCGCAGGATCAGACCTTCGCCGCCGTCCTGATAATAGCCAGCGAGCTTCTCCTTGATAGCCGCAGGTACCAGGTCAGGGACGATATAGTCCGGCAGCGGCGCGCCCTTCGCGGCGGCCTGCATCAGCTTTTCACCGTAGCGTGCCAGATGCGCCACCACTGGCGTCGCCTGGGAGCCACCTAAAACCGCCACACCGATTTTCCGGACCGGATCAAACCGGACTGCAGCGCTGTGGCCATAAACCGCGCCGCCATAGCTGACCGAACCGGCGGCGCCGACATCCCGCCGATGGATACCCGGCTTGGTCACGTCATTCCATGCAGGAAGGGCCCACAAGACGGCAAGCGCCTTAGCCCCGAGAAGCTGGCATTTTCCGGCCTCACCGCGCCCGGACAGCAGCGCATCCATAAAGCGGCCCAGGTCCTTTGCCGAACTATAAGCCCCCTCGCCAGCCACTTGGTTCACATCACCGCGGGGAGCGGTAACCGGGTCACCGTCATAGGACGTATACTGGCCGTCCACAATGGGACGCGGCAGCTGCGCCCCACGGAAGCCGCTGTGGTTCATCTGCGCGCAACCAAAAATACGGGCCTTGGCAATCGCCTCATAGGGTTGCCCTTCGACTGCCTCCAACACTTTGGCCAGCACCCGTGCCGTTGAGGCCGACTGCACCTGATGTGCCATAAGCTGCCTGAGGGTGACGGGAGTCTTTCCAGCTGTGCCAGCCGCAAAACCCGGCAGGTATTTTCGGACAGGCATGTCCAGATCCAACTTATTTTGTTCCGCCAGTTGCAGGACCAGAACATCCACGAACAATTCGCTGACCGCGCCAAGCCTATAGGCACTGTCGGCCGAGGCAGGCCTCTTTCCGGCGATATCCTCGTGACCCGCGCTGCCCTGCCAAACGCCCCCCCGGCCTGCGACCAGAACCGCCGACAAGGCCGGAATTTTCTTGGCCGTCTGCTCGGTTTTCAGGGCGTGGGAGAAAAGCTGTGCCGCGGCGGCCCACTTTGGCGGCGGCGCGGCGGCGCCAGCCTGCCCCCCCAGGAAAGCCGCAGACATCAGACACGCCAAAGCACCCCACCGCGTTTTCAACAACATAGCTTTTCCTTCCATGGGGACGCCCGGATCAGCTGCTTGACCGGGCTTCCCGACCTCAATTTTTCTGACGTCCAGTTCTTTTCCGGCGGGCTATGGCGCCTTCTCTGAAAAATGCTTCATAGTCCTGATCCGGCAGGAAACGCCCGCCGGTGGTCCAGATGACATGAACGGCGTCTGCCATAGGGCCCGCCAGGTCGTTGCAGATGCAATAAGCCCGTCCTGCCGCCGAGCCATAAAGATGAACTGGCCCAAACACACCCGCCGCCGCGGAGGGTTCGACACGAAGCCCTTCGGTCTCCTTCAGAAGGAACAATCCTTCCATCAAGCGTTCATCGCGGACCGTAAAAATACCGGACAAAATCGGCCGCATCAGACCTGACGCCAGAACCGATGCCGTCCCCACCGCCAGGCCATCCGCCTCCGTGACATTATCGAGCCCATAGTCATAAACCGACACGGGGCCGCCTGTTTCCTTGATCATCTCAACCAACATGCAAGGCGATGCGACAGGCTCAGCAAAAAAGGGATGAGCATGACCACCGAACACCTGATGCGCGCCAAAGGCTATGCCCCCAGGCGCACCGCCTATCCCGCACGGCAGATAAAGAAATAGCGGCCGCGTCGCGCCGATCTCGATCCCCAGATCACAGAGCTGTTCCTTCAGCTCGAGCGCTGCAACGCTGTAGCCCAGGAACAAAAGCCGGGAGCCTTCATCATCGACAAAATAGGTTTGTTCTTGGGCCTCGGCGCGGGAAGCTGCCTGCCGCACGGCAAAGGTATAGTCATCATCATATTCAAAAACGGTTGCGCCGCGCTCCCGCAAAAGCGCTTTCTTCCAGGCCTTGGCGTCCCGCGACATATGAACTTCAACCTGAAACCCGAGCGCGCGGCCAACGATGCCGACGCTGAGCCCCAGATTACCGGTACTACCAACCGCGATCACACGGTCGGCGAAAACCTTCTTCATTTCCGGGCTTAACAGCCGTTCAACAGGGTCTTCACGGGTCATATAGCCGTTCTGCACGGCCCAATCCCACGCATGGGAGAAAACTTCAAAGATTCCTCCCCGCGCCTTTATCGACCCCGCAACCGGAAGGTCATGGTCGGCTTTGACGAAAAGCTGACCCACGGCATCCGGGTCGTCAAAAAGCGCGTCCTGAAGGCGTGGCACGGGGATAAGCGCCGAGCGGACACCGCCGATGGCATCCAGGTCCGGGAACAGCTGGCGCAGGGCCGGGGTCATCTGCTTGAAACGGTCGCAGGCATCAACAAAGTCCGCTCGCGTCAGGGCAGCACCAGTCCTGTCGGAATCCGTTCCGTGCCGTGATGGGTTAAGCCAGAAGATTTCTTTATAGCTTTTTACGTCATCGGCGATCGCCATAAGCCTAAATCTCTGTTTGATCTATTACGAGACACAATAGTGCATCTACACTTCTCCCCCCAAGGAATGAGGAAAGAAGTGTAGATTGCAAGCCACTGATTGAGCCGGTATGTCAGTGTCCACCTTATTGCTAGATCAGGCGCAAACTTCTTGCAAACGATAGAATATTATATGAAATATAAGATATGCTTATATCTGGAAACACCATATCGCCCTACCTGATCGGCAACCTGTTCTTTTTTGATGTGGTCTGCCGGCACCTTTCCTTCAGTAGCGCTGCGGAAGAATTGAACGTTTCGCAGGCGGCCGTCAGCCAACGCATCCGCCAGCTTGAGGAACAGCTCGGACTCCCACTATTCCACCGGCACGCACGCGGCGTCACCCTGACGAAGGCGGGGGCCAGCCTGCATAATGGAACCACGGATGGCTTCGGAGCGATTAGCAGCGCGGTCTCAAAATTGGCCGCTTCACAGACCAGGAATGATCTTGTCGTCAGTTGCCCGCCATCCCTGGCGATGGACTGGCTGATCCCAAGGCTGGATGACTTTTACGCCACGCACCCCGACATCAAGCTGAAGATACTGGCGGAATACAAAGCGCCGAGCAGGGAAGATTTTCAGCATGGCGGCATTGACGTCGCCCTCCGGTACGAACCCCCGGTCCTGCATCAGGGGCTCACCGCGGAGAATATCGCGGAAGAACAAATCGTTCCCGTCTGCACGCCCGCCTTCAAGCAGAAGCTTCAGCCGCGGAAAGATCTCGCAAAAGCCCTGGCCAAAGTCCCCCTACTACACGATGGGGAGGCCTGGGACGGCGCGCCAAATGATTATGAATGGGCAACCTGGCTGCGCCAGAACCATATCCGGGATTTTGCCTGCCCTTACGAAAAATTCTTCAACCTGGCACAGCTTGCGGTCAAGGCCGCGCTTCAGGGACAGGGGGTTGCCATTGGCCGTGCGACCATCATCCTGGACTATCTGATCAAGGGAGACTTGATCATGCTCGACAAGGCGCCTGTCGCCTCCGGCCTCTGGTATCGTTTCATTACCCCAGAAAGTGCGGAAGAAACCGAGCAGGTGGCTAAATTCAAGTCCTGGTTCCGGGAAAACACCCAGTCCTCCTCGGAGGTGCTCAAGCAATTCCTTCAAACCGGCGCACCTGCCCCCTAGACCCGGAAACCGTTTGACGTTTAGGGAAGAAGAACGGCATAGTCCTGAAAGCCGGTTTATGTCTCAGTGTCCTCCATATTGTGGTTTTCCCCAATAGCGAACAGAGGACAGAACGTGAATTCATCAACCATATCCAAAGGGCAGTCCTTCAAGGAAATTGGCCTCTTTATCGTCATTGCCGTCTTGCTGATGGCCGTGTGCGATGTGCTTTTGCTGGAATATTCAGCCAATCCCCACTACGCGATAACGCTGCGCATGTGGTCGGTAGGGATCAGCGCCTTCATTGTCCTCGCCCTTTTCAAAAGGCCGCTGGCCAGCCTTGGCTGGAGGTGGGGTAAGGCCAAATATCATGCCATGGCTATTCTGTTACCGGTCCTCTATGCAGGCATAGCTTATTTCCTGGCCGACGCCATCGGCCTCGCCACACTCGGCTCTGACGCCACCCTCAAAGCTTTTGTTGCCAAGGCGGGGTTTGAGGAATTCGGTGCTGCGGGTCTGCTGTTCTCCGTCCTGTTCCTGCTCGTCGGCGCGATGCCGGGCAATTATGCGACCGCGCTGGGTGAAGAAATAGGCTGGCGTGGCTTTCTGGCCCCGCGCACCAATACTGCCTTCGGGTTTGCTGCAGGCACGCTTTTTACCGGCGTGGTCTGGGGGCTATGGCACATGCCCCTGGTCATACTCGGCGGCTATCACGCGGGCGGCGCTCTAGCTTATGAAATAGGTTCCTTCATGCTGCTCGTCGTCTCAATAAGCGGCATCCTTGCCTGGCTTAGGACGGCCTCCGGCAGCCTTTGGCCCGCTGCGACACTTCATGCCGCCCACAATCTCATCATCCAGAAGATTTTCGACCCACTGACAACGGAGGGAACATCCCATGTCACCATGGTCGGGGAATTCGGGGTCCTGCTGGCGATGATCGCGGCCCTTGCCTCCGTGCCTTTCTGGGTTCTGGGCTACCGGTCATGGAGGGCACAGCATCCCCCGCTTTTATGATCAGGCGCCCGAGGGACCCTCGGCCTTGTCATATCGTGCCCCGGCGCACCTGCAGGAACTAAGCTTCTTGAACAGCCCACCGTTCAATCTTGAACTCACTTTTTCGGTGCACAAAATAAAAGGGGCCCTTAGGGTATGGGCCTAGGGCGAAGCGAGGGAAGCTATGACAGATATTTCCGACATTTTTGTCGTTGGCGGCGGGATCAACGGGGTCGGAATCGCGCGCGACGCGGCGGGACGCGGACTTAAGGTCACGCTTGCGGAAAAGGACGACCTCGCGGCCCACACATCTTCCGCCAGCTCCAAGCTGATCCATGGCGGCCTGCGTTACCTTGAACAATATGAGTTCCGGCTGGTCAGGGAATCGCTTCATGAACGCGAAGTGCTGCTGAAGACCGCCCCGCACCTCGTGCACCCGCGCCGGTTCCTGCTGCCGCACCACAGCGCCATGCGCCCGGCCTGGATGCTCAGGCTCGGCCTGTTCCTCTATGACCATATCGGCGGCAGGCGCCACCTGCCGCCCACACGGTCGATCAACCTCAGGCGGGACCCCGGCCCACTGCAGAATCTTTTCAAGAAGGGGTTCGAATATTCGGACTGCTGGGTCGATGACGCCCGGCTGGTCGTCACTGCCGCGATGGACGCGGCCGAACGTGGCGCCACCATCCTCAAGGGCTATGAGGTGATGGGCGCCGACTGGGCAGACGGCCTGTGGCAGATCGAGGTGAAAGGCCCGGACGGCACCATGCGCCATCATCAGGCGCGGGCGCTGGTGAACGCAGGCGGGCCGTGGGTGAATATCTTCCGCAGCCGCCTGGCTCCGCAGCAACATATGCGCCACAAGGTGCGATTGGTCAAAGGCAGCCATATCGTCGTGCCCGCGCTTTATGAGGGCGAGGAAGCCTATACCCTCCAGAACCGGGACGGCCGCGTGGTGTTCGCGATCCCCTATCTCGGGCGTTTCACGCTGATCGGCACCACGGATGTCGCCCATATGGGGGATCCTGCGGATGTGAAGATCACCGAGGATGAGACCATCTATCTGTGTGAGGTCATCTCCGCCTATTTCAAGAAGACGGTCACTCCCGCGGATGTCGTCTGGTCCTTCTCGGGTGTCCGGCCGCTGGCCGATGACGGTGCGGCCAATGTCTCCAAAACCACGCGGGACTATGTGCTCGACCTCGACATAGAAGCCGACGCCGCCCCGCTTCTCAGCGTCTATGGCGGCAAGCTGACCACTTTCCGCAGGCTAGCCGAGGAAGCGATGGAAAAGCTTCAGCCGGTGCTGGGATTCGAGGCCGGCGAATGGACAGCGCACGCCCCCTTACCAGGCGGCGACATGCCGGGGCACGACTTCCCCGCCTTCCTGACCGCCTTCAAGGCCCGGCACCCCTGGCTGCCCGCAGATATGGCAGACCGCCTTGCCGTGGCTTACGGCACGCGGGCGGAGACGGTGATCGGCGCAGCCCGCAACCTGACAGACCTTGGAAGAAACCTTGGTGATGGCCTCTATGAAGCGGAAGTCGACTATCTCCGCACCCATGAATGGGCAACGAGCGCCGAGGATATCCTGTGGCGCCGGTCAAAGCTTGGGCTATTCATGGCAAAAGCGGAGCAAGAAGCCGTCGCCGCCTACTTGGCAGGCTGACCGCACGCCAGGGCGCGCTTCATCAGGAAAGCTTTCTCTCCGGCATTACGGCTGAGCCCTGCGGCATGTTCGAAGGCTGCCCTGGCGTCTTCGAACCGGCCGGCGCGGAACAGAAAATCGCCACGGGCGGCAGCCAGCGGCGCGTAGGCCTTCAGGGCTGGCGCGTCTTCTATTTCGGCAAGCAACGCCAACCCGGCCTCCGGACCCTCAGCCATGCTGTGGGCGACCGCACGGTTGAGCGCAACCACCGGTGTCGGCATCACATCAAGAAGCGCATCATAGATGGCGGCAATCTGGCGCCAGTCAGTCTCCACCGCCGTTTTCGCCCTGGCGTGGCACGCGGCCAGCGCGGCCTGAAGGGCGTAAGCTCCACGCCCGCCACCCAGCGCCTGCGCGCGGCCAAGCGCATTAAGGCCCCGCCGGACCAGCAACTGGTCCCAGAGCGCCCGGTTCTGTTCCGTGAGCGGAATTGGCGTACCGTCGGATGCGGTGCGGGTCCCCAGCCGCGATGCCTGCAACTCCATGAGGGCCATAAGTCCATACACTTCGGGCTCGTTCGGCAGTGCGGCTGCCAGCACCCGGCCCAGGCGCAAGGCTTCAGCGCACAGGCCGGGACGAATGAGGTCATCGCCCGACGTTGCCGCATAGCCTTCATTGAAGATCAGATAGAGAACTTCAAGCACTGAAGCGAGGCGTTCAGTACGCTCCTTTCCGTGCGGCACCTCGTAGCTGAGACCCGCGGCACCAAGCGCCTTCTTGGCGCGCACGATCCGCTGGGCAATGGCCGGCTCTGTGCTCAGGAAGGCGCGGGCGATCTCGTCCGTGGTAAGTCCGCCGATAAGCTTGAGCGTTAGCGCCGCGCGCGCGTCGGGCGAAAGGACCGGGTGGCAGGCGGTGAAAATCAGGGCCAGTTGGTCATCGCCGATATCGTCGTCCATGGCTGCCTCAATCGCTTCGGTGCCATCGTCCGCATCTTCAAGGTCGTGGGCCAACTCGGCATGCTTGCGCGCCTGCATGGCTTCGCGTCGGAAGCCATCAATGGCGCGGCGTTTGGCGGTGGCCATCAGCCAGGCACCGGGGTTATCCGGCACGCCGGCTTTCGGCCAGGCACTGAACGCGGCCACCAGCGCTTCCTGCGCCAGGTCCTCGGCGCGGCCAACATCGCGCACAAGCCGGACAAGGCCGCCGATCAGGCGGCCCTGCTCGATCCTGAAGATCGTCTCGATCGTCTTATGGATATCTGCCTCCGTCATACGCCGAGATTAGCGGCGCAGGAGGGCGGCGCCAAGCGGTGTCAAAAGCCTTTGTGCTCGGCACGGTTGCTTTCGTACTGCTCGGTGAGCTCCGGTGACAGAATTTCGGCGAAGTCTGCCGCCTCGAAAAGCGGGCGGATTTCGATCTCGCTCGGCCCCGGCATCGGGTTCGGGCAGCGCTTAACCCATTCGACCGCCTCAGCCATGTCCTTGACCTCCCACAGCCAGAACCCGGCGACCAACTCGCGGGTTTCGGCAAAAGGCCCATCGATCACGGTGCGCCCCGGGCCGTCGAAAGCCACGCGCTTGGCGGCACTGGTCGGCTTCAGCCCATCGGCCGCCAACAGAATGCCGGCTTTCATAAGCTCCTCGTTGAACTTTCCCATGGCTTCGAACAGTTCGGCCTCAGGCATCACGCCCGCTTCGCTGTCTTCGGTGGCTTTGACAAAAACCATCACACGCATTGTCTGTCTCCTTCGTGGTCCTCTGGAGGCCGGAATGGGCCTTCCTGACCAAGCGACGAATGAGCTTACGCCCAATCGACACACCCTGTGATTTTTTTGAAAGATTTTTTGCGGCCGCTCAGCCTTCGCCCCTGAGCGCCTTGTTCTTGGCGACGCTTTCATCCATCAGCTTGAGCTGGGCGTCGGTCGCCGGCGTCTGGTATTTGGCTTTATAGTCGGCGTAGGACATGCCGTAGATACGCTCACGCGCGGTTTCCTTATCCACCGGTGCACCCGCCGCTTCCGCGGCTTCCTGATACCAGTCGCTGAGGCAGTTGCGGCAAAAGCCCCCCACGCCCATCAGATCGATATTCTGAACATCCGTGCGCATCCGCAAATGGTCGACAAGGCGGCGGAAGACCGCGGCTTCGATGGCGTCCTGGTTGCTCATGACTGTATCCCCCTTTTTAAAAATGTTTGATCGCCGTCAGGTCCGGCCGGCTCATGCATTCATCGAGCACATCGGCCATCAAGGCCGCCCAGGCGTCGATATTGCCAGGGCTTGCCAGCAAATCCTGACGGATTTCGATGGTCGTTTGCGGCAGGCCATGCGCCGCGCCGTGGCGTTCCATCGTATGATACAGCTGTTTGCCCGAATAGGGCAGGTTATCGCCAACCACGAGGTCGGTCTCTCGTTCCAGCAGCCCGATCATCGCCTGCGCAAGCCGTGGGTCCCGGTTCCACAGGAAGCCCGCGTGCCAGGGCCGCACCTCGCCCGCCATTTCGGGTGTGAAGCTGTGCATGCCGACCACAAGCGGCACCTTGCCCGCATCCAGGTGCGCTTTCACGAGCCGGGCGGCCGCCGCATGGAAGGGGTCGTAATAGGCCTGTACCCGCGCCTGCATGGCCGCCGCGGAAAGGTCACTGTTCGCCGGGATCTTCACGTCATCGCTGACCGCGGGGATGAGGCCATGGGCATCAAGCTCCCTGTTGCAGTCAATCACCAGCCGGGAAACCGGGGCGAGCACGGCGGAGACGCCCATCAGCTCGCACATCTTACGGGTGACCTCGGCCGCCCCGATATCCCACGCGATATGGGCTTCCAGGTGGTGGTCCTCCAGCCCGAGGTTGTCATAGCCCGCAGGAATGACATTGCTTGCATGGTCGCACAGGATAATGAGCCCTTCGCGAGCATCTTCATTCAGGATTTCGGGCTGGACAGGCTCAAGGCTCATACGATACACACCAAACGCGCACATGAAGCTTTCATGTAATTCAAGGAAATTGCTGGACCTTCTCGGTCGTTTCTAGCAGCATGTGCGCCAAACCTAACAGCCGGTACCGGCAAGTTCAATATCCTGAAGTATCGCCCATGGAGGCAAAATGACGTCCGAGTTTCCCACCATTAGGCGGCAACGTAAAACACGTATTGTCGCAACCCTAGGCCCTGCCAGCAGCAGCTTTGAAGTCCTGAAAGAACTTTTTTGCGCAGGCGTAGACGTCTTCCGCCTCAACATGAGCCACGGTGAGCACAAGGACAAGGAAGCCCTTGTCCACACCATCCGCGCCGTGGAACGTGAAGTCGGACGCCCGATTGCCATCCTCGCCGACCTGCAGGGCCCCAAGCTCCGGATCGGCAAGTTCAAGGAAGGCCGCGCCGCCCTCAAGGAAGGCCAGCATTTCACGCTGGACCTCACCGGCGAGGAAGGCGATGAAAACCGCGTCTCCCTGCCGCACAAGGAAATCTTCGAAGCTTTGGAAGTTGGCACCCACGTCCTTCTGGATGACGGCAAGGTCCGGCTGGAGGTCGAAACTGTCGCTGGCGACCACGCCAAATGCCGCGTACTTGTGGCCGGTGTGCTGTCGGACCGCAAGGGCGTGAACGTCCCCAACGCCGTGCTGCCCCTGGCCGCGCTGACCGAAAAAGACCGCAAGGATCTCGCCTTTGCCCTCAAGTGCGGGGTCGACTGGATCGCGCTTTCCTTCGTCCAGCGCCCGGCTGACGTTGCCGAGGCCCGGCGTCTCGTTGGCACCAAAGCCGCGATCATGGCCAAGATTGAAAAGCCTGCCGCCGTAACCTCGCTCGACGAGATTATCGAGCTGGCCGACGGTGTGATGGTTGCCCGCGGCGACCTCGGTGTCGAGGAACCGCTTGAGAATGTCCCTGGCATCCAGAAACGTATCATCCGCTCCGCCCGCCAGGCCGGCAAGCCTGTGGTGGTAGCGACCCAGATGCTGGAATCGATGATCAAATCGCCGGTCCCGACCCGCGCCGAAGTCTCCGACGTTGCGACCGCGGTGATGGACGGCGCCGATGCCGTGATGCTGTCAGCAGAAAGCGCCGTTGGCGACTATCCGATCGAGGCCGTGCAGGTGATGGACCGCGTCGCCCGCCGGGTCGAGCAGGAGCCGAGCTACCATTCCAACCGCGCCGACGAACGCACGAGCCACAAGGCCACGGCGGAAGACGCCATCACCGCCGCCGCCAAACAGGTGGCGCGCACAGTCGGCGCCAAGGCGATCGTGACCTTCACCAACTCGGGCGCGACGTCGCTCCGCGCCGCGCGGGAACGGCCGGATGCACCGATCCTGGTGCTGACCCCCAAGATCACGGTCGCGCGGCGCCTGTGCGTCGTCTGGGGCCTGCATACGGTCAAGACCCGGGACGTGACAACCTTCGAGGAGATGGTTGGCAAATCCAAGCGCATGGCGCTCCGCAGCCAGCTCGCCCTGGGCGGCGACCGCATCGTGGTAACCGCAGGCGTGCCCTTCGGGACGCCGGGGGCCACCAACGTGCTCCATATCGCCTGGGTGCGCGGCGACGAGCTTGAAGAAGGCTACGAAAACAACTGAGACCAGACTGTCTCTTGATACAAAAAGCCCCGGCATCATCCGCCGGGGCTTTTTTGTTTACGGCCTTCCCAAACCGCTCGTCAGTAGAGGAAGCCCTCGGCCCTGAGGCCCGCCTCCAGAAGTTCCGGCGAGGTGAAGCGGTGGCCGACCATGCCGAGGTCCACCGCGGCATTCACATTTTCCTGCCGGTCGTCGGTATAGAAGGTGCGCTCGGGGTCCAGATCGAACCGTCGGACGGCGATCTGGAAGATTCGCGGGTCCGGCTTCACAAGCCCAACCTCGCCTGAGACCACGACACCGTCGAACAGGTCGGTAAAGGCGTGTGTCCGGCAGAAGGATGGCCATTTCTCCGCCGAGAAGTTGGTGAGCCCGTAAACCCGCATCCCTTCTTCCGCCAACTGCTCCAGCAGGCGGACGGTGCCTTCGATCTGGCGGCCGATGGTTTCATCCCAACGTTCGTCGAAGGCGCGGATCAGGTCCTCATATTCCGGGAAGCGGGCGGAAAGCTCAGAAACGCCTTCGGCGAAGGGTTTGCCGCGGTCATGTTCCGTGTGCCAGGTGAGCGTCACCACATGCTCAAGGAAATGATCGAGCTCATCAGAATCTTGAATTAGCTTTTCATAGAGAAATCGTGGGTCCCAATGCACGAAAACATTACCGATATCGAACAGAACCGCAGGTGACTTCACGACAGCTTACCCCCAATAGACAAAGCCGCGCGACTCTACAAAGAGCCCGCGGCTGAATCAAGTAACGCTGGTGTGTCTTAACCCTGGCGTGCTTTAAAACGACGCTGGGTTTTGTTGATCACATAAATCCGGCCTTTGCGACGGATCACGCGGTTGTCGCGATGGCGGTCTTTCAAAGACTTCAGGCTGTTGCGAATTTTCATGGCTCGTCTCTCTTACAAACCGGTTAAAACCTTCAACCCGGCAACCACATCTGAGCACACAGCACCATGATTAGGTAGGCAGGGCCGGGACGACGAATCCGTCATCCCTCGAATCCATTGGCGGCGGACATTACTCATGGTGCCCGCACCTGTCAAGTCTCACAGGAGCATTTCCAGAGCAATATCAGGCGGAAAATCCCGTAAGGGGAAAATAACGGACAAAAATAGAGGCGTCCCCCATGCCCGGTGGGACGCCTCAGATTTCCCCTGTTCGATAGCAGGGGTAGTCCGCTCACGCCTATGCGTCAGTGGAAAAATGCTACCAAAATGGGACAGTCTTGTCATGAGAATAAAAAGTCAGTCCCTTTGACCTAAGTTCCTGCGGCACACAAGAAAGCTGAGGAGACCATTGACGCCCGTCCGCCCCGGCGCTAGGCAAGGCATTGAAAAGTGGCCTGAAACAGGGACAAGGAGCCAAGCCATGCGCATTACAAGCCAGTTCGACAGCGGTAATATTGAGGTCGTCAAAGCCGACAATCCGGCTGATATTCACCTGACCATCCGGCGCGATAACCAGTCGGATTTCTATCAGTGGTTCCATTTCCGGCTTTCCGGAGTCGCGGATACGCCCTGCAAGATCACCATCGATAACGCTGGCGGTGCCGCTTATGTCGAAGGCTGGCCCGGCTACCGCGTGTGTGCCTCATACGACCGCGATACTTGGTTCCGGATCGACACGACCTTTGACGGCAAAACGCTGAGCTGGGAACTTGAGCCCGAACAGGACAGCCTCTATTTCGCTTATTTTGCGCCCTATTCGATGGAACGCCACGCCGACCTGATCGCCGACGTCGCCGGCTCTCCCTTTGTCAGCACCAGCGTGCTCGGCTCCACGCTCGACGGCCAGGACATGGACCTTGTCGAAGTCGGCATGGGCCCTGAAGGCCGCAAGAAGATATGGCTGATCGCCCGCCAGCATCCGGGGGAAAGCATGGCTGAATGGTGGATGGAAGGCGCGTTCGACTTTCTGCTGGACCCCGACAACCCGGTCGCGGCCGCTCTTCTCCAGAAAGCGCACTTCTATATCGTACCGAACATGAACCCGGACGGATCCCGCCGCGGCCACCTGCGCACCAATGCCGCCGGCGCCAACCTGAACCGCGAATGGGCCGAACCCTCAATGGAGCGGAGCCCCGAGGTCTTCCTCGTCCGCCAGAAGATGCATGAGACCGGTGTGGATTTCCACATGGACGTCCACGGCGATGAGGCGCTTCCCTATAACTTCATCGCAGGGTTCGAAGGCATCGCAAACGCCACCGAAAAGCAGCTCGAAAACCTTGAGCGCTACCAGTGGATTCTCGAACGCCTGTCCCCCGACTTCCAGCGCGAACACGGTTACCCCAAGGACGAGCCCGGCACGACGGACCTGAAGAAATGTACCGACTATGTCGGCCATGCCTTCGGCGCGCTCGCCATGACGCTGGAGATGCCGTTCAAGGACAACGCCAACCTGCCGAACCCGGATACGGGCTGGAGCCCGGACCGCTGCCGCCATCTGGCCGCCAGCTGCCTGATCGCGCTCCACCGGGTCATCGACGAGCTTTAGGCATCAGGCGCCCGGGGCCTGCACCCCGGGCGCTTCACCTTCAGACCCTTAGTTGCACTGCTGGCCGACACCGCAGGTCGCCAGGGCGTTACCGTCATAATTGGCGTTGACGAGCGCCAGATAGTCGGCGCCGAACTGGTTGTTGACCGCAGTGATGAAGGCCGGCACCCACTGGCCGGTGGCGTCCACTCCCAACTGCTGCTGGCAATAGCCCTGGAAACTGAGGTTGGTGTTGGGATAGACGACATTGTTGCCGCCGGCCCATTCCGTCAGCAGCGTATTCAGAAGCCCATTATAGGCCTGCGTATGCTGGATGCCGGTGTGGTAAACCGCCAACGCCAGATTGCCGATCGGGTTGACCGGCGGCTGAGCGGAATTGACCGCCAGCGCCGGGCAGCTATTGGGTCCCGGCGCGGTGACGGTCTGGATCAGCGTCGAATTCTGCTGATTGCCAGGATAGGACTGTGCCACCGCAGCCATGCTGCTGACACCATTATTCGGAACAGTCCCGGACTGACAAACATAGAAGGTTACGCTTGTCGGCACATTGCCATGATTGTTCAGAAACAGCTGTGCGAAAGCCGTACCGCTGAAGGCGTCGACCTGGTCCACCCCACCATGCACGGCGATATAGACATTATTGGCATTATTGAACTGGTTATTGTGCCCGACTGCATTGATCGCACCGTTATTCACGGAATTGCCCGACAGAAAGTACAGGTCGGGGTTATTATTATTGGCGGCGATCCAAAGATAATCGAAGGAATCCGCCTGGTTGTCACAGATCGACGACCCCATCAGGGTTGCGTCGGCCCAGGCCGGGCTGGTGGTGCCAAACAGCAAGGCCGCTGCGGCGACTGCGCTTTTGAAACTGCCGGTTTTCATGATCTCTCCCTTTCGCTTGCTGCCGCCCTACCATGACAGGTGGGACGACAGGTTCCTGAGAAAGACCGCTCACGGACATCTTTTGTGAAATCCGCGGCGGGAGGAAGCCAACGGTCATGTACCGGCGTCCAAGCGCTCCAGAGCCGATAGCGCCGTCCCAGCGGTCACGCCTGCCGCCACCTGGCCGCCAGCTGCCTGACCGCGCTCCACCGGGTCATCCTCGAGCTTTAAACAGCCCGCCGCATAGGCAGATGTTCAGAGACAAAAAAGGGGGAGGATGGCTTAGCCACCCTCCCCCAGCGCTCTTGGGAGGAGCTTAGATAAACATGTCGGCGCTATAATCGAAGCTATAGTCAACCTTCGCGGACAGGAGGCCTGAGGTCATGCCCTCCGGCGCATCGCCACCGGCGACATAGTCGATGTCTTCATCACCATCGAGCAGGAACAGCTGGCCTTCGCCCGGACCGAGATCCTTGTTGTGGTTGTTGCCCGCCTTGATGGACACGGCATAGAGCTCGTAATCGTCGAACTCGGCATGATCATCGAGGAAGTTACCGAGATCGACATCATCAAGATCGGTCACGCCGTTCCAGCCGTCGATCTTGATCTTGATGAAATCACCAGCGTCGTCCTTCATATAGAGAACGATGTTGGAGATATCCTGCTCATTGCCATGCTTGTTCAGGAACACGCCAAACTGATCATCGCCCGGGCCTTCCGGGTCCACAGGCCCGGATGAACCGATGCCCTCAATGGTCATCGTGACCGTCGTGGTGTCGAAACCGCCGTTGCCGTCCGTCACCTGATAGGTGAAGCTGTCGGTCGCGGTCTCGCCGTCGTTGAGGCCATCGAACTGACCGTTCGGGTCATAGTCGAACGTGCCATCGGCGTTGAGCGTCAAGAGCGCACCTGACGACAGGGTTACCTGGCTGCCCACGGCCGCTTCGTCGCCATTGACGGCACTGACCGATAGAACATCGTTCAGGTCCGGATCAGTGTCGTTGCCGAGCACGGAGCCGGAAACAGTGGTCGCTTCATCGGTGGTCGCCTCATCCGGGTTGGCGGTCGGCGTGTCGTTCAGGCCCTCAACGTCGACCGAAAGGGTCGCACTGTCTGTGCCGCCGTTGCCGTCATTGACATCATAGGTCACGTCAGCGGTGAAATGCTCACCCACGCCCAGCCAATCGGCATCCGTGGCATCCAGGACGTAGGAGCCATCCTCATTCACGGTGACGAAGATGCCGTCTGCAAGTTCGATGGCCCCGCCAACAGAGCCCGCATCACCATCAACCGCCGTCACTGTCAGGCCATCCGGAATGCCGTTGCCGTCAGCATCACCCGCATCCTTGTCGATGTCGTTGGCGAACACATTGCCGCCCACGGTCGCATCCTCGAAGGTAAAGGCTTCGTCATCGATGGCGTTCACCGGGTATGGCGCATCGCCGTAAAGCTTGTCGGAATCGTCCCGGCCGCCATTCGCATCCGTGACCGACGTCTGGCGCACAGCCATGCTTTCAAGCGCGACGTCATCCAGCGTCAGGCCGCGCAGATCACTGGAAAGCGTGAAGCTGGTGGTCTGATAATCGTCGGTGGAAATGCCGGGGGTGCCGAACTCGATACCCACTTCAAACGGGCTGTCGGGCACACCGCTCGTGGTGACACCACCGCCCAGGTTGGACACGCTGCCGCTGTCGTCGAAGTCAGTGATGTCAGTGCCGAGGACCGTCAGGTTCCCGATCAGGCTGTCATCGGCGACGTCAAAAAACAGGCCGCGAATATCGCCAATGGCATTGTCGCCATCATTCTCATTGCTGATGGTGAACAGGAGGCTGCCATCTGCCTGTTCGGAAATCGTGACTGTTGCCGGCGCCATACCATCATTGCCGGTTTGGGTGTCGAGAACAAAGGTCAGTGAACGCATCGCTATTCATCCTTCTATCAGGCCTGAGGGCTGCCACCCTCATGTCAGGCCGTCTTCGCCGGGCATCCCGTGCCAGGAAACCAATTCCTGACGCTGGGGAGAAGGATGCCCAGCCTAATCCCCCCCATATCAGCACGGGGTATGCCAAAGGGAGGCGGGCCAGATTTTGAACAGCATTTTCAAAAGGATATAAAAAACCCTGACGCAGGCGCATCAGGGGGAAGAGTATTAATTCGCAATTTGCAACATGATTTCCGTCGCATTTTGCAAATATCGGATCGCAATTTGCGATATTTTGAGCTTGGCTTCAGAGGGGCATCAGTCGCCGTCGAATTCGACAAGCGTGACGACTTTCTCCCCCATGGCTTCAAGCTTTTCACGGCCGCCCAGGTCCGGCAGGTCGATGATGAAGCTACAGCCGATCACGTCGCCGCCCAAGCGCTCCAGCAGCGATAGCGCCGCCACAGCGGTGCCACCCGTCGCCAACAGGTCATCGACCAGCAGAATACGCTCACCCGGCTCGAAGGCATCCAGATGCATTTCAAGCGTGGCTTCGCCATATTCGAGCACATAGCCTTCGCTCAAGGTCTGGTGCGGTAGCTTGCCTTCCTTGCGGATCGGCACGAAACCGGCGCTCAGCCTGTGGGCAACGGCACCCGCCAGGATAAAGCCCCGCGCCTCGATGCCTGCAACCTTGTCGATACGGTCATGCTTGAAAGGCGCGGCCAACGCATCGACCGCGTGACGGAACGCCGCCGGGTTGCCGAAAAGGGTCGTGACATCCCGGAACATGATTCCCTCTTTCGGAAAATCCGGGATGGTACGGACGTAGGACTTCAGGTCCTTCATATGAGGGTTCCCCTCCCTGTTGACGCCGTGTGTAGTGTATGCTGTGCCGGAACGCCCGGCAAGATGGCATAATGCCCCTAAATACAGGGGCATAACCGGCTTCTCAGCGCGCCCTCTGCGGACCACACATTTGTTTCACAAAGCTGTGGGAAAGCTTACGGGCCGCAGGAAAATCTATAAAGTGGTAGGCAGGCGGATCATCGTGATACGGTGTTTGTGACGCACACCCATCTGTTTGCCGGGTCCATCTGGGGGGAAGGAACACTGTGTCGCCTGATAGTTTTCTAAACTGGGTACAAAGTCTGTCCGACCGGCCGCTCCTGTTGGCCGCGGCGCTTATTATTGCCACCTTCGTCACCGAGGACGGGGCGCTGATCACCGGCAGCCTTATGGTTGGAAGTGACATGGCCTCCCCCGTGCTTGCCATCTCCGCCCTCGCCTTCGGGATTGCCGCAGGCGACGTCGGGCTATACGGCATCGGCTGGACCGCGCGGGAATTCCGCTTCCTGCGCAAACGCCTGCCGATCAGACGGACCCGCAAATTACGCGGCTGGCTGGACGCCCGCAAAACGCCGGTGCTTTTCTGCTCCCGCTTTCTGCCAGGCACGCGGTTACCGACCTATCTGACCTTCGGTTTTCTACGCTTGTCCCTAAACCATTTCGTATCCGTAATGACAATTGCAGCGCTTGTATGGGTCACCTTCATGGTGCTTTTCGTCAGCAGCGCCCAGCGGCTTCTGGCCCCGCTTCATGGCGGCGCCGGGCTGATTGCCGGGCTTGCGGTCGCCATCCTCATGATCACGCTGTCGCACCAACTGGTGAAGCGCTCACGCCTCAATATCTCGATCGACAGCGCCGATGCGCCTCATGACGACGGCCCCCAGGCGAACAGCGATACGGGAGGGATACAGTGATGCCGATGAGCACCTTGCCCCGATCGTCCGCCCCCCACGCCGGGATGCCGCCGCTGGATGCCAGCGCTGATAAGGTCTCCTGGTTCGAATTCGCGCCCGCGCGGCTGTTTTACACGCCTGTCGCCCTCTATTGCGCCTGGCTGTCGCTGCGCCATCTCGGACCGACCTTGCTAACAGGCGCCAACCCGGCGCTGCCCTATGCCGGGTTGGTCGGCGAAAGCAAGACCGCGGTTCTCGGCACCGTAAGCGGCACCGAGCGGGATCTGATCTCCCCTTATGTCAGCTTGATGCGCTGGGGCGGCGGTGGCGGCGCCGAACGCAGCCTGGAAGATGCAGCTGCGGCCATGGCTGAAACAGGCCTTGCCTTTCCCCTTGTGGCCAAGCCGGACATCGGGATGCGGGGCGCGGGCGTTCAGCTCGTGCGCGCCACCGAAGACCTGGCAGCCTATGTCCATGCCTTTCCCCCCGGCGCCAGGTTCCTCCTGCAGGCGCTGGTCGATGAGGAAGGCGAAGCCGGTGTTTATTACGTCCGACACCCAGATGAGGACAAAGGCAGGATCATCAGCCTGACCCTCAAATATTTCCCGCGCGTCACCGGAAATGGGAAAGCCACACTGCGCGAGCTGATCCTGAAAGACCCACGGGCCGGACAGGTGCCGCACCTGTATATGGAACGCCACCGCGCCCGGCTGAATGAGACCATCCCCGCGGGCGACAGCGTCCGCCTTGCCTTTGCCGGCAACCACTGCCGCGGCACGATCTTCCGAAATGGCAATGATGAGATCACCGACGCCATGACCGACACCTTCGATGCGGTCGCGAAAAGCATGGGCGAATTTTATGTCGGCCGTTTCGACGTCCGGTTCGGCGACTTCGGCGCCTTCCGGGCGGGGCACGGCTTCCGCATCATCGAAATCAACGGCGCGGGGGGTGAGGCCACCCATATCTGGGATTCACGCACCAGCCTGCCCCATGCCTATAAAACCCTGATGGCCCAGTTCGGCCATCTCTATGCCATCGGCGCCGCGAACCGCAGGCGCGGCTTTGCCCCAACCCCGCTGATCACCCTGGCCCGCGCCTGGTGGCGGGAAAAGAAACTGACAGGGCATTATCCGCTCACCCACTGAACAGGGGCCACCCCGCATAAGGAGACCGTGAAGATGGATATGATAAGAAAGAATATCGAATGGCTGCCCACCCTGGCCATTGTCGCCATCCTTGGCGGCAGCCTGCCCTACAAATTCACCGACTCTGCCGAGACAGTGCACATCTTTGACGTGGTCGGCGCCTTTCTGGGGCTCGACTTCTTCAAAACCAGCGGCGCCTATATCATCGGCTCGGCCGAGTTGGTCGCCTGTATCCTGGTCCTTATTCCCCGGCTGCGCGTGTTTGGCGGTCTCCTGACCCTCGGCATCATGACAGGCGCAATCACCTTCCACCTGTTCAGCCCCCTGGGCGTGACGGTCAGATGGACGGAAAACGGCATGCCGCAGGAGGACGGGACGCTCTTCTCCCTCGCCTGTATCGCGTTCGTATGCGGGCTATGGCTCGTGTGCAGACGCCATAGCGACCTGCTGGTGCTATTCGGCAAAGGCCCGAAGGCTTGAAGAAGAGAACTTAGCCGGTCCGGCCGATCAGCCGGTTATGGGCAGTGATGATGCGCCGGCAACGGCCTGCGCCATCCTTGCTGAACCCGGCTTGCTGCATCAGGCGGACGAAGGACCGCATATCGCCAAAGCCCAAAGTCTCGCGGGAGGCTTCCAGGGTCACCCCGGCATCGAGGGCCACGGCACTTTCAAGAAACGCGATAGACCCACGGTCCGCCATGTCGATCACCAAGGCTTCACTAAGCCGCCCACGGCTTTTAAGGTCGATCACAAAGGCATGGACCTGATGGGGGCTGGCATAGCGCACCTGCCGCCAGATAACATCATAGCGGCTGTGGTTGACGAGCCTGTCCGCGAGCGCACCATCGAGACCATAAGCGTCCATCAGAAGGGTACGGTATGAGTCGGAAACCAGGCTGACCAGATCCTCCACCACGGCAAGCGGCAGGTCGGTGCGAATACAAAGGCGCTCCATCAGGTTGCGGGAGCCCCGGAACCGGCTGACGATCTTGCTGAAGGCCGCCTCGGGCAACTCGACCTTGTCGTTGCGGACGAGATAGGTAACCGCTTCTTCCCCGGCGATGGTGACAAGCGCGTAGATCGACTTGTCCCCCAAATCGGCCCGCTTGGCGAGCGTGATATGGGCATGGGCCGCCAGATGCGGAATAAGCCCGGACAATTGCTCATCACTGAAGACGGGGGTCGCCGCAAGGAAAGGCCCGGCAACGCTTTCCACATCGGTGGCAATCCGGGCTGCGAGATCGTGGGGTAGATAGGTGCAAGAGCGCAGTTCAAAGGCCAGAGCTTCCCGGACCTGAAGACACAGGTCCTGCGCCAGCGCCCGGGCAACATTCTCGACCGCTACACGGGGCTCATCTTCTATTTCATGGCCACTGCCAAGGAACTGGCCGATACGCTTGGTCAGCAGTATCTTCTCCAGCTTTGCTGAGTCCATTAATGATATGGATGACATGGTCATGCCTCGCCGCTCCAACCTGAAAGTCGGATGAACCCGAAGGCGGGCTTCTCAGCGTGGTACCCAACTGTGAACATACATCAACACCCCTATCAAGACCAGGCAAACCACCAAATCGCACTAAACCCCATGGGCGATTTGATACTTTTGAAAAGGGTAGCGGGTGCCTGAACCATCCCGGACCGGGACGGCTCAGACAACCTCACCCTCTTCGTCTGCCTGAGAGTTCTCACCGGCATCCTGCTGCCGGGCCCCATGGAATTTTTTGGCAAGCCGCAAAAAGCGCGGCGCCATTGACTTACTGACATTGGCCATCTGCATCAGGCGCACAAAGGCGCCCGGGTCGACCAGGGTCAAAATTTCGCGGATACGGCCAAGCGGCAACCCGGCTTCCAGCGCTAGCGCGCTTTCGAAGAAGGCCGCGCTGCCCTTCTCGGACAGTTCGACAACCAGCAGATGGTTGAGACGGCGGCTCGCCCTCAGCTCGGTCGCAAACGCATGGACCTGTGCCGGGCTCGCATCCTTGATCTTCTGCCACAGCACTTCGATCTTGCTGTCGCCCGTGACCTTGGCCGCGACATCCTCTTCCACCGTATAACGCTCGATCAGAAGCTCACGGCAATGGTCGGAAACTTTATCGGCAATGCGCTCGACAATGCTGAGCGGCAGGTCCCCGCGCGCGCCCATATGGTCCATCATGCGGCGGTTGTCCGCGAAGCGGTCGACAACCTTGTTGCACGCCTTTTCACACAGGTTGATGCGGTCGTTCCGCACCAGCGACGTCACACTCGGCTCCATACCGTTTGTTGCAAGCGCAACAGTAACCGCGTCATGAAGGTCCGAGCGCTGGGCCAGCGTCCGCAGGGCATGTTCCTTCAGGCCTGGAATAAGGGCCACCAGTTCACGGGCACTGAAAGCGCGCGTTTCCATCAGGAACGGGCCGGAAACCGATTCAACATCGTAAGCGATTTTTTCAGCCAGATCGCGCGGCAGAATCTTGCAGTGCCGCAACTCAAAAGCCAGAACCCCACGCACCTGGTCGCAAACGTCCTGAGCCAAGACCCGCGCCACATTCTCTACGGCGGCGCGCTCCTCCCGAGCCTGGTCTGCTGCCAGAAAGCGGCCAACCCGCTTGGCAAGAACCATTTTTTCCAATTTTACGGCATCCACGAGGGACACTGCGTTCATCATCACGGCCTTGGCTCCAATTACGTGCCTGAAACTCAAATACTGTTGCCAGAAGATGAACTATCCCATGGGAAACTAAGGATTTCGTCAATATATCGATAAAATACGATATAAAATGAACATCATTTACTATGAATAACTCCGGTTATAATTTTAGATAAAATTTTATCGACTGGGATTCCTCTTTGTTTTTCAAATAAAAAGGGGAGCGACCAGCACTCCCCTTCCCATCTTCGGGCATAGCGCCCTAGAAGACGGCCGCCCCACAGCGTGGGATTTTCTTAAGGGACGACCGTAAACACATCACTCATACCGAAGCGCGTGGATCGGATTCGCCCGGGCGACACGAATCGCCCGGCTGGCCACTGTCACCCAGGCGATGGCAAGCGCCATCCCCCCCGCGATCAGCGCCAAAATCCAGATATATTCACCGCCGATCCGGTACTGGAACGCCTGAAGCCAACCGGACATGGCATACCAGGCGATCGGCCAGGCGATGACATTGGCGATGAGAACCGGGCGCGAAAACTGCCAGATGAGAAGCTGGACAATATCCCGCGTCGTCGCGCCCAGGACCTTGCGGATACCGATCTCCTTGGTCCGCTGCTCGGCCGTGAACGCCGCCAGTCCGTAAAGCCCGAGGCAGGCAACGATGACAGCCAGCACACTGAAGGCTGCGAACATCTGGGCCTCACGCTCCTCAGCCTGATATTGGGCACCGATCATATCATCCAGAAATTCCCGAACCGGCGGCACGCTGGGCACCAGGCGGTTCCAGGTCCGGTCTACATTCGCCAAAAGCCCCTTAATGTCATTGGTCCTGAAACTCAGGGTCAGGCGGCGATAGCCGTCCGGGCGGTTGAGATAAATGGTCGGGCGAATGCCGAACTTGACGGAACGGAAATAGAGATCGGGAACGACACCAACAATGGTCAACTCATAGTTCCCTGCCTGAAACAGGCTCGCTCGCAACGCCTGCCCGAGTGCCGCCTCAGGCGTCCGAAATCCGAGCGCGCGTACCGCCGATTCATTGATCACCGCCGTAGCATTCCCTACGCTATCGTCCCCCTTCTTATGGGGAATTACGACGTCATTGCTATGCGAACGGCTGAAGGTACGGCCCGCAACAGGCTTGACGCCATAGGCCTCGAAGAAGCCGTCGCCGAAGGAATGATAGTTTAGAAGAACGCCTTTTGCCGGACCCTTGGCCTGACCTGACCCCACGATCGTTGTGACAAGGTTATTCTCATTGTCTTCGCTCGGCACTTCCGAGGAGAAGACCGCGCTGGTGATACCGGGTAGCTTGGCAAATTCGTTGGCCAGTGCATCACGCTCGGTTATGGCGTTGGCACGGCTCAGCCCCTTGAGGACCAACTTGCCCTCATGGACATAGCCCAGGTTCATGGTACGGGCATAACTGGTTTGGGCATAAATGACCGCCGTGCAGACAACGAGACCGATCGATACCGCAAACTGGAAAACCACAAGTATCGCACGGAAACGGCTGGCGCCGTCCACCGCCGCGGACCTGTTCGCCTTCAGCACCTTGACGGGTCGGAACCCCGACAGGTAGGTCGCAGGATAGCTGCCAGAGACGAGCCCAACAACCACGGCGGCGCAAACGAGCCCCAGAAGCAGTGAAAAGTCCGTCCCTGGGTCGAACGTCAGCGTCCGGCCGATTGCTTCATTATAGTAGGGCAGCGCCACTTCAACCCCGACAAGGGCGAGCAAAAGGGCAAACGCCGTGATCATGACCGCTTCGCCCAGGAACTGACAGGCTACCTGCAGCCTTGATGCCCCATGAACCTTGCGCACAGCCACCTCCCGCGCCCGGGAGATAGCCCGCGCCGTGGAAAGATTCATGAAATTGATCGAGGCAATCACGAGAATGAGCAGCGCAACACCGGTAAAGGCATAGACAGTATCCATGTCGCCAAGCGGTTTCTGGTCGCCCATGTTCCCGGCATCCTCATGGGCATACAGATGGAGGTCCCTGAGCGCCATCACATTCAGCTTGATATTGTCGGATGGCTTCGTCCCTTCGGGCACCATCTTGAGGAACGGGCTCTCGCTGTCGAGCCAACGCAGGAGACGGGCGTTGAGTGCCGCCACCGTCGCCCCCGGCTTCAGTTTGAAATAAGTGTATGTGTTGACGCTGTTCCAGGTGTTCAGAATATTCGGATAGGCATCGAACATGGCAGGCTGCATCCGCACCAGCATATCGAACTTCATGTGGCTGTTGCTGGGCAGGTCCTTGAACACACCAGTGACGGTTACATCAACGGGTTTTGGTCCTACGCAGCAGACCCGGAGCGGTTGCCCCACGGGGTCGGATGTGCCGAAATATTTGCGCGCCATGCGTTCGCTGATCACGAGGTCGAGCGGCTTGTTGAACGAGGCTTCTGCACTCCCCTCCACAAACGGCAGATCGAACACCTTGAAGAAGCTCTGGTCGGCGAGCGCCACGGTTTCGATGAAGATTTTGTCACCTACGCGCACACTTGGCTTGTCAAACACCATGCGCACCCCGGTCTCGACAAGATCCGGCGCGTAGGCCTTCACTGCTTCCATCATTCGCCCTGCCGAGCGCACCGTACGAAACGGCGCCCGGTCAGGAGAAATATAAGCCGTGTGCAGCCGCACGATCCTGCCAGAATCCTTGACCCAGCTATCGAAGGACAGTTCGTCCCGCACAAACAGCAGGATCAGGATGCAGGCCATAAGCCCGATCGCGAGCCCGAAGACGTTGATCACCGAGAATAACCGGTTCTTCAATAAATGCCTGAGGGCGGTGGTGAAATAATTCCTGAACATGGTTTTCCTCGCTTATTCTTATTCGTACCGGAGTGCTTTGATCGGGTTCTGCCGCGCGACACGGAGCGTATGGCCGATGATGGTCCCCCAGGCGATCAACAGCACCAGCACCCCGGCCCCCAGGAACGGCAGCGGCGACAGACCGACCCGGTCGATAAAGCCTTCAAGCCAATGGCCGAGCCCCCACCAGGACAGCGGCCAGGCAATAAGGTTCGCAACCAGAATCGGCAATGAAAACTGCCACAGAAGCAGCCTGACGATATTGCGGGTGCGCGCGCCCAATACCTTGCGGATACCGATCTCCTTCGCCCGGCGTTCGGTGGCGAGGGCTGCGAGGCCATAAAGCCCCATCACCGCGATCACAACCATCACGCCGGCGCTGAAGAGCAGCAACCAGCCCTGGCGGCGATCGGTGTCGTAATATTTGGCAAAGGCCTCATCGACGAACTGACGGCGGATTGGCAGGTCGGGGAAGAAATCCCGCCATACCTTGTCTATGGCCGCCAGTGTTTCCGGCAGGTTTTGCCGGCTGACCTTCACGATTTCATGGCGGTATTCCTCCGGCCCGATCCAATAATAGGTCGCGTCCGGTTTCTCCCGCGCTGACCGGAACCGCAAATTATCGATCACCCCGATGATGGTGGAGGGGAAATTGTCCCAGGTATGGACCGTCTTGCCGACGGCATCCTGTGCGCTCGCGAAGCCAAGCTTCTTGACGGCAAGGTCATTGATAATGATGCCATGTGACGCGCCCTTGCCGGGTTCGGTGTAGCTATCCGACGGATGGTCCTTGGAAAACAGCCTGCCCGCGATGGGCTTCACCCCCATCAGCGGCAGCAGGTCTTCCGACATGGCGAAACGGCGAAGCTGTTTCATGGTGCCGTCCGGCAGCCAGACGCCGTTATTGTTGTTATAGCTGTCCCCGGCCATACCGTGGGACGCGCCAACGGCTTCAACCCCCTTCACCCGCGCGAGCGCCTGCCGGAGCGCTTCCTCACGCTTATGCACAACCGGCCGGTCGACACCGCCGATATCCACCAATTGGCTGCTATCGAAGCCATGGTCGGCATTGCGGGCATACTGCGCCTGCATGAAGACCACGGCACAGGTGGTCAGCAGGCCGATCGTCGCCGCGAACTGAAGTACGATCAGGCTGTTGCGAAAGCGGACCCCAAGCTTGGGCTTGACCCCGGCCAGATAGTCCACCGGGCGAAACCGGATCGCGACCATCGCGGGGTATAGCCCACAGATAACGCCGACCACCAGCGTCCCGCCAACCAGGATCGCCAGCGTCTCAGGGCGGTAGATCAGCTCGCTCGACAGGCTTCTGTCCATCAAATGGCAGAAAGTCGGCAGGAACAGCTCGGCCAGGGCAATACCGATAACCATGGACAGAAACGTGAGCGCGATGGTTTCCACCAGCACCTGCATCATCAGGTTCCGGGGGGAGGCCCCCAGCGCCTTGCGGATTGCAACCTCGCGCACACGCTTCATCGCCAGCATGGTGCCAAGGTTCGCGGCATTGATGATGGCAATCGCCAGGATCAGGAAGGCCGTCACCCCCGCAGACCACAAAACGGCAACGCTGCTGCGGCCGCCTGAATCGTGATGCGTGCTTTTGAGGTGCGCATCCGCCGCAAGGGTCAGATAGTAGCTATATGATGGGTGAATGCCTTCAGCCACCCTATCCTTGAAGTCGTCCGCCGGACCGACCCTGAGCGCCAGTTTGTTGATGTCATCTGCAACATGTTTCGGGTCCGCCCCGGCACGCAGGCGGATATAGGTCGGCCCCCAGAAGGAGCCCCAGTTGGTCTGGAGCCAGGCCATATGTTTGAGAAGCGGGGTCGTCATCGGCACGATGGCGTGCATTTCCAAATCAGATGCCTTGGGCCAATCCGGCATGATGCCGGTTACACGGGCCAGATATTCCCCATCCAGCTTCACCACTTTGCCAAGGGCATCCTGATCACCGAAGATACGCTTGGCCGAGGTAACGGAAAGCACAATGGACCCTGGGTCACTGAGGGCGGTTTTCGCGTCTCCTTCGATGAGCCTGATGCCCATCAGGTCAAAAACCCCGGGGTCGCACATGGTCAGGTTCTGCTCATAGGCCTTCCCATCGACCGCGACCGCCACGTCATAATTCATGAAACGGCTGAACTGCTCGATATCACCAATCTGCTCCGCAAACAGTGGGCTGGTCACAGGTGGGATTGTCTCCGCCGTATTCACGGGTTGCCCGGCCTTGTCATAGAAACGCGTTTCCACCCGCATCACGCGGCTCTCGTCCGGAATCCAGCGGTCGTAGGAAAGCTCGAAATTCACATAGAGAAGGATCAACATGCAGGCAGCGAGACCGACCGCGAGGCCGAACACGTTGATCAGCGTATACTGCTTGTATCTGAGCAGGTTCCGGACCGCCGTTTTTATATAGTTTCCAAACACTGTTTTCTCCGCTGTCGTTTGGGCCGGGGTCTTTGCCCCTTGCCCTTATTCGTACCTGAGCGCCTTGATCGGGCTCTGGCGCGCCACCCTTGCTGCGTTGCCGCCCACCGTGAGACTGGCAACCAGAAGCGCGATCACGCCCGCCGCGATGCAGAAGGGCAGCAAAAGCCAGCTGTCCATCCGGTAAGGGAATGTCTGAAGCCAGAGCATCAGGCCGTAAGCCGCCACTGGCCAGGCGATCAGGTTGGCGAGGAGGACCGGCTTCGAGAATTGCCAGACCAGCAGGCGCACGATATCCGCCACGGTGGCGCCAAGCACCTTGCGGAGGCCAATCTCCTTAGTCCGGCGTTCCGCCACAAAGGCCGCAAGGCCATAAAGCCCCAGGCAAGCAATGACGATGGCAAGGCCCGAGAACACGATCAGCAGGGTCGAGCTGTTGGCTTCCTGCTCATAAGCTTCCGCCATGACCTGATCGACATATTCATACTGGAACGGCTGGCCCGGCATCATGGCGGTCCATAAATCTTTGACCTTGGCGAGGAACGCCTGCCCATCCCCGTCAAACCGGACCGTCAGGCTGTAAAACGGCGCCCGCGACCACAGAAAGAGAGTTGGCCCCGCCGTTCTTTTCAGGGAATGGAAGGGAGCATCAGCCACCACCCCGATCACGCGCAAGGTGGCATAGAGGGGCCGGTCATCCGTGCCGCCGACCCTGATGTCGACACTCTTCCCGACGGCTTCCTCAGGCACCCCCAGGTCAAGCACCTTGGCCGCTGTCTTATTGAGCACGATCGTGCCGGAAGCCGGTGCGCCGTTTTTCACGGCTTTCAGGTCGGGCAGACCATCCGACTGCCGGTTCCTGTCATAGGACCGACCGGCAAGAAACTTCATCCGGTAGGTATCCAGAAAGGCCGGACCGATTTTCTGATACTCGATCATCATCGGCGACTGGCTTACATCCTCCGCAGCCCGGGTCGTGACATTATCAAAACCGGGGTGCCCGGGCGTACTGTCGGATAAAGCGGCGCTCTCGGCCCCCGGAAGACGCAAGACCGCCTGCCGGAATGCCTGCTGTTTTTTGGCAGCCCCCTTGCTGTCCAGCCCATCGAGAACAAGAAGATTATCCTTGTCGAAGCCCGGCGACATGGTCGTTGCATAAAGCTTCTGGCCATACACCGTAGCCGTCGCCACCATCAGGGCGACCGAGATCGCGAACTGGAGAACCACCAGCGCGCCGCGCATGGTTATCGACCCACCTGGCTCCGTGACCTTGTTGGCTTTCAAAACCTTGGCGGGCAGAAAGCCCGACAGGAACAGCCCCGGATAAATTCCGCCGATCAAGCCGATAAAGGCCACAAGCCCCACCAGCATGGCGACCAGATGCAGGTCGGTATAATCGAGCGTGAGCGTCTTGTGGGCGAAGCTATTGAAGCTGGGCAACAGCACCTCGACCAACATCACGCCGACCAGAAGCGCCACAAGCGCGGTCAGGACGGCCTCGCCCATAAACTGGAACACCAGCTGTCCGCGCCGGGCGCCCATCACCTTCCTGAGCGCGACTTCGCGGACGCGCAAGGTCGAGCGCGCGGTCGCGAGGTTCATATAGTTGATGCAGGCGATAAGCAGGATGAAAACCGCCACCGCCATGAAGGCCATGACGTTCGTCATGCTGCCCGCCGGTTTCATTTCCTGCTTATCATCCGTGACAGGGTGCAGATGAATGTCGGTGAGCGCCTGTGTCTTCAACTGCATGAGGCTGTTCACATTAGCCGCCTTGTCGTCGGTCAGGTCGGATACCGGGATATATTTCTTGATGAAGGCCGGAAGGCGGCTATTGATCGCGCCAATAGAAACGCCGGGTTTCAGTGTGAAATAGAGATAGTTGGTAAGGCTACCCCACTGGGCAAACATCCAGGGGGTGTCCACGAAGGCCGGTTCATCAATCGCCACCATGGCTTCAAGCCTGAGCGAACTGTTGGCTGGCATGTCACGATAAACAGCCCCAACCCGGTAATCGCGGGGCTTGCTCGCCCGCGTGATCGTCACCACCTTGCCAATCGGGTCCGCACCCCCAAAATATTTCCGGGCAAAGCTTTGGCTGACAGCCAGGCTCGCCTTGTCTGCAAGCACTTGGCGCAGGTTCCCCGCCACTACCTTGAAATTGAAAATGTCCGCGATCTCAGGGTCGACCCAGGCGATTTTCTCCCGGAAGACCTCGCTCCCATAATGCAGGGTCGCACCATGGCGGTTAATGCGGGCTGCGGTCTCGACATCCCCGGCCCAATAAGCCTTGAACGCTTCCTTGACCGGACCGCCGGTATAAACGGTGACGAATGGCGCGCTCCCTGGAAATGTGTAGGTGGTGCCAAGGCGATAGATACGGTCGGCGTGCGCCCAGTCCTTGTCGCAGGAAAGCTCATCCTGCACATAGAGGCCGATCAGGATACAGGCGGCCAAGCCCACTGCGAGTCCGGCGATATTGATCGCCGTATGGAGCCGCTGCCGCAGGATGCTGCGTATCGCTGATTTTATATAGTTTCCAAACACGTGCAGTCCCCCCTCAGGTAAGCAGGGGTGGGAAGCCTGGGCCTCCCACCCCAAACGTTTACTCGTAGCGCAGCGCCTTGATCGGGTTTGCGCGGGCAACCTTGGCGGCGTTACCGCCAACGGTGACCCAGGCAACCAAAAGCGCCAGCAGGCCTGCCGCGATGCAGCAGGGTACCAGATACCAGCTGTCCAGGCGGTACGGGAAGTTCTGTAACCAGCGCATCAGGCCGTAAGCTGCCACCGGCCAGGCAATCAGGTTGGCGATCAGCACCGGCTTGGAGAATTGCCAGATCAAGAGGCGCACCACATCAAACACCGTCGCCCCCATGACCTTGCGGATACCGATTTCCTTCGTGCGCCGCTCGGCGGTGAAGGAGGCAAGGCCATAAAGCCCCAGGCAGGCGATGATGATGGCAAGGCCGGAGAAGATGCCAAGAAGGATCGAGGTATTGGCCTCCCGGTCGAACGCTTCCGCCAGGTTCTGGTCGACGAAATCATATTCGTACGGCACCGTGGTGATCATCGATTTCCAGGTCCCCTCGATCCGCTTGATCAGCGCTTCCGGGTTGCCCTTGAACCGCACGGTCAGACTGTCGAACGGGCTGTGCGAGCGATACAAATACATTTCCGGCCGCAGCATATTCTTGAGCGTCTGGAAATGGATCTCGGGAATGACCCCAATGACGGTCATCAGTGTCTTCGCGGGTTTACCGTTCGGACCTGCAATGCCCATGGTGATCTGCTTGCCGATAGCCTCCTTCGGCGTACCAAACCCGAGGCGGCGCAATGCGCCTACGTTGAGGATGACCGTCCCCGGCAACATTTCACCATCCTTGGCTTTGCTGCCATCCGGAACGCCATCCATCGTACGGTCCCGGCTATAATTGCGGCCAGCCAGTAGTTTGATCTGGTAGGTCTTCAGAAAATCATAGTCGACATTCTGAACCCCCAGGAGGATCGACTGGTCGGTCTCACTGCCAGGCACTTTTACCGAGGTATTGTTTTCGTCCGACGTGCCCGGCGTGTCATCTGAGAAGGCCGCAGAGGTGACATTCGGCATCCGCAGGATTTCCTGCTTCAAGGCTTCTTGCTTGTCGCGCGCACCGGTACGGCCAACGTTATGGATCACCAGCAGATTATCCTTGTTGAAGCCAGGATTCATATTGGTGGCATACAGCTTCTGGCCATAGACGACCCCGGTCGCGATGATAAGCGCGATCGAGATGGAGAACTGCACGACGACAAGGACACTTCTGAGGCGCATTGACCCACTGGTCTCAGCCGACTTGTTGGCCTTCAACACCCGCGCGGGCAGAAAGCCCGACAGCACCAGGGCCGGATAAGCGCCGCCCAGAACCCCGACGGTCACGGTGAGGCCCACAAGCAACAGAAGAACGACCGGGTCACCATAATTGAAGACCATATCTTTACCGATAAACTGGTTGAAGGCCGGCAAGGCCAGCTCCACCAGCACGAAGCCCAGCACAAGGCCGATGGCCGCGATGAAGACAGACTCCCCGATAAACTGCAGGACAAGCTGTCCCCGCTTCGCGCCCAGCACTTTCCGAAGCGCAACTTCGCGGGCCCGCTGGGTCGACTTGGCTGTCGCCAGGTTCATGAAATTGATGCAGGCGATCAGAAGGATCAGACCGGCGATGGCTGAAAAGATAATGACTGTAGTCAGGCTGCCCGCAGCCTTCATTTCCATCCCGGAGCGGGGCGAGTGCAGTTCGACATCCGGCAGGGCCAGCGTATCATAGGTGATGAAGGAAGACGCATCCCGCTTCTGACCACCTGTGATGGCGGACGGCATGGTGATATTCTTGTTGGTGAAGGCGGCAAGCTGGTCATTCACACGCGCGATATTCACCCCCGGTTTGAGCGTGAAATAGACATAGTTATTGACGCTGAACCACTGTGTGAATTCCCAAGGCTCTTGGGCAAAATCTTTCTCATCGATCATCGCCAGGGCATCGAATTTCAGGACTGTATTATGCGGCAGGTCCTTGAAAACCGCGGCCACACGGTAATCCCGTTGCAGGCGATGGACATTAACCGTCACCACCTTGCCAAGCGGGTCCTCGTCACCGAAATATTTCTTCGCCAGGCTTTGGCTGATCGCGAGGCTGGCATTGTCATGCAGGGCTTTGTGGATATCGCCTTCCACGACGTCGAAGCTGAACATGTCCGCCGTCTCGGGGTCGGTCCACATCATCTCCTGACTATAGACACCGCCCTTGTAACGAAGGATGGTATTCATGTTGTTGAAGCGCGTAACCTTGTCGATATCCTCCGAGAAATATTCCTTGAGGGCATGTTTGCTCGGCCCCTGTGCCATCACGGTCACGAACGGTTCGCGGCCCGGAATTTTAAACGTGGTCTGCAGGCGGTAGATATTGTTGGCATTCGACCAGAATTTATCGAATGAAAGCTCGTCACGCACATAAAGGCTGATCAGGATGCAGGCGGCCAACCCGACGGCTAGGCCGATGATGTTGATCGCGCTATAAAGCTTGTGCTTGATCAGGTTCCTCAGTGCCACATTGAGATAGTTCTGAAACATGGGATGTCTCCCCGCTGTCTGTTTTTATTGTTGTCGCCCTTATGGTGGGCTTTTTATCGTTCCTTAACCGCGGCCTTAAACCGCAGCCCGCAGGTTTTCCGTCACCACATGACCGTCAAACAGGTTGATGGTGCGGCGGGCATAGTCGGCGTGGGCCGGGCTGTGCGTGACCATCACGATGGTGGTGCCTTCCTCATTGAGGGACTGCAGCATCTCCATCACTTCCTGGCCGTGGGCGCTGTCTAGGTTACCGGTCGGCTCATCCGCCAGGATCATGGCCTGGTCGCCCACGACCGCACGGGCCACGGCCACGCGCTGCTGCTGACCGCCCGAAAGCTGGCTGGGCATATGCTTGGCGCGGTGGGCGATGCCGACCTTGTCCATCACATGGGCCACGCGGTCACGGCGTTCGCTCGCCGGGATGTTGTGATAGAGGAGCGCCAGCTCGATATTCTCGGCCACCGTCAGTTCATCGATCAGGTTGAACGACTGGAAGATGAAGCCGATATTCTGCTTGCGGATATTGCCGAGCTTGGCTTCCGAATAGCCGGCGACGTCTTCATCCATGAACCAATATTCGCCGGATGAAGGTGTATCGAGCATCCCGACGATGTTGAGAAGCGTCGACTTGCCACAGCCTGAAGGCCCCATGATGGCGACGAACTCACCGTGTTCGATCTCGATATTGACGCTGTTGAGCGCGACTGTCTCCACTTCATCGGTACGGTAGACCTTCGAAAGATTGTGAAGCTTCAGCATGGTATTTCCTTTCCTCACTTCCTGAACCCGGGCCGCATTTACGGGCCATTATTGGGTTATCCTTAGTTGCTGTCGTGTCTCGGACCGGATTGTCATTTCGATCCCAGCTTCAGGCGGTCCATATCCGTGTAGCTGGTATAGGGGGAGGTGATAACTTTCTCTCCGACCTCAAGGCCGTCAAGCACCTCGATAAAGCGGCTGTTGCGGCGGCCCAGATGCACGGTGCGTTTCACCGCCTGGGTCCCGTCGGGGCTGACCACGAAGACCCAGTTGCCACCGGTATCCTGGAAGAAGGCACCGTTGGGGATGAGGGTCGCGGTGGCACTGTCGCCCAGCGTCAGCTTGGTTTGCAGGGTCTGGCCGCGGCGGATATCCTGGGGCTCACCGCCCACAAATTCGAAATCCACCTCGAACTGGCCGTTATTGACCTGCGGGTAAATCTTCTTGACCACAAGCTGATAGACCTTGCCGTCATGATTGAAGCTGGCTGTCTGACCGATATCGACCCGGCCCAGGTAAAACTCATCGATATTAGCGACGAGCTTATAATGGTTCGGGTCGTCGATCTGGCCCATGCGGCCGCCCCGGCTGATGCTTTGGCCAACCTGAAGGTCGAAGCCCGAAAGCTTACCGGCCACCGGTGCCTTTACGCTCAGGTTTTCCAGGTTCTGGCGGGCGAGCGTCAGGTTGTTTTCAAGCCGTGAGCTGGCCTCTTTCAGGAACTTGAGCTGGGACTCCTGCAGTTTGGCATCAGCCGTCTGGCTTTCCTTGGTCACAGCCTGCTTGTTCTTATAGTAGGTGAGCTCGTCCTCGGTATCGTCCAGCGTGGCCTGGGAGACCGCGCCTTTGGATGCCAGAACGCGCTGACGCTCCGCCTGGCGGGTCAGCTTGATGATCTGGTAATCGATCTCCACAAGGTCGCGCTTGTGCTGCAGCCGGTTCTGCTCAAGCTGCAGTTCGATCGTCCGCATATTGTTGAGCTGCTCGGTCACCGCGGCTTCGTTGCGGGTGACTTCAAGCTGCAGATTGGTGTTCGAAAGCTGGACGATCAGGTCGCCCTTCTTGAGCATGGCACCATCTTCCACCAACACCTTCTCGACCCGGCCGCCTTCAATGGCATCCAGAAACACGGTCTTGAGGGGTGTCACCCGGCCGCGCACCGGAATGAAATCCTCGAACACGCCCTTCGAGACGGTCGAGACCACGACCCGGTCCTTGTTGACCTTATAGGTCCGCCCGGAAGACGCATCCATCACCAGCATCGCCAGGAAGCCAATGACAATGATCGCCACCACGCCGATGCCGATCTTCTTCCAGGGTTTCTTTTTCACGTCAACACGCCGGTCCATTCCAGCGCCGGATGCGGCCCCTGAAGACGGGCCTTTCGGTCCGCCTGTCCGGCCGCCGTGCATTGAGATTGGGGTTTCTTTTTTTGCCTTATTTTCCATATCGGTCACTGTACCCATTGCTGTCGTCCATCCCTGATACGCACGTAAAACATATCAGCAAAATTACAGCAAAGGTTGTGCCATCAGAATAACCCATTGATTTTACTTTGTTTCATATCCAGCCGGTCGCATTCTTACACTTTTAACTGTACGATATCGAACACATTCTGTACGGTTCCGAACAGACAAAAGCGAGGACCGGCCAGAACCAAACAGAGAGCCGGACAGATAAAAAAACCGGCCCGACAAATGCCGGCCAGGGAGAAAGCCGAATGGCGACCAAAGACGGGAAAATCCTGATCGTCGATGACGACGACGACATCCTGACGGCAGGAAAACTGCTCCTCAAACGGCATTATGACAAGGTCATAACCTGCAACAAGCCCGAGTTTATCCCGGAGATGTTGGCGAACCACAGTTTCGACGCCATCCTTCTGGATATGAATTTCGGCCCCGGCGAATCCCAGGGCGACCAGGGCTTCTACTGGCTCGGCAAAATCCTGGAAATCGACCCTCAGGCCGTGGTGGTGATGATCACTGCCCACGGCGGTGTCGATGTCGCGGTCGATGCCATGAAAAAGGGCGCCACCGACTTTATCGCCAAGCCATGGCAGAATGAAAAAGTCGTGGCGACCCTGTCCGCCAGCGTCAAGCTGCGCCGCAGCCGGTCCGAAGCCGAAGAGCTCAAGAAAACCAACCGTGCGCTTGCTGAAGTCGCGGCCCAGCCAAAGCAGCCGATCATCGGCGAAAGCAAGGCGATCAAAGCGGTGCTGTCGCTCATCAGCCGCACGGCACCGACGGACGCCAACGTGCTGATCCTCGGTGAAAACGGCACCGGCAAGGAACTGGTCGCGCGTGAACTGCACCGCCAGTCTCACCGCGCCGACAAGGTGTTCATGTCGGTGGACCTGGGCGCGGTGGCCGAAAGCCTGTTCGAAAGCGAACTGTTCGGCCACAAGAAAGGCGCCTTCACCGATGCCCGCGATGACCGGGTCGGACGGCTTGAGGCCGCGAACGGCGGCACCCTGTTCCTCGATGAAATCGGCAACCTGCCGCTGCATCTTCAGGCCAAGCTCCTGACCGTTCTGGAACAAAGGCAGGTCGCGCCCGTGGGTTCGAACCGCACCGTTCCCATCGATATCCGCGTGATCGCGGCAACCAACGTGCCCCGCGAAAAGCTGCATGATGAGGATATCTTCCGCCAGGACTTGCTGTTCCGGCTGAATACCGTCGAAATCCCCCTGCCGCCGCTCCGGGACCGGGCCAGCGATATCCCGGCCATCGCCGGCTATTATGCCGGCCTCTATGCCCGCAAATACGGCAAGCCGGAAAAGCCTTTCAGCGAAGGCGCCGTAGAGGCCCTCAAGGCCTACAACTGGCCCGGCAACGTGCGGGCACTCCGCCATGCGCTGGAGCGTGCAGTGATCCTCTCGGAAGGCGAGGCGTTCGAGGCATCTGACTTCCAGCTTGATGCCCAGCCCAACCAGCCGGGTGCGATAGCCGACGTGAAAGCGCCCGCCCTTGTGGAAGACACGGAGGACGCCGACCTGAACCTGGACCGGCTGGAACAGCGCGCGATCGAACAGGCGCTCAAGCGGCACCGCTACAATATCAGCCATGCCGCCAAGGAACTGGGCCTTACCCGCGCCGCCCTTTACCGGAGGATGGAAAAGCATGGGCTTTAAGAAATTCAGCCTCCTGCTCGCCGGTCGCCTGATCCTGATCATGCTGACGCTTCTGGGCTTCGTCTATCTGATCATCATCCCCGGCTATCATGCCGCCACGCTGCTCGCCTTCGGGGTCGCTGCCGGGCTGACCACCGAAATGGTGCAGTTCGTCTCCAAAACCAATGCCGAGGTCACCCGCTTTCTGGATGCCGCGCGCTATGCCGATTTCAGCCAGCGCTTCAACCTTCAAAGCCTCGGTTCCGGCTTTGGTGAACTGGGGGACACCTTCACTGATATTCTCCAGCGCTTCCAGGCGGTCCGCTCAGGCCAGGAAGCGGAACTCAAGCACCTGAAGGCGCTGCTCGAACACGTACCTGCGCCGCTGATCTCGCTGTATGCCGACGGCCATATCACGCTGTGGAACAACGCCGCCCGGCGGCTTTTCGGCAGCGCGCACGTTACCAAGCTAGCCGACCTGCAGCAGTTCGGCGCGGACCTGGCCAAGCAGGTGACCGTGTTGCAGGCAGGCGAAAGACGGCTTGTCACTTTCGCTGCAGAGGGGCTCGAACAACAGCTGACCATCTCCGCCAGCCAGCTGGTGATCGGCGGCCGCACGGAAAAGCTGATCAGCCTGCAGGATATCCAGAGCGAACTGGACGTCGCCCAACTGCAAGCCTGGCAGGACCTTGTCCGCGTGCTGACCCATGAGATCATGAACTCGATCACCCCGGTGGCCAGCCTCGCCAAAACCGCAGTCGACCTGGTCGAAGACGCCGCGAGCCGCGTGCCTGACAACCCCGAAGTCGTCGATGAACTGGCCGACGTGCGCGACGCTGTCACAACGGTCGCGCGCCGGTCTGACAGCCTGATGCAATTCGTCTCCAGCTACCGGCGCCTGACCCGCCTGCCGCCGCCGGACAAGAAATTGATCCGCATAGAAGACCTGTTCGCGGACGTGACCCGCCTTGCAGCTCAAAACTGGGAGGAAAAAGGCCTCGCGCTTACCGTTCATGTCGAGCCGAGCGAGCTCGATATCTCCGCCGACCGAGACATGATCGAACAGATCCTCATCAACATGCTGCAGAATGCCGAACAGGCGCTGAAAGGTGTTGAAGGGGCAACAGTTTGGCTCACCGCCCGGCTCAACCGCCGTGGCCACGCGGCCATCGAAATTGCCGACAATGGCCCAGGGGTACCCGCCGATATCATCAAGAAGGTTTTCGTGCCCTTCTTCACCACCAAACGGGACGGCAGCGGCGTCGGCCTCGCGCTGACACGCCAGGTGATGATCGCCCACGGCGGCTCTGTCAGCCTATCCGACCGCGAGGGCGGCGGCGCCAAATTCACCCTGACATTCTGAGATTGGGAGCGTCAGGCAGTCGCTGACGGCGCGTTAGGTCTTGAGACGGGATACGCGGGCTTTTCTCCGGCCGCGCCGCCCTTTTCGATCAGCTCAAGGTGCGCGCGCACACAGCCCTTGGCGGCATCGATCAGGCGCGGGGTCAGGCCGACATAGATTTCAGCCACGATGGCGTCCACATCCCTGATGCCACGTCTGAGGCAATCGATGATCTGGTCATGCCGCATCAGCCGGTGCGCCCGTACGGCCTGGATACGGCCCGTGGGGTCCGCGACTTCCGGGCCATGGCTCGGCAGCATCAGGCGCGCACTTTCGGCCTCCAGCTTGCCCAAGCTCATCATATAATCGGCGAGGTTGCCGAGCGGCGGCACCACCACGGTGGTCGACCAGCCCATGACATGATCGCCTGAAAACAAAAGCCCCTGATGGGCAAGCTGGTAACAAAGGTGGTTGGGAAAATGGCCGGGCGTATGCAGGGCTGTCAGCCGCCACATGCCGTCCCCAACACAGTGGCCGTCGGCGAGGCGTTCATCGGGTTCGAAATCCGGGTCCACATCTTCATCCGTCAGGGCGAGAATGTCAGGTGACAGCGCCCCGAAGCCATAGGTCCGCGCGCCTGTCACAGCCTTCAAGGCCCTGGCCGCCGGGCTATGGTCCTGATGGGTATGAGTGACGAAAATACCGGTAATCGGCCGGGTGCCCACCGCCCGCATCACGGCCGCCATATGCGCCGGGCAGTCGGGGCCGGGGTCGATGATCATGACGCTGTCATCACCGACGATATAGGTGTTGGTGCCCGCACCGGTATAGTCCTTGGCATTGTCCGCGAGCACACGCAGCACCCCTGGCGCTACCTGTTCGGCCAGGCCGTACCGGGCATCATGCCTCAGGCGCTGCGCCACAGCCGGGCTCGGCATCAGGCCATTCAGTTCATCTGTCTTATTCTGCTGCACGCTTCGTGTCCCCCCACTTGGTGCCGCTACACGCATCATCCCTCTTAGATTTTTCTCAAAGGCTTATACAGTCACCCTTTCTCACGCCTTGGTGAAACTATTGCGAGCCTGCGACACCCGCAGCCCGAATGAAGGTCAGCTTTCCTTCTTGGCTGACAGCACCAGCGAGGTATTGGTCTTGTTCACACCGTTGATGCCGAGGATGAAATCGAGCGTCTGGTCGATCTCCTCCATTTTGGGGGCTTTAACGATGGCGATCAGGTCGTAGGCGCCGCTGACCACATACATGGTCTTGATATGCGAGTGGGTCTTCATCAGGCCGATCGCCTGCTGGGCATATTTCTGGTCGATTGAGACCAGCACATGGGCCGTGATCAGCTTGCCCTCATATTCCTCATGGGTCTTGACCGTGAAGCCGGCGATCACCTTTCTGTCGATCAAGCGGTTGATTCGCTCCTGCACGGTGGAGCGTGAAAGCCCCAGTTTCCGCGCAAGGGAGGACGTCGCTTCGCGGCTGTTAGCCGTCAAAAGCCTGAGCAATTTTTCGTCTGTCGCATCCAGCATAAGGACCTCCTCAAGGCATCGAAACAATCCCTGCGCCGCCATCGGACACAAGGCATTGGCCGCAAGAAAATTCACCGGCATTTTGCCGACAAAAAGACGATAATTCCGTCAATTTAACGGAAACAATATACTAAAGCGCAGTTTCGAACCATCACTTTCACGAATAGAATCGTCATATGGGACGGAAAAGTTACTAGTGAGTGGTGGAATGAAAAAACTGACTCTATGGCTTCGTGATGAGGCGCGCGCAACTGAGCGGCGCACCCCACTTCTGCCTGACGGAGCAAAAAAGCTGATCGACGCCGGCATTCGTGTCGTGGTCGAAAAATCCCAAAAACGCATTTTCGCGGACGCGCTTTATGAAGACGCCGGCTGCACTATGTCCGAGCCCGGCGCATGGCTGCAGGCCCCCAAAGATGCCGTCATCCTCGGCCTGAAGGAACTGCCGAGTGAGCCGCAGACGCTCATGCACCGCCATATCTATTTCGCCCACGCCTATAAGGAACAGGCAGGCTGGCAGGCGCTGCTCGACCGTTTCCTGCATGGCGGCGGCGCGCTGTTCGACATTGAATATATGACTGAGCCGAACGGCCGCCGTGTCGCCGCCTTTGGCTATTGGGCTGGCTATATGGGCGCGGCGCTTGCGCTGATGCAGTGGTACGACCGCGAAGCCGGGCGCGCCTCACTCATTGGGGAAGGTCTGACCCCGTTTGAAAGCGCCGACGCCCTCGACGCCCTTATCAAAAGTCGCAAGGCCGACGGTGCTGCACCCAAAGCATTGGTGATTGGCGCGTCGGGCCGCAGCGGCACGGGCGCTGTGGAGATCCTTGAGCGCCACGGCATTGAGGTCACCCGCTGGGGCCGTAAGGAAACCGCGGATATCGACCGGAACGCCATCCTGGATCATGACATTCTGGTCAACTGCACCTTCGTCGATCATATGATCCCGCCGTTCCTGACCAAGGATCATTTCAAGCCAGGCGCGCGCCTCAACGTCATTTCCGACGTTTCCTGCGACCCGTTCAGCGATTTCAACCCGCTGCCGCTTTATAGCGAGCCGACGCGCTGGAAATCCCCTGCGCTTGAGGTTGAAACCGGTACCGGGACACTGGACCTGATCGCCATCGACAATCTGCCGTCTTTATTGCCGACCGAAGCCAGTATAGAGTTCGCGGGCATGATCTTCCCTTACCTGAAAACACTTGCGGATTGGCACAACGACCCGGTTTGGGTCGCGTGCGATGCGGCCTACCAGAAGGCCTGCGCCGCCATGACCGAACGGAAGGCTTCCTAGTATGACTGACAGTACCCATATTCACTGGATCGGCGCAGGCCTCGCATCCGGCCCCGGCCTTGTGGCCCTCGCCTCCGAACTCGGCAACGTCACGGTCTGGGACATGACCGACGCACGCGCCAAGATGCTGGCGGGCCATGTCAGTGGCGGCAATAAACTTGGGATCGGCAAACTCGATCTTGGCGATGACGCCTCGGTCGCGGCTTTCAAAGGCCAGATCAAGTCGGGCGATATCGTCGTCTCCATGCTGCCCGCCACCCTCCATGCCACCGTGGCAGAGATCGCGCTCGAAGTCGGGGCGAACCTCGTGACCTCCAGCTATGTCGATGACGCCATGCGCGCGTTCGATGCAGCCGCCAAGGACAAGGGGCTGGCCTTCGTAAACGAAGTCGGGCTCGACCCGGGCATCGACCATCTGTTCGCTCACATCCTGGTGGACGCAGCCCGTAAGGCAGGCGTTCTCGGCAAAGGCCACACGGTAGCGTTCGTCTCCCACTGCGGCGGCATCCCGGCCGAGAAAACCGATTTCACCTACAAATTCTCCTGGACGCCTTTCGGGGTGCTCAAGGCGCTCAAGAACCAGGCCCGCAGCATCGAAGGCGGCGCCGAGAAGGTGACCGAGAAAGCCTGGGAAGCCGTGTCCGAGCTGGATATCGCGGGAGAAACCTTTGAGGTTTACCCCAACCGCAACAGCCTGCCCTATGTCGAGGAATACGGCCTTGAGGGCGAAACCGGCCTTGAGACCTTCGTCCGCGGCACACTCCGCCAGGCGGGCTGGAAAAAAGCCTGGGCCGACATTTTCACCAAGGTCGAAACCGCCGACATGGACAGCCTGAAGGCCATGTCCGAACAGCTATGGCAGGACTATAGCTATGCTGATGGTGAAGAAGACCGGGTGGTGCTTTATGTGGCACTGACGGTCAAGGACGAGAGCGGCAAGGATATCTGGTCCGCCGCACTCGCGCTCGATGAAGTCGGCAGTGGGTGGCAGACCGCCATGGCCCGCACCGTGTCGCTCACGGTTGCGCAGGCGATCAAGGCTGTCCGCCGCGGTTTCTTCACCCCTGGTGTCCATGCCGGGCTGACCGACCCCATGGAAGCGAAAAAATGGCTGCACGGCCTGATGGACGCTGGCATAAGCATCCGTGCAGATAATATTGACCTTTAAGGTGCGGCCATGACGGATACACAAATCACGGGGGGACAGGCCCTCATCGAAGCACTGATGGCAAACGGCGCAGACCTTGCCTTCGGCGTGCCGGGCGAATCCTACCTCGCCGCGCTTGATGCGCTTTATGACGCCGAAAAGCAGCTGAAATTCATCACCTGCCGGCACGAAGCCTCGGCCGCCAACATGGCCGAAGCCTACGGCAAGATGACCGGCCGCCCCGGCATCTGCTTTGTCACCCGCGGGCCTGGTGCCACGCACGCGACCATCGGTCTGCATACCGCCTTCCAGGACAGCACGCCGATGATCATGCTGATCGGCCAGGTCGCTGCCGACCAGGTTGAACGGGAAGCCTTCCAGGAAGTGGACTACCGCCGCTTCCTCAGTGAAGTCACCAAATGGACCGCCGAGATCAACGACGCCTCACGGGTCGCCGAATATGTCGGCCGCGCCTTCCGCGTCGCCACCTCCGGCCGCCCGGGCCCCGTTGCGCTCGCGCTACCCGAGGACATGCTGCGCGCCCTGACCGACCGCCAAGCCTGCCTCCCCTACCGCCCGGCCAAGGCGCATCCGGGGGCTGAGGACATGGCGGAACTCAAGCGCCTGATGGACGGCGCCAAACGCCCGCTCCTGATGCTGGGCGGCAGCGGCTGGGATGCCGCGTCGGTTAAACAGGTCGAGGCCTTCGCCGAAAAGAACAACCTGCCTGTCACGGTTTCGTTCCGCTGCCAGGACCGGTTCGACAACAACCACCCGAACTACATCGGTGACATGGGTATCGGCGCCAACCCCGCGCTTGTGAAGCGGATGCAGGATGCTGACGTGCTGCTCGTCCTCGGCCCACGGCTTGGGGAAATGACGACGGGTGGGTATGAGCGCCTTTCCGTGCCGGTTCCCAAACAAACCCTGATCCATATCCATCAGGGCGCAGAGGAACTGGGCCGGGTCTACCACCCGACGCTGGGCATCAACGCGACGCCGACCACCATCGCGCCCATGCTGGCCGATATGGTGTTTGAAAACAGCGCCACGTGGGCGGACAGCACCAAGGCCGACCGCGCCGCGTTCGAAGCCTGGACTACCCCCAATGACAACCCGGGCGCGGTCAAGCTTGCCAGCCTCTATGAATATATGCGCGACGCACTGCCGGAGGACGCCATCCTCTGTAACGGCGCCGGCAACTATGCCGCCTGGCTGCACCGCTTCTACCGCTACCGGACTTTCCCGGGCCAGCTGGCTCCGACCTCTGGCGCCATGGGCTACGGCGTACCCGCTGCCATCGCCGCCAAGATCATCGCGCCTGAGCGTACCGTGATCGCCTGCGCGGGGGATGGCTGCTTCATGATGAGCTCAATGGAGCTGGCAACAGCCGTCCGCTATCAGGCCAATGTCATCTTCCTGGTGTTCAACAACGGTATGCTCGGCACCATCCGGATGCACCAGGAACGCAATTACCCTTACCGCATCTCCGGTACGGAACTGACGAACCCCGATTTCGTGAAATTCGCCGAAAGCTTCGGCGCCTTCGCCACACGGGTTGAGAAAACAGAAGATTTCGCGCCGGCCCTCAAGGCCGCGCAAGCCGCGGGCAAACCTGCCCTCATTGAAATTATGGTAGATCCGGAAGCCATCGGCCCCACGGCCACGCTGACGGGTCTCAGGAACAAGTGATTTAAGGAGAATACTGATGCAAGCGCGTGTAGCTGACATCCTCAAAGAAATGGGTATTGACCCGTCGATGTTCGAAAACGGTAACCTTGAAGTCCGGTCACCGATCGACGGCGGCCTGATGGGCAAGGTCCAGATGGACACCCCGGAAACGGTTTCGGCCAAAATCGCTGAAGCTGAGACCGCCTTCAAGGCATGGCGCAGCGTCCCGGCCCCGCGCCGCGGTGAGCTTGTCCGCCTGCTGGGTGAAGAGCTTCGCGCCAACAAGGATGCCCTTGGCGCCCTCGTGACCGCCGAATGCGGCAAGATTTTGGAAGAAGGCAAAGGCGAAGTTCAGGAAATGATCGACATCTGCGATTTCGCGGTCGGTGTTTCCCGCCAGCTTTACGGCCTGACCATCGCGTCCGAACGTCCGGGCCACCATATGCGCGAATACTGGCAGCCGCTTGGCCCGGTCGGCATCATCTCCGCTTTCAACTTCCCGGTCGCCGTTTGGGCCTGGAACACCGCCCTCGCGCTCGCCTGCGGTGACAGCGTCCTGTGGAAGCCGTCGGAAAAAACCCCGATGACCGCCCTCGCCTGCCAGAAAATCCTGGAACGCGCGATCGAGAAATTCGGCGATGATGCGCCCAAAGGCCTGTCCCATGTCCTTATCGGCATGCGCGATGTCGGCGAAGCGCTGGTGGATGACACCCGCGTGCCACTCATCTCCGCGACCGGCTCCACCCGCATGGGCCGCCAGGTTGGCCCGCGTGTAGCAGAACGCTTCGGCAAATGCCTGCTGGAACTGGGCGGCAACAACGCCATCATCGTCACGCAGACAGCCGATCTCGACATGGCGATCCCGGGCATCGTGTTCGGCGCCGTCGGCACCGCCGGCCAGCGCTGCACCACCACGCGCCGCCTGATCGTCCATGCTGATGTGTATGACAATCTGGTACCGCGCCTGAAGAAAGCTTACGGCAGCATCCGTATTGGTGATCCGCTCAAGGCCGGCACGCTCGTCGGTCCGCTGATCGACAAAGCTTCGTTCGAGAACATGCAGCACGCCCTTGAAGCCGCGCGCGGCGAAGGCGGCACCGTTACCGGTGGTGACCGTGTCCTCAGCAACGAATACCCGGACGGCTATTATGTCCAGCCGGCCATCGTTGAGCTGAGCGAACAGACCCCGAGCATGTGCGAAGAAACCTTCGCGCCGATCCTCTACATCGTCAAATACACCGACTTTGACGCCGCCCTCGCCACGCAAAACGCCGTGCCGCAGGGCCTGTCCTCGGCGGTCTTCACCACCGATGTACGGGAAGCCGAAGCCTTCATCAGCACCTCGGGCTCGGATTGCGGTATCGCCAATATCAACATCGGCACGTCGGGCGCTGAAATCGGCGGCGCCTTCGGCGGTGAGAAAGAAACCGGCGGCGGCCGTGAAAGCGGTTCCGACGCGTGGCGCGCCTACATGCGCCGCCAGACCTCGACGGTCAACTACAGCCACGAGCTGCCGCTCGCGCAGGGCATCAAGTTCGACCTCGACTAAGGCAGCTTGAAAGTCTTTTAAAACGATAAAAAAGTATTGAGTACCCAGTGGGCGGTCCGGCTTCGGATCGCCCTTTTCTTTTGGGCATCATCCGCAAGGTACTGACATTTTTAGACAAAGCCCTTCTAGTCCCTAAGACAATGGCAAGATTTCCAAACTAAAGTAGAAATTCAGAGGGTGCCTTCAGGCAAGCTGGCGCCCCTTTCTTCAGGCAACCGATACATTCGCCAGTTTCAAGTCAGAGGACACGGTATGCCCAGTACGTATGATGTCAGCGCAGTCAGAAAAGACGAAAGCCTCAACAGTTTCGAACAGGTGACACACCTTTATGTCCCCAGTTACGACGGCAGCTTCTGGGAAATCCCCCAGGAAGAAGCCATCGAAGGCATCCGCTGCGGCCGCTTCGAGTTTTACATCGGCGTCGAAGGTCATAAGCGCCAGAAACTGGTGATCGCGCGCGGGCCTTATGGCTATTACCTAAAAACATCAGACGACAAGCTGGAACCGCTCTCTCTGCTCAGCCTGCCTGAGCCCAAGGAAGAAATGCTGGCCTGAGGACTAGGTCCTCAGAAAAGCGGCAATATCTGCAAGTGCTTCATAGGCAACCGGCAACACATGGAAGAAAGACAGGAAGCCATGTATGGTGCCGGCATATTCCCGATGCACCGCATTGGCCCCGCCAGCGACGGCTCGCAGGCAGAATATCCGGCCTTCATCCTTGAGAGGGTCAAGACCCGCCGTCAGCACAAGTGTAAGCGGTAATCTGCCGAGCTGGTCATTGCAAATGACTGAGACAAGCGGGTGCCCGGAATTGGTACCCCCTGCTGTATAAACCTCCGCAGACCAATCGATCGAACCAGTGGTGAGGAAATAGTCTCCGCCCCCAAGCTCACGGCGGGATGCATAACATGCAGCATCCGGCCGGATATCGGTCATGGGATAGGCAAGCACAAGCGCCTCGGGCCTTTCAGCAGCGCTCACCTCATCTGACAGGCATAAGGCCGCGGCCAGGTTTCCCCCAGCGCTGTCCCCCATCAATGCAATCCGCTCAGCGTCGCCACCGATTTCACCGGCATGTGCCCTCACCCATTTGTAAACATCAATACAGTCTTCAAGACCGGCAGGAAACGGATGCTCGGGAGCCAGTCGGAAATCTGCCACCACAACAACGCGTCCCAACCTGTCTGCAAGAAGGCGGGCAAGCGGTCCATAAGCCGCCCTGCCTGCCAGTGCCCACCCTCCTCCTTGGATCAGGAAGAGCACCGGCAGACGGGCTTCTTTTCCGGGGAGGGAAAAGACACTTGCCGAAACCGTGCGGCCCGCGCGCACTGGGATGTCGATATCCACCACATCCGCCTTCGGGGCACTCGGGGCCGCATCTGCGAAAAAGGCATCCAGCCCTGCACGCTTTTCCGCGACTGTCAGACTGTCGAACTCAGGGCCATCGGCACTGTTCAGCTGGTCCAGGAACACACGCGTTTCCGGGTCGATATCAGGCATTCAGTCCATCCTAAAAGCGGTATACCACACCAGCCGACCAGGTCCGCGGCGCGCCATAATAGGCCAACTGGTAACCAAGGCTGTCGGAAAGGTCGAAGCCATGGGTGCGGTAAGCCTTGTCGGTGATGTTTTTCATCCCGGCATAGATCTGCCAGGTCTCATTTGGCGAGCTATAGCGAATTTCGGCATTCGCCACGGCATAGCCAGGCTGTGCCAGAATTTCACTGCTGCTGACCGTTGGGTAGGTCTTGCTGCGGTAGGCGATATCGCCATGAAGCCCGAGCGTGGCACCGGAGGCGAACGGAATTTCATAGTCGCCTGCCAGGAACAGGGTCCACTTAGGCGTATTCACCAGCTTGCGCTCGTGACTTATGTCCACGCCGCCAGGGCCGATATATTCCGAATAGTGAGCATCGGTGAAATTCACAGCTGCATTGAGGCTTAAAGCCTCAGTCGGCCGGACCTTCAGCTCCAGTTCAAGCCCCTTAATGCTGGCGGCACCCGCATTGGTGAAAAGCGCACTGAAATTCCCATTCTGGTCGGCCACAAAACTGGAAAGCTGCAGATTCTTATAATCATTGTAGAAAGCGGCCAGATTGACCGACATCCTGCCGTCCAACAGTGTGTTTTTGCTGCCAACCTCATAGGCCCACATCGTTTCAGGATTATAGGGCACCGCCTGGTTGGCGGAGTTGGAGCGGCCGTCGAACCCGCCCGACTTGAAGCCCTTAGATACACTGGCATAGAGGAAGTTATTGTCACTGAGCTTATAGTCGAGCCCGGCCTTGGGCGACAGAGAACTCCAGTTTGCATTCACCGAAAAATCCGTCACGCGCGCCCCGGTGCCAAGGACCGGCACCATCGGCGTATCGGCGCCATAGAATTCCTGAATTCGCGCGAAATCCTTGGTCTCGTAGGTATAGCGCAGACCCAGGGTCAGGCTGAGGCGGTCATTCACCGGATAATCAAGCTGCGAATAGGCTGCATAGCTCTTGTTGGTCTGGTCGTTAAGCGAATTTGAAATGAACGCAATCGCCGGTCCGAAAATGCCCGACATGGTCACATCATGTTCGGTAAAATAATAAAGTCCGGTGATAAGCGACCAGCCGCTCGCAGCGGTATGGCTTAACTGAAGCTCCTGGCTGAACTGATCCTGGCCCTCGTCGACAAACACGCCAAAGAGCGGCAACGCCGTGGCATCCAGATCCAGATGGGTATCATAATTCATTTCCCGGTAAGCGCTGATCGACTTGAAGCTGGTGGTATCACTGAGGTCGTAGGTCACCCTGCCGGACCAACCCCGGGTCTTCAACCGATTGAGGTCGTTGAAATCAGCATCAACCTCACGCGGGTTATCGCTCGCCGGAACGATCCCGAAGACTGAAGTTTCCCTATTCGGCGTGCGCGAGGTATCGCTATTATCTTCAGACTGGTCGAAGCTCAAGTCCACGGTCAGCGCATCTGTCGCAAGCCAACGCACACCTAGGCGGAAACTCAGGCTTTTCTTGTCGCCATCGCTTTTTCCTGTCGCCAGATTGGTGGCATAACCATCCCTTCCGTCGTAGGCTACAGCAGCCTTAGCAAACAGCTTGCCCTCCACAATTGGCACATTGAGCCCGGCCTTAACCCGTCGCTGACCATAATCTCCGACGGTAGCTTCAACACGTCCGGCAAACACATTGTCAGGCTGCTTACTGACATATTTGATGGCACCGCCGATGGTATTGCGCCCATAAAGGGTGCCCTGGGGGCCGCGTAGCACTTCAATGCGGTCAACATCATAAACATCCAGGAACGCACCCTGTGCCCGCCCGAGATAGACATCGTCCAGATAAATGCCAACACCGGGATCCGCGAAGGCCAGACTGTCAATCTGCCCAACACCACGGATGTAAGCGACCACATTGGAGGCATCGCCGACATGGATGGTCAGCCCCGGCACAGAATTCTGCAGGTCACCAATGTCAGTGGCCTGAAGCCGGTCCAGCTGATTTTCGCCAAGTGCTGAAACCGACACCGGCGTCTGTTGCAGGTTTTCAAGCTTGCGGCGTGCGGAGACGACAATCTCCTCCAGCATACCTGTATCCTTGGCTGTACCCTTGGGTACAGCTTTGTCGGTCTTTTTATCGGCAGCCTGCACAGGACTGGCAAGAACTGCCGCCACTGCACAGCTGGACAATACTAGAGTCCGGTAAATCCTCATTTTCACTTCCCACTTTTCCCATTTCCCTGAGGACAGCCTTCACCTTGCGGGCTTTGGAAAAAACAGCAAAGAATGCAGAAGAATTAGCCGCAATATTTGCGGGTATTTTTCAGGATGAGAGTTAAGCGGGTAGCCCCAGCACCTGCCATGGCGAATGCCTTCAGCTCAGCCTTCGGGAACAAAGGCCTGCCGGACCCGGTTGTAAGTACGTCCGAGGTGCCCGCGGATCAGCCGTTCCAGTTCTGGCGAAGGGGTCAGAAACATTGTGCGTTTGTCGTCATTGCCCGGCACTTTAAGCAGGAACCCATCCTGAACGGCTTTCTTGATCCGCTCCTCCCGCGTACGGGTAGAGCCCGTTTTCATGAACTGGTTTGCTGCACTCACGGTAACAGGTCGGCCACGCCATGCGTTGGTGACGACCCCCACAAACAGATACCAGAATTCCTGCGTAAAATAGTAAGGCTGACCTTCGAAGGTCGCGTCCCAGTCCCGCGCATACGCCTCAAGTGCATCGATCCACGCCACAAGCTGGGCGTCGCTGATCGTGGGAGACTCTTGTGCTGATTCCGATTTCTGCATGAGCAAACAATGCCCTAGAGGTCCGGCGGCAGCAAGGTGTTTCATGGTTCCCCCTGCCTACCGCCCCATACAGGACAGTGATATCCGCTCGCCGGAACGCGAGAACACCAACCGGAGACAAAGAAAAAGCCCCTAGGAACATCAGTTCCAAGGGGCTTTTGATTCGTCGGGTCGTGTGACCGGGTCGCTTAGCGGCCCTTCACAACGAGACCATCGCGCTCAAGGCGCTTGCGCTCCAGTTTACGGGCACGGCGGACGGCCGCTGCCTGCTCACGGGCCTTCTTTTCAGAGGGCTTCTCGTAGAAGCGACGCATTTTCATCTCGCGGTACACGCCTTCACGCTGAAGCTTTTTCTTCAGGGCACGAAGGGCCTGGTCCACGTTATTATCACGAACGGTAACCTCCATGGGTTACACACTCCTTTCTAAGGCTTGAATTTACAGACGCGAGCCTGCAGGCCATTAGTGGCTGGTCCTATAGCAAAGCGCCCGTATTCGCACAAGTTATTTTCACAAAAAAAGCCTTCGGACCGCTACTGCCGCCCGTTACGACCTTCCTTACATAAGCTAAGTATAGCAAAAAGGCCGCCCGAATGCAAAATGCGGCACAATGCCCCTTCGCACGCGCGTACCATCCATGATAGGACTGAGGGCACGAATCATCCCCTAACGTTAGGGAAGGGTAAGAGGCCCACACCATGGCAGAAGACCGCACACCGGAAGAATTGAGGCAGCCGCTTCTTGAAGCGATGCTGGCGCATGTCCCGTTTGATGGCTGGAACGAAAAGGCCCTGAGGGCCGCAGCAGCGGATATCGGCATCAGCCCTGAAATGGCTGAGCTTGCCTACCCTGAAGGGGCGATGGACGTGCTTGAGGAAATGCTTCTGGACGCGGACAACCGCATGGTTGCCGCCATCGAAGCCCTCGACCTCAAGAATATGCGCATTCGCGACAAGATCACCCAGGCGATTCGCATCCGGCTTGAACAGAATGCCGAGGCCCGTGAGGCGATCAAGCGCGGTGTTGCCGCCCACGCCATGCCGCCGAACCTTGCCCGCGGCACCAAAGCCGGCTGGCGCACGGCCGACCGTATCTGGCGCGCGATCGGCGACACCTCGACCGACCATAATTGGTACACCAAGCGCGCCACCTTGAGCGCCGTGTATGCTGCCGTGCTCCTCTATTGGCTGAACGACGACAGCGAAGGCTTCAAAGATACCTGGGCCTTCCTTGACCGCCGCATCGAAAATGTCATGCAGTTCGAAAAGGCCAAGTTCCAAATGCGCAAGGCGTGTGAAAACATGCCGTCCGTCAGCCGCTTCCTCGGCCGTCTCAGGTATCCCGCCAGCAAGCCGTGAGCGAAGACCCCACCATCAGCGCCGAAACCCTGGCCGCCCTCGATGCGGCCGCGCAAGCGCTGGTGGCTGAATGGCGCCGCTATCTGACTAGCGAAAAACGCCTGTCCCCGCATACCCTGCAAGCCTACAGCCGCGACCTGGGCGACTTTTTCGCCTTCCTCGCCGGATACCGTGAAAGCATCATCACGCCGAAAATGCTGGCAGGGCTGACCGTTCGGGATTTCCGCGCCTTCCTCGCCCACAAGCGGGGGGACGGCGTGAGTGCGCGTTCAAGCGCCCGGACCCTGTCGGCGATCCGCAATTTCTATCGTTTCCTCGCGCGCACCCACGGGATAGAGAATGACGCTATCCGCGCGATCCAGGGCCCGAAACTGCCGCACCGGGTGCCGCGACCGCTCACGGAAGAAGGCGCCCGGTCGGTGATGGAAACAGTGGGTGATTTCGCGGATGAGGACTGGGTCGCCGCGCGCGATACCGCCGTTATCACGCTTCTTTATGGCTGCGGCCTCCGTATCTCGGAAGCCTTGTCGATAACGCCTGCAAGCGTGCCGACGGGCGACACCATGCGCATTGTCGGCAAGCGCGGCAAGGAACGCGTGGTACCCGTCCTGCCTATCGTACGGGACGCCATCAAAGCCTACCGTGACCTATGCCCTTATGTGCTTACCCCTGACGGGCCACTGTTCGTCGGCAAGCGCGGCGGGCCCTTGAACCCGCGCACAATCCAAAGCGCGATGCAGAAGGTGCGGGCCATCCTCGGCCTGCCTGCAAGCGCCACCCCACACGCGCTGCGCCACAGTTTCGCGACCCACCTCCTGTCCCGCGGCGGGGACCTGCGCACGATCCAGGAGCTGCTGGGCCACGCTGATTTGAAGGCAACCCAGGTCTATACCGAAGTCGATAGCGCCCGGCTTAAGGATGTGTATGATAAGGCCTTCAGAAGGGCCTGAGTATGAGTGAACAACACCCAACATCTAATCATGACCGCCTGCGTGGCTGGAGCCTCGCGGGGCTTTATGCGTCGTTCGCGGTCCTGTCGCTGATGTTGATATTCGCCGCGTTCAAATTCTGGCCCGCCACCAGCCATACCGAGATGGAAGTGATGGCCGTGGTCATCACCGGGTGCGCAACCGCGCTGACCGGCATCCGCTCCGCCATCCATTTCACCCGTGCCATGCGCGCAGGCGACCCGGTTCCTCATATGGCGCTGACGCCTTTCGTCTGCATCACCCTGACGCTCATTGCCTCCGGCTACCTGTTTGGCGCGCTTTAGCTCTAGTCCGACATGACCGACCTGATGACATCAATATATGAAACACCGCTTGGCGCCCTGACCCTGGTGCTGGATGGTGAGGTGATCGTGATCTGCGAATTCGCTGACCGGGCGGAACGGGTCACGCGCCAGCTAAAGCAATATTACGACGGCTTGCGCCCCACGGAAGCATCCCTGCCCGCTTCCATCAAAACGGCTTTCGACAGCTATTTCGGCGGGGACCGCGATGCGCTCGATGGCCTTGAGACAGCGCCCCTTGGCACACCCTATGAACAGAAGGTCTGGGAGACTTTAAGGACGGTTCGGGCGGGCACGACGACAAGCTATGGCGCGCTTGCGGCTGAACTTTCTTCAAGCCCCCGCGCAGTCGGGCGTGCGAACGGCCGCAACCCCATTTGCCTTATCCACCCCTGCCACCGGATCATCGGTGCGGACGGCAGCCTCACGGGCTACGCGGGCGGCATAGAGCGCAAATCATGGCTTCTGCATCATGAAGGGGCCCGGCTGTTCGCCTGAGCCCCTTTGTTAGTGACCCTATTGGCGTTCAGCCCCTGTCATTCGGCATATCCGCCGGCGCTGCAGGTCGGCACCATGGTGTCCACCGCCGATGGCAGGTGGACTTTGCGGCGGTTGGCATCGGTGATCGCGGGTGTCATGCTTTGGTCATTGATCCGCTGCGGGACAATCTGCGCCAGGTCTTTGTGGAGCTTCCGCCGATTCGCGTCTCCCTGGATATCGCCGAACGGATAGCCGTCATTGCCCGCCGCCATATAACTGCCCGTAACCATGAGGAATTTGTCCGTGGCACCTGCCGGAACCTCTTGCCCATTCACCTTGAGTGAGATGATGTCCGCCTCCTTCCCGGTGGTGCGCTTGTAAGTGACCTGCATCCCGGAGAAATGCGGGTATCGGCCCTGCCCTGGCGCATTAAGCCCCTGGGCGACCGCCGCGCGCAGAGTGGAGGCGTCCACACATAGCTCGGTCAGGTCCGCCCCGAACGGCATGGTGGCCAGCACATGTTCCCGGCGGAGAAGCTGCCCCTTGGAGACGTCGTAATTGAGCCGGAAGGTGCCGGAGTTGATGAGCGCGACCGTGCCCTTGTTCCCGGCACAGAAACCGCCCGATGCATCAGCCTGTTCCCGCATCAGGTCGGTGAACCAGTTGCCGACACGGGTCTCATTCTCGCGGTTTTCAGCTTCCTTGAGCGCCCACGCGTAGGCCGTTTTACCGACCTCCGTCTGCAGGCAATCAGGCGCCTTGTTTGCACAGGCCTTGGTGGCCAAGCGTTTCTCCCACGCTTTCACGTCAGCGGCGACTGTCTTGTCCTCCGGCACGCGGAAATCCATGTCGACCGGGTCATAGCGGTAATGCACTTTGCTGTCAGCCCCGCGCCAGAAATGATAGACCGCCACATCGGTCGCGTCGGAGGAGGCCTTATAGACCGCGCGGAACATTTGCCCCGGCACTGGGTTCTCCGGCACGAAATGCGCCATCTGGACATGGTCATGCCCGCCCATGATCAGGTCCGGCCCATCTTTGCCGAGGGACTGCAGGAGCGCCACATCGCACGCCCAATCCAGGTGGGTGAGGCCGATCACGAATTCGGCGCCCGCCGCGCGAAGCTGAGCGCTAAGGCGCTTGGCATAGGCGGCATAGTCCGGGCTGATCTTGGGGCCATGGCGCTTGTCGGCAGGGGTATTGCCTTCAAAGTCCACCGTAAGCCCGAATATGCCGAATTTGATGCCGCCCGCCGTGAAGATCTGCGCATCGTGGATCGGGCCATTCCTGAGGCCATCCGCGCCCTTGCAAGCGGAATAGTCCAGGTTGCCGGACAGCCAGTGAAACTGGGATTCCTGCACCCGGTCGGTAAAATTCTTGAGCCCCTCGCCTTGCTGGCACCTGGTATTGTCGAATTCATGGTTGCCGATATCGACGAACATAAGCGGGTCGAAGGCCTTTGCGTTGCCGTCCATGCGGTTGAGGACATCGACCATTTCCGCGCCCGCGAAATTACCGACATTGCTGAGGCTATAGAGCGACGGTGACAGGAAATCACCCGCGTGCATCAGCGGCACGGGCGCGCCGGTTTCCGCTTCAAGGCGGTGGCGCAACCAGGCAATCCGGCCAAGACCGCCGCGCTTGCCGTCATCAACACCCTCAATCCGGTAGACGTCATTCACCGCCAGCATGGCGATGGTCTTGGAGGGGGCGGGCACCTTGCTGGTAACTTCAGGCGCCTTAGTTTCGCCCGCGCAAGCCGTAAGGCTGAGTGCCACAGCCGCCGTCAGAATATGCGAAAATACCCTCATAGATACCACCTATGTTTATTTATAATTGTGGATCATCATACGCTTCAGAAACGAAAGCGCAGCCCAAAACGTGAAAAAACTCACCAGAATCAAAAATCCCGGCCCCTCACTCGGGGACCGGGATTTCCGTGTCTTTGAACGACCTGTGCCGATTACATATGGATCGGACGGTTATGAACCGCGAGCGCCGCTTCCTTGACCGCTTCGGTCTCGGTCGGGTGCGCATGGCAGGTCATGGCTATATCTTCAGCCGAGGCGCCGAATTCCATCGCGGTCGCCGCCTGGGCGATCATGTTGCCAGCGTCAGCACCGATGATATGAACGCCGAGCACACGGTCGGATTTCTTGTCGGCGAGGATTTTCACGAAGCCTTCGGTATCCAGGTTCGCCTTCGCGCGGCTGTTGGCGGTGAAGGGGAACTTGCCGACGTTATAGTCAACGCCCGCGGCCTTCAGGTCCTCTTCAGTCTTGCCGACAGAGGCCACTTCCGGGTGGGTGTAAACCACGCCCGGAATGACGTCATGGTTCACATGGCCCGAAAGGCCCGCGATATTTTCAGCAACCGCAACGCCTTCGTCCTCGGCCTTGTGCGCCAGCATCGGGCCTTCGATCACATCACCGATCGCCCAGATACCCGGAACGTTGGTGGAGAAGTCGTGTGCCACTTTAACCCGGCTGCGCTCATCCATGTCCACGCCAACGGCTTCAAGGCCGAGGCCTGCGGTGAACGGCCGACGGCCAACGGAGACGAGAACCACGTCAGCGTCGAGCGTGGTGGCGTCCCCACCCTTGACGGGCTCGAACGTTACCTTGACGCCGGACTTGGATTTCTCAACCGAGGTGACCTTGGAGGACAGGTTCATGGTGAAGCCCTGCTTCTTGAGCACGCGGCCGAAGGTCTTGCGAACCTCACCGTCCATGCCCGGCAGAACCTGGTCCATGAATTCGACCACGGTGACTTCCGACCCCAGACGCTGCCAGACCGAGCCAAGCTCCAGCCCGATCACGCCACCGCCGATAACCACGAGATGCTTCGGCACCTTCGGCAGGCTCAGCGCGCCGGTGGAGGAGACGATCTGCTTTTCGTCGATCTCGACGCCCGGCAGGCTGGCGACATCACTACCGGTGGCAATGACAATGTTCTTCGCCTTCAACGTTTCGGTGCCACCGTCGTTGAGCTCGACCTTGACCGTATCCTTAGCGCTCAGGCTTGCGGTGCCCTTGAGCCAGGTGATCTTGTTTTTCTTGAACAGGAATTCGATGCCGCCCGTCAGGCCTTCGACCGTCTTGTCCTTGGTCGCCATCATTTCCTTGAGGTCGAAGGAGACCCCTTTCACATTGATGCCGAACTTGCCGAGGTCATGCGCGGCCTCATGATAGAGGTGCGAGGCATTCAGGAGCGCCTTCGACGGCATACAGCCGACATTGAGGCAGGTACCGCCCAAGGTGTCGCGCTTGTCGATACACGCGGTCTTGAGGCCAAGCTGAGCGGCGCGGATGGCCGCGACATAGCCACCGGGGCCAGCGCCGATAATTACTACGTCGAAAGCATCAGACATTCTTTTTGTCCCTTCTTGTCGAAATAATGGGCGGGGATTTCGGCCCCCACCCATTTTACTCATTCACTCAGTCCGGACCAGCCGCCTTACATGTCCAACAGCAGGCGGGTCGGGTCTTCAAGGGCTTCCTTCACGCGCACCAGGAAGGTCACGGCTTCGCGGCCGTCGATGATGCGGTGATCGTAGGACAGCGCCAGATACATCATCGGACGGATCACAACCTGGCCGCCGATCGCCATCGGACGGTCCTGGATCTTGTGCATGCCCAGAATGGCCGACTGCGGCGCGTTCAGGATCGGGCTCGACATCAGCGAGCCGAAGATACCGCCGTTCGAAATGGTGAAGGTGCCGCCCTGCATGTCATCGATGGTCAGCTTGCCGTCACGGGCCTTCTTGCCATAGGTGGCGATACCGATTTCAGTGTCGGCGAAGGACATGTCCTGCGCGTCCTTGAGAACCGGCACAACAAGGCCGTTCGGGGCGGAAACCGCAACACCGATGTTGGCATAGTTGTGATAGACGATCTCATCGCCCTCGATGAAGGCGTTGACGGCCGGCACTTCCTTGAGCGCCAGGCAGCAGGCCTTGGTGAAGAAGCTCATGAAGCCGAGCTTGATGTTATGCTTCTTCGCGAACAGGTCCTTGTATTTGTTGCGCGCTTCCATGATCGCAGTCATGTCCACCTCGTTATAGGTGGTGAGCATGGCGGCGGTGTTCTGCGCGTCCTTCAGGCGTTCAGCGATCCGTTTGCGGAGGCGGGTCATCTTCACCCGTTCTTCGCGCGGGCCCTTGTCTGCGGCCGGTGCAGCGGCGGCTGCCGGGGCCGACAACGGGCGGGCGGTGCCAGCTTCGATCGCGGAAAGCACGTCACCCTTCGTCAGGCGGCCATCCTTGCCGGTACCGACAATCGAGGTCGGGTCGAGGTTATATTCGTCGACGATGCGACGAACAGCCGGGGACATCGGCATCAGGTCCGCATGGGCCTTCGCAGGCGCGGGACCTTCAACCGTTGAGACAGTCGCAGGCTTTTCTGCCGGGGCTGCGGCCTTGGCGGCCGGGGCGGCAGCCGGGGCTGCTGCGGGCGCCGCGGCAGACGCTGCACTGGCTTTGCCTTCCGTGTCCACACGGGCGATCAGCGCGCCGATTTCCACTGTGTCGCCTTCGGCAACAACAAGTTCGGTGATGACACCGGCCACAGGGCTCGGCACTTCCATCGCGACCTTGTCGGTCTCCACTTCAACAATCGGCTCGTCCGCGGCGACCGCGTCGCCCACCTTCTTCAGCCAGGTGCCGATGGTGCCTTCCGCGACCGATTCTCCCATCTGCGGGATTACAATATCTTCGATTGCCATTTGGGTGCTCCTACCCTTCTTCTTAAATCGTCAGTGCCTGATCGACGAGCGCTGCCTGCTCGGCTGCGTGCTTGGACGCAAGACCGGTTGCGGTGGAAGCGCTTGCCGCACGGCCGGCGTAAACGGGCCGCGTGCACTTCATATCGAGATCAATGAGAACCTGCTCAAGCGGTTCGTGAATATAGCTCCAGGCGCCCATATTCTTGGGCTCTTCCTGGCACCAGACCATTTGCGTGGCGTTCTTGAAGCGCTGGAGCTCCATCTTGAGCGCCTGTGCCGGCATCGGGAATAGCTGTTCAACACGCAGGAGATAGGTATCGTCCTGACCGCGCGTGTCGCGCTCTTCCAGAAGGTCGTAATAGACCTTGCCCGAACACATGACGACGCGTTTGATCTTGTCGTCCGCCTTCAGCTTGATCGAGCCGCCGTTTTCCATGTCGGCATTGTCCCACAATACGCGGTGGAACTGCGAGCCAGGACCGAAATCGGCGAGCTGCGAGGTGCAGCGCTTGTGACGGAGAAGCGACTTGGGCGTCACGATCACGAGCGGCTTACGGAACTTGCGGTGCATCTGACGGCGGAGAACATGGAAATAGTTCGCCGGGGTCGTGCAGTTGACCACTTGCCAGTTATCCTCAGCCGACAGCTGGAGATAGCGCTCAAGCCGTGCTGACGAATGCTCCGGCCCCTGGCCTTCATAGCCGTGCGGCAGCAGCATAACGAGGCCCGACATCCGAAGCCACTTGGCTTCCGCCGAACAGATGAACTGGTCGATGATGATCTGGGCGCCGTTGGCGAAGTCACCGAACTGGGCTTCCCACAGCGTCAGCGTCGACGGCTCAGCCATCGAGTAGCCATATTCAAAGCCGAGAACGCCGAATTCCGAAAGCGGGCTATCCAGCACTTCGAAGTTCGCGTTCGGGTTAATGCCTTTGAGGGGCACATAGCGGTCTTCGGTCTTCTGGTCGACGAAGACGGCATGACGCTGGCTGAAGGTGCCGCGGCCGCAGTCCTGGCCGGACAGGCGGACGCCGAAACCGTCACGCAGGAGCGTACCGAAGGCGAGGGCTTCAGCCGTCGACCAGTCGAAGCCTTCGCCGGTTTCGAACATCTGGTGCTTGGCATCCAGAATACGCTTCAGCGTCCGGTGAACGTTGAACTTCTCCGGCACCGTGGTGATCTGTTCACCGACTTCACGGAGCATGATTTCGGCGACACCGGTTTCGGCGCGGCGTTTTTCATGATCCTGGTCGGCGAGGCCGAGGCCTTCCCACTTGCCTTCGAACCAGTCGGCCTTATTGACCTTATAGTCCTTGCCGGCGGTGAATTCGTCTTCGAGATAGCTGATGAATTCATTTTCCATCCGCTCGAATTCTTCTGCCGTGATCACGCCTTCCTGGATCAAACGGTCAGCATAAAGCTTGACCACCGACGGATGGTTCTTGATGGCGGCATACATGAGCGGCTGGGTGAAGGCCGGTTCATCGGATTCGTTGTGACCGAAGCGGCGGTAGCAGAACATGTCGATGACCACGTCGCGCTTGAAGGTCTGGCGGAATTCGGTCGCCAGCTTGGTCGCGAACACAACGGCTTCGGGGTCGTCGCCGTTCACATGGAAGATCGGCGCCTGCACCATCTTGGCCACATCCGACGGATAGGGGCTGGAGCGCGCGAACTGCGGGCTGGTGGTGAAGCCGATCTGGTTGTTGACGATAAAGTGGACCGTCCCGCCGGTGTTGTAACCGCGGAGGCCCGACATGCCGAAACATTCGGCGACGATGCCCTGGCCCGCAAACGCGGCATCCCCATGAAGCAGAAGCGACAGCGTGGTTTCACGCTTGGTGTCTTTCTTTTGTTCCTGCTTGGCACGGGTCCGGCCGATCACGACCGGGTTCACCGCCTCGAGGTGCGAGGGGTTCGCGTTCAAGGACAGGTGGATCTTGTTGCCGTCGAATTCACGGTCGGCCGAGGTCCCGAGGTGATATTTCACATCGCCCGAGCCCTGAACGTCATCAGGTTTGAAGGATCCACCGTGGAATTCATTGAAGATGGCGCGGTACGGCTTCTGCATGACGTTGGCGAGAACGTTCAGGCGGCCGCGGTGCGGCATCCCGATGACGATCTCGTCGAGGCCATACTGGCCGCCGGTTTTCATCACCGCTTCAAGCGCGGGCACCATGGCTTCACCGCCATCGAGGCCGAAGCGCTTGGTGCCGGTGTATTTCTTGCCGAGGAAGCGTTCGAACTGAACCGCTTCGATGAGCTTGTTCAGGATCGCGACCTTACCCTTGGCGGTAAACTGGATTTCCTTGTCGCGGCCTTCGATCTGGCGCTGGATCCAGGCCTTCTCATCCGGGTCATTGATGTGCATGAATTCCACACCAATGTTGGCACAGTAGGTCCGCTTCAGGATCGCGATGATTTCGGTCAGCGTTGCGGTATCAAGACCGAGCACACCGTCCATGAAAATCTTGCGGTCCATATCCTGAGGGCCGAAGCCGTAATTTTCCGGCTTCAGTTCCGGGTTGACCGGCCGTTCCTCAAGCCCGAGCGGGTCGAGGTTGGCCATCAGGTGCCCGCGCACCCGGTAGGTGCGGACGAGCATCAGGGCCCGGATGCTGTCAATGGTGGCCGCGCGCACATCGGCGGCGGAAACGGCCGCGCCTGTGGCTTTGGCCTTCTCGCTTTCGATGAACATGTCCGAGCCATCAAGGCCGGTGGTCAGGTCATCACTGGGACGCAGCGGCCAGTCGGAACGGGCCCAGCTCGGGGCCGTTTTGCCGATCCCGGCTTCCAGCGTCTCAAAATAATCACGCCAGCCCTGGTCTACTGACTCGGGGTTGGCGCTATATTGTTCATAGAGCGATTCCACAAACTGGGGGCTTACACCTTCCAGCGCGGCGATGCGGTCCATATCTGCACCCATGGGCAATTGGCGTGGCGGTTACCGCCACGCCCCTCTAGTTCAAGGTTTAACCGTTGATGGCTTTCAGAAGCGTGGTGCCGAGGGCAGCCGGGCTATCAGAAACGACGATACCGGCAGATGCCATGGCTTCGATCTTGTCTTCCGCGCCGCCTTTGCCGCCGGAGACAATGGCGCCTGCGTGGCCCATCGTGCGGCCCGGAGGCGCCGTACGGCCAGCAATAAAGCCAGCGATCGGCTTCTTGACCTTGCTTTGCTTCAGGAATTCGGCAGCTTCCTCTTCCGCGGAACCGCCGATTTCACCGATCATGATGATGGCTTCGGTTTCCGGGTCGCCCAGGAACATGTCCAGGCAATCGATGAAGTTGGTGCCGTTTACCGGGTCGCCACCGATACCGATACAGGTCGACTGGCCGAGGCCTGCAGCTGTTGTCTGTGCAACAGCTTCATAGGTCAGCGTGCCCGAGCGGGAAACGATACCGACGTTGCCGCGCTTGTGGATGTGGCCCGGCATGATGCCGATTTTGCATTCACCCGGGGTGATAACGCCCGGGCAGTTCGGACCAACGAGGCGGGTGCCGGAATTCTGCAGGGCGCGCTTGACGCGAACCATGTCGAGAACCGGGATACCCTCGGTGATGCAGACAACCAGCTCCAGCTCAGCGTCGATGGCTTCGAGGATCGCGTCAGCCGCGAACGGCGGCGGAACATAGATCACGGAGGCGTTGGCATCGGTTGCTTCGCGGGCATCGGCCACGGTGTCGAACACCGGCAGGTCGAGGTGCTTGGTGCCACCTTTACCCGGCGTTACACCGCCAACCATCTTGGTGCCGTATGCAATCGCTTGCTCGGAGTGGAACGTGCCTTGGGCCCCAGTGAAGCCCTGGCAGATAACTTTGGTATCTTTACCTACAAGTACAGACATTACGCGGCCTCCTTCACGGCCTTGACGACTTTCTCAGCCGCATCGTTGAGGTCGTCGGCAGTGATGATCGGCAGGCCGGATTTGGCCATGATCTGCTTACCGAGGTCGACGTTGGTGCCTTCAAGGCGAACCACCAGCGGAACGCTGAGCGCGACTTCACGTGCAGCCGCAACCACGCCTTCCGCGATGACGTCGCAGCGCATGATACCGCCGAAAATGTTAACAAGAATACCCTCAACGTTATCGTCCGAGAGGATGATCTTGAAAGCTTCGGTCACGCGCTCTTTGGTCGCGCCGCCGCCCACATCCAGGAAGTTGGCCGGCATGCCGCCCTTGAGCTTGATGATGTCCATCGTCGCCATGGCGAGACCGGCACCGTTGACCATGCAGCCGATGTTGCCATCGAGGCTGATGTAGTTGAGGTCGTATTTGCTGGCTTCGATCTCTTTCGGGTCTTCTTCCGACTCGTCACGGAGCTCACGCACGTCCGGGTGACGGAACAGTGCGTTGCCGTCGAAGGACATCTTGCTGTCGAGAACGACCATCTTGTCGTCTTCGGTCAGCACCAGCGGGTTGATCTCGAGAAGCGAGGCATCCAGCTCGGTGTAGGCTTTGTAAAGCGAAGCCACAACCTTCTGGCATTCCTTGGCGGCAGCGCCCGACAGCTTCAGGCCGAAGGCTACGCGGCGGCAATGGAAAGCCTGCAGGCCGGTTGCCGGGTCGATCGAGAAGGTAACGATCTTTTCAGGTGTCTTTTCGGCAACTTCCTCGATGTCCATCCCGCCTTCGGTCGACGCCATGATGGCGACGCGGCCGGTGGCACGATCGAGCAGCATGGAAAGGTAGAATTCGCTTTTGATCGCGCAGCCGTCTTCAATGTAGACGCGCTTGACTTCTTTACCTTCCGGGCCGGTCTGGTGCGTAACCAGGGTCTTGCCGATCAGCTCCTTGGCAACCGCTTCGACATCGTCGAGCGACTTGACGACCTTCACGCCGCCCGCTTTACCGCGGCCACCAGCGTGGATCTGGGCTTTGACAACCCAAACCGGGCCGCCGAGCTTCTTGGCTTCGTCGACCGCTTCGGCCGCCGTGTAGGCCACGCCGCCCGCGAGGACGGGCGCGCCAAACTGTTTCAGGAGGCCTTTGGCCTGGTATTCATGGATATTCATTTGTCCACCAACTCCCTAAACGTTGGGTAGGATTATTAAGCGAGCGAGCCGTCGATGCCCTTACAAGCGTCCATCAGACCCTTCACGGCACCAACACTCTTCTCGAAACCGGCTTTTTCTTCGCCGATCAGCTCGATCTCGACAATCTTCTCGATACCACCGGCACCGATGATAACCGGCACACCGACATACATGTCGGAAAGGCCGTATTCGCCATTCAGGTGCGAGGCAGCCGGCAGCAGGCGCTTCTTGTCCTTGAGGTAGCTTTCAGCCATCTCAATCGCGCTGGTGGCCGGAGCGTAGAAAGCCGAACCGGTCTTGAGGAGACCAACGATCTCGGCGCCGCCGTCACGGGTGCGCTGAACGATCGCGTCGATCTTCTCCTGGGTCGACCAGCCCATCTTGACCAGGTCCGGAACCGGGATACCGGCAACAGCCGAGTAACGGGTCAGCGGCACCATGGTGTCGCCGTGGCCGCCGAGGACGAACGCGGTGACGTCCTGGACCGAAACCTTGAATTCGTCAGCCAGGAAGTGGCGGAAGCGGGCGCTATCGAGCACACCAGCCATGCCGCAAACCATGTTGGCCGGAAGGCCGGAGAATTTCTGCAGCGCCCAAACCATCGCATCAAGCGGGTTGGTGATACAAATAACAAAGGCATTGGGCGCATACTTGCCAATGCCTTCACCGACCGATTTCATAACTTTGAGGTTGATGCCCAGAAGGTCATCGCGGCTCATGCCCGGTTTCCGCGGCACACCAGCGGTGACGATCACCACATCCGCGCCTGCGATATCGGCATAGTCGTTCGCGCCTTTAAGCGTCGCGTTAAAGCCCTCAACCGGGCCGGACTGCGAAAGGTCCAGTGCTTTGCCCTGCGGCAGGCCTTCGGCAATATCAAAGAGGACGACATCGCCCATTTCTTTAAGTGCCGCGAGATGAGCAAGGGTGCCACCGATCTGGCCACTGCCGATCAATGCAATTTTATTACGTGCCATGAGAATGCTCCAGCCATGAGTTTGGGCTACTAGAACGCAACCGCTGTACTGAAAAACGAAGAATATTCTGGGAGGTACCTAGCGCGTTTACCCCCTGTAGACAAGCCATGAATGCTTCCCGTCCTCGTGATCCAACTTCGAATCCACACATTATTGAGTTTTCCGGGCATTTGTCCTCCGTTTTTGACGAACCAGCCATGCATTCTGGGAATGGCTCATACGGGTAAAAGCGAATAACACCTGCTGAAAAGTCATATCGGGCCGCGCGAGTCCCCGCCAGTTGCCAAGCGCGGTCCTTCCCCCTACAAGGGACGGAGGCGCTTGGGTCCGCTGGATGCCGACTGCCGTGAAGCCCTTGTTGAGACAGGACCTTAAAGACCATGGTCAAGATCGCCCTTGATGCCCGCCACGACCCGAAAGCGCTCGGTGAAACCCTGCGGACGAATGGCCGCCTGCAAATCCCGAACTTTCTGGAGGAAGGCGTCGCCAACCATCTTGAGGGTCTGCTTCTCCGGAACAACACCTGGTTCGTCGCCTATAATGAGGGCCATGAGTTTTTTGAAATCCCGCTGTCCGGCATCGCGCGGATGAGCCCCGAACAGCAGAACCGGCTGGTGGACGCCATCGACCGCGGCGCACGGGCGGGCTTCCAGTACTTCTTCCATCAATATTATATGACCGACGCCATCCGGAACGGGCGGGAGCAGGGCCACCCGCTGCATGCCATGCATGATTATGTGAATTCCGAGCCATTCCTGGGTTTCATGCGGGACCTGACGGGGGACGCGGCCATCACCCATGCCGACAGTTTCGCCAGCCGCTACCTGCCCGGCCATTTCCTGACCGAACATAACGACACCCACGCGCACGAGAACCGCGCCGCCGCCTACACCATTTCGATGACACGGCGCTGGCAGCCGGACTGGGGCGGCAACCTGCTGTTCTACGGTGAGGACGGCAACATCGATGCGGGCTTCACCCCCAGCTTCAACACGCTGAACATCTTCCTGATCCCGCAGCCGCACGCGGTCTCCCACGTCGCCCCCTTCTCCGGTGCGCCCCGCCTAAGCTTCCTCGGCTGGCTCAAGCGCGGCGAACGTCCAGATTACTGAACTACCTCTTCCCGCACGCCATGGCCGCGGTGGAGATAGTCTTCCGACTGCATTTCCATGAGGCGGGAGACCGTGCGTTCGAACTCGAAGCGGCCATCGCCACTTTCATACAGCCGCTCCGGCGGCACCTCGGCCGAGCACAGGAATTTGACGCTATGCTCATAAAGCGCGTCGATGAAGGTGACGAAGCGCTTGGCCTCGTTGCGTTTCTCCGGCCCCAAAGCCGGGATCGCCACCATGATAACGGTGTGATAGTGCCGCGCGATGGCGAGATAGTCGGCCGCGCCAAGCGGGTTCGCGCACAAGCGCTTGAAGGAAAACACCGCCACGCCGCGCGCCGCCTTCGGCACGAAAAGCTCCCGCCCCTGCACGGTCAGCGTCTCGGACGGCACCTTGTCACGGTTCTCCACCTCACGGTCGGTCAGGCGGAAGAAGGCTTCCGACAGCTTCGCCGTCGTCTCCGCGTTCACCGGGGTATAATAGGTGGTCATGCCCTTCAGGCGGTCATAGCGGTAATCGGTCGGGCCATCGAGCGGCACCACCTCGAACGCTTCCTTGAGGCGCGCGATAAACGGCAGGAAAAGCTGGCGGTTGAGCCCGCCTTTATAGAGGTCATCCGGCACGCGGTTTGAGGTGGCGACGATAATCACCCCCCGGTCCAGCAGTTCCTTGAACAACCGACCGAGCACCATGGCGTCGGCGATGTCCGTCACCTGCATTTCATCGAAGCACAGCAGCGTGGCTTCCATGGAAATCTCCCGCGCGACCGGCGGGATCGGGTCATCACCCACGCCCCGGCCGCCGCGTGCCGCGCGTTCCTTGACCGAAAGCCCGCGCCATTCTTTCAGGCGGGCGTGAACGTCCAGCATGAATTCATGGAAATGTACCCGGCGCTTGGCCTTCACCGGCGCGAGCTCATAGAACAGGTCCATCAGCATGGATTTGCCGCGCCCAACGCCGCCATACATGTAAACGCCCTTGGGCGGTTCGCCCTTGCCGCCGTCACGCCTGCGAAACAGCTGGGCCAGCCGCCAGCTTCTGACCGACAGGCCCGTGAGCGCGCCGCTCCCGGCGATTTCGGGATAGTCTTCCAGCCCGTGATACAGCCGCTCCAGATGGCGGAGCACGCGGCGCTGGTCGTCATCCGGACGGACTTCGCCTGCCTCGATCAGCGCGTCATAGGCCGCCAGCGGGCCATGGGTCTTGTGCTTGTTGGTCACGTTTATCCTCATGTGAGATCGGACATGCTCTATCATGACAGATCTGGTGCGCCAACCGAAAGCGGCAAACAGAAGACCGGCCGACGAAAGTGCCGCCGTGGGCCCGGTGACGACCCAGAAATCAGGGTCTTTCCTTGATCAGGCAACACTTCGCCTTAATAAAGATAGAAGCCTACACCGGCTTATCGCGGTCTCCCATGACCATGGTAAAAGCCGGGATACAAGCTGGCAGCCGATTTTCGGCGCCCTATAAAAGGACCAACTGAATGACCTCATCCCCCCGCATCCTGCCCGTCTCCGGCGTCAAGAATTTCCGCGACATGGGCGGCTATACGGCGGCGGACGGCCGCCAGACGCGGTGGGGGAAACTGTTTCGGTCGGGGCACCTCGCGGACCTAACCGCCGCGGAGGATGTGGCGGGGCGCGATATCCACACGGTGATCGACTTCCGCTCCGCCCCCGAGAAGGAGCGCCGTCCGGTTCGCTGGCCCGAAGGCTGGGCGCCGGACTATCGCCCCTCCCCCATCGGCGGCAACGCGGCCGCCTGGATACAGGAGCTTTATGCCCGCCTGGCCGACGCGCCCTTCCCCGCGAAGGAGCTCCGCGACCAGTTCATCCTGGCGTTCGAGACCATCCCGATCGCCAACGCAGGCGGCCTGAAGCTGTTTTTCGATGCCATCATCGACGGCGGCGAGAAGGGCGGCGTGCTGTTCCACTGCACAGCCGGCAAGGACCGCACGGGGGTCGCGGGTGCGCTTCTCATGCACGCGCTCGGCGCCGGGGAAGAAGACATCATGGCGGATTTTCTCCTGACCAACGACGCCGTGGATATTGAGGGCACCAGCGCGGAGCTGGCCGAATGGCTTTCGCGCAAGGCCGGGCGGGAGATCGCCGCCCCGGACGTCCACCCGCTTATCGGCGTCGAACCCGATTTCCTGAAAGCCGCCTACGCCAGCATCGGCCGCGAATATGGCACCCTCGATGCCTATCTGGAAAAGGCCATGGGGCTCAGCCCCGAACGGCGCAAGAAACTGGCAGACCTTTACCTCGCCGAGTAAGGTGCCTTACCGGCCGATGGGCCTTCCAGAAGCGCCTTTATCCGTCCTTCGGCCTTCATACGCCTGATCGCGGCATTGATCCGCGGCAACAGCGACGCCGCCGCTTTATTGACCCGGATTTTCTGCTCCGCCTCCACCCTGACGGGGCCGAGAACGAACGGCCCCGGATGGCGCCGCATCAGGGCATGAAAATCGACATTGCTGATGATGCCGACATCGGCCCGCCCCGCGGCCAGAAGCGTCAGTACATCTTCCACATCGCGGCCTGGCACCTTGAGGCCGAAGAAGGCCTGATCCTTATAGTCGAAACCGCGGACCACCGCGACCCGGAGCTTCCTGAGGGCAGCCGGCGTGCTGACATCCGGTTCCTTGCCGCGGACAAACACGAATTGTTCCCGCGTGACATAGAAGGTATCGCTCCAAAGCTGGGTCGCCACTTCATCAGGCCGGGTCCGCCACAAGGGGGCGGCGCAGCAGTCCAGCAGGATCACCCCTTCGGTGAAGAGACGCCGTTTGCGCTCCTGCGGGGCGTCGATGAATTCCGGCTCGATATCGGCGGCATGAAGGATGGCGGACCAGACCGCGTGAAACCCGGATGAGTCGCTCTGGCCCACCCGTACCCTGAGATTATCCGCATCCAGATCATTGAGGATCGCCTCGATCCGGCCGCTGGCCTTAAGCCGGGCGATGGCGCCATTGATCCGCGGCAATAGCTTAGCGCTGGACCGGCGCACCTGGATACGCAGATCGGCAATGAAAGCCAGCTGGCCCAACGCCACCGCCCGGGGCTTTTCCCGCATCCGGCGCTGATAGTCATTCAGGTTGATGAAGGCGAGGTCCGCCTTGCCCGCGGCAACCGTATCCAGCAATTCATTCATATCCCGGCATTCTACTACCGAGCCGAAATCTTCCTCACCCTTATAGGAAAAACCGCGGATAACAGCGACGCGGAACTGACGCAAATCCTGTGCCGCCTTGATCTTCAAGACATGGCCCTCAGGAAAGACATAATATTCAGGCGAACGGTAGAAAACGTCGGAGAAAAGCTGCACGGCCTTTTCTTCCGGCTTCTGCCGCCATAGGGGCGATGCACAACAGTCCAGCTGAATTGCACCATTCACAAACATCTGGCGCTTTTTGTCCGTGGGCGCGATGACAAAGTCCGCCCGAATACCGGCGTCATTGAGGATCGCCTCCCAGACGCGCGAATATTCGATGGAATTGCTTTGCCCAACCTTCAGAGACGCCTGAGCCACCGACGGCAGAGAGACGCTGAAACACAGGAGCAAGCCGAGAAACAATGACCTAACGGGTACTGACATGGGGCTCCAGCAAGTGGTTCAGGCGGCCATCGGCCTTCATGGTGGCAATCGCTTTATTAATCCGGTCGAGCAAGTCGGGCCTCGATTTATGAACCCGTATACGAAGCCCCGCCTTCTGGTTCAAGCCGCCAAGCTCAAGGTCTCGCTGTTTCTCATTTATATAATATTGAAAATCAGCCTGGGAAATCAGGCCGATATCAGCCTTGCCCGATGCGATCAGGTCCAGCATTTCATTGACGTCACGGCCTGCAACGATATTGCACTCGGCCACGACTGCCGGATAGTCGAACCCACGGACAATGGCAAAGGTAAGGGGCAGCAGGTCATTTGGCCCGTTAATGGGCACCACCTTGCCTTTCCGGAACACGAAATGCTCTTCACTGACAAGGAAGACATCGCTGAACAGCTGAACGCGCTTTTCAATGGCCCGGTCGCGCCATTCCGGCGTCGCGCAACAGTCCAGTATGATATTGCCGCGCACGAACCAGCGCCGCTTCTCGGCATTCGGGGCGAAGACCATCTGATAGCGGATGCCCGCTTCTTTAAGGATCGCGGTCCAGGTTGCCATCAGGCCCGCGGAATCCGCCTGACCGACGCGCACGGGGGTATCCTCAGCCGCGGCTGCAGCCCGGCTCATTAGCAGGAAAAAGATCAGGATTTTCCACTTCATCCGTACCATCCACCCCTAGGCATGATCAGCGGAGACCGAACATATATGCAGCCCGTCGTTTATTATAGGCGCAAGATGTTAACAGGTGTTTATCATGGCGCCTATTGAAGGGACTGGAAGCCAGGAGCCGTAACGTCCCGCAGCCGATACCCGGTCAAGGCATTGATGCGGCCGTCTGCCTTCAGGGCTGCAATAGCCTTGTTGATGCGGGCGAGCAAGTCCGGGCGGCTTTTGTGGACACGGACACGCAGGACCATCCGGCTATATTCCGGCCCCAGGACAAGCGGCCGGGGATGGAGGCGCTGCCGCCGGGCAAACTCCTGTGCGTTGGCAATGGTGAGGTCGGCCCTCCCCTCCACCACAAGGTCGAACACTTCCCCCATCGATACCGCCGTCACGGTTTTACCGAAACGGTCCTGCCCAGGATAGGTAAACCCCTGTACGATGCCGACAGTCACACCGCGCAGGTCATGCGGATCTGCTAGCTTGTAGTCATGTCCCTTTCTTAAAACCAGGTGATCGATGATGGGAAAGAAGGGAACTGAGAAAAGCTGCACCGCCTGTTCATCCGCCCGGTTGCGCCATGCCGGCGCCGAGCAGCAGTCGAGCACGATTTTACCGCGGACGAACATCTCGCGGCGTACGTCGCGCGGGGCAGCTATGGGCTTGATCCGAATAGCGGCTTCCTTGAGGATGGCGTGCCAGGCATCCCGAAACACACTGTCTCCCAACTTGCTGGCGGGCACAGGAGCATCCTCGGCTCTTGCCGCCGATATGTTAACGGCACACAGGAACGCTGCTATTACCCCGCGCAGGAAAATCGGACTGTATCCCTTTACTTTCAACATGACACCTTCCACGATCCTGCAGCCTTTCACCTTCTCTCAACCGCCATAGAGACCAGACAAAGTTAGGATGCCTTGACCTCCATCAACCGTCACGGTGTCGTTTGGGTATGGCCCACCTTTTCAGCCCCGCGCAGGGCAGCCCCCACCAGCGCCTCGACCTTTCCAGCCCGACGGAGCCGCACAATCGCAGCATTGAGACGCGGCACAAGCTGCGGATAGTCCTTATGGACGCGGGCGCGCAAATTCACCCGGTGATATTCGCGCCCCAGTGTCAGCGGACGATGCTCCATCCGCTGCAGGCGCATGAATTCCTGCACATTGACGATCACGGCATCGGCCCGCCCTTCGGCAACCGCTGCCAGCGCCGCATTCATCGATTCCGTCTCCACCCGGGTGCCGAAATTATCGCCGCCGACATAATCGAACCCTGTCACGGTCGCGACCCGGCGCGTGCGCAAGTCCGGCCCTGATGTGGGCGGTGACGGGTCGCCAGCCTTGAAGACGATATGGTCAACCGCATAGAAGAAGGGATTGGTATAAAGCTGAGTGGCTTGTTCTTCAGGCCGCTGGCGCCATTCGGGGATAGTGCAGCAATCGGCGACGAGACGCCCGGCCACGAACAGGCGCCTTCTTTCTGCCTGTTGAGCAGTGATGAATTGGGCGTCGATCCCCGCTTCCTTGAGGATCGCGTGCCAGGCGGGGCTATAGGCACTGAGGTCATCATCCCCGACGACATAGATAGGTGCGGCCCACGACCGAGGGGCACCCAGCACCATACTCACAGCAAGGCTCATAAGAGCCGTCCCAATTAAAAACAATCTGCGCATCGGCCTTCCGGCGCCCCCAGTCATGCACGAGACAGCTTAGCGGCAAAAAATTAACGAATTCTATGTCTGTCAGCGCCTTCCTGTTCCAGAAGCGCCTGCGGAAAAGCAATTGGGCGGCCCCGAAGAGCCGCCCAATCGAAAGTCTGTTTCTGTATAGTGAGCCCGTGGCTTAGCCGCGGCGTTCCACCATCATCTTCTTGATCTCGGCAATCGCCTTCGCCGGGTTCAGACCCTTCGGGCAGGCGTTTGCACAGTTCATGATGGTGTGGCAGCGGTAAAGCCGGAACGGGTCCTCGAGGTTATCGAGGCGCTCGCCCGTGGCTTCGTCACGGCTGTCGATAAGCCAGCGGTACGCCTGCAGAAGGATAGCCGGGCCCAGATACTTGTCACCGTTCCACCAGTAGCTCGGGCAACTGGTCGAGCAGCAGGCGCACAGGATACACTCGTAAAGACCATCGAGCTTCGCCCGGTCGTCATGGCTCTGGAGCCGTTCCTTCTCAGGCGTGGTCGACTGGGTCTGCATCCACGGCTTGATCGAGGCATACTGCGCATAGAAGTTGGTGAGGTCAGGCACAAGGTCCTTGACCACTTCCTGGTGCGGCAGCGGGGTGATGGAAACATCGCCCTTCAGGTCCTCGATCGCGGTGGTGCAGGCGAGGCCGTTCTTGCCGTTCATGTTCATGGCGCACGAGCCGCACACGCCTTCGCGGCAGGACCGCCGGAAGGTTACGGTGCTGTCCATCTCATTCTTGATCTTGATGAGAGCGTCCAGAACCATCGGGCCGCAGCTGTCCATGTCCACTTCGAACGTGTCCATGCGCGGGTTTTCACCGTCATCCGGATTCCAGCGGTAAACGCTGAACTTGCGGGTGTTGGTTGCCCCTTCCGCCTTGACGGTCTTACCCTTGCCAACGCGGGAGTTTTTGGGAAGTGAAAATTCAGCCATTTGTCGTCTCCCTTCCCTTAATAAACCCGAGCTTTAGGTTTGATATAGTCCATTTCCTCGGTCAGCGTGTAGCTATGCACAGGACGATAGTCCAGCGTGACCTTGGCATCGGCAAACCAGCCTGCGGTGTGTTTCATCCAGTTCTTGTCGTCCCGGTCCGGATAGTCCTCGTGCATGTGTGCACCACGGCTTTCCTTCCGGTTCGCGGCCCCATGAATGGTGAGCGCGGCCTGACCGATGAGGTTCTGAAGTTCGAGCGTCTCGATGAGGTCGCTGTTCCAGACGAGCGAGCGGTCGGACGTCTTGAGGTCACCCATGTTGGCGGCAACTTCGTCGATCTTCTTGACGCCTTCCTCCAGCACCTCTGCCGTCCGGAACACCGCGCAGTGGTTCTGCATGGTGCGCTGCATGGTGAGGCGCATTTCGGCGGTCGGGGTCGACCCATTGGCATAGCGGGCAGCGTCGAGGCGGCTGAGAGCCATCTCTTCGTAGCCTGCCGGCAGCGGCTTCTGCGACGCACCCGGCTTGGTGATTTCCGCCACCCGGTGCGCGGTTGCGCGGCCGAAGACCACAAGGTCGATGAGCGAGTTGGAACCAAGGCGGTTCGCGCCGTGGACCGACACACACGCGGCCTCGCCGACGGCAAACAGGCCCGGCACAACAGCGTCCGGATCATCCTTCGTCGGGTTGATGACCTCACCATGATAGTTGGTCGGAATACCGCCCATGTTGTAGTGGCAGGTCGGGATGATCGGGATCGGTTCCTTGGTCACATCGACACCCGCGAAGACCTTCGCGGACTCGGAAATACCCGGCAGGCGCTCATGCAGCAGTTCCGGATCGAGGTGATCCAGGTGCAGGTACATGTGGTCTTTGAGGGGGCCAACACCGCGGCCTTCGCGGATCTCGTTCGAGATCGAGCGGGAGACCACGTCACGGGACGCCAGGTCCTTCGCGGACGGGGCATAACGCTCCATGAAGCGCTCGCCTTCGGAGTTGATGAGGATACCGCCCTCACCGCGTGCGCCCTCGGTGATCAGCACGCCCGCGCCGTAAATGCCGGTCGGGTGGAACTGAACGAACTCAAGGTCCTGCAGGCAGAGACCGGCACGCAGTGCCATGCCGCCGCCGTCACCGGTGCAGGTGTGGGCCGAAGTCGCCGAGAAGAAGGCACGGCCGTAACCGCCGGTTGCCAGCACGACCGACTGGGCGCGGAAGGCGTGGATCGAACCGTCTTCCATGCACATGGCGATCACACCGCGGCATTCGCCATTTTCCATGATCAGGTCGATGGCGAAATATTCGATGTAGAAGTCGGTATCGTACTTGAGCGACTGCTGGTAAAGACCGTGCAGCATGGCGTGGCCGGTCCGGTCGGCGGCGGCACAGGTCCGCTGGGCCGCTGGGCCTTCGCCGAATTCGGTGGTCATACCGCCGAACGCGCGCTGGTAGATCTTGCCTTCTTCGGTCCGGCTGAAGGGCACACCATAGTGCTCCAGCTCGTAAACCGCGGCCGGGGCCTGGCGCACCATATATTCGATGGCGTCCTGGTCACCGAGCCAGTCGGAGCCCTTGACGGTGTCATACATGTGCCACTGCCATTTGTCCGGGCCCATGTTGCCGAGCGAAGCTGCGATACCGCCCTGCGCTGCCACAGTGTGGGAGCGGGTCGGGAACACCTTGGTGATGCAGGCGGTCTTGAGACCGGCCTCGGAGAGGCCCATGGTTGCGCGGAGGCCCGAGCCACCGGCGCCGACAACCACGGCATCATAGGTATGAAGAGTAACGGGGTAACTGCTCGTGGTCATGTCTTATCCCCCAAACGCGATACGAAGAACGGAGAAAATGCTGAGCGCTGCCATCAGCACGGTGCCGAAGCTGATCGCCAGCATGGTGGTGATCTTCGTGCCATGATCGTGCACATAATCCTCAACCACGACCTGGAGGCCGAGGCGCAGGTGATAGAAAAGGTTGGCAACAAACAGGATCATGATCACCGAAACCAGCGGCTGCTTGAGCCAGGCCACCCATTCAGCGTGATCCTTGCCGACGTTGCCGACGAAAGAGACGACCATGAAGATCGTCAGCGGAATGTTGGCGATAGCGGTTACGCGCTGGAGCCACCAGTGATGCGTGCCGTCCTTGGCCGAGCCGAGGCCGCGCACTTTCGAAAGTGGAGTCCTTAAATCAGTCATGGCTTAAAGCTCCCCCATTACCTTGTAGGCCGCGACCCAGATCAGAAGGGTCATGACGATGGAAAACAGGAAGGTGAGCTTAGCCGTCAACGAGTTCGGCTTGAGGTCGTAAAGCTTGCCCGTGTCCATGAACAGGTGACGGATGCCCGATGCCATATGCTGCATCAGCGCGAAGGTCAGCCCGAAAAGAACGATGCGTCCGATGAAGCTCGAGGCATAGCCCTGAACCATATTAAAATACTCATGTCCTGTCGCCAGTGCCACCAACCACCAGGTAAGCAAGATCGCGCCGAAAGCCAGCGCCGATCCGGTCGCGCGGTGCATAATGGACACGGCCATGTGTGCACCCCAACGATATACCTGCAGGTGGGGAGAGAGCGGCCTATTCCCCTGTGCCATGAAATAATCCCCTGACAGATGTTAACAAATTTGGCCTGCGCCAACGGTTGAGATGGCGCGTTTTGAATCACGAACAACTGTTTAGACCCCCCAAGGGGGCGGCTGCAAGAAAAGATATGGTTTTTGCAGGGCGCTGGCCCGGATTTCCCGGCAGCAAATCGGTTGCGCCAACACAACCTGTTTGCTAGGAAATAGCTTTGGGGACTATCTATTTTCTTTTAGGGGCACTTTATCCATATGCGTATCTCACTTGCTGCGCCGCTTCTGGCGGCGATGTTCCTGTGCACTCCCGTAACGGAAGCCGCATCAGGGCAGGATCTCATCAAAGCTGAAACCTTCGCTAAACTACCGACCGTGCGGGATGTCCAGTTTTCACCGGACGCCAGCTATATCGCCTACACAAGCCCAATCAAGGGCCGCATCAACCTGATCATCCGGCCGCTTGCGCCCGGGGCTAAGGCGGATGCGATCCCGCCGGTTGAGGACACCGACATCAACTGGTTCCACTGGATCAACAACCACCGCCTGATCGTCGCCTACCGCTATACCAACGATGTCGGCAAATCCTATGTTCGCAGCGCGCTTTTCAGCGTCGATGTGAAAAAACCGGGCTATGTGGATATGGCCCGTGACCCCAAGCAGCATGACCGCAATCCCTATGCGCGCCAAAAGCCGCAGATCCGTGACCGGGTGATCGACTTCCTGCCGAACGACCCGCAGCATTTCCTGCTGGCAATCGACTCCGACTTCGATGGCCGCGCGGAAATCCGCAAGGTCGACGTGGAAACGGGCCGCTATACCAACGTCACCCAAGGCTATGACTGGATCAGAAGCTGGGTAACCGACCAGAACCACCAATACCGCCTGGGCTGGGGCATGGGCCCGGACGGCGAGCACATGGTCTATATCGACCCGGACGGCAACAAGAAGCGCAACCTGGCGGATATCAAATGGTATTCGGATGATGATATCAACCCGCTCGGCTTCACCGAAAACCCGCATATCGCCTATGCCGCTGACCCCTATAAAGGCGGCCCGCGACGGCTGATCACCTTCAATGTGGTAACCGGAAAGCGGGTGAAGGTTCTGTTCGACCGCCCCGATGCCAGCGTTCAAGGACTGGTGGAGGACCCCAAAACCGGCAAGCCCATTGGCTTCAGCTATATCGACGACCTGTACCGCGAGCAGTATTTCGATAAAGACCTCGCGGCCCTTCAGGCCCAGCTTGACCGGCTCCTGCACGGTGGCAGCAATATCATCCGGACGGCCAACCGCGAAAAACAGCTCTATATGATTGAGCATTTCAGCGACCGGGAAGACACCTACTATCTGGTGGATATGGCCCACGGCAGGGTCCAGCCTTTTGCCCGCAATGTGCTGATCCCACCACAGAAATTGTCGCCGACGATGAAGCAGGTGATCAAGGCGCGGGACGGCGTGTCCATCCCCAGCTATCTGACCCTGCCCGTCGGCAAGTCACCGTCGAAACTGCCGATGGTGGTTCTGCCGCACGGTGGCCCACAATCCCGCGACACACTGGGATATTACTATTTGACCCAGTTTCTGGCGAGCCGGGGCTATGCCGTCCTCAGACCCAACTTCCGGGGGTCGGCAGGCTTCGGCAAGAAATTCATGGAAGCCGGGAAAAACCAATGGGGCGGCAAGATGCAGGATGACGTCACCGACGCCACCAAATGGGCAATCACCCAGGGCATCGCGGACCCCAAGCGCATCTGCATCGTGGGCGGCTCCTACGGCGGCTATGCGGCTTACATGGGCGTGATCAAGGAACCTGGGCTTTACCGGTGCGCCGTGTCGCTGAACGGTGTTGCCAACCTCAAGGAAATGGCGTCCCGCGCCCGCAACCTTTTCTGGTTCAAGGATTTTGCCAAAACCATGGGCCATGAAGGCGAAAAAGTTGAAGCCGTCTCCCCTGTCCAGCAGGCGGGCCGGGTCAGCGCGCCGGTTCTTATTGTTCATGTGAAGGACGATCCGGTCGTGCCTTATGAACAAAGCACCGAAATGTATAAGGCGCTGAAGCACCTGAAGAAGCCGGTGAAAATGGTCAGCATCAAAAGCGGCGACCATTTCCTGGATACCGAGGCCGCCCGCGTCGCTTTCCTCAAGCCGCTCGAAAGTTTCCTCACCCAGGAAATCGGTAAATAAACACAAACATTCAAAACATGAGTTGGGGGATTTATGATTTTTTCCACACACCGCACGGCTGCTGCGCTTTTGCTTGCAGGTGCCGTCCTCTTACCGGCTAGCAGCGCACAGGCAAAGCCCCACGGGACCGCGCCACTGCTGCCGGTCAAGGCCTATGCCAGCCTGCCGGCTTTCCATGGCGTGAAGCTGTCACCGGACGGCAAGCAATTTGGCTATATCACCAAGCTCAAGGGCCGCACCGCTCTGGTGATGGAGAACCTGGACGGCAGCAAACCAGCCGCCGTACCCTCCGGTGAAGATGCCAATATCGTGAATTTCTACTGGGCGACAAACGACCGCCTTTTGGTTGTCTATCAGTTTTCCATGAAACGCCGCGGCAGCCTTGTAAAGTCCGAACAGACCCGCCTGCTGGCCATTGACCGGGACGGTCAAAATGCCGAGATGATCGTCAAACAAAAGAAAATTGCTGTTGTCGGCTCAAAAGCAGCAACGCAGAAACTACCGTTTCCGCAGTTTCAGGATAAGATCATCGATCTTCTTCCCGATGACCCGGAACATATTCTGCTCTCGATCGACGCCGACCTCGACGGCACAGATGAAGTCTGGAAGCTCAATATCTTCAATGGCCATTACCGGGAAGTCATGCAGGACATGCGTGGCATCCAATATTGGTATGCCGACCAGACCCACACGGTGCGCTTTGGCGTCGGTTATGAGCGCGACAATGAGTATGCGGTCCTGCGGGATGCAGACGGCAATACACAGCCGCTCACCAAAACCGACTGGTACAAGACTGCTGATATTGCAGGCTTCAGCAAAGACCCGAACGTTATCTATGTCACCAAGGCAAGCCAATATGGCACCAAGGGCGTTTACAAACTGGCAATCGACAGCGGCAAGATCATCGATACCGTCTATGAAAACCCCAAGGTCGATGTCGATGGCGTTGTAGATAGCCCGGAAACCGGTTGGCCTGCGGGCGTTGCCTATACCACGGACCGTCAACATATCATCTATTTTGACGAAGGCTTGGCGCGCATCCAGCACATTGCCGATAAAAGCCTGCCGAACACGACAAATGAAATCGTCGGTAAAGCCAAGGGCCAGGACATCTATATCATCTTCGCCCATAACGACACCGACCCCGGCGTCTATTATTTTCTCGACCTGAAGGCCAAAAAAATGAGCGTCCTGTCCACCTATATGGAAGGGATCGAACCCAACACTCAGGCCCATGTGAAGGAAGTCAATATTCCAGTCCGGGACGGCTCCACCATCCCCGCCTATATGACCATTCCACGCGGCCTGGAGAATGCCAAGAAACTTAAAACTGTAGTCCTACCCCACGGCGGACCTTCGGCCCGGGACACTGGTGACTGGAATTATTGGGCCCAGTTCCTGGCAAACCGCGGTTATCTGGTCCTGCAGCCCAACTTCCGCGGGTCTACCGGATACGGTGGCAAATTCTATGATGCAGGTCAGCACCAGTGGGGTGGCCTGATGCAGAATGATGTCACAGACGCCACCAAATGGCTGATCAAGGAAGGCTATGCCGACAAGAACCACATCTGCATCGTCGGCGGGTCCTACGGCGGGTATGCAGCCCTGATGGGGGCAGCGATGGAACCGGGTCTCTATAAATGCGCGGCTTCCATCAACGGCGTCACCGATATTCCTGACATGAAGCGCTATGAGAAAAACTTCATCGGTGGACTTGCCTGGATCAAAAGCATGGGGCTTGAAGGTGCAAGTGACAGCGACGTTTCCCCTATCGACCATATCGATGAAATCAAAGTTCCGGTGCTGCTGATTTCCGCCAAGAACGACTCAACTGTCCCCACCAGGCAATCGAAGGACATGGACCGCAAACTTCGCCATGCGCATAAGAAAAGCCGCTTCGTCTTGTTGGAGGATGGTGATCATCAACTGGTCACGGCAGAAGCGCGTGAAACCATGCTGACTGAGTTGGAAAAATTCCTGAAGAAGAACCTGTAAGGCGGGTTAAGCCCCGGCTTCCAGCTTGGCGATGGCTTCGG
>NZ_JAINDF010000020.1 GCF_023006325.1 Kordiimonas marina
TGCGCGTCTTCTCAGACTTCGGCTTCGGGCGGGTCGGATACCGGAAAATCTGGTTTGGGAAGCCGCGGACATTGGGGTTGAACTGGCGAAAATACACCTCCAGCACCGGTGTCGTAGTCTGCACTCCATGACAGATTCTGAAAATATCCTGCCCGAAGCCTGAGAGAAATTTGTCCCGAACCTCGCCAGGAAGGAGATCGACATGGTCGTCGAATTCAACGACCACCAGCCAGCCCCTAGCCATGGATTGCTTGACCAAGCTCCAGCCCTGCTCCCTTCTAAACACTGGACGCTGAAGGATGAGGACATTGATTGTGCCGTCGCTGACACCCGGAATAACAGACGTACGGCTATAGGTCCTCATACCGCAGCCGATAGCGGCAAGCGCTTCGTTCGGGTCGTCCACTCGCACAGTCATGTGATCGGGGCTCAGGGCACAGGAAACGATGTTGAAATCGTGGAACACGCTTTT
>NZ_JAINDF010000021.1 GCF_023006325.1 Kordiimonas marina
TGCGCGTCTTCTCAGACTTCGGCTTCGGGCGGGTCGGATACCGGAAAATCTGGTTTGGGAAGCCGCGGACATTGGGGTTGAACTGGCGAAAATACGCCTCCAGCACCGGTGTCGTAGTCTGCACTCCATGACAGATTCTGAAAATATCCGTCCCAAAGCTTGAGAGAAACTGGTTCCGGGAACCGCTTGGAATAAGGTCAATATGATCATCGAATTCAAGCACCACCAGCCAGCCATTCGCCATGGATTGCCTGACCACGGTCCAGCCTTGCTCCCGCTCAAACATCGGGCGCTGAAGGATGAGGACATTGACGGTGCCGTCGCTCACACCCGGAACAACCGACTTCCGGGTATAGGTCCTCATACCGCACCCGAGCGCGGCAAGCGCTTCGTTCGGGTCGTCCACTCGCACAGTCATGTGATCGGGGCTCAGGGCACAGGAAACGATGTTGAAATCGTGGAACACGCTTTT
>NZ_JAINDF010000022.1 GCF_023006325.1 Kordiimonas marina
CGCAAGCGATGCGCGGGTGTAGCTCAGTTGGTTAGAGTATCGGCCTGTCACGCCGAGGGTCGCGGGTTCGAGTCCCGTCACTCGCGCCAGCTTGCAGATCCGGTAAACCGGATAGGAAAAAGCGCGCCCCTGGGTCACCAGCGGCGCGCGTTTCTTTTTATGCCTTCCTCCCCATTCTCACCGCTCTCCGATGACCACGTCTTGTGGTTGCCTGTGGAACAATGACCCGAGTCTTTCCGTAGGGGAGGTGACCTGGAAACCGACGGCTTTCTGCCTGTCCTCCATTCCTGACAAAAAAGATGACAAAAATCTGTCATTCGATGATTGACAAGGTCCGCCCAAAACCGTAAACACCGCTCCGCAAGCGATGCGCGGGTGTAGCTCAGTTGGTTAGAGTATCGGCCTGTCACGCCGAGGGTCGCGGGTTCGAGTCCCGTCACTCGCGCCAGCTTG
>NZ_JAINDF010000023.1 GCF_023006325.1 Kordiimonas marina
GTACCGGTCGCGGTACCCGTGCTGTCTTCCCCGATCGAGCCGGTCGTGGTGCCGCCGATCACCGCGGCATCGTTGGCGCCATTGATGGTGACGACAATGTCCTGTGTGGTGCCATCCGCCGAGGCGACGGTGATGGTGTCGCCGAGCGTGTCGCCTGCTGCCAGGCTTTGCACACCGGCCAGCGTCTCATCGAGGTCGTAGGACCAGTCGCCGTTCGACGCCATGGTCAGTGTGCCGTAACTGCCCGCAATCGTATCGGCGGTGAAGCTGTTCTGGCCGGCATCGACGTCGGAGACAGTCAGGCTGCCGGTTGCGGTGCCCGTGCTGTCCTCGCCAATCGAGCCGGTGCTCGTGCCGCCAATCACCGCGGCATCGTTGACGCCATTGATGGTGAAGACGATATCCTGCGTCGTGCCATCCGCCGACGAGACGGTGAAGGT
>NZ_JAINDF010000024.1 GCF_023006325.1 Kordiimonas marina
GCCCCGGAAGAGCGTGAGCGTGGTATCACGATCTCGACGGCGCACGTTGAGTATGAGACCGCGAAGCGTCACTATGCACACGTTGACTGCCCTGGTCACGCTGACTATGTGAAGAACATGATCACGGGTGCTGCGCAGATGGACGGTGGTATCCTGGTTGTTAACGCCGCAGACGGCCCCATGCCGCAGACGCGCGAGCACATCCTGCTTGCCCGTCAGGTTGGTGTGCCGGCGCTGGTCGTATTCCTGAACAAAGTTGACCAGGTTGACGATCCGGAGCTTCTGGAACTCGTTGAGATG
>NZ_JAINDF010000025.1 GCF_023006325.1 Kordiimonas marina
GCCCCGGAAGAGCGTGAGCGTGGTATCACGATCTCGACGGCGCACGTTGAGTATGAGACCGCGAAGCGTCACTATGCACACGTTGACTGCCCTGGCCACGCTGACTATGTGAAGAACATGATCACGGGTGCTGCGCAGATGGACGGTGGTATCCTGGTTGTTAACGCCGCAGACGGCCCGATGCCGCAGACGCGCGAGCACATCTTGCTTGCCCGTCAGGTTGGTGTGCCGGCGCTGGTCGTATTCCTGAACAAAGTTGACCAGGTTGACGATCCGGAGCTTCTGGAACTCGTTGAGATG
>NZ_JAINDF010000002.1 GCF_023006325.1 Kordiimonas marina
GAGCTTCTGTTCTCGAACCTCCTGTCGAACGCCTTTGCGGCCCAGGACAAGCCCGAGCATCAGGTCCGTGTCTGGACCTGGGCGGATGAGGGCCGTGTCGGCTGTTGTGTGCAGGACAATGGCCGGGGTATTCCTCAGGCGCGTCTGGCGCGCATCTGGCAAGGTCTTGAAAGCACCCGGCGGTCTGAAGGCGGCACGGGTGTTGGGCTCGGTGTTGTCCGTCGCATTGTCGACGCCCATGGCGGCACCATCGTCGTCACCAGCGAGGAAGGCGTCGGCACCGAATTTACCTTCTCTCTCCCGATTGAGGAAAAGGTCACCAATATCAGCGAAGCCAAGTCTAATCGGCCGAAGCTTGTTGGTGGAAAGCGTGGCTGAGGGCGGTCTCCAGCTTTTCCAGCGTAATCGGTTTTTCCAGATAATCCTGCATCCCCGCCGCCAGGCAGCGCGCGCGCATCTCACTGTGCCGCGGGTCGCTTGACATACCGATGATCCAGCGGGGCGCCACGGAGGGCATCTCCGTCAGAAAACGGCGCGCAACGTCCGACCCTAAAAGCCCGGGACCATGCTGATCCATCAGGATCATGTCGAAGCGGGTTTCGGCGCAAAGGCTGGCGGTATCGTTGATATTGTCGCACGGCGTTACGGTATGGCCGAGTTTGGTCAGCAGCCGGACGCCGATATCCCGGTGGATATCATCGTCATCCACGAGCAAGATATGCAAGGGCACCTGGCTTGCGCGGGCGTCCTTCAAGGGGGTGTCGGCTGTACTGCGCCGGGCGGGGCTGCCGCTGGTTTGTTGCCAGAAACTGTCGAGCCGGTCGCTGATCCGGTTCAACAGGGTGTCTATTTCTTGTTGAAGACCTGCCGTGCTACCTTCGTCAGGAATACGTGTGGCGACCGCCCGCAAGGTCAGGAGCGGGGTGCTCAGGTCGTGCAACAGCCGGGCGGCTTCTTCCCTGGTATTGGGCTGAAGCTCTGATTCGCCTGGTGAGGGCATCGCCATATTCGGATCGGTTTTGGGCCCGGCCATAAACTGCGGCATCCTATTTTTGCAGCGTTCTTCTGTTGCTGTTCGCGAATTATGCCTACCGGAGAGACGGATACGGTCGGTAAAAAACGTAACGTTAAGCCGGAACAGCATGTTCCTAAGATTTCCACTTTACAAAGCGCTGTACAATCGGAAATCATAGAGTTCAATTATAGCAAGAAATCTACACCCATTGGCCAGACTAAACAGACACAGGGTGCATTTTTAGAAAGAGGCCGGGATTTATGTGTACGACCAACCCTTTTGATCCGGAAATACCGTTTTATCATCCCTGCAGCACGCTCCTTCTGGATGATGATGAGGATTTCGTGCGGTCCCTCAGGGTGGTCCTGGGGGATAAGCACGCCGTCCTCGGTTATTCCTCACCGATGAAGGCGCTCGAATGTGTCGATGGCGCCTGTGCGTTTGCCGATAACGCCTTCAACCTGTTTGCGGACCACGGTTATCTGGCCGAGGGCGCGGGCACCGCGATCGGCGACCAGATGGTGCTTCTAAAGTCGTCAAGGCTGCATGACCTGGCCGTTTATGATGACAGGTACCGCATCATTTCGGTGGCCGTGGTCGATGAGGTCATGCCGGGGATGCGGGGTCTTGATTTCTGTAAGGCCCTCAAGAATACCGGGATCAAGACCATCCTGCTGACCGGGCAGATGGAAGATGCCGACCAGACGATCGAGGCCTTCAACAGTGGCGTCATGGACCGCTTCGTGTCGAAAAGGGACCCCCAGGCCCTTATCAAGATCAAGGCGATGATCGAGGCGCTGCACCGCGCCTATTTTGCGGAACGGCTGGCGCCGTTCAGGGTTGCGCTCGGGGCCGCGAATGCCGGTCCGGACGGGGGCCAGCTATCCGAACTCATGGCTGAAATTCACAGCCAGTTCCCCTTCCGCGAATATTATTATCACAGCCGGTCCGGCGGCTATCTGTTGCGTGATGACAGTGGCAAAAGCCGGGTGTGCCTGGTGTCGGACCTGGATGGCCTCAAGGGCCTGGCCGATTTTGTCGAGGACCAGGCTGGTCCGGGGGAAATGAGCGACGGTTTGCGCCGTGGTGACCTGATCGCCTGGGATTTCTTCGACAAGGTTGAAGACGGCAGATTGCTGGAAGACCGTATCGCCCACCTTCTATTCCCAGCGAACCGGTGCGGCGATATTTTCTGGAGCCTGGTCCCGGAAGAAGACATGCCATATGACGATGCTTTCTCTTGCCTTTCCTGGTCGGTTTATAAGGAACGGGTTTCCGCAAGTCCTTTGAACACGTTTGGGCACGCCGCGTAAGTTTTGCGCGGGGACCTTCCTTTCCACCACCTCAGGGTTGTACTGGCAGGGTGTCGTCCCTATGTCTTTAATCAGGGACGAATCTGTCTTTGAACTCTCCTGTTGCTAACCCAAAGATTAGTCGGTGCCCGTCGAGTTTCTAGTTTAGTATCTCACATCATCTATTACCCGGCCCACGTCGGGCTAATAAATTATCCGGGGGGATATTATGGATAAGTCTGCTTCTGTTGTGTCGGCGCTCGCCGATATTTTCGTTGATCCGAAAAAGGTTTTCCGCGCGGCCGACGGCCAGAAGGGCTGGACGCTTCTGCCGCTCTTTTTGGTGCTTGGCGCGGCGCTACTGATGCAGGTCTATTATTTCTCTACTATCGATGTTGGTTGGTATTTCGACCATGTGATCTTGGCTGTGAAACCGGACATCCCGGATGATGCCCGCGCGCACGTGACTCGTACCATCTTGATGATACAGGGGAGTGTACTTCCGACTATTATGATCCTAATCATGTTGGCGATCTTAGCACTGTATTTGTTCCTGGTGGCGAAGACATCGAGCCCGGATGACAGGAAATATGGTGCTTGGTTCAAGCTTGTGATCTGGTCAACGATGCCTGCAGTTCTTGCCTCGATCGCGGTTATGGTCAATTTTGCACTCGCGGCAAACCCGCAGATGGTTTCTCCAAACGACCTGCAGTTTTTCAGCGTGAATGCTCTTTTCACTCATATTCCGATCGGTCAACCTGGGGCAACGTTGATGGATAGTCTTACCCCTTTCACGCTTTGGTCGATTGCCCTCATGGCCGTTGGTCTTCAGGTGTGGACGAACCGTACGTTTGTGAGATCGCTCATCATTGCAGCAGCCCCTTACATTGTAGTTTTTGGGGTCATGGCTATCTCGGCGTTCGGGTAGGTCGATGCGTAAAATCCTGATTTTTGCCGCCATCATCATCGGTATCGTCGTGATGGCGGTGGTTGCCAAGCGCCATGGCGGGGAAGCTGTCGCCGTCCGGATGGAAGCTGTGTCGAAGGGCCGTGTCGCGGCCTCGGTCATGGCGTCCGGCAAGGTGAACTTCCGTGAAAACATCAAGCTGAGGACCGAGGTCACCGGCCGCATCACCAAGATTTTCGTCGAGGAAGGCGACCATGTGAAAGCGGGGGATACCCTTGCGATCATCAGCCCCGAGCTTTTCGAGGCGGATGTCGCCCAGGCGAAAGCGCTGGTGGAAACCCGCACCATCGGCATCGAACGTCAGGAAGTCTATCTCAAGCAGCTGCAGCGGGAGCTCAAGCGCCAGAAGGCCCTGTTTGAGGATGGCCATGTGAACGAGCAGGCCTACGAACAGGCCAGCCGTGATACCGAGATGGCGAAGCTCGACCTGGAAGCGCGGCGCCAGGACCTGCAGCAGGCGAAGGCGACGCTTTCAAGCGCGGATGACCGTCTCCATAAAACCGTGATCAAGTCACCGATTGACGGCATTGTCACCGCGCTCAATGTCAAGGTCGGCGAAACCGTGGTTGCGGGGACAACCAACATCATCGGCTCCAGCCTCATGGATGTGAGCGACCCGTCGGCCGTCATGGCGGAGGTTGAGGTCGAAGAGGCGGATATCCTGCCCGTAGCACTTGGCCAAAACGCCAAGATCACCATGGCATCGGCACCCGGCAAGGCCTATGACGGCAAGGTCGTCAGCATCGCCACCACCGCGCGGGAAGATGCGAGCAAGCGGAACAGCTTCCTTGTCAAACTGCTGGTCGATACCGGCGGCACAAGCTTCAAGCGGCTCGCCATCAATTGCCGGGCCGAGATTTTCACCAAGGTGGTGGAAAACGCGATGACCGTGCCGGTCGAAGCGGTTTTGGAAGAAAAGGCGGATGACGCCGCCGCCGCCAAATCCTATGTCTTCACCGTTAAGGACGGTATCGCCAAGAAGCAGGTGATCACCCCCGGTATCCAGACAGATACGCTGATGGAAGTGAAAAGCGGCCTCAAGGCGGGGGAAAAGGTGGTGACCGGCCCCTACCGCAAACTCAAGGCACTGCATGACGGCGAGAGCGTGAAGCCGGAAGAAGCAAAGAAGGCCGAGGGCGAGGATGATAGCGCCGTAGAAGTGAGAGCCGAATGACAGCCGAAATCATCAGGCTTGAGGGCGTCTCCCGGCATTACCAGATGGGCGATGAGACCATTCGCGCGCTCGATGGCGTCGACCTGTCCATCTTCCGGAATGAGTATGTTGCGGTCATCGGCGCCTCGGGCTCCGGCAAGTCGACCCTGATGAACATCCTTGGCTGTCTCGACCGGCCTTCGGGCGGTCTGTACCGGCTCAACGACACCGAGGTCGAGGGCCTCAGCGACAGCGAACTGTCCGCTGTCCGCAACAAGGAAATCGGCTTCATCTTCCAAAGCTTCAACCTGCTGCCGCGGGCGACCGCGCTCCAGAATGTCATCCAACCGCTTATCTATGCGGGCATGTCCCGGCATGAGCGGCGGGAGCGCGCCATGGCGGCGCTCAAACAGGTGGGGCTTGAAAAGCGGGAAGGCCATTTGCCGAACCAGCTTTCGGGTGGCCAGCGTCAGCGTGTTGCCATCGCCCGGGCGCTGGTGACCAATCCGGCGATCATCCTGGCGGATGAGCCGACCGGTAACCTGGATTCGTCGACCACGGCAGAGATCATGGCGCTTTTCGATAAGCTGATTGAGAGCGGGCAGACGATCATTATCGTCACGCATGAACCGGAAATCGCCGACCATTGCCGCCGCGTTATCACCATCTCCGACGGTCGGATTGTTGGCGACACGGGCAGTAAGGGAGGGGCCGCATGAACCGCTACCTTGAAAGCCTCGCGCTCGCGCTTTCTGCGCTCAAGGCCAATTTGCTGCGCAGCATCCTCACCACGCTTGGCATCATCGTCGGGGTTGCGTCGGTGATCACCGTGGTGTCGGTGATGCAGGGTTTCACCGACAGTATCACCAAACAGTTCGAAAACATGGGCAGCAACACGCTGCTCATCAAACCCTATGTGCCGTTCAAGGAACGTATTGTCGGCAAGCGCGCGCGGCTCACGATCTCCGACTATGAAGCCATATCCCGCGCGGTTGACGGCATCGACATGATCATCCCGGTGGTGTTCCAGGCGCCCGGCCAGCTCCGCTACAAGGGCGAGCAGACGAGCCTGCAATATTATATCGGCACCGTCGCGGGCTATGATGAGCTCAACAATTTCTACCCCCAGAAGGGCCGCTTCCTGATCCCGAGCGATGACACCTACCGCCGCCGGGTGGTGGTGCTTGGTGCCGATATCCGCAAGGACCTCAAGCTGCCGGCCGACCCTGCGGGTGAATATGTCGAATTCAACGGCCAATGGTACAAGGTGGTCGGCGAGATGGAGCAGCAGGACAGCACGCTCGGTTTCAGCCAGGATAATATGCTGATCATGCCGTTCCAGACCGCCGTGGCGCTCCTCCGGGACAAGGCGTCCGAGAATATGCAGTTTATGATCCGGGTCAAAAATGTCGATGAGGTCCCGCGGGTGCATGACCAGGTCAGCCGGTTGTTGCGCAAGCGGCACCATATCGGCAAACGCGATACGGACGACTTCCGCATCGAAACATCCGAACAGATCAAGGAGCGTTTTGAAAGCATACTCGATGCCATGACCTATGTGGTCGCGGCGATTGTCGGGATTTCGCTTGTGGTCGGCGGCATCGGTATCATGAATATCATGCTGGTCAGCGTGACCGAACGCACGCGGGAGATCGGCATCTGCAAGGCACTGGGGGCCACCCGGGCGGATATCCTTATCCAGTTCCTGGCGGAGGCGGTGATCCTGTGCCTGCTTGGCGGCGTGATCGGCATTGCCATCGGCTATGGCCTTGGCGCGCTGGTGGGCGCCTTGGTGCCGACGATCCCGGAGATTGTCGTGCCGGTATGGGCGATCCTCCTGAGCCTGGGCTTCTCAAGCCTCATCGGCATCCTGTTCGGCATTGTCCCGGCTTCGAAGGCCGCGAACCTCGACCCGATCGTCGCGCTGCATTACGAATGATGGCGCCGGCCTTGGGGCAGCCCCGGGCGTGCGTGCGGCCCTATTTCATCATGGGCGGTGCGGGGTCCTGGGCCGAAAGGGCTTTCCGGATCTCGGCCTCCCGGCCGCGGGTATAGTCGATCAGGGTTTTGTCGACCTTCAGGATATGCTCCTCCCACCAGGACTTCAGGAATTTTTTCAGCGCCAAGAGATGCAGACGGTCTCCGGTCTTGTCATACATTCTGGCAAGGTCGTTAAGTTGTGTTTCCAGCGCACGGTGGGCCTGCTGGTGGTCTTCCTGGTCCGGATAATCGCAGGCTTCCATGATGGCCTCTTCCCGCCTGAAATGGTGGCCGGTGTAGGAAATCATCTCCTGCAGGACCTTATATAGTTCCTCATCCGGGCAGTCGTGCCGGGAAACCCGGTTGACCATGGAGAAGATCAGCTGGTGGTCCCGGTCGATGGGGTCGATCCCCGTACAGAGCGATTCGGTCCAGACAAGGGCATTGTTATTGCTCGCGAGCGGCAGATCGATCCAGAAGCAGCTGCCTTCCCCGGGCGCGCTCTCAAAATCGATATCGCCGCCCATACGCTCAGCCAGGCTTTTGGAGACGGCGAGGCCGATCCCGAGGCCGTCAACGGCATGTTCGGCATTATCCACCGCCCGGTGGAACAGTTTGAAAAGCTCGGTCTGGCGCTCAAGCGGGATACCGGGGCCGGTGTCTGTCACCTTGACCCGCCAGTAGCCTTCACCGGCCGGCTCTTGCGAAATGATAACCCGGCCGCCTTCAACATTATATTTGATGGCGTTGGTCAGGATGTTCAAAAGAATCTGCCGGAACCGTGTCTTGTCGGTGTGAAGCTGCGGTGGTGCGGGGGTATCGGCGGCCACCTTCTCGATGGACACTGACCTGCCAGCCGCCATGGGGCGGACGTGGGCGACCGTCTCGTCGATGATCAGGTCAGCCGGGAAGCTTTCCGGGTAGATGACAACCCGGTCGGCTTCAATTCTCGAGAGGTCGAGCAGGTCGACGATCAGCTCGAGGAGGTGATTGGCCGCGGTGCCCACATGGCCGAGATATTCCTTTTGCTTTTCCGACAGGCTGTTTTGCGGGTCGAGCAGAAGCAGCTGGTTATAGCCCAGAACGGCATTGAGCGGTGTGCGGAGCTCATGGCTCATGCTGGCGAGAAATTCGGACTTTGCCCGGTTGGCTTTCTTGGCATCAGTCAGGGCCTTTGCCAGCGTGTCCTTGCTTTGATGCAGCTGTTCGTAAGGGTGCCTGATGTTCGACAGGATGAGGGCGGCAAAGACGCAGGCAAACGAATATATCTTGAAGATATGCCCCAGCTGGTTCGACAGCGCATAAACGCTGACATATTGCGTGAAGCAAAATTCGGCGATGATGGTCAAGGCAACGCTGAGAATCAGGAGCGAAAATTCGCTTTTACGGAATTGGGCGCGCATGGTGATGAAGCCTGCGGCGGCGATCAGGCATATGACGATCACGATATATTCGGTGACGACCTTGAAGGCGGTCAGGCCAGCCCCGGGGATATAGCAGGTCGGGAAATAGCCCTTTACGATCGCGGTCACGGTTGCCAGCGCGGCGATCGCGCTCAAAAGGAAGATCGGGTTGAGATAGAGGGACGTGAAGGGGCGCTTGCGGCTGATGAACCAGGGGACAGCCGCCAGGATGCAAGCTTCGAGAAACCGTGCAGCTATCCAGAACTGGGTCGCCATATTGGCGTCGGCGCCAGCTATCAGGTTCATGCCTTTATAGGTAAAGACATGCGCCATATCGAGAAGGCCGACCCAGACATAGCCAACGGCAATAAGCGGCAGAGACCCGATCGCCCCCAGGTCGCGCGTGCTGTAGGCGATGGCGAACATCATGAGCGATATCAGGATCGGGAAGAGTTCGGCGAGCAGATGGAAGACGAGGAAATTTTCTTTGCCGAGCCACAGAAGAGCGGCCGTAAAGAGCATGATCGCGCCGACGGGGGCGAAATACCTGGAAATCTCTTTCAAGCTTATGGGCATATAGTCTGTTTCCCAAAGCGCTCAGGGCATTGAGCGCCGCTTCAGACTACACATTTCCAGCTTTATGCACAAACAAGTCTGGGTGGGCAGATCGTCGGGGGCGGTCGGTAGAGTGGTTTCTCCGGGGGCTAGTAATGCTGTTTGCCATGTTGAGCACCCATCTTGGTTCTCATCTTTCTCCCCGTGTTTCATCGACTAGGAAATCCACGAAAGCACGCACTTTGGGCAGGACATATTGGCGGGATGGGTAAACAGCGTAAATTGAGGTTTCGGTGGAGGCCCAGTCGTTCAATACCGTCACGAGCTGGCCTTCAGCGATTTCCCTGTCCACATAGATTTTGGGGATCAGGCTCAATCCAAAACCGGCAAGCAGTGCATCGCGTACCGCAAGACTGGTCGTCACCTTATAGCGGCCGCTGATGGGTACACACTCGGTCTGTCCATCTCGTGCAAAAATCCACTCTTGAGCATGGCCGGAAAGAGTGAACTGCACGCAGTTGTGGGCCTGTAAATCTTTCGGTTTCTGTGGTCGGCCGAAGCGGTCAAAATAGTCGGGTGTGGCGCAGACGACGTGGGGCAAAGTCATCAGCTTGCGGGCGACCAGGCTTGAATCCTCAAGGTTGTCACTGCCACGGATGGCGAGGTCGATGCCTTCCTTGACCAGGTCAACCTTTCGGTCCTCCAGCTTCAGATCGAGCATTATCTCAGGGAAATGGCGCATGAAAGCCACGATAGGGTACGAGAGGCGGGTCAGAGTAAAAGCCAGGGGCGCGCTCACGCGTAGAAGGCCACTTGGCTTGCGCTGCAGGGGGCCGAGCGACCGGTCAGCTTCTGCAAGGTCGTCGAGAATACGGGTAATCTGTTCGAAATAACGTGCGCCTGCTTCGGTCAAGCTCATCCGGCGTGTGGTGCGGTTGAGCAGTCGTACCTGCAGGTCCGCTTCCAGCTCCCTGATATTTTTGCTGATGGCCGCAGGCGAAAGGCCTAATGCGCGGGCTGCTCCTGCGAAAGACCCCTTCTCCACTGTTTGCCGGAATATCCGGATCGCCTGCAGCCGGTCCATATTTATTGTTCACTCATGGTTGTTAGTATTAGTACTTGATTTTGTATTACATAATTTCTGGAAATCAATAGCCTTCGCATCAAAGGTGGCCTGTTAGCCCGAAAAATGGACAGGCCCGATGTCGAAGGGGAAACCATTGAAGAATCCAATCATCACAGCACTCGAAACGCGTATTTCGGCGAACCACTTCGATGCGGGTAAGGTCATGTCCGATGATCAGGTCGAGGAACTGATCAGGCTCGCGACATGCGCGCCATCGGCCTACAATCTGCAGAATTGGCGTTTCATTGCCGTTAGGTCTCCTGACGCGAAAGCGCGTCTTCAGGCTGCTTCCTATGGGCAAGCCAAAGTTTCTGAGGCGGCGGTTACGGTCATTGTTTGTGGCCAGTTACCCACTCATATGGACCTGGAGGAACGCCTTCGTCCCAGTGTCGAGGCGGGCTTCATGCCGCATGAAATGGCTGCTGCCTGGACAAGGGCGGCGGAGCGAGACTTTCGAGGCAATCCACAACGTCAGCGTGATGAAGCCATCCGCACGGCAACGCTTGGCGCCGCTTTTCTTATGTTCGCGGCCGAAGCCTATGGGCTTGTGTCATGTCCGATGGTCGGATTTGACCCGTCGACGGTTATGTCCGAGTTCGGCCTTGCCGCCAATGAGATACCCGTCGTTCTCGTCGCCGTTGGTTCCTCAGGCGATGGAAATTGGCCGCAGAAGCCTAGGCTGCCGGTCTCACAAATTCTGGAAACCGTCTGAAACCGCTGTCGCACGCAATCGCAGCAACGTTCTGAAAGAGGAAGAGCCATGAAAATCGACAGCACCACCAATGCTCATATCGGCATGCTGCTTTGGGCGTTGATCGTCGGAACATCCTTTCCGGCGGTAGGCCTTTTAAGCCATGGACTTCCGCCGCTGCTGCTGACGGCCATGCGTTTCATGATCGGGGCTCTTGCTATGTTGCCAATGATCTGGCACCGCAAGGATAGACGACCTCATCTGTCGGGCATTCTTCTGTATGCGATTCTGGGGCTTTGTCTTGCCGCGTTTTTTGGCGCAATGTTCTGGGCCGCTCACAGAGTAACTGGACTTACCATGGCGGCTCTTTCGGTCAGTGTGCCTGTTTTAGCCTACGCTTTCGGCAGGCTATGGGGGGTGGAGCCCCCGGCCCCCCGCCTTCTGGCGATCTTTGCGCTTGGAACTTTCGGGTCTGTGGTTTTGGCCCTTGCCCAAAATAATGGTGGTGATGTGCAAATTCGGTTTGGTTGGGACGAAGCCGTCTTCTTCCTGGGGTGTTTCTCTCTCGCCCTATACACAGTGCTATCGAAATGGGGCTTGGGGCGGCATATTCTATCGCCAAGTTCTGTTGTGCGCGCGTTCTGGAGTTTGGTCGCAGGGGCGTTTCTGATCGCTGCCGCTGGGCTATTCTTGGAACCGCTCGCTTTGTTGAGCCGTCTGGAATTAAGGGACGTGCTACTTCTGTCCTACCTTGGTGCCTGTTCGACCGGTGCAACCTTTTGGCTGTTGCAGCGCGGAGCCGGGGCTCTCACACCAGGTACTGTGACAGCGTATAATTATCTTGTGCCTTGCATTTCGTTGTTGGCGACGGTCTTGCTCAGGCCCGTAGTCATTGGCTTTGAGTGGGTGCCAGGAAGTTTGCTCGTCATCACAGCAATTGCACTTCTCTTTCATAATACAGCCAGTCGTTCCGATGTGCCGACACAGTCAAGATGACGGCTATCATTTGGCTAGCTTGATTGTGAGGCACCATGGCCACCGGTAGCCATAACGCGGTCCTGTGCAATAGATTTGGGTCTGACCATCATCAACATCACGCTCTGTCCCTGACGTGAGCTCGTGACGTTGCGCTTCCGCCTTTATTGTCTTAATTCCCGATCCGAGTGTCGGGGAATTAACGCGTCTATGACGAGCTTTTAAAACGACAAGCTGGTTTCAGGAGAGGGAAAAATGGCGCACCCGAGAGGATTCGAACCTCTGGCCTCTGCCTTCGGAGAAATATTTTTGGCGTTTTGCATGCACTACTATGCTGTGCATGATGTGAAATTATATAAATAAAAACAGTATATTAATTGACTTGTTGTCACGAGGTGCGCAGCATGCGTTTTCATGGAGTGGCGTCCATTTGCACTTATAGGTCACTTACGATGATCCTGTGCCTATGCACTTATCAGGGGAAAGAGGGTCATGCTTTCAAGGTTGAATCGCAAAGTTGTCGATCAGCTAGCGCCTGCGGCGAAACCCTACGAGGTGCGTGACACCCAGGTTAAGGGGTTGATCGTGCGTGTCCAACCCAGCGGCACTAAAAGCTATTACTGCGAATTTCGCAGAGGCCGCCGGATTAGCTTGGGTAAGGCATGTCATCTGTCGGTGGAGGAAGCGCGGACAGCAGCGATCACGGCTATTTCCGAGGCTAGAAACGGAGAAGACCCGGCTGCCGCGCGAAAGCGGCGCAAGGCGGTGTCTTCCTTCAAGGAATATCTGGACGCGCACTATGGTCCGTGGCTGATCGAAAACACTTCCTCGGGGGAGGCGACGATCAAGCGGCTGAAAACGACGTTCGCATTTCTCCTAGCCCACAAGCTCGACGACATCCTGCTCTCCGACCTGGAAAAGTGGCGCACCAAGCGTTTGGCTGGCGGGGTCAAGCATACGACGGTCAATCGAGATATTTCCGCAGTCAAGGCCGCTTTGAATCGTGCTGTGGAATGGAAACTAATTGAAACTAACCCGCTTCAGGCGCTGAAGAAGTCGCGTGAGGACAAGATCGGCCGGGTCAGGTTCCTGAATGAGCAGGAACGAAAGCGGCTGTTTGAAGCCCTGGAGGCCAGAGAAGAACGGATGAGATCTGAGCGCGACACGGCCAACCATTGGCGCCGGGAGCGAGGCTATGACCTGCTGCCGGACCTGAGACAAGTGACGTTTGCAGACCATTTGAAGCCCATGATCCTGCTGTCCTTGAACACGGGCCTGCGCCGCGGGGAGCTTTTCTCGCTCCGGCGGACAGATATTGACCTAAAAAACAAGCTGCTGACCGTCAGGGGCACCAACGCGAAATCTAAGCGGACCCGCCATGTCCCGCTCAACGCGGTTGCCTTGGCCGTTATGACGGATTGGCGGAAGCAATCTGCCGCTGGTGCGGAGTTAATTTTCGTGGGCAAGGGCGGTGGCATGTTCGATAACGTCAGTTCCAGTTGGGAACGACTGTTGGATGAGGCCGATATCATGGCCTTTCGCTGGCACGATATGCGCCATGACTTCGCCTCGCAGTTGGCGATGGCCGGGGTAGACCTCAATACGATCAGGGAGTTGTTGGGGCACAGCGACTACAGCATGACACTCAGGTATGCCCACTTGGCCCCCAACAAAATGGCGGATGCGGTAGCTAGAATTGGATGAATGCCAATCCTAAAAGCCGTTGAGCCTAAAATTTCTTCCCATGCCGGCTGCTAGATCATGGTTGGGCTTGCGGAATGTATTCAAAGCAACCTATCGTAGAGATTATGCAAACTTGAACGTAATTTTAGCCAGTAAAATGGTCGTTCTATGGGGAGGCTTATGGGAAATCAGCAGGTTGTGCCCGCAGGGCTAGAATTAGACCGCTTAACCGAGCGATTGAAAGATCGCTACAGGAAACCGGTTAGGAAAAGTAGTACTCATCTGGGCGTCACTATCGATGGCGAAGATATTGCGTTCTCGGCGCCTGGCCAAGAACAGTATAAAAGTGGAATTTGTGCGTTTGTTCGCCGCAAGCCGCCCCAAGAATTTGCAGTTCAACTGAAACCAAAAGTTCTTCATTCAAAAGCTCGCTTCAACATCACGTCCGAACTGGCTCCAAACCTTGTAGGGGCTGGCGAGGCTTGGGTGGTTAAGATCGGGACGGTTGCCGAATTAGATCGTTTTCTGGAATGGTTTGATCAGTTTGGGCATATCGGTGAAAAAGTTCTTCCTGATAGGGAGGTACAAGAGTTAGGGACAGAGCACCCGCTGAACCAAATCCTATATGGGCCTCCAGGTACTGGGAAAACGTTTAATCTCGCCCGTATAGCGGTTGAAATTTGCGATGGCAAAGCGCCAGAGGACCGCACGGAGTTGATGACGCGGTATCGAGAGTTGGTTAGCCAGAAGCGCATCGATTTTGTTACCTTTCATCAATCCTACTCCTATGAAGAATTTGTTCAGGGTTTACGACCCCATGCAGGCGACGAAGGGGAATCGAATAATTCGGGGGGCTTTTCTCTAAAGCCTGAAGATGGGATTTTCAAACGGATCGCTGATCGCGCAAAAACCGCTGGTGCGACTCTGGGCAAAATTGACACCCCCAAACTAACCAATCAACGCATTTTCAAGATGTCGCTTGGTCAGGCCAATGATCCAGCAGATGCATATCTTTTTGAAGAATGTATGGAGAATGGGTACATCCTGCTTGGTTATGGTGGAGATGTGGACTGGTCTCAGGTTAAGCCGAAAAGCTTTTCCGACATCAAAGAATATTGGCGAGAGAAATTTAACCCTGAAGTGTCAGGAAACGATCCGAATATTGTCTGTATAAACCACCTATTCTTGACAATGAAGGTGGGCGATTTTGTTGTTGTCTCGAAGGGCAATATGGCCTTTCGCGCTATCGGGGTGGTTGCAGGGGACTACGAATATGTAGCGCGAGAAGAGGATGGGTTTCATCATCGGCGCAAGGTTGACTGGATTTGGGTGCATGACGAGGGACTGCCCGTCGAAGAAATTTATGACACGCGTTTCACCCAATATACGTTGGTAGAGATGAAGCGCGAAAAGCTGAATCAGGCCGCCTTTGAGCGGCTGGTGACCCCACACAGGGTTCTTGAGCAAGAAAATAAGGATAATTTTGTCCTGATTATGGATGAAATTAACCGTGCCAATATCTCCAAGGTCTTTGGTGAGCTAATTACATTGATTGAGGACGACAAGAGGCTTGGTACGCTCAACGCATTAACTGCAAACCTGCCCTATTCTAAAATCCCGTTTGGGGTCCCCAAAAATTTGTATCTTCTGGGAACAATGAATACAGCGGACCGCTCGATTGCACTTCTCGATACTGCACTGCGCAGACGGTTCAATTTCAGAGAGTTCATGCCTAACCCCGCGCTGCTCTCGAACAATATCGATGGTGTCGATTTGCAGGGAGTGTTGACGACGCTCAATGCTCGCCTTGAGTATATGCTAGGCCGCGACTACCAGATTGGGCACGCATATTTTATGGACTGCAAGACATTGGATGAGGTCTCAGATGTCATGCGTGGCAAAGTGCTACCTCTACTACAGGAATATTTTTATGATGACTGGTCTAAAATCTTTGCCGTGCTGGGAGAAGAGGGAGATGGCGGCACTTTCATGAGACGTTCAAAACTGAAATCTCCATTCGGCAATGAGGATGCCGCCCAAGACCGGTATGAAATGATAGTGGATGGCTCAGTACCGCCGGAGAAATTTCAAAAGCTATTTGACCTCATCTCGAATGAAATGAGTCCGGAGGTCCAGGATGTGGTGGTAAGTGCGGCTGAATAGCAATGAGGCACTATTCTATACAAGAGTGGGACAAGATTGCCATAAGCGACCGGTCTTCAGGGCATAGCCTGTCGAGAGCCGACTCAGAGGTCTTGGAAAGACTAGTTGAAGAGATAGCCCCTCAAGCCGGTTTGCAAGGTCGCAATATCCTTCAATGTGGCTATTCGCATTTGACCGCCCAACAGGTCGTAGGTGTTGTTCAAACATCAGAATTTGCGCTCGAAATACTACCCAAAATTGGTGGCCAGGATGCAAGAGATTTGCGCAAAAACCTGGTGCATATGCTGATAGTTACGACAGGCCTCGATGTGGCCGAGGGGCCCGGTACTACGTTATCGGCCCAAAACACGGACTTACTAGAGTGTGTTATCGGCTTTTTACTTCGAGAGATGGCTGCGCTTGTGCGTCAGGGTCTTGCCACGGGTTATATTGGGTACTCCGATGACCTAGCCATGCTCCGCGGCAGTTTGAATGTTTCAAGGCAATTCACAAAGTTTGCTGTTAATCCCAGCCGGGTATCTTGCCAGTTTGATGAGCTTAGCAAGGACATACCAATCAATCAGTTCTTGAAACTTGCTCTTGTGAAGCTGAAGAGGTTGGCCTGTTCATTCGAAAATAAGAAGCTGCTGGTTCAATTGGAGCATGCCTTTGCCGATGTGTCTTTAGTGGACAGACGAGCCATCCGGCCAGGTTCAATTGAACTCGATCGCCGCTTTCTCCATTATTCAAATGCCCTGAAATTGGCACAGCTTGTTTTGGACTCCTGTTATCAGACGACATCGTTTGGCAATTATGCCGGAATGTCGCTGCTCTTTGAGATGAATACGTTGTTTGAGGCGTATGTCGCGAAATTGGCCCACAGTGTCGCGGCGACTATTGGCCGCCGGGCAAAGACCCAGAGTCCGCACAGGTACCTGGCTAGGGATGCTCAGGGCCTACCCGCCTTCAAGATGATACCTGATATAACTGTCTGGGAGGGTGAGCGGTGCGACATGGTCATCGATACCAAATGGAAGGTTATACAGACCTCGTCTTTTTCCGGTTCGATCGCTTCAAACATTGCCTCTTCAGATGTCTATCAAATGCTGGCCTACAGTGAAGGTTATCAGCCTCGGCGGCTTGTGTTGCTGTATCCTCATGATGAAAAGTTGGAGGGTGCGCCAGGGCTGCGGACCTCATTCAACCTTCCTGGTGGCGGCGCCGCACTTGAAATATGGACGCTGGACGTAAACCAGCTCAACCTAGTCCCTCAGCAACTTAGACGCCTCATAGAGAACTAAGACATGGGCGGGGGAAACAATGGGCGTTCTTTAGCTAGAGACGCAATGTGTTCTGTTTCCCAAGACGCTATAGGGGCTGGACAAATTCGTTGTGAACCATCAGCTTACGGTTGTTGGGCTGAAGGTTGCCAAGGAATTTGATGTGCTGACCCCCGAGCAGGCCGCGCGGCAGGAAATCGATAAGCTGCTGACCAATTCAGGTTGGCTGTTGCAGGATCGCGATCAATTCAGCCGGTCGGCGGGTCTAGGCGTGGCGGTGCGGGAATTTCCACTGCCGGGCGGTTTCTGCGACTATCTGCTGTTCATCGACGGCCGGGCCGCAGGCGTGATCGAAGCCAAAAAAGCCGGCGTGACGCTGAGCGGTGTTGCTGAGCAGGCCGAAAAATATATGGCCCGCTTGCCGGAGCATCTGGCGCGCTGGCATGACACGCTGGTGTTCGATTATGAAAGCACGGGCGAGGAAACCTTTTTCCGTGACCTGCGCGACCCGCGGCCCCGGTCGCGCCGCCTGTTCGCCTTTCACCGCCCCGAAACATTGCATGAATGGTTGCGCCAGCCGGAAACCTTGCGCGGCCGGCTCCGCACAATGCCGCCCCTTAACCCGGCGGGGTTGCGCGCCTGTCAGGTGGAAGCGATCGAAGGGCTGGAGCATTCGCTTGCCGATGATCGCCCGCGGGCGCTGATTCAGCTGGCGACCGGTGCCGGCAAAACCTTTACCGCCTGCTCCTTTTCCTATCGCCTGATCCGCGAGGCCGGGGCAAAGCGCATCCTGTTCCTGGTCGACCGCAACAATCTGGGTGACCAGACACTGAAGGAGTTTCAGGCCTTTCACCCGCCAGGCGCCGCCAACCGCTTCACCGATACCTATATCGTGCAGCACCTGCATTCGCAGCGGATCGACCCTGATGCCAAGGTGGTGATCACTACCATCCAGCGCCTTTATTCGATCCTGCGCGGGCAGGAAATGGCGGAGGAGGACGAAGAAGCATCCAGCTTCGAGAAATGGCAGGCCGATGAAGCCGAGCCTTTGCCGCTGGCCTACAATCCCGACGTGCCGATCGAGACCTTCGATTTCATCGTCACCGACGAATGCCATCGGTCCATCTATGGCCTGTGGCGGCAGGTGCTGGAATATTTCGATGCCTCGATCATCGGGCTGACCGCCACGCCGTCCAAACACACGCTCGGCTTTTTCAACAAGAATCTGGTGGCTGAATATCCTTATGACCGCTCGGTCGCCGATGGGGTCAATGTCGGTTATGAAATCTACCGCATCCGCACGCGCGTGACCGAAGAAGGCGGCATGGTGGAAACCGGCGATACCGGGTTCCAGGTGCCGGTCAGGGACAAACGCACCCGCCGCATGCGCTATGAAACGCTGGACGAGGACCTGGCCTATACCGCGAAGGAGCTGGACCGGTCGGTTGTGAACCCCAACCAGATCCGCACAGTGCTGCAGGTCTATAAGGACCGGGTATTCACAGAATTGTTCCCCGACCGTACCGGTGACTGGCTGCCCAAGACGCTGATCTTCGCCAAGGATGACAATCACGCCGAAGAAATCATCCATGCGGTGCGCGAAGTGTTTGGTGAAGGCAATGAGTTCGCCAAGAAGATCACCTACCGCAACACCGGCGAAGACCCCAAGGCATTGATCAAGGCTTTCCGGGTCGACCCCTTCCCGCGCGTGGCCGTGACGGTGGATATGATCGCCACCGGCACCGACATCAAGCCGGTGGAGGTGCTGATCTTTATGCGCGACGTGAAGTCGGAAGGCTATTATGAGCAGATGAAGGGCCGGGGCGTGCGCACCATCCCGGACGCCGACCTGAAGACCGTTACGCCGGACGCCAAAACCAAGACCCGCTTTATCCTGATCGACGCCGTCGGTGTGTCCGAAAGCAAAAAGAACGCATCCCAACCGCTTGAACGCAAGCATGGTGTCGGCTTCGAGGCGCTGATGGAACAGGTTGCCATGGGCCGGCGCGACGACGACGCCCTGTCCTCCCTCGCTGCGCGCCTGGCGATGCTGGATCGCAAGCTGACGGAGGAAGACCGGGCCTGGGTGCGTGACATCACGGACGGCCTGGCCCCGCGTGACCTTGCTAATGCGCTTTTGGACGCCATCGACCCGGACAAACAGGCGGAAGCCGGCGGGGCAGAGGCAGCACGGGATCTTGTCGATGCTGCGTGCCGACCGTTTGACAGCCCGGCGGTGCGTGCGCTTTTGAAGGACCTGAAGACCAAGGCTGACATCGTGATAGATGAAATCACCACCGACGCGGTGATTGGCGCCGGCTTCGACATGAAGCGCGCCGAGGAAACGGTGAAAAGCTTCCGGGACTTCATTGAGGAAAACCGCGATGAGCTGACGGCCCTCCAGATCCTCTATAACCAGCCGCAGGGCCGCCAGCGGCTGACCTATGCCGCCATCCGCGAACTGGTGCAGCGCCTGACCGATCCGCCGCGTTACCTGACCACCGCCAATGTGTGGCAGGCCTACAAGCGGCTGGATGCCGCCCATGTGCGCGGCGCGCCGGTGGATGACCAATTGACGGAGGTGGTCAGCCTGGTGCGCTTTGCCCTCGGCCAAGTGGATATGCTGGAACCCTTCGCCGCCGTGGTCGAACAGCGTTTCAACCTGTGGCTCGGGCGCGAAAAGAAGGCAGGGCGCGCCTATACGGCGGAACAAGAAAGCTGGCTTCGGGCCATCGCCTCCTTTATAGCTGCGAACGCCGAAATCAGCCCGCGCGATTTTCAGGAGGCCCCGAGCCTTGCCGACCGTGGCGGTGTGCTGGCGGCGCGTAAGATATTGGGGGCAGGCTTGAACGATATGCTGAATGATCTGCAAAGGGCGCTGGTGGCGTGATGGGTGCGGAGGTGTGTGAATTGCCGCCAGGATGGGAGCCCGTGCCTCTCGGCATGTTGCTTGATGACATAGTCGGTGGGGGTACTCCTTCCAAGAGCGTTCCCGAGTATTTTCAAGGCTCCATCCCTCTCATGACGGTCAAAGACATGAAAGTGTCTCGTCCGTCTCAAACAGGTTTTAATATTACCGAGGCCGCTCTTGCCGATAGCAGTGCTAAAGTTGTTCCAGCGGACACCATCATAATTGCGACTAGAATGGGGCTTGGGAAAGTGGTCCGGCCGAAGATGGCTACTGCCATTAACCAGGACTTGAAGGCACTTTTCCCTAAAGAGGCACTAGATAAGTCGTTCTTGGAGCAATGGCTGCTCTCGGCGGCATCCAAAATAGAGGCGATGGGTACTGGCACAACAGTCAAAGGTATCCGCCTAAATCAAATTCGCGAGCTCGAATTCGTCTTACCCCCAATCAACGAACAGCGGCGCATTGTTGACAAGATCGAAACCCTGTTTGCCGACCTGGACAAGGGCGAGGAAACGCTCCGGGCCGTGCAGAAGCAGCTTGTGCGCTATCGCCAATCGGTGCTGAAGGCCGCCGTCACCGGCGAGCTCACCGCCGACTGGCGGGCGGAAAATGGTGCTGCCGAATGGCGGAAGATTACCTTAGGTGAACTGGCGGAATTCCTGACCTCCGGCTCTCGCGGATGGGCCAAGTACTATTCGCAACGCGGTGATATCTTTGTGAGAGCGCAGAACATTAAATATGACCGGCTTGATTTATCTGACATCGCCTATGTGTCACTACCACAAAAGTCTGAGGGCACCAGAACTAGGCTGAAAGTGGGTGATCTTCTGATCACGATCACCGGCGCCAATGTAACAAAATCTGCTTTGGTCGAAAAGGACATTGGGACGGCTTATGTTAGCCAGCATGTCGCGCTTTTCCGTTGCACGGACCAGGTTGACCCTGAATTCCTATATTGGTTTGTGGTCGCTGATTACGGCGGCAGGAAGCAGCTCGAAGACTATGCCTACGGGGCCGGCAAGCCCGGTTTGAATCTTCAAAACATTAAGGACGTGAAGCTTGATTTGCCGCCGCTACCTGAGCAACGAGAAATTGTACAACGTATCAAAAGGCTTCTAACAAGTCAGGAGTCTTTAGCGGCAGAGCTAGTGCGCCAAGAACGAGCAGCAAACGCCTTGCGCCAGTCGATCCTGAAGGACGCCTTCGCTGGCAAACTGGTGCCACAGGACCCGGCGGACGAGCCGGCCTCGGCGCTGCTGGCGCGCATTAAAGCATCTGCGCCCAAGGCGGTAAAACGTAGCGTTAGAAAGGCCAGTACATGAGTGCAAACTATCCCTCGATAGGTAGTGGAGCAATTGTTACCACGTGCTGTATTCTGGACGAAATTCGTACCAATGCGGAACTTGAAACCATATTACTTGAATATGGCTTGTCAGATGAAGTGAGGGACCAGGGGTCTATCGCTAAAACGCTTTTGGCTTTAAAGAAATTTGCGGTTGCCAATCCTGATTTTGAGGTCGCTACGGACTTGGGTCGGCTCCCGGTGTCGCATCTACTTGTTCAGTTAGCAGTTGAGAAGATCGGCTGGACCCAGAGGACGGCCGCCCTATGGGAAAAGCTGGAACGCTATCTGGCGCTTGATGGCTACAGCCTTCAGAAAGAAGTTACGGAAAACTGGGGCAGCCAAGACATAAAAGTAACTGGTTTGACAGTAGCAATGCCGTCCTTCGTCGAACTCCCAGAAACGGCCAGTGAGGTTGATCTGCTGCTGGAGCGATTTGGGCTTCAGGTTGCCAGGCGGCATCTCAGTAGTGCTAGGGACAATATTGCCCAAGGTGACTTTGAGGCAGCGAATAGCCAATGCCGAACCTTCCTGGAGGCGTTGACGGATGCAATAGCCGACGGGCTATATCCGGAAGATGCTCAGTCGAGGTCAGGTGGGCTTCAAAAGCGACAGCTCTTGTCTGAAAAGGGCTTCCTGTCACGAGACAAACATGAATTTGGCGACGGCAATGGTCAGACTTTTTTGCCTGGGCTTGCCAAGCTACTGCATATCGATGGCGCTCATCCCGGAATATCAAATTTGCCTGACGCCACTTTCCGGCTGCAAGTGGTGGTGATTACAGCGCGGTGGCTGCTTAAACGCCTGGAAGACCTGGCGAACTGAGGTGATACAATGACGAACGAACAACTGGTCTCCAAGGTCTGGAACTACGCGCATGTGCTGCGCGACCAGGGCGTTTCCTATGGCGACTATGTCGAACAGATCACCTATCTCCTGTTCCTGAAAATGGATCAGGAACGTGAGGAGCTGCTGGGCGAAACCTCGGCTATCCCTGCAAAATGGAACTGGGGCCAACTGATCAAAAAGGATGGTGACGCGCTTGAGCTGCAGTACCGCCATACGCTTGAGGCGCTTGGCAAGGAAGAGGGCCTGATCGGGACAATCTTCCGCAAGGCGCAGAACAAGCTTTCCGATCCCGCCAAGCTGAAACGTGTGGTCAGCCTGATCGATACCGAGGGCCCCTGGATCGGCCTTCAGGTGGACGTGAAAGGCGAGATCTATGAAGGTCTGCTGGAACGTAACGCCTCGGAAGTCAAATCCGGTGCAGGCCAGTATTTCACTCCGCGCGCGGTGATCGAAGCAATCGTCGCCTGTGTCGACCCTAAAATTGGCGAAACCGTATGCGACCCCGCCTGCGGCACCGGTGGTTTCCTGCTGGCGGCCTACGACCATATGAAGGGCCAAAGCCAGGATCGGGCCAAGCTCAACCAATTGCGGCATTCAGCCTTCACCGGCACCGACATTGTGGACGAGGTGGTCCGGCTCTGCGCGATGAACCTCTATCTGCACGGCATCGGCAATGGCGGTAGCCCGGTTCAGCAGGCCGATGCGCTGGCGGCGGACAGTGGCAAGCGTTTCAACGTGGTGCTCACCAACCCGCCGTTCGGCAAGAAGTCCAGCTTCAAGATCGTCGGTGAGGACGGTTCGATCACCACCGAGAAAGAGGATTACGAGCGCGAGGATTTCAAGTTCACCACCTCGAACAAGCAGCTCAATTTCCTGCAGCATATCATGACGATCATGGAGGTGGGCGGCCGCGCCGGCGTGGTGCTGCCAGATAACGTGCTGTTCGAAGCCGGACGCGCGGGCGAAGGCATCCGCAAGAGATTGCTGGAGGGGTTCAACTTCCATACCTTGCTGCGCCTGCCAACCGGCATTTGGTACAGCCCCGGCGTGAAGGCTAACGTGCTGTTTTTCGACAAGAGACCGGCCGCGCGGGAGGCTCAGACCAAGGAGCTGTGGGTCTATGATTACCGTACCAACGTTCATAAGACCCTGAAGACCAAGCGTTTGGTGGATGAGGATTTCAACGATTTTGTTGAGTGCTACCGAAAACGTGAAGAAACCGAGCGTTTCCGCCGTTTCAGCTATGAAGAGCTGATTGCGCGCGACAAGCTCAACCTCGATATCTTCTGGCTCAAGGACGACAGCCTTGAGGACCTGGAGAATTTGCCCGAGCCCGATGTGCTGGCTGCCGAGATTGTCGAAAACCTAGAAGCGGCGCTCGAGCAGTTTCGCAGCGTGAACGCGGAGCTCGCGGGTGAGGATGAATAGGTCCTAGTAGGGGAGCAGCAGTCAAACTGTGCCGCCCTCCCGAAAGCTGTATGTTTCCGAATTTTTCATGAGGTCAATCAAGGTCTTCTCTGCGTCTCCCACTTTCACATCACAGGCCTTATGCAACAAGCGCAGAGCGTGAGCATATTCGTTTCGAATATTCGTCGCGAATATGCCTGGGTCGTCACTGGCCAGAATGATGGTTGGTCTTGGCTCATCTTTGAAAGTGGGATCAAGGCCGAGCCAGCGCCGTAAATGGTGCTCACCATATCCTCTGTAAAAGGAAATGCTTACGTTGCTGGATAACATGGTTTCGATGACGACCTTGCGTCGACATACCTCTTGCAATACCACCTGCTGCATCTTGACGAGCGCTGCCGCCGGGAAGAAGTCACTCTGAATCAGCGTTTTCTCCCCGCTGGTTTTTACGCAGCGCGGCGTTTCATAAAACCGGCGGACCTGATAGGCGATAGGCGCATCTTTTTTCGCGTCGATGTGCAACGCTCGTTCGTGGGCGCTCATCGAACCTAGCTGTGGGCCTTTGTCATCAAAATAGCGAGGATCAAGATGGCGCAATTGCCAAGCCTGATGCAGTAACGGCGCAGCGCCAGCTAGGACTAAGCCCAAAAGTTCACTATCTGAAACCTTCAGGCCCACATAAATTTGTTGTACTAGTCGTGTTATTTCATCTTCTGCCTTTGCTACTACACCATGGAACTCAGGTTCCGCTCGTAGAACCGACCATGCGAACACCAGGTTATCCAGCCATTCACCTTTTTCCATGTGTATTGTCTGTGGCATGCGTTCGAGCCAAAGCTGGGGAGCGATTCCGATTGCTGTGGCGTGACCGAGTCGGTTTCCGGGCCGATAGTCGAGAAATTCGATCGCTTCCTTGACGGCTCTGATGCCTGATACAAGGTGGTTGAAGTCCTCTCCCACATGATACGTTGCGTAGGAAAGCCCGGCCTCTCGAGCGCATCTATATAGAGGTGCAAAGACCTCGGGCGGCGTATGCAGCTCGTTGCTGGCCGCATCTATGCTGTTGATGAAGTAGCGGGCGGCAGGAAATGTGCGTCTGGCGAAATCCAGATGACGCCATTGCTTGTCGAGATCATTTCGCAATCGCGCAAACCGGTGCTCCCGTTCCGGCATCTTCGTCCTAAGTTCATTTTTTTTTATGAAGTGCGCGGTCAAGCGCAATTGCAGGCCCTGTGTTTTTTGAGACAGTTCGATGGTGTCTTTTGGCAACGGCTCAGGCGTCTGCCCCATTGCGGCGCCACCATTTTCCAGGGCGAGCAGGTAGCTGCGATAACCCTTGATGATCTTTGAGAGCAGAGAAATCAGTTTTTGCCGGTCAGCTTTAGGTGCAAAACGGCCTTCGAAGATTCTGACATCGGCATGGGCCTTTGGCCCGATTTGGTGGAACCGGGCTTCATAACCATTTTCGACACTGTTTCGCGCGCCGCTGACGGTGAATTTTTGAAATTGATCAAAGCCTTTGTAGGCGATTTTTTGTACGCAGATTGGCAGGAACGTACCGTTGAGAATTAGAAGATACAGGTGTAGGGCCCGCGCGACCTGGGGGCGCAGTGTGTGCCGTCTATCCCCTAATATATCGTACAGCCGTATATACATTGCCAACTCTGCCATGGTCGGGCTTGCCCCTGGCGGCTCCGCGCCAAATGTGCGGAGCGGATGGTAACGCCATACCGGTTGCTCCGTCCCTTGTGGCCAGCCTCCGGCGATGATGGTTTGCAGATTTGGCTGAGTGTTACCCTTGTTAGCGTGTAAAGCCTCTGGGCTTTTGGTATGTCCATATGCCCAGAAACACAGGGCATGCCGGAGCCTGCGTGCTATTCTGATCCGCTCCAGCAGGAGCTCTGGGGTCAGGGTGACGTCAATCTGCAAAAGTAACTCACGCGCGATTTGTACCTCATTCAGTTTTAGCGCGTCGGGATCAGGCCCCGAGGTGAACTGCTGCTTCAGGTCAGCCGAGAACTCACCATAGCGGTCGAGGGCATGAAGCCAAACCGCATCTGCTTCCGTGGTGCCATTCAGATGGACGTGTGGATCATTATACCCACGTTCCCTACCCAGTTTTTCTAGGAGCTGGCTGTGCGGTCCGATCAGTAGGCTATGCCGGAACGGTTCGAGATGTTGGCTATAGGCTTTTCGCTCCGCGTAACTATCTCGATACCGACCGTATCGGCGCCATAGGCCAAATGCGATAAAGGGAAGTGGTGATAATTCGGCTAGCTCACCCTGCCAAGCAGCAAAGTGCTTTCTCTTCACACACAGCCGTAAACCATGCCATTCCAAATATCGGTCATGAAAGCGTTCGAACAGCGCAAAGAGATGCTCCGCCAGTGGGCCCTCTGCGGACGAGCCAGCGTTGCCGTTTCCTAGCCCAGCATCGGGCCCGCCTTGGTTGCCTACACCGCAGCCCAACAGTGCGTCTTGATATTTTCGATGAAGATGATCCGGCCAATCGGGACGTCGTCGCCATTCGGCTAAATAGACCTGCTGTTTGGCATCTGCCCATGATGGTAAAATACCGGTACTGCCCCCAGATAGGTAGGCGTTTAGAAGGGCCTGACTATTCAGTATTGGGTGCAGGGGGTAGAGGGGATCTGACAACATGGTATGACCTGTCAGCTATCTGTGGCCGTCTCGGAATCAGTCTGAATTTCCACCTCGTGCTTCCGTTTCTGCTCATCTTTGGCCACAACCTCCTCCTCCTGGTTGGCTTGTTTGTTTGACGAGTTTGTCTTAGCTGAAGGCATAGTTTTTCCCTGGATAGTGACGGCATTTAGGAGGTCGACGAGAGAGATACCTTGACCTAATTGATCCACTTGAGAGGCGTCTTTACCCACGCTGGCAGCCTCGCTGTCAGCCCCGAGCAACTTAAACTGCCACTGGCCTGGATCATAATTCGGCGCGATGCTTTTACTCTTATACAGCTTCTCGGCCTCTGCATCGAATTTCAGGAAAGGCCACCACAGAGGACAGCCTAGCACTAGCTGGGTGAGTGGTAAGTTTGAGTGATCCAAACCTTTTCCTCGGCGGGGGGCAGTGAAAATTCTCAAGTTTTGAGTAAATTGTTGATCGGTTTGGATGGGGTTTCGTCGGATCACATTGGGCCATGCTTCTGTGTCATTGGCGAGCATTTCCTCGGTAAGTATGGCATGCAAGAATGCAACGATCTGTCGATGCATTAGATTGCCAAGAAAATAGTGGCTGTTTGGAATCCTCTCCACAATGTTTCGGGAGGTTGCGACATACCGGGTCCAAATCCTGCCCCATAGCAAGGGGCTCACAGATAACTCTATTGCATCAACGCTATTTCGCCATTTGGACAACTGTTTGACTAGAGACTCAAAGATTGTGATTCCGTTGCCAAATTCTTGGGCCTTTGAATTCAGCTCGGACTCGTCGCCATCATCATTGTTGTCATCGTTCTGAGCGCGGCTATCCAATGCGATTGATGCAGAACTACGATCATCCTTTACCTGAAAGCCTGCGATAGCAGGTCTTTCAGTGTGCTCATCTAACAGTCTTGCGATGTCTGAAGTATGGGCAGAGTGGGACAATAGCTCCGCCATAAGGCCAATAAGGCGTAATGGCGATGCGACATACGCACTTTCACCATTGTTCATCATGAATTCCATGATCGGCAATTTCGCCAGTGGGCCCAGTCGATCATAAAGATTGCTAGGGGTCAGACAGAGAGGCCAGTTTGATTCGTAACCTTGTCGGAAATCGAGATAGTTTTTCATCATTTTTTGGGCCGACAAGTTAAGCAAAGCGTCAGAGCCGAGTTTCTTATAGTTGCTCGTTATGACGGTGCTTGGCGCTCGCTTACCGTATAGCAATTGAACTGACTCGTTTACGGTACCTTTGCTTTTATCTCTGTAGAGTGGGATGGCGAGGTGACTGGGGCGGAATCGGTTAGGCGTGCTTACGTCGCGCCCCATGACGTGGAAAATGCTGACAAGCCGTTCGGCGACATGGCTGGCACTGTTTAATCCAGTGGCTCCGAAAAAATCTACACTAGCCTTGAAATCGTCCCCGATGTGGACCTCTTGAATGGTGGCAAGGGAGGCAATGCGTAACATGACGCCCAGGCCTCGGTCCCGCGCTTTTTCACCGGAAAGATAAAGCGCTGAGATAAACACGAGCTGCGCTGTCCGGATATCATCATCGTCTCCCGTGCTGGCCATAAATGGGCCATCCGGGAAATGGTCTGCTCGTGCCACAATTATACTAGCAAACTGACGGGCCACCGACGAGGGATCGTCAAGCGAGAGGCTTGCGCGGTCGACACCAATGCGGTTGAGGGGGCCCACAAAAATACTTGTCAGGCTTTGAGCCACGAAGGCACGCAAACCGTTTGGCTCACTGTCCGCATACCCATGCAGAAGCTGTAGAAAAGCGCGCAACGGCTGTTCCGCTACTACCCTACGCAACAATTGAAGCTCCCGTCCCTTTCGGATACCTGTCAAGCTAGCCAGCATGTCGTCTACTAACGCAGGCAACGGTTCAGGTTGGGCCGAGGTGCTTATTTTAACTTTCACCGACCGATCTTTCCCGCGGTCGTCCAGCAACGCAGCTACGGATTTAAGATCAATACGATTTTCCGGCTTAAGGATTTTTTGCAAGTATTGGTCTTCCAGATGGTTGACCATGGCCAGCACATTGACCTGACCGTCATGTTTAAGCTGCTTTTGGCTAAAATTAGTCCACTGTCTGCTGCGAACAGCCATTGTGTAAAGGCGGAGATCACCCGAAAGAATTGGCACAAGAAAAGGAGTGGCGACATAACGGCGTAGGGTTTCCAGGACAGGCCAGCCACGTGCAAAATCCGTGTCGACATCGTCGATGGACAGTACGAAGATGGTCTTTCCTAGCAGCTCAAGACTTTTTTGCAGAAATTGGTTGAAGCTCTTTTCCAGGTCGATGCTGTTGGAAGCGTTTGCAAGCCCAGTTTCCATGATGAAAACGTCATCGTCCCATTCCGTGCCATAGAGGGCCGGGCTGCCTACGCCATCAAGCAGCTTTAGGCCCCTGGCGAGGCTCCGCTGATACTTTTTCCAGTCCTCGTAGCGGGCGTCGTCCCGGGCTTCACCCTTGATAAAGCCATCTACGCGCTTACAAACTTGGCTGACGATTACAATCAGGAAGTTTTCTCGACTGCTAATTAAGGTGGGATCAATTGGGTCTAGAATGGCCAGTCCATTCAAACCTTTATCTTTTCCTATCCCTAGCCCTGCGTCGATGCGAAGGGCTTCTAGAACATTTAGGGTGAAGGTGGTTTTGCCCGAACCGCGCGGGCCGCTTATGAGGATGGCATTATGTTGCCGGTCGTCAATGAGTGACTTGTTCCCAGCTTTTTGATTTGCATCTACTGCTGTTTTAATCCGTTCAGTCAGCAGCTCTTCTAGCGCCGCTCGAGCTTCCCATTGGATGAACTCTGCATCATCCAGTCGCCGCACCTCCTGAGGTTCTTTGAGGTCTATCACGATCTCTTTTTTTGAAACGTTTTCTTGAGAGGCGCTAATAGTTGGCATTGCTCGATTCCGTTCATAAACTCGATGAAGTGATTATCTTTACTCTGCAATTCACAACTGGCGGTTTCAATCGAAAAGTGTTGTTTGAAGAAGTTGTTGGAGGTGGGGCGCTCTTAAAGCCAGCTAGGAATGAGTTTAGCCATCGCTTATGGCAAACGAGTCCCTTCGCCTGTACAGGACGGGTACATACATTAATGTAAATAACGCGCTTCTTAGATCCACAATAATTGATCAGCAGCTCGACCAATTATTTATCGAAGGCGACAATTTCAGTAGCGAATTCCAGAATATTTTGAGTTTTGTTTCGTACTGGCGACTAGGATTGCTACATCTACTACCAAAGCAGATGCTATTTCCTGGATGACGGTAATCGTGGGGTTTCTGATGCCGCGCTCCACGCCTGAAATGTATGTACGGTGCAGGCCAGACCTAAATGCCAGCTCCTCCTGCGAAAGCCCTTGCTCCCGCCGAATCCTTGCTACATTCATACCCACTTGCCGACGAATATCCATGAGCCAAATATTTCTGGATGTTGACTATCGGTCTACAGACTATGAGTCACATTTCGATTGAAAGGCCGGAACCTGCAAGTTAACCTGGGACCTAATATTCTGGCTTTAAACAGCAGCGGAGGCATAACTATGTTCGGCAAAAAGAAAGATGCGGCACCGATCAAATCGCTCGCGCGGGTCGGGCCGATAGTACCGAGTGTGCCGGTCTTTTTTGGATCAGCGCCAGAGGGCTATGTGTTGATCGAACAGAAGGGTGTGGTTATCACCAACGTGACAGCGTCTGATCCTTTCAGCGGATCGTTCGCGGCTCTTATGCGCGAGGAACAGGGCAACATGGTTCGGGCGCTGAGCAGCCAGACCAAGGAGCTCGGCTGCAATGCGGTTCTGAATTGCCAGCTTGAGTATGGTACCTACCAGAGGCAGGGGTCGAGTTGGAACGGCATTCTGGCCACTATGTATGGCAATGCCTGTGTGCTTGAGCGGAGGCTAGTTAGGGCCGCGGTAGGGCCGTTCTGGGACTGCCCCAAGGGTATTTTTGCCGGCGGTCATTGGTTCGGCAATTGGGTCATGACTTCTCTTTTCTTCATACACACCTGAACGCAGGTGCCCTTTTCTAAAATACTCTTTTAAAATCAATATCTTAAGTTTGAATACTGGAAAAATACGAAGTATACGCTTTTGAAAACATTGAGTTTTCACCCAATGGATCAATCACTTAGCCATTTACTTATGATTTGAGAAATGAGTCGAGGGGCAGCGCGGACGCTACCCCTCCTGGAGCTATATTTTGATGGCGATCACCTCGAAGAGCTGATCGATCTGACGATGGAGAATCTTCGCATCATCAAGTCGAAGCTTTCTCAGATCATCCAAAGCCGTGTCACGTGCTTTGACCAGGAGCTCGCTAAACTCCCCTTCGTCCAACCGGTCTTTCAGCAGCTTTTCGGCGGTGGCGACTTGAACTCGAAATGCCGTCGCTACCATGATTGTGAGTGCCCGAAAGGGGCTATATTCAATCTTGCTTTGTAGCTCATTCTCGGCAGCACGGACCACCATACTGCGTCCAAACTGAGCGGGGCTCACACCCGCTTGGTCGGAGGCCTTCAGCACCTTATATTTTTGGTCTTCCGTGAGCCGGACGGTCAGCGTTTCGTGGTACCTACTCATTCGAGACTCTCCCGAATCCTAACTCCTAGCAGAAAGTCCTTTCCGAAAATTTCCGAAAGTGCCATTTCTAGGAACTTTCGTAGATCTCGCGCAGAAGAGAGGATTTGTTGAAGTGCCTGCTGATGGTCATAATCCTCCCCATGCGACATCTTCTGAAGCACGATTTGCGTCAGCAACGTTCGGGCAATCACACTTTTGGACAGACCTTTTCCGTCCGCGAGGACGGCCAACCAATCATCAACTTGCGGAGTGACGCGGATAGAAAGAGTGACAAGTTTTGACATGTTGCCCTCCTTCATACGTGCCGCGCGGGGGCGTTGGAAAGCCAGTTGTGGATCTCTTTCCGATGCCATCGAACGACGCCGCCTGAGAACCGAAGTGGTCTTGGCAAGCGCCCGGTGCGCTCCCAGCGATAGACGGTTGAGGTACTGACACCGAACAGGTTCGCAACCTCTCGGGCGGATATATATTCAGCTTTATCAGACATACAATTTTCCTATGGGGTCGAAAGCGGACCCGATGCGCTGCCAGCGCGAATCACTAGCAAGCATTGTATGTCATGGTGGAGAACGGGGAGGGTGCACCTGCATGCAGTTGCATGCAGGTGTCGATTTTTATTTTCGTGGCTGAACTTTGCGGCTCGCGTCAAAGAAGGCGCCAGCTCCTTCTCGGATGCTGCGGCATACTCGATCACCCAATTCGCCCGCGTGCGGGGTGTCCAACCGACTTTTTTCGAGAGCTTCAAGAGCGTAACGGTCCAGACTATCCAACCTATCGGCATGTACGCGCCTGTATATCTTTAGGAAGACGTTCCGGACATGAATGAAGTTATCTTCAGGCCAGTCTTTCTCCATATCGTCCAGGAAGTCGTCAATATAGTGTTGGGGAATGGCGAAGTACCAGCCAAGCTTGGGTTTTGAAATCGCCAGTATCTTCTGATCAAGCAGTGGTGTCCACGGAACCGGCTTGTCTGTCTTGGCAACACGGGTGAGGTGTAGGCCGTAGTAGTAGGCGAAGCACAGAGCGGCCAATATCCACGTAAATGCAGGCAGCGACATTGGTGGATGCCGCATGTCCTGCCCTACAGGGATTCCCTCTTGTATGAATGACCGACCCACGTCCGCAAAAAGCAGAGCAACCAACATCCAAAACAGCGTACTTACGACACCAAAGCCGAACCCCAACTTGGTATCCAAGGCAACGGTGGGTTCGTATAGGAATTTCTTTGCAAAGCTTGCCATATATCCTCCTCTCAGATGAACAAGTTCAACAACGAGATTGTCAGGCTGTGCCGCGCCAGCGAGTTCGCGAGGTTATTGCCCTGTTAGCTCAAGAAATCTGGCCTTGGCACATCCAGCGAGAACAATAATAGTACAAAACAGGAATATAGACAAAAAATAGAACAAAAAAGGTGCATATATAGAACATTTTCAGAGTGTCAGACTCTATTCATGATGCACAATCAGTGATTTGGGGGAGCGTGTGGTGCGGGAATGCACTTACTATGCACTTATCTGACGCTGCAACCGACGAGGGCTTGGGCTTTCAGTGATGTAAGTGTATGGTTTTTCTTGGAAAAATGGCGCACCCGAGAGGATTCGAACCTCTGGCCTCTGCCTTCGGAGGGCAGCGCTCTATCCAGCTGAGCTACGGGTGCATGGCCGGTAAAGTTCGCCGCGGACACTACACGCGAGCCTGCCATGATGCAAGAGCCTTCAACAGGCCCCCAGGCTGATTCTCTGTTCCCCGGATGCGGGGCAATAGGACAGCGACACTGTCCCAAGAAGGCGAAGGCTATGGAAGGATGGAAATTTCCATTATATTTCAATTTGTTACAGGTAAATTTCATCGTTCATTAAAATTTTATCCAATTGATTACCCGGGGTTAACGCCCTCTCTTTATATATCGGACCCGCGCACGATACTCGTAGGCCTTGCAAATTTTCGGGGCCTATCGGGTTAATAAAAATTCCAAGACGATGGATGGGAAAGATGTTGAAGAAATTTAACGCTTTATTCGCGGCTGTAATCGCCGCTGGTTTTGTTTTCGGGGCCTTTACCGCACCGGCTTCTGCCGCGCCGCTTGATGACTGGCGCCATGCTGTCATGAAGTCCGTGGCTAAACACCAACGCTACCCGCGTGCGGCTGTCGCCCGTGAGATTGAAGGCTCCGCGAAAGTGAAGCTGATCATTGCCGCTGATGGCACCATCACATCGAGCCAAATTCTGAAAGAGACTGGCCAGAGCATTCTGGACCGCGAGATTCCGAAGCTGATCGAGCATCTGAACCCGCTGCCTGCCCTGCCGGCTGGCACCAAGGAAATGGCACTTGTTCTGCCGCTGACGTGGGCCCTGAAATAGGGTCTCTATAGAGTTTTTGTTCTGAGTATCCTTCCTATTTGTTTTGAGTATAAAATGGCCGTCCCTTGGGGCGGCCATTTTTCTTGTCTAACTAAAGTGAAACGAAGCACGAGAACTAGGTAAAATTGTCTGAATACCGCCATTTATTTAACGGTTAGGTCTTATAAGTAACTATTCGTTAAGGGGTTGCCGGATATAGGAGCGAGCCAATAAATTAAACTCCTGTTTTGGATGCCAAAGACATGACGATTGCCCCCTTTATCAAGACCCTTACCGCCGCTGCGCTTCTGAGTGTTTCGCTTGCGGGCACCGCCTATGCCGGTGCTGCTGACATGAAAGCCTGGCGCATTTCCGTCGTAAAAGAAATTGCCAAGAAGCAGCGCTATCCGCGTGCGGCCCAGGTCCGTGAGATCGAAGGCACCGCGAAAGTGAAGATCGTGGTTGCGGCCGACGGCACCATCAAGTCGAGCGAAGTCCTGCAGCCGACCGGCAAAGACGTTCTCGACCAGGAAATTCCGAAACTGCTCAAGCGGCTTACGCTGCCTGCGCTGCCTGCTGGCGAAAGTGAAATGTCGCTGGTCCTGCCGCTGAGCTGGACCCTGCGCTAAGCCCCTGTCGGCATATTGTTTGAAGAAAAGGCCGCTCCAATTCGGGGCGGCCTTTTCTGCTAGGTTGGGTGATGGCCGGTGCGATCAGGCGACGCGGTCGGATACTGCGCGCCCGAACGGGATCAGCGTGGTGTCGCGCGCGACTTCCGCGGTTTCCGGGTAGTCGGCGGTATAATGGAGCCCGCGTGATTCCTTGCGCATCTGCGCCGAGCGGACGATCAGGTCCGCGACCGTGACGAGGTTCCTCAGTTCCAGAAGGTCGGCGGTCACGCGGAAGTTGCCGTAATATTCCAGGATCTCGCTCTGGAGCAGGTCGATGCGGTGTTTGGCACGCGCCAGCCGCTTGTCGGTGCGGACGATGCCGACATAGTCCCACATGAAACGGCGAAGTTCCTTCCAGTTGTGGGTGACCACAACTTCCTCATCCGAATCGGTGACCTGGCTTTCATCCCAGTCCCGTGCGGTGGCGGGGCCGATCATGTCATCAAGCCGGGCGAGGATATCATCGGCGGCGGCATTGCCGGTCACCAGGCACTCGAGCAGGCTGTTGGAGGCCATGCGGTTGGCGCCGTGAAGGCCGGTGTGGGCGCATTCGCCGACGGCATAGAGGCGGTCGAGCCCGGTGCGGGCTGAGAAGTCCACGTCGACGCCGCCGCAGGTATAGTGCGCCGCCGGTACCACCGGAATCATATCCTTGGTGATGTCGATCCCGAGCGTCAGGCAGTGGCGGTAGATGGTCGGGAAGTGGGAGATAACGAAATCGGCATCCTTGTGGGTGATATCCAGATAGACGCAGTCCTGACCCGTGCGTTTCATCTCGCTGTCGATCGCGCGGGCGACAATGTCACGCGGCGCAAGTTCCTCGCGTTTGTCATAGCCGGGCATGAAGCGTTTGCCGTCCTTGCCGCGTAGAACCGCGCCCTCGCCGCGCATCGCTTCGGTGATCAGGAAGGTCTTGGCGTCGGGGTGATAAAGGCACGTCGGGTGGAACTGGTTGAATTCCATGTTGGTGACCCGGCAACCCGCCCGCCACGCCATGGCGATGCCGTCACCGGTGGAGGCATCGGGGTTCGAGCTATAGAGATACACCCGGCTCGCGCCGCCTGTTGCCAGGATGGTCGCGCGGGCGGAGAAGGTCTCTACCTGGCCCTTATCCAGATTGAGCACGTAAACGCCGTGCGCCTGGTCGGTATAGGCGGCCTTGTTCTTCAGGTGGCGGTTGGTAATGATGTCGATCGCCATATGGTTCTCATAGACGTCGATGTTGGGTTCATGCATCACCTGCTCATTGAGGGTTTTTTGCACCGCGCGGCCGGTGGCGTCGGCGGCATGGATGATGCGCCGGTGGCTGTGGCCGCCTTCGCGGGTCAGGTGGTAGTCGTAGCCGTCTTCGTGGCGGGTGTCGGCCTTGTCGAACTCGACACCGAGGTTGATCAGCTTCTCGATCGCCTCACGCCCGCGTTCAACCACATAACGCACGGCGTCTTCGTGGCAGAGACCGGCGCCCGCGATCAGCGTGTCGTCGATGTGGGACTGGATCGAATCGGTAGCCTCGAGCACGGCGGCGATGCCGCCCTGTGCCCAGCGGGTTGACCCCGCGGCCATTTCGCCTTTCGACAGCACCGCAACGCGCATATGCGGCGCGAGCTTGAGGGCCGCGGTCAGCCCTGCGGCGCCGCTGCCGACGATGACGACATCATAGGTGCGTCTCATGCTGCTTCCTGTCCATCCTTGTTTTTGCTGCTGGTGAGCTGCAGGAAGATATCTTCGAGGTCGGTCTCCTGCGTGGAGATATCCAGGATCGTGAGACCGGCGTCCTGCACGGCGGCGAGAACCTGGCCGACGTTGGCGTTGGCCTGGTTGATTTTAACCGCAAGCCGGTTGTCTTCCAAGAGCTCGGTCGAAAACGCCGACAGGGCTTCGGGGACGGCGGTCAGTTTTTCGGTGAGCTCGATGATCACCTGCTTCTCATCCACGCGCTTCAGAAGCTGCTTGGTCGGCTCGCACGCCACCAGTTCCCCATGGTTGATGATGGCGATGGTGTCGCAAAGCTCCTCGGCTTCTTCGAGATAGTGGGTGGTCAGCACGATGGTGGTGCCGCGGGCATGAAGCTCGCGCACATAGTCCCACAGTTGCTGGCGAAGCTCGATATCGACGCCGGCGGTGGGTTCATCCAGCACCAGGATCGGCGGGTTATGCACCATGGCTTTGGCGACCAAGAGGCGGCGTTTCATGCCGCCTGACAGGGTGCGCGAATAGGCATCCGCCTGCGGCAGCAGATGCACGGCCTTCAGGAGGTCCTCGGTGCGGCGTTCCTCCGGCGGGACGCCATACATGCCGGCCTGCACCTCGAGCATCTCACGCGGGGTGAAGAAGGCATCGAACATCAGTTCCTGCGGCACGATGCCGATATTGGCGCGCGCGTTCCTGGGGTTTTCGTCGATATCGAAGCCCCAGATTTTGGCGCTGCCCTCGGTTTTATTCACAAGGCCTGCGAGGATATTGATGGTGGTGGATTTCCCGGCGCCGTTCGGGCCCAGAAGGCCGAACATGGACCCTTGCGGGATATTGAGGTCGATGCCCTTGAGTGCCAGCTTGTCCGGGGACCCGTGCCGACCCTTGTAGACCTTCTTCAAGCCTTTGATTTCAATTGCATTTTCACTCACACGCCATTCCTTCCGTACTGGTTACCGGCCGCCGCTTTTGTCAGGAGCCTTCGTGCGGTTCTGTCTCACCGCTTGTCGGCTCTTCCTGCCTTCGTTATATAGGGTCCAATCCTAACAGTATCAGAGATTAGTGCCATGAGCGTTGAAGCACCAGAAATCAAAATTGTCGACACACGTAAAGTTTCCTGTGACGGGGACGAAGGCCCGCTCGGCCACCCGCGTGTGTTCCTGACCATGGACGAAGAAGGCAAGGTCGAATGCCCATATTGTGACCGCCTGTATATTTTGCAAGGCGGCCCGTCGGACAAGACCGCAGCCAAAAGCAAGTAACACCAGGTTAGCACCCCGGCGGGATCCATGTGACCAGCCGGGGTGTTGCATAGGTCCGCGCACCGCGGGCGAAACAGGGGGATCCCCATGTCTGAGCCAGCGGACGGCCAAAAACACATCTATCTCGTTGACGGTTCCGGTTTCATCTTCCGGGCCTATCATGCCCTGCCGCCGATGACGCGCAAGGACGGTACGCCGGTGAATGCGGTGTACGGTTTCTCCAACATGCTGTTCAAGCTGTTGCAGGACCTGGGCGAGAATGAAAAGCCGACCCACCTGGCGGTGATCTTCGATGCCGCGCGCAAGAATTTCCGTAATGATATTTATGCGGACTATAAGGCCCATCGGCCGCCTGCGCCCGAGGACCTCGTCCCCCAGTTCAGCCTGATTCGTGACGCTGTGGTCGCCTTCGGGGTGCCGTCGATCGAACTTGAAGGCTATGAAGCCGATGACCTGATCGCGACCTACGCGGCCGAGGCGCGCAAGCGCGGCTGGAAGGTGACGATCGTCAGTTCCGACAAGGACCTGATGCAGCTTATCGATGACGATACCGAGCTGTTCGACAGCATGAAGAACGTTCGCATCGGTTATGACGGCGTGGAGGCCAAGTTCGGCGTGACGCCGGACAAGGTGGTCGATGTTCAGTCGCTGGCGGGTGACAGTGTCGATAACGTGCCCGGTGTGCCGGGGATCGGCATCAAGACCGCGGCCCAGCTCATCAATGAATATGGCGACCTCGACACGCTTCTTGCCCGCGCGGGTGAGATCAAGCAGCCGAAGCGGCGCGAAAGCCTGATCGAACATGCCGAGATGGCGCGCATCAGCCGCGAGCTGGTGCGCCTCGCCAAGGATGCGCCGGTTGAGGTCGGGCTCGATGACTTCACGGTGCATGAACCGGAAGCCGGCCCCCTGCAGGCGTTCCTGGACGCGCAGCAGTTCCGCTCCTTGAAGGTCAAGGTCAACCATCACTATGGCCATGACCTCGCCGCCACCGACCCGGTCAGCGACGCCGTGACGGTTGAGAAGACCGAGTATGTGTGCGTGACCGACATGGACGCGCTCAAGGGCTGGATAAAGGCAGCGACCGAGGCGGGGCAGGTGGCGGTCGATACCGAAACCACCGGTCTCAACACCTCGAAGGCTGACCTCGTCGGCGTGTCGCTTTCCATCGAGCCCGGCAAGGCCTGCTATATCCCGGTCGGCCACGGTGTGATGGGCGGGGACCTGCTCGCTGAAAAGCCCAAGCAGATCGATAAGGCTGAGGCCCTTGCCGCGCTGAAGCCGCTCCTTGAAGACCCTGCGGTCCTGAAGATCGGTCAGAACCTTAAATATGATATGTCGATCCTCGCGCGCGAAGGCATCGACCTTCACCCGATCGACGACACCATGCTGATGTCCTATGCGCTCGACGCGGGCCTGCACGGCCACGGCATGGATGAGCTTTCAAGCCTGCATCTGGACATTACGCCGATCCCGTTCAAGGACGTAGCGGGCACCGGCAAGAAGCAGATCACCTTCGATCAGGTCCCGCTCGATAAAGCCACCGACTATGCCGCCGAGGACGCGGATATCACCGGGCGGCTCTACCGCATCCTGAAGCCAAGGCTGGCGCCTGAGCAGGTGACGACCGTTTATGAAACGCTGGAGCGTCCCCTGGTGCCGGTCCTCTCGGCGATGGAACGTGCGGGCATCAAGGTGGATGTGGCAGAGCTGAACCGGCTGTCGAATGAGTTCGCGACCGGTATCCAGAAACTGGACGAGGAAATCCAGAAACTGGCGGGCCGCCCGTTCAATGTGGCGTCACCCAAACAGCTTGGCGAAATCCTGTTTGAGGATATGGGCCTCAAGGGCGGCAAGAAATCCTCCAAAACCGGCGCCTGGACCACCGACGCCGAGGTGCTGGAAGGGCTGGCGAACGAAGGCCACGAACTGCCCGCGAAGGTGTTGCAGTTTCGACAGTTCGCCAAGCTCAAAAGCACCTACACGGACGCGCTGGTCGCCCAGGTCAATGACCGCACGGGCCGGGTGCACACGAGCTATCACTTGGCGGCCACCACCACGGGGCGGCTGTCCTCCAACGACCCGAACCTGCAGAATATCCCGATCCGGACCGAAGAAGGCCGCAAGATCAGGAAGGCCTTCATCGCCGAGAAGGGCAATGTGCTGATCGCGGCCGACTATAGCCAGATCGAACTTCGCATCCTCGCCCATATCGCCGGGATCGACGCGCTCAAGGAAGCGTTCGAGAAAGGCACCGACATTCACGCCATGACGGCGTCCGAGGTGTTCGGCGTGCCGGTTGAAGGCATGGACCCGATGGTGCGCAGGCAGGCCAAGGCGATCAACTTCGGCATCATCTACGGCATTTCGGCCTTCGGGCTCGCGCGTCAGCTTGGCATCAGCCGCGGTGACGCCCAGGGCTATATCGACGCTTATTTCGAGCGCTTCCCCGGCATCCGCCACTATATGACCGAAACGGTCGACGGCGCGAAGGAGAAGGGCTACGTCAGCACGCTCTTTGGCCGCAAATGCCATATCAAGGCGCTCACCGACAAGAACCCGATGAAGCGCGGCTTCGGCGAACGCGCCGCGATCAACGCGCCGATTCAGGGCACGGCCGCGGATGTCATCCGCCGCGCGATGATCCATATGCCCGCAGCGCTCGAAGACGCGGGGCTCACGGATGTCCGTATGCTTCTGCAGGTGCACGATGAACTGGTGTTCGAAGCCCCCGAAGGCCTGGCCGAGAAGGCTGTGCCCGTGATCCGGGAGACCATGGCCAACGCCTGCGCCCCGGCGCTTGAGCTTACGGTCCCGCTTATCGTAGACTGCGGTATCGGTAAGGATTGGGAAGAAGCGCACTGAGCCACCTGAAAGCCGCTCTTATCTGTCTTCTGCTCCTGGTAACTACACCAGCGGCGTGGGCTGGCGGCGTGCTCAGCGACAATATCCGGATCGATAGCAAAATCCTCGGCTATGCGCTGCAATATCGGGTCTACCGGCCTGAAGGCGTGGCCGCCAAGGCCCCGCTTCCCACCGTCTATGTCACCGACGGCCAGTGGTACCTGAAGGACGGTGGGTTCAAAGAAACCCTGGACAGGATGATCGCATCCCACGTCATCACCCCGGTGATGGCTGTGTTTGTCGACGCCCGCAACCCGGACAAACCCGCTGAGAACCGACGGAACGACCAGTTCATGTGCAATCAGGCCTATGCGAACTTCTTCGCGGGTGAATTGGTGCCGACGGTCGAAGCGCATTTCGCCGCGCTTGCGAACCGGGACCATAGGCTGATCATGGGGCTATCGTTTGGCGGGCTTAATGCCGGCTGCTTCGGCCTGATGGTGCCGTCCGTCTTCGGCAAGATCGCCATGCAGTCACCCGCGAGCGACAAGCATGTGAAACTTCTGATGGGTCTTTATAAGAACAACCCTGTCCAGCTCGTGCGCATGTTCCTGAGCGTGGGCAAGAAGAAGGACAACACCAGCGCCGTGCGCCGTTTCCATAAGCTGCTCGTAAAGAAAGGCTATGATGTCACCTACAAAGAGGTGCCGTACGGCCACGAATGGGCCAACTGGCGCCCGCTCATTGATGACGTGCTCACCACCTTCTACGGGACGGCGAAAACCGGCTGAGACTTGAGGAACGCGTGTCTGCCGTGGTAAGCGGAGAATAGCTATCCGCATTTCCGCCCATCGCCAACGCCCGGAACCTCGCCCATGCTGCCTCATAAAAACCAGACCCTCAGGGTCGTGCTTATCCTTGGCAGCGTAACCGCGCTTACGCCCTTGTCGGTCGACATGTACCTGTCCACGTTCCCGGCGATTGCGGCGGACCTCAAGACCGATATGTCGCATGTGGAGCTGTCGCTGACGCTGTTCTTTATCGGGATCGCCACGGGCCAGCTTTTCTTTGGGCCATTGTCCGACCGGTTCGGGCGCAAGCTGCCGCTGATGGGTGGGCTGCTTCTGGCAGCGCTTGCTTCTTTCCTGTGCGCGGTGACGCCGGATATCGGTTCTTTCATCGGGTTCCGTTTTGTGCAGGCGTTGGGCATCTGCGCAGGCACGGTGATCGCCCGGGCGATGGTGCGGGACATGTTCGATCACCATGAGGCGGCGCGGTTTTTCTCGCTGCTTATGCTGGTGATGGGGCTTGCGCCGATCCTGGCGCCTGCCGCGGGGAGCATCCTCAGCCGCTTTTTCGGCTGGCCCTCGGTGTTTTATTTCATCATGGCGGCGGCGCTTCTATGCCTTGTGGCCGTGTTGGTCCTGTTGCCGGAAACACAGGCACCCAACCGGTCGGTCCGGCTGACCAAGGTATTCCATACCTACTTGGATATCCTCAGGAACCCAGGCTTCCGCCACTATGCGCTTGCCGGGGCGTGCGCTCAGGCGGGCATGTTCGCCTATATTACCGGCAGCCCTTACGTCCTGATCGATTATTTCGGCGTTGCGCCCGAACATTTCGGCCTGATTTTCGGCTTGAACGCTGTTGGTCTCATCGGCTTCAGCCAGCTCAACCGCTATCTTCTCAAGCACCATGATTTCAACCGCATCCTCCGGGTCGCATTCTCGGTGATCCTGTTTGCGGGGCTGGGGCTGATTGCCGGGACGATTTTCAATTTCGGGCTTGTGGGCGTGGCGCTGCTTCTGTTCGCCTATGTCGCCTCCCTTGGCATGGTGATGCCGAACGCCCTTGCCGGCGCGCTTGCGGAAGAAGGCGGACGGGCGGGTGCCGCGTCCGCGCTGGCCGGGTCGTTGCAATTCTCGGCGGCGTTCGTGTCATCCGGCCTCATTGGCCTCATCCATGCCACGTCCCCGGTGCCGCTTATGCTGGTCATGGGGGTATGCGGCACAGGCGCGTTCGTTATTTCCCGTCGGCGTACGGTGGCCTGAAAAGACGGTCCAGCCTAGCCTTCAAACGTGTGGTACAGCGCCAGGTACAGTGCGGCTGATACCAGGGCCGAGACCGGCACGGTTATCACCCAGGCGGCCACGATGGTGAGAAGCTCGCGCCGTCTGACCAGGCGGCGCCGTTCACGCGTGCGGGCCACATTGGGTGACAGCTTCTTGGTGTTGCCATTGCTGTTGTTGCTCAGATATTCCCGCAGGAAGCCAACCCCGAAAACACCGCCCACGGCAATGTGGGTGGAGGAAACGGGCAGTCCCAGCCAGCTGGCTGCGATAACCGTGATCGCGGCGGACAAGGCCACGCAGAAGGCGCGCATCTGATTGAGCTTGGTGATCTTCTCGCCGACCGTGCGGATCAGCTTCGGGCCGAATAGCATCAGGCCGATCGAGATACCAAGCGCGCCGATGACCATCACCCAGAAGGGCAGGGCGATCTTGGCCGTGCCTGCCACGGTGCCAGTGGCGGCGGTCACGATAGCGGCCAGCGGTCCGACCGCGTTGGCGACATCGTTGGCGCCGTGGGCGAAGGACAGCAAGGCTGCCGATCCGATGAGCGGAATGGTGAATAGCGTCGCGACCGACTTGCGGCGGTTTTCAAGGCCACGGCAGGCTCCGGCGATGACCGGACGGGTGATGACCCAGGTGATGGCGGCCGTTCCCAGGGCGATCAGCCACAACATCCCGGGACCCGCGTGCCAGATATGCTTAAGGCCCTTCATCACCAGATACATGGCGAAGGCGCCGGTCATGATGGCGACAAGCACCGGCACCCAGGTGCGTGAGGCGGCGAGCTTGTCTTCCTTGAACAGGATCATCTTCTTGATAAAGAGGAGGAACCCGGCGGCGATCAGGCCGCCCATCAGGGGTGAGATCACCCAGCTTGCGACAATCGCCCCCATCTTCACCCAGTCGACGCTGGACGCCCCGGCAGCCGCGATACCGGCGCCGACCACACCGCCGACGATGGAATGGGTGGTGGAAACCGGTGCCCCGAACCAGGTGGCGAGATTGAGCCACAGGGCGGCTGCCAGCAGCGCAGACATCATGGCCCAGATGAAGACCATCTTATCTTCCACCCCTTTGGGGTCGATGATGCCTTTCTGGATGGTGGAGACCACGTCACCGCCCGCGATCAGGGCGCCACTGGCCTCGAAAATGGCGGCAATGATCAGGGCGCCGACCATGGTCATGGCGCGCGACCCGACCGCCGGTCCGATATTGTTGGCGACATCGTTGGCACCGATATTCATCGCCATATAGGCGCCGACGACCGCCGCGGCGACCACGAACATCCCAAGGTGGCCATTGCCCTGCGCGAAGGCCGCATAGAGAAGCACGAGCACCAGAAAGATGATCGCCATCCCGAGATTGGTCAGTGATTGATGCTCTTTCGCCAGCCCGGCCCGGAAGCTCTGCACCTTCTTGAGGTCTACATCAACCTTGTGCGGCTCAATAGACATGCCTTCCCCCCTATTTCTGATGGGCGATCGCCCAACAGACCGCCCTCAGCAACAGGCTGTCATAAATATGTAATAATGTCGACCTTCGGGGGTGCAGGTGCTGTGTGACCGGGGTTTCCGGGAGCCAAAGAAAAAGGGCGGCCAAAGCCGCCCTTCTCCAGATCTTGTCTGCGGGTCTTAGTATTTGACCCGGAGCGTAACACCGTAGGTGCGCGGGTCGCCGATGTAGGCATTCAGGCTGCCGCCCGGAATGGTCGAATCGAACGTGTCGAGCACATAGTGTTCATTGAGGAGGTTGCGGGCCCACAGTTGCAGGCTCCAGTTCTGGTCCTGACGGCCGAGGCCGAAGCTTGCGCCGACAAGGGCGTAGGCATTCTGCTTCTGGCGGGCATCCTGTGCGACCGACAGGCGCTGGTCGCCTTTATAGTAGAGCTCGCCGCGGACGAAATATTCCAGATCGTCATTGATCGGCTGGGAATAGGTCGCCGTGACGTTGCCGGTGAATTTCGGAACTTCCGACAGGCGGACGCCCGAGAGGTCCTGAACCGGACGAACCACACCCTGGTCGTTGGCAACGAAGGTACAGCCTTCGGTGTTGTAGGCCGGGCACGGGCCGTTGGTGTAGTTCTGGTATTCCGCTTTCCACAGCCAGGTGAAGCCGGCGGTCAGCAGCAGTTCAGGCGTTGCCTGGAACTTGCCGTCGAATTCAAGGCCTTGTACCGCAGCGTCCACGTTACCGGGCACGAAGGACGACCCGGTGAAGATGTTTTCCTGGAAGCCTTTGATCTTCTCATCGAAGAGCGCGAAGTCCAGGCTCATCCGGCGGTCCATCAGGCGGGCTTTCATGCCGAGTTCGTAGGAAGTGGTGACTTCCTTGTTGAACTTGAAGCTGCCGACGCGGACAGCGGCACTGTCGAGCGCATAACCGCCAGCTTTGAAGCCGCGGCTGTAGCTTGCGTACATGGTGACCTGATCGCTCATCTCATAGTTGGCGATGAGGTTGCCGGACAGTTCATTGTCGGTGAAGCTGTCGTCAACATTCGATGCCGGCGGGAAGAATTGCAGCGCCGTCAGGCCCAGAAGCGGGTTGTAGGTCGGCGTCAGCGGATCGGTTTGCGGGCCGCCGGACTGAACGGTCTTCACAGCTGCCGCGTTGGCATAGGCCTGGGCGGTGGCCGCCTGGACGTAAGCCGCCGGATACCCGGCTGCGGTCAGTTGCGCCTGGACGCCACCGGCGAAGACCGGTGCCCACAGGTCGATCATGTTGAGCGCGGCAAACGGGTCGTTGATGACGATATCCGACACCATCGACTTTTTCTCACTGGTGTAGCGCAGGCCGCCGGTCAGGGTCAGCTTGTCATTGAGGTGCCAGTCAAGCTGGACAAAGCCCGAATAGGACTGGTTGTCCTGGTTGAAGAGGCCCTTGAGCTGGCCGGACCCATCAGCAAGGAAGGTGCCGGACGGCAGGCCAAGGCCGGCTTCCAGGTTGGTGATGGCGTTGCCGGTCAGGAGGTCGGCGAACGGCCGCAGGGCGGCGCCCTGTACCGTGGAGTTATTGGCGCTCAGGTTCTGCTTGTAATAGTAAACGCCGGCCATCCAGTCGATCGGGCCCGAGGTTTTGGAGGTAACGCGCAGTTCCTGGGTGAAGGTGTTGTAGGACTGGTCGAGCGTGCGGTACTTGTTCAGCTGCAGGTCCGAGAAGTCGGCATCGATATTCTGCTTTTCCTTATAATCGCGGTAAGCCGTGATCGAGGTGACGCTGAAGGTATCGAAGTCCAGGTCCAGCTGGCCGGAAACCCCCCAGTTTTCAACATTGCCTTTGACGGCGCCGTTGATGTGGGTGTTGCCGCTGAACGGATGGGCGCCCTGTACCTTGGACCCCATGACGGTCAGAACCTGTTGGGTTGCGTCGGTCACCAGATAGAAGGGGGCGGCGCAGCATTCTTCATCAAGCTTGTTATAGTCGGCGATAATGCGCAGCTTGGTGCGGTCGTTCGGCTCGAACAGCATCTGGCCGCGGAGGCCATACCGGTTGCGCTCATTCAGCTTGCGGCCGTCATCGTTGGTGAAGATGCCGTCGCGCTTGTTGAGGTTGGCGTCGAGGCGGAAGGCCAGCTTGTCTTCGATGGCCGGCAGGTTCACAGCCGCCTTGGCAACGGTGGCGTTATAGTTGCCATAGGTGAACTCGCCTTCGACGAACGGCTCGTAGGTCGGTTCCTGGGTAATGATGTTGATCACGCCAGCCGAGGTGTTCTTGCCGAAAAGGGTCGACTGCGGGCCCCGCAGCACTTCCACGCGCTGGATGCCGAGGAAGTCGTTGACCGAGGCGCCGTTCCGGGAGCGGTAAACGCCGTCAACGAAAACGCCGACAGCCGGCTCGATACCGAAGTTGAAGGTGGAAGATCCGATACCGCGGATCGAGAAGGACGTGTTCGAGGCCGAAGCACGCTGGGTTACAGCCAGGCTCGGCATCAGCGTCTGCATGGCGGTCAGGTCGCGGATCTGCGCCTTCTCCATGCTCGCGCCGGTGAGCGCTGAAACGGCAACCGGGGTCTCAAGCAGGGTTGCTTCCCGCTTCTGTGCGGTTACGACGATTTCTTCAAGGCCGAAACCGGCCTTGTCCTTTTTGGTCGACTGGGTGTCCTGCGCCATTACCGATACGCTGGCACCCATGACAGTAGCCATGGCGGCTCCAAGCATCAGACGGTTACGCCAAACTTGTTGTCCGTACTTTTTCATGATGGTCCTTCCCATTTTTCCCTCCCCGGAAATTCTGCATCGGTGCCGCCTGTCATGAATGAACGGTCGCTCATCCCCGGGCAGGACTGACATAGGGCAGCATCGCAGACTTATCCGGACGTCTGACTATTTCATGGGGGTCAACAGATGGGGGATGAATGCCTGCCGGACGACGCTAAAACCGACCATGGTCTTCCGACGCGGATTCACCTTTCCTCCCTTGCTCCCTGAAATCGCGCTTGGCTGGTAGAGGCCAGGGTCGCGATTTAGCCGAATATTGCCCGCCTCTTTCCGTAAACGTCAAGCGGATCACAAGGTTATTTTCAAGATTTGCCGGGTAGGTGTTACCCCCCAACCACAGCCATGGCTGGTAAAAAATCGGTACACTATAACGCGGAGGCCAGAGTTCCGTAACGTCACAGAGAATCGCTGGTTTCGGTTTGCGCGAAAGATAGGCCTGAGAAAAAATATTCGTGAAAATAATCTATCGATGAGCCGGGGGGCCGCCAATGTCCCTTTTGGGCGGGTTTGGCGTTTCTGGTGATGCTGCGTCGGGTCCTGCGTCGGGGTGTGTCGTATGGCGTCGGGGCATAAAAAAAGGGCGGCTCGCGCCGCCCTTTCCGATCGTTTTTTTACCCGGCTTAGAAGCTGGTGGTCAGCTTCACATAAGCCATACGGCCACGCGGGTCATGCAGCTTCGATTCAAAGCCACCGTTGGTCGAAACATACGGCGGGGCTTTGTCGAACGCGTTGATCACGCCGACCTGCAGGCTGGTGCCCTGAAGCGATTCCATCAGGCCACCCAGGTTCAGGGTATATTGCGCATCGACCGTGGTCATGGCGCCGACACGGCTACCCGGGTTCTGGTCATCGGTCACGCCGCTCATGTAACGGACGTAGAAGCGGATGTCGTGAACGTCGTTCACCCAAGCCGCCCCGAAGTTGGACCGCCAGCGCGGGGTCGGGCTGCCGAAGTTGGTGAAGTTCCGGTTGCCAGCACCGCTGATCGTACCGGCCTGCGGGTCTTCAAGGTCATACTTGTTGACATAGGTCGCATCCACAAACGGCATGAAGGTGCCGCTACCGGCGGCCATGCGGTATTTGGCCGAGAAGTCGAAGCCATCGGTCTTGACGCTCGACGCGTTCACATAGTCGACCAGGACCATCAGGATGCTGCCCGAGGTACCGAACGCGCGGACAACGCGGGTCGGGTCGGTCGGGTTATCATTCACCACCGACTGGTAGTTTTCCTGAATGATCACATCCTTGAAGGTGTAGTTCCAATAGTCGATGCTGAGGTCAAGGCCATCGGTCGGCTGCCAGCTGATACCGAAGTTGAGCGCGCGGCCTTTCTCCGGCTTCAGGTCCCGCGTGCCAGTGGACGGCAGGAAGCTGCGGATTGCAGCAAAGGCCGTACCGCCAAGCGGATCGACAACCTGGTTCAGGCTCGTGCCCGTACCCGACACCTGATAGACGCTCGGTGCCCGGAAGCTGGTGGAATAGCTGCCGCGAAGCGAGAGCTTGTCGTTCGGGTGGAACAGCAGCGACACTTTCGGGTTTGTCGTGCTGCCGATACCGCCGCCATAGCTTTCATGGCGGGCTGCCAGCGACAGATCTAGCTGTTCGGTCAGCGGAACCGAGGTTTCCAGGAAGACGGCTTTAGCCGTACGGTTGTCGCCAAAGTCCTGGTTACCGATGATGAAGGCAAAGCAGTCGCGGTTCGAGCAATTGTCGTAATCGCGGCTCCATTGTTCACCACGGACCTGCATCCCGATGGCAAGCCCGATATCGCCAGCACCGGTATGACCGACCGTGCCGGAGGCTACAGCATCGAAGACCTGGGTTTTCGAAATGCCGCGGATCTCCTGACGACCGATAATATAGTCCATGACGCTCTGGCTGTTGGGTGCCGTGGTGAAGGAGGTTGCGAACGGATTGTAGAATTCGCAGCCATTCTGCCCCGGAACGCCGGCCTTGCGATCACAGTTGCGACCACCGTAACCCATCAGGGCACGCTGGAAGCGGTCGGTTACAACATCGTTGGTGAAGATGTTGTAATGGTTGCCGGCCATGGTGAAGGCGACGTCATAAGTCCAGTCGCCACCGAGCGGACCGGTCAGGTCGATATTGAAGCGTGCGGTGGTCGAATAGAATTTGTTCGGAGACGCCGTCCCGCCGTTACCGATCGCACGGCCAAGCATGATGGCATAGGGGTGCGTCGGGTCCCAGAAGGGCGAGTTGAGGAAAGCGGCCGGGAAGTCCGGATGGTAAGCCGGTACGACAGCTTTCGCGAGTTGCAGATACGGGAACGTCGGCGAGTTGTTCCGGATAGCGTCATTGTAGGCATAGCCGCCTTCAAGACGCAGGGTATGGCCGTCACCGAGATCCTGTTTGACAGTCAGGTAGGCCTGGGTGCGGTGCTCTTTCGGTACCAGGTTATAGTAGCTGCCGAAATCGAAGCCGCAGGTGCCGAGGTCGAAGCCCGGATAGAGCGTCAGGCCGACATTGCGCTGGCCGCCGGCGGATTCACAACCCGTCGGGTCGATCACCGGTGCCGCACCAGCCCCGAGGCTTGCGAGGAAGGCATTAACACCCGGCAGATAGTAGGCGCCCGGGTTGCCGAGGACGGAGCTGTCGTCCTTGGTTTGGCTCAGGCGGCGTTCCGCGGTGGTCAATGGTGTCCGGCTATAGTAGCTGAAAGCACCCATGACATGGGTGTTGTCATTGCCGAAACCGAATTTACCTTCAGCCAGATAGTCGTCCTGGCTGCCTTGGTTGGTCACACCCTGCCACTTGCCCGAAAGCTGGACGCCCTGGAAGCTGTCGTCGGTGATGAAGTTGACCACACCAGCCACGGCGTCGGTACCGTAAATGGCGGCGGCGCCGTCTTTCACGATTTCAACACGCTGCACGGCGATCTGCGGCACCAGCGAGCTGGTGTCGACAAAGGCGATGCCGTCGTTGGTGGTGGTGGCACCGACAACCTGACGGCGGCCATTGAGGAGCACGAGCGTGGAAGCCACGCCCAAACCACGCAGGTTGAAGTTGGAGGTCCCTGTGGTGCCGTTCTGGGTGAAGGCATCGGGGTTGTTCTGGGACCCGGTATTGATGGTCAGTGTCTGAACAAGATCGGCGACGTTACTGGCACCGATATTGTTCAGTTGGTCTGCGCCGATCACCGCAATCGGTGATGGGCTGTCAAATTGGGATTTCCCTTTGATGTGGGTACCCGTGACCACCACTTCTTCGATTTGCATATTCGACGAAGTATCGGCCTTGTCTTGGGCATAGGCTGCATTGGTGGCAAGTAGGCCAAGGCAGCCGGTCGTTAGAGCGGTAGCTCTAAATAGTCTATGATGACGCATGTTTCCCTCCCTGGAATTAACAGCAGCTAATCTTCCTTCCCAGATATAAAGGGTTAGGTCGAAACGGCTGGGGGTCAAGGCAGGGATGATGCTATTTTTATGACAATGGTTGCGTGCCCTCCCAGTGTATCAAATAAACCACAGTTAGAGGGGGTGTTGACCCGGAAAATCCCCTATTCGGGGGTTACCATGGCTTCCTTCACATAGACGGTGACCTTGCCCGTTCCGAGACGGTAGTCGGCGTATGGCGTGAGGTAGGCGGAGATAATATCGGGGTCAATCGGCCTGTTGGGGTCAATCTGCTGGTTGGCGAGGATGGTGAGCGCGGTCAGGAAATCGGACCTGAGCTGCGGCTGATGCAGGCGGATATATTTCATATCGTCCGACTTATTGACCACAAGTGTCAGGGTGACGCTGACTTTGCCGCGGACCCTTCCCCGCTTGATCAGGGAAAACTTGAAAGGGGTCATGTCGATCTTGGGCAAGGCGTCTGTCTGCGAGTCAGGCGCTTTCTCGGCGCCACCTTCTCCGGCCCAGGCGGCAGAGGGCGTCATCATTAGGCAGAGCAGGATCAGAAGGGTGCGCATGATTTTCAAGTATCCTTTGTCGACCAGCGTGGTGCTTGTGCCTTTTCCTAGCATAGCCCGGATGAACGGTCCCCTAACAAATTGGCGGTTCCAACCAGGCAAGCTTGCTGCATATTGCGATTATTATTGCAATATGCAGCTATAAAAGATGCATATTGCAACAGATTCAACGAGTCTCAAAACGGCGTTAAAGGCGTATTTTTTGTAACCATTTGTTTTATATGAAGTTTCATTTTTTATGGGAACTGGCACAGGTCTTGTACCTATTGGTGTACCTCTCGAGCAGGGGTGCGGGAATGGGTAAATTTATTTACTCGACCCCCAATCGTGCACCTGTTCCCGCCTACCCCCTGCGAGGAAAACCCGTATCGGTTCGATACGGGTTTTTTCATGGCCTTTGTTTCGGGGGGGACCGCATAAATATACTTTCAGCCTGCCAAAAGGAGCCTGCTAGAGGGCGTCCCTTAGCTAAAATTCAGGAAAATAAGGTCGGATTTGTTGTGTCATTGGCCTTGGATTGGCCAAGAACAGTCAGGCAAACAAGCTGTAGGACGATGAAGAACTGCCCGCCGTCAAGCGCGCCAGGCCGGTCTGAAGGTTCGCCAGTTGCTTGGCCTGCTCGGGCGACGGGCCGCCGCCGGTGTTTTTGGTGCCGTTCTTCAGTTTATCGACAAGCGGGTTATAGTCCAGCGTCCGGTAGGCGCGCTCGATGGTCGAAATCGCCTTGTCGAGAAGGTTGAGCGTATATTTGGCCGTCGGCTTGTCGCCGATATTGATTGCGCCGCCCAGGCCCAGGCCGAACACGCCGCCAATGTTAAGGGATGGGTCTTTCTTGGCCGCGGCTGTCTGGGCAGCGGTTTTGATGCCATATACCTCATTACTATTGAGCAGCTTACCCGGCTGGATTCCGAGATGAGACAGCAGGTCGCGGCCATTCGCGCCAGCGATCAGGTCGATGGACTGGCCAGTCGCCAGGGTGCTGATCGTCAGCTTGTCGCCACTGGTTGTGGTCGCAACCGAGGCTTTCAGCTTGCCAAAGCCCGCGATGTTGAGCTTGCGGGAAATGTCCCTCAGGTCGTCCCCGGCTTGCAGGGTAATCTTGTGCTTGATCCCGCCGCCGAGCGAGAAATAGAAATAGTCACCGACCTGCGCGGATGTCTGTGTTTGGATATTCAGTGTCTGGGATGCAATCACGGAACCAGTGGGCAGGCCCAGGGTCGAAAGAACGGAGTTGCCCTTGTTGGTGAAGGCAATGCCGCCGCTTGTCTCCTGGGAAAGGCTCTCCCCAAATTGCTGGATATCGCCGAGGGTTCCGGTGGCGCCATCGACCCGGGCGACAAAAGCATCCGTGGCACCGTGGGAGACCTCCCCGGCGAACGTTCCTGACGTCGACCCGGCCACATAAACGGTGTTGCCCGAGACTTTAACGTCAGCGATGCGGTCCGTGCTGGCTGTGCCAAGATAAGTGGTGAAATTGGCGGTAAGGGCGGTGGTACCGCTCAAGGTTACACCGCTGACAAACCCGTCGAAGCCACCGGCTGCCGCGCCGTTCACTGTGGCGGTACCCCCGGCATTGAGGCTGCCGTTGGTGGTTGTGCCGGCGAGATAGACGCTGTTGTTGGCGTTATCGATGCTGAGGCCCTGGATCGCCCCGCCGCTGCCGAGCGCCCCGAAGTCGATGCTGGCGGTCTGGTTCGCGAGGTTGGTGCTGTCGATCCGGTAAACCTTGGCATTGCCGCTTTGTTCGGCCGCGACCACCAGGTTGTTGTTGCTGTCGACCTGGATGCCTTTGATGACATCGTTGCCCGCCGTGCCGAACACATTTGAATCTATCAATTTACCTGTGGTGCCGGATACCTTCAGGATCATGGCATCCTGCCCACCTGAGAAGCCGGAGGTCGCGCTGATGCCGGATTTGGTATAGCCGCCGACATAGATGTCGTTGTTGCTGTCCACGGTCACAGACGTGCCTGCGCTTTCACCGGCGGTGTCGAGCTGGTAGCGGAAGACCTCATCCCCGGTCTTGGTGTATTTGGTGACGAAAGCATCCTTGCCGGCGATGACGTCGCTGGTGGAAAGCGCACTGTCGGTCTGGCCGGTGACGATGACATTATCATTGCTGTCCACCGTCACGCCGTAGGCGCTGGCGTCGCCCGAAACACCCAGAAGACGCGAGAAGATGACATTGCCCTGGTTGTCAAACTTGGTCAGGAACACATCATTGCCGGTGGCGGTGTTGATTTGGTTGTTGAAGCTGCCCTGCGATTTGCCGACAACATAAACGCCGCCTTCGCTATCGACCGCAACCTTGCTGGCCTGGGTATTGGCGGTGACTTTGTTTTTGCTGGTAATATCGGTGATCGACTTGAGCGCATCGGCATTGGCCGTGGCTGTTGTCGTGGTCGAACTGCCGGTGACGGCGAGCAGGGCGGCGGATTTCATTTTGTCGCGGAGCGCGGCAATTTTCGGATCGATCGAAGTATTGGCTGTTTTGTCGTTGGCCACGGCCTGCTTGATCGCACTGCCTGCGATATCGACACCGGCAAAGGATGTGGTGTGGTCGACCGTCATGGTGCCGGAAAGGTTGCCGATTTCAGTGAGGCGGCTGGTAACCGGCGCCGTGCCGCTGACCTGCGCAACCGAGGAGGCAATATAAAGGCTTGGCGACGATGACGCTGCCGACAGGCTGATTTGTTCGGTTGAAACCCCGTCTACCTGCAAACCATATTGGCCGGTGGTCGTGTTCCGGTGAACACTGAACCGGGTCAGATCCTTCGGAACCGGGTTGCCCGTGGCGTCCAGGATGGTCAGAGACGAGATCTGAGTGTTGATATAGTCCTTGATGTTATTCAGCGACAGGGTGCCCGTCATTTTGCTGAGGTCGACGGTGATATTGTCAGTTACGCCGCTTTTGGTGATGGCGACGTTGAAGACTTCAGTGCCGGTCAGGCCGCTGATGGCAGCATTTGGGTCGTTGGTGATGAAGCTGCCGCCATAGCTGGTGGCATTATGGCCGGTCTGGATGCTCGTATCTGCCTTATAGGCTTTATCCCCCAGGAACAGGCCAAGCTTGTCCAGCTGTGTGTTGGAGAGATAATTGCGGACTTCGTTAAGCCCGGACTGGAACTGGGTATCGAGCCGTGCCAGCGACGTGGTCGGCGTGGCGTTCTGGGAGGCATATTCCGCCAATACGCGCAAATTCGACAAGGCCTTGTAAAGCGCGAAGGTCGCCTGTTTGTCGGGGTTTTTCGATACCGACTTCACTGTCGGGTCATTGAGGTCGATGAATTTGGTGAGCGACCGGGCCTTGCGGACCTGCTCATTCAGTGACGGCGGCGACTGGTTGGCCTGATCCTGCTGCCAGGGCGTCGTGATGCTCGAACTTGCGCCGCGGAAGTTATAGGCGGCGCGGTCTGCGGCCGACAGGGTCGAGAGACCCGCGAGAGCATTCTGGGAATCTATTGAGGCGGAGATGAGCGAATAATCGATCCCGACAATCGAGCTACCGCTGGATGTGCCAAACAGCCCACCGCTACTAGCGCCAAGGGTGCTTAAAAGGCTGCTCGAACTGACGGTTCCAAAAAAGGCCATGGCCTATATTCCTGTCTCTCCGCGTCTTATCGGCCTCGAGTTTTTTGCCGGGTGGGCAAATATTTCCGAGCCAAAAACCCGAGTCACTTCAAACGACTCGGAATTTCAGGCAAAATTTGCCGCCCAATTGCATTTGGGGCGATAAGTCACTAGATGTCATGCAAGGATTGTGACAATTTGGATTCCGCACGCACGGTATCCACGGCTGGCGAGGACCTGAATATGGCCATTGTATATGCACTTCTCGACGTAACCTACATGGCGCTGTCCATCTATCTATGGATATTGTTCGCCAGCATTATCCTGAGCTGGCTGACCAACTTCGGCATCGTCAACAGTTACCAGCCGTTCGTGCAGGCCGTCGGCCGTTTTCTCTATGCCGTGACCGAACCTGTGCTCAGGCCGATCCGGCGCCATGTGCCGGCAATGGGCGGCTTCGACCTGTCACCCATGCTGTTGATTCTGGTGATCTATTTTATCCAAAGCCTGATCCGTAACATCTATCTCCATGGCTTCTGAGGACGTCCTTTCCGCGCGCGAAGATGGCGTTCTCCTGCGCGTGCGCCTGACCCCGAAGGCCTCGAAGGATGCCATTGGCAGGGTCGAGGCTGACGCCGATGGCAAGGCATGGCTCAAAGTCTCGGTGACGGCGGTGCCTGAAAAAGGCAAGGCCAATGCAGCACTTGCAAAGCTGCTGGCCAAAAAACTGCGGTTGCCCAAAACCGGCATCCGCCTTATAGCGGGGGAAACATCCCGGCAGAAGACGCTGCTGATCGCAGGGGAGCCGGGGGAAGTGTTGCCCGAGCTTCTGGCCCGCCTTGAGGCGCTAGGCTAGAAGCCGCAGAGTTCGCCAGCCAAGACCTCAAGGGAGAGCCCAGCCCATGACTGCCAAAATCATCGACGGAAAGGCCTTCTCGGCCAAGGTCCGCGCCGCCGTCGCCACGGATGTTGAAACGCTCAAAGCCAAGCACGGCGTCACGCCCGGCCTTGCCGTCGTGATTGTCGGCAAAGACCCGGCGAGCGAGATTTATGTCCGCAACAAGGTGAAGCAGACCGCCGAAGCAGGGATGAACGGCTGGCACTATGAACTGCCCGCTGAGACCACGGAAGCCGAGCTTCTGGCCAAGGTCGAGGCGCTCAATGCCGACCCGGCGGTGAACGGCATTCTGGTCCAGCTGCCGCTCCCCAAGCATATCAATGAATCCGCCATCATCGCTGCGATCGCGCCGGAGAAGGACGTGGACGGTTTCCATGTCATCAACTCCGGCCTCCTGGCCACGGGTGGCCGCGCCATGGTGCCCTGCACGCCGCTTGGCTGCTTGCTTATGCTCAAGGACACGCTCGGTGACATGACCGGCATGAAGGCGCTGGTGGTCGGCCGCTCGAACATCGTCGGCAAGCCGATGGCGCAGCTGCTCTTGGATGCCAACTGCACCGTCACCATCGCCCACAGCCGCACGCGCGACCTGGCCGCCGAAGTGGCCCAGGCCGATATTGTCGTCGCCGCCGTTGGCGTGCCGGAACTGATCAAGGGCGCCTGGGTCAAGGAAGGCGCGACCGTCATCGATGTCGGCATGAACCGGATCCCGAAGGAAGACGGCAAGACCAAGCTGGTGGGTGATGTGGAATATGCCGCCGCCGCGGAACGCGCGAGCGCGATCACGCCGGTGCCGGGCGGTGTCGGTCCGATGACCATCGCCATGCTGCTCAGAAATACCGTGACAGCCACCTGCCGTCAGAACAATATTGACCCGGATGCACTTTAAGGCTGCGCTTTAGGGCGCCTCTGTACGGAAGGCCCGGCCGGGGCCGGTAGAAAAGGGGGAACACTCGATGTATGACGCTTTCATCGCTGCTTTCACGGCGCTTTTCGTCATCGTCGACCCCATCGGCATCGCGCCGGTGTTCGCCGGGCTCACTCAGGGCACCACGGTCGCGCACAAGCGCAAGATGGCGATCCGCGGTACCATCATCGGCACGCTGATCCTGGTTTTCTTCGCCGCCGTCGGGAAGCCCTTCCTCAACTCGCTCGGGATTTCCATGAACGCGCTTCGGGTGTCGGGCGGGTTGATGTTGTTCATCATCGCGCTCGAGATGGTTTTCGAGAAACGCGCCGAACGCAAACAGGAAACCGCCGACAAGCTCGACGAATATTTCGAGGATATTTCCGTTTTCCCGGTCGCCCTGCCTTTGCTGGCTGGGCCGGGGGCGATCGCCACCATCATGCTTCTGATGACAAGCTATGAGCATAACACCGCGGCGCAGCTCGCGGTGATGGCCGCCTTGGGCGTGGTGATGCTGATCGTGCTGATCGTCTTCTTCACCGCGGGCAAGCTGATGGACCTTCTGGGCCCCACGGTGAACGCGGTCCTGACCCGTCTTCTCGGGGTCATTCTCGCGGCCCTCGCCGCGCAATATGTGCTGGACGGCCTGAAGCGCGCCTTCATGGGGTGAGGTTTCCCGACCGGGCGGTCACGTGTTTGTGTGCGCCCGCCCCCTGGCATTGACAAGCCCCTTCCCTTGCCGCCACTCTGCCCGCTTCTATGCAGGGGAAAAATAGTATGAAGAAATTTTTATTGGCCTCGGGCCTGGCCCTGGCGCTTGCCGCCTGTGGCAACAATGGCGCCGAAGGCCCCAGTAAACCGTATCAGATGAATGCCAAGGCGCTGGGTGAAAGCATCAAGACGCTGGCATCGGACAAATTCGGCGGCCGCGGTGTCGGCACCGAAGGCGAGAAGCTGACCGTCGCCTATATGACCAAACAGTTCAAGGATGCCGGCCTTCTGCCCGCGAACGGCGACAGCTACACCCAGGACGTGCCGCTCGTCTCCATCGAAGCGCTGGGGAACCCGGACCTGAAGATCGAAGGAAACGGTCAAAGCCTGGACTTCAAATACCGCCACGATGAAGTGGTCTGGACCCGTCACGAAGTGCCGGAAATGTCCGTGAAGGACAGCGACCTCGTGTTCGTTGGTTATGGCATCAACGCGCCGGAGCGCGGCTGGAACGACTATGCCGGTGTGGACGTGAAGGGCAAGACGGTGGTCATGCTGGTGAACGACCCCGGGTATGCGACCCAGGACCCCAAGCTTTTTGGCGGCAACGCCATGACCTATTATGGCCGCTGGGACTATAAGTATGACGAAGCCGCCCGCCAGGGCGCCGCGGGTGCCATTATCATCCACCGCACCAAGCCCGCCGCTTACCCGTGGGCGACGGTGGATTCAAGCTGGACCGGGCCGAAGATGCGGACCGTTCAGCAAGACAAGGGCGCGCATTTTACCGGTTTCGAAGCCTGGATCACCACGGACGCGGCCGACAAGCTGTTCGCGGCTGCCGGGCTCGACCGTGCCGCCCTTGAAGCTGCCGCTGAGAAGCCGGGCTTCAAGGCTGTGCCGATGGGCGACCTGAAGGTTTCCACGAGCTTCAAGAATGAGGTCAAGCATGTGACCTCCCACAATATCGCGGCCTATGTGAAGGGCACCGAACACCCGGATGAAGTGTTCGTCTATATGGCCCACTGGGACCATCTGGGCACCGACCCTACCATGGAAGGCGACAATATCTATAATGGCGCGCTCGATAACGCCTCAGGCTCCGCCGGGCTCATCGAACTTGCCCGCGCTTTCGGCCACGCCAAGGTGAAGCCGAAGCGCTCGGTGCTGTTCCTGTCGGTGACGGGCGAAGAGCAGGGGCTTCTGGGCTCGGCCTATTATGGCGACCATCCGCTGTTCCCGCTCGCCAAGACCGTGGGCGGCCTCAATATGGACGGCCTCAACAACTATGGCCCGACGAAGGACATCACCATCATCGGCCTCGGCAATTCCCATCTGGATGACTATATCCGCAAGGCGGCGGCCAATCAGGGCCGTGTGCTCGACCCGGACCCGGAGCCGGAAAAAGGCGGCTTCTACCGGTCGGACCATTTCGAGCTTTCGAAGCATGGTGTGCCGATGCTGTACCCGGAATCCGGTGCCGACAGTGTTGCACATGGTCGTGAATGGGTGCGGAAACGCTCGGAAGACTATACCGCGCACAATTACCACAAGCCGTCGGATGAATATCACGACGATTGGGACCTCTCGGGCGCCATTCAGGACCTGAATGCCTACTATCAGACCGGCCGTATGCTGGTTGATTCCGGGGACTGGCCGACATGGAATGACGGCACCGAGTTCAAGAAAATCCGCGAAGAACAGCGCCCCGCTAAGTAAGCGCCGGAGACAGAAACGACAAAGGGCCGCCAATTGGCGGCCCTTTCTTTATGCTTATGACAGGGTATTAGCTGTTCGTGCGTGGGTCCGTGGCGGTGATGTCGGCGTCCCCTTTGGCGGTGTCGAACCAGGCGGCAAGGGCGGGGGCTTCTGCGCGCCAATTGAGCCCTTCGTGGCGGAAGCCGACATAATCGAGCGCGCACACGGTGGCGATGCTGCCCATGTGCCAGCCCTCAAGGCCGTCTGTGCCTTGGTCTTCCAGATATTTCACCGCGCGCAGGATCGCCTGCGTCCAGCGGTCCATCCAGAAGGCTGAAGGCTCGGCGTCCGGGCGGCGGGTCTCCATCGCCATGGCGACGGCGGCGTCCATGATGCCGTCGGCTACCGCCTGAAGCTGCAGCTGGGCGAGATAGTCATCCCCGCGCTTTACCCCGGCCATGTCGTTCAGAGTTTCGACGATCACCGGGCTGTCGAACACTGCCGCGCCCGCGTCTGTGATCAGCGCGGGCACCTTGCCGAGCGGGTTGGTGTTCGGCAGGTCGGTCTCCGGGTCCATGGAGCTGCCGACGATCAGCTCGATCTTTTCTGCCAATCCCAGCTTGCGCGCGAGCACATAGACTTTGCGGGAATAGGGCGAGGTGACGGAATAATAGAGTTTCATGCGCGGGGTCCTATAGAGGCAGGTGTGACTTCAGGAGGAGCAGGATGATGCTGATCGTCACCGCAGACAGGGAGGTCGACAGGAGGATGGTCGAGGCCGCCCGTCGGGCGCCGATGCCGTGCTGGGTGGCGAAACTGTAGGGGATCATCCCGGCGGGCATTGCGCCCACCAGCGTCGCCACCGCGACCCACAGGGTGGGCAGGCCCAACAGATAGTGGGTGACCAAGAACACGGCGGCGGGCAACAGGGCCAGCTTGATGACAACAGACGTGCCGGCCTGGGTGAGGTCACCCGCGATCTTGACGCGCGAGAGGGCCATGCCGGCCGCGAACAGGCCGACGGGAGAGGCCGCAAGGGATGGCAGCTCGAACAACCGGTCGAACCAGCGCGGGAACGGCAGCCCGAGCGCCGACCAACTCAGGCCGGTGATGAGCGCGATGATGATCGGGTTATGGCGGATGCTTTGGAACACGCGCTTGGCGACGCCGTCCTCACCTTCAAGCGTGCCCTTGCCGCGTTCGACCAGAATAGTGGTGACGGGCAGAAGCGTCAGCGAATGGAAGCTCATCAGCATCAGCAGAAGCCGCACGCCTTCATCACCGTAAGCGCCATGCATGATCGGGATGCCGACGAAGCCGAGGTTGGCGAAACAGCTCGAAAGCGCAAAGATGCCGCGCTCGGCGGCGCTCAGGCCGAACGCCACCCGCGCGATCAGCATGGACAGGGCATAGACCGTGTACATGGCGCCGTAATAGCTGCCGACCAGCAGGATTTCATTGGCATCCGGCAGGTGCCTGGGGGCGAGCGAGCGGAACAAGAGCGCCGGGATCGCCACATACCAGACAAAAGCAATGAGGACGTCGCTGGACCCGTCCGGGAACAGACGGGTCTTCCCAAGCCCGAACCCCAGTATCATCAGAAGGAATACCGGGGCGATGATGGTCAGGATATCAGCCACACGCCCTCACGCTCATGGTTTCGTTATTTGCCGCTCCGGCTGTTCCGGCGCGACAGAAGCTGCAGGCGGAGCGCGTTCAGCTTGATGAAGCCCTGGGCGTCGCGCTGGTCGTAGACGCTGTCTTCCTCGAAGGTCACATGCTCCATGGAATAGAGGCTGTAGGGGCTCTTGCGGCCAACCACATGCACACCACCCTTGAACAGCATCAGCCGCACGGTACCGGCGACATATTCCTGGCTCTTGTCAATGAGCGCCTGCATCATCTCGCGTTCGGGCGCGAACCAGAAGCCGTTGTAGATCAGCTCGGCATACTTGGGCATGATCTCATCCTTGAGGTGCATGGCACCCCGGTCGAGCGTGATCTGCTCGATACCGCGGTGGGCCTGCAGCAGGATGGTGCCGCCCGGTGTCTCATAGATGCCGCGGGATTTCATGCCGACAAAGCGGTTCTCCAGCAGGTCGAGGCGGCCGATGCCATGCTTCTTGCCGAGCTCGTTGAGCTTCGTGAGCAGCGTCGCAGGCGTCATGGACACACCGTTGATGGCAACAGCGTCGCCCTTTTCGAATTCGACCTCGATATATTCGGGTGCGTCGGGGGCGGTTACCGGGTTGTCGGTACGGCTGTAGACATATTCCTCGGCGCTGACCCATGGGTCCTCAAGCGCCTTGCCTTCGGATGACGTGTGCAGGAGGTTGGCGTCGACGCTGAAGGGCGCTTCGCCGCGCTTGTCTTTGGGGACCGGAATCTGATGCTTTTCGGCGAACTCGATCAGGTCGGTCCGGCTGTGCAGGTCCCATTCCCGCCACGGCGCGATCACCTTGATGTCGGGGTTGAGGGCATAATAGCCGAGTTCGAAGCGGACCTGGTCGTTGCCCTTGCCGGTGGCGCCGTGGCACACCGCGTCGGCGCCGGTCTCTTTTGCGATTTCGATCTGGCGCTTGGCAATCAGCGGCCGGGCGATCGAGGTGCCGAGGAGATAGAGGCCTTCATAGACCGTGTTTGCGCGGAACATCGGGAAGACATACTCGCTCACGAACTCTTCGCGGACGTCCTCGATGAAGATTTCCTTGATGCCCAACATCTCGGCTTTTCGTCGTGCCGGCTCAAGCTCCTCACCCTGGCCGAGGTCGGCCGTGAAGGTGACGACTTCACAGTCGTACGTGACCTGAAGCCACTTGAGGATGATCGAGGTGTCGAGACCCCCCGAATAGGCAAGCACCACTTTATTGATTTTGTCGGACATCTAACTCTGCTCCGTTAAGATTAACAGGCCGGGAGTATAGGGTAAGCGAAAGCTTGGTCAATCGCCAAAAGGCCTTAATTTTTGCGGGTTTCATGCAGTTTTTCTTGTCTCAGGGCCGCAAGCCACACCCAGCCCGCGTATTTTTCTTGAAAAAAGGCCTTGCCCCTGACGTAACGTCAGGCCTTAGGGCTTTTCCCTGTGGAAAGAAAACAGGTGTTTCATGCAGACAATGATGATCGGCGATCTGGCGAAACGGTCGGGCCTTACCGAACGGGCGCTCAGGCACTATGAAAAGATCGGGCTTCTTAACCCCCGGCGGACCCAGTCACGACAGCGGGTTTATAGCTATGCCGATATCCTGCGGCTGAATGAAATCCAGCTTCTCAAGCGCGCGGGCTTCACGCTCAGTGAAATCGGCGGGATGCTCGGCAAGACCGCGCTGGATGCCCGCGCGCTCCTTGAAGGCCAGAAGGCGGTGCTGGAGGCGGAAGCCGAAAAGCTCCGCGCGGGGGTGGGCGCCATTGAGGGCGCCCTCAAGGCCGTCGAGGCGGGCACCCCTGTCAATCTTTCCACGCTATGTCAGCTCATCAAATTAGGAGAACAGACCATGAGCGAGGAAAAGTGGCAAAAAGTATGGGACAAATTCTATACGGAAGAAGAACGAGAACGCTGGAAAGCAGCCAAGAATGCCGTACCGGACGCTGTTGTGCAGGAACATCAGAACATGTGGCCCGCCCTGATAGCCCGGACCGAGGAACTGGTGGCTGCGGGCGCAGATCCGACAAGCGACGAGGCACTTGAGGTCGTCGCCGAATGGAACAAGATGACCCAGGTGGTCTATGACATAGACCCTAAACTGGCAGGCAGCGCTGCCAAGCTTTATGACAATATGGACGCCTGGCCAGCGGACGGCCCGGCGCTGCCTTTCTCGAAGGAGGTCTGGGCCTTCATCAAGGAAGCCGGGGAAACCCTCAAGGCATCCCAGGTTGAGGCCTGATCCTTACACCCAACCAAGCGCGCTGTCGGCGGCGTCCACATGGGCGCCGTCTGCAGTTGCAGCCTTGGCCGCCGCTTCTTCACGGTCGCGCTCAGCGCGGGATTTCTTCTCACTGGCCGACTTCAGCTGGCCGCACGCGGCCATGATGTCGCGCCCGCGCGGCGTCCGCACGGGGGCCGAGATACCGCCTTCATACACAATGTCGGAGAAGCGCTGGATGCGGTCCCAGTCGCTGCATTCATAGTCCGACCCGGGCCACGGGTTGAACGGGATCAGGTTCACCTTGGCGGGCAGCTTGTATTTGCGGATCAGGCGCACCAGCTCCTTGGCGTCAGCGTCAGAATCGTTGATGTCCTTGAGCATGGTGTATTCGAACGTGATGCGGCGGGCATTGTGGGCGCCGGGGTAATCGGCGCAGGCCTGCAGCACCTCAGCGAGCCCGTATTTCTTGTTGATCGGCATGATGTCCGAGCGCACGTCGTCGCGCACGGCATGGAGCGAGACGGCGAGGTTGACGCCGATCTCCTGCCCGCAGCGTTCCATGTGCGGCACCACGCCGGAGGTCGACAGTGTGATCCTGCGCTTGGAAAGCTGGATGCCTTCCTCGTCCATCACGATCTCCAGCGCCTTCTTGACGTTGTCGAAGTTATAGAGCGGTTCGCCCATGCCCATCATGACGATGTTGGTCACCCGGCGGCCTTCGGTCGGGTTTTCCCATTCGCCGAGGTCGTCGCGCGCGACCATCAGTTGGGCGACAATCTCACCTGCCGTCAGGTTGCGGACCAGCCGCATGGTGCCGGTGTGGCAGAATTTGCAGTTGAGCGTGCAGCCGACCTGGGACGAGATACACAGCGTGCCGCGGTCATCCTCGGGGATATAGACTGTCTCGGCCTCATTGCCGTCGGCGAAGCGGATCAGATATTTACGCGTGCCGTCGTTTGAATATTGCGCTTCCACCACTTCGGGCCGCGTGATCAGGAAATGTTCCTTCAGGAGCGCGCGCACGTCCTTCGACACATTGGTCATGGCGTCAAAGTCGGTCACACCGCGGTGGTACAGCCAGTGCCATACCTGGCTCGTGCGCATTTTCACCTGTTTTTCGGGGACGCCAGCTTCGAGGAGCGCAGCCTTCAGGTCATCCCGGTCATAGCCGAGGATGTTCTTCTTACCGGTGGCTTCCGCCGGGTCGATACGCGGGGAGACGATCGGCTCTTGGCCGTTCGGGGTGATCTGCATCTTTTTAACTCCTGCCTTTAGGGCGCATGTCTTGCCCGCCAGGTCGCTTCAGGCACCGGGGCGTTCCACCCCGGTACGGGTTTATCTTGGCGCGGCTTATACGCTTCACGAAAGCTCTTGTAAAGCTGCTCGCCATAGGGGAAGGATGGGACAACCTATCAGGGAGTATTGATGCCGTGGATACTATCCTCAAAAAGAAGCTGGCCTTTGCGCTTATCCAGCTCGCCGCCGGGATCGCTCTTTTAGTCGGTGATTCCCTCGGTTGGTTTTCGGCCACTGTTTTTCCGTTTGTGATCATCAGCAGCGGTCTTTACCAGACCGTACGGTTCTATGATCTTCTGAAGGAGAGGAAACAGAAGGGTACTGACCGCTTCATCAAGGATCAGGCTCGCCAGTTGACCTATGCGGGTCTCCTGTTCAGCGCTGGCCGGAAAGCTGGTGCAGGGAAGGCCGAGATCGAAAAGCTCCAGCAGCTGATGGAGGAACGCTTTGGGTCCGCGCCCCTCTATCCGATGGTGGCCAGGGGTATCGAGGAGGCGGACGGCTTGGAAGGCAGGAAGTCTCTTTTTGAAGATCTGCGGCTGTTTTCCCGCAGCTTTGGCGCCGATACCGTGCAGGAGCTTTTGCAGCTGTTCCAAGGGTTCGCTCATGATCCGGTACTGAGGTCGCCGATGACTGAGCAAGCTTATAGCGAGCTGGAGGCTGTGCTGGAGAGCGCACGGGCCTGAGCCCGCGCGCCATTTTTTCCTTTATTCCGCCATCACAGGCACAGCCTTGGCTTTCAGCGCCTTCAGGCTGGGCGCATCCCCGAACACGCCGAACAGGGGCCGGAGCCACGAAAGCGGCCGGATGACATATTCATAAAGCCCGAAGCAGCCGAGCGTGGTGAGCCCCACGAGGGCCACGAACTCGGGCACGGCGCCAAGGTGGAAGCCGGACAGCCATACCCCGAACAGGATAATCAGCGTCTGGTGCAGGATATAATAAGGGAAGATCGCCCGGGTGAAATAGGTCAGCAGCGGGCTCGGCCGGTTGAGATATTCCTGGGCCGCGCCCAGAAGGCTCAGGATAACCGCCCAAGCATAGAGCACCTTGGACACCTGCGCGATCACGGTCAGCACCGGGTGGCCGTGCATCCACTGGGCCCAATGGCTCCAGACCGGGGTGAGGATGATGCCGAGGCCCACCGCCACGGTCAGGCACAGCCGCCACTGGCTTGCGACCACCCGCCAGAAGGCACCGCTTTTCGCAAGGAGCAGGCCATAGAGGAAGATGGTGAAAAAGTTGGCGTGGGCGTTCCAGTCGTCAATGAGCGCATGGGTCATCGGGAACCACATGTCGGTGGTGAAGCGGAACAGGATGAAGGGCAGGATCGGGATGATGAGGATACGCCCGCCTGACAGCAGGCGTTCGACTCGGTCATTATCGAGTCGTGCCGCCAGCCGGCGGAGCAGCGGCATCAGCGCCATGGCGACGAGCGTGTAAGCGATCAGGTACGCGACATACCAAAGATGGTTCCAGGTCGGCACGATGATGCTGAAGCTGTCATGGCTCAGGTAGCGCGGCCAGAAGGCGAGGATGCCGGGCTCGATCTCATGAAGCCGGAGCAGCTGGAAGTAGGATTGCGGCATCACGATCACCGCCATGCCGAACGCGAGCGGCACGAAAAGCTTGTAGAAACGGCTCCAGGTGAACTGAAGCGCCGGCGCTTTGTCGGCGGCGAAGCGGATGGCAACGCCCGATATGAAGAACAGAAGTGACAGGCGCCACGGACTGAGGAGCATCATCGGGGCTTCGGGAGCCGTGTTCATATAGGGGCTTTTGACGTGCCAGTCCCACGGCACATAATACATGCCGATGTGATAGAAGATCAGAAGCCCGAAGGCGATGACGCGTAACCAGTCAAGGTCATAGCGCCTGCGGCTGAGGGTGGGTGCTGTCATGACTCGGGTCTCCCGAAATTTTTGCGATGTTTTTTGATGTCAGGAAACCTGCCTGAGATGCCTGTCTGCCGCCAGCGCGTGGGGGCGAATTATGCGCCCGGCGGGATAAGCGGCAGGCGTAATTCGGGCCGCTGGGATGAGCGGAAAGTGGGCAGGGACAAGCGGTAAAAGCCCTGATTTAAAAGGCCTTTGCGGAAATTCCGCGCCGTAATAGACTGCCGTGCATGATTGGACGTGCGCTTAAAGCTTATATCGGCACCTACCGGCGGCATGTGGCCTTTGTCGTGGCGACAGTGGCGATAACGGCCGTCTTTACCGCCGTCAACAGCGCCTCCGTTATCAGCGATTACGCCCGGCTCGGCCAGCCCATCGCCTGGGGCAAGCCGGTGATGTTTGAGACCACGAGCGCGCTCGCGATCCTGATCATGCTGCCGCTCATCATCCGGGTGGGGGAGGTCTGGCCGCCCACCCGCGCCACGTGGCTCCGGCAGGTGCCGCGCTATATTTTGGCCAGTCTCATCTTTTCCGCCGGGCACGTCACGCTCATGGTCATCATGCGGCAGTTGCTTTATACGCCGCTCTTTGGGGGCAGCTATGACTTTTTCCGCGGTGGCTATGGCGCCATCCCTTACGAATATTGGAAGGACCTCCGCACCTTCGTGCTGCTGACAGGGGCTTTTTTCCTGCTTAAGGATGCTATGGCCGGGCGGGCGGCCAAAAAAGGAATGGCCCCAATCGAGCTCAGGAGCGGCGCTACGCGCATCTTGCTGGACCCGGCCGAGTTTCTTTACGCCAAGGCGGCGGCCAACTATGCCGAGATCATCACGCTCACCGGCGAAAGCCTCGCCCGCATCACGCTGAAGGAGCTTGAGGAAAAGCTGAAAGAAGGCGGGGTTCAGGCCGTGCGGGTGCACCGTTCGATGCTGGTGAACCGCGCCATGATCCAGACAATCGACCCGCTACCGGGCGGCGATATGAAGCTGGCCCTCAAGGGCGGCCACACGCTCCGCGCCAGCCGCCGCTATAAGGCGGGGCTTGATCAGTAAAGTTGCGTTTTAGGTGCCTTCCCAACCCAAGTCCTCATAGTGTCACCCCGGGGTCGTAAAGCGGGCGCTTGCGCCACCTGATCCCGGAGTCCATACGATGCTTGAACTCGCACGGAAGGCGGCCGGTTGAGTTGTGGATAGCGGGATCAAGTCCCGCTATGACTCAAGGAAAGAAATGGCGCAGAGTAAGATACTTCGCCTTAGTTGCATGCCTTCGTAATGGCGTTATAGGCGGCGGTGAAGCCCGAAAGGCTGTAGGTGTCGGTCGTCTTCGTGCCGCGCTGGCTGACGCCGTAGGCGACAAGGTGGCTGCCGGCCCTCATGGCGTTCACCATGGCGGTGTCATCCTTGGGGTCATAGGCCCAGGCGCCCTCGCCTTCGGTGAACAGCTCGAATTGGTGGCGGCCGTCGACGCGCACCTTCATGGTGCTGCCTTCCTTGAGCGGATAGCCGACGATGACATTCACTTCGTTTTTCACGTGCGCGGCCGGGCGGTGGCTGATGGTGATATAGATATCGCCGCGGCTGGCCCCGCTGCGGCTGGCGACTGATTTTTTCGGCATCGAGATCATGTAGCAGACCTTGGTGTTGCCATGTTTGGAAACGATGGCGTCCCAGTCCCGGTAACTGCCCAATAGTTCGCGCCCCGCTGCGGCGCTGGCCGGCAGGCTAAGCCCGAGGATAAGGGCGGCGAACAGGGTAACGGTTCTGGTCTGCATGAAATCAGTCCTCCTTGGTGTCTCGTTGTGTTTTAGCGCGTTTCTCTCTGCGTTCGAGGCGGCTGAAGCTGCCGCCGTGCACATGCTCAGCGCGCGGCTTTACCTCCTGGCCTGCCATAACCGGGCGTTCCGGGTAGCCCCCCAGAAGCCGGTGGCGATCATAGAGGACTATAGCACCCGCAGTCGCCACGTTAAGGCTGAACTTTGTCGGGATTTTGATCATATGGTCGCACCTGGCGGCCATGGACGGGCTCAGGCTCTTGCGTTCACCGCCGAGCACATAGATGGCGTTTAAAGGGTGGCGGAAACTCGGCAGGTCGACGGCATCGTCGGTTATCTCAATGCCGACAAGCTGGCAGCCCTCAGGGATCGGCACCTCATCCGCGCTCGCGTAGGTGAAAAAGGGCATTTGCCCCGCGCTCTTGCTGGTGTCGGTGACAGGTTTGGTCACCAGTTCGCCGGAGTGGGCAATGACCTTGGGGTTCACCGCGAAGGCGAAGCTGGCGCCAAAGGCATGGGCGGTGCGCACCAGGTTGCCGATGTTGCCGGTCTTCGAAACACCGTCAATCCCGATTGCGAAATAGCCGCGCAAGGCTCAGTCCTCCACTGTGGCGTTGGGGGCTTGCGGGTCCGGTCTGCGGTCACGGGGCCTTCTGGCGTCCGGGTGCAGCGCGGCGGTGACCATGAGCACAACCATGATCGCCGAGGTTATCAGGAGCGAGCCCTCCAGGTTAATCTCGAAGGCTAAACCCATAACGGCATTGGCGATGGGAAGCAACCCGATGGCCATAACCATGAAGATGCTCATCACCCGGCCGAGCATCCGCTCCGGTGTGATGCGCTGCAGCCAGGTGGTGAAATTGACCCACATGAAACTGTCGCCCAGCCCGGCGACGAAGAAGAAGCCCATGGCATATTCGTAAGGGTGAAAGAGCACCAGAAGCCCGAGCGAGGCGCCCGAATAGGCGAACACCCAGAACATGATGCGGAGGAGCATCCGCTCCGGCACGCTTTTCATGGTGCCGCCCGCGAGCGAGCCAATGAGCGCGCCGGTGCCGTAAGCCGCGAGCTCGAGGCCGTAGACCAGCGCGCCTTCCTCGAAACGCTGTTTGGCCAGCACGGGCAGGCCGACGAAGATCGGCGCCTGATAGAGGAATTCGAGCGCGGCGACCCCGATGAAGCCGAGGCGGATGCTCGGGTGGGCCCACACCCATCTGAGCGCCTCCATCACGTCGCGGACAAGCGAGGGACCGCTTTCCGCTTCGTCCTTCTTGAGCGAGCGCGCCCGTACGAACAGGAGCGTGACGAAGGAGGTCGCGAACACGATGCTGTTGAAGCCGAAGGCGCGGGCGAGGCCCAGCCGGTCGGTGGCATAAGTGCTGCCGCCCATGCCTGCCTCATGCCCGGCCATGCTGACGTGCCCCGCGATCACCAGGCCCGCGATCAGCGGCCCGAGGATGACGGAGAGATAGATGGTCATCTGAATCACGGCATTGCCCGCCTGCAGCTGCTCCTTGCTCACCAGGCTCGGCAGGATGGCGTTCTGCGCCGGGTAGAAGAAGGCGTCCACCAGCCCGAAGGCGAGCGCCATGATGAACACCAGCGTGATGTCGGCGCGGTCCATGGTGATGAGCCAGGCGAGCGCGAGCACGAGCATCGCGCGCAACAGGTTGCTGACCAGCATCACCGCGCGGGGGCTGGTACGGTCAACCACGGCACCGCCCGCGAGCAAGAGCACCGCCCGTGGCAGGCCCTGGACGGCATAGACGAGGCCGGTCATCGCCGGGCTGCCCGTCAGCTGCAGCGTCAGCCACGGGAAGGCGATCAGGCTGACATGGTCCCCGACCACAGACACAAATTGCCCGATCCAGAAGACGAGAAAGTTGCGATTGCGGAAAAGCTCAAGCATAAAAGGCATCCGTTTCAAAGCGTGGGCGCCACTCTGGGGCCGGGAAACGCTGGCGGGCAAGCCGTAACGGCCCCGTGGGTCACACATTCAGGGTTTTGAGGACAAGATGGCTGACAAAAAAGCAACAGATATGACAGAAGCCACATCCCAATCGGAAAAGAAGGCGCCGTCCGCGCTGACCCGGATCGCGATCGACTTCGGCCCGCTGATCGCCTTTTTCCTCAGCTTCAAGTTCGGCGGCATCTATACCGCCACCGCCACCTTCATGGTTGCGTCCGCGATCGCGATGGTCGTCTCACGTGTTCTGACAGGCCATGTCGCCACCACGCTCAAATTCACCTTTGTTGTCGTGATGGTGATGGGTGGCCTCACGCTGTGGCTGAAGGATGAGACCTTCGTCAAGATGAAGCTGACGGTCATCAACACCATCTTCGCGCTTATCCTGTTCTTCGGGCTCAAGACCGGTCGGCTCTATATCAAGATGCTGATGGGCACGGCGATGGAGATGGAAGAGGCCGGCTGGCGCCTCCTCACCCGTAACTATGCCATCTTCCTGGCGGTGATGGCGGGGGTGAACGAGCTGATCTGGCGCACGCAGTCCACCGACCTGTGGGTTGATTTCAAGACCTTCGGCTATATGGGCATCATGATCATCTTCCTGTTCGCGCAGGCGCCTGTCCTCGCCAAATATATGCCACAGGAAGAAAAGTCCGACAAAGACGAAGGCTGAGGGCGTCCGTCAGGCCTGTTCCCAGCCTTCGGGGTTGGTGAAGGGGACGATGCTGTCCTGGTCCATCACCGCCCGGTAATGGTTCAAGACCCAATGGACGCTCGGGAAGGCGAGCTCGTCCCACGGGATGTCCTCCCACGCGAACAGGCCGACCTCGAGGCTTTCATAGCCCGGCGCGAACTCAGGGCTCGCCAGCCGGGCGCGGTACATCATTTGCACCTGGCTGATGCGGCGGACCGAATAAACCGCCAGCAGGTCGCGGATTTCGATGCGGGCTGTCGCTTCTTCATAAGCCTCACGCACCGCGCCTTCGGCCGGGGCTTCGCCGAGCTCCAGAAAGCCTGCCGGGATGGTCCATTTACCATGCTGGGGGTTGATCGCGCGCCTGCACAGCATGATCTTGCCGTCATGCTCGACCACCGAACCGGTGATGATGCGCGGGTTCTCGTAAGCGATAAAACCGCAGTCCTTGCAGACGAGCCGTTCGCGCTCGTCGCCTTCAGGCACGGTTTCGTGGAAGTTCGCGGGTCTGTTTAAGGGGTCAGCCATAAAGCATGATGGTAAAGCGCATTTGGCCGCCGTCCAGCGGAAATGAAAAAGGCTGACCTGAAGGCTGGCTTAAACCCGGATGTCGATGATCTGGCCGAGCGGCACATTGCGGCCGTTCGCGGCCTGAGTCGAAATCCGGCCGATGGGTGCTTCACGCTGGCCCGCGCCGAAACTTGTGGCGCGTTCGGTCGCGGCTTCGATTTCCGCGTCGGTTGAAAGTCCGCCGGTGCGCGGGTTCGCGCTTTTGATCAGCTGGCGGCCGGTGCCGGTTTCCGATCCCTTTTCAAAGGGGCTTTGCACGCGTGCGACAGGTTTGGCCGGGCCTTTGCCTGCCCGTGCCTGAAGCTGTGCCTGCAACTGGGTCTGCAGCCCGGATGCGTTTGGATTGATATCGACCATGGTCGTCGGACCCTGTCCAAAACGGTTAAAGCTCTTTTAGCATGGATGTCGGTGCGGACTTCTTACCGCACCAAGGGACACCTGGCTCTAACGCGCAGAATAAGACGCATTCCTCACCAGAATGTTAAGGATCGGATTTTGAGGCGATCTTGTCAAGAAACGCCTGCATTTCCGCCTTTTTATCCGCGTCGGTAACCGAGGCAAGCCCGCGCTTGAGCGCCGCGGCAGCAGCGTCCTTGTCGCCCATCGTCAGGTGGGAGCGCGCCAGCATCATCCAGCCCTCGGCATCGTCAGGATTGGCTTCCAGCTTGGCGGACAGCCGGTCCATCATCGAATGGATGAAGGCCTTGCGGTCCTTTTCGTTCATGCCGGCAACCGCCGCCATCTGGCCCTGGCTGAGTGCGGGCGGGGCACTGTCGCCATCCAATTTGGCGATCTGGGCCTTGAGCCCCGGCATCCAGGGCGCATCGGGCGCGGAGCGATTCGCAAGCGCGGTCCAGACCGCCTTGGCCTGGTCCGTCTTGCCCGCCTGCAGATAGGCGAGGCCGAGATAATATTGCCCGGCCGGGTGGTTCGGTTCCCGCTGGATAATATCAGCCAGCAACATCCTTGAGGCCGGGGTCATCTGCCCGTTGGCGAGCGCGAGGAAGGCTTCGAAGCGATCGATCCGCCAGCGGATGTTGTCGGGCTCCAGCTCAACCAGTTTGCCGTAGGCATCGGCGGAGACATGAAATTCCTGCACCGTGCGTGCGGCTTTCGCGAGCACGAGCCAGCCTTTTTTGTCCTTGGGGTCCTTTTTCAGGTGGGCTTCGACCGCCTTGATCGCGGCGTCATAGGTCGGCCCACCGGGTTTGACCGGTGCCTCGCGCGCGACCATGACGGCGGCTGGCGCTGACGGCAGGTCCGGGCGGCCGAGGAACATATAAAAGGCGAAGGCACCGGCGACGGCGGCGATGGCGAGCAAGAGCGGCAGCGGTGTCTTGCCGGACGTATCCACGGGTGCCGCTTCAGCCTTATTGTCAGCCGCTTTCAGGATGCGGCGCTCTATCTCCAGCCGGGCGGCCTTGGCCTCATCGGCACCGATCACGCCGCGGGCTTCGTCTTCTTCAAGCTCATTCAGCTGCGCGCGGAAATGGGCGAGCGCATCGGTCGGCTTGACCTTGGGCGCGCGCACGGTGGCGAGCAGCAGCAAAACGACGAGGGCGACAAGGGCGAAACCAAGCCAGATCATGCCTTGTCTCCTTTGCTGCGCAGCAGCTTCTTCAGCTTGGCTTCTTCTTCCGCGCTCAAGGGCTCAGGCGCGTTCGCGCGCACCCGGCGGCGCATCACGGCGATCCCGCCGAGGATGAGAAACAGGAAGGGTGAGCCCCACAGAAGGTAGGTGCTGGGTTGGACCGGCGGCTTGAGGAGCACCCAGTCGCCGTAACGGTCGACCAGGAACTGACGTATCTGTTTCGGACTGTCGCCCTTGGCGACATGCTCGCGGATAAGACCGCGCAGGTCCTTGGCGAGGTCGGCGTCCGACTCGTCGATCGACTCGTTCTGGCAGACCAGGCAGCGGATTTCCTTCATCAGGCTGCGGGCGACCGCTTCCTTGGCCGGGTCAGCAAGCGGCTTGTCCGCCACCACAGCAAATGCGGGTGCAGAAAACGCGAGGCACAGGATGAAGACCATCAATCGTTTCATTTGATCGCCTCGATTTCCGGCAGGATTTTCTTCTCGATGCTATCCACCACCACAGGCCCCCACAGACGGTCCCGGATTTTGCCGTTGCCGTCGACGATGAAGGTTTCCGGCACGCCGGTCACACCCCAGTCGATACCGGTGCGGCCATGCAGGTCGGCGGCGATGGTGACATAGGGGTCACCCAGTTCAGCCAGATAGGCCCGTGCCTTGGCCGGGTCATCCTTATAATTGATGCCGATGATCGGGATATGGTGTTCTTTCGCAAGTTTCATCAGGTTGGCGTGTTCGGCCCGGCAGGGCACGCACCAGCTGGCGAAGAAATTGACCAGAACCGGGTGCCCGGTCCGGAGCACGTCATCGGTTACCTGCTTGTCCGCTTCCAGAAGCGCGGGCAGCGTGAAGGCGGGCGATTCCTTACCCATCATCACGCTCTTGATCTCATGCGGGTTCCGGTCCCGGAGCAGCATGGACAGGAACAGGGCGGCAAGCGCCGCGACCACAATCAGGGGCAGGAAACGCTGCATCGGCTCAGGCCTCCTTCAGCTTCGTGGACGGCTTTTTGGCCTTGCTGCCCGTCGGCGCCCCGATACGGCGGCGGCGGTCGCTCAAGGACAGCAGGCCGCCCAGCATCATCATCAGCGCGCCGGTCCACAGGCCGGAAATGAAGGGTTTGAAATAAAGCCGTACGGACCATTTACCGCCGCCTGCGGCCTGGCCGATCACGGCATAAAGGTCCCCGGTCAGAAGCGGGCGGATCGCGGCTTCGGTCGTCTCCATCATCGGATGGGCATAGACCCGGTCCTCAGGCGCCAGCTTGGCGATCTTTTTGCCATTTTTGGTCACGTCAAAGAAAGCGCGCACGGCGGTATAGTTCGGGCCTGCCACGGGGGCGACGCCGTTGAAGCGGAAGTCATAGGCGCCGACCTTGACCGTGTCACCGGGGCTTACCAGCTTCAGCTCTTCCTTGGTCCAGGCGGTGCTGATGGTGATGCCGAGGACGATGACGGCCAGCCCGGCGTGTGCGAGGCTCATGCCCCAGCTTGCGCGCGGGATCGCCTTCGCCCGGGCCCAGAAACGGCCGGGTTTCTTGAACAGCTGGGTGCGTTCGGCAACTTCAAGGAAGACCGAGGCGATGAGCCAGGCGGCGAGCGCGAGGCCGACAGCGGTCATGATCAGCTGGCCGGACGAATGCCACAGCACCGCAAGCGCTGCCACAAGCGCGACACCCAGCGCCGGGAGCATGATCTGCGCGGCGCGGCTCAACCGGCCCCGCTTCCAGGCCAGCAGGGGCCCGATACCGAGCGCGACGATCAGCGGGCTCATCAGCACGGTGGCGCCATAGTTGAAGAAGGGCGCGCCGACGCTGATCTGGCCAGCGTTGAAGGCTTCCATAACCAAGGGATACAGCGTGCCCACCAGCACCACGGCGGCGAAGCAGGACAGCAGGATGTTATTGAGGACCAGCGCGCTTTCGCGGCTGACCATGCCGAATAGGCCACCGGGTACCAGCTTGGGCGCGCGCCAGGCATAGAGGGTCAGCGAGCTGCCAATGGCGATTGCCAGGAAAATCAGGATGAAGATGCCGCGGGCCGGGTCAACCGCGAAGGCGTGCACGCTCGTCAGCACGCCGGAGCGCACAAGGAAGGTGCCGAGGAGGCTGAAGGAAAAGGCGACGATCGCCAGAAGGATCGTCCAGCTTTTAAGCGCGTCGCGTTTCTCGACCACGATGGCGGAATGGAGGAGCGCGGCTGCCGCCAGCCACGGCATGAAGCTGGCATTCTCGACCGGGTCCCAGAACCACCAGCCGCCCCAGCCGAGCTCGTAATAGGACCACCAGCTGCCAAGCGCGATGCCGCCGGTCAGGAAAATCCAGGCCATCAGCGTCCATGGGCGGACCCAGCGGGCCCAGAGGGGCGTCACTTCGCCGTCAATCAGCGCTGCGACCGCGAAGGAGAAGGAGACCGAAAGCCCGACATAGCCGAGGTACAGCATCGGCGGATGGAAGGCGAGGCCGGGGTCCTGCAATAGCGGGTTCAGGCCGTTGCCTTCAGCGGGCGCGGGATTGAGGCGCAGGAACGGGTTGCTGGTGAGCAATATGAACAAGAGGAAACCGACCGCGAGCAGGCATTGGACCGACAGCACACGCGCGCGAAAATGCAGCGGCAGCTTGCGCCCGGCCAGCGAAACCGCGGCGGCGAAGACGGTCAGGATCAGGATCCACAGCATCAGGCTGCCTTCGTGGTTCCCCCACACGCCGGAAATTTTATAGAGCATCGGCTTGGCGGTATGGCTGTTCGCGGCGACCAGCAGGACCGAAAAGTCCGAGGTCACGAAACTATACATCAGGCAGCCGAAGGAAATGGCGACCATCAGGAACAGGCCGACGGCGACACGGTCGGCCAGCGCCATCAGGCGGCGGTTGCCAAGGTGGATGCCGATATGCGGCACGCTCGCGCCCAAAAGCGCCAGCATGAGCGCCATGACGAGCGCGAAATGTCCGATCTCAGGTGCCATCAACGGCCGCCTTTCTTGAGGGCCGACAGCGCTTCCGGGTGGCTGCAGGCTTCGGCGTTCTTGGGGGCGGTGCCCGGCGGCGTGTAATTCTCGTCGTGCTTCGCGAGCACGGTTTCGGCGACGAAGACACCCTGCTTGTTGAGGCGGCCTTCGGTCACGACACCCTGGCCCTCACGGAACAGGTCCGGCAGCAGGCCCTTGAACTTGACCGGAATATCGACTGCACAGTCGGTCACCGTGAACAGGTAGGTCAGGCCGTCGGTGTCCCGGTGGAAGGAGCCGGTGGCGACAAGGCCGCCCAGGCGGAAGCGCTTGCCTGCGGGCACCTGTTTTTCCATCACCGCGCTTGGCTGCAGATACAGGTTCAGGCTGTCGCCGCCGAGCGCGAAAGTGATCAGGATGATCGCACCGACAATGGCGATGAGCGCGGCCGAGACAATGACAAGACGCTGGCGCTTGCGCGTTTTCAGCCCCTTGGATTTTTTCGGTGCGGCCATGGCTTATCCTTCCTTGCGGCGACGCGCGCGCAGGGCTTCAACGCGCTTGCGGGTCGTCCTGCTCGCCCTGAGGCTGGAGACGGCAAGCCAGACAAGCGCCACGGTGCTGATGCCGTACGCCGACCAGACGAAAACGGCATAGCCGCCCATATGGAAAAAATTTGCCATCAGCCGTAAACCTCGGCTCTGTTCATCACGCTGAGTTTGCGCTGATTGATCTCAAGCTTCATGCGCCACAGGAACACGACGACAAAATACGCCTGGAAAGCTGTCGCCATGATGAACAAGGGCCAAAGCATGGAATCGGCGATCGTCGGTCCGCCCATGCGGAAGACGCTGGCAGGCTGGTGCAGCGTGTTCCACCAGTCGACCGAGAATTTGATGATCGGGATATTGGCGACGCCGACAAGCGCGAGGATCGCGGCGGCGCGGCCGGCCTTTTCCTCATCGTCGAACCCGTGCCAGATCGCCATATAGCCGAGATAGAGGAAAAACAGCACGAGGACGGAGGTCATGCGGCCGTCCCACTGCCAGTAGGTGCCCCACATGGGCTTGCCCCACAGGCTGCCGGTGATGAGCGCCAGCGCGGTGAAGGTGGCGCCGATGGGTGCGGCCGCCTTGCCCGCCAGTTCGGCCAGCGGGTGGCGCCAGACGATGGCGACGAAGCTTGCGCCAGCCATCACCATATAGGTGAACATCGCCATCCAGGCGGCGGGCACATGGATATACATGATGCGCACGCTTTCGCCCTGCTGATAGTCGGGCGGGCTGCCGATCAGCGCCAGATACAGGCCGGCGACGAGGCTGATCGCCATAACGGCGATAGCCCAGGGTAATATCCGGTCTGCCAGACGATTGAACTCGGCGGGATTGGCGAATCTATGCATGGACTTTTCCTATCGCTATCCGGGCGTTACAGCAAGTGCGACGTGATGCCTCACGGTATGTTTACGGGCAGCCTATTCAAGCGCGAGACGGAGCGCCGCGGCGGACGCGAAAGGCCCGATCGCCAGCGCCACCAGCGTCACTGCGCCCAGAAGCGCCAGGTTCGCGCTGGAGCCGACCATGCCCATGGCGGCATCGACCGCGCCGACCCCGAAGATCAGGGTCGGAATATAAAGTGGCAGCACCAGAAGCGCCATCAGAACCCCGCCGCGTCTGACCGAGACGGTGAGCGCTGCGCCGATCGATCCGATCAGGCTGAGGGCCGGTGTGCCGACAAGCAAGCTCAGGAGCAGGATGCCGTAGCCTTCCGGGGCCAAGTTCATGAACATGCCGAGGAGCGGCGCGATCAGGATCAGCGGCACGACGGTCGCCAGCCAGTGCGCGAGAATTTTCGCCGCCGCGACACCGGTGAGGCCAAGCGGGCTAAGCGCAAGATCGTCAAGGCTGCCGTCCTCATAATCGGCCTGATAAAGCCGGTCGAGGCTGAGAAGGCACGCCAGAAGCGCCACCACCCAGATCACCCCGGCGGCGATGCGCGCGAGCACTTGGGGTTCCGGTCCAACCCCGAACGCGAACAGCGTGACCGCAATCATGAAGAAGCTCAAAGCCATGGTGCCGGTGCCACCCTGCGACCAGGCGAGGCGGATATCGCGCATCAAAATGGCACGGAAAGTGGCGGACAAGGGCGTGCTCATAGCCAGCCCTCCTGAACTGTTGCACGTGCAGCATATTGGGAGACGTCAACTGTTGCCCCTGCAACACCGATCGGATCGTGGGTCGCCGCCAGGATAAGGCCGCCGCGCGCCAGGTGCCGGGTCATCAGACCGGCCAGTTTTTCGCGGTTGTCAGCATCGAGCCCGACCGTTGGCTCGTCCATCAGCCATACCGGCCGGTCCGCGAGCAGAAACCGCATCAAACTGGCCCGGTGGCGTTGCCCGCTTGAGAAAAACCGCACGGCTTGGTCGAGGAGCCGGTCGAGCGCGAAGGTCTCGGCGGCGTCATAAAGTACGTTTTCCGACAAGGACTTACCGGTCATGATGCGCGCGTAGGTCTGACAGTTTTCCCGTAAGGTAAGCGCGGGTTTGAGGCCATGGTCATGGCCGACATACACCACCGCTTCCGATAGCGCGGCATCGCCCGTGCCCCAGGCGTCGTCACCGTACATCAGCTCGCCATCCGCGGCAGGAACAAATCCTGCGATCAGGCGGAGGAGAGTCGACTTGCCGCTGCCGTTGGCGCCGCGCAGATAAAGAAGCGCGCCCGGCTCCACCGAAAAATCGAGCCCTTCGAACACCATGCGGCCGCCGCGGCGGCAGGCAAGGCCGTGCGCCGACAGGGCTTTGGCATCGAATGAGGGTTCGGGTGTGTCCATGGCGGTCACGCTACCCAAGCCGCCGCGCGCGAACAAGCAAAGAATGACGCCCCAGCTCCGCTTTGTGCTCGATTTACTCAAGTCTCTGTTTTTCTGGGCCTTTCCGATGGGCCCCTCATGCCCTATATGGAATAGGAAGCGTGTAAGCGGGGAGGCTTATGAGCCTGGACATCACCACATGGTCTAATGGCCTGTTGATCGCAGCCTTTGTGTTCTGCGTGCAGTTTCTGGCGAGCAGCCATATCCTGAGGACCAAGACCCAGGTCAGGTCCGCGGTGGCGTGGCTCGGCCTCGTCTGGCTTGCGCCCGGTTTCGGCATTATCTTTTACGTCCTTTTCGGCATGAACCGTATCCGCCGCCGCGCGCGCATGACCCGGATCAAGCGCGGCCTCGCGCCCCGGACCGGGGTGCTGACCGATCCGGCGGGCCCGTCGCTTCTGGAGGCTGGCACGAAGGCGCCGACGCGCTGGCGCGCCCATGCCAAGCTGGCCGGCAGGGTGACGCGGACCCCGCTTACCCTCGGCAACCGCATCACGCCGCTCATGGGTGGGCGCGAGGCCTATGACGCGATGATCGAGGCAATCGATAACGCGTCCTACACAGTCGCGCTCACCACCTATATTTTTCAGGCCGACCAGGCGGGGCGGCGCTTCATCGGCGCGCTCGCCCGCGCGCACGAACGCGGTGTGAAAGTGCGGGTGCTGGTTGATGCGGTTGGCAACCTGTATGGTCTCAAGCCGGTCTCCAACCTGCTTCGCCGCCGGGGCATCGAGGTTGCGACCTTCAACCCCGCCCGCCTCAGCTGGCGGCTGGCCTTCTTCAATCTGCGCACCCACCGCAAGCTCCTGATCGTCGATGGTGTCACCGGCTTCGCGGGTGGCATGAATATCCGCCGCCACCATCTGGAAGATGAAAACGGCAAACCACGCGTGCAGGACACGCACTTCCGCCTTGAAGGCCCGGTGGTGAGCCAGATGATGGATGCCTTCGCCGACGACTGGGCCTTTTCCTGCGGGGAAGAGCTGGATGAAAATATCTGGATGCCGGTGGTCGAACCCATAAGCGACGGCGTCGCTGCCCGTGCGATTGCCGATGGCCCGGATGAACCCAATGACAAGACGGCGATGATCATCGAAAGCGCGCTGGCGTCCGCACGCCGGAGGGTTAGCATTGTCACGCCTTATTTCCTGCCGGAGGAAGCGCTCACCGCTGCGCTCAAGCAGGCGTCGCTACGGGGCGTGCAGGTGGATATCCTGATACCCGAAAAGAACAACTTGCCGCTTTTCGGTATCACCAGCCTGGCCGGGGTGCGCCAGCTGATTGAGGCCGGGTGTCGGTTCCATCTGTCCCCACCGCCGTTCGACCATTCGAAGCTGATGGTGGTCGATGACGCCTGGGTATTGTTCGGCTCCTCCAATTGGGACGCGCGCTCGCTGAAGCTGAATTTCGAATTCAATGTCGAATGCTATGACCGCGGCTTTGCCAAGACGATGTCCGACTGGGTCAAGGCGCGGTTCGAAAGTGCCAGCCCGCTCGGCCTGCAGGAGCTGGATGGCCGTCCGCGCCTCTCCCGCGCGCTCGGCCGGGTGCTGTGGCTCGCCAGTCCTTATCTATAAAGCCTGACACCGGCTTGCCGCTGTGGTCGCACCGTGGCAGGCTCACACTTCTGGCTATTGCCTGTGTGAAGGAGAGCGCTTCCGGATGCCGAGCCATCCCATACCGCCGGACCGTTTGGCCGATTTTCAGGAAACCGGCAAGGGGCTGACGACGGCTGAAGCAGCCGCCCGCCAGGCGCGCCTGGGCTATAACGATATCGTCGTCTCCCCGCCGTCTTCGTGGCGGGACCTTGTCCGCAACACTGCCCTTGACCCCATGATCTGGTTTCTGGTCGTGGTCAGCCTCCTGTTCGCTTTCATGGGGGAGCGCACTGAAGCGCTGGTACTGATGGTGGCGATGGTTCCGCTTGTCGGGATGGATGCCTACCTGCACCGGCGCACCCAGGCGTCGACCCAGGGCCTGGCGAGCCGGTTGGCCGCGCAGGCGAAAGTGCTGCGGGATGGCGACTGGGCCATGATGCCCGCACGGATGATCGTGCCGGGCGATCTGCTGGAGATCGCGGCGGGGGAACTTGTCCCGGCCGATGGCATCATCGTTGCGGGGGAAGGCCTTCAGGCTGATGAATCTTCGCTGACGGGCGAAGCGTTCCCGGTTCGCAAACAGCCAATGGCCGGGATTACGGCCCATACGCGCGCAGCTGACGGGGCACATTGGGTTTTTGCCGGCACCCGCTTGCTGACCGGGCGGGCACAGATGTGGACCATCAATACCGGCGGGGCCACGCTTTATGGTGAAATCAGCCGTTCGGCGCTCGCGGGCAGCAAGGGGCGCACGCCGCTCCAGAAAGCTGTGGGCAGGCTGGTCATGGTTATGCTGGCGGCAGCCTTGTTCCTGTGCGCGCTCTTGGCCGCGATCCGGCTTGCGCAGGGCTATGGCCTCGTTGACGCGTTTCTAAGCGCCGCGACCCTGGCGGTCGCCGCCTTGCCGGAGGAATTTCCAGTCGTCTTTACCTTCTTTCTCGGCGTCGGGGTCTACAGGCTCGCGCGCAGGCAGGCACTGGTCCGGCGGGCGGTGGTGGTTGAGAATATCGGCCGGCTGAGCTGCATCTGCTCCGACAAGACCGGGACGCTGACGGAAGGGACGCTGGTCCTGATGCATCAGCTTCCGGCGGAAGGCATGACCGGGCACGAAAATCAGGGAGACCTGGCCGCCTGGGCGGCACTGGCCGCGCGGGAAGAAAGCGGCGATCCGCTCGATATCGCGCTTCTGAAGGAGGCGACGGCCATCGAAGCCACACCGCTTACCGTCTTCGCCTTCACCGAGGACAGGCGGCGCGAAACAGCGCTTGTGCGCCTTCCGGACGGCTGTATCGCTGCCGTCGCCAAAGGCGCGCCGGAGACCATCTTCGGCGTGTGCGGGCTTGAAGGTGGCGTCCTTGAAGACTGGCGTGCCCAGGTCACCCGCTTTGCCTCCACCGGTCATAAGGTGATCGCCGTTGCCGCCCGTTTTATGGAAGCGGCAGACGCGGACAGCGCCGAGCCTGGTGACGGGTTTGAGTTTCTGGGGCTTCTGGCCTTTGAGGACCCGCTTCGGGATGGGGTGGAAGAGGCCATTGCCGCCTGCAGGCAGGCGGGAATCCGCGTTATCATGGTCACAGGCGACCATCCTGCGACGGCAGAGGCCATCGCCCGCGCGATCGGGCTTGGCGGGGAGAACCCGCATATCATGCTCGCTGACGCGCTTGAGCTTGAGGATGTATCCCCGGACGCCCTGGCCGATGTGGATGTGATCGCCCGCGCGACACCCGAACAGAAGCTTGAGCTTGTCCGCGCGCTCCGGCGTTCCGGCGAAATCGTTGCCGTGACCGGCGATGGCGTTAATGATGTGCCCGCGCTCCAAAGCGCCGACATCGGGATCGCGATGGGCGAACGCGGTACCCAAAGCGCCCGTGAGGTGGCATCCATCGTCCTGCTGGACGACAATTTCCGCACCATTGTCGGTGCGATCGCCGAGGGGCGGCAGCTTTTCCTCAATCTGCAACTGGCGTTCGCCTATCTCCTGCTCATCCATATCCCGTTCGTGTTGAGCGCGGCGGTGGTGCCGCTTGTCGGGCACCCGCTTCTCTATCTGCCGGTCCATGTCGTGTGGCTGGAACTGGTTATCCACCCGACCGCGCTTCTGGTGTTCCAGGATCTGCCGTCCAGCGGCACCTTGCTGCCGACGGTGCGGGACGGCGCGCCCCGTTTCTTCGCCCCGAAAGCGTGGGGCCTGATTATTGTTGCGGGTCTTCTGCTGGCAGGCCTGGTCTCAGCCGGGTTCGAGCTGGCGCTGGGCCCTGCGGGGAATGCCCTGGGGAATGTGGTTCATGCCCGGTCGATGGCGCTTGGCGCGCTGGTGTGCGCAAGCGCGGGCATGACCGCGGCGCTCAGCCGTCTCCGGGGGCGGGTGTCGCGGCTGATCGTGGCCGCTGAACTTGCCAGCCTGGTTGCTTTTGTGCAGATGCCCTGGCTTGCCGCGCGTCTGCATCTGGAGCCGCTGCATCTCGCGGACTGGGGCCTTGTGGCCCTGGCCGGCCTTCTGGCGGGCGCCCTGGCAATGGCGGTGCGCGCCGCGATCCGGCCTGTGCGGATGCGTGGGGGTTGACCCACCTCAAAAGACGGTCAGGTCTCAGGTGTCTCGGTTCGCCGCCCTTTTGGTTGGGGTCATGAACAGCATGAACCGGGCCATTGGTAGTTTGAACAGCAGGACATAGCCAATGTGGGCGGCGACCAGGAACATGAGGGCATTGCCGAAGGTTTCGTGGATTTCCTCAACCGCGCCTTCTTCATGATCCCGCTCATGACGGTGCTCACGCGGGGGCTGATGGCCTTCCGTTTCCGCATAGGCTGTTTGTATGGTTTCCTGCCCACTGATGCCGAGGGCGTGGCCTTTATCCATCAGGATGCCCGTCGCGGTAACACCAACAAGGCAGAGGGCAATCCCGAACAGAAGGCTGCGGCCCACTGCCGGATGTGTATGGAGATTACCGGGCCTGAGCCCCTTAAAGCGCGGGTAGAATTTAGCGAGGCCAAGTACCGGTTTTTGCGACAGGGCCATCAGAAGCCGGATCACAATGACGGTAACGACACCGTAGCCGAGCCAGGCGTGGATTATACCGGCTTCACTGGTCAGATAGGCCGCGAAGGCAAGAAGCGCGAGCGCGGCATGATAGGCCCTCAGTCCGTGCATAAGCATGGGACCACCTTTCTTCTTTCGGGACCCTTAGCCGAAAGAAACTATAGCGCAGACAAGCTGTCTGGACGCTGACAGGAAAACGTCCCTACGCGCAGGTGGTTATGCGTGAGGGGACTAGCCCGCCTTGGGCAGGTAGGTGTCGATGCGTTTGCCAATCTCGGCCTTGAGGCCCTGTTCCAGCCCGGCCATGAACAAAAGCTCGGCTATCAGGAACGACGGCGCCATGAAAATCTGCAGCAGATTATTGAAAAGCGCCGGGCGGCGGCCTTCGAAGCCGTGGCCGATGAACTGGATGATCCAGCCGACGACGAACAGGATGGCGAAGATGCCGGTGGCGTTGCCCTGGGCCGCGACCATGGCGGCGACATAGGTGAGGGCGCCGTATATCAGCACGGCGATCAGCCCGACCAGCGGCGCCACCAGAATATAGAAAAACACAAGCGCGGCCATCAGCACTTCCGCCAGTGTCACGCTCACACCGCTGATCGTGGTAAGCGGGACGGTGGCGGCGATCACCAACAGCGAGAAAACGATCATCGGCACGCCCAGATGGTGGGTGGCCTGGTTGCGGCCGTCGCGGTGGTAGGCCGAATACATGGCCATCTGCTCATAGAACCAGTTTTTCATTGGAAGCTCCCCTTTCTTCCCCATTCCCTAGGGTAAGAATGGGTCCAGGCGTGCCGGAAGGCAAGCGAGACGGTGGGGGGCAGGGCTGGAGGGCATAATAAAACACCGCCCCATGCGGCAATCGCGGGGGCGGTGTCCTGAAACTTGGGGCCGGCCGTTTAGGCGGCGTTGCTGGCCGGCTGCGCAAGCATGGCAAACAGCGCGCTGGCATCCGATGTCTGGCGCAGCTTGTCGCAGGTGCGGTCGTCGCGCAAGAGGCGCGAAACTTTGGCCAGGGCCTTCAGGTGGTCGGCACCGGCATCTTCCGGGGCCAGCAGCATGAAGACAAGGTCCACCGGCTGGTCGTCGACCGAATCGAAATCGATCGGCGCGGCAAGCCGGGCGAACAGGCCGGTGATTTCAGTGATGCCTTCGATCCGGGCATGGGGAATAGCCACGCCCTTGCCAACGCCGGTGCTGCCCAGGCGTTCGCGATCAAGAAGTTTGTCAAACACCAGACGTGGATCGAGACCTAAATGCGCGGCCAGTTTACGCGACAGGGCCTGGATCGTCTGTTTTTTACTCGAAGCTTTAAAGTCAGCAACGACATTGTCTGCTGAAAGCAGGTCTTCGATTTCCATTGCACTTCTCTTTAACCGGGCCCGACTGCTGCGGGTTTCCTATGCAGCCTCAGGCCCGGTGCACCTCTTAACGGTGTTTCCTACCTGTATGGCGCCTGCCTAGTTGGCGCCCGGGCTGATCCAGCCGATATTGCCATCGGTACGGCGGTAAACCACCTCAAGCAGATCGCTCTTCTTATTGCGGAACATGAAGGCATTGGCATCCGCCAGGTCCATCAACATGACCGCATCCCCGACCGTAACGTTCGGGATCGCTTTCTTGCTCTCGGCGATAATGATCGGCTGTTCATCTTCGCCTGCCCCTTCTGGGGCAACATTCACTTCTTCACCGTCGATACGCTGGATAACGGAATAGCTCGAAAGCTCCATTTCCGCTTCTCGTTGCGGCAAAGCGTGGTGGTTCTTAAGGCGTCGCTTGTACCGACGCAACTGTTTTTCGACTTTTTCTGCTGCCAGGTCGAAGGCGACATAGGGATCATTCGCCTCGGCACGGCCCTGCATATTGATCCCTTGATTGGCGTGTAACGATATGTCCGTTCTGTAAAGGTGCCCCTCTTTCGCGAATGTCGCGGATGCATCAACGGCGCGGGTGAAATATTTGTCCGCTATGGTAACGAGGCCGGCTTCCGCATGGCTTGTAAGTGCTTCGCCGACATTCATTTTCCGTCCAGTTACATTGATTTCCATAGGTGCCAATCTTCCTTTCTCAGGCTGTGGGAGGCACAGCCTTACTGGTACGACGGATCGTGGCGATCCGTTCGGCGGCAAGCTTTTCGGTTATGGTGTTTTTCACGCTTTCCTCCGCCGCCTGTTCCGGCCCTTGCGACCGGTTTAAAAAGCTTAGCACAAAAGCTGGTATAAGGGAGGTTAATCGGCGTTGATCTAAGTCAAATTTCTGAAAATAAAGCTCTTTTGAAAAGGCGTTTTCGGGCGTTTTTCAGGGGACGGGCGTTTCGGGCTGGACGACTCAGGCGGCCGGGCAGCGTGTGACTGGTTATCCTGTTTGCGGTGTGGCTTCCGGGCCTGATCCCGGCCCTCACAGAACCGCCTGGCCGAACCCCGATTTTCCCTTGCGTCAGCCCATGTTTTTCTGGCGGCGGCGCTCGACCGAGGACGGGATCCGGAGCGCCTCCCGGTATTTGGCAACCGTGCGCCGGGCGATATCGATGCCTTCGGCTTTCATCAGCGTGACCAGCTTGTCGTCGGACAGGATTTTCTTCGGATCTTCGGCGTCGATCAGTTCCTTCAGGCGGTATTTGACCGATTCGGCCGAATGGGCGTCGCCGCCGTCGGCCGCCGAGATCGACGAGGTGAAGAAATATTTCAGCTCGAACATGCCGCGCGGGCACGACATGAACTTGTTGTTGGTGACGCGCGAAACGGTCGATTCGTGCATCCCGATTTCATCGGCGATGTCCTTGAGCGTCAGCGGCTTGAGGAAGCGAACGCCATGCTCGAAGAAAGCGCTTTGGGTTTTCACAAGCGCGGTCGCCACCTTGAGGATGGTGCGCGCGCGCTGGTCCAGCGCCTTCACCAGCCAGTTGGCGTTCGAGACGCACTCAGACACGAAAGCCCTGGCTTCCTTGCTGCCGCCGATGTCGCTGAGTTCGGCGACATATTGGCTGTTGATCAGCACCTTAGGCAGCGTGTCGCTGTTGAGCTCCACCACCCAGGTGCCGGCGCGGTTCTTCTGCACGAAAATGTCGGGCACCACCGGCTGGACCGCGACACCCCCGAAGGCGAGGCCGGGTTTGGGGTTGAGCGCGCGGAGCTCATGGACCATGTCGGTCAGGTCTTCCTGGTCGATCCCGCACAGGCGTTTGAGCGCGGTCATGTCGCGCTTGGCCAGCAGGTCGAGATTCTCGACAAGCGCCTGCATCGCCGGGTCGTAGCGGTCCTGTTCCTTCAACTGGATCGCCAAGCATTCGCTCAGCGACCGCGCGAACACGCCAGACGGTTCGAGATTCTGCAGCGACAAAAGCACCCGCTCCACATCCTCGGGCTCGGCGCCCAGGCGCGGGGCCACGTCCGCGACATCCGCGGCATTCACATAGCCGGCTTCGTCGACAAGATCGATGAGGTGGGTGGCGATCAGCCGGTCGGACGCCTCATGGACCGCAACCATCATCTGGCGGGTCAGGAAATCATGGAGATTTTCCTCGCCTTCGAGCGTCTGGTCGAGCCCGCGGTCGTCGCCGATGCCGCCGCCCTTGATGCTGCCGCCGCCTTCGTAGCTGAGGCTGCCGGATGCCGGGCCTTCGACCCGGTCGGAATCGCCGTCGCTGTTATAGATGTTTTCGCCATAGTCGGTGTCGAGCGCGGCGCCTGACGTGTCCGACGTGTCGACCGCGCTTTCCAGGCTGCGGTCCGCGGCGATCAGCTCGCCGTCGCCGCTGTCACCGCCTTCGCCGCCATCGCCGCCGCTTTCGCCGCCTTCGCGCAGATAGTCATCCGACGCGGTACCGCCGTGTTCGCCGCCTTCTTCCGCGCCGCCCTGGTCCGAAGGGTCGCCGACCTCAAGGATCGGGTTGCGTTCGACTTCCTCGGCGACATAGTCGGCGAGTTCGAGGTTGTTGAGCTGCAAAAGCTTGATCGCCTGCTGCAGCTGCGGTGTCATCACCAGCTGTTGGCTTTGCCTTAGATCCAGACGTGGCGCCAGTGCCATGGTGGGACCCCCTTAAAGGCTGAAGCTTTCGCCCAGGTAAACCCGGCGGACGTCCGGGTCCTTGAGCACGGCGTCGGCTGTGCCCTCAAACAGGACATGGCCGTCATAAATAATATAGGCACGGTCGATGATATCGAGCGTCTCGCGCACATTGTGGTCGGTGATCAGCACGCCGATGCCGCGGTCCTTCAGGTGCGCGGTCAGGTCGCGGATATCGGCGATGGCGATCGGGTCGATACCGGCGAACGGTTCATCCAAGAGCACGAAGCTCGGGCGGGCCGCCAGCGCACGGGCGATCTCGCAGCGGCGGCGTTCCCCGCCGGACAGCGCGAGCGCGGGCGTGTTCCTCAGGTGCGTGATCGAGAATTCTTCCAGAAGCTCGTTGAGCATGGCGTCACGGAGCGCGCGGTCGCTTTCCACCACTTCGAGGACGGCGCGGATATTTTCCTCCACCGTCATGCCGCGGAAGATCGAGGTCTCCTGCGGCAGGTAGCCGATGCCGAGACGCGCGCGCCTATACATGGGCAGGTGGGTCAGGTCGGCGCCGTCCAGTTCGACGCGGCCATGGTCGGGCGTGATAAGCCCGGTGATCGAATAGAAGCAGGTGGTCTTGCCGGCGCCGTTCGGGCCCAGAAGGCCGACGACCTCACCGCGGTGAACGCTTAAGGACACGTCCCGAAGCACGGGGCGGCCGCTATAGGCCTTGCCGATTTCGATGACATGCAGGCCCTCGTTTGCGCCCTGGCGCGCTGCGTCCTTATGGTGACCGTTCAGACTCATACCTTGCCTCGTTACAACCGGGTCGTCCTTTGCCTCAGGCTCAGCCTTTAGGGCGGAGGAAACGCCGGGTTTTGTGTTGGCTCATTTTATGCATAAGCTTTCTCAATAAACCATGAACAAATAAAAACCGCCAGAGAATTCCGGCGGTTTTTTCATCAAGAAAATCTAATGGATGGCGGGGGTTCCGCCTGGCCTTACTGGCCCTTGGGCGTGTCTTTTTTCTCGTCTTCATCCTTGGTGGGGACGCTGAAACGCCCGCGCACCTGGCCGCCCGACGCGTCATTGCCGTCCAGCTTGGCAAGGCCGGTCACCAGGTTGAATTCGAGTCGGTCACCCTTCAGGGTCGATTCGCCCTGGGTGAAGACAACATGGCCACCCAGGGTGACCATGCGGCGGTCGACATCATAGATGCCCCAGTCGCCCGACAGTGTCTCGGTGGAGGAGATGAGCTTGACGTCACCTTCGGCATTCAGGCGCGAAACGGCCGGGTTGGCGGCGCCTTCCTTGGTCTTGTAGAAGACGGTCAGGCTGTCGGCGGTCAGCGTCAGCTCGCCCTGCTTGACCTTGACGGCACCCTTGAAGATGGCGCGGCCTTCCTTCTGCTTCATCTCCAGCCGTTCGGCGGTGATGTCGAGCGCTTGGTAGGTGTCATGATTCTTGAGGGCGGACTGGGCGTATGCGGCGCCCGCAAGTCCGGTGCCCGGAATGCCCGTTGCCAGAAGGCCTGTCGCCACAAGGGCCGCCATCATCGTGTGTGAAACTTTTCTGGTCATTTCCCTGTTCCATCCCTGTTGGCAGCCTTGGCCGGGCTTCCCGGCCGTTCCGGTGTGATATGAATATCAATACCGCCCGAAAAGGTGCCTTCTTCTTTATCCGCGATTATTTCCATATGGCCAGCCCGGATGGTGCCGAGCTTCGACTGACCGTTGATTTCACCCTGGCCGGTGGCCGTATGGGCCTTGAGGTCCACTTCGGCGCCCGCCATATCCAGCCGGTAGCCGTTGCCGGTTTCCACATGTACTCCGCCCACCAGCGACAGCGTGCTTTCTTTCATCCGATAGATGCCGGTGCGGGCGCTGACGTGCGCCTTCACCCCGGGTTCCACTTCCATCTCGGCGCGGATGTCGCTCAGGCGGATGCGCGGCGAGGACGGCGTGTCCTGGATGCCCGCGGCGGCTTCCACCTTGAAAAGCCGGTTGACGGAATCGGTGCCGGTGTAGCGCATCTTGGTCATGCGGATCTGGCCGTCGCTTTTGGCGACATCGTCCTTCGAGAGCGTGAAGCTCACCTCGGTGTCATTCAGGAACGGCCACAAAACCGTGACAGCGCCGAGAATGGCGGCCGAGGCCGGCAAAGTCACGCGCATCAGCCGGATGAAGCGGTCCCACGCCGGGCTTTCGGCGCTGGCATGCGGCACCGGCATCAGCGCCGCGCGGGCTTCCGTGCGGGCCGCGCGTTCGCTGGTAAAATGCTCCGGTGTCTGCTGGCGCGCCATTGAGGTCTGTTCCGTTTACGAGTGCGCGAAAATATCCATCGGCTCGAAGCCTGCGAGGTCAAGCTCGGCCCGGACCGGCAGGAAGCGGAACGCGGCTTCGGCCAGTTCGGTACGGCCTTCGCGCGCGAGCATCATATCGAGCTTTTCCTTCGCCGCGTGCAGGTAAAGCACGTCGGAGGCGGCATAGTCGCGCTGGGCGTCGGAAATCACATCGGCGCCCCAGTCGCTGGACTGCTGCTGCTTGTTGAGGTCGACACCCGCCAGTTCCCGCACCAGGTCCTTGAGGCCATGGCGGTCGGTATAGGTGCGCACCAGCTTGGACGCGATCTTGGTGCAATAGATGGGCGTGGTATCCACACCCAGATACTTTTTGATCACCGCGACATCGAAGCGGGCATAATGGAAAATCTTGGTGACATCCGGGTTGGCCATCAGCGCCTTCAGGTTCGGGGCGTTGTATTCGCCCTTCCCAAAACGCACCAGATGGGCATTGCCGTCGCCTGCGGACAATTGCACCACGCACAGCCTGTCCCGGTGCGGGTTGAGGCCCATGGTTTCGCTGTCGACCGCGACCGAGGCCCCGAAATCGAGCCCGTCCGGCAGGTCGCCTTCATGAAGGTGGATTGCCATTGTCTTTCCGTTCGTCCCTAATTCTTCGTCACAACAGTATAGGCAGCCTTGTGGCAGAAAAAAGGACAATAAGCGAGCCTTAAGGCCGCGCCAAGGCGAAGTTTCAGCGAAGTTTTTGGCCCGTATGGACCTGTGCAGGTGTCGTGTTTGGGCTTGCCCCCGGCCGTCTCAGGGCTACCTCTAGGAAGAAAGCAGGATATGAGGCAAAGGAAGCCGATATGACGACAGAGCTGAGTATGGCGGACATTCTGGCACGGCTGCAGGCAAGCGGCGGCAAGCTGACTGAGGTCAGCGCCAGCTGGATGCAGGGCCGCGCGGCTTTCGGCGGGCTTGCTGCAGCCCTGGCCGTGACCGGGATGCGCGAAGTGCTGCCCGAGGAAAAGACCATCCGTTCACTGATGGTGTCCTTCGTCGGGCCGGTTCCGGCCGGTCCCGTCACGGTGGATGCCCGGCTCGCGCGCGCGGGCCGCAACGTCAGCCAGGCCTCGGCCGAGGTGCGGGACGGAGACGCCGTCTGTGTGCAGGCTCTGGCGGCCTTCGGTCAGGCGCGGGACACCGAAAGTGCCGCAGCCACCGCCGTCTTCAAGCCGGAGCCGCGGGACAGCGTCCCGGCCGTGGCCATGGGGCCGATGCGCCCGCCGTTCCTGCAGTATTTTGATGTCCACTGGACCGGGGGCGGCATTCCGCTTTCGGGCAGCAAGGACAGGCGCCTCGGCAAATGGGTGCGCCATAAGGAGGACCTGAGCGCCTGGCCGGTGGAACGCATCGTCGCCATCGCCGACATCCCGCCGCCGGTGATGATGTCGCATTACACCAAGCCGGTAGTCAGCAGCTCGCTCAGCTGGTCGCTTGAATTCGTGCGCGACCCGCACGAGGTGACGGCCGAATGGTTCTATCTGGATTATGTGCTCGAACACGCCGCGGACGGCTACAGCCAGCAGTCCGGCACCATCTTTACCGAAGACGGCGAGCTCGTCGCGCTCTCACGCCAGTGCATGGTCTATTTCGAGCGGGGGTGAGTTGGCCCAGAAAACACAAAACCCGCTCGGGTGAGCGGGTTTTTGAATTGGTGCCCAGAAGAGGACTCGAACCTCCACGTCCATACGGACACTAGCACCTGAAGCTAGCGCGTCTACCAATTCCGCCATCTGGGCACCGTAGAATTAGTGGCGCGGATTTAGCGTGCCTTCATCCCTGCTGTCAAGCGTCCACGCGCAAAAATACCAAACTTTGTGAATTTATTTTGACGGGGGCCGGAAACCCTTGGGTGATCCGCCCATTGCCGTCGTCCGTATTTGGTCATGACCCCCGGTTCGGGGTAGACTGTTTTGTGCTCTTGTTATCGGCAAGGAGAGAATCACATGTCCCGGCGATTGGTGACTGTTTTTGGCGGCTCCGGTTTCATCGGCCGCTATGTGGTGGAACGGTTGGCCGACCGTGGCGATGCGGTGCGTGTCGCCGTACGGCACCCCAATGAAGCCCTGTTCCTGAAGCCCTTGGGGGATGTCGGCCAAATCCAGCTGATGGCGGCGAACCTCAGGGATGAGGCCTCGGTGCGGCGCGCGGCCAGTGGGGCGGATGCGGTGATCAATCTGGTCGGGGTGCTCTATAACAGCGGCAAGCAGACCTTCAGCGCGCTTCAGGCTGAGGGCGCGGGGCGTCTGGCGGTGGCCGCCGCCGAAGCCGGGGTGCAAACTTTCGTGCAGATGTCCGCGCTTGGGGCTGACCCGGCCTCAAAGTCCGAATACGCCCGCACCAAGGCGGCGGGGGAGGCTGCCGTGCGCGCGGCCTTTCCGGATGCCACCATCCTGCGGCCGAGCCTGGTGATCGGCCCGGAGGACGGCTTCTTCAACCGTTTCGCGGCGCTTGCCCACAAGCTGCCGTTCCTGCCGCTTCCGGGCACCGAAACCAAATTCCAGCCGGTGACGGTGAATGATGTGGCTGCGGCGGTGGTGCGCGCGAGCCTGGGCGGGGACGGTGTCGCAGGCGAAACGTTCGAGCTTGGCGGGCCGGAGGTGATGACGCTCCGTGAGCTTCTCACCCTGATGATGGACAGGATCGGCCTGCACCGGAGCATCTACCGCCTGCCGTGGGGGCTTGCCATGCTGCAGGCGACCTTCCTTGGGCTTCTGCCCGCCCCGCCGCTCACGCGGGACCAGGTCCGGCTTCTGAGAAGTGACAATGTGGTAAGCCCGGGGTCCAAGGGCTTCAAGGCGCTGGGCATCGCCCCGAACGGGTTCGAGGCGGTGCTGCCGCAGTATCTGACCCAGTACCGGGTCGGCGGACAGTTCGGTCCGGCGTCAGGGCGTGGTTCTTAAACCACACCCGTCCAGATAAGGTAGAAGAGCCCGAGGCCGAGCAGGACGCGGTAGGCCACGAAGATGGTCATGTTGGCGTGGCTCAGCCAGCGCATCATCATATAGATGGCGGCCAGCGCGGCGAGGCAGGAGACGCCGGCGGCGAACGCCGCATGGACCCACACAAGCTCGTTCCCGGTCTTGACGAGGTCGATGGCCCCCAGGGTGCCTGCAGCCATGATGGTCGGGATCGACAGCAGCATGGAGAATCGCGCTGCTTCCTGACGCTGGAAGCCGAGCCAGCGGGCCGCGGTCATGGTGATGCCGGAGCGGCTGGTGCCGGGGATCAGCGCCAGCACTTGCGCAAGGCCGACGATCAGCGCCGGTTTCATTTTCATGCTGTCCATCATCTTGTCGGTCGCGCCCTTATGGTCGGCGATGAACAGGAGGATGCCGAAGATGATCGAGGTCGCCGCGATGATGCTGGCGAGCCGCATGGCATCTTCAAGGCCGGTTACCTCGAAAATGCCGCCGACGATCACCACCGGGATGGTGGCGACGACCAGATACCAGAACATCTTGCCGTAGATGGTATTCTCGACCGCGCGCCTGGCCGGGGCGACCCCGCAGGCGCCGAGAAAGGCGAGGAACAGGCCCTTGGTGTCTTCCCGGAAATAGAGAAGCACGGCGGCCAGCGTGCCGACATGGACCGACACGTCCATCAGCAGGCCCTGGTCGGGCCAGCCGGTAAGGACGGGGATGAGGATCAGGTGGCCTGACGAGCTGATTGGCAGGAACTCAGTAATGCCCTGGACGATGGCCAGGAAAAAAAGGTGCAAGGCCGTCATGGCGCTTTGTCCTCCCCCTTGTTTTCAGGGCCTCGAACGTGCCCCGGATTCTTATGCTGATTCTGTATAGCAGGGCCTTTCATTGCCCGCGATACTCTATTTAGTACAATAATGGTACTAAATATCCCGTGACAGGGGCCGGAAGATTCATTAAAAATAAAGGACTTACGAAATATAAGTCAGCAATCATGACCTATCAGCTATTTTTTGCGTGAAATTCATGATTTTTGAATTTATAGTGCGCAACACCGAAACCAAGGTTACTAAAATTACGTGTCAGGATGGAGGCTTTGCCGACGACCCCCCAAGCGATCATCTGATCGATCATCAGGGGGACCGCCGCAGCCTCTGTTAGTGTCGGGAAAGCCGACGCCGAAAGGGTAAATTATGGCAGACGATCTTCTTAAATTTGTCTCGATTGAGCAGAAAATGCCGTCCAAGCGTGCGGCAGAGGAGCGTCTGAAGGATTTTGACGAGGTCTATGCCGAGTTCGACCCGAAAGGGGCGAAGGAGCAGGCCAGCCGCTGTTCGCAGTGCGGGGTGCCCTTCTGTCATATCCATTGCCCCTTGGGGAACAATATCCCGGACTGGCTGCGCCTGACCGCCGAAGGCCGGGTCGAGGAAGCCTATGATGTGGCGTCCAGCACCAACAATATGCCGGAAATCTGCGGCCGTATCTGCCCGCAGGACCGCTTGTGCGAAGGCAATTGCGTCATTGAAAAGGATTTCAACTCGGTCACCATCGGCAGCGTCGAGAAATATATCGGCGATACCGCCTGGGAAAACGGCTGGGTGAAGCCGATCACCCCGGCGCGCGAACGCGAGCAGTCCATCGGCATCATTGGCGCGGGGCCTGCGGGGCTTGCCGCGGCCGAGGAGCTCCGCAAGCACGGCTATCAGGTTCATATCTATGACCGGCATGACCGCGCGGGCGGCCTCTTGATTTACGGTATCCCCGGCTTCAAGCTGGAGAAGGATGTGGTTGGCCGCCGGACCGGAAGGCTCGAACAGTCGGGCATCACTTTCCATCTGGATTTTGAGGTCGGCCGTGAGGCGGGGCTGGGCGAGCTCCGGGACAAGCATGACGCGCTCCTGATCGCGACCGGGGTTTACCGCGCGCGCGGGCTGAAGGTGCCGGGCGTCGGCCTTTCGAACATCCGTGAAGCGCTTGATTATCTCATCGCCTCCAACCGCAAGGGCCTCGGCGACAAAGTGCCGGAGTTCGAAAACGGCACTTTGGATGCCAAAGGCAAGGACGTTGTCGTGATCGGCGGCGGCGATACCGCCATGGACTGCGTGCGCACCGCCGTGCGCCAGGGTGCCAAGTCGGTCAAATGTGTTTACCGCCGCGACCGGGACAATATGCCCGGTTCCGCGCGTGAGGTTAAAAACGCCGAGGAAGAAGGCGTTGAATTCGTATGGCTCGCGGGGCCGGAGGCTTTTGTCGGTGACGACAAGGTTGAAGGTGTCCGCGCCTATAAAATGCGTCTGGGTGCGCCCGACGCGACCGGGCGCCAGACGCCTGAGCCGGTGCCGGGGTCGAGCTTCACGCTCGACTGCGATCTCGCCGTGCTCGCGCTCGGTTTCGAACCCGAAGACCTGCCGGCCCTGTTTGGCGCCCCTGAACTCAGGGTCACGCGCTGGGGCACGGTCACGGTCGACCACACGTCCATGATGACCAACCTCGATGGGGTGTTCGCCGCGGGCGATATCGTCCGCGGGGCCTCCCTGGTTGTCTGGGCCGTTCGCGATGGCCGCGATGCCGCAGGCGCCATCCATCAATATCTGAGCGAAGAAGCCAAGGCCGGTGCCGACGCTTCCGCCGCCGCCTGAGTAAGGGGATACGACATGCAAACTTTCAACGATCATATTCCTGGACCTCAAGGCCTCTACGACCCGGCGGACGAACATGACGCCTGCGGTGTCGGCCTCGTCGCCGCGCTCGACGGCAAGCCCAGCCGCAAAGTCGTGCTGATGGGCATCGAAGCCCTCAAGGCCATCTGGCACCGGGGCGCGGTGGATGCCGACGGTAAGACCGGCGACGGCGCGGGCATCCATGTGGAGATCCCGCAGGAATTCTTCAAGGAACATGTGCGCGCGACCGGCCATGACATCCATGACGGCAAGCTTGCCGTCGGTATGGTGTTCCTGCCGCGTATCGACCTGTCCGCGCAGGAGACCTGCCGGACCATCGTCGAAACCGAAATCCTCAATTTCGGCTACACCATCTATGGCTGGCGTCAGGTGCCGGTCGACATCGATGTGATCGGCGAAAAAGCCGAGGCCACCCGGCCGGAAATCGAGCAGATCATGATCGCCAACGCCAAGGGCGTGGATGAGGAAACCTTCGAGCGCGAGCTTTACCTGATTCGCCGCCGGGTTGAACGGGCCGTGATCCAGGCGCAGGTGGGTGACTTCTATATCTGTTCGCTGTCGTGCCGCTCGGTCATCTATAAGGGCCTGTTCCTTGCCGAACAGCTTTCGACCTTCTACCCGGACCTGCTGGACAAGCGGTTCGTGTCGTCATTCGCCGTTTATCACCAGCGCTACAGCACCAACACATTCCCGCAGTGGTGGCTGGCGCAGCCGTTCCGGATGCTCGCCCATAACGGTGAGATCAACACCATCCGCGGCAACAAGAACTGGATGAAGAGCCACCAGATCCGCATGGCCGCCGTCGCCTTCGGTGAAAACTCCGAGGATATCAAGCCCGTGGTGCCGCATGGCGCGTCTGACAGCGCCGCGCTCGATGCTGTCTTCGAGGTGATGGTGCGCGCGGGCCGGTCGGCGCCGATGGTGAAGACGCTCCTGGTGCCGGAAGCCTGGACCAACAAGATGAGCATGCCGGAAGCGCACCGGTCCATGTATGCCTACACCAACTCGGTGATGGAACCGTGGGACGGCCCGGCTGCCCTCGCCGCAACCGATGGCCGCTGGGTTATCGCCGGGCTCGACCGGAACGGTCTCCGCCCCATGCGCTTCACGGTCACGGCGGACGGCTATCTGGTCGTCGGTTCCGAAGCCGGCATGGTGACGGTGGAGGACGAGGACGTCCGTGAAAAAGGCCGCCTCGGGCCGGGCCAGATGATCGCGCTCGACCTCAAGGAAGGCCGTTTCTACCACGACCGGGAAATCAAGGACCTCCTGGCCGCGTCGCAGCCGTTCGAGGAATGGGTCAAGGACCTGCTTGCCATCGACGACCTGCCCGGCTTCCGCGGGCCGGAAGAGCCGGACTTTAGCGGTGAGGAACTGCGCCGCCGTCAGGTCATGGCGGGCCTGAGCCATGAGGACCTGGAGCTTATCCTGCATCCGCAGGTGGCCACCGGCAAGGAAGCCATCGGCTCGATGGGTGATGACACGCCGCTTGCGGTGCTTTCCAGCAAATACCGCAACCTCAGCCATTATTTCCGGCAGAATTTCAGCCAGGTCACCAACCCGCCGATCGACAGTTTGCGCGAACACCGGGTGATGACGCTTAAAACCCGTTTCGGCAACTTCGCCAACGTGCTCGATAGTGGCCACACCCAGGCCGGCGCGATCGTGCTCGACAGCCCGGTGATTTCGAACCGCGAATGGAAGGTGCTCCTGAAGCATTTCGGCGACAGCGCGCAGGTGATCGACGCCACTTTTGACGTGCATGAAGGCCCTGGTGCGCTGAGGGCCGCCATCGACCGTATCCGCCGCGAAGCCGAGGACGCTGTGCGCGCGGGCCGTGGCCATATTTTCGTGACCGACGAAAACCTCGGCCCGAACCGGGCGCCGGTGCCGATGATCCTGGCGACAGGCGGGCTCCATACCCACCTGATCCAGCAGGGTCTCCGGACCTTCACCAGTCTGAACGTCCGCGCCAGCGAATGCCTGGACCCGCATTATTTCGCCGTGCTGATCGGCGCGGGGGCGACCACGGTCAACGCCTATATCGCGGAAGACTGCATCATCGATCGTCACAGCAAGGGCCTGTTTGGCGACATGGACCTCAACACTGCGGTGACGCGCGCTTGCGATGCCATCGACCAGGGGCTTCTGAAGATCCTCTCCAAAATGGGGATTTCGGTGATCTCCTCCTACCGGGGCGGCAACAATTTCGAAGCGCTCGGCCTCTCGCGCTCGCTGGTGGCGGAATTCTTCCCCGGCATGCCGACCAAAATCTCCGGGATCGGCCTTGCCGGTATCGAACAGAAAATCCTCGAACAGCACGCCAAGGCCTATGGCGGTGAAAAACCGTCACTGCCGATCGGCGGCCTGTACCGTTTCCGCCGTGGTGAAGAAGTGCACGCCTATGACGGCCAGCTGATTCACCTGCTGCAAAGCGCAGTCAGTGAAGACAATTACGCCAAATATCTGACCTATTCGAAGGGGCTGTCGAAGCTGCCGCCGGTGAACCTGCGCGACCTTCTCGGCTTCAAGAAACCTGCGAAGGGCGTGGCGCTTGAAGATGTCGAATCGATCACGCAGATCAGGAAGCGGTTCATCACGCCGGGCATGTCCATGGGCGCGCTGTCGCCCGAAGCGCACGAGACGCTCGCCATCGCCATGAACCGGATCGGCGCCAAGTCGGTCTCCGGTGAGGGCGGCGAGGACAGCAAGCGCTACAAGCCTTATGAAAACGGCGACAATGCCAACAGCCCGATCAAGCAGGTGGCGTCCGGCCGTTTCGGCGTGACCGCGGAATATCTGAACGCCTGTGAGGAGCTGGAAATCAAGATCGCCCAGGGTGCCAAGCCGGGCGAGGGCGGCCAGCTGCCGGGCTTCAAGGTGACGGAAATGATCGCCAAGCTCCGGCATTCCACGCCGGGTGTGATGCTGATCTCACCGCCGCCGCACCATGATATCTATTCGATCGAGGACCTGGCGCAGCTCATCTATGACCTGAAGCAGATCAACCCGCGCGCCAAGGTATGCGTGAAGCTGGTCTCGTCCGCCGGGATCGGCACCATCGCCGCCGGTGTCGCCAAGGCACACGCCGACGTGATCCTGGTGTCCGGCCATTCGGGCGGCACGGGGGCAAGCCCGCAAACCAGCATCAAATATGCTGGTACGCCGTGGGAAATCGGCCTTGCTGAGGTCAACCAGGTGCTGACCCTCAATGGCCTCCGTCACCGCGTGAAGCTGCGGACCGATGGCGGCATCCGCACCGGCCGTGACGTGGTGATCGCCGCCATGCTCGGCGCCGAGGAATTCGGTGTCGGCACGTCGTCGCTCGTCGCCATGGGCTGTATCATGGTGCGCCAGTGCCATTCCAACACCTGCCCAGTGGGCGTGTGTACGCAGGACGAAGCCTTGCGCGCCAAGTTCGAAGGCACCGCCGACAAGGTCGTGAACCTCTTCAGCTTCATCGCCGAAGAAACCCGCGAAATCCTGTCGGAGCTGGGCGTCAATCATCTGAATGACATCATCGGCCGTACCGATCTCCTGAACCAGGTCAGCCGCGGGGCCGAACATCTGGACGACCTCGACCTCAACCCGCTCCTCGTGCAGGTTGGCGGACGGGGCAACCGTTCCATCTGCACGCTCGAAGGCCGTAATGAGGTGCCGGATACGCTCGACGCCCAGATGCTGGATGACGCCAAGGCCGTGTTCAGCAAGGGTGAGAAGATGCAGCTGACCTATTCGGTGCAGAATACGCTGCGCGCCATCGGCACGCGTTTCTCGTCCGAGATTACCCGCACGTTTGGCATGACCGGCCTCAAGCCCGGCCACGTGACCGTGCGGCTTCGCGGGTCCGCAGGCCAGTCGCTCGGCGCTTTTGCCGTGCAGGGCCTGAAGCTTGAAGTGGCGGGCGACGCCAACGACTATGTCGGCAAGGGCTTGTCCGGCGGCACCATCGTCGTCCGGCCGTCGAACCGCTCCACCTTCACCGCGCGGGAGAATACCATCATCGGCAACACCGTCCTTTATGGCGCTACAGCGGGCAAGCTGTTCGCGGCGGGCCAGGCCGGGGAACGCTTCGCGGTCCGCAACTCGGGCGCGGATGTGGTGGTTGAAGGCTGTGGGGCCAACGGCTGCGAATATATGACCGGCGGCAACGCCGTTATTCTTGGCTCCGTCGGCGATAACTTCGGCGCCGGCATGACTGGCGGCATGGCCTTCGTGCTCGATGAAGACGGCACGTTCGAGGAGCATGTGAACGACGAATCGGTCGTGTTCGCCCGGCTTGAAAGCGCCCATTGGGAAGCTGTCCTGAAGGCCCTGATTGAGGAGCATGTTCAGGAAACCCATTCGCGTTGGGGGGCGACCGTGCTCTCGAACTGGGAGGCGAAAAAAGGCACCTTCTGGCAGGTGGTTCCCAAGGAAATGCTAAGCCGTCTCGACCATCCGCTCAGCGATCAGGAACCGGCCCGGGCACTCAGTGCTTGACCTGGGACCTGGGGTTGAACAAGGGCAATTTCAGAAAGCGACACAGGACTGTCGTTTGGTGATTGGCGGCCTCCCTTTCTTGCGTTAAGAAGGGGGCTGTCATGCCAACTCTTTATCATCACTGGCTCAGTCCTGCCGCTCGTTTTGTTCGCGTGCTTCTCGCCGAGAAGCGCGTCGATTTCGACTTGCGGCTGGAAAAAGAGTGGGAACGCCGCCCGGCGTTCCTGGCGCTCAATCCGGCCGGTGAAGTGCCGGTGCTGGTGATGGATGACGGCCATGCCTATTCGGGCGTGATGGCCATTGCCGAATATCTGGAAGAAGTGATCCCGGAGCCGCCGCTTTTGATCGGCGACGCCGATGAACGCTATGAAATCCGCCGCCTGATGGGCTGGTTCCACACCAAGCTCGGCACCGAGGTCACGCGTCATACCGTGCAGGAAAAGCTGTTCAAGCGCTTCCTCGGTATGGGCGAACCCGATTCGGAGGCGATTCGCTGCGCCGCGCATAACCTGCGTACCCACCTGAAATACATCACCCACCTGGCCGAACGGCGGCATTATCTCGCCGGCCAGCAGTTCACCATGGCGGATGTCGCCGCGGCGGCGCACCTATCGGTGGTTGACTATTTCGGCGATATCGCGTGGGAAAACTGGCCCGTAGTGAAGGACTGGTATGTGCGGGTGAAATGCCGCCGTGCCGTGCGCGCGCTGCTTACCGACCGCATCACCGGGCTGACCCCGGCCAAACATTACGCCGAACTGGATTTCTAAGATGCCTGCGCCCGGCGATATCCGCGCCGCGCTTGAGTTGAAGGCCAAGGAGCTGGGTTTCGACCAGATCGGCTTTACCGGGGCGGAAACCAGTGAGGCTTTTGTGGCTGCCTTGCGCACCTTCGTGGCCGAAGGCCGCCACGCCAGCATGGACTGGATGGCCGATCGCCTGTTTCACCGCGAAAACCCCAAGAACCTGTGGCCCGAGGCCAAAACCGCCATCATGCTCGGCGTCAACTATGGCCCCAAGGACGACCCGCGTCCGCTGCTTGCGGCGCGGGATGTCGGCAATATCTCGGTCTATGCCCGGGGCAAGGACTATCACGACATCATCAAGAAGCGGCTGAAGGCGCTCGGCCGGTATATGGCGGAGACCTGGGGCTGCCAGCTCAAGGTGTTCGTAGACACCGCGCCGGTGGCTGAAAAACCGCTCGCGGCGCAGGCCGGGCTCGGCTGGCAGGGCAAACATACCAATCTGGTGTCGCGTGAGTATGGCAGTTGGCTGTTCCTGGGGGCTATCCTGACCGACATGGAGCTGCCCGTGGACGCAGCGCACCGGGACCAGTGCGGCAGCTGCCAAGCCTGCCTTGATGCTTGCCCGACGAACGCTTTCCCGGCCCCGTACCAGATCGATGCCCGGCGCTGCATCAGCTACCTGACCATCGAACACAAGGGTCCGGTGCCGGAAGAATTCAGGAAGGCGCTCGGCAACCGCATCTATGGCTGTGACGACTGCCTGGCCGCCTGCCCCTGGAACAAGTTCGCGGAGGTAAGCCGCGAAGCTGCCTTTCATGCCCGGGTGGAGCTGGGCGCCCCCGCGCTCGCCGACCTGGTCAGGCTCGATGACGCGGCCTTCCGCACGGTCTTCTCCGGCAGTCCGATCAAACGCATCGGCCGGGACCGGTTTGTCCGCAACGTCCTCTATGCCATCGGCAACAGCCATGACCCAAGCTACTTGCCAGCGGTCCGCGAATTGTGCAACGATACCAGCATAGTTGTCCGCGATGCCGCCTTATGGGCGCTCGCTGAGCTTGGGGGAGCAAATGGGGACACATATAGCTGACGGGGCCCGGCTGGGGGCCTATGAACGGCAGGAAGCTGGCAAGCGCAGTGCCTTTGGGCGCGTGATGGTTGCCTTGGTCCTGCTGCTTTCGGCGGTCTGGTATGTGGGCGGAAGGCCTGCATCACCGGCGCAGATTGTTGCGGCCAAAGTGGTCGCGCTCAAGGCCATGCCGGATGGCTGGCGGGTGGTAACGGTCCGCCTTCAGGACGGCAAAACCCGTGAGATCAGGACGCTGGCGCCCTTCTTCTTCAAACCCGGATACAAGGCCGAAGTGGGCATTTACAAGCGCCCGCTGCTTGCCGACCAATATGACATTGTCGGTGAAAGCAAGTCCTGAGACTTTTCGCGCTGAAAAGAAAACGGCCGGAGCATATCTGCCCCGGCCGCTATTATTTTAGGTTAAGCCTTAGCCCTTTCAGGCTGCGCGCTTTTTGAAAAACACTTTGTCGCCGCCAGCCTTTTTGCCGCCAGCTTTGGGGCCTTTACCGGTGGCTGTTTTCTTGCGCGGTGCACTGTCTTTGCCAGCCTTGAAAGGCTTTTTGCCCCGGCCTTCTTCGTTGCGCTTGCCTTTGAAGCCACCGGGCTTGCCGGCTTTGAAGTCATCCCGCTTTTCGCCATCGGCGTCGCGGCGCTTGGCACGGAATTCCTTGGGCTTGTCGCCATCGAATTCTTTGCGCTTGCCGCGGAACTCAGACGATTTCTCACCGTCGAATTCCTTACGCTTGCCCTGGAATTTACCAGCTTTGTCGCCGGTGAATTCCTTGCGCTTGCCGCGGAAATCGTTGGATTTGTCGCCATCAGCGTCCCGACGTTTAGCGCGGAAGTCGCTGGATTTTTCACCGTCGAAATCCCGGCGCTTGGCGCGGAATTCCTTGGGCTTGTCGCTATCGAATTCTTTGCGCTTACCGCGAAACTCGGACGGCTTCTCGCCGTCGAATTCCTTGCGCTTGCCCTGGAATTTGCCGGCCTTTTCGCCATCAAACTCTTTGCGTTTACCGCGGAAACTGTCGCGCTTGTCGCCGGTTGCTTCACGGCGCTTGCCGCGGAACCCGTCGGCCTTGCCACGGTTGCCTTCGAAGCGCTTGCCACCACCACGGTGTTCGGGGCGGACATGCTCCCGGCGCTTGCCGATCGCCTGCGGGAACGGGTTGTCTTCGTCCACTTCGATCGGCTCTTTGATCAGCCGCTCGACTGCACGCAGAAGGCCGATCTCACCACGGCTACAGAAGGTGTAGGCGGTACCGGACTGACCGCCACGGGCGGTCCGGCCGATCCGGTGGACATAGCTTTCCGCCTCAACCGGGACATCGGTGTTGAAGACGTGGGTGACGTCCTGAATGTCGATGCCGCGGGCGGCAACATCCGTGGCGACCAGGAAGTCGATCCGGTCGTCGCGGAAATTCTGGATGATGCGCTGGCGCTGGCGCTGCTGCTTGTCGCCATGAATGGCGTCCGCTTTCAGGCCGTGCCCGATCAGCACGTCGCTCAGTTCATCGGCTTCCCGTTTGGTACGGGTGAAAATCAGCGCTTTGTAGACCTGCTTCTCCTCAAGCATATGCAGGAGAAGGTCGGTTTTGGTTTCGCGCGCCGTGAACATAACCTTGTGGGTCAGGTTGTCCGCGATCGTCGCCTGCGGCGTGATCTGGATATGCTCCGGCTCCTTGAGAAGCGTGTTCGCAAGGCCCTTGATCGCATGGTTCATGGTGGCCGAGAACATCACCGACTGGTGGCCCACAGGCAGCTTCGAAGAGACGATACGGACATCGTCGACAAAGCCCATGTCGAGCATGCGGTCAGCTTCGTCGAGAACGAAATAACCGGTCTCATCGAGATAGATGTTGCCCTGCTTCATATGGTCCATCAGGCGGCCAGGGGTGGCGACAAGAATGTCGACGCCGCGGCGCAGGATATGGATCTGGGTGCGGTAAGGCGCCCCGCCATAAATGGTGCAGCATTTAACTTGGGTAAAACGTGCCAGGTCCTGGATCGCGCGGGTGATCTGCATGGCAAGCTCACGCGTCGGCGCAAGGATAAGCGCACGCGGCATGCCCGGCTTCGGCTTGTCTTCAGCCAGGATCAGACGCTCCAGCATCGGCAGGACGAAGGCCGCGGTCTTGCCGCCGCCGGTTTGGGCAACGCCAATCACGTCGTTTCCGTTCATCAGCGCCGGAATGGTCGCTGACTGGATCGCGGTCGGGGTGGTGAAATTTTGGTCGTCGAGTGCACGCAGCACCTGCGCGCTCAAGCCGAGCGCTGCAAAGTCAGTCATTCTTGTGTCCTATCGGTTCCCGGCTTCGGCAATATGCTTCAGGCCGCCATTAAATTCAGGCGGGAACTCTATTTCCTAAACCGGACAGGAACACCGAACACTCTCGGACTGACTTGGGTCTGTGCGACATCGCACGGAAATTTCGTTCAACAAAATAGCCCGGCTTATCAGACCGGGCCTCGCGCCCGGCAAACCGGGGCGTCGTTTTCGCCGCCGCGCTGATAACCTGCTTTTGAGGGAATTGTCAAGGAAAGCTTTTGCACCGCCCCACGGCAGGAACGGTGAAAATGTGTGGTTCAGCTGGATGATACAGGCAGAAAAGCCTTACGGCATACTTGCCTTGAAAACCTTCGGCGGCGTGTTGAGCGTCAGGCTGGCGGCGCCGACGATCGGACCATGGCGGTAGCCGCTTTGCAGCAGGATGGCGACATGATCAGCCCCTGCGGCTTCCCCGCGTTTGGCATCCAGGCTCAGGCTCACAGCCCGGCCGTCCCAATCCTTGAGGATGTCGGTCCGGCGCACGACATTGGTATAGTGCAAGAGACGGCCGCTGTTTTCGCCGCCGCCGACTTCAACCTCGGCGTCGCCCAGATACCAGACCACGCGGACAGTCGCATCTTTCTTGAGGGCGGTTTCCGGCAGGCTCACGCTGATGTGGCTGCCGGACTGCTTGATGACCGGGCTCACGAACAGCGACTTGATCGCCCGTTCTTTAGCGATTCCCATGCGGATTTCATCGGGTTTGGAGCCGACACACTGGAGGCGGCCATCGAACACCATCTGGGGCGTGAAGACGCCGCCACGGCCCAGGCGCTTGTTGTAAGCGGCCTGCCGCATGCCGTTGTTCGGTTTGGCGAACGTGTCTTCCCAGCCGAGCCTGTCCCAGTAATTGACCGGCCATGACAGGGTCAGGATACCCGGGCGGTCACGGAGCGACCGCAGGGCGGCGTCGGCCGGAGGGCAGCTTGAACAGCCCTGGCTCGTGAACAGCTCGATGACGACAAGGCGCTGGTTGGCTGTGCCATTATCCGGCCCTGCGCCGTTTACCGGCTGTGCCGTTTGGGCAGGCGTCTGCGCATGGGCGAGGCCGCCAAACACCAATAGAAGCGCAACTGTTAACCACTTTCTCATGTTTTTAACTTACTGATGAGGAGGGTCACTGACCAATCACCTGTGTGTGAGTATTGCGGTTGCTATAGCGAAAACCGCGCCGTGTTTGAACCTTTATCTTTGCAGGCTTGGGAATATAGTGACTGTATCTTTTATTTCTCTCGACAGTGCGGAACGGATCAAGCGCCCTTTTGGCGAGGTCTATTATTTTCCGATCGCTGATGGGTTGCCTGATCTGCCGATCTTCTCTGAAGTGATCGACCTGTTTGCCTTCAGGCGCAGGAAGGCCCCCGTGCCTCAAAAAACATCCTTCAATTTCAGGGATTTGAGAGGCTGGCACGCCCGCTTCAGCCTGACGAAGTTCAATGACGATTACAGCGACGGCCAGATCAGAATCCTTGGTGAGGACTATAAGATGCTGTTCGGCGGTGCGCTCAAGCAGGGCATGTCCATGTCCGATACAGACAATGAGAAACTGCCCGGCCTGGTCCAGTATTTTGGCCAGCTGCTGACCCGCCCGGCCATCGGCTACTTTACCGGCAGCTTGCCTGAAATGGGCCGTGAGCATGTCAAAGCGGATATTCTGGACTTCCCGGCAACGGATGCGGAGGGCAGGAACCGTTTCATTCTCTCCTTTATCCGGGAAAGAGTCCGGTGAAGTACCGGGCTTCGTGAGGGGACCTCAGCTATCCGGATAGATATAAGAAAAGGGCGACCCGAGGGCCGCCCTTTCTGCATTTGGGGCTTACCGGGCCTTAGGCGGCGAGGCGGCGCAGCACATAGTGCAGGATGCCGCCGTTCCTATAATATTCATACTCGTTCTCGGTATCGATCCGGCACAGGGCCTTGATGGCCTTGGTGCTGCCGTCGGCGAAGTGGATGGTGACATCCACATCCTGCTGCGGCTTGATCGACCCTTCGATACCGGTGATATCGAAGGTTTCGGTGCCTGTGAGGCCGAGGCTTTCGCGGCCCTGCCCGTCCTTGAACTGCAAGGGCAGCACGCCCATGCCGACGAGGTTGGAGCGGTGGATACGCTCGAAGCTTTCGGCGATCACGGCTTTGACGCCCAGAAGGTTGGTGCCCTTGGCGGCCCAGTCACGGCTCGATCCCGTGCCATATTCCTTGCCGCCGATGACGACGAGCGGAATACCGGCTTCCTGATATTTCATCGAGGCGTCGTATATCGACATGATGTCACCGTCCGGCTGATAGGTGGTCCAGCCGCCTTCGGTGCCCGGCGCCATCAGGTTGCGCAGGCGAATGTTGGCGAATGTCCCGCGCATCATGACTTCGTGGTTGCCCCGGCGCGAGCCGTAGCTGTTGAAGTCGGCGACCTGAACACCCTTGCCCTGGAGGTATTTGCCGGCGGGGCTGTCCGGCTTGATGGCCCCGGCGGGCGAGATATGGTCGGTGGTGATGCTGTCGCCCAGAAGCGCGAGCGGACGGGCACCCAGAACGTTGTGGGTGTCGTCAACATGCTGGGTCATGCCGACGAAGTAGGGCGGATGCTGGACGTAGGTGCTGTCCTTGTTCCAGTCATAGGTCTCACCCTCGGCAACCGGGATCGCCTGCCATTCGGGCGTGCCTTCGAAGACGTTGGCATAGCGCTCGATGAACATGTCACGGGTCAGCGACTTGGCGATGGCCTGGTGGACTTCATGGTTGGTCGGCCAGATATCCTTGAGATAGACATCGTTGCCGTCTTTGTCCTGGCCGAGCGGCTCGGTGGTGATGTTGATACGCATGGAGCCTGCGATCGCGTAGGCGACCACAAGGGGCGGCGAAGCCAGATAGTTGGCCTTCAGGTCCTGGCTCACGCGGCCTTCGAAGTTCCGGTTACCCGAAAGGACGGAGGCACACACCATGTCGTTCGCGTTGATGGCCTTGGAGATCGGGGCGTCCAAGGGGCCCGAGTTACCGATACAGGTGGTGCAGCCATAGCCCACAAGGTTGAAGCCGAGCGCGTCCAGATGCTCGGTCAGACCGGCCTTCTCCAGATAGTCGGTCACAACCTGGGAGCCCGGCGCCAGCGAGGTTTTGACCCACGGCTTGCGCTCGAGGCCGAGCGCATGGGCCTTCTTGGCGACGAGGCCAGCAGCGATCAGCACACCCGGGTTCGAGGTGTTGGTGCAGCTGGTGATCGCCGCGATGCAGACATCCCCGTTGGTGAGCTTATAGTCTTCGCCTTCAACATCGTAGGAGGCCGACGCGTCCTTGCCGAAGTCTTCGAGAACCTTGTCGAATTCGGCGGCCGCAGTCGCCAGTTCCACGCGGTCCTGCGGGCGTTTGGGGCCAGCAAGCGACGGCACGACGGTCGAGATATCCAGCTCAAGCGTGTCGGTGAACACCGGCTCGGGCGAGTCCGCGCCGCGCCACATGCCCTGTTCTTTGGCGTAGGCCTCGACCAGTTTCACACTTTCTGCGTCCCGGCCGGTGAAGGTCAGGTAATCCAGCGTCTGTTTGGAGATCGGGAAGAAGCCGCAGGTGGCGCCATATTCCGGCGCCATGTTGGCGATGGTCGCCTGGTCGGCCAGCGTCAGTTCATCAAGGCCTGAGCCGAAGAATTCGACGAATTTGCCGACAACGCCCTTCGCGCGCAGCATCTGCACGACAGTGAGCACGAGGTCGGTGGCGGTGATGCCTTCCCGGAGCTTGCCGGTCAGCTTGAAGCCGACAACTTCCGGGATCAGCATGGAGACCGGCTGGCCGAGCATGGCGGCTTCGGCTTCGATACCACCGACACCCCAGCCGAGAACGGCGAGGCCGTTGACCATGGTGGTGTGGCTGTCGGTGCCGACGCAGGTATCCGGGTACGCCACCGTGCGGTCGCCGTCTTTATTGGTCCAGACCGTCTTGGCGAGATATTCCAGGTTCACCTGGTGGCAGATGCCGGTTCCCGGCGGAACGGCCGAGAAGTTATCCAGGCTGTTCTGGCCCCAACGCAGGAATTCATAGCGCTCGCGGTTGCGCTCCATCTCCAGGTGAACGTTTTCTTCAAACGCTTTCGGTGTGCCGAACTTGTCCACCATGACCGAGTGGTCGATCACCAGGTCGCATTTGGCGAGTGGGTTGATCTGCTTGGGGTCGCCGCCCATGGCCTTCATGGCGTCACGCATGGCGGCAAGGTCAACCACCGCGGGCACACCGGTGAAGTCCTGCATCAGAACCCGGGCCGGGCGGTAGGCGATCTCGTGGTTCATGCGTTGCTGTTTCTGCCAATCGGCCAGCGCCTGGATATCTTCCACTTTTACGGTGTCGCCATCTTCATAGCGGAGCAGGTTCTCGAGCAGAACCTTCAGCGTGTAGGGGAGGCGGGAGGTGTCGCCGATTTTGCCTTCTGCGGCCTTGAGACTAAAATAATCATATTCCTTGCCGTCCACCATAAGGGTGCGGCGGGTCTGCAAGGTATCTTGGGGTGCGGATGCCATAAGGTAAGGCCCTCCAGTCAAAGGGGTTTGAAATAGGCCGGCTTTCTGCACTGTAAAGCGCTAAAATTGGCCGAAAACCGTTGTTATTTGCGCCGAACCATCTTGCAAGCAGGGGACTGTTGAAATAGTATGCGCTGCCCCGCTTCTCCCTTGCTTGGCAGACTCCTCTGCGGCCCGGGTTTCAAGCTTCCTCTAACACTTTTTGTCAGGACAGTCATGGGTTTGTACACTGAATATTTGAAAGAGATCGAAACGCGCAAAAGCCAGGGCTTGCATCCTAAGCCCATCGAAGATGGCGCGCTGGTAAAAGAGATCATTTCCCAGATCAAAGACCTCGCGAACGAACACCGGAAAGAGTCGCTCGAGTTCTTTATCTACAACACCTTGCCAGGCACCACGAGCGCGGCCGGTGAGAAGGCAAAGTTTCTGAAGGATATTATCCTCGGGGACGCTGCCGTTGCGGAAATCTCGCAGGATTTTGCCTTTGAGCTCTTGTCACATATGAAGGGTGGCCCGTCGGTTGAGGTTCTTCTCGACCTGGCGCTTGGGGATGATGCAGCGATTGCCGCGAAAGCAGCTGACGTCCTTAAGACGCAGGTTTTCCTGTATGAAGCGGATACGGACCGGCTGGCTAAGGCCTATGCTGACGGCAGTGCCGTCGCCAAGGACCTTCTGGAAAGCTACGCGAAGGCTGAGTTCTTCACCAAGCTGCCTGCCATTGACGAAGAGATCAAGGTTGTCACCTACGTTGCCGCGGAAGGCGATGTGTCCACCGATCTTCTTTCGCCGGGCAACCAAGCGCACTCCCGCTCGGACCGTGAACTGCACGGCAAATGCATGATCTCGGAAGAGGCGCAGGCGGAAATCGTCGCGCTCCAGAAACAGCACCCGGACGCACGCGTGATGCTGGTTGCCGAAAAGGGCACCATGGGCGTGGGCTCGTCCCGCATGTCCGGCGTGAACAACGTGGCGCTTTGGACCGGCCGACCCGCCAGCCCCTATGTTCCTTTCGTGAACATCGCCCCCATCGTTGGCGGCACCAACGGTATCTCGCCGATCTTCCTGACAACGGTTGGCGTGACCGGCGGTATTGGCCTCGACCTCAAGAACTGGGTCAAGAAGCTGGACGCTGACGGCAAGCCGGTTCTGGACGAAAATGGCGATCCGGTTCTGGAGCAGGTCTATTCCGTAGACACCGGCACGGTTCTCACCATCAACACCAAGACCAAGAAGCTGTATAACGAAGCTGGCGACAAAGAACTTGTCGATATCTCGTCGGCGCTGACCTCGCCGAAGGTGGAATTCATCAAGGCGGGCGGTTCCTATGCGGTTGTCTTCGGCAAAAAGCTGCAAAGCTTCGCGGCTGAAACGCTGGGCATCAGTACGCCTGCCGTTTATGCGGCTTCCAAGGAAATCTCCCATGAGGGCCAGGGCCTGACGGCTGTTGAAAAAATCTTCAACAAGAACGCCGTGGGCGTGACGCCGGGCAAAGTGCTGCACGCCGGTTCCGACGTTCGCGTGAAAGTGAATATCGTTGGCTCGCAGGACACCACCGGCCTGATGACGGCCCAGGAACTGGAAGCCATGGCGGCGACGGTTATCTCGCCCACGGTTGACGGTGCTTACCAGTCCGGCTGTCACACCGCGTCTGTGTGGGACAAGAAAGCCCAGGCGAACATTCCGAAGCTGATGAGCTTCATGAACAAGTTCGGCCTGATCACCGCGCGCGATCCGAAGGGCGTTTATGCGCCGATGACCGACGTGATCCACAAGGTCCTCAACGACATCACCGTTGACGACTGGGCTGTGATCATCGGCGGCGACAGCCACACCCGCATGTCCAAGGGCGTTGCCTTCGGGGCCGACTCGGGCACCGTGGCGCTGGCGCTGGCAACCGGTGAAGCCACCATGCCGATCCCGGAATCGGTCAAGGTGACCTTCAAGGGCACCCTGAAGGACCATATGGATTTCCGCGACGTGGTGCACGCAACCCAGGCACAGATGCTGAAGCAGTTCGGCGATAACGTCTTCCAGGGCCGCGTGATTGAAGTGCACATCGGCACCCTGATTTCCGACCAGGCCTTCACCTTCACCGACTGGACGGCAGAGATGAAGGCGAAAGCCTCCATCTGTATTTCCGAGGACGAGACGCTGATCAAGTCGCTCGAAATCTCCAAGAGCCGTATCCAGATCATGATCGACAAGGGCATGGAAAATGCTGCGGGCACGCTCCACGGCCTGATCAAGATTGCCGACAAGCGCATTGCCGAAATCAAGTCGGGTGAGAAGCCGGCGCTGGCGCCTGACGACAATGCCAAATATGCCGCCGAGTTCGTAGTGGACCTGGACCAGATCGTCGAGCCGATGATCGCCGACCCGGATGTGAACAACGCCGACGTCTCCAAGCGCTATACCCACGACACGATCCGCCCGGTTTCCTTCTACAAGGGCGAGAAGCAGGTCGACTTGGGCTTTGTCGGCTCCTGCATGGTGCACAAAGGCGATATGAAAATTGTCGCCCAGATGCTCCGCAACATCGAGAAGCAGAACGGTACGGTGGAGTTCAAGGCACCGCTCGTGATCGCGCCGCCGACCTACAACATCGTTGATGAACTGAAGGCTGAAGGCGACTGGGCCGTTCTGCAGAAATATGCCGGCTTTGAGTTTGACGATACGGCGCCAAAACATACGGCCCGCACCCAGTATGAAAACACCCTGTATCTGGAACGCCCGGGCTGTAACCTCTGCATGGGTAACCAGGAAAAGGCTGAAAAGGGCGACACCGTCATGGCGACGTCCACGCGCCTGTTCCAGGGTCGGGTTGTTGAGGATTCGGCCAATAAAAAGGGTGAATCGCTCCTGGCTTCCACGCCTGTTGTCGTGCTCTCGACGATCCTCGGCCGGACGCCCAAGATCGAAGAGTATGAAGCCGCGGTTGAGGGTATCAACCTCACGCATTTTGCGCCGCCGCTCGGCAAACCGCCGGTGACTGCACTGCATCACTAATCACGGGTTCGGGCATCCTCGGGCATCCCCGGGGTTACCTGACGACAAGACAATCCGGCAGCGTGCCTCGTGTGCGCTGCCGGTTTCTTTTTCTGCACAAATGGTCTCTGCTTCACGGTCGGGCCGGTCGCAGTCCTCTGTGTGCTACAAAAAGATGTGAACGAAGAAGCCCTTGTCCCCATGCCCCTTACGCGGCAATAAAGCTTACTTAACTCCCGGCCTCTGTATAAGGACGCTTGGGGGCTTTTGGCAGGGGGCGGAAGTCTGTGCGTGTATTGCTATCATTCATTCTGGGGGTCGTAGGCCTTGCCGTGCCAGCGGTTGCGGCCGACAGCCTGACGATTACCTATTATGATTATCCACCCAAGATGACGATCGTGGGTGGTAAGCCGGCAGGTGCGCGTATCGATCAGATGACGGAAATCGTCGAAGCCGCCGGTTTGAAGGTGCGTTGGCTCAAGGCATCCATCAGCCAAGAAGCCGATATGCTGAATGCGGGAAAGCGAACTTTCTGTGCGACCGGGCGCAGTTATACGCCGGACCGCGCGAAGCGCTGGGTTTTCCTGCCTTATTATCTGGATGCTTTATCCGAACATGTGATTGTTGCCCGCACGGAAGATGCAGCTCGGATTCGTAAGTTAAAGACCGTTTCGGCTGTGTTGGCGGACAAAAGTCTGACCGGTGTTCTGTTGCAGAACTATCTCTATGGACCGGTGGTGGACCCGATCCTGGCCAAAGGGCTTCCATGGGTCAGCCGTCAGGCGAACATGGTGGTGCAGGAAATTGACATGATCCGGTTGGGCCGCGCCCATTATACTATCGTGCCGGTTCAAAGCTGGCGGGCTTATCAGAAAGCGAACGATGGCGCGCGCGGGCTTGTCAGTATCGACACGTTTGGCGCCATGCCGCGGGACTCGCTCTATATCGCCTGTAGCCGGGCGCTTGATGCGGCTACGATCGCCGCGCTTGAAAATGCGATGGCGTCTCTCGGCTACCGTCCTGTTGACTTTGACAAGCTCCCTAAGGCACCCTGAGGCTAGGTTTTACGCCTGACATCGTTTGGGGGGCTTGGAAATTTACCAAACCCTTACCATTTTAGGTATATGATGTCTGTGCGAGGCGCGGAACGCGCCATGTTTGGGAGTATATTGCATGACCGCAGAAATTCTGGCCCTTGCTCTTCTGGCTTTGACGGCTGCCGCCGCTTTTAAAGTGGCCCGTCCGACGCCGCGCCGCGTGCCGGTGCGCGTGAAGAACCGCCGCCAGCCCTAAACTAGTTTTCAGCCTTGGACGAACCCTGTGGCATGGTGTCTCAGGGCCATGTTTTTAGGCAAACTTCAGGCAGGCAGGTCGGCTTTGACCGACAGGGCATGAACAGGTCCCGCAAGCTCTTCCTTCAAGACAGACATCACCATACGCTGACGCTCCAGCCGGCTTTTGCCTTCAAAGGCTTGGCTGGTGATTTCGACCCGAAAATGGCTCTCGCCGCCTTCCCTGTAGCCGCCATGGCCCCGATGCCGTTCCGACTCGTCGATCACGGCGAGTTCAACAGGCGCGAGCGCCTCAGTGAGTTTTTTTTCGATAATTCTGGTGACTTCGCCCATAACTGCCTTACTTTCACTCGATTGAAGCCGGAATTTTCATACGTTCCAAGTTGGCCCGGCCACTGGTAAATGCTTATGGCATTCTTTAGACTGGTGATCAAAACCGATCTGACATGTGCCGAATTGACAAGAGGATGAGTAAATGACCGCCATCGCGGCCGAGAAATTGCCGAGTTTGACCCTGCCTGAAGAGAAAGTGTCCGTTCGGGAGACCTTCGGGCTCGATTTCGATATGGAAGTTCCGGCCTTTGCCGAACGTACCGAACATGTGCCGGACATCGACCCGACCTATGTGTTCGATCCCGACACCACGCTCGCCATCCTTGCGGGTTTCGCCCATAACCGCCGGGTGATGATCCAGGGCTATCACGGTACGGGTAAATCGACTCACATCGAACAGGTTGCGGCGCGCCTCAACTGGCCGACCATCCGCGTCAACCTCGATAGCCACATCAGCCGGATCGACCTTGTCGGCAAGGACGCGATCGTGCTCCGGGACGGCAAGCAGGTTACCGAATTCCAGGAAGGCATCCTGCCGTGGGCGCTGCAGAACCCGACCGCGATCGTGTTCGATGAATATGACGCCGGCCGCCCGGACGTGATGTTCGTGATCCAGCGTGTGTTGGAGGTTGAAGGCAAGCTCACGCTTCTCGATCAGAACCGCGTTATCCGCCCGCACCCGGCGTTCCGTATCTTCGCGACCTCGAACACCGTGGGCCTCGGCGATACCACCGGGCTTTATCACGGCACGCAGCAGATCAACCAGGGCCAGATGGACCGCTGGAACATCGTGGCCACCCTCAACTATCTGCCGCATGACACGGAAACCAATATCATCCTCGCCAAGGAAACCGGCTACGACACCGATGAAGGCCGCATGATCATCGGCAATATGGTGCGCGTCGCGGATCTCAGCCGCACCGGCTTCATGGCGGGCGATATTTCCACCGTCATGAGCCCGCGGACCGTGCTCACCTGGGCGCAGAACGCCCGCATCTTCGGTGATGTCGACTTCGCGTTCCGGGTCAGCTTCCTCAACAAGTGCGATGAAGCCGAGCGTCCGATCGTGGCGGAATATTACCAGCGTTCTTTCGGTACCGAGCTTAAGGAATCGGCAGCTAACCTGGTTATCGGCGCTTAAGGGCGTTTTCGGAGCCCATCATGGCTGACGGCAGTAACAATTCCAAAGAAGTGTTCGAGCAGGCGCTCGCGGCCGCCACCCGTGCGGTGGCGGAGGACAAGGCCATGGAGGTCAAGTTCACCGCAGACATGCCGGGCATGACGGGCGAGGAAGTCCGCGTGCCCTATCTGCCGCATAAGGTGAAGGCCCGCGATATCGCCGAAGTGCGCGGCCAGGCCGACTCGCTCGCGCTCAAGCACCGCTATCACGATGCCAAGCTCCACAGTAAACTGGCCCCTGGCGGCAGCCTTGCCCGCGCGGTGTTCGATGCGGTCGAAGACGCGCGCGTGGAAGCCATCGGCGCCCGCCAGATGCCGGGCATGAAAGCCAACCTTGGGGCCTTGGCCGAAAAGAAAGCGCTGGAGGCTGGCCTCGGCCGTCCGTCATCGGATGAAAGCGGCCGGCTTGCCCATGTTCTGGGCCTTCTCGTCCGGGAGAAACTGACCGGTGCGCCGCCGCCTGAATCCGCCGTGGTCGCGGTCGAAAGCCAGCGCAAATGGCTGGAAGAAAGCGTCGGGCATCTCCTGGGCCAGCTTGAAGGCAAGCTCGGTGACCAGAAGGGCTCCGCCATTCTCAGCCGCACCATCATCGCCGAGCTGATCGGCGGTGAGGACGGGCAAAGCGAAAGCGAAGACCAGCCGGAACCCAACGCCGAGGATGACGGCACCTCGCCCGAAAGCCAGGACGGCGAACCGGGAACGGAAGAAGGTGACGAATCGCAAGGCGCTGAGTCGTCGGAGGATGGCGAGGGCGAAACCGCTGATGATGACGCGTCATCCGAAGCAGCGCTCGACGAAATGGACGATACCGAAGGGGAAGCCGGCGAAGGCAAGCATGAAGGCAGCATTCCGTGGCGGCCTAACCGCCCGCTCGACAGCCTGCCGGACATGCCGTTCTATAAGGTCTTCACCGAGGAGTTCGATGAGGTTGTGAAGGCTGAGGAGCTGTGCGACCTCGATGAGCTCGAACGCCTGAGGAAATATCTCGACCAGCAGATGGCGCACTTGTCCGGTGCCGTCTCCAAGCTGGCGAACCGCTTGCAGCGGCGCCTGTTGGCACAACAGCGCCGCCATTGGCAGTTCGACCTTGAGGAAGGCATCCTGGATGCCGGGCGCCTCGCGCGCGTGGTGTCCGCGCCCACCAAGCCGCTTTCCTACAAGCTGGAGTCTGACACCGAGTTCAAGGACACGGTGGTAACGCTGCTCCTGGATAACTCCGGCTCCATGCGGGGCCGGCCGATTTCCATCGCCGCCATTTCGGCGGATATTCTCGCGCGTACGCTGGAACGCTGCGGCGTGAAGGTGGAAATCCTCGGCTTCACCACCAAGGCCTGGAAGGGTGGGCAGAGCCGCGAGAAATGGCTGCAGGCCGACAGGCCCAAGGCGCCCGGCCGCCTCAATGACCTCCGCCATATCATCTACAAAACCGCTGACGCGCCGTGGCGGCGCTCGCGCCGGAACCTTGGCCTGATGATGCGCGAAGGGCTCCTCAAGGAAAACATCGATGGCGAAGCGCTGATGTGGGCGCACAACCGCCTGATGGCGCGGTCGGAAGAGCGCCGCATCCTGATGGTGATCTCGGATGGCGCCCCGGTCGATGACAGCACCTTGAGCGTCAACACAGGCACCTATCTTGAACTCCACCTCCGGCAGGTGATCAAATGGATCGAGGACCGCTCGCCGGTTGAACTGATCGCCATCGGCATCGGGCATGATGTCACGCGCTACTATAAGCGCGCGGTGACCATATTGGACGCCGAACAGCTCGGCGGCGCCATGACAGAACAGCTCGCGTCTCTCTTTGAGGAGACGCCGCCCACCCCGCGGAGGATTCGCGCGTGAAACGTTTGATGCAGCACAAAGGCAAGCTGGCGCTCCTTTTTCTGGCGGGGCTTGTGGCGGCTTATATCGTACTGCCGCACACGGGCCAGGCACAGACTGGTCTGGGCGAACGGCCGACGCATATCCAGGCGACCGCTATCCCGCTCAACACCGATGACCCTGCTGACCGCACGGTCGGCAAGCTGCAGTATGTCGCCGGCTGGGCCTTGAAGGCCGATGACCCGCGCTTCGGCGGCTGGTCCGGGCTCGTGGTGCGCCCGGGCGGCAAGAAGCTTGTGGCGATCAGCGATATCGGTGTCTGGCTGACGGCCGACCTGGACATGAGCGCGAAACAGCCGCTCAGCGACGCCAAGATCATTCCGTTTGAACCCGCGCAGGAACATGCGTCCAAATCGGCGTATGATTCCGAAAGCGTGATCGAGATGCCGAACGACACCTCGGCCGAGGGTCATTATATTGTCAGCTTCGAACAGAAGCACCGGCTGCATTATGCCGTGCCCGGTGGGCCTAACAGCCGCGCGCCTTATTCTGACGTGATCGACTTTACCGGGGTTGAGAAAAACTCCGGCATGGAAGCCATCACCTGGATGCGCGGCGGCGCGGAAGACGGCAAGCTCTTGGTCTTCATCGAGGACCCGATCGACGACAGTGGCAACATCCCCATGTGGCTTGCCGGGAAAACCCATGCCGACCGTCTATGGCTCGTCCCGCCCAAGGATTTTGCCGCCACCGATGCCGCGACGCTTTCAAACGGCGATGTGCTTCTGCTCATGCGCTATTATTCACCGCTCAAGGGCAGTGCCGCCAAAATCCTCCGCATCAAGGCGGCGGACATCAAACCTGGTGCTGTGGTGCATGGCGAGCTGCTGGCGACCCTGCGGCCGCCCCTCAGCGTCGACAATATGGAAGGCCTGACGGTGATCGAACGGCCGAATGAGCCGCCGCTTCTCCTGATCATCTCGGACGATAATTTCCGCCTGACCCAGCGCACGCTTCTTATGGCCTTCACGCTGGGCGCCGGGTAAGAAGGCCCGATGGACAAGGGACAGAATGAACAGGTCTCGGCGCTTGTCGAGCAGGCCCAGGCGCTTCTGTATGACGAGGCGGCCGAGGAAGCGCACGCGCTGATCCGGTCCGGCCTTGAGGTTCATGACCATGTGCGGCTGTGGCGTTTCCTGCGCCGGATACTCCTGATCCTCGGGGAGGAGGAAGAGGCCGCCGCCGTGATGAAGCGGGTGATCGATCATATCCATGCGCCCACGCCGGGGGAGCTGGCGCTTGCGAGCTCACCCAAGTCGGCGTTCACGCGGCTTCAGAAGCACAAGATGCTGTTCCTGCATATCCCGAAATGCGGCTCCACCACCATCAAGGACATGCTCTATTATTCGCTCACGGGTGCGCGTGGCGAAGGCCATGCCCATTCGCTTCTGGCGAAGGAAGCGCCCTATGCCTATGAGGATCGGCGCACGCTGGGCCGGGACTATGCCGACTGGTTCAAATTCCTGGTGGTCCGGGACCCCATAGCCCGGCTCAGGTCCTATTACCGGTTCAACCTGGTCTTCACCAATGACCTGTCGAAGGAAGTGCCGGGACGGGAAACCTATTTCGGGCTCGACCTGCAGCCGGACTATGACACGTTCCTCAAACACCTGCCACGCTACCGGCAGATATTCCGGACCTTGCGGGCCCATACCAACCGGCTGTCTGACATTGCAGGCCATGACCCGGCCATTTTTGATTGGATCGGCACCGTTCGGGCCATGGATGAGCTGCGCGCGCGGCTTAGCGCCCAGTCGGGGGTCGACATCCCGCCGATCCATAATTTCCGGTCACACGAAATGGCGACCATTGAGCCCAACCAAGCCCTTGAGGCTCAGGCGCGGGAGCAGTATGGCGCCGACTATGCGGCCTTCGGCCAGTATTTCTGACGGCCCGCCCCGACGTTCCCACAAATGAAAAGCGCCGCAGCCGGTGGGCCGCAGCGCTTCATGGAATTCTTTGTAAGAAAGAAGCTTAAGCTGCAGCTTGCTTCTTCTTGATTTCCTTCTTCAGCTTCAGTGCAGCAGCCGACAGGTCTGCGTCACGGGCTTTGAGGAGGAAATTGTCGAGGCCGTTGTTGTGCTCAACGGAGCGCAGAGCGTGCGCGGAAACACGCAGGCTGACGGAGCGGCCGAGAATGTCTGAAAGCAGCGTGGTTTTCAGAAGGTTCGGCAGAAAACGGCGGCGGGTTTTGTTGTGAGCGTGGGATACGTTGTTACCCGTCATCACACGCTTACCGGTCAATTCACATACACGCGACATGTTTCGTTATCCTTGTTTTTCTATCAGGGAACAGCCCCTGAGAATCTTTATGATCCATGTAGCCAGGGCGCTGACGTGCGCTATGACTGGCGGCGTGGATAGGCGATTCGCGGCGAGAGGTCAAGCTTTATTGGCTTCTAAGGCCCAGAAAAGCGCCCTATTCGCCTATTTTACACCCCCGTTCAGGAGGGATTGACAGCGCTCCCACACCGGCGCAGGTTATGCCGTCGATGGGGGTTTTATGAACCATAGTTTACTGCGCTCGGGTGAGAGTCACCAGTTCGAGAATTTCTGGCGGTCGGCCTGGCCGCGCCAGGGAATGCCGACAAGCGACCAGCTTGATTTTGACCGGTTGGGGTCCCTCAGGGACTTTCTGATCATCGGCCGCTATACGCCGGGTATGACGCCCTCCATGGTTATCACCCATGTCGGCAAGGGCATCACCGATATCCTGAATGCCGATGTCACAGGCTCCAATTATTTCGATACGCTGGGGGAAGCGGACCGTTCGGTCGTGATCCGCGTCTATGATGCCCTCATCGCCAACCCGTGCGGGCGCTGGCGGATCATGCGCTACGGCTACGAAAAAGGCATCCAGCTACCTGTCGACACCACCACCTTCCCGTTCCGGGATGCAGAAACCGGGGCCATTTATATGGGGGCGCTGAACATTCCGCTTGATGATGCTGTCCCCGCGGGGCTTGCAGGCCGGGCGCTGACGACCGAAACCGGCAGCATGGCGGAATGGCTGAATATGGGCCAGGGTATGCCCCATGACCTGATGCTGGCTTAGGCTGTGGTGTTTACCGCACGCTGATATTGCCGTGTCGCGCTTGCCCCGAAACAGACGAACCGAATGTCCTGAAGGCTGGTTGCCGGATGCTCGGCCAGCCATGCCCGAACGGCTTTGGTGGCAACTTCGGCGGCCTGTCCGACAGGGTAGCCATAAGCCCCGGTGCTGATGGCAGGGAAGGCGATGGAGGTGAAGCCGTGGGCTTCAGCAATATCCAGGCTCGTGCGGTAACAGCTGGCCAGCAAATCGGCCTCGCCTGCATCTCCCCCACGCCAAATCGGACCTACGGTATGGATGACGAAGCGGGCGGGCAAAAGGTAGCCTTTGGTAATCTTGGCATCCCCCACCTCACAGCCACCGAGCGGGCGGCATTCTTCCTGAAGTTCAGGCCCAGCTGCGCGGTGGATCGCACCGTCGACACCGCCGCCACCCAGAAGCGAACGATTGGCTGCGTTGACGACAGCATCGACTGCTTGGGCTGCGATATTGCCCTCAATGACATTGAGTACGGTCACGGCTAAAGAGCCGGCCGGTTTTTCGCGAATCCGGCGGCGGCCTCAAGCTTGCGTCCGACCGCGAGAAGCTGGTCTTCGCGGAACAGGTTGCCCCACAGGGTAATCGCGTGCGGTACGCTCCTTATCGGGCGTGGGCCGTCGGCCTTGGTGCCGGTCAGCAGCTTGGTCTCACGCTTTTCCATGGCGGTTGGCAGCGTCAGGCTCGGGTAGCCGGTGTAGTTGCTGATCACCAGGATATCGTCGTTCCAGTTGGGGCAGACGATGACGTCCACATCCTTATAGATATCGGCCATCATTACCATCACCTGGCGGCGGAAGCGGTCCAGCTGCAGTGATTCGACCGCCGAATGGAAGCGCGCGGCGCGGAACAGCGTCGGCCAAGCGTTGGTCTGCTGGGACACAAGCAGGTCGTCCCGGTCGGAGAGCGTCAGCTCTTCGAACGCGGCGGCGGCTTCCACTTCCAGGTTGGTCAGCAGGGTTTTATAGGGCAGGTCCGGCAGGCTGATCTTCTTGAAGCGGAAACCGAGGCCCTTGAGCGTCTTGAGCGCGGCGCGGTCCGCGTCTGTTGCCTCCGCCTCGAACCAGGCCGGGTCGTAGCCGAGGGTGATGTCGGCGTCCTTCATGGCTGGGCCGTCGTAGGCGAAGCCCATGTCTATGGCATAGGGGTCCTTGCCGTCCGGGCCATTGAGCGCCGCAATCACCAGCGGCGTGTCCTCGACCCCGCGGCACAGGGTGCCGACCTTGTCGAGCGACCAGCATAGCGGCATCGCGCCGGTGCGCGGCACCCGGCCGAAGCTGGGCTTGAGCCCGGTCACGCCACAGCGCGAGGAGGGCGAAACGATGGAGCCGTATGTCTCCGTCCCGATCGAAAAGCCGCATAGCCCGGCGGCGGTGGCGGCGGCCGACCCGGCGCTGGAGCCCGATGAGCCTTCATCCCGGTTCCAGGGGTTGCGGGTGACGCCGCCGAACCATTTGTCGCCCCACGCCAGCGCCCCCATGGTGCTTTTGCCCAGGAGGACGGCACCGGCCTCACGCAGGCGGCTTGTGACAGCGGCGTCATCCTTCGGCACGCGGTCGCGGTAAGGGGCCGCGCCCCAGGTGGTCAGGATATCCTTGGTGTCGAACAGGTCCTTCAGCACATAGGGGATGCCGTGCAGCGGCCCCCGGTCATGGCTCGCCTTCAATTCCGCGTCTGCCTGTTTGGCCTGGGCGCGGGCGAGGTCGGCGGTCAGGGTGACGAAGCATTCCAGCTCCCCGGCGTATCGGTCGATCCGCTTCAGGTAAATCTCGGTCAGCCGCGCCGAAGTGATCTGCCCGGTATGGACCCAGTGGCTGAGCGCGGTCAGCGGCGCGAAGGCGATGTCTTCATCGCGCTTGGGCAGCGCACCCGGTTTTCCCCCGGCGAGCGTGACCTTATTCTCCTGCGCGGCATAGGTCCGGCCCGGCAGGCGCGGGTCGAAGATCAGCGCCGGAACGTCATGTTCTGTCAGTTTCACGTGGGCGCGGCGGAGGCGGATCCGGTCGACTGCTTCTTCGAGCGTGTCGAAAATCTGCGCGCGCTCAGCCGGGGTATAATGGACGTCCATCAGCTTTTCGGCGACGCTCAGCTCTTCCGGGCTTTTGATCGGAACATCGGCTTTGGCGGGTGCCCCCGCGGCGACACTGCTGACGATTCCGGTGGCGGCCAAACCGCCGACGGCCCCCGCGCCTTTCAGGATCTGGCGCCGGTTCAAAAGATTGGACATATCGCGTCCCCCTTATTTTCTCCCACGAACGTTCCTAACTATAGGGTTTCCTTTTGGCGCCGGAAACCGCTATTAGGCGAAGAGGGCCACACGAGTAACGGAATTTAGTACGAGCGTACCATGGCGGGGATCATCAAGGCGGTATTGGGGCCGACCAACACGGGCAAGACCCACTATGCGGTTGAGCGGATGCTGGGCTACGCCTCGGGCGTCATGGGCTTCCCGCTAAGACTGCTCGCGCGCGAGGTCTATGACAAGGTCGTCGCCATCAAGGGCAAGCGCCAGGTCGCCCTCTTGACCGGTGAGGAGCGCATCGTGCCCGAAGGCGCGCGCTATTTCCTCTGCACCGCCGAAGCCATGCCGCGTCATACCATGGCCGACTTTGTCGCCATCGATGAAATCCAGATGGCGGCGGATACCCAGCGCGGCCATGTTTTCACCGACCATCTTCTCAATACCCGCGGCCGCCATGAAACCCTGTTCCTCGGCGCCAGCACCATGGCGGGCATCATCCGAAGGTTGGTGCCGGAAGTCGAAATTGTCGGGCGGGAGCGTTTTTCCAACCTGTCTTTCGCCAAGGCCACGAAGCTCACGCGCCTGCCGCGCCGGAGCGCGATCGTCGGGTTTTCGGCAAGCGATGTTTATGGCCTCGCCGAGCTGATGCGCCGGCAAAAGGGCGGTGCCGCCATCGTCATGGGCGCTTTGTCCCCGCGCACGCGCAACGCGCAGGTGGAGATGTACCAGTCGGGCGAGGTGGAATATCTCGTCGCCACCGACGCCATCGGCATGGGCCTCAATATGGATATCGCCCATGTGGGCTTCTCATCGCTGACCAAGTTCGACGGCCGTACATTCCGGGACCTGACCGCGGCTGAAGCCGCGCAGATCGCGGGCCGCGCCGGGCGTTACCAGAAGGACGGCACCTTCTCGACTCTGTCGGGCGGTGACCCGATGGACCCGATGATGGTGGCGCAGATTGAGGAGCATCAGTTCGATGCGGTGAAGCGGCTTTATTGGCGGAATCACCGGCTCGATTTCGGCACGCTTGCCCGGCTCGAACGCTCGCTGGAGATGCCCGCGACCATCGATGGCCTTCACCGCGTGCGCGATACGGTCGACCTTCTGGCGCTCAAGGCGCTCAAGGCCGATCCGAAGATCGCTGAGCGCGCGACAGACCCGGCTGCGGTCGAAAGGCTTTGGAATATTTGCCAAATTCCGGATTTCCGCAAACTTTCCCGGGAAGATCACGTCGGCTTGCTTCGCCGTATTTTCGTTGACCTGATGGGTCCGGCGGGTGTGATCCCGCATGACTGGGTCGCGGCTCAGGTGAAGCGCCTTGACAACTGCCACGGTGACATAGATACCTTGGCCGGTCGAATTGCCAGCATCCGCACCTGGACGTACGTCTCGCACCGGAAAGGCTGGCTTGAGGATGCCGCCCATTGGGCGCATGTAACACGCAGTGTCGAGGACAAACTGTCCGACGCGTTGCACGAAAGATTAACCCAGCGTTTTGTGGACAGGCGTACAGCTGTCCTCATGCGCTCGCTCAGGCAAAGGGGCCAACTCAGCGTGAGCATCGATGCTGAAACGAACCAGGTCTCGGTCGAAGGACACGAGATCGGCGAACTCCAAGGTTTTTCCTTCCGCGTAGACCCGGAAGCTGGCGGCGACGAACGGAAGACCCTGCAATCGGCTGCGGAAAGCGCCCTGCAGGTTGAACTGACCCGGCGCGCCAAACTGTTTGCCAATGTCGGCTTTAAGACGCTGGCCTTCGACTTTTCCGAAGGACTCGACAAGCCGAAGGTCTTGTGGGAAGGCGCGGCGATCGCGACCGTCCATGACACAGGCGCGTTGTTCGCACCCAGGGTGAAGCTGGTCGCTTCGACCCTGCTGACCGGTGAAAACGCTGACCTCGTGCGCGAAAAGACCCAGGAATGGCTCGATACCCGCATCGCCGAGAAGATGGAGCCGCTGGTCAAGCTGGCCCAGGAACTCAACGGTGACATCGAAGCCCCCGAGGGTGCCGCGCCTTTGAGCGGGCTTGCACGTGGTGTTGCATACCGGCTTGTTGAAAATTACGGCGTCATCAGCCGCGCGGCTGTGGCGGAAGACCTCAAGCAGCTCGACCAGGATGCGCGCAAGGGCCTGCGCCGCTTCGGCATCCGCATTGGGGCCTCCAGCCTTTATATCCCGCTCATTCTGAAGCCGCACGCCAACGAACTGCGCCTGATGATGTGGGCGATGGCAGGCAAGCGCGAAGGCCTGCCGGCCCTGCCGACGCCGGGCATGGTCTGGGTCGACATCCAGGAGGGTGCACCCAAGGAATTCTATGAGCTTGCGGGCTTCCAGATCGCCGGTAAAAAGGCCGTGCGCGCGGACATGCTCGAGCGTCTCGCCGACGCCGTGCGCCCCTTGGGCCAGGGCGGCGAATGGTTCGAAGTCACTCCGGAAATCATGGGCCTCGTCGGCCTGTCGGGTGAGGATTTCGCCGACGTGATGCAGGCCGCGGGCTATAAGCACGAGGTCCGTCAGGTCCCCGCCGCCAAGAAGGCTGAGACGACTGAAAAGTCGTCTGAAGAGGGTGCAACTGTTGCAGAGGCGCCTGTTGCAGATGCAACAGAAGCGGCCGCAACTGTTGCAGAATCGTCGGCTGAGACGACTTCCGAAGCGCCTGCCGAGACCGCTGAACCGGCCGCTGAGGCACCCGCCGAAGCATCGGCAGAATCTCCGGCAGATGCATCGGCAGAAGCGCCGGCAGAAGCTCCGGTCGAGACGCCTGCTGAGACTCCGGTAGATGCCTCCGCCGAAGCCTCCGAAGAAGCTGCCGCTGAGGTACCCGCCGAAGCAGGCGAGGGTGAGCTGGTTGACCGTTTTGTCTTCCAGTGGGCCCCGCGCCGCAAACCCCGCCCGGAAGGCGCTGGCCGTCCGCGCAAGGGTGGCCGGGACGCGAAGGGCGGTGCCCCGCGCGGTGACCGTGGCAAAGGCAAGCCGGGTGCCCGCAAGGGCGGCGACCGTGGCGACCGTGGCGGTGCCCGCCCCATGAGTGCGCGTCCGCCGAAGAAGGACAAGCCGGTCGACCCCGATTCGCCATTCGCGGCGCTGATGGGGCTCAAGGACCAGCTCGCCAAGAAGAAGTAAGCCATGCCGGGTAAGACCGGAAAAGGCAGCAAAAGTAGCGGGGCGGCAAGCCCCGCTGCGTCCTCCCCGCCATCAGACGCTAAAATCCGCCTCGACAAATGGCTGTGGCACGCGCGCTTTTTCAAGACCCGCACGCTGGCCGCCGGGGTGTGCCGCGCGCGCTCAATCCGCCTCAACGGTAGCCATGTCAGTAAGGCAAGCGTGAGCGTCGGCGCGGGCGACGTGCTGACCTTCCCGCAGGGCGACCGCATCCTCACCGTGCGCGTGCTGGCGTGCGGCGAGCGCCGGGGTCCCGCGCCCGAAGCGCAGGCGCTTTATGATGACCTGACGCCGCCGCCCCTGAAGCCGGATGACCCGGAAACGATGAAGACCGCGCCGGTCGCCACGCGTGACCGCGGCGCGGGCCGCCCGACCAAGGCCGAACGCCGCGCGACCGATAAACTGAAGGATTGGGACTGAGAGTCGAACCCGCTTTTCAGCTCTGGTTCCTGCGGAGCATCCGCCGATGGTTCATGGCACGCAGAAGCGCACGGTATTGGCGATAATAGGGCACAGAAACCGTGACAAGTATGGCGGAGATGCAAGCAATTGCGATCGCGCCACGGCCCAACGGTCCCGGCAGGGTATTTTCAATCAATATGCTGATCGTAGTTGGCAGGACCAGAACCGTGACCATTCCGATCAGAGCTGAAGCAATGCCCATGTACAGGACGTACCCTGCCGGCTGGTACTCCGACCTCAGGTGCCATTTCCATAGCTGCACGAAAACAGGCAGGGCGATGCCCGCCGATACCGCCATGGCGGCGACCACCGCGAGAATATGGAGCAGGATATCTGCCACGGGGATGTGCCTCCTTCAGGGTTGTCGGTAAAGCTGCGTTCTTGCCTCAGCCTATATTGGCCGTCCCCCCGCGCCCACGCAAGCCCGCCGCACAGTCCCAACCTTCGTTCACTTAAGAAACTCTTTGCCCGGCTGCGGCATAAAATCCATTGCCCCCACGCGCGCTTTTGGGCATAAAACCTTTCAAACATGCATGTATTTTGCCCACGGAACGTTAAGGGAGACACCCGATGACCTATATCGTCACGGAAGCCTGCATCAAATGCAAATATACCGACTGCGTTGAAGTCTGTCCGGTCGACTGCTTCTACGAAGGCGAGAATATGTTGGTCATCAACCCCAACGAATGCATTGACTGCGGCGTGTGTGAGCCCGAGTGCCCGGCCGAAGCCATCCTGCCGGATACCGAGGACGGCCTGGAGGAATGGCTGGAAATCAACACCAAATATTCCGAAAGCTGGCCGAACATTACCGTCAAGCGCGACCCGCCGGCCGACGCCGACGACTGGAAGGGCAAGGACGGTAAAGCCGACCTCTTCTCCGACAAGCCGGGCCAAGGCGACTAAGATACCGACTAAGTCAGGCGCTTACCGCCCAAGCCGCTTGCGCGCACGGCTACAGCCTGTCCGTGCAGCACGCTTAGGCGTTGAAATACCGTCGAGAATCCGTCTGAACCGGGCCATGTGCCCGGTTTTTTCGTGGGGGCCGGGCGGCACCCCGAACCCGTGAAAAACCGTGAAACAAAGCAATAGAGCCAAAAACGCGCGGTTTATGCTGTAAAAAACACAATTTTTGTGCTATATAATAGCCATTGGCGTGGCCTGTGTGGCACGGGCCATGTGCGTGGGTGGCTGGCACCACCATAAAATCTTACGCGAAAAAAGCTCCCGATGTGTCCTGCGCGGCATAGGGATTTTTTTGGCGCACAAGAAACGCAGGACAGCGTGTTTCCCTGTCCTGACGGGTTTCGTGACGGACCGGGCCGGGAAGCTTGCCCTCAGTCCTCCCCGGCGGCGGAAGCGCCCCTGGGGTTTCGCGCAACCCGATGCCAAGGTCAGGCCCCTCCGGGGGTCCGTTAACAGTTAAGAAGGACAAAAGACCACCATGGCAAAATCGAACAAGCATCCCTATGCCGTTGGCGATTACATCGTATACCCGAAGCATGGCGTCGGCCGGATCACCGAGCTGGAGACGCAGGAAATCGCCGGGCTGGCGCTGGAGCTTTACGTTATCCGGTTTGAAAAAGAACGCATGACCCTGCGTGTCCCGACCAACAAGGCGGAAGTCAGCGGTATGCGCCGCCTGTCGTCCGACGCGACGCTCAAGGAAGCCTTCACGACCCTCAAGGGCAAGGCCAAGATCAAGCGCACGATGTGGAGCCGCCGGGCCCAGGAATATGAAGCCAAGATCAACTCGGGGGACCTGGTCTCCATCGCCGAAGTGGTGCGGGACCTGCACCGCGGCGCCGACCAGCCTGAGCAGTCCTACAGCGAACGCCAGATCTATGAGGCCGCCCTCGGCCGTCTGGCCCGCGAACTCGCCGCGGTCGAGGATATCGACGAAGCCGCCGCGATGGTGAAGCTGGAGAAGGAACTGGCCGCTTAATAAGCCGCGCCATTTTCTGAAGCGATCAAAGAACCCGTCTCACACCGAGGCGGGTTTTTTGTTGGGGGGGGGAGCGGTCACTAACGGCTTTTTTCTTATATTGGATCACGGCCATTGACGCATGAGCGTCACATTCAAGTCGGGCGTTATTATAAGAGAAAGTTGAAGTGATGAAGTTTGAGATATCAGGCTCAATGTTTCCGGTTAATAAACTTAAAAATAGAGCTTCGGAGACAAGTGGGCACATTATCGCTCAGAATTTCATAACAACATTTCCAAGGGATTTCATAATTGGCTTTGCTTCTCGTTTGCCTGCGATACTATTATTAATATCCTCTGACACAGGTATTGGTAGTGAAGAAGGATTTGAGTCGTATATGAAGCTGAGAACGGCAGCTCAAAAAAAGCGGAATACTATTCGTGCCCAGAAGCTGCATCGGCGTGCGCAGGCATACAAACATTGGCGTCGTACGGAGAATATCCGCAAATATATAAATCCAAATTATCGTGAGGGCTCACGATGGCGCTTACGTTATGAGAAATATGAACGGCAGTATTTGGCTTTACCAGCACAGCTGAGTCTTAGTCATAACTATGAAGAGACAGTTTCTTTTTTACATGATTTTAGGAAGTGCATCTTCGAGGATCGCTGTCCCCTTCAATTGGATTTTACAACGTTGAAACATGTCAGCCCTGGGGCGGCTCTTGTGTTAGTTGCGGAAATTGATCGATGGCGGAAACTATTCAAGTTTCGCCCTAAGGCTGTCGACCTTGAAAAATGGGACACAAAAATTCGCCACCTACTTAAACAAATGGGCTTTTTCAATGTATTAAATGTGTCCAACGCCCCGACGGATGAACTTTCAGAGGTTGATGCGGCCCCAGACGGCGTTATTTCGGAGTTCTTAGAATTTACATCTTCAGATAAAGTGGTAGGAGAACTGGCGATCTCCCTTAGGCAGAAGCTGGAAGAGCTCGCGGGAGAGGGTATGCCTGAACGTGGAGGACTATATCGTTCAATCTCTGAGGCTATGACGAACGTTTTAAAGCACGCCTACCCTGACGAAATTAGAAACAGCGTTTCATGCCTACCTGATCGGTGGTGGATGTCTGGGTCATTTCGTAGGGATCAGAGACGCATGACGGTTATGTTCTTTGATCAGGGTGTTGGGATTGCAAAAACGCTTCCACGTAGGTTTGGCTGGGAACAGATCCAAGGCTTCCTAGCGAAGCTAGGGCTTACTCAAGATGACGCGTCGATGATTCGAGCTGCTATGGAAATGGGAAGAAGCCAAACAGGAATGCCGTATCGAGGTAAGGGGTTGCCTGATATCCGTGCCTTGATTGACAAACTTGGAGAGGGACGTTTGCGTATTGTCAGCGGTGCAGGTCACTACCAGTATACTTCAGAAACTGACGTGACCTTGAAAAACCACTCAAAATCATTAGGTGGTACGCTGATACAATGGGACTTTATGATTTAGAAACCAAATGAACCGGAATCAGTATGGACACCGTTATAATTGATGTCGGAAAAGATTTTTCTGTTGCTCCAGCGGGGCGCAATCTTTCGGATGGGCCCAATAGCGGCGAGCGTTTCCGAAAAGACTTTCTTGTGCCAGCTCTGAAAGAAAACAGGCACATCCTCATAAAGCTTGATACTGCCGAAGGCTACGGCTCTTCATTTTTAGAAGAAGCCTTTGGGGGGCTTGTTCGAGAGGAAGGTTTTTCGGCTAAATTATTATCAACGCTTTTAGATTTTGAAACCATAGATGCGAACCTAGTCCCTGAAATTCAACAATATATTCTTGAAGCTCAGTCTAAGTAGCGTGCATCATGACGTTTGATGCTTCGAACATAATTACAATTGTTATAGCCGTACTTGGAATTCCTTGCGCAATTTGGGCTGTTCGTAGGTCGGAACTGACCAAGAGAATTGAAGACGTAATTAATTTGATTGACGCGACGGAGAACCTTGGCGAGGTCTACTGGCAAAAAGAGCATCCGGATCCAGATGCCCTAGCTATGGAAATTAAGCTCAAGAATTGTTTGTCCAGAATTTCGCTAGAGATTGAGCAGCTCGCAAACAACTATTTTTCGTTCAGGCCTAAAGCACAAATTCAATATATTGCTTTCAAACAAGCGATCACTGACGGGACATTTGAGCAGCGTCCTCATGCCCCTAACATTTCCAAATTAGACAGAATATATAATAGCCGCCAGAATCTTGACCAGGCGGTAAGGGACGGTAGGAAGCTGTTATAGCTCCGAGTTGCTCTATTAAGCGGATATTCTTAAACCACTAGCCAGGGCAGCCTTCGGGGCGCCGATTTCTTGTCTTACGCAAAACGTCCCCCCTCACCCCCCACCCCAATCGCTTTTTTTCATCTCTCGGCTTCACAAAATCGTCGCTGCTCTCTTGACAGACTGAACGAGTAATGCCATGCATTAATCAAGGTCATTAAAACGGGAGGGAAGGGATGTCCCGGCTTAATTGGGCTACGGGCGACGACCGTCGTCTCATTCGCTTTGCCATGCGCGCGCCGATGCTGGACCGCGCCGAAGAATCCGAGCTTGCCATCGCCTGGCAGCAGGAGCGTGATGAACACGCGCTCAAAAAACTCACCGAAGCACACCTGCGCCTCGCCGTCGCCGCGGCCAGCCGCTACCGCCATTATGGCCTGCAGACCGCCGACCTCATCCAGGAAGGCTCCGTCGGGCTGATGGAAGCCGCCTTCCGGTTCGAGCCCGAGCGCGATGTCCGCTTCTCCACCTATGCCTCCTGGTGGGTGCGCGCCGCGGTGCAGGATTATGTCCTCCGCAATTGGTCGATCGTCCGCACGGGCACGACCAGCGCGCACAAGGCGCTCTTCTTTAATTTGAAGCGCCTGAAGGCCCGCATGGGCGTGGACCCGGACCGGCCGCTCAGCTTCACCGCCCGCAACCAGATCGCGGATGAAATGGGCGTGCGGCTGTGTGACGTCGAGGCCATGGAAGGCCGCCTGACCGGCGTTGACCGTTCGCTCAATGCGCCGGTGGCCGACGAATCGGCGCAGGAATGGCAGGACCTGCTCATCAGTGACGGCCCGGCGCCCGAACAGGTGTGCATGGAACATCATGACGGTGACAGGAAGGCCCAGCTTCTGGCCGAAGCCATGACCCACCTCACCGAACGCGAAAGCTTCATCATCCGCGAACGCCAGCTGAAGGATGAGGGCGTGACCCTCGCCGTGCTCGGCAACCAGCTCGGCATCTCGAAGGAGCGGGTGCGCCAGCTTGAGGTGCAGGCGCTCGGCAAACTGAAGGATGCGCTGGTGCAGACGGTGGGGGACCCGGTCTCGGCCGGTCTCGCGCACGGTTAAGGGCTAACGCGCTTTAGAATTTGTTCTCTCCAGAACACGGAGGCGGCCCGGGCCTGGGACTATCAGGCGCGGGCCGCTTTTTTGGTCCACGAACCCGCGCAGCTCGACCGTCGCCCCGGTGAGGGTGAGCGGGTCGAGGCCTTGAGCGCGGAAGGTACGCAGGGCACGCACGGGGATTTCCGCGGTGACGTCGCTGCGCCAGGTGGGGCCGAAATTCAGATAGACGGTGTCGCCGACCCGCGTGGCCCCCGTCACTTTGCCGCGGACGATCTGGAACCAGCCGGGCCTCACGTTGCCGGGCTTCGCGGGCACGGCGCGGAAGCTCTTATAGCGCCACAGCCCGAGGCGCTTCGCCCGCGCGGCATCCTCGGCCTTATAAAGCGCGGTGAGCCCGGCGTGACGGCGGGGGCTGGGGAACACCAGCACCGCGCCCATCGCCACCAGCTTTTCCTGCAGCCAGCTGCCGTCCGGCAGGACCACGGCCGCGACCCTTTCGCCCAGCCGGTCCGTCTGTTTGCCCTCGCACGCGAGCGTGAGGGTCTGGCCCTTGATGAGCTTTGCCAGCGCGTCCCGCGCCTCACGGGCATAGGGCCAGCTTTTATAGGCAGCGCCCTTCCCCCACAGCTCCGGCGCCTTGACCATCGCGAGCCGCACGGTGTTGCCGTCCTTCGCGGTGAAACGCGCGCCGTCGAGCACGCGGGTGACCGTCGCCTGCCCGCACGCGCTCAGGTCCTCGGGCAGGGGCGTGGCCCCCGCCGCGAAAGTATGCGCCAGGGTCATGAGCGCCATCAGCGCCGCTTTATGGAATTTCGTCCGCATCCTGTGCCATGCTATTCACGAACAAGACTGTTTGACAAGAAAGGCGACCCCCTGTGGCCCACGGTACCCATGATTATGTCGACGACCCGCGCAACCGCGATATCCTGATCAACATCAGCGGCACGCTTTACCCGCGTGAGGAGGCCAAGGTGTCGGTGTTCGACAGCGGCTATATCCTCGGCGATGGCGTGTGGGAGGGCCTCAGGCTGCATGACGGCGTGCTCGTCTTCCTCGACCGTCACATGAAGCGCTTGTACGAGGGCGCCAAGGCGATCGACATGGATATCGGCCTGACGAAAGCCGAGCTTGTCGCGCGGATTTATGAGACCATCGAGGCCAACGGCATGCATGACGGCGTCCATATCCGGCTGATGGTCACCCGCGGCATCAAGGCGACCCCGTACCAGGACCCGCGCATCACGGTGACGCCGCCGACCATCGTCATCATCCCGGAATATAAGACCCCGAAGGCGAGCGAGACCGAGGCGGGCATGCGGCTCTTCACCGTGCATGTGCGCCGGGGCGCGCCGGACGTGCAGGACCCCAAGCTCAACAGCCATTCCAAGCTCAACTGCATCACCGCCTGCATCCAGGCCGCAAAGGCGGGTGCGGACGAGGCGCTGATGCTGGATCCGCACGGCTTTGTCGCCACCTGCAACTCGACCCACTTTTTCATCGTGCGCGACGGTGAGGTCTGGACCTCGACCGGGAAATACTGCCTCGGCGGCATCACCCGGCAGATGGTGATCGAAGTCGCGCGCGCAGCCGGGATAACGGTGCGGGAGAAGGACTTCAGCCTCACCGATGTCTACGGTGCCGATGAAGCGTTCGTCACCGGCACCTTCGCGGGGCTGGTGCCCGTGAGCGAGGTAGACGGCCGGGTGCTGGGCGAGGACAGCCCCGCGATACCGGGGCCGATGGTCACGCGCCTGCGCACGCTGTACCGTGCGGCGATCGAAGCCGAGGTCGCGAAAGGGCGCGGCCAATGAGTGCGGGAGCCGACGGCGTCACCCGCATCGCCATGTGGTCGGGGCCGCGCAATATCTCGACCGCGATGATGCGCTCGTTCGAAAACCGGCCCGACACGGTGGTGGTCGATGAGCCTTTCTACGCCACTTTCCTCAAGGAGACCGGCATCGACCATCCGGGCCGCGACGCCGTGCTCGCCTCCCAGTCGACCGACTGGCGCACGGTGGCGGATCAGCTCACCGGGCCTGTCCCTGCGGGCAAATCCGTCTTCTACCAGAAGCATATGAGCCACCATATGCTCCCCGGCATGGGGCGCGACTGGATGGCGGGGCTGACCCACGCTTTCCTGATCCGCGAACCCGCGCGCATGCTGGCGAGCTATGTCAAAACCCGCGAGGAAGTCACGCTCGAGGATCTCGGCCTGCCGCAGCTTTCCGATCTATTTGGGTGGGTGTCCGACCGGCTCGGCAGCGCGCCGCCAGTGGTGGACAGCCGCGCCGTGCTTGAGGACCCGGAAGGTCAGCTTTCGGCGCTGTGCGCGGCGCTCGGCATCCCGTTCGACCCGGCGATGCTGTCCTGGCCCGCGGGCAAGCGCGACAGTGACGGCGTGTGGGCGCCCTGGTGGTACGAAAGCGTCGAACGTTCGACCGGTTTCATGGCGCCGCCCGAAGGCCCCGCGCCCACGCTTGATGCCCGGCTGCAAAGAATCGCCGACGCCGCCCAGCCCTATTATGACGACCTGGCGCAATACCGCCTCGGCTGACGCTCCGCAGGGGCGTCAGGGGACGTCCGGCAGGTTCTTTTCCCGCATGTTACAGGGGAAGGTGAGGGTGATGCAGGTGCCTTCGCCCGGCGTGGACTGGATGTCCATGCTGCCGTCGAGGAGCGTCATGAAGCGGTGGACGAGCGGCAGGCCGAGCCCGGTGCCGGCATGGCTGCGGGCATAGTCGCTCTGGATCTGGCCGAACAGGCTCATGGCGATCTCGATATCCTTTCGGCTCATGCCGATGCCGGTGTCCCGGACCGTGATGACATAGCCGTCTTCCGCCGGGTGGCCAGCGATCGTCACCTGTCCGCCGGAGCCGGTGAATTTCACCGCGTTCGACAGGATATTGAGCACCACCTGGCGGATGATGCGGGCGTCGCTTTTGATGCTGCCGTCTTCGCATTCGTTCACGAGGGTCACGTTGCGTTCGATAGCGTTGGAGGCGACGATCTTCAGGCAGGCGGCGACTTCCTCGGCCGGGTTCACGGTTTCGGCATAGATGTCATAGCGCCCGGCCTCCAGCTTGGAGATGTCCAGAATATCGTTGATGATGGTCAGAAGATGCTGGCCGCTATCGCGGATCAGCTTCAGATATTCCTTGTTCTTCTTGCCTTCCACCTTGCCGTAAAGCTCCAGCGAGACCAGCTCGGTAAAGCCGATGATGGCGTTGAGCGGCGTACGGATTTCATGGCTCATGGACGCAAGAAAGGCGGACTTGGCCCGGTCGGCTTGCGCCAGTTGGTCAACCATCTTGCTGGCGCGGCGAAAGAAATAGCCGAGCGACATCACCACCACGAGCAGAAGCGCGAGCGCCGGCACGGCCATATCCCTGACAAGCTGCATCCCTGGCCGGCTCGCCCGCCAGGTGAAACCGCCCAGCGCTGCCCCGAACGGGTCATAGGCGGCGAGCATGGCCTTTCCCTTATCGGTGCCGGGGGCGCTGAATCGCAGGTGTTGAATAGCGTTGTTATCGCCCAGCTCTTTGAGAATGGCTGGGGTCATGTGACCGAGGAACACAATCAGCGGCCGCTTCTCCGGCAAGCTGTTCTTGAAATCGATGGCGCCGGTTTGGGTGAGGCGGCTGGCCCCGAAGGCGAGCAGGTCGCCCTGGACCCGGGCAAGCCCGGACACGGTAGACGGTGTATGGCCGTTCGTCTTGGGCATGATGGCAGGCAGGCGGCTCAGGACCGCATCGACAATCAGGTGCGGGGCGGGCAGGCCTGCATCGAACCGGCTATAGATCACGCTGGCGTCAGGCCGGAGGACAATAACCCCCTGCACCTGTTTGATGCCGTCGACACTTTCACCCAGGGTGGCGTCGATCCAGGCGATATCTTCCTTGAGGAGGATATGTTCAATCGCTACATCCCACCAGGCATTGTCTTCGGCGAGGACGGCAAGCTGTTCGCGGTATGCGGTGATGGTGCGGCCGACCACTTTGCGCTCGGCCGAAAAGGACTCCGCGTCACGGCTTTTGGCGGCGATGAAGCCGAAACCGACGAACGCCACGATGCTGACGGCCACCGCGATAATTACAGGGGTTATAAGTTTGCGGAAATACATCCAATGCCTCAATCCGACCCACCAGCATTCATATGACAGACTAAAGATTAATGTTCGGTAATATTCATGGGTGAAAGTGAGGGAATCGGTTGGAAATGCACTTTTTGCCCCAAAAGAGACGATGCCTGCACCGGGATCACTTGCAGGCATTTGTGCGTTCCCTTATGGATTGAGCCGAAAAAACCGGACGTAGTTTCCGGGGGTGGCGGTGCTTGCAGATTCCAGACCTTTCCCCACCCTTCGAATCGCTCTTAAAAAAATGCCGTGAAAAAAAGCGAGGATATGATGAGATCATTTTATTCAGCAAAGCACGATGGTCGGCTCAGATATCACGATCTGCCGGGGGACGGCATACCGCTGATTTTCTTCCATGGCCTTGGCTGCGCGTCGTCTTGCGACTATCCGGCCGTGGCGGCCGATGAGCGCCTGCGCGGCCGCCGGATACTGCTCGTGGATTTTCTGGGCTCCGGCTTCAGCGACAGGCCGGAAAGCTTCGCCTATACGGTTGACGCCCAGGCCGACCTGATGGCGGTTTTCATCCGGCATCTGGGGGTCGAAAAAATAGACCTGTTCGGCCACAGCATGGGCGGCACGATCGCGATTGAAACCGCGTACCGGCTGGGGGCTATCGTCGACCATCTGATGTTGGGGGAACCCAATCTCGAAGGCGGTGGTGGCACGTTCAGCCGCCAGGTGGCAGGTATGGCCGAAGCAGACTATGTCGCGCACGGCCATGACAATCTGGTGCAGGCCGCGGCTGCCGACGGCAATGATATCTGGGCGAGGTCGATGGCGGTGAGTGCGCCCTATGCCGTCCACCGTGGGGCGGCATCCCTGGTCGCGGGCAGCGACCCGCTTTGGCGCGACAGGCTGTTTGGCCTGACGTCCCGCCGGACCATGATTTTCGGCGAACGATCGCTGCCGGACCCGGACATGCAGCGCATGAAAGACGCGGGCGTCGGCGTTCAGGTCGTGGCGGACGCCGGCCATTCGATGGCGTGGGAAAACCCGGCGGGCCTTGCCGCCGCCATCAAGGCCGCGCTCGGCTAAACCGCACAGACGGTTTAGCCCGCCTCACTCTATCTACGGAGTGGTATCCACTCGCTTTTGCCGTTTGGCCATTTCGCGATAAAGCGCCTCGGGGCTGACGCCGATCTCATCGGCTAGCTGCCTCCACTCCCCTTTCGGGGGCAACTGACCGTACCAGCCCTGCCAGGTATCCAGCCGTGCCGACACCGTTCTCAGCGAGAGTATCTCACTGCGGAGGCGGGCATTCTGCACAGTTCTCGCCAGATGGGCCGTCAGCCCCTCGGCGAAGTCCGGGTCGGCGCGAAAGCGTCCGAGAAGTGCCCGTTTCGGAATATGCGCCACGCTGGCGGCTGTTGTGGCGACCCCGTCACAGTGGTAATGCGCCGAAAACAGCGACGCCTCGGCCAGAATTTCACCCGGGCCCGGTCGTTGCAGGATAAGCGTGCTGCCATCTTCTTGACGGCGGACCAAATTCAGCTGACCGGTCAGCACCACATGCAAGGCGCCTGCAGCCTCCCCCTGACGGAACAGGCATTGGTCAGGGGCCAGGGACAGCTCTCGGTCCTGCATGGAAAGAAGGGAGGGGATAATGTCATGTAACATGATCAATATCATGTCTTGTGACCCGGTCCTGTGGCAAGCTGCAAAAATTATATCAAATGAGGATCTCCCGATGATCAGATATCTTCTTGCCGCCACCCTCCTGTGGGCTTCGGGGGCCGCGAGCGCGCAGCAGCCTGCCTCACACCCTGCAGCCATGATGCACCATGGCGAATCTGGGATGATGGATATGCCGACCTCTGCCGAGCCCAAGGAGACGGGACAGGCGGCGTTCGCGGCCATCCAGGAAATTGTTTCCATCCTTAACGCGGACCCGGATACTGACTGGTCGAAAGTCAACATCGAGGCGCTCAGGCGTCACCTCGTCGACATGAACAATGTGACGCTCTATGCGCAGTCCACAGCGACCCCTATTGCGCATGGGATGCAGTTCACTATCACCGGCCAAGGGGCGGTTCGGGGCTCGGTCCAGCGGATGGTCCTGGCCCATGCAAAAACCATGAACGGGTGGCACGGATGGTCGTTCGCCGCCAAGACGACCCCTGATGGCGCGACCTTGACTGTTACGGTGCCGACTGCGGCAGACCTTGAAAAACTCAGGGGGCTAGGTTTCATCGGTGTCATGGCGAGCGGGATGCACCATCAGCATCATCACCTGATGATCGCCACCGGTATGGCGCCGCATAAATGAACGAACCCACCGGCAGGCGGGCACAAAACGTATCGGGCGGATTGATCACCCCTTGGGGCTATGATACAAGGCACGCGGTTTTCTGGTCTGGCCCCGTAGCTCAGCTGGATAGAGCATCAGATTCCTAATCTGAGGGCCACTGGTTCGAATCCAGTCGGGGTCACCAATGATTTCAAGAGGTTATGTGCCATGATGGCGCTGACCTCTTTTTTCATGTCCGCCCTATGTCCGCAGTTTTGGGTTGGGAGAGCTCTTTAGCTATCCAAGCGGAACATGGCGAGGTTTTTCCTGAAACGGCATTTTGGGAAGGGCCGGAAAAACAAAAAGCCACCGTTATCGGTGGCTTTGTTTTCTCCCCCGGAGGGAGAATGGAGCGGGCGATGAGATTCGAACTCACGACCCTAACCTTGGCAAGGTTATGCTCTACCCCTGAGCTACGCCCGCTCAATCAGCGTATCGCTTGCGGTCAGTACCGCTTGCGTGGCGGGATAATAGCCAACCGCCTTTCCTTTGCAAGGGGTTTTTTTACATTTTTGTATTTTTCGGGTAACTGTATGATAAATAATTAATTTCACGCATTTTGCGTGCCTTATTCCGGTGCCCGAAAGGACCCTTGTTTATGGAATCACCCGCGACCGAAGCCGACCTGATGGCTTTCCTCCAAGACCTTGGAATCGAGACCGAAACTGTGCGCCACGAGCCCGTCTTCACGGTGGAGGAAGCGCAGGAGCACAGGGGCGAGCTTGCGGGCGGTCACTGCAAATGCCTGTTCGTGCGCGACAAGAAAAAACGCCGGGCGCTGATCGTGGTCGATGAAAACCGCCGGGTCGATCTGGCGGGGCTTGCGGAACAGACCGGCCTTGGCCGTCTGTCGTTCGGAAGCGCCGACAGCCTGAAGGCCATGCTCGGCGTGGTGCCCGGCTCGGTCACGCCGTTCGCGCTTGTCAACGCGCGGGTGACGGACGGGGGTGAACCGCCGCTGATGGTCGTGCTCGATGCCGCGATGCTCGGCCACGCGCTGCTTCATTATCACCCGCTTCATAATGCCGCGACCACCGCGATTGCGCCGGATGACCTGTTGCGTTTTATCCGGGCCTGCGGCTATGAACCGCTGATCGTCGATATGGACGCCTGACCCAGCGGCCGCCCGGCTGAGAATCTTCGCAGAGAATCTTCGCTGAGAATCTTAGCGGAGAATCTTCATTGGCAAGAGGGGGCTCCCCGTCCTATGGTCGGGGGGAATCGGGCCCCAAAAGTATAAGAGCATTAAAGACCATGACTGACATGATCGCAGGCGGCGCTGGCGCCACCGAAGACCTGATAAAATCGGCCGACCTCAAAAGCTTTGGCGAGGATGTGATTGTCGCCTCACGCGAGGTGCCGGTCATCGTCGATTTCTGGGCCGACTGGTGCGGGCCGTGCAAGCAGCTGATGCCGGCTTTGGAAGCCGCGGTGAAGGCGGCGGGCGGCAAGGTCCGGCTCGTCAAGGTCAACGCCGATGAAAACCAGGCGCTGTGCGGCCAGCTGCAGGTTCAAAGCCTGCCGACGGTGCTCGCCTTCTGGCAGGGCCAGCCGGTGGACGGCTTCCAGGGCGCTATCCCGCCAAGCCAGCTGAATGTGTTTATTGACCGCCTGACTAAGCTGGCGGGCGAAGGCGGCGCACCCGCCAATGACGATGAGGCGATGATCGCCGAAGCGCTTGCCCACGCCGACGAGCTTCTGGCCGCGGGCGAAGCCATGCAGGCGGTGCAGATTTACCAGCAGATCCTCGGACACGATGACAAAAACGCCGGCGCGCTCGTCGGGCTCGCTGATGCAGCGGTCAAGCTGGGCAAGGCCGATCAGGTTCAGGAAATTCTGAACCAGGTGCCGGAAGACGCCCTCAAGGACGCGAAACTGGCCGACCGCGTGAGCGGCATCAAGACGGTGCTGGAGCTCGCCGAGCAGGCCAAGGGCCTCGCCTCCCCGGTCGAATATGAAGCCATGATCGCCGAGGACCCGCAGAACCATCAGGCGCGCTATGACCTGTCGCTGGCGGAAGCCGCGCGCGGCAACATGGACGGTGCCGCCGATGCGCTTCTCGGCATCATCATGCGGGACCGCGAGTGGCAGGACGATGCCGCGCGCAAGCAGCTTCTGAAGCTGTTCGAAGCCGCCGGGCCCACCGATCCGTTCACGGTCAAATACCGCCGGCGCCTGTCGTCGGTTCTGTTCAGTTGAGGCCGGGGATGACGGAACAAAAACAGCGCACGCTTGTCCTGCCGTCCGTCATCCCGGTTTTTCCGCTGAGCGGCGTTATCCTGCTGCCCGGCTCCAGCCTGCCGCTCAATATTTTCGAACCCCGCTATCTCCAGATGGTGCGCGACGCGGTCGCGGGCCACGGCCTCATCGGCATGATCCAGCCGGAGGAGGCGGACAGCATACGCGAAAACCCAGCCCTCAAGTCGGTCGGTTGTGTCGGTATCCTCGGCCCGGTCAAGGAAACCGGGGATGGCCGCCTTGTGGTCCGGCTGAAGGGTGTGTCGCGCTTCCGTGTAGGCAGCGAGCTTCGGGTCACCACGCCTTACCGGCAGGTGCAGGCGGACTGGTCGCCTTATGAGACCGACCAGACCGACTGGCACCAGGGCGACCACGGCGTGGAGCGTGGGCCGCTTCTCGATGCGCTCAAGCGGTATCTGGACCTGCGTGGGCTGGAGGCCGACTATGACGCCATCGCCTCGGCGCCCGATACGGTGCTTGTGAATACGCTGTCGATGATCGTGCCGTTCGGCCCGGCCGAGAAGCAGGCGCTTTTGGAGGCCCGCACCGTGGGCGAACGCGGCGGCATCCTCACCGGGCTCTTGCTCATGGCGCTCAGTTCCACTATGCACCAGGCACCGGGCGCCCGGCACTGAGGCGCAGCCCATCAGTAAGAAGGATTCGTGACCATGCCGACCGCCAAGCAGCGCAGCAGCACCGACCCCAAGCTTCTCGAAATCCTCGTCTGCCCGGTGACGCGCACGACGCTGGAGTATGACGCGGAAAAGCAGGAGCTGATCAGCCGTGCGGCCGGGCTCGCCTTTCCGATCCGTGACGGTATCCCTATCCTGCTCGCCGACGAAGCCCGCGAGCTGGACGGCTAGCGTCCCTTATCCAGCTTATAGACGAGCGCGAACCCTGCGAGGCAGGCGGCGATGACAAGGACCATGTTGGCCTTGAGGAAGCTGCCCCAGGGCTCGCCGAGGTCGAGATAGCCGACCGCACCGCCCACCGTGATCACGATGATATCGAACAGGATGAAGGCCAGAAGCCGGACGGCGTGCCGCTGTAGCTGCATGAGGCTTGGGCTCAGAGCGTTTCGCGCGTGAGCATGGGCCCCAGCGGGCGGCCACCGAAGATGTGGATATGCAGGTGCGGCACTTCCTGGTGGGCGTTCACACCGGCGTTCGCGAGGATGCGGTAGCCGGGTTCGACCAGTTCCAACTGCTTCGCGACCGTGCCGACCGCGCGGAAGAAGCCGGTGACCAGCTCGGCGGGCGCGTCGGCTGTGAAGTCCGCCATCGAGACATAATCACCCTTCGGGATCACCAGTACATGGATGGGCGCCTGCGGGTTGATGTCATGGAAGGCGAGGGCGAAGTCATCCTCATAGACCTTGTTGCACGGGATCTCGCCCTTCAGGATTTTCGCGAAGATATTATTCTGGTCATAGGCCATGGCGGGCTCCCTTCCGGCAAGGCGCGACAGGCGCCATTTTCTTGATCAGTGTCACCCCGGGACTTGATCCCGGGGTCCATACCCCAGTGGATACAGCGGTATATGGTTCAGGTATCGCATGGATACCGGGGTCAAGCTCCGGTATGACAAGCTAGGGGATATGAGGGGTGCAATCAACGGCCATAATGACTGTGTGGTCACCCTACAGAATGAATTCCGACAGGTCGCTTTCGGCGAGGATGTTTCACCCGTTTTATCTCAGTGGCCTTCAACGGGAAGGCAGGCCCAAGTTCGGTAGAACCTCGCCGCGAATTTGCTCATAATAGTCCTGAATTGCGGTCACGACCTCCATCGTGGGTTTGACCAGATAGCCTAATCTCATTTGGATAGGGGTCAGCTCGTGCGTGGATGGGTTTGGCGTCAGATACAGGTAAAACCGGAAGCCGTGGTATATAAAAATCACGCCGAAGCCTTGGATTGTGTCCCACGGATACAGCTGATCACCCCAGGTGAGACCTTCGGGGGCCAGAACGAGCTTTGGCCGTGTCAGGGCCCATTTCATCAAGTAAAACCCGATGCCCAGGAAAAGGACCCCCAGTATCCAAGCCAAAGGATAGTTTGTTTCAAAAGCCGGGTGTGGGACAAGGTCAAGCGCGAGCGCGATGAACGCGGCCCCAAGAATCGGCACGGTACTGAAGATGAGGCCATACTGGAATGTAGCAGGCGGGAATTCTATCCTGTCAGGTAGGGCGTCGGACTTATATCTTGCTTGCTGACCCTCATTCATCCGTCACCCCCTCCGTGTTCGTAAAAATATGGCCCCCGGGATCAGGCGGCGCAGGTGCCAGTTTTGCAACCCCGGGGTGACACGGTAGGAGATTCGACCGGATCGTTCAATCCGCTGAAGCGGCCTACAGAATAAACTTCGACAGGTCGCTTTCGCCGGTGACTTCGCCCATCTGCTTGCCGACGAAGGCGGCGTCGATGGTCACGGTGGCGCCGGCCTGGTCGCTGGCGGTGAAGGAGATGTCCTCCAGCACTTTTTCAAGCACCGTATGCAGCCGCCGCGCGCCGATGTTTTCCACCGTCTCGTTGAAGTGGGCGGAGATGCGGGCGATCTCCTTGATGCCGTCCTCGGTGAAGTCGAGCGTCACCTCCTCGGTGCCCAGAAGCGCTACATACTGGCGGATCAGGCTATAGTCCGGCTCGGTCAGGATGCGGACGAAATCGGCTTCGCTGAGCGCGTCCAGCTCCACCCGGATCGGCAGGCGGCCCTGCAGTTCCGGCAGCAGGTCCGACGGTTTCGACAGATGGAACGCGCCCGAGGCGATGAACAGGATATGGTCGGTCTTGATCACGCCATGCTTGGTGGAAACCGTGGTGCCTTCGATGAGCGGCAGCAGGTCCCGCTGCACGCCTTCGCGGCTGACATCCCCGCCACGCATGTCGGCGCGCGCGCAGATCTTGTCGATCTCATCGATGAAGACGATGCCGTGCTGTTCGACGAGGAAGATGGCCTCGCGGGTGATGACATCCTCATCCACCAGCTTGTCGGCTTCCTCGGCCATTAACTGCTCGTAAGCGTCGGAGACCTTCAGCTTTTTCTTCACCGTGCGGCCGCCCATGGCCTTGCCGAACATGTCGGAGAGGTTGAGCATGCCGACGCTCGCGCCCGGCATCCCCGGCACCTCGAACTGCGGGAACGGGCTCGTGGTGTCGGCCAGTTCCAGCTCGATTTCCTTGTCGGCCAGCTCGCCCTCGCGCAGCATCTTGCGGAATTTCTGGCGCGTGGCGTCGCTCGCGCCGGGGCCGGTCAGCGCATCGAGCACCCGGTCCTCGGCCTGGATCTCGGCCTTGGCACCGACTTCGGCGCGCTTCTTCTCGCGCGTCATCAGGATCGCGCTCTCGATCAGGTCACGGATGATCTGCTCGACATCGCGGCCGACATAGCCGACCTCGGTGAATTTGGTCGCCTCGACCTTGATGAAGGGCGCTTCCGCCAGCTTGGCGAGCCGGCGGGAGATTTCGGTCTTGCCGACACCGGTCGGCCCGATCATCAGGATATTCTTGGGCAGCACCTCTTCGCGCATCTGGCCGTCGAGCTGCTGGCGGCGCCAGCGGTTCCTGAGCGCCACGGCCACGGCGCGCTTGGCGTCCTTCTGGCCGATGATGAAGCGGTCGAGCTCGGAAACGGTCTCGCGCGGGGAAAACTCGGGCATACCCTTACTCCTTACTGTCGCTCTCGAGGCTCTCGAGAATGATATTATTGTTGGTATAGACGCAGATATCGGCGGCGATGCCCATGGCCTTGCGGGCGATATCCTCAGCCGGCAGGTCCTGGTCATAAAGCGCGCGCGCGGCGGCGAGCGCATAGTTGCCGCCCGAGCCGATGGCGACCACGCCGTGTTCGGGTTCCAAGACATCGCCGTTGCCGGTGACGACGAGGCTCACGTCCTTGTCGACCACGATCATCATCGCCTGAAGCTGCCTGAGGTATTTGTCCGTCCGCCAGTCCTTGGCGAGTTCGACACAGGCGCGGGCCAGTTGCCCGGGGTGGCGCTCAAGCTTGGCCTCGAGCCGTTCGAACAGGGTGAAGGCGTCGGCGGTCGCGCCCGCGAAGCCGGCCAGCACCTTGCCGCCGCCCAGGTGGCGCACCTTGCGCGCATTCGCCTTCATCACCGTGTCGCCGACCGAAACCTGGCCGTCGCCCGCGATGACGACCTTGCCGCCCTTGCGCACGCTGCAGATGGTGGTGGCGTGCCAGGTGGGGAGCTTGTCGTTGAATTGGGTCATGGGAAACCTTCTTGTGTTTGTCTGAAGTCTGGTCTGGATATATGGAGCCTGGGCGATATTCTCAAGGGCCTGTTTCCCTGACGCTATTTCACCGCGATTTGTCTCCAGGCTGCCAATTGTGCTGTGTCCTGGTTATCGTTGGTAACTGGCAGGATATTGAAGGTGGCGGAATAGTTACTGAAACTCTTGCCGAATTTTTTGGAATTCTTATAGCTGTATCCAGTCGTAACCGTCTGCAACAGGAATGATTTTACTCCTTTGTCGGAGGCAGCCTTTTGCGCCGCCCGCATTGTTTCTAGCCAGACACGATAAGCTCCCATGGGGTTATCATCGTGGACCTCAACTGTTAGCGTGCTGCCTGAATACGAATAGCTTCTTACTTTTGGAGAACCAAAGTAATATCCGGTGGTGAAATGTTCGAGTGGAATGGATGGCAAACCAAGAATGAAAGAGGTTTCCCAGTTGTTTGCATAAACATTGGAAATTTTGTCCACTGAGTGAGCGATTTTTTCTTTTAATTTGTCAGCTTTGTCATGGTCTCCCGCAGCCTCTGCTACTGCAGCCTCAAGCTTCATACAGCGCAGATTGGTACATACTAGCTGTTGTTTGGCCGCTATCGAAACCGCGCCCGGAATATCGCCGCGCTCTAGTTTATTGTATGCAGTTTCGAGCTTTACGTCTTCGTTGAAAGAATAGCTCTTGCTGATCCATAGGTGTCGATTAGCCAAGGAGGGATACTGAGCAAATACTTGCCTTTGCAGCGTCCTGGCCTTTTCTCCACTCATTTCGGGCGACAACATGCTCAATAATTGCGAGGCATTGTCAAAACGATGGGCCAGCCCTTCAGACCTGCTGTATGCGATCAGCAGATTACCAAGGTCATGGTGTAGTTCAGCGGAGCTTAGAGCATGGATCAATAGCTGACTTGCTTCGTCGGGACGTCCTTGGTTTTGGAGAATAAGAGCGAGGCTAATAAAGCCGTTATCCGAGGGACTGATCCGGAGTAGCCGTTGGTAGCCAATTATAACGTCATCAATGCTGTGAGCTTTGAATGCAATATTTTCATATAGCATGTGCGCGAAAACGAAATCGGGATTGGCATTGGAAAAGGCGCGGGCCCGCTTGAGCCAAACAGGCGACCTCTTGTCGAAATAGCCGACAAAAATGTCGAGAGCTTCGACAGTTTGTTGGCGTATGTGGGTTTCTAAGGGGTCATCGGGTACATTGGTGAGATTTTGCGCCTCGGCGAGATCGGCCTTCATCTGCGTATAATTATGTGCTTCGTAATCCAGTTTAACCCGAGCAATGGCTACGGCATATCGCTGATCCGGGGTCAGCTTGTCCTTATATTGAGCTAGGAAGTGATCGCATGTTTTGGCTTTCTTGTAGAAAGCTGGCGGAGTTAGCTTTTGTGCTGGTTCTGTTGCGCTGAACAGACAGTCCCGGAGCGGTAGGTATTGGACGCTGGTGTTCACGGACGAGGGCTTTTCGTCTGGTAGGCCAGGGAATGATAGCTGGCCTTCAGGGTGATCATCGCCGGGTAGACGGCCTATTTCCTGAGCAATGGCTGCGGAAGGCGCGCCAAGGATTCCTACAGCAAGTATAGCAATAAATAAGCTTTTCATCGGGGCCCCCTTCCCTGTCAAAACACGTAGGTTTATCAACTGTTTCAAAAGAAATTGTTCGTCTGATGCCCAGAATATGCTTATTAGCAAGGCTATCAACCGTTTTACCGGCCTTTTTTGTCCCATAATGGGCAAGGTCGATAGGAAGCAGGAGCGAGAGACATGCGCATTGCCGCATATGACAGGAAAACCAAGGAGACGTCGATCGACGTCGCGCTCAATCTGGATGGCACCGGTATCTACGATGTCCATACCGGTATTGGCTTCCTCGACCATATGCTGGAGCAGCTGTCGCGCCATTCGCTCATCGATATCGAACTCAAGTGCGAGGGCGACCTGCATATCGACGGCCACCACACCACGGAGGACTGCGGCATCGCGCTCGGCACCGCGGTGAAGAAGGCGCTGGGCGGGATGAAGGGTATTACCCGTTACGCCAATGCCTATATCCCGATGGACGAAACGCTGACCCGCGCGGCGATCGATATTTCCGGCCGGCCGTTCCTGGTCTGGCGGGTGGAGTTCCCGCGCGACAAGATCGGTGAAATGGATACCGAGCTGTTCGAAGAATTCTTCCGCGCCTTCGCGTTCGCCGCCGGTGTGACGCTGCATGTGGAAAATCTCTACGGCACCAACAGCCACCATATCATCGAAAGCTGTTTCAAGGCGCTGGCCCGCGCGCTGCGTGCCGCGGTCGAGATCGACCCGCGCAAGGCCGATGCGGTACCCAGTACCAAAGGCACCCTGGGCGACAGCCTCTAAGCGACGACGGAGAGTGTGATGAGTGAAACCGTCGCCATTATCGATTATGGCTCCGGCAACTTGCGGTCGGCAGAGAAGGCGCTGGCCCGTGCAGGCGTCGAAGCCGGCCTTGATAGCCGTATTATTGTAACCGACAAGCCGGACGTGGTGGCATCCGCCGACCGCGTCGTGCTGCCGGGCGTTGGCGCCTTCGGTGACTGCCGCCGTGGGCTTCTCGCCATCGATGGCCTCAAGGAGGCGATCCGCGAAGCGGTGCGGGTAAAGGGGCAACCCTTCCTCGGTATCTGTGTCGGGATGCACCTGATGGCGCGCGAGGGCCATGAACACGGCACCCACCAGGGCATGGGCTGGATCGACGGCGTGGTCGAGAAAATGGAACCTGCTGATGGGAGCCTCAAGATCCCCCACATGGGCTGGAACGAGATCGAGCTGACCGATGCGGGCCGCGCCCATCCGGTCGCTGGTGTCATCGAGCCCGGTGACCACGCCTATTTCGTCCATAGCTACCATATGGCGCTTGCCGACAAGTCGGCGCTATTGGCGACCACCGACTACGGCATGGCGGTCACCGCCATCGTGGGCGAGGGCAATATCATCGGCACCCAGTTCCACCCGGAAAAAAGCCAGAAGGTGGGGCTGAAACTGTTGCGTGCGTTTCTGGAGTGGCGGCCATGATTACCCTTTACCCCGCAATCGACCTCAAGGACGGCAACTGCGTGCGCCTCTTCAAGGGCGACATGGACGCGGCTACTGTTTTCAATGACGATCCGGCAGCGCAAGCCGAAGCCTTCGTGCAGGCAGGCTGCCCGTGGCTGCACCTTGTCGACCTCAATGGCGCTTTCGCGGGTGAGCCGGTCAACGCCGCGCCTGTGGAAGCGATCCTTAGCCGCGTCGATGTGCCGGTGCAGCTCGGCGGTGGTATCCGCGATATCGCGACGATGGAACGCTGGCTCGCCGCCGGTATCTCACGGCTTATCCTCGGCACGCTCGCGGTGAAGAACCCCGCGCTTGTCAAGGAAGCCTGCCACCTGTTCCCGGGCAAGATCGCCGTCGGTATCGACGCCAAGGGCGGTATGGTCGCGGTGGAAGGCTGGGCCGAAGCCAGTGAACTCGAGGTGACCGAACTCGCGCGTCAGTTTGAGGACGCGGGCGTGGCCGCGATCATCCATACCGACATTGACCGGGACGGCACGCTCACGGGCGTAAACGCCGAAGCGTCCTCCGCGCTCGCGGAGGCGGTCAGCATTCCGGTGATCGCCTCGGGCGGCGTGAAGGACCTTGAGGACATCCGCCGCGTGGTCGCCGCAGGCAACCTTGAAGGCGTGATCACCGGCCGGGCGATTTACGACGGCGGCATGGACCTCCACGCGGCCCTCAAGATCGCGGCAGGAGAAGGTGAATGCTGAAAGCACGCATTATCCCTTGTCTTGACGTTAAAGACGGCCGTGTTGTGAAGGGCGTAAATTTTGTCGACCTCAAGGACGCGGGTGACCCGGTCGAGCAGGCGCGGGTGTATGATGCCGCGGGCGCCGACGAACTCACCTTCCTCGACATCACCGCGAGCCACGAAAAACGGGATATCCTGCTGGATGTGGTGAGCCGCACGGCCGAGGCCTGCTTCATGCCGCTGACCGTCGGCGGCGGCGTGCGCACCGAAGAAGATGTGCGCAAGCTGTTGCTCGCGGGCGCCGACAAGGTTTCGCTGATGACCGCGGCGGTCAAGAACCCGGACATCGTCCGGCAGCTCGCCGAGAAATTCGGCTCCCAGTGCATTGTTGTCGCGGTGGACGCCAAGGAAGTGGCGCCCGGTAAGTGGGAGGTTTTCACCCACGGTGGCCGCACGCCCACCGGCATTGATGCTGTGGAATATTCCAAACAGGTGGCCGCGCTGGGTGCGGGTGAAATTCTGCTGACCAGCATGGACCGGGACGGCACGCGTGAGGGCTTCAACATTCCGCTCACGCGCGCGATTTCGGACGCGGTGTCGGTGCCGGTGATCGCCTCGGGCGGTGTCGGCACGCTCGACCATCTGGTCGAAGGTATCAGGGACGGCCACGCCTCGGCGGTGCTGGCGGCGTCCATTTTCCATTTCGGCGACTATTCGATCGCCGAAGCCAAGGCCCATATGATCCGGGCCGGAATCCCGATGCGGGAGATTGACTGATGACCGACCGATTGGACACCCTCCGCCGTCTTGAGGCCCTGCTGGCTGAACGTAAAAACGCCGACCCGGACACCAGCTATGTCGCCAAGCTCTACAAGAAAGGCGACCGCAAGATCGCCCAGAAGGTGGGCGAGGAAGCGGTCGAGATCGCCATGGCGGTGGCGATGGATGACCAGGACGGCATTGTGGGCGAAGGCGCGGACCTTCTGTTCCACCTGATGGTTCTCCTTGAAGCCCGCGGCCTGACGCTCGGCGATATCGCCGACGAGCTTGCCCGCCGTGAAGGCCTGTCCGGCCTCGTCGAAAAGGCATCCCGCCCAGACTGAAACCCGGCAGGGGGTAAGCCTGGGTCCGAATCTGGGCGGTGCAGGATGCGCGGCGCTTTCTAGCGCGCCACGCCTTCCAGAAATTTGTCCACCGAGGTATTCAGCTGTTCTGTCAGCATTTGCAGGTGGCCTGTTGCTTCTAAGACTTCCGCGGCGTTGCCCTGGTTCTTCTGGGTGAAGCTGGACACAAGCGCGATGCTGCTGGAGACATCCTGCGTGCCGCGCGCGGCCTCCTGAACATTCTGGGCGATCTCGTGGGTCGCGGCGGTCTGCTCCCGCACGGTATGGGCGATCTGGCCGGAAATCTGGCCTACCGATTCGATGGTTTCCGCGACCGATTTGATCGAGTTCACGGTGGCGTCCGTTGCGGTCTGCATGCCGGCGATCTGCTCGTCGATCTCCTCGGTTGCGCGCGCGGTTTCCTGCGCCAGGCTTTTTACTTCGCTGGCGACGACGGCGAAGCCGCGCCCGGCATCGCCCGCCCGCGCGGCCTCGATGGTGGCATTGAGCGCCAGCAGGTTGGTCTGCGCGGCGATATTCTGGATCAGGCTGACCACCTTGCCGATGCGCTCGGCGGCTGCGCTGAGCGAGGTGATGTCCTCATTGGTGGTGCGCACCTGTTCGACCGCGCGGTCGGTCGAGCTGGCCGATTGTTGGACCTGGCGTTCGATTTCCTGCAGCGATGCCGACATTTCCTCAGCTGCGGCCGCGACGGTGCGGACGCTGGTCGAGGCTTCCTCGGATGCGGCGGCCACCGCGACGGTCTGCTGTTCGCCGTCCTGGGCGTTTTCCGCGACGATTTCGGCGATGGATTTCAATTGCCCGACCGAGGTCGCGACCCCGGCGAGGGACTGACGCACCTCATCTACGAACGAAAGCGAAGCTTCGAGCGTGGCCCTTTGTTCGTGGGTCATGGCCTCGAAATAGACGCTGATCGCCATGTCCATGTCCAGATAGATGGCGCGGGTGATGGCCGTGTTGGCAAGCGCCGCGCGCTCCAGGTCATTATGATACTTTCGGAACATGATCTGGCAGATTTTGCCAAGCACGAAACTGTAGGCGGCCAGATACCAGCGGGGTTCAAGCCCGATGCGGTTGTGGGCGAGGCCGATGCGTTTGACGCTTTGGAAATAGCTGTCATTGAAGCGGTCGCACATGAGGCTCCGCCAGTGGTTATGCTGTGCTTTCTTCAGGCGTGGCAGGCGGGCCGTGTCGCCAATGATGGCGGCAAGCCCGGGTACGCGCATCACATGCTCATAGAAACTGTCCAAAATGTCCGGTAGCGCCGGTTCTATGGCTTCCCACAGTTCCGGCAATATGGCGATATGATCTTCGCCGACGGCCAGGAAGGCCAGCCTGTTTTCCCTGTCGAATTCATCCAATTTTTCTCTCCCTAACCGCACCCATGGTGATCGCTGCTCTGTGTCAGCTTTGAAAAGGGGCGGGTGCCTGTTTCTATTATGGTGGTCCTATGGTTCGTGATGGGGGAAAGTCTACGAAAACGGTCGTGCCTTGGCCGGGGTCGCTTTCGATGGTGAGGTCTGCTTCGTGCAGGTCGCAATAGGCCTTGGCCATGCTGAGACCGAGGCCAAGCCCGCCCTGATATTGGCTCTTGAGCGGGCTATGGAGTTTGGTGAATTTCTTGATGGCATCTTCGATGCGGTTTTTTTCCATGCCGCAGCCATTGTCGGCGACCGAAACGCGGACACCGCCGTCGTCGCGTTCATAGGCATCCACATGCACCCAGCCGCCGCTGTCGGTGAATTTGATGCTGTTGACGATCAGGTTGAGCAGCACTTGTTTTATACGCAGGGCGTCGCCGGTTACCCGGGGCAGGGCCGGGGCGATCTTGGTCCGGAGGATGACACCCCTTTCGTTGGCCCGGCCGTTGGCCATGGTTTGGACGGCATGGATGACGTTCTCGAGGTCGACGTCGTCTTCATGCAGGTCGACGATGCCGAGGTCGACCTTGGACATTTCCAGAATGTCTTCCACAAGTTCGCTCAGATGGGTACCCGCCATGTTGATGTCACCGGCATATTCCTCGATCTTGTCGAAGGCGGCGTCGGTTTTCGGCAGGGTCGCGATCAGGCTCGAATAGCCGATTACGGCGTTGAGCGGCGTTCTGAGTTCATGGCTCAGGTTGGCGAGAAATTCGCTTTTCGAGCGGTTGGCCTCGGTCTCGCGGATCAGCGCGGAGGCCATCTGTTCCTGCAGGCTCTCGCTTTCGGTGATGTCCTGTACTGATCCGATCATCAGGCGCGGCTTGCCATCCTTGTCCATCTGGGCTTTACCGATTTCCCGGACGGTGCGGATTTCACCGTCGGGCCGGACGATACGGTGGTTGATGTCATAGCGCTCCGCCGGGTCCTCAAGCGACCGCGCGACCGCGGCTTCCACCGCGGCACGGTCGTCCGGATGGATGAAACTCAGGAAGATGTCGTAGGTGGGCGTCAGGACTTGCGGCTCCATCCCGAAAATGCGGTAGACCTCATCGGACCAGAAAAGCTCGCCATTGGCGATCTGCCAGTCCCAGCTGCCGATCTGGGCCAACTGCTGGGCGAGGACGAACCGTTCCTCGGCGCGCTCCAGCTGTTCCAGCGATTGCTTGAGCTTGATTTCCCGGTCCACCACATATTGGAGCGCGGTCTTCAAGGGCGACAGGTCGGTCAGGATCACGCCGAAATAAAGCTGGCCGTCCACCATCTTGCGGCTGATGGTGGCGCCGACCTCATAGATATGATCCCCCTTGCCCAGAAGCGGCACGGTCCCGCGCCGGCTCATCAGATAGGTTTCCTGGCCGCTGTCGACGAAACTTTTGAAAAGTCCGGCGTGGGCGGCCCGGCGCTGTTTCGGGATCAGCATATCGATCGACATGCCGATCAGGTCTTCCCGGTCATAGCCGGTCAGGTCCCGGGCGCCATTGTTGGCAAAAACGATATTGCCATCGGCGGTTACGACCAGAAAAGCGTCCTGGGCGATATCGATCAGCTCGGAGATCAGCGGTTGCAGGCCTTGTGTCATGCAGTGCCCCCGCCTTGATGGGCAGCTATATGCTGGCTGACCTTGAAAGGATACATCACCCCGCGCATGGCAACATCGCTTTCAGGTCCCGGATGGCGTTTCTCAGGAACTCGGCATCATTGATCAGCAGGGTATCCCCATCCTTGAGGAAGTATCCCGCGGCGCACAGGTCGCCCAAGGTCCGGCTGACCTGGGCTTTCGACAGGCCGGAAACCAGGCTCAAGTGCGTTTGGGTCATGGCAAGTGGAATTGGTTCGCCTGCAACAGGCATAATATTGTTGCCGTGGGTCCTGATCCAGATTTCGGCGATCAGGGCGGTCAGTTTAGCGGTGGCATCGCCAAAATTGGTGACTGTCCCGCGCATCCCGCAGTGGAGGACATTCTGTCTCAGCGCCCTCAGGATCCATTCCTGGTTCTCGGGGCGGTCCTGAAGCCACGCCAGGATGGTTTTCCGCGGGACGGACGTTACCGTTGTTCTGGAAAGCGCGATCATGTCCACCTTGATCTCGCCTGGGATCAGGGCGAAGGCAGGGGCATAGTCCCCCGGGACAAAGATTTGTGGGCAAAAAATGCGGCCGCAGGGCAGATTGGCCGTGGTGGCCAGACAGCCTTCGCGGACAAGATAGAGCGACCCAAGCGGTTGATGCCGTGAGGCAATCTTTGACCGCTTTTCGAAACGCTCGATCCGTCCAGAATCCGTTATGACACGTTCTAGAGTAATGTTCCGCTCGTCCAGCATAGACCCCCGCTTCCATGCCTCGATTCCCCCGCTATTTTACAAGCCAACCTGTAACTAAGCTCTTAACAGCCCTAGCGATATCGGCGGCTCATCGTATGCAACAATCATAGAATTTTGATATTTCAAAACCAGCGCTATGTCGTTGCATATGCAACAAAGTGATCACATTCTGCCAGCGGGACGGGAATTATTGTCGGGGTGGGGGTATTTGTCGCTCATCCTGCGTTTTCGCGGCCAGCGAGGCTGGGGAAATTAGGATATTTTTTCCAGGATGAATGGCGGAGCCGGAGGGATTCGAACCCTCGAGGGGCAGGACCCCAACACGCTTTCCAGGCGTGCGCCTTAAACCGCTCGGCCACGGCTCCGTTCGAGAGAGCATACCAAGCCAGCCCCATAGGGGCGCTCAGCTGCGGGGCGCACTATAGCTATCCTGATCCCGATGGCAAGAGGGAAATACAGCTACACCGGAATTCTGCGCCGGAATTCTGCATCGGAATTCCGCATCGGGGAAAGCCCGGTAGGGGCCGGGTGTTAATCATCTATCGCGTCTATAGTGCTACTTTCAGGCGCAACCCGGTTTGACAGATTGGAAAATAGGCTAGATTACCGAGGGGAACCCGTGCTCGGGGGTCGACAGGCTGCCGGAAATAGTGCAGGTAACCTTAATGATAAATTAACCATAATTCTTATCAGTGTCTTTACCTGCGTTTCATATCATACGCTGGTGTCCGGTAAGAGAAACGGGGAGAATACGCATGATTCAAAGGGTAACGGCAGGCCTGGCTGTCAGGCGTGCTATCGCCGCCGCGATGGTCGTTTTGGTGACAGGCTTTACCATGTCGATGCCTGCGCGCGCCGACGCAATGTCCGATTGGCGCCATAAACTTGTCCAAAAAATTGGTCACGCCCACATTTACCCGCGTGCTGCAATTGCACGTGAGATCGAGGGTGTCGCCAAGGTAAAAGTCACGATCGACCGTGACGGCAAGATCACTAATTATGAAGTGGTGGAAGCGACGGGGCAAAGCGTCCTCGATAACGTAATCCCCAAAATCATGAAAAAGCTGGATCCGCTGCCCAAGCCGCCGGCAAGCCTGTCGGATGCGAACCTGACGTTCGTTATTCCGTTTGCCTGGCGTTTGCGCTAACGCAGCCAGTATATATATAGCGATCTGATGTGAAGAGCCCGCCTGAGCGCGGGCTCTTGCTTTTTCAGGGGCCGAAAAGGCGTATGGTCCGCCGGGTGAAGGCTCTGGGGCGAGGGGGGCTTGTTCTTGTCGGCCGTGCGAAAACGCAAGCCAGGTCTTATGCCTCTCCCCTCCTCTTTAATCTCTCCTCCTTAAGGCGCCAGAGCGGTACGGTGTGGCTGGGGCCAACTTGGGGCCGCCGGTCCCCGTATGTCCGGCCTAGGGGCGTGTACGGCGAAGGGCGGTATCCGCGGCGTCCAGCAAGGCGTGCCATGCGCTAGAACCGTGCGGAATGCGGGCACAGGGCATGGTGGCGGTGAATATGCCGGAACAGGCCCTCATCTCCTGCAAGAGAGGCGCGGCCATAAAAAAAGCCCCGCCGGAGCGGGGCTTTTGTTCTGGATGAAGGCGGATGCTCGCTTAGGTGCGGATCGTCTTCAGGAAGCTTTCGACCTGGCCGCGAAGCTCGTCCGACTGCTGGGTCAGCAGTTGAGCGGCGGACAGAACCTGCGTCGCGGCGGAGCCGGTCGAGGTTGCGCCCTGGTTCACGGCATGGATGTTCGAGGTCACTTCTTCCGTACCCGTGGACACTTCGGCCACGTTGCGGGCGATTTCCTGGGTCGAGGCATCCTGCTCTTCAACCGCCGAAGCAATCGATACCGACGTGGATTCGATCTCGCCGATGATCGACTTGATCTGGTCCATGGCACGGACGGCCAGGTTGGTGGCCTGCTGCATGCCGTCGACCTGTTCGCTGATTTCCTGGGTGGCCTTGGCGGTCTGGTTGGCGAGGCTCTTGACCTCGCTGGCGACCACGGCAAAGCCCTTGCCGGCATCACCCGCGCGCGCCGCCTCGATGGTGGCGTTGAGCGCGAGCAGGTTGGTCTGCTCGGCGATATCGTTGATCAGCTTGACCACGTCGCCGATCTTCTGGGCGGCGTTCACCAGTTCAGCCACGTCATTGCTGGCGTTTTCGGTCCGGCTCACGGCGTCGCGGGCAGAAGCGGACGACTGGTTGGTCTGGCCGGTGATCTCACGGACGGAGGACGACAGCTCTTCGGCTGCCGATGCCACCATCTGGGCATTGGAGCTGGCCTGCTGGGCAGCGTTCGCCACGACTTCCGATTTTTTCGACGTGTCGTCTGCGGTTTCGGCCATCGAGCGGGCAGCGTTTTCCATTTCGCCTGCCGAGCGGGACACGCCTTCCACAACAGCCATGACCGATGCTTCGAACTGGTCGGCAAGGTCCAGCATCGCCTGACGGCGTTCCTCGCGGGCAGTTTCTTCCTGCTCCTGTTCGCGGATGCGGCGGGCTTCTTCTTCCTCGCGCTGCTTGCGCTCGGCTTCTTCCTGGCGGACGCGCTCGGTTTCTTCACGTTCGCGCTGTTCGGTCTCAAGCCGCTGGCGTTCGACAGCGTTTTCCTTGAACACCTGCACCGACCGGGCCATGTCGCCCATTTCGTCGTTGCGTTCGGCGTTCGGAACTTCGACTTCCAGGTTGCCCTGGGCCAGCACCATCATGGTGTTTGACAGAGCATTGACCGGGCGGACGACACGGAACAGGACCACGATACCCGCGGCACCGCCCATGGCGATCACGAACAGCAGCAGGAAGCCGGCCGTCCACAGGCTGCCGGTTGCAGCGCTGACGGCGTTTTCATTGAGTTCCCTGGAAAGCTTGCCGGCATAGTCCGCCATCGCCATTACGGGGGCGGCGGATTTCTGGCTCAGCTGAACCCATTCCATCGGCGTCATGCCATAGTTGACAACATAGTTGCCGTTTTCATCGGCATCGGCTTCATCCGACAGGTCATAGAGGTTGAAGCGGGTGTTTTCGAAATCGGTGAAGAAGGTGTCCTTGATCGCCTTGATGCGTTTCTGCAGGGCATCTTCGGTGGTGTCCGGGCGGGCAATCGAAACCGAATGGATGATCGCCATCGCCTGGTTCCAGGCAGCCTGGCCGACACCGCCATAGCGGGCGCCCTGTTCACGCTTGATCGCGGAAATCTGCTCGTGCGCAGCGATGTTCTCACCCAGCGAGGCCGACTCGCGGGTGGCATATTCGATCATCAGCCACAGCTGGTGCTTGAGCATCATGACTTCGCTGATGCGGTCGTCGCCGAAATCATAGTTCTGTTCGAGCGCGTCCCGGATCGATGCTGCGGTTTCGATCAGGTCGGTCATGTAAAGGGTGGCGCTGCGGCCGCGCATTTCTTTCTTGCCGGTGGAGGTCAGGTCGGCGTCAATTTTGCTCAGGTGGTCCTGATAGGCCTTATACTGGTCGGTGAGCTTCTTCTCGGTGGCCTGGAAGCGCTTGTTGACGGCCTTGTACATCTGCTCGTTGTAGGACTCGCCATCGAACGGCGGCAGCTTCTTGAGCCGCGCCTGGATGTTGTTATAGGCATCTGCCACAACACGCCGGTTGGTCTTGATCAGGTTCAGGAAGTCCGCGTCCGCGGCGCCCTTGAAGCCATAGGCCGTATAGGTCGCGGTCCGTTCGGCACCGAGCGCCATTTTCATCTGGACGATGTCGTCGATCAGGACGTTGATGCTCATGGCATCCTCGGCACGCTCGCGCTTATCCCAAGCGTTCTTCATCTGGAGGCCTGCCAAGGCCATGACGATCAGCATCAAGGTTGCTGTCACGGCAAAAAGCAGGTTTCGGATACTGAAAAGACGTCCTTTGGAGACGGTATCAAGCGCGGCCATATGGAATGCCCCTTGTCATTCGACGAACAAAAACATTAGAGAACAGAGGTTATTTGACCCAATACATTGCACAAGGCAGTTAATGAATCATAAAGACAGGTGTCCCACTGCCTATTTCCCTGGAGTTCCCCTTTAGGTTGGCATGATAGTAACGCTTCATTTCTTGTTATCAACAGTCTCGTTGGATAAAAGCGCCATCAGCGCGAAAATTGAGGCCAGCCGGTCATTGATACCTTGTCGCAGTATGGAAAAGGACATCTGAGGAATGGCTGAATGGGATGCGATCATCGTTGGCGCCGGGGCCGCAGGGCTGATGTGCGCCCAGGTCGCGGCCGGGCGGGGCCTCAGGGTTTTGGTGTTGGAGCGCAGCAAAAAGCCGGGGGCCAAAATCCTTATCTCCGGGGGCGGGCGCTGCAATTTCACCAACATCGATGTGCGGCCGACATCTTACCTCAGCGAGAATCCCCACTTCGCCAAATCGGCGCTCAGCCGTTACACGGCGTGGGATTTCATGGATCTTCTGGCGCGCCACGGAATCACCTGGCATGAAAAGACGCTGGGGCAGCTTTTCTCCGACCAGGGCGCGCGGGCGGTGCTCGATGCCCTGCTGGCGGAATGCCGCACGGCAGGGGCCGAAATTCGCTGCGGCCAGGCGATTGAGACGGTCGGGTATGAGGATGGCCTTTACCGGCTCACCCTGGAGGACGGCGGCCATCTCACCGCGCCCAGGCTGGTGATCGCGTCGGGCGGTGTCTCCATCCCGAAAATGGGGGCGACAGGCTTCGCCTATGATATCGCCCGCCAGTTCGGGCTTGAGATCGTGCCGCCCACGCCGGCGCTTGTGCCTTTCACCTTCGCGGATGACGACCTCGCCTTCATGCAGCCGCTGGCGGGCGTTGCCGCCGACAGCATTGTCAGTGTCGGGAAAACCTCGTTCCGCGAAGCCTTGCTGTTCACCCACCGCGGGCTTTCAGGCCCGGCGATCTTGCAGGTGTCCTCCTATTGGCATCCGGGGGAGGCGGTGACGATCAACCTGCTGCCGGATGGGCCTGAGGTGCTGGGCTGGCTGAAGGCCGAGCGGCAGCACCGCGCCAAGGCGGCCCTCAAGACCGTGCTTGCCGAAAAGCTGCCGGCCCGGCTTGCCGACGCCATCGCTGCGTCCTGGCCGGGGACGATGGCGGGCCTGTCGAACAAGGACCTTCAACAGGTAGCCGACAGGCTGGGCGCCTGGACGCTCACACCTTCGGGCACCGAAGGCTTCAAGAAAGCGGAGGTCACGCGCGGCGGCGTCTCCACCGACGACCTCAGCTCCAAAACCCTGGAAGCCAAGGCCATGCCCGGCCTCTATTTCATCGGCGAATGCGTCGATGTCACCGGCTGGCTCGGCGGCTATAATTTCCAGTGGGCCTGGGCCAGCGGCTGGGCCGCCGGTCAGGCGCTGTAAGTAACTAAAATATATATGTGACGGTACAGCATATATTGTGAATATTCCCCCTTTTAGTCACCCTAAAAGAGTCCTGGAAGCGAAAGTCGGAGAGCTTCGCTGTACATCAAAAATCGCTGAGGGCCTTTTGGCGCTGAAAGCCGGCTACCCTGATTTTTCGGCCGATGTCGACGATGCTGACTATTGCAAGGACCTGGAATTCGCCAGTCCCAACCAACTGGCGAAGATCATTTCCGGGGAAATCAACGCCACACTCTACCCTGCCGAAAGCTTCCGCCGACAGCCCTATCCAACTGCGGCCATAACCTTGCGGATATTTGCAAAGAAGCTGTCGGTCGCCGCCTTTACCCGGTTGGATACGCTGGAGACCTCCTGCGCGGCGCTCAGCACTTGTGTCGCGGCCGCCTGTGTTTCGGTCGCGCCGGTTGCGACATGGGCTATATTCTCGTTTACCTCGCGTGTGCCTTTGGCGGCCTCCTGAATGTTGCGGGCGATTTCGCCTGTAGCCGCCTGCTGCTGTTCGACCGCAGCGGCAACAGCGTTCGCCAGTTCAGCCGTTTCACGTACGGCAGCCCGAATTTCACTCATCGAACTTGTCGCAATACCGGTCTTTTCTTGCACGGCAAGAATTTGGCGTTCGATCTGCTCGGTCGCCTGTGCCGTTTGGCTGGCCAGGTTTTTCACCTCGCTGGCAACAACAGCAAAGCCCTTTCCGGCCTCGCCTGCACGGGCCGCCTCAATTGTGGCGTTGAGTGCAAGCAGGTTGGTCTGTTCGGCGATGTCGTTGATCAGGTGCACGACCTCTGATATCGCCTGAGATGCAGCAACAAGTTCCTCCATCACGGTCGCCGCATGTTCGGTCTTGTCAGCTGCCTGATTGTTGGCCTGATACGAGCGTTCGATTTGTTGACCGATTTCCGAGATCGAGGCTGTCAGCTCTTCCGTCGCGCTCGCCACGGTTTGGACATTTACAGTCGCTTCCTCGGCTGCCGCGGCAACGGTGTTGGATTGGGAGCTTGTCTGGCCTGCCGTGCTGCTCATGGACCGGGCTGTGCTTTCCAGTTCTGCGCCCGCAGAGGTTACCATCTGTAGTAGCTCGGACGTTTGCGTATCGAACTCGCGTGTCAGGTCTGCCATGTTGCGGGCAAGGGCTTCCTTGCGTTCGGCTTCCTCTCTTTCTCGACGCGCTTCTTCTTCACGCCGCGTCCGCTCAGCATCCATCTGGTCTTTCTCCAGCTTGCGGCGGTGTTCCTCATCGGCCTTAGCTTGGGCCTCAAGGCGTAATCGTTCTATGGCGTTTGCCTTGAACTTCTGTATGGCCTGCGCCATGGCGCCTAACTCGTCGCCCCGGCCAAGGTTGGGGATGTCGACATCATTATTCCCGTCGGCCAGAACGCCCATTATTCCTGTCATATTGACGAGCGGTTTTATTACAGACCTGTTGAGGAGGAAAAGAACCACGATAGAGATTACCATGCCGACGGAAAGCAGCAGCCAGTTCAGGGTAACAAGGCTGTTCACCTGATCGACCGCCTGTTTCGAATCCTGATCCAGAAGTTTCTTCTGATTGGCAGTCATGCCACCTGTGCGGTTACCTGTATCGTCTTGGATGCCCGCCAGGATATCCAGGATCGCGTTCGCTCGGGGGGCGGCTTCGGTTACCAGCATAAAGTTCGCCATGTTCCATTTATTCGAGGAACGAATTTCAAACATGCGCTGCGGAATTGGGGCGAACTGGTTCCGGGCTGCGGACAAGGCCTTGAAGGCCGTCCGCTGAGACTTCGTCATCAGGCGCACATTCTTGCTGAGGTCCGCGAAGCGCTTCTCGTTCTTGGCCCAGGTGCCATTGAAATTGTCTCTGAAGCGGGTATCGCCTGACAGCAGATATGCTCGAATGTTCGCCAAGCTCATCGCCATGGAGCCTCGCACGTCCGCCATGATACCCAAAAGGTTCTTGCGGTCCTTGTTCGCAGCAAGCGTGATTTCTTCGTCGATAAGCGCTGTGATCTGCTTGATGATTTCGCCTGCGAGCGGGGCGGCTTCGTTCAGCAGAATTTCACTTGCAGGCAATTCCGCAGGGCTGTGGGCTATGACTTCCACTTTTGCCTGGGCGTCGCGGAATTCTGCCAGAGTGGTTTTGACCTTGGCGAAGTCCTTCACGTTCTCCTGGTTTGTCCAGGAATTGGATAAACCTTCCATGGCCGTAACGGTTCGGTCGATGTCTTTCCAGACTGCGGCGCGTTCTGCCTTGAAGGACGGATTGCCTGTCAGCATCCAGCCCCTCAGTGCGGCAAGAGATGCATATATGTCGGAAACCAAAGTCGCACTGGCATTGGCTGTAGGAACCCTCAAGGTTACGGTTCGCTGTGAAATATCGCCGATATTTGAGCTTTTGCTAACACTTAGCAGAACCGCGACGATGAAGATTGCCATCAAGCCTGAGAATGCTGCAATCAGGCGCGTCCGTATGCTGGTGTTTCCAGAAAGGAGGGAACTCAGAGATTTTTGTGTCATATTCTACCCTGTGGCGTACGAACGCCCCTTTTTTGTATTGTAATCACGCAGCGCCGGCCAGAAGACATTCCTCGAACCACAGGCCCCGATCTGTGTTGGAAATTTTTCGAAATTTCCCAACGCAATTGGGTTCCAATAGTGAGAAGGCTGACAGTGAAAACCTAATTTTCTATAAAAATCCCATCACTTAAAATAGTGGGGAAACCGAGACATCATATTTTGGAAAACTACGTACAACCTGAAGCGCCTACGCTGCAGAGAAAATAGGGGAACCATGCCCCTTATTATCTGGCAAAGACCAAGGATTTTCATCGTATTTTTATGTGTCGTTTAGTCTGGCCGATTGAATCTAATTCACATCAGATAGTTGTAAGGGCTTGCTCCATCATACCGTGAAGTTTCCGTACGCTGGCTCACGTGCCAAGCCAGATAAGATGCGTTTTGGATTGCTCAGGCGCAGCAAGTTGAAGATCTATCGCAGCCTGGGTATGAAAGTGGATGGTGAAAGTGGGGCACCAAATTTATGGCCACCTCCAGAGTACCTGTATTTCATGATTCTGAGGATATGCTCCCGGGCTATCTTATGCTGTTTCCTCACAGGTTCAGTGTCGGGGGGGACACGGTATAAATCTATAGATGTATAATTAAAGAAATTCCCGCAATCTGGTGCTCTGCTCCAAGGGGACCAGATCGGCAAGGCTGTATCGGTCAAGCGTGTCAAAGAAGCTGCCGAGCGCCTCATTCAGGACGCCCTTAAGCCGGCAGGCTGGGGTGATGACGCACCTGTTGCCAGCACCGAAGCATTCGACGAGCGGGGTTCCCTGCTCGATCTCCCGCACCAGCTTGCCGATATTGATATTTTCCGGGCGGTCCGCGAGCGCGAGGCCGCTCCTGTTTGTGGGGCTGGGTCAGGCCTTGTTCAAGAGCACGACCTTGCTGGTTAAAGAACGCCCGGCCGTATGGGCAGCCAGTCCACCAGCGTTCCGGCGGGCAAACAATCCGTTCCTTCGGGCAAGATGAGCCAGGCGTTACTGGCGGCAAACGGCCGTGTCTGGAAGGACTGCTGGCATGTATCCGGCGTGGCGGACACCATGCCATCGTCATCGACGCTTACAGTCCCCATCAGGAAGGCTGTCTTATCGGCAGGGCCTTTGCAATCGGCGGCCAGCCGCGCCTTCCGGGGAGCTTCCGGCGTATCGCCGGTGAGCGCGCGCACGAAAGGATAGACAAAGACGCGGAGCGCGAGCGCGGTCGAAATGGGGTTGCCGGGGAGGCCGAAAAAATAGCGGCCATCGGGCAGGACCGCGAACAGCACCGGTTTGGCGGGCTTGATCCGCGCTTTATGGAAGATGATGTCGGCGCCCATGTCTTCCAGCACGGGCCGGACGAAATCATACTGACCAGCGGAAATGCCCCCGGTGGAGAGAATAATATCCGGACCCTGGTCGAGCGCCTTTTCAAGGGCTGCCGCAAAATCTTGCGGCGTATCTCGGACAGTCATTGCGCCTTTGATTTCCATCCCGAGCTCGGGCAGGTGCCGTTCGCCATAATGCCGCGTGGCGTTGTAGATATGGCCGGGTAAAAGGGGCGTGTCGAAATCGTCGGTAATTTCCTGGCCGGTCGAAATCCAGAAGGCCGAGGGCGCCTGATAGACCGGCACCCGGCCCAACCCGACCGCGCTCAGGAGCGGGATATGCGCGCTGGTCAAGCGGGTTCCTGCGGCCAGCAAGGGCTTTCCGGCCTCAATATCCTGACCGACGCGGCGGACATGCTGGAAGGCGGGATAAGGCGCCGTGAAGGTTAGCTCTTCATGATTCCAGCTGGCGGCTTCGACCGGCAGGACCGTGTCGGCGCCTTCGGGCAAGGGCGCGCCGGTCATGATCTTGACGGCGGTACCGGGATGAAGGTGTGACAGCTCGGCACTGTCACCGGCGATACTGGCGCCCGCAACGCGCAACACAATGGGGGATTCTGCTGTCGCACCCGCAACATTTTCGGCGCTGAAGGCGAAACCGTCCATGGCCGAATTGTCGAAGCTCGGAACCGAGATGGGTGCGGCAAGGAACCGGGCCAGCACCTTGCCGACGGCATCAGCGGGGGACAGATTCACGAATGGAAGGGGCCGCGCCTCGCCGAGCAGGATATCGAGGGCGTGATCATAGCCGATCATGCTTCTGTTTACATGGCAGCAGTCAGGCATCGTAAATCTCCCCATCCGTGGCGGAGCGGGGTTTTCGGTCCCGCCGGATATCGACCTGAAAGGCCACTTCCAGGTCTCCGATCGTTGTCTGAAGGCCTTCGCGCGTGGTGCGTTCGATAAGCTCCGACGCGATCATGTGACGGGGGACCGTGAGATTGAGGCCGTCGAGCTGCATCTCGGCTTCCGCTGTGGCGGCGACGGTCCAGCGCAGCGATGTCATGCCCGGCGGTGTGAATTCGGCCGCGAGCTCTCGCCCCATGACCAGGGCGGTGGCCTCGGCGCGGGCAAGCTTGAACAGGATTCTCTTTTCTTCAAGGCGCAGTTTCACCGGATTTTCCTCCTCTAGCCGCCGATGGCGGAAAGGTTGCGGGTCATGCCGGTCACACCGTCGGCGAGCCTGTGACCCGCTGTCTTGCGGCGGACGGCTGCGATAAGGCGGTCCCGGAACTCGGTCATCTGGTCGTCGGACTGAAGCCACTGGCGCATGGGAATGCCGAAATCACCGAACAGACACAGATGCAGTTTGCCGAGGCTTGAAAAACGAAGGCGGTTGCAACTGGCGCAGAAATCCTTGGAATAAGGCGCGATCAGACCCACGCTGCCTTTGAAATCCGGATGGACGAAATCATTAGCCGGGCCGGCATCCGCAGCCTTCAGCTTCGGCGTCCAGCCCCCGGCCGCGAGTTTTCCGGTGATAACATCGGCGTCAATATGATGGTCGCGGAAGAAAGCGGCATGGTCGCCGGTTTCCATGAGCTCAATGAAGCGCACATCAAGCGGCCTGTCCTTGGCGAGCGCAAGAAAGCCATCGATCTCATGGTCATTGACCCCCTTCATCAGGACGGCGTTCAGCTTGACGGTTTCGAAACCGGCCTCAAAGGCAGCGTCGATACCGCGCATCACTTCGAGGCAGCGGTCATGCCCGGTGATGGCATGGAAGGTTGCGGGGTCGAGGCTGTCGAGGCTGACATTAAGGGCCCTGATACCGGCAGTCGCCCAGGTTTGTGCGCGCTTTTCCAGCCGGTAGCCATTGGTGGTGAGCGCCAGCTTCTGGATGCCGGGCACGGCGGCAATGGTTTCGGCGATGGCGTCGAAATCCGGCCGGATCGTTGGCTCGCCACCGGTGAGACGGATTTTCGTAAGCCCGAGCGACGCAAACACTGTCGCCGCGCGCCGAAGCTCATCCAGCGTCAGTGGTCCCGGCCCCGCGCATTTTTTAAACCCGTCCGGCAGGCAGTAGCTGCAGCGGAAATTGCAGGCCTCGGTGAGCGAGAGCCTGAGATAGCGAAATGTCCGGCCGAAGCCATCCTCAAGCTGCACAAGCGGTCTCCTTTCCAAATACGAGAGGCCGGTCCGTTTCCGGTTCCGACCCGGCAGCCGTTCGGCTGCGGCCTGACCGCCCTATCCTTTGTTCCCTTGCGGGGGACGTAGGCGGCCAGGCTTCGGAGCTCAGCAGTCTGAGAGAATCAGTAACCCGGCGGAGAAGGGACCAGCTTGATTGAGATCAAGCGTCTGTTCAGGTCCCGGTCAGAATTTCGATATCGCCATATTCGGGGTGCGGGCAGGCGTCGTCGCCGACGCGCGGACATTGGCTGGCGAGATCGGCATCGCAGAAGCCGCACAGGGCGTAGGCATCCGGCATCTTGAGCCGGTCGCTTTCGACCTCGAACCCGTCGTTACGAAACTTCTGCAGCGTGCGCGAGAATGTTTCCGGCCGCATATCAAGATAGGCGGCAATGATGGATTTCTCATACGGCAGGTGGATGGTCATATCCGGGCTTTTCTGGTTGATCGCCAGCCGGAGCAGGAACCAGCCCACGCGTTCCTGCACAGTACGGAGCCGCGATAGTTCAATCTGCTGCACCAGGCGCTGGGAACGGAGCGAAACGGCATTGAGCATATTGACCGCAAGCCGCGGATTGGAATGCAGGCGCTGGCGGATGATCGGCGCCGGGATGGACAGCAGAAGCGCCCGTTCGACCACCTGGGCGTTCACGGGTGCGGGCACGTTGAGGAAGACGGCGGACTCGAGAAGCGTTTCGCCAGCGCCAAGCATCTGCAGGATCGCCTCCTCGCCGCTTTCGAGGCCGTTATAGACCTTCACCCAGCCTTCGAGAACGATATAGAGACGAGGCGCAGGCTCGTCGCGCAGGAACAGGAGCTTGTCCTTGCCGTATTCGCGTACCTGGGCGAAGCTCAGGAGCTCATCCAGTTCATTGTCTTCAAGGCCCGAGAAGGTCGGCAACGATTTCAGGAACGGCCGGAAATGACCGACATGGCTGATCATCGCCCTGGTTTGACCCGTTGATGCCGCTTCCTTTAGTCCTGCGCCGCAGAGTGTCTCGACCAGGCGTGCCTCGACCGTGTGCAGGCAGTCGATCATGCGGGTCAGGAGGTCGTACCAGGTTTCCCCTGAATAGCGCTCGACCTCATGGGGCGGGGCGCCTTCTTCCAGAAGCGTGTTGATGTCCTTGAGGGCATCCATGTCGCGGTCTTTCACCACGTCCTGAAGGAGCGCAATCTGTGACGGCGACGCCAGGGCCTTGAAGGTTTCGAAATAGGTTTTCTGTTCCGCGATCAGGGCGACGAACCGGTCGCAGAATTCCTGGTTTCGGAAGGCGAAAGTATGGAACCCGCGGGCGCCGAGCGCGCGTTCCATCCCGACGCGCTCCTTCCATTGCAGGAAATTGGCGTAAGCCGAAACCAGTGCGGAGTTGTGCCCAGGTTCACGTTGCGCCAGCTCGATCATGGCATCGATCGTCGGGACGGTCAGGCTGAAGGTATAGCTGTTGAGCGCTTGGGTGTAGCGGACGGACAAGAGCCTGATCTTGTCACGAAGCTTGCCGATGTCGTCATACTTTACGAAGAGATATTTGAGCCGACCGGCGAACCCTGACGGCAACACGGCCATGACATCTTCGCGCGCCTGAAAGGCGCGCAGATCTTCGACCGCAGCATCGACAGCCTGATTCTGGTCCTGAAAGCGCTCCGCAAACACTTTTCCCAGGCTATCCAGGAAAAGCCCTGCACAGCCGCGCTCGCGCTGGATTTGATGAACCACTTCCCCCAGCTTGTGCAGAAGCTCCTGCACCAGCTTGGTTTTTTCCGTCGTTGCTTCCATTTCTGTGTCTTCCCTGTCCAAGAAGGTGAGCCACGAGCAAAGGCCGGTGCAACTCCCCACCTTCGGACGTCCTTCTTGTCTACGTCCCTGCCTTGCTCACCCGGCTTACAGAGAAAAGTCCGCAAAACCCTTGATATGGATCAAACGAGCACCAGCCCCTTCCAGCAATGATGCGGTCAATCTTGGAGTCGAATCTTTGTCAGGAGGCAAATGTGACAACCGAACCGGCAACCCTTGGAGAGAAGCGACAGGCCCTTACGGCCAGTACGCTCGCCTTCACCGTCTGCTTCGCCGTCTGGACGATCTTTTCCATCATCGGGATCAAGATCAAAAGCCAGCTCGGCCTTAACGACACCGAATTCGGCCTTCTGGTCGCAACCCCCGTGCTCACCGGCTCCTTGAGCCGATTGTTCCTCGGTATCTGGTCTGACCAATATGGCGGACGCATCGTCTATGTCAGCCAGATGCTGTTCACGGCCGTGGCGGCTTTCCTGCTGACCAAGGTCACAAGCTACGAAATGTTCCTCCTCGCCGCGCTCGGTGTCGGTTTCGCCGGTGGCAGTTTCGCGGTCGGCGTCGCTTATGTCTCGCGCTGGTACCCGAAAGAGCAACAGGGCACGGCCCTTGGTATCTTCGGCATGGGTAACGTCGGCGCGGCCGTCACCAACTTCGGTGCTCCCTTCCTTTTGGCGGCCATGGGCGGTCGGTGGCAAGGTGTCGCCCAAGTCTATTCGATCATACTGGCGATCACGGCGGTGCTGTTCTTCGTGTTGACCAAGGATGACCCGGTTCACGCGGCCAACAAGGCGTCCGGTCACAAGCATCCGGGCTTCTTCGAACAGCTTGAGCCTCTGAAGAACCTGCAGGTCTGGCGCTTTTCGCTCTATTACTTCTTCGTCTTCGGTGGCTATGTCGCCTTGGCCCTGTGGCTGCCGCGCTACTATGTCGGCGCCTATGGGCTGGACCTGAAGACCGCCGGTATGCTGGCGGCGGCCTATGCCCTGCCGGGCAGCATCTTCCGGGCCCTAGGCGGCTGGCTGTCCGATAAATATGGCGCCCGGACGGTGATGTACTGGACCTTCATCGCAGCTGTGATCTGCACCTTCATCATGTCCTACCCGGCCACCGACTATACGGTCGCCGGCATCAAGGGCCCGATCGCCTTCAACATCACCATCCCCTTGGGGGTCTTCGTGGGCCTCACCATCGTGCTCGGCTTCTTCATGTCGCTCGGCAAGGCGGCCGTCTACAAGCATATCCCGGTCTATTACCCGAACCATGTCGGCTCGGTCGGCGGCACCGTTGGCCTGATCGGCGGCTTGGGCGGCTTCTTCCTGCCTGTGACCTTCGGGATCATGAACGATGTCATCGGCGTCTGGACCAGCTGCTTCATGCTGATGACCATACTGGTCGCCCTCGCCCTTACCTGGATGCATTTCGCCATCCGGCGGCTTGAAAAGAGACGCATCCCCGAACTGCGCGGACCGCGCAATCTGCCCGAACTCGAAGGCCTCAAAGGCTAGGTCCATGGGCCCCGCAAGCGCGGGGTCCCATACCCGGAGAAAAACAATGCATGACACTAACGCAAAAACCGAGCTCAAAATTACGGGCCATGACATCAGGGGCTGGAACCCGGATGACGATGCCCAGTGGGAAGCCCAGGGCAAGAAGATCGCGACCCGCAATCTGTGGATTTCGATCCCGTCGCTCCTGTGCGGTTTCGCGGTCTGGCTTTACTGGGGCATCATCACGGTTCAGATGCTGAACCTGGGCTTCCCCTTCAGCCAGGGACAGTTGTTCACCCTCTCGGCGATCGCCGGCCTGTCGGGAGCGACGCTTCGTATCCCCAGCAGCTTCTTCATCCGGATCGCGGGCGGGCGCTATACCATCTTCCTGACCACTGCACTCCTGATGATCCCGGCTGCGGGCACCGGCTTCCTGCTTCAGGATCCGAACACGCCCCTGTGGCAGTTCCAGCTGATGGCGCTCCTCAGCGGCTTCGGCGGCGGTAACTTCGCATCCTCCATGTCGAACATCAGCTTCTTCTATCCGAAGAAGGTGCAGGGCTATGCCCTCGGCATGAACGCGGGCCTCGGCAACTTCGGTGTCACCACCATGCAGATTGTCGTGCCGCTCGTGATGACCTTCGCGCTGTTCGGCGGCGCGGGCCGGGTGCTCAAGAACACGTCAGGCACACTGATCGGCAAAATTCCGGCGGGGACGGAGACCTATATCTTCAACGCCGGTTGGGTCTGGCTGTTGTTCCTGGTGCCGCTGGCCTTCGCCGGCTGGTTCGGCATGAACAATATCCGGGATGAGCATGTCTCGCCCGATGCCGGTGCGGCGCTACCTGCCTTCGGCAAAATCCTCGGTATGCTCGGGATCGGCCTCGCCACAGCGGCCTTCGGCCTGTGGCTGATGCTGCCGGCCGCCATCGGCGGCTCCGGGCTCGAACTCAACAAATGGATCGTCCTGCCGATCGTGATTGCGCTCACGCTCCTCTTGATGAAGCTGATCCCGGGCAAGATCCAGGCGAACCTGAAGCGCCAGTTCCAGATTTTCGACAACAAGCACACCTGGGCCATGACCATCATCTATACGATGACCTTCGGCTCCTTCATCGGCTTCTCGGCCGCCCTGCCGCTCGCCATCAAGGTGGTGTTCGGCTACCAGCACCTGATGGTGGACGGCGCCATGACCCACACGACCGTCAACCCCAACGGTCCGTCGGCTCTGATGTTCGCCTGGATGGGCCCGTTCATCGGCGCGCTCATTCGCCCGATCGGCGGCATGTGGGCCGACAAGATGGGTGGGGCCAAAGTGACCCAGATCATCAGTGTCGTCATGGTCGCTTCTGCGCTCGGCGTCGCCTACTTCATGAAGGCGGCTTACGGCTCCGCGACCCCGGAACAGTTCTTCTATCCGTTCCTGGTGCTGTTCATCATCCTGTTCGCGGCCACCGGCATCGGCAACGGCTCGACCTTCCGCACCATTGCCATGGTGTTCAACAAGGAACAGGCGGGTCCCGTGCTCGGCTGGACCTCGGCGGTGGCAGCCTATGGCGCCTTCATCATCCCCAAGGTGTTCGGTGAAGAGATCAAGGCCACCACGCCTGAGTATGCCCTCTATGGCTTCGCGGTCTTCTACACCGTCTGTGTCCTGATCAACTGGTGGTTCTACCTGCGCAAGAACGCCTACGTGAAAAACCCTTGAGCGCAGCCTGAGATAACGGAGACAAACCATGAGTAACTTTATCGACAGGCTCAGCTACCTGACGCAAACGCCGGAGACCTTCTCGAACGGGCACGGCATCACCACCGACGAAAGCCGGACCTGGGAACGCGGCTACCGCGGCCGCTGGGCGCACGACAAGGTCGTACGTTCCACCCACGGGGTCAATTGCACGGGCTCGTGCAGCTGGAAAATCTACGTCAAGAACGGCCTGGTCACCTGGGAAACCCAGCAGACGGATTATCCGAAAACCCGGACCGACCTGCCGAACCATGAACCGCGCGGTTGTGCCCGGGGCGCCAGCTACAGCTGGTATCTCTATAGCGCCGCCCGGCTCAAATACCCGATGATCCGCAGCCGCCTTCTCGAGCTCTGGCGCAAGGCCAAGGCCGAGCATGGCGACCCGGTCGACGCCTGGGGCAGCATCGTCTCCGACCCCAAAAAGGCGCGGGAATACAAGAAAGTCCGCGGTCTCGGCGGGTTCGTGCGCGCCGACTGGGATGAGGTCAACGAAATCATCGCCGCCAACAATATCTATACCGCCAAGGAATTCGGCCCCGACCGGATCATCGGCTTCTCGCCGATCCCGGCCATGTCGATGGTCTCCTACGCCGCCGGCAGCCGCTACCTGTCGCTGATCGGTGGTGTGTGCATGTCCTTCTATGACTGGTACTGCGACCTGCCGCCTTCTTCGCCGCAGACCTGGGGCGAACAGACGGACGTGCCCGAAAGCGCCGACTGGTACAATTCGGGCTATATCATCGCCTGGGGCTCCAACGTGCCGCAGACCCGCACGCCCGACGCTCACTTCTTCACCGAAGTCCGCTACAAGGGCACCAAAACCGTGTCGGTGACGCCGGATTATTCCGAGGTTGCCAAGCTGACTGACATCTGGCTCAACCCGCGCCAGGGCACGGACAGCGCCATGGCCATGGCCATGGGCCATGTGGTGCTCAAGGAATTCCACGTTGCCGGCAAGTCGGAATATTTCGACGACTATTGCCGCATGTATACCGACATGCCGTTCCTGGTCCGGCTCGATGAGCGCGACGACAAGCTGATCCCGGCCCGCCTGCTCAGGGCGTCCGACTTCGCGGATGGCCTCGGTGAAAGCGAGAACGCAGACTGGAAAGCCACCATCCTGGACGGCAACACCGGCAAGATCTGCGTGCCCAACGGCACTATCGGCTCGCGCTGGGACAAGTCCAAGAAATGGAACCTTGAGCTCAAGAATGTCGCCGATGGCAGCGATGTCTGGCCGAGGGTGTCGCTGGAGAAGGTGGTCGATACCATCGAAGCGGTTGCTTTCCCTTATTTCGGCAATCTGGAGCATGAGCAGCCGATCTTCCAGCATACCGACCACGAAAGCGTCCTGGAGCGTAACATTCCGGTCAAGACGATCGAGACCAAGGACGGCCCCGTGAAGGTGGCCACGGTCTATGACCTGATGGTTGCCAACTATGGCGTCGACCGTGGCTTCGGTGGCGGCAATGTCGCTGCGTCCTATGACGACGATGTGCCCTACACCCCGGCCTGGCAGGAGAAGATTACCGGCGTGCCCAGGGACCGGGTTATCCAGGTTGCGCGCGAGTTCGCCACCAATGCCGACCAGACCCGGGGCCGCTCGATGGTCATTCTCGGCGCTGCCGTCAACCACTGGTACCATATGGACATGATCTACCGCGGCATCATCAACCTCCTGGTGATGTGCGGCTGTATCGGCAAATCCGGCGGTGGCTGGGCCCACTATGTCGGCCAGGAAAAGCTCCGCCCGCAGACCGGCTGGCTGCCGCTCGCGTTCGGGCTCGATTGGTCCCGCCCACCCCGGCAGATGAACTCCACCAGCTTCTTCTATAACCACTCCAACCAGTGGCGCTATGAGAAGCTCAGTGTCGATGAAATTCTGTCGCCGCTGGCTGATAAGGAAAAATGGGAAAACATCACGCTTCTCGACTGCAACGTGCGTTCTGAACGCATGGGCTGGCTGCCGTCGGCCCCACAGCTAAACGTCAATCCTCTTAAGGTGGGGGCCGACGCAGCCGAGGCCGGCCAGAAGGCAAGCGACTATGTGGTGGCAGGCCTCAAGGCCGGCACCATCGGATTTGCCTGCGAGGACCCGGACGACCCGAAAAACTTCCCGCGCACCATGTTCATCTGGCGCTCGAACATCCTCGGGTCTTCCGGTAAGGGCCACGAATATATGCTGAAGCACCTTCTGGGGACCCAGCATGGCCTTCTCGGCAAGGACCTGGGCGAAACCGGGGGCCAGAAACCCAGTGAGGTGGTCTGGCACGATGAAGCGCCTGAAGGTAAACTGGACCTGGTGGTCACGCTTGACTTCCGCATGTCCACCACCTGTGTTTACTCGGACATCGTGCTGCCCTCTGCCACTTGGTACGAGAAGAACGACCTCAACACGTCCGACATGCACCCTTTCATCCATCCGCTGACCCGCGCGGTCGACCCGGCGTGGGAAAGCCGCAGCGACTGGGACATCTACCGTGGCCTTGCCGAGAAATTCTCGGCCCTGTGCGACGGTCACCTGGGGATGGAGCGCGACGTGGTTACCCTGCCGATCCTGCATGACACGCCGGGTGAAATGGCCCAGGCGCTTGATGTCCGGGACTGGAAGAAGGGCGAATGCGACGCTATCCCCGGCAAGACCATGCCGGCGATCGTCGAGGTGGTCCGGGATTACCCGAGCACCTACAAGCGCTTCACGGCCCTTGGGCCGCTCCTTGGCAAGCTTGGCAACGGCGGCAAAGGCATCAACTGGAACACCGACGACGAGATAGAGCTCCTGGGCCGTCTCAACGGCACGCATATGGAACCTGGTGCCAATGAAGGGATGCCCAAAATCGTGACCGACATTGACGCGGCCGAAGTGGTGCTTTCTCTGGCGCCGGAGACCAACGGTCATGTCGCTGTCAAATCCTGGGCGGCGCTGGGGAACGTCACGGGGCGTGAGCACACGCATCTGGCGCGGCCGAAGGAAGATGAGAAAATCCGCTTCCATGACATCAAGGCGCAGCCTCGGAAAATTATCAGTTCGCCGACCTGGTCCGGGCTTGAGGACGAGCATGTCAGCTACAACGCCGGTTATACCAACGTCCATGAACTGATCCCCTGGCGGACGCTCACCGGCCGTCAGCAATTCTATCAGGACCATGCATGGATGCGTGATTTCGGCGAGGGCTTCTGCGTCTACAAGCCGCCGGTCAATACCAAAACCATCGCACCGGTGATCGACAAGTTCGCCCGCGGCCACAAACAGGTGACCCTGAACTGGATCACGCCGCACCAGAAATGGGGCATCCACTCCACCTATTCCGACAACCTTCTGATGCTGACGCTGAACCGGGGTGGCCCGGTGGTGTGGGTTTCGGAAATCGACGCCCGCAAGATCGACGTCAAGGACAACGACTGGATCGAACTTTACAACACCAACGGCGCCATCATGGCGCGGGCGGTGGTGAGCCAGCGTGTCCCCGAGGGCATGACCATGATGTATCACGCCCAGGAAAAAACCATCAACACGCCGGTCTCTAACACCACGGGCGGCCGCGGCGGCATCCATAACTCGGTCACGCGGGCGGTGGTCAAGCCGACCCACATGATCGGCGGCTATGCCCAGCTTTCCTACGGCTTCAACTATTACGGCACGGTTGGCTCTAACCGGGACGAGTTCGTGGTCGTACGCAAGGTCGACAATATCCAGTGGGGCGAAGAAGCCGCCACGACGGCAGCCGAGTAGGAGCAAGAGACATGAAAATACGTGCACAAATCGGCATGGTCCTGAACCTCGACAAATGTATCGGCTGCCATACCTGTTCGGTAACCTGCAAGAACGTCTGGACCAGCCGCGAAGGCGTTGAATATGCCTGGTTCAACAATGTTGAATCCAAGCCGGGCGTCGGCTACCCGCGCGACTGGGAAAACCAGAAGCGCTGGAACGGCGGCTGGGAGCGCAAGGCCAACGGCAAGATCCAGCCCAAGCTTGGTGGCAAGTTCCGCCTGTTGGCCAAGATTTTCGCCAACCCGGACCTGCCGGAGATCGACGATTATTACGAGCCCTTCACCTTCGACTATGCCCATCTTCAGAACAGCCCGGAGGTAAAAACCCCGCCGACCGCGCGGGCGCATTCCATTATCACCGGGCAGAAGATGGAGAAGCCGGAATGGGGCCCCAACTGGGAAGAAATCCTGGGCGGCGAGTTCGAGAAACGCAGCCAGGATTATAACTTCCAGGGCGTCGAGAAGGAGATTTACGGCCAGTTCGAAAATACCTTCCTGATGTATCTGCCGCGCTTGTGCGAACACTGTCTGAACCCGACCTGCGTGGCCTCGTGCCCGTCGGGCGCCATCTACAAACGCGAGGAAGACGGTATCGTCCTGATCGATCAGGACAAATGCCGCGGCTGGCGCATGTGCGTGTCCGGTTGCCCCTACAAGAAGATTTACTTCAACTGGCAATCCGGCAAGTCGGAGAAATGCACCTTCTGCTACCCGCGGATCGAGAACGGCGACCCGACGGTGTGCTCGGAAACCTGCGTCGGTCGTATCCGCTATCTGGGTGTATTGCTCTATGACGCCGACCGGATCGAGGAAGCCGCCTCCACCGAGGATGAGCAGAATCTCTATGATGCCCAGTGCGGCGTGTTCCTGAACCCGCACGACCCTGAGGTGATCAAGCAGGCCAAAGCGGACGGCGTGCCGGACAGCTGGATCAGTGCTGCCCAGCGGTCGCCGGTCTATAAGATGGCGATGGAATGGAAAGTGGCCTTCCCGCTGCACCCGGAATACCGGACGCTGCCGATGGTCTGGTACATCCCGCCGCTGTCGCCGATCCAGAGCGCCTACAATGAAGGCAAGATCGCGGGCGATGACATCATGCCGGATGTGAAAAACCTGCGCATTCCGGTCAAATATCTCGCCAACATGCTCACGGCGGGTAAGGAAGAGCCGGTGGTCCATGCGCTGGAGCGTATGCTGGCGATGCGCAGCTATATGCGCGGCAAAAGCATCGGTGGCCAAGGCAATGTGGATGTGCTCGACCGGGTCGGTCTCGATGAGGCCACGGTCGCGGATATGTACAAGATCATGGCGCTGGCCGACTATGATGACCGCTTCGTGATCCCGACCAACCACCGGGAATATGCCGGCAAAACCCCATTCGACAATGACATCGCCTTCGAAAGCAAGGCCGCTTGCGGCTTCAGCTTCGGCAATGGCTGTGCGTCGTCGGCACGGTCCGGCGGCCTGTTCGGTGGCCCGACCCACCATAACACCATGAACGGCAAAGCCGGCGACGTAAGGAGATCATGATGAAAAGCCTCAAGATACTCGGCCTTCTGCTGGCCTACCCGACCGATGAGCTTAAGGCTCATGCGGGCGATCTTCGGGCGGTTCTTGAAGACGAAGCCTTGGTGCCAGCGAAAATTCGCCGCCGCCTGGATGCTTTCATCGGTGAGATCGGCCGCCGGAATATTCTTAATCTGCAGGAAGAGTATGTCCGTCTGTTCGACCGTAGCCGGGCTCACTCGTTCTATTTGTTCGAGCATGTACATGGCGAAAGCCGGGACCGCGGCCAGGCCATGGTTGACCTGACGGACCTTTATAAGCGCCATGGTTTTACGCTCGCCGCGCGCGAACTGCCGGACTATCTGCCCTTGTTCCTGGAATTCCTGTCGGTCCTACCGTTCGAGGAAGCGCAGGAGCTTCTGGGCGAAACCGCCCATATCCTCGCCGCTATAGGCGCCAAACTGAAGGCGAAGAAAAGCGGCTATGCCCATGTGTTCGCAGCCCTGGAAGCGCTCACGGGTGTCGAAGTCGACCCGCGCTTTGTCGAACAGGCGGTCGAAGAGGCGAAGAGCGAGGACACCAGCCTCGAAGCACTCGACAAGCAGTGGGAGGAAACCCCCGCTTTTGACGGTGCGGGTACCCCCGCAGCCTGTGGGGTCTGCCCCCAGGCGACGCATCATCTGGCCAACACCGCCCCGACCGGGGCGGACCATCAACAAAGTCAGCAATAGGAGGGCCGAGCCATGACATATCTCAATGATTTCTTCTTCGGCATCTATCCCTATATCGCCATCGTCGTCATGGTGGGAGGGTCGATCCTCCGCTATGATCAGGACCCCTATACCTGGAAGGCGAGCTCAAGCCAGCTTTTGAGCCGGCGGGGTGTGCGTGTCGGCAGCAACCTGTTCCATGTTGGTATCCTGCTTCTCTTCATGGGGCATTTCGTCGGGCTTCTGACCCCTGAAGCGCTCTATGAATGGGTGATCACGCCGGCGGCGAAACAAAAGCTCGCCATGATCGCGGGCGGCATTTTCGGGACGCTCTGCTTTATTGGCATGACCATCCTGATCATCCGTCGGCTGTTTGACCCGCGTATCCGCGCCACCAGCCGGCCGGCCGATATCCTGATCCTCCTGATCCTCTATGTGCAGCTGATCCTCGGGCTCGGCACCATTCCGTTTTCGGCGGAACATGCTGACGGTAGTTCGATGATCGCGCTCGCCGAATGGGCCCAGCATATCGTTACCTTCCGGTCTGGGGCTGCGGCTTACGTGCTGCATGAGCCGGTCGTGTTCAAACTGCATATCGTGCTGGGGCTCACTATCTTCCTTCTGTTCCCCTTCACCCGGCTCGTCCATATCCTGTCGGCCCCGGTCAAATACCTGTTCCGGTCCGGCTACCAGATCGTCCGCAGGAGGGCCTGACCATGCCGCTTTATGTCAATACTGTCGAAATCACCGACGACGAGGTGTTCCGCGAAATGCAGTTCCATGCCGCCGCCACCCGCGAAGCCGCGCGGGATGAAGCCGCGCGGGCACTCCTGATCCGGGAGCTGCTGCGCCAGCGCGCGGTCGAGAAAGGCTTTCTGGCTGAGGATGCCACCGGCGAGGACTTCGACGCCGGAATCATGGACCTACTGGGGGCCGAGGTAACGACGCCCGAACCCAGCGCGGAGGTTTGCCGCCGCTATTATGAGCAGAATGTCGACCGCTTCGCTGTGGGCGAAAACAGTGCTCTGCCATCGCCGTTCGAGGCGGTGGAAGGCCGTATCCGCCAGTATCTGCAGACAAGGAGCATTCGTCATGGAATTCAGTCTTACCTGCTGGACCTTGCTCATCAGGCAAGAATTGCGGGCTTTGATCTGGCCGCAAGCCTTTAAGCGCGGGGGCAGGTATCATGGTGGATGCATACCAGGGTCTGATCGAAGGATACCGCACGTTCCGGCGGGAATATCTGGACAAGCAGTTCGATGCATACCGGTCCTGGGCTTCGAAAGCCCAGAACCCTCGCACCCTGATTATCGGCTGTAGCGACAGCCGCGTGAACCCGGCGATCCTGACCCATGCCGGTCTCGGCGAGATTTTCGTCGTCAACAATGTCGCCAACATCGTGCCACCCTATGAAAAGGGCAAGTCGCACCACAAATCGCTCGGCGCCGCGATCCAGTTCGCGGTCAATCATCTGAGGGTCGAACATATCATCGTCATGGGCCATTCGGGCTGCGGCGGAATTGCGGCCTTGATGGCGGCAGATCCCGCGGCCCGGTATGACGCCGACGATGACGATTATATTGCCGATTGGGTGTCGATCCTTCAGCCCGCGCGTGAGGCTGTTGAGGTTTGTTGCGACGCCCATGTGCCGGACCATGAGAAACGGGCGCTTGCCGAAATGGAGGGCACGCTCGTCTCCGTCAGCCACCTGATCAGCTACCCATGGGTCAGGCAGGCAGTGGACGCAGGCGTGCTCAGCCTGCACGCCTGGTATTTCCATGTTGATTCCGGTGAGCTCCTGACCTTCAGTTCAGAAAAGGGCCGTTTCTGTCGGGTGTGACTGATTGGCAACATGCTCAGGTATTTTTTGTGGTTTGTCCAAATAAAACATGGACTTGATCTGGATCAGGCAAAGACGGGTCAGGGGCCGATAAAAGGAAGCATACACGGCTTTCAAGGAGTAGACCGATGAAAAAAAGCCCCCTCATGCTGGCTGCAAGTGCTCTTGTTCTGATGAGCGCGATGCCGGCAGTCGCCGCCGAGACTGAAGACAATGCGTCTGACATATTTGCCAAGGGCAAGGCCGGGCTCGATTTTCGCTACCGGTTAGAGAATGTCGACCAGACCGGCTTCTCGAAGCAGGCAACCGCATCCACGCTTCTGACGAAACTTCATTATGAAACAGCCTCTTACAAAGGTTTCAGCGGGTTTCTTGAGGCCACGAATATCACTGTGCTCGGTGAAGCGACCTACAACAGTACGGTCAATGGCAACACCACCCGCCCGGTGGTCGCCGATCCGTCGGGGACCGAGCTCAACCAGGCTTATCTCCAGTATAAGGGTGACCAGGTCACGCTTAAATTCGGTCGTCAGGGCGTCAACCTGGATGATCAGCGTTTCATCGGCACCGTTGCCTGGCGCCAGAATGACCAGACCTACGATAGCGCGGTCGCCATACTCACGCCGGTCAAGAACCTGACGGCCATCTATGGCTATGTCTGGAACGTTAACCGCGTGTTCGGGGACGATCATCCGCTTGGTAATCTCTCGACCAACGCACATCTGATCAATGTCAGCTATTCGGGTTTCGACTTCGCCAAGATCACGGCTTACGGCTACCTGCTCGACCTGAATGACGTGCCGGTTTACGGCCTGTCATCGGCCACCTACGGTGTGCGCGTCGCGGGCAGCCACAAGGCAGGCTCGGTCAAGGTCGGCTATCAGGCTGAATATGCCACCCAGTCGGACTATAAGGATAACCCAAAGAATTTTAGCGCCGATTTCTGGCATCTGGGCGCCAGCGCGGGGGCCTCGGGCGTGACGGCCAGCTTGGACTATGAGCTTCTGGGTGCCGATAATGGCGTCGGTTTCCAGACACCGCTGGCCACCCTCCATAAGTTCAACGGTTGGGCCGACAAGTTCCTGTCCACCCCGGCGACCGGCCTCAAGGACGTCTATGGCAGTGTCGCCTACAAGGTTCCCGGTGAGGGTGCTTTGAGCGGCCTGCTGGTGAAGGCCGTCTATCACGACTTTTCGGCGGATGTCGGCGGTGCCCACTATGGTCATGAATGGGATTTTCTGGCGTCCAAGAAGTTGACCAAAAGTGTGTCCGCTTTGGTGAAAACAGCCTTCTATAGCGCGGATAGTTTCGCTACCGATACGACCAAATTCTGGGTCATGCTCACGGCGAAATTCTAAGGTGATGCCTCCGGGGTGTGGCTTGCCGTGCCCCGGGGGACAAGACAGGGACAGAAAGGTATATTATGGCACGCGCGCGATACCAGGGTCCGGCTTTCCTGAGCCACGGTTTTCGTCCCTTCTTTCTGGGGGCGGGGGTCGTGGCGTTCCTGCTGGTTCCAGTATGGCTGTGGCTTTTCCTCACAGGCCAAGGGCTGCCCTCCGGCATGGCGCCACTAGATTGGCACCGCCATGAAATGATTCTCGGTTATCTGGGGGCCGTGGTTACAGGCTTCCTCTTGACGGCGATCCCGAACTGGACCGGGCGGCTGCCGCTCAGCGGTAAGCCCCTGCTTGCACTGTTCCTGCTGTGGGTCGCGGGCCGGGTGGCTCTTCTCCTGCCTTTGGGGCCGATGGGGGCGGTGACCGACAGCCTGTTCCTGCCTGTCGTCGCCTTTTTCGCGGGGCGTGAGGTGGTCGCGGGCAAGAACTGGCGTAATTTGCCGGTCGCTGTCTTTGTCGGCCTGTTTGCGCTGGCGAATATCCTCTTTCATCTTGAGGCCGCTGGTGTGCTGGCGACGGCATTTTCCGTGCGCGCTGCCCTCGGTGTCCTGATCTTGCTGATTTCGCTGATCGGTGGGCGGATCGTGCCCAGCTTCACCACCAATTGGTTGATCAAATCGGGTGCCTCGGCGCGCCCGGTACCCTTTGGCCCCTATGACAAGACCGTTCTTGTCCTCACAGGTCTTGCCCTGGGCCTTTGGGTATGCCTGCCGGATGGCGCGGTGACGGCTGCTTCCCTCCTCACCGTTGCCGTCCTGCAGGCGGTCCGGCTCTGGCGCTGGAAAGTGTGGGCCGTGGGACCGAGCGCCATCGTGCTTGTTCTCCATGTCGCCTACGCCTGGCTGCCGGTGGGTCTCGCGCTATTGGCGGCGTCTGACCTCCTCCCCCCCAAGGTTGCGCCAAGCCAGAGCGCAGGGGTTCACGCCCTCACGGCCGGCCTCATGGCCATGATGACCGTGGCGGTGATGACCCGCGCCACCCTTGGCCATACCGGTCGGGCCCTCGCAGCCGGCAGGGCCGGGACGGTGCTATATGGTCTTTTATTCCTGGCAGCGGTTACCCGTGTGGCCGCACCGCTCGTCGCGGCGTATGAACCGCTCCTGATGGCGTCGGCGACATTTTGGAGCCTTGCCTTCCTCCTGTTCACGCTGCACTTCGGCAGCATGATGCTACGGCCGCGCGCCGGGGGCTAAGCTTTGAGGGTATCCTCTGCTCCTTTAAGTGTTCAGGAAGGTTGCCAGCTCCTCACTCAGTTGGTCGCGTAATTTATCCTCGGCCCAGAAGGGGTTCATGAACACCATGCGCAACAGCACCAGATGGTCGTCATCCAAGGGTCCGTCATAGGTGCCCGTGTGGCGTTCGATCATGAGGCGGTGGCTTTTGACCCCCAGCGTGGTTTTGGAAACCGCAAAATCCGGGCTTGTGGCAAAGCGGTCGTACATGGCCTCGGTCGCGGCATTGGCGGCCTTGAGGCTGTCGCCCTCCCGGGCCAGTGAGAAGCACAGGATATTGGTGTCCGTGGGCTCAAGCGGGCGGAAGGCAGGTACCAACTGCGCCAACCGGTCCTTGACCTGGCGGCAGGCCCCAATGGTTGCCGCGATCACACCGCCCATGCCGCCCGCGTCGAAGCCCAGGGTTTTGCCGGTAAGCCAGGTGGCGGTAGCGCCTGCGGCCGAGCGTGACCCTTCAAGCGTGGTCGACCATTTGTCCGGCATCTCGAGCTGACGCTCAAGATAGGGCGCCTTGAAACTGGACACGGCATAGGCCTGGGTATCACGGGTCAGGATGGCCCCGCAGGCATAGGGCACATAGCCCAGTTTGTGCGGATCAATGGTGACCGAATGAACCCGCGAGATGCTGGCCAGTGCTGCTGTGTTGGAAGGGCTCAGGGCGTCGGCTGGGTTCGGCCCCCGCAGCATGGAACACAGGAAGCCGCCATAAGCGGCATCGACATGATGCCAGATGTCCCACCCGCGCGTGGCGCGGGTTTGGTCCAGCACGTCCTGGACCCGGTCGATCGGGTCGATCTTGCCGGTCTCGGTGGTGCCGGCGACACTGACGACCATGGTGATCGGACGCCCGGCCTTGTCGGCGTGGTCTATTTGCTCCTGAAGCGAGGCGATGTTGAGCCTGCCCATATCATCGAGGGCGATGGGCCAGAAGCTCTCCTCGCCGAAACCGAAGACATTGGTGGCCTTGGTCCAGGAGAAATGCTTGTTCTCCGGCACCAGAAGCACGGGGCCACGGTAGGGCAGGCCGAAGGCCGCCGTCATGCGTTCGCCGAAAGCATAGGGATTGCTGGCGATGCCGCTGTAGCCGCGCAGGTCGTCAAGTCGCACGTCATACTCATTGAGGAGCGCGCCGAACCGGTGCCAGCCCATGTGGCCCGCCTCCATCAGGGGGAGCGTCAGGCCGCGTTTCTCCGCCAGATAGAGCGCCAGGCTCAGCCAGTGATCCTGGCGGAAGCGGGCGCGCCAAACCGCTTCGAAATTGGCTACGGTCCCGCCGCCGGTTATGTGGCCATGGGCCTTGGCTGGGTCGTACCCCACCATGGTGGCCAACATGGCGATGACGTCGGTTTCGATCCGGGTTCCGACCCAGGACGCGTCGCGGCAGGTATTGTTCGGGTTGTGGAGCAGGGCGGCGAAATGGCCGAGAAGCGCGGGCAAGCTCAGGTCCGCCACCATATGGCCGATATAGCGCGGCGTATATTTCGGCATCTCGTGGCTCAGAAGTTCCGTCAGCGTCTCAAGCCCCTCGGTCATGGCCGCGCGGGCCCTGAGGTAGGGGGCTGACTGCCGCTCCTCGGCTGTGGAGATGGGCGGGTCGCCCGGAAACAGCCCCTTGCGCCAGTTGAACCAATGGTCGAGCACGGCCTGAAACTCGGCGCCAGTCCAGGCTGCGTTCTCGGCCTTGGGCCCCAGGAAAAAGGCCTTGTAGGCCTTGGATATAGTCGTTTCTGGCATGATTGACCTCAACAGGGCTGAGCGGCGGCGCTTGCTTCAAGGGTGGCAAGGCCTTCCATGCCGTGGAAGAAGCCGTTGGCAAACCGGGCATCCGGCAGCAGGGCCGCCAGCCGGTGCGTGGCCTCCTCGCCGCTGATCCAGCCGGCCAGGCGCGCCCGAAACAGGTTCGTGATCTTGATCATGTCGGCCGCATGGGGTGACAGGCGGAACCCCCGGATGCCGATCTCAGCCAGCCGGGGCATCTCCTCCAGCAGGTTCACATAATGGTGCGACAGTGTCTGTAGGCCGTTGATGGCCAGGAAGGACTGATGGTCGAGGGTTTCGACCGTCAGGCCGTCCGGGTCCTTCTCGCAGACATATTGGCAGCTGTTTTTCGCAAGGCCATGCGCCCGGGCATGGAAGCAGCGTGCGGAGATGGCGAGCGGAATACGCCCGAACACCTGTACTTCCAGCCGGGCGGTTGCGACAGAGGCCAAGGCTTTCAGGCTGTCTTCCGGGAGCTCGGCATTGAGGCTGATGCGCCGGGCGCCTTCGGCCTCGAAGAATTTGAGCGTGGCTTCGTTATAGACATTGACGGTTGGCCCAACGGCATAGGCCTTGCCCGCCAGCAAACTGCAGGCCGCCATATCGCCCGCTTCCACCAGATACTCGTCCGCCATCGCCACCATGTCGGACACGGCGGCCATGTCTTTCCGGTCCATCGCCAGCTGAAGGCACGAAAGGATGACCTGCTTGCCGCCTGCCTTGAGCCTGTCGAGGATGGCTTCATAGTGCGGCACCAGAAACGGCCTGCGTTTGGCGCAGACGGCTTCGCCGAAATAGACCACATCGATATCGGCCTCATCGGCGATGCGGAAATAGAAGTCGCGGACTTTCTCAGGGGCCCAATTGAACAGAAGCGGGCCGAGGGACAGGTCTTTGGTTGCTACATCCATTTTTTTGCATACGCTCCTGTCGTATTCTGATGGCCTTCCGACAGCCCGGCCATGTCGAGCGTTGCCCGGCCCCCGGCCGCCGCGGTGTCGACCGCGCGGCGGAAGTCCGTTACCACCTGTTTGACATAGGCCTTGCCGCGCTGGCGCCCTTCGATCTTGAGGGCGGTGACGCCTGCCTTGGCCAGCTCCGGCAGGATCGCGGAAATATCAAGGCTCGTCGGCTCCTCGAACAGGTAGCCCGCCTCGCCGCCTGCCTTGAAACGGCCCTTGCACAGGGTCGGGTAGCCTGCCTGTTCATGCGCCCCGAAGCGGTTGATGGTGAAACCGCCCAGCCGGCTTGTCAGGATGTCCCCCTCGTTGACATAGGCGACATGGCTCGCGGGCGAACAGACACCATTGCGGTTCGGCGACTTGCCGGTCACGTAGGAGGACAGGGTACAGCGGCCTTCCGCCATCGGGCACATGCCGCCGAAAGCGAAGACCTCGGTCTCGATATCGATCTCGCCATTGAGCTTGGTGATGTCCGGCACGGTCAGCACGCGCGGCAGCACCACCCGCTTCACGCCGAACCGCTGACCGTAGAAATTGATCGCCTCGGCATTCGAGGCCGACGCCTGCACCGATAGGTGCAGCCGGAGGTCCGGGTAGGTTTCGCGTGCGTAAGCCAGAAGCCCGATATCGGCGAGGATGAGCGCATCGACCTTCAGGTCATGCGCGGATTTGATGGCGGCGCGCCACGGCGCATCGTCGCCCGCGCGGGCATAGGTGTTGACGGCCAGGAACACCATGGCGCCGCGCGCGTGGGCATAGTCCAGCGCTTCGGCCAGCTCCTCGCGCGAGAAATTGAGGCCGGGGAAATTGCGGGCGTTGGTCTCGTCCCGAAAGCCCATATAGACCGCATCGGCGCCGGCATCGACCGCAACACGGAGCGCCGCCGGTGTACCGGCAGGACAGACAAGTTCGAGCTTTTTCATCGTGCCGGGCTCCCGTTCAGAAAGCCTGTCCCGCCTCCGTACCGAACCCAAAGGCTTGTTCCGGCATCGAGGAGCCGCGCAGCAGGACTAGCCAACGGGCCGCAGGCGGACAGGACCTCAGCTCTCAGGTCTATATCCTCACTGTCGATGGCATTCCGGAGCGTAAGCATGGCTTCGGTGTCGCCTTCGATGCTGATCTCGCGGGAGAAGAACAGAGCGTCGCCATCCAGCGAGCCTTCGAGCATCTGCACGAGCCGGACAAAATTGCCGCTGATTCGGACATCGGCTGGCAGACGACTGTTGCGGGTCGCCGTCGCGGTCACCCTGTGGGCATGAATTTCCAGGAGGAAGCCGATGTCGGAGCCATCGGGCGTGATGAGAAAATGGTGGCCGACGATCGGCTGCAGCCGCCGGACCACCGCCTGATGACGGCGGCACATATGCCGCGTGATCAGGCTGAGAAGGTGATTGAGCGGCATCAGCGGCAAGGGGCGTACGAGCAATCTTGCGATCGTGGCCGGGGGCATAATCCGAGGCATTTTTCCTGGTCCTCCATACTCTGAATGGCAGGACCTTAAAGGGGCACACAGGTGTCCGGCTTGATGTCAGTCAAGTGGTTCAAGATTGAGCGGCGGGCACTCAGCTTTTTCAACAACCGCATCGATATGGGTGCGATCGCCATGCGCTCCTTCCTTCTCGCCTGAGGAGGGCTGTTCGGTTGCGGACAGCAGACTGTACGTTTCCGGACACCTGCAGCACCGGCAACAAAAGGTCAAAAATACAAGTCATTGAATTATAATGGTTTTACATGTTGGCACGCCGGTTGCTGAGAGAAGGCTACATAAAACAAATATAGACACCGACAGCAAAAACCCGAGCGCTCGACAGCCCTGCCTAAAGACAGTCCCGAGTTTCTCGACAGCGAGGAGAATAAAAATGTTCATGACCCAAGTCACCGCAGCAAAACCCCGTGCCGGTTTCGCCCCGGCTCAACCCGGTTTCATCCGGCGCCGCAGCCGCCGCTACAAATAGCAGGTTCCGATGACCAAGACCCTCACTGCCCCCGGGCGGCGCAGGCACAGTCGTGCCGCCGCCCGGTCTTTTTCATTTTCATTGATGACGCTCGGCTACCGCTACCGCCGGTTCCGCGCGCGCGTGCTGAGCTGACGGACCTCCGTCCGCCGCGTCCAACGCTGGCTGTGTTTCCGGCGGGTTATTGAAGGCCGAGCGGGTCCTCGGCCGGCGCGACCGGCTTTTCCGACAGGGCGGCGCCCGATCCTTCCGCGAATTTCTTGAGCATCAGGTCAGGTCCGGCGATGATGGCGAGCCCCAGCTGGGCCGACCCCTGCCATTTCACCTCGGTCGCGAACTCGCCCAGGCCGTCAATCGTCAGGATCAGCTCATCTCCGATGCTGAGGTCGGTCTCACAGGTGATCAGCGTCCCGGCGGTTGATACGTCCCGCACCTCGCACGGAAATTGCCGGTCATCCTCTGTCGTCAGCGTGCCGTGCCACAGCACGGGCAGGCGGTTATCGCGGCGTTTTTCCATGGTTGTCATGGCGGTCGTCTCTCCCACATGAGCCAGTTTGCCGTGGCAGGCTAACCGATTTTTTTCTTGTGTAAAACCCGCTTAAGATGGCAATGGCTAAAGCCAGCCGCAGCGAGGGCGGCCCAAAGCCATGACGGCCAGCGTCATAACGAAAAGTGCCACAAAGGGGAGCAAAAGCGTGTCCGGTATCTTCAATGCCATCAGGTCGGTTCTGTTCAATGTGGTCTTTTATCTCTATATCACGCTGTTTCTGGCGTTCATCATGGTGCCGCTTGCGCTCCTGATGAAGTCGGACAGGGGGGTCCGTGGCGCCATTCTGGTTTTCTGTAAAACCACCCTGTGGCTTGCCCGTGTCATCATGGGCATCAAGCTGGAAATCCGCAACGCCGAGATGCTGCCCAAATCCGGCGCCTTCATCCTCGCCGCCGCGCACCAGAGCTATATGGACCCGATCATCACCTATACGCTCAGGAGCGACGTCACCGCGCTGGCCAAAAAGGAACTGTTCAGCCTGCCGCTTCTGGGCACCGTGTTCCGCAAGATCAAGATCGTCCGCATCGACCGCCAGTCCAAGACCGCGCACCGCGCCATGGATGCGGTTGCTGACCATGTGGTTGAGCTTGGCCGCCCGCTGATCATCTATCCGCAGGCGACGCGTGTGCCCATCGGCCAGACCCGCAAGCTCAAGAGCGGCAGCTACTTCCTGCAGGAGGACACCGGCCTGCCGGTTTATACCGTGGCCACCAATACCGGGCTTTTCTGGACCAAGGGCTTCTGGCACAGAAGCGGCACTGCCGTGTTCGAAATCACCGGCGAAATTGCTGCGGGCACCAAGAAAGAAGACTTCATGGCCGAGCTTGAGGACAAGGTGGTCGCGCGCTCCAATGCGCTGGTCGCCGAGGCGGGCTATGCCGCCCTGTTGCCGAAACCGTCAGCCTAATAATGGGCGATAGGGGGAAATATATTTTCTCCCGGTAAAGTTATTGTCCTGTCAGTGTGAAGAAATTCTAGTGTGCGGCGGCTCTTGTAGATAGCCCCCGCCCTCCTAACCTGTTATAAATAGCGAGGGAGAGCCCCTGATATGACCAAAATTACCGATACATCCACGAGCCTTGAAGATATCGCCGCGCGGCTGAAGGAGCAGCATGCTGTTTACGGCAGCCTGACCGGCCTGTCGCTCGGCAAGATCGGCGACCTATTGAACCGCACCACGGCGGTTATGTTCCCACACTATTCGGTGGCTGAGGAAGACGGGCTGAGCCTTGAAGACAGGCTCGCCGGTCTTGAAGACGCTTTCTTCAAGCTCGTCGACCGTCTGTGCAAGGACAATGTCGGCTGCGCGCGCCGCCTGGTGCAGGGCTTCCTGGCTGACCTGCCGGATATCGCCGCAGTGGCCTACACGGACGCCAAGGCGCTGTATGAAGGCGACCCGGCGGCCGAATCGATCGAGGAAGTCATGCTGTGCTACCCCGGCTTTTATGCCGTGGTGGCCTACCGCATCGCCCATGCGCTGATGAAGCGCGAGGTGCCCTTGCTGCCGCGCATGATTACCGAATATGCCCACCAGAAAACCGGGGTCGACATCAACCCCGGCGCCCGGATCGGCCATTCGCTGTTCATCGACCACGGCACTGGCGTGGTGATCGGTGAAACCGCGGTTCTCGGCAACAATGTCAAAATCTACCAGGGGGTCACCCTGGGCGCGCTGCGGGTCGACCGCGAAGAACGCGCCAAGAAACGCCACCCGACCATTGAAGACAATGTGGTCATCTATTCCGGCGCCACGATCCTGGGCGGCGACACGGTCGTCGGTCATAATACGGTGATCGGCGGTAACGTGTGGCTGACCCGCTCGGTCCCTGCCTGGTCGCGCGTGATGTTCCGTCCGTGCGACACCGAAGAGATCGTCCCGATCCGGACCCGCAAGAAGGCCTGACCCGCCTTCAAAGCCTGACAAGAAAAGATAAAGGACAAGCCCATGAAAGCTCAGTCGATCCTCGACACCATCGGCCGTACGCCCCATGTGCGCATGAGCCGCCTGTTCCCGGACCATGAAGTCTGGGTCAAACAGGAACGGGTCAACCCCGGCGGGTCGCTCAAGGACCGTATCGCCCTTTCGATGATTGAGGCGGCGGAAAAAAGCGGTGAGCTGGCGCCGGGCGGCGTGATTGTTGAGCCGACCTCCGGCAACACCGGGATCGGCCTTGCCATGGTCGCGGCCGTCAAAGGCTACCGGCTGATTATCGTGATGCCTGAATCCATGTCGGTCGAACGCCGCCAGATCATCGCAGCTTATGGCGCCGAACTGGTGCTGACGCCGAAGGAAGAAGGCATGAAGGGCGCGATCGCCAAGGCGCTGGAGCTGGTGGAAAGCACCCAAGGCGCCTGGATGCCGCAGCAGTTCGGCAACCCGGCGAACCCGGCGGTGCACCGCGATGTCACCGCCCATGAAATTCTCGCCGACTTCCCGGAAGGCATGGATTATCTGATCACCGGTGTCGGCACCGGTGGCCACCTCACCGGCACGGCCCAGACGCTGAAGCAGGCGTGGCCGGGCCTGAAGGTCATCGCGGTGGAGCCGAGTCTGTCGCCGGTTCTGTCGGGCGGGGCTCCGGGCCCGCACCCGATCCAGGGTATCGGTGCCGGTTTCATCCCGGACGTGATGGAGACCGACCTCCTGAGCGGCGTTCAGCAGGTGGATCCCAAGGACGCGATGGACATGGCCCGTGCGGCCGCGCGCACCGAAGGCGTGCTCTGTGGCATTTCCTCAGGCGCCACGCTGGCGGCCATCAAGGCACAGCTGAAGGAAGCCCCGAAGGGCACCCGCGTCATCGCCTTCTGCTACGACACCGGCGAACGCTACCTTTCAGTCCCGGACCTGTTCCCAGCGCCCTGATAGAGCGACTGCCAAACCAAATAAAAAGGGCCCTGCCGATCGATCGGCGGGCCCTTTTTCATGCACTTGGTCGTGCAGAAAGCTGGTTATTCGTCTTCGTCAACCGGGCTCATGCCGCCCGATTCCATGCGCACGATCAGGGCGACATGGTCGCCGCGGATCGCCAGTTCCTTGTAGGCGCCGCGCGGCAGCGGAATACCGCGTTCAATACAGTGGTTGAGGACTGCCGCGCCGACTTCACGGCTTGAGAAGACGATCGAGTCCGACCCATCGGTCAGGTCGAAGCGGACGGTCACGTCCCCATCTTCATCCAGGAAGGAGATCACGTCCTTGAGCGGCGGGTTGCCGGACATGCCCTTGCCTTCAAGGATTGGACGCAAGGCGAGGACGAGTTCCTCGTCGGAAAAAATGAGACTGCGTGATTCGAGAATCATACCTCGGCCTAACCTGATACCCTTTGAATTTTCGCCAATTTAGTCAGAAATCGCCTTGAAAGGAAAGGGCTTTTCTTGCGTACACGCGTCAGCTGGCCTGTGCCTCGTCATGGGCGCGGGCCCGCCAGGCGCGGATGACGGCGTTGGCCAGTGTCGCCAGCGGGATTGCGAAAAACACGCCCCAGAAGCCCCACAAGCCACCGAACAGCAGGATTGAGATGATGATGGCATTGGGGTGCAGCTTCACCGCCTCAGAGAAGAGCAGCGGCACCAGAAGGTTGCCGTCCAGCGCCTGCAGCACGAAATAGGCGGTCGCGGCGATGACGAAATCGGGGCTCATGCCCCACTGAACGTAGGCGACCAGAAGCACGGGCACTGTCACCGCCGCCGCGCCGAAATAGGGGATGATGACGCTGAGACCGGTCGCCACCGCAAGCAGCGTGGCATAGCGGAGGCCAAGCACCTGATAGAGGATGAAGGCGGCGATGCCGCAGATCAGGATTTCATAGACCTTGCCGCGGGCATAGTCGCCCGCGCGTTCCAGGCTTTCGTGCCATACCTGTTCCAGCACCGGCTTGTCATGCGGCAGGAAGCCGGTGACCCAGCCGAGGATCTGCTCCTTGTCCTTGAGGAAGAAGAAGACCATCACCGGCACCAGTACGGTATAGACGATCAGGCTGACAGCACTTGTCAGGCTGGTCAGGGAATATTGCACTAGGCGCGGGCCCAGGTTGGCGACCTCGTTGCCCATGCGCTCCAGCCAGCCCTGCGCCTGCACCTCCGAGATAATGTCCGGGAAGCGGGCATGGAGGCCGAGGAAACCGGCCTGAAGCCGGGCGATCATCTTGGGGCTGTCATTCACGAACTGGCCGATCTGCTGGACAAGCGGCGGCATGACCGCGAGCAGCGTGATGACTGACAGAAGCAGGAAGCTGATGAACACAAACAGAAGCGCGATCATCGGCCGCGCGCCCCGGCGTTCCAGCCAGCCGATCGGCCCGTCCAGCAGGAAGGCGAGCACAATGGCGGCGATGGCGGGGGCCAGCATATGGCCGAAGAAGCTGAAGGCGAGCACGGCAAACAGCAGCACGACCAACAGGAGAACGACCTGCGGGTCCGACAGGGTCCGGCGGAACCAGTTGCTGATCATGTTCATGCCCTGTGTCTCCTTAGGGGGCGCCTTCATTGTTGGGGTCAACCCCTTATCTGGCGCGGGATATGGGCGGTTTCAAGGCCGTGATAGGTGTCCGGTGTTTTCCGGCAAGCTTTGGTATCAGCCGTGCTGGCCGGTAGAGGTGCCGCCGTCGACCACGACATTGGCGCCGTTCATATAGGCGGCTTCCTGGCTCGCGAGATAGAGCACGGTTTTGGCGACATCGGCCGGGTCGGCGGGGCCGCCCTTCGGCAGGCCGCCCGCGAACTTGCTCATGTCGCCGCCGATATCGGCGAGCGCGCGCTCGAACATCGGGGTGCGCATCGGCCCCGGCGAGACCGCATTGATGCGGATGCCTGCGTCGGCGTAATCCAGCGCGGCGCTTTTGGTCAGGCCGATCACTGCGTGTTTGCTGGTGCCGTAGGCCGCCATCCATTCCGCGCCCGAACGCGACAGGATCGACGCGATATTGATGATGGTGCCGCCGGGCTTCGGTGCGTTCTTCAGCATGGTGCGGATTTCATGATGCATGGCGTGCCACACCCCCATGACGTTGGTGCGGAACACGTCCTCGACCATGGCGATGTCCTGGTCGGCGAACCGGGCGGCGGTGTGGCTGATCCCGGCGTTGTTGACCGCGATATCGAGCCTGCCTGCCTCAGCTGTTGCAGCGGCAACAAAATCGGCGACCAGGCTGTTGTCGCGCACATCGGCGTGGTGATAGTGGGTTTTGCCAGGGTAATGGCGGGTTTCATGGGCCACGCGCGCGCCTTCTTCGTCGATGAGGCCGCAGAAATGCACAGTCGCGCCTTCGCTCGCGAAAGCCTTGACGATGGCTTCACCGAACCCTGACGTGCCGCCGGTTACAAGCGCGGTCTGGCCTTCAAAACGCATGGAACATCCTTTCGAAACTCGCGCATGGCTACCCTTTTTCGGGGCCGCGGGGCAAGTAAAATCAACGCCTGAGCAAGGGCAGAGGTCGCGGGGGGAAGCCTAGTGGCTGTGGCTATGGCCGTGGTGGTGGATGTGCACTGTGGGCAACAGGACCGAAAAGAACTTGCGCGCGCCGGTGTGTATGAGGATCGCGCAGACGCACGCCAGCCACAGCGAGAACAGCACATAGCCCCCGGACGGCAGTTTGACATCGAAGGGCAGCAGTTCGACCACGAAGGCCGCCGCGATCCAGAGCGCAACAGTCCAGGGCGCGATTTTCTGCAGGCCGTGATAGCCGCCAACCACAAGCGTGCGCACCCCGGTGTCATGTGGCTGCTTGTAAAGCTGCAGGAGAATGCCGCCCGCGACCAGGATCAGCAGAAGCCCCGGTGCGATGAAGCGGCCGACCGCGGCAATGGTATCGACGGCATGATAGGCGCCGTGCACCAGCGTCGTGTCGAGCGGTCCCGCGACGTGATAAAGATAATGGGCATAGATAAGCGCGGTCACGAACAGGATGCCGAGCGCGGTACCGACCCTGTGGGCGCGCATGGTCTCCGGCTTCGGGGCCGTGCTGTGGTGCTCCAGCGGGTGCAGGATGACATGGAGGAGCGAGCCCGCGGCGAACGCCTGCCAGTAGCCGATCAGCGGTACGCCCCACCAGTCGGAAGCAAAGATCGCCATCAGATAGCCGATCACGGTCATGGCGCCGAGCGCGGCCAGCACGGCGATGCCGCCGGTGGTCGTCAGCACGGGGCGCAAGAGCCACCACACGGCGATCGCGACACCGATCCGGTGCAACAGAACCCCGCCGGCCACAAAGTCCCCTTGCGGGCTGTTTTTGGCCAAGGCGAGGATGGCGCCGTCACTGGTGGCATGGACCACAAGCGCAAGGGCAGCGACCAGCATCACGATACGGTGCGTCGACTGTTCGGGCTTATGGAAGACGAATTCGGCAATCCAGGGCAATGAAAAGCCGAGGATGGCGATCATAAGGCCTAAGAGACCGGCGTGTTCCAGCGCTTCAGGCAGCAGGGTCAGCGTGATAAGCCCGAGCACGGTCATCAGTACGAATCCGTCCAGCCCGCCCTTAAGCGCAGGCATACGCGTCACCGCGCGCGCAAGCAACGGCGCGGCCAGAAGGACCAGGACGGACAGTATCAGGGCGTAATCCAAAACAGATGACCTTAACGCAACATATGATGTACAGTTATAATATCACAATATGGAAAGCCAACCTAAATCTTCAAGGGTGACGATTTTATCAGGCCTGAAGGCTGGCCGGTTTGCCCCGGTTTGAGCGCCTAATCCATGCGGAAACGGCGCCCCAGGTGGGGATTTCGTAAGAAAAAGGGGCGCCGCATGGGCACCCCTTCATAATCTTTATGGTTTTACCTGAATGACTTAGCTGTCGACCGAGATCAGCTCGACCGTGAAGATCAGCGTGGCGTAGGGCGGAATACCGGCGCCTGCGCCATGCTCGCCATACGCCAGGTCATACGGCAGGAAGAATTCATATTTGCCGCCTTCTTTCATCAATTGCAGGCCTTCGGTCCAGCCTTTGATGACGCGGTCAAGCGGGAAGGAGGCCGGTTGGCCGCGCTTGTAGCTCGAATCGAACACGGTGCCGTTGGTCAGCTTGCCTTCGTAATTCACCGTGACGTTGGACGTGGGGCTCGGCGATTTGCCGGTGCCTTCGGTGATGACCTTATACTGCAGCCCGCTGTCCGTAACGTGAACGCCGTCCTTCTTGGCATTTTCTTTCAGGAAGTCAGCCTGCTGGGTCTTGAACTTTTCCATCTGGACCTTGGCTTCGGCTTCAGCTGCCGCCATGTCTTTCACGCCCAGAAGCTCGACATCGAAGATCAGCGTCGAGTTCGGCGGGATGACATTGCCAGCGCCATGTTCGCCATAGGCGAGGTCAGCCGGGATGGTGATTTCCCATTTGTCGCCGACATGCATCATCTGCAGCGCTTCGATCCAGCCGGGGATCACGCGGCCAAGCTGGAACTGGGCCGGGCCGCCATGGCGTTCGCTGGCATCGAACACTTTACCGTCGATGGTGCGGCCTTCGTAAGAAACCTTGACGATGTCTTCCTTGGTCGGGCTTTTGCCGGACGCATCACCGGATTTCAGGACTTTATACTGCAGCCCGCTGTCGGTGACATGGACGCCGTCCTTGTCCTTGTTGGTTTCGAGATAGGCCTCGTTTTCCGCCTTGTAGGCGTCAGTGTCGGTCATGGATTTCGATACTTTCTGTTCCGGGGTGGTGGCGCCAGCCTGATTGTCGGCCGCCTTTTCGACCGGTTTTTCAGCTTGGGCCTCAGCTGCCGTTGTTTTATCGGCCGCTTTGTGGGACTGGTCCTCATCCTTCTTGCCACAGGCTGCCAGGGAGGCGCCGAAGGCGAGAAGAAGAACTGCCGTCTTGATTGAGCTTTGCATAGAAGGCTTCCTTTTTGGCATGATGGCGGACCCTACCCTGTGGGGCCCATGCGCGAAAGAAAAAAACGCGGAACTTGGGTGGAAAAACCAAGGAAAGGCTTGGTGCTCCGGCAGGAGGGCGTATTGAGTATATCCAGACAAGGAGACAGGCCCCATGGCCGTAGGTGATGACGCGATCCGCAGTGAAATACTGAAGCAGATTACAGGGGACAAATCGGTCGCCCCCCGGGAGGTTGCCGAAGCGCTGGCGGAAGAAGGCTCCGATTGGCGCAAGCTGTTGCCGCGCGTGCGCCTCGCGGCCACCAAACTGCACGGGGAAGGCCTCCTGGTTTTCATCCGCAAGCGGAAAGTGGTGGGCCCCGAAGGCCTGAAGGGCGTTTACCGGCTGGCGCGTCCGGGGCTGATGGACGACAGTGAATAAGATGAACAGGAGAGGATAACGGCGATGGCGGAGACTTTGGCAATCGTGGATCAACGGGTACTCGACCAGCTTGCCGAAGATGTCGGCGCGGAAACCCTGCCTGTGTTGATTGCGTCGCTCAAGCGTGAGATTGCCGGGGCGCAGGCTGCGCTGCCGGAGCATCTGGCCGCGGGCGATATGGAGCAGCTGGAGATCGGCTCCCATGCGCTCAAAAGCGCGGCGCGCAGTTTCGGGGCCATGCGGCTGGGGGAAGCTTGTCTGGCGCTTGAGGAAGCTGCCCGTGACGGTGCGGGAGAGGAGGCCCTTCACGGCCTGATGGATAAGTTTCTGGCGCAGGCGGAAGAAACGCTGGCGGCGTTCGAGCTGATGTTCGGGGCGCTGTAGGCTTGAGGTGCAGCTCAGCTTGACGTCAGTGAGGCGACTTCGGCGCGAAGCTCCGGCAGGCCCCAGCCCTTTTCGGAGGAGCTCGGCATCACCAGCGGGTGGCAGGCGATGAAGGTTTTGGCATCGGCTTCCGTCTTGGCGATGATTTTTTCCTGCTCAGCTTTGTTGAGCTTGTCGAGCTTGGTGAGCACGATCTGGTAATTGACCGCGGCCTCATCAAGCATCTTCATGATCTCGCGGTCGTTTTCCTTCAGCCCATGGCGGCTGTCGATCAGCAGCATTACGCGCCTGAGGTTCGGCCGTCCGCGCAGGTAGGTCTTCACAAGCTTGGTCCATGCCTGGACCTTCTTGCGTTCGATCTTGGCATAGCCATAGCCCGGCAGGTCGACCAGATAGGACAGCTGGTCCAGCTCCCGGCCCATTTCGAAATAGTTGAGCTCCTGCGTGCGCCCCGGCGTGTTGGAGGTGCGGGCGAGCGACTTGCGGCCGGTCAGCGCGTTGATCAGGCTTGATTTGCCGACGTTCGAACGCCCGGCAAACGCCACCTCCGGCCGGTCGGCCGTCGGCAGGGTCTCCAGCGACACCGCGCCTTTGATAAACTCCACCGGGCCGGCAAACAAAAGCCGGCCACGGTTGAGGTCTTCATCGCTGTAAGTCTCTTCGCTCACGCAGGGCGTCCTTTAGGAAGATGTCTTCGACAGGCCGGCCAGACGGGCGTCTTCCCGGCGCATGATCACCCACTGCTGGAGGATCGACAGCGTGTTGTTGCAGGTCCAGTAAAGCACCAGGCCGGCGCTGAAGCGGGCCATGATGAAGGTGAACACCAGCGGCAGGAACTGCATTACCTTCGCCTGGGTCGGGTCCATCTGGGCTGACTGCGGGTTCATCTTCTGCTGCAGCCACATGGTGAAACCCATCAGCATCGGCAGCACACCGATGGCGATCGCGGTCGGCGGCGTCCAGGGGATCAGGCCGAACAGGTTGACGATGGTCAGGTGATCGGCGGCCGACAGGTCATGGATCCAGCCGAAGAAGGGCTGGTGGCGCATCTCGATCGTCACATACAGCGTTTTATAGAGCGCGAAGAAGACGAACGTCTGCGGGATCATCGGCAGGCAGCCTGCGGCCGGGTTGATCTTCTCGGCTTTGTAAAGCGCCATCATTTCCTGCTGCTGGCGGGCTTTGTCGTCCTTGTAGCGTTCCTGGATCGCCTTGATCTTCGGCTGGGCCCGTTTCATGTGGCTCATGGAGCGGTAGGATTTGCTGGCGAGCGGGAACAGGAGCAGCTTCAAGATCATGGTCATCAGGATGATGGCGACACCATAGTTGCCGGTGATCTGGAACAGCCAGTGCAGGCCGTGGAAGATCGGCTTGGTGAAGAACCAGAAATAGCCCCAGTCGACCGCCTTGTCGAAGTCGGTGATGCCATACTTGGCCTTGTATGCGTCGATGACCTTGACGATCTTGGCGCCGGCATACAGGTGGTTCGTGGTCTCCACGGTTTGGCCCGCGGGAACATCCGTCCAGTTCTGGACGAAATTGACGTCGTAGCTGATTTGCCCGGCACTGTTGGTGTTGCGCTCCATCCGGGCGCGGGCCACCTTGGCTTTGGGGTCCGGGACCAGCGTTGCCATCCAGTATTTGTCGGTGATGCCGATCCAGCCGCCGGTACCGTCGGTGCCTTTGGTTTCGAAGTCGCCATCTTTGGTGAGGTTCTTGTAGGTCTTTTCCTCATAGATGCCGTCGAAGACGCTCATCGGGCCTTCATGCAGGATGTAGAGGCCGGAGGTCTTCGGCTCACCCTTACGCGTGATGATGCCGTAGGGCGCTACTTTCATCGCGGCGCCGCTGGTGTTGATCACGCTCTGGTCCACGGTGAACATGAATTTGTCGTCGACCGAGACTTTCATCAGGAAGCGCGTGCCCTGGCCGTTGTCCCACGCCAGTGTCACCGGCTGGTCCGGGGTCAGCGTGTCATGGTCGGCGGTCCAGACGCTCATGTCGGTCGGCAGGGCACCTGCCGGGGTGCCCGCGGGGGCGACCCAGCCGAAGCGGGCGTAATAGCCGTCCGGCTTGTTCTCGGACGACAGCAGGCGGACCTTTTTGGAATCTTTGTCGAGGCTGGTGGTGAAATTGTTGAGGATGATATCGTCGAAGGTGGCGCCGCGGAGGTTGATGGAACCTTTCAGTTCCGGCGTGTCCACGGTGACCTGGCCGACATTCTCAAGAACCGGGGCCTTCTGGGCCGGGGCGCTGCTCGGGACGCCGCTTTCCGGCGGGGCGATCTTGTCGCCGGCCGCTTTCGCGGTTTCACCGGTTTTGGCCTCCTGGGCGATCTGAGCCTGCTGCGCCTCTTGCGCTTTCTGCATCTTCGGGCCGAGGACGAAATACTCGTAGCCCATAAAGAACGCCAGCGACAGCACGGCGAAGAGGATAAAGTTCTTATTGTCACCCATGAGACGAAACACCCTGATTAGTCTTGCCGGTCTTGGCCGGCCTGGTCAGTCTTGTCATGCCTGCAGCCCGGCATGGTATCGCCTTTTGGCACAGGATCGTAGCCGAATCCACCCCAAGGATGGCAGCGTGCGACGCGCTTTATTGCCAGCCATCCGCCCTTAAGTCCACCATGAAGACGAATTGCCTCCAAGGCATAGGCGCTGCAGGTGGGCTGATACCGGCAACGGGCCGGGAAAAGCGGTGAGATGAAAAGCTGGTAGAAGCGCACAAACCCTACGGCCAGAAGCCCGATCGGAGAGAGGGGTTTTTCCCGGTTTTCCGCTGATTTTGGCACTATGGCTTCCTGGGCCCCTTGTTGGCGTCGCGGGGTCTTAGATCGGCACCCTCGGCCAGTTTTGCAAGGGCCCACTTGAGATCGGACGCCAATTTCGTGAAGGGATATTCGATGGCGGCCTGGCGTCCGACCACGACATAGGACCATCCCTTTTGGCCCTTTTCCGGCAGAATCGCCCGTGCTGTTTCCTTCAGCCGCCTGCGCGCCCTGTTGCGCATGACGGCGTTGCCGACCTTTTTGGAGACGGTGAACCCGGCCCGTGGGTCATGGTCGCCGTCGCCGGGCATCGCCTGGATGATGAAAGCGGGCGTCACCCATTTGCGGCCGGTGCGGGCCACGGCAAGATACTCGGGCCGCTTTTTCAGGCGGTCCATCTTGGTATCCGGCATGTCCTTGGGCTGCGACATCGTGGGATATGTCCCTGAAAACAAGAAAAGCCGACCGGATATCTCTCGGTCGGCATTCTCTATCGTGTGGTGTGGCACCCTTTCGGGCACCAGGCCTTGCTGCCTGTCTTAGGCGGACAGACGCTTACGACCGCGGGCACGACGTGCGTTCAGCACTTTACGGCCACCAACAGTAGCCATGCGCGCACGAAAACCGTGACGGCGTTTGCGGACCAGCACACTCGGTTGATAGGTGCGTTTCACTTGTCTTACTCCAGCTTATCGCCCGGCAGGGTGCGACTGCGCAAAAGCCCGGCGTCCAAATTTCGAGCGCGGTATATAGCCGTGCATAAAAGCGAAGTCAACAGCGTAAGCCGTGGTATCTCCGCCATGAGGGAGCTTTTTTATCATATTTTGATGTCTCACGCCCCCGGTTTTTGTGGTGGCGGTGGCGAATCCCAGTTAAACAAATGGTCTGAGCCCGGTTCCGCGTAATATTATTACCCGGTCTCTCAAGAGGCTTTTGTTTACTTGCTTTTAAACGCCGGATGGGATTCATAGCGTTCTATGCCCGAGCATTACCGACCTTTCACCTCAAGCCTGAGGTCCCGGCTTCTGATTCTCACCTTCCTCTTCATGATGGTGATGTCGGCGTTCGTCTATGTGCCGGCGATTGCGACCTACCGCCAGGATTTCCTGGAAAAACGCATGGAAAACGCCCAGATCGCGGCGATGGCGCTGGAGGAAGCGCCGAATCATGCTGTCAGCCCGGCCCTGGAGCATGAGCTGTTGAAAACGGCCGGGGTTATCGCGGTGATTCTGAGGCGGGAGGACATGAGCCTGTTCCTGGGCTTCGATGTCATGCCGGAATCGGTCGACGCCACCTTCGATATGCGCAATGCGTCCCTGGGTACGCTGATTGTGGATGCCTTCGGTACGCTCAAGGCCCGTGGCCACAGGATCATCCGGGTGGTCGGCATGCCGATGGTGCCCAACACGCGCTGGCTCGAGGTCACGCTCGATGAGGGCGAGCTCTATGCCGCGCTCACCAATTATTCGAACAATGTCCTGATTCTCTCGATCGTCATTTCGCTGTTTACCGGGATTCTCGTCTATCTCGCGCTCCATTGGCTTATGGTCCGGCCGATGCGGCGGGTGAAGGACAGTATCGTCGCCTTCCGCCGCCAGCCTGAAGCGGTGCGCCGTGCGCCCAAAACCAGCCCGCGGACGGATGAGATCGGCCTGATGGAGCGGGAGCTTCTGAGGATGCAGGATGAGGTGCGCCAGAGCCTCCTGCAGAAAAGCCATCTGGCCGCGCTCGGGGAAGCGGTGGCCAAGATCAACCATGACCTCCGCAATATCCTCTCGACCGCGCAGATTGCGTCCGATGCCCTGCAGACGGTCGAACATCCGCGGGTGCAGAAGATTTCCCGCCGCCTTATGACGGCGGTAAGCCGGGCGGTGGCCCTGTGCGAAAGCACGATTCGCCACGGCAAGGCCGACGATCCGGAACCGGAGAAGGAATGGGTGCCGCTGCTGCCCATCGTCGACGATGTCGCGCTGCTGCTCGGGCTTAATGAAGAAGAACATTTCACTTTCGATGTCGATATCACCGAGGACCTGAAGGTCCTTGCCGATGCCGAACAGCTGCACCGGGTGCTTCTGAACCTGTGCCGCAACGCGCGCGAGGTGCAGACCGCGGAAGGGGCTATCGCCATCCAGGCGCGCAAGGATGCGGACGGCACCGTGCATATCACCATTACCGATAAGGGCCCCGGTATCCCGGAGCATGTGCTGCCGTCGCTCTTCAAGGCGTTCAGCTCGGCCCGGGCAGGCGGTACCGGCCTCGGGCTCGCCACCGCGCGGGATATCGTGCTGGCCCACGGCGGCCAGATCATGCTGGAGAAAACCGGGCCCGAGGGCAGCAGCTTCCTGGTCTGCCTGCCGGGCGTGGAAGACTAGGGGCCCGCGATGGTCACGATCAGCGCCAAACCCGGCCCCAGCGATTCGTTTACCGATATTGACGGCCTCCGCGTCGGTCAGGCCCATGATGCGGCTGTCCGCACCGGGGTGACCGTGATTCTGCCGGACGCGCCTGTCGCCATGGGCGTGGATGTACGTGGCGGCGGCCCCGGCACGCGCGATACCGATGCGCTCGACCCCACCTGTCTTGTGGATAAGGTCCACGGCCTTGTTCTTTCCGGCGGCTCCGTCTTTGGCCTGGCCGCCGCGGACGGTGTTGCCGCGGCACTGTCTGAACGCGGCATCGGCCTGCCGCTGGGTCCGCGCGCGGTGCCGGTGGTGCCGTCGGCGATCCTGTTCGACCTGATGAACGGCGGCGACAAGGATTGGGGCACGGAGCCACCCTACCGGCGCCTCGGCGTGCAAGCACTTGATGCTGTAAGCGTGGATGTGACCGAAGGCGCGGCGGGTGCTGGCTATGGTGCGCGCGCGGGTGGCAGGGCAGGCGGCATCGGCACGGCAAGCCTGGTGACGGATGACGGCCTGATGGTGGCGGCGATTGTCGCGGTCAACAGCTTCGGGGCGGTGATGGACGGCACGCCGGAGCATGGCACGGTCGACCTACCCAAGCTGGGGCTCGTCGGTGCCAACACCACCATCGGTGCGGTGGCCACCAACCTCACACTCGATAAGGCCGCCTGCACGCGGCTGGCCATCATGGCGCAGGACGGCTTCGCCCGGGCGATTCGCCCGATCCACACCCCGTTCGATGGCGATACGATCTTCGCCATGTCCACCGGTGCAAAGCCGCTAGACGGCCCGCTCGCGCCGGTCATGGCGGTCCTGGGCACCTTGTCTGCGGACTGTATGGTCCGGGCGATAGGGAAAGCGGTGAAGGCGGCAGGCGTTACGACTGGGGCTTGAGCCCGGCCAGCCGCTGACGCTCATCCACGACAAATTTCTCGATAATTCCAGCTTGTGATTCTGCGGCTTCCGCGACGCTTGCGAGCGCCGGGTCGGTGGCGGCGATGAGCTTATCCAGCCGGCTCGCGGTCTGGCTCAGCCGCGTCAGCGCGGCTTGCGCGTCATACCAGGCATCCAGCCGGGCCTCAGCCGCCGCTTCGTCAACCTTGGCGACAGCTTCGCGGTAGGCCAGCGTGTCGGCCTTGAGGTCGGTCTTGATTTCAGTGAGGAGCGCATCGGCCTCAGCGGCGGTTTTGGGCAGGGTGTCCTCGGTCCGTCTGGTCGGGGCTGCGGGCTCCGCATGGGTGCTGGCGCGCTGTTGGTCGGCGGGCTTTTTCGCGGGATGAAGCGGCTTGGTGCGGGCGGACTGGTCCGGCAGCGGTTCGGAAAGAGTCGGCCATGTGTCGCCCCTGCCTGCGCAGGCCGCCAGAAGGCCACATAAAACGAGTGGAAACAGGTTTTTAGCGCTGCCGAATTTCATGAAAAGGCCTTATTTTCTATGTGCTTCCTACCCTAAGGCTAACTTTCCTTTGTGGCGGAAACAAGAAAAAGCGATTTCCCTCTTGCAATATAAAAGCAATCTTATTAGGTTCCGCCGCACACCGCAGCCGGAACACTGGTGGTGGTGACATTTCGATGGTATGCGCCGGTAGCTCAGCTGGATAGAGCATCAGACTACGAATCTGAGGGCCGGGGGTTCGAATCCTCCCCGGCGCACCACTCGAAACAGAACAAACCCGCCTCCCCGGCGGGTTTTTTGTTTTGGGCTTAGGCTGGGGAGGTGGTGATGCGGTTGTTTCTGGACGAGGGCGAACGGCAATTGCTGGCGCGACTGGGTGCAGGTGTGTCGAACGTATCCGTTTATCGGACGGGGATGTATCCAACTGCCGTTGTGTTCACAGTACCGGACTGTAGCCAAATCAAACTTTTTGCCACTGAAGAAGTGATAGATTCGGAATTCGAGGTGTTTCCGGCACGGGCCTCTGCTGGAGGTGTCGGTGATGCGCCCGGCATGACTATGGATTGGATGGTAGGCCTACCTGTGGTGCGTGTCAGTATATTGCGAAAGTCGGAGTGGATTGAAGCAGCTGACAACGAGACGAAAGCCTTGATGTTGGGTGGCTCCGAAGGGGCGACAGTTCAGCATGAGGGTAAGTCACAAGATATTCCGGCAGGGGCCTTATCTGAGGTCAGTTTGGATGCTGGAATTGAAATAGAGTTCGATGACGGACGGACCCTCCTTGTGGCGACCTCTATGTTTCCATATGCGCTATACGTTTCGGGGTGTGATTTTTCAGAGTCATCCGATGCCCAGATTTATGAACGGCAGTCACTCTAAGGTCAGTATGTCGCCGCTAGCTCAGCGCGCTTTCCGCCACATGCGCCAAAGCGGCGGGCTTCCCTTTACGGGCGTGACCTCTTCCATAAGCTCGAACCCGTGGTTTTGGTAGAAGCCCAGATTGTCGCGCTTCGAATTCTCCAGATAGGCCGGCATGTGGGCTGCATCGATGGCCTTGAGCGCCTGGCGCATCACAAGGCCGCCGAGTCCCTTGCCCTGCTTGCCGGGGCGAACGCCGATCGCGAACAGATAATAATGTGGTTCCGCCGGGTGATTCTTGGTCATGAAGGCGTCGATCGCCAGCGAGCGGAGAACCGCGCGCGGGCCGCCATAACGCAGGATGGGGTATGCAAGCGACAGCGTGCTCAGGAGGCTGAGGTCTTTGCCTACGCCCGGCGGCAGCCATAAGGCCCCGGCGCTGCCGTCCGCCGTGACATGGCCGAAGCCGTCCTTCAGATACAGGTCCCGCGCGAGCCCCGTGAAGGTGGGCTTAAGCGCCTTCACGTTCCGGAATGTCCACAGGTTCATCGGGTCGTCGGCGAAGGCATCGGCAATGATGCCCCCGATCAGGGTATGGTCGGCCGGGGTCAGGGGTCTGACGTCAGGCTGCATCGGGCGTCTCCACAAAAATGAATATGTTTCACTTTATGGGGTGAGACGGGAAATGCAAGCCCGGGCTGACGGTATGCGCAGGCCCGGGCAAGCTGGGTCAGCCAAGTTTATCCTTCAGGAAGGTCATACTGCGCCCCCAGGCCAGGTCGGCGGCCGCCTTGTTGTAGCGCGCGGCGTTGGTGTCATTGTTGAAGGCGTGCTGGACGCCGTCATAGATGAAAAGCTGATAGTCGACGCCAGCCGCCTGAAGCGCCGCCTTGTAGGCGTCGATACCTTCGCCGATGCGTTTGTCGAGCCCGGCGTAATGCAGCATCATCGCGGCCTTGATATGGGAGGCCGCCTCGGCGGAAACCTGCCTGCCATAATAGGCGACACCGGCACTGAGGTCCGGCGCGTGTGCTGCGAGCTGGTTGACCATGCCGCCACCCCAGCAGAAGCCCATGGCCCCTACCTTGCCGCTTGAGGCAAAATGATCGACCGCGGCGACCAGGCTCGCCACCGTGTGGGGATCCTCGAGCTGATAGATCATCTTGCGGGCTTCATCCTCATCCGCAGGTGTGCCACCCATGGGGGACAGCATGTCCGGCGCGACGGCATGAAAGCCTGCCAGCGCAACCCGGCGGGTGACATCCTTGATGTGCGGGTTGAGGCCTCTGTTTTCATGGATGACAAGAACGGTCGGTCGTTTTTCCGCCGGGCTGTCCGCCCGATCGGCGACATAGGCCATCAAGGGCCCGGTGGACAGCTTGAGCGTGACGGACCCGGTCTTCAGCCGCGGGTCGTCTTCGGGGATGACCGCGGCGGCGGCATAGTTATTCTGGAGAAGCGGCAACAAGGTGGCCGCGGCGGCGGTACCTCCCGCCAGAAACGCCAGACGTTTGAGAAACGCCCGTCGTCCCATCGTGCCGTGGGTGAAGCTGTCGTAAAGATCGATGATATCCTGGCGCATGGCATCCTCCCCTTTGATCAGGGCAGTTTACCATGAAATGGCTGTGGCCAGAATAGAGCCAGAATAGAAGATGGGAAGGGGGCGGAGGCCCCCAGCTCTTGCCCTGCTAGTCTTTCTTCAGGCTGACGATGTCTTCCATCATTTTGCGCTGTGACCGGTCCCGCACCACCATGAAGGCATGGATGGCGAGGATGGCCCAAAGCACGAAGCCCGCCCCGAAAAAGACGAAGGTGAACCAGGATACGACCCAGAAGATGCCGCTGATGATGGCCTGGATCGGCTTGCCGGACAGAAGAAGCGCCAATGGCGGCGCGAGAAAAGCGATGAGATACAGCATGGTCAGTCCCCCCTGTTTGGCCTGCCTTACACTTTGGGCAGGTCTTCCTCGATGACGCACATATGGAACTGGAACGACACCTCGCCCTCGTCTTCGTCCCGGTAGGCGACGCCGATGAATTCGTCGGCGAGCATGACCTCAACGGAATCGTCGGCGTTCGGGCGGCGAACCAGTCTGATCTTGTCATTGTTGAAAGTGGTCTGCAGATAGGCTTGCAGGCGTTTGATTTCAGTCGGGTTCACCCTGGTTGCTCCTTATTCTTGTGCACTATGCAGTTGCCATGGTTTATCCAAGCCGAGGGACAGGATGCAAGAAAAACTGGACCAAATGGCTCATTCGATGCCGATTCGGTGCGTTGAGACTTGTCTGGGCCGTGGGATCGGGTAACGTGAGGCGCCATAAATACCCTCTAAAAATACCCTCTAATGGGCGGAGTTTGTATGAGCGACACCGACGACAATGAGTTTTCCTACGCCAATGATGCGGAACTGGTCGGTCAGTTCCTCAGCTGGACTGAGGGAGCGCTCACCGAGCTTCGGGAATTGACGGACGGGATGGCGGAGGTCGAGTCGAAATCGAGCCCGACGGTGGAACGCGTCTATGACCTCGCTCACAATATCAAGGGTATGGGCGCCAGCTTCGATTATAGCCTGATGACGGAGGCCGGCGCGTCCCTGTGCAATTACATCAAGAAGCTGGAGGACGGCGCCACCGCCAGCCGCCGGGTGATTGATGCCCATGTACGGGTGTTCGAGGTGGTGATCCAGAACAAGATACGGGGGGACGGTGGTCCGTCCGGCCAGGCGCTCATCGATCGTCTCGCAGCCATGATTGCCGAGGAACGGGGCTAAAAGTTCCCTTTTTGTTCTTTTTTCTTGCCTTTAAATCGAGGGCTTTTCATCCTGTCTGCCTGTCATGGCTGCGCCCATGGCTTCAGGATGGGGACACCTGATGACCCAAACAGACACAATCACCCGCGGTGCCGCCCGGCTGTTGACCGAGCTTGGTTTTGCCCCGCTTGCTGAGGTGCCGCTCACCAACGGGCGCCGGGCCGATTTGGTCGGTATCGGCCGTACGGGGGAGCTCGTGGTGGTGGAGGTCAAGTCCGGTCTGCAGGATTTCAGAAGCGACAATAAATGGCCCGAGTATCTGGCCTATGCCGACCGCTTCTTCTTCGCGGTCGATCGCGATTTCCCGTTTGAGGTGTTGGACGAGGAAGCGAGCTTGCCCGCACGCACCGGCATCATCATCGCTGACCGCTTCGGTGGCGATATCGTGCGGGAGGCCGCCGTCCATAAAGTCAATGCCGCGCGGCGGAAGAAGCTGACGCTCAGTATCGCGCGGCTCGGCACCTCCCGGCTTGCAGCCGGGCTTTATGGTCAGGTGTCGTCGCTCATGCGTTCGCCGTAGCTCTGCCAGCGCGCGCGGCCACCCTTGTTTTCCAGAATGTTCTGGAGCGCGGCCACCGTGCGGCGTTCATAACGCGTCCCGGCATCCCCGTGCAGGATGTCGATGGCTTTGTCGAAGCCGAGGCCGTCCCGGTGCGCGCGGGCTGAGACCATGCCGACGAAGGCGTTGGCGACCGACAGCACCCGGGCGCCGGGTTCGATCGCCTCACCCTTGAGGCCGTCGGGTTCGCCGCTGCCGTCCCAATGCTCGCGCATCTCACCCAGGATGCGGGCAACCGGGCCTTTGAAATCAAGACCTGCCACAAGGCTGGCGCCTTTCTGCATACTGTCACGCACAAGCGCCAGCTCATCGGGCGTGAGCGGGGTTTCTTTGGTCAGGATATCGATGGGCACGAAAATTTTGCCCAGGTTCACAAGCTGTCCGGCGATGCCGACGCTTTCGACCATATCCTCATCCCAGCCCATCTCACCGGCGATGACGCTGGCGACATCGGCCACGCGTTCGGAATGGTGGCGGCTCCAGGGGTCACGCGAATCGATGATTTCGGTCAGCGTGGTGACCAACTGCTTGAACAGCGTCTCGCTGCGTTCGCGCGCGCTGACAAGTTCGGTGATATCCTGCATCACCAGAAGCGCGTTTGCGTCTGCGTCGCCGCGCGCTTTCAAGGGCAGGGTTTCGGTCTGGAATGTCCGGGTGTCGCCGCCGACTTTGAGGTCGAGCTGAAGCTGGCTTTTCGTACCCTGGGCCGCTTTGGTCACCGCGTCCTGCAGCAGGGTGGTGGTTTCATTGTCGAACGCGGTGCCGAGGCGCCGGTCCTTAAGCTCGCCCACCGGCAAGCCGGTGATTTCCCCGACCTTCGTGTTGGCGAAATGGACGGTCATGCTGTCATCAAGCGCGGCAATCGCGGTTGGTTGACTGTCGCTGACCGACTGCAGGAACTCACTGAGCGCACGGTTGCTTTCGCTGAGTGCGGTCTGTTCGCGGTAGGAGGCTTCCAGCCGTCTCGACACACCGTGGCGCCACACCAGGATAAGGGCGGCAAGCACGAACAGGGTGGCGAGCGATAGTGTGATGATCAAGCTGTTGCGGCGGCTGTTGATATCGGCGAGCGCTTCATCAGCATCGATGGTGCGCACCAGAATCCACGGCACCGGAGCGCTAAGCTCGCGGCCGGTGACCAGCACCTTCACCCCGGCGTAATTGTTGAGAATTTTGAAGGCCCGGGGTTCGCGCGCGGCGAAGCTTGCGGCCGGGTCTACCCGTGCCTCGCCCAGGCGGCCGCCGCCCTTGAGCGGGGTGATCGGGTGGACGAGGTCACCATCACCGCGGGTGACGATGTAGGTTTCCGCCGTCTGGCTTTGGGCGCCGGGTTGGTCCAGGGTTTTGAGGAATTCGCCATCCAGCGGGCGGGCACCGATGACCCACACGGTTTCCTTGCCCTTTTGGCCGCCCATGCCTTCGTCTGAGGTAACCGGTGCACCAAACAGCACAAGCGGGGTCTTGTCAGCAAGCTCGGGGCCGAGGGCGATGAAGGAACCGCGGCTGTCCGCCGGCCATTCGCCGGGGCGCAACACCGGCATCCCCGTGGTCATGACAAGCGGGGTGCCGTCGCTCTTGATCAGTGCGAGCCCGGCGCGGCGCGGCCGTTTGACGTTGGCGGCGACCTTGTCGATCGGCGTGTTCTGGTGGAAGCCGCTGCGTTCCGCCGTGGCGGAGAGCAGGGAGTAGACATAACCGCGCTGGGCCTCGGCGGCTTCGGGTGAGGCGGCAGCCATCATCTGGCCGGCATAAAGCTGGATGGAGGCATCGCCCGCGACATCCTCAACGCTGGACAGGTAGCGGTTGAGCCAGGCGGAAACCTCGGCTGTGCGGCTGTCGGCCACCAGGTCCAGCCGGTCATGCCAGCGTTCCATATTGCGTTGGGATTCGGAGGCGGCGAAGCGGAGGATGAGGAAAAGCCCGGCCGCCAGTGCGATCAGAAGCCCTCCTGCCACGATGAGATATGATTTCCCTGATCCGCTCGACTGTGCCACCCTTTGCCCCTTTCCGTATCCGTTTGACGCATCCGCGTCAGGCGGTATGTTGGTACAGAATACCGATTGGCTCAAACTATTTCGATTTGATTTTATGGTTCACCGCAAGGGGTTGAGTAAGTTTATCTGTTTGGCGCTGCTGTTTTTTGCGGCCTCGCCCCTTCATGCCGCGCCGGTGCCGATGAAACTGTTCGGCAGCCGGGAGATCATGTCGACCAACATGAAGGCTTTCACGAAATGGTCCGACATGTGGCGCAAATATAATTTGCCGCGTACTGCCGACCAGCCGCAAACGTCGCTGCCGCCCCAAAATGAGGGCGCGGAGCTGAAGTGCGCCGGGCTTGAACGCATTGCCTGCGGGCGCAAGGCCTGGAACAGCCTCATCGAGGCCCAGAAGGGCAAGCCCGAGCGGGAACAGCTCGATGCCGTCAATCTCTATATGAACAAGTCGCCCTATATCATCGACCCGGTGAATTGGGGTGTGCCGGATTATTGGGAAACGCCGGACGAGTTTTTCCTCAAAGACGGTGATTGCGAAGACTATGCGATCAGCAAATATATCACGCTCAAGCGCCTGGGTGTGGACCCGGACACCATGCGGCTCGTGATCGTACAGGACGAAAACCTCCGCGCGGCCCATGCCATTCTGGCTGTCGCCCTGAAGGGGGTGACCTATATTCTGGATAACCAGGTCAACACGGTTTTGCCGGACACCCAGATCCTGCATTACAGGCCGGTTTATTCGATCAATGAAAGTGCATGGTGGCTGCATCAGGTGCGCCGTTTTTCACACTAAATTAAGGACTTGTGTGTTGAAGTTGCGCCGGTCCGATGTGGCAGATTAAGGGCCCAATCAAGGGGCGAAGTACGAGTAGCGGGTATGAGCAGTAAGACAAAAGTCATTGAACAGATGGTTGATTATGTGCACCAGCTGCGCCGTCACACGGACGGTCGCCGCGCGGTTCACATCAGGCTTTCTGCGCTTGAACGCCCCTACCGTGAGGAACATTACCGGCTGTTTTGCGCGTCTACGTTGCGCGGCGTCATCACCAAGTTCGGGGGCACGATCTTTTCCCTGCCCAATACCGACCTTGTCCTGATCACAAAGGGGGCAGCAGTAGACAATATCGATCCGCAATTGACGCTGATCCGGCGCAAGCTCCGCGGCTCCAGCCTGATCGCAAGCCAGGACCCGGCCCAGGGGGTCAGCGACGCCTTCGTTGAATGGTTCGACCTTGAAGCCCAGTATGCGGATTTCCGCAGTTATATCGATGCCCTTGCGGCGTCATTGAGTGGGGATGAGGAGGCTGCGCCCGCGCAGACCACCCGCAAGGCCCCGGCCAGGAAAGCCCAGCCCCCGCTTGTGGCGTTGCCGGCAGAGTTCGAAGGCGATGAAACTTCAAACCTGCTCGCGGAAATCAAGCGCAAGATATTGGATGGCGACGCGATGACGCCGCCCCGGCCCGCGCCCAGCCGTAAAATTCGTTTCGTCCAGATATCTGCTCCCAAACAGGCGGTTGAGCAGAAGGAGCTGGACCCCGACCTGTTGATCACGCTTTTCAAGGCGCTGCGCGGCACCGACGTGACAGGGCTTCTGAGGCGTCAGTGCGTGATGGCGATTATGGGCGATGAGGAACCGATGGAGGTTTTCGTCCATCAACAGGTGCCGCAGAAGCTGCTTTTTCAAAAGCTGTTTAAAAGCGAAGTGCTCGCGCCCAACCGCTGGCTCAGCGGCTATCTGGATGATTATGTCACCACGCGCATACTGCATTCGCTGCCGTCGATGGAGGCGGAAAAATCCCTGGCATCCAGTATCCGGGTAACATCCTCGGGGGTGATGTCGGAGGCTTTCGAGATGTTTGACCAGTCTCTCGGTCCGCAGCCGCGCAGCCGGGTGATTTTGGAATTCACCGTCCTCGACATGATGGCCAACCCGCATCTCTATATGGCGGCCGTGCGCAAGGCGACGGGCAAGGGGTTCCGCCTCGCCCTTGCCGATATGGACCCGATTTCCTTCTCCTGGCTCGACCAGGCCCATTTCACGGCGGCCTTCGTCAAGATCCGCAAACCGGACTTGCCGGAATCCGAATGGCTGACACCTGAACTGGAAAGTTCCATCAGCTACAAGGTGGACAGGATCGGTATGGCCCGCGCGATCTTTGATGGCTGTGACAGCCCGGAAGACATCGAACTCGGCCACAGGCTCGGCTTCACCCTGTTCCAGGGCGACGCCGTCGACCCGCTGACCAAGGCCTGATTTTCAAGCTATTTTGGAAGCCCGCGCGGCCCCTTATTGGGGCGAGCGTTTGGCGAGAATACGCTGAAGCGTACGGCGGTGCATGTTCAGGCGCCGGGCGGTTTCCGACACATTGCGGTCGCAGAGCTCATAGACGCGCTGGATATGCTCCCATTTGACCCGGTCGGCCGACATGGGGTTTTCCGGCAAGGGCGGGGTGCCGCCTTCGATGTTGAGAAGCGTGTTGGCGATCTCTTCCGGGTCGGCGGGCTTGGCGAGGAAATCGACCGCGCCGGCTTTCACCGCCGCCACGGCGCTTGCGATATTACCGTAGCCGGACAGCATGACGATGCGCATGTCACTGCGGATCTGCCTGAGCGTCGGGACGAGGTCGAGCCCATTGCCGTCCGCCAGCTTCATGTCGAGTACCGCATATTGCGGGCGCTGGTTGGCGGCGATCAGCGCGGCTTCTTCCAGCCCCTCAGCGTCAAAGACGGTGAAACCGCGTCGTTCCATGCTGAGTTTCAGGCGCGAGCGAAACGCCTTGTCGTCTTCAACGATCAAGAGACGCTTTTCGTCGCTCCGGCTCACATCATCCGTCATCGCTTTCCTCCTCATCCGCATCCGTATATTCGTCGAGGTCGCCACGGCGCCAATCAATCGCGACCCTGGCACCGCCTTGGGGCGACCGGTCGAAGGTCACCGTTGCGCCCGTGCGTTCTAGCAGGGTTTTGGCGATAAACAAGCCCAGACCCAGCCCACCATCGCGGCCTGCGGCCAATTGGCGCGTCGTAACATAGGGTTCCCCCAGCCGTTTGACAATCTGCGGGTCGAAGCCTGGGCCATCATCGTCGACCGTAATCGAAATACTGTCCGGGTCCCAATAGGTGCGGATTTCCACCACGCTATTGGCATAGCCTGTCGCGTTTTCGACAATGTTGCGCACGGCATGGACCAGCTCGGGCAGGCGCCTGACTGTCAGCATCCCCTCCTTGACCGTGGCGAAGCGGATATCGACACCCCGGCCTTCATGCGGGGCGGCGGCTTCCCGGAGGATGGCCTCAAGCGCCATATAACTGAAATGGTCCTGTCCGTCCGTGCGGCGCAGTTCCCGCAGCTCCGACAGGATGCCGCGGCACCGTGTGGCCTCCGCAACGATAAGTTCCAGGTCGTTTTCCGTGTCCGGGTCGCCCGCTTGGGCCTTAAGGGTTTCAAGCCTGTCACGGGCAGCCAGCAGGATGGTGCCGAGCGGTGTGCCCAGTTCATGGGCTGCCGCCGCGGCCAGTGTGCCGAGCGCGGACAGGCGCTGTTCCTGCTCAAGCGCGATCTGCGTGGCGGTCAGGGCCTGGGCGCGGTACCGCCCTTCGCGCACGACCCGCGCCATGTAAAGCGCCAGGAACATCAGCGTGAAACACAGGCTGACCCACAGCCCGGCCATGACCAACCGGTGGATCTTGGGCGGCGTGCCGTTCCAGGGCAGCGGAAACGGGGTGAAAGCAAGGGCCGTAACCAGGATCAGCGACAGGACGATCAGGAACTTGGTGCTGGTCCTGCCGAGGATCGATGCGGACACGGTTGTCGGCGCGAGCAGGAGGATCGAGAACGGGTTCGCCAGGCCGCCGGTGACGAATAGAAGCGTCGCCAGGTGGGCAAGGTCGAACGCCAGATGCGCGGCCGCCTGCCTGTCGCTCAGCCGCGTGTTGGCATCGGCCCGAAAGGAAAACCACAGGTTCAGCATGGCTGACGTCAGCACGATCGGGACCGTGATATGGGGACGGACATCGAAATGCAGCACCAGGCCAACGACACCGAGCGCGGCCAACTGGCCCGCCACGGCCATCCAGCGGATCAGCACCAGCGTGCCGAGGCGGACACCGCCGCCGTGGGCGAGGTCGAGGTCGCTGTCGACCAGGATCAGGTCGTCCGAGGCTTTGTGGCTTTGTGGCACGGTTACAGGCCTCCCGTCAGGAAAAAGGATGTCGCCATCATGATTATAAGCAGGATTAACGCTTCTGCCACCAGCACCATGCGGCCTGCCTGGGCGATGTCTATCGCATTCAGGCGGGCGCGGCCGTCCTTGGGGCCGATCCAGCGTGGGGCACCGTCGCCTTTTTTGATTGCGGGGCCGGAATCGAACGCGAGCGTCAAGCCTTCAGCGACCACGGCCAGCGGCCACAGGCGAAGCGGCAGCCTACCGGTGACGGGGGCGGCAAGTCCCCGGACGGCACCGGCCCTGGACCCCGGCAGGATGAGGGGGCTCATCGCAAGCGCAAGCGCCGACAGGGCCGCGGCAGGGAGCGACGTGAGGGTATAGAAAAACGTGGCGGCAGCATAGAAAGGCCCGCTGGGTCGTCCGGCGCCTTCCGGCGCGCCACGGGCAATCAGCGCGGCGAGAAAGCGGAACGGCAGGAAAAAGGCAAACCCGCCCGCGGCGAACAGGGTCAGCCCCGCGACCACGGTTTCCGAGAAGGTGAAGACCAGCCGTTCGGCCCCGCGCCGCGCCGCATTATAGTGGTTTTCCGATTGACGATCGGGGCCGCTGCTCGCACTTTTCCGGGCATCCTGAAGAACCTTGTCCCAGCCGCGGCGCTGTCTGACCATCAGGGTCAGCAATACGGCGCCGACCGCCATGCCGGTTGAGCCACTGGCGACCAACTTGTTCAGCCACAAGCCAGCCCATGCGAGCGCAGGGAGCAGGGCAAAAAGCACGATTAACCCACGGACCCGCCGTTCCGTGGTAGAGCGTTGCGGCCGGTTGAGACGCGTGTCCAACAGGGCGGCGAGACGTGCGATAAGGTCGTCCGGTCCCGGCAGCTTGCCAAGAAGGGCCTGCGACCCGAGAACAAGGTCAATAAGGAAAGCCAGGCCAAACAGGGTTAGCCAACTGACGATTGCGTGCCCGTAAGCCAGAAGGCCCTCCCTGTTTTATCCCGTGTGTTGGATGGTGACCCGGCCTGGATCAATAATCCATGGCGCCGGCTTCTTTCAGCACGTCGATCATGCGGCGGCTGCGGCTCAGCCGGGCATATTCAAGCGCGGATTTGCCGGTAAGGTCCTGGACGTTCGGGTCCGCCCCGGCTTCGAGAAGCAGGGAGACGACACGAAGCTTACGGCCGCGGACGGCCTTGATCAGCGCGGTTTCCTGGGAGATGTCGGTCTTGTTTGGGTTGGCATGATGCTCAAGAAGCAGTTTGACCATCGGGACATCCCCGGCCCCGGCTTTGCGCATGAGCGCGGTTTCGCCGCGGGTTTCTTCGGCCACATCCGGGTCTGCATGATACTTTAGCAGCAGCTTCACGACGTCCATGTCACCGCCATCCACAGCCATCATGAACGCGGGCATTCCGTCGCTGCGCTGGCGCGTATCGGGCGAAACACCCTTGGAAAGAAGCTCGGTCATCTTGTTGATATCCCGGTCCTTGATCGCCTTCATAAGGTCATATTGCGGGGACATGGCATGAGCGACCGAGAAGAAACCGCCGACGAGGACGATGGTCAGGAAGACGAACGCGCGTTTAATCGCAAACATGGAAACTCCGTTTTCACTTATTTGTCATTGAGGCTGTCGGGGTGACGGTCTTTCCGTGACATGTGCGGTACATATTTCTATAACACCGGCAGGATCACAAGCCCTCCGGTGGTTTTTTCGGGTCTGGGTAGATCACAAAAAATGGAGATGTGACATGAAAATTGTACGGCTGATGTTATGGGCTGCCGTCGTTTTGGTCGGGATATTTTTTGTAGGACGCCATTTCATGACGGCGCAAGACGCGGGATCCGGCCCCGGCGGACCGTTTACCCTGACATCGCAGACCGGTCAAAAAGTCTCCGATACCGATTTTCGTGGCCGTTTCATGCTGGTTTATTTCGGCTACACCTACTGCCCGGATGTCTGCCCGCTTGAGCTTGAAAAGATGAGCCGCGCGCTTGAGACCCTGGACAAGGAAGGCTACGACACCACGCCCTTGCAGCCGATCTTCATTTCGATCGACCCTGAGCGCGACACGGTCAAGGAAATGGCCGAATACGTGCCGCAATTCTATCCGCGCCTTCTGGGCCTGACGGGGACACCTGAAGAAATTGCCAAGGTCGCCAAGGAATATAAGGTTTATTATAAGAAGCGGGTTGTGAAGGACTCGGACGGTTACCTGATGGATCACCAGTCGATGATCTTCGTCATGGGGCCGGACGGCAAGTTCCAGCGCATTTTCTCCAGCCGGAATACGCCTGACCAGATGGTGGCGGCGCTCCGGCCGGTTCTAACGAAGGTCAAAGACACCAAGTGACAGCTTTCTGGAAAGAAAAATCGCTCACCGAGATGAGCCGCGAGGAGTGGGAATCGCTCTGCGACAGCTGTGGCAAATGCTGCCTGCACAAGCTGGAGGATGAGGATACAGGCGAGATCCATTATACCGATATCGCCTGCCGCTTCCTCGACCCGGAGACCATCAAGTGCGGCAAATATTGGGTGCGCCAGCGCTTTGTCGGCAACTGTGTCGTCATGACTGCGGATATGCTGGACAAGCTGCCCTGGATGCCGTCCACCTGTGCATACCGGCTGCTTTATGAAGGCAAGGACCTGCCGGAATGGCACCCGCTTGTGAGCGGCGACCCTGACAGCATGATCAAAGCCGGAAAAACCGTGAAAGGCCGTGTGGTCGATGAGCGGGAAGCCGGTGACTTTGAAGACCATCTGGTCGATTGGCCAGCCTGAAGGAAGGGCGCTGATGGCGGAAGAACTCCGGCTGATACTTGATGGTCAAGACGTGCCGGTAAAGGTTCGCCGTAACGCACGCGCGAAAAAAATGATCCTCCGGGTCTGCAGCCGCACGGGCGACGTGCGGCTGACGCTGCCGACGCGGGTCAGGCTATCCGCCGCCGAAGATTTCGTTCTAAAACATACCAGCTGGCTGGTTGCCGAACGCGGCAAGCTCATCTCTACCGAAAGCCTCGGGGACGGCGATAGGGTGTCGTTCCGGGGGCAGCCGCATACCATCCGTTTCCTCGGGTCGGGCGGTCGTACCGTCACCCTGCAGGATGGGCAGTTGCTGATCGGCGGTCCTGCCGATATGGCGCCGTCCCGGTTGGAGAAGTGGCTGAAGGCTGAAGCGCGGATACAGCTGAATGCCCGCGCCCAGTATCACGCCGGGGCGCTTGATGTGGTTTTTGCCCGTGTCAGCATCGGCGATATGCGCAGCCGCTGGGGCAGCTGTTCAAGCCGGGGCACGCTTCGCTTCAACTGGCGCCTTATCATGGCGCCCGATGCCGTGCTCGATTATGTCGCCGCGCATGAAGTTGCGCACCTTCTGGAAATGAATCATTCGGACCGCTTCTGGGCCCATGTCGAACGCTGTGTGCCGGATTACCGCGCGCACCGCCGCTGGCTCCGCTCCGACGTGGGCGCGGGGCTCATGTCGGTCAGTTTCGGCTAGCTTGCCTGCGGGCGGAAGAACAAGCCTTGTTGCAGGCTGTCGGCGATGCGGTGGGCGCGTTCAACGGCCTTCTCTGCAAGCGCGGGGGACAGCATTTCAGGCGCGGTCTGTTCAAACAGGGTCAGCCACTCGGTGAACAGCTCGGGCGTCAGGTCGGGCAGCATCTGATGCACTTCGAACGGATTGCCCTTATAGGCGGGCGTCCCCAGAAGGATGGTGACCCAGAAGTCGGTTAGCCGTTTGAAATGGACGGCCCAATGACCATCCAGCCGTTCGTTGAAGATCGGCCCCAAGTCTTTATGCGCGCGGACGCGGTCATAAAAGGCGACGACGAACGCATGGATTTCTGCCCGGCGGGCCGGATCTGTCTGCGGCATGGTATTGTCCCTGAGCTTACGCATAACTGTTTGTTGGCTTCATCGGGCATATCCCTTCGGGCGGTGAAGCGCAAGCGAGCGATTGACGCAGGCTGTCGGCTTAGTCTCCGCCGAACAGGCGGCTGAAAAAGCCCTTCTTCTTTTTCTTCTTCTGCGGCGGCGGGACCTGTTCCGCGGTTTTGGCTGCGGCGTCATACATGCCGGCGTCCGCGAGGAGCGGCCTGACCGGATGGCCGATATGGGCATCGAGCATATAGTCCGCCCAGATGCGGGCGGGCAGGCCGCCGCCTGTTACCCATTTCATCGGTGAGCCGTCGTCATTGCCGACCCACACGGCGGTCGTCAGGTCGCTGGTGAAGCCGACGAACAGCGCATCGCGGCTGTCCTGCGAGGTGCCTGTCTTGCCGGCAATCGGGCGGTCGATCGCGGCGTGGCGGCCGGTGCCGGACCTGACAACCGCGGTCAGAAGCTCGACCATCTTGTCGACGATCGGCCGGGCGAGCACGGGCACGAGCGGCGTGGGGGCACGCCTATACAGGACTTCGCCTTCAAGCGAGGTGATCTCGACAATGCTGTAGGCCTCAGCCCGGAAGCCGCCGTTGGCGACGGCGTCATAGGCGCTGGCCAGGTCGGTCAGGTGAATTTCCTCACTGCCCAGCGGCAGGCTGGGAACCGGCTGCACAGGGGTGGTGATGCCCAGCCGGTGTGCCATGGCGACCACATTGTCGAGCCCGACCTTCTCGGCGATTTGGACTGCAATGGTGTTGATCGAGTGGGCGAAGGCATCCTTCATGGTCATTTCGCCACGGAATTTATTGTCATAGTTCTTGGGTGCCCAGCCGTTGATCATGATCGGGGTGTCGTCGAACTTATCATCCGGCTCGATCCCGGCTTCGAGGGCGGTGAGGTAAGCGAATAGCTTGAAGGCCGACCCCGGTTGCCTGAGGGCCTGTGTCGCCCGGTTGAACTGGCTTTTGGCATAATCCTCACCGCCGACCATGGCGCGCACGGCACCGTCCAGGTCAAGCGAGACAATCGCCCCTTCCGTGGCGTGGTGTTTGGCGCCTTCGGTCTTGAGGCCGCGGTCGAGCGCGAGGGTGGCGGCGCGCTGGGCGGCGGGGTCGAGCGTCGTGTAGATGATCAGCGATTGCCCGGCCGCTTTCGGCAGCAGGCGATAGGCCTCCCCGGTCACCCAGTCGGTAAAGTAGCGCACGTCGCGCCCGGCAACGGCGCTGACGATATGGGGCGGTTCCTTCTTCAGCTTGATCGCGGCAGATGGCGTCAACACGCCAGTTTCGACCATGGTGTCCAAAACCACCTTGGCCCGTTCCCAGGCACCGTCCGGGTTGATGTGGGGCGCCAGGCGCGAGGGTGATTTCACCAGCCCCGCCAGCATGGCCGATTCGGTGATCGACAGGGTGCGGGCGCTGTGGCCGAAGAATTTGCGTGAAGCGGCATCGATGCCATATGCGCCACCGCCGAAATAGACCCGGTTCAGATACAGCGTCAGGATCTGGTTCTTGGTGAATTTCTGTTCCAGCCATAAGGCGAGCAGCAGTTCCTGCGCCTTGCGCTTGATTGTCCGGTGGCTTGAAAGAAACAGGTTTTTGGCCAGCTGCTGGGTCAGCGTGCTGCCGCCTGCGCGCACGCCGCCTGCCCGCAGGTTGGTCAGCACCGCCCGGGCAAGGCCGCGGAAGTCGATGCCGACATGTTCGAAAAAGTGCCTGTCTTCCACAGCGACGATGGCGTGGACCATCGAATCCGGAATTTCGCGGAAAGCGACCCAGTCACCATAGATCGGGCCGGTGCGCACCAGCGTCGCACCGTTCGATGCCTTGACGATCACCGCGGGGTCGGTTTCGCCGGGCAGCGGTGGGTTATCCAGGTCCGGCATGTCGAGCGACAGGTAGAAGATGCCGACAAGCCCGAGGATGAAACCCCAGACCCCGGCGACTGCAAGGCCATACACGATCCGCCTGATAAGCGGCTTGCGGGCTTTTTTCTGTGCCGTGTCGGTGGGGGCGACGGGCTCGCGGCGGCGGCCCTTATGGGGGGCATCCGACTTTTTGGCCTTCTTCGTCTTGTTGTCCGTGCGTTTCGCCACGCGCTTCCTTTCCGTCCCACAGTCCAGGCACGCCCATTTCGGGCGCATGCCAGCATGGCGGCAAAATAAGGCAAAGTTACGGGGGGCGGCAAGGCTTGTCGCACCATGGGGTTATTTCAATTTGACCGAACATTCGGTTGGGAATAACATGAGGATGTAAACAGGAGACTGCCATGGCCCGCCCGGCGCGACTGACAAAGACAGGCCTTGCCGAAAAACTGAGCCCGGTGTTTGAGCGCTACGGCTATGACGGGGCGAGCCTGTCGATGCTGGCAGCGGCCACGGGGCTTTCGAAGGCGAGCCTTTATCATCATTTTCCCCGCGGCAAGGAAGACATGGCGCTCTATGCGCTCGCCCACGCGGGCGCCCGGCTTCAGAAGCTGATTTTGGCGCCGCTTGCAGGCAAGGACGACCCGCGCGACCGGCTTGAGGCATCGCTTGCCGGCACCGGTCGCTATTATGGCGGCGATATCCCGCACTGCCTGATGAACAGCTTGCTCCTCGGTGAAGGGCGGGTGCTTTTCGCCGACAGGATTGCGACGGCCGTGACGGCATGGCGCCAGGGTTTGATGGCGGCTCTCAGCGACAGTGGTGTGCTGGGTGCCGAAGCAGATTCCTGGGCGCGGGAGATGATAGAACGTATCCAGGGCGCCTTGGTTTTGTGCCGGGTTTCTGGCACGCGGGAGCCCCTGGAGACTTGCCTGGATGCGCTGATTTCCGAGCTTCCTCTTTCCTAAAATTTGACGGCTGTCTATAAGGTGCGGCGCATTGACCCTTGACGCGCGCGCTCAAAAGCCCCAAATCAATCCCGAGAAATAAGAAGGATTCAGTCATGTTTATCGAAACCGAGCCGACACCGAACCCCGATACGCTGAAATTCCTGCCTGGGCGCGTGGTGATGGAGCGTGGCTCCGCCAACTTCCCCGATGCGGAGAGCGCCGTGGGCGCCAGCCCGCTTGCCGAGGCGATGTTCGCCCTGTCGGCCGTGCGCGGCGTGTTTCTCGGCTACGATTTCATCACCATCACCAAAGATACCGGTGAAAACTGGGACAGCCTGAAGCCTGCGGTGCTGGCGGCACTGATGCAGTTTTATGCCTCCGGCATTCCTGCCTTCATCGAACATGCATCCTCAGGGGAAAATGCGGTTGATGAAGATGAGGCCGATGCTGACATCATTGATCAGATCAAGACCCTCCTTGATGAAAAGGTCCGCCCGGCGGTCGCGGGTGATGGCGGCGACATCGTCTATCGCGGCTTCAAGGAAGGTGTGGTTTATCTGCAGATGCAGGGCGCATGTGCAGGCTGCCCCAGCTCGACCCTGACCCTCAAGCACGGGATCGAAAACCTGCTCAAATATTATGTGCCGGAAGTCACCGACGTCCGCGCCGTTGAGTGATCAGGGCCATTGAGTAAGCGGCAGGCCGGTTAGTCGAGCTTGCCGCCCGGCACCAGGAAGAATTTCCCATACCAATACCAGCGGCCATGGCCTGCGGGCATGGTGCAGTTGATGCGGTTCCGCCCTTTGGGGAACGGCTTGTCGAACCGGACTTCGATCCGGTTACCGGCAAGCCGCATCAGCTTGGCCGGGCCGCCCAGATGGCTGGGGTAGCAGGCCAGCGCGCCCAGGCCCTTTACCATATCATCGACGGTAAAGCCGAAAAGCGGCGGGTTGCGGTCATCGGTCACCAGCGGGTTGAGGGGCACGACATCGCTGACCGGCAGGGCGATCGCCTGGCTCACCAGCTTGAAGCGGGTCATGTCGCCATAATGTTCATTGATCGGAAAGCGCGGCAGCGCGAAGGGGTCGCTCCACTGCGCCGCGGCGCCTGAAACCTGAGCGAAAGCGGCCGTGAAGCCTTCTTTCATGACCGCTTTCTTGATGTCCAGATCATACTCACCATAAGGATAGGCAAACAGGGTCGGCTTTTCCCCCAGTTCATCTTCGAACCGCTTGTTGGCGGCTTTGATGTCGGCGATGGCGGCTTTGACCCCGGCGTGCGGCATATGCATGTGGCTGGCCGAATGATGGCCGATTTCGACACCGTCGGCTTTAAGCGCGCGGATGTCGTCCCAGGTCATGTAATTGCTGCTGCCTCTGTCGACCGCATCGGTGGAGACAAACAGGGTCATGGGGATGCCGGCGGCCTTGAGGCGCGGCCAGCCGTTCACAAAAACAGACTTGTATGCGTCATCGACAGTGATGGCGATGGTGCGCGGGGGCAGGTCCTCACGCGCCTTCAACCTGCGGACAATTTCCCCTAAAGGCAGAAAATGGTAGCCGCCGGATTTGAGCAGGGCGATCTGGGCCTCGAACTGGTCTATGCGGATATTGGTCGAGGGGATGCTATCCTCGCCGATGCGGTGATAAAGCAGGACCACGGCCGACTGGTCAGCGGCGGCAGGAAAGGCAAAAAACCCTGTCGTGGCCAGCCAGATTGATAGAAGCCTCAGGACAAATTTAAACCGATACACCGTCATTTCCCCTTGTCATCAGGACGCTAGTCTTGCCTTGTTTGCGCCAAGCTGGCAAGACGATGTGCGAATATTGGTGCATCAAGGTGCGCCATGTGGGAAGCGTGTCCGGGGTGCATGGAAGCCGTTGATACCTCTCCGGGTTGAACCCGTCTGCCCACGCTATGGTATAATGACTTTCGTCTCAAAGCAGGACCGCTCATTCATGACGATTCTCGCCATCGATACATCGGAGGCTTATTGCAGCGCCGCACTTGTGCGAGGAGGCAATGTGCTGGCTTCCCGCTGTGACAATATCGGCCGGGGCCATGCCGAGCACCTGCTGCCCATGATCGAAGGGCTCCTGGAGACAGCGGGCACGGGCTACCCGGATATAAGCCGGGTCGCGGTCACGTGTGGCCCCGGTACCTTCACGGGGCTCAGGATTGGCTTGTCGGTTGCGCGCGGTTTGGCGCTGGGGCTTGGCGTTCCCTGCCTTGGCCTGTCCGGGCTTACCGTTTTGGCGGCAGCGGCTGAAGGCGATGGCCCTGTTCATGCCGTGATGACCGGCAGGGGCGGTCAGGCTTATCATCAGGCGTTCGAGGGCCGCAGTGAAGACGGCTTGCCCATGCCGATATCCGAGCCCGCTTCCTTGCCGGTTGATGAAATCCTCCGCCGGATCACGGCGACCCCGGGCCGGATTGTCGGGAGCGGCAGCCCTTCCGTGATGCCTGGGGCGGTTCCCACAGGGGGCATTGACCCCGAGGTTCTGGCATCGCTTGCAGAGACCCTTGCGCCAGAGAGCTTCCCGCCTGATCCGCTTTATCTGCGGGCGGCGGACGCGGCCAAAGCAAAGCCGCTGCTACCTGTCGCGCCATGACGGGGCACGGGCGAATGGCTGCTCTGCACATGGCTTTCGTCAGCCTGGAGGGCGAAAACGGGCCTGACCTTTTGTCTCATCTGCATGAATTGGCATTTGCCGGGCAAGACGAAAAGCCGTGGTCGGCAGAAGAGTTTCGCCAAATGGTGGTATTGCAGGGAGTATCGGCTGCAGTGGCCTATGTCGATGAAATTCCTGTGGGATTTGCTCTTTGGCGTCGGGTGCTCGATGAAGCGGAGCTTATCACCATCGGGGTGGTGCCGGCAGCCCGCGGCCAAGGGTATGCCCGGCACATGCTGACTTTTATCGGGGAACAGCTAAAAGCGGCGGGTGGAGAAAAACTGTTCCTTGAGGTCCGGGCAGATAATGCGCCCGCAATTGACTTATACCGGAGTTCGGGCTTTCAAGAGATCGGCCAAAGAAGGCGGTATTATCAAACTCAAAGTGGTAAACGTGTTGATGCGCTTTGTTTAATGTTAATTCTAAATAATCCAGATGCTGATAAATGAAATAAAATGATTCATTACTTCTTTACTTGAACTTCAATTACGATTAACTGTAGCGTGTTGACAGGGGGACGGCTGGCAGCGTCGACGTCCGCAGATATGAATGATGGGAGCGAATGGGTGTCGGTTTCCGACAAAATCTCATGCCCCAAGGACCGGATCGAGCGTACCAGCGGTTCGTTTGACCGTGTTTTTTCATAGACGATGCTTGCTATATCCCCGTTAACCAATGTGTCCAGGAACAGACGTGTTTTCACGAATGCCATGGGGCACGTGGTGCCGCGTAGATCGAGGGTCCGCCGGGGGCTGGTGGTCTGCATAGGAAGACGGCTCCGGGAAGTTAAATATTATTTTGTCTCAATAAGGCTTTCGGATCGGGAAAGCAAAGGCAAGTAGGAAAAACGTGGCCACAGCCGCCTGGTAAAGTGGAACGAGGGTTATGGAAGACAAAGATATACAGAAAGAAGAATTGCTGGCACTGACGACAGATATTGTGGCGTCGCATGTTGCCAACAACGAAGTTGCCGTTGACGATCTCCCCAATCTCATTCGTCAAGTTTATGGCACGCTGGCCGGTTTGGGTGGGTCACAGGCAGCTGAAGAAGAAAAGCCTCAGCCTGCTGTGCCGATCAAGAAGTCCATCACGCCGGACTATATTGTCTGTCTGGAAGACGGCAAGAAGCTCAAGATGCTGAAACGCCATCTGAAGACACAATATAATATGACCCCGGAAGACTATCGGGAACGCTGGGGTTTGCCCATGGACTATCCCATGGTTGCGCCCAATTACGCCGACCAGCGGCGGGAACTGGCCAAGAAAATCGGCCTGGGCCGCGGACGCAAGAAATAATCTAAAAATCTACTATTTTTACAGCAAGCCGGGTGTCCCAAATCAGGGGATGCCCGGCTTGCTCTTGCCTGTCCCATGTGCCATCTTGCGGACATAAAGTATCAGTATTGAAAACCCGAGGAGCCTGACGAGGTCATGGATAACGCCAACCCGGACATTGAAGCCCTTTGCCTGCAAAAAGGTATGCGGATGACGGACCAGCGACGGGTCATTGCCCGTGTACTGACCGAGGCAACAGACCATCCGGACGTTGAAGAGGTCTATCGCCGGTCGACAGCTGTCGATTCGGGGATCAGCATCGCCACCGTATACCGGACCGTGCGGCTCTTTGAGGAAGCAGGCATCCTGGAGCGTCATGATTTCCGTGATGGCCGCTCGCGCTACGAGGCCGTGACGGAAGAACATCATGACCATCTCATCAATGTGGAAACCGGCGAAGTGCTGGAGTTTCATAATGATGAAATAGAAGTGCTTCAGGAAGAAATTGCACGCCGGCTGGGATTCAAGCTGGTGGATCACCGGATGGAGCTGTATGGCGTGCCGGTGGACCGGGACAAAAAGGGCTCTTGAGTAGGGGCCGCGGAGTGAGCGATGGCGGAAGAATATGGCGGGCTGAAATCCAACCTGGGCTCTGAGGGCTGGTCCCTTCTGGGCTATGCCCGCGTTGCTGCCGCGCTTGTCGTCACGGTTCCCCTGGCTTCCCTTCAATATCTGATGGTCAATTTTGTGCCTGGCGCCTGGTGGCCGGTCGCGGGGCTTTGGCACCGGACAATCACCGCCCTTCTGGGGATCCGGGTTACGGTTGTCGGGCAGGAACGGCATGAAGGGCCGGTTCTCTATGCCGCCAACCATATCTCCTGGCTTGATATCATGGTGCTCGGCGGCTTGTTACCGAACGCCAGCTTTATCGCCAAATCCGAAATTTCCGGTTGGGGGGTCATTGGCTCCCTGTGCAAGCTTCATAAAACCGTATTTGTAAACCGCTCGCGCCGCACCGATAGTGTGCGCCAGCGCGACAGCCTGACCGAGCGGGTGCGCGGCGGCGACAGCCTCATCCTGTTCCCTGAAGGCACATCGACAGATGGCATGCGTGTCTCGCGCTTCAAGTCGGCGCTCTTTTCCGTGGCCGAACAGGCGGATGCGGCGACGGAACATAATCTGGTCATCCAGCCGATCACGCTGGCCTATACCGAAATGAATGGGATGCCGCTTATCCGCTCGCAAAAGCCCTGGGTTGCCTGGGTTGGCGATATGGAGCTTTTCTCCCACCTCCGGCAGTTCCTCGGCCGGGCCCGGGTGGAGGCGACGCTGGAATTTCATGCTCCGATCACGCTTGCGGAGGCCGGTGGCCGTAAGGAACTGGCCGCTTATTGTGAGCGCGAAATCCGCATGGGGCTCGAGCGGGCACACCGTGCCGAACTGCGCCATGGTCCGCGTGCAGGCCTGCCGGCACCGGCCGAGTCTCCGCTTCTGGGCGGGGACCAGCGCCTGGCCTAGGCCTTGGGCCCGCTTCCAAGGTTGACTCCTGAAGCTTGTTTGGTAGTCTCCGGCACCTTTTTGAGGGTCCCGGTGATGGCACGAAAATGCCCGATAACCGGGGCTGTGGCTGAGATAGATGATGTCCGAGCAGTGGACAGGAGTGCGCCGTGAGTAAGAAAGTCCATATCAAGACCTATGGCTGCCAGATGAATGTTTACGACAGTAAGCGTATGGCGGATGTCTTGAAGCCGCATGGCTATGAACTGTCGGACGACGCTGAAAACGCCGATCTTGTCATCCTCAACACCTGCCATATCCGTGAAAAAGCGGCCGAGAAGGTCTATTCCGAAATCGGCCGCCTGCGCGCCACCAAGGATGAGAAGGCGGCCGACGGCAAAAATATGTTCATCGCCGTTGCTGGCTGCGTCGCCCAGGCCGAAGGGCCGGAGATGATGCGCCGCGCGCCCGCGATCGACATGGTCCTCGGGCCGCAGACATACCACCGCCTGCCGGACATGCTGAAGGCAGCGGAAGAACAGCGCACCGGTGGGCGCCGGTCTGCCCGGGTGCTCGATACCGACTTCCCGGTCGACACCAAGTTCGACCACCTGCCGGATGACAGCACGTTCGACGGCCCGGCCGCGTTCCTGACCGTGCAGGAAGGCTGCGATAAATTCTGCACTTTCTGCGTGGTGCCCTATACCCGCGGCGCCGAATATAGCCGCCCGGTGGCGGACATTGTTGCGGAAGCGAAACGATTGGTCGCGAAGGGTGTGGTCGAGATCACGCTCCTCGGCCAGAACGTCAACGCCTATCACGGCGATGACGGCCAGGGTGGCACCGCCTCCCTCGGCGAGCTCATCGCTGAGCTCGACAAGATCGAAGGCCTCGGCCGTATCCGCTACACCACCTCGCACCCGCGCGATATGGATGATGAGCTGATTTTCGCGCACCGCGATGTGGCATCCTGTATGCCTTACCTGCATTTGCCGGTGCAAAGCGGGTCTGACCGTATCCTCGATGCCATGAACCGCAAGCATACCCGCGAAGACTATTTCGCCATCATCGACCGACTTCGGGCAGCAAACCCGGACCTGGCCCTGTCGTCCGACTTTATCGTCGGTTTCCCGGGCGAGACGGATGAGGATTTCGAAGCCACGCTCGACCTTGTGCGCCGGGTGAAATACGCCCAGGCCTACAGCTTCAAATACAGCCCGCGCCCGGGCACGCCCGCGGCAATCCTGGAGGAGCAGGTCCCCGAAGATGTGAAAAGCGAGCGCCTGGCCCGCCTGCAGGACCTGTTGAATGAGCAACAGTTGGCGTTTAACGAAGCTTCTGTCGGCAAGGAAATGGACATTCTGCTGGAGCGCGAAGGCAAATATCCCGGTCAGCTTCTGGGCCGTAGCCCCTACCTTCAGGCGGTCCATGTGGATGTCTCATCGGCTGACAATGCGCTGGACGCGGGGGCCGATAAACCATACAGTGAATACATGGGCCGATTGGTTCGCGTGAAAATCGTCGAAAGCGGACCGAACAGTCTCAAAGGGGAACTTGTCAGCACGCTTTCGTGAGGACGAAGGAGGCTGGCAAACAGGAGCCGCGAACCATTTGAATATGCACGCCAAGGCCAGCTCAGCGCCCGCACTCTCGGGTAAAGCGTCCGACAACCGCAAGAAAGTGGTTGAATTCGAAGATAACCGTCTCGCCGCCGTCGTTTTTGGACAGCATGACCGAAATCTAGCCCGTATCGAACAACGCCTCGGCGTTGTGCTCATCAACCGTGGCAACCGCATCGCGATCGAGGGCTCACCCGAGAGCACCAAGGTGGCGCGCGAAGTCCTGAACGATCTTTATGAAATGGCGCGTGATGGCCGCTCGATCGACATCGGTGATGTCGACGGCGCCGTACGCATGGCCGAAGGCTTACGCCCCGAAGGCACGGAGCCGCCGGCCTCCAACCGCCCGACCCAGATGATGCCGCGCGTCGACAGCGACATGAAAATCACCACCCGCAACCGGGTGATCATGCCGCGCACGCCCGGCCAGGCGGACTATATCCGCAAGCTTAGCAAAAACGACATGGTGTTCGGTGTCGGCCCCGCGGGGACCGGCAAGACCTACTTGGCCGTCGCCATGGCGGTCGCCCGGATGCTGGCGGGCGAGATCGACCGCATCATCCTGTCGCGCCCGGCGGTGGAAGCGGGGGAGAATCTCGGCTTCCTGCCCGGTGACCTGAAGGACAAGGTCGACCCCTACCTGCGACCGCTTTATGACGCGCTTTATGACATGATGCCGGCCGAACAGGTTGAAAAACGCATCGCCAGTAACCAGATCGAGATCGCACCGCTTGCCTACATGCGTGGCCGGACGCTTTCAAACGCCTATGTCATCCTGGACGAAGCCCAGAACACGACGCCGATGCAGATGAAAATGTTCCTCACCCGTTTTGGTGAAAACAGCCGCATGGCGGTCTGTGGTGATATAAGCCAGGTCGATCTGCCGAAAAATACCCGCTCGGGTCTTGCGCACGCGCTTGATGTCCTTGATGGTATCCAGGGCATCGCCGTAACCCGTTTCACCGGAGCGGATGTGGTACGCCACCCGCTTGTGGGCCGAATTGTCGACGCATATGGTGACGACGACGGCCGCTGATATAGAAGACCATGACAGACGATATTCCTCCCAGTAGCATCGGCCGGCCGACGATTAACGCGTTGCCCGGCCTCACCTTCGATCTTGATCTTGCCGATCCTGGCTTGGGGGACGATGCCGCCGTTCAGGCGACCCTTGAAGCCGCTGCCGTTCAAGCCCTTTCCGAAGCGCTGACACATCCCGATGCCGCGATGGAGCTTTCCGTGCGTGTGGTCGGGAACGACGAAAGCCAAACGCTCAACCGGGACTATCGCGGCAAGGACAAGCCGACAAACGTGCTGTCATTCCCGGGGGTTGAGCCCGATGACCTGTCGGATGCTTTCCGCCTGTCCAAAATGGGCGGTCCGCCCGTGATGCTGGGGGATCTTGTGATCGCGGCACCCGTTGTGGTGCGCGAAGCGGCGGAACAGGACAAACCCCTCCTCGACCATTTGAGCCACCTGACGGTGCACGGCATCCTGCATTTGCTCGGCTACGACCATATCGAGGATGAAGAGGCTGAGGAAATGGAAGCGTTTGAAGCTGAAATCCTCGCGCATCTCGGCATAGAGGACCCCTACAGGGTGGAGCATGACGATGACCGATGACCGCGCCAAAAACGGCGGCGGCTTCTGGCGCGGCCTGAAGGAAAAACTGGGGTTCCGGTCCCAGGAAGTCACCTTGCGCGAAAGCCTGGAAGAAGCGCTTGAGGAGCATGAGGACGAAGCCCACGGCCAGACCCTGGGCCAGGAAGAGCGCAAGATGCTCTTCAACGTGCTCGAATATGGCGCGCTGAGGGCCTATGACGTCATGGTGCCGCGCGCCGACATCATCGGCGTCCCTGTGGATACGGACTTCAACGGCCTGATCCGGCTGTTCGCCAATGCGGCACATTCCCGGATGCCGGTCTACCGCGATACGCTCGACGACGTTCTCGGCATGGTTCATGTCAAGGACGCGCTCAAGGTCATGGCGGACGGTGATAACACGTCCGATTTCCGGATGGCGTTGATCCAGCGGCCCGTTCTCTATGTCGCGCCGTCAATGAAGGTGATCGACCTTCTGGCTCGGATGCGGGCGACCCGGACCCACATGGCCATCGTGGTCGACGAATATGGTGGTACGGACGGCCTGGTGACGGTTGAGGATATCGTTGAGGAAATCGTCGGTGAGATCGAAGACGAGCATGATGTCGTCACCGAGCCCGAACTGGTGCCACTGCCGGGTGGCGGCTATGACGCCGATGCCCGCCTGGAGGTGGAGGAACTTGAGGAAGTGCTCGGGTTCGACCTACTGCCTGAAGGCGACCGCGAAGATGTCGATACGCTCGGTGGGCTGGTGTTCAGCCTCGCGGGTTCCGTGCCTGAAATCGGAGAAGTCATCGTTCACGATAGCGGATGGCGTTTTGAGGTTGTCGATGCCGACCCCAGGCGCATATACAAGGTACGCATCCATCCGCCCGTGAAGGACCAGCTGCCAAGCGATGACTGACCAAAACACGCAGACCTATGGTGCGGGGCCTTATGTTGCCCGCGCGCTCGACTGGCTTGACAGCCGCCCGGGGATAACACGACGCGCCTTCGCTTTCCTGCTCGGGCTTTTGCTGTCGCGCACCTTTTCGCCGGTGAACGCGTTCCCGCTTCTGTTCGTTGTGATCCCCTTCATGATCCTGCTGATCGACCGCGCCCGAAATGGCCGCGACGCTTTCGCCCAGGGCTGGTGGGTTGGCTTCGGCCTTTTTGTCATGGGGATGAACTGGGTCGGCTATAGCTTCACCCAGCAAAGCGCGATCCCGGCCGCCCTGGGGCCTGTGGCCGTCATCATCATGGCAGCGGTGCTGGCACTTTATATTGCCGTGACCTTCTGGGTCGCCTGGCGGCTGTGGCCCAAGGGCCCGTCGCGTATTCTTTATTTCGCGGCGGTCTGGACCCTGATGGAAGTCGCGCGCGGGACCTGGTTTACCGGGCTGCCATGGCTGCTTGTCGGCTCCGCCTGGTCGGACTGGCTTCCGGTTGCGCAGAGCGTTCTGTGGCTCAGCGTTTACGGCCTCACCTTCCTGACCATGCTGACCGCGGGCAGCCTCGTGGTGCTGATCGACAAGGGGACCGGCTGGCGCCGCTTCGGCTGGGCTGTGGGCGGGACACTGTTGATGGCGGCGGTCGCGCTTGCCGGTTTCATCCGGCTGGAAGAGGGCAAGACCCATTATCATATCGGTCTGTCCATGCGTCTTGTGCAGGCCAATGTGCCGCAGAAGGAAAAATGGGTCACACGGCTGATCGACGATCATTTCGAGCAGTATATGAAACTGTCGCGCCAGGGGGATGCCCATGGCCGCGCCCACGGTATTCGCCTGCTCATCTGGCCGGAAACGGCAGTCCAGCGGGAGGATTTCGACCGGGAAGGCTCGCTCCTGCGCTGGCAGGTTTCGCGGCTTCTGGAATATGGCGCCTTCGCCATCACCGGCGCCCCCCGGTATGAGCGCAAGGCGGATGGCCTCCATTTCTACAACAGCCTGTTCGCGATTAATTCCCAGGCAGACCTGTTTGCCCGCTATGACAAGGTCAAGCTGGTGCCGTTCGGCGAATATATCCCGTTCGAAAGCTTCTTCAAAAAGCTGGGCCTTGAACAACTGGTCGGTGGGTCGGCTTTCACGTCGGGGGAACGCCATCAGGTCATCCACCTGCCGGGCATCCCGACCTTCTCGCCGCTTATCTGTTATGAGGTCATCTTCCCGGGCCATGCTTTCCCGCCGGGGCAGCGGCCGGACTGGCTGCTGAATATCACCAACGACGGTTGGTTCGGTATGACCGAAGGTCCGCACCAGCATCTGGCGCTTGCGCGGCTTCGGGCGATCGAGGAAGGCCTGCCGCTCGTCCGGTCCGCCGGTACCGGCATCAGCGCCGTCATTGACCCCTATGGCCGGATCATCAACCAGATGGGCCTGGGCCGGAAGGGCGTGCTGGAAAGCCCCTTGCCGCGTCCGAACCCGGCGCCGATGATCCCGTCCGCGCTCAGGATTATGCTGACGCTCATCCTGTCGGCGGTGATCATCATGGTGCGCATGTGGCGTCACACCATCCCGGGGACGTCCGCGGATCAGGATTCCAAGGACGCCGAAGAGGCAAAATAGCCTTTGCGTGCGCCCGCCTTTGCGCTATAGGGCGGGCCATGACCGATACGCCTGAAAATAACACCGAAGACAAGACCGGCTTTGTAGGCCCGGAGCGCCGCTTTTTCGGCCGCCGCAAGGGCAAGCCGCTGTCGGGCCGCAAGCAGTCCATGATGGATGAGCTGTTGCCGCGCCTTTCTGTCACTGTGCCTGAAGGCGACACCATGATCGACCCGGCGGCGCTGTTTGGCGCGCCGAAGAAAGAACTATGGCTAGAGATCGGGTTCGGCAAGGGCGAACATCTGGCCTGGCAGGCCCAGGCGCACCCGGACGTGGGCCTGATCGGCTGTGAGCCGTACCTCAACGGTGTGGCCGGTCTTCTGGCGCACATCGAGGATAACGATATCCAGAATATCCGCATCTATGGCGACGATGCCCGCCATGTGATCTGGAAGCTGCCGGACGCGTCGGTTGACCGGGTCTTCCTGTTGCATCCGGACCCATGGCCGAAGACGCGCCATGCCCGCCGGCGGTTCGTTGGCCGCCATAACCTGGATGATCTTGCGCGGATCATGAAGGACGGGGCTGAATTCAGGGTGGGCACCGACCATCCGATCTACCGCGAATGGACCGCGCTTCAGATGAGCGGCCGGACCGATTTCGAATGGCTGGCGAACGGCCCCGAAGACTGGCTTACCCGCCCGGACGATTGGCCGGAAACCCGCTATGAAGCCAAGGCGCTTGAAGGCCGGGCAACCTATTTCCGCTTCCGGCGCGTGCCCCGCGGCTAAGGACCGAATCGGTCCTCGCTTCAGACCCCGGCAAGCCCATGTGGCTTTGGCGTCTCAAAGGCAGGCGGTGCCTATAATTCTTCACTTGCCCGAGCGGCCCACAGGCGTTATATAGATGCCGCTTCTCCTAGAGTATTGGTCTTTATTCCGGGAGTGGGCTTAGGCCCACTGTTGCGATAGCCTATACCCTAAGAACTGTGGCCGTGTAGCGTTTTGGCCCCGGCAAGAGCCGGAAGCAGAAAGGACTGGATTGGTGAGCGAAGCCGCGAATCAGATTGCTGAGATCATTGAAAATACCGTCGAATCCCTGGGGTTTGAACTGGTACGGGTCACCTATGGCGGTGGCCGGAAACCGACTCTGCAAATCATGGCCCAGCGGCCTGACGGCACCATGAGCGTTGATGACTGTGCGCGCCTGTCGCGTGAAGTATCGCTGATCCTCGATGTCGAAGATCCACTGCCGGGGGAATATCTCCTCGAAGTCAGTTCACCCGGTATCGACCGGCCGCTGACCCGGCCGAAGGATTTCGAACAATGGGTCGGCTTCGACGCCAAGGTCGAGCTCGGTACGCAGATCGATGGCCGCCGGCGGTTCCGCGGGCGTATGCTGTCCTTCGATGGCAAGACGCTGGTGATGGATACCGACGAAGGTGAAGTTTCGCTGGACTTTGATGATATTGCCAAGGCGAAGCTGCTCCTGACGGATGAGCTTCTGGAAGCGGTGCAGAAACAGGCCCGTAACCATGACGATGCCGAGGCGGAAGTCCTGGCGGAAAAATAGAGTTTTTGGCAGGCGCCGGGGGCCTTGGTCCCGTGCCTCAAAAGCAATGGAGTGAATGTAATGGCACCTGCTGTCAGTGCAAACAGGCTGGAACTGCTGCAAATCGCGGACATGGTTGCCCGCGAGAAGGCGATTGATAAAGATATCGTGTTGGAGGCGATGGAAGAAGCCATCCAGAAAGCAGCGCGGTCTCGCTATGGTGCGGAAAACGAAATCCGGGCCCAGATCGACAAGAACACCGGCGACATTCGCCTGTTCCGCGTTCTGGAAGTGGTTGAAGACGTCGAAAATCCGGCGGTGGAAATCAGCCTCGAAGACGCCCGCGAAGACAAGCCGGACGCCGAAGTGGGTGACTATCTGGCCTCGAGCCTGCCGCCGATGGACTTCGGCCGTATCGCGGCCCAGACCGCCAAGCAGGTCATCGTCCAGAAGGTGCGCGACGCTGAGCGTCAGCGCCAGTATGACGAATATAAAGACCGTGTCGGTGAAGTGATCACCGGCATCGTCAAGCGCGTTGAATATGGCAACGTGATTGTGGATCTCGGGAAAGCCGAGGCGATCATGCGCCGGGATCAGGTTATCCCGCGGGAGCATATCCGCCAGAACGAGCGTATCCGTGGTTACATTTACGAAGTCCGCCGGGAAAACCGCGGCCCGCAGATTTTCATGTCGCGGACGCGCCCCGAATTCATGGCCTCCCTGTTCGCGCAGGAAGTGCCGGAAATCTATGATGGCATCATCGAGATTCGCTCGGTCGCCCGTGATCCGGGTTCGCGCGCCAAGATCGCCGTTATCTCGAATGACAGCTCGATCGATCCGGTCGGTGCCTGTGTCGGGATGCGCGGCAGCCGCGTGCAGGCTGTTGTGAACGAGCTTCAGGGCGAGAAGATCGACATTATTCCGTGGTCGCCCGATGTGGCTTCCTTCATCGTCAATGCACTGCAGCCGGCCGAAGTGACCAAGGTGGTGCTGGATGAAGAACGTACCCGGGTTGAAGTCGTGGTGCCGGATGAGCAGCTTTCGCTCGCCATCGGCCGTCGCGGCCAGAACGTGCGTCTGGCGTCGCAACTGACCGGCTGGACCATCGATATCATGACGGAAGCCGAGGAATCGGAGCGCCGTCAGGAAGAGTTCATGGCGCAGAGCCGCCGCTTCATGGAAGCGCTCGATGTCGATGACACGCTGGCGCACCTCCTGGTGGCTGAAGGCTTCACCGAGCTTGAAGAAATCGCGTATGTCGAGCCGGAAGAACTTCTGTCCGTCGAAGGCTTCGATGAAGACCTGGTGACCGAACTTCAGCGTCGTGCCCGTGACTTCCTGGAAGCCGAAGCCCGTGCCGCTGATGAACGCCGGGTCGAGCTGGGCGTTGAAGACGCGCTCGCCGATGTTGAAGGCCTGACGCCGCAGATGCTGGTTGCTCTCGGTGAAGCCGAAGTGAAGACGCTTGAAGACTTCGCCGGCTGTGCCGCCGATGAGCTGACGAGCAAGGAAGATGGTATCCTGAAGGGCTTCTCTCTCGCAGAGGATGTCGCCAGCGATATGATCATGTCCGCACGTGTGGCTCTGGGCTGGATTTCGGCTGAGGATGCTTTCGGCGGCAACGAAGAAGCTGCGGAAGAAGGTGATGTTGAAGCGGAAGCTGCGGCTGAAACTGAAGCTGAAACTGAAGCCGCTCCGGCTGCTGAGGCACCGGCCGTGGAAGAAGAGCCTCGGGCCTAAGGTCCGGGGCCCGCACCGAAGATCGGCAGGGTAACCATGCGGGAACGACGGTGCGTCTTGAAAATGCAGGCCGAAGCAGAGGAAAGTCTGGTTCGGCTGGTCCTTGACCCTGATGGCACCCTGGTGCCGGATGTGGCGGCCCGTCTGCCGGGACGCGGTGTATGGGTCAGTGCCGATGCGGCGCTGATTGACGCGGCGGTAAGTTCGGGGCAGCTCGCGAAAGCGGTTAGCCGGTCCTTGAAGACCGGGGTTCCGCGGAGCGCGGTGCCAGAGGACCTTTCGGCGCAGATCGACCGGCTTTTGGTCAGGCGCCTTCTGGACCGGTTGGGGCTTGAACAGCGCGCCGGTCACGTGGTGACAGGCTTTGACAAGATCAAAGCCGCGCTGGCGAAAAGAGGGGCGGGCAAGCCGCGCCTCCTGCTCGCCGCCACCGACGGTGCCGACGACGGGCGCCGGAAATTGAAGGCCGCTGTGGGCGATACTGTGCCCGTGGTAGCGCTGTTTGACCGGGAAGCGCTTTCGAAAGCGCTCGGTCGGGATAATGTTGTGCATGTGCTGCTGATGAACAGCGGCGGTGCCGATAAGTTTGAGGCCGATGTTGGCCGATTGATGATGATGCGTGGGGTTGCCCCACTGACTTGTGACGCACAAGGGAACGAAGGTTAATATGAGCGACGAGAAAAAACTTACGCTGTCTGGACGTACGCTGGGTGTCAACAAAGGTGTTGAGACCGGGCAGGTACGTCAGAGCTTCAGCCATGGGCGCAGCAAGGCAGTGGTGGTTGAACGCAAGAAAAAGCGCGTTCTGACCAAGGGTGAAACCCCGGCTGCGCCACAAACCGGACCGGCCCAGAAACAGAAAACTTATGTGCCCAAGCGCCCGGCATCTGACGCAGGTCAGAGCCTGACCAACGCCGAGCAGGAAACCCGCATGAAGGCGCTTGAAGACGCCAATCGTCGTGCCGAGGAAGAAAAGCGCCGAGCCGAAGAAGAGGCCGAGCGCCGTGCCAAGGAAGACGCTGAGCGCAAGAAGCGCGAAGCGGCTGAAGCGGCGGCTCAGGAAGCCGCAGCCCATGACGATGAAGCCGATGCCCGCAAGCGCGCGGAAGAAGATGCCAAGCGCAAGGCCGGGTTAGAGGCCAAGCGCAAAGCCGAAGCCGAAGCCGAGAAGAAGGCTGCGGACGAACTGAAAGTACGTGAAAAGGCCGAAGCGGAAGCCCGCAAGAAAGCCGACCTTGAAGCCCGTACCGTGCAGCTCAAGAAGGCGAGCGAGGCGCGTCAGGCTACGACGACCGAACAGGACGAAGAAGGCCGCCGTCGTGGTGGCAAGCGTACCAAGAAGGCCGGCGTCCCGGCACAGCAGGAGCGCCCGGCCCGTGGTCGTGGCCGTGGTGATGACCGCCGTTCTGGCCGCCTGACCCTCAACCGTGCGCTTGAGGGCGAAGAAGCGCGTCAGCGCTCGCTCGCAGCTTACAAGCGGGCGCAGGCCAAGAAACGCGGCAACCATGGTATGGACGCCAACAACCAGCCCAAACAGGCGCGTGAGGTCACGATCCCTGAAGCCATCACGGTCCAGGAACTTGCCAACCGGATGGCCGAGAAAGCCACCAGCGTGATCAAGACGCTGATGGGTATCGGCGTCATGGCGACGATCAACCAGACGCTTGACCAGGATACCGCCGAGCTGGTGGTTACCGAATTTGGCCATGCACCGAAGCGCGTGAGCGCGGCCGACGTTGAGATCGGCATGGTGGGCGAGGCCGATGCGGCTGAGGATCTGCTGCCGCGCGCGCCGATCGTGACTGTTATGGGCCACGTCGACCACGGTAAAACCTCGCTTCTCGATGCTCTCCGCAAAGCTGACGTGGTGTCGGGTGAGGCCGGGGGCATTACCCAGCATATCGGCGCCTATCAGGTCGATGTCGGCAATCAGAAGATCACCTTCCTTGACACGCCGGGCCACGCTGCCTTCACGCAGATGCGGGCGCGCGGTGCCAGTGTGACCGATATCGTGGTTCTGGTGGTGGCAGCCGATGACGGCGTGATGCCGCAGACGATCGAAGCCATCAACCACTCGAAGGCTGCTGGCGTGCCGATGATTGTTGCCATCAACAAGATGGACAAGCCGGCTGCCAACCCGGACCATGTCCGCCAGGAACTGCTGCAGCATGAAGTTGTGGTCGAAACCTTCTCGGGTGATACCCAGGAAGTGGAAGTTTCCGCCAAGACCGGTGCTGGTCTCGACAAGCTCAAAGAAGCCATCGCGCTTCAGGCTGAAATCCTTGAGCTGAAGGCCAACCCGAACCGCTCCGCCGAGGGCGTCGTTGTCGAAGCCGAGCTGGACAAGGGCCGCGGGCCTGTGGCCACCGTGCTCGTGCAGCGCGGTACCCTTCGGGTGGGTGACATTTTCGTCGCCGGTCCGGAATGGGGCCGTGTGCGGGCGCTTGTCAACGACCGTGGCCAGCAGGTGAAAGAAGCAGGCCCCAGCCAGCCGGTAGAGGTTCTGGGCGCCAATGGCACGCCGGGTGCTGGTGATGAGTTCGCCGTCGTTGAAAACGAGGCGCGTGCCCGTGAAGTCACGGCGTATCGCCAGGATCTCATGCGTGACAAGCGCCATGCCGCCGCCGCCGCACCCAAGACGCTGGAGTCCATCTTCTCCCAGATGAAGGAGAATGAAGGCCTCATGCAGTTCGACGTGGTTGTCAAAGGCGACGTTCAGGGCTCGGTCGAAGCCATCACCCAGGCGCTTGCCAAAGCCGGGAACGAGGACATCCAGTGCCGCGTGATCCACGGGGCTGTTGGCGGTATCACCGAAACCGATATTGCGCTTGCGCAGGCTTCCGGTGCCCTGGTGATCGGCTTCAACGTCCGCCCGAACAAGCAGGCGCGTGACCTTGCCGAAGCCGAGGGCATCACCATCAAATATTATTCGGTCATCTATAACCTGATCGATGATGTGAAAGCCGCGATGGCCGGTGAGCTTGGCCCCGAATTCAAAGAGAATGTCGTTGGCCGTGCCGAAATCCGCGATGCCTTCCAGGCTGGCAAGGCCGGCAAGGCCGCAGGCTGCTTCGTGGTCGAAGGCAATATCCGCCGCGACTGCAAGGCCCGTATCCTGCGCGACGATGTCATCATCTATGAAGGCGAGATCGACAACCTTCGCCGCTTCAAGGATGACGTCAAGGAAGTCCATTCCGGTCAGGAATGTGGTCTGACGTTCGAAAATTACCATGACTTCAAAGCCGGTGACGTGCTTGAAGTTTACGAACTCGAAGAAATCCAGCGCACGCTCTAGGCGGCGCTGGTTTTCCAGGAAAGACGAGGGCACATCATGTCCAGGTCTCAGCATTCAGGCGCGGGCGGGCCAAGCCTGCGTCTCTTGCGCGTGGGGGAGAACATCCGTCACGCCATGTCCGCTATCCTGACCCGCGGCGAGGTTCAGGACCCGGCGCTGAATACCGCTTCGATTACGGTCTCTGAAGTCAGGGTCAGCCCGGACCTCCGGAACGCGACCATTTTTGTCATGCCGCTCGGCGGTGACAAGGAGGGGGCGATCGTGAAGGCGCTCAACCATCATGCCACCTTTATCCGCGGGCAATTGAGCCGCTCGGTGACCATGAAATATATGCCGCGGCTGAGGTTCCTCATCGACGAAAGCTTCGATGAAGCCAGTCATATCGAGGCGCTTCTGAAGGACCCGCGTGTGGTCCGGGATCTCGAGCACGACGAGCCCCAAGAAGGCGATGAAGACTAGGCCATGGCCCGTAAGCGTAAAGGTGAAAAGGTTGATGGCTGGCTGGTCATCGACAAGCCGCTTGGTATCTCCAGCGCCAAGGTGGTCGGCACGGTCAAACGTGTGACCAACGCGCAGAAGGTCGGCCATGGCGGCACGCTCGATCCGCTTGCCAGCGGTATCCTGCCCATCGCGCTTGGCGAAGCCACCAAAACCATGCCCTATATTGTCGATTCCACGAAGGAATACGCCTTCACCGTCGGGTGGGGCAAAGCGACCGATTCGGACGACCTTGAGGGCGCTGTCATCCACGATGGCGGCAGGGTCCCCGATCGGGCGGAAATCCTCGCGGTTCTGCCGGAATTTACAGGCATCATCGAACAGGTTCCACCCGCCTACAGCGCCATCAAGGTGGACGGCAAGCGCGCCTATGCCCTCGCACGCCAGGGTGAAACGGTCGAACTGAAGCCAAGAAATATTGAAATTCAATCACTTAGTGTAACAGGCCATGATGCCGAGAAAGGTGAGACCACCTTCCATGTGAGCTGCGGCAAAGGCACCTATGTGCGCTCGCTCGGACGGGACATTGCGCTCAGGCTCGGCACCTATGGTCACATCACTATGCTCAGGCGTTTGCGCGTTGGTCCGTTCGGTCTTGAAGGATCGATTTCTCTGGCATTGCTCAGTGACTTAGGCCATAGTGCGCGCGCTCGGGCCGTAATTTTACCGCTTACGACTGCGCTGGACGACATCCCGGCGGTAGCCGTGACGGTACCGGAGGCAGACCGCATCAGATGCGGACAATCCCTCCACCTACCCGATGCCAAGCTTGGTACGATTGTACTGATGGATGGTGATACGCCTCTGGCGATTGCCGAAAACATCGATGGTACGGTTAGGTCCAGGCGGGTCTTCAATATGTAATCTTTTTTAGGAGAAGATCGATGTCGATTACTGCGGAACGCAAACAAGAAGTTATCAACGAATACGCCGTCAAAGAAGGCGACACCGGTTCGCCGGAAGTACAGGTTGCTATCCTGACTGAGCGTATTGTTAACCTTACCGAACACTTCAAAGACCACAAAAAGGACAATCACTCCCGCCGTGGCCTTCTGAAGCTGGTGAACCAGCGGCGTAGCCTGCTGGATTATCTGAAAGCCAAAGACAGCGCGCGCTATCAGACTCTGATTGGCCGCCTGGGTCTTCGGAAGTAAGGTTCTTCAAAGCAGGGCCGGTTCCAAGGAGCCGGCCCTCCTGCTTTTCCCGGGGGCACTTCACGGAACCGATTGGTCGGAAGGGCTTCTGCTGATAAGTCAGGAAATCACATCGCCTGGGCTTTAATGAGGGAGCCCGGGTTTATTCGCAAAGCGGGGCATATCCATAGGGGGTGTGCCGGGGTCAGACGGCAAGGTTAGTGCGATACCCGTCTGGCTGCTGAAAGGTTAGAAAATGTTCAATATTCATCGCAAAGAAATCGAATGGGGTGGTCGTACCCTGGTACTTGAGACCGGCCATGTGGCCCGTCAGGCAAGCGGTGCCGTTATGGCAACCTATGGCGACACCACCGTGCTGTGTACGGTTGTTGGTGCCAAATCCCAGCGCCCTGGGCAGGACTTCTTCCCGCTCACGGTAAACTATCAGGAAAAATTCTACGCAGCCGGCAAGATCCCGGGTGGCTTCTTCAAGCGTGAAGGCCGTCCGAGCGAGAAGGAAACGCTGACGAGCCGTCTTATCGACCGTCCGATCCGCCCGCTGTTCCCGGATGGGTTCAAAAACGAAGTGCAGGTTGTCTGCACGGTCATGAGCTACGACATGGAAAACGATTCCGACATCGTTGCCATGATCGGTGCTTCTGCCGCCCTGACGCTGTCCGGTCTGCCGTTCTTCGGCCCGATCGCCGGTGCCAAGGTTGGTTACAAGGATGGCGAATACATCCTGAACCCGACCATTGAAGAACTTAAGGAAAGCGAGCTTGAGCTCACGGTTGCGGGTACCCGCGAAGCCGTGCTGATGGTGGAAAGCCAGGCCAAGGAACTTTCCGAGGAAGTCATGCTCGGCGCCGTTGTCTTTGGTCATGAGCAGCAGCAGAAGGTTATCGATGCCATCATCGACCTCGCCGAAGCTGCCGCCAATGAGCCGTGGGAACTGCCGGAAGGCCGTGACAACACGGACCTCAAGGCGAAAATCGCCGAGATCGCGGAAGACGACCTGCGTGCTGCTTACGCCATTACCGCGAAGCAGGACCGTGTCCTCAGCATCAAGGCCGCCAAGGACAAAGTCTTCGAAGCCCTCGCCGACATGATGGCGGAAGATGCGGAAATCACTGACCAGCTGGTCGGCGGCCTCCTCAAGAAGCTCGAAAGCGACATTGTTCGCGGCAACATCATCAAGACCGGCAAGCGTATTGACGGCCGCGCCCTTGATGAAGTCCGTACGATCGTTTCCGAAGTTGGCGTTCTGCCGCGCACCCACGGGTCGGCTCTCTTCACCCGCGGTGAAACCCAGGGCATGGTTGTTGCCACCCTCGGCACCGGTGACGACGAGCAGATCATCGATGCGCTTGAAGGCAGCTATCGCTCCGGCTTCATGCTGCACTATAACTTCCCGCCCTATTCGGTCGGTGAGTGTGGTCGCATGGGCTCGCCTGGGCGTCGCGAAATTGGTCACGGCAAGCTTGCTTTCCGTGCGGTTCAGGCGGTTCTTCCTCCCAAGGAAGAATTCCCTTACACCATCCGTCTCGTGTCCGAGATCACCGAATCGAACGGCTCGTCCTCGATGGCGACCGTCTGTGGTTCGGCTCTTGCCATGATGGATGCCGGTGTGCCGATCACGCGTCCGGTTTCCGGTATCGCCATGGGTCTGATCAAGGAAGGCGACGACTTCGCCGTTCTCTCCGACATCCTGGGTGACGAAGATCACCTCGGTGATATGGACTTCAAGGTTGCCGGTACCGAAAAGGGTGTCACTGCACTGCAGATGGACATCAAGATCAACGGCATCACCAAAGAGATCATGGAAGTCGCGCTCCAGCAGGCCAACGGTGGCCGTGCGCACATCCTCGCTGAGATGAGCAAAGCGCTGACCGGGGCTCGTGAAGAGCTGTCGGCTCACGCTCCGCGCATCGAGACGATCAAGATCCCGACCGACAAGATCCGTGAAGTGATTGGTACGGGTGGTAAGGTGATTCGCGAAATCGTCGAAACCACTGGCGCCAAGATCGACATCGAAGACGATGGCACGATCAAAATCGCATCGGCTGATCTTGCGAAGATCGACCAGGCGAAAAACTGGATCCTCGGCATTGTGGCCGAGCCGGAAGTTGGCGCGATCTATAAAGGTAAGGTTGTCCGCATCATGGACTTCGGTGCCTTCGTCAACTTCATGGGCAGCCGCGATGGCCTCGTCCATATCTCGGAACTCGTTGAAGAACGTGTGGAAAAAGTCACCGATGTCGTCAACGAAGGCGACGAGGTTTACGTGAAGTGCCTCGAAATCGATGGCCGTGGCAAGGTTCGCCTCTCCATGCGTGTCGTGAACCAGGAAACTGGTGAAGAGATCCCGGATGCGCGTCCGCCGAAATCCGGCCCGCCGAAGAAGGACCGTCCGAAGCGCGACTAAGAGCAGTTGACGCTACGGCATTAATTGAAAAGAAACCGGCGTGTGGTAAAGTCACGCCGGTTTCGCCCTTTAAGGGAAGGGCGCAAAATACCCCGTAGGGGACCGGATTTCGGTGGGGGTGTATTGGGAGAGTTTGATGAGTTTTTCGCTGAATTCGATCCGTCTGGCCGGTAAGGACGTTCTGCCGCTTATTGAAGGCGGCAAGGGCGTTGCCATTTCGACCGGTGCGAGCTCCGGCCCATGGGCTGGCGCAGGCGGTATCGGTACCGTGTCCGCCGTCATTACCGACGCGTATGACGAGCATGGCAATGTTATCCCGCATATCTACAATGGCCGCACCCGCCGGGAGCGCCATGAGGAAATGATCGACTTTTCGATCCGGGGCACCATCGACCAGGTGCGCAAGGCGTGGGAGCTTTCCCGCGGTGAAGGTTTCATAAATATCAACATGCTGTGGGAGTTGGGCGGCGCCCAGCGCATCCTGCATGGTGTCTTGGAAAAGACCCGCGGCATGATCCACGGTGTGACCTGTGGCGCCGGTATGCCTTATAAGCTTGCCGAGCTCGCCCAGAAATACGGCGTGCATTATTATCCGATCGTATCTTCCGGCCGCGCGTTCAACGCGCTGTGGAAGCGGGCTTACAAAAACGTCGCCGACCTTCTGGGCGGTGTCGTTTACGAAGACCCGTGGCTCGCCGGCGGTCATAACGGCCTCTCGAACGCCGAAGACCCGACCAAGCCGGGGGACCCGTACCCGCGTGTGCTTGAGCTCCGCAAGATCATGCGGTCGCTCGGGCTCGACCATGTGCCGATCATCATGGCCGGTGGCGTGTGGAACCTGAAGGAATGGAAAGACTGGATCGACAATAAAGAGCTCGGCCCGATCATGTTCCAGTTCGGTACCCGTCCGCTCTTAACGAAGGAAAGCCCGATTTCCGACCGCTGGAAGAAGAAGCTCATGGACCTGAAACCGGGTGACGTGCTTCTGCAGAACTTCAGCCCGACCGGCTTTTTCTCGTCGGCGATCAAGAACCGCTTCCTGGGTGAACTGGTGGGCCGCAACGAGCGCCAGATCGAGTTCCGCACCGAGAAGGATGAGGACTTCAACGCTGAGCTGACGGTCGACCGCAAGACCTATATCGTCCGCCGCGAAGACCTGGGCAAAGCCGAAGCCTGGATCCGTGAAGGCTATGAGCGCGCGCTCAAGACCCCGGACAACAGCATCATTTTCGTCGACGCCGAAAAATGCGCCGAAATCCGCAAGGATCAGGCCGATTGTGTCGGCTGTCTAAGCCAGTGCCGCTTCTCGGCCTGGGCGGACAACGAAAAGAACAGCAGTGGCCGCCTGGCCGACCCGCGCAGCTTCTGTATCCAGAAGACGCTGGATGATGTGGCGCACGAAGGCTCGATTGACGACAACCTCGTCTTCGCCGGTCACAACGCCTTCCGCTTCGCGCGCGACCCCTTCTATTCGAACGGCTTCATCCCGACAGTGAAGCAGCTCGTCGACCGGATCGTCACCGGCGACTAACGGCCACGAACATGAAATCAAAAAAGGCGGGGCCTCGGCTCCGCCTTTTTTGTTGCTTAGCTCCGGGCCTCAAAAGTCTTCAAGCGCCCGCTTCATGTAAACCACGTCGGCTTCGGGGTTGAAGTTGTAGGGCTCGATGTCCTCGAAGCCGAGCTTGCGGTAGAGCGCGACGGCGGCCTCCAGCCGTTCCAGGCTATCGAGCAGCATGGTCTGGAAACCGAACGCTTTGGCGTCCGTCATCAGGCGCTCGCAAATCTTGCGGCCCGCGCCGGTGCCTTGCGCTTCCGGCAGCACATAAAGCCGCTTCATTTCGCACACGCCGTCCCCGAGGTCCCGGAGGGCGACGGCGCCCACGGGTTTGCCGTCCAGCTTGGCCAATAGCACATGGACGAAACCTTCGGGGAAGCGCGCCATTTCACCCTCAAAATCCTGGAAGCCAAGGTCGATGGGCAGCCACTCGGAAAAGGCGCGGAAGATTTCCTTGGCGGCGGCCAGGTCTTCCGTGCTTTCAGCTTTTTCTATGGTCAAGTCCGTCATGATGGTCGCCACTCCATATAACAATCGGTGCCTTCATACTCGTCTGCACCGGGGTTTTTCGTGAGCCTGAAGTCCAGGGCCTCGTAAAGATGCATCGCCGGCTTCAGTTTGGTGTGGGTTTCCAGAAAGAGACGCACACCGTCGGGCTGGGCCTTATACCAGTCGATGACGGCTTGGCACAGTTTGCGGCCGATGCCATAGCCTTGCGCCGCAGGGTCGACGCCCAGCTTGGTTAGCTCGTAGGCGCCGCCGCCGTCCGCGCGTACCGCAACGGTGCCGACGGGCTTGCCGTCCAGAAGTGCGAAGAAAATCTCACCGCCCTTGGCGATAATCTCCCCTTCCGGGTCGCGGAGCACCTTCAGATGCACGGGCTCAACTGTGAAATATTTTTCAAGCCAGGCGAGGTTAAGGTCATGAAAGGCCTGGCGGTGCACAGGGGCGTACGGCACAAGGCTGACGGTCCCGCGCCCGGCCAGGCGACTGCCTTCAGGCTGCTTCGGTCGTGCGGTCGGCATTGCGGCCCTCCCATTCCATATAATAGTTGGCACGCTCATAAGGGCTGGGCGCGGGCGGCTCCTTGGCGACGAAATTCAGGGTTTCATACAGCCGGATCGCGGGCTTGAGGACCGTGTTGGTCTCGAGGAACAGCAGCGTGCCGCCGCGGGCCTCGAACCGGCGGATGACTTCCTCGCACAGCGCCCGGCCCATGCCGCCGCCCTGTGCCGTGGGGTCGACGCCCAGCTTGGTCAGCTCGAACACGCCTTCCGAGGTCGGCTTCAAGGCCACGGTGCCGACGGCCCGGCCGTCCCGGATTGCGAAGAATATCTCGCCGCCCTTGGCGAGAATCTGGCTTTCGGGGTCACTGAGCACGGTTTCATCGATGGGTTCGATGACGAAATATTTCTTCAGCCAGTCGACATTGAGGTCATAGAAAGCCTGCCGGTATTTGACGTCAAACGGTTCAATGGTGAAGGGCGCAGGCTGGCCCGCGGCCAACTTCTCACTGGCGCGGGCATACAGTCCCTTGTTGGCAAGGCTTGTCTCCAGTCCGGTGATGCCGGCCAGAATGTCGGCGCCGCTTTCCTCGACCGCTTCCTTGACCGCACCTTCGAGGGCTGCCCACAAAGGGGTGCTGCGCTTCACGATTTCCGCGCCTTTTTCGGTGAAGCCGATCACCTTCTGGCGCGCGTCATCACCAGGCTCAGCCTCCAGATAACCAAGACTGATCAGCTTCTTCACCGTCTGGCTGACGGCCGAATGGGAAAAACCGGCGAGCCGGGCAATATCGCTGATCGGCATGGCACCGCGCTCGGCCAGGGCATAGACCACATAGAAATAGCTGGCCTTGAAGTCCATCCCGGCTTCTGCGTAAAGCCGTTCGGCATCGGTGCTGAGGGTTTCCAGGAGGCGGCGCATCCGCGTGCCGAGTCCCAGTTCGAAATATAACTCGTTAGACGACTGCATGGGGGGATCCTTACATCATACTATGCAAGAAATTATGTAAGTACTTATATAAACCGGTCAATCAAAATAATCTGACGCTCAGATAAGCGATATTTGTCTGTGGGAAAAAGCGTGGAAATCCATCAGGAATGCAGGATTTCCGCGCTTATTTGAACTCTTCGCGCGGGAAGACACCCCAGAGGTACTTGCGCTCGGTCCAGGCCTTGGTGCCATCGATCTCAAGCCGGCACCAAGTACCCTGGCAGGCGAGCAGGTCCCCGATAACCCCCGGGTCCGCGGTCAGGCGCAGGGGCGAGCGTGGGTCCGGGTCGGCATACAGCTTATGCATCCGGCCCGTGATCATCGCGGTCCGGTGCCCGGTCAGTAGGGTCACGTGAATCCAGCCGGTAGCGCCGTCGATATCCTTGACCTGGCGCCAGGGGCCATCTTCGTCCACCACCTCGAACGGTAGCCCCTTGAGGGTATAGACCCATTCGATCGGATACTGGCGGCCGGGGCCTGTGCGCATATAGGCCTTCTCGGCGTGAAGCGAAACATAGCGTGGCAGCGGTGCGCCGCTTGGCCCTGTGGTCGCGGCCGATGATGGCAGGGCGCTAACGCTAGAGAGTAGGCTAAAGGTCAGGATCAGTGAAAAAATGCTGAAAAAGCGCCGCATCTGTGCATGTCCCCCGTCGCTTGGCGTTTGATTGAGGCGCCACCTTCTGGTACAGAAGCCTGAGTCTGAAACCGGGCAGCCTTTTCGCCCGTCAGAAAAGGTTATTTTACCGCATGAGTCAAACAGGAAACCGAAACCGGCCCAAGGTTGTGGTCACGCGTAAGCTGCCGGACATTATTGAGACCCGGATGGCAGAGCTGTTCCATGTGTCCCTCAATCTTGCCGACAAGCCGTATGACCAGGAGGCCCTGAAGGCCGCCGTGGCGGATGCCGACGTGCTGGTGCCCACCGTGACGGACAAGATCGATGCGGACGTCATTGCCGCGGCCGGTGACAAGCTGAAGCTGATTGCCAACTTCGGTGTCGGGGTCAACCATATCGACCTGGCCGCCGCGCAGGCGAAGGGCATCACCGTTACCAACACGCCGGGTGTGCTGACCGAAGACACAGCGGACCTGACGATGGCGCTTTTGCTTGCTGTGCCGCGCCGCCTGTTTGAAGGCGAGAAAATTCTGCGCGCAGGCGACTGGACCGGCTGGACGCCTACCTTCCTGATGGGCCACCGTATCCAGGGTAAGCGCCTTGGCATCATCGGCATGGGCCGCATCGGCCGCGCGGTCGCGCGCCGCGCCCAGGCCTTCAACATGGCGGTGCATTACCATAACCGGACCCGCCTGCCGGAAGAGGTGGAGACCGATCTCGAAGCCACCTTCTGGGAGGATCTGGACCAGATGCTGACGCGGATGGATTTCGTCTCGGTCAACTGTCCGCTGACCGAAGAAACCCATCATCTTCTGAACCGGGACCGGTTGAAGAAGCTGCAGGCCCATGCCGTGATCATCAACACCGCCCGCGGTGAGATCATCGATGAAGAAGCGCTCGCCGACCTCATCGAAGTCGGCCGTATTGCAGGCGCGGGCCTTGACGTGTTCGAGGCCGAACCCGAGATCAACCCCAAGCTTCTGGAGCTCGATAACGTGGTGCTGACCCCGCACATGGGCTCGGCCACCATCGAGGCCCGTGTGGCGATGGGGGAAAAGGTGCTGATCAATATCCGCGCCTTTGTCGACAAACACCGGCCGCCTGACCGGGTGCTGCCCTACTGACGGGCGCTGAGGCGACTGATTAAAACGGGGGGCGGCAACTGGTGCCGTCCTTCTCTTGTTCCGGCGGTGTGCGGAGCAGCTTTTGAAACGAGTAACTGAACGGCCATGACCGAGCTTAAAAATATTCGCAACTTTTCCATCATTGCCCACATCGACCATGGCAAGTCGACGCTGGCGGACCGGCTTATTCAGTCCACTGGCGCGCTGACCGACCGGGAGATGAAGGCGCAGATCCTCGATTCGATGGATATCGAGCGCGAACGCGGCATCACCATCAAGGCGCAGACCGTGCGGCTGGAATATAAGGCCCAAGACGGTGAGCATTATGTGCTCAATCTGATGGATACGCCCGGTCACGTCGACTTCGCCTATGAGGTCAGCCGCTGCCTTGCTGCGTGCGAGGGCTCGCTTCTCATCGTTGATGCTAGCCAGGGCGTTGAGGCCCAGACGCTGGCCAACGTCTATCAGGCGATCGAGAACGACCATGAGATCGTGCCTGTTCTCAACAAGATCGACCTGCCGGCAGCCGAGCCCGAAAAGGTGCGCGAGCAGATCGAGGATGTCATCGGGCTCGATGCGTCGGAGGCCGTGCTGTGTTCGGCCAAGTCCGGCATTGGCATCGACGACGTGCTGGAAGCCATTGTGACGCGCCTGCCGGCGCCTGAGGGCGACAGGAATGCGCCCCTCAAGGCCATGCTGGTTGACAGCTGGTATGACAGCTACCTCGGCGTTGTCGTGCTTGTGCGCGTGATCGACGGCAGCATCAAGAAGGGCCAACTGGTCAAGATGATGGCGGCAGGGACCGACCACCAGATCGACCGGGTCGGTGTCTTCACGCCGAAAGGCGTCATGGTACCTGAACTCGGCCCGGGCGAGATCGGCTTTATCACCGCCTCGATCAAGGAAGTGGCCGACACCCATGTGGGCGATACCATCACGGATGCGAAAAAGCCGTGTGCCAAAGCACTGCCGGGCTTCAAACCCAGCCGGTCGGTGGTCTTCTGCGGTCTGTTCCCGGCCGATTCGTCCGAGTTTGAGCGCCTGCGCGATGCGCTGCAGAAGCTTCGGCTCAATGACGCCAGCTTCGAGTTTGAGGCCGAAAGCTCGGCCGCGCTCGGCTTCGGTTTCCGCTGTGGCTTCCTTGGGATGCTGCACCTGGAGATTATCCAGGAGCGCCTGTGGCGGGAATTCGATCTGGAGCTCATCACCACCAGCCCCAGCGTTATCTATAAAATCTATATGACCGACCGCACGATGGTCGAGCTGCATAACCCGGCCGATATGCCTGAGGTGGTGCGGATCGACCATATTGAGGAACCCTGGATCAACGCTACAATCCTGGTGCCGGATGACTATCTCGGCGCGGTCCTGAAGCTTTGTGAAGACAAGCGCGGTATTCAGGATGACCTGACCTATGCCGGTAACCGGGCGATGCTCAAGTACCGTCTGCCGCTCAACGAAGTGGTCTATGATTTCTATGACCGCCTGAAGTCGGTCAGCCGCGGCTATGCGAGCTTCGATTATGAGCTGGCGGGCTATGTGGAATCCGACCTGGTGAAAATGTCGATCCTTGTCAATGCCGAGCCGGTGGACGCGCTTGCCATGCTTGTACACCGTAGCCAGGCTGAGGCCCGTGGCCGCGCGCTGTGTGAACGCCTCAAGGACCTGATCCCGCGGCAACTGTTCAAGATCCCGATCCAGGCGGCGATCGGCGGCAAGGTTATCGCCCGCGAGACTATTTCCGCTATGCGCAAGGACGTGACCGCCAAATGTTACGGCGGCGACGTCACCCGGAAGAAGAAGCTTCTGGAGAAGCAGAAGAAGGGTAAGGCGCGTATGCGCATGTACGGTAAGGTCGAAATACCGCACGATGCCTTCATCGCCGCACTTAAAATGCGCGAAAACTGAGGTAATTCAATCCGTTCGGTGAATTCTTTATATCTTCAAGTTCATCTTGGCGGTTACTTGAAATAAAATAGATCAGGGTGCTTTTTTGTTTACCCGTTGTTAACAGCTCTTCGGGTATAAAGAAGCTGCTGATACAGCTCAATAGCTCCCTTGATCTGACTGTGTCGCGCGGAACCGTCTGTCCTCCCCCGATAGCGGTTCCGCATTTTTTTGTGCCGCATTCGTGGCTTAGCCTCTTGCATCAAATCGATGAATGACTTTCAATGGCCCAAAGCAGGAGCAGGCACTTTATGCGGGCATTTTGGAAGCTATCAGGCGTACTAGCGGCAATGGTCTTATGGGCCGTGCCGGTTTTCGCCCAAAGTCTTGACCTTCAGAACGACCCGCGCCAGCTGGGGCTTGATATCTATGGTGATATCAAGCGCGAAGTTCCGCCCGCAACCGTCGGGCTCAAGCTCGGCGAGCTGATCCAGATTTACCGGTTCCGCTGCACGCGCGTGACCGATTATCAGCTCTTCACCGTCCGCGCCAACCTCATCGACATCAAGGTCAAATGCAGCGGCGACCCGCTTTATGGTGTGACTGTGGCGTCGAACGGCTATGTGGCTGTGTATGGCGGGAATGGCATCCTTGGCGAGCTCGACCGGCGGGATGCGGTGATCTACAGCTTTGCCGCCGATGGCGCGCTCGCCCGCGATTCCCGCCTGACGGTCAAGCAGGCTGTCAGCGAAACCGTTGACCGTATGGACCTGACCCAGGGCTATAACTGGGTCTATATGTTGGGTATGGCCGGATTGATCCTGCTGATCGGGGTCGGGGGGGTGATGATCTGGTTCAAGGCCTGGCGCCGCCGCAAAGGCCGTCCGCGCAAGCGCCGGATCAGCGAACCCTTAAGGCGCAGTTCCACCCTCACGACAACGGCCGCCAAGGATATCCTGGTGCTCGAAAGCGAGCGCGTCATGCCGCATATCTACAGGCACCCGTCGGGGGTTTTCATCGCGCAGGGCCGGCGTGGCAAGCGGCGCTTTTTCAACTCCATCATCTGGGCTGTGACCTATCGGATACTGGGGTGGAAACTGTTCCAGACCGTTCCGCCCAAGGTGGAAACTGCGCCCGAAGATCATCAGTAGGCCATCAGTGGCCTGTGGGGGACTTCCAGTTGATGCCGGTCACCAGCGAAATCAGGTTCGCGGTCAGGACCAGGAACGCCACCAGGGCGGCGAACTGGATATAAAAGGCGGGGATCAGCGGTACCTCCCCCAGCTTGGTGCGTTTCTCACGCCAGCGGGCGAACAGCCACACGACAAGCGACGCCACAAGCCCGACGATATTCATTCTAAGCGACACAGGGGTATCTCACGGTTATTCGGTTTTGGGGCTGAAGTCGGGCTTGCCGAAATAGAAGCCCTGGCCGAAATCGACATTGAGTGACCGTAGGAAGTCGGCCTGATACTGGGTTTCGACATGTTCACCGATGGTTTTGATGCCGAGGTCCGCACACAGGCGCACGATCGACAACAGGAAGGTGGGCGAATACTCGGGCTCGGCCATGCCCTCGACGTAGGAGCCGTCGATCTTGACATAATCGACGTTGAAGGCGCGCAGATACTGATAGCCTGATGCCCCGGCCCCGAAATCATCCAGGCAGAGGTGATAACCCATCGCCTTGATGTCATTGAGGATGCCCTGCACGGTATCCAGGTTCTTGATCGCGGTGGTTTCCGTCAGCTCCAACAGGATGGAGCGGGACACATCCTTGGACTGGGACAGCAGTTTTACCAGCTGGTCGACATAACGGCCGCTATCGAGCGTCCGGCCGGAGATATTGAGCGCCAGCTTCAGCGGCGTGCCCAGCTTTTTCATCTTGCGGATATAGTCGGTCGCCTTGCGGCAAACCGCCAGGTCGAACTCCTCGATCATGCCGACATCTTCGGCGAAGCGGATGATCTCGGTCGGGGTTCCGTCCTGTATGCCGTCGTCGAACCGGCTCAGCACTTCGTTATGGTGGACCTCGCCGGTGGTCAGCGACATCACCGGCTGGAAGGCGATCTTGAAGGTGCCGGTCTCGATCATCGAACGGATGCTGGAAACGCGCCGCTGTGTGGCGCTTGCCATATCGTCATAAGCGGCGGACAGGCGGTCGAAGCTGACACTGCCGGGGTCTTCGCAGAATTTGGCGAGAATATAGGAAAGCGTCCGCAGGACCTGGTCTTCCGAAATCTGCTGGGTGTCGGATGCCAACGTGGAATAGGCGGTCTTGAGCCGGACATTCTCATCCACCTTGCCGAGACTGTCGCCCAGGATGCTGCCGTCGGCCTTGGCCCGGTGCAGGAAGGCGAAATGCCGGTCGCCGATCTGGCCCGCGAGCTCCCCGTCCACGGACAGGGTCTTGAGGTGGGCGGCAACGCGGTGGAGGAGGGCGCGCATATATTGCGGGCCGAACTTCTGGCGGGCTTCATCCAGCCCTTCCACCTCAACCGCAGTCATATAGAGATTGTTGCCTGCCGGGTTCTCTTTCATCGTGCGAGAGGCAAGGTCCATGAATGTCTGCTGGCTCAGGAGGCCGGTTTCCCGGTCCATGCCGTCATCGCGGCTGCTGCTGCCGAGCGGTGCGGCACGGAGCGCGAGGAAGATACGGCCGTCCGCGTCCGGCATCCGGAGCGCAAAAAGCCTGAGGGCATGGTTGCGGCCGCTGCCGGCGATAAAGCGGATCGGGATCGGCCCGATACGGCCTTTGTGGGTCAGGTGCAGGAGGAGGGCGGCGAACACGTCGCGGTCATCGCTGTCGATTGTGTTAAAGATATTGCCGCCAACAAGGCTGGCGCCCGGCTTGGCGCCGATGCGTTCCACGGCCCCGCCTTCGAAAAGGATCAGGCCGTCCTTGTCGATTTCAAAGAAGATTTCCGCCGCAGCAAAAGCAAACGCGACAAATCGCTCACGTTCCTTTTTCAGCTCTTCCATCTGGCCCGTCATACCGTCTCCGTCAGTCGGCCCCCGCGTCTTACCCTACCTATAGGAGCCTTGCGCGTTAAAGGCTATCCAAAATGCCTGGCTGGTCAGTTCGGGAGTAAATTTTCAGGGCGTACACCGGAATTTTACTTGCCCCGCGCCGGTTGGCATGGCTTCTGGTAGGACGCATTATAAACAAATCAAAGGGGGAGGATGACGATGTTCCTACGTGGCATTTTCATGGTGGCCCTGGCGGCGATGAGCCTGAAGGCCGTCGCCGACGACACCAAAATCGACTATCAGGATATCTTCAATCTCGAATACGCCTCAGATCCAAGGATCACGCCGGACGGCAAATCGGTCGTCTATGTGCGCAATTCCATGGACATCATGACCGACAGCACCCGCGCCAACATCTGGACTGTGGGGCTCGACGGCAAGGGCCATAAGCCGATCCTGTCCGGCAAGGCCAACTACCGGATGCCGCGTTTCTCGCCGGACGGCACGCGCATGGCTTATGTGTCCTCGGTCGAAGGCAAGACGCAGATCTATGTCCGCTGGCTCGCCACGGGGGAGACCGCGCGGGTAACCGACTTGCAGTTTGGTCCCAGCTCGCTGGCCTGGTCGCCGGACGGCACCCAGATCGCCTTCACCATGTTTGTGCCCAAGAAGCAGAAGACCTTTTTCTCCCTGCCCGCGAAGCCCAAGGGCGCCAAGTGGGCCGGTCCCGCGCAGGTGATCGATCGCGCCACCTACCGCATCAACGAAGTCGGCTATCTGCCGCACGGCTATACCCAGATTTTCGTGGTCCCCGCCGATGGCGGCACGCCCCGGCAGGTGACCAAGGGGGACTATAACTACGGCGGCCAGATGGCCTGGATGCCGGACAGTAAAACCATCGTCCTGTCGGTCAACCGCTCCGAAAACTGGCAGCTCAACCCGCTTGAGAGCGAGATTTACACGCTGGGCATCGATGACGGCAAGCTGACGCAGCTCACCCACCGCAAGGGCCCGGACGCAGGCCCACAGGTGTCGCCGGACGGCAGTCTGATCGCCTATGTCGGCTTCGACGACAAGGGGATGCAAAGCCAGAACCAACAGCTTTATGTTATGGGCGCGGACGGCAGCAACCCACATATGCTGACGCCGGACCTGGACCGTGCCATCGCCGAGTTCCAATGGAGCAAGGACGGCAAGGGCCTTTACTATAGCTATGACGACCGTGGCACCCGCCATGTGTCCTACGTCACGCTCGCAGGTGCTGGCCGCAAGATCACCGGCAAGGTTGGCGGCCAGTCGCTCGGCCGTCCCTACACCAGCGGTGATTTCCGCGCGGCCCCTGATGGCCGTGTCGTCTTCACGCTGGGCCGCACCGAACGTCCGGCTGACCTGGCGGTTGTGGACCGGATCGGCCGCGTAACGCCGATCACCGCGCTCAACGAGGACATCTTCGGCCACAAGAAGCTGGCGGGTGTTGAGGAGCTGAATTTCGATTCCTCCGTCGACAAGACGCCGATCGAAGCCTGGCTGATGAAGCCGGTGGATTTCGACCCATCGAAGAAATATCCGCTGCTTCTGGAAATCCACGGCGGCCCGCACGCGGCCTACGGCCCGGATTTTGCCGCCGAGGACCAGCTTTATGCCGCCCATGGCTATGTGGTCGTTTACGTCAACCCGCGCGGCAGCACCTCGTATGGCGCGGCGTTCGCCAACATGATCCATCATGACTATCCGTCGCACGACTATGACGACCTGATGGATGCGGTGAACCTGGTGATCGGCCAGGGCTATATCGATACCGACCAGCTTTATATCACCGGTGGCTCCGGCGGCGGTGTGCTGTCGGCCTGGACCATCGGCCACACCAACCGCTTCCGCGCGGCCGTGGTGGTCAAGCCGGTCATCAACTGGACCAGCTTCGTGCTGACCGCCGACTTCAGCCCTTATTTCGTCAAATACTGGTTCCCGGACATGCCGTGGAACGCGCAGGAAACCTACTGGAAGCATTCGCCGCTCGCCTACGTCGGCAATGTGAAGACCCCGACCATGATGATGGTCGGCCAGGAGGATTACCGCACCCCGGATTCGGAGACCGAGCAATTCTATGAAGCGCTTAAGCTTCAGGGCATCGATTCCGTCATGGTGCGCATCCCGCAGTCCGGCCACCATATCGCCGCCAAGCCCAGCAACCTGGTGCAGAAGGTCGGCAACATCCTCGCCTGGTTCAAAGACCATGACGGCAAGGACGAGAAAAAAGCGGCCGAGTAAGAGGCTCACTGCTGAAGCAATAGAAAAGGGCCCCGCTTGGGGCCCTTTTTGTTTGGATAAACGCTGCGACTTCTGAATATTGGACTATGTTGAATTTATATTTGCCAGGGGAGAGTCACTAAGTGACCGGTGTAGGGAAAGGTGTGGAGAGATTGGGTATAAAGGTATTGGCGTTTTGGCTCGTCCTTTGCCTGCTATTCCCTCTAATTGAGAAGGTTTCTCCAGTCGGGTCAATTTCCCCTTTTCTGCTGGTTCTGGATAAATGCATGGGACTGGCAAATGACACCAATTGGGGTTTTTTATTTGCAGCCCTCATTATGTCGTTCATCCATATCCTTCTCTATTGGGGAGGTGGGCGGTATGTCGCAAACCATAAGTACCGAGCCACGCATTTGGCATTGGCTGCGGGGACTTTGTTGGGGGTCGGTGCTTTGAGGGGAGATGTATTTCCGGTGTACGGTCTTTTGGCCCTTGGTTTGGCCTGCATATATTTTTTCGGTAAGCGTGCTGGCCCTGCATTTTGGTGGGTTAGTTCGGTGTTGTTAATTATGATGTGACTGCCTCTGGGCATTCTGGGAGTAAGCCTAATTCCCCAGTCACAAGCTCCCGGCCTTAATCTGAAGCTGGGTACGTCGGGCAACTGGTTTCCAGACGAAAAAGAGCAGAAAATTAATTGCGGTGGCCGGTTTTCAGAGGCCTCTTGAGAAGTGAATAAACTATGAGAGCAGACATTAAAGCAAATCTACTGACGTTAGCGACGCCGGTGATTTTTATTGGTTCCGCATTTTTGTGGCCGTGGCCGTATCCACTTATTTCTCTGGTGTTTTTATTGGGACTCAATCTCGCGATCATGGAAATTGGCAGTTGTCCGCATTGTGGTAATAGCTTGTTCTGGAGGGCAAACGGATACTATGCGCCGTGGGCGTCTAGAAGATGTAGCCAGTGTGGTTCACTGGTTGACGAATAGAGCACAATACCTACACGACTACAATAGAAGGCTCCCGGCCTTGACCGGGAGTTTTGTTTTATAGGCGTTTGGGCTTGCTGCGCAGCAGGGGCCTCAGCACCTTCTTCCGGTGCCTCATAGACCACCTTGCCTTTCACCATCGTCAGCACCGCGTGGCCCTTGGGGATTTCCATGGGGTCGACGGTCATCAGGTTGATGTTGAAGGCCGAAAGGTCCGCATCCTTGCCCACGGTGATGCTGCCCAGGTGATCTTCCTGGAAACTGGCATAGGCCGGCCACAGGGTGAACATCTTCAGGGCCTGTGCGCGGGTGACAGCCTCCTCCGGGTGCCAGTCCGGCGCCTGGAAGCCCTTCAGGTCATGGCGGTAAACGGCGGCGTAAAACTCGATCATCGGGTCACCGCGCTCGACCGGCGCGTCCGAGCCGCCGGGGACGATGTTACCGTCCTTGATCAGCGTCTCCCACGCGTAAGCGCCTTTGAGGCGGTCTTCCCCCAGGCGGGCCGGGGCGAAGTGGAAGTCCCCGATCGCGTGCGAGGGCTGCATCGACGGGATGATGCCCAGCGCGTGGAAGCGCGGAATGTCCGCGGGGTTGATGATCTGGCTGTGTTCGTCGCGCCAGCGCGGGTTGGCGATCTTGCGCTCGCTCACCGGCACATCGTTGAAGGCCTCCTGGTACCAGTCCAGCAGCAGCCGGTTGCCCCGGTCACCGATGGCGTGGGTGCAGACCTGGAAGCCCATCTTGAGCGCCTGTTCCATCACCGGCAGCACGTCGCTTTTTTCCGATACCAGCAGGCCGCTGGTGTCAGCGTCCGAATAGGGCTGAAGAAGCGCCGCGCCGCGGGAGCCGAGCGCGCCATCCATATAGAATTTGATCGCGCGGGCGATGATGCGGCCGTCGGCATTGCGGCTGATGCCGCCTTCGAACAGATAGTGCGCGTCTTCCGGGATCACGGCGTTATAGACACGGATGCCCACGTCGCCCGCATCGGCTTCGCGTTCCAGAATTTTCACGTCGGTCCAGGGCACGGACATATTGTGCAGCCCGGTCCAGCCGTAATGGGCGTATACCTCGGCGCCGGTCTTGAGCGCCTTGGCACGGGCCTCCGGCGTCTCGGCCGGGATCAGCGCGTGCACCAGGCCTTGCGCCGCGTCGATCAGCATGCCTGTGGGCTCACCCATCTTGTTCTTGAGGATTTCGCCACCGAACGGCGGTTTGGTGCTGGCGTCGATGCCAGCCGCCTTGAGGGCGGCGCTGTTGGCCACCACCGCATGGCCGTCAGCCCGGCCCAGGATCACCGGAATATCGGGGATGACATCATCCAGGTCCCAGCGGGTGGGGAAGCGGCCTTCGGGCCAGCCGGTCTCGATCCAGCCGCGACCGATCAGCACGTCGGACGGGTGGCCCGTACGCCAGTCGAGGATTTTGGTCTTCAGCTCGGCGATGGATTTGGTGCCTTCGAGGTTGAGCGTCAGCTCGCGCTCGCCGATGCCGGCCAGGTGCGCGTGCGCGTCAACAAAGCCGGGGAACAGCGTGGCACCTTTGAGGTTGATGACCTTGGTATCCGGCCCCACCAGCGCCTGCGCGTCGGCCTTGTTGCCGACATAGACGAAGCGGCCGCCGCTGATCGCCACGGCTTCGGCCTCAGGGTTGCTGTCATCCGCCGTATAGATGGCGCCGCCCCAGACGACGGTGTCGGCAGGGGCCATGGCTGGCGCTGCGGCGGTGTCCTGGGCCGCGGGCGCGTCCTGTGCCCAGGCGGAGGTCGTCCAGGCGGCGGCCGCCAGTGTGAAAACGGCGCATATACTAGTAATCAAGCGCATCAAGCCTCTCCCAATTTTGTGTTTCCTGAATGCTATGGCCGAAATCGGCCCTGTCAAGCGATTGGCTTGCTTGGGGCATACGGTTTCGGGCAGTATAGCGCCGACGAACCGAAGGGGCAGACGGGGTTTATGCGCGGTATTCTGGTTTCATTGCTGATTTTCATGTGGGTGCCGATCATGGCGTTCAAGCCCCATATCGGCATTCTTGTGTGGTCCTGGGTGTCCACCATGAACCCGCACCAGCAGACTTTTGACTTCGCGCGCACCTTCCCGTTCCTGAACTTTGCCGCTGCGGCGACCATACTGGGGATTGTCCTCAGCAAGGAAAAGCAGCGCATACCCGCGCATCCGATCATCATTATCCTGGTTATGTATTTCCTGTGGGTGTGCGTGACCACGGTGCTGGCGATGGACCCATCGGAGAGCTTCGGCAAGTTCAGCCAGTTCTCCAAATCGCTGCTGTTCGCGGCCCTGTCGGTGGCTGTGATGCGGTCGCCCAGCCGCCTCAAGGCTTTCGTGTGGGTGCTTGCCCTGTCCATGGGCTATTTCGGCATCAAGGGTGGCCTTTATACCATCATGACCGGCGGTAGCGGCCGTGTGCAGGGCGGCGGCGGTATGCTGGAGGATAACAACCAGCTTGCCATGGCCATGGCGATGACCGTGCCGCTGGCTTTCTATCTCTGGCGGTATCCGCCGATCGAGAAGCTGAAAATGCCGCTTCTGGGCGCGGCCGGGCTTGTGATGCTGTCGGTGATCGGCACCCAGTCCCGCGGTGGTTTCGCGGCCCTTGCCGCCGTGATGGCGATGATGCTTCTCAAGACCCGGCGTAAGATCGCCATGGTGGCGCTTCTGATCCCGATCGCGATCGGTGCATATGCCTTCCTGCCGGACAGCTATAGGAACCGGATCAAAAGCTCTGAGCACGCCACCGAGGATTCGAGCTTCCTCGGCCGGGTGGTCATGTGGAAATTCTCCTCCAACCTGGCGGACGACCGGCCGGTGCAAGGCGGTGGCTTCAACGTCTTCTATGTGCCCAGGGCGTTGGAGCTTTACCTGCCGCCGGGCCATAAGGGGCGCGCGCCACACTCCATCTATTTCGAGGTTCTCGGCGAACATGGCTATACCGGCCTGTACCTGTTCCTCACCATCATCTTTACCGGTTATTATGCGGCTGGAACGGCGGCTAGGCGGTTCCGGCGACATGAGGAAACGCGCTGGATCGGGGACTTATGCGGCGCGATCCAGCTCAGCATCATCGGCTATGCGGTTGGCGGGCTGACCGTGAATATCGGTACCTTCGAATATTTTTACGACCTGCTGGCTGTGATCGTCATGGCGACTGCCGTGGGCGATAAAATCCTTGAGCGCGGTGAGGAGAAGGTGCCCGTGCTGGCATCCGCCGAACCGGAGGATGAAGAACTGCCGGACAAGGACAAGAAATGGTCCCCTTACGGCTGAGGCCTTAGGCCTGGCCGTCTTTCTTGCCGTCTTCTTTGGGGGGCTTCTGTGCCTTGTCGAGCCGGTCGGTGAAGGCGCTTGAGCGGCTGCGGCGGAACAGCGCCGCCAGAATGCCGACGATCGCCGCAAGGACAAGTACGATGCCGAAAAGGATGGCAAAGCCGAGAATCCAGGTGGTGAGGCTGTGCATCGAGCCGCAATCGTCGCCACACAGGGCGGCATAAGGGTTGCCGACCCAGAAGCGGAAACCGCCATACACCGTGATCGCCAGCACCAGGAGCACGATAATCTGCCGCGTGGTGACGATGGCTCCGGCGCGGCCGCGTTTGCGTTTCTCTATGAAGACTTTCTCTGACATGGCGGCACTATGATCGGGCAGAAGCCAACAATCAAGCCATATCAGAGGAGACCATGCTTCCTGAGGCCATGGCGGAACTGGTCGTAGCTGAGGCCGGTGTAACCGGCGGCGGCGCGCTGGTTGAAGCGGCAGGCTTCAAGCGCGGTTTCATAGAGCTTCTTTTCATAAGCGGCGGCATCGTTGCGCAGGTCGAACGGTTCTGTCGGCAGGGCAGGCGTGACGGGGGCGGGGGTCCCGGTCGCGGCGCTTTCTTCCTTTACCGGTTTGATGGCGGCTTTCGGGCGGAAGGGGCTTTCGAACGGGTCGAACACGATGTGGGAGACGGGCTCCTCGCCGTCCCAGGCGCAATAGAGCGCGCGTTCGACCACATTCTTGAGTTCCCGCACATTGCCGGGCCAATGGTAGGCCAGCATGGCCTGAAGCGCGTCATCGCTGAAGCCGGGAAATTGCAGCCACTCCAGCTCCCGCGCCATCGCCCGGCCGAAATGGTTGGCGAGCACGGGAATGTCCTCAGGCCGTTCCCTGAGGGGCGGCACGGTGATGACGTCGAACGCCAGCCGGTCCAGCAGGTCGTGGCGGAAGGTGCCGCGCTCAGCGGCAGCGGGCAGGTCGATGTTGGTGGCGCCGATCACCCGGACATCGACCGAGATGGTCTCATTGCCGCCGACGCGCTCGAACTCGCCATATTCGATGACGCGCAACAGCTTTTCCTGTGCCGCCATGCTCATGGTGCCGATCTCATCAAGGAACAGGCTGCCGGTGTCGGCGGCCTCAAAACGGCCGGCGCGGCGGCCCCTTGCGCCGGTGAAGGCACCGGGTTCGTAACCGAACAGCTCACTTTCCAGCAGTGTTTCGGCAAGTGCGGCACAGTTCATCTTCTGGAACGGCTGGTTCCAGCGGTTGGACAGATAATGCAGGCGCGCGGCAATCAGCTCCTTACCGGTGCCGCGCTCGCCGATCACCAGCATCGGCCGGTCCAGGGGCGCGGCGCGGCTGATCTGGTCCATCATGTCGAGGAGGGCGGGGGAAGAGCCGAGGATCTGGTCGTTTGTGCGTGCCATGTGCCACTATTTAGTAATTTTCACCATATTATGGTAAATAATATCAGGCTGAGATTGTGAATATTCAAGGTGAAAAATAAAAATATAAATAAATCAATGACTTACGAATTTTATAAAAACTGGCACACCCGATGCAAATAAGGGAAATGTCAGCGACACAAAGACTGACAGTCACAATAAGACAGCGAAACAAGACTGAAGGACTAAAGAGATGAACAAGATGATGCACCTGACCCCCGCCCTTTCCGTTTTGAACGGTTCGGTCCGGGAATTCGACGGGATCGTTGCCTGCTTCGGCATGACCCGCACGTCGGATGAGCGTCTGCCGCTTGCCGGCCGTCGCCAGCGTCGCCAGGCTCGTCGCCGCCGTCTGATGTAGTCTTGACCTTAGGCCCGGCACCCGGAAAACCGGGGTCGGGCCAGCGAAAAAGAGGCCTAAGCCCATTCGCCCAGGGAGACATCCTGAAAAGGGAGACAGTCCTAAAAAAATGGCTAACAAAGCCCGGGACACACGCGAGGAAAAATCGAAAGGACAATAAAAATGGGTATCTTTTCCCGACTGAGTGACATCGTTAACTCGAACATCAACGCCATTCTCGACCGGGCGGAAGATCCGGACAAGATCATCCGCATGGTCATCCAGGAAATGGAAGACACGCTTGTCGAGGTGCGTTCGAGTGCCGCCAAGACCATCGCCGACCGCAAGGATATCGAGCGCCGGATCACCAAGCTTGCCCACGTCCAGCGTGACTGGGAGAAAAAGGCCGAGCTCGCTATCTCCAAGGGCCGCGACGACCTGGCCAAGGGTGCGCTCATCGAGAAAGCCAAGGTTGCCGATATGGCCGCCCATCTTGAGGAAGAGCTGAAGCACATCGAAGATGCGCTGACCCGCAACGAAGAAGATGTGATCAAGCTTGAAGCCAAGCTGCGTGAGGCCCAGGCCAAGAAAGCGTCCATTCAAGCGCGGCACAAGTCTGTCTCCAATCAGGTGCGCGTACGCAAGAACCTGTATGACAACCGCATCCATGACGCCTTCGAGCGTTTCGAGAAGGTCGAACACCGGCTGGACCGCATGGAAGGCGAGGCTGAGGCGCTCGGCATGGGCCGTACCGAAAACCTGGCGGATCAGATCGGCGCTCTTGAAGCCGATGACGATATCGAAAAGGAACTGGCTGCCATGAAGGCGAAGGCCCAGGGCGGCAAATCCACCTCGGTTCCGGCCAGCGCTCCGGCCTCGAAAACCAAGAAAGCCACCCCAAAGAAGACGGCGTCGAAATAATCGGCGCCGCCCCACAAGAAGAATAAAGGGAGGCCTAAGCCATGGACGTACTGCCGATACTGCTAGCGGTTATCGTCGCCCCGATCTGGATTATCTTTCACTATATAACCAAGTGGAAACAGATGAAGGGCATCTCGGCCGAAGACGAAGCGTCGCTCGGTGACCTGCGTACCTCAGCCGACCGGCTGGAGGAACGCCTGCGGACGATGGAGCGCATTCTGGACGATGAAATCCCCGACTGGAGGAGCCGTCATCATGACAAACTTTAACAAACGGCCGACCCGGCTATACAAGGACCCGCGCCACGGGCGTGTCATGGGTGTCTGCGCAGGCCTCAGCGACTATTTCAGCATGAATGTCCGCGCCATCCGCATCCTGGCCATCATCGGGGTGTTCATGTCCGGTGGCTGGCTGATCCTGGCCTATCTGGTGCTCGGCTTCGCGCTCGACCCCAAGCCGGAGGACCTCTACACCGACGACCGGGAAGAAGAATTCTGGCGTCAGACGCGCCGCTCGCCGGACTATACCGCCGCTGAGCTCCGCCGCCGCTTCCGTGACATCGAACGCCGCACGGCGGACATGGAAGCCTATATGACCAGCAAGCGTTTCCGCCTCGAACGCGAGCTTAAAGCGCTCGAGGACTAGGAGAAGGTCTTAACGAGATTTCCCTTTCTCCCAGAAAGAGAAAATCCAAGGACGGAGTTCACCATGAAACTCCGTCCTCTTTTTTAGAAAAAATAAGCGAGGAGGAAGCGATGTCATTCATTCATACGGTTCCGGCGGTGGCGATGGCCGCGATTGCCATATCTGTGCCCGCGGCAGCTGGAGATGCTGATCCGGTGGTAGATGTAGGACCGGGCGTGACCATGCCAGAGGCGATGGGAAGCGCTGCTGCCACACATGGTCCCCTGTATGACGCGATCAGGGCGGCGGACCTGCGTCTTTTCCATGTCTCATTCGACCTGTGCGACCCTGATGCCCTTGCCACTATGGTGACGGACGACCTGGAGTTTTTCCATGACCGCAACGGCGTCGTTGCCACGTCCGGCGCCCAGTTTATCCGGGACTTCCGGGACCACTGTCGGAAGCAGAAGGCCGGGACGGACTTTCTTTCCCGCCGGGAATTGATCCCCGGCAGCCTCCGGGTTTACCCGCTTGGCCCCAACCGGGCTTTCGAGATGGGCAGCCACCGCTTCTTCAAACTGACGCCGGGCGCGCCCGATCAGCTGACCGAAACCGCGCTCTTTGCCCATGTTTGGGCAAAGGTGGATGGCAGCTGGAGGCTGGAACGGGTCATAAGCTATGATCATAAGGATGCCCCGAAACCAATGCCCAGATAGGTACTGTGACACTTTTTCAGTGTTGCTAGTTGCCTGACATCGTCCCCGCATATAGTATGTAAATGTCTGTGTTGGGGACGGATTTATGCATCAGATTATTGAGAGCAGCCCGCTCTTCCGCACCATTTATAAGGTGTGGGACAAATTAAGAGACGAAGACCAGGTCGTGCCGACGCGCGACCGGTTCAATCCGATGGCGCTCGGGTCGGATTTGGAGAATGTCGTGTTGGTCGAACGCGTGGACCGGGGCCGGTATGAATACCGGGTCATGGGAACCGCGGTCAGCACCCGGATGTCGTCAAATCCTGTCGGCACCAATATTCTCGATTATTTCCTGCCAGACGCTCAGGAATTCCTCACGGACTGGTTTGAGGCCATGACCTTCCAAGCCTGCGGCGTGGTCACTGAGCTGGACATGGTCTACAAGAACGATCCGAACCGGTCGGTCTGTATCTTTGGCCTGCCGATCCGCGGCAAGGGCGGTAAGGGCTATTATTATCTGTTTGGCAACCAGGCCAGGAAGCCGAAGCCGGGCGAACAGCAGCTCGACGGTGTGGTCAGCGCAGGCGAATATTTCCTGGAATGCACGGGCATTGATATCGGGGCCGGGTTGCCGGACCTGCCTAATATGCCGGCGCGCCCATAGCTCCCTCCCAGGGGTGATAAACGGCTCTATATTTACTTTGGTTTAGCCTTCTTTAACATGACGTCGGCTATCTTGGACCTAGCTTGAGGTGCGAATGCGTATGCCGCCATGTTCGCTGGCGGTCTCAGGTGTATGGTGCGGCAGCCATGTAAACGCGAATATGTCATGCAGGAGGTGCATGTGCCGGGTGGCCATTTCTCCAAATTTTTTAATATCTGGGCATCTTTCCGCAGGGATGGAGAGACCGTGCCCTTATGGCCGAGCGTCAAGCCCATGGCGTTTGGTGATCTCCTGACCGATGTTATGCTTGTGCGGAAAAATGAGGACGGCGAGTATCGTTTCCGTCTACTTGGCTCGGCCATCAATCAGCGTATGGGGTCGGACCCCGTCGGTCAGAGCATCCTGAGTCTTATGCATCCACGAGTCCATGAGTATATTCTTCGCTGGTTCGACCTGGTTATTACCCAGCCGTGCGGGGCCATCAGCGATGCGGACATTCTGTTCGAACGGCCCTCTAACATACGGGTCAAGTCGATCTGTCTGCCCATTGCGGATGCCAGCGGGAAGATAGACACATTCATGTACTGGAATGATATCCAGGGGCTTGCCGGCTATGGCAATTTCGGCGCCTTCCGGATGCTTGGCGCCAAATATTTCATGGTCGAAGCGGTCGATATCGGCGCCGGTGTTCCCGAAGGCCCGGCTTGGGCCGGTTAAGACTGTTCAGCCAGCCGTTCCTCTTCCGCGATCACGGCCTTGGCGAAGGCCTTGCGGCCCCACAGAAGAAGCCCAAGACACAGCGGCGTGGTAATCGCCGCCACCAGTGCCATGGAATAATTGAGCTTCATCTCATCACCGAAGACATGGTCGGTGAAAAAGCCGATGAGCCAAGGGCCGGAACCGTAGCCGATGATGTTGGTACACAGCACATAGAAGGCCGTCACCTGCCCGCGCATCTGGTTGGGGGTGATGATATGAAGCCCGGCAAAGGCCACACCCGAAGGCAGGTTCAGAAACAGGTTGGAGACCGCCAGCACCATCCACACCACATGGGTGTCCTGGATGAAGGGCAGGGTCATCGCCGGGATCGCGAAGCCAAGCGGGGCGACGATCATGGCCCGGATATGGGCATCCTTATAACCTTTGCGGAACAGGCGGTCGGCCAGCGTGCCGCCGAGCAACAGCCCCATGGGGCCGGTGATGATGGCAATGCTGCCAAAGGTCTTGCCGACCTCGGCCGGGTTCAGGCCATGGAAGCGGTTGAAGAAAAGCGCGAGGAACATGAGCGTGCCGAAGCCGAGCATCGCCACCGCCGAAATGCCGAAACAGATACCGGCATAAGCCCGGAACCGGCTAAGCATGTGGCGGGCAACCTCCGACACCGGGACAGCCTTGGCAGCCCCCACCATGCCCTTGCGGGACGGTTCCTTGATCGTTCCGATCAGGAGGGCGAGCAGAATCCCCGGCAGGCCGACAAGGACGAAGGTCTTCTGCCAGTGGCCGATGGTCCCCAGGCCGGGAACGGTCCAGTCCGGCATATGCGCGGCAATCTGGATCACCCAGCCGCCGACGATGAAGGCCAGGGCCGACCCGACGGGAATACCCATGGAATAAACCGAAAGCGCGGTCGCAAGCCTATGTTTCGGGAAACTGTCAGCCAGCAGCGACCCGGCAGCGGGGGCCAGGGTGGCTTCGCCCGCGCCAACCCCGATCCGGAGGAGAAACAGGTGGATGAAGTCCCGCGCGAAGGCGCCCAGGGCGGTCATGATGCTCCAGACAATAAGCCCGACGGTGATCAGCCCGCGGCGGCTTCTGCTGTCGGCGATGCGGGCGCAGAACAGCCCGAAGACGGTATAGAAGATCGCGAAGGCATAGCCTGTCAGCACCCCGAATTCGGTATCGCTGATCTTGAAGTCGGCTTTGATTGAAGGGCCGAGAAGGCCGAGGATCTGCCTGTCGATGAAGGAAAAAGTGTAGATGATCAGAAGCAGAAACACCATATACCAGGCGTAGGCCGGGCGTGGATACCCGGTTGGCTGATCTGACATAAGGCCTCCCCTTTTTCCCGTGTCAGGCGTTTGGCCTCTCGGCGATTTGGCCTTTTCTTGAGGCTGCCGATCCGATAGACCTTGCCTTCATTAAGTTGGGCACTGGCGCCCGCTGTCAAGCAAGTTGGAGCGAAAAGCGAGAATGGCCACCCTGGATACGACCCTTGAAGACGTGATCGATACCTTCGAGTTTCTGGACGACTGGGAGGATCGTTACCGCTATGTGATCGACCTTGGCCGCAAGCTGCCGCCCCTCGACGCCAGCGAAATGACCGACACCTACAAGGTGCGCGGTTGCCAAAGCCAGGTCTGGCTCATCCCCGAAATGGACGCCGAAGGCCGCATTCAGCTGCGCGGCGACAGTGACGCTCATATCGTCAAGGGCCTGGTGGCCTTGATGCTCTTGATCTTTTCCGGCAAGACGCCCGCGGAAATCCTGGCGACCGACGCCCGCGCCATCCTCGACAAGCTCGGCCTGTCCGCGCATCTGTCGCCCATGCGGGCGAACGGGCTGTTCTCGATGGTCGAACGCATCCGGGATATTGCCGAAAAGGCCTGATGCGGGCTTTTCGCCGGGCAAGAAAAAGGGGCCACGTGGGCCCCTTTTGTGTGTCTGATGAGTGTCGCAGCCTTAACCGGTGATCGTCGCATAGATAATATTGGCGAAAATCACGGCGATGGCGATCGGGCACACATAGCGCACCAGGAAGTACCAGACCCGGAAGCTCTTGTCCTGGATTGCCAGCTCTTCCATCATCGCCTTGCGGCTGACGAACCAGCCGACGAAAATCATCATGAACATCGCGCCGATAGGCATCAGGATGTTCGAGGCGATATAGTCCTTCAGGTCCATAATGCTGAGACCGAAGATATGGACATTGGCAAGCACGTTGCCTTCCTGGCCGAGCGACGAGAAAATGCCGAGGGCGAAGGCCGCGAAGCCCATGGTGGCCGTGGTCTTGATCCGGTTCCAGCCCATGCGCTCTTCCATGTAGGATACAGCCGGTTCCAGAAGCGAGATCGAACTGGTAATCGCTGCGACGCCCAGAAGCGCGAAGAAAAGCGGCCCCACAATGGTGCCACCCGGCATCTGGCCAAAGGCGATCGGCAGGGTGACGAACACCAGGCCCGGGCCTTTGGAAGCCTCAAGGCCCGGATAGCCGAACACGATCGGGAAGATCGCCAGGCCAGCCAGCAGGGCAACCATGCTGTCGGAGGCTGTGATGATGAAGGCCGAGCGTGGGATGTTGACGCTTTTCGGCAGGTAGGAACCGTAGGTCATCATCGAGCCCATCGCGAGCGAGAGCGAGAAGAAGGCGAGGCCCATGGCGCTGAGTATGTTGTTGACGGTCAGCTTATGGAAATTCGGCTCGAACAGGAACTTGATCGCTGCGTCGAAGTTACCGGTGACACCGGAATAGACCACCAGCAAGATGAGGATGATGAACAGTGCCGGCATCAGGACTTCAACTGCTTTTTCAAGGCCGCCCTGCACACCGCGTGCGACGATGCCGACGGTGATGGCCATGAACAGGAAGTGGTAGACGATCGGCTCGAACGGTTCGGCAATAAAGCTATTGAAGGTCGATTCCGACGTCGCTGCGGTCCAGCCCGTGAAGCCCATGGCAGCCTTGCCGATATAGGCAAGGACCCAGCCACCGACCAGCGAATAGAAGCTGATGATGATAAAGGCGCCGACGATGCCCGACCAGCCGAGCAAGCTCCATGCTTTGCTACGGCCTTCTTCCGAGGCGATCTTGGTCATGGAGTTAACCGGCGACATCTGCCCGCGTCGGCCAAGCGACAGCTCGGCGATCAGGCACGGTGCGCCGATCATGAAGGCGCAGATAAGATAGACCAAGACAAAGGCGCCACCGCCTCCTTGGCCTGCTACGTATGGAAATTTCCAGATATTCCCCAAACCGACGGCACTGCCCACCGCGGCCATAAGGAATGCCCAGCGTGACGACCACTGAGCATGTTGTGATGATCCAGCCATGTAACCCGTTCTCCCCTGTTACATATTTTCATTGGGTCCCGCCTCCCCAGCCGGCGGGTGTGAATCGGGCGCCATCATAGGACCACGAAAGCGGCTCGGCCACCTGAAAATGGAGGGGCTCCGGCGGGAGGGGCCGGTCGCGGCTATTTCTGGGTATCGAGGACCGCGCAATATTGGCCTTGGGCCTTGATGCTTTGGCACAGGTTCTCGGCTTCCTGGTGGTCGTTGAGCCGGACACCAAGCCTGACGGCGAAGCCATGCACGTCCACTTCCCACTGGTCCAGGATACCGGCGAGCGCGGGGAACATTTTCTCCAGCGTCGGCTTGTTTGCTTTCGCGTGCTCCAGCGACCGGTAGGAGGCCAGATGCACGAACCAGCGCCCAAGCGGGGACTGGGACGCGGGCCGCGTCACCGTCATGGCGTGGCTGCTCGTGTGCCGGACCGTGGCCCGGTGGCTGCTGGTCATGCTGCTCATCGACGGCAGGCCGTTCCCAAGCGTGGGCATGGGTGCGGCCGCGACATCCATGGCCTGAAGCTGCTGGGCGATCATCGCCAGGTGGCGTCCGGCTTCATCGCTGATCGTGCCGTTGGCCAGATAGTCGTTGCCGCAGCGCAGGGAAACATTGCCCTGATAGCCGGCATTCATCAGCTCGGCATACAGCTTGCGGGCGACGATCGGCTGGCCGCCGGTTTCATAGGCCAGCGCCTTATAGAACTGGTCGGACGGGGCCGCGAGCGGCTCGGAGGACAGGATCTTGATGGCATCGTCTGCCCGGCCTTCGCACAAAGCGGACTGGACCGCGGGCGATGCCGCACGGGTCGGGCCTGGCCCCATGGCGCTGGGAGACGGGCCGCCGACGCAGGCCGCCAGCATGGCGAGGGGCACAAGGCCCAGGACGGCTTTAAGCTTAGTGAGGCTGCGCATCGAGGATGATCCGGTTGTTGCGGGGCTGCTGGTTGCGGGCGTTTTCCCCCATGATCGACTTGATGGCGTTGATCTGTTTGGCGGAAAACTCGATCGGGGTCTTCAGCACGTACCAGTTGACGCCCTCGGTACAGGGCGGTGTGGTCAGCGACCCCATATAGCGGTAATAGGTCTTGTTGTTCGGCATCAGGTCGCGGGCATTGATCTTGATGTTGGGCAGGTCGATGGCCTGGTCCGGTTCGATCGGCAGGTTGGGCCAGATCTCCTCGGCGGCGAGGTTTTCTTTGCCTTCGCGGACAAGAACCGCGACCACAGCGAGGCTGCCGTCCTTGGCCTGATGAACGAAATGAATTTCCATCGGAAACTTGAGGCCGACGACCGTATGCTCAGCCGGGGTATGGAAATGGAAGCTCTTGAGCTCGTAGCGCTTGTTGCCGACGTCCAGCCAGCTGCCGCTCGGATAGCTCATGACAATGGTATGGCGGTTGTTCTTCAGAACCAGGGGCGCGACCTGATAGTCGGTCTTCAGCTGGTGCAGGATCGCGGGCTCCGTGCCTTCGATATTGATGGGCGATTGCATGGCCCCGCCGTCGCACGTGGCATAGGCGGGGGACAGGCTACCCCAGGCCTTCTGGCCGTTGCTGCCTGAATAGCTCCAGCTGGTGTCGGCGGATGCCGCGGTCGATACAGCCATGACGCCGGCCAGGAACGCCAGCGAAAATTTCCCAAACATATGCAAGTCTCCCTGTGTCGCCCCCTTGTAGGGAGGCGTCCGCGCAAGGCTACTATGCCGGGCGGCCGATTAAAAGCCTGTTTCTTGGCGGATGGCGCTGGCCAAGTTCTTGAGCCGGTTATCGATTTCACCGTCCGGCATATTGGCGAAGCCGAAGAGAAGCCCATGTCGGGGCGTGGCTTCCCGGTAGGTGGCGGACAGGGGCACGGCGCCGATACCAGCTTTATGGGCCAGGGGCGCCAGCTGTGTATCAGGTATATGGGCCAAGGCCGGGCGCCGGAACGCCGTGACATGCAGGCCGGCATCGGTGTTATCAAACTCGAAATAGGCGCCCAGATGTGCGGCAGCCTTCTGGAACAGCGCGAGCCGGTGCCGGTGCACAGTGCGCAGGTTCCTGAGGTGGCGGGCGAAATGGCCTTCCTCAATAAAGCGGGTCAGTTGAAGCTGCGGGCCGATTGCGGGGAAGCCCTCGGTCGCGGCGCGGTGGCGTACCACGCGCTCCACCAGCTCATGCGGCAGCACCAGGTAACCGAGCCTCAGCGCGATATAAAGCGCCTTCGAGAAGCTGCCGCCATAGATCACGCGCTGGCCGCCATCCAGCCCTTGCAGGGAGCTCACCGGCCGTCCGGCATAGCGGAATTCGCTGTCGTAATCGTCCTCCAGGATCAGCGCGCCGGTCCGGGCCGCCCAATCGAGAAGCTCCAGCCGCCTTTTAAGCGGCATGGTCTGCCCCAGCGGATACTGGCGGGAGGGGCTGACCACCAGAAGACCCGCCGCACCCTCCGGCACCATGGCACCGTCCGCATCGACGCCCGTGTGTCGCTTGGGGTGGGGCAGCGTGGAGACCGCGGCGCTCAGGCCCGGATAGCCCGGGTCTTCCAGAACAAGGGCCCGGTCCGCGGGCACCACGCTTTCCGCCAAAAGCCTCAGCCCCGGTTGCACGCCGGAGATGATGATGATCTGGTCCGGGTCCGCCACCACCCCGCGGGCGGCATGGAGGTAGGTGGCGATCGCCGAACGGAGCGGGCGATACCCGGCCGGGTCCATATGCTGCAGATGCTCCTTGGTGGCATGACGCCAGACACTGCCGCCGATCCGCGCCCACAGCGCGGTGGGGAAGGCATCAAGCGCGGGCATGCCGGCAAGCGGCCGGTTGGGCGTGAAACGCTGGTCCCGGACCGGAGTGTCGGCGGATGGGGCCAATTGCAGATACTGGTCCGGCAGGTCGGCGGTGATGAAGGTGCCTGCCCCTTGCCGGGTTTCCAGGTAGCCTTCGGCGATCAACTGGTCATAGGCTGCCAGCACGGTATTGCGGGAAAGGGAGAGCCGCGTGGCCAGGGCCCGGCTTGCTGGCAGGCGTTCGCCCGCGCTCAATTGGCCCTTCAGCACCGCATGCCGCAGCAATTGGGCCAGCTGTTCGTTAAGCGGGGTATCGCCGTCAGCGTCCAGCCCGGGAGTGAGGAGTGACGCAACCATATCCTTCATGGAATTGGACCTGTAAATTTTACAATATTGGACCTTTTGACAGGTTCAATTATGCACCAGTCTGGCCCTCAAGCATAGAGCTTCTGAAACGGATGAAGGCCAGATATATGAGTGATTTTGTAAGGCATGACCGCAACCGCGTCCGGCGCGGCCACAAGCGCGCGACCTACGACCGGGACACGGTCTATGCCATTTTGGACAGCCACTTCCTGTGCCATGTCGGCTTCGAGATGGATGGCCAGCCCCATATCATCCCGACCAGCCATTGGCGGGAAGGCAACCGGCTTTACTGGCACGGCTCGTCCGCCAGCCGGATGATCCGGCACCTGGCGGCGGGCAACCCGGCGTGCGTGACCGTGACCCAGCTTGACGGGCTGGTGCTGGCGCGTTCGGCCTTCTCCACCAGCGTCAATTACCGCTCCGCCGTCTGCTACGGCACGCCCGGGCTTGTGGAAGACGACGCCGAGTTCGACCGCCAGATGAAACTGTTCTTCGACCGGCTCGCCCCCGGGCGCTGGGAGCAGCTACGGCCCATGACGGATCAGGAGCGCAAGGCCACCTCCATGCTGGTGATGGAAATCGACGATGCTGCCGCCAAGGTGCGCGCGACCGGCCCGGGGGATGGCGAGGAGGCGGACTGGCCCGTCTGGGCGGGGCATGTGCCCCTCCATACGGTCCAGTCCGTTCCCGTCCCGGCACCGGAAGGCGCCCGCGCACCGCTTGATCATCCATTGATGCCCGCTTACGGCTGGCGTGCTGAAACCGCCTGACTGAAAGCGCGTCTCATGCTATAACGCTTCCCCGGCCATAGGGGCCGGATGACCGCAAAGGAGAAGCGACATGGGCAAGACGTCCAGCCGCGTCACCGTGCGGAACCCGGTGGTGAAAGCCGCCGCAGTCCTCCGCAAGGGTGGCGCACACGGTAAAAGCCGCAAGGCGATGCGCCGAGATGACAAAGTGAAACTGAAACGGGAGACCGAGCGTGAAAGCTGGCCTCCCGTTTTTCATTTATGGGGGATAAAAGAGCCCGGCCCAAAAAAGAACCCGGAAAGATGCCGGGGAGGCGTCTGTCCGGGTCAGGGGGAGAGCCCTCTGGGGTGAGAGCTATGGAGGTCCGTTAGATCATTGCGGTTGGTCGGTCTCAGTGCACAGCACGGGGGTCATCGGGCGGTTCCTGCTGGTCCGGCGTTTGAGGGCGGCGAAGGCGCTGCGGACGTTCAGGCCAAGGGCCGTGACCATGCCGGTAAAGATGAAGGCGAGGCCCAGCCATTCTGCCGGTCCTGGGTGCGCGCCGAGGATCAGGATGCTGAGGACAAGGCTGACCGCCGGTGTGGCCGTATTCAGAACCGAAGCCCGGCCCGTGCCGAGGGTGGCGATGGCGCGGCCGAACAGCAGCACGGCGACGATGGAGGACACCACACCCTGCCAAACGGCCTGAAGGACAAGCTCCTTCGTGGGGAGCGCCATCAGCGCGGGCCAGTGGGCCACCAGGACAGGCAGCAAAAGAATAGCGGAGATGAGCGAGATACGGGCCGTCGCAGTCCGCGCATTGACCTGCCACTTCTTGAGCATCAAGCCGAAGCTGGCCCACATCAGGCCACCCATGAGGAACAACAGGTCACCCCGAAGGGATGTTCCATGATCGGCCGCACTGAGGGCGAGCCCGCCGATGCCTGCGAGGATGAACAAAGCACCAAGCGCCCTGTTGCGGCTAATCCTGTCACCCAGGATAAAGTGCCCGCCGATCAGGCTGAAGACCATCACAGCGGATGGGATCAGGAGCCCGGCATGGGCGGCGGGGGCATAGGTCAGCCCTTCCGCGACCGTAAGCGTATAGCCCGCGCCCGCAGCGGCCGTCATCGCCAGTGCCTGACCCCAGTCCTTGAGCCGCATGGGTCCGCGAAACGCGAACGGCAGCAGGATCAGCCCGGCAACGGTGAAACGGAGCAGCACGATCATGAGAGGCGAGAAATCGCCCGTGACACCAAGGGCGGTGACGATGGGCCAGCCGCCCCAGATGATGGCGGCACCGAGCCCGGCGGCGAGGCCGGTTTTCATGTCTTTGGAGGTGACGTTGGACATTTTTGTCTCCTTGCTGTCGGAAACAAAAATATAGGTGGCCGTGCGTGTTGATTCTTCGCAAAGACATCGGATATGTGATAAAAATATATGAAAAATTCACCATGTAAGGTGAAAAAAATAATCAATAGCCAAAATGGAAAGAATTAATGACTGAGCACGATAGTTTTGATATCAAGATCATGAATTGCTTGCAGGAAAACAGCCGCCAGACCGCTGAGGTGATCGCAGCAAAGGTCGGACTGTCGCCTGCCGCGACCCAGCGCCGGATCAAGGCGCTTCGGGATAATGGCACCATCCGCAAGGAAGTGGCGATCCTGTGCCCGGATGCCCTTGGCGGCCGGACGACTTTGATCGTGCAGGTGAATTTCTCCTGCGGGGGTGAAACCTCGATCGAAACCTTCAAGCAGCAGATGCTTCAGGTGCCGGAGGTTCAGCAGTGCTATTATGTCACCGGAGAGTTCGATTTCATCCTGGTCATGACGGTGAAGGATATGAAGGATTATGACCGCATCACGCGGAAATGGTTTTTCAAGAACCCGGCGATCGGCCGTTTCCAGACCATCGTCGCCATCGATACCTACAAGCAGGGTTTCAACATACCACTGAATGCGGCGTGAGGCTGGGCCTCAGGCGGATTTGTCCTTGAGGAGGTCGTAAGCCATCTGGATCGCGTGGAAGCGTTCGGCGGCGGCCGGGTCCCCCCGGTTGGCGTCCGGGTGGTAAAGCTTGGCAAGCTTGCGGTACTGGCTTTTGACCGCATCGGCACCGGCGCCGGGGTCCAGTTCCAGCGCGTCATAGGCGGCATGCTCGTTCGCGGTGAAACCGTCCTCCCCCACAGCGCCGCCCCATTCGAAGGTGCGGGCGCTGGCGAATGCGTCGGACGACTCGCTCGCGTCATTCATGTGGCGGCGGGCTTCTTCGTCGCTCATGCCGGCGAAGAAATCCCAGTTTTTGTTATATTCCGCGGCGTGCGGACGGCAGAAATACCAGCGTTCGCGCGTGCCGGGGGATTTGGGAGCCGGATGGTCGCCGCGTTCGGTGCAGCCGGAATAGTCGCACATGCGAACGGGCTCGGCGTCCGTGTTGCGGCCGTATTCGCCCCAGCGGGGAAATCCAAAGCTTTTGATATGGTCGTTTGCCATAGCGCTCAGTATATCAGGTCCGGATTAAAATTTTGCTAGCCGGGCGGACAGTCCACCTCGGCGCGGGGCAATGGTTTAGCGCACGCTTAGGGTCGCTGTCCATGACTGACTTTTCTGGCCCTGCGGGCGCTTTGGATCAGTCCTTCAGCCGCCAGGGCGGATAGCGCCGGTTTTCGCCCGCATGATACAGGCAGAGGCGGTTGCCCGCGGGGTCCCGCAGATAGGCTTCCCGCCACAGCCAGCGCTGGTCGGTCGGCTGGGCCTCGAAACGGATGCCCTCGGCTTCGAGGCGCTTCACCTCGGCGTCGACGTCCGGCACTTCGAAATAGACGAGGCCGGTGCCAGTATTGGTGCTGTCACCCTCAACCTTATGGAGGGAGAAGGTGGCCTTGCCGTTCGGCAGCTCGAACCGGGCATAATGGTCGTTCGAATGCACGATCAGCCTCAGGCCCAGGGTGCGGTAGAAAGCGATGCTGGCATCCAGGTCGGTGGCACCGAGCGTGACTTGGTTCAGGTCCATGCTGTCATCCTTCAAGGCTTATTTGTAAATAATTTTCTTTATAAATAAGCGCGTGCGCGCGAAATGCAAGCGGCCAGCCCGGGCAACAGTGCCCTTGTCCCAAACCGGTCCCGGCGCTAGCATCGCGCGCATACAAGAATATAAGCGGCGTGGAGGAGCATGAGATGCGCACATTCGATGAAATCTGGGCCATCGCGGCGGAGCGTAAGGGTGGGGACGCCGCCGTGGAAGCGCTGATGCCGGAGCTCAGGACGGCAGATGAAATCCGTGCGCTTAGCGACGACCGCGTGCTCGCCACCATGGCGCGGGTGGTGTTCAATTCCGGCTTCAACTGGAAAGTCATCGACAAGAAATGGCCGGGGTTCGAGGAAGCCTTCGAAGGCTTCGTGCCTGTGCGCTGGAAATTCATGTCCGACGACGACCAGGACAGCCTCCTGAAGGATACCCGCATCGTCCGCCACGGCGCCAAGATATTGTCGGTCCGGGACAATGCCATTCTGGTCTGCGACCTGGAGGACGAGTATGGCAGCGCGGCCGGTGCCATCGCCGATTGGCCGGTGACGGACCAGGCCGGACTTCTTGAAATGCTGAAGAAACGCGGCAGCCGCCTCGGCGGCCACACCGGGCAGTATTTCCTGCGCTTTCTAGGTAAGGACGGTTATGTGATGTCGAAGGATGTGGTCGCCGCGCTCGTGCGTGAAGGCGTGGTGGAAAAGGAACCCACCTCCAAGGCGGCGTGGAAAGCCGTGCAGGATGCGTTCAATACCTGGGCCGCGCAGTCCGGCCGCCCGGTCGCGCATATCTCCCGCACGCTCGCGCTGTCGGTTGGTGTTTGAGCCGCGCTTTATCGCGCCGGGAATGCATTTTGCCGCGTGGGGGCTTCGGTCCGGCGCTGTGGTCTGCTACAAGACAAGTTACGAAGAATAAGAAACGGATATCCGATGTTTGACCGTGTAAGTCACCTTCTTGGTCTCAAGCCCAAACACCATTCCCACCATGACGGCCTCGCGCTCGCGACCGCCGCCCTTCTCGTGCAGGTCTCCAAGGCTGACGGCGACTTCTCCGCCGATGAACGCGCGCTGCTTCTCGGCTGCCTTGAGGACCAGTTCAATCTGGAATCCGATATCGCCGACGAAATTCTCGCCCGGGCCGAGCGCGAACAGGATGACGCCGCCAGCCTCTATGTCTTTACCCGTGCGGTCACGCGGGAGCTGGACCAGGATGGCCGGCAGGAGATCGTGCGGCTTCTGTGGCGTGTCGCCTTCGCCGACAACCAGATCGACAATTTCGAAGAAAACGCCCTCGCCAAAATCGCCGGCCTCCTCGGCGTCACCGCCCACGACCGCATCCGCCTCAAGCACGAGGTGATGGCGGAATAGGCAAAGAAAAACGCGGAGAGTTGAGCCCTCCGCGTTTTCTGCATTCCGGAATTTGAACCGTTTTATGCCACTTTGGGCGCAGCGGCCATTACAGCGTCGTCGACATGGTCGGCGAACGTGTCGAAATTCTCGATGAACAGACCCACAAGATGCTGGGCCTTGGCGTCGTACGCGTCCTTGTCCGCCCAGGTTTCGCGCGGGTTCAGGATCGTCGCATCCACGCCGGCGACTTCTTCGGGGACTTCGAAGCCGAAGTGCGGGTCGATGCGCATGGGCGCGCTGTTCAGGCTGCCGTCGAGGGCGGCGTGCAACAGCGCACGGGTCGCCTTGATCGGCATCCGGCTGCCAACGCCGTAGACACCACCGGTCCAGCCGGTGTTGACGAGCCAGCAGTTGACGCTGCCTTCCGCGATCTTCTTGCGGAGCAGGTCGCCATAGACGCTCGGGTGCCGGGGCATGAACGGGGCGCCGAAGCAGGTCGAAAAGGTCGCCTGCGGCTCCTTCACGCCGATTTCGGTGCCGGCCACTTTGGCGGTGTAGCCCGAAAGGAAGTGGTACATGGCTTGCTCAGGCGTCAGCCGGGCGATCGGCGGCATCACGCCGAAGGCGTCGGCGGTCAGCATGATGATGTTCTTCGGCTTGCCGCCACGGTTTTCTTCCGAGGTGTTCGGAATGAAATGGATCGGGTAAGCGCCGCGGGTGTTCTCGGCCAGCGTGGCGTCGTCCAGGTCCAGTTCGCGGGTCATCTCGTCCATCACCACGTTTTCAAGCACGGTGCCGTAGCGTTTGGTGGTGGCGTGGATTTCCGGCTCGGCTTCTTCCGACAGGCGGATCATCTTGGCGTAGCAGCCGCCTTCGAAGTTGAAGACGCTGTCGTCCGACCAGCCGTGCTCGTCATCACCGATCAGCGTACGGGAGCTGTCCGCCGAAAGCGTGGTCTTGCCGGTGCCGGAAAGGCCGAAGAAGATGGCGACGTCGCCTTCCGGGCCGATGTTGGCGGAGCAGTGCATCGGCATGATGCCCTTCTCAGGCAGCAGATAGTTGAGGATCGAGAAGACCGATTTCTTGTTCTCGCCGGCGTAGGACGTGCCGCCGATCAGCACCAGCCCGCGCTTGAAGTTGACGGCGATCACGGTTTCCGAATTGGTGCCCATGGTCGCGGGGTCGGCTTTGAAGCTCGGCAGGTTGATGATGGTGAACTGCGGCGCCATGGTCGCCAGTTCGTCTTCGGTCGGGCGGACAAGCAGCGTGCGGCAGAAAAGGCTGTGCCAGGCCAGCTCACCGACGGTGCGGACGGCAACCCGGTGCTCGGGGTCGGAACCGCCCCACAGGTCCTGCACGAAAACGTCCTTATCCTGCATGTGGGCAAGGAAGGCCTGATAGATGGTCTCGAATTGCTCCGGGCTCATGGGCTGGTTGGTCTTGCCCCACCAGACCGTGTCTTCGGTGGTTTCGTCGCGGACAGTGAATTTGTCCTTGGCCGCGCGGCCGGTGTGCTTGCCGGTCTTGACCACGAGCGGGCCGTGCTTGGCCATCTGGCCCTCGCCGCGGCGAATCGCTTCTTCATAAAGGTGGGGAGTATCGAGATTCCAGTATTGATTAGCGGTGCCGGTAATACCCTGGTCTTCCAGGCCGACACTGCTCAGACGGGCGCCAAAGACTTGCAACGTCTTGTCCTCCAAGTGATAGTTAGGGGCGGCTTTGCGTGTGGCTTGCAAAGCATTAAGCGCCGGGCCCTGCCTGCCGCTAAAAAGCATCTGGGGTCCGGTCATATTGTTGCCCGGTCGAGCGATCGGGAATGACGGCTAAATTTGCGGAAATGGCCCCCAAAATCAACTTGATTCTGACCGTAAATCAATTGATAGCGCTGTCATTTCAGGGACTTATGAAATTCTCTATAAAGCAGGGGGCCTTACGGTTGCCGTGCCGCGGCCACGATTTTGTCGCAAATGCTTCTTAACCGTGGCAATGAGGTGGTTTAAGGTACAGAACAACGAGGTAGAGGGGAGCCCCATGACAGCAACGATCGCCCTGGTGGATGACGACCGGAATATCCTGACGTCGGTGACGATGGCGCTGGAGGCCGAAGGCTTCCGTGTGCGCACGTACCCTGACGGACAGAAAGCGTGGGATGCGCTTCAAGGCAACCCCGCAGACCTTGCCGTCATCGATATCAAGATGCCCCGCATGGACGGGATGGAGCTTTTGCGCAAGCTGCGTGAAATCACCGACATGCCGGTAATTTTCCTGACCTCCAAGGATGAGGAGATCGACCAGCTTCTCGGCCTCCGGATGGGCGCGGATGATTATATCGGCAAGCCCTTCTCCCAGCGGCTGCTGATCGAACGGATCCGGGCTTTGCTGCGCCGTGTCGAAATGAACAAGCGCGCGCCGGAAGCGACCCCGACTGAGGAGGTGGAGGAAATCCTGATGCGCGGCAAGCTGGTCCTGGACCCGCTTCGCCACCGTGTCACCTGGGACGGCAAGGACGTGACGCTGACGGTGACTGAGTTCCTGATCCTGCAGACGCTGGCACTCCACCCCGGTCACGTCAAAAGCCGGGACCAGTTGATGGACGCGGCCTATACCGACGACGTCTATGTGGACGATCGGACGATCGACAGCCACATCAAGCGCCTGCGCAAGAAGTTCCGCGCGGTCGCCGAGGATTTCACCGCCATCGAAACCCTCTATGGTGTCGGTTACCGTTACCGAGACGCCTGAGCCCGTGAAAGACACCCCGACAAGCGACCGGTCTTCCTCCTCCTTGTCTGAGGGGAGCGCGTCTGCCAACCAGCCGCGCCATTATACCCGCGGCCTGTCGCCCTTGATGATCCGCATCATGGCGATCAACGCCATCGCGCTTCTGATCCTGGTGGGCGGGGTGCTTTACCTCAATCAGTTTCGCCAGAACCTGATCCATGCCCGGGTTGAGGAACTGACGGTACAGGCCGAGATTATCGCAGGCGCCCTCGGTGAAGCGGCGGCAGGCGGGCCGGAAGCGACCGAGATCGACCTTGCCCCCGCGCGCCAGATCATCACCCGTCTCGTCGGGCCCACCGACAACCGGGCGCGCCTGTTCGCGAACGACGGCCGCATGATCGCCGACAGCCGCTTTCTCGCGGGCGACAAGCGCCTGATTGAGGAGGAGCTGCCCCGGCTCGATTCCGAACCGAGCCTCAGGGACGACATCAGCGAAACGCTGCACCGGTTCCTCGACAGCATCAGCCGCAAGATAGACGCGCCCGAAAATGTCGACCGCCCCGGCATGCGCGCGGAGGATTTCATCGAGGTCCAGTCAGCGCTGGCAGGCGCGCTTTCGGTTCAGCTCAGGAAGCGGGAGGACGGCAAGCTTGTCATCAATATCGCGGCACCCGTGCAGCGGTTCCGCCGCGTCCTCGGGGCACTGCTGCTGACCGCGCAGACCGAAGATATCGACGCCATTGTCCGCGCCGAACAGATGGTCACCCTGAAGGTCTTCTTCGGGGCGCTTGGGGTGACGATCCTCCTGTCCTTCTTCCTGGGACGCACGCTTGTGCGGCCGGTCCGGGTGCTGGCACGCGCGGCTGAACGCGTCCGCCGCGGGATCGGGCGGGAGGAAAGCATTCCGGAATTCGCCGAACGGCTGGATGAGATCGGCGACCTGTCCCGCTCGCTCAGTGACATGACACGCGCGCTCTACCGCCAGATCGACGCGGTTGAACAGTTTGCGGCCGATGTCGCCCACGAAATCAAGAACCCGCTGTCGTCGATGCGGAGCGCGCTCGATACCCTGCCGCTTGCCACCAAGCCCGAGCAGCGGGACAAGCTGTTTGCCATCCTGCAGGAGGATGTGAAGCGTATCGACAGGCTGATCACCGACATTTCCGATGCCTCGCGCCTGGATGCCGAACTGACAAGGGGGGAGGCCGAGACGATCGACCTCGGCTATATGCTGTCGGTTTTGGTGGATGCCTACCGCACCACGCAGTTGCCGGAGGGGATCAGCCTTCAGTTCGAAGAAGGCGTGCCCGGCGTCTATATGGTCCGGGGGATCGAGGCGCGGCTTGGCCAGGTCTGGCGCAATTTCATCGATAATGCCGTCAGCTTCAGCCCCGATGGCGGCACCGTGAGCGTGACCCTCGCCATCCGGGAAGGCTTCGTTGTACTGGCGGTGGAAGATGACGGCCCGGGCCTGCCTGAGGGGTCTGAAGAAAAAGTGTTCAGGCGCTTCTATTCCGAACGGCCGGAAACCGAAGCCTTCGGCGGTCATTCCGGGCTTGGGCTCGCCATTTCCAAACAGGTGATTGAAGCCCATGGCGGCTGGATCATGGCTGAAAACCGGCTGGATGAGGACGGCAATGTCTTGGGCGCGCGTTTCATGACCGGCTTGCCGGTTGCGGCGGAGGACTAAGCCATGTCCGGCCTGCCCTCCCTTCATGGCACTGTGATTGCGCGCTCTGGCGCGGGCATCCTGCTGATCGGCCCGTCGGGCGCGGGCAAGTCCGACCTGGCGCTCAGGCTGATCGACCGTGGCGCGCAGCTGGTTGCGGATGACCAGGTGCTGGTTGAGGTGCGGGACGGCCTTATCCATGCCACGCCGCCTGCGCGGTTGGCGGGGCTGATGGAGATCCGGGGGCTCGGTATCGTGCCCATGCCCTATGTTCATGATATCCCGCTCTCCCTGGTGGTTGAGCTAGCCGCCGCTTCCGATGTGCCCCGCCTGCCTGAAAAGCAACAGTTCAGCCTTTGTGGGGTCGATCTGCCGCTTGTACGGTTGAATGCGTTTGAAGTTTCCACCCCGAATAAAATAGAGTTGGCGCTCACCCACCCTGAATGGATTGCAAGTGAGGGCGACAATGACCGAGACACCGATAGCTGACCCGGCTGAAGACGGCAGGCGCCAGCTTGTGATCGTCACGGGGCTTTCGGGCGCGGGCAAATCCTCCGCGCTCAATGCGTTCGAGGATATCGGCTACCAGGTTATCGACAATCTGCCGCTGACGCTTCTGTCCGACCTTCTGAACGAAATGATGACCGGTGACGACAGGCGGCCGATCGCGGTCGGGATCGATTCCCGCACCCTGCATTTCTCGCCTGGCCAGTTTACCGAAGCCGTTCAGGGCCTGAGGACACGCCCGGACATTCATCTGCATGTGCTGTTCATGGATGCGGCCGACGATGTGCTGATGAAGCGCTTTTCGGAAACCCGCCGGGTGCATCCGCTGGGGGAGGGCAAGCTGCTCAGGGCAGCCATACGCCAGGAGCGGGACCTGATGGCGGCGATCCGCCCGGTGATTGACGGCCTTATCGACACCAGCACGCGCACGGGGGCGGAAACCCGCCGGGTGGTCCTCAGCCGGTTTGCCGCGCACCAGTCCCCCGATATGATCGTCACCTTCATGTCGTTCGGATTCGCGAATGGCGTGCCCCGGGACGCCGATCTGGTCTTTGATGTGCGCTTTCTCAGGAACCCGCATTATGTGCCTGACTTGAAGCCGCTCACGGGCAGGGAAGAGGCTGTCGCCAACTATGTGCGCGCCGATGAAGCCTTCGGTCCCTTTGTCGATAAGGTCACGGACCTTCTCGGCTTTTTGCTGCCGCGCTACCAGGCGGAGGGAAAATCATACCTGACGCTTGCTTTTGGCTGCACGGGCGGCAAACATCGGTCTGTAACGATGGTCGAAACCCTTGCCCCGCAAATGGCGCTGGACGGGTTGGCCGTCAACCTGTACCACAGGGAGCTTAGCGGTGACGAAGGCCGCTGAAGGGGTCTGATGCTGAGGGAGAGACGACTAAGATGATTGGCATGGTGTTGGTAACGCACGGCCGGCTGGCGGAAGAATTCGTCGCAGCGACCGAACATGTCGTTGGCGGGCAGGATCAGATCCGGGCGATTTGTATCGGCCCCGATGACGATATGGAACGCCGCCGCCGTGAAATCATGGATGCCGTCAATGAGGTCGACAGCGGCCAGGGCGTCGTGCTGCTGACCGACATGTTCGGCGGCACACCCTCAAACCTCGCCATTTCGCTTCTGGAAAAGGACCGGGTCGAGGTCATCGCCGGGATCAACCTGCCGATGCTGATCAAGCTTGCCAGCGTCCGCCAGGGCGCCACGCTGCCTGAAGCGGTTGAAGCCGCCAAGGAAGCCGGGATCAAATATATCAATGTCGCCAGCCAGGTGCTTGGGGGCTGATGGCGGCGCGGTATGAGTGACAGTAGCTTTTCCCGTGATGTAACCATCGTCAACACCCGTGGCCTTCATGCCCGCGCCTCCGCCCGGTTCGCCCGCGAGGCAGGCACCTTCGATGCCATCGTCCATGTCGCCAAGGACGGTACCCAAGTGGTCGGCACGTCGATCATGGGGCTGATGATGCTGGGGGCGGCAAAGGGCGAAACCATCATCATCTCCACCGAAGGACCCGCCGCCGGGGACGCGCTCGACGCCTTGTGCGCGCTCGTTTCCGACAGGTTCGGGGAAGAAGACTAGGCTTCAGCAACGCCTTCCCTTGTCTATATAAAGAAATCTTTATCTTACGTTTGATGCCTGCTATAAGGGCCGCTAAAGGTACCTATAGTATAAGCAGGATGTCTCATGACCGATTATAAAGTAGCCGATATTTCGCTGGCCGACTGGGGGCGGAAAGAAATCAACATCGCTGAAACCGAGATGCCGGGCCTGATGGCTCTCCGTGAAGAATTCGGCGAAGAGCAGCCGCTCAAGGGCGCCCGTATTGCTGGCTGCCTGCATATGACCATCCAGACTGCGGTTCTGATCGAAACGCTGACGGCGCTTGGCGCTGAAGTGCGCTGGTCCAGCTGCAACATCTTCTCGACCCAGGATCATGCCGCGGCCGCGATTGCCGCGACCGGCGTGCCTGTCTTCGCCTGGAAGGGTGAGACCGAGGAAGAGTTCGACTGGTGTATCCATCAGACCATCAAAGGCCCGGACGGCTGGGTCCCGAACATGATCCTCGATGATGGCGGCGACCTCACGGTCATGATGCACAATGATTATCCCGAGCTGATGGACGGCGTGAAGGGTATCTCGGAAGAGACCACCACCGGTGTGATGCGTCTTTACGAAATGGCCAAGGAAGGCCGCCTGTCTGTACCGGCCATCAACGTCAACGACAGCGTGACCAAGTCCAAGTTCGACAACCTTTATGGCTGCCGCGAAAGCCTGGTCGACGGCGTCAAGCGCGCGACCGACGTGATGATTGCCGGTAAGGTTGCTGTGGTCTGTGGCTACGGTGACGTGGGCAAGGGCTCGGCCGAATCGCTCCGGAGCCAGGGCGCGCGCGTCATGGTCACTGAAATCGACCCCATCTGCGCGCTGCAGGCCGCGATGGAAGGCTATGAAGTTACCACGATGGAAGACGCCGCGGCGCAGGGCGATATCTTCGTCACCTGTACCGGCAACAAGGACGTCATCACGCTCGACCATATGCGCGAGATGAAAGACCGTGCCATCGTCTGCAACATCGGCCACTTCGACAGCGAGATCCAGATCGCGTCGCTTTCCAACTACAAATGGGAAGAAGTGAAGCCGCAGGTCGATGAAGTCATCTTCCCGGACGGCAAGCGCCTGATCGTGCTCGCCAAGGGCCGCCTCGTGAACCTCGGCTGCGCCACCGGCCACCCGAGCTTCGTGATGTCCGCCAGCTTCACCAACCAGGTGCTGGCGCAGATCGAGCTGTGGCACAACCACGCGAACTACGACAAGAACGTCTATGTGCTGCCGAAGCACCTGGATGAGAAAGTGGCGACGCTGCACCTGGGCAAACTGGGCGCGAAGCTGACCCAGCTTTCCGCTGAGCAGGCCAAATATCTCGGCCTCAAGGTCGAAGGCCCGTTCAAGCCTGATCATTACCGTTACTAATTCAGTCCTTCGGAGGGCAGCCGTATGAAAGACTATCTCTTCACCAGTGAATCGGTATCCGAAGGCCACCCGGATAAGGTGGCCGACCGGATTTCCGACAGCATTGTCGACCTGTATCTGGGGGCAATGCCGGAAGCCCGTGTGGCGGCCGAAACAATGGTTACCACCAACCGGATTATCGTGGCTGGTGAAGTGCGCGGGCCCGACAGCGTCACTCATGACGATATCGAGCGCGTTGCCCGTCAGGCCGTGCGCGATATCGGCTACGAGCAGGAAGGCTTCCACTGGAAGACAGCGGATTTCCAGAATTACCTGCACGAACAGTCGGCTGACATTGCCATGGGCGTTGACGCCGCGGGCAACAAGGATGAAGGCGCTGGCGACCAGGGCATCATGTTCGGCTATGCCTGTGACGAGACCGAAAGCTACATGCCGGCCCCGATCGACTATGCGCACCGTATCCTGAAATCGATGGCCGAAGCCCGTCATTCGGGTACGGCGCCGATGCTGGAGCCGGATGCCAAAAGCCAGGTGACCCTCCGCTATGTGAACGGCCGCCCGGTTGGTGCCACCAGCGTTGTGGTCTCGACCCAGCATAACGCCGCCATCAGCCAGGATGACCTGAAGGAACTGGTGCGCGGGCATGTTGAAGGCGTCCTGCCTGAAGGTTGGATGTGCCCCGAGGATGAGTTCTATGTGAACCCGACGGGCCAGTTCATCATCGGCGGGCCGGACGGTGACGCGGGCCTCACGGGCCGCAAGATCATCGTCGACACCTACGGCGGGGCTGCCCCGCATGGTGGCGGTGCCTTCTCCGGTAAGGACCCGACCAAGGTTGACCGCTCGGCCGCTTATGCCGCGCGCTACCTTGCCAAGAACGTTGTGGCGGCGGGGATCAGCTCCAACTGCACCATCCAGCTTGCTTACGCCATCGGCGTTTCCAAGCCGCTCGCGGTCTATGTCGACCTCTGGGGCGGTGAGCATAATATCGATCCGGCGCGTCTGTCGGACGTGTTGCAGCAGATGGTGAACCTGAGCCCGCGTGGCATCCGGGAGCATCTTCAGCTCAACAAGCCGATCTATACCCGCACCTCGTCCTACGGTCACTTCGGCCGCAAGCCGACCGACGATGGCGGCTTTTCGTGGGAAAAGCTCGATCTTGTCGACGCGCTCAAGGCGGAGTTCGGCCTGTAAGCTGCTGGCCGCTTGAAAACAAAAGCATACCTTGTCTAGCCCGGCCCTGCCGGGCTAAACTTTTTCCTGACATTTTCCTGGCCATTTAGCAGGCCATCTATCTGGCCGCTTCGGGGGAGACACACGGCAGGTGACGGTGGATATAGGCGTTCATCCTTGGTACTGGATCGCCGCGGTGCTGGCTGCGGTCGCCTGGGCGTCGCTCGGCCTCTATGCGCTTTGGCGCGCGGGCCGGATGACCGACCGGGCGCAGGGCCTGCAGGACTTGGCCGATTTCCTCGATTCCATGATCCGCACCGACCATCGGCATCCGATCTGGCTGTGGCCGGACGGGCGGCTTCAGGCTGACGCCGGCACGCTGATGCTGGTGGGGCGTCCGTCGGCTGCCACCCTGGATGACCTGGCGGACAGCGGCGGCCTGCCCGCAAGCACGGTGGCGGAAATACGCACCGGGCTCGACAAGGGCGGCGATGTGCCCACCCCGTTGGTGATCGACCGGGGACAAGGCCGTCCGCGTCTGATCGTCGACCTCCAGTGGCTGCCGGTCGGTGACGCGCGCTGGCCCAGCTGCATCCTGTGGCTGGAAGAAAGCCTGGAACGCCCGGCAAGCGCGGGCCGCCAGGGCGTACGGGCGCTGGAGCTCAGGCTCAAGGAACTGACGCGCGTCTTCAACAGCGTGCCGTTCCCGGTGTGGGTGCGCGGCCCAAATTATGAACTGGTTGAGGTCAACCAGGCTTATGTCGATGCAGTCGATGGCGATAGTGTCGCCGATGTGGTTGGCCGTGGCCTGGAGCTGTTCGACCGTGGCAGCCTAAGCGCCGCCCGCAAGGCGCGGGAGGAAGGCACCCGCGTGCGGGAGCGCCGCTTTGGCGTGATCGACGGCCAGCGCCGCGCCTTTTCGCTGACCAACCTGCCCCTGAAGGACGGCACCATCATGGGCATCGCGGTCGATGTCACCGGTGAGGAAGAAGCGCTGAATGAGCTGAGCCGTGTGCTCGAAGCCCAGTCGGAGACGCTCAACCGGCTCAGAAGCCCAGTGGCGATTTTCGGACCGGGCCAGACGCTCCGCTTCTACAACAGCGCCTTCGCCCGCCTGTCGCACCTGTCCGAGGACATGCTGTCCTCCGAAATCCGCCATAGTGAGCTTCTGGATGCCATGCGTGAGAAGCGCCGCCTGCCTGAACAGGCCGATTTCTCCGCCTGGAAGAAAAGCGTGCTCAGGCACTATACCTCGCTTCTGGAGCCCTATGAGGAAATGTGGCACCTGCCGGACGGCACCGCCCACCGTGTTGTCACCCAGCCGCATCCCTTGGGTGGTCTCCTGATTCTGTTCGAGGATGTCACCGACAAGCTGGCGCTTGAACGCTCCTACAACACGCTGATCGCCGTGCAGCAGGAAACCCTGGATAACATGCGCGAAAGTATCGCGGTGTTCGGCTCCAACGGGCGGCTGCAGCTGTCGAACCCGGCCTTCCAAAGCCTGTGGCGGTTGGATGATGATGCGCTTGACGGCAACCCGCACCTGTCGGAGCTGGTGAAAAGCCTGGACCTCAAACCGGCCCCGAAGGTCGGGAAAGGCCAGCCGGATTTCAAAAAGAACCTGGCAAGCTGGGTTGCTGCCCGCAAACACAAGACCGGCCGCTGGTACCGGGGCGACGGTCTGGTGATCGACTATACCATCGTGCCCCTGCCTGATGGCGGCGTCATGCTGACCCAAAGCGACGTGACCGACAGTTTCAAGGTCGAACAGGCCCTGCGTGAACGTTCCCACGCGCTTGAAGCCGCCGACAAGCTCAAGAGCGAGTTCATCACCAACATGTCCTACGAACTCAGGACACCGCTCAACTCCATCATCGGCTTTACCGAGCTTCTGGACCAGAAAATCTTCGGGGACCTCAACGACCAGCAAAGCAGTTATGTGAAGGACATCCTGTCCGCCGCGGGTACGCTCAAGGACCTGGTGGCAGACGTGCTTGACCTCGCCGTCATCGAAGCCGGCGAAGCCCGGGTGGAACTGGGCGAGGTAGATGTCGAAGCCGCGCTCAAGGAAGCGGCGACCCTGGCACAGGAACTCGCCCGCAAGGTCGATGTGTCCTTGAAGGTCAGCTGCCCTGTCCCGACCGGACTTGTGGAGGCGGACGAGCGCAGGCTTCGGCAGGCTTTCTACAATATGGTCTCCTCCATGCTGAATTTCGCGCGCTACGGCGGCGAATTGGACATCACGCTCACCGGCCGGAAGAAAGATGTCACGGTGACGATTTCGAACGCCGATTCGGGCCTGACCCCGCGGGAACGCGACCGTCTTGTCGAAACCGTCGCCATGGGCGCGAGCCCCGGCGGGCGGCGGGCGACCGGTCTTGATTTGGCGCTGGTGCGCAGTATTGTGGGCCTCCATCATGGCAGCCTGGTGCTCGACCCGTTTGAAAGCGAAGGCCTGCTTCTCAGCCTCACCCTGCCGCGGCATCACCCCGCTGGCAAAGAACCGAAGTAACCGCCTCCATGGCTGCGACCGTCCGTATGCAAATTGACTGTGCCGATGAACAGGCGACCGCGGCGCTTGCCGCCCGGCTTGCCGCGCGTCTGCAGGCCGGTGACCTGGTCGCGCTGACCGGGGACTTGGGGGCCGGGAAAAGCACGTTCGCCCGCGCCTTCATTCGCGCCCGTCTTGCGGACGATATGGCCGAAGTCCCTAGCCCGACCTTCACGCTGGTCCAAACCTATGACGACCCCGAAGGCGGGGAGATCTGGCACGCCGACCTCTACCGCCTGACCGAGCCTGAGGAAGCCTACGAACTCGGCCTCGATGAAGCGCGCGAAGACGCCATCTGCCTGATCGAATGGCCGGATCGGATGCCGGCTGACTGGTGGCAGGGCGCCCTGTCGCTCGATTTCACCATCGGTGAGAAGGGTGTTCGTCATGTGGTCGTCTCAGGCGACAATGCGGCTTGGGTCCCCCGGCTTGAGGGGCTGGCGCCATGAAGGCGCTGCAGGACATGAAAGCCATGGTGCTGGCCGCTGGCAAGGGCACACGCATGCGCGCACTGTCGGACCGTCTGCCCAAGCCACTGGTGCCGGTCGCGGGCCGCACGCTGATCGACCGTATTCTCGACCATCTGAAGGCAGCTGGCATTCAGAAGCCGGTGGTGAATATCCATCATCTGGCCGACCAGATGGAAGCGCATCTGGGGGACCGTGTCGTCATATCCGACGAACGCAACGCGCTCCTCGAAACCGGTGGCGGCGTCAAGAAAGCGCTGCCGCTTCTGGGCGATGACCCGGTGTTCGTCATCAACAGCGATGCGCTCTGGACAGATGGCCCCGGGGACAGTGCGCTCAAGCGGATGCATGATCATTTCGTATCCGAAACAATGGATGTCCTGCTCCTGCTCGTCGCCCGTGAAGATGCGCTTGGCTATGACGGCAAGGGTGATTTCCTGTGTGATGTCACGCCGGATAAAGCCGTGCCGCTGACCTTCCGGGGGGAAGCGCCAGAGGCTCCGGTCATGTTCGGGGGCGTGATGATCGTCAAGCCCACGCTCTACCGTGACATGCCCGAAGGCGCCTGGTCGAACCTGCTGATTTTCAAGCAAGCGGCCGCTGCGGGGCGGCTTTACGGCCTCCTCCATGACGGCGCCTGGATGCATGTGGGTACGCCCGAAGCGATCGAAGCCGCTGAAGCGCGCCTGAAGGCCCTGGGGGCGGCATGACGCGCGCGCCCCAGATGCCAGCCGCGCGGATGCCGGTCTATACCATCGCGGCGACCGACGCGTTCGCGGATGCGCTTGCGACCGGGCTCATCGCCCAGGCCGATGCGGGCGCTACGCCGCTTGTCGATACCACCATCCTGCTGCCGAACCGACGCGCCTGCCGGACGCTGCGTGAAGCCTTCCTGCGCGCCTCAGGCAACCGGCCGATGATCCTGCCGGTCATGCGGCCGATCGGCGACGTGGAGGATGAGGATATCAGCTTCCTCGGCGCCGGGTTCGGGCTCGACCTTTCGGGCCTCATGCCCGCCATCCACCCGGTCCGACGTCAGGCGCTTTTGATGCGCCAGGTCGAACGCCTGCCGCTTGGCCCCGGTGACAAGCCGGTCGCCCCGGCGCAGGCCTGGCGGCTGGCGGGGGAGCTCGCCCGCCTGATGGACCAGGTGGAAACCGAGGGCAAATCGTTCGAAGGCCTCAAGGATCTGGTGCCGACCGAGCTTGCCGCCCACTGGGATGTTACGCTTGAGTTCCTGAAAATCGTCTCCGAAACCTGGCCGCAGATTCTGGCGGATGAGGGCGCGATGAACCCGGCCGCGCGCCGGGATCGGCTCATTCGCATGCTGGCGGAAAGCTGGCAGGCCAACCCGCCCAAGGGCCGGATCGTCGCGGCGGGCTCCACCGGTTCGGTCCCGGCGACGGCCGAGCTTCTTTCCGTTATCGCCCGCCTGCCAAACGGCGCCGTGGTGCTGCCGGGGCTCGACCAGGGCCTTTCCGATACGGCGTGGGACGCCATCAGCTTCGATGACCCGTCGGCGGCGGCCAGCAGCGTCACCCACCCGCAGGCGGCCCTGAAGGCGCTTCTGAATGTCATGGGCGTCAACCGGCATGAGGTGCAGCCCTGGACCGGTTCTGAGGGCATGCAGGCGCCAGCCGTGCGCGCCCGGCTGATCCGCGATGCGCTTTTACCCGCGCAGGAAACCGACAGCTGGCAGGCGATGGGCTATCAGGCCCTGCCGGATGCTGAGCTGTTCCGGGGCTTGACCACGCTTGTCGCCCCGACGCGGCGGGAAGAAGCCGACGCCATCGCCATCATGATGCGGGAGGCGTTGGAGACATCCGCGCGTACCGCGGCCCTCATCACGCCGGACCGGCAGCTCGCCCGCCATGTGCAGGCGGCGCTCGGCCGCTGGGGCATCAAGGTGGACGATTCCGGCGGTACGCGGGTTCTCAATACCATGCCGGGACGCTTCCTTGGGCTGATCGCCACGGCGGCGGGCGAAAATTTCGCGCCGGTGCCTTTGCTGGCGCTCTTCCAGCATCCGCTGACGGCGGTGGGGCAGACGCGGGAGGATTTCCTTGCTGCCGTGCGCCGGTTCGACCATTTTGTCCTCCGAGGCGTGCGGCCGGCGGGCGGCCTTGATGGCCTTCTCGCCCGTGCGCGGCTGGTGGCGAAAGACAAGAAGGCCGACTTTTCGGACGCCGACCTCGCCATCATCAAAAAGGCCTGTGCGGCCCTGGCGCCGTTTGAAGCTGCGTTTGAGGCCAAAGCCCCGCTTGCCGAGCTTCTGAAAGCCCACCTGACCGCCGCCGAAGCGCTGGCGGCGACGGACGCGGATGAAGGCAAGGACCTGATCTGGAAGGCCGAGGACGGCGGCGCGCTTGCGAACGCGCTCAGTGACCTGATCGCCGAGGCAGACGGCCTCCTTGGCCCGGTCGCGGCGGAAGGTTACGCCGCGCTGTTTGCCGAACTGTTGGCCGAGGTGACGATCCGCCCAAGCTGGGGCCGTCACCCGCGCCTCAATATCTGGTCGCCCTTGGAAGCCCGCTTGCAGCGCGCGGACCTGATGATCCTCGGCGATCTCAATGAAGGCACCTGGCCCATGGAGATCAAGCCGGACCCCTGGATGAACCGGCCGATGCGCCATGCCTTCGGGCTCAAGCCGCTCGAACGCCGGATCGGCCAGTCGGCGCATGATTTCGTGCTCGCCGCCTCCGCCCCTGATGTGGTGCTGACCCGGGCGGAAAAGGTGGACGGCTCGCCCACGGTGCCGAGCCGCTGGTGGTTCCGCCTCGAAGCCTTGGCAGGCCGGTCGCTCCCGCGTGCGGACCGCTACCTCGCCTGGGCGGAAAGCCTGATCAGCGCTGAGCGCCCGGCCCCGGTGAAACCGCCCGCGCCGCGCCCGCCGCTGGCTGCGCGCCCGAAAAAGCTCTCCGTCACCCAGGTCGAAAACTGGATGCGGGACCCCTACGGTCTTTACGCCCAGAAGGTCTTGGGCCTTCGCCCGCTCGACCCCGTGGATGACAAGCCGAACGCTGCCAAGAAGGGCACGCTGCTTCATGAAGCGCTGGAGATTTTCCTCTCAGAAGATGGCCCTGTCACCGGCCCCGCGGGTCTTACCCGGCTTTTGGAGGTGGGCAAGCGGGTGTTCGATACGGTCGCGACCCAGCCTGCCGTTCACGCCTTCTGGTGGCCGCGTTTCGTGCGCATCGCCGAATGGTTTGTGGCGCATGAAGCAAAGCGCGCCGAGACGTTTGAGGTGGCGGCGGTCGAAACCTGGGCCGAGATGGCGCTCAGGGGCACCGACTTCACGCTGATCGCCAAGGCCGACCGCATCGACCGCAAGCGCGAGGACGGCGCGCTCACCATCATCGACTATAAAACCGGGAATGTTCCGTCATCGAAACGGGTTGAGGCGGGCTATGCGCCGCAGCTGCCGCTTGAGGGTCTGCTCGCCGAAGCGGGGGCGTTTGAAGGTGTTGCAGCTGCAACAGTTGACGACATGGTGTTCTGGGAGCTCAAGGGCGGGGACCCGGTTCAGAAACAGAGCCGCCCGATCAAGGATGTGCCGGCCACGATCGCAGGTGCCGAAGCCGGCCTCCGCCGCCTGATCGACGCCTTCTCGGATGAGGCCACGCCTTATCTTTCCAACCCACGCCCGACCATCACCGGTTACGGCGACTATGACCATCTGGCGCGGGTCAAGGAATGGCGCAATGCTGACGATCCCTTCGATGAAGGGAGCAGTTTATGAGCACGCGCATGACATACGAACAGGCGCGCGCGACCGACCCGATGCTCACCGCCTGGGTGGGCGCGTCGGCGGGGACAGGCAAGACCCACGTGCTGACCGCGCGGGTCTTGAGGCTGATGCTGACCGGCACGCCGCCTGAGAATATCCTGTGCCTGACCTTTACCAAGGCCGCGGCGGCGGAAATGAAAACCCGTATCTTCGCCGAGCTTGGCCGTTGGTCTTTGATGAGCGATGACGTGCTGGCCGAGGAGATTTCCCGCCGGACCGAAGAATATGCCGATGAGGCGATGCTTTCGCGTGCACGACAGCTGTTCGCGGCGGTGCTCGATCTTTCCGGCGGGCTGCAGATCCAGACTTTCCACAGCTTCTGCCAAGCGCTTCTGGGCCGCTTTCCGCTGGAGGCTGGCATGGCGCCAGGATTCGAAGGCATGGACGAAGCCGAAGCGCGGGAGGCCATGGCGTCGGCCCGCGACCAGATGCTGTCCGCGACCCGCGCGAAGGGCGCAGGAGACCTCTCCGGCGCGCTGGATACGGTCGCGGGGCTCGTGACCGAAAACACGTTCGACGAAGTGGTGGCGAGCCTGAGCTTCGAGGCTGCGACACTCGACAAGGCTGAACGCACCTATGGCGGCCTTCTGGGCATGACGGCGGCGCTTTACCGCGCGCTCGACCTCACGCCCGGAGAACAGGCGGAGGACTTGATCCGGGCGGCGGTCCCCGATGCGGCGTTCGATGCCGCAGGCGTTCGGGCACTGATGACCGGCCTGCTCGCGGGCACGGTGGCGGAAGCCAAGATGGGGCAGGCGCTCGCCGATTTTCTCGCGGCTGAAGATGGCAAGCGGCCCGACCTGTTCGCGGACTACGCGGGTGTGTTCCTTACCCAGAAGGATGAACCGCGCGCCCGGGTCGCCAACAAGAAAACGCTGGAGGCAGGTACCGGCCTCGACGAGGTCATCGAGAAGGAACAGGCGCGCCTGATGCGGCTGATGGACCGGCTGAAGCGGCTGAAGGTCGCCACCGCCACCACGGCTTTGATGACGCTCGGTGTCGAGCAGCTTAGCCGCTACCGTCATATGAAGGCCGAGCGCGGGCTGGTGGATTTCGACGATATGATCGACCGCACGGTGAAGCTGCTTGACCGTGCCGAGGTCGCGCCGTGGGTGCTGTTCAAGCTCGACAGCGCCATCGACCATATCCTGGTTGATGAAGCGCAGGACACCAACGCTATGCAGTGGCAGGTGGTGGAAACGCTGGCGGCGGAGTTTTTCTCGGGTGAAGGCGCGCGTGATGTGGTGCGCACGCTGTTCGCGGTGGGGGATGCCAAACAGTCGATCTTCTCCTTCCAGCGGGCTGATCCGCGCGAGTTCGTCGCTGCGCGCGACCGGGTGTTCGCCCGCGCGTTCGAGGCCGACTATGAAGCCGAGACCGTGCCGCTCAACCTCTCCTTCCGCTCGGGCGGGGCTGTGCTCGGGCTCGTTGATGCCGTGTTCCACGCGGAAGCGGCGGCCAGCATCGGCCTGTCGGCGGACGATGAGGCGGTGGAGCACCGCTATATCCGCGAAGGCCATGGCGGCCTTGTCGAGCTGTGGCCGCTTGAGGAACCGACGCCGGAAGCCGATGACGCCGCTGAGGATGAAGGCTGGGTGCCGCCGACCCGTCAGGAAAGCGCGCACGATGCCGAGCAGCGCACCGCCTGGCGCATTGCCCGCCGTATCCGGGCCATGCTGGACGAGGGTGAAATCCTCGAATCGAAAGGCAGGCCGATCCGGGCGGGGGATATTCTCGTCCTCGTGCGCCGCCGCACTGCTTTCGTCGATCATCTGGTGCGCGCGCTCAAAGCCACGGGCATCCCGGTCGCGGGCCGGGACCGCATGGTGCTGACAGATGAGCTGCCGGTGATGGACCTGCTCGCGCTCGCGCATTTCGCGCTGTTGCCGACCGATGACCTGACGCTCGCGACCGTGCTCAAAAGCCCGTTTGTCGGGCTGGATGACGACGCGCTGTTCCGCCTGGCGCATGGCCGCAAGGGCACGCTGTGGCAGGCGCTCTATGCCAAGCGGAATGAGACGCCTGAGTATAAAGCGGCCTACCGTGACCTTGTCGACATCATGAACGCGGCGGACAGGCGCACGCCGTTCGAGTTCCTGAGCCATGTGCTGACCGAGCTTGGCGGCCGCATGAAGCTCTCGGCCCGGCTGGGGGCTGAAATCCATGACCCGGTCGATGAGCTACTTGAGGAAGCGCTCAGGTTCGAGCTGACCACGTCTGCGTCCCTGCAGGCCTTCGTCCAGCGCGTCGAAGGCGGCGGTACCCAGATCAAGCGGGATATGGAAGCCGCGGGCGGCATGGTGCGCATCATGACAGCGCACAGCGCCAAGGGCCTTCAGGCGCCGATCGTGTTCCTCTCGGACCTCGTCGGCCTGCCGGACATAGGCCGGGACGCGCGCGTGCTGCCCTTGCCGTCCGCCATTCCGGGCCAGCCGTCGCTTCTGATCTGGACATCACAGGGTAAGGACCTTGCCTTCATCGAGGAGATGAAAGGCGCGCTCAAGGCCAAGCAGTTGGCCGAATACCGGCGGCTTCTCTATGTGGCGCTGACCCGCGCGGAGGACCGGCTCTATGTCGCCGGATGGCAGGGCGCGGGCGAGCCCGATGAGCATAGCTGGTTCGGTGCGATCACCGACGGCTTTGACCGCATCGGTGCCGAAAGCCTGGAGCTGACGCCCGGCTATAGCGTCCGCCGTTTTACGGTACCGCAAACAGCCGAGGTAACGCCTGAGAAGACCACCGAGGCCGCGCCCACGCGGGCTGCCGCCCCGGCGTGGCTTTATAATCCGCTTCCCGAAGAACCGCTGCCGCCACGGCCGCTGGCGCCGTCCCGCCCCGATGACGAGGACCCGGCGGCCACCAGCCCGCTGACGCTGACCAAACGCGGGCGCTTCTTCCGCGGCCGGGTGATTCACGCACTCCTTGAATGGTTGCCGGATATGGCACCCGAAAACCGCGAGGCCGCGGCCATGGCTTATCTGGGCCGTTTGCCGGAGGTGCCGGGCGGCGAATCGGCTTCGCTGTGGGCGGAGGTGAAGGCCATCCTCAATCATGCCGATTTCAGCGCTCTGTTCGCGCCCGGCAGCCGTGCCGAGGTGCCTGTCGCCGGGATCGTCGGCACGCGGGTGATCTCCGGCCAGGTCGACCGTCTGGTGGTCACCGAAGGCGAAGTGCTGATTGTCGACTATAAAACCAACCGCCCGCCGCCGGATGACGTTGCCGCGGTGGCGGCGGCTTACGTCAAGCAGATGGCGCTCTATGCCCGGGCGCTCGAAGCGGTCTATCCGGGCCGCACGGTGCGCGCGCTTCTGTTGTGGACAGATGCCGCCCGGTTGATGGAAATCCCGAAAACCTTGATGGATGAAGCCCTTAGCCAGATGGGGCTTTAGGGTATATCTTGCGTTTTTTCACGTGAGCGTTACTAAACCTTGACCCGTGACGGCACCATTCTTACCTTAAGAAACGAAGCGCCCTTTTGGCAGAATTTAGTCCCGCCGCCGTGGCCGGACTCCGCGTAAGAAAGAAAGACAGATTATGGCAACCATCACCGTTACCGATGAGGATTTCGAAGCGAAAGTCGCGAATTCCGACAAACCCGTTCTTCTCGATTTCTGGGCCCAGTGGTGCGGTCCGTGCAAGATGATCGGCCCGGTTCTCGAGCAGATTTCCGGCGAGCGTGACGATATCGTCATCGCCAAGATGGATATCGACGACAACCCGGAAACCCCGACCCGCTTTGGCGTGCGTTCGATCCCGACGCTCCTGATCTTCAAGGGTGGTGAAGCTGTTGCCTCGACCATGGGCGCCAAGCCGCGCGCCCAGCTGGAAGCCTGGATCAACCAGTCGATCTAAACTGGTCTCCCCAGAATGACGAAAGGCGCCTTTCCGGGGCGCCTTTTTTGTTATCCGACCATTTCACCCGGTCAGTGCGCGGGCGTGTCCTCAAGCGGGATATAAGTGCGGTTCGGGTCATCGAAAATGAGCGTCACACGCGCCGGTGCGTTCGGGTGGTTGACGATCTCATGGGGCGTACCGGTGGGGATAAGGCGGCTGTCACCGCTTTGAAGTTCCACCGGGTCCTGATCTTCGATTTCCAGGGTGACCGAGCCTGCGCTCACGATCAGCATTTCATTGGCGTTGTCGTGGCAGTGTTTGCCGCAGCGCGCGCCTGAATGGATGAACATGCTGGCGGCCTTGAAGTTGGACGGGTTGGCGCTGTGCCAGACAAGGTCACCCCACGGGTAGGTTTCTGTCACGTCAGTCATCAGGCCGGATACTCCCCAATTTCCCTCAGCACGTTGCCTGCCAGGTAAAGCGAACCCCCGATCAGCACGAAGGGCGGCCTGTCGGCATGTGCCTTGTCTGTCACCATTTGTAGGGCGGAAGGCACGTCCTTGGCAAGGACACCGCTGATGCCGACATCGGTGGCGGCGGCGGCGAGGTCCGCCGGGTTGGCGGCGCCGTCTTCACCTTCGATCGGTACGGCGATCACGCGGTCGACCAGGCCTGAAAGCTGTTTGAGGTAGCCGGGGGCGTCTTTCGTGCCCATCATGCCCAGGATCAGCGTCACCGGCCGTTCAACGGCATCGAGGCGCTTGATATAGTCGCGGATCATCTCCGCCGCCCCCGGGTTGTGCCCACCATCGAGCATCAGGATCGCCCCATCAGGCAGGATATCGTTATAGGACGTGTTCCTCAGCGCCTGCAGACGCGCGGGCCAACGTACCCAGCCGAGGCCAGCGCGGATCGCGGCATCGGGGATGCTGACGGCTTGCTGTGCGTGGGCGAGGGCAATCGCCATGCCGGCGTTTGTCACCTGATGCGCGCCCGGTAGCACCGGCATCGGCAGGTCGATGGCTGAGCCCCAGTCCTCATAGCGGAAGCCCTTGTCCCCGGCGAGAAGGGTGGTCTGCCAATCCCGGCCATTCAGTTTGGGAGTGACGCCAAGGCTTGCGGCGACAGCGCTGATGCAGGTTAGCCCTTCGGCCGACTGCGGCCCGACGATAAGCGGTGCACCGGCCTTGATGATCCCGGCCTTTTCGCCCGCGATATCGGTCACCGTGTTGCCCAGGAACTGCTGGTGGTCAAGGCTGACGGGTGTGATGCCGACAGCCGCTGGGTTCGTGATGACGTTGGTGGCGTCCAGCCTGCCGCCGAGGCCGACTTCCAGGATGCACAGGTCCGCTTCCACGCGGGAGAAGGCGAGGAGGGCGGCGGCGGTCGTCACCTCGAAGAAGGTGATGGCGTCCGGGCCGTTCGCGCGCTCGCATTCCTTCAGGATGTCGGTGAGGTCGTCTTCCGGGATCAGCTGGCCCGCGACCCGGATGCGTTCGTTGAAGCGCACCAGATGCGGCGAGGTGTAAACATGGACACGGTGTCCAGCGGCTTCGGCGAAGGCACGGAGGCTCGCGACCGTGGAACCCTTGCCGTTGGTGCCGGCGATATGGACGACCGGCGGCAGTTTCCGTTCCGGGTGGCCCAGCTTTTCAAGAAGCCGGTGCATCCGCCCGAGCGATAGGTCGATCTTCTTCGGGTGCGGGCCCATCAGGCGGGCAAGGACGGCGTCGCTCTTCGGTGCGGTCATGATGGTGGCCGGATGCCCCCTAAGGTATGGGGGGCTCATGGCCCCCCGGATACGCGTTGATACTGTAGCTTATTCGGCGGCGCGGCGTGTGTGTCTGCCGCCCATCAGGAGGCCGAGCACCGTGCCCAGCTGGTCCTTCATTTCATGGCGGTGGACGACCATGTCGACCATGCCGTGTTCATGCAGATATTCGGCGCGCTGGAAACCGTCCGGCAGCTTTTCGCGGATGGTCTGCTCAATCACGCGCGGGCCGGAGAAGGCGATCATCGCGCCCGGTTCGGCAATCTGCACGTCGCCCAGCATGGCGTAGGAGGCCGACACACCGCCCGAGGTCGGGTCGGTAAGGACGACAACATATGGGATGCCAGCGTCCCTAAGCATCTGCACGGCAACCGTGGTGCGCGGCATTTGCATCAAGGACAGGATGCCTTCCTGCATCCGCGCGCCACCCGAAGCGGTGAACATCACGAACGGGGCTTCGATTTTGAGCGCATGACGGGCGCCAGCGATGATGCCGTCACCCACGGCCATGCCCATGGAGCCGCCCATGAAGAAGAAGTTCTGGATCGCGACGACGGTTTCAACACCGCCGATCTTGCCGACAGCGACCTTGATGGCGTCCTCGTCACCGGTTTTGGCGCGGGCGGCCTTCAGGCGCTCGCTATAGCGCTTGGTATCTTTGAACTTGAGGGGGTCAACCTTCACCGACGGCAGGTCGATAAGGTCATAGACCTGATTGTCAAAAAGGGCGTCAAACCGGTTGGTTGGTGGCACGCGGTCATGATGGTCGCAGTGCGCACAGACATACTGGTTGGCGATGAATTCCTTCTGGAAGATCATCTGGCCGCAGCTTTTGCACTTGTGCCAAAGATTGTCCGGGGTCTCCCGCGGGTTCAGCACTTTTTGCAGTTTCGGTTTAACATAGTTGGTGAGCCAGCTCATCAGCAGCACCCCTTTTCTTGTTTTGCCGTCCTCACACCTTCGGCGAGATGACGGGTAAAGTCCAGCACATCCTTGACCATGCCGGCCGTGGCCTTGCCGCTCTCATCCAGCCCGCTTGCGATGGTCTGCACGATGGCGGAGCCGACAACGGCGGCATCGGCGACGGACGCTACGGAACCGGCCTGTTCCGGCGTGCGGATACCGAATCCGACGGCAACTGGCAAGTCTGTTTGTGCTTTGATGCGGTCAACCGCGGCTTTGATGTCCTCGGTCGTGGCAGATTTGCCGCCGGTCACCCCCGCAACCGCGACATAATAGACGAAGCCGCTGGCGCCATCGAGGATGGTGGTCAGGCGCGCGTCGTCGGAGGTCGGTGTCGCGAGGCGGATGACATCGATGCCCGCCTTGTTGGCGGGCAGGCGCAGTTCTTCGTCCTCCTCGGGCGGCAGGTCGACGATGATCAGGCCGTCGACACCGGCGTCAGCCGCGTCGGTCACGAACCGGTCGATGCCGTAAGCATAGACCGGGTTGAAATAGCCCATCAGCACGATCGGCGTGCCCGCGTTACCCGCGCGGAAGTCCCGCACCATCGACAGCGTCTGCTTCATGTTGGCACCCGCGTGCAGCGCGCGGTGGGCGGCCAGGTCGATCGCCGGGCCGTCGGCGGCCGGGTCGGTGAAGGGCATGCCGAGCTCGATGATATCGGCGCCTGCGTCCGGCAGGCCCTTGAGAATCTCAAGCGAGCTTGCATGGTCCGGGTCGCCCGCGGTGATGAAGGTCACGAACGCGGAACGGCCTTCGGCCTTCAGGGCGGCAAAGGTAGCTTCAAGTCGGCTCATAACTCAGATCTCCTGCCCAAGCGCAGCTGCGACGGTGAAGATGTCCTTGTCGCCGCGGCCCGACAGGTTGAGGACGACGATATGGTCCTTCGGCAGGCTTGGCGCGGTGCGGATGATATGGGCGAGGCCGTGGCTGGATTCGAGCGCAGGGATGATGCCCTCGGTCCGGCAGCACAGCTGGAAGGCTTCGAGCGCCTCATCGTCGGTCGCCGAGACATAATTCACCCGGCCCTGTTCATGCAGCCAGACATGCTCCGGCCCGATACCCGGGTAATCGAGCCCGGCAGAGATGGAGTGGGCTTCGATGATCTGGCCGTCTTCGTCCTGCAACAGGTAAGTGCGGTTGCCGTGCAGCACGCCCGCGCGCCCGCCGGTGATGGAGGCCGCGTGCTTGTCGGTGTCGACACCGTGGCCCGCGGCTTCAACCGCATACATGGCGACGTCCGCGTCATCGAGGAACGGGTGGAACAGCCCCATGGCGTTCGAGCCGCCGCCGACGCAGGCGACAAGGCTGTCCGGCAGGCGGCCTTCGGCCTCCATGATCTGCTCACGCGTTTCGCGGCCGATGATCGACTGGAAATCCCGCACCATCATCGGGTAGGGGTGCGGCCCCGCGACCGTGCCGATGATGTAGAAGGTATCATGGACGTTGGTGACCCAGTCCCGGAGCGCGTCATTCATCGCGTCCTTGAGGGTGGCGGAGCCGGAGGTCACCGGCTGGACCTCAGCGCCCAGAAGCTTCATGCGGAAGACGTTCGGTTTTTGCCGCTCAATGTCCACCGCGCCCATGAAGACGGTGCATTTAAGCCCGAAGCGTGCTGCGACGGTGGCGGTTGCGACACCGTGCTGGCCCGCGCCGGTTTCGGCGATCACCCGGGTCTTGCCCATGCGCTTGGCCAGAAGCACCTGGCCGATGGCGTGGTTGATCTTGTGCGCGCCGGTGTGGTTCAGCTCTTCGCGCTTGAAATAGATTTTCGCGCCGCCCAGGTGCTCGGTCAGCCGTTCGGCATAATAAAGCGGGCTCGGGCGGCCGATATAGACGCGGTTCAGATAGTCCAGTTCCTTCTGGAAATCCGGGTCGGCCAAAGCTTCGCGGTAGGCGCGCTCGACATCGTGCACCAGGGGCATCAGGGTTTCGGAAACATATCGGCCGCCATATTTGCCGAAGTGGCCCTTCTCATCCGGGCCGGTGCGATAACTGTTGAGCGCCATGACCAAAAACTCGCGAAAAAATACTTGGTTTATATCTGGGGTTCCTTACCTAACGGCTTTTGCCGCCCTAAGGAAGGCCTCAATTTTGTCGCTTGATTTTTGTCCGGGGGCACTTTCGACGCCGGAGGAGACATCAACCGCGATCGCGCCGCTCGCCTTCACCGCCTCGGGCAGGTTTTCGGCGGTCAATCCACCCGCCAGCAGCCAGGGCCGGCCGAGCGTTTGGCCTTGCATCAGCTCCCACGGGAAGCTGACGGCATTGCCGCCCGGAAGCGTGGCGCCCTCAGGCGGTTTGGCGTCGAACAGGAAGGCGTCCACATAGGGCGCGAAGGCCTTGGCCGCCTTGATGTCAGCGGCGTCGCGGACACCGAATGCCTTGATCACGGACACGCCGAAATCGTCCTTGAGGGCGATCACGTCCTCAGGCGTTTCGTCGCCGTGAAGCTGCACCCAATCCAGGTCGAGCGCATCGACGGCGGCTTCGATCATGTCATGGTCTTCATTGACGAACACGCCGACCCGCTCGGTCGAGCGCGGCAGGTGCGGGCGAAGCGCGCGGGCTTCCCCCAGTGTCAGGTGGCGCGGGGAGCGGTCGAAAAAGACAAAGCCGAGCCAGCGGGCGCCATAGAAGGCGGCGAGGTTGGCATGGACGGCGTCACGGATACCGCAAACTTTGACACGAACGGACATGGGCACTGCTCAGAAGGCCGATAGGTTACACCAAGCGGGTCGGCGCCGACTGCATGGCCCGTGGGGCACTGTCAGTCATCGCTTTCCATCAGGGGGGCGAACGTGACCGTCTGGCGTGTGAGCGCGGCTGTGGCCGCTTTCATCAGGTCCTCACCCAACAGCATGCCGCTGTTCCAGGTAGCGACATAGTCCAGTCCGTCCGCGACCGAATGGTCCCGCGAATGATTGAGTACCGCCTTTGTGCCTGCAACCGCAAGCGGACTTTTGCTCGCAATCGTTTCGGCAAGGGCGAAGGCGGCTTCGATGGCCTCACCCCGGTCGGGCGCCACGGCATTGACGAAGCCGTATTTGTCGGCCTCCTGCACGGTGAATTTGCGGCCCGTGAGTGCCAGTTCGCGCAAGATACCGTTCGGCAACAGGTAAGGCGCGCGCTGAAGCGTGCCGACATCGGCGACGATGGCGACATTGATTTCCTGAATCGCAAACCAGCAGTCTTCCGACGCCACGCGCATGTCGCAGGCGGAGATAAGGTCGATCCCGCCGCCGAGGCAGGCACCGTGGATGGCGGCGATCACGGGGGCGCGGCACTGTTCAATCGCGGTGAAACAGTCCTGCAGCCACAGGATATGACGGCGGAGCTTTTCGCGCACGCGGGCCGGGTCGGCGTCACCGGGGGTGAAGAGGCTTTCCCCGCTTTCCTTGAGGTCGAGCCCGGCGGTGAAATGCTTGCCTTCGCCCGACAGCACGACGGCGCGGATGTCGGATTGTGTGTCCAGATGCCGGAAGACCTCACCGATCTCCCGGAACATGGCCCGGTTCATGGCATTGAGCTGGTCCGGCCGGCTCAAGGAGACATGGGCGACGGCGTCCTTCACCGTCAGGGTCAGGGTTTCATAGGTCTTGGTCATCCGTGTGCTCCCATCCATTTTGGCCGCGCGGCCTTATTCCCAATATTGGGCAAAGCCGCGCCAGGGCCAGCGGATCAGTCCACTTTTTTCAGGAGGCTATGATAGTCGGCGGCCCGCTGGAGGGTCTTTTGGGCCTTGCCGTCCTGCATCCAGTGTTCAACCAGCTTCTTCACCGCCTTGTTGGGGGCATGAGCCACCAGATAGGGGGCAAGTTCGCTGTTTTTGGTGCTGATGCCGGTGAAGGTCTGCCTGAGCGCGCCGACCATCTGCCGGAAGCCGCCTTCGCCCGCCAGATCGTCGATCAGGCAGAACATGAGCTTGGCGGTCGCGGGCGAGAAACTCTTGCCCGAGCTGTCGGCCTTGGCGGCACTGAAGGCAGCCTCCTTGATCGCCTTCATGTCCATGCCGTTCGCGAGGTCCATCGCCAGCGACATGAGGCCAGCACGCCAGCTGCCCTGGTCGCCCGTGGGCGCGTCCGGCATCCACTGGATGACCATGTCCTGGCGCAGGTCCGTGAGCTCATCCGCGGTCGGCGTGTAGGCAAGCGGCAGGGCAAGGAAGCCCGGCGCCGTAGCGTGGCCGTCCCCCGCGGGCAGGTCGATCACCGTGGTGGTGGCCCCTGCCGGAGCCGCACCCAGCCAGGTGCTCAGAAGTTTTGAGGTTTCGGCCAGCTTGACGCCGAGGCTTTCGGCAAGCTCACCGTTGCCGTCCATATAGAAGGCATCGACACCCGGGAAATGCGCGTTTTCATATGGCCCGACCGCGACCATGGGCGGCGGCAGGTCCCGCGTGCCATGAAGGCGAACGGTTTTCCGGCCCCCTGCTTCTTTCTCGCCAACGACCTGCAGCGCGCTGGCGACTTTCAGGTCAGCGGGGATTTCAAGCTGCATGTCGGCCTTATAGTGGCTGGCGGCATAAAGCGCCGTCAGGGCATCCACATTTGCCGCCGCCGGGGCGGGGTAGGCGAAATTCCAGAACTGGATCAGCGAAAACTGGGGTCCCGGCGTGCCGACACCATAGATGCCACCGGCATATTGCGGACTGAAGCTGCCGCGATAATAGAGGTTCAGGTCCATACTGTCGCCCGGTGCCAGCGGGGTGGCCAGCGTGACAGTCGCCTGGTTTACCTGCACCTCGGGGGCGCCTTGAAGTTTCGTCAGCTGTTCCGAGACGGTCAGTTGCTGTTTATTGCCGTCAAGCGCCTTGCCGATATGAAGCCCGCTGTTGAGCGTGACGGGCAGGCGGGTCAGCGTGCGGCCGCTTTCGTTGCGGATGCTCAGGCGGCTTGCGCCCAGAAACTGGCGCCGGGCCACATCCATCTTCAGCACCACATAGGCGCTTTGGATGCTGACAACGGGACGGCTCGCCGCAGTTGCGGGCACGGCCCAGAACATCATGAAGCTGAGACAAATCAGAAGACTTTTGCGCATGTCAGGCATTTCCCCAAAAGCATTATGCGTGGTTTGTTTTTGTAACTTCGCTACACCGACAAAATTCTAGGCCAAGATCAAGGCGAAAATGGTGCGGGCCCGGCGTCATTCCGGCGCGGATTCCACAAGGCCGTCCTGGCAGTAGCGGAGGATCAGGGTGTCCGCAATTTCCGCGGCCGCCTCAACATGGGCGACATCGACATTGAGGCCATAAAGCACGAAGATCAGCTTTTCCGTTTCCTCAGTCACCGCCGTGCGCGCGCTGTCCGAAAACGGTGTGCCGAACGGGCCTTTGTCATCGGCCAGAAGCGGCAGGCCTTCAAGGTTGACCGGGCCGCGGCCCACGCCTTCGTAACTTTCACCCGCGCGGCCAACGCGCAACAGGATGTCCCCATCAATCTTGCCCGCGTCATAACAGCCGATCGGCAGGCCGGTCATCAGCGAGGTCAGGTTGCCGCTGTCGACCACATTATTGATGCGGTAAAGCCCCTTGCCAGCGACGATGCGGCGCGTGAGCGATTCCGAGGACGGCCGGTAGCGGCTCGGGTCCTTGCCGCAAGCCTTGAAGGCCGCCCGGACGTTTGCGATCACCGGGTCTGAGCTCGCGGCCTCGCCCATCAGTTCCGAAAGCCTCAGCTCCGCGCCTTCTTCGAGCGACCGGAGAAGCTCATCGGGCGACGGCCCCACCGTCACGTCATAATCCAACATGCCCACATGAACGGGAAACCCCAACCCCGCAAAGGCCGGGTCAATCTTGAACGCCATAGAAAACTCCTTGATGGCGCCAGCTTAATCCATTCGCAGAAGGCTTCAAGTCCGGGCTGGCCCCTCCAAGCAAAAAGGGCCGCCGTGGGGCAGCCCTTTTCGGTTGGTTCTGTAGGTCCCGGAAGACGTGCGGATTACGCCGCTTTCTTGGCCGGGATTTTGCCGCGGCTGTCGCCCGGCTTGTAGAAGGTCTCACCCTTCGCGGCCATGTCCCTGAGAAGCTGCGGCGGCGTGAAGCGTTGGCCGTAGGCTTGCGCCAGACGGTCGGCTTCAGCGACGAACGCAGCCACACCCATGGTGTCGATGAAACTGAAGGGGCCGCCGGTCCAGGGGGCGAAGCCCCAGCCGAAGATGGCTCCGATGTCACCCGATGCGGTGTCACGCAGAACACCTTCCTCGAAGCAGCGTGCGCATTCGACCGCCATGCGGACCATCAGGCGGGATTCAACTTCGTCCACGCTCGGCTGGTCAGCGGCCAGCGGGAACTCCTCCGCGAGGCCCGGCCACAGATATTTCGGGCTGCCGTCTTCAGGATAGACATAAGCGCCCTTGCCGTTCTTGCGGCCGAAGCGTTCCAGGTCCACCACCATCTTCTCGACAAAGCCGTCAGCGGGCGAGGGCACATACTTGTCACCCAGCGCCTTCTTGGTGGCCTGGCCGACCTTGTAGGAAAGGTCGATCGCGACTTCGTCACCAACCGCGAGCGGGCCCACCGGCATCCCGGACATTTTGCCTGCGTTTTCGATGAGGGCAGGGTTCACGCCTTCCTTGACCATGGCATAGCCTTCCTGCACGTAGGTGCCGAAGCAGCGGCTGGTGTAGAAGCCGCGGCTGTCGTTCACCACGATCGGGGTCTTGCGGATCTGGCTGACATAATCAAGCGCGAGCGCGAGGGTTTCGTCATCGGTTTTCTCACCCATGATGATTTCCACGAGCGGCATCTTGTCGACCGGCGAGAAGAAGTGAATGCCGATGAACTGGTGCGGACGGCCGAAGTTTTTGGCCAGGCCGGTGATCGGCAGCGTCGAGGTGTTGGACGCGAACACCACATCCTTGCCGATAACGGCTTCGGTTTTTTGGGTAACGTCCTTCTTGATGTCCTCGGCTTCGAACACGGCCTCGATGATCAGGTCGCAGTCCTTGAGGTCATCATAGTTATCGGTCGGGATGATGTGAGAGAGCAGCGCATCGCCCTTTTCCTTCGTGGTCTGGCCACGGCCGATGCCTTTTTCAACCAGCTTGCGGCTATAGTCCTTGCCCTTTTCGGCGGCGGCCATGTCGCGGTCCAGAAGCACCACATCCATACCGGCTTTCGCCGAAACATAGGCCACGCCCGCGCCCATCAGGCCCGCGCCCAGCATGCCGAGGCGCTTTACTTGTCTGCGCTCGAAACCTTCAGGCCGCAGCGAGCCTTTCTCGACCGCCTGCTTGTTGATGAAGAGCGAGCGGATCATGTTGCCGGCTACCGGGTCCTTCAGCAGGCTCATGAAATATTTGCTCTCGATCCGGATCGCGGTGTCGAAATCGACGATGCCGCCTTCATAAAGACACGACAGGATCGCCTGGATCGCCGGATAGTTATGCTGCGTCTGCTTCTGGGCCATGGCGTTGGCGCCGATGAAGGTTTGAACGGCCGCCGGGTTCATGGCACCTGCGCCACCCGGATATTTGAAACCCTTCTTGTCCCACGGTGCGATCGCGGACGGGGACTTCTTGACCCAGGCTTTGGCCGCTTCGACCACTTTGTCGGTCGGGACCATTTCCTGGACGATCCCCATGCCGAGCGCAGCCGGGCCTTTGAAAGGCTTGCCGGTGGTGATGGCACCGGCTGCCGCCTGGATACCGATGATGCGCGGCAGGCGCTGGGTGCCACCGGCGCCTGGCAGCAGGCCAACCTGGACTTCCGGGAAGCCAAGCTGCATGGAGGCGTCATCGGTGATCACGCGGTAATGGCAGGCCAGCACCAGCTCGAAACCACCGCCGAGCGCGAGGCCATTGACGGCGGCTGCGAACGGCTTGGTGCCTTCCATGGCGAGCACTTTCTTCGGCTTGCCGCCGGTTTCGATCTTGCGGAAGATTTTATTGAGGCGGAAAGCGCCTTCGAACTGTTCCTCAAGCGACTGTTTGCCGCCGGCTTGCGCGCCGAGCATGTTGAGGTCGGCGCCTGCGAGGAACGCGGGCTTGCCGGAGGTGATGACGGCGCCTTTGATGGCGTCGTCGGCCAGAACCTTATCAACCAAGGCGTCGAGGTCGTTGATCAGGTCTGCGTTGAAAACATTCATGCCGGTGTTCGGCAGGTCGATGGTCAGCGTGGCGATACCGTCGCTGTCGACGTCAAAACGGATGGTGTCAGTCATTGTGTCTACTCCCCGTGACAGCGTTACACACGTTCGATGATGGTGGCGGTGCCCATGCCGGCGCCGATGCAGAGCGTGGCGAGCGCGGTGGACTTGCCCGACCGCTCCAGCTCATCCAGCACGGTGCCGAGGATCATGGCGCCGGTGGCCCCAAGCGGGTGGCCCATGGCGATGGCGCCGCCGTTCACGTTCATGTCCGAATGGTCGACATTCAGGGCTTCCATGAAGCGGAGGACGACCGACGCGAAGGCTTCGTTAAGCTCCCACACGTCAATGTCGGACGCGGTCATGCCGGCGCGCTTGAGTGCCTTCTGGGCCGCGAATTCCGGACCGGTGAGCATGATCGTCGGCTCGGAGCCGATCGAGGCGGCAGCGCGGATACGGGCACGCGGCTTCAGGCCGAGGCGCTCACCTGCTTCCTTGGTGCCGACGAGGATCGCGGAGGAGCCGTCCACGATGCCGGAGCTGTTGCCGGCGTGGTGAACGTGGTTGATCTTTTCGAACTCCGGATATTTCTGCAAGGCGACATTGTCGAAGCCCAGGTCACCCATCTGGATGAAGGACGGCTTCAGGGCGCCAAGCGACTGCATGGTGGTTTCCGGCCGCATATGTTCGTCATGGTCGAGCACGGTCATGCCGACAACGTCTTTGACCGGCACGATGGATTTGGCGAAGCGATTGTCATCCCAGGCGGCTTTCGCGCGCTTCTGGCTTTCGACCGCGTAGGCGTCCACGTCATCGCGGCTGTGGCCGTATTTGGTGGCAATCAGGTCGGCCGAAATGCCCTGCGGCACAAAGTAGCTGTGGAAGGCAACCGACGGGTCCACCGGCCAGGCGCCGCCGTCCGAGCCCATGGGCACGCGGCTCATGCTTTCGACACCGCCACCGATGGCCATGTCGGCCTCGCCGGAGATAACCTTTGCGGCAGCGATGTTCACGGCTTCAAGACCTGAGGCGCAGAAGCGGTTGACCTGGAAACCGGCGGTGGTTTCGGCGTAACCGGCGTTGATGGCGGCGACGCGGGCGATATCCGCGCCCTGTTCACCGACCGGCGACACGCAGCCGAGGATCACGTCGTCAACCGCCGAGGTGTCGAGGTCATTCCGGTCCCGGACGGCTTGCAGCATCTGGGTCGCCAGCTGGATCGGCGTGATCTCATGCAGGCTGCCATCGGCGCGACCGCGGCCGCGGGGCGTGCGGACTGCGTCGTAAATATAAGCTTCGGTCATTCTCTTAAGCTCCCTTGGAATTAGAAGTTGGCGGCATCAAGCGCCATGACTTCGTCGGCACCGGCTTCAAGTTCTGCAAGCAGCGCCCCCGTTTCAGGCATGCGGCGTTTCATGTAGTAGCGGCCGGTCACAAGCTTGGTTTCATAGAAGGTAGGATCGTCCGTGCCTGCGTCCAGCGCGTCGGCGGAAACTTTTGCCATTTTGGTCCACATCAGGCCCAGAAGCACATGGCCGAACAGGTGCATATAGGCAACCGAACCAGCCCCGGCGTTGTCCGGGTTGGCCATGCCGTTCTGCATCAGCCACATGGTTGCGGCCTGAAGGTCCTTGAGGCCAGCGCCCAGGGCGTCGGTGAAGGGACGCAGGCGGTCATCGCCCTTGGCGGCTTCCCGCACTTCGGTGGCATATTTGAAGAAGGCCTGCATGCCGCGGCCGCCGTTGGCGCCCAGCTTGCGGCCAACGAGGTCAAGCGCCTGGATGCCGTTGGTGCCTTCGTAAATCTGGCAGATACGGCTGTCGCGTACGAACTGTTCCATGCCGTGTTCGGCAATATAGCCGTGGCCGCCGAACACTTGCTGGGCGTTGACTGCGTTCTCGAAGCCGCGGTCGGTGAAGACGCCCTTGATGACCGGGGTCATCAGGCTGACCATGTCATCGGCCCACTGGCGCTCTTCCTCGGTTTCAGCCTTATGGCTCAGGTCGACCAGCAGCCCGCACCACAGCGCGGCGTTCCGTGCGGCCTCATTGAAGGATTTGCTGTTCATCAGCATGCGGCGCACGTCCGGGTGCACGATGATCGGGTCGGCCGGTTTGTCCGGGGTTGCTGCGCCCTTGAGCGAGCGGCCCTGAATACGGTCTTTCGCATAGTCGACCGCGTTCTGGTACGACACTTCCGAATGCGACAGGCCCTGGATACCAACGCCGATCCGCGCCGCGTTCATCATGATGAACATGGAGCGGAGGCCCTTGTTGGCTTCGCCGATCAGGTAGCCGGTGGCGCCGTCATAGTTCAGCACGCAGGTCGAGTTGCCGTGGATGCCCATCTTTTCCTCGATCGACCCGCAGACGACACCGTTGCGGTCGCCCAAGGTACCTTCGTCATCGACCATGACTTTAGGGACGAGGAACAGCGAAATGCCTTTCACGCCCTTGGGGGCATCGGGCAGGCGTGCGAGCACCAGGTGGATGATGTTCTCAGCCAGGTCATGTTCGCCCGCCGAGATGAAGATTTTGGTGCCGGTGACTTTATAGGACCCGTCTTCCTGCGGCTCGGCTTTGGTGCGCAGAAGGCCAAGGTCGGTGCCGCAATGCGGCTCGGTGAGGTTCATGGTGCCGGTCCAGCGGCCCTCGATCATCGGCGGCAGGAACTTGTTCTTGAGTTCATCCGAGCCGTCAATGTTGATGGCGGCGATGGCGCCTGCGGCCAGGCCATTATACATGGCGAAGCTGTGGTTGGCCGAAACCATCATTTCCTCAAGGCAGAAGCCGAGGACGTGGGGCAGGCCTTGTCCGCCATATTCCGGGTCCTGGGTCAGGCCGGCCCAGCCGCCTTCGACGAATTTCTCGTAGGCTTCCTTGAAGCCCTTCGGTGTGGTGACCGAGCCGTCTTCGTGGCGGGTGCAGCCTTCCTGGTCACCCGAATGGTTGATCGGCTGAAGCTCGTTTTCGCAGAATTTAGCCGCTTCATCGAGGATCGCGTTCACAAGGTCGGGGGTTGCGTCGGCAAAGCCGGGCAGGTTCGAATACTGACCGATGTTCAGCACGTCATTCAGCAGAAAAAGCTGGTCTTTCACAGGGGCGCGATAAATAGGCATGATAATCCTCAGATAGTGGGTTTGATCTTTATGGTCTGTTGAAAGCGGGGGGAGAGCGGTGGCTCAGGCGGTTTTCCGGGGCGCGTAAACGCCCAGGGGCTCGCCCGTGTCACGGCGGACCCAGGTCCCGGTCTTCCGGTTTTTCTTCAGGTTGGCCAGGAGTTCGCAGAACTCCTGCAGCTCATCGATGGTGGCGTTGATGTCGTCACGCTGGGCTTCAAGCGCGTCGATCCGGTCACGGCAGCGTTCGATGGTGACGGCGCGCTGGGTTTCCCGCCCGTCGCCGACGTCATAGAGATCGAGCATTTCACCGACTTCCTGCAGGCTGAAGCCGACGCGCTTGCCGCGCAATATCCAGGCGAGGCGCGCATGGTCGGCGCCACTATAGATGCGGTTCTGTCCCTGGCGTTCGGGCAGAAGCAGCCCCTGGTCCTCATAGTGCCGCAAGGTCCGGGGCGTGACCCCAAACTCATCGGCGAGTTCTTTGATGCTGTATGTCTTCGACGCGACCGTGGTCATGTCACCCTTCCCTTAACTTAATGCACGTCATTAGGTAGTTGACGTTAACGTTAACGTCAAGTCCCGTAAAGATGCCGGATAGATCGGATTTGCTAGGGGCTTGGTTTCGCACTATATTTTCTGGACGGGAGAGTTTGATTTTAACGGGAGGTCTGGGAGGCCGTAGCGGAAACGGCAGCGACTCAGACTGCAAGCGCCTGGATAGCAGCGCTTTAAGGGGAGACCAAAATGGCACCGAAATTCGAGAGTTTCAGGGAATTTTTCCCTTATTATCTGGCAGAGCACGCCAACCCGGTATGCCGCTCGCTTCATTATGTCGGCACTTTGTTGGCCACCGCGGTGTTCGCCTATGCGCTCTATAGCCGCACCTGGTGGCTGCTGCTCGTCTACCCGCTGATCGGCTACGGCTTCGCCTGGGTCGGCCATTTCGTGTTTGAGAAAAACAAGCCCGCCACCTTCGATTATCCCCGCTGGTCGCTGATCGGCGATTATAAGATGCTCGGTCTGTGGCTCACCGGTCGCTTGGCGCCCGCGATGGAAGACGCGCTCGAAAAACATGGCCGCCGCAACAGCAAAGGGGCCGCCGCCCACTGACGGTTATGTCGCTGCGGATACGTGCCCATCGGCAGGGTTTGTCTACAATTTAATTTATATTGTTGTCTTCATGCGCCCGTGCCAAAAGCAAGCGTTGGGTGGCGTGACTTTCGAGGATGGCAATGGGCAGCAGTGAAGGGCGGGTGCAACAAGCTGGCGTGCGGACGAAAATCCTTTTTTCGCCACAGCCGAGTTGGGAACCTGCGCTTAGGTACTTTCTGCCCGGCCTTTCCCTGACATTCCTCCCATTCGACACGCCGGGGCTGGACCCTGATGCCTATGATATTGTGGTGCCGTTGTCGATCGAGTGGGAACGCTGGCTGAACCAATCTGCACCAGGGGCGTTTGCCAGCCGGGCCCTGTTCCCTTCGGACGAGGTGATCTCACTGTGCGATGACAAGGTCGCTTTCTCTCGCTTCATGGTCGCCAAGGGGTTAGGCAATTATGTGCCCGCTATCGGTGGTGACACTGGCTATCCTTATGTCCTCAAGCAGCGGCATGATGTGTGGGGTAGATATACCAAGGTCATCGCGGAACCGGCGGATGAAGCAGCCCGCTTGAAAGAGCTTGAGCCCGGGGAATGGTTCAAACAACAATTCATGCCAGGCAGAGATGAATTCACAACGCATATGCTTGTCTCGGAAGGCTTTGTCGTCTTTGCCTGCACAGTCAAATACGAGTTCGCCAAAGATCAGCATGTGCATAGTAAAGGCGACCAGCCCACGAGGCGGTCCGTTGTGGATCACGGACATTTATACCGCCTGTTTGCCGGTATTCTCGGGCTCTTGGGCTACGAAGGCCTGTGTTGCGTTGACTATAAGCTGGCTGACGGGGTGCCGAAGATTTTCGAGATCAACCCGCGAATGGGGGCGTCGCTGTGTTATGCGGCTGGTCCAGCCATGCAAAGCTATCAGAATGCCGTGGCGCGCCGCTTTTTGAGTCAGCAGCCAGAAGCCCGGCGGGCTTAAGGGCGCAATTCTGTCGGCTTTATTTGCATTTGCGGGTAAGTTTGGGTACCACAGAAAAATAAGCCTTTTCTGTCCTCTTTTTAGGTCGGATTCAGCATGACCCTTTATCTACCCATCGCTGAGCTTTCGATGAATGTTTTCATTGTGCTCGGTATGGGAGGTCTTGTGGGCTTCCTTTCTGGGGTTGTCGGCGTCGGTGGCGGCTTCCTGATGACCCCGCTCCTGATCTTTATCGGCATCCCGCCCGCGGTGGCGGTGGCGACACAGTCCAACCAGATCACCGCGGCATCGGTTTCCGGCGTGGTCGCCCATTGGCGGCGCGGGACAGTTGACGTCAAGATGGGCGTGGTGCTGATCGTCGGCGGCGCCATGGGGTCCTTCATGGGCGCGACCGCCTTTTCCTACCTGCGCGCGCTTGGCCAGGTCGATCTCCTGATCTCGCTCGCTTACGTCCTGTTCCTCGGCGCCATCGGCGGTTTGATGTTCTGGGAAAGCGTGCGTGCGATCGTCCGGGCGCACCGCGGCTATGTGCCGCCGCGTAAACCGCGGGAGGACCGGCACAAGGCGTGGATCCACGCGCTGCCCTTCAAGATGCGCTTCCGCAAGTCCAAACTTTTTATCTCGGCGCTGTTGCCGCTGGCGATCGGCATGTTCGTCGGCCTTCTGTCCGCCATCATGGGCGTCGGCGGCGGCTTCATCATGCTGCCGGCGATGATCTATCTCCTCAATATGCCGACCAATGTGGTGATCGGGACCTCACTGTTCCAGATCATCTTCGTCACCGCGCTCACGACCGTGTTCCATTCGGTTAATACGCAGACGGTGGATATCTTCCTCGCCATGCTGCTCCTGCCCGGGGCCGTCATCGGCGCACAATTGGGCGCGCGCGTCGGCGTCCGGCTGAAGGGCGAGCAGCTCCGCGCCATCCTGGCTGTGTTGGTTCTCATCGTCTGCGTCAAGGTCGCGCTCGGCCTTGTGGTACAGCCGGATGAGGTCTATTCGGTGGCCGATGTGGATGAGACGGGAGGGCAGCACTGATGCGCATCCGTCTTGCCGTCTTTCTCGCGCTATTCTTCGGGGTTCTGGCCTCGCCCACGCACGCGCTGGTGACCGATCTTTCGAACCGGCATATCGAAATCCGCTACAGCTTCTCAGGCGCGGACCTCATTCTGTTCGGCGCGGTCGGCGCGACGCCGATCGGGGCGCCGCATGACCCCTATGATGTGGTGATCGTTGTCCGCGGGCCCGAACTGCCGACCCTGGTCCGGCGCAAGGAGCGCGTGGGCGGTGTGTGGATTAACCGGCATGTGGCCAGGTTCCCGTCCGCGCCCGGCTATTATGCCGTCGCCACCAACCGGCCGCTCAATGAAATCGCGGCGCCGACCGTGTTCGCGACCTACGGAATCGGTTACGAAAACCTGCCGCTTGTGGCCGAAAGCCCGCGCGGCCTGGTGGCGCCGGACCCGAACTTCAGGAAGGCGCTTTACCGGCTCAGGAGCGAAGAGGGCCTGTACCGCCAGGGCCTCGATACCGTCAACCTGATCTCGGAAGGCCTGTTCCGGACAGACGTGCACCTGCCCGCGAATGTGCCGATCGGCGAGTTCCAGGTCGATACCTTCCTGTTCCAGCAAGGCAGCCTGAAGGCGCGCAACCGCATTAACCTGACTGTGGGCAAGGAAGGGTTTGAGCGCACGGCTTATACCTTCGCCCACTCGTACCCGTTCTTTTACGGCATCACGGCGGTGTTCGTGGCATTGTGCGCGGGCTGGCTGGCCGGGGTTATCGGCCGCAAATAGGCCGCTTAGGGCTACTCGCTTTCGCTTTCGCTTCCGCGGTCGCCTTTTTCAATTTCGAACAGATATTTGCCGTCCTGGACGTGGGCCATGATCAGCGCATGGCCGGCCATGCGGCAGAAGGCGGGCATGTCATGCACAACAGCCGGGTCGGAGGCGACGACGAGCAGCATGTCCCCGGTGTTCAGCTCATCCAGTTTACGGCGGGCGCGCAGGACGGGCATCGGGCATAACATGCCGGTGACATCCAGGCGGGCCGCAAAACGATCTTCGGGGGTCTTCACTACTCTACTCAACCTTTGGCTTGGTTTGGCGCAGGCGGAAACTGCGCTACCATCATGTTGATTAAGAATAAAGTTAATTTCTCAATACCACGTTAACGGTCCCGTGATCGCGGGGGTGTGCGGTGGTTGGGAAAGGCATCAAGGGAAAGGGCAGCAGCATGTTTCAAAACGACCTGATGAAAGGGCAGCGTATCCTGGTTACCGGCGGGGGCACCGGGCTCGGCAAAGCCATGACCGAACGCTACATGAGCTTAGGGGCCGATTGCGTCATCTGGGGCCGGCGCAGTGGTGTTCTCGAAGAAACCGCCGCCGAGCTTATGGCCAAAACCGGCGGCGTGTGTGAGGCCATGGCGGTCGATATCCGTGACCCGATGGCGATTGAGGCCGCGGTGGAAGCCATTTGGGACAAGGCGCCGCTCACCGGCCTCGTCAACAACGCCGCGGGCAATTTCGTCTCGCGCACGGAAGACCTGTCGCCCAACGCGTTCAACGCCATCGCCAGCATCGTCATGCACGGCACCTTCAATGTCACCAACGCGGTGGGCAAGCGCTGGCTTGAGGGTGGCCTCAAGGGCAACATCCTCTCGATCGTCACCACCTGGGTTTGGACCGGGTCGGCTTATGTGGTGCCGTCCGCCATGTCGAAGGCGGGCGTTGCCGCGATGACCCAGTCGCTGGCGGTTGAATGGGGCAACCGGGGCATTCGCCTCAATGCCATCGCGCCGGGGCCGTTCCCGACCAAGGGCGCGTGGGACCGGCTGATGCCGGGCACGGGCGAAGGCCGGGACTATATCGACACCGTGCCGATGAAACGGGTGGGGGAGTATGGTGAGCTTGCCAACCTCGCCACCTTCCTGATGGCGCCGGGGGCGGATTATGTTACCGGGCAGATCATCGCCATCGACGGCGGCCAGATGCTGACCGGCGGCGGCACTTTCTCCATGCTCGAACAGCTCACGGACGACCAGTGGCAGATGATGCGCGCCCAGGTCAAAAGCGCCAATGAAGCCAGCCGCAAGGAACGCGGCTGACCGGCACGGGGGCGTAAAGGCCGGGGTCTATTCGTGCAGGAGGCCGAGCCTCAGCGCCATGGGCAGGATTTCGCGGGTTGAGGAAACCGCAAGGGCTTCGCGCAGTTCCTTGATGTGGAAGCTGACGGTGGGGGCGGAGACCCCCATCCGGTCCGCGATCTGGCTGTTGGTATAACCGGCATACAGCTGTTCCAGCACTTCAAGCGGACGACCCTTGATGCCGACCTTCGCGGCCCGCTCCCGCCGTTCGAGCGGCTGGTAGAAGGTGTGCATATAAAGCGCTGCCAGATGCACCTGGTTGCCGTATTCGGCCATGATCTCACGCAGGCGGTCTATCGGCTCGGCACAGTGAAAGGAAACCTCGCCGTGGCTGCGGCTGAGCGGGTGGTAAAGCGGGAAGCCGATGGCCGAACGGATGCCATAATGCGCGGCCCGCGCCAGAAGATGATCATAATCGGCATAGTTGGGGTCGTTAGGGTCAAGAATTTCCCGCGCCATATAAAGTGGCTGCATGGAATGGGTCTCGATCTGATGGAGCATCGGGTGGATGTTCTGATAGTTCCGGGCCAGGTATTCCTGCACGGCCTCCTTGGGCAAGGTGGTGATCCAGGTGCGGCCCGAAAGCGCTGCCTTGAGCGAGACGGTATCGCCGGTTTCAACTTCTTCGACCGTGGACCGGGGGGACATATAGCCGTAGCCATAACTGGCAGCCTTGAAGCCGCGTTCGGTGATGTAATCCAGAAGTAGTTGCCATACTTCGTGGCTGGTTTCGGCTTTCTCCATCTGGCCGATCAGCGTGCTAACGCTTTCCACTGAATTTGCTCCAAACTGACAATCGTTACTGATGCATTGTCCGCGTCAAGTAGGGCACAAGGTGCCGGGGCAAGCAACAGAAACTTCCCAAGGATAATCTCTGGTTTAGGTGCGCGGGGAACTAGAAGGCCCGCTCCCGGGTCAGGGAGCGGGCCTTTGACCGGAGTTGGGTTTGCTCCGGTCTTAACGGGCGGTTTGGGTGCCGGGTGCTGAGAGAAGCCCGCCCGTTATCTCTTGAATTTTAGTGAAGGACCACTTCGTCCGGCCGCATGGAACCGGCGGCGCGTTCGGTCAGATGCTGATGGATCGACAGCCACAGGCTGAAGCCTTCCTCATCCCCGAGCGCCTTCATCTTGACGAGGGCTTCATCGGCATAGACGAGTGCTTTCAGGCCAAGGTTTTTGAGGAGATTGTCTGCAACAAGACCGAAATAGAAATTGGGGTCGAAGGCTTGAGGCTGTTGCATGATATGGCTCCTTGGCAATGCGAACTGGGGCTCGGGTCAACTTGCCTAAGGAGAGAGCAACAGCCGTGCCAGTTTTGCCATTCGCCGGAAAACCGGGGGCTTGCACAGGATTGATCCGGAAGTGGCCATCCGCAGCGGCCTGTCAAGAGGACAAAGCTGCCGGGCGGGCGGCAAAAACAGTCGGTAAGGCTTGCCTGTGGGAAACCGGTTTATGGAGGTGTGTGGGGCGGGTCAGACCGCGGGCGGGTCCAGCTCGACAAGGCCTGTCAGGTCCGGCGCCTGTTGCCAGGGTTCAGCCCCGTGAAGGCGGGGAATGCCGATGACGGGAAGCTTGGTCCAATGGCGGATTTCGGCCAGCGTATCGTCAAAATCAGGGGTGTCGCCCGTGCTTTCGCTTACGACGATGCCGCGCACGTCAAGCCCGCGCGCCTGCATGGCCTCCAGCGTGGAAATAATGTGGGACAGCGTGCCCAGGTAGCTGCCCGCCACGATGATGGCGCTGAGGTCCAGGTCCCCAATCCAGTCGGCGACCAGCTTGTCGTCAGTCAGCGGCACGAACGCACCGCCGACGCCTTCAACCAGCGTGAAGACGGGATGGTCAATCACCTTCCGGCAGGTCTCGATCAGCAGGTTATAGTCCAGCACCTTGCCTTCAAGCGAGGCCGCCATCGAGGGCGCAAGTGGGGCCTTGTAGCGGAAGGGCGAAATGGTATCGAGCGTGGCTTCATCAAGCCCCTGGCCCATGGCGGAGGCGATGATTGCGGTGTCGGTGCCCTCCATCTCACCCTCGGTGATGCCGCTGATGATCGGCTTGATCGCACCGACCACATGGCCCGCCTGCCGCAGCTGGTGGGTGAGTGCAGCCGTGACCAGCGTCTTGCCGATCTCGGTGCCGGTAGCGGTGATGAATAGGCCTTTCATGGTCATCTATTTAACCCCAGTTTTGTCGCAACTTCAATCAGCCGGGCGACATCTTCGTCCCGGTGGCTCGCCGAAAAGCTGAACCTGAGGCGCGAGGTGCCTTCAGGCACGGTCGGCGGCCGGAAGGCGATCACCTTGAAGCCTTCGTCCGCCAGCCTGGCCGAGGCCGCAAGCGCGTCGGTTTCGGTGCCGATCACCAAGGGGACAATCGGCGTTTCCGGCGTGGGCAGGCCCATGGCGGACGCGAACGTGCGGGCAAGCTTCACCGGCCGCGCCACCATCTCGGCATCGCTTTCAATCAGCTCCAGCGCCTTGAGGGCCGCGCCCACCGCTGCGGGTGGCAGGCCGGTGGTGTAGATGAAGGACCGCGCGCGGGTCTTCATCAGGTCGATCACCGGCTTGGATGCCGCGAGATAGCCGCCGTAGGCGCCAACCCCTTTCGAAAGCGTCCCCATCTGCAAGGGCACAAGGCCTTCCGCGCCGGTGGCGTGGGCAGACCCGCGCCCGCCGCCGATGGTACCAAGCGCGTGGGCGTCATCATTCATCAGCCAGGCGTCGTGCGCCAGGGCAAGTTCGCCGAGGTCCTTGAGCGGGGCAATGTCACCGTCCATCGAATAAACGCCGTCGACGACAATGAGGGCGCGTCCGTGGTTCCCGCGTTCGCGCGCCATCAATTCTGTCGCATGTGCAACATCATTATGGCGGAAGGTAAGGACCCGCGCGCGGCTCAGCTGCATCCCGGCGTGGATGCAGGTGTGGACCAGTTCATCGGCGAGGATCAGGTCATCCTTGCCAACCAGCGTCGGGATAATGCCGACATTGGCGAGGTAGCCGGAGCCGAACACGCAGGCATCCTCCGTGCCCTTGATGGCGGCGATCTTCGCTTCGAGCGCGGCATACAGCGGGTGGTTGCCGGTCACCAGCCGGCTTGCGCCTGCGCCTGCGCCGTAGCGCGCGGCGGCGTCGCGCGCGGCTTCAACCACGTCCGGGTGGGTTGAAAGACCGAGATAATCATTGTCGGTGAAGCTGATAAGCGAAGGGCCGCCTGCGACCGACAGCGCCATCGCGGCCGTCCGTTCCGTATCGACAAGGCGGCGGCACTGGTTCTTGGCTTCAAGGGCCGCGAGTTTTTGGACGGCAAAATGGTTGAGGCTCAGCATTGGGCTCCCTTTCCTGCCCGCCTTCCCTAAGGCTAGGGGACCGTACCGTCAAGTTAGCTTTTGCGCCGCTCACGCCTCAGTGTTTTTGCTTGACTTCGGCCCTGCCCCCCGCGAGGGTGCCGCCAAATGGTCGTAAAACCAAAAACAAGGAAGAGGCCCATCATGAACGCCCCGATCACCGTCACCCAGGAAGACAAACAGCCCCAGCAATCTCCTGTCGCCGGCGCGCCCGCCATGGATGCCCCCGTAAGGCATGACTGGACGCCCGATGAGATCATGGCGCTGTTCGACAAGCCGTTCATGGACCTTGTCTATGAGGCGCAGGGCGTTCACCGGCTCTATCACGACCCCAACAAAGTGCAGTTGAGCCAGCTTATCAGCATCAAGACCGGTGGCTGCGCCGAGGATTGCTCCTACTGCTCGCAGTCGTCCAAGCACCAGAAGACCACGGGGCTTTCCGCCACCAAGCTGATGGAAGTTGAGCGTGTGGTCGCCGCGGCGAAGAAGGCCAAGGCCGGTGGCGCCAGCCGCTACTGCATGGGCGCCGCCTGGACCAGCCCGAAGGAGCGCGATATGGACACGCTCCTCGCCATGGTCGAAGGCGTAAAGGCCGAAGGGCTGGAAACCTGCATGACGCTGGGGATGCTGGACAAGTGCCAGGCAGACCGCCTGGCCGACGCGGGCCTCGACTATTACAACCATAATGTCGACACGTCGGAAGAATTTTACGGCGAGATCATCACCACCCGCACTTATCAGGAACGGCTGGATACGCTCGCGCATGTGCGCGCGGCGGGCATCAATGTCTGTTCGGGCGGCATCGTCGGCATGGGCGAAAAGCGCGAGGACCGCGCGGGCATGCTGCGTACGCTCGCCAACCTGCCGGAGCATCCGCAAAGCGTGCCGATCAACATGCTGGTCGCCGTGCCAGGCACGCCGCTTGAAAATGTCGACAAGCTCGACCCGTTCGAGTTCGTCCGCACCATCGCGGTCGCCCGTATCATGATGCCCAAGTCGGAAGTCCGTCTCTCCGCAGGCCGTCAGGAAATGTCGGAGGAATTGCAGTCGCTCTGTTTCCTCGCGGGTGCGAGCAGCATCTTCTATGGCGAGCAGCTCCTGACCACGGCGAACCCGGAAAACAACAAGGACATGGCCCTTTTCGCGAAGCTGGGCCTGAAGCCGGCGTAAATCATGACCGGCACTCCTGATTGGTTCCGTGAGGGCGCAGAGCATATCTGGCTGCCCTACACGCAGATGAAAACCGCGCCCGCGCCGCTCCCTGCGGTCAAAACCGAGGGCGTGCGCATCACGCTCGCGGACGGGCGGGAGCTGATCGACGGCATCGCCAGCTGGTGGGCCGCAGCGCACGGCTATAACCATCCGCACATCCTTCAGGCAGTGAAGAGCCAGCTTGAGACCATGCCGCACGTGATGTTCGGCGGGCTGGTCAACGAACCCGCGCTCAAGCTTTCCACCCGCCTCGCGGCGATGCTGCCGGGGGACCTGAACCGCTGCTTCATCGCCGAATCCGGCTCGGTGTCGGTGGAGGTCGCCATGAAGATGGCAGCGCAATATTATCTGAATCGGGGTGAGCGCAGGTCCAAGTTCGTGCATTTTCGCGGCGGCTATCATGGCGATACGCTCGGCACCATGTCGGTCTGCGATCCGGATGAGGGCATGCACGGCCATTTCAAGGGGCTCCTGAAGGAGAACCTGCTGGCTAACCTGCCGCGCACCGAGGCGGAAGCCGCAGCCTTCACCGATTTTCTGATCGCCAACAAGGACGACGTGGCGGCCGTGATCACCGAGCCGCTGGTGCAGGGCGCGGCGGGCATGGTGTTCCATGGCCCGGAAACACTGCGCTGGCTGCGCGAAGCCTGCGATGCCGCCGATGTGCTTCTGATCGTCGATGAAATCTTCACTGGCTTCTACCGGACCGGCACCCAGTTCGCCATTACCCAGGCCGGTATCGTGCCCGATATCGTCACGCTTTCGAAGGCGCTGTCCGGCGGGGTATCGCCCCTGTCGGTCGCAGTTGCGCGCGATGCGGTGTTCGATGCCTTCTATGACGATGACCCGCTGAAGGCGCTGATGCATGGGCCCACCTATATGGGTCATGCGCTCGGCTGCGCCGCCGCCAATGCCTCGCTCGACCTGTTCGAGCGGGAAGACTACGGCGTGCGGGTCACTGCCATCTCGGATCAGCTCGCCACCGAGCTAGCGCCGTGCCGGTCGCTCCCCAACGTCAAGGACGTGCGGGTTAAAGGCGCGATCGGCGTGGTGCAGCTTGAGGACGCCTCAGCCATCCAGGCACTTCGCGCCAAATTCGTCGAGGTGGGTGTGTGGATCAGGCCGTTCCATGACATCGTCTACCTGACGCCGTCGCTGACCATCGGGGCGGACGACCTCAGTTTCCTGACGAATGCTATTCACAAGGTGCTGAGCATCTGACTTTTAGCGTGCCCCTGCAGGTCAGGCGGCGTGTTCCTGTCTGGCGGAACCACCAGCCAGCGCTTTGTCGGCAATGTCATCCAGAAGCCGCATGACTTCTTTTGATGCCTCGCAGGCTTCATGAACACATTCGATGGCCCCGCTGAGGTCCCCCATATTGTAGCAGCGGACGGCTTCGATGCCCGCGGCATGAACATGGCGGTGTGGGTCCTGCAGCGCGTGCCATTCCGGCAAGGCGGTGAAGGCCGGGTCTTTCTGGGTGTCGTACCATTTGCCGAGACGGCAGCCATGGTGGTCCAGAAGCTCGTCGGCATTCAGTTGGGCACGCCCGGCCAGCATCTGCGACAGCTTGCGCATCCAGACCATATGGTCCGACTTGGCGGCATAGACGGTGGCGACCTTGCCGGCGCGGTCCATCAGCGGCGGCATCGCATCCACGGCGGTCTGTTCCGAGCCTTCCAGCATGGTGATGACCTCTTCCACGCTGGCGACGTTCTTGGTGCACATCTCGGCAATCACCGCCACACCTTCGGAGACTTCCTGCGAGGCCTGGGTCTGCTGGGTCAGCGTGGCACTGACTTCCTGCACCCGCAGGATGACATTGTCGACCTGGGCGGAAATCTGGCGGATTTCTTCACCCGAGGTGTGAATAATATCGCGCCCACGCGCCACCCGTTCGCCGCCTTCATGCATGGAGGTGACGATGGCGGCCATGTCGGACCGCAGGTGGTTGATGCGCTCGCGGATCACCTCGGTTGCCTTGGCTGTCTGGTTGGCGAGGCTTTTGACCTCCCCGGCGACGACCGCGAAACCTTTACCAGCCTCCCCCGCGCGGGCGGCTTCGATGGTGGCGTTGAGCGCCAGCAGGTTGGTCTGCTTGGCGATGTCCTCGATTTCCTTGACGATGGCGCCGATCTGCTCGGACGCGGCGGAGAGGGAATCGACCTTTTTGGCGGCCCCTTCCACGGCATCGGCGATTTCTTCCATGGTTCGTTCAGCGCCTGCTGCGGCCTCGGTACCGCGGGCCGCGCTCTCGGCGACATGGCCCACTTCATCGGCCACGCCTTCGGCGCTTTCTGCAATGGAATTGACGGATGCTGCCAGTTCTTCCACCGCGGCGGCAATGGTCTGGGACTGGCTGTCCACTTCCTTGATCTCGCGCACCATCTCCGCAACGCTGGTGACACTGCTTGTGGTCGTCACCGCCATATCGACCGTACGGGCGAGGCTGGAGATCGCGCGCTTTTGGCTGGTTATGGCAAGGCTTTTGATTTTTTGGGTGAGGGGGTCGTGCCCTTCCGGCACATCGTCAAAACGGCCTTCGATCAACAGATCGATCAGGCCTTCCACGTCCGAACGCTCGGTCATAACTGCTCCCATGTCAGATGGGGAAGCTGTGCTCCCGCACTGGCCTCCGCCCGTCTCTTCTCCCCCGCAGATGCACCTGTTTCCAGGCCGCATAGCGACAGATACAATATTTAAAATTCTAGGGAAATCGGAAAAATCAATTTCTGGTAGCTAGGCATGGTGAGGTGGTGGAATGCCGTTCTAAAGCCAGCCGCCGCGCCGGAAATAGAGGAGAAGCGCGACCGCGACGCTGACACATCCGGCGGTGACCCACCAGAAGGCGGAGGCATCGTTCGCCCCCGGCATGCCGCCGACATTGATGCCCAAAAGCCCGGTCAGGAAACTGAGCGGCAGGAAGATCGCCGCAACGATGGACAGGGTATACATGTTGCGGTTCAGCCGGTCCGAACTTTCGGCCACAAGCTGTTCCTGGCTGAACTGCAGGCGTTCGCGCGCGGCGTCCAGATCCTCGATATGACGGGCAAGAACGGCATGGCCTTCGCGCAGGCGCCTTGTCGCCTTCTCGCCCAGCCATTCGACCGCCAGTTCGCGCAGTTCGCCAACGGCCTGCCTGAGCGGGGTGAGATACCGGCGCAGCGCCAGCACACGCTGGCGCAGGTCGATAAGCGTGTGGCGCATTTCAATGTCGGCGCTTTTGAGCATGTCTTCCTCAAGCGCGTCGACTTCGTCGAGCAGGTCGTTCACCGGCGGGCCGAGGTTGTCGATGATATTGATGGTGAGACCGACGATAACCTCAGATGCCTTTGCGGGCTTGCCGCTCGCCTTCAGCCGGTCGATCAGCTTCTGCGCGGCAAAGACACGGCGGCGCTGACCGCTGATGATATGCCTGCCGTCGCTCCAGATACGCAGCGAGACCATATCCTCCGGTTCTGATTCCGGGTTCAGGTTGGCGCCCTTCAGGATGACCAGATATTCCTTGCCGAATTCTTCGACCCTCGGCCGGGTGTCCTCGGCGCACAGGGCGTCGATCGTGGTTTCGTCCAGGTAAGGGGCGGCCTTGTGGATCGCTTCCTTCGCGCCCTTGCCGGAGACGTCGAAATGCAGCCATACGGGCGGCATCTCCTCGCTCAGGCTGACTTCTTCGCCGCTCCCCGGTTCCTTTTGGTCGCCGGGGTCGAGATAATAGCAGTTGAGAAGCGCCTTCTTGCTCATGACTGGACCTCAGGGCTGACTGCGGCGGCAGGCAGGCCGCCCTTGATATGCAGGTCACGCTGCGGGAACGGAATTTCGATGCCGTTTTCCGCGAACTTGTGCCAGATCGCTTTCATGACGTCGGACTTGGGGCCGCGCCGGCCTTCGGTGACGTCATCGACCCAGAAATAGAGCGCGAAATTGACCGAGCTGTCCGCGAAGGCATCCAGGAAGCATTGGGGCTCCGGCTCATGGGCGCAGCGCGGATGTTCATGCGCGGCCTCCAGCAGCAGCTTTTCCACAAGATCGATATCGGAGCCGTAGGCGACACCGACCGGAATCTCGACCCGGCCTTTTTTGGTTGTCAGCGTCCAGTTGGTGACCCGGCCGGTGATGAAATCCTCGTTCGGCACCATCACCTCGCGGCCGTCGAAGGTCTCAATGAGGCTGTAGCGCGCGCTGGTGTGGCGGACGAAGCCCTGCGTGCCGTCGGAAAGCTCGATCAGGTCGTCGACCTCCACCGATTTTTCAACCAGCAGGATGATGCCTGAAATGAAGTTGGAGGTGATCTTCTGCAAACCGAAACCGACACCGATGCCGACCGCGCCGCCGAGCACGGCAAGCGCGCCGAGATTGATGCCGAGAAGGTCGATCGCCGAGATGCCGAACACCAGGTAAATCAGCAGCGTCAGCGCCTTGGCCAGCAGCGTGCGGTTGCTGGCGCGCACGCTGTGCAGCCGGTTCACCTGCTTTTCCGCCATGTCGGAGACAAGGCCCGCGAGCCACATGAACATGGCGACGATCAGAAGCGCCTTCACAAGCCGGTAAGGCGTGATGGAGACATCCATGAAATGGAAGGTCAGCGCCTCCGAATCGAGGAGGGTCTGGACAGGCGTGAGATAGCCGAGCGCCCCCGCGGCGAACAGCGCGGCGAGGAGGGCGAGAAACCCGAGCTTCGCCCAGGATGATTTCGGCAGAATGATCGACCCAAGGACCGACATAACGGCGGTAAGCTCCCCTATGAGTAGAATTTGGGCCATCATCCCCGAAAAAAGCCCGTTTGTCACGAGCTTAGCTGAAGCGCCCTTTGGGGGAGGGGTGGGGCAGGACAAAGAAAAAGCCCGGCCAAGAAGGCCGGGCTTTCCGTGTGGTTATGTCCCGCGCGTTTAGCGGCGGTCGCCCATGAGGCGCAGCAGCATCATGAACAGGTTGATGAAGTCGAGATAGAGGCTCAGGGCACCCATTACGGCGCCTTTGGCTGCCATTTCACCCGACTGCATGTGGAAGTAGCTGTCCTTGATACGCTGGGTATCGTAGGCGGTCAGGCCTGCGAAGATCAGCACACCGGCGACCGAGATGACAAACTCCAGCATCGTCGAATGCATGAAGATGTTCACCACGCTCGCGATGATCAGGCCGAAGAGGCCCATCATCAGGAAGGTGCCCATGCCCGAGAGGCTTTTCTTCGTCGTGTAGCCATACAGGCTCAGCGCGCCGAACGAGGCGGCGGTGATGAAGAAAGTACGGGCGATGCTGACATCAGTATAGATCCAGAAGATCGAGGCCAGCGACACGCCGAAGCAGGCGGCGAAAGCCCAGAAGATCATCTGAAGCGCTTGGGCGCTCAGCTTGTTGATACCGAAGCTCATCACCATCACGAACGCGAGCGGCGACAAAGTGGCAGCCCAGCCAAGCAGGGTCGGCTTCATCTGCATCCCGTACTGGGTCAGCTGCTGATGGAAAAACACACCGCTCAAGGCGTCGCTGTGTGCAACCAGCATGGCGATGATGCCTGTGAGCAGCACGCCGGAGGCCATATAGTTATAGACCTTCAGCATGTAAGCCCGAAGGCCTGCATCAAACTCGGCAGTTTGGGTGTGCGTGCGCGCACCCGTTTGGAAATTGTAACGTTCGACCATTTCTTCTCCCCTAAAGGGTTTATTGTCAGTTGCGCCTAATATGGGGATTAAACCCCCGGCTTGCAACAGATACCGGATGAAATTCCCGCCAGTTTCGGACGGACCGTTCCTGGCGCGCGATTACTCGTTCCGAAGTACCGCATTTGGCTTCACTGAAAGCGCCCGCCAGCTTGAGGCCATGCCGATCACAACGGTGACGACAAGGCTGACAGAAACGGTCAAAAGCATGGGCACGGGCAGGAAATGGAACTCCATTTCCATCACATGCTTCACCACGATCCAGCCCGCCAGGCTGCCGAGCCCGAGCGCGATCAGCGCGGTGATCAGGCCAATGAGCGCAAACTCCATCAGGTAGGCGCCCAGTACCTGTTTGCGGACCGCGCCGACCACCTTGAGGATGACGGAATCATACACCCGCTGGCGGAAGCCGGCGGCGATAGCACCGGCGAGCACCAGGATGCCCGCGATGATGGAAACAAGCGCGGTCGCGCGCACGGCGGTGCCGACCTGGCCGAGCATGTCATTGAACTTACTCAGCACATCCTTCATGCGCACGGCGGTGATGTTGGGGAAGGCGTTCGTGAGCACGCGGTGGGCGTTCGCCTCCGCATCCCCCGCGGCCTTCAGGGTCGCCATATAGGTATGGGGCGCGGCCCGCAGCGTATGCGGGTCAAACAGGATGACGAAGTTGAAGCCGAAGGTACCCCAGTTGATCTCCCGGAGCGAGGCGATGCGCGCCTTCACGTCGCGCCCGAGCACCGTGATGGTCATAGTGTCACCGACCTTGAGGCCGAGCCCGTCGGCGGCTTCCTTGCCGAGGCTGATCTCGGGCGGGCCGTCATAGCCCGCGGGCCACCAGTTGCCCGCGACCACATGGCTGCCTTTCGAGAGCGTGTCCATATAGCTGAGGCCCCGGTCGCCGCGCAGCACCCAGCGTACATTTTCCGCCACCTTTTTGGGGTCCGCGGGCACGCCGTTCAGCAGTTTGATGCGGCCACGCAGGGACGGCACGACGGTGACGTCACTCACGCCCGCAAGGCCCTTGGCGGTCTTTTCGAAATCGGCGAGCTGATAGCGCTGGATATCCAGCATGAAGAAAGCGGGCGCCACGCTCGGCACCTGGTCCTTGATGCGCTTGTCCATATTGCCTTCGATGAGTGCGAGCGTGGCGAACAGCGTGAGGCCGAGCCCGAGCGACAGGACGACGGCACCGGTGGCAGCACCGGGCCGGTGCAGGTTCGCGACCGCGAGACGCCTTAGCACGCCTTTGGGCCGGGGGGCGTGCGCTGCCGTGCGTTCAAGAAGCCAGCTCACGAAGCGGAGCAGAAGCAGCGTCAGCGCGGCGCCGCCCATGAACCCGGCGGCAAGCAGATGGTTGGTGGCAACCCCGACCGCGAGGGCGGCGATGGCGAGCGCGGCCATGATCACCAGCAGGATATAGCGCTTGCGCGGCCGCCGCTTTTCAGGCGCAACCAGCGCGCGGAACAGCCGCACGGCAGGCAGGTCCCGCGCTTTCGCAAGCGGCCAGACGGTGAAGGCGACGGTGATCAGGATGCCGTAAAGGGCCGCAAGCCCAAGCGCGACCGGGTAGACCCCGCCGTCCGGCCTGATGGGCAGGCTGTCCGGCAGGAAGCGGGCCAGGATGCCGGGCAGGAAGGCCCCCAGGATCAGCCCGGCCACGATGGCGGCAAAGCCGATCAGCAGCACCTGGGTGAAATAGGTCGCGAACACCGTACTGCCGGGCGCGCCCAAAATCTTGAGGGTGGCGATGGTGCGGGTCTTCCGGTCCATATAGCCCTTGACCGCGTTGCCGACACCGACGCCGCCGACCACCAGCGCGGAGATGCCGACGAGGGTCAGGAACATGCCCATCTGTTCGATGAAGCGGCGCATCCCCGGCGCGCCGTTTGACCGGTCACGCAAGCGCCAGGTGGCGTCCGGGAAGCGGGTTTTCAGGGCTTTCACCACCGTCTTCGGCGGCAGGGTTTCCGGCAGTTTGACCTTGTAATAATAGTTGACCAGGCTGCCGAGCGTCACGAGGCCGGTTTTCTCAAGGGCGGCGCGTCTTATCATTACGGTCGGGCCGAGCTCGAAGCCCATGTTGGCCTTGTCGGGCTCACGCCCAATAAAGGCGCGGATATCGGCGGTGATGTTGCCGAAGGTCAGCTTGTCGCCCAATTTCACGCCCAGTCTGTCAGCCAGCATCGGGTCCACCGCGGCGCCCCATGAACCTGCGCGTTCCTCAAACAGGGCGGCGTTATCAAGCTCCGGCGTGGTGACGAATTTGCCGTATAGCGGATAGGCGCTGTCGACCGCGCGCAGTTCCACAAGGGTCGAGCGGTCACCGCCCTGTTTTCGTGCCATGGTGCGCAGCCGGGCGGATTTGGACACCGTGCCCTGGCTTTCAAGATAGGCGAGCGCGTCAGGGGCGATCTGGTTCTGGAAAATATTGACCTCGATGTCCGCGCCGAGGATCGACCGGCCTTCCCGGTCCATGCCGTCTTCGATCGCGCGGGTCAGCGAGCCGACCGCAGCGATGGCGGCGACACCGAGGATCAGGCAGGCCACGAACACGCGGAAGCCGGACAGCCCGCCCCGGAGCTCCCGGATCGCCAGCCTTATGGCGACCGGCAGGCCTTCGTTGCGGCTGATCATGGCTTGGCCGTTTCAGCGACAGTGACGGAGGCGGTGTCGCCCGTGTCATCCACGATGCGGCCATCCGCCATTGAAATCACCCGGTCGCAGCGGTCCGCCAGGTTGGGGTCGTGGGTGACGAGCACGAGGGTGGAGCCGCGTGTCTTCGCCATGTCGAACAGCAGGTCGATTACCGCGCGGCCGGTCTTGCCGTCCAGGTTGCCGGTCGGTTCATCGCCAAACAGGATCGAGGGTTCAGGCGCCAGCGCGCGGGCCAGCGCCACGCGCTGCTGTTCGCCGCCCGAAAGCTGGGCCGGATAATGCTCCATCCGGTGGGCGAGGCCGACGTTTCCAAGCTCGTGTGCTGCGCGGTCGAAGGCATCGTTGATACCGGCGAGCTCCAAGGGCACGGCGACATTCTCAAGGGCGGTCATGGTCGGGATCAGGTGGAAGGCCTGCATCACGATGCCGATGCGGCTGAGACGGTGACGGGCCAGCGTGTCTTCATCAGCGCTTTCAAGGCGGAGGCCATCGACCGTGACGCTGCCTTCAGTGGCCTGCTCAAGCCCGGTCATCAGGCTCATCAGCGATGACTTGCCGGAGCCCGACGGCCCGACGATGCCGACGCTCTCGCCCTTCATGATACTGAAACCGATGTGCTTGAGGATGTTCACAGGCCCCGCCCCGGAGGAGAGGGTGAGGGAGACATCTTCAAGGGAGATGAGAGCCGTTTTGTCAGCCATTGTAATTTTCCGCCTTCGCTGCCACGTTTATAGGGTCAGATGTTTTTATCATTCAGGAAAAGGTAGGAGCGCCACCAATGCCGGTCAACCGCCAGCGTCGTCACTTTCTGTTGTTTTCCGCGCTTTTCACCCTTTTTTGTACGGTTTTCGCCCCGGCGCAGATCTTTGCTGCCGATAAAGCCGTGCCCGCCTACCGCATCCTCGCCTTTGGCGACAGCCTGACCGCGGGCTACGGCCTCAATGTCGGCGAAGGCTTCACCGAGGTGCTTCAGGCGTGGCTGACCACCCATATGGGCAAGCCGGTTGAGGTGGTGAATGGCGGTGTTTCGGGTGACACGTCCACCGGTGGCCGCTCCCGGCTTGATTGGGCACTGGGGGGCTTTAAGGACGGCAAGCCCGATCTGGTGATCCTGGAGCTCGGCGCCAATGACGGCCTGCGCGGCGTTGACCCGCACATCACCGCGGGGAATATCGATGCCATGGTGAAGACGCTGACGGACCGCGGCATCAAGGTGCTGGTCGCGGGCATGAAATCACCGCCGAACCTCGGGCAGGATTATGCCGATGTGTTCGACCCCATTTATGAGACCGTCGCCAAAAAATATGGCGCGATGCTGTATCCTTTCTTCCTTGACGGTGTCGCCGCCAACCCGGCGCTCAATCAGGCGGATGGGCTGCACCCGAACCCGAAGGGCGTAAAAATTGTCGTCGGACGCATTGGACCGGTGGTGCAGGCGGCACTTTTGCGCTAGAGTTAGTATGTCGGGCGGCCCTTAGCCCGATATCTTGATATAGGGGACAGGCTATGGTGCGTTTGTTTGTCGGCCTTGAACTACCGGACACCATGCGCGATGCGCTATGGGATGTCCGGGCAGGCGTGGAGGGCGCGCATTGGCAGCGCGATGATCAGCTCCACCTCACCCTCGCTTTCATCGGCGATGTTCCACACAAAGTCATGCGGGAAATAGAAGGCGAGCTGTCACGCGTCAGCTTCACGCCGTTCGCGCTTCAGCTCAAGGGTGTCGGTCTCTTCGGCAAGCCCGGTCAGCCGAAGGCCCTGTGGGCCGGGGTCGAGAACCCGGAGCCGCTGAGGCACTTGCATGAAAAGATCGTTCATGCCCTCGGCCGGATCGATGTCGAGGTGGAACGGCGCAAATACAAGCCGCATGTCACGCTCGCGCGCTTCCGCCGTGGGGCTTATGCCCGCATCGGCGACTGGCTCACCGAAAATGAAAAGCTGACCACCTTCCCTGAGACCATCGAGCATTTCACGCTCTTCTCCAGCCAGCTTACCCACCAGGGCTCCTACTATACCGCAGAGGCGCGCTTCGGCCGCGCGCTGGCGGGGGAGCCTGAGGCGGATGAGTATGATGAGCCCCATGCTTTCGCTGAGGCCCACGCCTGGTAAGCCCACTTTTCGCCGTCCGTCCGGGGCGGCGAAAACATATTTGTAAACTCCCTTTCCCAAGGTAAGGCTGAAGGGTATGACAGTGCTGTCATCCTTTTGTCACCCATAGGCTTTTAAGACGTATAGAGTCATTCGTTCGGGGAGTTATCATGAGCAAAATTTCACGGCGCGAGTTGATCCGCGCAGCTAGTCTTCTGGGTCTTGCGGCTTTCAGTCGCCCGGTCCTGGCAGTGCCACAGTGGATCACCGGCAAGCCCAGGTTCATCGATTACCCCTTCAAGCTCGGCGTCGCTTCGGGGGACCCAACCCCGACCGGTGTCGTCCTTTGGACCCGGCTGGCACCAGCGCCGCTTGACCGCACGGCCGTAGGGGCGGACCCGATCCCGGTCGGCTATGAAATCGCCGCGGATGACCGTTTCCGCAAGATCGTGCGGACCGGCCATGTGGTTGCCCACCCGGAAAACGCCCATGCCGTCCATGTCGATGTGGAAGGCCTCGAAAGCGGCAGGCCTTATTGGTACCGCTTCCGCGTAGGCGATGAGGTCAGCCCGGTGGGCCGTGCGATGACCGCCCCTGCCATGCTGGCGCCCACGGACCATCTCCGCTTCGCCGTGGCCTCCTGCCAGCATTATGAGCAGGGCTATTATACCGCCTACCGCGATATGGTGGCGCAGAACCCGGACCTGGTCGTGCACCTGGGCGACTATATTTATGAATTCAGCTATTCTGGCAGCAAAGTGCGGCGGGCTCCGGTTAAGGTGGCGCGCACGCTCGATGAATACCGCCTCCTCTATGCCACCTACAAACAGGACCCGGACCTGCAGGCCGCGCACGCGCACACCAGCTGGTACCTCAACTGGGACGACCATGAGGTGGCGAACGATTATGCCGGCATCTATGACGCCAAGTATGAGCCGACCAAGAGCTTCCTTCTGCGCCGCGCCGCCGCCTACAAAGCCTATTTCGAGCACCAGCCGCTGCGCCGCGCGGCCAAGCCGATCGGCCCGAACGCCTTTATGTACCAGCGCGCGGCTTTTGGTGATCTCCTCGAATTCAACATGCTGGATACCCGCCAGTACCGGGACGACCAGCCGTGCCAGACCCCGGAAAACGGCGGCTGGCGCCTGATCGACGACACCTGCAAGGAACGGCTGGACCCCAAACGCACCATTCTGGGGATGGAACAGGAACACTGGCTTCTCGGTGGCTCGGGCCTCGGGCGCAGGCCGGTCAAATGGAACGTCATCACGCAGGGGATGCTCTTCTCCAAGCATGACTTCAAGCTGGGGCCGGGAGAACAGTTCGGCAGCGAATATTGGGACGGCTATGTCGGCTCCCGCGACCGCGTGCTCGATGTCATCGAGAAGCGCAAGGTTTCGAACCCGGTTATCCTCGGCGGTGACGTGCACGCCTATTATGTCTGCGATGTGAAGAAGGATTTCGACGATCCGAAATCCGCGACGGTGGCGAGCGAGTTTGTCGGCACCTCGATCACCAGTGGCAACAGCCACCATTACCAGAATGTCAAATCGCTGCCTGACAACCCGCACATCAAGCTCTATGACGGCCGCTACCGCGGCTATATCCTGTGTGATGTCGACAAGAAGCGCTGGCAGAGCGACCTGCGTATCGTGAAGGACGTTACCTCGCCTGAGCTGAACGCCTCGGTGCTCAAAAGCTATGTGGTTGAAGACGGCGTGGCCGGGCCGCAGGAAGCGTAAGCGTCAGACTCCGAAGCGGTCGAGGATACGCTCGACCGCGCCCACATAGCCGCCACCGAACAGCCGCACATGCACGAGAAGCGGCCACAGCTGGTAAAGCGCCATGCGGTCCTCATGGAAGCCGGGCGCGAGCGGCATGATGTCCCCATAGGCCTCAAAAAATACCGGGTCGAGCCCGCCCATGAGCGCGATGAAAGCCAGGTCCATCTCCCGGTCGCCATAGGAGATGGCCGGGTCGATGAAGGCCGCTACCCGGTCACCATCGATCAGGATATTGCCGGACCAGATGTCGCCATGCAGCAGGCTTGCCTCCGGCCGGTCCGGGATCAGGGACGGGAGTTTTTGGGCGAGCTTTTCGGTGCGCATCATGGTCGCGGGGCTCAGCCGCCCGGTGCGGGTGCAGGCCCCGGCCATGGCAAGCAAGCGGCGTTCGCCAAAGAAGCTGCACCAGCTGTCGCTTTCCGCATTCTCCTGTGGCAGCGGGCCGATCACGGTGTCTGTTTCGAATCCGTAACGAAGGCCTGTTACCTTATGAAGCGCGGCGACATGGTGCGCGACATCGATGCTGGCAGCGTGTCTGTCGGTTGGTCCCGCGTGCGTGATATGCTCCATCACCAAGATGCCGTCGGCCTGGAACAGAACCTTCGGCACCGGCAGCGGTGAGTGGTCCTTAAGGTAAGTGAGCATCATGGCTTCAAGGCCGGTGTTGTCCGCCTGATCGGCGCGCGGGCGCTTGGCCACCACCTGTCTGCCGTCCGCGAGTGTCAGGCGTGAGACATCGGCGACATCACCACCCGCCATCGGGCGGCTGGCCACGACCGCGGACCCCAGGGCTTTTTCAAGCTGTATTTTGAGGGGCGCGGCCATGGCGGTCAGAAATGTGTGTCGCGGATTTTGGCGAGGAGCCCCTCGGCCGCATCCATCGCCGCGGCGTAGCAGCTGTCGAACTGGTCGCGGTGGCCATAATAGGGGTCCGGCATTTCATCGAGCGGCAGCTCCGGTGCATGGGTCAGGAACAGGCCGATCTTGTGCTTATGCGCGTCGGGAGAGCGCTCCATCAGCGTGTCGTAATTGTCCCGGTCCATGGCGAGGATATAGTCGAAGGTCTCGAAGTCTTCCTGGGTGACCTGCCGGGCGCGCTGGTAGGAGATATCCACCCCGCGCTTCTTGGCGGTTTCCTGCGCGCGTCTGTCCGGTGCTTCGCCTGCGTGGTAACGGGTGGTGCCGGCGCTATCGATGGTCATCTTGTCCAGAAGCCCGGCTTTCTCCGCCGCCGCCCTGAACGCGCCCTCGGCCATCGGCGAGCGGCAGATATTCCCCATGCAGACAAAAAGTACCTTGACCACTTTGCACTCCCTTAAAGCTGGTTTAATAACAGGTAACCCATCGGGGCTGATATAAAAAGGGGTGCGGGAAAAAGTGGGGGACGCCATGGGGACATTCAGTAACATCGTGATCCTGACCGGCGCGGGCATTTCCGCCGAATCCGGGATCATGACCTTCCGGGATGCTGGCGGCCTGTGGGAGCAGCAGCGCATCGAGGATGTGGCGACGCCTGAGGCTTTCGTGCGCGATCCGGCCCGTGTGCAGGCCTTCTATAACGAACGCCGCGCGGCTCTTTATACGGTGGCGCCCAACCGCGCGCATGAGGCGCTGGCCCGGCTTGAGCGCGAGTATCCCGGCACCGTTACCATCGTCACCCAGAATGTGGATGACCTGCATGAGCGCGCGGGTTCAAGCCGTGTCGTCCATATGCATGGCGAGCTTCGGAAAGTGCGCTGCCGCATGTGTGGCAATGTGATCGAGTGGGAAGACGATGTCGAGGAGGACAGTGGCTGCCCGGATTGCTGTACGGTGGGTAGGCTCCGGCCCCATATCGTCTGGTTCGGTGAGGTGCCGCTATACATAGACGAGATCAGCAGCCTTCTTGAAGAGGCGGACCTGTTCATCTCCATCGGCACCAGTGGCGAGGTTTATCCGGCCGCGGGCTTCGTCATCGAAGTCAAGGAGCATACCCACACCATCGAAATCAATCTGGAGCCGAGCCGCGGCGCCAGCCTGTTCGACGAATGCCGCCAGGGCCCGGCGGGGATCCTGGTGCCCGCGCTAGTCGATGAACTTTTAAGCTAAAGGAACAGAAAATGAGCCGACCGACCGAACTGAGCGCTGACGCGCGCGACGAAGCCATGAAGACCCTGCCGGGCTGGGCTTACCATGAAAGCGGCAAAGCGATTAACAAGAGCTTCAAGTTCGCTGATTTCTCCGAAGCCTGGGCCTTCATGAACCGCGCGGCACTTCTTGCCGAAAAAATGGATCACCACCCGGAATGGTTCAATGTCTATAACCGCGTCGAGGTGCGCCTGACCACGCATGACGCCGGTGGCATCACCCAGTTCGATATCGATATGGCCGCCGCGATGGAGCGCTTCGCGGCCTGAAGCCAGAACCGTTCAGTTCCGAGTTCGAAAAGCACTCTGACCCCGTAAGAGGAGGCTGATATGCGGACTTTTCTGATTGCCATGGCGGCGGCTGCCGCACTTACCGGTGCCGCGTCGGCAGGTGAGGCCCACAAGCTTCTGGAAACCGATAAAACGGTGATCGGCGGGCCGATCACTTATCCCTCCGGCCCTGCGCAGATCACTGCGGTGACGGTGACGATCGACCCCGGTGAGGAAAATGGCTGGCACCTCCATCCGGTGCCAACCTTCGGCTATATCGAGACCGGTGTCTTGACTGTCTATTACAAAGGCGGAGAGAAGCGCGTGTTCCGGGCAGGTGAAGCGGTGGTCGAAGCCCAGAATGTCATCCACAAGGGCCGCAACGAAGGCACGGAGCCTGTGACCATGCGGGTTTTCTATGCCGGGGCCACCGGTGTGCCGACAACCGTCATGAAGCAGGACTATAAGGGCGGGGACTAAACCTTAAGCTTCGTCCAGCCAGGTCTTGACCAGCGAATGGGCGATGGCGAAGGACGGCGGCACCAGGCGGTAGGGGTGCTCGCCCCGCATGCTGGCGCGCACGTCATCCTTGGTGATCCAGACGGCATCGGCGATTTCCGATTCCTGCAGGCTGATCTCTCCTTCCTCGACCCAGGCTTCGGCGCCGATCATCAGGGACGAGGGCCACGGCCATGGCTGGCTGGTGATATAGCGCACCTTGGTTGCCCTGAGGCCGACTTCCTCGAACACTTCGCGCGCGACCGCTTCTTCCATGCTTTCGCCCGGCTCCATGAAACCGGCGAGCGCGGAATAGTGGCCTTCGGGCCAGCCCTTGCCGCGCCCGACCAGCGCCATGTCGCCCCGGCGCACCAGCATGATGACCACCGGGTCGGTGCGCGGGAAATGGTGCGCGCCGCAGGCCGGGCATTCGCGTTCATACCCCGCCTTGATAAGGCGGCTTTCCGCCCCGCACTTGGCGCAGAAGCGGTGGCTTTCGTGCCACAAAAGCATGCTTTTGGCATGCGCGATGATGCCGAGGGACGGGTGCGGCGGTGTGCTTTCCAGCTTGAAGGCGATGCCGCGGCCGTCCCGGAACTTGGCGCCTTCGGGCTCGAACATCTCGGCGAAGTCATCGGCGCTGCCGTCCAGCAGGCAGGCGTAGCGCGGGGCGCCCGCGTCGAGGCCGAGGAAGATGGTGTTCAGCGTTGGCAGGAAGCGGAGCCGCGAGGGTTTCTGCCAGGCGATATCGCCCATGGCGTCGGTCAGGATTCGGGTGTCCGCTGTCAGCTGGAGCTTACCGTCTTCCGCTTCGCGGCTTTCCCCGGCCATCAGGACGACTCGCGCATCATCCTGCGTCAGGTAATCCCCGAAAATCTCGGGGTCGGTGCGCAGATGTTCGGCGCGGTCGAGCGGATTGCCGGAAAAGGCGGTCTGGACGGCTGAAAGCGGCATGGAAAACTCCTGATTTGCACCCCCATTACCTAGAGCGGTCACATAACCCTTGCAAGTGCGCACAAGAATCGCCATATACAGCCGCGGGAGAGCCGGCGGACATTCCGCTCGCCAACCCGGTCAGGTCCGAAAGGAAGCAGCCGTAACGAGTTGTGCATGGGTCGTTTTGGCCCTCCCACCCTTCCAAAATTCCGTGGCAGTTTTTAGTTGGCGCCGTCTGCGCCAAAGCCCTTCCGCTTGCGCGTCGTTCCTGCTAGTCATGACACTCACGTTTTTGAGGGAGATGACGGCCAATGGCTGACGTGAAAGGCGAAGAAAACTACCGCGTGCTCGCGCGCAAATACCGCCCTGCCGATTTCGATAACCTGATCGGGCAGGAAGCGATGGTGCGCACGCTTTCAAACGCCATCGACAGCGGCCGTCTTGCCCATGCCTTCATCCTTACAGGCGTCCGTGGGGTGGGGAAAACCACCACCGCCCGCATCATCGCCAAGGCGCTTAACTGTACCGCGCATGATGGCCCGACCATCACGCCCTGCGGCGTGTGTGAAAACTGTAAGGCCATCGCCGAAAGCCGTCATGTCGACGTGCTGGAAATGGATGCCGCCAGCCGCACGGGCGTGGATGACATCCGTGAGATTATCGAAAGCGTGCGCTATGCGCCGGTCAGTGCCCGCTACAAAATCTATATCATCGACGAAGTGCACATGCTGTCGAAGAACGCCTTCAACGCGCTTCTGAAAACGCTTGAAGAACCGCCGGAGCATGTGAAATTCATCTTCGCGACCACCGAAATCCGCAAGCTGCCGGTGACCGTGCTTTCCCGCTGCCAGCGCTTCGACCTGAAGCGTGTGGAGGCTGATGTGCTGGTCGCGCACCTTGCCAAAATCATCGATCAGGAAGGCTGCAAGGCCGAGGAAGGCGCGCTGAAGCTGGTCGCTCGCGCGGCCGAAGGTTCGGTGCGGGATAGCCTGTCGCTGCTTGATCAGGCCATCGCCCACGGTGCCGGTGACGTGACGGAAACCCAGGTCCGCGACATGCTGGGCCTGGCCGACCGCGCCCAGGTGCTGGACCTGTTCGAATCGTTGATGAAGGGCGATGTCGTTGCTGCGCTTGGCACGCTCAGGAAGCAATATGATTCAGGCGCCGACCCCAGCGTGGTCCTCAATGACCTGCTGGAAGTAACCCATTGGCTGACGCGCCTGAAGGTCACGCCGGAGGCGGGCTCAGACGTGCTGGTCTCGGAAGCCGAGCGCACCAAGGGCGCCGAGATGGCGAAAACGCTGGGGATGCCGCACCTGACCCGGGCGTGGCAGATGCTGCTCAAAGGCCTCGGGGAAGTTCGCACCGCGCCGAGCCCGATCGCCGCGGCTGAAATGGTCCTCATCCGGCTGTGCTATGCCGCCAACCTGCCGAGCCCGGCGGACCTGATCAAGCAGGTTCAGGGCGGTGGTGCCGTGGCGGCCGGGGGCGGCGCGCCCGCGCCCGCAGGCGGCGGCAACGTGACCGCGATGGCAGGCCATGCGGTCAGCCAGGCGGCAAGCGGCGGGCCGACCGCCCAGATGACCAACAGGGCAAGCGCACAGGTGCTGGCGCTCAACCCCGCCGGTGGCGCCGATCATCCGCTCCACCCGATGCCGATCAATTTTGAAAAACTGGTCGCGCTTTTCAATGCCGAACGCGAGCCGACGCTCGCCGTCATCCTCAAGGATCATGTGCGGCTGGTGGACTATAAGCCCGGCTCCATCACCTTCAACCCGTCCGACAAGGTCCCGGCCGATTTCGTCATGCGGGTGAAGGCATGCCTCAAGCGCTGGACCGGGACCGACTGGGCCATCACCATCACCCATGAAGGCGGCCAGTCCACCGTGCGGGAACAGGAAGTCGCGCGTGACAAGAAGCATAAGCAGGAAGCGCTGGAGGAGCCGATCGTCAAGGCGCTCCTCGCCGCTTTCCCGGATGCCCAGCTTCTGGCCGTACGGGACCGCCGCGCGAGCGAAGACGACCTCTCCATCGAGGATGCGCTGCAACACGCGGTGGATGAAGAAACCGGTGATTTCGATTTCTAATATATTTTCCAAGGGATAGCCCGATGAAAAATCTCAGCGAAATGCTCAAGAAAGCCCAGGAAATGCAGTCCAAGATGGGCGACATGCAGGCCGAACTCGACAACGTCGAGGTGGAAGGCACCGCGGGCGCGGGCATGGTGACGGTGGTCCTCACCGCCAAGGGTGACCTCAAGAAAGTCACGCTTGACCCCAGCCTGTTCACCGCTGAGGACAAGGAAGTGGTGGAAGACCTGATCGTCGCCGCCCACGCGCAGGCCAAGGCCAAGGCGGCCGACGTGATGCAGTCGCGCATGAAGGACCTCACCGGCGGCATCGACCTGCCCGCCGGCTTCAAGATGCCTTTTTAAGGGGCCTCAAATGCCGGCGTGGCCTGTCATATTGATGATCGTAATCATTGGTGTACTGGTCTTCATGATTGTTGTCACCGTCAGGCGATTGGCCCAGGAACGAGAGGAGCGAGCTGCTCGTGCCCGAGAAGATGAGCGACTGAGGGCAGCGGAGCAGGCCAAAGCAGAACGCGAGGCTGTCATTGAGCGAGAGAGATGTCAGGAGTTCCGGGAGCGGCTCGTGGTGCAGCTACAGGAAATGCCACTTCTTGAAGGAATGTATAAATTAATTTCATACCAAGAACGTCGGTACAGCTACTCTCTAAAGCAAGCGGCGCCGATTGATCCATTTGAAGTCTTTTCGGCGCATTCACGGCAAGACGTGACCGCCGCAAGAATGGCTGTGCAGAGCCTGGTAGGCTTTACCCACAGAGCTGTTTCCTATCAGCAAAAGAATGATGGGGTACTGCCCCGCGATGATGCCTCAAAAAACTACCCGGGATTTTCCCCCGATGTATATGAAGATGCTTGGGAATGGGCACTTTGGAGCTGTCGTTGACTGACGACCCTAGCTCTTTTTCCTGCTTCGTCTATGTCATCGGCAGCATCAGGGACGGCGAGGTCCGGACCTATGTCGGCTGGACAAACAACCTTGAAAAAAGAATTGCTACCCATAATAGTGGAAAAGGGGCCAAATCTACACGGGGGCGCGAATGGGTTCTTCTCTATAGCGAAGAATTCAAGACCCGTGGCGAGGCAATGAGCCGGGAGTGGCACCTGAAACGGGACCACAAATTCAGGGGGGCATTACGTGACACATTCAGAAAACAATATGGAAGAGACGGCTGAGGCCGTTCCAGTACAATCGGGCGTGACATCGCAAGGCGCAGGGCCATCGGTAGAGCTTCTGCCGGACGCTCAACCGGTTGGCAAATATGTAAAATATTATCTACTGATCAATGTTGCGGTGGTTGTCCTCCTGGGGATTGTCGTCGCTCTCACTGGCTTCGACCCAGGCAGTAGCATCGGGGTTGCCGTTATCATCTGCGCGGCAATGGCGACACATCACAAGTTCATTATGGATAATGGCAGGGCTTTGCTTCCCGTAGAACGCCGCAAACTGGCCTGGTGGGCAAATGTCTTCAACATCCTGCTCACCATAGCTGTGGCTCTTCCTATTGTGGGGCTTGCAGCCTTGGCAGGGCAGTTAGACACTCTTGGAATTAAGGAAGCGGATTTGTCCGTAGTGTTTGTTGCCTTCCTCATCATTGTCGGTGGCGCAATTCAATATTTTGGAATCTGGTTCTCGCTGGGGCGGAGCAGCAAATTCAGCCTGAAGGCTTATGAAGAGAAACGGGCCAAACAGGCAGCGCAGGAAGGCTAAGCCCGGATGAAAAGTGAAAGTTTGGGTTGCGCCGGGCGGTCGGGAGTGGCACCTGAAACGGGACCACAAATTCAGAGGTGTATTGCGTGAAAAATATAAAGATGCCTGCGGCCGAGGATGAGGCCCGCGCGGCCCTTTCTGCTACCGTTTCCACCGACCTGCCGGTAAAGCCCTATGTGATGCGGTATTTGCTGCTGTCCTGGGGCATCGGCCTTCTCCTCAGCCTCCTATTGGTGGTGCTGCATAAAAATGCTTTCGGGACGGTCGATTTTGTCATGCTCCTGGCCGCGCCGTTTGTGGGCTACAGCTTCACACAGCACCAGGGGCGGCCCTTGTCGCCGGGTGAACAGCAGCGTCTGTCCTATTGGGCCATGTTCGGCGGGATAACGACCGAGGTTGCGGCCATTGGGGGCCTCTGCGCCCTGTTGGCGGCGGCGGGGAAACTGTCCGCCCTATTGGCGCAGGTACCGGATACGGTCCTCAAAGCCAATCCCGTTGTTCTTGCGCTTGTGCTCGCCTTGGGGGCTTTCGTGCAATATTTTGTGCTGTGGCTGCTGTTCGGCCTTGGGACCCAAATCCATCCTGTGGCATACAAGGGGTCGGACGACACCTGAACGGGACCTTTTCTATGCCGCGCAGCCACGGAAGTGACATTGATACGCTGATCCAGCTTCTGTCGAAGCTGCCGGGGCTTGGGCCGCGCTCGGCGCGCCGGGCGGTTCTGCAGCTTCTGAAGAAGAAGGACAGCGTCATGGTGCCCCTGGCCACGGCGCTTCATGACGTGGCGGACCGGGTGCGCATTTGCGGGACGTGCGGCAATATCGATACCACCGACCCCTGCCATGTGTGTGTGGACAACAGGCGCGACCGCACTACCGTGTGCGTGGTTGAAGATGTCGCCGACCTGTGGGCGCTCGACCGCTCGGAAACCTATAAGGGGCTTTACCATGTGCTTGGCGGCACGCTGTCGGCGCTTGATGGCGTCGGGCCGGAGGAGCTGAATATCGCGCCCCTGATGGCGCGGGTGGCGGCCGGTGATGTGCAGGAGGTCATCCTCGCGCTCAACGCCACGGTCGACGGCCAGACCACCAGCCATTACCTGGCTGAGCGGATGGCGGACAGCGGCGTCAAGGTCACCGCGCTTGCCCACGGTGTGCCGGTGGGCGGCGAGCTGGATTATCTGGATGACGGCACGCTGGCGGCAGCGCTTAAAGCGCGCGGGATGGTGAGCGCATGAGCGGACTTCTCTATAGCGTCAGGGTCTGGGTCGACCCGGAGCGGGGCGAGGACTATATCGCCTGGCTTACTGGCGGCCATGTGGCGGAAATCGCGGGGGAACCCGGTGTGCTGTGGGCGCACCTGGCCCGGCTCGATGAACCCGACGCAGACGGCTGGGTTGGCTTCCGCACTCTATACGGTTTCGAAAGCCGGGCGGCGTTCGACGCCTACCAGAATGGCGACCTTTACAAATCCTTTGCCCCTGCATGGCAGCAATATGCCGGGCTGTTCCGTATTGAGCGTGAAACAGGCCCTCTCCTTGAAAGCCACGGCAGCGACGGAAAGACTGAACAATGACCGACAAGATTACCCATAAGGGCGGCTGCCACTGCGGCACCGTGCGCTTCGAAGTGCAGGCGCCCGCCGACATTACCGCCAGCCGCTGCAATTGCAGCATGTGCTCGAAAACCGGCTTCCTGCATGTATTCGCGGGCCCGGATGAGTTCACCATCACCTCGGGCGCGGATGCCTTGAGCGAATACCGCTTCAACTCCGGCGTGGCGCGGCATCTGTTCTGCAAGACCTGCGGCGTGAAGGCCTTTTATGTGCCGAGAAGCCACCCTGAAGGCTGGTCGATCAACGCCAACTGCATCGATGCGGATACCATCGCATCCCTCACGATCGAAGAATTCGACGGCGCCAACTGGGAAGCCAATGTCGCTAAACTCAGGGCCGAACACCCGGTTTGACGCAGGTGTGCCCCAGCTGGCTAACCACCTGAAATAAAAGAGCAGATTTGGATAGCTGCCTTTTTTCCGCCACCTTTTCGCCATGGATTTGACGGGGAGCGCTCCTAGAGACTCGCATAGGGTTTTAGTCTAAGGAGATTGTTCATGGCTCACCCTGTTAAACTGCTCGCAGCATCCCTGCTGCTTGCCGGCTCCGCCACGCTTGTGACCCTGCCGGTTCTTGCCCAGGACACCGCGCCCGGGAAACAAGCCCAGGCCGAAACCGCAAAAGCCAAACCCGGCAAAGCGGCCAAGGCCAAACATCATGTCAAACACAAGAAACTGAACCCCCTGCGGACGCGCCAGCGGCAGGAGTGGAAAGACATGGTGGCGGCGCAGAAGAAAGCCCTCGAAAACCCGTCCTTAAGCGCCGACGCCAAGGCCACGCTGAGAAAACAGCAGGTTGAGGAGCGGAAGGCGATGGTCAAACGCCATAAGGAAGAACGGGCGGCTTACCGTGCCGAGCGCAAGAAGAAGGCTGAAGAAAAGGCCAAGCAAAAGGCTGAAAAAGCAGCCAAGAAGGCCAAGTAGGACCAAGGCGTCCCTAACGCCTGAGGTCAAAGCCTGTAGCAGAATGAACAAAACCCCGGACCGTCATGGTCCGGGGTTTTGTTATATTGGGGTTTTGTTGTCTCAGCGTGTCTGTGGATCACCCCAACAGGCGGCTGATGATCTCTTCGTATATGTCGGTCAGCGCATGGATGTCGCTGACGGCGACATGCTCATCCACCTTGTGCATGGTCGCGCCCACAAGGCCGAATTCGACCACCGGGCACATGTCCTTGATGAAGCGCGCGTCCGAGGTGCCGCCGGTCGTCGACAGGATGGGTTTCTTGCCCAGCCGGTGTTCGATCGCGTCGGAGACCGCGATCGACAGCGGGCCTTCCTCGGTCAGGAAGCTGTCGCCCGACAGGTGCCAGTCGATCTCATACGTCACCCCCGCAGCGTCCATGCGGCGGGTCAGCTCAGCCCTTAAGGCCTCCGGCGTATATTCATTATTGAAGCGCACGTTGAAGCGCGCCGAGGCCTCACCGGGGATGACATTATGGCTGTCGTTGCCGACATCAATGGTCACCACCTCCAGGTTCGACGGCTGGAAATGTTCGTTGCCGTCATCGAGCGGTTCCCGGTACAGCTCGGTGACGATCTTGTTGAGGTCCGGGATCGGGTTATGGGCCTTGTGCGGGTAGGCGACATGGCCCTGGATGCCGTGCACGGTGATAACACCGTGCAGGCTGCCGCGACGGCCGATCTTGACCATTTCCCCGACCTCCTCGGGGTTGGTGGGCTCACCCACCAGGCAATAGTCGATGGTTTCGTCCTTTTCCCTGAGCCAGTCCAGCACCTTGCGCGTGCCGTTGATCGCCATGCCTTCCTCATCACCCGTGATCAGGAAGGAGATCGAGCCCGCGGGCTTCTTGTCCCGGTTTTCGATGAAGCGTTCGGCGGCGCAGACGAAGGCGGCGATGGCTGATTTCATGTCCGCCGCGCCCCGGCCGTAAAGCTGGCCGTCTTTCACATCCGCCGCGAACGGGTCCATGGTCCATTTGCCCGCGGCCCCCACCGGCACCACGTCGGTGTGGCCTGCGAAGCAGAAGTTCGGGCCTTTCTTGCCCAGGCGGGCATAAAGGTTCGGTACCGGGTCTGTACCTTCTTCCTCGAACACCAGCTTGTGGCATTTGAAGCCGAGCGTGGTCAGCACGCCCTTGAGGTAATCCAGCGCGTCGCCCTTGTCCGGCGTCACGCTTTCATGGCGGATCAGTTCCTGCGACAGGGTGACAGGGTCAAGCGGCATCATGGCGCGGTCAGTCCCGGAGGAGATCGTTGATCGAGGTTTTGGAGCGCGTGCGCTCATCCACCCGCTTCACGATCACGGCGCAGTAAAGCGACGGCCCCGGTGTGCCGTCGGCAAGCGGCTTGCCCGGCAGGTTGCCCGGCACCACGACGCTGTAAGCAGGCACCCTGCCCATGAACACTTCGCCGGTCGTGCGGTCGACGATCTTGGTGGAGGCGCCGAGGTAAACACCCATCGACAGGACGGAGCCTTCCTCAACCACCACGCCTTCAGCCACCTCAGCGCGGGCGCCGATGAAACAGTTGTCTTCAATGATGACGGGGCCGGCCTGCAAGGGTTCCAGCACGCCGCCGATCCCGGCGCCGCCCGAAAGATGCACGTGGGATCCGATCTGCGCGCAGCTGCCGACCGTGGCCCAGGTATCCACCATGGTGCCTTCGCCGACATAGGCGCCGAGGTTGACGAAGGACGGCATCAACACGGCGCCCTTGGCGATATGGGCGGAGCGGCGGACGATCGCGCCCGGCACGGCGCGGAAACCGGCTTTGGTGAACTCATCCGCGCCCCAGCCTTCAAACTTGCTCGGCACCTTGTCCCACCAGTGGGTATTCTCACCGGGGCCACCGGCGATCAGCGCCATGTCATTGAGGCGGAACGAGAGGAGCACGGCTTTCTTGAGCCACTGGTGCACGGTCCATTCACCGCCGTCCTTGCTGGCGACCCGCAGGGTGCCTGCGTCCAGGAGGTTCAGGGCCTCGTCGACAGCTTCGCGGATTTCGCCTTTTGTCGCGGCGGAAACCTGATCGCGGGTTTCGAAAGCGGCGTCGATGACGGACTGGAGATCGGCGTGGCTCATGGCGGTATTCCTTACGGCTTGCGGCTCGGGACAAAAATAACCCGGGAACAATAGCGGCGGCACCCCGGGAGTCAATCGCGCCGGCGCGCAGTTTACCATAGAAATACTTGCTTACCGGTTCAGGAAAGCGTGCAGCCAGTCGGTCAGGAGCGGGGTTTCGGCGTGAATTTTGTCCGCGTCATGGTCGGCCTCGCCCCACGGTGTGCCGGTGTTGACCCATACGGTGCCCATGCCCAGCGCGTGCGCCGGGATCAGGTTGCGGGCCATATCCTCGAACATCACGGCGCGGGCCGGGTTCACATCATGGTCACGGAGGAACTTGTCATACACTTCGCGCTTGGGCTTGGGCTCAAGCTCGGCCGAATGGATGTCGAACACGGCTTCAAACTGGTCGTCGACCCCCAGCCGCTTCAGCACTTCGCGGGCATAAGGCGCGTCGGCATTGGTGAAGACTAGCTTGCGGCCCTCCAGCTTTTCAAGCGCCGTGCGTAGTGCTGGGTCCTGTTCGATCGGGCTGAAGTCGATGTCATGTACCTCGGCCAGATAGCCATAGGGGTCCACATTATGCTCGGCCATCAGGCCGCGCAGTGTGGTGCCGTGGCTCAGGAGATAGCCTTTCTGCACCTTGCGGGCCTCATCGGGCGGCAGGTCCAGCAGCTTCTGGACATAGGCGCCGATGTTGCGGTCGATCTGGCTGAACAGGTCGCAATCGGCGGCATAGAGCGTATTGTCCAGGTCGAAGACCCAGGTGTCGCGCTTGTCGTCGAAGATGGGGTGAAAAAGGTTTCGGTTTTGGTCCAACATGGTTCTATGCATTATCCCGCTATCATGATTAAATCTACCTTAATAAAAGGCCGGATACACTGCCGGGGGATGAAAAAGATGGGAAGAGTATGAGCCTTCTGAGGTCTACCCGGAAGAATGTCGATATGCTGCCAGGGCTTGGCGGCACAGAGACGTGCGCGATCCGGGTCAGCCGCAAGGGCCTTTTGCTGGACCATTCGCGGTCCTCGACCGCGCTCAAGGACATGTGGCTCGAGGGCGAGAAAACCCTACGCGCTGCGGCGGCCCGTGCTTTTGAAACAAGCAGCCCGGTCGATGAGCGAATCGCCGATCATGACGGCGCCCGCTTCTGGCTTGTTCTCATCCCCGAAGGCGACGACTGTCTGATCATCGCGCGCGATACCACGCTCACGGACCGCATGACCGAGGCTTTGATGAAAAGCCGCACCATGCTGCGCGAACTTCTCGACGGTGCGGCCGACATGGCGTTCGAAATCGACACCGCAAAAAGCTTCATTTTCCTGTCACCGGACGAAGCCTTCGGTGTGAACACGGATGACTGGCTCGGCCGCAATGCCACGGATATTTTCTGGCCTGATGGTGTCGTCCCCGCCCGGAACCCGCTTACGGCGGTGGAGCCTGCGAGTTTCGACGCTGTGCCCGTATCGCTGGAAGGCCAGCCCAAACGCTGGCTGCATTTTTCGGTCCACCCGCAAATGGGGGAGGACGGCAAGCTCCTGTCCCTCAGGGGCACGTGCCGGGATATGACCAAGCGTTACCTGGCCGAACGCCAGACCCGGCTGGACAACCTGCGCCTGTCCTTGCAGCAGCGGATTACCGAACTTCTGAACACCGAGGAAAGCGCCCAGGACCTTCTGGACAGCGCCTCTAAAATCCTCGCCGATATCCTCAGGGCAGACATGGTCTGGGCGGTGGTGAAATATCAGGAAGGCCTGGTGCCTGTCTCGGTCGAAGGCACGCATTACGACATTCTGGACACCGAAAGCATCTGGCAGACGCTCAGCGTTTCCGAAGGCAAGGTGGCAGCGATTAAGGGCGAAGGGCGCCAGCATCTGGCCATCCGGCTGGAGCGCGCGGGCGAGGGCCTGGGCATGATGATCATCAGCCGGGACACCGATGCCAACCCCTGGTCGGCGCAGGAGGAACAACTCCTCAATGCCGTTGCCGGGGTGTTGACGGCTGCCTTCGGCAAGGCTGAGCTGATTGACAAGCTTTACAGGCTGTCGAGCAAGGACGAGCTCACATCGCTCCTCAACCGCCGGGCGCTTGGCGAAACCATCGACCGCAGGCTGCGCTATCAGGCGCGCACCGGCCAGCGCGGCTGCCTGCTGTTCATCGACCTCGACCATTTCAAGGAAGTGAACGACACGCTCGGTCATGCTGCGGGCGACAAGGCGCTCAAGCTGGTGGCCGATCATATGCAGGCGATTATCCGGCCGTGCGACTATGCCGGGCGCTATGGCGGTGATGAATTCATCGTCTGGCTTGAGGATGTTGACGGCGACCATGCCGCCGAGAAAGCGCAGCGGCTCATTGACTTTATGCCCGAAGTCCGGGCAAAGCTCGGACAGCCGGGTTTGAGCCTGTCAGCGTCTGTGGGCATTTGCGTTACTGATGCCGGACAGGATCTGTCTTTCCAAAGCTTGGCGCACCGGGCTGATAAAGCGTTATATGAAGTGAAAAAGGCGGGCAGGGGTGCTATCGCCTTCGCCGTGGAGGGAGAAGAGCCGGACATGACGGGGGAAGGGTCATAGGATGCTAGGGAAGCTGAAAGCGCTTTTGGGGGGTGGCAAGGGATTGCCTAAGATACTGTCCCAGGAAGATGAGCGGAACATCCTCGAAAAGGGGTCCGACGACCAACGTGCCGAACTGGCCGCCCGCGCCGATGCTCGGCCGGAAGTGCTCTATTATCTCGCGGAAGACAAGGCGCCGAAAGTCAGGAAGCTGATTGCCGCCAACCCTTCGACGCCGATGCAGGCCGCCGAGAAACTGTCCGATGACGAGGATGATGAGGTTCGGGCGGAACTGGCGCGCAAGATCGGCCGTTTGGTGCCGGGGCTGAAGCGGGGCGAACGCAACGCGCTTCGGGAGAAGGCGATCAAGCTTCTGGAAACGCTGGCCGAAGACCAGTTGCCGAAAATCCGTGCCGTCGTCGCCGAGGAGATCAAAAGTTCGGACAATGTGCCGAAGGAGATTGTCGACAAGCTGGCGCGCGACGTGGCCGACATTGTCTGCGGGCCGATCCTGCAATATTCGCCACTTCTGAACGATGACGACCTGCGTGAGATTATCGCAGCGGGCGCGAGCCAGACGGCGCTGCAATCGATCGCCAGCCGGACCACCGTCAGCGAAGAAGTGGCAGATGACCTTGTCGCCACGCTCGACATTCCGGCGATTACCGCGCTTCTGACCAACGCCAACGCCCAGATTCGTGAAGACACGCTCGACCAGATCATCGACCAGGCGGAATCGGTTGAGGACCTGCACAAGCCGCTTGCCATGCGGCCGCAACTTTCCATCCGGGCGATGAAACGCATCGCCGGGTTTGTCGCTTCAGCGCTTGTTCACGCCATGATGGAACAGAATGATCTGCCGGAAGACCAGGCGGAGGAGCTTCTGGAGCGCGTGCGGGAACGGCTTTCGTCCGAACGGCTTGGGGAAGGCGATGAAGCCAAGCTGGCCCGCGCCGCGCAGGACTATTACCAGCGCAGCATGCTGACCGATGATTTCGTCATCGAACAGATCGAGGCCAACCGGCGTGAGCTTCTGCTCCAATGCCTGTCGGTGATGGCGGACATTCCGGCGGCGACGGTCAGGCAGATTATCCAGTCGAAAAGCGGCCGGGCTGTCACGGCGCTTGCCTGGCGGGCCGGGCTCAAGATGCGCACGGCGTATGAGCTCCAGACCCGCTTCGCGCTGGTGCCGAAAGCGCAGCTGTTGCACCCCAAGGACGGCACCAAATATCCGATCGACGATAACGAGCTTGATTGGCACCTCAGCTATTTTGTCGAGCAGGCCTGAGCGCCGGATAGAAGGCCGGGTTCATTCGGCAGACACAGCAAAGGGGCCATTCGGCCCCTTTTTCATTTTGCAAATGGACCCTGAAACAAGTTCAGGGTGACGGTGCTATAAGTGTCCGCCTTTCCGGGTGGCCACCTTAGGCGCGGATCAGCGTGCCAGCGCCGTGCTCGGTGAAGATTTCCAGAAGCACCGCATGTTTGACCCGGCCATCCAGGATAACCGCACCATTGACGCCCTGGTCCACCGCGTTCAGGCAGGTTTCGACCTTGGGCATCATGCCGCCGGTGATGGTGCCGTCGGCGACCAGGCGGTCGATGTCGGTGCGGGTCAGCTCGGTCATCAGCTCGCCCTGTTTGTTGAGCACGCCGGGCACGTCAGTCAGCAGGAAGAAGCGCCGGGCGCCGAGGGCCCCCGCAATCGCGCCTGCCATGGTGTCGGCGTTGATATTGTATGTGGTGCCGTCCTCGCCCGCAGCGATCGGCGAGATCACGGGGATGATGTCGCTGTCGATCGAATGCTTGAGGATATAGGGGTTCACGATGGTCGGCTCACCGACATAGCCAAGGTCGATCACCTGTTCGATGTTCGAGGTCGGGTCGATTTTCGAGCGTTCCATCTTGGTCGCGGTGACCATGGAGCTGTCCTTGCCGGAAAGCCCGATGGCACGGCCGCCCGCGCGGTTGATGTCCGCGACGATCGATTTGCAGATGCTGCCGCACAGCACCATTTCGGCGATGTCCACGGTGGCCTTGCAGGTGACGCGCAGGCCATCGACAAATTCGCTTTTGATCGACAGGCGCGACAGCATTTCGCCGATCTGCGGCCCGCCGCCGTGCACCACCACGGGGTTGATGCCGACCTGCTTGAGAAGGGTGATATCTTCCGCGAACTGGCGGGCCAGTTCCGGGTCACCCATGGCGTGACCGCCATATTTGATGACGAAAGTCTCGTCGGCATATTTGCGCATGTAGGGCAGCGCTTCGACAAGCGTGGCCGCCTTCTTCTGTAATATCTTCTTATCCCGTTCCACGACGTGCATGGCCCTTTGTCTTTCTATAAGGGGAAAACCGTTAAGCTTTAAATGCGGCGAAACCGGCGCTTAGTCAAACCGATACGAGCCGAAACTGGTGGATCGTCGGTCCTCGCCGAGCATGACGCCAAGCGTCATCAGAAGCTGGGCGGTGAAATAGACACCCCAGACAAGCTGGCCGACAAACGCCGGGACATTGAGGAACTGGTTCGCGCCCAGAAGCGCGTCCGAGATCAGGAACAGGACGGCGCCGAGGCCGACCAGCTTGAGCGAATAGCCGCTCAGAAGCGCCGTGGTGGTCATCAGCGCGAGAAGCGCGGAATAGCCGATCACAGGCCACAGAAGCGCGCCCAAGTGCGGGTACATGACGATATAGCTGATCCCGGTTGCGACCCATACCAGCACGGCGGCATTGAAGCGCGCCCGGCTGATGTCCGAGCCCGGAAGGCGGTTCCTGAAATAAAGGATGACGAACATGATATGCGCCGTCAGGAAGCCAAGCAGGCCATGGAGGAAGGCCTCGGTATGCGGCAGAACCAGGAAAACATCCCCGGCGACCGAGGCGCAAAGCGCCAGAAACAGCAGGAGGTGGTTGAGGTTCTGGCTGCTGATCAGCACGAACAGGGCAAGGAGGCCGACAGCCGCACCCTTGGCAACAGCCTGGGCGAGTACCCCGTCAGGGTACCAGCCAGCGCCATACGCCACCGCAGCCGCAACCGACAGCAGGATCAAAAGCTGACCCAGCGTCTCAAGGACCGGACTGCGGCGTTTGCTGAAAATACGGGTCACGACCTCTCCTTTTCACCACCACTATAGGCAGAGCCGGGGGCGTGGGACAAGTCTTTGATTCAAATGTAGGTATCCGGTCCGCCCGCCTTTGGGGTTACCTTTTCAGCGGTGGGCCGGTGCGCTGCCGGGTTTGGCGTCAAAGCTGCCGTTCAAGGTGGCGTGCCGTCCTGAGGAACATGAGGCTCGACAGGCTGGTCAGCAACAGCACCATCGGCGTAGTCATGCCGAAGGCGATGAGGATCGATGCCAGGATAGACCCACCGGCCATGAAGCCGCTGTTGACGATATTGGTCGCGGCGATCATGCGCGAGCGCTCCTCGCGTGCGGTGCGGTCCTGCAAAATGGTGTAAAGCGGCACCACCACAACCCCCGCCGCCATCGCGATCAGGAGCAGGACGGCCACCAGCGCGACCCCGCGGATATCCGACAGGAAGACGCCAAGGCCGATCAGATGGTCACCCGGACCTGCGGGCAGCAGCAGGAACAGGGCGGCGCCGAGCACGCTGAGGGCGATGAGCGCGGGTGCTGCCAGATGCGCGGAGATATTGCCCTTCAGAAGCTTGCTCGACAACATCGATCCCGCACCGATGCCGACCGAAAAGCAGGCGAGGATCAGCGTCGCGACCGACTCATCGCCGCCGATACGGTTTTTGACGATGTCGGGAATCTGGGTGATGAACAGCGAGCCGAACAGCCAGATCCAGCTGATGCCGATGATGGCCGGGCGCGCCACCGGGTGCGCCCAGGCGGCCTTCAGCTGCGCGCCTGTGGCTTTGAAGATATTGACGGTCAGCTCCAGGTCCGGGGCGGCGCGGCCGGTCTTCGGCACCATGCGGCCCGAGATGGTGCCGATAACCGCGACCAGGATGGTCAGCGTGGCGATTACCGAGACGCCGCCGGACTTGAGGACCACATAGCTGCCGATGATGGTGCCCATGAGAATGGCGATGAAGGTCCCGGCCTCAACCAGGGCGTTGGCGCTCAGGAGGTCTTCCTTTTTCATCAGGTCCGGCAGGATGCCGTATTTGATCGGCCCGAAGAAGGTGGACTGAAGCCCAAGGCCGGACAGCACGCCAATCAAAAGCGGCAAGCTGTGGAGGTAAAAGCCCAAGGCGCCCATGAGCGCGAGCCCGATTTCCCACACCTTGATCCAGAATATCTGGACCGATTTCTCATGCTTGTCCGCCAGTTGCCCGGCGAGCGCGGAAAACAGGAAAAAGGGCAGGATGAAAAGCCCGATCGCCAGGTTGTTCAAGACCGCGGGCTTGACCGCAAGCTGCTCGGCGATCCGGTAGGTGATCAGCATGATGAGCGCCTGCCGGAACAGGTTGTCATTCAGCGCCCCGAGGAATTGGGTCACGAAAAGCGGCAGGAAGCGCCGGCTCGTGTAAAAACGGGTTGAGCCTCCGGTCACAGTCGTCCTTTCCTTGTGCTCCACCCTATTCGGCGGCGGCATGATGATGGTTTTGATGTTTCAGTTCGGCGCGGGCCTGGCGGATGATGCTGAAGGCACCATAGACGAACAGGCTGGCCATGACGAACGCGATAATCAGATCGGGCCAGCCGGTTTTCGTGGCCCAAACGCCCGAGGCGGCCAGCATGACCATAAGGTTGCCGATGGCGTCGTTGCGGCTACACAGCCAGACCGAGCGCACGTTGGCGTCCCCGTCCTTGTAGCGCATTAGCAGGAAAACGCTGGTGAGGTTGGCGGCGAGGGCAGTCGCGCCGACCGTGCCCATGATCCCCGCGGCAGGCGTGTGCAGCACGAACACGGCATAAATGGTTGAGCCCAAAACCCAAAGCCCCATCAGGAGGAGGCTGATGCCCTTGATCAAGGCCGCCTTCGAGCGGACATGCAGGTGATGGCCGATCACGGCGAGCGACATGGCGTAGGTGATGGTGTCGCCGAGGAAATCGAGCGCATCAGCCTTCATGGCCTGCGAATGGCCAACGAAACCGAGCGGCATTTCAACAAAGAACATGATGGCATTGATGAGGATAACAGCGATCAGCGCGCGCTTGTAGCGCCCGTCCATGCCGTCGAATTGAGTGTTATGACACCCGCAGTTCGCACCCATATGCCTGTCCCTTTTTCCTCTACCCTATTTGGCATTAGCAACCTGTGGTATGCAATAGGCATTGTTATTAACCATAATGTTCCGATTCTTGCCAATCGGGCCATTGCAAAGCATCCCCGGATGCGGCCATGATGACAGGCGGCCGGGTCCGGTCCCTATCGTCTTTGAGGAATACAGCGTGACGTCAGTTCAACAGAAAACGCGACCCCGCGGCCCATGGCTTGGCGCCTTTTTACTGGCGTTTCTGGTGATGGCCATCATGGCGGCGGCGCCGGGGGACAGTTTCGCCGAACCCCGCCTGCCGGACCGGGTGGGCGGTGTTCCGGTCATCGATGCGCTTGATACCGACAAGCTCAGCGTCGGGCGGCATGATTTCTATTTCGCCGCCGGGTGGCGCAACAGCGGCCAGCCCATTTATGTGCCCGTGATCGTCATCAAGGGCGCGCACCCGGGCAAGCGCCTGCTGCTTACCGCGGCTGTGCACGGCGATGAACTGAACGGTATCCGGGTGATCCACCGTCTGGCGGCCGTGCTGAAGCCGGACCAGCTTCACGGTACCATCGTTGCCGTACCGGGCCTCAACCAGCCGGGGATGAACGCCAACAGCCGCTATTATGTCGGCGCGTCCGGTGGCGGTTTCCAGGCCGACCTCAACCGGGAATTTCCGGGCGCGACCGAAGGCGGTGGCACCGCCGAGCTTTATGCCGGTAAACTGTGGAGCCACTTACTCCGCGTGGGCACCGACCTTGCCGTCGACCTCCATACCCAGACGCAGGGCTCGGCCTATCCGCTGTTTGTTTTTGCCGATTTCACCAACCCAACCGCGCGGGCGATGGCGTTTGCGCTGATGCCGGACATCATCAAGAATGACCCCGGCGAAAAAGGCACGCTGGAAACCACCTTCATTGAGGAAGGCATCCCCGCCGTGACCTTTGAGATCGGCGCGCCCAAGCAGTTCCAGGTCCACAAGATCGACCGGGCGGTTGCTGGGCTCGAAAACCTGATGGTCCAGCAAGGGCTTTTGAAGGGGACTGTGGACACGCCCAAGGTGCCGCCGTTCGTCGGCACCAGCTACACCAACATCTATGCCGGGGTAGGCGGCATCGCCGTTTTGCATGTCGGGCTCAATGACAAGGTGGAAAAAGACCAGCTTGTCGCCACGCTCTATGACCCGTTCGGGCATGAGATCGAGCGTTATTACGCGCCGCACGATGGCCGCGTGCTCGCCATCGCGACCGACCCGCTCCGTGAAGCCGGGGCCATGTTGGTGCGTATCCTTCACTGAAGGGAGAGCCCTTTAACGGGGCAGATAGGGATAGGGCTGTGCACGCCGTGCCGTGCGTTTCGGCTTCGCCTCGGCTGCTTTCTCCCGGTGGTGGGCTTCGACGATTTCCTTGAGGCGGCCTTCCAGCTCATCGGTACAGCGGCGTTCCGCCAGCGGGCACAGGCCGCAGTTGTCATCGCTGCACCAGCCATGTGTGCTGCCCTGGATACGATACAAGGCACCGAGGAGGGACATCTGCCGGTTGTCGAGCGCCTTCTCAATCGCCTGATCAAGCTCGCCCTGTAACCGCTGACTGTCATCAATATTGTTTATCACACATGTGCTCTTGTTAGTTGCATATAAGCAACCTTAACATGGTTTTGATCCAATAGCCAAATATCGTCGTATCAGGGGTTCGGCATCTCGGGAATTTCACTCCTGCGCGAATGATGCTATCAGCAGGACCAAGCGCCAATGCCAAGCGCCAAAGATGGAGATACCATGACTGACACCCATCCGCCCGTGAATCATGGCAAGACCGGTGTGCTGCTTCTCAGCCTCGGGACGCCCGACGCGCCCACCTATGGCGCGCTCAGGCGCTATCTGGCTGAGTTCCTGTCAGACCCGCGGGTGATTGAGGTGCCGCGGCCCTTGTGGCTGCCCATTCTGTATGGCCCCATCCTCACGTTCCGGCCCGGCAAGGCGGCGAAGGCCTATGCCAAAATCTGGGACCGGGAGCGGAACGAATCGCCGCTTCGGGGCTATGCGCGCGCGCAGGCTGAGAAGCTTCAGGGGATTCTGGGCGGGGATGTGAAGGTCGATTGGGCCTTCCGTTACGGCACGCCGTCGGTTGAGGAGCGGCTCACACGGATGAAGGAAGACGGCTGCGACCGTATCCTCCTGTTCGCGCTTTACCCGCAATATAGCGCCTCGACGACCGCGAGCGCGCATGACAAGGCGTTCGAGGTGCTGACGCACATGCGCTGGCAGCCTGCCATTCGCACGGTACCGCCTTACTATGACAAGGCAGTCTATGCCGATACGCTGGCGGCGTCGGTGAAAGCCTCGCTCGCCACGCTCGATTGGCAGCCGGAGAAAATCCTCGCCTCCTACCATTCGATCCCGAAAGCCTATTGGGACAAGGGCGACCCGTACCCGTGCCAGTGCATGGCCACGAGCCGGATGCTCAAGGAACGGCTCGGCCTCGATGACGAAAGCTTCGTCACCTGCTTCCAGTCCCGCGTCGGGCCCGCCGAATGGGTCGGCCCCTATAGCGACAAGATGGTGGAACAGCTCGCCCGTGATGGTGTGAAGAAGATCGCCATCCTCGCGCCTGCTTTCAGTGCCGACTGCGTGGAAACGCTGGAGGAAGTGGATATGGGATTGCGGGAAACCTTCATGGAACATGGCGGCACCCACTTCCATTATATCCCGTGCCTCAATGATACGGACGCGGGCATGGATATGCTGGCCTCCGTCGTCAGGACGGAACTCTCAGGCTGGGGTGGCTAAGGCCCGTTGTGGCTTATTTCTTCGGCCCCGCGATCCCGGTGACCTCGACATAAATCTGCACGTCGCCCGCATGGGTGAAATGCAGCGTCATCGGGAAAACGTCGCCTTCCTTGAGCGGCTTGGTCAGGTGCATCATCATGATGTGGTAGCCGCCAGGGCTGAAGGTCAGCGTTTCGCCCGGGGCGATCGGCAGGTTGGGCACATGGTCCATATGCATGATGCCGTCTTTTTCATATGAGCGGTGAACCTGCGCCATTTTGGCAAGTGGGGTCGAAACATCGGTTACCGTGTCGGCGATCTCGGTCCCGTTATGGATGCTGAGGTAAACCGCGGCTGACATGGTGCGGTTGCCGGTCTGGCGCGCCCATGGCTGGCCGATGGTGATGCTGTGCGTGGCGCCGGGCCCTGCGTGCGCTTCGGCGGAGGATACCTGCGGCGCCAGAAGGCCGAGGCTCATGAAGCCGATCAGGAACAGTTTCGTCAGGCGCAGCATACAACTCTCCTATCGAGGGATCTATCCATGGACCCTTTTTCCTTAGCAGGGGCAAAGGTCGCTGCCAAATGGTGATTTGTCGCAGGAGGGGCGGGCCTCACCGCTAATTTCGATACAATTTTAGCATTAAGGCCCCGTTTACCGTTCCTCTGCCTAAAATGCCCTATCAGGCAACGACTTCGGACAACAACCGCAGCGAACCGGCTTCTCGAAATAGGCTGGCGTGCGGTTTGTAGCCCGGACACCTGCCCCCAAGGCACCAGTTCCAAGGGGCGGGAAAGGAGATAAGAATGTCCACAACGGACGCTGTTTCACGGGATCAGGCCCTCTATAGCAAGAAGAAACCGGGCGACCTGGAATTTCTGCAATATGCCGCCAAACAAAGCGGTCGCGGCCTCATGTCGCTGATCATGGAATGGCGCAAGCTCAACCGCGGGCGCGGCAAGCTGCCGCTGTCGGAATATGTCGGCTACCGGGTCTATGACCCTGAACTTTCCGATGAGGCGCGCGGGCGCTTCATCTCCAACCTTCTGCATTGGCCGATCACCCATATCTGCTGTGACATGACCTGGCAGGCCGCGACCGAAGACAAATGGCTTTGCTACCACACGCTCAAGGACTCGCCCGTCCGGGTACCGGAAACGCTGGCGGTGTTTGACCGCACGGGCCGGGCCTATCCTGGCACGCGCAAGCTTTCGGGCGCGGCGGATTTCAAGGATTTCCTGGCCGCGAACGGCGACAAGCCGGTCTTCTGCAAGGAAAACCGCGGTATCGCCAGCTTCGGCGCCTTCTCCATTCTGGGCACGGACGGGGACCGGGTGAACATCAGCGGTGAAGGCTGGATGGATTTTGACAGCTTCGTCGGGGACTTCATCGGGGACAAGGCCTACCTCCTCCAGTCGGTGGAGACGAACCATGGCTTCTTCGGCCAATTCACCGCGAACCTGGCGACGGTCCGGCTGTGTATCCTCGCACGCGAGGACGGCATTCATGTGCCGTTCGCGGTCCTCAAGCTGCCGACGGATGACAATGTCGCCGATTCCTTCTGGCGTTCGGGCAATATGGCCTGCGCGCTCGACCCCGCCACTGGGGAAATCCTGAAGGCGCGGACCCGCCAGCCGTTCGGCACCGACGACCATACGGTCTATCCGGGCAAGGACGTGGCGCTGATCGGTCAGACCCTGCCGCACTGGCAGGAGGTTCTGACGCTGGCGGAAAACTGTTCCGCCGTGTTCGCGCCGCTCAGGTACCAGTCAATGGATATCGCCATCACGGACGACGGGCCGGTTCTTATCGAAATCAACACGGGTGGCGGCTTCGACCTGCCGCAGTTCGCAACCGGGCAGGGCTTCCTGACCGACGATGTTTGCGATTTCTTCAGGCAATGCGGGTATCAAAAGCTATGAACATGGAAACCAAAGCACCAAAAGCCCAGATGGATGGGCAGATGGGTGACCAGGCGGCGCCCGCGAAGCACCAGATGACCGAACCGCTCCCGGCTGCGGCGCGGGCGGATGTGGACGCGCTTTTCGAAAGTGGTGAGCTGTTCCGCTACGGCGTGGAAGGCGACTCCCCGGTCACGCGGCTCGAACGCACGTTCGCCGAAGCCGTCGGCGCGCCGTTTGCGCTTGCGGTCAACAGCTGCTCATCGGCGCTGTTCCTCAGCCTGAAGGCCTTGGGGTTGGAGCCCGGGGCGCGGGTGATCATCCCGGCCTTTACCTTCGCCGCCGTGCCCTCCGCCGTTATCCATGCGGACTGCGTGCCGGTGCTTGTGGAAACCGGCCCGGACCTCCGGCTCGATCTTGACGATTTCACCCGCAAGTTCGATGACAGTATCGACGCGGTGCTGATCAGCCATATGCGCGGCCATATCTCGGACATGGACGCCATCAAGGCGGCGTGCGATGCCCGTGGCGTGCCGCTCATCGAAGACGCCGCCCATGCGCTCGGCGCCACCTGGCGTGGCCGGCAAAGCGGGCTCGTGGGCCGGGTCGGCTGCTTCTCCTTCCAGTCCCACAAGCTTCTGAACGCCGGGGAAGGCGGGATTTTGGTGACCGCCGATGAGGACATCATCGCGCAAACTATCCTGCTGTCGGGCGCCTATGAACATAACTGGACCAAGCATCCGGTGGTCAGCGACCGTTTCGCTTACTGGCAGAACCGCCTGCCGCATTACAATATGCGCATGAACAATCTGTCGGCCGCGGTGGTGCTGCCGCAGGTCGCGGAAATTCCGCGCCGGGTGGCGGAAGGGCGGGCCCGGTATGGCCAGGTCGCGGCGATCCTTTCCCGCGCGCCCTGGTTCGATGTCCCGCGCGCGCTCCCGCACGAACATCGCGCGCCGGATTCGATCCAGTTCGGGCTTGTGGGGTTCGAGCACGATGATCAGGTGCGGGACTTTATCGCCCGCGCCGCTGCGCGCGGCGTCAAGCTCGACGTCTTCGGCCTGTCGGCGGACAATGCCCGCGCCTTCTGGAACTGGAAATTCCTGCCTGAACAGGCGGAGCTTCCGAAAACGCGCGCGCTTCTGATGCGCTCCTGCGACCTGCGCCTGCCGCCCCGGATGAACGCGGAGGAGCTGGACGTCCTCGGTGATGTGATTGTCGCGGCGGCGGCCGAGGTGATGGCGGGGCGCTAAGGCCCCGTTTTCAGCGCTGGGGCTCAGGCGGCGTCGGTCGCGCAGATCAGCTCATGCTGGATCGCCGGTTCGAACGCCGAATGACCCGCTACCGGCACGATCTTCAGCTTTGCCCACGGCATTTCGCAGGCAAGCTCCCACGCTGAAACCGGTGGGCAGATAGCGTCGTACCGGCCCTGGATGATCGTGGTCGGTATGCCGTCTAACTTCTTGGCGTCCCTCAGGATCTGGTCATCCGATTCCAGGAAGCCCTTGTTGATGAAATAGTGTGCCTCGATACGGGCGAACGCCAGCGCGAACACCGGGTCGACCGAATGGGCCCGCTGTTCCTCGTCCGGCACCAGCGTCACGGTTGATCCTTCCCACAGGCTCCATTCCTTGGCGAAGGCCAGCCGGTCGCGCTCATGCGCAGGGTCAGTCAGCCGCTTGTAGTAAGCGCCGATCAAATCGTCCTGTTCTTCATGCGGTACCATGCCCGCGAACCTGTCCCACGCTTCCGGGAATACCGAGCGTGTCCCGCCCTGGTAAAACCAGTTAAGCTCTTGTTGGCGCATGAGGAAAATACCGCGCAGGATCAGGCTGTGGACCCGTTCCGGGTATTTTTCAGCGTACAGAAGCGACAGGGTGCTGCCCCAGGAGCCGCCGAAAAGCTGCCATTTGTCGATGTCCAGATGGCGGCGAATCGCCTCCATATCCTCGATAAGGTCCGCGCTGGTATTATTCTCCAGGCTGGCATGGGGCCTGCTGCGGCCGCAGCCGCGCTGGTCGAAAAGGATGATGCGGTATTTATCCGGGTTGAAGAAACGCCGCTGGATCGGGCTGGTGCCCCCACCCGGGCCGCCATGGACGAACACGGCGGGAAGCCCGTCCGGGTTGCCTGACTGTTCGATATATATTTCGTGCCCGCCTGAAACCGGCAGCCGTTCGCTCGAATAGGGTTCGACCGAAGGATAAAGCGTGCGGAAAGTGGTTGAGGCGTCTGCGCGCAAGGTCCCGTCCTTTGTCATTGTTCTGTGCGCGCAGGATAATGGCTCCATGGCGTGAACACAACTGAACTGTGGCCCAGTGGGGCGGCGATCCCCCGCCGCGAACCAGCCTGGCCGGACGTGCGTTCTTATCATTGGGGGTTGTGCCGCGCGGCAATTTCGGCAAGGGTTAATGCTAATCCTTTCAGCGGGTTGCGCCTGGGACAAGGCCCATGCTTGCTGAAAGTCGAACCGGTAGACAGAAGGTGGAAAACGGGTGCCCGAAATATTGTTCGAAAGCGCTCATATAGCGGTGGAACGTGGTGCCCCGGCCGCGATGGTCCGTCTTGTCGGCGACTGGACGATCGATCATGCCGTTGCCATCGACTGCGACATGGCGGCCACCGTTGCCGCCTGCGAGGAAGGCGCCGTGCTCGACTGTTCTGAAATCGGCGCGCTCGACACCACCGGCGCCGTCCTCATCCGCCGCTATGCGGAGGAGATCGAAAAAGCCGGGCACGCGGTGCTGACCGGCGTTCAGGGCGCCCATAAAACCTTGCTGGAAGTCATCAGCTCTGCGCCGCCTGAAGTGTCGACCGAACCCGAGCACATGACCTGGTACCTGGTGCCGCTCATGCAGGCGGGGGCCGCGACGATGGATTCCATCAGCTCGCTCGGGCGGCTGCTCAGTTTCCTCGGGCTTGTGCTTATCCGGCTTATCGGCTCGCTTCTGAACCCCGGGCGCCTTAGGCTTATCCCTATTCTGCACCAGATGGATGTGGTGGGCTTGCGGGCCATGGGTATTGTCGGGCTCATTTCCTTCCTGATCGGCGCGGTGATGGTGAACCAGGGCGCGATCCAGCTGGCCAAGTTCGGTGCCGATATTTTCGTGATCGACATGCTCGGCATTGCGCACCTCAGGGAGTTGGGCATCTTGCTTACGGCCATCATCATCGCGGGCCGGTCCGGCAGTGCCTTCACCGCCCAGATCGGGTCGATGAAGCTGCACGAAGAAGTCGATGCCATGATGACCCTGGGTATGAACCCCATCGACGTTCTGGTGCTGCCGCGGCTGATCGCGCTGGTCATTTGCCTGCCGCTCCTGACCTTCTATGCCGATCTCATCGGCATTATCGGCGGTGCCTTGATGGCGTGGGTGCAGCTCGATATCACGCCCGCCAACTTCTTCGTCTATTTCCGCGATGTCATTTCCATCGACCATTATTGGGTCGGTATCATCAAGGCGCCTTTCTTTGCCGCGGTTATCGCCACCTGCGGCTGCTACCAGGGCCTGCAGGTGGAAGGCAGCGCTGACGCACTCGGCTCCCGCACGACCAAAAGCGTGGTGCAGGCCATCTTCCTGGTGATCGCGCTTGATGCGCTCTTCTCCGTCTTCTTCACGGCGATCGACCTATGAGCACGCCCATGGATACAGCCCCGGATACGGCGAAAACGGAAGACGCGGCACCGATCATCAGTGTGCGCGGGCTCAAAACCGCGTTCGGTGACCATGTGGTGCACGACGGGTTGGACCTTGACGTCCGCCCTGGGGAGATCCTCGGCGTCGTCGGCGGGTCGGGCACCGGTAAGTCGGTGCTCCTCAAAGCCATCATCGGGCTTCTCAGACCGGTCGAGGGCGAGATCGAGATCAACGGCAAGAACCAGTCGCTCCTGACCGGTGAGGAAGCCCGTGCGGCCCGCCGCGAATGGGGCGTGCTGTTCCAGGATGGTGCGCTCTTTACCTCGCTGACCGTGGCCCAGAATATCCAGGTGCCCTTGCGCGAACATTTCCACATGACCCAGGACCTGATGGACGACCTGGCGCTTTCAAAGCTCAGCATGGCCGGGCTTGAACTGGAAGCTGCGTGCAAGTTCCCGGCGGACCTTTCGGGCGGGATGCGCAAACGCGCCGCGCTCGCCCGCTCGCTCTCGCTCGACCCCAGTGTGCTGTTCCTCGATGAACCGACCGCGGGGCTTGACCCGATCGGCGCCGCCGCATTCGATAAACTGGTCAGGGAGCTCAGCCGCTCGCTTGGGCTGACGGTCTTTCTGGTGACACACGACCTCGACACGCTGGTGACAGTGTGCGACCGTGTTGCCGTGCTCGGTGACGGCAAGATACTTGTTTGCGCGCCGCTTAAAGACGTGGTGGACTATGACCACCCGTGGGTGCAGGAATATTTCAAAGGCCCGCGGGCACGCGGTGCAGGCATAATTAGGGACTGAACGGCATGGAAACACGCGCATCATACATCATGGTCGGCGGCTTTGTGCTTACGTTCCTCGCAGGCCTTATCGCCTTCGCGGTCTGGATCGCCAAGGTCGATCTGGACGCCGAATACACCGACTATGACATCTATTTCCACGGCACGGTTTCGGGGCTTTATAAGCGCAGCGTCGTCTATTATCTCGGTATTCCGGTGGGCGATGTGCGGGATATCGGCCTCGCGCCCAATGACCCGCAAAAGGTGCGCGTGCAGGTGCGCCTGCGCTCAGAAGTGCCGGTGACCGAAGGCGCAAAGGCGCGGCTTGATTTCCAGGGCCTGACCGGTGTCGCTTATATCGAAATCAACGGCGGCCCGCCGGGCGGTCAGCCGATCAAGCCAGTGGGGGACCAGGAACGCGCGGTTATTCCGTCCGAACTGTCGCCGATCATGGAGGTCTTCACAAACGCGCCGAACCTCGTCAATGAGGCGATCGAGGCGGTGGTGCAGATCCAGAAACTGCTGGACGACAAGAACCTCTCCCACGTCGGCCATATCCTGAAGAATACCGATAAGCTGAGCGCCAACCTCGCCAACGGTACAGAGGACCTGGACAAGCTGGTCGCCGACACCCGGACGCTGATCAACAAGGCCAGCACCACGGCCGACAAGCTGAGCAAGCTGGCGGATAGCGGCAACGCGCTGATCGATGACGACGGCAAGCAGATGGTGGCAGAAGCGGTCAAGACGCTGCAAAGCGCCCAGCAGGCCATCGGGCGGATCGATGCGCTTGTCGCCGCCAACAGCGACAATGTCACCGATTTTATCGGCTCCAGCCTGCCGGAAATTACGCGGATGATTATCGACTTGCGCGCAACGGCGCGGAACCTGTCCCGCCTGTCGAAGCGGATCGAACAGAACCCGGGGGCTGCCATCTTCGGCACGCCTCAGCCCCAGTATGATTTGAAGACCCGTTCCGAGAAGAAGGAGAAAGGCAAATGATGCCGATTTTTTCGAAACCCGGCCGGGCCATCGGGCTGACAGTTGCCGCCGCGATGCTGCTGGGGGGCTGTGGTCCCTTGATCTCCTTCGGGAGCAATGGCCCCGCAGCCGATGTCTATACGCTCAATTACGATGGGGCGTTCGGGCCGGAACTCAAGGAAGGGCCGCTCCTCTATTTCGATGAACCCCACGTGGCCGAAGGTCTCTCCGGCCAGAAGATCGCTGTGCGGCTCGGGGCCCACAAACGCTCCACGCTTGCGAACGCGCGCTGGGTGACGGGGCTGACCACGCTGGTCCGGGACTATCTGACCCGCTCGCTCTCCGATGAGGCAAAGACGCGGGCGATCGGAGAAGGCAGCCTCGATGTCAAGGTGGACTGCCGCCTGGGCATGAAGGTCTGGAGCTTCGATTTCGTGCCGGGTCAGAAAGGCGAGGACGATGCTGTCGATGTCACCATCGAACTGTCGCTCATCCGGCTGCGGGACGGGCATTTCATCGGCCAGCACACCTTCGTGCAGACACCGTCTGTCAAAGGGCCCAGCGATGACGATGTGATGGATGCCTTCAATGTGGCGATGCGCGCCAACAGCCGTGACATGGCCAAATGGCTGTCGGCCCTCAAGGATCAGTGCGCGGCACCGGCTGGCTGAGGCCGGCTTTTACGGGCTTCCAGCACGCTCCAGACCAGCACGCAAATTCCCCCTGCGCAGACCATGACGAAGGGTCGCTCCGGCGTGGCCGCGGCGAACAACAGCCCGGCGCAGATAGGGCCGATCACCCGGCCGAGGGCTGACAAGCCGTTCGACAGGCCAAGCGCCGTACCCTGCAGCCGCCGGTCGGTCTTCTTGGACAAAAGACTGTTGAGCGCGGGGAAGGACAGGGAAAGGCCGGTCAGGATCATCGGAAAGGCGATCAGCGCGGTCAGGACCGTGCCGGGTGCCAGGAGCAGGATCAGGCAACCAGCCACATGCACCGCAGCCCCACAGGCGAGCGCGCGGGCTTCGCCGATCCGCTGGAACAAGGGGCCGATCAGCAGCCACTGGATCACCACGATCAGCGCGCCAACCCCGGCATAGAGAAAACCGACGTCGCTTTCGCTCCAGCCCAACACCGCCTGGGTCCAGAAGGGGGTGATGGAGAAGCCGGTGCTTTGCGTGATCGCCGTCACCACGAATATGGAAAAGAGCGTGATCCGCCCGGGGGCCTTCAGCACGCTCGACCAATGTGGGGCTTCGGCCTCCGGCTCATCGGCCGTGTCTCCCGTGGGTTTGGGATTTGTTTCGGGGACGAAATAATAAGCGAGGGACGTGGCGAGGAACGACAGCGCGGCCGCGGCCAGGCCGGGCAGCAGGATATTGACCTCATCGCCGACACCACCAAGCAGGCCGCCGACGAAGGGGCCGAAGGCGAAGCCAAGCCCGAACATGGCACCGATCCGGCCCATGGTCTTGCCCCGGTTCTGTTCGTCGCTGAGGTCGGCGGCGATCGCCATCACGATGCCGATGTTCCCGGCCATCAGCCCGGACAGGGCACGGGCGACAAACAGCGTGGCCAGACTGTCCGCCAGCGCCAGCGCGATATAGGAAAGCATGGAGCCAAGGAGGGCGGCGATGAGGGCGGGCCGCCTGCCGAACCGGTCGGACAAGCGTCCCCACACGGGCCCGGCGGCAAAGGCCGCGAAAGAATAGACCGACATCAGCACCGTGCCGTCGAACGCATCCCCGCCATACTTGAGCGTCAGGAACGGCAGGATCGGGATGATCAGGCCGAACCCGAGCAGGTCGATGAAGATGGTCAACAGGATGACAGGCATGGCGGTTCCGGAAAATTACTGAGCGCAACACCTAGCACAGTGCGGCAGTCATCCCTAGAGCAACACATTGTGATCGGGCTGCTTGAGCCGATGGATTGTCATCTGGTGCGGCCCTGAAGCGACAGCAGGCCCAGGGCCGCGTAGCTTCAGGGGTGGGCGTCTTTGCTGTCTTCCGGGGCGCCGGCCCGGTCATGCATGCCATAGTCTCGGATAATGGAAGCAATCCTCAGCCGGTAGTCCGTGAAAATACCCAGTCGCCCGGCAGCCTGGGCCTGTCTGTGCTCGGCGATGTTGCGCCATGCCTGCACGGCCGCTTCATTCTCGAAAAATGACAGAGAGAGTAGCTTGGAGGGAGTGCTCAGGCTCTGGAACCGTTCGACCGACAGGAAACCGTCCAGGGTGTCTAGCTGTGCCTTAAGCTCGGCGGCAATCCTGAGATAATCCTCCTTGCGGCCCTGTGCGAGCTCGACTGCGAATAGGACAGCAATCATCGCGGCGTTCCATGAGGGGCTGATACCAGCTTCAGGAAGGTTCTGTCCTCGCGCAGCAGGAACTTTTCCCTGAGCGCAAACTCATAGTTTTCGCGGCCGAGCGGGTCCTCGGCAAGGCGGGCGCGGTAAGCTTCATAGGCGGCGAGACTTTCGACATTATAGATGCCATAAGCAAGGGTGCTGGAGCCCTCATGGGGCGCGAAATAGCCGATAAGGTCCGCGCCGCAGCGGGGAATCGCCTCCCCCCAGTTGCGGGCATATTGATTGAAGTCATCCTTCTTCGTCGGGTCGATGTGATAGCGAATAACGCAGGTGAGCATGGTAAGTGTCTCCGATAGTTGATTGATCATGCTCACTCTACCGGTTTGATTGTTTCAAATGCTTCGATTAAGGTCGAACTATGAAAGAAGGACCAGATATTGCCTATATCGCCGCGCTGATTGGTGACCCGGCGCGTGCGAACATGCTGACCGCCCTCATGAACGGCAAGGCGCTAACAGCGACAGAGCTTGCGGCCGAAGCGGGCGTTACTCTGCAGACGGCCAGCTCTCATCTGGCCAAGTTGCAGGACGGAGGGCTTCTCCGCCTGCGCCGTCAGGGGCGACACAAATATTTCTCCCTGGCGGACAGTGGCGTGGCCGCCGTGCTGGAGAGTCTGATGGGGCTAGCTGCCGGTGCCGGGCATCTGAGAACGCGAACCGGCCCGAAAGACCTGGCGCTCCGGACCGCGCGGGTTTGTTACAACCATCTTGCTGGCGATATGGGTGTGCAGGTTTTCGAAAGCCTCATGGACCGGAAATATCTGGAATTTCGGGGTGATGAGCTTTGTCTCTCCCCGGCAGGAGCAGCGTTTGTTGCCGACTTTGGGGTCGACCTGGATGGTTTGGCCAGAATCCGTTCGCCCTTGTGTCGCGAATGTTTGGACTGGAGCGCGCGGCGGTCTCATTTGGCGGGGAAACTTGGACGCGCGCTACTCAGCCGGTTTGCGGGGCTTGGTTGGGCACGGGTAGACAAGAAAACCAGGATCGTCCATTTTTCGCCCGAAGGGGAAAAGGGGTTCAGAGCCATGTTTCCTGTTCCCCGGACTGCTCCTATAGACTAGCGCGACAGCGCGTCCACCTTGTCCTTGAGGGCGGCTAGCTGGGCTTTGAGCTCGTCGATCTCCTGCTCTTTGGCAGTGTCGTCGGTGGTGGCCGTCTTGCTTTCAGGGGCCGGTTCTTCCGGCCGTTTTCCCATGGCGAACAGCTGCATCGATTGTTCGAAAAGCGCCAGGTTCTGGCGGGCGATTTCCTCGAAAAGCGGCATGAAATTGCCGGTGTCCGAGCCTTCCTCGAGTGCGGCGCGCAGGTCGGCCTGATTGCGGGTCAAAACTTCCATGGCGCTTTGCAGATAGCCCGGCACCATCGCCTGCAGGCCGTCACCATAAAAGCTGATCAGCTGGCGCAGGAAGGAAAGCGGCAGCATGTTGCTTTCCTTGGTTTCCTTCTCGAAGATGATCTGCGTCAGCACGGCGTGGGTCAGGTCTTCACCGGTCTTGGCATCGCGGACGACAAAGTCCTCGCCGTCCTTGATCATGGTGGCAAGGTGATCGAGCGTGACATAGCCTGACGTCTCGGTATTATAGAGACGCCTGTTGGCGTATTTCTTGATGACGATCGGCTCGCCGGGTTCACGTTTTTTGCGCGCCATGGTCCGTCCCTTTTTGGCCCGCTTACGGGCTTATTGGTGGCAGATTGTGCTGGTGCGAGAGAAACGCCATACAGCTCAAAACCTATGAATTGCAGGTGATTAAATGGTATTTGATGCGCTGCCGCAAGGAAAATTGTGCGTTTGCACAGTGAGGTGCGCATGACCGACACCGAAGACATGACAGCGTTGGCGGAACGCTTCCTGGACCTGTGGCAGGACAATGTCCGCGCCTGGGCGGCCGAGCGTGACCTGCTTACGCCGGAAGACCTGGCTGATCTTCTGAAGGATCACATTCAAACAGGGGGCGGCCATGACTGAACCGCGCCCGCATCTGAAGCCGTCGGCGATCCGGGGGCCGCGCCCGATGGCGCTGCATCTGCAAAACAGCCTGACGCTGTGGCAAACCGCGCCCGGCGGGCTGGCGCGCCTGGGCACCAAGAACGGTTTCTGGCATCCCGCGGTGGCGGCGGAAGCGGCGGCCCTCGCAGACGCGTTTGCCGGGCTCGATGACACAGCGCAGGCGGCTTTGCAGGCCGCGGTTGAGACCGGGGCCGGCGCGCGGGCACAGGCCTTTCTCCGCGGTATCAACGCCTATCTGACCCACCCTTATACCCGGCCGGAGACGCAGGCGAGTGTGGCGCTCAGGCTCGGCGGGGCCGAGCTGTTGGATTACGGCGGGGACGGTCAGCCCCTTCTGATGATCCCCAGTCTCATCAACCCCTATTATATCCTCGACCTCAAGCCCGGCCGCAGCCTGGCGGCATACCTGAAGGCGCGGGGCTTCCGGCCCTTCATCGTCAATTGGGGGGAACCCGGTGCGGCGGAGCAGGGCTTCGAGACCGGTGCTTATGTGATGGAGCGGCTGGTGCCGTTCCTCAGGCATGTGGCGGGAATTGCGGGCGCGCCGGTGCCGGTGATCGGCAACTGCATGGGCGGCACGCTGGCGCTCGCGCTCGCCGCCCGCGCAGGCGGGCACATCAGCCGCCTCGCGCTTCTGGCCACGCCGTGGGATTTCGCCGACAGCCTGCCGCACGCGGGCCGCAAATATGCGCCGATGCTGGCCGAATTCATGACCCGCCTGCCGGAGACAATGCCGCTGCCGGTCGATGCGCTTCAAAGCTTTTTCACCAGTGTCGACCCCTCGCTATCCAGCCGCAAATTCCGCCGCTTCGCCGCCATGGATAAAACCAGTGAGGCCGCCGAGTTTTTCGTCGCCATGGAAACCTGGGCCAACACGGGCGCACCGCTGGCCCGCCCGGTGGCGGAGGAATGCCTGGTCGGCTGGTACCGGAACAACAAGCCGGGGCGGATCGAATGGCAGGTGGATGGCCGCACGGTGAATCCGGCGGATATTACATGCCCGGTGTGGGTCGCGGGCCCGACCGAGGACCGGCTGGTGCCGCAAGCGAGTGCTTTTGGTATCCTCAAGCATCTGAAAAACGCCGAAAGCCATGCCCCCGGCGCGGGCCATGTGGGGATGCTGGTCGGCAGCAAGGCGGAAAGCGGGCTGTGGGCACCGCTCCATGCATGGCTTTTAAGGGAGGGCTCATGAATGCGGCCTGATGTTCTTGGTCTTTACCGGTTCTACCAAACCCCGCTTGGCCGCGGGGTGGCGGACGCCATCGGTGCGCGCCTCAGCCGCATGTGGCTGCCGGGTACCGGTCAGCAGACCATCGGCTTCGGCTTCGCGTTGCCTTATCTCGATAAGGTCAAGGAGGCGGAAGGTGACCAGGCCTCCCGCTACCTCGCTTTCATGCCGGCGCAGCAGGGTGTGTGCCACTGGCCGCAGGCGATGGGAAGCAGCACCGCGCTCGTGGAGGAATATAACCTGCCACTGGCCGATTCGTCGGTGGACCGGTTCCTCCTCATCCATGCGCTTGAACACGCCAACCGCCCGGCCAACCTGCTCAGGGAAGTCTGGCGCGTGCTGGCGCCGGGGGGCCAGGTGATCGCAGTAGTGCCGAACCGGCGCCGCACCTGGTCGGCGGTCGACGCCACGCCGTTCGGCCACGGCAGGCCCTATTCGAAAGGCCAGCTTTATGAGCTGATGGACGAACAGATGCTGCCGCCCGAAGGCTGGGACACGGCGCTGATGCTGCCGCCTTTCGGCCTGCCCGGGATGCCCCGGCTGATGCGCATGACCGAACGGACGATCCATGCGCTCGGCCGCAACCTCGGGGGCGCGCTGATCGTGTGTGCCCGCAAGCAGGTGTATGGTGCTGTACCGAAGGCGGAGAAACGCGCCCGGATCATGCCGGTACTGACCGGTTCCTGACGGCGAGCCTGCCCGGTGCGGCCATTTTTTCGTGTCCTGCGGTAAAAAGTCACCTCTGCAACCCTTGTATTATTGTTGCGTAAACACTATTGTTTTGGTTATAAAATTATCAAACAGCCCCTTGGTATTTTGGAGACGATAATGACGACTAAGCCCACCGAAGAAACGACGATGGACGAGAGCAAGGAAATGGCGATCCGTCAGGTAGCGAATGCGCTCCACCGCCTGAACGATGCTGTCATTGCCGCCGTGGGCAAAGGCGTCACGGTTGAATTGATGCGCGCCTCGCGCTATCATAATGAACAAGGTGCCTGGGGCGATATGCTGGTACCGATCATCCATAAGCAGGACTAGAACTGATGCCGCTTGGCAAGATAGTCGCGCCTGCCCTTGCAACTGCCGATGTTTGCGACGCGCTCGGCAAGAAAGTGGCGGTTTTGCCGGTGGATTTTCAGGACTTCGGCGGGGTCAGCGATTTTGCGGGCCCCGCCGTTACTCTTCAAACGCTTGATGACAACACCAAGGTGCGCGCGCTCCTCGAGACCGAGGGCGAAGGCCGGGTGCTTATCGTGGATGGTGGCGCGAGCGACCGCGCGGCGCTGGTGGGCGGTAACCTCGCCGCCCTTGCCGCGGGGAACGGCTGGGCCGGGCTTGTGGTCTATGGCCGCGTGCGGGACCGGCATGAGCTGTCGGTCGAAGATGTCGGCATCAAGGCGCTGGGCAGTTGCCCGCGCAAAAGCGAAAAGCTGGGCCGAGGTGACGTGAATGTGGAAATCGCCATCGGCGGCGTGACCATTCACCCCGGTGACTGGATCATTGCCGACGCCGACGGTGTCGTCGTTTCCAAAGAACTGCCGTCGCTCTGAACAGCATAGCATGGACCCTGAAACAAGTTCAGGGTGACGACGAGAAGCAACGTCTGCAGCATACCCCCTTCCGTCATGCTGAACTGGTTTCAGCATCCATGGGGTTAGGTCAGTCTTATCTCTTTATTTTTCCAGAAGAAACAGCGCCTGATCGGCGAACCAGTTGGCGCGGCCGCGGCTCATTTGCAGGCGGGTGCCGTCGGCGCTGTGGGGCACGAATTCCTTCACCGTGATGCCTTCGGCTTCGATGAGGTCGAAAAGGTCGAGGATGGTACAGAAATGGATGTTATCCGTGTTGTACCAGGTTTTCTCCAGGGCCTTGGTCACCGGCATCCGGCCGCGGAACATCAGGCTGGACCGCACTTTCCACTGGCCGAAGTTCGGAATGGTCACCACCGCTTTTCTGCCGATCCGCAGCAGCGATAACAGCACCTCGCGCGGGTGGTAAACCGCCTGCAGGGTTTTCGACAGGATCACATAGTCGAAGCACTGGTCCGGGTATTCGGCCAGGTCATTATCGGCGTCACCCTGCACCACGAACAGGCCCTTGGCGACGCATTCGTTCACGCCGGACTGGCTGATTTCGATGCCGCGGCCGTCCACATCCCGGTTGGCGCCCAGCCATTCCAGCAGTTCGCCGTCACCGCAGCCGACGTCCAGCACGCGGCTGCCCGGTTCGATCATGTTTGCGATCAGTTTCAGGTCGGGGCGGAGGTTGGTCATGGTCATGGCGCCAGCCCCCGTGTCCGGGCTGCGGCGGTCATGAAGCCCCTCAGCATATGGTCCATCTCCGGTACGTCGAGGAGGAAGGAATCATGCCCGTGCGGTGCCTCGATCTCGGCGAAGCTCACGGGCACGCCTGCGGCATTGAGCGCATGGACGATGCGCTTGTTCTCCGCCGTCGGGTACAGCCAGTCGGAGGTAAAGCTGATCACGCAGCAGCGCACGTGCGAAGCGCCCTTGAAGGCGTCGGCCAGACGGCCATCATGCCGCCCGGCGATATCGAGATAGTCCATCGCCCGGGTGATATAGAGGTATGAATTGGCGTCAAACCGGTCGACGAAGGTGCTGCCCTGATGGCGCAGGTAGCTTTCCACCTGGAAGTCGGCGTCGAAGCCGAAGGTGACGGCCTCGCGCGCTTGCAGGTTACGGCCGAATTTCTGCGTCAGCGCATCTTCGGACAGGTAGGTGATATGCGCGGTCATGCGCGCGACCGACAGGCCCTTGTCCGGCTTGGAATCATGGTCGTAATAGCGGCCTTCGCGCCAGCCCGGGTCCGCCATCACCGACTGGCGGCCGACCTCATGGAAGGCGATATTCTGGGCCGTGTGGCGCGCGGCGGTGGCCAGCGCCACGGCGCTATGCAGCCGTTCGGGGTAAGTGGCCAGCCATTCCAGCACCTGCATCCCACCCATGGAGCCGCCGATGATCGCCATCAGCGTCTCGACGCCCAGATGGTCCAGCAGGGCGGCCTGCACGCGCACCATGTCGCGGATGGTGATGACTGGGAAATCAATGCCGTAAGGCTTGCCGGTCGCCGGGTTGGTCTCGCTCGGCCCCGTGGTGCCCAAACAGCTCCCCAGCACGTTGGAGCAGACGACGAAATATTTATCGGTATCGATCAGCTTGCCGGGGCCGACGAGGCGGGTCCACCAGCCGGGCTTGCCGGTGATCGGGTGGTCGCTTGCCACGAATTGGTCGCCGGTCAGCGCATGGCAGATGAGGATGGCGTTGGAGCGTTCCGCGTTCAGCGTGCCGTAGGTCTCGAACCCGACATTGACCGGAGACAATAGGGCGCCGCTGTCGAGCTTTAAGGGCTCGGCCTCGAAAAGGGTGGCGCGCTGTCCGGTCGCGGGTGTCATCGTCTCTGCTCCATCAGGCCCACGCACGGGCCTCAAGTGGCGGACAGGAAAGCCTCCCTCGGGGGCTATTGTCAACGCCCGTAAAACTTTCGCAGTGGATTAGGAAACTTTCCTTTGCCTTTAAGGAGCTCTGTGGCTAGTTCTATTGCCCTGAAACCCTTGGTTTCCTTACGTTTGAAACCTTTTTGTTGGAGAGACTGCCATGACGGCGCCGAAGGCACACGCCTGGATCGATGAAATGAAGCCCTATGTCCCTGGTAAATCCAAGGCATATGGCCATCATCATCCGGTCAAGCTGTCGTCGAACGAGTCCGTCTATGGCCCGAGCCCGAAGGCCATGGAGGCCTACCGCGCCGCCACCGAAGGCATGATCCGCTATCCGGACGCGGAATCGGCGGAGCTGCGTGCCGCGATCGCCGAGGTGCATGGCCTGGATGTCAGCCGTGTCATCTGCGGCGCTGGTTCGGACGATATTCTCACGCTGCTGATTCACTCCTACGCCGGGCCGGGGGATGAGGTGATCTACAGCCAGTATGGCTTCATGGTCTATCCGGTGCAGACGGAAGCCGTGGGCGCGACAGGCATTGCGGTCCCCAACAAGAACTGGGCGCCGGATGTGGACGGTATCCTTGGGGCGGTGACCGAACGCACCAAGCTTGTCTTTATCGACAACCCCAACAACCCCACAGGCACCTATGTGCCGTGGAATGAGATCGAGCGCCTGCACGCGGGCCTGCCGAAGCATGTGCTGCTGGTGCTGGATGGCGCCTATGCCGAATGCGTGACGGCGGCGGACTATCAGGCGGGGGCGGCGCTGGTGGAACGCGCCGAGAACGTCATCATGACGCGGACCTTCTCCAAAATGTATGCGCTGGCGGGTCTAAGGGTCGGCTGGGGCTATGGCCCTGCGGCGGTGATCGATGTTCTCAACCGTGTGCGGATGCCGTTCAACGTCAGCGTGCCGGCGCAGGCCGCGGCCGTGGCAGCCGTGAAGGACCAGGACCACTTGAAGGCTTCGGTTGCCTTCAACGCCGAATGGCGGGCGTGGGAGACGGCGGCGCTGAGTGCCCTCGGACTCGATGTCGTCCACAGCGAAGCCAACTTCCTGCTCGTCGGCTTCCCGACCGAAAGCCCGTTCACGGCGCTGGAGTGCAACGAGTATCTGATGAAGAACGGTTATATCGTGCGCGCGCTTTCCGTGCTGCCGGATCACCTGCGGATTTCCATCGGCAGCGAGCAGCAGAACCGTGGCGTCATTGCGCTGATCACAGACTTCATGAACGGCTCGCCCGAGGCGGGGGAGGCTTCCGATGGCTGAGCAGATCCATTTCGACCAGATCACCATCATCGGCGCTGGCTTGATCGGCTCCTCGATTGCGCGCGCGGTCCAGCGCGGGCAGCTGGCCGACCGGTTGGTGCTGGCGGATGAAAGCATCGAGGTCTGCACCGAAGCGCAGCGGCTCAAGCTTGCCGATGCCTGCATGACAGATGCCGCTTCGGCGGTGGAAGGCGCGGACCTTGTGGTGCTCGCCGTGCCCGTGGGGGCCATGGCATCGGTGGGGGCGGCGATCGCGCCCAGCCTCAAGGCCGGGGCTATCGTCACCGACGTGGGCTCGGTCAAGGAAAGCGTTTTCAAGTCGCTCAGTCCCCTGTTGCCCGCGCATGCGCATCTGATCCCCGGCCACCCGGTGGCGGGGACGGAACGGTCCGGCCCCGCGGCGGGGTTTGCCTCGCTGTTCGATAGCCGCTGGTGCATCCTCACCCCGCCCGACGATGTGGACGCGGCCGCGCTTGAGCGCCTGTCCGCTTTCTGGACCGCGCTCGGCAGCAAGGTGGAAATCATGACCGCGCCGCACCATGACCTGGTGCTGGCGATTACCAGCCACGTGCCGCACCTGATAGCCTACAATATCGTCGGTACCGCCTCCGACCTTGAGACCGTGACCCGGTCCGAGGTGATCAAATATTCCGCGGGCGGCTTCCGGGATTTCACCCGCATCGCCGCCAGTGACCCGACCATGTGGCGGGACGTGTTCCTCAATAACAAGGATGCGGTCCTTGAGATGCTGGGCCGCTTTAGCGAGGACCTGACCGCGCTTCAGCGCGCGATCCGTTGGGGGGACGGCGACCAGCTTTTCGACCTGTTCACCCGCACACGGGACATCCGCCGCCGCATCATCGATGCCGGTCAGGACGAAGCCGAGCCGGATTTCGGCCGTACCCACAAAGGCTAGGCCATGACAGACGCGCCCGACCCCCAAAGCCCCAAGCGGACACTGCCGCGGGGCATTTGGGTGCTTGGGTTCGTGAGCCTGATGATGGATGTCTCCTCCGAGATGATCCACAGCCTGCTGCCGCTTTTCCTGGTGACCAGCCTGGGCGCGAGCGCGGCGGTGCTTGGTCTTATCGAAGGGCTGGCTGAGGCGGTGGCGCTGATCATCAAGATATTCTCCGGCGCGCTTAGCGACTATCTCGGGCGCCGCAAGGGGCTGGCGCTTCTGGGCTATGGCCTCAGCGCCGCCACCAAGCCGCTGTTCGCGCTTGCGGGCACGCCGATGGCGGTGCTGGCCGCCCGCCTCGCCGACCGGGTCGGCAAGGGCATCCGCGGCGCGCCCAGGGATGCGCTGATCGCCGATATGACCCCACCCGAGAAACGCGGCGCCGCCTTCGGGCTCCGGCAATCGCTTGATACCATTGGCGCGTTTCTGGGGCCCTTGATGGCGACCGGGCTCATGCTCCTGTGGGCCGGGGATTTCCGGGCGATTTTCTGGGTCGCGCTCGCGCCCGCGCTCCTTGCGGTCAGCCTCCTGGGCTTCGGCATCAAGGAACCACCCCATGCGGGCGACGGCAAGCGCACCAACCCGTTGAAGGCGGCCGCCCTCAAGCAGCTCAGCCCGGCCTTCTGGCGCGTGGCGGTGATCGGCGCCATCTTCGCGCTCGCCCGCTTCAGTGAGGCCTTTCTGCTGTTGCGTGCCACCGGTGAGGGCCTGCCCATCGCCTATGCGCCCCTGGTGATGGTGGCGATGAATATCGTCTATGCCCTGTCGGCCTATCCGTTCGGCTGGCTGTCCGACCGCCTGAGCCGGGAGCGGCTTCTGATGCTTGGTCTCTTCGTGCTCATCGCCGCCGATGTGGTGCTGGCGTCGGCCGCGCACTGGGGGCTGGTGTTTGTCGGTGTCTCGCTGTGGGGGCTGCATATGGGCATGACCCAGGGCTTGATGGCCGCGATGGTGGCAACCACCGCGCCGGCGGATCTGCGCGGTACCGCCTTCGGCTTCTTCAACCTGTTGAGCGGGATTGCCATGCTGGCCGCCAGCGTCGCGGCCGGGCTTATCTGGGATAAGCTCGGACCCAATTATACCTTCTATGCCGGTGCCGGTTTCTGCGTGCTCGCGCTTCTGGCGCTGGTGATGCCTAGTCGATCACGGGCTTAAGCGCCATCACCTCGGTGCCGTCCACCATGACCGCGCCATTTTGCAGCATCACCGAAATCGGCGTCGCCTTGGCGCCAAGCGGGGACAGGGCGTCCCCGGTATCCATGCCGAAGGTGTCCTTGAAGTAGGCGGCTGCGGCCTTGCCGCCGGCGACTTCCAGGCTGATGCTGCCAAGCGGCTTGAAATTTTCATCAAGCGCGAGGCTGCCGTTGCCTTTGATGCGGGCGCCGTCCAGGTTCAGGCTCAGGTCGCTGAATTCCATGATGCCGCCGCCGTTCGTCCAGGCGGTCAGCTCGTCCCTAGTCCAGTCCTCGACGACCGGGCCTGAAATGCCGCCTTCGGCGTCAAACTGCACGGCGCCTTTACGGGCGGTGACTTTGAAGTCCAGGAAGCGCGCGCCATAAAGCCCACTGTCCTTGCCGTCTTTCACCGTGCCGGGCCGCAGGAACACTTGCCAGCCATCCAGCGAGGTCGGGGCATCGAGGCCGGGGGCCTTCTCAAGCGTGAAGTCATCTGTTGTGTAGCTGTCGACCACGATGATCGGGCGGCCGTCTTCGTGGGTACGGTAGCTTGCGCGTACATACCCGTCTTTCATTTCCCACGCGTCATCCGCGGCGTTGGCTTCCACGCCCCAGGCTTCGGCCATCCAGTGACCGGGGGTCCAGAGGTGGCTGACCAGCGTCAGCTTGTTCGCCCGGAAGCCGAACCCGCCCGAGCGCGTGCCGACGCGCGGTTTGTCGATGGTGATCATGATCCGGTAGGGGAAGCCCTCCAGCTTCACCCGCCCATGGTCCGCCTTCAGGCCACTGTCGCGCCAGCTATCCATGGTGGCGACAATGTCTTTCTGCACCTTCATCCCGGCGGTGTACCAAAGCCCGGTATAGAGAAGCACGGCAAGAAGAACGGAACCGAGGAGGGCGTGAAAGCGGGTCATGGGGCATACTCATAAACTTGGTCCGGCAACAACTGCCCGACCACGGTAAACAGATATTTGGTATATTCCTTGACGAGAAGATGCAGCGGTCGCCCGGTGTTCACCGGGAAGGCGATTACCTCGGCCTCCGGCATCACGTGGCGGAACAGCAGCAGGCTTCTCGGCATATGGTAATCGGCGGTTACCAGGATCAGCCTGTGGAAGCCGTGTGCCTCGACCCAGGTGCGGGATTCCGTGGCGTTACCATACGTGTTGCGTGCAATACGGCCCAGGTCGACGCAGCAGTCGAACAGCGCCGGGTCGGCACCCGTCAGCTTGCTGAGCTCGGACCGGACGACCGAGGGGTGCACGCCGGAAATGAACAGCCGCTTGGCGCTTTTCCGCGCGAGCAGGTCCATGCCCGCTTCCAGCCGCCCGGCGCCGCCTGTCAGCACGATGATGGCATCGGCGTGTGGGGCAGCCTGGGCGTCAACATGGGGCAGGCGCATGACATAAAGCCCGAAGCCAAGCGCCCAGAAGACCAGCAGATACAGCGGCAGTCGGATCAGATAGCGCCTGAGCGTTCGTTTGCTGCCTGCCATCAAAGGTCCCTACATCAGCTCAAGAAGGGCGCGGCGCACGGTAATACGTGCGGTCACCATGGTGATCAGGCCGGACATCAGCGGCAAAAGCGCCAGCCACATCAGGCTCGATGCGGCAGGCAGACCGGCCTGGATAAGCCCTTGGCCCATCTCGGCCGCGAGCCGGATCAGCACATAAAGCGTCAGCCCCGCCATCAGCACGCCGAACAGTCCACCCTTGAGCCCGTGGCCCAGGTAGCGTTCGTCGAACGCCTTGGAGATGGTTTTATCCTCCGCCCCCATCAGGTGCATGATCTCGATGCTTTCCCGGTGGCTTGCAAGCCCGGCGCGGCAGCCGAAGATCACGATGGCGACGGTACAGAGCACGACCATCACCACGATCCCGGCCAGCAGAAGCTGGACAACACCGGCAAGGTCGAGGATCTGGGTCATCCAGGCCTGATGGTCATCCAGCCGGGCGCCGGGGGCGGTGGCGCGCAGCCGTTCGCCCAGGCCCTTGATGTTGACCGCATCGGCCTTGGTGAGCTTGACCTCAATCAGCGTCGGCAGGGGCAGGCCGGTATCGGTCGGCATATCGCCGAGCCAGGGCCTCAGGAGCCCGATCACGTCCTCTGTCGCCATCACGCTGGCTTCCTTCACCCCCGGCGTGGCCCGGAGCATGGTGAGGACGGCGTCGGTCTGCTGCTGGCGTTCGTGGGGCTCATCAACGACGATCTGGACGGAGAGGTTGGAAGTCAGCCCGGCGCTCCAGCGTTCAAGGCCACGGCCAAGCGCGAGCGCGGAGGTCAGCGACAGCGCGCACAGGAACAGCATGACGCCGATCACCCAGGGCAGCAGCCCTTCGCGCTGGTTCTGTTTCGGCAGGAATTGAAGCGTGCGTCCCCACATGGCTCAGTCCTCCCCCGGGTCGAACGGTGTCCCGCCCTCAATCTGGCTCAGTTCGCCCTTGTCGAGGCTGAGGATCGGCGCGCCGATCATCTCCACTAGTTCCTCGTCGTGGGTGGCGACCACGATGGTGGTGCCGATTTTATTGAGCTCGACAAACAAATGCATCAGCCGCCGTGCCATTGTGGGGTCGACGTTACCTGTCGGTTCATCGGCGACCAGGAGGTCGGGCTTGTTGATGACTGCGCGGGCGATGGCGACGCGCTGTTTTTCCCCGCCGGACAGCGTGGCCGGGCGGGCGTGCATCCGGTCTTCAAGGCCAACCCAGCTGAGGAGTTCCTCGACATGGTCGGCGACCTGGGCCTTCTTGGCGCCCTGGATACGCAGCGGCAATGCGACATTTTCAAACGCTGTCAGGTGGTCAAGCAGGCGGAAATCCTGGAACACGACGCCGATCCGGCGCCTGAGGCGCGGCAGGGCTTCCCGCTCCAGCGTCGCCAGGTCGCGGCCAAAAAAATTGACGAGCCCGCGTGACGGCCGGTGCGCGAGATAAAGAAGCTTCAGAAGGGTCGTCTTGCCCGCACCCGACGGACCGGTCAGGAAATGGAACGATCCACGGTCGAGCGAGAAGCTGATGTCGCGCAAGACTTCGGTACCCATTCCGTACCGCATGCCGACATTTTCGAATGTAATCATGACTGCTCCTGCTTGCCCGCGCGCAGAATTACACAGGACGTGGTTCCAGTCCAGAGGCGGGCAAATTTGTCGCGCAGGGCCTGCCTCATCGCCAATAAGTAGGCCATATAGCCTGATTATGTCGGCTCATGCTTGTGTTTTTTGCCTGATTCCCTATAGAGTTGGACAACCTCCCGGTCTAAGATCGGGGGACGTGATTCAACGACCATGTTGATGTTTGGACCGAATGTATGATCCTCGTTTGCCCGTCGTGTAAGGCGAATTTCAAAGTTCCTGATGGGGCGATCCCCCCTGAGGGGCGCAAGGTTCGCTGTGCCAAATGCAAACATAGCTGGCACGCCACCCCCAATCAGGCCTTGAAGCCCAAGCCCACCGCCCGGCCGCAGTCTCCTGCGGCGGCGTCAGTTATGGCGGGGTTGGCAGGCGATATGGATGCCGGGATGGCCGCGCGGACAGTGCAGATGCGGCGGGAGCTTGGTGCCAAGCCCCAGGCGTATGATGCCGGTCTGCCCGCAGACGATGAAAGCTTCGACGAAGACGGCGACTATACGGGCCGGGAAGTGCCGGACTTTGCGGAAGACGAGGTCGAAAGCGCGGACGATTTTGGTGTCGGTGCGGCGCTCAGGAGCAGCCTTGCCGATGTCAGCGATGAGATCGATGCCCTGTCAGACGAAGCCTATGACGGCGAAGAGGCAGAGGATGAAGACGCCTACGACGATGATGACTTCCTCGCCCGTCGCCGGGCGGAGCAGCGCCGTCAGGGCGAACGCGATGCCCAGGTACGCATGAAGCGGGTCATCATGGCCGGGTGGGGCGTGCTGCTTATCGCGATCCTGTCGCTCCTGTATGTCGTGATGTTCGAACGTGCCGCCCTTGTCGAGAAATGGCCGGCGAGCCAGGTGCTGTACCGCTGGCTGGATAGCGGGCGGGATATTGACCGCCTGCGCCCGGATGATGGCCGCAAGTTGACCAAGCCGATCACTGAATCGGAGGTCAAGCTTTCTGCCTCGCTTGAGGAGCCGAAGGTCGAACAGCGGGACGGCAAGATGGCCTTGGTCCTCAATGGCTATGTGGTCAATGAAGGCAACCGGGCCGCCAATGTTCCCAAGTTGCAGATCAACATCACCGATGGCAGTGGCAAGGTTCTGGATAGCTGGACGTTCGATCCGCCGGGCCTGGTGCTCCGCCGGGGCAGCCGCTTGCCGTTCGAGCAGGCGCGCAGCCCGATCCCGATCGGGGCAGCGCGGGCCGAGGTCAAGGTGCTGGACGGCACCAAGTCGACGACCAGCGCGGAGTAGGGGCCCATGCATTATTTCTTCGACTGGGGACAGGCAGGCGATCAACACCACGGTGTGGAACCGGTGTTCACCAGCGATGAAATCCTTGCCCGGGTCGATGAACTGGCCGCCCAGCTTGTGCGCTGGTTCGACGAGGAGCCTGTCGCCCAGGTGGTGATGAACGGCGCCATGATGTTCGCGGCCGACCTCACCCGGGCCATGTCCAGCCGGGGTTGTGTGATGGAGATGGACTTCATCCATGTCAAAAAAGACCGCCGCAAGGACAATGTCGACCTCGTCGCTGCGTCAGAATTGCCTGTCGAAGGCCGCGAAGTATTGGTGATCGACGACATATTCGAGAACGGCCGGACGCTGTCTTTCGCCAGCAATTATTTTATGGCGCAGGGGGCTCAATCGGTCACAAGCGTTGTGTTGCTTGACAAAAGTGGGGGTCGAGCGACTAATATTAAGCCTGATTTCATTGGTTTCGAGTGCCCCGATATTTTTGTTATCGGTTATGGAATGGACATTGCATACAGATATAGGGAGCTGCCCTTCATCGGCAAAATGGGGCGCGCCTGAAAAATATTAATTTTTAAGTCCATCGCGGGAAGGAAATCCTGTGGCTCGAATTTTGGTTGTAGAGGACGAGGAGTCCGTCCGCGAATATGTTTCGCGGGTGCTCAGCATGCACGGCCACAGCGTCCTGACAGCCAATGACGGCGCCGAAGGCGTGGACCTGATGTCCGACCATCATTTCGACCTGCTGATCACCGATATCGCCATGCCGCTGATGGACGGTATTTCGCTTGCGCTCAAGGTGCGGGCAAGTCGTCCGCATGTCCCGATCCTGATGATGACGGGCTATGCCAACGAACGCCAGCGCGCGCATAACCTGTCGCTGCTCATTGAAGGCGTGCTGTCGAAGCCCTTCTCGATGGACCAGCTTCTGTCAGCGGTGAATGATGCCCTGAAGAAAAGCCGGGAGGCCCGGGGGCTTACACAGCACCCGGCGGCTCATCCATCACCAGCAGCGCAGCCTGCGCCTCAGCCCGAACCTGTCAGCCAGGTCGGGACCTCATCGAGCGACAAGAGCTCTTCCAAAGACTGACGTTTGCGCACCACCGCGTAGCGCGTGTCATCCACCAGCACTTCCGGCACCAGCGGCCGGCTGTTGTAGGTGGAGGACATAACGGCGCCATACGCCCCGGCTGACTTGATCGCGACCAGGTCCCCGGCCTTCAAGGGCGTGGTCTTGCGCGCTTTCGCGAAGGTGTCGCTGCTTTCGCACACGGGGCCGACGAAGTCCGCCTCCAGCGTGGCGTCGGTTTCGGCTTCGCGTACCGGCACGATGGCGTGATAGGCGTCATACATCGCCGGGCGGCCGAGGTCGTTCATCGCGGCATCGAGGATATAGAAGGTGCGGTCGACGCCTTTTTTCTCATAAAGCATCCGCGTGACCAGCACCCCGGCGTTCCCGGCGATCAGGCGGCCGGGCTCCAGGATGATGCCGCAATCGAGGTCACCCAGGACTTCACGGATCATGGTGCCATATTCGGCGGGCGCGGGCGGCGCGGCCTGTTCGGGGTCATACGGAATGCCAAGGCCGCCGCCGAGGTCGATATGACGGATGTCATGGCCTTTCGCGCGCAGGTCCTTCACCAGCGTGACCACCTTGGCGAAAGCCTCACGGAACGGTGCGAGGTCGGTGAGCTGCGAGCCGATGTGAAGATCGACGCCGACGGCTTCCAGATGCTCCAACTCCTTGATACGGGCATAAACCGCATCCACCCGCTGCCACGGAATGCCGAACTTGTTTTCCGACTTGCCGGTGGAGATTTTGGCGTGGGTCTTGGCGTCCACGTCCGGGTTCACCCGCACGCTGACAGGCGCCGTCAGGCCCATTTCCCCGGCGACGAGGTTGAGGACTTCAAGCTCGGCTTCGCTTTCGGCGTTGAACTGCTTGATGCCCGCGCGCAAGGCCGCGTGCATTTCCTCAGGCGTTTTGCCGACACCGGAAAAGACGATGCGGTCACCCGGAATACCGGCCATCAGGGCGCGGGTCAGTTCGCCCAGGGACACCACGTCAGCCCCGGCGCCTTCACGCGCCAGGGTGCGCAGGACCGCCTGGTTGCTGTTGGCCTTGACCGCGAAGCAGACGAGGGCGTGAACGCCCTGAAAGGCTTCGGAAAAGACCTGGAAGTGGCGCTTGAGCGTCGCCGTGGAATAGACATACACCGGCGTGCCAACCTCGAGCGCGATGGTCTCCAGCGCGACGTCTTCGGCGGAAAGCTTGCCTTCTTTATAAGCGAAATGGTCCATGGGCGGGACTCCTTCAGGGGCGCGCATGCGGGCCGGGGTTGTTACCCGGCCGGTTTTTCCTGATAGGCGGGCGGCGGGTTCACGTCACCCTTCTTGCCACAGGCGCTGAGGTTGAGGCCAAGGGCAATAAGCCCGGCAATCATGACCAGCTTTTTCATTTCAGGCTCTCCTTCGCGGCCTTGACGGCGGCGCGCACATTTTCGGGCGCGGTGCCGCCGAACGAGGTGCGGCTCATGACCGAGGCGTCGACGGTCAGCACATCATACACATCCGCGGTAATGCGCGGCTCAACCGCCTGCATGGCATCGAGCGGCAGGGCGGAAAGGTCGATGCCGCGGGTTTCGGCTTCCTTGACCACGGCGCCGGTCACATGGTGCGCGTCCCTAAACGGCAGGCCCAACACGCGGACGAGCCAGTCAGCCAGGTCGGTCGCGGTCGAGAAGCCCTGGCCCGCGGCCTTTTTCATCGCGCTTGTGTTGGGGCGGAAGTCCTGCATCATGCCGGTCATGGCGGCGAGGCACAGGGCGAAATCGTCCACGGCCTGGAACACGGGTTCCTTGTCTTCCTGCATGTCCTTCGAATAGGCGAGCGGCAGGCCCTTCATCACCACCATCAGCCCGTTCTGCGCGCCCATGATGCGGCCGACTTTTGCGCGGATCAGCTCGGCGGCGTCCGGGTTGCGCTTCTGCGGCATGATCGAGGAGCCGGTCGAGAAGCCGTCCGACAGTTCGAGGAAGCGGAAGGCGGCGCTGGCCCACAGCACGATCTCATCAGCCAGGCGGGACAGATGCACGGCCGAGATGGTCAGGACGGACAGGAACTCAAGCGCGAAATCCCGCGCCGAGACGGCGTCGAGCGAATTGGCCATCGGCCGGTCGAAGCCGAGCGCTTCGCTGGTCATGTGCCGGTCGATCGGGAAGCTGGTGCCCGCAAGCGCAGCCGCGCCCAGCGGGTTCTCGTTCACGCGCTTGCGGCAATCGGCAAGGCGGGCGCGGTCCCGGCTCAACATTTCATAGTAAGCCATAAGGTGATGGCCGAGCGTCACCGGCTGCGCGGTCTGCAAATGGGTGAAGCCGGGCATGACATCGCCCGCATGCTTTTCGGCCTCGTCAACGATCGCACCCAGAAGGCCAGCGTAAGCCACATCGAGCTGGTCGATGGCGCCCCTGACCCACAGGCGAAAATCGGTCGCGACCTGGTCGTTGCGGGACCGGCCGGTATGGAGCCGCGCGCCGGCGTCACCGACGAGCTCGCGCAGGCGGGCTTCCACATGCATGTGAATGTCTTCAAGCTCGGGCTTGTATTCCATTTCCCCGGCTTCGATTTCGGCCTGGACCTGGTCCAGCCCCTTATGGATGGCGTCCTTGTCGGCCTCAGTAATGATGCCCGCTTTCGCCAGCATGGCCGAATGCGCCTTCGAGCCCGCAATATCCTCACGGTAGAGGCGCCGGTCAAACCCGATCGAGGCATTGATTTCCTGCATGATGGCCGACGGTCCACCGCCGAAACGGCCGCCCCACATGCTCTGGCCCTTGCCCGCATCAGCAGCTGTGCGCTGATTTGTCCCGGTTTTGTGATCGGTCACGGCCTTGCCTTTCTCATTGGTCTTACTATGGTGGTCGCTCATGTTTCTAATACCTGGAGGGATACATGCCTAAGAAGGCCCTCATCCTTATCGTTGGTCTCATTGTTGCCATCGGCGCTGGCGCCGCAGCTTATCGGGCAATGATGCCCGGCACAATGTCTGATGCACCGATAAATTCTTATCTGAAGGGCGAGATGGCCAAGCTGTCCTTGCCCGAGAAGCCGGTGAATATTGGTGACTATCGGGTCCTTATCCCGGGGGAACGCGCGATCAGGATCAGCTCCCTCAAGGGCAAGGCGCTGCTTGTCAATATATGGGCGCCCTGGTGTGCCCCGTGCCGCGAGGAAATGCCGGAACTTGCCAACCTCCAGAAGAAGCTGGGCGATGACAAGTTCGAGGTTGTGGCCATCAGCGTCGGCAAGGGCAGCCTCGGTGAAGCGCAGGACACGCTGGATGAATGGGGCATCAAGGGCCTCAATGTTTATGCAGACCCATCTATGAAGATCGCGTTCGAGCTTGCCAAGGGGGCGCTGCCGACCAGCTTTATCGTCGGTGCCGACGGCAAGGTCCGCGCCATGTATCTCGGCCCGCTCAAGTGGGACGGCGATGACGCGGTCAAGCTCTTCACCGCGCTGAAGGCAGGCAAGATCTAAATCCGCCAGCCTTCAGGTCAGCCTTCAGGCCTGTAAAGAATTAGCCCAGGTGTGTGGCGTCAGGGGCGATCTCGTCCTGCGTCACCACCTGGGTTTCCTTTGCCGCGGCTTCATACCAGGCGTTCACAAACGGATAGGCGCGCACGGCGTCCCGGTAGGCGCTCGCGGTTTTGCTGAGGCCGATGCCATAGCTGAGGAAGCGCGCCACCACCGGGGCATACATCATGTCCGCCGCGGAAAAGCCGCCGAACAGGAAATCGCCACCCGCGCCGAAACGCTCCCGCGCTTCTGCCCACAGGGCATCGATCCGGCTGACATTTTTCTGAACCGCGTCTGAGAGCGTGAGGCCGTGCCGCTGATCCCGCAGGTTCATTGGTGCCGCCGCGCGGAGCGCCATGAAGCCGCTGTGCATTTCCGCGACGATCGAGCGGGCAAAGCCGTAAGCTGCCATCTCGTCCGGCCACCAGAAACGCCCGGGCGCCAGCCGGGCGCAATAATCGATGATCGCCAGCGAATCCCAGACCTTCACATCGCCATGCTGAAGCGCGGGCACGAAGCCGGACGGCGACAGCGTCTTGATGCGCTCATGAAATTCAGGGGTGTCGAGCGGAAGGTTGATTTCCGAGAACTCGAGCCCGGTGTGGGTGACCGCCAGCCAGCCGCGGAGCGACCAGCTTGAATAGGTTTTGGTGCCGGTGATGATGGTCAGGTCTGTCATGAGGAAGCCCTTTTGCCAAATGATGAAAACACGAGTATGAAGTCCTGCTCTCCCTGGCAGGGTGGAAGCAATTTTTTTAAGCCACCTACTATTGATCAAATCTGGGTAATTGTCCCCATGGTTTATTTTGTTAGTCCCGTTAGTCCCGCGATTAGGAAAGTGGCCAGGACATAGCCCATCAGGGTGTGGACATAGAAATAATAGCGGACACAATCTTTTTTGAGTTCAATTGCATAGTGAGCGTCCCTGAGTTTCACAAAGGGAAGTAGCATGTCTAGAGAATAGATGAGGCCCAGCGGCTGGTCATCTAGGTCCTTCTCCTCGTTGTATCTGAGGAAAAAGTAGCCTACGAGCACCAGAATGCCAATCCACCAGAGAGACCGGAACTGATAGTTTCCGTAGCCATATCCTATGGTGGCCATAAGCAGGGTCTGCCATATCCATTCAAGGCAGTTTGTTTGGTGCCGGACGTGTTCGCGACCGGCAAAAAGAATGTGGTTGGCCTCGTTATATTTTCCGTAGTAGCGCAGGACGGAAGCTAATTGCTCATAAGGATAGGTGGATGATGCGGGGTCGCGCGCCAGCCAGTCCTGATATTGGCTAACGGGCCGCTCCAGAACGTCAGACTGATGTTCATTCAAGATGGGGCCCCCAAGGCGCTGATATTTGAAGCCTTGCAGATCAATTGTTGCAGGCCATGAGTCATTTGAATCCACCAAAGTGGTAGCTGCAGTATTCCGCAAAATCAGCTTTGCTCCTTCACGCCATGTTGGCGGGCCTCTTCGCCTAGCGGAAGGGTCATCTTGTGCGGCCAGGATATTCTGCCGGGTCATGGTGCCAAGATTGAGATCACCCTCGATAACCGTGCTTGTCAGGTTCACGGTGCTAAAGTTTCCGCCCGATATATCGACATTGCCAATGTGGGCGAGATTGATCCTAACTTCTTCTTCAGCTGTAAACTGTTGTCGCAGCCAGACATTGCCTTTGACTTGGATTCCACCCATGAGCAGCTTGCCGTGAACAATGGCGCCGGAAAGGTCGACGAGCCGGTCGATGTTTGCGATGGACATGTTTAAAGTCTGAAATTCTGTTGGGGTGTGGGCAATCAGTGCGTCTCCCACGGTAGTAGAGTCCAATCTGACGTTCTTGAGGAATTTTGCGCCAGTCATGTTGAATCTTCCGTTTATGGTGGAAGCAGCAAAAGACGTGTCGTCAGCAAATATGCTGTTTTGCAGGAACAGGAATCTTCCTACCTGCGAGGTTTCCATGGTGAAACGGCCGGAAATGTAGCTGGATCGTATTACAAGAGCATTTGTCAGTATGCTGCGAGAGAGATCAACGCCCTTTTCAAAGCGAGATCTCTCGATGAACAACGTGAAGGGGATCTTGCCATCAGAAAGGTGGAGAGTTTCATTGAACCAGGCACCAGATATGAATATGCCATGCCTGTTGATACACTCCCGATAAGGTTTATCGAACAATATCGTCTCGATGAACGCACTACTGAGCTTCCTGGTTTCATCCCAACCATCACTTTTGTTAACAGCAGGAGAGGCGCCGGCTTTTTGGTTGAAGTCTGCGCTCAGGTGGTTGGATATTTGCTGCCATGCCCAGCGTTCGGCAGATGTCCAACTGGATTGAGGCGGGGTGGGACAGTCCGAACGGGCGGATGTGCTGGTTGAAGAGGCTTCTACGGGAGGCCCGATAACAATAATGGCCAGAGCAATGACCATATACCCCCATATCGTACGCATGTTCTATGCCCCCTAATATGTACTCCATTGGCCTCAATACTGCACAATTATATATTATAATAATACAATTGATAATTGTTATTGTGTTGACATAGGAAGTGTCCCAGTTTTGGTGTCCGTACTTTTCTTTATATTCCTGCTGTTTTTTGACCCCCATTGCTCATAAGAAGAGAGCCGGATAGAAGCGAGGTTTTCAATGGCGCATATGGACAGGTTTGGTCCGCTGGTTACAAGCCAGCAAAACGCACGGGTGAAGGCGGCGCGGTCGCTGGCGCAGAAGAAGTTCCGCCAGAAGGACCGGACGTTCCTGGCCGAGGGCGAAGCTTTCCTGCGCATGGGGCTCAAGGCCGGGTTCGAGCTTCGCGAAGTCTTCGTGATCGATGACAGCCTCAGCCGTATCGACGACCTGCTTCATGCGGGCCATGTTCGCGCGCGCGATGTGGCGCTGACCACGCCTGCGGTGCAGGCCTCTCTCGCCGGACGGGACAACCCGCAGGCGGTGATCTCGGTCTTCCGGCAGAAGGCGCTGACGCTTGATGAGGTCGAGCTGAAGGAAAATGCCCTGTGGGTGGCGCTGCAGGAACCGCGGGACCCCGGCAACCTGGGGACCGTCATCCGCACGGCGGATGCCGCAGGCGCTGACGGTGTCATCCTCCTCGGCGGCGGGTGTGACCCTTACGGTCCTGAGGTGGTGCGTGCCAGCATGGGCTCGCTGTTCGCGGTGCCGGTTATCCGCGCCGATCTGAAGGCCTTCCGCGACTGGCAGACCATGGCGGCCACGCCCGGGCAGACGGTCGGTCTCGCGCTTGAAGGCAGCACGATCTATACCGACGCCGAGTATAGCGCCCCGCTGATCCTGATGGCCGGGAACGAACAGACCGGCCTGCCGGAGGCCTACCGCGCGGCGTGTGACCGCCTCATCCATATCCCGATGGCGGGGGAGGCGGAATCACTCAATCTCGCCGTCTCAACCGCGATCGTGCTCTATCATGCCGCCCATGCGCTGCACCGGTTCCAGGGCGAACGCGCTACCCCGTCCACGCTGGATTTCAAGCCGCAGGGCTGACGTCCGGGGCTGCCTTTTTCCGTACCGCCGCAGGTTCACAGAATCCCGTCCCCGTCCGTATTCAGTCTGAACCCAGGCTATAGGACAGGGAGAGCAGCATGATCATCAGTTACGATACGGACTCGGAAGATACCGAAGGCAACAAGGTCCTTCCTGGCCTTGTGAACAACATCAACGCGGCGATCGCGGAGCGGATCGAAGCCTCCGGCGGCCTGGCGAACATTGGCCACTATCAGCTTTTCGGCTCGCCTGAGGGCCAGCATCTTCTGGATGACCTGCCGGGAATGCTGAATTTCACCACGCTCACCTTCTATTTCAAGTCCGGCAAGGACCCGGCGGGCCTGTGCCCGATGCAGGGGCTCGAGGGCACGACCGACACGTCGGCCTCCATCCTTTATGGCAGCAAGGTGACGTCGCAAAGCGCGCCGCTTGCTTTCAGCAATTTCGATGTGATCACCGAGCTGACCACCTTCTATGCCTACACCAATATTACGTCCGAGCAGAAGCGCTATGGCCGCCGGTTGGTGGCGCTGAATGTGGTTGGCTATAAGGACGGCGCCGCCGCCACGGCCTTCGTCATGCCGACCACGAAGGGCAAGCTCTCGGGCGCGACCGACTTGGCTTCCCTGCGGACGAAGGTGGAGGAATTCAATGGCGGCAGCAGCTACCAGATCGGCGAGCTGACGGTGCCGATGAACCTGTCGCTCAAGGCTGGTGACAAACGGGTGAATATCATCAATGTCGGCCTGAACCAGTTCAAGGGGAAGAGCTGCTATTATATCGCCGGGATCGGGCTTTATAGCGGCCTGCCGAACGCCAGTTTCGCCTTTGAAAGTGCCAAGGTCACCAAGGTTGAATTCCTCTTGGATTTCGAGCAGGTGGCGCGCACGGGGGATGGTGACTTCGGTTCCTACGAAGTTACCTTCCAGGCCACCAACAGCAACCGCAACCTGGAAATTTCCCAAACCGGCAGCACCCACACGCTGACTGTGCCGTCGGTCAGTGTCGGGGTCTTTCAGGGTGCCAGCGTCGGTATCGGCAGCCCCTACAGCTACAGCCGGACCTCGATGAAAAGCCGCCAGAAGGAAAAGTCGGACCAGACCCAACTGACCGAAAAGCTGACGGTGGCCCTACCGCAGACCTATTACCAGCTGAAGCATTTCACCGGGGCGAAGGTGGAGGATGTGATGGCGACCATCAGGGTTACCACCAAACCGCGGGAGGACAGCGACGACACCCAGGTCAACAGTGTCTCCGTGCCGCTCGGCCAGAAGCTTTTGTTGTGTGCGACCGAGGATGCCGTGGCCAACACCGTGGTCGCCACGATCTGACGCACAGCTTCGGTGGGGCTATAAGAAAACGGCCCGAGGTGGAATGCCTGGGCCGTTTTTCTTTTGCGTTTTTTAAGCTTAGCGGGTCGGCACAGGCTCGCCCTCACCACGGTAATCATAGAAACCGCGGCCGGTCTTGCGGCCGAGCCAGCCGGCTTCGACATATTTTACCAGCAGCGGGCAGGGGCGGTATTTGCTGTCGGCCAGGCCATCATACAGCACCTGCATGATACTGAGGCAGGTATCGAGGCCGATGAAGTCGGCCAGCTGCAACGGGCCCATCGGGTGGTTGGCACCCAGGCGCATGGCGCTGTCGATCGCCTCGACGCTGCCGACGCCTTCATACAGCGTATAGATGCCTTCGTTGATCATCGGCATCAGGATACGGTTGACGATGAAGGCCGGGAAATCTTCCGAAACCGCGGTGGTCTTGTCCAGGCTTTCGGTGAAGTCCTTGAAATGCTCGAACGTGTCCTTGGCGGTGGCGATGCCCGGGATCAGTTCCACCAGTTTCATCACCGGCACCGGGTTCATGAAATGAACACCCATGAATTTTTCCGGGCGGTCGGTGCTTGCGGCCAGGCGGGTGATGGAGATGGAAGACGTGTTGGAGGCAAGAAGCGCGCTCGACTTCAGGTGCGGGCACAGTTCCTTGAAGATCTGGGTTTTGATCTGTTCGTTTTCGGTCGCGGCTTCGATCACCAGGTCGCAGGCGTGAAGAGCCTTCAGATTGTCGGCCAATGTAATGCGGCTGAGGGCTGCATCCATTTCCTCACTGCTCATGCGGCCTTTGCCGACCGTGCGGGAGAGAAACTCGCGAATGACGCCAAGACCGGCTTTAGCATGCTCCATCGAGACATCGGAGAGCACCACATCCATACCGGCGACTGCACAAATATGGGCAATGCCATTTCCCATTTGCCCGGCGCCGATAACACCTACCTTGTCGACCATGTTTCCCTTCCCTCAGTTTTTCAAAAGCCTTCCTAAGGCCTTTATACAAGAAGGGCGCCCCGAAAGGCGCCCTTTTTTTCAGCTTTTTTAGCCGAGGGCTTTCTCGAGCGCTGGTACCGCCTCGAAGAGGTCGGCCACCAGGCCATAGTCCGCCACCTGGAAGATGGGAGCTTCCTCATCCTTGTTGATGGCGACGATGACTTTACTGTCCTTCATGCCCGCCAGGTGCTGGATCGCGCCGGAGATGCCAACGGCGATGTAAAGCTCGGGGGCGACGATCTTGCCGGTCTGGCCGACCTGATAGTCGTTCGGGACAAAGCCCGCATCCACAGCGGCGCGGGAAGCACCGACTGCGGCACCGAGTTTGTCGGCAACCTTTTCGATGATGGCGAAGTTCTCGCCCGAGCCCATACCGCGGCCACCGGAGATGATGATCTTGGCACTTGTCAGTTCCGGACGGTCCGATTTCGACAGTTCAGCGCCGACGAACGAGGAGATGCCGGCTTTTGCTGCAGCTGCAACAGTTTCAACGGCGGCCGAACCGCCTTCTGCTGCGGCCTTTTCGAAGCCGGTGGCGCGCACGGTGATGACCTTCTTGGCGTCGGACGACTTGACGGTCGCGATGGCGTTACCGGCATAGATCGGGCGCTTGAAGGTGTCGGTGTCGACCACTTCGACGATTTCCGAAATCTGCGCAACGTCGAGGGCTGCGGCCACGCGCGGCATGATGTTTTTGCCCGATGCGGTCGCTGGCGCCAGCACGGCGTCATAATCACCCGCGAGGCTGATCACCAGCGCGGCGATTTCTTCAGCGAGCGGGTGGGCATAAGCCGCATCGTCCGCCATCAGTACCTTGGCAACGCCGTCGATTTTGGCGGCAGCGTCCGCGGCAGCCTGGCAGCCGGAGCCGGCAACCAGAACGGTCACATCACCGAAAGCCTTGGCGGCGGTTACGGTGGCGAGGGTTGCGTCCTTAACGGATGCGTTATCGTGTTCTGCAATGACAAGAGCGGTCATCAGATTACCCCCTTCTCTTTAAGTTTGGCGACCAGTTCTTCGGCGCTTTCGACCTTGATGCCAGCTTCGCGCTTCGGCGGTTCCTCAACCTTGAGGGTGGTAAGGCGCGGGGTCATGTCGACACCGAAATCACCCGGGGTCTTCTCGTCGATCGGCTTGCGCTTCGCCTTCATGATGTTCGGCAGCGACGCATAGCGCGGCTCGTTGAGGCGCAGGTCGGTGGTGACGATCGCGGGCATGTTGAGCTTCACGGTCTCAAGGCCGCCGTCGATCTCGCGGGTGACATTCACGCTGTCGCCGTCCAGTTCAACCTTGGAGGCGAAGGTGCCCTGTGCCCAGCCAAGAAGCTGTGCCAGCATCTGGCCGGTCTGGTTGCAGTCGTCATCGATCGCCTGCTTGCCGAGGATCACGAGACCCGGTGCTTCGGCGTCCACAACGCCCTTGAGGACCTTTGCAACCGCGAGCGGCTCGGTCTCACCGTCATATTCGACCAGGATGCCGCGGTCGGCGCCCATGGCGAGGCCGGTGCGGAGGGTCTCGGTCGCGGCTTTGGGGCCGATGGAAACAACGACGATTTCCTCAGCCTTACCGGCTTCCTTGAGGCGGATCGCTTCTTCGACGGCAATTTCGTCGAAGGGGTTCATGGACATTTTGACGTTGGCGAGTTCAACGCCGGTGTTGTCGGATTTCACGCGCACTTTGACGTTATAATCGACGACCCGTTTGACGGGGACCATGATCTTCATGGGGATACTTCTCCCGGTTATTGTGCGGGGCAACAATGCCCTTAGAAACTTGTTTGTCCGGGCACGGGCAAAAGCGCCCAAACCCTTGGAATATTCAGGGGTACACAGCGTTAAACCATCGCCAAACCCGAGTCAATGCAGCGCAGCAAAAGCGGCGTTGCCGTAACGTCGGATCGTCCCGTTATTATCAGCGATTGGCGCCGGGTACCCAGAGCACATCATCCGCGCCGCCGCGGTTGAGGTGCCTCGATAGGACAAATAGGTGGTCCGACAGCCGATTCAAATATTTTATCGCCGCGGGGTTGATGGCCTCTGACCGGGCAGCGGTGATGGCATGGCGTTCGGCGCGTCTGACCACGGTGCGCGCCAGGTGCAAATGGGCGCTGGCCGGGCATCCGCCGGGCAGGATGAAGCTTGAAAGCGGTGCCATTTCGGCGTTCATCGCATCGATCTCGGCCTCAAGCCGGATGACCTGTTCATCGGTGATGCGGAGGGTCATCTCGGACGGCGTGAAATCCTCTCCCGGGGTGGCCAGGTCGGCACCCAGGTCGAACATGTCATTCTGGATGCGCATGAGCATCTGGTCGGCATCACCCTCGGTGGTCAGCCGCGCGAGCCCGATGACGGCGTTGGCTTCATCGACCGTGCCGTAGGCTTCGATGCGGGCCTCATCCTTGGCGACACGGCGGCCGTCCACTAGGCTGGTTTCGCCCTTGTCGCCACCGCGGGTATAGATTTTGGTCAGCCGCACCATGAGGCAGGGGCCTTAGTTATGCGATGCTGCGAGCGCGAGGATGAAGATCAGAAGCACGGTGACCGCCTGGAAAGCGATGCGAAGCCGCATCAGCTTGTTGCCCCACTTCTTATTGAACTCACCGCCCCTGGCCATGGTGATCACCCCGGTGATCAGGATACCGAGGGTCGCGAACATGGTCAGGATCGCCAGAATGAAAACGGCTTTCATACGCCTAAACTCACCCAAGATTTCAGAATGGCCCCACTATAGGCCTCTCACCTTGAACAGCAAGGGTTAACAAGGGTGGCGATCCGTCGCAGGGGTGCCCATTCCCGTCAGAAGGTGATGTCCATATGGTCGATGTCACTCGTGGTCAGGCCAACAAGGAAGATGGTGTCACTGCCGGCCGTGTCGATCCAGAGGCCGGAGACGCCGCCGATCGTGACGGTGCTGGCGTGCGCATGAATGTCTGCCAGGCTGGTGAAATTTATCCCCGTGGCCGACAGGTTCAGGCTGTCGGCATCGGTGTTGAAATCCTTGATCGTGTCATTGCCGTGCCCTGACTTGAAGACGAACGTATCGGCGCCGTCACCCCCTGTCAGCGTATCGTCGCCGGTGCCGCCATTGAGGGTGTCGTTGCCGCTGCCGCCAGTGAGGCTGTCGTTGCCAGCACCGCCATAAAGGGTGTCATTGCCGTCCACGCCTTCAAGCGTATCGTAGCCGTCGCCGCCATAAAGCAGGTCCTTGCCGGTGCCGCCCAGCAGATGGTCATTGCCGTCCCCGCCATAGAGGGTGTCGTTGCCCACGCCGCCATCCAGGGTGTCATTGGACTGGCTGGCCGGTCCGGGGCCACCATAAAGGATGTCGTTGCCGTCCTGGCCTGCTATGTCGTCATTGCCGACACCGCCCCCCAGCACATCGTGGCCCCCGGCGCCATAAACTTTGTCATCGCCGCTGCCGGCCCAGATGACGTTGGCGCCGTCGCCCGGGTTGTTGCCTGTCTGTGCGAGCGTTACGATGCCGGTGTTGTTGGTGTCGGTCCATGTGCCGCCGACAAGCGTGTCGTTGCCGTCGCCGCCGAACAGGGTGTCAGCGCCGTCCCCGCTGGTGCTGGACGTGCCGAAGGTAACGCTGCTGGTACTGGAGCCGCCGATGACCAGGTCGTCGCCTGGGCCGCCGCCCAGAATATCGTCGCCATTGTCCCCGCGCAGGGCGTCATTGCCAGTCCCGGCGAAGACCTGGTCATTGCCGTCACCGGCTGTCACCGTATCATTGCCGTCGCCGCCTGAGACGAAATCGTCGCCGGCCTGTCCGGCGATGAGGTCGTTATTGTTGCCCCCATTCATGGTGTCGTTGCCGGTGCCACCGAACAGGGTGTCATTGCCATCGGCGCCGTAAACCGTATCGTTGCCGGCACCGCTATAAAACAGGTTGGCGGCACCTGAGCCCGAGATATGATCGCCATAAGCGGTGCTGGTGATATTCTCGATCGCAACCAGTGTGTCATTGCCACTGGCTCCACTGCCTGTGCCAGTGGCGAGGTCGATGGTAACCGCACCCGACGCGCTACTATAGTCCGCGGTGTCGATGCCGTCTCCGCCGTCAAGCAGGTCTCCGCCCGCGCCGCCATCAAGCGTATCATCGCCACTGTCGCCACTGACGGTGTCGTTGCCACTGCCGCCGTCAATAACATCGTTGCCACTGCCGCCATACAGGCTGTTACTGCCGCTATCGCCGGAAATGGTGTCGTCAAACAGTGACCCGGCGATATTTTCGATACTGGTCAGTTGGTCATTAAGTCCGGCGCTGGTGACTGTGCCGGCGGCGAGGTCGGCGACAATGCCTTCGCTAAGGCCGAGCTCATCCCCCCCTAAGCTGAAGGAGTAGAAATATTCGGCCAGGTCCGTTCCGGTCCCGCCATCGAGGTGATTGTTACCGAGGCCTGCTATGATCTTGTCATTACCTGCACCGCCATTGAGCGTGTCGCTGCCATTGCCGCCGTACAGAACGTCGTCGCCAGCGCCGCCATAAAGGCTATCGGCGCCTTCCGAGCCGAGGATAGAATCTCTGCTGCTGGTGCCATATAGGCTCCAGCCATCCGCGAGATAGGCATCATTGAACCGGAGCAGGGGATAGGAAGTCACCGTCTCAAGGTAAGCTTCATGCGTGGTGGGGGACAGGAGCATGACGCCATTGATGCCTTCAAAATAGTCGAGATGGACCTGATACGTGGTGCCGCCAACCTTAATCTGCTCTATGCCCGTTATACGGATGGTCTGGTCGCCGAACTGGATTTGCGGCATATAGCTATAGGTTGTTGCCGTAACGCTACTGCTGGCAATGACACCGAGGCTGAAGCTGAGGTCGGACAGCGATACATTGTCCCCGAACACCAGCGTATCGGTTCCCTCATTGCCTGCGATATCCAGAAATGACGACTGACCATTGCTGACGATGAAACTGTCGTCGCCATATCCGCCTTCAAGGGTTTCGGAGCCCGCCCCCGTGGTGATGGTGTCGTCTCCCAGGCCGCCTGTAATGCTGTCGAGTGCGTGCCCGGTATAGCTCTGCCCGACGAAGGCATTGTCGATAAAGAAGCTGTTATCCAGGTTGGCGGAAGGCACATTGACCACCACGGCCAGAATTTCGTTTGTCGCGGTAAGCCGAACAACGGCAGAGGTCTGGCCGTTAATATCGGTATCGCTGAGGGAAAGGTCAGACCGCTGCAGGCCATCGAGCGCCAACCTCTGGGGGTGGTATGGCGTTGAAGGGGAGAAATCATAGATAAGGTCGGCGTTGGCGACGTCCGCTGCGCCGTCGCCTGCGCGCAGGACAAAATAGGCTTCACCGGACGCGGACATCGTGTCGGCGCCTGTTCCGCCATCGATGATATTATAAAAAGAGCCGGAAATGCTATCATTCCCGCTCCCTCCCGCGAACCAGCCAATACCTGTCATTACGTCATCGCCGGCGCCTGCGTCGACGTGGCCAAACGCCCGGTTGGAGTCGGTGGCCGAGATGGTATCGTTGCCGCCCCCGGTCGCCAGGTCATAGTCGTTCTGGCTCTTCAGGTTGCCGGTATTATTATAGGTGGAGACCACGATATCTTCCGGCGCGTCGGTCGTCGTTACCGAAAAATAATTGTTTTGAGAATAGAGGGCATAGTGCTCGAAATTATGGACAGCCGTAAGGTCGGCAAAGTTGAGCGTATTATGGCTGGGGTCGTATAGGAGAATATCCAGGCGGTCGTCGCCGTTGCCGCCGTTCAGGTCATTGGCGGTCAGGGCTGCTGTTGCCGCGATGCCCAGTGTATCATCACCATTCCCCATATTGACGGTATTGATGCCGCCGGGTTCGAAAACATAGTCGTTTCCATCCAGCATGGTAACTGTGTCATCCGCGCCTGTGCCCCTGAAGATGTCGTGGTTGCTGGTCCCGGTATAGTTGGCCATGGATCGTCCTATAGTAAAATCACATAAAATCAGGGAGAGACGTTATGGGCGTGCCGAAGGAACCGCCAGTATGGGGGTCGTCATGGGAACCGCTGTCATGCGTTTCAGTCACGGCGCGTTAAGACGGCAGTTCTCCGTAAAAAGAAATTCTCACAAGATGCCCCCCCCAAAATACGGCATACCGGTCTTTTCTGTCCGGTTTACCGTCAGGCTGGTCCCCTCAGCCTGTTATGTTCGAAATTGAAATGTCCTGTGCGGCGAAATACAAATTGGCCGTACTAAATTCAGACATTCGGCTAAAATCTTTTCTTTGCTACGGGTAGTCTTTTCGCAAGTCAATATTGCATTTAGGCTGACAGATATTTTTCTGTCCGTGATCTTCCGTAATTTAAACTATGGTTTATTTTTGTGAGGATGCTTCCCGGGTGTTTGATTGACGGAAGAGGGCCGCTGTCAGCAAGGCCCGCATCCACATCTATTTCCCCCTAGAACACGAAATCAGCCTGGCTGATGAGACTGATGTCGATACTAACGAGGATGATGGTATTACCGCTGCCGTGATCGATCAGCACAATGCCACCCAACAGGCTATCGGCATTGCTGTCCCCTATGAGCGTGTCATTGCCGTCGCCGCCAATCAGAGTGTCGCCATTGTTGCTGGCATTAAGCCCGTCGTCTCCGTTGGTGCCCACAATTGTGGCCATCGGTCAGTCCCCCATCAAACGTAACAAAACAGTCTTAAAAGAATCGAGCATTATTGCAGCACGGCCTGCGCGTGCTTTGTAGTCAATAACCGGTTGTGGCTATGGCGCGCGGGGGAGGATGTGTTGCCGATACAACAGGACTTGCCTCTTCTGGCGTTACGCGCTGAGGAGCTGGGCCTTGAGGTCCTCAGGCGTCATGCCGTGCATGCGCATGTCGGCGAGGGTGACGGAGAGGTTGCGTTTGGCGAAGCGCTGGCCGTGCTCGTCAAGCAGCAGGCCATGGTGGTGGTAGATGGGGGTCTTCAGGCCCAGAAGGCGCTGCAGGACCACATGGATGTGGGTGGCGTGGAACAGGTCTTCGCCGCGGATGATGTGGCTGATGCCCTGAAGCGCGTCATCGGTGACGACCGAGAGATGATAGCTCGTCGGCGTGTCCTTGCGGGCGAGCACGATATCACCCAGCGTTTCCGGTTCTGCCGTCACGGTGCCTTTCAACTCATCCTTCCATGTGAGCGGCTCCCCGATGTGCGTGAGCGCGGCGGCGAGGTCGAGCCGCCAGGCGTAGGCCTTGCCGCTCGCCATCAGGGCCTCCCTTTCATCCGCCGAGCGGTGACGGCAGGTGCCGGGGTAGAGCGCCCCGTCCGGGCCATGCGGGGCTGAGGGCGCGCGGGCGATCTCAGCCGCGATCTCCTTGCGGGTGCAGAAGCAGGGGTAGATGACGCCCATGGCTTTGAGCCGGTCAAGCGCGGCCTCATAGTCGGCGAAATGCTCGCTCTGGCGCCGGACCGGGGTCTCCCACGTCAGCCCGAGCCAGGCCAGGTCCTCGTAAATCCCTTCGATATAGTCTTCCCGGCAGCGAACGGTATCGATGTCCTCGATGCGCAGAAGGAAGCGGCCATTTTCTTCGCGTGCGCGGGCATAAGCCAGAAGCGCCGAATAGGCATGGCCCTTATGGAGCCTGCCTGTCGGGCTGGGCGCGAAGCGGGTGACGAAGGTGTCTGGCCGGTCTGTGGTCATGCCTGTGGTCATTACTGGGGTCATGGGCGGAGAGTAGAGAATCCCGGTCCAGATGAAAACAGGAATGATGCCTGTCCCAGGTGTGGCGCACGGGACTCACTTGCCGCCCAAAAGCACTGCCCCGGACCCCGTGCACATACAATATAAGGCTTTGTCATCAAGGCGTAACACTGTATCTTGATTTTCAGACGTGTCGGAGTAGTGCCTCATGTGGCGGGCCGACCCTATCGTCGGCCTCCTACCCGGCGCGGTTGTTGAGAACCAGAACGGGGGATGGACTATGGGTGTGAATTTTACACCCCACTTGCCTTCGCCGGACAGTTGCCCGGCCCTTGTGCTGAACGCCGATTTCAGGCCGCTCAGCTATTACCCACTCAGTGTCTGGAACTGGCAGACGGCGCTTAAAGCCGTGTTCCTGGACCGGGTCAGCATCTTGTCTGTCTATGACCGGCAGGTGCATTCACCGTCAACGGCGGTCAGTCTGCCCAGTGTGATTGCCCTCAAGAAATATGTGCGCCAGCCGCGCTACCCGGCCTTCACCCGCTTCAACCTGTTCCTGCGCGACCAATTCACCTGCCAATATTGCGGTTCGACCGAGGATTTGACATTTGACCATGTCATCCCGCGCTCGCAAGGGGGCAGAACATGCTGGAGCAATATCTCCGCCGCGTGCGCGCCCTGTAACCTGAAGAAGGGCGGGCGAACGCCGGAAGAAGCCCACATGCAGCCCGCGCGCTGGCCCTACAGGCCCACGAACCACGAGCTGCACGAGAACGGACGTCATTTCCCGCCAAACTATCTGCATGAAAGTTGGCGGGATTTTCTTTATTGGGACACCGAGCTCGAGAAAGGCTGAGGCGGCTATGCCTGCCTATGCTGCTGCTTCGGTTTGCTGGGGCAGCGCGCGCCAGCGCCTGTTCAGCACTACCAGCGAAACCAGATAGACCGCGACGATCACCGCCGGGATGACGGTAAAGCGGTGGTCGGGGACCAGATACCAAGCCGCCAGCACGAGCGCCGTGCGGCTGAAGGTGTGGAACAGCCCGACCCAGTGGCCGATGATCCAGCTGACCGGCACCCACATGAGCCCCGTGAGGATACCGAGCGACAGCGGCAGCGACGTCGGGTCCTGCAGCTGGAACGGGATCGCGACCGCGAACACCAGAAGCGCCATCAGGTTGCCGAGCAGGAACAGCGTGTCGAACGTGTTCTTCGGTCTCGACTTGTCGAAAAAATACTCGCCGGTGAAGCGGGATATTAGAAGCCCCAGGTAAAAGATGCAGCCGGTACCGATATAGAAGGTGAGCACGGCCCAGGGTGTGGGCAGGAAGGCCCCGGCCACGCCCAGCGCGGTCCAGACGATGGTGCCGGCAAGCGGTGTGGCAATCAGGCGGCGGTTCTTGAACTCTTCACGCTGCATCTCGAGCGTGCGGGTGGTTTCCGTCGTCACGTTTTCCTCACTGTCTTTTATGCGTTTTGGCGCTGGCCCCCCGCCATGCGCCTTTAGCCTATCTTGGGTGTTTGGGGGCGGGGTCAAGAGGGGAAGGCACGGAATATGAGACTTCAGCGAAGGGTTTGCGCCTTGTGTCTCGTAGCACTCGTTGGGTGACAGGGTGCTATGATCCAGGAGGCTAGACCATGACGACAATCAGTGGCGTACAGGGAGGCGGGCATTTCGGCCCACCGCCAGGGAAGGCGCTGACAGACGACCAGAAAAAGCAGATCAGCGATATCCTTTCCAATTATGACCCCAGCAAGCTGACGAAGGACGATGCGAAAGCAATCGTCAGCCAGCTGCAGGATGCCGGTATCCAACCGGGCAAGGGCTTTGCCGAGGCCTTCAAGGCCGCGGGCTTCGATGCGAAGGCCGTGGGGGAGAAAGCCGGGCTCAAGCCGCCTAAAGGCGGTCCGGGTGGCCCGGGCGGTCCAGGTGGTCTCGGCGGAGCGGGGCAAGGCGGCGGTCTCAATGCCAAGGGTTTGCAGACCCTGAAGGATGTGCTGTCGAACTATGACCTTTCGAACCTGAGCGCGGATGACGAAAAATCGATCGTCGAGGCGCTTAAGGGGGCCGGGCTATTGGGTGAGCAGGGTGAAAGCGAAAACGGCGGTCTTGTATCCGTCAAAGCGTAAGCGGTGTTCACATCTCTAAAGGAAAAGGGCGGCCATGACGGTCGCCCTTTTTCATCGCTGCTTTAGCGTGCGGTAGCGTCAGACGCGTTTGGCGAGCCAGATGGCAGCACGGCACCCGGCCTTGATGGCGCCTGAAAGGATCGGATAGCCCGGGGTGTCCTCAGCACCGTTTTCGAGCGCGATTTCCTTGTGCTCGACCTCTTCAGCCTGGAAGGTCTTGATCATGCCTTCCAGTTCCGGGTCGGCGCCATCCAGCGTGTCCAGCTGGCTCTGGTAATGTTCGTCGATCACTTCCTCGACCGCGGCGGTGCAGGCCATGGCGGCTTTTTCACCCATCAGCGCGGTGGCGGCGCCGAGCGCGAAACCGGCCACGTCCCAGAAGGGCGACAGCGCGGTCGGACGTACGCCACGCTTGTTCATAAGCTTGTTGAAACGGTCGAGATGGACCTCTTCCTGCGCGTGCATGTGGCGCAGCATCCCGGCCATCGGGTGGCGCTCACCCAGCACAGCGCGCTGGCCCGAATAGATGCGCACGGCGCCGAACTCACCGGCATGGTCAACCCGGACCATGCGCTCGGTCAGCACAGTAACATCCCGGTCGCCGGGCAGCGGGCGCGCGGGCGCGGTCTTCTCGGTTACCGCCGGGTAGATGTCGGTTTCAGCTTTTGCTGCAGCTTTTGCCATGGCGTCAGCCCTTTCTGCTTCTGATCAGGCTGAAGAGCGCGAGCCCCAAAGCCACGATGAAATTATAGCCTGCCATGGAAATTCCGAAAAGGGACCATGCGATTTCGTCGCACCGGACCAAGGGTGCGTTCATGATCGCCTTCAGGGCTTCGGCGGGGTCGTCGCTCAAAAGCCCGGAGGCGGTGCATTCGGTCGGTCCCTGCCACCATTTCTGTTCAACGCCGACATGGTAGGCGGCAATGCCCGCATCCGCGAGGAACAGGAGGCCGAGGAGGATGAGCACCGGCTTCACCGGCGCCTTGATGAAATGGGCGATGAAGGCGATGGGGATGATCGCCATATAGGGATAGCGCTGCAGCCAGCACAGGTCACACGGCGCGTAGCCTGCAGCCTGGAACCCATAAGCCGAGCCGAGGATCACAAGCGCGGCCAGCCCGGCGAACAGGACAGGCTGGCGGTTGGGCATGGACATGAGGGTGCTGGGCATGGGTCTATCCGATATATTTGAGCGCGACAAAGCCGCCGATGATACCGGCGACGACAAGCGATATCACGAGGCCGAGCCGTTTTTCGATAAAGCTGCGGATCGGCTCACCGTACCGCCACAACAGTCCTGCGACCAGATAGAATCGTGATGCGCGCGCCGGGATGCAGGTCAGGAAAAACAGTACGGGGTTCAGCCCTGCCACGCCGCTCGCGATGGTGAAGACCTTGAACGGGATCGGCGTGAAGCCGGCGATGAGGATGATCAGAATGCCATAGTCGGCATAATAGCTCTTGAAGGTGTCGAACTGCGTCTCAAGGCCATAGAAGGCGATGATCGGCTGCGCCACGGCTTCATAGAGGAAGGCCCCGATGAGATAGCCGAAGACCGCGCCGATGACCGAGCCGATGAGCGCGAGGGTCGCCAGCCGCCAGGCGCGTTTGCGGTCCGCCAGGATCATCGGGATCATCAGGATATCCGGCGGGATCGGGAAGAAGCTCGCCTCGGCAAAGGCAAGGCCCATGAGCCAGCGTTCGCCTTTGGGGCTTGAAACTTTGGTCATGGTCCAGTCATAGAGGCGCCTGATCATACGGGGCGGGTCCTTGTTGTTATGGTTTCCTTCCTTAGCAACGGGCCGGGGTGATTACAATCTTGCTCGCGTGCTTTTTACAGGCTATATGATGCGCCACGTCAAATGACGTCAGCCTCAGGGCCCCTGTGGCGGAACTGGTAGACGCGCCGGATTCAAAATCCGGTTCTTTCGGGAGTGTCGGTTCGAGTCCGACCGGGGGCACCATTCACCTTCTTTATATCGGTATCCGCATCCGCGCAGGCGCTGGGCCGCTGACCCCGGCGGCAGTCTTGCCGCTCAGCAAGGGACGGCCTATGGTGGCCTGGGCCGCCTCATCGGCATTGTCAACCGGCCCGGTTGAGCGGTGGGCGGTTAAGGTGACGCAGCGGGAAGGGACCCGGTAGTGAACTTGTTTTTCTGCACATGTGCACAGCGGTCGGGTTCGACGCTTTTAACGCGGATTCTCGATAGTCACAGCAGGATTGCCGCACCGTTCGAAATTCCGATGGCGGGCTATTATCTCAATACGTCCGACCAGAATGTCGGGCTCGACAAGATCATCAAGATCAGCAAACTGATCGGCGTGCCGCCCACGCTCGCGCTGGATGACCCCAAGCGGTTTTTCGCGGCCATCCTGGCCCATGAGGGCAAGGAGACCCTGGTGGTGAAGGAGCCGACCAACACCCGGCATCTGCCGCGCATCTTCATGGACTTCGGCGACGTGCCGCTCATCCATATTGTCCGGGACGTGCGACAGGTTGGCCAGAGCGAGGCGCTCATACGCGCCTATGGCTCGGCCAAGAGGGCGATGATGCTGTGGCTCCAGTACAATCTGGATGCGGTCAAGTATCACAGCTATTTCAGCCGTGCCTATCTGATGCATTATGAAGCGCTTACGGCCCGGCCGGAGCAGACCATCAAGGACCTGGTGACATACATGGGGCATGAGTTCGAACCCGCCATGCTGGACTATTGGCTCCATGACCATTCGGACGACAAGCTGACGCTGTGGGACGGCATGAAGCCGAGCGAAACCGAATGGGCACGTGACCTCTATCAGGGCAAGATTGCAGCCAAGGTTCGTGAGCCCTCAGCCGAAGTTCTGGAAATCTACGAGACCACGCCACAAATGCGCTCGGTGAACGAACGGTTCGGCTACCGTTAACGCCCGGTCTGCCTTGCCGGCTTCAAAATCCGGTTCTTTCGGGCGTGCCGGTTCGAGCCCGGCCTGCCCCCAGCTTTTTTTGATAGCAGTGGGCAAACAGCACGCTTTAGTTGGCGTGATGAGGCCTATTTATCATTGGCGGCAGTCACTTTGTTTACCACCGTTTCCACCTCTGTCAGCATGCCCTTAATGGTATCCGCATTCTCATAGAGACGGTATGAAGTGACCGCCACAAGGTGATGTTGAACGACGGCAAAGCCCATCATCGACGCCATACGCCCCTGTTTGCTTCCCATTTGGACCTGGGTTATCAGGGCGGCAAAGACGCCTTTGTCTGTTTTCTTGAGAAGAGAGGGAGTGCTCCCTTTAATGTCTACCGGTATGGATTTGGTATCAGCGGTAAGCTGGTCGATAGCAGACTGTACCTTATCGGTCGCTTGATCATAGTCGACATGAACGCCGTTTGTGAACTGTTCGGCGATACCGCTAAGCACCTGAGATTTAGGGAGCGTTTGCAGCGCCTTGGCTTCAGTTGGGTCGACGGGGGGTGCAAACATCATCATCATCCGCTTCATCATGACGATTTGACCGATACGGAGCTTTGACAGTGAGTCACAGTCAATAAAGGCACCGAGGAGGGTCCCGCTTTCTGCCGTGACACGTTTCTGAAAATCCAGCCAGCGTTGATCGAAGCGGTATTGCGGGTCAGCCTGGCAATAGCCGGGTTGCAGCTCGAAGGACAGGGTGGTTTCGCCGAAAGGAAGCTGGAAGGTTTCAGCACTCGCAGCTTCCGCGATGCATAAGGTAAATAGAAGTGTGGTCCACACGAGAGCAAGGCGCTTAACGGACGTGGTGAAATTCATAATGGTGTCCCTGATAAAATAGTCCCCGGAGATGACCGTATAAGGTCCCCTTCCCGTATCTCAAGAATTTTCGCAATGAGGGGTGGAGAAATATCGGAGGCAATTTGCCTGCCCGCCCGGATAGGCTATCTTAAGCTGCAAGAAGCCAAGACTGGGAGGTGGAATATGGCGCTGTTGCGGATTTTGCTGGTGTGCGTGGTGTGGCTCGGCGTGGCCACGCAAGGAACGGTGGCGGACCCATTGCCGCGCGCGCGGCCGGGGGCTGAAGGGGTATCGGTCGCCAAACTTGCCGCGCTCGATGCACATTTCCAGGCCTATGTGGATAAGGGAATGCTGGCAGGTGCCACCACGCTCGTGGCCCGCCACGGCAAGGTCATCCATTTCGCTCATTATGGTATGCTGAACAAGGCTGCGGGCGTGCCGATGACGGACGATGCCATCTTCCGCATCTATTCGATGACCAAGCCGATCACCGGTGTCGCCCTGATGATGCTTTATGAAGAGGGGCGCTTCAAACTCAGCGATCCGGTTTCCAAATACCTGCCTGAGTTCGCCCATGCCCGCGTTTATAAAGCCACGGACAAGGACGGCACAGTGGAAACCGTGGCCGCCGACCGGCCGATTACTATCCTCGACCTGATGCGCCACACGGCGGGGCTGACCTACGGCGTGTTCGGCAACACGCCGGTGGATAAGCTGTACCGCGCGAACGGCGTGACCGACTTCAACCAGACGCTGGGCCAGTGGACCAAGAAGATCGCGGCCGAACCGCTTCTGTACCAGCCGGGCAAACGCTGGGTTTATTCTTTCGCAGTCGATGTGCAGGGGCGGCTCGTTGAGGTGCTTTCCGGCATGACGCTCGACCAGTTTTTCAAGAAGCGGATCTTTGAGCCCCTGGGGATGAAGGATACCGGCTTTGCCGCCACCGGCGACCGGGCGGCGCGCCTGGCGGAGATTTACGCGGTCGACGCCAAAACACACGCGCTCGCGGCTTACCGCGGCAATCTCTATCAGGATTTCACCAAACAGCCGGTGCTGTTCTCCGGCGGGGGCGGGCTCGTCTCCACCGCGGCTGATTATTGGCGCTTCTGTCAGATGCTCCTGAACGGGGGTGAGCTGAATGGCGTACGGCTTCTGAAGCCCGCAACCGTGCGGCTGATGGCCACCAACCATCTGCCCGAAGGGCTCAAGGGCATCCACGAAGGCAAGGCGGGCCTCGGCTTCGGGCTCGACTTTGCGGTGGTGAAGGACCCGGGCAAGCAGGGGCACGGCGCGCGGAAGGGCGAATTTTTCTGGGGCGGCATGGCCAACACCATTTTCTGGATCGACCCGAAAAGCGACCTGATTGCCATCATGATGACCAACGTGTTGCCGAGCGATGTGTACCCGCTTCGGGACGATATGCGCCAATATGTCTATGACGCCCTGGAGCCGGCCACCGCGACGGCCCGCTGAGCCCTCAAAGGGTGCGCATGAAGAAAGGGCGGTCCCTGTGGGGGGCCGCCCTTTCTTCATGCGCTTTCAAGCCGTCTTACTTGATGTTGACGGCGATGTGCCCAGGCTTGATGCCGGCCTTGCGGGCTTCGTCATAGAGCCGAACCACCATGTCGGTGTGGGCGGCCGGGTCGGCGACGATCAGCACAGGCGCCTTGGGCCGGGCCGTGCTTTCGGCCTTGACGATGGCGCCGACCGAGAAGGGGGCGATCAGCTGGCCGTTATGGAACAGCCGGTTGCCCGCATCGATGCGGAAGCCGATCGGCTCCATGGGGGAGACCGGGCCGGTAAGCGGACGGCTGAGGTCGGGCGTGAGGCCGGTCGCGCGGACGAAACTCGCCGTTACCACAAAGAAGATCAGCATGATGAAGACGACATCCAGCATCGGGGTGAGGTCGGGGCCTTGCTTCAGGGCATGGGCCCGGGCCATACGGGGCAGGGTGCGTGTCATGGCAGCCTCCTACTTGTCATCGCCGAGGGTGAAGGTCATGCGGTAGCGCACGCCGGTCGAGCGGACGGCATGGCCGTCGACCACCTTGGGCTTGTATTTGAACTTGCTGACGGCACTCAGGCTCGCGTGCTCGAAATAGCCTTTGGGCTGAGCGTCGATAATGACCGGGTTCTCGACCTGGCCGTCGGCATTGACCGCGAATTCAACGACGGCCCAGCCTTCAATACCGCGTTCGAGCGCCCGGCGCGGATATTGCGGCTCAACCCGGACGATGGGGATTTTCTCGCCGTCAACCATGCCAAGGTCGATCCGGTCCGTTGACTTGGGGAGACTGGGGGCGACCGGGGGGATGCCGGTAGGGATGTGGGTCCCGGTTTCCGTACGAGGCGGGAAGTGCGTCTTGGTCTCTGGCGGTTTGACCTGTTTCGGCCTGTCGACGCGGGTGCGTTCGTGGACCGGCTTGTCGGGCTGCTGTGTTAAAACAAAATCGATCGGCACATAGGGCTTGGGTTCCTTGATGTCGATGACATTCGAGGCGACCAGCGCCTGCATCAGATAGAAAAGCCCGAAGGTCATGCCGGTCGCGGCAGCGGTGATTGGCAGTGTGCGTCCAGTAGTCATTTAACCCCTCCATGTATTGTTACAACATAACAATATCACCGAATAGGCATTATGAAAAGTGATAACGTAACAATGTAGATTGTGCCTATAGATAGGGACTGACGGGAGGCGAGGGACGGTCTGCCGTGACCAAGAGCCTGTCAGGCTTTAAGGGGCGTGCGGACGATGCGGGGAAAACGAATAGGTGAGGGGCTATCCCTCAAAATAAAAACGGCGCCGGAAGGGCGCCGTTTTCAGTGTTTTCATGAAGCCAGCACTTAGCCGGTCAGCATCTTTTCACGAGCTTCTTCCGCCTTCAGGTAGTTCTGCCACTGACGGACGGTATTCTTGTCCTTCTTGTCTTTGGCAAGTTTGGCGGCAGTGTCGAACTCCTTGTGGGCGTCCGCAAACTGCTTGAGCTCGGTATAAGCGGTGCCACGCTGCATCAGTGCAGTGAGACGCTTGTGGCCAGCTTTGGTGGACTTGTCGTTCTTCAGGCTATCAAGAACCTGACCAAACGAGTTGATCGCATCCTTATAATGGTCAAGCTGCATCTGGATCTGGCCGATCTGCATCCAGAGTTCCACATCGGACTCCAGCTTGGCAGATTCGGTCATCGGCGCAATCGCCTTGGCCCATTCGTTAGCCATCATATAGCACTGACCCAGAAGGCGCAGGTTTTTGGCGTTTCTTTCGACCCGCTTTTCCTTGAATGCCTTCTCCATGATCCAGGCACACTTGATCGGTGCACCGCGGACGATCTGGATCTGGGCGACGTTCACCAGCTGGGCCGGCTTGTCGTCCAGGAAGCCTTGTTTATACGCGGCTTCGGTCAGAGCGTAGGACGTGGTCTCGTCCCCGAGTTCCTGGTAAACAGCGGCAAGCTGCTGCCAGTAACGGGGCTTCGGCCAGTTGATCAGCAAAGTCTCCAGCACGTCGCGTACCTTTTTGAACTCACCGAGTTCCCAGTAAGCGGACAGTGCCAGCTGGTACCATTGCTCTTTCACTTCGACGAGGTCGGTCGCTTGCGCCTGCTTGATGGCCTTATTGATATATTCAATACAGGTCTTGAAGTCGTTACGCGTGTAATAGAGCTGCGAGATGAAGACCAAGTTGCTGACGCTGATCAGCGTCGGGTCAACCTGGCTCTGCCACTCTTTTACGTAAGCGAGCGATTTGTCGTAGTTTTCGATGCTGTAATACAGTTGGGCCAGGCCGTAGATGATGTTGGTCTCCAGCGCAACCGGGATGCTTTCCCGATATTGCAGGATCTTCTCATACGCGGCGATGGTACCCTTGGTATCATCTTCATCGTAGGCGATCATGGCGCGTAACTGCCACGTAATGGCGCGCTCATAATCGTTTAGGTGTTTGCGCTCAAGGACCTCACCAAGAATTTTATTGGCGGTTACATAGTCCTTGGCATCCATAGCTTCCTGCGCCTTCTGGATATGCTTGTGCGTCTCCAGGGACATTGCAGGAACCTTACGGGTTTTGGCTTGCGAGATGGCGCTCGGCTGCTTGTCTTGCGACGCGTAAGCCGCACCACCGCTGGATGCGGGCAGCATAGCGAGGACCGCTGCTGCTGCCACTGCCATCGGCAGGGATTTGATGGTTTTGATCATCTTCATGACATTACTTCCCATCATCCAGGTTAAAGGTGAAACGATACTTCACACCCGTAACCGCCTGCGGTTTGCCATTCACAACCTTCGGCTTGTATTTGAACTTCTCTGCAGCGCGGGTGGCTGCACGTTCAAAATAACCCTTGGGCTGCGCGTCGAGGATGACGATGGAATCCGGCGGGACAGTCCCGTCTTCACTCACCGTCAGGGACACGATCACGTACCCTTCGATCCCCCGTTCCTGAGCCCGGCGCGGATACTGCGGCTGCACGCGAACGAGCGGCAGATAGTCACCATCCTGGCTGGGACCAAGGTCGATGGAGCCAAGGTCTACACCCGTCCCCTGATTGGCGCGGCCAATCGAGAGGTTCAGTTTATTCGGGCCTTGGACCTGGACCTTCGGGGTTTCGATCTCCGGCGGGGGTGCTTCCACCTCCGGCGGCTTCTCTACTTTCCGCTCCAGATGCTGGGGCGGCTGGTCTTTGATGTTTTGAACAACATCGATGAACCGCAGCTGCTTTTCCTCGTTAAGTTTGACGTCATCGAATGTCACCAGGTTCTGCATGATAAAAAACAGACCAAAGGTAACTAACGTCGAGGCAACAAGTGCGGATCCGTAACGAGTAATCATCAGATTTTCTCCGCAGCTATGGCTATTTTTTCAACGCCGGCAGCGCGCACGGCGTCGTAGACTTTCATAACCAGCCCGGCCTTCGATTTTTTGTCAGCCTGGATCGCCACCGACCCTTTCGGGTTTTCCGCATGAAGCTTTTCGATGGCCGTACGGACACCTGCAAGCTCCACCTTATGGCGGTTGATCCAAATCTCGTCATTGGGCCGAACCGCAACCAGGATACTCACCTGGCGCTGAATAACAGCTGTATGCGCTTCTGGCTCAATAACCGAGACACCGGCTTCCTTCACGAAGACCGCGGTCACGATGAAGAAGATCAGCATGATGAACACGACATCCAGCATGGGTGTCAGGTCAATCTCTGCTTCATCACCTTGTTTTTGTGCGTGGTCTCGCATCACTTTCTCCACTGTGCCCCTATGCGGGGCATCGCCCTGAAGGGCGGGGGCTTGCCCCCACCAAGGTTATTTCTTGGGCGTTAAAACGATCTTGTCGCGCGGGATTCCAATATCGATAGCTGCGTCGTAAATACGAACTGACAGCCCTGTATAGGAACCCGAGGCGGCCTGAATCACGACCGGAGCCTTAGGGCGTTCGACACTTTCTTTCTTGATGATCGACTCCACCGACGAGATGTCGATGGACCGGAATTCATGGAAGATCCGGTTGTTGTCATCAATGATGAAAGCGATCGCACGCTTGTCGTCATCCGGGGGCGGGGACTGATCATTAGCTTGATTGTCCTCCGGCTTATTGATCTCAAGACCGGACTCTTTCACGAAAGTCGCGGTAACGATGAAGAAGATGAGCATGATAAACACAACGTCGAGCATCGGCGTCAGGTTTACTTCAGCTTCTTCCGTTTCCTTTGCGAATTTACGCATTGGTTAAACTCCAATCCGGTCTAGTGGTCCGTGGTCAGGCTGTCTTCAAGCCGTTCCGATTCACGTTGAGCGCGGCGTTCGATATAGGTGCTCAGGAACAGTCCGGAGAGGGCTGCAACCATACCGGCCATGGTCGGAATAGTTGCTTTGGATACCCCGGCTGCCATGGCGCGAGCGTTCGAAGAACCCTGCGTCGCCATAACCTGGAACACTTCAATCATCCCCGTCACGGTACCGAGAAGGCCAACCAGCGGGCACAGTGCGACCAAGGTCTTGATCGTGCCGATGTTTTGGCTCAGCTCGGTGTTGATTTCGGAAATCATGGCTTCACGAATTTTGTGTGCATACCAGGATTTCCGCTCCGGACGGGACTCCCACGCGTCGATGACGCGGTTCTTCTGCTTGCGGTACTCCAGCGTGAAGTACCAAAGACGCTCGACGATCAGCACCCACATGATGAAGGTGACCGCAAGGATCATGAAGAGGACGTTACCGCCCCGCTCCATGAACGCTTGGATCGCGTTGAATGCGTCATTAAGCGCCAGCATGTCCGTGCTCTTTCTCCGCATGAACGGCAATGATGCCAGCGGACTGCTCTTCAAGAACATGGATGACCGACTTGGACGTGCCAGCAACAAAGCTGTGCAGCAGCAGAGTCGGGATCGCGACGACAAGACCTTCAACCGTGGTCATCAGTGCTGCCGAAATACCGGACGCCATCATGGACGGGTCACCGGTACCGAAGAGCGTGATAGCCTGGAAGGTTTGGATCATACCAGTAACCGTACCGAGCAGACCGAAGAGCGGTGCAACGGCGGAGATCAGCTTGATCATGGTCAGGAAGCGTTCAAGAGCCGGCGTTTCCTTGAGGATGGCTTCGTCGAGTTTAAGCTCGAGCGTTTCCACGTCGACAGATTTGTTCGCCTGATAAACAGCCAGAACACGACCCAGCGGGTTGTTGGTGTTAGCAACATCCGTGCGCATCTGCTTCTTCACCTTGCCGTTGACAAGGGTGAGGTAGGTCCACTGAACGACAGCGAACAGAACTGCGAAGAAGCCGAGAACCAGGGTTACGTAACCAATGAAGCCACCCTGAGCCAGGTATTCCGGCAGGGTCGGTTTTTGGATTTCCAGGTTCAGGAGCTGACCACGCGACGGGTCGATGCCGAGCGGGGCAACGCCGGAGGTAGCCTTCTGGAAGTCAGCAACAGTGCCGGTGAAACGGCTGGAGGGCTGGCGCTGCAGCTCTTCAATCGTGCCATCGTCTTTCAGGATGTAGTATTTGCCGTTACCAACCACTTCGAAGTCACCAACGCGGGTCAGTTTAACGGATTCCATGTTGCCCTCTTTGGTGCGGACTTCATGGTTGAAAGTAACAACCTGGCCAGAACCGATCATTTCGGTGATCATCTGGGTCGGCCAAGCGCGGATTTCGTCAATGGTCGGCAGTTCGCCGGAGTCGGATGCTTTAGCAACGAGAGTATCGATGCCTTTCATGCGGTCCGGGGTGTCGACGGTAACGTAGGAGCTCTTGATGGTTGCTTTGGCGTCGCCTGCAGCCTGCTGGAGAACACCGAACAGCTCTTGCAGCTGACCAAGACGGTCACGCTGTACGTCAAGCTGGCGGGTGATTTCAGCTTCGTTGGCACGACGGGTGCCTTCAAGACGGGTCGATTCGCGCTCAAGACGGGCTTCGGTCTGATGCTCTTCTTCAAGCATCTTGGCCTGCTCGGACTTGCGCTTCAGGAACTCAGCTTCGCGAGCTTTGTGCTCAGCTGATTCGGAAACACGGCCTTCGCGAACCTTCATCAGGAGCGAGTTGAGGTCTGCAGACTGGGCGTGGGCCATGGTGGACGCGCCGAGAATCAGAACAGCAGCGGAGGTAAGGATCTTTTTCATATTATTTCTCCTTCGGCGCTTCGATCGGCAAGACCAGGACGTTCAGCGGAACCTGGTGACGGGCCATTTTGATCAGCTGCTTAACCGAGGTAGCGAACTCGTCTTTGCGTTCCCAGCTCTTGGTGTCGCGGTTCCAGACGTCAGTCTCTTTGCCGTCTTTGGTCTGGTAGTAGAAACCAACGCGACCGATACGAACGAAGTTGACCGAACGGCCATCATCAATCGTGCCCTCGTAGGTGTTAAGCGTGCGGCCGTAGGAGACCTCAGCTTTGTATGCGTCAAGAACAACGCGGAAGCGCTCAGGGTCGCTTACGTTCGGGTTGTCCATTGCCTCTTTCAGCTTTTCGATACGGTCTTCCCGTTCTTTAAGCTGGAAGGGGATGTCCGCATGGACGAAGTCGTCGAGGTTGGCGATCATCTCAAGCATCAGAGGTGTAATCTGGCGCTTGATTTCGTCAATCCGACCGATCGAGTTTTTGATCTTCTCGATCTCTTCTTCCTGCTTTTTGATCACGCGGTTCTGCTGAGCGTTGTACGCGCGCAGACCTGCATTGGTCTTCAGGACTCCTTTGTATTCGGCAAACAGTTTAGCGGTTGCGTCGGCAACAGAGTCGATTTTCTTCTGCGACGCTTGCGCGATTTTGTTGGCCTGGTTCACCTCGTCGACGATCGACTTCAGGCGAGCATCCTGTGCGTTAGCAGCAGTTGCACCCAGAAGGATCGAGGCAACCGCGGCCGTCGAGACAGCTATCCGTTTCACTTTAGCCTTATCCATTTTCTGCCCACATGGGTTTTAACAAAGCTACAGCCTGACCCTTCAGGAAGGGGCTGACTGCAGCGGATTAAACCTTGCAAAGATGTGGTGCCGTATCTGGCTCCAAACCCTTACCCTTTTTAAAATTGGGAGCAAGCCGACGTCAAATCATGGACCGAACAACAAGTTGCCCGGTTGATATGCGTCGTATCAGAAGGCTTTCCCGTACCTCTCCCAATTGTGCCGACCGCCTCACGGATTTGCTCCGCTTATGCTGCCTCCTTTATTCACCCCGTATGAGGTGCCAGGAGATCTAGTATTATGTCCTCTCCAACCGCGATGGGTCGGGGGGAGGGTTGAGACGGGCGGTCCGGCTCGGGGCCTATCATCCAAGAATCTTCTACGATTCCAAGCAAAAATTTTACTTTTCGTGTTTCAGCCCCTCTCCCAACATAATTTTAACACTTAAACCCGGGTCCGTTTCCGGCGGATGGGTATGTGATAATGTAACTGAGCCATTGAAGAGTCAATGACTTACCCCCGACTGATCGCCGATGACGCGTAAGTTTAGACCGGGAAGCGGGAAAAGACCGCATGCTGTAACCTTGGTTTACTCTGATCAGCGCCTGACGCTACGTCCACGCTGCATTTCCATCAGAGCGGTCACAACGCCGTGCCACTGATTCTCTGTACTGACCTGGATTGCGGCCTCAAGCCCCATGTGGCTCGAAAGCCTTTGGGCCAGCGCTCGGGTATGAGCGGAAATGCTGCCGTTATCGGCATCAGCCTGCATATTGATGGAGGATGACTCAGAAGATGAGCGCATTGAGTGATGAAACCCTCGACTACCAGAAACGATTCACCCGCAGCCAGCCGCTCCGGGTTGAACCAGATTAAAGGGCACATCTAAAAAACGGGTTAACGGGGTCGTCAATTACGCGCTTAATTTTAGAGGGAATAGCGACAGAAGTTTATCTGTCTCCTCGCGCTACCGGACGCCGTTTGCGCGCATGGCGACGGTCATGCTGAGCGAATCAAGCCCTTCGATTTGCACCTCCACCGTTTCACCGGCTTCTAAAAAGCGGGGTGGTTTACGGCCGGCGCCGACACCGGCAGGCGTGCCGGTGAGGATAATGTCCCCCGGCTGCAGCTCGGTCACGCTGCTGAGGACCGCGATGACGGTGGCGATGGGGAAGGTCATGTCTGCCGTCGTGCCGTTCTGCATCATCTCGCCCTCTACCAGGGTCTTGAGCGTGAGCGCCTGCGGCTCGGGTATCTCCCCGGCGGGGACGATGGTGGGGCCCATGGCGCCGGACCGGTCGACATTCTTGCCGAGGGTAAACTGGCTGGTCCGTTTCTGGATGCGGCGCAGTGAGCCATCATTGGTGGCGGTATAGCCAAAGACATGGTCGAGCGCCTGGGCTTCGTCAATCTGTGCGCCGGGCTTGCCGATGACCACGGTCAGTTCGCCTTCAAAATCGAAGCTCGATTCGCCGGCCGGATATTCGATCGTACCTTCGTGGCCGACGAAGGAGGACGGGAAGCGGATGAATATATCGGGCGCGACCGGGCCATCCGTCGCCATGCCCATTTCCTTCGCGTGGTCGGCATAGTTTTTCCCGACGCAGAAGATCCGGCTTTTGGCCGACAGGGGCGGGGCATAGCGTGTGCCCGCCATTGGCTGCCAGGGCGCGGATGCCGCGGCCGCGCAAAAATCCGCCCATGTGGTGCCGTGCTCTGTAAGCCAGGCGAGGAAGTCTGCCATGTCCGCGGGTGCCTCACGGTTCACCGCGCCAACCGGGACAAAGCGGTCACCGTCAACAAGGCTCAGATGAGGGGTGCCGGCTGATTCGATCATGCCCAGGCGCATGGCGGGGTCTCCTTATATTATGGCGTCTGCCGCCAGGGTTACCGCACGCAGGCCCCTGAGGCTGTTTCCGATATATATAGCGTCGGCGGCGAGAAGGTCATCCCGTGAAATCGTCCGTTCCGTGATTCCCGGGCTATGACTTTCCAGAAGCTCGGCCCGCAACACCCCCGGCAGCAGCCCTGCGGACAGGGGCGGGGTGAACCATTTCCCGTCCTTCACAATAAAGACATTGCTGATCGCGCCTTCGGTCAGTTCATCCCTATCATTGAAGAACAGGATGTCGGCATAGCCCGCGGCGTGCGCGCGGGCGAAGGCAGCGTCATAAAGGCTACGGTTCGTGGTCTTGTGAAACAGGAACGGGTCCGAGGGGTTGGTCCGCTCGGCGGCCAAGCAGACGCGTGGTGGTTCCGGGGAATCTGCAGTGTCGGGAAGCGGGGCGGAACTCACCCCTGGTGTGCCGTCCTGGCTGAGCGTCAGGCGGACACGCAAACGGTTGTGGTCCGCGTCATGGGCCACATGGTCGGCAAGGGCCTGGCGGATAGCCGCCTCATTATAAGGAATATCGAAATAGTCAGCGCTGTCCTGAAGGCGCGCCAGGTGGCGGTCCAGCCGGATGAACCCTTTGCCGGGTTCATGGCCCAATGTTTCGATCAGGGAAAACACGGGGGCAGTGGCCTGGGCGAACCGTGCCTTCAGCAGGCATTCGTCATACTCCCCTTCGGCGTCTGAGTCGGCGACAACGCCGCTGCCGATGCTGAGGCGGCCCTTGCCGTCTTTATCCAGTATCAGGGTGCGGATCGGCACATTGAGGCACCAGTCAGAGCCGTTCCCGGGGGCTTCCGCCGGGCTGAAATGGCCGATGGCACCGCAATAAACCCCGCGGGGTGCTGCTTCCAGTTCGGCGATGATTTCCATCGCCCGCACCTTGGGGGCGCCGGTGACGGACCCGCACGGGAACAGCGCGCGTAACAGCGCGGACGGCATCAGCCCTTCGGCGCATTCGGCGCTGATGGGCGATGTCATCTGGTGAAGGGTGCGGTAGCGCTCGACCTCGAACAGGCGGTCGACCTTGACACTGCCAGGCAGGGCGAGACGGCTGAGGTCATTGCGAATCAGGTCGACAATCATCAGGTTTTCGGCCTGGGACTTTTCATCGGCGGCCAGATCAGAGGCGATCGCTTCGTCTTCAGCTGTTGTCCGCCCGCGCGGGGCTGTGCCTTTCATCGGCCTTGCCACAAGCCGGTTGCCATCCCGCCTTATGAACAGTTCGGGGGATAGCGACAGCACCTGGGTCTCACCCGTATCGATCAGGGCACCGTAGGCCACGGGCTGGCTCACCCTCAGCCTGGCATAAAGCGCTGCGACGTCGCCATGCAGGCGGCACGGCAGGGGGAAGGTATGGTTGACCTGATACACATCGCCGGCCTCGATGTAGGCATGTATCTGCGCGAGCGCGTCCAGATACGCTTCCCGGGTTTGAGCCGGGGTGCCGAAATCGAGGGTGGTATCCGTGTGGGGGTCAGTTTGCAGAAACTGTGCAAGCCCATCTTGGTCCAGCATGTCCCGGTGGCGGGTGGCGATCAGCCAGATCAATGGCTCATCCGCTTGATGACGGATCGCGGCGGCGAGCCTGGGTTCAAACGCGGCGGCACATTCATACGCGATCCACCCAGCGACATGGAGGCCCGCTGCCAGGGCGGCATCAAGCCGTTCAAGCGCCATGGGAATGTCTGCGCGTGTGCGGGCAACTATAATGTCTTCGGGGGAATGGAACAGCATGGTCCGTCCGCCCCGGTGCACCGGGCGGCTGTCGTCCAGAAGGACATAGGGTACATGTCTGCCGGATGGTGTGGTCACCGAACTGGAACTCCATTTCCCGGGGGGCGAGCTTATGGCCTGCCGTATCGGCAGACCTTATGAGCCAGGGCCGGGCGTCCGTCAACATGGAGGGGACTTTTGGGAACCGCTGTCATGTCACTGTCGCTCATTTATGCTTGAACCCCTCCTTCAAATGCTGGCATGGTTCTGCATCAATAAGTATTCAGTATAGAGTACGACCAAGCGAGGGATAGTATGCAAAGAACAGGCAAAAGACGGTTGAAAATGCCGCGTGCCAAAATCATCGAAGCCTTTGCGTGCCTTGTTTTGTTTTTTGCAGCCCCGCCCCTGCGGGCTGATGATAAGGCGCCTGTTGCTGTCCAATGGTATGTCATGGACTATCCCCCGTCCTACATTGTTAGCGGGCCGGAGAAGGGAACAGGCTATCAGGACAAAATCCTCGATTATTTCGCCTCGAAAATGCCGGGCTTCCGGATCGAACGCCACCCTGCGGCGATCGCGCGCCTCTTGTCCAACCTGTCAAATGGCGTTGGCGTATGCTCCGGGTCTCTGGGCCGCACGGCTGAGCGCGAAAAGCATATGGTTTTCTCCGATCCGATCCTCTATTCGCTGCCGACGCGGCTGGTGGTGACTGCGGCCGCAGCGCCCAAAGTACGGGCCCTTCTGGATGCGAATGGCAAAATCCAACCGGAAAAGCTCGCCAAAGCGGGCTTTGTGCGTGCCGGTGTGGTGAAGGGCCGGACCTATGGCCCTGTGGTCGATGCTTTCCTGGCCCGGCATAAAGACGAAGTCAGCAGCACGGGGCGGACCGAACTTGTGTTCCGGATGCTGGCGCGGGGACGGGTGGACTATAGCTTCTCCTACCCTGATGAAGCCGGCTATTATGCCCGTATCCATATGGCGGCGGATGACGATTCGTCTTTCACAACATTCCCGATTGCCGGGTTGCCGGATGTGATGGCCAGCTATTTCGCCTGCTCGAAAGATGCGGTGGGGCGCAAGGTGATCGGAGCGGTCAACAAGGTCATCAGCGAACACAGGTCCAGAACTGTCACCACGCCCTGGACCCATTATTATCTTTCCTGGATCGACAAGAACGCCCGGCATGATATCGAGCTTGCGCAAGACCATCCGGCGCAGCGGTAAAACCCGCCCGTCAGGTGCGGAGAAATAAAGAAGGGCCCCGACGGGCCCTTTTGTGTGTCTGATGTTTTTCGCCAGTCCTTACTGGCGACAGGAGCCTAGAGGCTGTAGGCCAGGATGAGCGTATGGACGGACGCCCACAGAAGGATGACCGCCGTCCCCATGGCCCCAAGGCTTCTGAGCGCATTGGGCTTGTCCGTCTCCGTCAGGAGGCCCCAGGCGTGCAGCACGCGGGCGGCAAAGAAGCCGACACCCAGGATCATCATTTCCAGATATCCGGCGCCCAGGCTTTCAGAGGCGCCCAGCACGATCAGGGTGATCGGTGCCCATTCGGTCAGGTTGGCGTGGGCGCGTACGGCTTTCATAAGCCGCGGGTCATCGCCCATGCCGAGCGAGGTTTTGGTCACGCCGCGCATCCGGCCGACCTGCAGGCCCAGAAGGGCGTAAAGAAGCCCGGTAAAGGCTGCGGTGATAAAGGTAATATGCATTGGTGCCCCCTAGACCAGGTGATAACCGACAAGAAGGCCCATCACGGACTCGACAAGGATGACAACGCCCGTAAGGACAGTGCCCCAGAAGCGGAACAAGTTGGGATCGTCGATTTTGCCCAGCGTCAGGCCGTGCATACAGCGGGCGACCACGAAAGTCGCGCCCAGCACGATCAGAAGCGGCCGGTTTGCCCCCATGCTTTCCAGCAGTCCAAGCAGGATCAGCGCCACCGGGGCATATTCCACCAGGTTGCCCTGCGCCCGGATCGCATAGGTCAGCCCTTCATCGCCGCCATCCCCAATCGATGTCTTGGTTCTGCCACGATGTTTGGTTACGTTATATGATAGGTAAATTAGCAGTAGCCCGATAAAGCTTGCCGTTATAAGCGTGATCGTCATAAGTCCTCCCCAAGATTTCCGGCCGGTCTTTCATTGCAGACGGCACGAGGGTGCTGCTAAACGAAGGCCGGGTCAAGCGACACAGGTAAAAGGACCGTCAGCAATGGCACGGGATAATTTCAAAGACTGGAACCTTCTGCACAAAGTCACAGCGGCTGTTGTGGCCGCCCTTGTGGTCGGCATCGCCATCCATGCTGTCAGGGTGCGGACAGCGGCTTTCAAGTTTGAAGCCAGCCGCGACTATAACGTGAGTGCCGAGACCCTCTGGCCTTGGCTTGTCAATTACAAGGATCGTATCCGCTGGCAGGCTGAACTCATTGACATGTCGCGCCTGATGGGCGATGCGGACAAACCCGGTTCAACCCGCCTCATATTCTGGCAGCGCGGCTATAAAAAATGGTCGGCTGTGGAACGGACCGAAGAAGTAGTCCAGAACCGGCTTTACGCCACGTATCAGGAAGCGGACGGTGACCACCGTTGGTTCCGGGTGGAACTGATCCCGGAAGGTGCGTGCAAGACGCGGGTCGTCATGCATGAAGTGATCAAGCCGCTGACCTACGCGGACCGCTTCTGGTATTTCAGCGAAGCGTCCGACAGGCAGCACCGGCTGGATATTTCACTGGATGCGCTTGGCTACTGGATGAAGAAAACCGCCCCCACATGCAAGGGCGAGACGGCAGGGGATGCCGCCGGGTAACGCTGTCTAGGCTCAGATCTGGGCGACGTCGAAGTCGGTGAATTCCCATTCTTCGATCCGGTCCATTTCGGTCAGGAACAGGTTCTCAGCAGCGACCACTGCTTCTTCTTCGCTATCGGCGTCGACCTCCGTAACCCAATAAAACATGCCGTGGGGGAGTTTTGCTTGCAGGGTAACTTTCTGACGGGCCATACGTGCGTCCTCTTGCGCAAAAAAGCTTGTTCAATGTGGTTAGCGTATGGCGACCTCCTAGCATGAAGGCGCCGGGGCTGCAATGACGTGTGTCAAGTCTGCCGACTTGGGCGCGCGGACGGCCGGATGGTCCTAAAACCAGGCAGGGGCCTCGGGTTTGATGGCTTCCCCTTTGAGAAAAGCGTCATTGAGCGCGTAAAAATAATCGATCGGATGGCGGCGGATGGCTTCGAAGTCCCGGTGGGCCTGCGCGGTGAAGGACCGGCGGCTTTCATACACCTTGCGTGTGGCTTCGGCTTCGGCGGTGGGCAGGGTGGCCAGCAAGGCCCAATAGGCGGCGAAGGCCTTGTCCCCCATCAGGATGCGCGCGGTCGCCAGCTTATTGAAATGCTGGTACTTGATGTGGTCGACCCAGGGCGCGCCGCGGCTATCCCGGTAGATATGGCCAATCTCCACCTCGTTGATCAGCTGGCAGCTACCACCGGCGAGCCAGGCCTTGATGCTGATAAGCGGTTCCTCGCCGCCATAGCGGTGCAGGCCGCGGTAGCCGCCGATCTTCATCAGGAAATCCCGCCGCATGGCATAGCAGCCGCCCAGCACGCAGGGCACATAGGCTGTGCCCGTATCGCCCAAGGGACGCTGGTTCCATTCGGGCTTCAGCGATTCCGTGAAGGTGGCCTCAAGCAGTTTGACGCTGGCGCCGCGGCCCAACGGCGCCCCGGTTTCGACAGCATCCCGGTCTGCGGTTGCCGGGCGTAAGGGCCGGCTGAGCGCGCAATAAAGCGCCTTCGGGTCGGCGGCGATGGTGTCGTTGATGATCCGGTGCCAGTCGCTTGCGTAGAAGCGGACATGGGCATCGAGGAAAAGGACATTCTCGGTCCTGGCCCAGCGCGCGCCCTTGTGGCGGCTGTGGGCCGGCCCGACGCGGGCTTCATTCAGCATGTAGCGGCAGCCGTAACTGTGGGCGACCGTTTCATAATCGACGTCGTCGTCGGAGGCATCGTTGATCAGAAGGATATCGACCTCATGCCCCGCGGTTTCACGGATGCCGCGCACGGTCCGTTCCACCTCGTCGCCTTCATTGGCGAAACAGATGGCGGCTGTGAGCGCGGGTGTGGGCATTGGCATCCTGTCCTGGGTTGATGGTCGCCTTCAGTTAACATGGTTGCGCGCCCGGCTTGCAAGGCAAAACGGGCGCGCAAATGAGAATGGTTCGGGCTTAAAGCGAGCGGCCGATCAGTTCCTTCATGATCTCGGAGGTGCCGCCATAAATGCGCTGCACCCGGCTGTCGGTATAATGGTGCGCGATTTCATATTCCGCCATGAAGCCGTAGCCGCCATGCAGCTGGACGCAGGTGTCCACCACACGGCCCTGCATCTCGGTAGTCCACAGTTTGGACATGGCGCCGCCCATGGCATCCAGCTCGCCTTTCACATGGCGGGCCAGGCACTGGTCGATGAAAGCCCAGCCGACCTCGATCTCGGTTTTCATTTCAGCGAGCTTGAAGCGGGTGTTCTGGAAAGCAGAGATCGGCCGCCCGAACGCCTGACGCTCCTTGACATAATCAAGCGTGATGTCGAAGGCGCGCTGGGCGCCCGCCATGGCGATGACGCCGATCGACAGCCGTTCCTGCGGCAGCTGTTGCATCAGATACATGAAGCCTGCGCCCTCGGCCCCGATCAGGTTGGTGGCGGGCACGCGCACTTCGTCGAAGAACAGCTCCGACGTGTCGGACGAATGCTGGCCGATCTTCTCGAGGTTGCGGCCGCGGCGGAAGCCCTCGCGGTCGGCCTCAACCACGATCAGGCTGACGCCCTTGGCGCCTTCCTTGGGGTCGGTCTTGCAGGCGACGATGACGAAGTCGCAGTTCTGGCCGTTGGAGATGAAGGTCTTCTGGCCCGAAACCACATAATGGTTGCCGTCCAGCTTGGCGGTGGTCTTGATGCCCTGAAGGTCCGAGCCGGTACCCGGTTCGGTCATGGCGATCGCGCCGACCATCTCCCCCGTCGCCATCTTGGGCAGGATGCGTTCCTTCAGGTCGTCCGAGCCGTAATGCAGGAGGTAGGGGGCAACAATGTCGGAATGCACGGCCAGCGCCGCGCCGCCGCCGCGGTTATAGACCTGCTCCTCGTTGATCACGCAGTTGAAGCGGTAGTCACCGCCGGCGCCGCCATATTCTTCCGGGATCTGCGGGCACAGGATACCGGCCTCACCGGCCTTGTTCCAGAAATCCCGCGGGACCTTGCCGGCCTTCGACCATTCCTCGGCGTGCGGGGTCGCTTCCGCCTGGAAGAATTTGCGCACGGCGTCGCGGAAAATATTGTGTTCTTCATCGTATACGGCGCGGTTGGCCAGCATGTCGTCCCTCCCTCAAAAGACATGACCGTGAAGATGGGGGCGGTGTGGGCACAAGTCAAATTTTATGGACCGGATAGTCCAATAAAGATGGCAGTGCTACACCCGAGACCCGGAAATGAAAAAGGACCCTGGCCGGTTTTCCCGGCGGGTCCTTTTGGTATGGCTTAGGGAATTGGGGCTGGCTTATTTGCCGCCTTCTTCCTCATGCAGATGGGCATCGCGGTAGGCGCGGATGGCATCGTTCATCTGGATCTGAAGGTTGCGGCGGCCGTTATGCAGGCTGGCCAGGTCCTCGGCCCAGCGGGCCTTCTGGTCCTTGGTCATGAACGGCATGATCTGCTGCCCCCACGTATCCATGCAGGACAGATATTTATCGACCTTTTCCGAATAAGCGACCACGGCATCGCGGGCCAGCCGGATATGCTCCGTGGTGGCGGTGGCGCCGTTCGGGATCGTGGGCTTGTCAAGCGGCGGCTGGCCGCAATCTCCGGCCGCGGCAGGCAGGGATGCGAACAGGCAGAAAGCAATAAGAAGAGACAAGCGTTTCATCATGGATGTGGGTTCCTGTTACTCTGTGCCGTCACGAAAATCAGTCTGCGGCGATGTCATGACCGGCTGTCCATGCGGAGGTGCCGCAAGGGCAGCCGGCATTGTTTGATACGGGCTTAGTCAGCCTTTTTCTTCGGTGCCGCTTTTTTAGCCGGCGCTTTTTTAGCAGCCGGTTTCTTGGCGGCTGCCTTCTTCGCGGCCGGTTTCTTGGCAGGCGCCGGTTCGGCAGGCTCACCCAGGTCAACGGGCGGCGGCAGGTCATCTGCGCTCAGCGCTTCTGCCTGGACATTCCCTTGAAGGGCGGCCTGCTGGGCTTGCGCTGCTGCCTGCGCCTGGCGCATGGCTTCATCTTCCGCAGCAGCCTGTTCCGGGAACATCTGGCGGTAGACGGCATTGACGCGGCCAGCCACGTCCATCATCGCATCGGCGACAGCCTTCAGGTTATAGGCCATGCCGCGATAGTAGAAGAGGTTGTTGTCCGGGTTATAGGCGCGGAACACACACTCATCCGTCGTGGAACCGTCGCCAACCGTGGCCGGGTCGCCGACAAAGTCGAACACAACCTGCTTGCCTTTGGTGGCGGTGATCCATTCTTCGACCCTCTCGTCACCGCGCTCCCACATTTCGCTGAGACGACGGTCATTGAGCGGATGCTTCTCCGGCAGCTGCAGCACTTTCCGGAGGGCTTCACCCCGGGTGCGAGCGCGCGCGCGCGGCGGCCACAGAAGGGCGGAAACCTGGCTCGCCGGCATCAGCACCATCTGGCCCGCGAAAAGCACGCCGGTGCCTGCGCGGTTGGTCAGCGACTGGTTGAAAAGTTCGAATGCGGCCTGGATATGAATGAACTGATTCCTCAGTTCGTGAATATAGATGGCAAGCGTGTTGTTATCCATTGTGTCCGTTCACTTCATACTTAGCGTTTTGTTTTCTGGTTCTGAAATGCCACGCCCGTACCCCCCTCATGAAGCCGGACATCCGCACTTGCATCGCAGCGATAGCACAGGCGCGGGCCCCTTTTCCAGCCCGTTATTGTCAGGATGGATTGCCAAAGTGGGGGCTTAGACGCTAAAGTGTCCTTGGGTGTTTAAAATTTGGGTGCGTATTTCATGGCGAATACCTCGCTTGCCATGCGTTCGCATGGTACTGCCCCCACTGCGGGAAAACCAACGTCTGCGGCCAAGGCTTCAGGCGCCCAGTCCGCACGTCCGGCTGACGGGGCCAGCTTCGGCCGCAACTTCGGCACGGCACAAACCCAGCAGGCAGCACAAGCGGCAACCACCACCCAGGCCTTCGCAAAGCCAGGCGGTCCGGGGCTTTTGTCCACCGGCGTCCAGTTCCTGCTTGCGGAGACACGGACCCAGGAAGCGACCGCCGGTTTCGCGGCGCCATCTAACCTGGGACGCGCGCGGGATGCTTACCAGCGGGTGCAGAAACGGGTGCGGGAGACGATCAACGCCAGCATCCATGCCGCCAGTTCAGACCTTGGGCTTTCCGAAGCATCGCACAGCTCCTCCGGGCACGCGGCCTATGCGACGGCGGCAGCCGCTTATCAGGACAGCGGCGCGCTCGATGACGATATCGGCGGCGAATAACGCCTGTTTCCCGGCCAAATCCATACCATTCCGTCCATAAGAAAACAGGCCCGGCAGTGCCGGACCTGTATGTGTCTCATGTGTGATTCCCGAGAAGTGGACCCTGGGGCGCTTGGTTGCGTCAGCTGCCCTACGGTTTTTCCAGGCGGCTTCTCAGTTGATGAATCCAGCGTTCGACCCGTTCTTCATGGTCTTTCGACGTGCTTTTCCCGACCGGCTGGTAGCTGTAGATCGCCATCGCGCTCGACAGTTGCCCGGTCTTAACCACCCGGACCGAAACGACGGACGGATAGCTTTGGCCGGGTAGGCGCTCGGTGAAATCGAACTGGCTGTTGGCCAGGTCCACCTTGATGGTCTTGACCGTCGGCATCTGGTCGGCAAAGTCCGCGACCAGTTGGGTCAAGCGCCGGGCGCTGATATCGAAAAGCTCCGAATTGCCATCGGCTTCGGCGTTCTTGCACAGGCTTGGCGAACACAGAAGGTATCCGGCCTTATCAGGCGTGTAGGCAAGCGTCTCGAAATCGGTCGGCGACAGGCTTCCCTGCTTTTCACCGAACAATTTGCTGCCGCCGCCCATCTGCGTCAGGAAAAAGGCCGCGAGGCCTGCCATGACGACGATCAGGCTGACGGCAATAACGAGCGAACGAAACCTTTCGAGCATTGAGCGGAACCTGCCTTAACCGAGGATCGAACCAAGCTGCATGGCGAGGCTCATATCGCCTTCAACGCGCAGCTTGCCGGTCATGAAGGCCATCTGCGGGTTCAGGTCGCCCTGGGCGATCTGGACGAAATTGTCCATCGAAACCTTGACCGTGCAATCGGCTTCCGAATCCTCGTTGTCAACGACGGTCGGCGAGACTTTGCCGTCGATCCGCACCACGCCATCTTCACCGAAATCAAACTTGATAATAGCGGCGAGCGGCGAATGGGCGCCGACACGGCCCCGCAGTTCATCGGTGATTTTAGCAAGTGACATCTTTATCTCCCTTGACGACATCTTTTTGAGTATGCGCTGTATATTGGACTGGCACGTCCAGAAATCAATCAGTTATTGGGCTGATCGGATTTTTCTTCTTCCTTGGGTTTGAGCTTGCCCAGAACATCGCCCAGCTTGCTCTCGAGACCGCCCCGCTGATCCTTTAGCATATTCTGTATCTTGTCGCCAAAACCGGCGGAAACCAGGGCCTTGGTGATCTGGGGCTGAAGCGTGTCCATGATATGGCGGGCGATTTCCCAGGGCGCGAGGCCCTTTTCATCGGTGCCGATATTGGTAAGCGTGAAGTCCGCGAGCGAGACGTCCTTGTCAACCTTGAGCATGGCTTTGCTGTGGATGGAAAGCTTGGGCGCCTTGACCGAAAGCCGACGGATCGTCAGCGTGATATCGCTGGGGTCGGACGCTTTGCTCGGGCCCAGGTTTTCCTGCAGCGCCTTGAAATTGGTCTTGCCCTTGTCGTCGATCCGGACATCGAAAAGCGGGGCTGTCACGTCGATATGGTCGATGATGATATGCTTGGTCAGCAGTGATTTGGGCTCAAGCTTCATGTCGAGCCCTCCGACTGACGCCATCACGCCATCGCCGAAGCCCGTGGGCTGGCCGATGTTGAAACCGTTCACGGCGACCTGACCCGAAAAGGGCGACAGGTTGACCTTCTCCACGCCGACCGAAACCTTGAGCGCTTTGGGCCCACCGGTTTCGATGCCTTTTTTCACAATGCCGTCGAGTTGGCTGTAGCCCACCCCGACGACGATGAGCAGGATAACGATAAGACCGAGAATGATTTTTTTCATGCCAAGGCTCCCTTAACCATTATCGGGCCATGATGGCACTGTTTGATGTTCTTGTTAAGGTGGGGACTGTACGCGCGGCCAATAAAATCCTTAACGAAAACGGTCAGCCGTGCCAGCATGGGGCACCCTTAAGGGGGTGCGATATCAATGTGACGGGAGGGGGTCCTCGGTCTATGGGCTTGGTTACACAGATTCTGCTTTTCATCTCATACGCTATCCTCGGGGTGGCCGTTATGGTGATCCCGCCGATGTTTTTCGGTGTGTCACAGCAGGCCTCCGGGATGCTGGGAATGCTTGTTTTCTTTGGGGCCTGGCAGCTGCAAAGCTTTTTCATGACCCGCAAGGAAGCGACCGAAACCAAGGCGCGTCTCGACCAGCTTGAGGATATGATGACCATCCTGCGCGGCGATATGGAACGCACCCGCCGCGACGTGGACAGCAAGGCCAAGGTCAGCGGGGAGAAGAGCGACAAGCTGGTGTCCGAGTTGAAGGTGCTGCACACGCTTCTGACCCAGGTGATGACCCGCGAAATTGCTCTCAAGAAGGGGGGTAAAGGTCAGCCGCCGCAGAAAGCAGCGCCTCAGAAGGCTGTTTCGGCGCCGGCGGAAGCCGCGAAGGCCGAGTCGGAACCTGAGGTGCAGAAACAGGCCGAGATGGAAGCCAGGGCCGCTGAAGTGGATATCGACGAGGCGGAGGCCCGTGCGGCCAAATCTGTCGCCGCTGATAAAGCCGCAGAGCCCGCGGCGGGAGAACCCGCTGAAGACGCTGAGGAGGACAGGCTCACCCAGGAAGAGATCGAGGAACTTGAACTCACGCCGGAGGAGGCCGCGCTCGCCGTCGTCGATACAGGCGAGGAGGAGGAACCCGCCATTGAGGGGGCCGCAGCCGAAGGCGGCACGGAATCCGCACCGGGGGGTGGTGCCACGCCCCGTGGTATGGCAGGCCGTGGCAAAAAGGCTGCGATTCGCCTGATCAAGCGGGAGGATCAGCTCCTGTCGGTTATCCGCAGTTCGCTGTCTGAAAACCGGGTCGACCTGTATCTGCAGCCCATCGTCGGCCTGCCGGCCCGCAAGATCGTGCATTATGAATGTTTCTCCCGCGTGCGGGATGAGGAAGGGCGGATCATCCTGCCCCGGCAATATATGCGGGTGGCGGAAAGCAAGGGGCTTATCGGCACCATTGATAACCTGCTCTTGTTCCGGCTGATCCAGCTTGTCCGGCGGTTGGGGCGGCGCAAACCGGATGTGCGCTTCTTCTGCAATATGTCCCGCTACTCGATGACCGACGCCGAGTTCTTCCCGCAGTTCATTGACTTCATGACCGCCAATGAGGAGTTCGCGGGCCGTCTGGTGTTCGAGATTTCCCAGGAAGACTTCTACACCCTGGAAACCGATGTTCTTGAACGGCTGATGACGCTGGGCCGCAAGGGGTTCGGCTTCTCCATGGATATGGTGAAGGATTTCGAGCGCGATTTCCCGGCGCTTGGCAAACAGCATTTCCAGTTCATCAAGTCTGACGTCAGGGACCTGATGTCGACCCATCCGGAAGAGGGCGACGTGGAGGCCTTCAAGAGCCAGCTCCGGCGGAACGGCATGGAGCTTATCGCCAGCCGGATCGAAAGCGAGGAAATGGTGCTTGAGGCGCTTGACGCCGAGGTCGAACTGGCCCAGGGCTACCTGTTCGGTGAACCGGCTTCATCGACGAACCTGACCCGCGAACTGTAAGGATTACCCCAATGCCCAATACGAGCGGCGCGGCTGTCGCGCTGATCCCCGGTCTGCGTCATATGGCGGAGGACCTGTCGCTGATCATCTGTGATCTGTGGGGGGTGATGCATGACGGCATGGCCCTGAACCCGGACGCTGTGACGGCGATCGAGGCCGCGCGCAAGGAGGGCATCGAAACCGTGTTCCTGTCGAACGCGCCCAGGCCGCGGACCCATGTACGGGAACATCTGTTGGAGATGGGGCTGCCGAAGGCGTTGACCGACCGTGTGGTCACTTCAGGCGGGCTCGCGCGCGATGAAGTGCGGAACCGCTATGCCGGGGCGCGGCTTTATCATGTCGGGCCGGAAAGCGACCGCAACACCATTGAAGGATTGCCGGTTGAGGAAGTCAGCCACCCGGACGATGCCGACATTATCCTGGCGACGGACCTGGACTATCCATCCGTGGAAGCGCACCGGGACTGGCTGAAGGGCGCGGCGGAGAAGGGCGTGCCCCTCCTGTGCGCGAACCCGGACAGGGTCGTCCATGTTGGCCCGCGCCTTTATACCTGCGCAGGCGCAATCGCCGACCTGTACGGGGACATGGGCGGCGAGGTGCACTGGTTCGGCAAGCCGATGGCATCGGCGCTGACCTCATGCCTGACCGAGGTCGGGATGGCGGCCGACACCGATGGCCGCAAGGTCTTGATGATCGGGGACAGCCTGCAAACCGATATGGCCGGTGCGCGCGCCGCCGGGTTTGGGGGGCTGTTTATCGCGGGCGGCATTCACCGGGCGGAATGGCCCCAGCTTGTGGCTGCGGCGGAGGGGGCGCCGGGCGTCACGCCGGAAGAGTTCTCAAAAATATTCGGCGCGGGAAAAGCTGTTCCCCACGCCGTTATGGAAAGATTGCACTGGTAAGATGAAACGGGTCAGCCGAAGAGGGCGTCGATATCGTCCTGGCTGACTTCTTCGCCCGCCGCGAGGTTGAATTCCTCTTCCTTCTTCTTGCTGTCTTTTTTCTTCTTCTCGTCTTTCTTGGCGTCCGACTCTGCCGCGGCGTCCGGCTTTTTGGCTTCGGCGGCTTTTGCTTCAGCGGCTTTCGCGGCTTCCTTCGCCTCCATATCGGCGATGGGGTCGAAATCTTCCTCGAACATTTTGTCGAGCTGGGCCGGGTTGACCGCTTTCGGCGCTTCCGGCTTGGGCGCTTTCGCTTTTGCCGGGGCCGGCTTCGGGGCAGGCTTCGGCGCCGGAGCGGGCGCTGGTGCCTGCTGGGCCGCAGCAGCGGCATCGTTCATCAAGGCGTCGACCTCGGTCTGGTCGATCCCTTCCCCTTCAAGGGCCGGGCCGGAAAGCAGGGCTTTGTCGAGGTCCTCGACTTCGGCCTGGTGGGCGCTCTTGGCTTCTTCGATGTCGTGGTCGGTGACGCCGAGAAGGTCCCTAAGCTCCATGACGCGCTGTTCGATGTGCGACAGGGTTTCCACCACTTTCGAAATGCGCTGGCCGGTGATGTCCTGGAAGGAACAGGCCTCGAAGATGCGCATCATGCCGTCTTGGGTCGTGGAGACATATTTGTCCATGTCGCTGGGGTCCAGCGCCATGATCTCCTCGGCGGCTTCCATGATGGTGTTGGTGGCTTCTTCGGTCTGCTGGACGATGGCGTCGAGCTCCAGCCCCGCACGCGGGATGCGCGCGCTTTCCAGGTCACCGGGCTGAAGCGCGGCGATTTCCTTGCGGGCGTTGCTGATATAATCAGAAAGCGACCGGCACTCACGGTAGATCGAGGTATCAATCGAGCGGAAGAAGACCTGCATCGTACCGATGAGGACTTCAGTGACCGAGGCAACATCCGTCAAAGAGAGGGCAGCCGTATTTTGCTTCCGCAGACTATCGACCAGAAGTTGGATCTGTTTGGGAAGCTGTTCGGAAGACATTTAGAATTCTCCGAGTACGGCGACCAATTTCGTCTTTAGCGTGGCAGCGTTGAACGGCTTCACGATGTAATTGTTCACGCCGGCTTTTTTGGCCGCGATAACGTTATCGGTTTTGGACTCGGCCGTGACCATGATGAATGGCGTGGCCTTGAGCTGGTTGTCGGCGCGGACTTCCTTAAGAAGTTCATAGCCTGTCATCGGCTCCATGTTCCAGTCGGAAATGATCAGGCCATATTGTCTTGCCCGGGCTTTTTCGAGCGCCTGTGCGCCGTCGGTTGCCTCATCAACATTGTCGAAGCCAAGCTGCTTCAGAAGGTTACGGACAATCCGCAACATGGTTTTGTAGTCGTCGACGATAAGGATCGGCATACCCAAATCAACGGCCATGGTTTTTCCTCAGTTTTCTGAATTGCGCCCTTCCGGAAGCTCTTTTGAAGCCCCGGTACTATTCCCTTTTCGGGACACTAGCCCCTATCTCATGAAGAATTGGTTAACCCAAAGGTGACGAAGTTTCAATCACTTCCGCAGGAGAATGCCTCGAAAGGACAGACAATATCCCCTTATGAACCCTTTGTACATAAGGGGGTGAGGCCGCGCCGCGCGGCCACAGGATATGCCCGCAGGCGATAAAACGGTGGTCCCGTGGGCGCGAATGGTGTATGTCCGCGGTCCGACCGGTCATTCAGATGGATGTTTCGTCCGCCGGTTTTGTCACATTCAAGCGGTATCAGACGCAGGAACAGACATGCGGTTATTCCGGCATATCAATGAGGTAACTTCCTCGGATCGCGGCTCCGTCGTCGCACTCGGCAACTTCGATGGTTTCCATCGGGGGCACCAGGTGGTCATCGGCGAAGCGGGCCGGCTGGCGCGGGAGATGGGTGTGAACCTGACGGTGGTTGTGACCGAACCGCACCCGATCAGCTTTTTCGCACCGAACAAGCCGCCGTTCCGCCTGACCCCGTTCCGGGAACGTTCCCAGCTTCTGGAGCAGTTCGGCGTTGACCAGCTTCTGGTGCTGCCGTTCGACCAGGATCTCGCTGCCATGTCGGCGCAGGATTTCGTAACCGATATCCTTCTGGATGGCCTCGGCGCCTACCATGTCTGTGTCGGCTACGACTACCGGTTCGGCAAGGGCCGCGGTGGCGGTACCGACGTGCTGGCCTGGATGGGTGAGATGGAAGGCTTCGGCCTCAGCGTCATCCGCGCGGTGACCGTGGGCCTCGAAGGCTATGCCGGGGAAGTTTATAGCTCCACGCTCGTGCGGCAGGCGCTGCAGGCGGGGGAAGCCCGCAAGGCAGCGGCGCTTCTCGGTCACTGGTGGTCGATCAACGGCCGGGTCACGTCGGGTGACAAACGCGGCCGCACCATCGGTTTCAACACCGCCAATGTGGAACTGGGCGAAAGCCTGGAACCCAAGCTCGGCGTTTATGCCGTACGCGTCCATATCGAAGGCGATGACCGTATCCTCACGGGGGTCGCCAACATCGGCCGCCGTCCGACCTTCGACAAGCGCGATGTACTTCTGGAGGTTCATCTGTTCGATTTCGATGAAGACCTCTATGAGCGTCACCTGCGGGTTGAACTGGTTGCCTTCCTGCGTCCGGAACAGAAGTTCGACGGCCTCGATGCCCTCAAGGCGCAGATCGCCCGTGACTGCAAGGTGGCCAAAGTGGTGCTGGCGGAACCGGAGAATGCGCGCGACCGTCTGGAGCCGCCGACCCTGGACCGCTATCTCGACCTTTTCCCCGAGCCGCACGTCCGCGCACGCTAAGAGCGCGGCACTCGTTACGGATACGAAACGGAAAATTACCGAAGCCCATGTCTTTATAGGCTTTGTATAAGCTTCAAGTTTTGTTAAGCCTGTCACGTTAACCTTTTATATCAAGGTAAACGTTGGGGGTTTTAACTATGCCGGCAATCAGCCTCGGCTCCTTACATGTCATGGTGGCAATGTCCAGCCAGCAGGTGGCGGAGGGACTGCGTGATATATTGATCATGCAGCGCGTGGGCCGTGTGTTTGTTCCGGCGGATAACCGTGAAGCGGTCGCTGAAATGCAAAGCCGCGGCTTCAACCTCATCATCATCGAACAGGACTTCCCGGAGCTCGGCGGCGTCGATTTCTGCCGCTTCCTGCGCCTGACCAGCGGGCCTGCCTCCGTGGCACCGATCATCTTCGGTATCCCCGCGCCGGACCGGGCCAAAGTACTGGCCGCGCGCGATGCCGGGGCGACCAAGATCGTCGCCGTCCCCTTCACCGGCGCGAGCCTGATGAAAGCGGTGCAGGACGCCGTCAGCGACCCGCGGCCGATCATTCAGACATCCAGCTACAACGGGCCTGACAGGCGCCAGCGCGTCGACCCGAGTTTCCGTGGGCCGGAGCGGCGCCAGAAAATGCCGGACATGATTACCCCGACCCTGCGCACCAAGATCCTGAATGGCGTCGAATAACGCCCGGATACCCCCGTGTTTCCGCTCGACACCCTCTGCCTTCGCTGATAAAAGTTCCGCCATGCAATCCGTACGGACATACAGGCGGTACACGCCCGTCGTCATAGGACGAATTACTGGCCCGGCGCTCTCCAGTGGCGACCGGGGTATTTAGTATCAATTTTTTAAAACCAGTATTCAGTATGCCGTGCCAGCCCTCAGACGCGGGGCCCATGCACCAAGACCAAAGCGAGACCTGATCTATGTCTGCCGATGAAAGCACCAAGCGCGATTATCGCGATACCGTCTTTTTGCCGACCACCGAGTTCCCCATGCGCGCGGGACTGCCGCAGCGCGAGCCGGAATTCCTGGCGCGCTGGTACAAGGACAATCTGTATGGCCGCCTGCGCGCTGAAGCCGCGGGCCGGGAAAAGTTCGTCCTGCATGACGGCCCGCCGTATGCGAACGGCGACATTCACTTCGGCCACGCCATGCAGAAGACGCTTAAGGACGTGATCGTCAAATCCCAGCAGATGCAGGGCAAGGATGCGCCGTACGTGCCGGGCTGGGACTGCCATGGCCTGCCGATCGAATGGAAGATCGAAGAAAAATACCGCAAGAAGAAACTTAATAAGGATGAGGTCGACCCGGTCGAGTTCCGCAAGGAATGCCGCGAATTCGCCGACCACTGGATCAACACCCAGCGTGAGCAGTTCAAGCGCCTCGGCATCATTGGCGATTGGGACAACCCATACACCACCATGGCGTTCGACGCCGAAGCCACCATCGTGGAGGAACTGCTGAAGTTCGCCATGTCGGATGCGCTTTACCGCGGTTCCAAGCCGGTGATGTGGTCGCCGGTCGAGAAGACCGCGCTCGCCGAAGCCGAGGTCGAGTATCATGACCATCTCTCGACCCAGATCGATGTCGCCTTCCCGTTCGTGAAGGCGCCGAGCGAGGAACTCAAGGACGCCCGCGTGGTCATCTGGACCACCACGCCCTGGACGATCCCGGCCAACCGCGCCGTCTGTTATGGCCCGGATCTGGACTATGTGGTGATCGAGGTTACCGAGGTGGCCGAAGGCTCCATGGCGAAAATCGGCGACCGGCTGATCGTGGCCGACGGCCTCGTGGTCAGCTTTGTCAAGCGCGCACACATCGACAATTATCTGCTGATCTCGCACCTCAAGGGCTCGGCCTTCGAAGGCAGCGTGCTCGCCCACCCGTGGCGCGGCCAGGGCTATGACTTCGACGTGCCGATGCTGCCGGGGGACCATGTCACCACCGATGCCGGTACCGGTTTCGTGCACACGGCCCCGGGCCACGGTGACGACGACTATCAGGTCGCTCACGTCAAGTTCGGCATTCCGGTGCCGTTCACGGTCGATGAGGCGGGCTGTTATTACGACCATGTGCCGCTGGTTGCCGGGGAGCATGTCTATAAGGTTGCGGACCATGTCTGTGAGCTTCTGGAAGGCGTTCACGCGCTGATGGCCAAGGGCAAGATCAGCCACAGCTATCCGCACAGCTGGCGCTCCAAGGCACCGCTCATCTTCCGGAACACGCCGCAGTGGTTTATCTCGATGGAGAAGAACGACCTCAGGAAGAAGGCCCTCAAGGCCATCCGCGAGGACGTGAACTGGTACCCGGCCATTTCCAAGAACCGGATCGATGCCATGGTTTCCGACCGGCCGGACTGGGTGATCTCGCGCCAGCGTGCCTGGGGTGTGCCGATCACCATCTTCGTCCATAAGGAATCCGGTGAAATCCTGCAGGACCCGGAAGTCAACGCCCGCATCGTTCAGGCGGTCAAGGAAGGCGGCGCCGATGCCTGGGTCGCGATCCCGGCGCAGGATTTCCTGGGGGATGCCTACAAAGCCGACGATTATGAGCAGGTCACCGACATTCTCGACGTCTGGTTCGACAGCGGCTGTACCCATGCCTTCGTCAGCGAAAAGCGGCCTGAGCTTCAAAGCCCGGCTGACCTGTATTTCGAAGGTTCGGACCAGCACCGCGGCTGGTTCCAGTCCAGCCTTCTGGAAAGCTGCGGCACCCGTGGTGTCGCGCCTTACAAGAATGTGCTGACCCACGGCATGGCGCTGGACGGCGAAGGCCGCAAGATGTCCAAGTCGCTCGGCAATACGGTCGCACCGCAGAAGATCATCGACCAGTATGGCGCCGATATCCTCAGGCTCTGGACCGTGTCGGTCGACTATAAGGAAGATGTCCGCATCTCCGACCAGATCATCAAGGGCCAGGTCGATGCCTACCGGAAGATCCGTAACACCATGCGCTATCTGCTCGGCAACCTGGCGGGCTTCACCGAAGAGGAACGTCTGGACGCCGCCGACATGCCGGAGCTGGAGCGTTTCGTCCTGCACCGCCTGACCGAGCTGGATACGATGATCCGCGCGCGTTCGTCGGAGTTCGACTATAACCCGATCTTCCAGGCGCTGTATCAGTTCTGCATCGTCGACCTGTCGGCCTTCTATTTCGATGTCCGCAAGGACAGCCTCTACTGCGATGACCGCATGGGCATCCGCAGGCGGGCCGCACGGACCGTGCTGGATGAAGTGTTCAAGTGCCTCGCCACCTGGTTCGCGCCGATCCTGTCGTTCACGGCGGAAGAGGTATGGATGTCCCGCTACGGGGTGGACGCCGAAAGTGTGCACCTCCAGCAGTGGCCGACGCTGCACACGTCCTGGCAGGATGATGCGCTCGCTGAAAAATGGTCGAAAATCCGCCGTCTGCGCCGGGTTGTCACCGGGGCCCTGGAAATCGACCGCCGTGAAAAGCGGATCGGTGCCAGCCTGCAGGCGAAGGTCGCTGTCTTTGTCGAAGATCCGGCCTATGTCGAAGCCTTCGCAGGGCAGGATGCCGCCGAGCTGTTCATCACCTCGACTGCCAGCTTGGAGCAGGGCCCGGCCCCTGAAGGCGCCTTCACGCTTGACGACGTCAAAGGCGTTGCAGTTGTTACCGGGCTTGCCTCGGGCGAGAAATGCGAACGCTGCTGGGTGGTTTCCGATGAGGTCACCGAGCACGGCGAGCTGTGCCACCGCTGCGCGGACGCCGTGAAACGCCAGGACGACGCGGCCTGATGCTGAAAGCTGGGCTTCATCTCCGGTTTGGGCTTCTGGTCGGCTTCCTTCTCATGGTGGCCGACCAGCTCAGCAAATACTGGATCCTGCACGGGCTGGACCTGCCGACACGCGGCAGTATCGCCCTGCTGCCGTTCCTGAATTTCACCATGGTGTGGAACCACGGCATCTCCATGGGGCTGCCGATCGGGTCTGCACTTGGCAAGTGGGGCATTGTGGTGCTCACCGGTGGGATCAGCGCATGGCTTCTGGCGTGGCTCGTGAAAACCGCCAGCCGGGTTGAGGCACTTTCGCTCGGCCTCATCATCGGCGGGGCCGTCGGCAACATCATCGACCGGCTGATTTACGGCGCCGTGGTGGACTTTGTGCACCTCCATGCGGGCGGTTACAGCTTCTATGTTTTCAACCTCGCGGACAGTGCGATCAGCATCGGTGTGGCCATCCTGCTCATTGATGGCTTGCGGGGAGGCGCTAAAGGCCCTAAAAATGCCCAAAAGGTCGGCGAGGGTGCGACCGACCGTGAAGGAGAGAGTTCATGAATCTCAAGTCTGTATCGTTGCTGGTGGCTGCTGGCCTGAGTGTCGCGGCCTGTGGCGGCAGCGGCAAAGCAAGCCCTGACGAATTCCAGGTTGTCGACCGGGCACCGCTTGTCGTGCCGCCGGAAGCCGATCTGACCCCGCCGGCGCCGGGTAAGGCGCGCGCGCAGGAGATTGATCCCGGCCGTCAGGCTTTCGAGGCCCTGTTCCCGGGCAAGAAATATACGCCCAAGCCCAAAAGCAAGGGTGAGGTAGCGCTTCTGTCCCGCATTGGCCGCGCTGATGCCGATGTTCGCTCGAACACGAGCGGCAAGAAGGATGTCCAGGTGGTCAAGAAGACCCTGCTTCTGGCGGACCTTCTGAAGGCGACCGACCGCCAGTTCGAGCCGGACAATATCGCCATCCGCCGTGTGGCCGAAGGCTCGAAGGCTGAAGGCGATAACTAAGCCAACCAGGCAGCCAAATGTTTCAAACGCCCGGCCCCTTCAGGACCGGGCGTTTTGCTATTTAGCGCCTCGGCCTCGGGGCACGGGTCTTGCATGGTTTTTGAAAAGTACTGAAAACCACGTCCGAGGGGGATAAATATGCCGGTCGACCCAATTGCTCAATCTGCTGCCGCATCGTCTACGACGCGGGCGGGGCTAGGGGTGACAATAGGTGCCGGCCTGGATGTGAGTTTTCAGGACACCCTGGCCCAGCTTGAGGCGCGGGAAAAAGGCACGCCCATTGAAAGCGTCGATACAGGCGTCGCCGTGCATGGCCTCCTTGGCTGGGCTGCGGTGCGCAAACAGCAGGAAGCGAGACTGCAGGCGCTTTCCGTCATCATCCATGAAATGGGACTGACCACCCAGGCGGTGGAGAAGATGAGCGCGGCGGATCAGGCCGATCTTGAAGCCAAGGTTTCGAAACGGACCGATTCCATGCTCCAGGCGATCAAGGAGGACGCGCTCGAAAAGGCGGAAAAGAAGAAATCCGTGCTTTACCGCCATACCCCGCTCCCACGGGAAAAGAACACCCTGCCGGGCATTTGAGGCAGGGACGGCGCGCGCCCTCTTCCGCTCAGTTTCATTCCCTGATAGGGTCGCGCCATGACCAGCCAGAACAGACATGACCTGCCGGAAAGCGCCGGGATTATCCGGCTTCTCTCAGAACGCACGATCAACCGAATCGCTGCGGGTGAAGTGGTTGAACGCCCGGCGAGCGCGGTGAAGGAACTGGTCGAGAATTCGATCGACGCCGGCGCCACGCGCATCGATGTGGTGATGCGCGATGGCGGCAAGGCGCTCATCCAGGTTACCGATGACGGCAAGGGCATGAGCCCGGACGAACTCAGCCTCTCGGTAGAACGCCATGCCACCTCCAAGCTTACGGACGAGGACCTCGTCAATATCGCCTCGCTCGGCTTCCGGGGGGAGGCTCTGGCCTCCATCGGCGCGGTGGCGCGGCTGAGTGTGACCTCCCGCGCGCGCGGCAGTGATGAAGCTTGGGCGGTGCGGGTCGAAGGCGGTGGAAAGCACGCGCCGGAACCGGCGGCTTTTTCAAATGGCACGCGGGTCGAAGTGCGGGACCTGTTCTACGCCACGCCCGCGCGGCTCAAGTTCATGAAAACCAGCCGCACCGAATATGGCCAGGCGGCGGATGTTTTGAAGCGCCTCGCCATGGCGCATCCGGACATTGCCTTCAGCCTGTCGGACGGTGACCGCACGACTTTTTCGGCGCCGCCCGTGGGCGGACTCGCGGGCGACGCGCGGCTCGAACGCCTCGCCGCCATCCTCGGCCGGGAATTCCGCGATAACGCCATCGAAATCGATGCCGAACGCGAAGGCCTGCACCTGACCGGGTTCGCCGGTCTGCCGACCTTCAGCCGTGGCAATGCCATGCACCAGTATCTGTTCGTGAATGGCCGCCCGGTGAAGGACCGGCTGCTGGTGGGCGCGGTCCGTGGGGCCTATCAGGATTATCTCGCGCGGGACCGGCATCCGGTGCTGGCGCTGTTTCTGGATGTGCCGTCCGAATTTGTCGATGTGAACGTGCATCCGGCGAAGGCGGAGGTGCGCTTCAAGGAGGCGGGGCTGGTGCGCGGCATGATCGTCTCGGCGCTCCGCCACGGTCTCGGCATGGCCGGGCACCGGGCCTCGACAACTGTTGCCAGTGCAGCACTTGGCGCGATGCGCCCGCATGACGGCGGACCGTCGCTGCCGTGGGGTCGCGCGGCGGAACGCCCGACGCTGCCGAGGGGCTTTGCCGCCCAGTTTGATGGCATTTATGCCCCGGCCGAATCCTCCGGCGGCAGCTTCGGTGAGGGCGGGCAGCTGGCCCTCGACCGCACCGGCGATATCGCCATGCCGAGCGCGCGCCCGACCTATGAAACTACAGAGATGCCAGCCGCCCCCGTGCAGGAGGACTTCCCGCTCGGCACCGCGCGCGGGCAGGTGCACGCCACCTATATCGTTTCGCAAACCGCGGACGGCATCGTCATCGTCGACCAGCACGCCGCGCATGAGCGACTGGTCTATGAGCGCATGAAAAAGCAGATCGCGGCCACCGGCGTCGCCCGCCAGACGCTTCTGCTGCCGGAAGTGGTGGAGCTGGAAGAAGGCCCTGCCGAACGGCTGACCGCGCGCGCGGACGAACTGGCCGGGCTTGGCCTGATCATCGAACCCTTCGGCGAAGGCGCGGTGGTGGTGCGCGAAGTGCCCGCCATGCTGGGCAAGATGAATGTTCAGGGCCTTGTGCGGGACCTGGCTGATGAGCTGACGGAACTGGATGAAGCACTGTCCCTCAAGGAACGGCTTGAGGATGTCGCGGGCACCATGGCCTGCCACGGCAGCGTCCGCGCGGGCCGCCGCTTGACGGTGGATGAGATGAACGCGCTCCTCCGTGAAATGGAAGCCACGCCGCATTCCGGCCAGTGCAACCATGGCCGCCCCACCTATGTGGAGCTCAAGCTCGCCGATATCGAAAAGCTGTTCGGACGGCGCTAGGCCTCACTCGCTGAACTGGGCCTTGAGGGTCGCGATGAGGTCGCGGCATTGTTCGGCGTGGTGATATTCGGTGTCGAGGATGGAGAGGTAAAGCCGCTTCTTGAGGCCCTCGAGGTCGAAATCGTCCGGCAGGGCACCCGGTCCCGCGGCATCGAGCACGAAGTCGATCAGCCGGGTGGCGGCGTGGATGCGGCCCCAGATATAGTCATTTTCCCGCGCGCGGCGGCTGAAGAAAGCGCCGAAATTATACAGCTGGTTCCCCAGAAGCGGGTGCTTGGCCGCCCCCTCATAGAGGTCCTGGCAGTCAAGCGGGCTGATGCGGTCGACGCGGATTTCATCCACCTCCAGAAGGTCGAAGCTCTTGTTCATCGGCAGGGTCATGATGTCATAGAAGGCATAGCCCACGTAGGCGCGGAACAGCGTGTGCCGGAGCTCGGTGTTCGGTAGGCCGGAGATGGAGGCCGAGAGCATTTCGTCGGTGTCGAGGTCGAGTGTTTCGAGCCGCATGGCTTCGCCCAGGCTTTTCAGGAAGCTTTCGATGTCGGCGTCGGCCATCGGCCCCTGAACCAGTTTGGTGAAGAGCGCGGGGTCATACACGGTGGCGGTCCAGCAGCTTTTGAAGGCTTCCAGGTCTTCGTAGATGCTTTTCTTCAGCGCCTTCACCTGGATGAATTCCTGGGCGGCTTCCTCATGCTGCATGAAGCGGTTGAGCTTCTGGATCACGAAGCGGAGGCGGCGCACGCGGTAGTCCACATCCAGTTCCCGGAACATCTGGACATGGAGGAGAAAATTGTCTTTCCCGGTCGGGCGGCGGCCGCCTTCGGGGTAGAGCATCCCCTTGTCCTCAGCCCAGGTCTTGAGGGTTTCAAACGTGTCGCCTTCCGAAACGCGCAGGCCCTGCAGGGCGGCACCCTCAACGATCAGCTGGCTGAGCCGTTCCAAGAGCCGCACGGTCTTGGCCTGGACGTAGCTTGCGTAGGTATAGCCGGTGCCCTGGTGGGCGACCTCATGCGCGCGTTCGCGCCAGGAGGCCAGCATGGCGGTATCCAGGCGCCAGTCGCGTTCGAGCACGATATTTTCGTCGACGAGTTCGTTGATCTCGACCTCGACCGACTGCAGCACGGCTTCCAGCCGGCGCGCCGCCTTGTTCTGGCGGCCGATTTCCAGAAGGTCCTCATAGATCGGTTCGTTGCGCGGGATTTCCGCCAGCGACGACAGGATGGTGCGGAAGAAGCCGGGCAGCTCGTCATGGCGGCGATATTGCAGCAATTCCTCCGGGTCGTCCGGCAGCGGGTCGACATAAACGATGCGGCGGTCCACCTCCCGGTGCGCCGGGCGGTCATAGACCGACTGGATCGCGGCGCCGAACGGCTTGTTGTTGGTCACACCGCCATCGATGAAGGACATGGCATTCAGGACCGAACGGTCGCTGGCCAGGTTCGGGAAGTTCTTGGCGATAAATTCATCGCGCTTCGGCCACACCTGCCCGCGGGCGGACAGCCGTTCTTCCAGGTCCATCAACCGCATCGGCGGGAAGGCGCCGGGGAAGCTGGAGGTCGCGCGCGCGGCAAACCCGAGCCCGGCGACATTGTCATCACCGAAATCGCTGGTGATCCCGGCGCCGAGCGCGTTCCGGTAGCCGAAATTGAGGATGACGCTGTGCTGGTGCTCCAATATTTCCGCCGGGTCATGCAGTGTGATGCGCCGGTGCTGGCCGTAAAAATTGGTCAGGCTGACGAACAGTTCCAGCTTGTGGCCGATCGGCATGAGGCTGCTGTCGTCCGTCACCTTGCCCATGTTTTCGCAGGCGTTGAGCATCCAGGTCAGCATCCGGGTGCCGGAGAAGGGCGGCTTGAACCAGCGTGAGCGCACAAAGCGGGACAGCTTGCGCCGGGTTTCCATATCCGGGCGGTTGCGGCCGAAGATACGCTTGCTGAACAGCCACAGGAACGGGTGCATATAGACCTTGCTCCAGCGCTCGGCGAGGGTGCCTGTCTCCATCAGTTCCTCGACATCGCCGAGGTGGAGCCACATGGTGCGAAGGGGGTCCAGGTCCAGGTCGTGGGCCAGCGCACGGGCGAGGAAAATCCCGTTGATGCCGCCCGCCGACGCGCCGGAGACAGCGTCGACGATCACCCGCAGTTCCAGCTTGTGGCCGAGCGCCTGAAGAAGCTCGAAATAAAGCGCTTCGGTGTCGGTGCTGTAGGGCCGTTCCGGGGCGACTTTATCGAAGCTGGTGCGGTGGCGTTCCTGCCGGTCGGTGAGGCTGTGGTAGGCGCGGGAGGCGCGGACGAGCTTCAGGACTTCGTTCGAAATGCCGTTCATATAAACGGCAAGCGAAGCCCCGCCGTAGCATACGAGCGCCAGTCTGAGTTCCTTTTCGCGCATATCCTTTAGCCCTCAGGCCTCTCCCCCGCTGGTCGTTCCGCTAGTGTGCCGTTTTTTAACGTGAATTTCCAATGGCTTTTCGAGGGGCGCTTGTGACGGTGGCTGGAAAACGCTGGCTGTGTGGTCTAACTTTGGTTTGAGGGGGCGCCAAAGCATTTGCGGCACCCGCCCGGCGGCCTTTAAGACCGAAGGAACGGATATCGGCCTCGTCTGGTCATGACAGAGACGACAGGCCCCAAGCGGAAGGAATGCCCGTGGCCCAAACCATGCCGCCAAAGCCCGAGATCGCTGCCAGCGCGGACTGGCTGCCGCACCGGTATGATCCGGTGCGCGACGCTGTGCATTTCCACCATATTCCGCGCGCCCTGCACCGGGGGGCCACCTTCCTGACGGATGACCATCTGCCAACCACGGGCACGCCCGCGGTGATCGGCAGCGCCGAGGCCATGGCTGCGGCGCAGGGTGTGGCCGGGCCCATCCATTATATTTTCCATTCGGCTTACTGCTGTTCCACGCTGCTCGCCCGCGCGGTCGATATTGACGGCGTGGCGATGGGGCTGAAGGAGCCGGTGATCCTGAATGACATGGTTGGTTGGCGCCACCGGGGCGGGGCTGAAGCGAGTGTGAAAAGCCGCCTAGATATGGCGCTGACGTTGCTGGCCCGGCCGTTCAGTCCGGGGGAGGCAACAGTGGTCAAGCCGTCGAACCTGGTGAACGGGCTCGCGCCCGCCATGCTGGACATGCGGCCGGGGGCGCGGGCACTTCTGCTGCACGCACCTTTGCGCGCCTATCTGGCGTCGATCGCCAAGAAGGGCATGTGGGGCAGGCTGTGGGTGCGCGACCTTTTGATCAAGCTTCTGAAGGAAGGCCGGGTCAACCTCGGTATTGCCGACGACCAGTATCTGGCGCTCACCGATATCCAGGTGGCAGCGGTTGGCTGGCTGGCGCAGCATGACTTTTTCACCCGGCTTGCCCGGCACTATGGCCCTGCGCGGGTGCGGACGCTGGACAGTGAAACGCTTCTGGACCGCCCCGCCGAGGTGATGGTGCAGTTGAACGCGCTTTTCGGGCTCGGCCTTTCAGCCGAAGCGGCTGGTGCCATCGCCACAGGGCCCGCCTTCACCCGGCATTCCAAGCTGGGTGGTGATTTCGGCGCCGAGGACCATCGGGCCGAGAATGAAACCTCGGCTGATCATCATGCGGACGAGATCGAGAAAGTCGCCAAGTGGGCGGAAGCCATCGCCAAAACCGCCGGGATAGAGGCCGCCTTGCCGAACCCGATTCTCTGACAGCTCATGTAAAATCAGTTGGGCCGGTCTTTCTGGCCTGGCGGACAAAAGGAAAGGGCGGACCCGAAGGTCCGCCCTTTTTGTTTGGATGTTCGTCAACCTTAGAAGGTGACTTTCGCATTCAGGCCGAAGCGGCGGCCGATCGCGTCGTAGGTCGACGGGAAGGTGTTGCCGCTGTTGAAGGCGGTCGTGCCGGTGTAGAAGCCTACGATCGGCGGACGACGGTTGAACACGTTCAGGACGTTCGCGGTGACCGAGACGTTTTCGGTTACGTTGTAGCGAACCGAAAGGTCGAAATAGTCGTATGCCTTGATCTTGTTGAAGTTGGCGTAGCCCAGATCCTGGAGCTGACCTTCGAACAGTTGATCGGTGCCGTTAGCAAAGTCTTCGTAGGTTTCTTTGCCAATGTGGCGCCACAGGACCGACACGTCGAACTTCTCGAGCGAGAAGGTGTTGCGGAAGTTCCAGCTGATTTTCGGCTGGATCGACGCACAGTTCGCGCTGTAGAGGCCGACGCACTCACGGTTGACCGAAACGCCGGTTACGGCCTGGAACGTGGACCGGTGGGTCCAGTTACCCGTCAGGGTCGAATTCCAGTGTACGTCACCGATGTCATGGCTGTAGTTAACCGTGAAGTCGATACCGTCGGTGTGCAGGTTACCAGCGTTCGACAGAGCGAGCGGCAGGCCTTTCACAACGGCTTCATCACCAGAGAGGCTACCGTCGATCGGCGAACGCACGATCGCGAGGCAAGCTGCGCTGGTCGGATCCGGGTTATCGAAGCAAGCTGCAAGCGCATCGCCCGGTGCCGGGGTGGTGATCGCCTGGTCGATCTTGATGTTGTAGTAATCGACGGTGACGGTCAGGTTCGGAACCACGGACGGCTGCAGGATCATGCCCAGAGTCCAGCTGTTCGAGGTTTCCGGCTTCAGGTTGAGGTTACCACCACCGGTGAAGTTGGCCTGGCCAGCTGCCGGCTGCGGAATGAAGCCGATAGCACCAGCCGGAGCACCCTGAGCGATACAAACGTCGCGAACGACGCCGGTCGGGATGTTGCCGGTCGGGTTGCCCGAGTCGTCAAGCGACGCACACGGATCGGTTGCCAGGTTGGTCAGCTGCGTGATTTGCGGCGTGAACAGCTCAGCAATGTTCGGCGCACGAACAGCGCGGGCGAAGGTGCCGCGGAACGTGACGTCGTCAACCGGGGTCCAGTTCAGGCCCAGTTTCCAGGTCGTGGTCTGATATTTCGGGCTCGAGTCCGCATCGACCTTGTAGGACGAATAGCGGAGACCAGCTTCGAGAGTCAGCGACTTGGCGAAGTCTGCATTTTCAACGATCGGGGCGTTGAGTTCCATCATGCCTTCGATAACGCTGTAGCCACCCGAGATGTTCGGGGACGCACCACCGGCACCACCAAGGTCACCAGACTGCGACAGAAGGTCGGAAGCCTGCGAACCGGTGTATTTCCGGTATTCACCGCCGATAGCGAAGTTAACGGCGTTTTCAGCCCACGGCATGGTGAAGCCGGTTTCGCCGGACAGCGAACCCTTAACCTGGCCCATGTCGAAGCGCGTGGTGATGTTGCTTTCGCCGCCCAAGAGGTAAGCGTTCTGCTCAGGCGTGATCGAGCCGGTCGGGCCGAAGAAGTCAACCGGGATACAGCCGTCGGACTGGTCGAAACAGCCGTTCGGGCCGGACATCAGCGACTTGCGGAAGCGCGACTTGAGCCAGTAGCCCTTCTGAACCTGGGTCTGCTCGCTGGCGCCGTAAGATGCCATGACGTCCCAGTGCATCGACTCATCGATGTCGCCGCGCAGGCCAACTTCAACGTCGAAGTAGGTGGCGCCGAAATCGCTGACACGCGGACCGCCTTCTACGTCACGACGACGCAGCTGGGTGGTAACCGAGCGGAAGTTCGGGTCGGATGCGCTGGTTGCGGTTGCAGCCGCGTCACACTCAGCCTGAGTGTAGAGCGGAACGTAGGAACCAGCAGTCGGGTCGGTGTCGAACGCACAGAAAGCGTTACGCTGAGCCGTCGACAGGTACGGGTTGCTGAGCGAAACCTGAACGGTATCACCGAAGGAGCCCGACGGTGCGATCAGCGTGTTAACCGTGTTCTTGGAGAACATGCCGCGCGCATACATCTCGATCTTGTCGGTGATCTGGTAGGTACCGGCGGTGTAGATGTTGTAGCGCTGGAACGGCGTCTGATAAACGTTCAGCGGGTTGAAGTTGAACGGCGTGTAGGCTGCCGCGAAGGTGCGGTCCGGCTGAACGCCGCCCAGAACCAGGTTGCCGTTGTCGGTACCGGTCGGGTTTACGTTGCCGAAGCGGCTGTTGTAGGAGCCGAGGCCGGAACCAGCGCGCGACCCGTCATAGGAATCGAGGGCGTAGGCGCCATAGTCGCGGTCACCCTGGTAAACCGGGTCGGATTTCTGGTAGCCGACGCTGAGGACGATGTTGCCCTTGCCGTCAGCGAGGTCGGAACCCATGGTGAGTTCAACGCGCTTGGTGGTGCCGTCGCCTTTGAAGCTGGTGCCGTAGTTGGCATCAACCTGTACGCCGGTGAAGTGCTTCTTGGTCACGAAGTTGACCACGCCGCTGATGGCGTCAGCGCCGTAGGTGGTGCTTGCACCGCCGGTCAGCACGTCGATACGGTCGATGAGCGCGATCGGGATGTTGTTCAGGTCAACACGGCCGCCCAGTTCGGACGGAGCAACGCGGTTGCCGTCGAGGAGCGTCACGTTACGGTTCGAGCCAAGGCCACGCAGGTTGACGAACGAGAAGCCGCCGTTGCCGTTGTTAACCTGGGCGCCAATGCTCGGGACCATGCCCGGGATATCGCGCAGGATTTCTTCAGCAACGTTGGTTTGCTTGAAGGTCATGTCGTCTTTGGAAACAACGGAAACCGGTGCAGTCCGAACCAGGTTCGGGTTACGGATCAGGGAGCCGGTTACAACGACTTCCTCAATCTGCATCGTTTTGGTGTCAGCCTTCTTGGCTGCGTCTTTATCCTGTGCGTAAGCGTTCGTTGCCCCAAAACCCATTGCGACCAGTGCAAGGCCGGTGGCAGCGCTGCCAAGATAGGCTGCGCGAAGCCGGCCGTTTGCCGCTCCAGTCTTTTCTGTTTGTGCCATGAGAGTTCCTCCTCTTTCGTTTTGGCATTCAACCTCTCCGGCGGACTACGAAAGCCCACTATTGCGAGGTGAAATGTTTGTCTCATGAGGGGAAGGCGTTTTAGAACTGAAAAGACGTCATTATTATTTAATAATTACAAAATAGTTATGTTTGAGTAACAAAAAAATCACATAAAACCAAGTACTTATTCATTATGTTTAGGCTATTGGTTTATTGATTACTTAAATTAATCTTATGTCCATTCTGAAATAGACCAAATATATAATCCATTTGATTTTATGACTTAAGTTTATGCCTGTGACGGCAATGATATGCTTCCGTGTTTAAGACAGCCAAGAGGGATGCATACCTCATGAAAAAAGACGTGCGGCAAGCCACACGTCTTAAGCTTAGTGGAGGTTATATCGCCCTGGGCATTCATCGGGGGGATTGCGCCGGGCTTACAGGCGGGTGTTTTAAAGCGGTGCTTGGGCACACCGCATCCTGGATGCCTGTAGGGATGATACGGCTATGCGGGCGCTCAGCCTTCGGCGTCCGTGCGCTTTTTCAGGAAAACAATACGCTGCTGGCCCTGCTGGCGTTCATCGACCAGTTCCAGCGCTTCCGGGAAATCGGTGTCGTCATCGCGGGCGAGCTCGCAGATGATGGCGCCGTCTTCCGCCAGCCAGCCGCCGCGGAGGATGGCATCGAGCGCCGGGCGCACCAGCCCCATCCGGTAGGGCGGGTCCATGAAGATAAAGTCGTGGGCGTCCTTTGAGGTGGGCAGCGCGCCAGCGTTCGCGCGCAGGACGGTTGTCTCGGCCTCGGCGTGCAGGGTGGCGATATTGGCCTTCAGGCACTGAAGCGAGGCGGGAGCCTGTTCGACAAAGGTGATATGCGCGGCCCCTCGCGAGAGGGCTTCAAGCCCCAACGCCCCGGTGCCGGCAAAAAGGTCGGCGACGCGGGCGCCGGCCATGTCCGGATAGCGCCGGTGCATCAGCATGGAGAAGACGCGCTCGCGCATCCGGTCGGTGGTCGGGCGAATATCTTTGCCTGGCGGGACATCAAGGCGGCGTCCCTTATGACGTCCGGCGATGATGCGGGTCATTTGCGGCGTCCGCCTTTCGGCCCGGCTTTGGGTGCATGATGGGCCGGGCGCGTGCCCGGCTTACTGGTGGGTTTCCCAGTAGGTTTCCCAGTAGGCTTTCCGGCGGGCTTGCCGCTGCTTTTGCTGACAGGCCGGCCTTCTGATCGTTGGCCAGGTTTTTGGCCCTGGCGTGGCCCCGGCTTCTGGTCCCGCTTCTGGTCGGTCTTCTGATCGCCCGCCCGCGCTTCCGCTTTGCTGCGCGGCCTGCGCATAGACGGGGCCTTGGCGTCGTCACCTTCCAGTTTGTTGAAGGGCCGGCGGCGCCTAGTGCCCGGCTTTACCTTTTTCGGCTTCGGCTTGGCCCATTTGCTGGGGTCGAGTTTCTTTTCGGGGGCGGCGACGCTTTTGGGCGCATCCTTGAAAAAGTCCCCCAGCACGTCATGGAGCTGCTTTTCGCCAACCGAGGCCGACGCCCCCGGCTGCAGCGTGCCCAGAGCGAACGGGCCGTAATGGGTGCGGATCAAGCGGTTCACCACCAGCCCCAGATATTCCATTACCCGCCGGACTTCGCGGTTCTTGCCTTCGCGGATCGCGACGGTCATCCAGGCGTTGGTGCCCTGAACCTTCTCAAGCCGGGCCTCGATGGCGCCATAATGGGTGCCGTCGATGGTGACGCCGTCAGCCAGTTTCTTGAGCGCTTTTTCGTCAACGCGGCCATGCACGCGCACGCGGTAGCGGCGCACGATCTCGGACGACGGCAGCTCCAGCCAGCGGGCAAGCGCACCGTCGTTGGTCAGCAACAGCAGGCCTTCGGTGTTCATATCCAGCCGCCCGACCGCGATCACCCGACCCATATGGTTTGGCAGCTTGTCGAACACGGTGGGGCGGCCTTCAGGGTCCTTGTGGGTCGTCAGCGTGGCCTTGCGCTTGTGAAAGCGCCACAGCTTGGTCTCCGACACTTCGCCGACCGCTTCGCCGTCCACCCTGATGCCGGCCAGGCTTTCCACCAGTATGGCCGGGCTTTCCAGCACCTTGCCCTGCAGGCTGATGCGGCCTTCGCCGATCATGCGCTCGACATCGCGGCGTGAGCCGACGCCTGCGCGCGCCAGCGCCTTGGCGATACGTTCGCCTTTCTGCTCGCCCGTCTGTTCGTCGGTTCCGTCGGTCATAACCTGCCTCATGCTCTTCAAATCGCGCGCACCATATAGGGCGGGGGGCTTACGCGCAAGCAACCCGGTCATGGCTCTTGACCTTTTCATGCACGCAAACGATGCTCGCGGCCATGATAGATCATTTTCCGCATATGCACAGGGCGCTTGATGAAGCCCGCAAGGCGGCTGCGGCTGGCGAGGTGCCGATCGGCGCCGTGATCACCGGGCCGGACGGCCAGGTGCTGGCGGCCGCGGGCAATTCAATCGTCGGCCCGAAGGACCCAACGGGCCATGCCGAGCTTATCGCGATCCGGCAGGCGGCGCAGAGGCTTGGCTCCGAACGGCTGGAAGGCTGTGACCTCTATGTGACGCTGGAGCCGTGCGCCATGTGCGCGCAGGCCATGGCCTTCGCCCGCATCCGGCGGGTCTATTACGGCGCGGAGGACCCGAAGGGCGGCGGCGTCACCGTCGGTGCCCGTATCTTCAGCCAGCCCACCACCCACCACCGGCCGGAGGTGTATGGTGGCATCCTCGAAGACGAAGCGGCGAAACTCTTAAAGGATTTTTTCCGCGCTCGCCGTTCGTGAGGTCAGCATAAGCGCGTTTCGTGGTCTTAGGATGCCGCTTGGGGTTTGGGGCGCGGTAAGTGGCCCCAGGCAACCTGCTGGAGCTGCTCATTTTCATAGACGCCTTTGCTCGCGACCGCCCAGAGGTCGAAATCCGGTGGGTTGCGCCGGACCAGCACGCGCTTGAAGCCTGCGGTATGGAGCGCATTGCCCAGTATCTGTTGGGTGAAGCCGGTCTTGTGCGCCATATAATGGGCACCCTTGGCGAGCGAGCCACGGTGGCCATACAGCATATCCAGCGGGTAAATGGGGCCGGAGGGGGACATATACAGGGGCTCCATGATTTTGCCTGCCGCGATCGCCTCGCAGACCGGCTGGATATCCGGGCAGGTGATGATGGCAAACCCGTCCGGCTTCAGAATGCGCAGGAACTCGGACATGGCGGTCTGCACCTGATGCGGGAACAGATGTTCGATGCTGTGGCTCGAAAAAAGTGCGTCGAATGTATTGTCGTCGACATTGGACATGTCGAGCATGTCGCCGACGATATCGGGCTTGACGGTCTCGTCGATATCGAACCGGACTTCCTGCCAATCAGGGGTGTTGAAGGTGCGGGTTGTCATGTCTTTATGCTTTTTACCGCAGCCTATATGCAGAAATTTTTTCATGAGGGCCCCTTCTTGGCCAGTCCTTATGGGAGTATCCCTGCTATTGAATATTGCGGGGTCGGTCAAGCGCCGATGAAAAGGCGTGCGCTATTCCAAAGCGAGATAAAGATCAAAGACCTAGAGACTTTTTTCGCGCGTGACGCTAAGCTCGGGTTATGGAACAGGAACTTATCGAAAAGATAACAGCCTATGTGATGAAGAGCTGGGCTTGGGCGCAGGCCAATGTGCTAGAGCCCACGCGCCTGATCGAGCTTGCGGTCATCATCGTTATCTTCCTCCTGTCAAAATTTGCCTGCGGGCGGTTGCATAAGGGGCTTACCAAAGCTTTCGGCGACCATCCTGTGTTCACCCGTCTCGACCGGCGCTTCCTGGAACCGGTGATGGTGGCGGCGGTGTCGCTGATGCTGATGTGGACGGCGATCCTGATCCTGCAGCCCTTCTTCCATACCTATTTGCTCAGTATCGCGACCAGCCTGTTCACCGCCTGGCTGGTGATCCGCCTGGCGGTCAGCATGATCGCGAACCGGGAACTGGCGCGGCTTGTCGCCTGGGTTGCCTGGGTGATTGCCGCGCTCAATATCGTCGGACTGTTGGACCCGATCACCGCCGTTCTCGCGTCGGCACGCCTGCCGCTCGGTGAATCGCAGCTGAGCGTTCTGGACATCATCCAGGGTATCTTCACCTTCGCCATCATGTTGTGGGGCGCGGTTGCGCTGTCCGACCTGATGGAAAAAAGGGTCAATACGCTGGCGTCCGTGCCGCCGAGCGCGCGGGAGCTGATGAACAAGTCCAGCAAGATCATCCTGGTCGCGCTGGCTTTCCTGATCTCGCTAAAAGCCACGGGGATTGACCTCACGGCACTCGCCGTCTTCGGTGGTGCCCTTGGTGTCGGTATCGGCTTCGGTCTCCAGAAAGTGGTGGGGAACTTTATCTCCGGCATCATCCTGCTCGTCGATCGTTCGATCAAACCGGGTGACGTGATCGAGACTGCCGGCACCTATGGCACCATCAACAAGCTGGCGGCGCGCTATACCAGCGTCATCACCCGGGACGGCACAGAATTCCTGATCCCGAACGAGGACATGATCACCCAGCCTGTGGTAAACTGGTCGCACAGCCACCGGTTGGTCCGCCGCCATATTCCGGTGCAGGTCAGTTATGGCAGCGATATCCGCAAGGCCATGCAGCTGATGGTGGACGCCGCTTTGGAGGAAAGCCGTGTCCTCAAGGCCCCGGAGCCGCGGACGCTCGTCAGGGCTTTCGCCTCGGACGGCGTGGACCTGGAGCTTCGCCTGTGGATCGAGGATCCGCAAAACGGTGTCGCCAATGTGGCCAGCGAAGTGATGCTGCATATCTGGGACAAGTTCCATGCCGAGGGCATCGAGTTCCCGTTCCCGCAGCGGGTGGTGCATATCACCCACGATATGGACACGCCGCCCGCGGGTATCATGCCCGGCATGGAAGTCGGCGCCCGGGTCGCGGACGAGTAAGCTTTTCCGGAACTACCCTGGCAGGTGTAATGGGGGCGCCTGCCCACTAAAACCACAAACCACCACGACAGGAGGACCATACACCAGCATAACAAGGGGAGGGACCGATGAATGTTGGTAAGTTCATTCTGAATGTTGTTGTCGCGTATGTGTTGTTTGCCGTTCTCTATACGGCGGTCGAGATGTGGGTTCTCGCCGATCAGGTGGCGGCGATGAAGCCGCTGATGAAAGACCCGGCCGAGACCACCATCAGCTATGCCTACTATCTGGTGCAGACCATCGTCTTCGTGTGGCTGTTCGGCAAAGTTGCCGGTGGCCGCACCCTGATGGACGGCGTGACCTTCGGTATCATGCTGGCGCTCTATGCATCAGCCTCCAGTGCGACCATGATGGTGGCATTGAAGGGTTTCCCGGAAGGTCAGATACTGCCCTGGACCATCGCCAACATTGTGGTGTTCGCGGTCATCGCGGCGGTGCTTTCGCTTCTGGATGCGAAAGGCTGGGGCGTGATGGCGACCGCGTCGGACGGCGATGAGGGCGACTGAGAAGGCGACTGATCAGGCGTTCATGAAGTCCATATAAGCTGCCGCAAGGCGGGAGGCGACGGGGCCTGGGGTGCCGTCGCCAATTTTGTTGCCATCCAGCTCGATGATCGGCATCGCCCCGGCGGTGCTGCTGGTCAGGAACAGCTCGGCGGCGTCTTTCGCTTCCTCGAGGCTGAAGGCGCGTTCTTCGATTACCATCTGGTGGCCGTGCGCCAGCTCGCTCACCGTCATCCTTGTGATGCCGGGCAGGATATTGTCGGCGGTCGAGCGGGTGACGAGTGTGCCATCCTTCGTGACCATCCAGATATTGGTGCTGCTGCCTTCGGTGACGAAGCCGTCCTTGTCGACCAGCACTGTTTCGAAGGCACCAGCATCGCGCGCGGCCTGTTTCGCCAGCACGTTCGGCAGCAGGGACACGGATTTCACGTCGCAGCGGCCCCAGCGGATGTCCGGATGGCTGACAGCCTTGACACCGGCCTTGGCCCGCGCGGCGACCTGGTCGAAATCAACCCGGCGGCAGGTGATCACGAGGGCGGGCCAGCTATCTGCCGGGAAGCCGTGGTCACGCTTGGCGACGCCGCGGGTAACTTGGATATAAAGGAAAGCATCCCGCGCCCGGTTCTGGCGGATCACTTCCTTGAAGACGGCGGTCATGGGCCCACGGTCCATCGGGGCCTGAATGCTCAACTCACCCAGCGAGCGCCACAGGCGGTTCAGGTGCGGCTCCAGGTCGACCATGCGCCCGCGCCTGACGGCGATGCCCTCATAAATCCCGTCCGCGAACTGATAGCCCCGGTCCTCGATATGCACATAGGCATGGCTAAGCGGAACATAGGCACCGTTGACATAGGCGATACGGGACATGAGGGACTCCTCTTAGGCGGGTGGATTATCTTCAAGCGGCTTGAGGCGGATAATAAGCAAAAGCGCAGGCGCGACAATCAAAAGAATTGCGCCTGTCACTGCGGCAAGCCCGTAGGGGATCAGCGGTGCGACCAGCGCGGTGCAGCCGGAGCTCACCCCCATGATCGCGAGGATGGCCAGGGCTGAGGCGCGATCATCGTCCCCGCCGCCGGCGGCAATCGCCCGCACGAAACCGGGACCGCCGCGCACGCCCAGCCCGGTGTTCAAAATCCAGAAAAGATAGGCCAGGTGATGCGGGTTGTTAGGGCCGAATGCGCCATATAGCGCCAGCGCCAGCGCACCGAAAGTGGCGATCGCGGTCCCCGCCGTGATAACTGTTTCGATACCGAAACGTTTCACCAGGGTACCTGACATGTTGGCTGTCACCACGAAGGTGCCGACGCCGATCGCCTGCATCAGGATAAAGTCACTGATGGTGCCGCCCATGGTGGTGATGATGACGGCGGGCGCGGAAAAGACGAAGGTCAACAGCCCGCCCAGCACCAGCGCGTGGCTGACGGCGTAGCGCAGGAACGTCGGGTTGCCCGCGAGCGCGCGGTAGCCAGACATCTGGTGGCTGCTCTTGGTGCCGATATGCGGCAACAGGTGCGGGATGAGCGCGACAATGGCGACGACGACCAAGGTGGCGGTGCCGGTCACGGTGAAAGAAGCCTGCCAGCCGTGGGCGACGAAAAGCCAGGCGCCGAGGATCGGCGCAAACCCCGGCACCAGCGATTCAATGCTGCCCATGGCGCTGATCGCGCGGACCGTGCCGATTTCATCGAACAGGTTGCGGATCAGCCCGGGCGCCAGCACCGCGGGGCCGCTGCCGATCGCCCCCTGCAGGACCCTGAGGGCGATCAGTTCCCAGATATTGTCCGTCATGGCGGCGGCGAGCGATACGATCCCGAACCCGGCCAGCGAGGCAATGAACAGCCGCCGGCGGCCGAAATGCCCGGCCAGCACGCCAAACAGCAGAAGCCCCACGGCTGTCCCCGCCACGTAGGCGGCGAGCACAAGCTGGCTTGTGGCGATGTCGGTGCCGAAAATGGCGGGCATGGACGGTACGGCGGGGAGCACCAAGTCAATGCCGGACAGGCCGAGCACGGTCCCCGAAATGACGGTCGCGCAGGCGATGATCGCCCGCGTATGGCCCGGATGACCCTCAGGAAGGCTTGGTCGGTCCGGTGTCGTTTCTGGGCTCATGCGCTGTCTCCGGCTGGTCTTTCGTGTGCCAGCCTCTGTTTTGGTTTTCGTCAGGGCGCACACCCTTGATCAACAAAATGCCAAAATCAAGTGTTAGAGCAGTACGAGGGACGGCTTTTAGGGCGCCTGACTGGCATGAAGGTGCCAAGACGGCTTGACGCGCGGCGGCCGGTCCCGCAAGGAAGACTATGGCAGGATATGGTTAGCGGCGATGGCGCAGATGGTGGCAAACACAGCCGATAAAAGGAAGGCCCCTCAAGCAATGGCTCCCCGTGGTTTTTGGGGACGGGTGTTCGGCTGGCTGATGCAGCTTCTGAACGCGTCTGCCTACCGCTGGGCCCTGATGCGGCTTCTTGAAGGCACGCCGGAGCGTGTGCTGGAACTGGGCTTCGGCACCGGCGCACTGGCCGAACGCTGCTTGGGGGCGGGCAAGACGCATTTTTACGCGGGCGTGGACCCGTCGCCCCTGATGTTGCAGGTCGCGCGGGAGCGGCTGGGCAAGCAGACCGCCGAAATCGATCTCCGTGAAAGCACAGACGCCGACCTGCCGTGGGAGAGCGGCAGCTTCGATGCCGTGCTCGCCGTCCATAGCTTCCAGTTCTGGCAGGACCCGGATGCGACGCTCAGGCGCATTCACGCGCTCCTGAAACCCGGCGGTACGTTTGTGCTGGTCCTCAGGATGCATGGCCGCAAGCCGCCTGCGTGGCTGCCGAACCCCTATAGCCATATGGGGGATGAACGTGCCGGTGGGCGCAGGGCGCTGGCGCGGGCCGGTTTCATCATCACCCATGATAAACGCATCAGCACCGCGTCCTACGGCCTGTCCGCGCGGAAGGCGTGAGGCTGAGGTCAGGCCGTGGCGGTCTGACCCTCGTTTGGGGCCGATTTCCCAATGGTTTTTTTGATGATGCAGTCGTGGAAGCGCAGGATCAGTTCCATCACCGCTTCCGGGGCTTCGACCTGCGGGAAATGGCCGATGCCGGGCAGGCGTGCCAGCTTGGCCTTGGGGACCACTTCAGCGAAACCGTCGGCGGCGTGCCCGCCGGAGACCGGGTCGGCCGTGCCGTTGATCAGCATCATTGGCAGGTGCGCGTCCCTAAGGGCATTCACCCAGCGGTCGGCATATTTGCGCCGCTCAGCCATATAGCGGATACGGCGGCTGAAGGCACCGCGGCCGTTCACGCCGACCATGGTGGGCCAGAAGCCTTCGAGGTCAGCCCCTTGTGGGCGGGTATCCGGGCCGAACACACCGGCGAGGCCCTGAAGCATCTTTTTCTTGGGCGCCAGCCGCGCGAAGAGGGGGCCGAACGGTCCCGCCAGCAGCGTCTGCACGCGCCGGGGCTTATGAAGCGACGGGATCATGCCGCCGTTCAGGAACACCACGCTCTTGATCTGGAAGCTCAACCGGTTTTCATTCTGCCGCGCCAGCAGTTCCTGCGCGACCGTATCGCCGACATCATGCGCCAGCAGGTGCACCTGTTTGATGCCGCGGTGGGCCATCAGGGCCTCCAGCATATCGGCCTGGTCCATGATGGTGCAGGCGCGTTTGAGGCCATTGAGCGATGAGCCGTAATCCAGCAGGTCCGGCACCACCATGTGGAAATGTTCGACAAGCGCGCGCGAAACCCACACCCAGTCCCAGCCGCTGGTGGGGAAGCCGTGCAGCGTCAGCATCACGTCCCCCTTGCCGCCACGCTGGAAGAAGACGTGATGGTTGTTCCACTCAAAATATTTACCGCACTTCTGCCATTGGTCGAAGGCGATTGGCGCTTTGTCCATTATCCCACACCTATTGTTTTTATCGCGAGGTCCGCTTTGTGCGACCCCCGGCCGGTTCGGTACGGCGGTGGAAATCTGGCGGTTTGCCCTTAAGCCACGAAACAAACCGTTTGATTTCCGCATGCTGCCGCAACGCCCCGATGGTGTTGTAGCTTTTCTCCAGCTCTTTCTCGTTAAATAGGGCGTGAATCTTTCGGTGGCAAATCGGATGCAGCGCCACCACTTCCCGCCCGCCTTTGGACTTCGGGATTAAGTGATGCATTTCAATGCGTTCGCCCAAGGGACGCGCGCATAATGCACATGTGTTTTTGTCATCCATGACCGAAAGTCAGCCCGATTTCCTTATCCAGAACCGGTTTTCCTGAGCCCCCTTAACGCGGCAGCGCCCGATCAGCAAGGGTAATGCTGCACGTGTTATTCAGGCGTTAAGGGCGCTGGCATACTTTAGCGGTCGATGACGATCCGGTCGCGGCCAGCTTGCTTGGCGGCATACATGGCGGCGTCTGCGCGGCCGAGGAAGGCGGTCAGCGTTTCGCCCTTCCGCTGTTCGACGACGCCGAGCGACAGGGTCACGCTGACGGGCGGCTGGTCGTCGTCTACGGCAATCTTCAGCGTGCGCACGGCTTTCATGATCCGCTCCGCGAGCTGGGTCGCCTGGTCGAGGCCGCCGATGGCGACCATGACGACAAACTCCTCCCCGCCGACGCGGGCGAAAATCTCGTTATGGCGCAGGATATTGCCGATATGGCGGCTGAGGCCGATCAGGACGGCATCCCCCGCCGCATGGCCGTGAGCATCGTTGATGTGCTTGAAATGGTCGATGTCGAAATAAACCAGCGAGACAGGTTCGCTTTCGCGGACGGCCGTCGCCATTTGTTCGTCAAGCCGTTGGCGGAAATAGCGCCGGTTATAAAGCCCGGTCAGTGGGTCACGCCAGGAAAGCTGGCGCATCCGGGCTTCCTGGCTCCCGACATAATAGCCGAACAGCGCGAACACGGTCATGGTGCCGAACAGCATGTAGGCATAAAGAAGCGGGTCGCGCAGGACGTCGTCTATGGGGGTGATGCCGCGCATGGCCTGAATAAGGGCCCAGCCGACCGGGGCCCCACAGCCCGCGGCCATGCCCTGCAGCGCGCGCCTGAGCGGCCGTCCGTCCCGCATAGCCGGGGCCGGGTCGATTGGTGTCGGCCCCTTGGCTGTCACATCGTCTGTGATTGCTTTGTCCCTTCCCAGCCCCCGCGTGATTTTCAGCGGGTTTCCGGGGCCTTGTAAAGGCAAAAGTCCCTACGGAATCAAGACAAAAACGGTCTGGTTAAGCGATTCTTGGGGTAAGGACAGCCAAAGGTGGAAGCAGGGTCTACCTGCTCACGCAAAAGCTGTCTCGCCTCGACATTCTGGCAGGGGGGCAGGTTAGACTCGTGGGCGTGAAGGCTTATTCATCCGCCTCGGGCGCGGCCTCGCCCTCATGGGCTTCTTCCCTCAGCCAGTCAATGAAGTCCTGCACGCGCTCGTTCTTCAGCTTGTCCTGTGGACAGACGATATAGTGCGCGAAGTTGATCGGCACGGCTTCCCCGAACGGTTTGACGAGCCGTCCTGCCTTCAGGTCCTCTTCCGCGATGGCTGAGCGCGCGAGCGCGACCCCGCGGCCCGCGACCGCGGCTTCAATCGCCAGCGCGTGGGTGTTGAAGTGAAGCGCGGGCATGCCTTCGGGCATTTCCACGCCCGCCGCCTTCAGCCACATGGGCCAGGTGGGGACACTGTCGTCCTCCGCCGTGCTGTCATCATGGATCAGCGTGTGCTTGAGGATCGAACAGGGCGTGGTGGCTGGGGTTTCATGGTCTATGAGGGTGGGCGCGCAGACCGGGAAGATGGTTTCGCGCAGGATTTCCTCAACATAGAGATTGTCATACTTGCCAAGGCCGTAACGGATGGCGATGTCGACATCCTCGGCCTTGAAGTCGGTGATATGCATGGTCGCAGAAATTTTCACGATCGCGTCCGGGCGGCGCTCATAATAGCTGGCCAGCCGGGGCACCAGCCACTTGCTGGCGAACGACGGCGACACGGAGACTTTCAGGACATTGGAGGTTTTCGATTCGGTCAGGATATCGACCGCTTCTTCCATCTTCTCGAACGCTTCCTTGAGCGGCATCAGTGAAAGCTGCGCCGCTTCGGTCAGCACGAGCGACCGGTTGGTGCGGCGGAACAGCTCGACGCCGAGGAATTCCTCGAGCGAGCGGATCTGCTGGCTGATCGCCGCCGGGGTGACGCTGAGGTCATCCGCCGCCAGTTTGAAGCTCATATGACGGGCTGCCGCGTCGAAGGCCCGAAGCGCATTGAGGGGCAACAGGGAGCGTTTCATAGACTGTCCTGGAATTAGAAAAACTTATCCGGGCCCATCATAGAGATGCGCGCCAGAGGCTCCAAGCAAATCTTGCAGCTGCCTTTTAAATTGGGGTGTACGGCCATTTTTAAAGGGCTATTTGCGGCCCGACAGGATTCGGCTGTTTTCACCGAAGGTTAAGTGAATGCCGCATTCGGTCTTGGCCTGGCCGCGCCAGCGGCCCGCGCGCTCGCTTTCGCCTTCCACTACCCGGTCGGTACAGGGCATGCAGCCGATTGACGCGAACCCTTCCGCCACCAGCGGGTGGTCCGGCAGGCCGTGAAGGGCTTTATAGTCTGTCACGTCATCCTTGGTCCAGAAGGCGAGGGGGTTCACCTTCACCCGGCCGTCCGACGCCTCGAAGTGCGGCAGCAGCGAGCGCACGCCGCCCTGGTAGCGCTTGCGTCCCGATGCCCAGCCTTCGAAGCCTTCCAGCACGCGGTCAAGCGGCGCCACCTTGCGGATGAAGCAGCATTTGTTGGTGTCGGTGACCCACAAAGCGCCCTTGGGGTCGTTCGCCTGCACGTCATTGACGTCGGGCGAGATGGAGCGCACGTCGGTGAGGCCGAGAAGGTCGATCAGTTGGTCGCGGTAACGCTTGGTCTCACCGAACAGTTTGCCGGTGTCGAGAAACAGCACCGGAATGTCTTTCGACACCTGCGCTGCGATATGCAACAGCACCGCCGATTCCGACCCGAAGGAGGAGACGAGCGCGAACCGGCGCCCGAAATATTTGAGCGCACCGTCGATGACGTCTTCGGGCTTGGAGCTGCCATAGCGCGCGTCGAGATAGTCGACGGCGTCAAGCGGGTCGAAATAATCGGCCGGCTTGATGGCGGGGGCTGCTGTCATGATGCTTTCCGTTGCTGTTCTGGCCGCCGTTCTTGCACCGCATGGCGCGCGTGGGTGAGCGCGGTGCGGCCGGTATAGTCGCTCTGGTAAAAGACGCTATAGCGCTTGAGCGCGGCCTTGAAGGCAGCCTCGCGCTTGTCCTCCACCTCAACCGTATCGAAGCCCGAGCGCATCAGGTGAATCGCCTGGTCCGGGATCACCGGGCCGGTCGCGCGGATTTCACCGGTGAAGCCAAGGTCTTTCCTCAGCCGTACGGCGAGCGAGAAGCCACGCCCATCGCCGAACGCCGGAAAGTCGATCACCACGAAGCTGAGCTTGTTCGCAAGCGGCGCCAGCGACCGGTAGTCCGCGTCCGTCGACACCACGGCGCCCACCGCTTCCACGGCGGCGAAGAAGCCTTCAGCCTCCTCCGTCAGGCGTGCGAGCGGCGCGGCGACGCGAGTATCTGCCCCGGGCATCATGTCATCCTCAAGGTGTGTCCATGCTTCGGTCGTGATGCCGGTCAGGTTAATGAGTACCATAAACCGCCTCCTTGAAGATATCCGGCCCGAGCCGGCGGTAGGTTGAAAGGAATTCTTCGCCGTCTTCGCGTTCGCCGAGGTAGACGGCGACCACTTTTTCAACGGCGTCCACAATGCCCGCTTCATCGAAACCGGGGCCGAGTATGGCGGCCTTGGACGCATCTTCCGCGCCCGAACCGCCGAGCAGAAGCTGGTAGCTTTCCTCGCCCTTGCGGTCGACGCCGAGGATGCCGATGTGGCCCGCGTGGTGGTGGCCGCAGCTGTTGATGCAGCCGGAAATTTTGATCTTGAGGGGGCCGATATCCATCAGCCGCTTGATGTCATCAAAGCGCGCGCTGATTGACTGCGCCAGCGGGATGGAGCGCGCGTTCGCAAGCGCGCAATAATCCAGCCCCGGGCAGGCGATGACGTCGGTCAAAAGCCCTGCGTTCGCGGTGCCGAGGCCCGCCTCATCCAGGTCGGCCCAGATGGCGGGCAGGTCCTTCTTGGCCACATGCGGCAGGATCAGGTTCTGCTCATGGCTTACGCGGACTTCGCCCTGGCTGTAGCGGTCTGCGAGGGCTGCCACCAGGTCCATCTGGCTGTGCGAGGCGTCACCCGGAATACCGCCATGCGGCTTCAGGCTGATGGTGATGTTCACATGCCCCGGCACCTTGTGGGCGCTGACGTTGTTCTTCAGCCATGCCGCGAACAGGAAGTTCTTTTCGGCGAAGGCGTCCACGGTGGGCACGTCATCGGAAAGCACCGGCAGGGGCGGGGCCTTGAAGAAGGCGTGGATACGCGCGACTTCCTCGGCCGGAACATCGACCGGATGGTGGCGGATGGCCTGCCATTCTTCTTCGGTCAGGCGGGCATATTCCTCCGCACCCAGCGCATCGACGAGGATCTTGATCCGCGCCTTGTATTTATTGTCCCGCCGGCCCTGCTCGTTATAGACGCGCAGGATGGCTTCCAGATAGCTGAGGAGGTCCGCTTCCGGCAGGAAGTCCCGGATGGTTTTGCCGATCACCGGCGTGCGGCCCATGCCGCCCCCAACGATGACTGCGAAGCCGATTTCACCCGCGTCGTTCTTCTTCAGCACCAGCCCGATATCGTGCCATTTCACTGCCGCGCGGTCAGCTCCCGCACCGGTGATGGCGATCTTGAACTTCCGGGGCAGGAAGGTGAATTCCGGGTGGAAGGTGGACCACTGGCGGATCAGTTCGGCATAGGGGCGCGGGTCGGCGACCTCATCGGCGGCGGCCCCGGCGAACTGGTCGGTGGTGACGTTCCTGATGCAGTTGCCTGAGGTCTGGATCGCGTGCATTTCCACGTCGGCCAGTTCGTCCAGAATGTCCGGCACGTCGACAAGCTTCGGCCAGTTAAACTGGATATTCTGGCGCGTGGTGAAATGGCCGTAGCCCTTGTCATACTTGCGCGCGATATGGGCGAGCTTGCGCAGCTGGTCGGCCGACAGCGTGCCGTAGGGCACAGCGACGCGCAGCATATAGGCGTGAAGCTGCAAATAGACGCCGTTCATCAGCCGGAGCGGGCGGAATTCTTCTTCCGTCAGCTCGCCGGACAGGCGGCGGTTTACCTGATCGCGGAATTCCGCGACGCGGGCGTTCACGAGCGCATGGTCATAATCATCGTAAGCATACATCGGTTTGACCCTTATCTTTCCCAGTCCGGCGAGACCTGATAACCAAGGTCCGCCCGCACGCTCGGCCCTTTGGCCTGCATGGCGAATTTCATATGCGCCGGGTGCGGTACGCCGTTATGCACATCCGCTTCGATCACCTCGACCGACAGCACGCGGTTGGCGGCTTCGGACGCGCTGGCGACCGAACGCAGGGCGTCCACGCTCACGTCATCGTCGGCGACGGCGGCATCGGCGGCGCGCGCGCTCCAGTCGCCGCTGCTCGTCAGGAACACCACGCGGCCGTCATCCAGCCGGTTGGCGATCACCATCTGCGGGCCTGAGATTTTCTTGGCCATGGGACTACTCCTTTACGCGGTTGCGGCGAGCGCTTCACGCTCAGCCAAATTCAGCTCGGCGGCGTTCCTGACGACATCGCCGATCAACAGAAGCGCGGGGCTTTTGACGCTGTTTTCCTGGACGAGGGCAGCGAGGTCCCCGAGCGTGCCGTAGAAGCGGCGCTCGGTCGCGCGGGTGCCGTTTTCCACCACCGCCACCGGGGTCGAAGCGGGCACGCCCTCAGCGGTCAGCCCCGCGGAGATCAGCCCGGCATTCCTCACACCCATGTATACCGCCAGCGTGCGGCCCTCACCGGCCAGCCGCGCCCAGTCCTTGTAGGCACCGTCCTTCACATGGCCGGTGACCAGCGTCAGGCTGTTGGAATACTCGCGGTCGGTCAGCGGAATTTGCGTGGTCGCGGCGATGCCCTGGAAGGCGCTGATGCCGGGGATGACCTCCACATGCACGTCACGGTCCCGGAGGGCCTTGAGCTCCTCCCCCGCACGAGCGAACAGGAGCGGGTCGCCGCCCTTGAGGCGCACGACCCGGTCGCCCCGGAGTGCGCGCTCGGTGATCAGATCATTGATGCCGTTTTGGCCGATACCGTGGTCGCCTTCACGCTTGCCGACGAAGATAAGGTCGGCGTCACGGCGGGCGAGCGCGAGCACGTCGCGGCTGACCAGATTGTCATACACGATCACATCGGCCTGCTGGAGCGCGCGGTGCGCCTTGATGGTCAGGAGGTCCGGGTCACCGGGCCCAGCGCCCACAAGCTGCACCTGGCCGCTGGTCGCGCCGACACGGTGCGTGCGGGCGGCATCGACGATCAGACGCTCCACATCATCCGCGTCCAGGTCAGCATAGCGCCCGGCGTTATCATAAAGCCTGTCCCAAAAAAGACGGCGGCGGGTGGCGTCTGGAATGAGCGCTTTCACACGGGCGCGTGCGGCACCCGCCGCCTGAGCGACAGTCCCGAGAGAAGGGGGCAGGATCTTCTCAAGACTGCTTCGGAGGCGCCGAACGAAAACGGGGGCTGCGCCTCCAGAGGAAAATGCAACATGCAAGGGCCCGCGCGTGAACTGGGCCGGGGTGGTGAAGGTGCTTTTGGTGGGCTGGTCGACCACATTGACCGGCAGGCCTCGCGCGGTCGCGAGCCTGAGCGCGCGTTCCTCGGTGAAGCGGTCGTCGGTGGCGATATAGACGAGTGTCTTGCCAGTGAGGTCATCTTCCGTGAACGGGCGGTCGTGGACGTTCAGGCCCGTGTGGCCGGTGTCCTCAGCCGCAAGACCCGAGGCTTTCACGGCGTCGGCCGCGCCGGGGGCGATGATGCTCAGCCGCGCGGGGGTGGCGGAGAACAGCCCAAGCTTGGCCATGGCGGCAGCGTTCGCGCCGACAATCAGGATATGGTGTTTATCCGCCGTCAGGAAAACCGGAATGCTGGTCATGGCCTTCTCCTCATCTCTGTCGTGTCCCGGGTGTCTTGCCTTCGGGATGCCCGCGGCCATCCATCCGGCACGCAAGCGGAACTAATCACTGATGACCTAGATAAGGGCTGTGGCCTAGCGAAACAAACGAGAAGATATTGTGGATATCAGTAGAAAAATTTTACAAAATAGGCAGGATATATCCGCTTAAACCAAATTTATTTTCTAATAAGTGCGATATGGCGATATCCGCCACCCAAGAAAGCGCTGAGCGGGAAATGGTGGGTATCCATAACCGGGCATAGATGAAAAACGCCCGCGCTTCCCGGTCTTCCTTAGAAAAACTTTCCAATATGCCGCGCGGAGGCATGCCATGAACGCGTGCGGCTAAACGAAAGCGTATCTGACGCGCCTCATCCCTGCGTGGTAAGGCAGGATACGCCCCGCGAGAGGGCGAGATTAGCCCAGATATGCGAGAATAGCCGTGTTCCACATCATTCCAGAATTGCTTCTGCCGCAGGAAGTGGCCCGCCTGCAGGCCCTTGCCCAAACCATCCGGTTTGAGGATGGCCGCGCGTCGAACGCCGACTATAGCAAGAAGAACAACCTGCAGCCGAGCCACACGGACCCCGGCTATAAGGAAGCGTCCGGCATCGTGCAGCAGGGCCTGTCCCGGAACGAATATTTCCGGGACTATTGTATGCCGAAGACCATGGCGCCGCCGATGATGACAAAATATCAGCCCGGCATGGCGTATGGTGAACATGTGGACAGTGGCACCATTCCCTATAGCCCGCCGCTCAGGATCGACATCAGCTGCACGGTCTTCATTTCAGACCCGGAAACCTATGAGGGCGGGGAACTCAGCATCCGCCTCGGCGACCGCACGGTCACGGTGAAGGAAAAGCCGGGCGCGGCGGTCTTTTACCCGTCCACCACCTTCCATCAGGTCATGCCGGTCACGAAGGGCGAGCGTATTGTCGCCATCACCTTCATTGAAAGCTGGGTCAGGGATGTGCAGAAGCGCGAAATCCTGCTGGAGCTGACCGAGTTCCTGCATGAAAATGCCAGCAAGGTCGGCATGGACCAGCAGATGCGTCTTGAATATGTCCGGATGAACCTCATGCGCATGTGGCACGGGGCCTAAAGCTCAGCGTGCGTAGCCGTATGCGATGAGCGCCTCCCGCGCCACCGGGTGCGCGCGGGCGAGGGCACGTATCCAGTCAATCCCGCGGGTGATTTCCGCGCCGTTCTTGGCCCGGCTTTCCGTGAGCCGCGCCTTCCTGTCCCCCGCCGTGAAGCGATAGTCCGTCGCCTTCGAATAACGCCCGAGGATCGGGTGGCTGAGGAGGCGGGCGGCATCCTCCGTGCTGATGTCCCGCCCAAAATGCTGCGCGAGCGTGGCCAGCGTGGCCGCCGGGTCCTTCAGATAGCCGTCGAAATCCAGTCGCAGGGCGCGTGCGTCCGCAGCTTCGACACCTAGGTGCAAGTTGATGAGTTCCGCCATATAGGTCATGGCCGCAAGCTCCCCGGCGGTGAGGCTGTCGGGCGCGGGGGCAGCGGCCCCGGTTGCACGCGTGAGCGCCTTCGTGCGGATGGCGGCCCCGCCCTTGAGGTCGGCGACATAGGCGTCGGCGCCGAGGACGGTGGCGATATAAATCTCCGGCGCCATGGCCAGCATCACTGCGCGGTCACCCGTGTAGCGGGTGAGCCAATCCTTGGCCATGAGGCTGCAGAAGCTGGTGGCCTTGACGGTGGCGAGGGCATCCTTATCCGGCGGGCGCGCCCAGAAGGCCCGCATGAGGTCCGTCTTATCCGTGGGCATGTCGCCCGTCTCCGCCTGCAGGGCGGCGAGGTCCCGGAACGGTAACGGTTCACGGAGCGAGAAGAAGCCGGGCACAAGCCCGAGCGCACGGGAAATCAGCGTCGAACCGCAATGGCCGACATGGAAGATAAGGCCAAGGGGCCGCGCGGGGGCGTCCGCCGCGGCCACTTCCAACGCGTCCAGCGGTACCCAGTCCCCCTTGGCGTCCTTCGTGAGGGCGCGCTGGTCCAGAAACGCTGCGGCATCATACCAGCCGTCGGGTGCCATCAGCATCCAGGCCTTCTCCGCTTTCCAATCCACTTGGAAGGGGTAAAGGGCCGGGCTGGTCATCAGGTCATCGGGCAAGGGGGCTGTCATGGTCATCGCTGCTGTTGTTTTCCCCTGTCTACGGCGGCGCAGCGGACGGGGCAACAAAAAGGGCGGGAAACCCGCCCTTCGTTTAGCTCTTTTTTGAAGGCCTAAAGCCTCAGTCTTTCAGCTTCTTGAGCATGAAGACGGTTTCCAGCGCATCGGTCAGCGCCCGCTGCTTCAGGTTCGCGGCGGCGGAGTGCCCGCCTTCGGTGTTTTCGTAGTAAAGCACCGGCTTGCCCATATCGATCATCTTGTGCGCCATCTTGCGGGCGTGGCCCGGGTGCACGCGGTCATCCTTGGTCGAGGTATAGAAGAAGACTTCCGGGTATTTCACATCCGCCTTCACATTCTGGTAGGGCGAATATTTCTCGATCCAGGCGCGCTCGGCCGGAATATCCGGGTTGCCGTACTCGCCCATCCAGGAAGCACCAGCGAGCAGCTTGTTGAAGCGCAGCATATCCAGAAGCGGCGAACCGCAGATAACCGCGTTCCACAGGTCGGGCCGTTCGGTGGTCATGACCCCCATGAGGAGGCCACCGTTCGAGCGCCCGGAGATGCCCAGGTGCGGCGTGCTGGTGAGGCCGGAATGGATCAGGTCCTCACCGACGGCGATAAAGTCGTCATACGCCCGCTGGCGGTGGGACTTGAGCGCGGCCTGGTGCCACTTGGGCCCATATTCGCCGCCACCCCGGATGTTGGCGATCACGTAAGCGCCGCCTTCCTCGAGCCACAGCTTGCCAAGGCCGTTCATATAGCTCGGCGTCAGCGCGATCTCGAACCCGCCATAACCGTAAAGGATGGTCGGCGTGCTGCCGTCCATCGGTACGTTTTTCGGCCGGATGACGAAATAGGGCACCTTGGTGCCGTCCTTCGAGGTGGCGAACTTCTGCTCGGTTACCATGCCCGAGGCATCGAAGCGCGCCGGCAGGGATTTGATCTCCGCCGGTTTGCCGCCGAAGTGAACTTCATAAAGGCTGCTCGGCTTCAGGAAGCTTTCGTAGCGGACATAGGCATTGTCCGACCATGCGTCGGCGCTGACCACATCGAGCGAGCCGTTCTTCGGCATGCCCATGTCGGCGGTTTGCCAGCCGTCCCCGGTCGGGGTGGCGGTGATCAGCTTGCCGGTCACGTCATGCAGGACCGACAGGAAAATTCGGTCCTTGCCGATGCTGACACCGTCGATGGAGCTATGGTCATCGGGGGCATAGATAACGGCCAGGCTGCGCGCCGGGTCATCGGCCATCAGGTCGGTGACGAGGACGGAGATCAGCGAGCCCGCAGGCGCGGTCTTGCCACCTACCGTCCAGTCCTTGCGCATCTGGATGATCATGCGGCCGCCGAAGAAGCCTTTGAAATCGATATCGCGCGGCAGGTCCAGCTGCTTCAGCTCCGGCTCCTGGGTGTCGTCGGTTTTGTCCTTCAACAGATAGATGATCTGGGTGAAGAAGTCCGGACCCTGGATGACGCCGGTGTAGGTGCCGTCCGGCCGGTGGCTCGCCATCGGGAAGTTGAACACCGTCTTCATATCCGCGTTCAGGATCAGCTTGGCGTCGGAAAGCGGGGTGCCGCGTTTCCAGATCCGCACCTGACGCGGGTAGCCACTTTCATTCATGCTGGAGGAGCCGTCGGCTTCCTTGCCGAAATCGGTGGCGATCATCAGCGTGTCACGGTCGATCCAGCTGACCCACTGTTTGCTTTCCGGGGTGACGAAGCCGTCTTTGACGAACTGTTTTGTCACGGCGTCAAACTCGCGCACCACAACGGCATCCGCGCCACCGTGGCTGAGGCGGATGAGGCAACGGCCGAAATCAGGCGCCAGGCAGTCGCGGCCCTTATAGACCCAGTTCTGGCCCTCTTCCTTGGCCAGCTTGTCAAAGTCGATCAGGGTGATCCATTTGGGTTCCTTGCTCGCGTAGGACTTCATGCTGGTCCGGCGCCAGATGCCGCGCACGTGGCTGCTGTCCTGCCAGAAGTTATGGACCGCACCGCCCAGAAGCTGGCCGTAGGCGATCTTGTCCTTGGCGTCATAGTCCTTGAGCGCGCGGGCTTTCAGCTTCTCGAACCGCGGGTCGGCTTCCAGAACACCGAGCGAGCGTTTGTTTTCCATGTGGACCCAGTCGAGCGCCTTTTTGCCCTCAACATTTTCAAGCCACAGGTACGGGTCCTTGTCGGTCATCTGGGCGCTATCCGCGGGCTCGGCCGCGTGGGCGCCGCTTGCTCCCATCAGTGCTGTCATGATCAGTCCTGCCATCCATTTTTTCATGGTCTTCCCCCTTATGTGGGGCGGTCAGGTCACGGCCTCCAACGCTGGAGGCTATGGCGCCACCCCGTCTCTCTTGTGGTTAGAAGTTATCCTTGCGCTTACGCACTTCGGCGAAGACGGCGGGCAAGGGCGCGCCGACAAGGCCGGTTATATCCTGTATTTCCTCGCTCATCGGGCGGAGGAACGGGTTGGTCGCTTTCTCAAGACCGATGGTACTCGGGATCGTCGGGATACCCTTGGCACGCAGGTCTTCGACCTCATGCATCCGCGCGACCAGCTCGGCGTTATGTGGTTCGACACTGAGCGCGAAGCGGCCGTTCGCCAGCGTATATTCGTGCGCGCAGTAAACCTTGGTGTCGTCCGGCAGGCGCATCAGCGTGCTGAGCGAGCGCCACATCTGGTCCGGCGTGCCTTCGAACAGGCGGCCGCAGCCCATGGCGAACAGCGTATCACCGCAGAAAAGCGCGTCTGCGTCCGCGAAATGGTAGGCGATGTGCCCGGCCGTGTGGCCCGGGACGTCATAAACCGTGGCGGCGTTATCGCCCAGATAGACCGTGTCACCATCCCCGACCGCGATATCGATCCCGGGGATGCGCTCGCGCTCCGCCGACGGGCCGTAAATCTTGAGGTCGTATTTTTCCTTGAGTGTGAGGTTCGCGCCGACATGGTCATAATGGTGGTGGGTGTTGAAAATGGCACTGAGCGTCCAGCCGCGGGCTTCCAGTTCGGCCACCACGGGCTCGGCCACGGCCGGGTCAACGACGGCGGTCTCCCCCGTTTCCTCAGCGTGCAGCAGATAGACATAATTGTCCTGAAGGACAGGAATTTGAATGACTTGCAGCATAAATGCGCTCCCCGTATGCGCGCCCACTATAACGGTGGGGAGGGCCTCACGCGAGTCAGAAACCATGCCTGCTCGCGCGAATGTGTACTTGCACCTGACGGCTGCTGCTTTAGTTTATGGGGGCCAACATCAAGGGGGAAAGTATGTCAGGATTCTCATCCGCACTCCGGCGTTTTGTCGCTATCGCCGCCATTGTCACTCTCGCGTCCTGTGGCCGCCCGGCCGAAGAGACGGCGCACTATGACACCATCATCAAGGGCGGCACCGTTTATGACGGCACCGGCGCGCCGGGTATCCAGGCCGACGTCGGCGTCAACGGCGACCGTATCGCCTTCATTGGGGACCTCTCCCACGCCAGCGCGGACAAAACCGTGGATGCCAAGGGCCAGGCGGTCAGCCCCGGCTTCGTCAACATGCTTTCCTGGGCAACGGATAGTCTCGTCATCGATGGCCGCGGTCTTTCGGACACCATCCAGGGGGTCACGCTTGAGGTGTTTGGCGAAGGCTGGTCAATGGGCCCCTTCAGTCCGAAAATCAAAGCCGATTACCAGCATAAGCTCGATCAGACGCCCCAGCCCTACAAGGTGACCTGGACCGGGCTTGGCGAGTATATGGACATGCTGCAGAAGAAGGGGATTTCGCCGAACGTGGCATCTTTTGTGGGGGCGACCACGGTGCGGATGAACCATGTGGGCTACGCCAACCGCGCGCCGACGCCGGATGAGCTGAAGGCGATGGAAGGCGAAGTGGCGACCGCGATGAAGGAAGGCGCGCTCGGCGTCGGTTCCTCGCTCATCTACGCGCCGGCCTTCTATGCCAAAACCGATGAGCTGGTCGCGCTGGCCAAGGTCGCGGGTGAATATGGCGGGCGCTATATCTCCCACATGCGCAATGAGGGCAACCAGCTGATGCCCGCGCTTGAGGAGCTGATCACCATCGCGAAGGACGCCCATGTGCCGGCGGAGATTTACCACCTCAAGGCCGCGGGGCAGCAGAACTGGGGCAAGCTGGATAAACTCATCAAGCGGGTAAATGAAGCCAACAAGAACGGCCTCGATATCAGCGCCAACATGTATAATTACGCCGCCGGGGCCACGGGGCTTGATGCTGCCATGCCGCCGTGGGTGCAGGAAGGCACGCAGGAAGATTGGGCCAAGCGGCTGCAGGATCCGGAAATCCGCAAGAAGCTTCAGGTCGAGATGACCACGCCGACGAATAAGTGGGATAACCTGCTGATGGCAGCCGGGGCGGACGGCGTGCTGCTGCCCTATTTCCAGAACCCGGCACTCAAGAAATATACCGGCTGGACGCTGGCCCAGGTCGCGAAGGACATGAACGAAACGCCTGAAAAGGCGGCGATGGACCTGGTGATCCAGGACGGCACGCGCGTCGCGGCCATCTATTTCCTGATGAATGAGGACAACATCAAGAAGAAGATCAAGCTGCCGTGGGTCGCCTTCGGCTCGGACGCCGGTGCCTATAACCCGGAAGTCGCCAAGAAGTTCGGCGGCGCACACCCGCGCGCTTACGGTAACGTCGCCCGGCTCCTCGGCCACTATGTGCGCGATGAGAAGGTCATCTCGCTCGCCGAGGCCATCCACAAGCTTTCGGGTCTGCCGACCAAGCGGCTCAAGATCCGCGACCGCGGCTTCCTCAAGCCCGGCTATTATGCCGACATCGTGGTCTTCAACCCGAAAACCATCGCCGACCATTCCACCTACAAGGACCCGCATCACCTGTCGACCGGTGTGGATGATGTGTTCGTGAACGGCGTGGAGATCGTGAAAGACGGCAAGCACACGGGCGCGATGGCCGGCCGCTTCGTCCATGGCCCCGGTTGGACCGGCTGGAAGAAAAAGGACGAGGAAGCGAAGAGCTGACGGCGTTCTATATATTTTCTCGTCACCCGCCGGCTTGACCGGCGGGGCCAGGAACACGGGCGCTAGTCGGTTAAGCCAGTGTTCCTAGGTTCGCCGGTCAAGCCGGCGAATGACGAAGAAGAGGGGTCAGCAATAAGCGTTCAGAAGCCAGGCGCCGACCTTGAGGGAGATATCAAGGTCCGGCGCCGCTTCACCTTTTGGGGCTATGTGCCAGTCCCAGGTCTCAAGCGGATCCCCGGGCAGGAAGCTGCGCTCCACCGTCGGGATCACGTGCCGGTGGCCGTCATCTTTCGTCTCGATCCGCGCATAATCGGTGATCAATAGTGCCGGGCAGCCCATCGCCATCAGCGCCTTCACATGCGCCTTCTGGATCGCGGCCGTGAGCGCGCGTTCATCTTCATCCGCGGGCGGGCTGTCGGCGAACGCGAGCGGCAGCTGGCTCAGGATGTTGCAGCTGACTGCCATGCCGTAGCCAACCAGCGGCAAGGGCGCGATGGCGGGCGGGTGCAGGGCCGCGCCTTCTTCCGTGTGCGCATAAGGCGCGAGAAGTCCGGTCACGTCGAAGCGTTCAAAGCGGATGTTGGGGTAACGCCTGAGTTTCCACCGAAGCGACAGCGTCTCAACCGCGTCCATCAGGAGCGCGCCTGCCGGATGGGCATTGAGCGCATCCAGGGGCACATCGAGGCCGAGCCCCGCGCCGATCAGCAGCACGGGTTCGGCTTTGTCGGCCTGGTAAAGATGCGCGGTGATGCATTCCTTGGTGTGTTGAAGGTGTGGCTGCCACGCCTTTTTATGGCGCCGATAACGCCCGCCGATCCCCGCCAGTTCATGGACCAGCCCGGCCGCGCGGGCGCCCGGGGCCGCACGGGCCGTGAGATCTGTCAGTGCTTCCCCGAGCATAGCGCGTCATCCGCGTCCGTGAGGGCGAAGACCTTGCCGGGGTTCATGATGCCGAACGGGTCGAAGGCGGCCTTGATCTGGCGCATGGGCATCAGCGCATGGCCGCGCTCCCACTCCAGGAAGGTGCGTTTGCCGGTGCCGATGCCGTGTTCGCCCGTGCAGGTGCCGCCCATCTCGATCGCGCGGCGCACGATATTCTCGTTCATCTGGTCGGCGAGCGCCATTTCCTCCGGGTTATCCGGGTCGGCGGCGATGATGGTGTGGAAATTGCCGTCGCCGACATGGCCGAGCATGGTGGCGAACAGCCCGCTGGCGGTGAAGTCCGCGCGGGTCGCCAGCATACAGTCCCCCAGGCGGGAGATCGGCACGCACACATCAGTGGTGATGGTGTTTTTGCCCGCCGCCAGCGCGCGGGTGGCGTAATAAAGCTGGTGCCTGGCATGCCACAGGCGGTTGATGTCTTCCTGTTTGTGGGCGAAGTCGATGGCGGAGCCTCCACGGTCGTCCGCCAGCTCCCTGAACAGCTCGATCTGTTCCTCAACCGCCCCCGGACTGCCGTGAAATTCGACAAACAGCGTCGGCTGTTCCGGGTTATCCATGCTCGAATGCTTGTTGACAGCCCTGATGCTCAGCTCATCCAGAAGCTCGATCCGGGCGACCGGGAGGCCGATCTGGATGGTGTCGATCACCGTCTCGATCGCGGCACTCAGGCTCGGGAAGCGGCAGATGCCTGCCGCCAGCTTTTCCGGGATGCCGTAAACCTTCACCGTCATTTCGGTGACGATGCCGAGCGTGCCTTCGGCACCCACGAACAGGTGGTTGAGGTCATAGCCCGCGGCCGACTTGCGCGCACGGGTACCGGTTTCGATAATCTCGCCCATGGGGGTGACGACCTCCAAGGACAGTACCTGTTCGCGCATGGTGCCGTAGCGCACCGCGTTGGTGCCGGACGCGCGGGTGGAGACCATGCCGCCCAGCGTAGCGTCCGCACCGGGGTCGACGGGGAAGAAGAGGCCCTTGTCATGCAGGAAGGCATTGAGCTGCTTACGGGTGACCCCGGCTTCCACGCGCACGTCCAGGTCTTCGGAATGGACGGCGAGGATGCGGTTCATGCCGCTCATGTCGATCGAAAGCCCGCCATAGGGCGCGGTTATATGGCCTTCCAGCGAGGTTCCGGCACCAAAGGGAATGACCGGCAGGCGGTAGCGCGCGCAGATTTTGACGGCATCTGCCACCTCCCGCGTGTTTTCCGGCCGGAAGACGGCATCGGGGGAGGGGCCGTCATGACCGCCTTCGTCGCGGCCGTGGGCGTCCCGGTCAGCCGCCTTCACGCTCAGGCGGTCACCAAAGCGTTCCGATAGTTCCTTGAGGGCCATATCCTTGTTCATGCAGGCATTTTACGCGCTTTTTAGACGAATGCGAGCGTCATGATTGCCTTGCCCGCCTTTCCTTGTGAAGGAAATTGGGGAAATTGGGACTGGCTCTGGTGAGGGGGCTGGCGTTTATGAACAGGCTTTATTAACTTCCTGGCAATAAGGTTCGGGGTAGAAGGAAGGTTCGTGGGGACGAGACCGATTTGCGGACCCCCATGACAGGGTAAGTCGGTGTATGATTGAAAAAATCTTTCAGGGAATTGTGATTGCACATGAATCCCGCCTGTTGATTCTGGCGGTTTTTGTATGCCTGTTCGCGTCCTATACCGCCGTCACCCTGGCGCAGCGCATCAGCTATGCGTCCGAATTCGGCCGCCGCCGCTGGCTGTTCCTGACAGCCCTCGCCACCGGTATCGGCGTCTGGGCCACACACTTTATCGCCATGCTCGCCTACACCCCCGGCGTGCCGGTCAGCTATGCTTTCCTGCCGACGGTCGGCTCGCTCCTGGTGGCGGTCATCATGGCGGGGCTTGCCTTCTTTATCGATACGCGCGGGAAGAAAGTCTCCATCCTTTTGCTGGCTGCGGGGACGCTTGGGCTCGGGATCGGGGCCATGCATCACCTCGGCATGGCGGGTATGCGGGTGGAGGGCCGGCTAAATCACGACCATATCCTGACTGTGCTGGGGGTGGTGTTCGGGGTTGCCGGGTCTGTTGCCATGTTCCGTCTGATCAGGCGGGGCACCAGCTTTGGCCGCCAGGCACAGGCGGCTGGTGCGCTCGCCTTCGCCATTTGCGGCCTGCATTTTACCAGCATGTGCGCGATCACGGTTACGCCGGACCCGACCATTGCCGTGGAGCACGGCTTCCTGTCCGAACAGTTTCTCGCCTTCGGGGTTACGCTTGCCACGCTGACCATCCTGTCCTTCAGCCTGGCCGGGGCCATCCTGGACCGGCACATGGCGGAGCGCCGGTTGATGGAAGCCCAGCGCCTGCGCGGGCTGGCCAACGCCGCGCTTGAGGGCATCGTTCTCCTTGATGAAAACGGCGCGATTGTCGATGCCAACCACAGTTTCCTTGGCCTGTCCGGGCGGCGGTTGGCCACGCTGCAGGGGATGCCGTTTTCGGTCTGTTTCCAGAACCTCAATTTCGGCAGCGGGATCAGGACGGCGGGATATGTGGGGGACGCCATTCTGGTCGGCGCCGGCGGGCAGGAGATTGCCACCGAGGTGTTCTTCCGCCCGGTGCAGGACCGCACCCAGGCCAAACATGTGGCGATCGTGCGTGATATCCGCGAACGCCGCGCCGCTGAGCAACAGATCGATTTTCTGTCGAACCACGATACGGTCACCGGCCTTGCCAACCGCGCGGCGCTCACCGACCGTCTTGAACACAGCCTCATGCTTGCCCGCAAGGGCGGCCGCAAGGTGGCGCTCTATTTCATCGACATCGACACCTTCAAGGACATCAACGCCCAGTTCGGCCAGCGAGGGGGCGATGAGCTCCTGAAGGCACTGGCGACCCGGCTTACGGCGACGGCGTCCGATGTCGACACGGTTGCACGCCTGTCGGCGGACCAATTCTGTATCCTGCAGGAAAATATCGAGAATACCGAAGCGGCGGACTTTCTGGCCCTGCGCATCAGGCGCGCGCTGGTTCAGCCCTTCATCGTCGGCGAACAGATGGTGACGGTGACAGCCTCGACCGGGATCGCCATCTTCCCGGGCGACGCCGATAGCGCCGAAGACCTGCTCCTCAGGGCCGAGGTGGCGGTCAAGCGCGCCAAGACCGAAGGCCGCGGCCGCTACTGTTTCTTCGAGCATGAGATCGACCGCAAGCTGGAAGAACGCCGCGCGCTGAAGCAGGACCTGATGGGTGCGCTGGGCCGGCATGAGCTGTTCCTCGTCTATCAGCCGCAATTCCGCACGGCGGATAGCAGGCTCACGGGCTTTGAAGTCCTACTCCGGTGGAAGCACCCGGAGCGGGGCATGATTTCCCCGGCCGAGTTTATTCCGCTGGCTGAGGAAACCGGTGTCATCAATGACATCAGCCTGTGGATTCTCAATGAAGCCTGCCGCGAGGCCGCGTCCTGGGGCGAACCTCTGGGCGTTGCCATAAACCTGTCGCCGGTCCAGTTCCTGGAGGACGGGCTGGTTGACCTTGTCGACCGCATCACCAAACGCCACGGCCTGCATCCGGAACGGTTGGAGCTTGAAGTCACCGAAGGGGTGCTGATTGCCGATGAGGCTGGCGCGCTCGAGGTTCTGAACGCGCTCAAGGCGCTTGGTATTCGTCTGGCGATGGACGATTTCGGCACCGGCTACAGCTCGCTCAGCTATTTGCAGAATTTCCCGTTCGACAAATTGAAGATCGACCGCGCCTTCGTCATGCAGATGGAGGAAAGGCCCCAGTCCGCCGCCATCGTCCGCGGCATGATCGGCCTTGGCCACGGTATCGGCGTTCCGGTTCTGGCCGAAGGGGTGGAAACCGAAGCGCAGCTTGCCATGCTGCGGGAGGAAGGCTGTGACGAGGTCCAGGGCTTCCTGCTCGGCCGTCCCGAACGCATTGAGGTTTGGGCCGATGTAGTCTCACCGGGCGGCCAGCGTAAGGAGCAGGGCGCTTAAGATCACGGTCGGTGCTCAGGCCGTCTCCTGTTTCGCCAATACCCAGGCAGCAATGCCGTATACGATGAAGCGGAACGGGCCCGACCCGGCCAGCGTCTCCAGCACTGCCGCCAGTCCGAAAATCGTCAGCAGACCATAAAGCCCCACCTGTCGTGCCTTCGGCAGGGCGAAGAGAATCGCCATCAGGATTTCCGTTCCCGCCAGAAGCTTTATCGGCCAACCGTGCTGGGGGGCCAGGAAGGTCTTCAGGCTCATGGCGGCGATGGATAGGGCATAAAGACGGATCAGCCACTTGGTCATGTGGGGTTCCTCTGTTCTCCTGCCGCGCGGGGCAAGCAGGCTTTGTTTCATATGTTATGTACCATGGTACATAGATAACAATATGTCAAAAATAGTCTGTTCCTTTTCCTTTCGCCCCGCTTTCCTGACAGGCGTTGTGGTGCAGTCATAATTGACAGCGCTGTCTTTGAGGCGGTAAACTGCTGCCGAGCGGGTGGAGAAAGACTATCCGTGCCAGGCGGTTCCTTACGTAAGCCGGAGGGGAAATAAGCGGAAGCGTGGCAGTCAGCCGGACAAGGGCTGAAAGCGGACCGACCGGGTTAAGGGGAATACGGGCAGGGAGGCTTCACTTTCCTGTCCCGATGGGAGGAAAAACCGGTGAAACTGCCATTTTTCGGTGGCGCTATGGCTTTGGTCGTGGCTGTCACCCTATCTGTATCCGCCCTCGGTGCAGATGCAATCAACACGGCGCGGAAGGGTATCGACCCGTTCTGGAATGGCGCCACCGTCTATTTTATGCTCACCGACCGGTTCCTGGACGGTGACCCCACCAATGATAATGCCTACGGCAACCCGCATGACGGCGCGGTGCTTAGGAACTTCATGGGCGGTGACATCAAGGGCATCACCAAGAAAATCAACGATGGCTATTTTGACGCGCTCGGCATCGACGTGCTGTGGATGACCCCGCTCATCGAACAGATCCACGGCGCCTGGAGCGAGACGTGGGGCAAAAGCTACGCCTTCCACGGCTATTGGCCGAAGGACTGGACCAAGGTTGACCCCAACTATGGCACCGAGGCCGATATGGCCGAGATGATCAAGGCCGCGCACAAGCACGGCATCCGGGTGCTGGCGGACGTCATCATGAACCACACGGGGCCGGAAACCCCGCGCGACCCGGCCTGGCCGAAGGACTGGATCAGGACCGGGCCGCTCTGTGACTTCAAAAGCTTCGCAGGCACGGTGAGCTGCACGGTGGCCTCCAGCCTCACCGATATGCGGACGGACGTGAGCACCGACGTGCCGCTGCCGCCGCTTCTTATCCGGAAGTGGAAGGCCGAAGGGCGGCTCGCGCAGGAAACGGCGGAGCTCGATGCCTTCTTCAAGCGCACGGGATTGCCGCGCGCGCCGAAAAACTATTTCATCAAGTGGCTGACCGACTGGGTGCGTGAGTATGGCATCGACGGCTTCCGGGTCGACACTGCCAAGCATGTGGACCCGGAGGTTTGGCTGGCGCTCAGGGGCGAAGCCACCAAGGCTTTGGTGGACTGGAAGGCCCGCCACCCGCAGGAAAAGATCGACGACAAGCCCTTCTTCATGGTCGGCGAAGTGTTCGATTATGGCCTCAAGGGTTTCCGCCATGATGTGCCCGGCAGCCGGGATTTCGACTATGGCGACCGCAAGGTGGACTTCTTCGCGAACGGCTTCGACAGCCTGATCAACATGGCCTTCCCGACCCACGCGCATGAAAGCATGGAAAAGCTGTTCTCAAGCTATTCGGCGTCGCTCCATGGCGGGCCGTTCGACGGTGTTGGTATCCTCAATTACGAGGTCTCGCACGATGACCCGGCGCCCTATGACAAGGCGCGCAAACACCCGTTTAACGATGCGCTCAAGCTGATGCTGGCGCCGGGTGCCGCGCAGATTTATTACGGCGATGAGTTGGCCCGCAGCCTGACCATCCCCGGCACTATTGGCGATGCGACGCTCCGGAGCTTCATGAATTGGGATGACCTCAGCCAGGCCAAGACCCGGAAGCTTCTCAGCCACTGGCGGAAGCTGGGGCAGTTCCGGCACGCCCATATGGCGGTGGGGGCTGGGGTCCATAAGATGCTGAGCGCCCAGCCTTATATCTTCAGCCGGGTGCTGGAGGACGGCGGCGTGCACGACAAGGTGCTGGTGGCCTTGCATATGCCGAAGGGGGCCAAGTCCCTGTCCGTCTACGGCCTTTTTGCCGATGGCACGGTGCTCAAGGACTATTATTCCGGCGCGCGGGTAACCGTGAAAGACGGCAAGGTCGCGCTGACGTCGGGCGCGACCATCGTGCTGTTGGGCGAGCCCAAACCGGCCCACTAACCTGTCCGGCAAAAAAATCGCCCTGTCGGGGGTACCGACAGGGCGCAGGGCTAGTTCAGGGAGGAAATCCTGCAGTTAGAAACGAACCTTGCTTGGGAAAGTAGCCGGAGCCCAGGGAAGTTTCGGGAACATGGGCGCTCCGGTCTCATGCGCGGTTCATCTCTGTTACGGAACGTGGACGCTGAACCCTTCGCCCGCAACCGGGCTTGCGGTGAGCTGTGTTGGGACTGCGACAAGGCGCGCAAAGTTATCCATCCCTACTTTAGGACTGACGGACAGTCCCGTTTCTGTGGCAAGCTGGCGCCGGATATTCCATGGCGCGAGAAAGGCAGGACATGACGGCACCACCCAAAAGCGTCCTTGTGACGGGTAGCAGCCGCGGTATCGGGGCGGCAACAGCCTGCCTGGCTGCCGCGCGCGGCTACGATGTCTGCATCAACTACAGCCGGGATGCCGCGGCGGCCGAGGCTGTGGTCCAAACATGCCGTCAGTATGGCGTACGAGCCATGGCCATACAGGCGGATATAGCGGATGAGACGCAAGTCGTACGCATGTTTGAGCTTGCGGACGAAGCATTCGGTCCGCTCGGCCATCTTGTCAACAATGCCGGTATCCTTGGGACGGCCTGCAGGCTGGAAGCAGCCGAGGGGAGCATGATTGGCCGGGTAATGGCGGTCAATGTCGTCGGCGCCATGCTGTGCGCGCGGGAAGCGGTGCGCCGCATGTCGGTGCGGCGGAGCGGCCTGGGCGGCAGCATCGTCAATGTCTCTTCCATCGCTGCGACGCTCGGCAGCCCGGGCGAATATGTTCACTATGCCGCATCGAAGGCCGCGCTCGATACCTTCACGGTCGGTCTCGCCAAGGAAGTGGGGCCGGAAGGGATCCGTGTGAATTCAGTGCAGGCCGGGACAGTTGCAACAACGATCCATGAGGCTTCCGGAAATCCGGACCGCCCCGCGATGGTGGCCGCGACAGCCCCGCTGCGCAAAGTGGGTGAACCCGCGAATATTGCAGAAGCGGTTCTATGGTTGATGTCGGATGCGGCCAGTTACGCCACGGGCGCCGTGTTGCGCGTGGGAGGCGGGCTCTAACGCGCGGAGGTTTCGGTATCCCGCATGGCTTTGAACGCGGGCCAGAAGGCGAGGACGGAAACCCCGAGGCTGGCGTTCCGGGTGCCGAGCCGGGTTGAGGCGGCGTCGATGCCGATGATGTGTAAACCGCCGCCGGGGCCGTCCGCCTGCAGGATGGGCCCACCGCTATCGCCGTGCACGCTGACGCAGTCGGTCAGCATCACCCGGCCCTTGTAGGCGACGGCGCGGACGCGGCAGCCTTCGGCGAGCGACAGCATATGCGCCCGGTCCTGCGGGTAGCCCGCCACGGTGATCTTCAGGCCGTGCAGCCGGGTGGTCAGCGCTTTGTTGCCGGTCTCGCCCTGCAGGTCCTTCGGGAAGGGCAGGAAGCCGAGCGTGGCGCCCAGCGGGTCGGCGAGCTTCAATAGCGCCCAGTCATGCGGCAGGTTCTGCGGCTTAGCGCCGAGCGTGCCATCGAAGGCCGGGTCGGCGGTATAATGCACCACCCTGGAATGGCCCTCATACGCCCCGGCGTGATAGCCCGCGAGGAAATGCACGACCGACGGCACCACCATCTTTTTCTGCGCTTTGTCATAGAGGCAGTGCGCGGCGGTGAGCACGATATCCTCGGCCACCAGACTGCCGGTGCAGTGGGCGCGGCCGCCAATATTCACCCGCCCGACCGCACGCCACGGTGCCTTGGTGCTGTCCGCCACCCGACGGCCGAAGCTGGTGGCGACGCTTTCGGGCGCGTTGCCCGCCGCGCGCATTTTGGCGAGCTTTTTGGCCGGCGTTTCGGTCGCCGCCTGCTCCTGCGCGTGGGCGGCAGTCGCGACGAGCACCAGTAGGCTGAGGAGAAGCGGTTTAATCCGCATCGGTCTTGAGGGGGACGAGGCCGTCACCCGAGAGCGGCACGCCGGTGGCGATCGAGCGGTAGAAACAGCTGGGGTAGCCGACATGGCAGCACTTGCCGCCTTTCTGCTCGACCACCAGCCACAGGCTGTCCTGGTCGCAGTCGACCCGGAAATCCTTCACGATCTGAAACTCGCCCGAGGTCGCGCCCTTGTGCCACAGCTCCTGACGGGAGCGGCTATAATAATGCGCCTCACCCGTTTCGATGGTGCGTTTGACCGCCTCGGCGTTCATCCAGGCCTGCATCAGCACCGCGCCGGTCGCATGGTCCGTCGTCACCACCGGAATGAGCCCACGGTCGTCGAACTTGAGCGCGAGCGCTTCACCGCGCTCCACGGCGGTGCGGTCTGATCGGTCGGCGAACTGGATGTCGGTCATGCGGGTGGTCCTCATAAAAACAAAGCGGCATGTTCACCTGAACACGCCGCTCGTTCAAGCCCGCTGGTGCCAAGCGGGCAAATCTTTTTAGTCCGGGCCTCAGCCGCGGATCAGGTCCCAGAAGCGGCGCTCCTGCTCCGCTTCCTTGAAGCAGCCGCGGAACTGGCGGGTGATCGTATAGACCCCCTGGTGCTTCACGCCGCGGCAGGTCATGCACTGGTGGGTGGCGTCAACGATGACGGCCACGCCCTTCGGCTTCAGATATTTCTCGATCGCATCGGCGATCTGGGCGGTCATGGTTTCCTGTGTCTGCAGGCGGCGCGCGAAGGCCTCGACCACACGCGCGAGCTTCGAGATGCCGACAACCCTTCCGTTGGGCATATAGGCCACGTGCGCGGTGCCTTGAACCGGCACCATATGGTGTTCGCAGTGGCTTTCAACCTGGATGCCCCGAAGCACGACCATGTCGTCATAGCCCTCCACCTCTTCAAAGGTGCGGGACAATATTTCTTCGGGGTTGTCATGATAGCCCGCGAAAAACTCCTCATACGCCTTGGCGACGCGTTTCGGGGTTTCGATCAGGCCTTCTCTGTCGGGGTTGTCGCCCGCCCATTTTATCAAGGTACGGACCGCGGCTTCAGCCTCGGCCCTTGTGGGGCGGTCATCGGCGTCCTGCGGGATTACCTTCAGTTCAGGATCGTTCTTGATCCTTTCAATTACGGCATCCATTCGGATTTCCTTTCTATGGTGGTCCCGCCATTATACGCGGAACCTGTTAAAAAATCTGTTACCGGTTTTGCACTCGGTTTTTCGGCACCTCCAAAGCGTTCGGAACAGTTTACTGATATGGTCAGCTTTAGCCGGTGTTCAAGCTGCGAACAAGCTTTTCCGGGCCTATTCGCGCCTGCGTTCCGGACTTTAAGCCGCCCCTGTTGCCAAAAGCTGTCAGGAGGAAGGCCGACTTTCCGCTTGGCTTTGGTGCGTGAGCGTCTTACGTAACCTGAAGGGTTTTGGATTTGGAATGATGTGGCGATGACCGAGCTTTACAACACGGACATACTGCGCTGGACGACGCGTATCGGCCATCAGGCGCGCCTGGTGGACGCCGATGTCACGGTTACCAAGACCAGCCGCATCTGCGGCAGCCGCATCAGCGCCGATGCCAAGCTCACGCTCGGCGCCATTGCCGCCTTCGGGCAGGAAGTGAAGGCCTGCGCGCTCGGCCAGGCATCGGCCGCCATCGTCAGCCAGCATGTCATTGGCCTGACGTCGGATGAGCTGGATGATATCGCCGCGCGCTTCCGCCATATGGTGAAAACCGGGGAGGCCGACTTCCCCCCTAAATGGGCGGACCTCGCCATCCTCGCGCCGGTTTCCGACCATCCGGGCCGCCACGGCAGTGTCATGCTGCCGTTCGAATGCCTAGAGGCCATTTTCCTCGAAGCCGACCATAAGGGCTGAGGCGATTTAGGCCGCTGATGGCAGATGTGGTACCTTCTTCCTTTCCAAGAAAGGGGAAGTGCTTATGTCCGCGACGGTTATCATTTCCTGTATATTGGCACTTTCGGTGCCGGGTGTTTTGTGGGTCGGCTATCTGAACCGCAGGGGAAACCCGAATGACAAGGCCAAAGGAATCGGCTGGCAGTTCATCCGCTATACGGTCTTGGCAATATCCCTGCCGGTGGTCGCTATTCTCGCGCTCAACAATGCGCTAACCGGGGAAGCCGCGACGCTGATTGCCGGGGCCATGGGGTATGCCTTTGGCAAGAAGGACGACACCTGAAAAAACAAACGGCCGCTCCATCTGGGCGGCCGGGTCGTTTTGCTATAAGTCTGTCGTGCGCTCGGGTATCTCAGGCCTCGTCGCCGCGCTTCTTCTGGGCTTCGCGGCAGGGGCAGCCGGCCTTGCTTTCCATGTGACAGGCCATCGGCTTGCCGTTCGCGCCGGGTTTCGCAACCACGGCACTGGTGCCGGATAGTGCGAAGGACAGCACAAGCGCCGCCTTGAAATAGCCTTTGAATAACATGGGTTCTCCCCCTTCACTGTCGCCCGATATGGGTATGTCCGGTTTTGTTTTCAATACCGTATTGCAGTTACCATAGCACAAAAGCCGCTCCCCCGTGTTCAACATTTCCGGATAGTACGTTATGCGCCCGTGTATGCGCGGCCGACTATGCCCCCATGGAAAGACGGGGCAGCAGGCGGGCTTGTGAAGCGGTTGTCATAACCTCTCTCTCGTCACCCACCCTCTCACCTTTCGTCATTCGCCGACTTGATCGGCGAACCTAGGAACATTGACCTAACCGATTGACGCCGGTGTTCCTGGGCCCGCCGGCCAAGCCGTCGGGTGACGATAGAAAATACAGTGTCACTCCGGGTCTTGAACCCGGAGTCCATGCGATGCTGGAAATGGCTGAAGCGGAGGCCGGTACCGTATGGATACCGGGGTCAGGTGGCGTAAACGCCAGCTTCGCAAACCCGGTATGACAAGAGGAGAATAGGGTGGGGGTGAGCTCTTTTGTCTCCCATCCTTTGTCCTATTGTGGTTGAAGAAATAACCCTTTTGGGCGTATGGCTTTAGGGCGTGTAAAAAGGGAGACCCGTCATGGAAGTTGCTCAACTGCTGCAGTTTGTTCTGGCCGTCCTCAAGGTTCTTGCGGTCGTGTTCGTCTTCGCGCTGGGGCTTTTCATCCTGTGGCTCGGCGTCGCTTATGTGCGGGACAAAACCCAAACCGCCAGCACGCTCAAGCGCAACTATCCGGTGATCGCGCGCTTCCGGTACCTGTTTGAACATCTGGGCGAGTTTTTCCGCCAGTATTTTTTCGCCTTCGACCGGGAGGAACTGCCTTTCAACCGCGCCGAACGCAGCTGGGTCTACCGCGCCGCCAAGGATGTGGACACCACCGTCGCCTTCGGCTCCACCCGGGACCTGCGCCCCGCAGGCACGGTGTTTTTCGTCAACTGCCCATTCCCGACGCTGGCGCATGATACGCCCACCCGGGCGGTGACGGTGGGGCCGCACGCGCGCCACCCCTATACCACCAATTCCATCTTCAATATCTCGGGTATGAGCTACGGCGCCATCTCCATCCCCGCCGTGCGCGCGCTGTCAAAAGGTGCCAAGATGGCGGGTATCTGGATGAACACGGGTGAGGGCGGCCTCAGCCCCTACCACCTCGAAGGCGGCTGTGACATCGTCTTCCAGATCGGCACGGGCAAGTTCGGCGTGCGCACCCCCGACGGCAAGCTGGATGATGACAAGCTGATGGGTGTGGCGTCCCACGCCCAGGTCAAGATGATCGAAATCAAACTCAGTCAGGGTGCCAAGCCCGGCAAGGGCGGCATGCTGCCCGGCGTCAAGGTGACGGAAGAAATCGCCCGCATCCGGGGGCTTCAGCCTGGGGAGGACGCCATCAGCCCCAACCGTCACCCGGAGGTGGACAGCGTCGATGACCTTCTGGACATGGTCGCCCACGTGCGGGAGGTTTCAGGCAAGCCGACGGGCTTCAAGGCGGTGATGGGTGGCAACAGCTTCCTTGATGACCTGTGTGAAGCCATCAAGAAACGCGGGGCCGAAAGCGCGCCGGATTTCATCACCATCGACAGCGCCGACGGCGGCACGGGTGCGGCGCCCATGAGCCTGATTGACAATATGGGCATGCCGCTCAAGGAAAGCCTGCCGCTTCTGGTCGATACGCTCAAGCGCCATGGGCTGCGTGAGCGGATCAAGGTGTGCGCGTCCGGCAAGCTGGTGAACCCGTCCGAGGTGGCGTGGGCCTACTGCGCCGGGGCGGATTTCGTCAATTCGGCGCGCGGGTTCCTGTTCGCGCTCGGCTGTATCCAGTCGCTGCGCTGTAACACCAACACCTGCCCGACCGGTATCACCACCCATAACAAGAAGCTTCAGTATGGCCTCGACCCCGCCAACAAGGCGGTGCGCGTGGCGCATTATGCGCAGAATATGCACAAGGAGATCGAGATCATCGCCCACAGCTGCGGCGTCGACGGCCCGCGCGGCCTGACCCGCCACCACGCCCGCCTCTCGCTCGGCAACGGCCGCTCCGTCGCCATGAACGAGCTGTTCCCGGAGGTCGATGAAGCGAAAGCGGCGGGGTAACCCTCTACCTTCGTCATTCGCCGACTTGATCGGAGGGTCCAGGAACACAGCCTTTAACCGGTAAATTCCGTGTTCCTGGGTTCGCCGATCAAGTCGGCGAATGACAATGAAATGTAGTTTTTTGGACTAATGAGCGGCCAAATCCGCCAGTGCCTTGGCGGCATCAGGGTGGCCCTGTTTGGCGGCCATGCCCAGATATTTGCGCGCTCTGGACAGGTTCACCCGCGCCCCGCGCCCATCCCGGTACATGAGGCCGAGGCGGTATTGCGCTTCGGCAAGGCCGGGGCTCGCCGGGCCTGAATTAACCGGCATGGTATAGCCTGCTACGTCACCTGCGGGCGGCACGTAAATGTAGGTCTGGCCGCTTGAAGCGGCGGCGGCCTGCTTATAATAGCGCACCGCCAGCTTCTCATCCTTCTCCACGCCCTTGCCGGTTTCATAGGCCCAGCCGAGCGCGAAGGCCGACTGCCGGTTGCCCCGGCAACTGTCCGCCTTCAAATCAGCAATCTGCGATCCGTCTGACCGTGTGCTGCACACCAGTCCACCAAGGTTCGCACAGCCGGACAGCATGAGCGCGACGCAGAAGGCGAGAGCGGGTTTCATTCAGCGGGACCGCCTGAATTTCATGGACATGGCCATGCCGATGAGGCCGATACCCATCAGGGCGATGAGGGGGCCTCCGGCCTTGTCGCCTCCAATCATGAGGAAGCCGCCCATGGCGGTGATACAGATTCCTGCCAGCATACCGCCCAAAACCGAGGGGGATCGCCATGACGACCGACGGGCAATGGCTTGCGCGCTCATGCGCATGACCGTGGCTGTCTGTTCTGCCCCATTGGCACATGCGTCATTGTCGCAACTGATGCCAGCCTCGTTCTCCCGTGCGCAGTCCGGGCAAACGCCCTTGTGGCAGGCCTTGCATGTGGCGACGGCTGCGTGGTCATGATGGTTAAAGCACTGCATGAAATCCCCCTCGTTCATGGCATGGTTGCATCCCGCTTACCATGTGGGAATGACAGGACAAAGTGGAAATGCTTGTGCTGCGAAACTCTCAGAAAACACCCATGTCACGCCAGCTTCGCAAAACCGGTATGACAAGGTAGATAGAACCCACCGTCACCCCGAACTTGTTTCAGGGTCCATGGATGCTGAAACAAGTTCAGCATGACGAAGGGAAGAGGGTTAGCCCTTCAGCGCCTCACCCATTTCCCTGATGCGGTCGATCTTGTCATAGAGCGGTTGCCAGTCGTCACGCTCGGCGATGTGGGCCCATATCTCCTCCACTTCGTCGATCAGCATGGTGCAGGGCTCGGCGCGGTCGAAGTAGGGGTGGCTGAGGGCGTTGTCGCGTGCCGGGCCGTAGGCCATCAGCGCGGCTTTCATGTCCTGCCATTTCTCGGCGTTATAGCGCGCGGCCTCCGGGCTTTTCATCGCGCGGTCGAGGCTCGCGGCCCCGCCGTACCAGTCGAAGAAGAAGCGCTCATAGCCCACGTCCTCTTCCAGCATGAAATTATTGACCAGCGTGAGCATGGCATCGTCCGCCGCATCATCCTTGGGCTTCAGCCCCAGCCGTTTCATCAGCGCGGTCCTGAGCGCGGCGACATACTGGTGCGGGAACGGCGCCAGCACGTCCTTGAGCGCGTCTTCGGGCGCAAGGTCGGCCAGCGCGCCGCCAAGCTGGTAGATGTTCCAGTGCAGGGCATCGGCCTGCCGCCCGTAAGCATAAAGCCCGGTCTCATCGAAATAGGCGGCGGTGAAGCCAAGCTCCAGCGTCGGCAGGAAGCGCCAGGGGCCGAAATCGAAAATCTCGCCGGTGATGTTGATATTGTCGGTGTTGAGGACGCCGTGCACGAAGCCCGCCGCCATCAGGTCCGCACCCTGGCGGGCCACCCGTTCGCTCACCCGGCCCAGCAGGTCGAGCGCGCGGTCGGCGGCGCTGCCTTTCGGGGTGACGCCGTAATAGTGCGTGAGGCAATAGTCGACCAGCTTTTCCAGCCGCTCGGTGTCCGTGTAAAACGCGTGGCGCTGGAAGGTGCCGATGCGGATATGGCCGTGGGTCAGCCGGGTCATGACGGCGGAACGCGTGGGCGAGGGCTCGTCATGGCGCATCAGGCTTTCGCCGGTCTCGATGATACTGAAAGTGCGGCTGGTGTAGGTGCCGAGGGCCTCGAGCATCTCACTCGCCATGATCTCGCGCACGCCGCCCTTCAGGGTTAGCCGTCCGTCCGCCGTGCGGCTAAAAGGTGTCAGGCCGCTGCCCTTGGTGCCCAGGTCCATCAGGCGGTTCTGCGTGTCCCGTAGTTGCGCGAACAGGAAGCCGCGCCCGTCGCCGATTTCGGGGTTATAGACCCGGAACTGGTGGCCGTGGTAGCGCTGGGCCAGCGGTTTCTCAAGGCTGCCGGGCAGGGGGGCGAAGCGGCCGAAATGGGCGGCCCATTCGTCGTCCGTCAGGTCCGCGAGGCCGACCTCCGCCGCCGCGCGGTCATTGCGGAAGCGGATTTTGGTCTCCGGGAACTGGGCGGCCTCGACCGGGTCGGCGAAGCCTTCGCCGAGGGTCAGGAAGGCCGTTTCCGGCCGGTATGCGGGGCTCACGGGCATGATTACTCAGGCCAGCCCCACTGGGCGACGTCCTCAAGCGCCGGGCGCGGGCGTTCGGTCGGCGCCTTCGCCTGGTTGCCGAAGAAGATGAAGCCGGCGATCTTCTCGTGTTCAGCGAGGCCGAGGCCCGCCTTCACCGTCGGGCTATAGGACGCCCAGCCGGTCAGCCAGCAGCCGACATAGCCAAGCGCGGTCGCCGCCACCAGCATGTTCTGGCACGCGGCCCCCGCGGACAGCTCCTGCTCCCACACCGGGATCGGCGCGTTTTCCTTGGGGGATGAGATCGCCACCAGAAGGGTCGGGCCTTGCGTCGCGTAGCCTTTCATCTTCTCGGCTACCGCCGGGTTGGTTTCATTCTCTTCAATGAGCGCGCGGGCGATCAACTCGCCCAGGGGCTCACGGTCCGCACCGGTCAGCACGATATAGCGCCAGGGGCTCAGCTTGCCGTGGTCCGGCACGCGCGCCCCGGCGGCGAGGATTTTTTCCATCGCTGCCCGGTCCGGGCCGGGGCCGACCATCTCCCGCGCTTTCACGCTGCGGCGGGTCATCAGAAGGTCGTAGGTTTCGGCATTGGGGCTGTTGAAGGTCATTCGGGGGTCCAGATGTCAGGGGTTATTTCAGATGTTTATAGAAGATGCAGGTGTCGGTCACAACGCCGCCGGTGTCTATCACATAATCGGGGATGATGCCCGCGCGGGTGTAGCCCAAGCGTTCGTATAGCCCGTCGGCGATGTCGCCCCGGCGGGTGTCCAGCACCAGAAGCGTGCGCCCGGCATCGTGCGCCGCCTGCTCGAGCGCGGCCATCAGCGCCTTTGCGGTGCCCTTGCCGCGCGCGGCGGGGGCGACCATCAGCTTCTGCACTTCAGCGCGGTGACGGCCGTTCGGGCGCATCTCAAGCGCCAGTTGAACCGTGCCCAGCACGGTGCCGCTTTCAGATGCGACCAGCATCAGCTTGCTGCCGTCCGCAAGCTGGCGTTCGACCGCGTGCCAGTAGGCCGCCGCGTCTTCTTCCGGCAGCGGGGCGTGGAAGCCGATGGACGCACCGTCCGCCACCGTGTCGATCAGCAATTTCTGAAGGGCGGGCAGGTGCGGTTTCAGGCTTTCGATAGGCTCGATTTTCATGCGCGGGTGATTCCTCATGTGTCCGGGGTCCGTCCGGATTGTTTGCGCGTTCAGATTGATTATCACTTTCTTGTTGTTTTCGAAACCGGGTCGGATGGGCTATAGGTAAAGTTCACCGGATCAAGGGGGAATATCGTGATCAGAGAGATTTTTACCGCGGGGGTCGCGTTTGCCTGCCTGAGCCTCGCCCCTGTTGCACCTGCAACAGCCCAGGTACCGACAGCAGCACCAGCTGCGACAGAAAAAGCCGCGCCTGTCATCAGCGTGCCGGAAGGCTTTAAAGTCGACGTCTTCGCTGCCGGAATCGGCCGGGCGCGCCATATGGCGGTGTCGCCCTCTGGCTGGGTGTATGTGGCGCTGATGCGGCCGCAAAAGGGCTTCGGCGCGGTTGCTCTCCATGACGATAACGGCGATGGCGTCGCTGACCAAAAGCTCTATTTCGCCAAGGGTTTACGCGGCACCGGTGTGGGTATCCATAATGGCCACCTCTATTATAGCACCGACGTCAGCATCATCCGCTGGAAGCTGCCGGACGCTGGTATCCCGACCACGAAACCGGAGCTGATCGTCGGTGGCTTCACCCGCCAGCGCCAGCATTCCGCCAAGCCTTTCACCTTCGATGATGCCGGGCATCTCTATGTCAATGTTGGCGCGCCCTCGAACGCCTGCATGGAAAAGATGCGCCAGAAGGGCTCCAAGGGTATGGATCCGTGCCCGATTCTCGAGAGTTACGGCGGTATCTGGCGCTTTGACGCCGATAAGACCATGCAGGAACAGGCGAAAGCCGAACGTTATGCCACCGGTATCCGCAACGCCATGGCGCTGGACTGGAACCCCTATGTGAATTCGCTCTATCTCGCCATGCACGGGCGCGACCAGCTGGCTGAATTTTTCCCGCAGTATTATTCGCCCAAGGAAAGCGCCGACCTGCCGGGTGAGGAATTCCACAAGGTGGCAGAAGGCGCCAACCTCGGCTGGCCCTACAGCTATTATGATCAGCATGTGGGCAAGCGCATGAAGATGCCGGAATATGGCGGCGACGGTAAAACCCCGGCGGACCGCCCGGGCCAGATGCCTTTGATCGGCTTCCCCGGCCACTGGGCGCCCAACGACCTGCTGTTCCGCCGCACCGGCACCTGGCCCGCGCATTATCAGACCGGCGCTTTCATCGCCTTCCATGGCTCCTGGAACCGCGCGCCGGAACCGCAGCAAGGTTACCGCGTCGTCTATGTGCCGATGGACAAAAAGGGCAACATCACCGGCCAGTGGGAAACCTTCGCGAACGGCTTCGCGGGGAAAGGCCCGATCATGAGCCCGCGCGATGCCTATAGCCGCCCGACCGGCCTCGCCGAAGGGCCGGATGGCGCGCTCTATATTTCCAGCCTCGTCCATGGCGGCCGTATCTACCGGGTGACCTATGTGGGTAAATAAGCTTGCGATCCTAACGCTCGCGGCGGGCCTTTCTGGGCCCGCCTTCGCTGCCAGTACCGACAAGGGCCATGCGCTCTATATGGCCAATTGCGGCGGCTGCCACCAGGCGGACGGCGGCGGCGTGCCGATGATGCAGCCTGCTTTGATTGACAGCGAGCGTGCGAACGGCGAGAAGGGCGCGGTCATTGACATGATCCTTCACGGCAGCGCCATCATCCCGATGGATGAGAGCGACTATTCCAACGAAATGCCGTCTTTTTCCGAGTTGAGCGACGATGATATTGCCGAAATTGCCACCTATGTTCGCACCCATTTTGAAAACCACGGCGGTGCTGTCAGCGCTGATGACGTGCGCGCCCGCCGCGCTGTGCGCCTCCCCGCGGTCCGCAACTGACGAGACCGCGACATCCTTCGATGATGTGATCGTCACGGCCCCGCGCCTGAAGTCCGCGGACAGCGGGCAGGCGGTCACACGCGTCGATGTGGCGGCAGGCGCCCCCATGGCGCGGCTGGACCAGCTTCTGGGCGCGGTGCCCGGTGTCGGCTTGTACCGCCGCGCGGACAGCTTGAGCGCACACCCGACCACCCAAGGCCTGACCATGCGCGGCATCGGCGCCAACGCCGCGGGCCGGGTGCTGGTGACGCTCGATGGCGTGCCGCTCAATGACCCGTTCGGCGGCTGGGTTTACTGGTCGGCGATCGACCCGCGTGCGCTGGGTGAAGTGACGGTGATGAAGGGCGGCAGCCCCGGCGCTTACGGGGCTGAGGCGTTGGCCGGCAGCCTGGACCTGCGCTCCCGCCCCATCACCGAAAGCGCTGTTCGCGCCGCCGGGTCGTACGGCAATTTTGGCAGCGTTTCGGCCTCCGCGTCGGCTGACGTGGCGCTTGATGACGGCTTTTTCGCGCTGGCCGGCGGGCACTTCCGCACTGACGGCTTCTATATCGTGCCCGCGGACCAGCGCGGCTCCGCCGATGTGAAGGCGGCGAGCGATATGAACCGGGTCAGCTTCCGCGGCGGCATGACGCTTTCGGACGGCAGCCAGCTTGAAGGCACGGTGCGCTGGTTCCGGGAGAACCGCACCAACGGCCTCGTGCTGTCGGTCAACCACACCGATGCGGTCGACGCCAGCGTGCGCCTCCTGCATGAGGAGGAAGATGGTGCGCCGGGCTATGAGCTGGTGGCCTACTGGCGCAGCCGCAGCTTCCAGAACAGCTTCGCCGCGGTCGATGATGCCCGCAATGACGAGCGCCTGGTGCTGGACCAATATCACATGCCCGCCCACGGCGCCGGTTTCCTCGCGCGGCTCAAGAAGGGTGCGCTTGAGGTGGGGATCGACGCCCGCAAACTGTCGGGTGAGACCAATGAGCATTTCCGCAACCTCGGTGCGGGCTTCACGCGCAATCGCCACGCGGGCGGCGACCAGTGGACGGTCGGCGGCTATATGGAAGCCAAAGCGGACTATGACCGGGGCAGCCTCTCTGCCACGCTCAGGCTCGACCGGTGGCGCAGCTATAATGGCGTGCGGCTGGAAACCGACCTTGCAAGCAGCGCTGTCACCCGGTCGGACGATGTGCCTGCGCGCGCTGGCTGGCAGGCATCGGGCCGGGTGGGCGCGGACTATGAGCTGTCGGACGACCTGGATTTGCGCGCGGCAGCCTATAAAAGCTGGCGCCTGCCGACGATCAATGAATATTACCGCCCCTTCCGCGTGGGCAATGACATCACCGAAGCCAACCCAAACCTGGTGCCTGAAAAATTGTACGGCGTCGAAGCGGGGCTCGATTACCAGCCGCTTTATAACTTCCGCCTTGGCCTGACCTATTACCGCAACTGGCTGAAGGACGGTGTCGGCAACGTGACCGTGGGCTATGGCCCCGGCTTCTTCCCGCTGGGCGGCTATGTGCCTGCGGGCGGCGTTCTGCGCCAGCGCAGCAACATCGACGAAAGCGTCACCGACGGGGTGGAGGCCGAGGCCGATGTGCGGCTCGACAGCGGCTGGTCGTTCCTTGGGCGCTATCTTTATGCTCGCGCGCGCATCACCCGCTTTGCCGCCATGCCGGAGCTGGTCGGCAACCAGCCGGTGCAGACCCCGCGCCACAGCGGCAGCCTGACCGTGCGCTATGATGACGGCCACCGTTGGCAGGTGGCGGCCGAAGGGCGCTACCTGGGTGCGGTGTATGATGACGATCAGAACACCCGCCGGATCGGGTCCGTGTTCACACTTGCCGCCTTCGGCACGTTACGCATTACGGAGAGCCTCAGCCTGACAGCGTCGGCCGAAAACCTGTTGGATACCCGCGTGGTGTCCGCGCTTTCGGCCACCGGGCTTGAAACGGTCGCGATGCCGCGGTCCGTCCGGGTCGGGCTGCGGGCCGAACTGTAACGCCGGGGCTTGGCCCCCGCGGATGGGGGCTTCATGGACGTTCTTCTGTGCCGTATGAGACCGGTCCTGCCGACGCCGCTTCTGATCATTGGCGCGCGCTTCGGCGCGCGCCTGTTTGTGGCGAGCGAGGAGAAGGAAGTGCGCCGGCTCCTCAAGCCCAGCAATATCGAGCTTGTCATCATGGATACGGCCCTGAAGGCCGAGACGCTTGCGAAACTGGTGAAGGCGAGCTTTGAAAGCCGCTCGATCGCCAGCATCCATATCAGCGCCAACAAGGGCGGCGAAGCGGGGTTCGAGGATTTCGTCGACCGCACGCTGACGGTGTTCAGCCTGTTACGTGCGCCGGTGCCAGTGCCCGAAGCGGTAACGGGGGGCGAGAACATGCCGGAAGAAGAGGAGATCTCCGACGATCAGCCGGAAAAACCTTTGCCAAACGCAGAAGGCGGCGGTAAGGAAGATTCATAAACCAAAAACTTAAACACGACTGACAAGCGAGGAACTTCCCATGAAAGCACTTAACGCCCTTATTGTGTCTGCCGCTGCCCTTACGCTCGGCGCCTGTGATGTGAACATCGGGGACGGCGTCCACGGTTACGACGCCTCCAGCGGTGAAAGCCACATGACCGTGACGCTGCCGGACGGCGACCGCGACAGCTTCAGCTGCCCGTCGGGCACCGATGCCTTCGTTGTCGACAAGTCGAAAGACGGCAAGGGCATGATTTACGGCTGCCGCACCACCGACGCGCCGATGCCCAAGCTGGAGGGCTAAGGAACAGGCCGGGCGGTTTCGTCCGGCTTGGCTCCAAAGAAAAAAGCCGGGGAAAACCCCGGCTTTTCGTATTTTATGGCCCGCACCATCCGGTGCAGACAGTCACCAAAGCATTAAGCGAGCGACAGGTTGGTTGCGGATTCGCGACCGTCACGGCCGGTTTCCAGTTCGAAGGAGACCTTCTGGCCTTCATCGAGGGTCGACAGACCCGAACGCTCAACCGCGGAAATGTGTACGAAAGCGTCTTTGCCGCCTTCATCCGGGGTAATAAAGCCAAAACCTTTGGTGGAGTTGAAGAATTTTACGGTACCTACAGCCATGGTAAGTCCTTTCTCTGTCTTTGTGTTGGACCCGTAGCTAATGCAAACGGGCGAAAGTCCCACCGCACCATGCGGGTCGGGACAGACGTTTGCAGTATCGGGGTAGCCAAGCAAATCCGGCAATGCCGGGAGATCAGATAGCCAAGACGGCAGAAACGTATGCACCCTATATGTGCGCTTTCACTTGAAATTGCAAGGGAATACGGCGACGGGCAAATCAGAGCCAGCGGCGTGTGGCTACGCAGTAGGCGGTGTATTCCTCCCCGAAGGCATCCCGGAGGAAGGTTTCTTCGGCATCAATGACCCTGTTAATGAGCGGCCAGCTTAGGATCAGGCTCAGAATCGTGATGGGGCCGGGGAGGGCGATGACGCTGCCGAGAATGAAGATCATGATGCCCACATAAATCGGATTTCTGCTGAAACGGTACAACCCCCGGGTAATGAGCGCCTGGCTGCGTTCCTTCTTTTCCGGCACGCCGATTCGCCATGCGGTGCCCATATCCACCTGGCTGAGGACGGCGATGGCGATGCCGATGGCCATCACCGCCACCCCCCAATGCGGCTTGGGCGAGGGTGCGGCGAACACCATGAGATCAAGCGGTGGGTATAAGGCACGGGCCAGCAGGTAGGCATCCAGCACGATGGCGACCGCCATCAGCCAGCGTTCGACCGGGCTTTTCTTCCGGCGGAGCACGGCCAGCACCGACACGCGCTGGGCGTATGCCAGATAGCCGATCCGCAAGGCGCCCCACAGCAGCGCGAGCAGGATAAGCGCGGCGGGGCCATAGCGGGTAATGGTGTAAACATGAAGAAGCATGGCCCCAGCTTACCCCTGCTTATGCCTATTCGCCAGCCACAGCTTGGGCTGGGGCTTCTTCACCGGCGCCGAGGCCGACAGAGATTGCCTGCATCGCGGTGATGATCATTTCCTTCTGGTCGGCGTTTTTCGGGTCATTGAAGCCCTTGTTGGAACTGGTCTTGGCGATAACGATGCCGGTTGTCGGGTCGACATAGATGAACTGGTGGTAGATGCCTGCGGCAGTGAAATCGCCATGCGGTTCCACCGGCGTCCACCACTGGAAGCCGTAGCCGAATGGCGAGCTGGAGAGCGGGTTGTTGTGTCCCGGCATCAGGTGCGGCGCGTTCGGCGTGACGGATTCGGTGACCCAGGCTTCCGGCACAAGCTGCTTGTCGCCCCAGCGGCCCTTGTTGAGGTACAGTTGGCCGAAGCGCGCCATATCGCGCAGGCACACCTGCAGGCCGCCCATCGCCACTTCCATGCCTTTGCCGTCCACCAGATAATAAGCGTCCTGTTCCATGCCCATGGGCTTCCAGAGCTTCTCCTCGAGATACTCGGCCAGGGTTTTGCCGGTAACGCGGGTCAGGATCATGCCCAGGATATGGCTGTTGACGCTGATATAGTCATTATAGGTGCCGGGCTCACGGTCGCGCTTGAGCGACTTGGCGAATTCATCGAGCGAGCCGCCCATGCCGATCGCCATCGACATGCGGTTCACGTCGGAGCGCAGGTCGGCGTAATCCTCGGTGAATTTGATCCCGGTCGACATGGTCAGCGCGTCGCGGATGCTGACGCCGTCATAGCCCGTGCCTTTCATCTCCGGCAGGTATTTGGTGACCTGCTCGTCAATGCTGCCAATGAGCCCATCATGGACCGCGATGCCGACAAGCGCTGACAGGAAGGATTTGGACACCGAAAACTGCAGGTGCCGGTCGCTCGCCTGCTCGCCCAGGAAATAGTGCTCATAAAGCACGGTGCCGTTTCGCATCACCAGAAGGCCGGTTGTGTCGGTGTCATCCATCAAGGCGCTGATCGACATCTGCTTGCCGCGGAAGGGGTAAGTGTCCGGCAGGGTGACCTCTTCGTCCGCATACTTGAGCGCGGAGATCGTCTCACCCTTATGGACCGTGTGGGTGGGGAAATTGTCCTTCGCGTGGCGGAAGCTCTCTATGAGGTTGGCGGGCTTGTAGAAGCTGGCCAGCCGGTAGAAGGCCAGGCTTTTCTTGATGGCGGTATAGAGGAAAACCACCAGAACAAGCGCGCCTATCGCCCACAGGGCGTCCGTGAATGTGAAATGCATGTTTTCTCCCCTCGGCCCCGACGGGTGGCATTTGCAGATTGCAGGGCCTTTGTGACCGCCTGCGTGTTACGCGGCGGCGTTTAGTTTGATGATATCCAGATAGCCGGGGCGGATTTCCATCTCGCCCGCGAAGCCTTTGTCTTCCATGATCTTGTGGACCTGCCTCAGCCGCCAGCACGGCACGAAGGGCAGCATGTGATGTTCGATATGATAGTTGACGAAATAGGGCGCGAAGGTCAGGCGCTCAAGCGGGTTCGCGAGCGTGGTGCGGCTGTTCTTCAGCGGGTTCTCAAGGTCCGGCACGGTGGCGTGCTCGGCGATATTGCGGATGCGCAGGAAAAACTGCTGGGTGGTCATCAGGGGGATGAGCCAGCACAGAAGGAAGATATCCAGCCGCCCGGCGAGCGCGAAGCCCGTGATGAACAGGGCGTAGAACAGGACCGGACCGCCATAGAAGGCCTTGAGGCGCGTGAGGCGGCCGTCTTTCTCGCCCGCGATATAGCGGAAGATGCCGACCTGTGTGCGCAGGAAAACGATACCGGTCAGGTCCCGCAGGATCTTGCGCGCCATGCTGGTCTTCGACACCGGGAACGGGGTGTAGAGGTAATTTTCCGGGTCTTCGTCGGTCCTCGTGAAGCGGTGGTGCGCCATGTGGCGGCGTCGGTAATTTTCCATATTCAGGAGAAGCGGCCAGGCCGCGAACCACTGGCTGACGGCTTCATTGAGGCGCCGGGTCTTGAACAGCATGCCGTGGCTGCCTTCATGCATCAGGATCGCGAGGCCAAGCTGGCGCCCGCCGACAACGATCAGCGCGATCAGGAAGGTCCATACGCCGGGCCGCCAGGCATAGAGCGCCATGGAAAGCGCGATCAGCCCCCAGCAGTGCAGCATCATCCAGGCGCCCCTCAGGTCGGAACGCTGGCGCAGCTGGTGTGATTCCTCACGGCTCAGGATGTCAGACGGTTTTATCACCCGCCACTGTGTCGACATGAAGTCTTCCCTTCTGGCCCTTCCCCAAGGGCTGAAATCCATTCTGTACCAGAATTACTGGAACAGCCAGTATGAAATATAGGATCAAATCGGCGTGAGGCCAGCGGGAAAGCCCGCTCAGCCTGCGTGCGCCGCCTTGGCTTTTAAAGGCGGCGTGCTATTCTCATCCTCATGTTGCGTATGGTCGTGTGGATGCGGTGGAGTGTGCTTGTGGGGCTCATGGTCTGGGCCTCCGTGCCCGCGCGCGCCACAGGCGATCCCAAGCTCCTCACTGAACTGACCCGCCCGGCGCTTTATGCCGCGGTGTCGCTATCATCCGACGGGCATTATCTCGCTGCGCTCAAGCGTAAGGGCGACCAGCAGGCGCTGGTGGTCTGGAATGCGGCCAAGAAACCGGAAAGCGCCGATGTGCTGCCCTATGACCGGGCGGAGCTTAACTGGCTGGCCTGGGTCGGCGGTGGGCGGCTGCTGATCTCGCTCAATGAACATGGGCTCGTGCTCTATGACGCCCATATCGGCCGCCTGCGCCCGCTCATTGAACACGGCGGCCCGCGGCCTGAGGACCTGCCACCGGTGCTGCTCTCCGCCTTGCCGGATGACCCGACCACCATCCTGATGCAGTGGGAGGATGACGCGGTTGAAGGCTACCCGGCGGTCTACCGGGTCAATGCCGTCACCGGCGAAAGCCGCAAGGTGGTCAGCGCCTGGAAACCGGTGATCCGCTGGTGGGCGTCGCCCAGCGGGCAGGTGGCCTTGGGGGAAGGCTTCCGCGGGCGGCGGCAGCTTCTCTACAGCCGTCAGGCCGACGGCAGCTGGCGCAAGATCGCCGATCATGACTATTTCAAGGACCCGCCCCTGGATGTGCTGGCGGTTGAGGCGGGCGGGGCGACCGCGCTGGTGCTGTCGGGCCACGCCAGCAACACCCGCGAGCTTTGGCGCATGAATATCCGCTCGGGCACCATGCTCCAGAAGCTGGCGGGCGATGGCCGCTTCGATATGGCGGCGGCGATCCTCGACCCGGAAACCGACCTGGCGGTGGGCGCCTCCTTCACCGCCGACGGCACCCGGGAGATCATCTGGCAGGGCAATACGCGCCGCCAGCTTTCGACGGTTGCGGGCCGCCTGGGTGTCCATCACCTGGGGCTGTTCGGCTCCAGCCGGGATGGCAGACGGGAGCTTTATCACAGCTATAACCCCAGGGGGCCGATCCGCTATTATCTCTATGACCGGGACGCGGACACACTGAACGCCATCCCGCACGACACAGCGGAGGATAGCTGGCCCGCGCCCAAGGAGAGTGGCGTGTGGATCCCCGTCGGCAAGAAGGGGCAGCAGCAAATGCACGCCGTCCTCAGCGTGCCGAAGGACGGGGCGACGGGCCGGGCGGTGGTGCTGGTCCATGGCGGGCCGGTCAGCCGGGCGTCGGTGGGCTATGATCCGCTTGTCACCTGGCTCACCGCGGCGGGATACACGGTGCTGCAGCCCAACTTCCGCGGCTCCAGCGGCTTCGGCGAGGCCTGGCGCCGCGCGGGCTACGGTGAATGGGGCCGTGACATGCAGGATGATGTCCGCACCGCGGGCGAATGGCTGGTGAAGACCGGCCGGGCAAAGGCAGGCAGCCTGTGCGTGATGGGCGGCTCCTACGGCGGCTATGCGGCGCTGATGTCCTCGATCAAGGATTATGACCTTTATGCCTGCGCGGTCAGCCTCAATGGCGTGACGTCCATCCCGCACCTGATCGCGTTTCTGGAAAAGCACCGCTTTTACAAGCTGACGGTGCCGCGCATCCGCGGCCATCAGTCGGATTATGTGCTCAGCCGCCTGTCGCCGCTTTACCGCGCCAGCCTGGTGCGCACCCCGGTGCTCATGCTTCATAGCACGGAGGATGGTAACGTGCCCTATGAGGAAGGGCGGCAGATGGCGCTGATGCTGCATAAATACCATAAGGATTTCAATTTCATCACGCTCAAGGGCGCCCGGCATCAACTGACGAAGCCTGAGGACCGCCGCACCTATTATCAGGCCGCGCTCGATTTCCTCGATGCCCATATCGGCCCGCACGCCCACGATTGAGCGGCAGCTGAAAGTCAGCCTGACATAAGCTCAGTTTGTCCGTGACATCAGAAAAATGGCGGGGGTGGGCCAATTTTGCTTCCGCGCTTCGCCAATTTATGGTTTGTAAAGCGAAACACCCCGGCAAAAGGGGTGACGGGGAAGGCCGCAAGACGGCCCAAACATAAAGACCAAGGGGAAACAATGACCGATACGGTTGATAAAACCGGTTCGCAAGAGCGCGAGCTCCTGGGCCATCCGATTGGCCTCGGCGTGCTGTTCATGACCGAAATGTGGGAGCGCTTCGCCTATTATGGCATGCGCGCCATCCTTATTCTCTATCTCACCAAGCACTTCCTGTTCGGCGCTTCCGAAGCCAGCCTGATCTATGGCGGCTACACCGGCCTCGTATACCTGCTGCCGATCCTTGGTGGCTATATGGCCGACCGGTATCTGGGCAGCCGCAAGGCAGTGGTTTATGGCGGGCTGCTCTTGTCCATCGGCCAGCTGTTGCTGGCGGTCACCGGGGCACCGGCTGAGGATGTGAACGGCCATATCGTCAGGGACGGTTTCTATCTGAACCTGTTCTTCCTGGCGCTGGCGCTCAACATCGTGGGTGTCGGCTTCCTGAAGGCCAATATTTCCACCATCGTCGGCCAGCTTTATGGCCCGAAGGATGCGCGCCGTGACGGCGGTTTCACCATCTTCTATATGGGCATCAACCTTGGGTCGCTGTTCGCCACGATGCTGGTGGGCTATGCCGGGGAAGCCTGGGGCTGGAACTATGGCTTCGCCATCGCCGGTATCGGGATGCTGCTTGGCCTCGTGATCTTCCTTGTGGGGCAGCCGCTTCTGGAAGGCCGTGCCGACCCGCCGAGCGAAGCGCTCAAGGAAAAGGTCGCCGGTTTCCTGACCAAGGAATATCTCATTTATTTCGTTGGTCTCGTCCTCGTCGCCGTCATGTGGAAAGTCGTCCAGTACCAGAATGTGGTTGGTCAATCGCTGACCTTCATCGGCCTTGCCATGCTGGTGGTCATCATCGGTTACGGCTTCATGCGCGGCGGCAAGGTTGGCCGTGAGCGCCTCTTGGTGGCCTGTGTGCTGATCTTCGTACAGCCCTTCTTCTGGGCGCTCTTTGAACAGCAGGGCTCCAGCCTGACGCTGCTGGCTGACCAGCAGTTCGATCTCGATGTCTTTGGCTTCCATTTCTTTGCCTCGCAGGTTCAGACCATGAACCCGGTCTTCATCGTGGTGTTCGCCCCGGTGTTCGCCTGGTTCTGGAGTGCGCTGTCACGGCGCGGGTGGGAACCGTCCACCCCGGCTAAATTCGCCCTCGGGATGCTGATTGTCGGCCTCGGCTATGTGGCGCTGGCTTTCGGCCTCGGCCTTCAGGACGGTCCGAACCGCAGCTTCTTCTGGATGGTCGTTATCTACCTGGCCATGACCTGGGGTGAGCTGTGCCTCAGCCCGGTTGGCCTGTCGATGGTGACCAAGCTGGCGATGCCGGAAATCGTCGGCCTCGTTATGGGTACCTGGTTCCTGTTTACCTCGCTGGGTAACTGGGCCGCGGGCAAGATTTCGTCGCTCATCGGGACGGATGGTCCTCACAGTATGGCTGACAAGCTGGATGTTCCGGCCACGATGCATATGTACAACAGCATTGGCCTGTTCGCGATTGGCGTTGGCGTGTTCCTTCTCGTCATCACCCCGATCCTGAAGAAGGGGATGCACGGGGTACACTAAGCCCCGTTTGATATTCAGGCTGGTCTTCAGGCCGACCTTCGGAAACAAAGAAAGCCCGGCAGGTGACTGCCGGGCTTTTGCTTTGAAGGGGGCGAATGCGGCGCACCCTTAAGGCCGGGTTGCGATCGGCCCTTCATGCACGCGGCCTGTACTCTCGCGGTATTCCGGCGACAGTGACTTGAGGTAGGCGATGATATCGGCCCGGTCGGATGGTTTGCCGAGCTTCTTGAACGCCAGGTGCGAGCCTTGCCCGAAGGGCTTTTTCTCGGTCATGAAGCTGTTGAGCGTTTCGGGTGTCCAGAAACCGCCATGCTCCTTGAGGCGCGCGCTATAGTGGAAGCCCGGCGCGCTGGCGACAGGGCGGCCAACCACGCCATAGAGGTTGGGGCCGATCTTGTTTTTCGCCCCGGCTTCATAGCTGTGGCAAACCGTGCAGGGCCGGAACAGCTTTTGCCCGCGCACCGGGTCACCCTTGTCCAGAATCTGGCTGATCAGGCTGGGGGATACCGGCGGGGCCTTGTGCGCCTGTACGGCTTCAAGCCAGGCGATCAGGTCTTCCCGGTCATGCGGGTTCAAAAGGCCCTTGAAGGTCATGTGCGTGCCCTTGACCGCCATCTGCGGCCGGGCGAGGAAACGGTCCAGCTTCTTGACTGTCCAAATGCCGCCCTCGGCAGACAGCGCCGGGCTATAGTCGAAGCCAGGCATTGACGCGATTCGGCGGCCGATGATGTTATGAAGGTTGGGGCCATAAATGGTCCTGCCGCCCTTGGTCAGGGTATGGCAGTTGGCGCACTGCATGAAGATACTTTGCCCACGTTCGGTACGGGGTGTGGCCTCAGCAGACGCAAGCCCCATGGCAAGGGCCAAGCCGCTCAATGATATGATAGTTTTCAGTCGCAACTCACTACCTCAGCTACCTTGCGACCCCCAGGCAACCTCTCTCGTCCCGTATATAGGGATGGACTGCCAAATTTCCAGTGCTTGCCACCTCTCTCGGCAAGAGGCCTGAGCGGCCTTTCACGGGGACGTACCATGTCAGGTCTCAGTTAACAACGGGTGAATCTGTGCCGGTGGTGCAGATATCCTTAGAATGTCATCCCTTTTGTGAGGGACTTTCATGAAACCGGGGTTTCACGTTTATGTTATTTTCGTCAAACTTTGTGGCGGGGACTAGTGACAAGTCAGCCGCGTGGCTGCTAGGCTCGCGCGGCCTCTGCCTGGTGGGCGGCAGAGTATGGGAGATTATGCAATGAGGACAACAAACAACAGGGGCCGCCGGCTCCTCGCTGGTCTTGCTGTTGCCGCACTCGGTTTGAGTGTCGCGGCATGCCAGCCGAGCGAGAAGCAAGGGGCCCATGTAAGCATCAACCGGGATCCGTTCCCGTCAACCTACACACCGCTGCCGAGCAAGGCGACGCTGATCACCAACGTCACGCTTCTTGACGGTAAAGGTGGTGAAATTGACGGCGCATCGATCCTTCTGGACGGCGGCAAGATCAAGGCCTTCGGCAAGGACGTAACCGCCCCTGATGGCGCCGACGTCATTGACGGCAAGGGCCGCTGGGTTACCCCCGGTATCATCGACGTACACAGCCATCTGGGCGTCTACCCCAGCCCGGGCGTGCGCTCCATGTCGGACGGCAACGAAGTCGGTGATCCGGTTACCGCGGACGTGTGGGCCGAGCATTCGGTCTGGCCGCAGGACGCCGGTTTTATCCGCGCAATGGCAGGCGGGGTTACTTCGCTTGAAATCCTGCCGGGCTCCGCGAACCTGTTCGGGGGCCGTTCGGTGGTTCTGAAAAACGTTCCGGGCCGCACGGTTCAGGACATGAAATTCCCGGGTGCCCCGTATGGCCTTAAAATGGCCTGTGGTGAAAACCCGAAACGCGTTTACGGCGAAGGCAAAAACTCGCCCGCGCACCGTCCGTCGACCCTGATGGGCGATGTGGCCGGGTACCGCCAGGCCTGGGCCGACGCCCAAGCCTACCAGCGCAAGTGGGACAAGTATGAGCGCGACTATGCGGCCGGCAAGGACGTCCTGCCGCCGAAGCGCGACCTCAAGCTTGATACGCTGGCCGGTGTTCTGCGCGGTGATATCCGTGTGCAGATGCACTGCTACCGCGCCGATGAAATGGCCGTGATGATGGATGTGATGAAGGAATTCCATTATAAGATCGCCGCGTTCCACCATGCCACGGAAGCCTACAAGATCGCTGACAAGCTCAAGGAAAACGGCGTCTGCGCCGCCATGTGGGCTGACTGGTGGGGCTTCAAGATGGAAGCCTATGACAGCATCCGCGAAAACATTCCGTTCGTCGCCAAGGCCGGGGCCTGCGCGATGATCCACTCGGATGACCCGTACGGTATCCAGCGCCTGAACCAGGAAGTGGCCAAGACGCTGGCGGACGGCAACAAGGTTGGGCTGGGCATTACCAAGGCCGAGGCCTGGGAATGGCTGTCGCTCAACCCCGCCAAGGCGCTCGGGATCGACAAGGAAACCGGCACCATCGAAGTTGGCAAGGATGCCGACGTCGTTCTGTGGTCGGGTGATCCGTTCAGCGTTTACACCAAAGCCGACAAGACCTTCGTCGACGGCGCCCTCGTTTGGGACCGCCATGACAAGGCGCATCAGCCGATCGTCGATTTCGAACTCGGCCAGCCCGGTGAAGGAGACGTGAAATGAGCATTCTGAAATCTCTGATGGGCGTTTCGCTTGCGGCCGTTATGGCCACCACCGCACACGCCGAAAACATCGCCATCACCGGCGGCACGGCCTTCACCGATGGCGGTAAGGGCAAGGTGGAAAATGCCACCGTGCTGATCGCTGACGGCAAGGTGGTTTCGGTCACCGCAGGCGGCGACGTGCCGGGCGGGTACCGCACGGTCGATGCCAAGGGCAAGTGGGTCACCACGGGCTTCATGGTGTCCTCGACCCAGCTTGGTCTCGGTGAGATCGAACTGTCGGGTGACCTCGACGATGCCCGTGCCGACAAGGCACAGCACACCATCGGCCTTGATCCGATCAACGGCTTCAACCCCGATACCACGCTGATCCCGATCACCCGCATCGAGGGCGTGACCCGCGCGGTCGTGCACCTGACGGGCGGCAAGGACATGTGGATGGGCCAGGGCATGGTGATCGACCTCGGGGACGAGGCGGACCAGATCAACCGTGATCCGGCTTTCATCGGCCTCAATGTCACGGCCTGGGGCGCGCGCTCCGGCGGTGGTAGCCGTCCGGCCATGTGGGATGCCATCTACAGCAAGCTGGATGCGGCTGACCCGCGGGGCAAGAAGGCTGACAAGAAGGACGAAAAGGCCAAGAAGGATGTCGACGCCCTGGCGCTTGAGCGTCTGTTCGCCCATAAGGAGTCGCTGCTTGTCGCGGCAAACCGCAAGGCGGACATCCTGAAGGTTATCGGCCTGAAGGAACGCTACGGCTTTGATGTCATCCTCATTGGCGGTGACGAAGCCTGGCGCGTGGCCGACAAGCTGGCAGCCGCCAAGGTCCCGGTTGTCCTCAACCCGATGGAGAACCTGCCGGACAGCTTTGACGACCTCGCCGCTACCGGTACCAACGCAGCCCGCCTGACCAAGGCGGGTGTGACGGTCGCGTTCGTGGGGCCTGATACCCACAATGCGCGTAACGTCGTGCAGGCGGCCGGTAACGCCGTTGCCATGGGCATGAGCTGGGCTGACGCCGTTGATGCGCTCACGGTTAACCCCGCGAAGATCTTCGGTATCGACAAAAGCTACGGCACGCTCACCAAAGGCAAGGATGCCGACGTGGTGGTGTGGGACGGTGACCCGCTTGAAGTGATGTCCAGCCCGGATGCGCTTTTCATCAAGGGTGAGCAGGTTGCGCTCAAGTCCCGCCAGACCGAGCTTCGGGACCGCTATATCAAGCTTGTCCGTTCGCCCGAATACCGGCGCCCCAAATAAGGTTCAGCCCATATCGCTGAAGACGAAAGCCGGGGTCCTGCCCCGGCTTTTTTTATCGCGGGGAAAAGGCGCCGGATGAGCGCCGAAGGCAGAAAGAAGACACGACATGACACTGGAACTCAAACCGATCACGGATGACGAGCTGGAGGCCTTCTGGGACCATCTGAACGACCCCACCATCGCGGTGATGGCGGGAACCGTGCCGCACCCGGTCACGCTCAAATGGACCGCAGAACGGGTCGCGCGCCGCCGGGCCGAGGAAGCCGAGGGCAAAGCCGCCCAGCGCGGGCTTTATGAAGACGGCGTGCTGGTGGGCGATGTCAGCTATTTTACGGGTGAGGACGGCGACAAGGAAATCGGCTATGCCATCAACCGCGCGCACCGGGGCCGGGGGCTGGCGACCATTGCGGCCAGGCTGGCGGTGGACCTCCTGCGCGACCATGGCCACACTGGGCCGATCTACGCGGGCTACGCCAAGGATAACCCGGCGTCGGGCCGGGTGCTGGAAAAGGTCGGCTTCACCCGTTGCGGCGAAGGGCTGGTGCCGTCCATGGGGCGGGAGGAAGCCATGCCGCTCTGGCGCGTTGTCTACACGGAGCCTGAGCAGGCATAACCAGCCTCAGTGAAGGCTGGGCGGCTGACGCTCGGCCTTCGTCTTCCGACCCATGCGGTAGGCGCTGATACGGAGGGCGAGGGCCGCCGCGCAGAGGAGCAGCATCCAGGCGCGGTCCACCGGCGCGAAGGCGGCGACGGTCAGGAAGACAGCCCACAGCACATAGCTGCCGGTCTTGTGAAGGCGCTTCCAGCGTTTGGCGCCGAGTGCGCGCACCGCCGCGTTGTTGGAGGTCAACACCATCAGGCCAAGGAAGCTATAAGCCACGCCGCCGCCGATCAGGAACGCCAGCGGCTTGGTGTCGTTTGTCATCATCAGGTTCGACAGCACGAACACAAGGTGCGCGCCCATCACCATGGCGAAGCTGAGGCCGATATAACGGCGGTTGCGCACAAGGAAGCGTGTCGTCGGCGTCGGCGCGACCCGCGCGAGCGAGGACGCGGTGAAGACGAACCAGAACAGGATGAAGCCCGCCGCGGCCGTCGGCGCCATCAGTGTATCGAGCGCCAGCACATAAGCGCCCGCGCTTGAAATGGCGCTCATCACCGCCGCAGCCAGGAACAGCGCGATCGGGATCATCAGTCTCTTGCCGTCGAACAGCATCAGCATGGGGTGGTCCTCTCTAGCCCGTGTTTTTGGCCCGTGTTTTTGGTCCGTGTTTTTGACCCCGGGTGATTTGGCGCGATGCTAGCACAGGCGCAGGCACGGCCGAATGCGGCATGATGACCGCCGGATCATAAATCGGATTTGCCGATTAATGTCAGCGTTTCTATCCGTTGGACCAGATGCCTGCGCGGGTCTAGCCTGAAGACTACCATATACCCAAGGTACCCTCGCGGCTTCCGGTTTGCGTGCCTGCGACCGGGGAGCCGACTTCCGCCACCGGCCCATTGGGGTTCGCCAGGGCTGGTGGCGGTTTCTTTTTGTGTGGGGCAGGGGCGCTAGTCTTCCTGTTCCAGCCGGAATCCCAGGCCTTCTTCCGCTTCTTCATTGCGGAAGGGCTTATAGGGCTTTTCATGGGTGGAGAGGCTGTTGATCAGGCTGTTGGGGAAGGTCTGGATGCCGTTGTTGAAGCTTGCGACATTGCCGTTGAAGATGGTGATGGCGGCGGCGATGTTATCCTGCAATTCGCTGATTTCCCGCATGAGCCTGAGCGTCACATCCGCCTGCTTGAGGTTCGGGTAGGCCTCAACCGCCACACGGAACCCCGCCATCAGCGACTGGGTCTGCCGTTCGATCTTGGCCAGGTCCTCGGTGTTCACCTTGCCGGTATCGACATTGTTCAGGGACGAGCGCAGCGCCGTGATGTTGGTCAACAGGCCCTTTTCATGCTCGCCATAGGCTTTGGCATGGCGCTCCAGCTCCGGCAGGGTCATGTTTTTCTGCCGCTCATAGGTGATGACATCCGACCAGGAGCGGATAACCATATTGCGGCGCCTGATGATGCCGTTGTTGATGATAACGCCCCATATGACGAGGAAGAGGCCGAGGCCAATAAGAATGATCAGCGGTTCCATGGTCCGTATTTCCTTTCTGCCTGAAGCGGCACATCGAAATTATTGTCGCTGTATTTCATCAGCGTGTGCAGGAATTGCAGCGCGCTGGTGAGGTTGGGCTGGTCGGCGCAGGCGGCCAATTCTTCGGCGAAGGCACCGGGGGTTTCAAGCCCGTGGGTGCGGTTGATCATGATCATGTTGGCATCCCCGAACGACAGGCACAGGTCCCCGGCGTCGTTGATCTCCAGGTCCATGGATGTCAGGGCGTCGCCGACTTTCTCAATCTCCAGGATGACCTTGGGGACCAGGAATTTCGCAGCTTCAATGTCCGAACGTGCCCGGACCGAGAATTTCCGGTTGAAGCTGGTCGATGCCGTTTTCCAGGTCGAGCTGATAAAGCCGAGCATGGTTTCCGAGATGGTGATGCCGTGCGCATAGCCGAAAGGCACAAGGAAGCCGTAGCGGTCATGATGGTCATACACCGTGCGGGTGCGCACCTGGACCCGGCCCTTGGAATCGGTGGTGGTGTAGGTTTCGGTGCGTTTGTCCACATAATGGAAATGGTAGAGGCGGTATTCGAAGCTGTGTTCTTCGCCCTCATAGCGGCCGTGCAGGATGGAGCGCATCTCCCGGCTATAGTTGCCATGGCGGAAGGCGTTGAACCGTGCACCCAGGGCCTGCGCTTCGGATTTGGGATCGAAGCTTTCAGCCGTCAGCCCATAGTCGAACAGCGAGCTTTTATAGTGAAGCTGGTCAGAGAGGGCGGACAGCTTGCGCATGCCGGAGGAGCGACCGACCAGCCAGACGATCAACAGGATGACAAGCACGGCGCCCGCGCCGATCAGATAGTCCTGGTTACGGGTGTAGGCGAACCACGCGGCCGCGCCTGCGAGCGGAATGGCCGCCAGGAGCGCGAGACCGTCGACAAAGCGCCGGTCGAACTGGAGCGGCGAGCCGAAGGCCTCAAGGCGTTTGACACTTTTGACCAGGTCGTCGTCCGATTGTGCGCGGTTAGCCGCTTTGTCGAGAAGGGCGAGCGCTTGCTTCAGCCGGATATTATGATCCCGGCTCTCTATCATGCCACTGAACATTATTCCCCCATCATGCAGGCGACCAGAGCCGCCTGTGTCGTCATCCTTAGTGATGCATTACTGACTTAATCACTTCCCCAAGCTTTTTAAAGGTTTCGGCGCGCGGGTTGGTTTTGCGCCAGATCAGGCCGATGGTGCGCGTGGGCACGATATCCTTGAAGGTCACCACATCGACACCGGCGCCTTCGGCGAGGCCCGCATCCACCGCCATGCCGGGCAGCAGCGTGATGCCGTGGCCCGCCGCGACCATCTGGATGATGGTGCCGAGGCTGGTGCCGGCCAGCGCGCGCGGGGCACTGCGGCCAAGCAGGTGGCAGGCGGCGAGCGCATGGTCGCGCAGGCAGTGGCCTTCTTCCAGAAGCAGCAGCTTGTTTTCATCCAGCTCGGTGGATTTGACCGTCTCGGCCGGCGCCTGCCCGTGCGGGTAGGCCACCATGAACGGGTCATGGAACAGCGGCATCTCCACCACGTCACCGCAGGCGAACGGCAGCGCGAACAGCACCAGGTCCAGTTCCCCCACCCTGAGCTGGTCGCACAGCTCGGCCGATTTGTCCTCGCGCAGGTGCAGTTCCAGGTCCGGCAGTTCCGTGCGGATCGCGGGCATGACCCTCGGCAGCAGGAAAGGCGCGATGGTCGGGATGATGCCAAGCCGGACAATGCCTTTCAGAGGGTCCTTGGCGGCTGAGGCCATGTCGGTCAGGTCGTCGACGTCATTGAGGATGGTCTGCGCGCGGCGGACGACCTCCTCGCCGAGAGCGGTGAACATCACGCTTCGTTTGGTGCGTTCCACCAGCTGGGCGCCCAGAAGGTTCTCCAGCTCCTGCAGCCCGGCCGACAGGGTCGATTGGGTCACGTGGCATTGGTCCGCGGCCTTGCCGAAATGCATGGTCTTATGCAGCGCGACCAGATAGCGAAGCTGTTTCAGTGTCGGCGGGAAGCTCATCGAACCATCCGATTACAATTATGATTTATATGCGTTGGATCGATTATAGCTGAGGCGGCATCTTAGGCAACGGCAAAGATATCGATGATTGTAGCGCGCCGATCGAATTTATAGCTGCGGACAATTAAACCTATAGCAAAATAATTTGCTCATCCTATTCGCTCTGAGAGCCTTCTGAAGCATATCTGAGAAGCTCTTAGGCTTCCCCTCTCTGATCAAATCATTTAGCCTCAGCCCGCATCACGATAACGGGGAACGACATGTCAGAGAAAATCAAAAAGCTACTCGCGGAAGCCGCTTCACCGCGGCAGGCACAACAGGTCGCTTATAAGCCCGGCTTCCTCGACCGCTATATGAATATCTATATCATGGCCATCATGCTCGGCACCGGCATCGGCATGGGCATCGCAGGCGATCACCTTTATGCCAACTCCCTGGAGAGAAAGCCGGCGCCAACGTCTCAGGTACAGAAGATCGAGCTGGGCATCCGCAATGTCCACGATGCCTTCGGATATGATCCTGATAAAGTAACCATCGCGCTCCTGAAGCATATTAACGAACCCACCATGCTTGACATCAAGGTCAGAGACCTGGAGCCCGCCGCAGTGTTCATCAATGACCTGTATCTCAGCGGAAAGCGCTATGACCTCATGCCAGGTAATGATGATTGCGAACGGGTGCCTGGAACGGTCGTCTGCAAACCACAATAGACATCTGGATCATCAGTCCTTCAACTCTGCCTCGATGCGGGTGCTGAAGCCTTGGGTCTTGGTCAGGCGGTGCATCACCTTCGAGGCTACCCAGCTCCCATCAACGCCGTCCTGGAACTCGCTCAGCTGAAGCGGTGTCTCTGCAAAAATATCGGTGCGCCCTGGTAGGGAAAGCGAAAGCTTGCCCTTGCCCCGGGCATAGCGGTGGTAACGGCTGCGAGCGGCCCTGGTAGCCTGATCCTGGTCTGGGTATGTCCTCCGGATCAGCTGGTTCGGAGAGCCTGAGCCCACAGTGACCGTTTTCAGCTGCGCCGCCTTCAAGTCCTGGAACTGGGCCGAGACAGACTTATAGAGGAACCTATCCTTGAGCGTCGCCCGCCACTTGCTTACCTGTTTCGGGGTCAAGGCCACAGTCGGCAGTTTCTGGCCGCTGGCGGCCTTTTCATCGCCTCGGGTTACAAACACCAGGCGTTGGTGCGTCGGCTTAGCGACGGCATCGAGGTCGACAGCCAAGCGGGTCAGAAGATGCAGGTCGGATTCCGCAGTCTGGTCGATATGATCGAAATGAGTAGCCTTGAGGTCAGCCCCCACCACTGGCGTCAGGCTATGCTCGGCTGCAATTTGCGTTACCAGGTCGCCAAGGGTGATGTTGTCGAATGACCGGCTTTTTGTCTCCTTCAGACTAGCTTTCATATTGGCGGCGTGCGCCTTAACAGTCAGCGTGCGGGGCGGTCCGGCCGTGATCAGCTCGTCAACCGTATAGATGCCCACCTTCTTCAGCTTGGCATCATAGCCAAGCCACAAGGTCAGCTCCGCGCCGGTCCTGGGCAGCTTTAATTTGCCTTCAGGGTCAGTGACCGTGATAGTCACTTCATCGCTGTCATACCCGGCATTGTCGATGACATCGATCGACACCAGTCGCTTGGAAAATATGCCTGTAAGGTTGTTTCCATCGATTTCGATACGATATGAAGGGTTCATGAGATCACCGCGGGGAGGACGTTATGAAACTGACCACAAAGACAATGGGGCTGGCGCTGTCCGTCCTGGCTACGGCCATGCTGACAGCCTGTGGCAGTTCCCATGAACCGAAATATGTCTGGATGGCCAAGTCCGATCTGAAGCTTTTCTACCATGCTCGTATTTATCAGGGCAGCGACGAACCTTGTGAGACGGCACAGCTTGATGGAAAGTGGTACATCAATTGTGGCGGTGAACCTGGCCGGATCGGCGGGCTTTACTACATCGAACCCAAGGGCGACATGGCCTATGTGGCCTATAGCCTGAATGGCACGGCGGGTACGCATCAACTTCGGGCAGGGCGAGAGCCAGTGAAGCTTCCCAAAGCGATCGACCTGGCGCCAATCGTCTCCCTGTTCAAGCATTAATCCCATAGCGACACCTGCTGCACTTCATTATTGGCAACCTCAGGCAGCTCGATATCGATACCGGCCGGGAAAACCGGACCAAGGTCACGGATACCCGGGTTAGCCTCCAGAACCGCTTCGACGGTGCCATCTGTCCGGCCATAATAGGCGTAGCAGATAAGGTCGACCTGGTCGCCTTCCGATGTTCTATAGGTGGCCATCAGCTGCTCCCGTAATATTCGAACTTACCCGTGAATTCGACCTTGGCAGGCGCGCCGTTGGCGATCAGCTTTGTATGCCGCTCAGTCACATTCAGAAGCACCCACTTGCCATACACATTCCCACGACCATCCGTCAGGATTGCCGGCTTACCCTTGCCGCCCTGCGCCCTTAGCGCCTCAATATTCTTCGGTCCGCCCCGGAAGGATGTATAGAGCGTTCCTTGGATGGTAATGGTATCACTGGCCAAGCCCATGAACTGGCGATCGTTTGGTTGCCCCACCAGTGGCTGCATAGCCCACTGAAATGCCGTCGATCGTGATAGCTCCTGGTATGCCCCCCAAGCTACCTCGAAGCGGAAGTCACCCCATGTCATCAAAACACCGTCTGCCATAACCTACTCCACCTCATGCAGGGCATTGCCCCAGCTCGCTTCAAGCTTTATCTTCACCTCATCTGCCAGTTCGTTCACATCGACGCCTGGCGCAGCATTCACCTGAATGGTCACCCCACCCATATTGACCGTAACCGGTCGAGCCATCTGAACCTGTCCCTGCTGTTGAGAGGCTGTAGCCCGCGGTGCCACAGCTGTTACGCTGATTGCCGGTTTCGCCTCGGCAGGTTGCACGGAGACTGCAGGCGCAGCTGGAGCCACCTGGATATTCACCGAGGGTGACTGGATAGCCTGCGGTACTTTCTGGGCCTGAGAAACAGGGTTCCCTGCCGTTTGATTTGGGGTAGCCACAGCTGCAGGGACCTGGTGGGCCACAGCTGGTTGGGGTTGCCCCTTCGCCACTGCCGGCACGGCAACGGTACCGGCAATAACGGCTGCACCGGCCACTTGCTTCAGCTTGCCCTTGGCCTGTTTTATCGTGGCCCCGATTTCAAGCTTTTTCGTACCACCGCCGAACCAGGAGCGGATTTTCTCGAACACCTTTCCTACCTTGTTCCAAGCCGTCATCACCCAGCCCAGGAACTTGTCCCAAATCGGCTTGATCGGCTTCCAAATGGTTTGGAAGAAGCCCTTGACCTTGTCCCAGTTGGTAATCACCAGCCCGGCCGCCAAGGCGATGCCCCCGACGATCAGACCGATCGGGTTGGTCATGACGGCGACAGATAGCGCACGAAAGCCCGTCACCACCATGGGGATCACACGACCGGCAAGACCCGTCAGCCCGCTCACCACGCTGCCAATGATGCCCCCGGCAGACATAAGGCGCATCCGGGCAGCCGTGATCAGCGCCACCGTGTTCCATTCCATCATCTGGATGCGGAGCCCGATCCAGGCGAGCTGCGCGCCTGCGACGATCGCGCGGCCGGTTGCGAAAGCACCGGTGACGAAGGTCCAGGCATATCCTGTTGCCAGGGTCGTTATCTTAAGGGCGGCAAGGCCAACGGTCAGGCCAACAACAGCCGTAGTGACAGTCTGGTGCTCCTGGGCGAAATGGCTAAAGGCCATGACGCCGGCGCCTACCACAGTCAGGACCTGGTTAAGTGGCGGCAAGAGCACATTCCCCAGCTCAATAGCGAGATCAGATACCTTGTTGCTGAAAAGCTTGGTCTGGTTAGCGGCTGTGTCGGCGGCCGTTCTGTATTCCTTCTGCACGGCGCCGGCATATTTGGTCTTGTCGCTGATCATGCCGATCGCTTTTTGGTAGGTATCAAGGCCACCCACCAGCTTGGCAACATCATCGGAATATTCTAGCCCGAACAGATTAAGCAGCACGCCCTGGACATCCTCAGCGCCCTTGACGCTTTTCAGAAACTCTACCAGTGCGCCCTGAGCATCGTTATGAATGGCATCTTTCAGGTCAGTCGCCGTCCAGCCGATTTCATTCAGGGCCTTCTTAAACTGGTCCGTCTGCCGGTCGGCCGTTGCCAGGCGGTTCAGCATACCATTGATCGCGTTTGACGCCACGGATGGCGGCGTCTTCAGCTGCAGGAAGGCTGCACCCAGTGCGCCGACTTGCTGGCCGCTGAGCCCGAACAGCTTACCGGTGCTGCCGGCACGGTTGGCAACGTTCAGGATATCCCGGGCGAAGGCATCCATGTTGTTGCTCATATAGTTATAGCTGTCAGCCAGTAGGACCACGTCTTTCTGGTTCAGGTGAAAGATATTCCGCAGGCCCGTCACTGCCTTACCGGCTTCCCCGGCTGCCATATCCCAGGCAACGCCAATCTGTGCGGCATCATGGGTAAAGCCCGCCAGTTCACCCCGTGGAATGCCAGCCTGGCCCGCCGCAGCCGTGATCTCTGCCAGGCCTGATGCTGCCATGGGTACATCTTCAGTGGCCATCTTGCGGATGGCTCGGCCCAGCTGAACAAATTGTTTCTGATTATCGAAATTGACCGTCTTCTTAACGCCAACCATAGCGCTCTCGAAGTTCATCGCTTGTTTGACCGGTCCGGCGATCGCGGCCGCCAACGCCGCAGCATCGAGCATCTGTGCCCGATATCCAGCCCGGGCAGCGATAATGGCCTTACGGTCCGACATCGCCCTGGAGACGGCCATCTGCTTGCCTCGGAGCATATCGAGCGTGCGGCCGAGCTGGACCTGCTGCCCGCGCAAATCACGGGTGGATTGCCCGGCGGCATCCATAGCACTTCGAGCCTGCTGCAGGGCCAGGCGCTGGTCATTATATTGCTGCTTCAGTTGGCCAGCTTCACGCTTGGCATTCTCGAAGGCCCTGCGCTGCTTAACGGCTTCTTCCTGGCTGCTTTTGAGTTCCTTAGAGAGGTCTTTAACGGCTTTCTGAGCAGCGCGATATTCGGTGCCCTTCAGCTTGTGTTCCTGAGCAGACAAGGATGTCAGCGCGACCTTTGCCTCCTGCAGGGCCTTGCGCTTGCTCTCGACCGTGCTTTCCGCAGCCTTCAGTGTGCGAGCGTAGCCGGCAGTGGACTGTCGCGCCTGATCCATCGCCCGGCCGGTATTGACGGTCTCGCGCTTCAGGCCGACAAAGCGGTCGATATTGCCCTGCTTATGCTCGATCGCGGAAACGGCATCGCCAACGCGGTTGATTTGGGCTACACTCTGCCCGATCGTGGTTTGAAAGCCCGCTGATAGAGCGGCACCCAAAACGATAGAAAGGCCTAGTGTCTTGTCCATGAGGTTAACTCTTCAAATCCTCTTGTTTACCGTCCTTTTGGGCGGCGCTTTCGTATGGGCTTCGATCTATGGCGACAACCACCTGGGCCTGTTCTGGCTTGGCCTGATCTTTGGTGGCCTGGTATGGAAGGGCGCCGGTCTTATCGCCGGCTTCATCCTGCCTTCAGGACGCCCGCCTCAATCCCCGCGGCCGTCCACTCCCCTATCTCGTTGACAGTCATGTCGAGCCAAGGCTCTATGCCCCCGCCCAGCGCCCCGGCGAGAGCCATGATTGTCTGCCTCAGGGCTTTGGGTCCTGCTCTCCGCTAGCCGTGCTGGCCTTGATGAGGGCTTCCTGTGCCCGCTGATAGTCAGGCATCCCCAGGTTCATAATGACCTCGGGGTCGACCTCGCACAGGTTCGCGATCATATGGGCTTCCTGGGCGGCCGGGTTGGCGTGCAGGTGACCGACGAGAACCTGGTCCCGCGCAACCATACGGCGGCGCATCTTCAGTTCAGAATACTTGACCTGGTCAACAGTGACCGGCTCAGAAAGCTTGATGGTAATCTTGTCACTCATGATGTTTCACCTCATAGGGGTTAAGGGTAAGGTGGCGGCCAGGTTATGCCTGGCCGATCGCTTGATTGATTGCGGCGTTCTGGTCGACACCATTGATCTTGCGGGTGCCGGCGATAATGTCGATTTCGACAATCACCTTGCCGTCGATCGTTTCCTTGTAGTGCCGGCAATTCAGGGTGAACTTGACCGGCCCTTTAGCCCCCGCCTTCAGGGTCGGACCATCGACCTTCTTCAGGATACCTTCGCCTTCATACTCGCACTTGCGCACACTGCCATCAGGTGCCTGTTCGGCCCCTACCAGGCGGATGCCGGCACTAGCGCCATTAGCCAGGCCAAAATATTCGAGAACACCAGGTTCACGGCCAGACATGGTGACTTCCATGTCCATCTTGTCCATGCCCTGGTCGATCTCCATATCACCACCCATACCAGCCCCGCGGTAGTCCTCGGTCTTGATGGCCAGGTCAGGCACTTTCGCTTCATCAGCGATGCCCGCGTAACCAACACCTTTCACAAAGGCGTTGAAGTTTTTAAGGATATGTGGCTGAGCCATTTTCTAGTCCTTCCTTGTCCCGCCTGAAGCTTAGGCGGCGTTATTGATCAGGGTTTCGTAGGCACCGGCATCACGCTTGACCACGAAGTTCATAGACTGCAGCGGTGCCGGAGGTTCGACCGTCACGTTCCAGTAGGCAGTGCCACCGGAAAAGGCCGTGATGTTATTCAGCTCGGGGTCCAGCGCGACCGATGCGGCCAAGGTGGCACCCTTACGCTTCAGGCCGCGAAGCGCGCTGTCGATCGAGGACTGCACATCCGTCAGAAGAGTGGGGCTGAGCGGCAGGTCAAGCGCCCAAAGGTGCGTGTCTTCGAGAAGGTCGAGGATCACATCCAGGCCACGCCGTACCGCCAGGAATTGCGTCAGCGGGTCCGCGCCGGTCGTGGTGTTGCCCCACAGGCGGAAGCCATTTTTCTGGACAATGGTGGCCACGTTATTCTGGTTCAGCTGACTCGCCTGGTTGGCGTCATCAGACAGCGAGAAGGTAATCGGCCGGCTGATCCCGACGATGCCGTTGATCGTCTTGTTCGAGGGGCTGTACCAGAAGCCCTTTTCATAGTCTGTCCGGGCGATCACACCGGCAACAAAGCCACTGGCCGGTTGGGCGGTCGGCACGCCACCGACCGATACCATGACCTGCGGGTCAACGATATAGACCCGGTCACTGCCGGCATCGGTAGCTGCGGTCGCCGCATCGGCATCGTTGGTCGCAGGGCCATCGGCAACGATGATCGCCCGCAGAAGGGATGCAACGCCCTTCAGTTCGGCCACAACGGGGTTGGCTGCGGCACCCGGCCGTTGGTGAGTCCAGCCCGGGGCGACAAGGATTGTCGGCTTGGCATAAACCGTTGCCTCGGCGCTTTCGAAGGCATGAACACCGGTACCTTGGGTCGCGTCGCCGACGATATTGGCAAGCGTGCCAGCCTCGTCGATGCCTTCATCAACCCGCACGACGATCACGCTGGCACCAATCTGGTTGAAGATGGCATTCGCGGCATCAAGCAGCGTGCCATTGCCCAGGCTAGTCGGGTCAAGGTTGGCTGCAGCGCGCGGCCCCGTGATCATCACGGGCGTATTGAGGGGGAAAGCCACGGCATCAGCATCAGGTGCTGTGCCGATCAGGCCGATGACGGCAGCCGCTACGGCCGCGACCGGGCGAATGCCGTCGGTGGAAAGTGTCGATTGAATACCATGATAGACAGGCATCGTTTGCTCCTAGGTTCTGTTTCTAGATCACGCTGTGATCTGGGGTTAAAACTCGGATGGTGCGGTCGCCCGCGGGCTTCTCGAAATAGACCCACGGGCCGGCTGCTTCTTTGGGCTCCTGGAAGCACCAGATACGGCCCTTGATTTCATCGATCGGAAAAGGTTCAGGATAGAGGTTGTCCAGGACGTAAACGCCCTTATCGGTATGAGTGAGCAACACCAGGTGATAGTCGATGAAGCCGCCATTTTCATTAAGGCCACTACAGCAACTCGCCAGGCGGAAAGCGCGTGGATGATCCGGGAACCGGGTCACCAGTGCCCTCAATTTGGTGATCGCGTAATTGTCGCAATCACCGAAGCCCTCGCCATAGACCGTTGACCAATGCTCACGCTCGCCAAAGGTGACAATGTCATCTTGCGGCGTGATGTCATCCTGGGTTTGCGCCTGGACATCGTAAAGCGCAGCTTCCAGCTCGCGGGTGAAGGGGATCAGCGTTTGCATAAGCGCGGCTCCCTCTTACACCATGGGCCATACCCGACAGGCGCCGGCGCCGGGACACCATCCTTGACATCGATGGATGATGACAAGTGGTTCCCGGTACAGCCTGACAGGCCGACGCCAAGTGCTAAGACCAAGAACACTACCAGTACGGCTATGATCGGCTTCTTGTTCATAGCGCGCCTCACAGTAGGTCGTAACTCATGTCGATGAGCGCCCCTGACCCATCGACATAGACGCCATATCCAGCAGGAAGCCGAAGGCCCTGGATATAGGCATTTTCGCCGGAAATACTCATACCAAGCGGCAGGTTTGCCGTTGGCGTCACGGTATCTGATCCCACATAAATGGTGGCATCATTACCACTGCGCTTTACGAGCAGGGTGCCAATATCCAAGCCGTTGACGTTTGCGGCTGGTGAAACCTGCCACCCGATCGCACCATCCTTGATCTCGGTCCCGCCGAGTTTGGTCACAGATGACTGTTGTGGAACGAAGGTCACTGGTCTTTCTCCTTAGACGACATGCCAGGCACCGCCGAAACCAACGATGGTCAGGCTCATACCGGAAATATTCATGACAAGGGTGGATGCCCCCTCGATCTGCTCGGTCCCGTTCGGGTCCAGAGTGATATGGAAGCTACTGCAATTTTGCCCGGCGTCCTTGATGACGAATTCAAGGCCATCAGCGACAGGCGGAAGGGTGATGGTGATCGGCGCGGCGGCAGCGTTACTTACAAACAAACGATAATCGCTAAGCGTGATGGCATCGCTACCGGTGATCGCACGGTTCGCCGTGGAATTGACCTTTGGTGCCGTCACGAAACCGCTGACCGTCAGCGAGCCGGTAAGGGCTGCCGTCAGGGTGCTATAGCCCCATTCAAGCCAAGGGGTTGACCCGCTCCTAAAGACCATATCGAAAGCATTAGTAGGGTTCGCTTCCGCATAGAGCTGGATGTTTGCCCCCCACGTAAACCCGCTTGACGATCCCGAAATCGTCATCAGGCCATTGCTGGTCGTGCCGATAATGTTTTCACACTCAAGGATACCACCAACTTTCAGCTTGGCATCGGCCAGCCAATATTGCTCTGTCTCTTTCCACAGGAAGGACCGATCAGCCCCCGTACCGCGGTTGACCGTAAAGCCGCCATCGGTTGTCGGCGCGCCAGTCAGCTGGGCATTCAGCACAATGATGCTGTCACCGATATTGACCTGGTAACTGTTGTTGGTGATGAGGTCACCGGTAACCGTCAGCGAGCCCGCAATGTTAACATTGTCATTAAAGGTGAAGGCACTATCTGCGGCACTATAGCCAAGCTTGGTCGTGCCATTGACGGCCATTTCCATCTTGCCGTTTGACGAAATCAGCAAGCTCGTCAGGTTAAGGCCACTCGAACCCGGAACTTCAAGAAGCAGGTAATCTTCATAAGTGACTGCTGTATAGCCAGCCGTGATTATGGGTTTGCGGGTGAGCGTGTTTGCAGCATTATCAAGTGATAATACAGTACCAGGGCCAATCTTAGTGTAGCCACCGATATTGTATAAGGCTCCTGTGTCAGCAGCCAGCGACATCAACCCAGTTTCGGCATTGTTTTCCCAAAGAAAACCATACTGGGCACCATAGGCAACACGATGCCGGATCATGTAGCCAGTACGGCCATCAAGTGCGCCTGCTGGAGTACCGTCAGATAAGGAAGCGCCGGAACTTGATGATGCCATATAGGCACCCCAATTAGGGTCACCTGGACGCCAAAATAAGATGCCATGACTACTGCCACCATCGACCTCACCCTGCACTCCTAACTTTGCGCCACCATTGGTAGTGAGTACGTCACTGAAATTTCCATTAGTGGCAGATATCGCTCCGCTAAATACACCAACACCAGCCGATATATTCCCAGCAATGCTAACGTCACTGCTGAACTCAGCCGTCTGGTCACTCTTCAGCCGGAAAGCAAGGGTATGCTGTCCGCTCGATTTGGTGGTCAGGAAGTCAAGGCTTCCATAGGAATAGGTGGTGCCCCGCCCTTGGTGCGTGGCGTAAATACCAGCCGTCGCAATGGGCGCTGCCGATCCTGACCCCGTGCCGCAAAATTGCAGGCTCGACAGGTTGCCGACCGTGTCATCCGTATTGACAATGGCGATGGTCGGACCGGCGTTCAGAACCGGCTCTTTGTTGATAACCCCTGAGGGGTCGGAAACGGTTGCCGAAAGAACGCCGAGCACGTCAAAGTCATTCGACGCCTGCCATTTCGTCAGGCTTTCTTTCCATAAGAATGAAACATCGGCCGAGGCACCACGGTTGACGATAAAACCGCCATCCGTTGTCGGTGCTCCGGTAAGCTGGGCATTCAGTTCGATGATGCTGTCACCGATCTGGACCTGATAGCTGTTGTTGGTGATCAAATCGCCATTGACCGTCAGCGTCCCAGTCACACCAAGGTTGCCGCCGATCGTCCCACCAGCCTTATCCAGCTTGGAATCGATCACCGCCTGAAGGCCAGCCACATCCGAAATGTCATGGCCATGCACTTTCAGCGCCACGGCTTGATAAAGCTGCATGGTATTCGTGTCATCATAAACAAGACCAGCCTGTTCGATGAGATATTGAAGGGAAAGCTTCAGGTTAGCTACGTCTACCGCCAGAACTGCAACAACGGGGTCACCGGCGAAGGTAACGTTGACGGCGCTGGCATCGGTGCCTGACCATGCCAGGACGAACTGAATGGCGACGTCGGTCACGCCGCGTTCGAAGAAAGTTGTCGTCGCGCTTGATGCCACGGCAAACAGCGTCCCGTCATCCAGGAACACCCCGATTTCGTTGACGGAGAAGGCCGGCGTGCCGCCGAGCAATGTACCCGCCAGAATAACCTGGTAGGGTCCAAGAGCACCACCAGCTTGAACGGCTATCACCGCCAGCTCATTTTGCAGAGCTGTAGCCGCGAGCGCGGTGGCTGTCGGGTTGCCGTTGACATCACGGGTATCATAAGCCGCATCACCGAAGTGGATTTCGCTGATATTAGCCTGGATGCCGGCACCCGTGGCCGCGGCCAGGGCCGCCCGGCCGGCATCAGTCAGCACCATGGTAAACAGGTCGCTCATATCTCACCTTGCATCTTGAACATAAGGGCCGTGCGGCTGACGGCGGCGAATTGCGCAGCGCCGGAATATTCGGCGCCTATCTCTAGGGTGTAAGACTGGCTTTCGCGCTTGGCCTCATTCACCACATCGAGCAGCTGCGTGATCCTGGCATCATCGATGATGGTTTGGGCTGGCATCACGTTGTCGTTGACCAGCGCCTTCAGAACAAAAGTATTAGGTGTTCCGACCGGTGACTGGTTGAACCATTCGAGTAGCTGCCCATTGACGCCCACAGCCGCCAAGGCATCGGTGACAGCGCCGGCGGTACCGCGCTTACGGTGGACGGGCAAGGCGGCCTTGATGACGGCACGCTGCGTTGCTTCGGTCCAGCTGCTGTTCCATTTTCCGACCTGAAGCTGCCATGCCAGGAGCGGCAGGAAAGACACCGGACATTTGTCCGGGTTCCAGAACTCACTGCCCGGAACGGGCAGGCTATCGAGACGAGCGAGAACAGCCCCTACAGCTTTTTCAAGATCAGTCGCATTCGGTGGGAGAAGTGTATTAGCCATCACATCACCCCACGGTTACCGTTGGTGTGCCGAGATAAGGTGCTTCAGTGGCCGCGGCGACGATATCTGCTACAGGCGAGGTCAGCGTGACATTCTGCACACCCGCCTGGAACAGGCTGGCGGTAATGCCGGCGAGCGTGACAGTAGCACCGATCGCATGGGTTGCGTCAGCATAGTCCTGGAGCGCAGCAAGAGCTGCCTGGCGGACAACTTCAGAATCCGGGCCGGGCAGAACGGTCAGGGTTGCCGTAACGTCGTAGCTGGCCACAGTCGCAGCCTGGACCTGGACGGAATCGCCAAGGGGCCGGACATCATCATTCGTGAGCAGCGAGGTCACGGCATCGAGGACGGCCTGGGTGGGAATACCATTGCCGACCCGCGACAGAATAGTGACGCGGACAACACCAGGTGATGGCTGATCGACTGCCACATCCTTCACATCAGAATGCGCGCTGAGGGCATGGAACTTGTAAGCACCCGCAGGACCCGCAACCGAGAAGGCATAGGGTGCCAGGGTAATCCGAGCCCTGAATTCATCATCGGTTTCATAGGTCGGGTCGATCGGCGGGATCGCATCGGCATTGCCTGCGGCTAGCACCTTACGCTCCAAAGGTACGACGGCAGCCAGGTTATCCAGGTCATTGCCGGTGGCATGGGCGATCATGACACCGAGTGAAGCGGTATTGACCCGCGCCTTCAGAAGCGTGATCCGATAAGCCACCAGCTCCAGGAACTTGACCATGGGTTCGCTTTCAAGGTTGAGCGCATCCGCGATCGCCGGGTAGCTGGCAATCAGGTCATCCTTCAGAGACTGAAGTTCATTCTCGGCCGAAAGAGTTTCGACAATATCCGGACCAGGTAGTTTCGACAGATCGATAGCATTGAAAGTCATATGACGATCCCCTCCATGACAACGCTGCCGCCGGTGAAATTGGACACGCCCTGAAGCGTCAGGCTGGCATAGCCATCACTACCGGCCGCCTCGACCAGTACCTTGGTTAGCGTCAGGCGAGGCTCCCATGCTGACAGGGCCTCGGCTGTATCGGCGACGATATCGGCAACCGTCGTGGCATCGAGCGGAGCATCCAGGTGCTCATGCAGACGGCTGCCATAACTACGGCGCAGCGTCCTGGACCCGATCGGCGTGGTCAGGATGTCGCGCACCGACTGAAACAGATGGTCGAAGCCATCGAGCACCAGGCCCGTTGTATTTGACGTGCCCTGGGTCACTTCTGTTGCTCACTCCCGGTCTTCTCACGGCGCGCCTTTTTCGGCACGGACGCTTCCGCCTTCTTAACGCTCCCCGGCGGGCGCAGCCGGTGGGTCTGATACTTGGCCTGGCCTTCAGTCAGGTCGATCGGTTCACCTTCCTCGCGCCAGCGGCCCATGAAGTGACCGGATACTGCAATCTCAAACTTTGTCGTGGCCGTAGGCTTAGCCATGGTCCTAGCTCCTTCAGTTCATCTTCTGGGTTGGTTTGCCATCGGCAGTGTTATGGCCGGTGTGGCCATCGTAGATGTCGTAAACATCTTGCATGGAATGCTTGGCATCGCTGACATTGGCATCGGATGAGATATCACCCTGGGCGTGAACCGTTGCAGTGACTTCCAACGTGCCCTCGATCCGGGTGGGACCGGTCAGCGTAATCCCGCCGTCGGCATTGATATGCGCGGTACCACCCGCGGGCAAATCAGCTGTCAGCGCATGTGCCGCGCGGTCATAGAGGATCTTCGCTCCGTCGCTATAGAAGATGCCTGACAGATCTGCAGACTGGTCTGGCGCCGGGGATGCATCACTGAATAGGCCGGACAGGGCAAAGGCCTGTGCCAGGTCACCGCCAGGAGCCAGGACCATGACCTGTTCATCTTTCTCAGGCGGCCACCAGGTGCGATCGCCACCCGCCCGGGCTGTCTTCCACGGCAACCAGCCGGAGGTCAGGGTGCCCATGGTGACGCGGCAGCGGGCTTTGACCAGGTCCACCTCAGCGATTGTGCCAAAGCGGATCAGGTTGTCGACCCGGCGACGGATATCGATATTCTCGAAGCTGCTAATCTCATCCCGCATTGGCGATATCCTTATAATCTCCAATGTGAGCTGGCCCGATATTGGGGGCGATGCCGACCTTGGCATCGGTCAGCGGCCCGATCACCGTATTGTCTGGAATTTCGATATAGCTTTGGGTAGCCAGCTCCAGTCGGGCGCCATGGGCAAGGGCATTCACAAGCGTCACAGGCTCAGAGGACATGAGCTGCAGGCCGACCTGGCCATCACGGTTCAAAAGCTTGGTGCCATTGCACAGCCATGTCTCAGCCCTGAAGGCAGCGGCGACGGCATCGAGCATATCGTCGAAATCAAGCTCGCTGGAGCTGGCATCCGTCAGGCCTTTGTAAGCCCGTATGTCCCAAACAGTATCGATATTGATGCTATGACCAGGCGTTGCCTCACGCTCAGTCCAGCGGACCCGGCGGATGTTCCAGGCGAGGATGGAACCATCCTGAAGAGTGAAGAATGCCTCCATAGCGCGGCGATCCTTATCGAAGCGCTCGAACGTATAGACATTGCCGACGGCGCCGGCGCTTTCGATACGGGCTTTGATTGCATCACGGACTGTACGGTGCCAGCTCATCTACCGCCCTCCAATCTCGCTCAGGGCCTGCTCAGCCCGGCGGATATAGATGGTCTCGATCTGCGCCTGGCTAGCCTCAAGGGAACGGGTGAACATCATGACGGCTTTTGTCCCCTTCGTGGCGATCTTACGGGCGACCAGGAAGGCAACGCCGCGCGCTGCATCCGGATTGACGCCAAGCTTGTGGATCACCCAATCAACCAGCGGGATGATCGGTGGGAAATGCGGACGGGCGCCAAGCTCGACGGGCACAGCATAGGGGCTGGGTGTCCCCACGACCGTCTCGATCCGCTCGACGCCGATCCGGCCGGTATGGCTGGTGATGGAACCGCGCAAGCCGCCAGCACCACCCACGCCTACGGGAGTCCGCTCCTTAACCTCGCGCTCCAGGAACAACCCGGCCTCGATACCGCCGACCTCCAGCTCGTCGAGAGCAGCCGCACCAACGGCAAGCAGGGCCTCATTGACCGGCTTCAGCGCCTCGATATTGAAATGCGGCTCAATCAGCATCAGCGATACTTTCCGCTATGCCAGATACGGCTACGTCCGCGGCTGGTCTTGAGGTCCATATCGGCAACCGCGAAGGCTGGTTTCGGCTTGCCTGGCTTGATGCCCAGAAGCTCGTAATACTGTGCCTGCAGGGCCTTGGAGCGGCTGCTATAGCGCTGACTTTGCGTCTGTTGGTTCACAGCATCTGTTTGGATGGTACTATCCTCATCGCCGGCGTGCTTGGTCGCCAGTTGGCCCAGGAGCGCGGCAGCGGCCCAGGAGGCAACAGCCTGCTGGTCGACTGTGCTGATCGTGTAGGTGACGCCATCCGCCATATGCAGGGCGGTATAGACCACCTCGACATTGTCGCCTTCATTCAGGCTACGCTCAGTCTTGATGCTCTGGCCCGCCTGTGTCTCGATGACGGATAGGACAGGATCGATATCGCCCAGGGCGGCATATGTAAATTCACTGAAGCCATCTTCCCAGGCCACGGGAAACGGTAGCTTGCCGTTAGCATCGGCAGTCAGCGTTTCTGTAAGGCGTCGAGGGCGATTACGGCTGTATTGAAAGCGTGCCAGCTCAATGGCCCGGTCGCGCTGCGTGACGCTGATCTCGGTGCCCTCATCGCGGATCAGATCATTTACCAGGTCTTGAAGGTCGGCCAGCGCCATTATGAAGTCCTTAATTCTGTGCCCAACTCCGGTACGGGGACGGCCGTACCAGGCTGGGGCTTTAGGTGGGTCTGGGCTCGGGGGTGGCCTATCGTCCTGCCATCCCGTCTACGCCCGTCCTCGGGGTTTATTCGGTTACACGACGATCGAACCGTCGAGGCCGCGGAAGTCACCCACATTGCCACCGTAGATGTGGCGGATTTTGTAGGTGATCTTGTCGTTGCTGAAGAGACTGCCCGACCGCGGATCATCCTGGATGAACAGCTCCGGTTCCTGCTGACCATCCAGGAAGGAGACCTGGACGCTCGGAACCTCAGCCGTATCGGCGGACAGGAACCAGTTGTTGGCATCGGTCCAGTACCAGACCGGAAGCACGTTCATGGTCAGCGAGGCGACGAAAGTCTTGTCATTCTCGGTATTGCGCCGGAACAGGTCGACCGCTGCTTCCTCAAGCTCAGGCGGCACCCACAGGTTCCTCGGCGTAATGCCGATCGGGTCCAGGGAGCCCGGCTCCTGCTGTTGCATCATCGCCAGACGCCGCGCCGCAAGGCTGACCTTGTCAAGGGCTGCCGATCCAAGGTTGCCATGGGTGGCATGGAACAGCGTAAGGCCGTCATAGATGGTCGGGTTGGTTGCCAGGAAATCCAGGACGAACTTGCTCAGCGTTCGCTTGGCCGCCCGCGAAAGCTTCATCGGAATGCGGCGCAGCGCGAGGGTATCATCATTCTTGATGGCCTCGATCGTCACGCTTTCGGTACCGCCACGCTTGGAGACGGAGTAGCCTGCCGATTCCTCGCTCGGCGAGGTCAAGGCTCCATACGGGCTACCTTCAGTGACGTCCGGAAGGTCACCATAGCCACCAATCCGAGAGATTTTCATCTCTTTGAAGTCATTGGCGCTGCCAACTTCCGCCAGCTGGCGCCAAACACCATACTGGTCCTCGGTCCGGTAGTCGGCCAGAAGACGGCGGTGCATCACGGCTCCCAGCACAGTGGAGAAAGTGGTGCTGTCGACCGCCTCAACAAAAATGCCCATATCATCCGGGATATTGCTGAAGGCTTCGCGCATCCGGGACCGGTTACAATGCTGCATCTGGCCGGTTACGCGGCTATCGCCCGTGATCTCGGCATAGATTTGCTTGATCGACTGAGCATCCCGATGGTTGGCGTGTGAGGGGTCGAAGAAGGCTTCGAGCATATTGACGGCGTTCAGGTTGCTATCCCCAACCTCGAAATGGCTGCTACCCAGGCCCTGGACCCGGCCGCTTTCAGAGAATTGAGCAACATAGTCGCCCTCGGCCTTGATCGCTTTGGTTACGTCGGCCGCAGTATAGTCGTCACGGTCAGCGAAGCCTTCGATCAGGCGGGTCTTCGAGACTGCCGGTAGCTTCGAAGCATTGACAGCTTCACGCATACTGGTATCCCGCGCGATGATCTTGCGCACCTCGCTGTTCACATCACCGCCGTTGCCGTTCTCGGACGAGCTGGCGCCTGCGCCTTCAGGCACCTCAGGTTCAACAGTTGAGACAGCTTCTGCCAGGCGTTCCTGCAGCTGCTCATCGGTAAGGGAGTCGACATCGACACCATCGAGCCGGCCCTTTGCTTCCAAAAGCGCGATAATCTGGTCGCGGTTCATGACTTGGGTTTCCTCTTTCTTTGCTTCGAGAAGGTTGAGGACCGCGCCGCCCGCGCCGGGCTCGACGATAAGGTCCACCGAGTTTACTTTCTGGAACTTGACCGCCTCGCGAACGCGGCGGCCGCTGATTGTCTTGGCCTTGGCACGCGCGAAGGCATCGATCGAGAAGCCAAACAGGCCGGTCATATCCCGGTCCCAGGCTTCCCGGAGCTTCACGCCGATGTCGCCTTCCGGCTCCAGGAGCTTGAAAGTCGCCTGGATTTCACCGGTGTCCGGAGATTGCCCCTCGATGAAGACGGGGTCCTTGAGAACGCCGATGATGTTGCGGACATCCTTGGCAGCACCCTGCAGGTGCTCAGCATCGGATTTGACGAAGACGCGCACCCCATCGAACATGGGCGTGGCTTCCTTCAGGACGGCATCAGGATAATAGTTGCCGTTGCCGCTGACCCCGGCGGCAACTACCCTGATTTTATATTGGCTGCCGGGCGTACCAGTTGCTTCCATGAAAGCAGCACCTGGCACCTGGACACCGGCTTGGGCTTCCTTGACCTCTTGATATGTCAGGGTCACTTCGACCGGGTTGCCCAGGGTCACATCGGTGCCATTGACCGAATAGGCATACTTCATCAGCTTGCCGGATTTGGTTTCGACAATGATGAAGTCATTGAACAGCGCCCGGATATACGGCCACCAGTCTTCCTCGCCGGTCAGCTCCAGCGCCGCCTTGATCTTTCCCTGAAGCAGGTCTGAAAGCTGTCTCAGGTCTCCCTCAAAGGCCTCTCTGATCGGCTCAGCGCCGACCAGGGGCAGCGACCCTATCGTCGCGCGGATGATAGCTGCCAGCTTCATGGTCAAAGCTCCACGGCCACGGTATGCTTGGAGCCATCAGCCAGGACGACCGAAAAGACGCCCGGTGCGGTTTCGCGGTGGGACATGATATCCGCCGCCGTAACCGCCCGCTCCCCGACCTTGTCTTTGTCGAGGCGATCACAGATTTTCTTTTTGCCCAGGACAGCGACAAGCGCAGCGGCCTTGTCTTCCGCCTGGCCAGCATCACCTGCCGGAGCAACATCTTTCACCGTATCTTCAGGCGCAGCGGGTGCGGTGCCCTCAGTGTCCGGGGTCTGATCATCTGTGCTGGTTTGGTCTGCCGGCGTAGTGGCCGCAGCTTTTTCGGCCGCTTTCACCTGGGATTGCGCGCCGGTTTTCTTCTTTGTGGTCATGGTTCCATTCCCTGCTCGGTAATGTTCAGTAAAAAAGCGCCTTGTCGGCGGCCTCTGACTTGTGCAAGGTAGGACCTATGGAGAGGGGCAAGAATAGTGACAGGTGTCACCATCAAGAGCTTGTCCCGGAAGACATCCCCCAAAGCGGCATCACGCTGAATTCATCATCTGATTGCTATAAATATTGACCCTGAGAAGCCTGAGAAGCGTCTGAGAAGGCTAAAGCTATGCCATACATGGGCGCTGGGTGCTTAAAAGGTGTCATGGGGCCTTGTCGGGCCGGAAATCCAATTAACTCATTTTGACCCCAGGGCCGCAGCAAGATCGCGCTTGAACGGATTTAATTTCAGTTCTTCCTGGGTGAAGGCCTGTCGGCCTGGTGTACGCACCTGCCAATGATCCATGATCGGCAGGGACAGGCAGCCGCAGTTAATGGTTTCGGATGCCGGGGCGGCCGGGTCGCGCGGGTGCATCAGCTTGTGCCCGTCAATGATGAAAGGCTGCTCAACAGGGACGATCTGACCATCTGCAGCATCATGGGCCTTGCGGCTATGTATCTTGCCCGACCGGCGCCACTGTTTCTTTAGTCCGGGCAGGTAAGCGCTCGCCATCATCTTGCGCTCCTGTGAGGCCGTAGCATAAGCCCTGCCGACCTCGGTGCGTACGATCGTCCAGGCGCGGGACCTGGTTGTCTCCATATAATGGGCGACGTCTGCCACGGCTTCGCTATGGGTTTTGCTGCCTATTACCACCAGGCCAAGTGAAGCACGCACGCTGGCGGCCGCGTCGATCGTTGCAGCCTTCAGCCGGTCCGTCATGAAGTTACGGATCGCAATAAGCTGTCTGGTATCCACTTCAGGAAGAAAGGCGGCGATATTTATGCCGGCGGCCTGGATCGGCTTGTCAATGAGAGCTTGCCCCATGGCATGAGCTGTCGTGGCACGTTCGCCAGCGTGCCGAGATAAGGCCGTTTCGATCTCGGCCATTACACCGTCGATCGACCGGTTGAGCTGTGGCAGCTGGAAGGCCTGGAAATCTGTCGGTGCGCCCCGCAATATGGCCTGCAACTCGGCCTTGGCCTGCTTCAAAAGCGCCTGGACTTCCGCAGCCGTGTCCCTGTTAGCCTGGATCAACTCTTTGAGCTGCAGGCGCTTGGCTTTCTCGAAGGCCGCGCGGCGTTCAGACGGTGTCATGCGTTATTCGCCAGGTTTGGGTCTACCCCGGGATAAGTATCTGCCTGCTTCTTTTCCTGGGCAGCCTTTTGGGCAGCCTCCAGCTCGACGGACGGATCGATATCGACGCCCAGGCGCTTTGCGATCGAAGACAACAGTACCAGGGCAAGCGTATCGGTGATCAGCCCCTTGTCCAGGGCGATCATGACGCCGCTGACAATCTGGGTGAAGGCAGTGGCATATTTGGAAATGTCCTTGGCGCTCATTTCCGGGAAGTCGATAGTGGGCAGATAATCTTCCCACGGGACTTTGGGGTCGTCACCCAGGATGGCAATGAGCCGCTGGCGTACCACAAAGGTCAGCACTTCCTCCAGAATGAACTTCCAGGTCTGTTGACGCATCGAGAATATTTTGAAGGTCGGCTCATTCATGCTTTCACCGGTCGCGCGGTTTACGTCACCACCACCGCCATACCAGTGTTCGGGGACGGTAACTGAGCCCAGGATATGGTTGCGAAATAGTCGTGCCAGGGAATCCGTGTCGACCGACTTCAGATCAGGCGTAACGACGTCCCATACTTCATTTTCATTATGGACACGTACACCACCAGCTGGCGGAGCATCGATCTGCTTAGCCCGCGCATCGATATCTTCCTGCGTAGCACCATTGATTGTTACATCCCAAATGAAGGCGCGCAGGAAGTCCCACCTATCCAGTTCGCCAAACAGTGCCTGGTCGTACCCATCAAGCCAATCAGCAACGGGTAGAAGGTCACTTGTACCACGGGTCGTGTTCGATAGGTCATTGATCTTGAAATAGAAGCAATCGCCATCGGTGAAGCTGGCCCTGATCTCCTGCGTCCGTTTGGTGAAGACGGACTCTGGACCATTGATAATCACGCGGTATCGCTTGCTATTTCCCTTCTTGTCCTTTTTGGTCACGATGCCGATCGGCTGCTCAGCGTTTTGCGGGTCCATGATGACGTGGCCGATCTGCGCCGGGTCCAGATAGGCCAATTGTACTTCGCCGGTCACGTCATGCACGAAGGCCGGCCAACACTGAACACCATATAACGACAGTTCCCGGACCTTCTTCGGCAGCTTCAAGTCCATCTTGTTGATCGGATGGTTCCAGAACTGGTCAAGCCAGCCCTGTGCTTCCTGATCTGCCACCTTGTAGGTTACACCCTCACCCAGCAGATACGCCATCGGCAGCTCGACCAGGCGGTTGGCTACCGGGTTTGACCGCCACAGGTAGACGGCCAGCTCCAGCATCCGCTCATGCGAAATCCCCTGAAGGTCACGCAAGCTGTCTCCTGTGATCTTCCGATAGCCAGGTTCATCACGTAGATCGACATTGGCTCCGGCAGCCTCTCGCACGGTTGCGGTGGTAGGCTCCTGGTCTTGGTCAGTATCGGCTTCATAGGTGTCTTGCGTGACCTTATCCTCTCCGCTACCGAAGGCAGTACTGAGCCATTTAAGCGGTTTCATCTGACTATCTCCTATGGAACATGCCGAGGAAGCGAAGACCGCTAGGACGCTTAATTATCTGGTCCTGGCCTTGCCCGCGTCGGTTTGATGGTTTGGATTTGTTTTCTGAGGTTGCCCCTGCGCCGGGCTCCCCTTCTTCGAGAGTCGCGAGATAACAGTTCAGACTGGCGATCGCGCTGTCGCCATGGCGGTTCTTGCCGTCGGCAATGCCTTTGTTTTTGGCACCCGACACGGCACAATGACCGCTGACACGAACTAGGCTGCGGTGGTCCTGGATGCTGTCTTCATCCTTCTCGATCAGGAAGGTACGGCCTTCCAGCGCAGCCCGGTATTTGGGCATCGCTTCGTCATAATGTGCCGTCGTGGCCTTCACACAGTCGATCCGCTGCGTGGTGTATTTTTGGGCCATCTTCTCAGCAAGTGACTGGCCGTTGCCGCGGGCATCAAATTTGGCGTGCCTGAATTTGGGAAGGCGATCGAAGATATAGAAGCCGATCAGCTCCTGCATATCGAAGGGGATATTCCGTAGCTCGATCCTGAAGGCGATGCGCCATACTAAGGGCGTATGCCGTTGGGCGATCTTGATAACCGATAAGTCATTGTCCCGGCCAAAGTCCTGGCCGGCTACGGTACGCAGCTCGGGGTCGAGCTGGACCAGGAAGGGCGCTACCTGTTCATCTAGCCAGTCCTGGGTAATCTTCTCCCGGTTCGGGTCGGTGAAGAAGGCATCCTTCTTGGCGAACCGCAACACCGGTACGCCATCGATGCCGGCGTTCTCCACCAGGAGACGGGGGAAGTAAATGCCTGACCCTTTCCTGGGTATGGCGCCCAGCTCCTCATCGGCAGCTTCCTTATCCGGGTAGCTTGCCCAGGCATCCGCCCTGTATTTGGCTTCAGCTTCGGCAGACCACTCCAGGCCCTTTACCAGGCATACCCGCTTATAGAAGCCTTCGGCCAGTGCCTGGTCGAAATCGCATCGGTGCAGCGACCAGGGCAAGTTTCCTGCGCGGATTTCCTTGATATAGGCATTGAACTGACTTTCCTCGGTATTGTGGGTGCCAGTGATCGATATACGGCCACCCCATAGTTTGAAAGCCATGGCGGCATCAATCACCGCTGCCAGGTCCTTATGGTGGCCCGCCTCATCAACCCGGGCATGGCCCTGCCTACCCCGCCAGTTATGCGGGGCAGATGAAAGTGCCTCGATCTTGCGGCCATTAGCCAGGCGTATCCGGTATGTGATGATATCGGTCTTCTCATCCTCGATCAGGATGATCTGTCGGAAGGCCTCCATCTGCGAGGCGACAAGCTGATATGCCTTGGCAAAGAAGGCAGCATCCCCGATGAACTCGGCCGCCATTGCCATATTATAGCCCATGTAAAACTGGTCCATGCCGGCCGGGCCTTTGATGCTGGCCTCAAGTGGAGCTTCGGCCCCATGACAGCCCCAGGTGAAGCCAACGCGGCGGGACTTCTCGCCTATCCGGATCGCGGCCTTGTCGGCGTGCCAACGTGCCTGATAGGGCAGCAATACGTTCGGCACATCCTTCAGCTTCAGCCGGTTGGTGCCGCGCTCGGCCTGGATATCCTCGACAAGCTCCAGTGCCTGCTTTTCCTCGGCCGGTGAGAGCGGTTCGTAGGCTTCGGTCATGGCTGCTCCAGCTGATCATGGACGCCAAGAATTTTGGCGCGGATCAGGGCGGCCTGCTCATCGTTAAGGCCTGCCTCTACAGCGGCATCATCAACAGCTTCCGCTGCCAGCTTGGCCGCTTCCTCACGAGCCTTCTTGACCAGCTCAGCATCCTTCTTCGCTGCGCTGGCCAGGTGGTCGATCGCCTTACACATCAGCATGGCGCCCATGGGGTCGACACGCATGTTTACTTGCCCATCTTCATCGGGCTCCATGTTGGCGGCCATGAACAGGTCCAACATCATGGTGTGGCCCATTTCGATATTGAGGCGAGCGGTTTTGGATTCAGGACCGGAGCCGAACCTGGAAACAAGAACATCGGCAATCTCGCGCGAGCGCCTGACCTTCTCCGTATAGGTATCCAGCTTTTTCTTGTGGTGACCCAGGGCCGAGCGTCCGGGCATCAGCTGCTCAGGAAGATCACCATCTTCAACCAGCTCCCACAGCTTGCCGCGCACCTGGTCGATGGTCTTGCCGGCATTGAATAAACCCGCGATCAGGTCGCGGATTTCTTCTGGCATTCGGTCGATCTTCGCCTTGCGCCCCATGGTCAGTCTCCGCTGGGCACATCGATGCCGGGCACTTCGGTATGGCCGTTTGCCACATCTGTACCACGCTGGGTCAGTGTCAGGATCATGTAGCCTTTGGCCGCTGCAGCTTCGAAGGGCTCTGTCTTGATGACACCCTGTTCCTCAAGCCAGGCTGCTTCAGTTCTGACACGATCGAGCGATACCCGGTGCCCGGCCCCGATTAGGACCTTTTGCATTGATCGGCAGTTGAGCGAGTGTCCAGGCGCACCCTTCAGGATGCGCAGCATAACCAGACGGCGATCGCTTGCGAGATAATCTCCGTAGCTCATTTATTGTGCTCCAAAAGGTATTTTTCGACGCGCTCCATGACACGCTCGCTGCGTTTGACCGTGTCACCAAAACCGCCAAGGCGTTCCTGCATGACCTTCACGGTGCCCCCCATATCGGATAGGCTCAGCATGAGCTGGTGGACGGATTCCTTGCTCGGTGTGTTCTCCACCTGGGCCTCAAGTTTTCCGACCCGTTCCTTCAGGATGACATGCTGTTTCAGTTGGTCCTTGTAACGGGACCACAGCCATCCGCAGACAGGAAGCAGGACAACCTGGACCAGCTGCAGCGCCGTTTTGATATCATCCGTGCTCACCGTGCCTTCCTTTCCGCTGCCTGCTGGCAGTCAATACACAGCATTGCGCCAGGGACCGCCTTCAGCCTGGCCGGCTCGATCGGATCACCACATTCATGGCATTCGCCGAAATGGATTTCCTTCTCCCTTGGGGCAGCCATGGCCATCGCACCTAGCGATGCTCCTGAAAGCGCCCTGGCCTTGGCCCGGGCAGCGGCAATTGTCAGGCCCAGGCGCGTTTCCGTTTGCTCCTGGGCGAGGTCTGCGTCATCCACGCTGCGTTCCTCCAATAAGTCGTTGGGTAATCGCGCCGATAAGCGAAGGCTCCGGCGGGTGCCCAGCTGCGATCTGTTTGTCGCGCGATCGTTGGGCAATGCTGACACCGAGCACGCTGAGAGCGATGGCCCAGGTCGAGGTCAAGGCGCTGCAAATCTGGAACAGGCCATTGAATGTTTGGGTGATATGGTCTGGGTCCCAAATGACCGTATAGGTGCCGACGATCAGCACCATCAGGAATTGGGCCAGGAAACAGATGGCCGTCACATAGCCGAAGAAGGGCCGCCAGCGTCTGACGAACTTATCCTGGCTGGCGATCTCCGCGCGCATCGTCTGGTTTTGCTCATGGACTTCCGCCAGGACGGCTTCCGCATAGAGCTTATCCAGGTCACCCCGGTTTTCGGCCTCGATCTGCGCAAGCTTCGACGCGGCGTTCGGGTCTGCCTGCAGTGCCTGCTGCACAGCTTCAGGGGTTGCCTCGACGCCAAGCTTCTTGGCGATCATGGCGCCCGCGATCGTGCCGGCCGGGCCGCCGATAACAGTGCCCAGGATTGGGGCGACCGGGGCAATGATTGATTTCAAGCCGCTCCACAGGCTCATGCGCGTGCCCTCCTAAGCCACCCGTCGAGATATTTCTTCAGGGCAGGTTTCTCCGCGACCAGGTCGCAATAGAATTTCGCTTGCTCACGACGGATGGCATCCATCAAGGGCTCAGCTGAGCGCATAAGAGCGACATAACTGTCAGCTGCTCCGATGGTTTGGGGACCCATATAGCCATCGACCTTAACCCCATAGCTGCAGGACCTGAGGGCGCGCTGAAGGGTAATATGTGCCTGCTTCGGCCCCATATTCACGCACATATCGAAGGTGCGGGCAGCAATGGTGGTCGGTAGGTCACCATAGCCATAACGGTCCCAAAATTTTGACTTGTAGATGGCGATCGCCTGGTCGCGGGTCAGCGCTTTGATATCATCGGTGTCAACATCGCCATCGCCATCGATATCACCCAGGTCATGCCCGGCGCCTCTGAGGAAGCGAAGCGATACCCCAAATTTGGTGGCACCGCCAGGATCACGCGGATCGTCAACAAAGCCACCTTCAAACTGCAGGGTATGTTTGACGGCCAGGTCGAACTTCTGTTCGCCCGAAAGGTCAAATTCTGCGCGGCGGTCTGACATGCGTTAGCTCCCTGTATCGGAGCCAACTCTATGTGTATGGGGTAAGGGCAAGAATAGTGACAGATGTCACTAGCGGTGGGATTATTCGGTGTCGATGAAGTCGAAAAGAGGGAAGTCCGGGGCCGGCTTTTTCTTGCGGCGAAACACCGTCCGGCGATGCACGCCCGTGGCTGCCGCTATCTTGTCAGCGGATTCGCCGTCGTCAATCATTTTCTGGATTGCCTGCCAGCGGCGTGCCCGTTCGCCTGTTCCTGCCATGGGGATCAGATGGCTTTCGCCCTTGCCATTACCGGCGAAATGATCGGCGATCACCAGGGCATCTTCCATGCCGACGGTTTTGGGCAGCCAGTGGCTGTCATCCTTGAACCTGGACGGGATATAGGCCAGCTGCCCGCCCTTGGCCGCCGCGATCTTGAGCGCAACCTGCACGCTCGTGATCTCGGCGATCTCGGCCAGCAGTCCAGGCAGCTGGTCCCAAGGGGTATTGAACGGGCAGTCGTCCACGGCTCAGCCTTTCGCCTGAAGGGCGCGAATGTGGTTGCCCATGTTTTCGATCGCGGCATCGAGGTCGGATTCCGCATAGTCGGTGCGGCGCATCCGGTAGGTGCCGCCGATCGGTGCCAGCGCTGCCGTCATGTCATCAAAGGCAATGTGCAGCTTGGTGGCGATCACCAGCTGTGCCTCCAGGACGCGCTTGCGGGGGTCGATTACCGGGCCGGAGGCATAGTCCTTGATGAGTGGTGACCAGTCGACACCGGCCTGGCGCGTGGCGATCGCCTTCAGCGCCTCAATCACCTTGTAAGCATCAGCGCCCTGCACCCACTGAAGGCGCGCCTTGCCGTTCTTGCTCTTGCCACCAGTCACACGCCAAGCGAAGGCGCTCAGGGCCTTCTCAGAAGCATCTGAGATGATGCCGAGATGGTACAGAGAAACCCACAGGGCGCGCATCTTGCCTGCCTGGTCATGGTCGGCCGGCTTCTGGCCCTTCGTGGTGGCGGGCTTTGTTTTGAAGCCCTGGTGCTTGAAATAGCGCACGAGCTGGTCGAGCTGCGCATTCGTGAGGCGAGCGGCGGAGTCCTTACCGAAGTGACCCCGCAACAGGCTGCGGTAAGTTTCATCATCCAGGCCAAGCTGTTTCTTGGCGATATGAACCTTGGCCAGCAGTACCTTGCGGGATGCATCGAAGCTGGCGGCTGTTTCATAACCTCGTGACGGGTATCCCATATCAGGCCTCCTATTCTGCCGTGTCTTTGATATTGCGGAAGTCGAGGGTTTCACCGTCGATGACGAACTGATCATCGTCATTCTTACCGGCCAGCAGGAAGAAATGCGTCTGGACCTCGCAGATATTCAGTGAGGCACCGTCAACTCGGTCTTCTGCGTCCCACTGGCGTAGGGCTTCCAGTGCGGCGCCTTCAGGGGATTCAGCTTCCACCAAACGCGCGTTGCCATCACCGCATACCCATGGCCAGTCGCTGTCCTGAACGAGATAGGTATTCATCATGATCTACCCCTTCTCAGAATGGGCTTGGGCGGCTTGAGCAAAGTCAGCATAGCCAGCCTGGCGTGCTGCCCTGTTCAGGGCATCAGTATGTTTCAGGCCCTCGGCCTTTTTCAGTTGCTTTGCCAGGCGTTTGATGCCCTCGATGGTGGTTGGTTTGATATCCTCAAGTGCCATGGTTCTTCCTTTCATGGTGCTAACAGGCGGGGCAGGGTGGCCACTATGGCCGGGGGATAGCCAATCACCCGCAAGGTCTAACCGCCCCGCCTGTATCTCGGTCACATATTCAGGCGGGAGCCCTCGCGCAGGTTCTTGTCATATGCCTTACCGATGACCTTGGCGTAGCCAGCGGAAACGTTGACCGGCTCGAATGAACGTAGATTCTGGCAAGCCTCTTTCCAGCCGTCGTCGTCCCGTTCTGCAATCGTTTCAATCAGCCGATCTGGGTCCAGAACGCCGTTGAAACCATGCCTGGCATAGATCATCACCACGCCTTCTAGGAAGGACGCGCCCAGATAGTTGGAATGGTCATCCCCGGCTTCTACCAGAGCGATCATGGCGTCTTTCACCGCGTCCGCGCCAAATGTCAGAAGGCACTTTTTGAGCCTGGAAATGCAGGTCAAAACCTTGGGCGGCGTAACGCGGTCATTTTGAGGGCCTACTACGGTAGGGTTCTTGGGTATGGTGACGCCCGCCTCTTGGGCGATCTCTGCTACCTGCATGGCGGCTGGATCACCCGCGGCCAGCTCCGCATGGTAGACCTGAAGCGGGGTGATATTCACGCGGTTCTTGTTGATGCCCACAAAACTGTTGGCCTCGGCCGACAGCGCCGTCGCCGGGACAATGTAGCAGGGCAGCTTGTCAACGCCGCATTTTTCGGCGGCGGCGAGGCGGTGCTGGCCATCGACAACAAAATAGGTGCCGTCCGGGCGTTCGGCCACTACGAGCGGCTGCAATTGGCTCCAGTCAAACCCGTCGGCGATCCTGTTAATCAGCGCCGACGAACGCCGGCTCGCAGCATCACGCTGATAGCTTGCATCTATTGCCAGAATGGGCAGCGGCATCCAGTCCAGCCTGCCGGGTTCTCCTATGGTTTGCTTTTCGTCATCTTCCTGGCTCATCCTTCCATCCTTTCAAAGTGATCCACCTGGTTGCCCCAGGCATCGAAGCCAGGGCGCTCCTGGCGGCTGAACAACTCGATACGTTTTCCGCCATACATCCGGCGAATTCTGTCGTGTGCTGTCTCGGGTTTCCGGCTGTGCTCACGGGCTGGGTCCGTGATGATTTGAGGCAGAAGTTTTTCAATTGGTGCAGGAGGTCGGCCGCGGGTGCCGACAAAGCACAGCTCGGCATTTTGAGCGGTATATTTACCCATGCCGCGGTGCCAGTCCCGGTCAGTGATAGCATCGCCCATGAAGGCCTGCCGCGTCTTGACCCATACAAAGGCAAGGGCCTTGCACTCGAACCCCCAAGCCTCCATGACGCTCAGGTGAACGGATTCCCTGTTGCTAAGGGGGCGGATGCTCATAGGGGCACCGATGACTTGCTTGTGGCGGCCGCCTGCGAGCACGGGGGCTGTGATCCAGAGAAACAGGACCGAATCCGGCTTGGCAATATCGGCAACGGGCAGTGCCTCAATATCAGCCACCGTCATGGTGCTATAGTGCCGCTCCGGGCTCCTATCCAAACCTTTGTCCGAATAGGTTTTCCATGGCCAGGCCGGGTCTGCTTCTAACACGTCATAGGTCAGATATGGGATATCCTGGAAGTGGGTATAGACCGTCATTGCAGCGGTCCCCACTCGATCAGTTGCCCCCCGAATATGGGGCCATGCTCCTGCCGGAACCACGTGTGCATTTCGGACCACGAAACGAAACCATCACGGTTAGCGATAGAGTTTAGAATCGGGGTGTGGTTCGGCAGGAGCATACCCCCAAGCACCATGCCATCTTCATGGATGATGACAGGGCTGGTGCCTGTGCATATGGATTCTCCGAGCTTGCGGCAAGCCTTGGTGCGCATACCTGTATAAAGGAAAAGTCGATCACCTTGTTTCACATCGCGGCCATCCTTACGCCAGGCGCGGATCGTCTGGGGCTTTGCGCCAGATTCAACAAGCGGAGCAAAGCGCTTCTGGAAGTTAAGCGCAGGCATCAGCTTCGACCTTTTCATAGTTGAAGGCGCGGGTCTTTGCCTGGACCTCAAGCAGCTCGACCGTGCTGCGTGCAGTCACGCCTGGCATTTCCTGCGCGGCAAGCGTGCGGGCACCCTTGGCATGGCGGGCGATAACGATGATCGATGCATCAGCACCGTAAACCCGAAACACTTTAGTGGCTTTGCGCTTGCTCATGGCCAAGGGCCTCCTTCTTGTGCTGCTGGTAACGCTGGTAAACTGCATCGTTGGCGTTGCGGTTTATCGCCGTTATCAGCGCCTGCCAGTCACCGCCTTGGGCGATGTAATCCCGGATCAGGGCATCGGGGTCTTTGGGGTCGGCAGGGGCGGGGGTAGCCCCTGCCGTGGGGCGGTTCATGACATCACGCGCGGTCACGATCGCCGCCATCAGAAGCTTTTGCGCCTCGCTCCGGCCGCGGCCGTATTGCTTGGCGAACGGGACCGCGCACAGCGTCAGCTCAATGAGCGCGGTCCTTAGCTCCTGGGGCGTCGTATGCTCCCGCGGGTCGGTCATCATGCTGCCGCCAGATCGACTTTGATGGCCTGCCAGGGCGCATCGATGTCTGCGCGATGGTAGAAGCGGCAGTAGGACTTGCTGCCTTCCACGCGGATGCTGTCCGTGATGGCCTGCTGCGCCTTCCGCCAGCGATCATCGTCAATCTCGATCTTGCGCAGGGCGAACAGGGCTTCGCGGTTGACGTTGCCCGGTCTGTCAACATCGAAGGCGTGGTTGACCAGGGCGCGGATTTTGTCGGAAGCATCGGCGGACCAGTCATTGATGCACTGGTCGATCAGTTCTTTGGCAATTTGCAGTTCGGGCCCGAAAGCAATGTGGTCCTGCACCTGTACCGCGACCTTTAGCAGGCCGTCGAAGCTGGTGAAGGTGACATTGCCCTTCTTACCGCCCACGGGCGCACCATATTCTTCCCGAAGGACGTCCATCAGCGCGCCGATATCGTCGAAGGTATGGCCCTTGAAGCGACCAATCTGGTCAGAAAGCTCGCCTGCGTAGCAGATTATCTTGCGCACTGCCTGATCGACCAGCTTGTCCTTGGGCGAGATATTGTCCACCGGGATCGGGCGCCCCTTCGGATCGACCATGCATTCGCGCCCGTTATGCATGATGGTGGGGTCATAACCGATGTCGACAAATTCCACTGTCAGCTTGACGTCGACGTCGTTGGTTTCTGCCTTATCCGGCATGGGGGCGGCGACAAGCCGATCGGATTTAAGTCTGGTATCAGTGCTCACGTCACTTGCTCCATTTTAGGGTTGAAAAGAGGCGCATCCGCAGCCAGCGAAGCTGCGCCAGGAAGACATTGTTGCGGCGGCGGATCATGCGTGGGCCTCCGCTTGTTCCTGGCCACCGGTCAGGGCGGACAGCTGCTGTTCCAGGGCGAGGCAGGTTGCCGCCAAGGTGGTCATTTGGGCATTGATCGGAACACGCACGGCCTCGGCCTGCAGGACAGCTTCAGCGAGGCGCAGGCCATATTCGATCGACTGCGGCCCATGCTTCAGGACACAGATGGTGCCATCAGCCGTCTGTTCGGTGATGTCGACCACCACCCATATGTGGCCGCCGGTGGTGAGCTTGATCTGAAGCACCAGGTTGTCACTTGGGCCTTTGTAGCCGGTGACTTCCCCGCTGACCCATTCATCACCGCGCAGGCGCTACGCAACGGTTGCACCGGTCATGATCCCATGCTCATTCGTCTTAAGCATGGCACCGGTCCTTCAGGGCTTCTTCAGCAGCGGGCAGCAAGGCACCAATGCGGCGCAGCGCTGCCTGTATGTCACACTGGCGGATGATGCCCGCGCCCACCTGGTCGTCGAGCTGGTCAAGCTGTACGGCAACGCGCCGCAGCTCAGGGCTATTCAGTTTTGCTACTGTCGGGTTTGCCATAGTCGCTTCCTTTCGGTCAGTTGAGAGCTGTACTCAGGCGCTCATAGGCAGCCTTGATGAAGTCGGCATTCACGGCAACACCGCTGCCATTGGCGGCGGTGGTTGCCAGCTTCAGCGTCTTGTCAATGTTCCTGAGGCCGCCCGGCTTGCTGCCGATCGTGCAAAGGAGTCCGGTTTCATGCTTGTCCTCGATGCCCCAGGCACTGATCAGCATCTTCATGTCCATTTCGGTCGGCTTGTTGATGTTCAAGCGCATCCCGATACGGCTGTAGAACTGTGAATAGGCGGGGTCACGGCGCTTGCCCTCGATGCGGGCATGGACATTCCTATTGCCAAACAAGGCAAGACCCAGCCCCCAATATTCGTTCATGGCGCGCAGCTGGTTGAGGTGATCGGCAGACAGATATTGGGCTTCATCCACACCCAGCAGGGCCTTGCAGCCAATGACCTTGTCGCGGATCGGCGCGGTCAGCCTCCCACGGTGCCCGGAAGGGTCAATGCCCATGATCTCGCACAGCTCCCACAGGAACACGGTCATGCTTTTGACGCGCGGCTCCATGCGAAGGAGCCAGACGTTTGAATGTGTTTCCTTATAGTGGTCGATCGCTGAGGATTTGCTGACGCCAGGCTCGCCTGAGACGACAACAATCTCGCTCAGGCTTTGGGCATATTCCATCGCCTCCAGGAACCGAATAGATGTCGGCATCGGGATGAAGTCTGGCGAGGTGGCTGCTTGGGCACGGACCCGGGCTTGTGCCTCACGCGACTTCAGCCACTTTTCAATGTCAGCCGCCAGCTTCTCATTATCCCCGGCATAGGTGCCATTCAGGAAGTTGGATACAGTCCCGGCCGGGCGGCCGATTTCGCTTGCCAGACGGCTATGTGACCAGTCCTCAGCTTCTTTGATGCCGAGGACCTTTTCGCGCAGCGCGCTATAGTCTTTTTTGGTGCTATCACTCATATGCGTCTCCATTGGGTCTAAAGCGTGTCATTCGGGACCACGCGAAGGCCCGCCCCTAGGTTCCCGAGGATTAAGTCGCTTTCAGCGGCTTCCTCTGTTGTGGTTGATTGTTTGGTAATGGTGTTGCCGACCTGGACCAGGCGGACGGTCTTCGTCTCAGGTGCGGCCGGTTCCTCATAGTCAGGCAACATGCGCACCAGCTCATCGAGTGCCATATCCTGCTCCAGCTCAGCTGCACGCTTGGTAGACTTGATCATTTCGCGCCGCTTGCGGGCGTGGGTGCGGGCGGCCTGGGTATCGTTAAATCCGGTATCATCGATGCACTCAGCACCGCCGATGTAGGAGCCGTCCTGGCGGAAGACATGGATACCGTCATGAAGGTTGTCTGGGTCGAAGCGGACCGTGACGGGGCGGCCGATATGCTCCAGAAGGCAATCCGAATGATAGCGGTTGCCCAGCAGCTCAATCAGGCCGCTGCGCTTATCTGTCTTCACAACATCGGCAGCGAGCAGGCAATCGCGCAGTTGGTCAGCCGAAGCTTGCTTGATCAGAGAGTCTGCATAGGAATCGCTGAAGGCCTGGTCATAGGACTTGATACCTGCGCACACTGGGGTCCGGCGCTTTGGCCTGGCATTATGGCGCATGATGCCCTGGTCGACGATACGCACGAACTCATCAAATGGCACCGCCTTCTGACCATAGTCCTCAGGCTTTGCCATCGGGTTGTTACCGGTATAGGCGCCCTGGAAAGCCGGGTGCTTCGCAATGGCATTGCAGAGGTCACGGAAGGCACGCTCAATCGGCTTAGATTGGCCGGAATAAGGCGTGGTCCAGTGGATTTGAATCCCCATCGCGGTGAGGATACCGGTTGGGTCTTCTGGCCGTATCTTGAAACGGAAACGTGAGGTGGTTCCGCCCGTGATATATTTGGAAGCGAAGCCTCTGCCGTTATCAAGCCAGGCATGATCCGGAATACCGTATTTGCGGAACACATCGGCGAAAGCCAGACGGACGACATCGGCATTCTCCGACCTGTCAAATCGCCAGGATAGAACCTTGTTTGAATAAAGGTCCTGGATCGCCACCATCATGGGGCGGCCGATCGTGCCATCTGGCCACTTGACGAAAACATCCCATTTGTGACCATCGGCGTTAATCGCTTCCAGGGCGTGGAACATACTGCGGTCACGACGCTGCGGCGGGTATGCGCGCTTGAGGGCTTCTTCACCTTCACGCATCAGGATCATCACGGGTGCCGGGATTTCCTGTTTCATGCGGCGAAACATGGTGCGTTCTGCGGGCATGGCCCACTCATTTGCATCAGCAAGCTCTTTAATACGGCCATAGCTGTCCGCGAAGCGCGGCTTTGAAAGCCTGAGATAATCCGCCTTCAAGGCGGACCAGGCTTGAGGGTGACAATCAGCTGACTTCTTGCCGCCGCCGCGCCGATCGACCAGGTGTGGAAGCCAGTTGCATTCATCCAGGCCGTCAACAGCACGGAACCAGTTATATATGGTCGGCTTGGAAATGCCCTCCAGCCCAGCCACCTGGGCAATGGCATCATCCTTGTTCATGCCGCCGCGCAGATGCAGAGTATTAACGGTCTGGACTATGCGCAGCTTTTCGCGCGCCTTATCCTTCCTGTGCGACGGAAGGCGCTCAAAATAGCCCCATGCTTCAGCATGAGACTTGGTAGGCTTTTCTTCTGTCTTAGTAGCGCGCGTCAGGTCTTTGACGATGTGGGGCTGAACTACATCTGGCAGGAGGGAATAGTGATATTCAAGCCCGCCTCCGCGGCCGCAACGGCGCCTGGCAAGGGGCCTGCTCTTCAGGTCTTTACGGTGTACCCAGCCTTCCCGCTCAGCCATGGCCCGCACAGCACGGTCTGTCCCCGGCATACACGGAAATCCTGCGGCAGCGATTTCTGCTGGCGTCCACCACTCTCTCATGACTGTCCTCCGGTCCACCCTTTGCGGGCGCGCTTTTTTCGTTCTTCGAGTAATTCAAGTTCGTGGTGACGGCGGTCGATCTCATCGGCCAGCATCGCTTCATGGATGGCAGGGAGATATTTGGCTTCGATCACCATCCATCCGCATAGTTCTGCAATGAGGTTGAGCAGGCGGATATCGCGGGTGACGAGGACCAACGCCGCCAGGCGGACAGCGTTTGGCATGGCTTCTGACCGGGCAGCCGAGGCATATCCATTCAGAACATTGACTGATAGCTTCCCAGCAAGATCATCACCCAGAAATGCCCGCATTTCCTCGACCACTTGGTCGCGGTTCTTGCCACAGTCAGAAAGGGCTTCAGAAATCCCGCGTGCAAGTTGGCCGAATAAATGCTGTCCCTTCACCCGTTCCGGGTCGAATTTTGGCGCTACATCTACCGGTGGCTGCCAGTCGAACAGGTCAAGGGTATGGGTGTCACGAATGGCCATCATGCAGCCTCATCAACAGCGGGCTGACAGCTGATAAATTCGTCAAGCTCTCCCTGCTCATGGAGCGCAGATAGGAACCGCTTCTGAGCAGCTGCAGGTGCCTGACGATACGCTGACATCAAGCGCTTGAAGTCGGCATCATCAGCGGCTGTCTCACCCTCGGCCTTGCCCTTGCTGCCAGTGATCAGCTTGAGCGCCCCCATGACCGATTTGGCCTGACTGCCTTCCTGGGAAAGCGCTTCAACAATCTTCTTCTGGATGGCGGGTCCCTGCTTGGCGAGGTTATAAAGCTCCCCTTCCTTGTGGGCGATCTCGGTTTTGCTCAGCGCCGTGCGCAGCTCCGGAGATATACTTTCCGCGATCTTACAGGCCCGCTGGATGGTCCGCTTGCCAATGCCGATCCGTTGCGCGGTCGCTTCTGCAAACGAAAAGATTTCGTTTGCACCATCCCCATGCCGTGCAGCTGCGCCTGCAACCCCTGCTTTGACCTGGGGGAAGGCTTCCTCATAGATGCGTTTGCGTTCAGCTAGGAAGACAGCCCGGTCAAGGGGCGTCAACTCATGGCGGATCAGGTTCTCATCTACTTCTCTAAGGCGGCAGGCTGTTTCAAAGTCGGCAACCTTGCCGTTGAATTTCACGATCTTCGAAATGACGGTGACGTCAGCCTTTTTGCAGCCCTCCAGGCGGTGGGCACCGGCGATCAGGATAAAGGGCTTGCCTTTCTTGCGGGGATTCACGGCAACCTCGATCGCCTGCAGCTGTCCGCTTTCGCTTATGGCTACCGCGAGGGCTTCTGCCCAGAACTGGTCAATGGCACGCAGGCGCGTCGGGACCTCAATATCTTTCGGGTCTAGGGCTTCATGGCCGCGAAGGGTGAAATCGAATTCCATATGCTACTTCCACAAAAGAGCAGCCGGCCGCCGTGAAACGGAAACGCGGTGGCCGGCTGCAGTTAGGAGGATGGTTAGAAGTCGGCGCACCACCCGGCTGACATTGGGGGTGTCAGCGAGCGGTGCGCCTATCTCCGTCGGCCTGCGCAGAAGGCCACCGACAGAGAATTTCGTCTGGTTTATTGCGGACCGAGTCATGTTCAGGCCGCCCGTTCGTTTTGACGTTTGGCTTCACGCGGTTTGCCGCTATAGTTCTCGCGTGGTTGAGGGCGAAGACGGCGACCGTCTTGCCCATAACGGGAAGGCCAGATGTCCTTTGGCTGTTTTCCCAGTTCCGCGGCGATCGCTACTTCTGCCTTTGGATCAGGACGAGAAGCAGCATTCGCGCTGGTGTGATCTGGGAAACCATATTTGACGTCTATGGCTGCATAGGTCAGGCCGCGGCAACGCAGCTCGTACATAATCTCGTGTTCGGGCATGTCTGACTGGTGGTTCGTCATATCATCCTCAACGCGCCCCGGTTTTGCAGAACCGGGTTTGAACTGAATTTGTTTTGTGAGAATTCACAATACGCGGATTTATGCATACTTCAAGCGGAAAAATTCGTTTCCGACTTAAAGTGCAGGCCATAGAGTGCGAAATATCGCCTATCTATATGATATTTAGGCGATATTTCGCTTCTCGGAAGTCGTATTGTGCGGAAGTGAGGATTTTCCGAGTAATGGCAGACAACCCGGAAATGAGACAGAAGGTGATAGGGTGGCTTCGCGAAGCTGAAGCATCTTTCCCGACACAAGCGGAAATGTGCCGGCGGGGCGGCATCTCGCTGAGGTCCTATCAGGACTGGCTTAAAGGGACTGATCCGCGTCTTAGCGGCTTCTTAGGGATTGCCCAGGCTGCCAATAAATCCATCGATAGCATTATATGGCCTGGCCGTAACATGGGGCATGATATCGTCCTGGATGCCTTGCAGGCCCTGGAGGAATACCTTCATGAGAATGACCTGGAGATAAAGGACCCTGCGGCAAAAAGGCGGCTGGTGGAGGCCCTGGCGGAAATGGCTTGGGAAGATCAGCAGAAGCACGGCACCAATGTCGTCGACTTCCACTCATATGCGCCGTTCATGCGCGCAGTCGCGGGCAAGTAAACCGCTCACCCTTATAGGTTGACATACACCATAAGGGTTGTCCTAATGCTCGGCCCCCGAATTATCGGGGGTTCGGGTTCCCCACGAACCCTCACCGCTATCCCGGTAGAATAGCACGTTATACAACACTGTGTTGCGCCGCCCCGTCCGGCGCCGAAACCGGAACATTATATGAGCAAACACGACATTAAGGAGTACCTGAAAGCCGCGACGCCCAAGGAAAATAAGGGCACAAAAGTAAACGAAACCCTAAGGTCCGAGTTAATACAACTCTCGCTGGGCGATTTGTTCGGCAACGTTTATTATAATCAACTCGTAGGCTCCAAAGAGCAACTTATCGTGCGCTCCTTGTTGGCCTATCTCTCAGGCCGACTCGATATTTCAGAGAACAGGCTGAGGGGGGAAATGAAGCGCTATCTCAAACTTAACGCTATTGGTACTATGACTTTAGGCCAATATGAGCGGGCGCTTGACTTTCTGGCCGCTAGGGCACCATGAGAAGCTATTAAGAGGCTATTGACGCTTTGGCCGCCGTCTATAATGTTAAATGGCGGCGGCCACCTTGTTTATAGGTTCTATCAAATTAACCCTGGTGGAGGCCGTTTTTGTGGCGTGTGTACGGAAGTGCCTGGTTTTCCTTGGTTGTCCGGTTATATCCCGGTATCTCCCGGTATATCCGGGTTCCCTTTAATTTAAAGTGTCCACCCACAATGATATCGCCAGGGGCCTGCGCCTGAAGGCCCCAAGCCGGAGGCTCCCCCCAGCCGCCGGGGCGGCCGTTCCCTTTGTCGCCACGATGAGGGACGGCCGCTGAACAGGGATGCCGCCGGGCAACCCGCGAGAGAGACTTTCCCCCAAAGTCCTCCTCCTTATGCCCGGCGGTATCTCCCCCCTTCAAAGGGGCGGGCACGCCCGATTCTGGACATAATTTTCTGGCTGAATAGCCATCGCACCGGGGGGAGCGTCCTGAGGGATGTCCGGGGCCCAGTATTATATTTCCGAGTTATGATTGAGATGCCCCGCAAGCCTGTGGCTTGGCGCTGAGGTGTGGCCCTGCGTGCTGGTTTGTGGCGCGGGGATGCGGCGTGGCTTCAGGGCAAAAAAAATGGCCGGGTAAAAACCCGGCCCGAGTCACGACAGCGAGGATAGTACGGCTGCAGTCACGCAACCGTAATAGGAGTGAGCACGAACGAGTCGTGCCCTCTCGCTCCTCTAAAAAACCAAATATCGGCCGTTTGGTCAATGGTTGTCTGATCACAATGGCCCAAATCATTGAAAAAATGGCTGTTTTTCCCAATGTGACACATTATTTGCAATTTCTCCGGCCCTGAGTTCCCGGCTGATTTGAACAAAACATCCCCTGCGTCGCGTCGTTTGCGACTCATTTGACTGAAAAGCCGGAAGTTTTTGGGCAAAAACAGGCTTACCCGCCCAGGTTCTTGTTGATGAAGTTGTCGCTGATCTTGCAGGCCGCGGGGCCGAGAAGCACGACAAACAGCGTCGGCAGGATGAACAGGATCAGGGGCACGGTCAGGATGGCCGGCAGGCGCGCGGCTTTCTCCTCCGCCTTCATCATACGCTCGTTCCTGAACTCGGCCGACAGCACGCGGAGCGAGGTGGCCAAGGGCGTTCCGTAGCGTTCCGATTGCACCAGCGTGGTGACGACACCGCGGAGCGCGGGCACGTCCACCCGTTCAGCCAGGTTCATCAGCGCCTGGCGCCGTTCGGGCAGGAAGCCGAGCTCGATGGCGGTGAGGCCGAACTCATCGGCAAGCTCCGGGTAGCCGCGGCCCAGTTCCTTGGCGACCCGGTTGAGGGCGCTATCGAGCGTGAGGCCAGCCTCGGCGCAGACAACGAGAAGGTCGAGCGCATCCGGCAGGCCCTTGCGGATCGCGACGGTGCGCTTGGATTTGGCGTTGTTCACATAAAGGTCCGGCAGCTTCAGCCCCGCGAAGACCAGGACGATAGAGAAGATCGGATAGAGCTTCTGGTGGCTGGCGGCCACGCCCATGCCGTAGAACATGATGATGGCGACAAGGCCCATCAGAAGCGGCAGCACAAGGCGCGCGACCTGGTAGATCACCAAGGCGTCCTTGGAGCGGAAGCCCGCCTGCATCAGCTGCACGGTCAGCTTTTTGGTCTGCTCGTTCTGCAGAAGCTTCATCTTGTTGGCGATGGTGCGCAAGACATTGACGCTGTCTTGTTTCTTCAGGGGCGAACGGCGTTTGCTGACGGTGATCAGGCCCGCCTTCAGGGCGTCCCGCCGGTCCTGCAGCGCCTTGACGCGGCCTTTCATCGGGTCGCGCACCAGCGCGCTCTGGTAAATGGCGACCATCACCAGAAGGGCGACAAGACCCGCCGCCACCGACAGGAGGTCAACCATGCTGATACCGAGAAGTTTTTCGACAGACTGCATGGTCTATACCTCGAACTTGATAAGGCGCGACATGATGAAGATACCGATCGCCATCCAGACGAGGGCGATGGAGCCCGCGATGATCGCCTTCGGGTTCGTGAACAGGATCATGCCGTAATCCGGGTTCGCCACCAGGATCACGCCCAGCATGATGAAGGGCAGAACACCGACGATCCAGGCCGAGGCCTTGGCTTCCGACGACATGGCCTTCACCTTCAGCTTCATCGACTGGCGCTGGCGCAGGATGGTGCCGAGGTTCCCCAGCGTTTCGCCGAGGTTACCGCCGGTTTCCCGCTGGACGACCAGCGAGATGACGAAGAATTTAAAGTCAGGGGTATCGAGCCTGTCGGCGGTTTCCCACAGCGCTTCCTCAAGCTGCTTGCCGAGGCGCATGGAATCGGTGATTTTCTGGAATTCTTCACCCGTGGGGGCGGAAAGTTCCTGGCCGACGTTGGCGATACATTCATTGACCGGCAGGCCGGACTTCAGGCCCCGGACCATCAGGTCGATGGCTTCCGGGAACTGCTGGGTAAAGCGTTCGGTGCGTTTCGCGATGCGGCGGCTGACATAGAGGTGCGGCAGCCCGGCCCCGGCGATCACCCCGACCATGAGCGCCAGCACAGCGGGCGCCCCCATCAGGAACAGCGTCAGGAACACGACAACGAACAGCACCGCTGAAATGGTGGCGTAGCGCGCCAGGTCGGTTTCCAGCCCCGCTTTCGCGAGCCGGGATTTGATCTGGTCCCGCCTGGGCAGAAGCTGGGCGATCTGGCCGGCGAGGCCTTCCTGCACCTGATTGAGGCGGATCGACCGCGAGCGTTCGCCCTTGAGGGTGTTCTGTTCTTTGAAGCGCTGCTTGAAACGGTCCAGCTTTTCGCGCGTCTGCTTCCGGCCCGTGCTCAGCGCGCGGGACAGGAACAGGACCGCGCCAACGAGGATCGCGCTCAGGATCACGCCAGCCAGCAGTATGATATTGAAGTTGCCGCCTTCCATCATCCCTATCCGTTCATCGCTTCCATCAGCGCCCGGTCGAGGCCGAAATACTCGGCTTTCGTCAGGAAGTGCGGGCGGACGCCAGTGGAATTGAAGCGCCCGACCAGGCGGCCGCTTTCATCCTCACCGGTGAATTCAAATTTAAACAGGTCCTGCGTGGTGATGACGTCGCCTTCCATGCCCACCACTTCGGTGACATGGGTGGTGCGGCGGCCACCGTCGCGCATCCGCTGGACCTGTACGATCAGGTCGAGGGACGATGAAATCTGTTCGCGGATCGCCTTGGTCGGCAGGTGCAGGCCCGCCATGTTGACCATGTTTTCAAGACGGGTCAGTGCCTCCCGCGGGCGGTTGGCGTGGATGGTGCCCATCGAACCGTCGTGGCCGGTGTTCATGGCCTGCAGCATGTCGATGGCTTCACCACCCCGGATCTCACCGAGGATGATACGGTCCGGGCGCATACGCAGGGCGTTTTTCACCAGGTCGCGCATGTTGATCTCGCCCTGGCCTTCAAGGTTGGGCGGGCGGGTCTCAAGGCGCACCACGTGCGGCTGCTGCAGCTGCAGCTCGGCCGCATCCTCAATGGTGACGACGCGTTCGCCCTTGTCGATCATGCGGGAGAGCGCGTTCAGCATGGTGGTCTTACCGGAACCGGTACCCCCCGAAATCAGGATATTGAGGCGGCAGGCACCCGCGATTTTAAGAAGCTTGGCCAAGGGCGGCGTGATCGAGCCGAAGTCCAGCATCTTATCAAGGGTGATCTTGTCCTTGGTGAATTTCCGGATCGAGATGGAGGCACCATCGATGGCGAGGGGTGGCGCGATCACGTTCACGCGGCTGCCGTCCTCGAGACGGGCGTCACAGATCGGCGAGGTTTCATCCACCCGGCGGCCGACGGCGGTCACGATCCGCTGGGCCACGTTCATCAGGTGCTGGTTATCCCGGAAGGTGACATCGGTCAGGATCAGCTTGCCCTTTTGCTCGACATAAACCTGCCGGGGGCCGTTGACCATGATGTCGGAAATGGTGTCGTCCGCGAGGAGCGGTTCGAGGGGGCCAAGGCCCAGCATGTCATCGAGGAGCAGGGAGACAAGGTCACGCTGTTCCTTGAGGTTCAGGTTGATCTTTTCCTGAACCAGAAGCTCGCCCACCACTTCGCCGACCTGTTCGGCCAGTTCCGGCCGCGGCAATTCCGCGGCGGCGGCGGGGTCGATATGTTCCATCAGAAGCGGTTGGATGCGGGTCTTCGCGTCCTGCAGCGTCTTTTTGCCATCCGCGTTCTTGGCGGGCATCTTGGCGCCGAACCCGTCATCGCCGATCGGGCCGACGGTGGCTTCCAGTTCATTGAGGAGATAGGTGATGAGGTCGGCCTGTTCCGCCTGCGACGGGTTCATGCCTTCCTGCTCGGCCAGGTCCTCGATGATCTTTTCGATCTTCTTGCTGACCTCGCCTTTCGTCGCCATCCTGAGCTCGTCAGGCCGGAAGGTTTTCGGCAGCAGGGTTTCCCCCAAAGCAGCCAGATGTTCGACGACATCGACCCCGCCTGTGGCTGAGGCCGCGGCAGGGGCTGCTGCCGGGGCGGCGGTCGGGGCAGCGGTTGGGGCCGCAGTCGGCGCCGGGGTAAGCGCTTTTGTCAGCTCAGGCGCTTCTGTCAGCTCCGGCATGTTTGCCGGTTCATTCGCCGGGACGGTCGCAAGCGCCGCTGAACCGCGGCCGAAAGCCGCGGGCGCGAGCGGCCGCTTAAGTCCTTGTCTTTTTTTGCCGAATGCCGATGGTTTCATGGCCTGAAAACTATTCCGTCCGTTCTGGTTTATGGCCTGCCTAGCTGCCTTTATGGTTTATTTCTTGAGCATCTTGCCAAGCCAGGATTTGGGTTTTTCTTCCTCTTTACCAGTGTCCTGAATAAGGGTTAACAGATCACCAACAGCGCTACTAACTTTGCTGTTTGGGGCGACCTCCACGACGACTTTGCCCTTCTGCGTGGCGGTCATCATGGTTTTCACGTCCATCGGCACCTGGATGTCGATGTCGTGTTCGACCGAATTCTCAAAATCCTTCTGGTCTACCTCAACGGTGGTACCGCCGACCTTGTTGGCGATGAGATGCACCTTGGCGCTTGGGGCCACTTGCTTGATGTGGGCCAGAAGGCGGATGCAGTCGCGCGCGGCGGTCAGCGAAAAGTCGGTTACCAGCACCACGTCGGTCGCGGCGGCCAGAACGTCCGAATGTTCACCCAGAAGCTGGCGCGGGACATCGACAATAACGGTGCCGTAATTTTCGCCCAGCGCATCGACGAGATGCTCAAGCGCGCCATCCGCCGGTTCCCGGAGCGAGCCCATGGGCGCTTCGGCGGCGAGAATCGCGAGGTTCTTGCTCGGCTTCACCACCGCGCGTTCGAGGAACAGGCCGTCAACCCGGCCCGGGGTGTCGAGCGCGTCGGGCAAGCCGCGGCCCGGCTCCAGGTCGAACTGCATGGCCGAGACGCCAAAATACAGGTCCAGGTCCAGTAGGATGGTGTTCTGGCCCTTTTCGGCGGCAAGCCATGCGGTGTTGCAGGCCAGCGTGCTGGTCCCGAGCCCACCGCGGACGCCGACGAAGACGATTTGCTTGCTTTCGCCCGCCGGATGGTCGGCCGGTGCTTCATCCGGTTCTGCCATTGCGTCCTCAGCGGCGCTGATCGCGGCCCTGAGGATGTCCGCCGTGACCGGCTTGACCAGATAGTCATGCACGCCTGCGTGCAGGAGGTCCCGGTACAGGGTCACGTCATTGAGCGTCCCCATGGCAAGCACGATGGTGCCTTCGTGCGCCACGTCTGCCAGGGCCTGCATGTCGGCCCGCGGGTCCGTGCTGTCGGACAGGTCGACGATCAGGAATTCCGGGCAGGGCATCGCACCAAGGGCACGAACCGCCGACGCGATGCCGCCAGAGAAAATCATATCCGGGTTCCAGCCGCGCTCGGTGATGATCGGCAGAAGGATCTGGCCCGTCATCTCGTCGCAGATATAAGCGGCGTAGAGTTCCCGTTCGGTGGATGGTTTGGCTGCGGTCTTCATTCTCAGCCCCCTTTATCGGTTCATGCCGGTTGAGGACCCGCCACCGGATCCTGTACCGCCAGTGCCACCGGACTTGCTGCTGCCCGTCGTGCTGCGCAGCGGCGTACCGCCTTGCTGCTGGGGCAATTCAGACATCTTGATGGCATTCACGGCCGGGATGGTCGCGTTGGTGCCATCGCCCTGGCCTGCGATCAGGTCCCGCGGGTTAGCGACCATAAGCCCCAGGTTGCCGATATTGGCGCACGAGAGATAGGCGCTCGTGTTGTTGCCCTGGTTGTTCGACACTTCCTTCGGCCATTTGCCGCAGTCGGGCGGCGTGACCACATAGCGTTCGACATACAGCATGATCGTGCCTTTTTTCGGCGTGTCGCCAAGGACAGCCTGGCCGCCGTATGTCAGCCCCTGCTTGCGGATGAAGTTGGCGATTTCATCGACCCGGTCGGCCGAAGCCCCACCGGCATCCACAAGAACGGTATCCGCGGACCCTGCCTGCACGCCTTGCAGGAAGGCGTTGAGGTCAGCGTAGGAAACGGTGGACAGCGTGTCCGTGCCATCGTCCTCCGGCTTGATGGCATGGGCGAGCCGTACCATCTGCACCTGGTTCCGGACCACGGGTTCGGACGGGCTCGGCGTTGCCACATCGGTGTGGTTACAAGCGCTGAGCGTCATGAGGCCGAGGGCTGCTGCCGCAACCTTGATGGCGGTGCCCGCAGTCTTAGCCCTCAGTGTCTTTTGGGACGGGCGCAAGAAGAATGTTTGGTCTGTCATGGCCTGATCCTTTCCCTAGTCCAGCTGGAAGCCAGCGCGTTTCTTGATCGACGGGCCGGGTGCCTGGTCCTGGCTCGTGGTTTTGGCGCTCTTCGACGGTACCCAGTGCTTGCCGCTCAGGTAACGTTCCATATCGTTCGGCGCGACATAGTGATCTGTCGGCAGCATCAGCTTGCGGGCCGATACCGGGCGGACGATATAAGGCGTCACGACGATCAGAAGCTCGGTTTCCTCATGGCGGAACTTGTCCGACTTGAAGAGCGCGCCGAGGATCGGGATATCGCCGAGGCCCGGCAGCTTCGTGGTGTCATGGGTGACATTGTTCTGGATAAGCCCGGCGATCGCGAAGGACTGGCCGGAGCCAAGCTCGATGGTCGTTTCCGCACGGCGCGTGCTGATGGACGGCACGCTGATGCCCTGGATCTGGATCGAGCCCGCTGTTGACAGGTCGCTGACTTCCGGGCGCACCCGCATGGAGATGCGGCCGCTGTTCAGCACCGTGGGGGTGAAGTCCAGCTTCACACCGAATTCACGATACTGGATGCCGATGCCGTCACGGCTCGGAACCGGGATCGGGAACTCGCCACCGGCCAGGAAGTTGGCGCTCTTGCCCGACAGCGCGGTCAGGTTCGGTTCCGCCAGCACTTTCAGGAAGCCTTCGGTGTCGAGGGCGTCGATCGCATAGTTGAGGTCCAGCCCGCCGGGGGTGATGCTGCCAACGAGCGACGACACGTTGCCCGGCTGCACGAACTGCTTGATCGGCATTTCGGTAACCGGGTCCTTGATCATGTCGAAGACATTGCGGCCCTGGAACAAACCGATGCCGAAGTTGGAGCCGTTATAGAAGTTTTCCCAGTTGACGCCGAGCTGCTTCAGGACGCTCCGGGAAATCTCCGCGATGCGGACACGCAGGTTGACCTGGGTCGGCTGCAGGACCTTGAGGTTGTTGAGGACCTTGTCCGTGCCGAGGACCGAATGCGCCAGCTTTTCCGCAAGCGCGGCCTGGTCGGGCGCGCTGACGTTACCGCGCAGCACGGTCATCTGGCCGAGCGCGGAGACCTCGATCGGCAGGTTCGGCAGCATCTGCTTGAATGCGGTCCGAAGGGCGGAAAGGTTACGGCTGACGGCCACACCGCTCGAGAAGATCGTCTTGTCGTTCTTGTCGAGGGCATAGAAGCTGGTTTCGCCCGGGCGCTTGCCGAAGATATAGATCACGCGCGGGGATTTTACCTGCACATCGGCGACGTCGGGGTTCGCGACGAACACCTCGGTTGCCGGGCGGTCCAGCCGGATCAGCGTGCCCTTGCTGACCTCAATGGTCAGGTTGTCGGCGTCCGCGTTCACGATGCTGGCGCCGGCGCGGGTGGTCAGCGCTTTGCCTTCCGCGAAGGCTGGGGCCGTGTGAACCGCGCCGAGGATGCCGACGGCGGCAACAGTTGCGAGCGCGACGGATTTAAGGCTGCTCATGCTCATTACTGGCCCCCTCTTGCGCTGGTTTTTTCATTGAGGTCGACCTCCTGGACGCCGCTGCCGCGATGCACGACGACGGAATCGGATTTATGGGTCTGCCCGGCGCCATCCGGCGACGGCAGATACTTGCTGATGTCACTGCCGAGCGTGACGCTGGTGGTGCGGTCGATCGGCGGGCTGATGGCATCGATATCTTCACCCGCCGTATTGTGGGCGAGGCTGCGGAGGCTGAGCGACAGCGTGCCCACCTTCTCCATCATCGACATTTTCTCAGCCATTTTGGGGGTAACTTCGAGCGTGACGGTCTTACCCACCTTCGCGGGCGAGGCATCGTCAGTGGTGTGCTGGTCGATCGCCAGGACACGGACATTCTGGAAAACGGTTTCGGAAACCGGGGCCTTGGCGCGGCGGTCCATGCCGACCACGTGGGTCAGGATCACGTCGACCCGGTCCCCGGTGAAGAGAAAGCCGCCGATGCTGGTCTCGGCCGACACCTTGACGGCGACGGCGCGCATCCCCGGGCTCAGGGCCGCGGCGAGGAAGCCACGGTCACCCGGTGACGCCATCATCGCCCGGTTGAACGGGGACTGTGCATGGACAGAAGCACGGAGCACGCGGCCGGTCAGCTCCTTGATCTTGTCCTTGGAGGAGACGAAGTAAGCGGCGTTCAGCGCATCCTCGGGCCAGGGCGCCCAAACCATGTCATCTGCCTTGAGAATCGTGCCCGCGGGCAGGTTCTTTTTGGCGACCAGCACTTGCGCGCTGGGGGCTACGGCCTTGGTTGCCTCCACATGCCGGACTTCCTGGCGGACGCCGGTCAGGTAGGACCGGGTCAAGAAGATAACCGCCAAGACGCCGAGCACGGCTGCAAGCATCAATATTAAACTCTTGGGGTTCATGGTCCCCTCCCGACTGCGTTGGCCCCTTCGGCCCGGTTATTCAAGGTGACATCCGTGGGGATCGTGCCCTGAGATGTCGTTCATCGTGCCCCCCGAAGGGTTAACATTCCTTCACTGTCACGCCAGTAGCGTGGCAATCCTGGCGAAACAGACCCAGCACCCGCTGAAAGCGATGGCGACGCCGTAGGGGACTTCAGCCTCCCGCACGGGTTTCCCCGTAAGCTTGGCGTGCGCCAGCGTGGCGAAGGCGACAAGCCCCCCGGCAAGCGCGGTATAAAGGACAAGCCTGAGGCTGTAGTCGGCCCCTGCGAGAAGGGCGATAGCGGCCAGAAGCTTGACATCCCCGCCACCCATCAGTCCGGTGGCGAAAAGCGTAAGCCCGGCCACAAGGACAACGGCGGCTATGATGAGCGGCCAACCGAGCGCGGTCATAAGGTCCGCGCCGGACATGGCCTCAAGGGCGGCGAGTGGCACAAAAAGGCCGGTAAGGATAAGGCTAAGGGCGTTCGGGATTTTTCTTTCCCGAAGGTCATGGAGCGCGGCTGCAGCCAAGACTGCCGCTGCGATCGCATAGAGGCCCGTTTCTGCCATCGGTGCCGCTTGCATGATCATCTGCCTGAGATCTGGTTATTCGGATTGTTTTTAGTAAAAAGGCCGTCGGGGACTGCCTCCCCCGACGGCCTTTTTTCACCTTTATATCACTGCGTATATTACGGCGTGGTCGTGGTGCCGCTTGCAGTGTTCAGCGAGGTCGCTGTTTTATTGAAGACGCCCTGCAGGCCACCCGAAAGCGAGTTCAGGGCGGTAATCAGAGCGATAGCCACGAGGGCTGCAATCAGACCGTATTCAATGGCGGTAGCGCCTTCTTCATTACGGCGGAATTTAGTCAGAAATTTAGTCATGGATTTTCTCCAGCTGCCAAGTTCGAATGACTATTTTGTACGGGGGAACCACTAAACAAATGGTTAATGTGAATTCGAAAAAGCCGTTTGTTTACAGTTACTTATTGTAAAACTATTTGCAAAGTTTCATAAAATTTTAAGGGAATTGATAAGGCTATGAATCTGAGCGTGTTTTCGCATCCGTCTTTGGCGCGCGCGCCGCTGCCGCGGACTTTCCGGCGGGAAAAGTGCCGTCTCATTCGGCGATTTTTTGCATTTTTTTGCCGCCATCGAGGTATCTGAAAAGGGCGAAATTAATAAGAATCTGTCCCGTAAAGGCGCCTAAGTGCCCGAATCGACTCATAGATTTGATGGAAAAGGGTGCCTGTATAGGGGCGATTCTCTATGAGGAGGCCGAGTCATACAGCGGCGTGCGGCAAGGACAGGGCGCCGGAAGGGCGCACTATACTTGGGTTCAGGTCACTGGGGATTGTCAGTTTACTGTCTGAAGCGCGCCGATGCGCGGACGGAAATAGGCGATCTTGTGGAGCGTGGCGCTGGGCAGGAAGTCGAAGATCAGCGGCTTATATTGGTAGAAGATCTCCGTCGCCAGGATGGTTTCATCGTCCCGAAGCGTCAGCCCGTCCGGCAGGGTGTTGACCGGGGAGCCGGTGGTGCCGAATTCGCTCGTCGCGCTCAGGCTGCCGTTTTCACGCTGCCAGTAAACCTGGGTCGGTACACTGGCGCTTTGGCTGATGGCGGTGACGATGGTGGTGGAATCGCCGGTCGTGGGGTAAGGCGCCATGATGGTCGGCACGGCGCTGAATATATCGGTCATGGTGGCGTCAGTGATGGCGTCGTCGCGGGTCACCAGGTCCGACACGGTGTTGACCGTATGCTGAAGCTTCAGATTGAGGATCAGGTAATTCGCCGCTTCCACCACGCCGGACAGCAAAATTATATAAAGCGGCAGCGACAGCGCCATTTCCACCAGGACAGCGCCGCGCTCGTTTCGCCGAAGCTTTTTCAGAAGCCGGTTAATAGGGTTCATTGCGCACCGCCACCGCCGCAGAAATTTTGATGAGTTTGGTTGCCCAGTCGAAGGCGCCCGTGAGGCTCGGCGCATCATAGCTGACGCGGTAGAGCACGATATCCCCGGCGCCGCCCAGTCCTGCGCTGGCCATGTCCGCGTCCCACTTGCCGTTGCCATTGACGTCGGAATAGGGCTCCCCCGCGTCATACGAGCCATTGCCGTTTTGGTCGGTATAGGGTTCGGGCTGGCCGATATCGGCGAACTGCTGATAGACCGAGGTGGTGATGGTCAGCCGGTTCATATCAACCGCGCCGAAGCTGTTTTTCGCGATCAGGCTTTTGACCGTGTCGGCGCGGGTGGTGCCGGTGGCAACCGACCCGGTGATGCCGTAGCGCGACGCCGCCAGCACCGCATTTTCCAGCGTGGCGGACAGATAATAATAATGCGCGATTTCCAGGATGCCGATGATGAGGCTGAGCATCAAAGGCAGGCCGAGCGCGGTTTCGATGATAACGCTGCCGCGGTCGTCGCGGCTGATATCCCATCTGAAGCGGCCCAGATGCCGCCTTTTCTTTTCCTTATGGTGCGCGCCTCGTCTCATACCCTGTTCCATCTCCCGGGCCTATTTCGATAGCCGCAGGTTCGAAAGCTGGCGCCCGATGGTCTCGAACGCCTGGCTGAGCGAATCGGCCGTCGGCGCATGGAAATAGAAGCTCGGCTTGGTGGCACACGCCGAATAGGCGGCCTGGGTGCTGCTGTCCGGGCTCGACCCGAAGGTGATGGTATAGATGATGACGCCCGCGGCCTTGATGTTGCTGCAGGTGGCGGCGAAGCGGGTGTCCAGCTCGGCGCGCGCGTCCGACACATTGCTGAAGCCGAAGTCGGCGATGCGGCCATAGGCGGTATAGTCCGACCCGCCGAGCGCGGCCTTCTGGTTGATGAATTCGTTGACACCGTCGGTCAGGATCACCAGCACCTTGTCCATGAAGGGGGTGCCATAATCGAGCGGCAGGTTCGCGGGGCTGCCGCTCCAGAGCCCGCGCCAGTTGGGGCTCAGTGTCCGCCAGCCCCAGACGAGGCCGACGTTCGACGCCGTGCCGCCGAAAGGCCAGGGCTGCATCTGGTCGATGGCGTTGAGGATAGTAGTCTTTTCGGCCACCAGGGGCTGGATCTGCTGGGCGCATCCGCGGTTGGGGCCCAGCGCGGTCGAGCGGTTGTTGACCTCGTTGATCGTGACCAGGTTGCCGTTGGGGTCATCGATCCAGTTATTGTCCAAATAGAGCTTATAATAGCCTTTGGACCAGCTGTAGCGCGTCTCGTAATAGTCGGTATCGGCCCAGAAGTAGGGCTCGAACGGGGCGAGACTCGGCGGCGTGTCGGTTTCGTCCTCACCGCCCGCGCGCGCCTCAAGGCAGCCCATCCAGCTGGTCTTCAGATAGTCATTGTCCACCTTCGTCTTACCGGCCGCGGACAGCCAGTCATACTTGTCGCCGCCGACATTGACGGCAGCGACATAAGGCACGACCGAGACCCACAGGTTGGGGTCGGTTTCATGGTTGCCGTAAACCGCCTGCACCAGGTTTTTGGCGGCGGTCTTCATGGTGCCGATCTTGTCGTTCTGCGCCATCGACCCGGTGTTATCCATCACCAGTGCCAGTTCCATGCCGCGGGTTTCGCGGCTGACTTCGGTTTGGGCGGTGACGGTAACGTCGCTGAAGCCGAACAGGCTCATGAAGGTGGTGCCAACGGTGGCGCTGGCATTCAGCGTGATCAGCTTGTTGTCGGTGCTGACCGTCACATTCATGTTGGTGGCCTTAGCGACGGCGTTCGCGGCCTGCATGTTGGCGGCGAAAAATTGCTTCGCGTCGGTCGTCATGTCGGTGACCTGCATGGCGTGACCGGCGGCGAGACCGGCCGAGTCGAGCGAGCGCTGCAGCACATCCTTGACGTAATAGAGCCGTGCGCTGTCCACCGCGAGTCCCGTAGCCCCCGTGAGCGCGATGAGGCTCGCCGCCACCATGGGCAACATGCTGGCGCGGGTGTCGCGCCCGAAGCGGACGAAAAGCCCTCGAAAGCCGTCTGTCTGGCGGTTTTTCCGGCAGCTTTTGGGCCAGCTATTGGAGCCGCTTTTCACGGCCGCATTATCTGATTTTGCCGTTCTTATCTTCATTGTGCCTGTTCCAGCCTGATTTCTGTTTTTGGAACGCGAGCACAATGAAACGTCAGGTTTTGTTTATTCGTAAAGGAACGCGGACAGTTTAGATAAAACTGTATTCAAAGAGGGGGCGGCCTGCTTTTGTGTGTTTATCTAAGTCTTTGTATATAAACAAATATATGGACAGAATTTTTGCGAAAATGCCTAAACCTTTTTCCTAAAATGCATCCTTCTTGTGAACCGGTCGGTAAGGAAGTTCCGGTAGGTTGGAACTTCAGGCAAACACACATGATCAAAGAAAGTGAGTCGAGGATGCTTGGCCCATTGATCAGACGGTTCATCAAAGACGAAGGCGCAGGCACGCTGGTGATGACCGCTGTACTATTCCCCATGATCCTGGGCTTTGGCGGCCTGGGGCTGGATGTCACCGGTTGGTACATGCAGAAGCGGGACGTCCAGAACCTTGTGGATATGGCGGCGATCGAAGCCGTCCATACCGGTAACTATTATTCGGGCAGTGGGCTTGCGGACAAGGTGAACACCTTTCTGACCCATTACGGCCTGAACGCCTCCACCGATACCGTCACCTTCAATTCACCGCCCACAAGCGGGGATTATGTCGGCAAGAACGGCTTTATGGAGGTGATCATCAGCAGGAAGGTCACCTTGAACTTCCTGTCGGCCTTTTATGGTCTGTCCGGCAATAACCTGACTGTCAATGTGGCGGCGCGTGCGGTCGCGGGTACGCTGATCATCGGGACGCAATGTATTGTGGCGCTGGATAAGACAGCCGACCGCGCGCTCGAATTCTCCGGCTCGGCTGAGGTTGTGGCCGAATGCGGCGTGGCGTCCAACAGTACGAGCGGCCAGTCCATCTATGTTGGCGGTAACGCCAGCCTGACGGCTGACCCCGCGATGGCCGTGGGCGATATCGTTGTCTCCGGCTCGGCGACGCTGGTGACCAACAGCCCGCTGCAAACTTTCGCGCAGCCGACCAAGGACCCTTATGCCAACCTGCCGATTCCGCCGATCTCGGCCTGTGATGTCACCGGCGCGACCACGGTGAACAACGACCAGGTCATGACACCGGGCCGATACTGTGGCGATATTAACGTCAAGGGCTCCAACGTTACGTTCGAGCCCGGCACCTATGTCATCGACGGCGGCAGTTTCATCGCCAACGCGGGCGCCCAGTTTGCGGGTAATGGTGTCACCTTCATCCTGACGGGGGACACACCGTCGGATGTCGGCACGGTCAGTATCAACGGCGGCTCTAAGGCTGACCTGGTGGCGCCCACGAGCGGCGACTATGAAGGCATCCTGGTTTATCAGGACCCGAAGGCCGACTACAGGACCAGCACGGGCAAGTTTCTCGGGGGGGCCGACCTGCTGTTCGACGGCGTCATCTATATGCCGAGTAGCGACATTCAATTTTCCGGCGGGGCGGCGAGTGATCCGTCCTGTATGCAGATTTTCGGCGCGACGGTTACGTTCGAGGGCAGCAGCACGGTGGGCAACAGCGATGCCATCTGCCAATCCCTCAATATGGACGTGAGCCCGCAAATCCGGATCCAGTTGGTGGAGTGATGGCATGACATGGCGGCATAAAATCAGAGAGGCTAAAGCCAGGCTGGGCACACTGGGGCGCAATGAGAAGGGCTCCATCACGGTGGAGACCGCGCTCATCATGCTGGTGATCATCTTCATGGCGCTCGGTGTCCTGGACTATGGCCTCGCCTACAGCCGCAACCTGGAGCTTGCCAACGCGGTCCGTGCGGGGATGCAGTATGCCCTGGTGCGGAAACCGGTGGACGGCGACTATAGCGCCATCATCAGTGCCGTGAACACCGCGGCCCCGGTGGTAACGGCGGGGTCAGATAGGCAGGTGACAGCCAATATGTTCTGTGCCTGCCCGGACGGCAGCTCGATCGATTGCACCGGCACCAACGGCCAGGACCTGACCTGCACGGACGGCAGCCTGCGCGGCGCCTATCTTGAGATCAAGCTCAAGGAAACCTACGCCATGTTGTTCGCCTATCCGGGGCTCGATAAAAGCCTCAACCTGTCTGAACGCGTGGTGGTGAGGCTGAATTGATGAAGGGCATGGGCATGAAACGCATGGCAGCACGAACCGCAGCATCGCTTTCCCGCGTGGCCAGGCGGTTCCGGGGCTTCCGGCGCGCCGAACGCGGCGTGGCGGCGGTCGAGTTCGCGCTGACGCTGCCCATCTATCTTGGTGCGGTTATTTTCCTTGCTGAAGTGGCGCGCATCGCCTTCACCCAGGGCGTGATCATCCACGCGGCGGAGGAAGCCACGCGCTATGCGCTCGTGCATTATAACGCCACGGTGCAGGACGTGCAGAATGAGGCGCGATCAAACCTGATCGGGCTTGACCCCAATAACCTGAACGCCATCGTCGTCACCGCGCCCGAGGACCCGACCGACCAGACCAAACTCGTCACAGTTGAAGTCCAATATACCTATACGCCTATCCTGCCGATCAATCTGTTCTTGCCAGGTGCCGACACAAATGGCATCCGTTTAACAGGAGAGTCGCGGGGCTTCATCACACAGGAAATCCCCAAGACCTGACAAACGACACCCATCAGGCAGGGGAGGAATGGGTTGACGGACAAGGACAGGCTCCCGACCGCGGCTATTTTAGCCGACGCGAAGGAACACAGGCGCCAACCGCCGGAAGACGCGGTTTTCAATTATTTCAAAGCCGAGGACGGCGAGCAGATCCGCTTCGCCCGCTTCCCGGCCAGCCATGTACTGGAGCCCAAGGGCACGATCATCTTCCTGCCCGGCCGTACCGAATTCATCGAAAAATTCCTTGAGGACGTCCATATCTGGAACGCGCTCGGCTTCGCCTGTGCCGCCATGGACCTTAGGGGCCAGGGCATGTCCTACCGCCCGTATCCGGACAGGGACAAGCACTATGTCCGCACGTTCGACACCCACATCGAGGACCTCAAAAGCTTCTTTGACCAGAAGCTGGTGAACAAGATGCCCAAGCCTTTCATCCTGATGGGCCATTCTGCGGGCAGCCATGTCATCCTGCGCTTTCTGGCCAAATACCCGGGCTATGCCGAGGCCGCCATCACTGTGGCGCCGATGGTGCGCATCAACGCCGGACCGCTGCCCAAGTTTGTCACCTACGGCCTGCCTTATGTGGCGCGGCATCTTGGGCTCGGCGCCGCCTATATCCCCGGCCATACCGCCTTCAAAGAAGGCCGCTGGGGCTGGCGCAAGAAGCTGACGCACGATGATGAGCGTTTCTGCGATGAGGACTTTTTCATCAAGGAGAAGGACCGGCGGCTCGCGGTTGGCGGCGCCACCTACAAATGGCTGTGGGAGGCCCTGAAGTCCTGCGACAAGCTCAACGACCAGGGTGTTCCTGAAAGCATCGAAACCCCGGTCCTGATGATCCAGGCGGGGGAGGACACCATCGTCGACAACAAGGCGCAGGCCGCCTTCGCGGAGCGGATGCCCAACGTCAAGTTCGTGGTGGTCGACGGCGCGATGCACGAAATCCTGAAGGAAAAGGATGAGTATCGGGCTGAGGTCTGGCAGGCGATCGGTGATTTCATGGACCTGAAAGGCCGACCGGTCTTCGGCCATGAGATGCTTGTGCCCGCGCCGCAGCCTGCGCCCAGTAAGGAAGCAGCCGAAGAAGCTTCAGAAGATGCAGGCGAAGACGCGCCGTCAGCCTAGGATTTCACGAACCGCATCATAAAGCGCCGGGTCACCGACCGCCAGCAGGCGGCCGCGCGGGCATTCGCCCATTTCCCGGCCGTCCCAGTCGGTGGCCACACCGCCCGCGCCGCGGACGACGGGGATGAGGGCGGCCATGTCATAGGGCTTCAGCCCGGCTTCCACCACGATATCCATATGGCCCGCCGACAAAACGGCGTAGGCGTAGCAGTCCAGCCCGTAACGCACCAGCTGGGTCTTCCCGAGGAGCGCATCGAAAAGCGGGCGTTCCTCGGCGCTAAACAGCGCCGGATCGGTGGTGGAAACAGTCGCCTTATCAAGGTTCGGGCACGCGCGGGTGTGGATCGGCGCGCCATTCAGGCTCGCGCCCCCCGGCCAACCGAGATAGCGTTCCTTGATATAGGGCTGGTCAATGACGCCAATCAGCGGCTCGCCATCATACATGAGCGCGATCAGCGTGCCCCAGGTCGGCAGGCCGGAGATGAAGGCGCGGGTGCCGTCCACCGGGTCGAGGATCCATTCGAACCGACTGTCGGTTACCTTGCGGGGAAATTCCTCGCCGAAAATGGCGTGGTCCGGGTATTCGGATTCGATGACAGCGCGGATCGCTTCCTCCGCGCCGCGGTCGGCTGCGGTCACCGGGTCGAACACGGCGCCGGCGGCTTTGTCGGTCACGCTGATGGGCGATTTGAAATATTTTAGCGTCACCTCGGCGGCCACATCCGCCAGGCGGCAGGCGAAGGCAGTCAGGGTTTCTATTTCAGACGCGGGCAGCGGGCTGGACACGGGCACTTCCTCAATTTAACTATATGGGCCAAACAGGGCGCGAACGGCTTGATCTGGCCCGGACTTTAGACCACAAATTGCCTGTCTTCGGCAACGAAAGTATCAGTATGGACGTGGATTTTTTGATTATAGGTGCCGGCATTGCCGGGGCAGGGATGGCGTACCGCCTGGCGCCCAAAGGCAGCGTGGCGGTTCTGGATATGGAAGCGCAGGCGGGCTATCACACCACTGGCCGCTCCGCCGCCTTTTATGCCGAGACCTATGGCGGGCCGAAGCTGCAGCCGCTGACCACCGCGTCCAAAGGATTCTTCCGCGCGCCCCCGGAAGGCTTTTCCGAAGCCCCGCTGCAGGGGCCATTGGGCGCGATCCATATCTTCCGGGAAGACCAGCGGGAGGAGGCCGATGCGGCGCTCGCCGAAATGTCAGTGCTGCCGGGGGTGCGGGTGCTGCCCGCTGAGGAGGTGCTGCGCCGCGCGCCCTACCTGAAGCCGGACATGCTGACCGCCGGGATCGATGACCCGGACTGCGCCAACCTCGACGTTGCCGCGCTCCACCAGGGTTACCTGAAGGGTGCCAAGGCGCACGGCGCGCAGGTCCTGCTGGAAAGCGGGCTCGAAAGCGCTGTGTATGAAGGCGGCCGCTGGCAGGTGAAAACCCGGACCGGTGCGCTGACCGCGCGGGTGCTGATCAACACTGCCGGGGCGTGGGCCGACCAGGTCGCCGAACGCGCGGGCGTGAAGCCGCTCGGGGTCACGCCGCTCAGGCGCACCATCGTGACCTTCAAAAACCCGCAAGGCCTGCCGTTCGACCGTCACGGCCCTGTCATCATCGATGTCGGGGAAGCCTTCTATTTCAAGCCGGAGGGCGAAGGCTATATGGTCTCCCCCGCTGATGAAACGCCGAGCGTCCCGACAGATGCCCAGCCGGAGCTGGAAGACATCGCCGTCGCGGTCGACCATTTCGAACGCGTAACTGGCGCCACCGTTGAAAAGCTGGAGGCAAAATGGGCGGGTCTCCGCACCTTTGCGCCGGACCGCGCCCCCGTGATCGGCTTCGATGCCGACCAGCCGGCTTTCTTCTGGTCCGTGGGCCAGGGCGGCTACGGTATCCAGACCTCGCCTGCCTGGTCGGCGCTTGCCGCCACGCTCGTCCTCGGGGAAGACCTGCCCGAAGAGCTGAAGGCACACGGCGTGCGCCCGGAGCTTTATAGCCCCGCGCGCTTTCGCTAATTCTTTGCTGAAGCGTTAGTCGTTCAGGTGACGGCGGTGCCTGCGCGCCTTGGTGCTGCCGAATACCAGCACCAGGATGACGGCGCCGACCACACCGGCAATGATTTGACCGATCATGCCGGTCGGCCCAAGGCCGAGCACGCCGAAGAGCAGCTTACCGACGATCCCGCCCAGGATGCCGAGCACGATGTTGCCGATGGCGCCGAAGCCTTCACCCCGAAGGATGTGCCCGGCCAGAAAACCGGCGACCGCACCAATTAAGATTGTCCACAGCATGATGTTGTTCCCTTCCCCTAGCGTTTAATAACGGCTGTAACGGCGGCCATATTCCATGTCGCGCCGCATTTCCTCGTTACGGTACTGGCTGAGCGCATAAACCGCCCAGATGGCGGCGACAGGCCAGCCGATGATCGTCATCCACAGGATCATGCAGAATATACCCTGAAACGGGCGCCAGATGGTGAAAAACACCAATGGTGGGAACAAGATTGCCAGCAGCAGACGCATGGCTTCCTCCTTTATCCTCGCTGTTATAGGGCCGCTGTTTTCGCGTGCCTCTTATAGAAAAGACATGGGAAAGCGGCTTGAGGGTTTCAAGAGGAAGCGTGGAGTACCCGAGGGCAAGTATTGCTCTGAAAATGTTCAGAAGCCTTTATAATTGCATCATGATTACCAATGGGGGCATAGTTGGAGGATAAGCCTGCCGGGTATTGAGGCGAAAAGCACTACAGAGGGGGGATTATGGCGGATCGGAAGCAGCAATTGATGGACTGCTACAGGGAAATCACAAGTCAGCAACTTGAGTATGCCGACAATATCCCCGATCTGATGAAGTATGAAAACTTCGATGTTGAGTATCTGGTTGATCGTGACGCCCATTTCCAAGAATTGGATGCTATGCCTCCCCTCGACCGTGCCAATAAAGGGGCTGACGAGTGGAACTATTGGGTCCAGTGGGCACAGCTAAATGACGAACGTTGGATGGTACTAGGGACCTTTTCTGGTTACCGCTCCATCTCCCTGCGTCAGGCACCTAGAAGACAAGGCAACGTTGATTATTTTCTTTTGCATGGCATTGATTTTGCGCAAGGACAAGTACGGGATACACAGGGGCGTTATCTAGTCGCAGTGGAGTCATTTGACGAATTTATATTCCCTTGTATCACCTCTTTTGAGAGAGCGACCTTTGCAAAGCAAGTGTCATTCGACCTGGCAGTCTTTGCCAACACAGTATATTTCTTTGACGCTTGTTTTCACAGAGAAGTGGAGTTTTCTGGTGCCCATTTTTTAGCAGGAGAAGCTGTCTTTGATGAGGCCTCTTTCAAAGGGTATGTTAGCTTCGTCGGAGCCCAATTCGCCGGTGTCACTTCATTTATGTGCGCTGAGTTTAGTGACAGTATAGGGCTTGAGGGCGTCTATTTTGGGGCACAGGTGAACTTCCATGAGGCATTGTTTAGAGAATTCACGTGGTTTGCAGATGCAAAATTCCTGAATGATGTGTCTTTTGAACGGGCGATTTTTTGTGGGCCAGCAAATTGGTGCAATTGTCAGTTTGAGAGGTTTTCAAATTGGAGGAGTGCATGCTTTTTAGACGAGGCCTATTTTTCGTTTAGCCAATTTGGTGCTGCGGTTGACTTCGATCATACTCTCTTTGGAAGACCTAAAAGGTTTCAAGACTTTACTCTCTACAAGGGTCTGCGGGACGATTTGAAACGAGCTTATGATTCTGCTCCGGTAGAGGGCAATGCCAGCAAATCAGTGCCCAATTTCAAGGGGACTATTTTCAGAATCCCTCCCAATCTTGGTTTCACACAGGTGGCGGAGCCGGTTGCTGAGCAGGGGCGTTGGTGGCAATGGGGCAAAACCCTGAAGGCTATTTTCGCGAAAACTAGTCGAACGCAGGATGCAGACGCGGGGGCCAAACTGCGCCGCCTTCAAGAGCTAGCAGCGGCCGGGCACCATCACTTAGCGGAAAAGCGCTTTTTCCGGGCCGAGCTTCTCTGTCGGCGGGGGCATGAGGCGACATCATGGCAGGAAATTGCCATGATCAACCTGTTCGAGCTATTCAGCAAATGCGGTCTCAGCTTCTGGCGGCCGATTTTTTGGTGGGCAAATGCGTCCGTCTTTTTCGGCATCCTGTATTGGCTCAGGTCCAGCCGGTTCGGCATCGGTGGGTTATGGACCGACATGGGGCATCTGGTGAATTATACGCTCGCCAACGCCTTTCCCATTGTCGGTGTTTTCCATGCCAGCAATTCGCGGGCGGTCGATGCCCTGTTCGGGGAGGCGAACGGTGTGCCCTTCGATGTCGGGCTCATGGCAGGCGCGCATAATATCGCGTCCACCATCTTCCTGTTCTTCGCGCTCTTGGCCGTGCGGAATTATTTCAAGCTTGGCTAGGCTCGTGCCTCACGCTGCTTTGAAGCTGGCCAGGCGCTCCTGGTACCATTTGGGGAAGCCATAGCTGCGGGCGGATTCCAGGATACGCTCCACATAGGCCGGGTCCGCCTTCCCTGCTTCCATTTCATGGCAGATATAGACCATGGCAGGCACGGTCTTGCCGCCGCGGGTATGCACGATCACCGCTTCCGGGTTATAGACATGGCCCTTCAGGGTATCGGTGGCGTGGCGGTAAATCTGGTCCAGCTCATCATGGGTGAGGTTGGCGAGAATGCCGTAAACCACGCCGTCGCCGCCTTCCACGAGGTTGGCGAGCGGCTTGACCTCAATCACGAAACCATGGATGGCTGCAGGCGCGAACGCGCGGCGTTTGATGCCGGCTTCTTCAAGCGCGGACAGGTTGATGTAGGACCCGTAAAAAAACACTTGGACCTTACGTGCGGCCATAGTGGTACTTCTCCCTCAAATATTTGCGGCACACAGATCATGTTAACCGTGTACCGTCAAACTGTTTTTCGTGCCCAGGGGTGTGCCGGGGCAGGCTTTGCCGGTCAGCGCTTGGCTGGCTTAAATGGCTCGGCCGTGTAGCGCTGGACATTGATTGCCAGCACCTGAATGTCTGCTAGCGCCTTCCGGAACAAGACCGTATAAGGCGCTTTCATATGGCGGATCAGCGCTTCCTGCGCTTCCCATTCCTCATAGACCCGGAACAGGCCGGGGATGTCGATATCCTCGCTGATGTCATAGCGAAGATTGCCGAACTCACGGCGGCTGGCGGTCACGAACTCGACACAGGCTTCCAGTGCCTCGTGCCGGTATTCCGGCGCGACCTCAATGGTGCCGGCAACGATGATCACCTTGCCCCTCCTCGGACCCTTCCACCTGTCCATTCATTTCGGAGACACAATAACCCCTAATATCTTAAGGGGAAGTTGACGGCGTGCGGCTGGGGCTGAAACGAAAAAGCCCCGGCGCGGTGGCCGGGGCTTTGGTGTTTTTATGCGCGCCGCTTATTCGGCGGCGGCCTTGTTCGCGCGCTTGCGTTCGTGCGGCTTCAGGAAGCGCTTGCGGAGGCGGATGCTTTCCGGCGTCACTTCCACGAGCTCGTCATCGTTGATGTAAGCGAGCGCTTCTTCAAGCGTCAGGCGGCGCGGCGTGGTCAGACGCACGGCTTCGTCGGTGCCCGAGGCGCGGATGTTGGTCAGCTGCTTGGCGCGCTGGACGTTCACGTCCAGGTCGTTGTCGCGGCTGTGCTCACCGATGATCATGCCTTCGTAGCATTCGTCACCCGGGTCGATCATGATGAAGCCACGCTCTTCCAGGTTCCAAAGCGCATAAGGCACGGCTTTGCCGGCGTCGTTGGCGATCAGCACCCCGCGCTGGCGGCCGGCGATCGGGCCTTTGTAGGCGTCATAGCGGTCGAACAGACGGCTCATGATGCCGGTGCCGCGGGTGTCGGTCAGGAATTCGCCGTGGTAGCCGATAAGGCCACGGGCCGGGGCATCGAACGTCAGGCGAACCTTGCCGCCGCCCGACGGGGCCATGCCCTGAAGCTCGGCTTTGCGAAGCGACATCTTCTCAACCACAACGCCCTGGTATTCCTCGTCCACGTCAATCTGGACGGTTTCATACGGCTCAGTGCGCTTGCCGTTCTCGTCGGTCTTGAACAGAACGCGCGGGCGGCTGATGGCCAGCTCGAAACCTTCGCGGCGCATGGTCTCGATCAGCACGCCGAGCTGAAGCTCGCCGCGGCCTGCGACTTCGAAGGCGTCCTTGTTTTCGGTTTCGGTGATCTTGATGGCGACGTTGCCTTCGGCTTCACGCGCCAGGCGGTCACCGATCACGCGGCTGGTCACATGCTTGCCTTCGCGGCCCGCAAGCGGGCTGTTGTTGACGGCGAAGGTCATGGCCAACGTCGGCGGATCAACCGGCAGCGAGGTCAAGGGCTCGGTAACCTGCGGGTCGGCGATGGTGTCGGCAACCGTGGCGTCAGCGAGGCCTGCGATGGCAATGATGTCACCGGCTTCGGCGCTATCGACCGGGGTGCGTTCCAGCCCGCGGAAGGACAGAAGCTTGGTGATGCGGCCGGTTTCCACGACGCGGCCACCAGGGCGCAGGGCGTGGATCGGGTCGCCAACACTGACACGGCCGGTCTGCACGCGGCCCGTCAGCACGCGGCCGAGGAAGTTGTCACGGTCCAGCATGGTGACCAGCATGGAGAAGGGCTTGTCAGCCGCGCCTTCGCGCACGGGTTCCGGCGCAGGCACATGCTCGATGATCTTCTCAAACAGCGGGTGCAGGTTCTCACGCGGGCCTTCGAGGCTTTCGTCGCACCAGCCATCACGGCCCGATGCATAGAGGATCGGGAAGTCGAGCTGGTCTTCGTTGGCGTTCAGCGCCACGAACAGGTCGAAGCAGGCGTCGGTTGCCTTGTCCGGGTCACCGTCCGGCTTGTCCACCTTGTTCACAACCACGATCGGACGCAGGCCAAGGGCCAGTGCCTTCATGGTCACGAATTTGGTTTGCGGCATCGGGCCTTCAGCGGCATCCACCAGAAGGACAACACCATCCACCATGGAAAGGATACGCTCCACCTCGCCACCGAAGTCGGCGTGGCCTGGGGTGTCGACGATATTGATGCGGGTGTCCTGCCACATCACGCTCGTGCATTTTGCGAGAATGGTGATGCCGCGCTCACGCTCCAGGTCGCCACTGTCCATGGCGCGTTCGGCGACGCGCTGGTTGTCACGCACGGTGCCGGACTGGCGGAAAAGGTTATCCACCAGCGTGGTTTTGCCATGGTCGACGTGCGCGATGATGGCGATATTGCGAATGTTTTTCGTCATGTGACTTTCAACTTAAAAAAGGCCCACGGAAAACATTCCCCGGGGCCCCCGAATCCAAGATTTGCGCGCCTTATACGCGGATCAGGCCGTTTGAGCAAGGAAAACCGCGTGACAGTTTCGTGGCAGTAGGGCGTTTTCATGCCTGAAAGTGTGATTCCCTCCAAGGCTGCGGTTGTTCTTGGGTCCGGATTGGCGTAAAGTGTTAACGAAATCTTAACAACAGTTACCGGACTGGCTTTTGGCCGCGATGGGGGGTGACGATGGTAAGAGTAAACACGCGGCATGTGTTTTCTGCCGCCTTCCATTTTTTGTGGGCCCGTAAGAACGGCCTCCGCAAGGCTGCGATGGCGCCGGCGGTGTTGATGCTGCTTGTGAGCCTGGTGGCTGATGAGGGCGGCAAACGGCCGCTCGCTGCGGTTTTCTTGCTGATTTACCTGGGCAGTTTTATCGCCTTTTTCTGGGTTCGGCGGATGCTGCGTGGCCCCGGAGGGATGGACCCGGAAGACGGGACATTCCTGGCGGTTGACGGCCATCTGGTCGGGGCCGGGCAGGCCTTCAGGCGGCTTCTCCTGTTCCAATTCTATCTGTGCCTTGTTGGCATCATCATCTATTTGGCCGGTGTGGGACTTGAAAAACTGATGCTGGCTGGAAGGCTGGCTCAGGGCGATATGCTGTTTTATTTCGCAAGTCTTGCCGTCCTTGTTGCCTCACCGCTTGTGGTGCGGCTTGCCCTGATGATGCCGGCAGCAGCCCTCGGTCATCCACATCATGGGCTTTTCGATTCCTGGCGGATGACGAGGGGCCACACGACGGACCTTCTGCGCCTGTTCCTGGCGCTATGGGTGGTGAATATCGGCGTGTCCCTGGTGATGGACGGCCTGCATATGGCGGCGGACTATTTTGTCGGCGGCACGGTGGGGCTGCTCTCCGGCGGGGTTTATGTACTGGTCCATTTTCTGGCCACGGCCAGCACTTACCTGCTGATTGCCTTCTGGGCCGGGGCGGGCAGCATCGTCTTCTATCAGCTATGCTCCAATATCGCGGACTATGCGGTGCCGCGGCCCGACTTCCTGGCGCCGGAAGACGATGAAGCCGCCAGCCATGACGACCCCGTAACCCACGGGGCTTAGGCGGCGAGGGCGGCGAGGAACTGGTCGGTCACGGCCTGCCAGCTATAAAGCCTGGCGAAGCTGGCGGCGGCGTCCCTGTCACAGGTAAGCGCACTGCGGATCGCCGTATCGAGATCAGCATCAAGGGCCGCGATCGGGGTGGTCCAGTCCTCGAACGGGCCTGTACCGTCCGCGCCGACCACATCCAAGGGCCCCTGCACCGGGTAGGCGGCAACCGGTGTGCCGCAGGCGAGCGCTTCAATCATCACAAGGCCGAAGGTGTCCGTCTTGCTCGGGAAGACGAAGACGTCGGCGCTGGCGTAGGCCGCGGCCAGGTCTTCCCCGAACTTGGGGCCGAGGAAGCGGACGTCCGGATAGTCGGCCTGAAGCTTCTTGAGGGCGGGGCCGTCGCCGACCACCACCTTGGTGCCGGGAACCTGGCTCTTGAGGAAGGCTTCGATGTTTTTTTCAACCGCGACCCGGCCGACATAAAGCTGGACCGGCCCTTCCATGCCCTGCATTTCCGACTGGCTGCCGCGCAGGTCCGGGTGGAACTGATTGGTGTCCACGCCGCGCGTCCATTCGACGATATTGCCGAAACCTTTGTCCGAGAGCAGCGTCCGCACTGTTTGGGTGGCGACCAGCACACCGCTGCTTTTCGCGTGGAAGCGACGGAACAGCGGGTATATCCAGTCGGCCTTCACCGGGAAGCGGGCCTCAACATATTCCGGGAAGGCGGTATGGTAGGCGGTGGTGAACGGCCGGTCATGCTTCAGGCACCAAGCGCGCCCGGCCCAGCCAAGCGGCCCTTCGGTGGCGATATGGATCGCATCCACCTGCCAGCGGTCCAGGATCGCGGCGGTCCGTCTGCGGGCATTCAGCGCGATCTTGATCTCCGGGTAGGTGGGCAGCGGCATGGTGGAAAAAAGCTTCGGCGTCAGCATGAAGACCTTATGCCCGCGGGCCTTCAGTTCATGACGGAGCGTATCGAGCGTGCGCACGACACCGTTTACCTGGGGGTGCCAGGCATCGGTGATGATGCAGATACGAAGGCTGCGCTGTTGCATCCAGGGGGCCTATTCAGCCGCGACCGGCACAGGCGCCACATCGTCTTCACGGCGCTTCTTGGCCTTGGTGCGCTTCTTCTTGACGTCCTTGTGACGGGCGGCGACTTCGTCAGCCCAGTACAGGATCTCGAACCGGCCGTCTTCATGCTCCACAAGTGCTGTGCAGCTTTCGACCCAGTCGCCGTCGTTCATATATTCGATGCCGCCGAAAAAGCGGCGTTCGGCATGGTGGATATGGCCGCAGATGACGCCGTCGATGCCGCGCCGGGCCGCTTCAGCCGCCACGGCTTCCTCGAACTTGCCGATATATTCGACCGCGTTCTTCACCTTGTGTTTCAGGTAAGCGGACAGTGACCAGTAGCTGTAGCCCATCTTGCGCCGGAGCCAGTTGACCAGCGTGTTGAGGCGGAGGAGCAGGCCATAGGCACGGTCCCCCACGTGGGCGAGCCATTTGGCATATTTGACCACGCCGTCGAACTGGTCGCCGTGCAGCACCCAGTAGCGGCGGCCGGTGGCAGCGGTATAGATCATGTCCGGCACCAGTTCGACCCCGGCCATATTGTGGCCTTCGAAGCCGCGCAGGCCTTCGTCATGGTTGCCGGGAATATAGGTGACCTTGGTGCCGTGCTTAGCCATCTTCAGCACCTTGCGGATCACGTCGTTATGGTCGGTGTCCCAGTACCAGGATCGCTTGATCGCCCAGCCGTCGACAATGTCCCCCACCAGGAACAGGTGGTCACAGCTGACCGTCTTCAGGAAGTCCAGCAGCAGGTCGACGCGTGCGGCGCGGGTGCCCAGGTGCGTGTCGGATATAAAAACAGCGCGATAATGACGCGCTTTCCTGTGTTTGACGGGCTCCTGGCTGGGCTCGGGTCGCTCGGCCCGCGCCATGTCGCCGACGGGCGGCGTTCCCGGAAGCCCCGGACCGGAAAGGGGGCCCCGGCCGGGCGTGCGTTCAAGCACAGCACCTTGGAGACCGGGGTGGGGAGGAAACATGTTATGTCCAATATCTGTCTTCATGGCGGCCATACTGGCGCATGCACGTGACAGGGACGTTGCGGGCCCGTGACTTTTTTTTGACAGTGGAATGAGGGTGTTTCGAAGGGGGTGAGTCGCGCCAGACAATCTTTGTCATGCTCGCGCCAGCTGCATAAAAATAAAACTTATACGAGCAAAATGTGGAAAAAACTGCAATAAAATATATATTGAAAATAGCAGCTTAGCGACATTTAAGGGTTTTTCAACATTTCTTGGCCTATGCTGCACTTGGATTTTGGCTGTGAAGCTTTTATCTTATGTGTAGCGGGTACCCCCCGCTAATGCCCTCCGTGGGCGTTTCCTCCCTGAGCCTGGGCCACGCTTATGCGTGGCCTCTTTTTTTGTGGATTCGGCCGCCGCGTCCCCTGCGGCCGGGATGTCCCTTCTGACCCCACCTTCTTCGCCATGCTGCCAGCATCCGTTTCATCGGCCTTGGTGCGGCCCCGGTCGTTCCGCCCCGGTAATGGTTTTGTGGCGCGCATAAAGAAAGGGCGCCCCGAAGGACGCCCTCCCAAATCTTTCAGGTCCCTACGCCTTAGAAGGTGTAGCGGGCACGGACATAGTAGAAGCCGCCGGAGAAGCCCATCGGGGAGTTCACCGGATATTTGGCGCCAACGATGCCGGACCACGGGTTCAGGTCCGGATAGTTGTTCAGGAGGTTATCCGCGCCAACGGACAGCTCGAAGTTATCCATGATGTTGTAGCCGACCGAGGCATCGAAGGTTACTTCGGCACCCGGGTTGATCGGCAGGCCGCACGAATCTACGTGAGCTTCGAAGTAGCCAGCGTAGTAGTTGGCGCGCGCCATGATGTTCCACTTGTCGGTCTGGTGCGTGAAGGTGGCATTACCGCGATAGTGCGGCAGGCCGCTTTGCAGGACTTTCACACGACAAGCGTCCAGGGTACCGGTTTTGGTAACCTTGGTACCGGTGTAGTTACCGGCGATCGCGATCTGGCTGCTACCGTCTTTGAACAGATCCAGCGGGATCGTGGCCACAACGTCCACACCCTGCGTACGGGTGTTAAAGTCGTTGACGTAGAAGCGGAACGCCTGCAGGTCCGAGGCAAAGGTGATGCCCGAAGCCAGAAGGTCAGCCCGTTCGGTATCCGACAGGGTATAGGTGCCGGACTGGGAGATACGGTCGGTAACCTTGATGTTGAAATAATCAACAGTGATGTTAGCCGAACCGAGATCAGCCACGAAGCCGACGGAGAAGTTCTTCGACTTTTCCGGACCAAGCGGCTGAGCGCCCTTGGTAACGGCGATCGGGTTGGTCGGCGGGATGGTACCACGCTGAGCCAGTTGCAGGCGGCCGTTCACATTCTCGAACACGGTCGAGATGTTCACAACATGCTGCTGACCAACAGTCGGTGCCCGGAAGCCCGTGCTGTAGCTGGAACGGATGCGGAAGTTGTCGGTGATTTTATAGAGGCCCGACACTTTGAAGTTGGTGGTGTCACCAAAGTCAGAGAAGTGCTCGTAACGGAGGGCCGCACCGAGAATCAGTTTGTCGGTAACGTCGGCTTCGGTATCGAGATAGAAGGCGATGTTCGAACGGTCCCAGGAGCCTGCAACCTGCGGGCTGTAACCGTTAAAGCCGTTGGAACCGATGCCGAAGTTCTGCGAGACCGACTGCAGCTGACCATTCGTGTCAACGTAGGAGATCGGCTTCGCGAGAACGCCAGCTTCGAAGGATTCGGGCTGACCGACATGGGTTTCGAACTGCTCTTCACGCCACTCGAAACCACCTGCGATGTTGATCGGCGAAGCAAGACCGGCTTCAACCGGATAGCTCAGGTCGACGTTGAAGTTCTTTTCAAGCTGAACCGCGCCACCAAGCTTGAAGTCGTTCGGCGAAGCCGAACCCATGCTCGGGTTAACGGTGTTCTTGATGAAGTAGTTGACTTCGTTCCGGCCAACGGTACCGCTGACGTCGTAGGTCATGCCGTTCTTGAGCTCACCCTTGAAGCCCATGGTGATGCCGGCATCGTTCAGGTCACCACCGAACTTCGGCGTGAAGCCGCCCGGGAACATTTCGTTGAAGACGAAACAGTTCGGGTCAGCGGCGATCTGCGCCATCATGGAAGCTTCGCTGGCGGAGCCGATGACAAGCGGGTTCGGGATCGTGCCGGTCGAGAAGTCGATGCCGCCCGGGCAGGTCTGACCGTCATACGGGGTCATGTCACCAACGAGACGGGTGACGCCGCCGTCGCCAGTGTAAACACCGGAACGGGTGTTCGGGTTACGGTAGAAGAAGCCGCCTTCAACCGTACGCTCGGCATAGTTGGCGAAAGCATAGATTTCGTTGCTGTCGCTGGTGTGGATGCCGAAGTTCAGGAAGGTCTTCCAGTTGTTCTTGACTTTAGGCGCGCCCCAGACCTGCGAAACCGGCTTCGGCGTGTCGGTGTTGCCAGCGGCAATCAGCGCCAGCGTGTCGTCACGCTCAACCGAGCGGCTGGTCGGGTCGGTGTCGAGCCATTCGGCCGACAGGTTCAGGAAGCCGCTGTCGGTAACATGCATGCCCCAGTTGGCAGAAAGCTGCCGCTGGGCGCCGTCACCTGCGTAGGTTTTACCCCATTTGGCTTCTACGGAACCGCCTTCAGCGTCGTCCTTCATGACGAAGTTCATAACACCGGCGATAGCATCCGAACCGTACTGAGCGGCAGCGCCGTCACGCAGCACTTCAACGCGCTTGAGCGCGATGGTCGGAATAACGCTGATGTCCGGGCCTTGCGCGCCATCCGACAGACCACCACCCAGGAAGGTGATGACGGCGGAACGGTGTTCACGCTTGCCGTTGATCAGAACCAGGGTCTGGTCGGATGCGAGACCGCGCAGGTTCGCCGGGCGAACCAGGGTCGAGGCATCGTTGATCGGCTGCGTGTTTGCGTTATAGGACGGGACCATCGTGCGAAGCATGTTGGTCATGTCGCCCGTGCCTTGGTTCGCAAAATCGTTGCCGGAAATAACGTCGACCGGGGCCGGCGTATCGGCAGCGGAACGGCCCATACGGCGCGAACCGGTTACGACGACTTCTTCAATAGCCATATCGCCTTTTTTGGCTTCGGCTTTCTTTTCCTGGGCGATCGCGGCGGTGCTTGCGCACGTAGTAACGGCGATCAGTGATACACCCCAGAGATAATGTTTCATGGTACCCACAAAACTCCTCCATTTTTTATTTGTGGCAGTGAAAGCGCAGCCACCCCCCAGTCATTCGGGCTACGCCGCCTTTATCAGGCACCCTCGATACTGCTTTGGTTTAGCGGGGGCAGGAAGGTTGAAACGGGCATCAGATTGGGCTGAAACGGAATAATGTTTCAGTGTTGTGACAAAATTGGCACAATTCTAACAATATAGATGGTAATATTGAACTAATATATCAAGGTGAGTTTATTTGCTCCAAGAACAGATGGTCTTGGAGAATGTTTCCGGCGGAAACGACGGCAGGTCACTTAACCTTAAGACGATCCGGGGCGCGGCTTTGGGAATCATTCCTGAATTTTTTGTGGAAAAGAGGGGGCTAAGGGCAGCCTGGGCGGGCCTATTCGGCGGCGCGGGGAAGTGCCCCGGGGGTGCGGTCCGGGAAGGCCTGGGCGGCGTTCCGGGTGAAATCCGCCATAAAGCGGGTCAGTCTCTCCTGGACGTCCCCAAATCCGTCATGGGGTTCGATCGTTTCTTCATCCATGTAAAGCGCGCGGTTGAGCTCTATCTGCAGGGCATGAACATTGTTGCCCGGGCTGCCGTAATGCTGGGTGACAAAGCCGCCGGCATAGGGGACGTTGCGCCGGACGCTGAAGCCCGCGCGCACCAGCATTTCTTCGGCCATGCTGGCAAGTTCCCGGCCACAGGCGGTGCCCCAGCAGTCCCCAAGCACGATATCGGGGCCAGGCAGGCTGGTGCGTCCGCGTCCACTGCCGCCTTCGGACGGCATCGAATGGCAATCGATCAGGATGGCGTGGCCGAACTGGCGCCTTCGCGCGTCCACCAGGCTTCTCAGCCGGGTATGGTAGGGCTTGTGGATGGTATCGATCCGCTGCCATGCCTCCCGCTGGGGCAGGGGGGCGTCATAGATATTCAGGCCTTCAGCCACCTGTTTCGGAATGGTGCCGAGCCCAGCCTTGACCCGGTGGCTGATATAAAGCGCGCCGGTATCGAGCGTGGGGCTGAACATCATCGGGTCCAGCTCATTTTCCGCGCGGTTGAGGTCCAGGTAGGACCGCGCATGAGTGGCGACCAGAAGCGCGGCCCCGAAACCCGGCGCCTCAGAAAACAGATGATCGACATAAGCGTCTTCGCAAAGCCGCAGGTTATGGGGGGTGAGCGCCGCATTCTTCACAAGCGCGGGCGGATAGTAGCGACCGCTGTGCGGCACGGCGAAGACAACACATTTCGGCGCCCCGACCGGAGGGCGAAGCAGGAATGGCGGTGGCGCCGGGTCGGGTCTTGCAATGTCCGATATGTCGCTCATGCCATGACCCTAGCGTTTTTTCAGAGCAGAGTCATGAGAAGAGTCATTGGGAGAGTCGGGACGGCAGGCGCAAAGCCATTCCGGCAGCCGCCACCATGCCCTCGAAAAGCGTGTTATTTTAGTCTTGCGTGCCAGGCGTGGGCGGTGTAAACAACGCCCGTCCCGCCGGGGAGACCCGGTCCGCGGACTTACCATCGCTGAATTGGTACGGTCGGTTAGCTCAGTTGGTAGAGCGTCCCGTTGACATCGGGGAGGTCGTTGGTTCGAGCCCAATACCGACCACCATTCATCAGCTTCTTCCTGACATGATGATCCAGACATGCGAGCCCGCCCGGGGCGGCTGTGCGCCATTCGCTGATTGGTGCCTATTCGGCGGCTGAGTCCTGTTGGGTCGGTTGGTTGCCGCGTTCGGCCAGCGTGGTGCGGACGATCCGCTCCAGCGAACCGAGGATCGGCCCCTGTTCCCGGTGCAGGTCAAACCCCGCCGCGACAATCTCGAACAGATAGCCATGCATGGCGAAGATGAAATGGCTCAGGCTTTCGGGGTAGACATGTTGCTTGATGGCGCTTTTGGCGTGGCGGTCTGTCAGTTTTTCGACAAGCTCGGAATTTTCCACTTGGACCTGGCAGAAGGGACGCAGGCCCTTGTCCGCCATCCGGTGGTCCTCGATCGTGTCGTCCTCATACATTTCGGATGAGAAATAGACCGTCTTGCGGAAGCGGATCACGGCGTGGGGTTCACCGGTAATCTTGCCTGCCGGGTCGCGGGAGACTTCGGTCGCCCAGGTGTCGCTGTTGTTCTCGATATAATAAGCGAGATAGACATCGTCGCCGACGCGGGCGTAGGCCGGAATCTGGAAATTATGGTTGGAATCGGGGATATGCCCCAAGGGTTTCAGTTTTTCCCCGTTACTGAATAAGCCGCTCATCGCCTTGCCTTCTTTGCCCCAATCCCCACCATAATAAGCCAAATTTCCGAAAAGTGGTTGTGTTAATTCTTACTCTCCGGGAGCCCGGGGTCAGCTGGGGCCGGTCTTGCGTCTGGTAAGCTTGCGTCTGGCTGCGATGATTTTCGCGATCTGGGCAACCATGAGCGGGATCAGGCTGGCCATCAGCACGACCATCCAGCCCGCGCGGTCGAGCACGGCGATATGGAGAACGGCGGCAACAGGCGGGATCACCGCTGCCAGCAGGATGATGGCGAGGCACAGGACAATCGCTGCCCACACGAACGGGTTGCTACTGATCTGGTTCCGGAAAATCGGCGCCTTGCGGCTGCGCATGTTGAACACGTGCCAAAGCTGGCCCAGCGCCATGGTCATGAAGGCGACGGTACCGGCGTAATCCGGCCCTTTTTCCGTATGCTCCAGCGCCCAATAGAAGGCGCTGACGACGCCAAGAGTCATCAGGCAGGCATAAACGCAGATGGCGGCCCAGTGGCGGCCCTGCAAAAGCCCTTCCGAGCGTGGGCGCGGTGGCCGGTGCAGGATTTCCCGGTCGCCCTTGCCGAAGCCGAGCGCGAGCGCGGGGAACACGTCGGTCACCAGGTTCAGGAACAATATTTGAAGCGGCAGAAGCGGCAGCGGCAACCCGGCCAGCATACAGAGGGTCACGGTCAGCACTTCGCCGATGTTGCAGGACATCAGATAGATGACGAAGGTGCGGATGTTGGCGAAAATGACCCGGCCCTGCTGGATCGCCACGACGATGGAGGCGAAGGCGTCATCCTTCAGGATCATCGCTGCCGCTTCCTTGGCGACTTCCGTTCCGCGCTGGCCCATGGCGATGCCGACGTCGGCCTTTTTAAGCGCGGGTGCATCGTTTACGCCGTCCCCTGTCATCGCGACAACCGCGCCCGCCTGCTGGTGCAGGTCAATCAGTTCCAGCTTCTGTTTGGGGCTCATGCGCGCGAAGACGCTGGTGTGCAGAAGCGCGGTGCGTTCGGCCTCGGTCTCCGCGTCCATATGCACGCCTTTGAGGGAGCGGGCCTCCCCGTCCGCCACGATCCCGACCGAGCGCGCGATGGAAAGCGCAGTGGCGGCATTGTCGCCCGTGGCCATCACCACATTCACTCCGGCGTCGTGGGCGGCCTGAACCGCGGGTGCGGCATCGTCCCGGGGTGGGTCCTCAAGCCCGACGAGGCCGAGGAAGGTGAGGCCGTCATAGGGCGCGGCACCCTCGGTGTCCGCGGTCTTTTCCGCAAGCGCCAGCACGCGGTGGCCATCCTTGGCGAGGGCGGCGGTGCGGCGGAGCCAGTCGGTGCGCATGCCCGGGCTCATCGCCGTGTCACCCATGTCGTCTGCGATATGGCTGGCCTTCTCAAGCACGGCTTCCGGCGCGCCCTTGACGGCATAGAGGAACTTGCCTTCCGCCTTATGGATGGTCGCCATCATGCGGATATCGGGATCGAAGGCTTCTTCGCTCAGGCGCGGGTAGCTGGCCTCTACTGTCTTGGTTGGTGTCCCGGCCTCTTCGGCGGCGGTGACGAGCGCGCGTTCCATCGGGTCCGACAATTGGGCCGCGTCCGCGCCGCTGTAGCAGAGCGCGCAGACCCGCAAGGCGCGTTTCGCAGGCTCGCTGTCGGCCATCACCGCATCCCTCTCCGGCGCGCTTGTGGTCAGCAGCGTGGTGACGGTCATGCGGTTTTCAGTCAGCGTGCCGGTCTTGTCGGTCAGGATGACCGTGACGGAGCCGAGCGTTTCCACCGCCGACAGCCGTTCAATCAGCGCGTTTCTTGCCGCCAGCTTCCACATGCCGCGGGCGAGCGCCAGCGTGGCGACAATGGGCAGGCCTTCGGGCACGGCAGCGACCGCCAGCGCAATCGCGGTCTTGACCATCAGAAGCGCGTCCCGCCCGAGCGCGATCCCCATGAGGCTGAGCGCGGCCATCAGCATCAGCACGACCACGAGCAATTGTTCGGACAGCTTTTGCAGCCGTTCCTCAAGCGGGGAGCTGCCGCCCTTGGCCTCATCCGCCAGGGTGGCGATCTCGCCAAGCCGGGTTTTCTGCCCGGTGCCGATCACCATCCCGGTGGTAAGGCCGCGGGTAACGGCCGTGCCTTTATAGACCATGGCCGCCGGGCATGTGGCATCATCCAATTGGTCCACGTAGGCATTTTTGTCGACGGGGACCGATTCCCCGGTCAGCAGCGATTCGTCCACCTGCAGCTTGGCGCTGTCCATGAGCCGGATATCGGCGGTGACGATGTCGCCTGCTTCCAGGAGCACGATATCCCCGGGGACCAATTCCTCCGCCGGGACGGTGAGGATTTCGCCTGCGCGCCTGACCCGCGTGGTGGTGCGGCCAAGCGCGCGCAGGGCCGCCATCGACTTTTCCGCCTTCATCTCGGCCCAGAAGCCGATCATGGCATTCATCAGCACGACGATCAGGATGGCGATACCTTCGGCCATGTCATCGAACAGGAAGGACAGCCCGGCCGCGCCCACAAGAAGCGCGGTCAGAAGGCTCTTGAACTGGTCGATCAGGATATCGGTGACGGATTTCTCACGGGCTTCAGCCAGCGCGTTGCGGCCATAGGTTTCCAGCCGCTCCGCCACCTGGTCCGGGCGCAGGCCCGTGTCAGGGCTCACGTCAAAATAACGGCCGAGTCCCGCCACTGAAAGATGGTCATAGCCGTCGCGCTTGGTCATGCTGTCGTTCTTCCCCCGTTCGGCGGTATATTATAAGTGTGCGCACGGTGGCACAGTTTGGCCCTCCGCCCTTTGATGACGGTCAACCTGAAGGCCTTGGCAGTGTGTCATAAAAAGGGGGCGCCTTACCAGCCGGGAACCGCATGGAGGGGGCGCCCACGCGCAAGCCGATTGACCCCGTCGCCGCATTATGGCAGCAGAGGCAGGCACGTTCCTGGCCCATCCGGGGGCGTCTATCAAGAAAGGTCACTGCCTGTGCCGAAAGTCGGGATGCAGCCTATCCGGCGTCGCCAGCTTATCGATGCCACCATCCGCACCATTGCGCGTGTCGGCTATCCGGATGCCACGGTGGCGAAGATCGCCAAGGACGCGGGGCTGTCGGTCGGGATTATCTCCCACTATTTCGGGGGTAAGCAGGCGCTGCTGGAGGCCGCGATGGCGCAGGTGCTGTTTGACCTGCACACAGCCTTCGTCGCCCGGCTTGAGGAAGCGGAAACCCCGCGGGCGCGGCTGAGCGCCATCATCGCCACCAATTTCGATGACGACCAGTACCAGCCGGAAATCGTCCGCGCCTGGCTGGCCTTCTGGGCGCAGGTGCCCTTCTCGCCGGGCCTGGCCCGCCTGCAGGCGATTTACAGCAACAGGCTTCTGTCCAACCTCCGCCATGCGCTTCGCGCGCTCGGGCCGGGGGTGAATGTTACAGCCGCGTCGGAGCTGGTCGCCTCGCTGATTGACGGATTCTGGCTTCGCTCCGTGGTGACCGAGACCCCGCCCACCTTGCCGGAAATCCGTGCGACTATCGAAAAAGTCGTCGACCACTGTATTTCCGATTTGGCGTAAGCCGACCGGGTCTTATTGACTGAATTGTCACTAATCCTTTGACTTAACACGCTTTACGCGCTTCCCGCCTTGCGCGTGCGCCCCAGCGCGCCTGCCTCCTGTCAGGGAAACTTCCTCGAAGACTCATATTTCTGTCACTGAACCGTAATGGTTCCGGGGCATTAAGACGGCTGCATGATTTTTGTTGAATGAATGTTCAATAAAAATTGGCAGCAATTTTAGCAATTCAAGGGCGCAGATATTATGACAATCGATATGAAAAAAGTGCTGCTGGGGGCGTGTAGCGTTTTCGCCTTCGCAATGACAGCACACGCGGAGGAAGCGGCCACTGTAGCAAGTGCTGACACGGCTGATAGCAATCTCGAGGAAATTATCGTTTCCGCTCGCAAGACCACCTACGCGAACAACGCGACGGACCAGGTCATGCTGGAAGCAACGCCGGACGCATCGAGCGTTCTGGCCACGGTCGATAAACTTCCTGGTATCTTCATTTCCGAAGGCGGCACCTTCGGTTCGGATGACTGGTCCACGACCATCTCGATCCGCGGTTTCAACGTTGGCCTTTCCGAGCAGCAGATCGGCATGACCATCGACGGCCTGCCGAACGGTAACTCCAACTATGGCGGCGGTGCCAAGGCCAACCGTTATCTCGATAACGAAAACATGGAACGCGCCGAAGTTTCGCAGGGTACGGCTGACATTTCTTCGCCGTCGCACGAAGCCCTGGGCGGCACCATCAACTTCATCAGTAACGATCCGACTGAAAACCAGCGCTTCTGGGCCGGCATCAGCGCGGGCCAGAACAACGCCCAGCGTTACTTCATGCGCTACGACACCGGTGAGATCTTCGCCAACACGCGCGCTTACTTCTCCTACTCGCACCAGAACAACGATGCCTGGATCGGCACCGCTGGCGGCACTAAGCGTGACCACGCCGCGTTCAAGATCGTATCCGAGCAGGACCAGTGGAAATTCACCGGCCGCCTGTCCTGGGATGATGCCTGGGAAAACAACTACCAGCGTATTTCGCTCGATCAGTTCAAGAAGGACCCGAACTGGGACCGCCTGACCGACACCATCACCGGCATCCCGTATGTCGACCAGGTTTACCGTCCGGGTTGGGGTACGCTCCGTACCAACTGGTTCGCCTATGTGAAGGCTGAATATAAGGGCGACAACCTCGATGTAACCGTCGCACCTTACTACCATGACAACTGGGGCCGTGGTGACTGGACCCCGCCGTATCTCGTACAGGTTGCCGGCGGCACCCAGCAGGCTGACGGCGCCATCTATGGCGGTAGCGCTGTGGGTTCCTACACCTACACCGACCCGAGCGGCAACCCGATCGCGCCGATCGACGGCTGTACCGCGACCCTGTCGTTCCCGTATGGCGGCGGTTCGCCGGCCAACAACCCGGCCTGTTACCCGGCTGGTTCGCTGCCGGTTGGCTCCTACCGTCACACCAACTACGGCAAGACCCGTATCGGTGTAACCGCGGACGCCGCTTATCACCTCAGCGACACCAACACCCTGCGTGCTGGTCTGTGGTGGGAAAACAGCGATCGTCACGAATACCGCACCTGGCACAAAGAAATCGACCCGACCGTCGGGATCGAGTTCGAATACACCGAATACTGGCGCCAGTATGACCGCAACTTCAAGACCAACACGCTCATGATGTATGCGGAAGACACGGCCGAATTCGGCAAGCTGCAGGTTCGTGGTGGTGTGAAGAAGTTCCTGGTTGACCTGACCCGGGTCGACAACTTCGGCAACGATGCCAACCAGGGCCTGAAGTCCAACTCCAAGCTCCTGTTCACGGCCGGTGCCATCTACAGCGCCACCGACAACATGGATGTGTTCGCGGGCTTCTCGCAGAACTTCGCCGCCATCAAGGATACGGTAATCGAAGGCCGCGCCAGCGTGACCAACCCGAACATCCCGGATCTTCAGGGCGAAACCGCAGACAACTATGACTTCGGTGTCCGTTTCTCGAACGCTGCCGTCAAGGCAACCGTGACCGGCTACTACATCAAGTTCAACAACCGCATCACCTTCGTCTCCGCAGGCGACGGCACCACGGGCGTTGACTATCTTGAAGTTGGTCAGGGCACCTACCTGAACGTTGGCGGTATCGAATCGAAGGGTGTCGAAGCCAGCCTGTCGGCCGACTTTGCCAACTACTTCAACTTCTACAGCTCGCTGACCGTCAACAGCTCCAAATATACCGAGACCACGGCCCAGGTCGTTGCCGGTAACAAGGTGGCCCTGTCGCCGGAGTTCCAGTTCGTCGGGACGCTCAGCTACCACAAGGACGGTGTCCGTGCCGGTCTCTCCGGTAAGCACGTCGGCAAGCGTTGGGGCGATTTCGCCAACACGCAGCGCCTGCCGTCCTTCACGACGTTTGACCTGTGGCTCGGTTACACGGTGGCGCAGAACGCCATTCCGGGTATCGACACGATCGACCTCAGCCTCAATGTCACCAACCTGACCGACAAGCGGTATCTGGGTGGTGGTACGCCGGGCTCCTACTTCATCGGCGCTGGCCGTGAAGCGATCGCAAGCCTGACGTTTAAGTTTTAAGCCTCCCACTAAGGGCGGGTGCCTCCGGGCGCCCGCCTCTTTTTCTGTTTAGGGGACACGACCATGATCAACCGCCGTACCACGCTCAAGATGATGGGTGCCGCAGGCGCGCTCGCCACTCTCGGGGGCCCGCTTGGCGCCCAGGCCGCCACCGGCGTTCATAATGCCGACAAGGGCACGCGGCTTCAGCGCATCCTGTTTGGCTCCTGTGCGCATCAGGACAAGGACCAGCCGATCTGGACCCCGATCAATGCCATGAATCCCGACCTTTTTATATTCCTCGGTGACAATATCTATGCCGACACGCGCGACATGGATGTGATGGCCGAAAAATATAAAAAGCTCGCCCGCAAGCAGGGCTTCCAGGACCTGATTGCCAAGACCCCGGTCATCGCCACCTGGGATGACCATGACTATGGCGAAAACGATTCCGGCTTCGATTATCCGATGAAGGAACCGTCCAAGGCCCAGTTCCTGGATTTCTGGGATACGCCGAAGAGCAGCCCGCGCCGCCGCGCCGATGACGGTGTCTATATGTCCTATGAATATGGCCCGGCCGACCAGCGGGTGCAGGTGATATTGCTAGACCTGCGCTGGAACCGCACGCCGCTCAAGGCCGTCAGCAAGGCCGAAGCCAAACGGCGGGACCAGATGGCCTTCGGCCCCTATCTGCCGCAAAGCGGGCCGGGCATTACCATGCTGGGTGAAAAACAATGGGCCTGGCTTGAAGGTGAGCTCCGCAAGCCCGCCAAGGTCCGCATCATCGGTTCCAGCCTGCAGTTCATCTCCACCTTCCCGGGCTGGGAAGGCTGGAGCCTGTTCCCCGGTGAACGCCAGCGCATGATCGACCTGATTAACCGTACGGGCGCGGAAGGTGTGCTGTTCATCAGCGGTGATACCCACTGGGCGGAAATCTCGCTGCAGGATACCCATGTCCCGTACCCGCTTTATGACTTCACGTCCTCGGGCCTCACGCAGACCTGGTATAACATGAGCCCGAACGTCTACCGGATGCCCGGCTGCATGTATACGGACGTCAATTTCGGCATCCTGGAGATCGACTGGAACGTGCCCGACCCGCAGATCGTGATGCAGGCGCGGGACGTGAACGGCAAGCCGGTCTTCGAGAAATCCATCCTTCTTAGCGAACTTTCGCGCCGCTAACCTCCCCGGGGTCCTCCCCCCATATAGAGCGGCGCGCGCCGTGCCTGTGTCTGGCGCAACCAGGACAGGGCAAGGTGAATGGCGGGGTCCAGTGTCCGGACCCCGCCATATCTATGTCTGCGGTATTTTGGGAAAGGAAGGAACAGGCCGGACGGGGAGAGGCCGCCCGGCCTTAAACGCTGGGAGTTTTTCGCAGGCCTTACTTAGCCGCGCCCAGCATGGTCAGGACCGGCTTGCCCGCCTTCAGGGTCGCATGGTCGGATTTGTAGTTCTTGTAGCCAAGGAAGCGTGCCGCTGTGGCCGCCATCTGGCTTGAGGTTACCTCACCGCCGGAGATTTCGCCCAGCGCCGGGGTGTCGGGGCCAAGGGCCGCCATCCAGATCTGGCCGTCGCCCGGGAAGTTGCTGATCGCCTTGGTGCCGTCCGCCTTGGTGTAGGGGAAGTGGCCATGGCTGCGCCAATGCTCCAGCGTGTCGCCACCACGGCCGTGGTCACAGGTGATCAACAGCGTGGTGTGGCCGGCGTAGCGCGGGTCGGACTGCAGCCATGCCCACAGCTTGCCGATGAATTTGTCGGCGCGGTGTGCGGCATTGGCATACTGGTCATAGAAGCCTTCGTGGGCGAAATCATCGGTTTCGCCAAGGCCGATAAAGACCATGCGCATCTTCTTGTGGCGAAGGGCGGCACGGGCGAAGCCCATGGTGAAGGCGTCCAGGCGCACGGTGTCCCACGGGCTGGGGATGTCAGCCTGAAGCTTGTCCAGCATCGCGACTTCCTGGTCACCGTTGGCGGGGTAGGGTTCGAAGCCCGCGTTCACCGGCACGCCCGAACGGCCTTCATTGATGATGAAGGGGAACACGTCCCACGAGCCGAAAGCGGCGACCTTGCCTTTGTTTTCCGGCTTGTGAATCAGCCATTCCAGCACGGTGCGGTTCGGGTTCAGCACCTTGTCGTTGCTGTTGACCCGCGGGTCCGGGATACCGGTCAGGATCTCGCTATAGCCCGGGTAGGAGAAGTGGTACGGGTTGGTGACATGGCCTTTGCTGCCCTTGTCGCGGTTGCCATAAAGCTGGCCCTGTTTCGCGATCACGGACCAGAAGAAAGGCATCAGCTTCTGCCGGCGTTCCTCCGGCGTTTTGCCGCCATAGTCACGCTTGAAGTCGGCATGAGTGTCTTTGTAGGCCATATAGTTCATATGGTCGAAGAAGGCCGGGTCCACGCCCCGGAACACTTCCTGCCAACGCAGGCCGTCGATGGTGACAAGAACCACTGTGTCAGTAACGGGTTTCTTGTCGGCAGCAGTGGCCGGCACCGACAGGGCGGTGAAAAGAAAGATGAATACGCTTAAGGCTTTACGCACGGTTTTACCCCATGATGTTCGTGTGATGGGAATGCCGGCAGAGAGCTCGGCAGAATGGGGTGAAGTCTGCCGCCGTTTGATGACAGTTCAGTGTCGGAACAGGAATTATTTTGAACAAATGTTCAATAACCGGGTGTTGGGCTTAGCCCCGCTCAGAAACCGTGGAAGCTGGTGAAGTCATCTACCTCGACCCGGTCGGTGCGCAGGCTGTTGATCGGCGCGTCCTCATCGGCATAGCCAAGCGCCATGCCGGCATAGAGCATCTGGTCTTCGGGCAGCTTCAGGAAATCGCCCACGGTTTTCGGCAGCACCGACCAGGCTTCCTGCGCGCAGGTGGCCAGCCCGCGTTCCTGGGCGAGCAGCATCACCGTCTGCATGAACATGCCCATATGTGCCCACTGCGGCCGCCCCATGCCGCGGTCGATACAGAAGAACAGTCCCACAGGCGCGCCGAAAAAGCCGAAATTGCGGGAGAATTGCATCAGCCGCGCGGGTTTGTTGTCACGGCCGATGCCGATGGTGGCATAAAGGTCCTCACCGTTTTTGAATCGACGGGAGCGATAAGGTTCCCACAAGGCCTCGGGGTAGGGGCTATAATCACCGCCTTCACCCATCGGATTTTCGCTGAGGACTTTAAAGACGCGCCCGAGAAGGTCGCTGAGCGCGTCGCCCGTCAGCGCATGGACGATCCAGGGCTGGAGGTTGCCACCGGACGGCGCGTAGCGTGCGATATCCAGGATCTCCCGCACGACCTCAAGGGGCACGGGCGTGTCCTTGAAGGCGCGGATGGAATGGCGGCCCCGGACGGCCTCGGTCACGCTGGTCATCTGATTTATCCCCCTGTTGGCAGGTCTTTCCATAAGCTTAGCCCGCGCACGCCCGGCGTCAAAGCGCGGCTGCGAGATGCGCGTATGTCGGGTGAAAATCCCGGCATGGGCGGCATCTTGTTTCAGTTCCTTGAATTATTTGTGACCTGACGGATGCCTGATTGACTGCGGCTGTCCCGCGGCTACTATCGCGTTGTTTCTAAAAAGCATCTGACTCATCAGCCGCAGTCCTCCTGCGGCTTTTTTTTGCCTGCATACCAGAAGTCTGCACGCCAGTCCCAGACAGCGAAAAGGCGCCGCCCGGGGGTAGGGCAGCGCCTTCTCTGATCGCGTTCCAGTGCGGCGGTTAGCCGACGAACGCTTTCTCATAAACATATTCGGCGGGGGCCGCGTTCGAGCCTTCGCTCAGGCCGAACTTCTGGCACAGCTCGCGCGTGTCTGCCAGCATGGCGGAGGAGCCGCAGATCATCACACGGTCACGCGCCGGGTCGAAGGACGGCAGGTCCAGGCTTTCGAACAGCTGGCCGTTTTCAATCAGCGTGGTGATGCGGCCGTGGCGGAAGTAGGGCTCGCGCGTGGCGCTGTCGAAATAATTCAGCTTGCCGTCCACCAGTTCACCGAGGAATTCGTGGTTCTTGGTCTCGGTCACCACCTGCTTGCTGTAGGCCAGCTCCGCCACGTGGCGGCAGGTGTGGGTGACGATGACGCGGTTGAACTTCTCATAGGTTTCCGGGTCGCGGATGATGCTGGCGAACGGCGCGAAGCCGGTGCCGGTGGAGAGAAGGTAAAGGTTCTCACCCGGCGTCAGCGCGTCGAGGACCAGCGTGCCCACGGGCTTGCGGCCCAGCATGACGGTGTCGCCCGGCTGGATTTTCTGCAGGCGGGACGTCAGCGGTCCGTCCGGCACCTTGATCGAGAAAAACTCAAGCTGGTCGTCCCAGCTCGGGCTCGCGATCGAATAGGCGCGCATGATCGGCTTCTTCTCACCCTCAAGGCCGAGCATGACAAACTCGCCGGAGCGGAAGCGGAACCCCGCCGGGCGGCTGATGCGGAACGAAAACAGTGCGTCGGTCCAGTGATGGACGGAAAGCACGGTTTCATAAGTCGGGCCGGTGGCGGAGGCGGGCTGGCTTTGGGCCAGGGTCTGTGTCGTGGTCATAAACTACTCCGTTACGGGACCGGGAGCTGCTCAGGCGACAGGACTTCCGGGAAGCAAGCGGGTGATACCACGGCTCCTATGCTAAGTCACCAGCATTTAATCTTAAGGATGAGGAAAAATATTTTTTATAATGCATTAATTTGAAAAATTATTCTCATTAATGCGAGTATGGGGATTGGATTTAGGAAAAAGCCACTGTTATGCGGTTGGCGCAACGCTGGGCTGTCGTGGGGGCAGGTGCGGCCACGTGCCTCATGACCTACCCGCTGGAGGGGGAAAGTCAACTGCTTTTGTCGTGGCGTGGGACCTTGTGCCGCGGGAAAGGGCTCAGCCGTCTTTCGGTAGCGCCTTCTGGAGGAGGGTGACGACCTTCTGGGCTTCATCAGGTTTGAGGTCGAGGAAGAAGCGTTCGGCCATCTGGACGCGCAGCTTGGCAATGTCGCTCACCGCCTGTTCGCCCTTCTTCGTCATCGCCACATGGTTGGTGCGCTTGTCGGTGGCGTCCTTTTCCCGCCGGATATAGCCGTCCGCTTCCAGCCGTTTGAGCGCACGCCCGGCGTTGCTGCGGTCGATCAACAGTCCGGCGGACAGCTTGTCCTGCGTGGTCTTGCCGCCCGCTTCATTTAGGAGGGTCAGGAGCCGCGCCTCGGTATGGTTGAGGCCAAGGACGACGAAGGACCGTTCGGCAGCCTGATAGCGCCGCCTGGCCAGCGTGCCGATCATGTCGAAAAGCGTCAGAAAACTGTCCATGTCCCTATTCCCCACCTTGACAATACTGCCGTTCTCTATAAATATGCGTGCGCACGCATATATTGTCAATCAAGAAGGTGGCGAAAATGGATAGAGAAGAAATGGGCGCACTCCTGAGCCCGATGTTTGGAAAAATCGCGCATGATGGTGACCTTGTTCTGAAGGCGCTGAACTTGCCCAAAGATGCCGCGATCCTCGATGTCGGCACCGGTGCGGGCACCTTCGCCATCTTCCTCGCCTCCGAAGGCTTTAATGTGCTGACCGGTGAGCCGGAGACCGATACCTCCCACTATGCGGGCAAAGACTGGGCTTCGAACGCCGAGAAGGTCGGCCTCAGGGACAAGATCCGCTTTCAGGCGTTCGACGCAGGCGCCATGCCGTTCGCGGACGGGGCTTATGACGCCGTCTTCTTCTTCGGGGTGCTCCACCATATCGATGAGGCCATCCGTGCCGATGTGCTGAAGGAAGCGCTGCGCGTGGCGGGCAATAAAGGCTCGGTCGTCTTCTTCGAGCCGCGGCAGGAAACGCTGGAAAAGCTGTGGACCACCGACCCGGACCACCCGCTGGCCGCCAACCCGGCCGACTATCTGCCGGGTAAGGATGTGAGCGAACAGAAGCTCGAAGGCCAGATGATGAATATCTATATCTACCGGAACGCCGCCTGACTTCAGGGTGCTCTCGCTGGGGCTATTTGGCCCCGGCTTCGCCTTCAAGCGCGCGATAGTCGCTTGCCCGCAGGCTGTCCAGCAGCGTCTGGACAGTGTCTGCGTCCGCCCCGCCCGCGCGGGCGACCTCCGCCCCCAGTTGCAGGCTGGCCTCCAATGTTTCCGGCACCGTGTGGCTGGCCCCGCGGGACAGCAGGTGTTTGGCCGTGCGTACATCATGAGCACGGGCATGAACCGGCAGGGCCGGGAACTGGGTGCGGGCGGCCTCCAGCGTGTGTTCCACCGTTTTCGGGTCCCGCATGGTCAACACCAGTAGCGCGGCGTTCTTGGCCCCCACGGCATTGAGAATTTCCGTCCGGCTCGCATCGCCATAATAGGCGCCGATGCCGAGCGCGCGGGCGCGGGCGACATTGTCGGGGTCCAGGTCGATCGCGGTGGCGGGCAGCCCCAGCTCCTTCAGCATCCGTGCCACGGTTTCGCCGACCCGGCCAAAGCCTGCGATCAGCACATGGCCGTCGCGCTCGCCCGCTGCCTCCGGGGCGGGGACGGGCGCGGCCCTGGGGGCCAGCCGCTCCGCGAGCATCACCAGAAGCGGCGTCACGGCCATGCCGAGCGCGATCACGGCGGTGAGGAGGTCGGTCAGGTCTGTGGTCATCACGCCTTCAGCCTTGGCATAGGCGAACAGCACGAAGCCGAATTCCCCGGCCTGCGAGAGGAGCGCGCCGGCCTTGATGGCGTCCGGCAGGGTCAGCTTGCTCAGTCGCATCAGCGGGGTGACGATGACGGCCTTGAGGACCAGCAGCACGGTCAGCAAGGTCAGGATGGTGCCGGTGTGCACCGTCAGCACCCGGATATCGAGCCCCATGCCGACCGAGATGAAAAACAGGCCGAGGAGAAGCCCGCGGAAGGGCTGGATATCCAGCTCAATCTGGTGGCGGTAGGCGGAATCGGCGAGGAGGACCCCGGCGAGGAACGCGCCCATCGCCATCGACAGCCCGGCGTGTTCCATCAGCCAGCCGAAGCCCAGTACCAGAAGGAGCGCCAGCGCGGTAAACACCTCCGGCGTGCGGCTGGAAGCCACAAGGCCGATGACCGGGTTGATCAGAAGCCGCCCGCCGATGATGGCGGCGGCCAAGATCGCCACCGATTCCAGAAACGCGAGCCCGAGCGACATGCTGAGGGTAAACTCGGCATGGCCGAGCGCGGGCACGAGCGCGAGCAGCGGCACCACAGCCAAATCCTGGAACAGCAGCACGGAGAAGCTGGCGCGGCCCCACTGGCTGGAAAGCTGGCCCTTGGTCGCCATCAGTTGCACGCCAAAGGCGGTGGAGGAGAGCGCGAGGCCAAAGCCGATGATCACCGCGGGGCCAACCCCAAGGCCGAGGCCGAAGGCGGCGAGCAGGGACAACAATGCCCCGGTGATCAGAAGCTGCAGGCTGCCAAGGCCGAACACATGCCGCCGCATCACCCACAGGCGGGAGGGTTTCAATTCCACGCCAATCAGGAACAGCAGGAACACCACGCCGAACTCGCCAAGATGCGCGATGCCTTCGGGGCTTTTGATCAGGCCGAGGCCGAAGGGGCCGATGAGGGCGCCGCCGACCAGATAGCCGAGGATGGCGCCGAGGCCGAGGCGGCTGAACAGCGTGGCGGCGGTTACAGCCACAGCCATCAGGCTCAGGATTTCAATGAGCAGCGTGTCACCGGGCATCATGGGCGGACGGGGGCCTCCTTCCCCTAAAGGTCAGGTTCCCCACCAGTGTGCGGTCTCCCCCACCGGAAGGCAAGGGAATGCGGTTTGGCCTCTAGCTGATACCGATCTCCGCGTGGCAGCGGTCGACCCAGGCTTTCACATTGGCCCGTCCTTCAAGGCTGAAGCCGCCTTCGTGCGCGAACTGGGTGTAGGCGAGAAGTGCTATGTCGGCGAGGGTGAAGCCGCTGTCGGTCAGCCAGTCCTTACCCTCGAGCGCGTCTTCCATGAGGTCGAGCGCCGCGTTGCCGCGCTCCACGCGCCAACCGTCCAGCTCATTGAACGGCTTGCCGAGATATTTATGGTGGAAGCGGCAGACGGCGATATAGGGCTCGTGGCTATATTGCTCCCAGAACAGCCATTCATCGACCTTGGCGGCGGCGAAGGCATCGTCCGGCAACAGGCGGCTGCCGCGCGCCAGGTAGCGGATGATGGCGTTTGACTGCGCCAGCGTGCGGCCGTCATCCAGCTCGATCATCGGCACCTGGCCCTGCGGGTTCTTGGCGAGATAGTCGGGCGTGCGGCTGTCACCCTTCAGGACGTCCGCCTCGACCCATTCGTAAGGAATGCCGAGCAAATCGGCGGTATATTTCACCTTCAGGCAGTTGCCTGAAATCATGTCGCCATAGATTTTCATTATGGGGTTTCTCCGTCGCTGTCGCCCTCAAAAAATACAGGGGCGCGCGGGGGCGGGCAAGCCAGCGGCAGCACAAGATTTTATGCCGATGATGGATCAGGTCAGGTTGTGTGATGGGCGGGCATGGATATGATGTCGCACCTGCCTATCTCCGGACAAGATTTGACCCTATATTTGTTTGGGATTGACCCGGTAGCTGTATGAGGACTATAGCCGCGCCATGAAACTCAATGAAGGCATCGAATGGGGCATCCACTGCTGTGGCCTTCTGGCGACCCTGCCGGAAGGGGCGGCGCTGCCCACCACCAAGCTGGCTGAGTTTTTCGACCTGCCGAAGGACTATCTGGCCAAGCATCTGCAGCATCTGTCCCGCGCGGGGCTGGTGAACAGCAGCCGTGGGCCCGGGGGCGGTTACAGCCTTGCCCGCCCGGCGGACAAGATCCGGCTTCTCGATATCGTTGAGGCGATCGACGGCAAGGGACCGAGCTTCCGCTGCGCCGAAATCCGCCGCCGTGGGCCGTCCGCTGTCGGCAGTGAATGCTACCAGAAGGACTGCTGTATCTCCCGTGCGATGCTGAGGGCCGATGCCGCCTGGCGCCAGTCGCTTGCGTCCGTCACGCTCGCCACGCTCTGCGATGAGTCGAAAGAGGACATGCCGTCCGAGCAGTTCCAGAAGGCCCAGGCCTGGATCGAACAGGAAGTCGGCTAAGCGCTTCCCGGGCTTCCCGCTATCTCCAAGATTGAAGAGTGCAATTCTGCCTCACCTGTCATACGCTTGTAAGGCTTATGGCAAACGGGGAGGTGTGTGATGGCTGGGAATAAACGCATCAAAGGCGGCCGGGTCGCCCGGCGCTGGGTGATCGGCATGGCGGCGGTGGTACTGGTCGCCGCGGGCTACGCCTATGACATGATGTCGGACGCCGGGGTCTTCCGCACGCTCCACCCGCACTTCTCAGGCAAATGCACCGCGATTGGGGGCGTGGTCGGGGTGGAGGACATCACCATCGACGGCGGCGGTATCGCCTATCTATCCAGCCATGACCGCCGCCTTTGGATGAAAACCGGCAAGGCCGACGGCGCGATCTACCTGTACCGCGCCGGCAGCCACGCTGAACCGATCAAACTGCCGAACGATTACAAGAAGCCATTCCACCCGCACGGGCTGAGCCTGTGGAAGGGCCGCGACGGCGCGCCGGACCGGCTGTTCGTCATCAACCACCCGGAAGAAAGCCAGAAGGCGATGGACCCCAGCACCATCACCTCCCAGGTGGAGATTTTCGACATCCGCGACGACGGCCTCCATCATATCCGCACGATGAAGCCGGATGAGAATTACAGCCTCAATGACGTGGTCGCCGTCGGGCCGGATACCTTCTATGCCTCCATCGACAAGGGCAGCCTGTCGGCGATCGGCAAGAAGCTGGAGCTGTGGGGGCGGCTGCCCAAGGGCGGCATCGCCTACGGCACCATCAACGGCATGCGCTTCCTCAAAGACGGGCTGACCTACGCGAACGGCATTCAGGCAAGCCGGGACGGCAAGTGGATATTCGTCTCCGAAACCACGGGCCAGCGCGTGCGTGCCTATGCCCGCGATGCCGAAACCGGGGCGCTGACGGAAAAAGCGTCGGTGGATATCCCGTCCGGCCTCGACAATATCGAACTGGCCGATGACGGCACGCTCTATATCGGGGCACACCCCAAGCTGTTCGCCTTCACCGCGCACGCCAAGGACCCGGCCAAGCGCTCGCCCTCGCAAGTGTGGAAGGTCAGCTTTGACGGCAAGGCATTCGGCAAGCCCAAGGAAGTTTACTTGAGCGACGGCAACCCACTGTCGGGCTCCAGCGTCGCGGCCCCCTATAAAGGCGGGATGCTGATCGGCGGGGTGTTCGACCCGCTCATTCTGGATTGCGACGCCCGGTAAGGGCAGGCTAGTTATACGGCCGGGTAGGCGGCCTTGATTTCGCCCATGCGGGCGCGGGCGGCGGCCAGCCAGTCGGCGTCTTCCTCGGCCTGCTCGGCAATTTCACCGGCCTGGTCGCTGCCGTTTTCCTGCGCGATCATGTCCCACGCGGCGGCTTCGACGTCAAAGTCCCACGCTTCGGCCTCCTCGCCGAAGGTGTCTTCTTCAAGGTCGGTGCACAGATAGAAGGCGACCATGGCCTGCGCGTCAGCATACCCTTCGCGGGCGAGGGTCAGGAACGCGCGGAAGGCGGCCACATGGTCCTGCGCCACATCCTCCCCGTCCATCAGTTTTTCGGCGGCCTCGAAGCGGGCGGTCTGGTCCTCAAGGGTCTTGGTCACCGGCGTCTCCTCTGTCCGTTCTATTCAGTCTGGCTGGCCACCTTATGGCCAAGCTTGCCGCCTTTCGCCATAGAAAAAGTTCCATTTGCCATCATATGCCCTATATCTGCTGTTCATATATTCATGTGAAGCCAATTTCCTTTGAGCCGGAGACGACGATGCAATCTTTCCATCCGCCCCTGCGCACCCTGATGGGCCCTGGGCCTTCTGACGTTCACCCCCGCATTCTGGAAGCCATGGCACGGCCGACCATCGGCCACCTCGACCCCGCTTTCCAGGGCATGATGGAGGAGCTGAAGGAAGGCCTGAAGGCGCTGTTTAAAACCGAAAACCGGCTGACCTTCCCGGTCTCCGCCCCCGGATCGGCGGGCATGGAAACCTGCTTCGTCAACCTGGTGGAAGAAGGCGACACCGTCGTCGTGATCAAGAACGGCGTGTTCGGCAACCGCATGTGTGAAAACGTCACCCGCGCGGGCGGTGTGGTCGTTGAGATCAACGTCGAGTGGGGCAAGGCGCCGGACCCGGCGGTGGTCGATGCCACGCTGAGCGACCATCCGGAAGCCTGCATCCTCGCCTTCGTGCACGCCGAAACCTCAACTGGCGTGCTGGCCGATGCCGCCGCCCTGTGCGCGATCGCGCAGAAGCACAAATGCCTGACCATCATGGACGCGGTCACCAGCGTCGGCGGTGTGCCGGTGCTGATCGACGAGTGGGGCGTGGATGCGGTTTATACCGGATCGCAGAAATGCCTGTCGTGCGCGCCGGGCCTGTCGCCCGTGTCCTTCTCCGAACGCGCGCTTGAGCGCGTGCGCTCCCGCGCCACGCCGGTGCATAGCTGGTTCATGGACCTGTCGCTCGTCATGGCCTACTGGGACGGGCAGGGCGGCCGCAGTTACCACCACACAGCCCCCGTGAACGCGCTTTACGGCCTGCATGAATCGCTGGTCATGCTGTTCGAGGAAGGGCTTGAGGAAGCGTGGGATCGCCATGCGGCCATGCATAAAAGCCTCGCCGCCGGGCTTGAGGCCTTGGGGCTTGAGTTCCTGGTTGCCGAAGATATCCGCCTGCCGCAGCTGAATGCCGTCAAGGTGCCGGAAGGCGTCGATGAAGCCAGCATCCGGGCCTACCTTCTGGACGCCCACAATCTGGAAATCGGCGCCGGGCTCGGCCCGATGGCCGGCAAGGTCTGGCGGATCGGCCTGATGGGCACCAGTGCGTGCGAGAAGAACATCGACCTGTGCCTGACCGCGCTTGCCGATGCGCTCACCCGCCATCAGCATCCGGCGGATGCCGCCAAGGCGCTTGCCGCCGCCAAGGCTGTTCGTGGTTAAGACTGGGCGCGGCTGAAGATAAAAATTCTCTGAAAAGAAATGGGGCCACCCTTTGCCGGGGTGGCCCTTTTTCTTATTTGCCGCCTTTGTGGAATAGCCGCCGGAACAGGCTGCGCTTACACCTGCTGCCCCGGCTGGTGACCAGGAAGCTGGTGAAGCCCATGGCGAGGATCAGCATGAACATGTCGTCCTTGTGCCCGCTTTCCCGCATGAGATAGGCGGCGATCAGCATGGCGGTGGCCCATATGAGGGCGACTGCCACATTCCTGCGACCGGAGGGGGATGGTTTTTGGCCAGAGGGTTTTTGGCCAGATGTTTTTGGGTCTGTCATGACTCGGGTCCTTTCTTGGTTTTATTGGGTTTGGTATCAGCTTCAGTATCAGCTTCAGGCGGCGTCTTCGGGCAGGGAGAAAATCTCCTCCACCGGCACGCCGAAATGCCGGGCCAGCTTCAGCGCGATCACGGTTGAGGGCACGAAACGCCCCACTTCGATGGTGCTGATGGTCTTGCGGCTGACACCGATGGCATCGGCCAGTTCGCCCTGGCTCATGCGGTGTTCGGCGCGGAAAACGCGGATGCGGTTATGGAGCTCATCCGACATGCTCAGCCCTCCAGCGCGTCGTCGTCTTCGTCATCCGTATCGCGGGTGAGGAAGAAGTAAGCCGCGGCGAGTGAGCCGATGCACACCGCAACGGCGATATTCAGGAAGAAGGCGGCGGGCAGGTCCTGCAGGGCCTTCTGCGTGACCAGCACCATCACCAACAGCGTGACGAAGGTGATGGCGAAGGCGCGGGCCGCGGCTTCCTTGAACATCTGGCTCAGGAACCCGTCCGACTTGATGCAGACGCTCGGGTCGCTCCGGCGCAGGCGGAAATAGCGGAAAAAGGCCGGGAACAGCAGAAGGACGATCATGAGGCTGATGGCGTTGTTGCCCCAGCCGATCCAGTGCGAAACCTTGTCGGAGACCAGATACTGCACGGCATTGCCCGCGTGTTTGAGCGCCAGAAGCGCCACGCCGATGATGGTGCGCTGCATGAACTGGTCGACAACCTGTGCTGGGTTTACGGGCTTTTTCTCGTGCTTGCTCTCGGGCATTGCTCGGGTCCTTATCTGATCCGTTTGGGTTCCATAATGTAACCTTTAGGTATCAAATAGGGTAATATATTGCCCATGTCAAGAGGGTCGCTTCACGGGCGGTGCACGTCCCGCACAGCAATGTGATCGCCCGTAAGGCTTGCGCTTGACGCCCACGGGGGCGATTTCCTACCGTGCGGCATAATCATAGACACGAGGGAGAGAACGCCATGTCCGTCATCCAGCTTTATTCACTCGGCACGCCGAACGGCCACAAGGTGCATATCGCACTTGAGGAAATGGGCCTCGCCTATGAGGCGCACAAGATCGACATTGGCGCGGGCGACCAGTTCACGCCCGAGTTTCTGGCCATCAACCCCAACAACAAGATCCCGGCGATCACCGACCCGGACGGGCCGGACGGCAAGCCGATGAACCTGTTCGAATCCGGTGCGATCCTCCTATATCTGGCGGAGAAAACCGGCAAGCTGCTGCCCGCCGACCCGCGGAAGAAATGGGAAGCCATCCAGTGGCTTTTCTTCCAGATGGGCGGCGTCGGGCCGATGTTCGGCCAGCTCGGCCATTTCTTCAAATACGCCAGGGACAAGTGTGACCACCCGTACCCGGTGGAGCGTTACACGAACGAGGCCAAGCGGCTGTTGGGCGTGCTGGAAAAACGCCTGGAGGGCCGGGATTATATCGTCGATGAATATTCCATCGCCGACATCGCCATCTTCCCGTGGGTCAACTGCCTGGAGGAATTCTACGGCGTCGTGGAACAGGTGGATCTGTACAGCTTTGGGAACGTTGAAGCCTGGCGCGCCCGCTGCAACGCCCGCCCCGCCACCATTAAGGGCCGCGCGCTGTTCAGCTAGGAAGGCTCAGGCGGAAAGGCCTTGCCACGCCCGGCGGGTGCCAATCAGGTAGGCGAGGCCGTAGCCGAAGCAGATGGCGGAGCTCCAGATCCAGAAGGGCGTTACCGGGCCGAGCGCGAAAAGCCACAAGCCCAGGGGTGCCAGGCTGCGGATCAGGTAAACGGCGGTGATGGCGGTGAGTGCGGTGCGCATAAGCGGCAGCCGCCTGATCAGCCCCGCGCCTGCGAAAGCGTAAGCCGCCCAGGTGAACAGCACGCTGGCGATGAAGACCGTGACGATGGCGGGGTAAGGGTCACCCTTGGCGGCCATTTGAGCCATCTCTTCGCCGGCACCGAAGAAGCGGTACCAGTCCGGCCCGCCGAAAATAACCCCGATATGAAGAAGCGCGGCCAGCGCGCTCAGGGCCCCGGCCACAAGGAGAGGTCGGTTCGCCCGCGCCGTCATCGTCAGCCCTTGGCTTGCGCGGCTTTGGCCTCATGCCACAGCCGGGTGAGCGCGACCCACAGGTTCTTGCGGCTGGCGGCGAGGTAAAGCCTGTTGTCCGGCAGCTCGGCTTTCAGGCGTTCGTGGGCTTTCTCAAGCTGGTGGTAGGGCATGCCCGGGAACAGGTGGTGTGTGGCGTGGAAGCGGAGGCCCACCGGCGCCCACAGGGGCGTGATGTAACGGTTGCCCGGCACGTCGACACTGTCGAGGAATTCTTCCTGCTGGGTCATGCGGCGGTCACCCGGGTTCCGGTAAGCATGGGCGGCCAGCGTGCGCAGGCCATTCAGCAGCAGTACCAAAAAGGTCATCACATACCAGACGCCGAGGAAGGCGACGGGCACGATGCCAGCGTAAATCAGCCCGAGGCCGAGGAAGGCATAGGCGGCGGCGCCCAGGTCCTGCAGGAACCAGCTTTTGCCCTGGCCGGGGCGCGGCGCCGGACGGTCATAGGTGAAGTCGATCACCAGTGACGACAGGTGCCGCCACATGAAGGTGCGCACCGGCGGCACGATGCAGGCGATCAGGAAAATCACGGTCGAGCGCACCAGCAAAAGCGCCGGGGTGATGGCGGTGCCCGCAAGGAAAGCCAGGATCTTCCACGGCTTGTCCACCGCGAACGGCAGATACTCGCCATCTTCCTTGGTGCCGTAAACCTGCGGCTTGTGGTGGTCGATATGCACATCCGTGTAGCTGTAGGACGGCACCAGCATCGGCATGCCGCAGGTGGCGTTCCACACGGCGCGGAACAGGCCGAAAGTGTTCTTGCGGAAGTGCGCCAGCTCATGAATGAAAATCACCGCCCGGTACATGGCGAGGGTGGCGACAATCATCGCGGCAATCTGCAGGAGGGACAGGAACGGCGCCAGCGTCGCGGTGACGATGGCGGCCCAGCCGAGCGTGCAGCTGATCAGAAAGTCAGTCCAATAGATACGCGGGTTCGGCTGCCACAGGTCCTTCACCAACCGGCGCGCTTCCCTGAGCGGAAAGTCAGCCGCGTTGATGGCGCTGGCATCCGTGTTCGCTGCGGCTTTGGGGTCGGCTTTTGCCTTTTGTCCGGTTTCCGGCATGTCCATGGTCAGGTTCTGCATCTGTCTCAAATGTCTTTGGGGCGGGCTGTGCCGCGCCGATTTCTTACCGCCTCTAGTGCCACATTCGGGCCGGTCAGGCAAAGCCTGAATAGGACGGCGGGGCCTTGCGGCCCTTGATTTCGCTCAAGTGTCGCGCTTTTGCCGCCAAGTTTTGGCAAAAATAAGGTCAGCCCCGCACAATGCAAGGGTCTGGGGCGCATATGCCGCACCACTTCCCCACTTTTCTTTTGGGCGGGCGGGGCATAAGGTGACCGTCCTTTTGGCCCCGGGTTATGGGGCGTATGTGACGGACGGTGACAAGCGTGACGGACTATCAGGGCGTTCTGGACCATATCGCCGAGGCGGTTCAGCCGCACTTCGGCAAGGGCAAGGTGGCGGATTATATCCCGGCGCTGGCGTCTGTGCCTGCACGCAAGTTCGGCATGGCCGTGCGCACGACCGAAGGCGACCTGTTCGTGACCGGTGACGCGGCCGAGCGCTTTTCGATCCAGAGCATTTCCAAGCTGTTCATGCTTGAGCTCGCGCTCCAGCACTTCGGCGACATGGTCTGGACCCGCGTGGGCAAGGAACCGTCGGGTGACCGCTTCAACAGCATGATGCGGCTGGAGCATGAAGCCGGTATTCCGCGCAACCCCTTCATCAACCCCGGTGCGCTGGCGATCACCGACCTGATGATGAGCCTGAAGGGTGACACAAAGTTTCGCATCCGAAACTATCTCCGGTTTCTGGCGATGACGGACACGGTGGACAGCAATGCGGACGTGGCCGCGTCCGAGCTGGCGCACGCCCATGTCAACCGCGCGCTCGCCAACCTGATGAAGGGCTACGGCAATATCCACGGCGCGGTCGACGCGCTGATGGCAACCTACTGCTATCAATGCGCGATGGAGATGAACTGCGCCGAGCTCGCCACTGCGGCGCTGCCGCTTGCGGGCGGCGGCTACTCCGCGCTCCATGACGCGGCGGTGATTTCGGCGAGCCAGGCCAAGCGCATAGGGGCCGTGATGCTGACCTGCGGCATGTACGACAGTGTCGGCAGCTTTGCCTACCGGGTCGGCCTGCCGGCGAAAAGCGGGGTCGGCGGCGGCATTGTCGCCATCGTGCCGGGCAAGATGGCCATCTCGGTCTGGGCGCCCGAGCTGGACGCGTTCGGCAACTCCTACGTCGGCACCCATGCCCTTGAGCTGTTCACGAACCTCACCCACACCAGCATTTTCTAGCATTTTCTAGCATTTTCCCCATTCCACCGGCGCATCTATGGGCGGGCTGCTTTCGCGGTGCGCGGGCGTTCGTGTCCTATCTGCTTGAGAGGATTGAGACTTACTCCCGGATAATAATACATTGAGCACGTAATGGTTGTATGGTAAAGCTTATGCTTCCACTGGCTGGGGGCTGCTATGACAAAAAAAGACGCTCAGGAACCCACCGCACGCACCGGTAAAAAGAAAGGCGAGGCCAAGGCCGTCAGTGCCGAAGCCGATGCCCTGGAAGCTGCGACCAGCGAAGCCTCAGACGCGCTATCGAATGCTGAATCGGATGTTGCGAGACGCGTCAGCCGCGTGGTTGAAGGCGTTCAGGCGCGGGACCGCGCCGCCGCCGGGCAACAGGCCGGTACCGGGAAGACATCCGAAAACCCCACAGGTAACCAGGATGCCGGCAGTAGCGCCAGCAGCGGCGGCACAGCGTCGGCGGGGACGCCCCCTGCCGGGCCAGCGCCGGGAACCCCGGCGGATAAACAGACGCCAAAGGGGCGTCCGGGCCCCCGCCAGGGGGCTTTCGGCAGCAGATGGAACGCGCTTGCCCTTTATTTCTCCGACCCGTTCAAGGGGGTCGCCTGGCTGATGGGGGGCTTTGGTGTCCTGACCTTCCTGTATGTGATGGCGCACCTCTATTTCCCCACTGAGCTGCAGAAGGATTGCTGGTACAGCAATGTCGGCGAGGAGAAAGCGACACCGGCTGACGGTAAAACCCCGGACAAGCGGTTGAAGCCGCCCACGCGGGCCGAGGTCTGCAAGGGGAAGGAGCCGGCGATTTACCCGTCCCACGCCGATTTCATGACCGTGATTTTCGACACCAACCGGCTTCTGGGCTTTTTCTCCACCGAACAGATCAACAGCATCAAGGGCCAGATTGACGCCTATTTGAGGGATCAGCGCGACGCGGCGCTGGAAGCACGCGCGGAAATCCTGGGATCGATCGCCGACACGGCGGCGCAGCTTGGCGCGCTTTCCGGCCCCGATGTACCGTCGGTTTCCCTGTCGTCCGCCCCTGGGATGAAGAAGGCGGCGACCCTGCCGACCTATGAATATCCGCTGCCCCCCAAGGTGCTGAGGATGCTGGTTGCTTCTGGCTCCGGCACGCGGACGCCCGCACTCAATGCCGCGCTGGCGCAGACCAACCTCGACAATGTGACCCACTGGCTTCTTTATGTGGCGGCCCGCTACGGCGTGACGGTACCCAACTGGGACAAGCGTGGCCTGTGCTATGGTGGCGGCTGCACCGGCTTGTGCGTGTCAATGATACCCAAGGATATGGGCGCTGCCGCCCAGTCCGTGACGGCGGCGGAAGGCCCAAGTGGGGCCACGCACCGGCAGGTCACGGCGGACAGGCTGATCTATGAAATCCAGAATCTGTCGCACCTGTGCCGGCGCGAACAGACGATCTGGTCCAATGCCCTGTCGCTTGCCAACAATTTCGGCGACAACCTCGGCTTCGGCTGGCTGCATCTGGACAGCGGCTGGTGGGTGGCTGAATTGATTTTCCTGTCCTGGGTCGGCGTTATCGCCAACACGCTGGTGGCGATCCTCACGTCCATGCGGGCGCAGCGGACAGGCGGCGGCAACGGGTATGACCCGCAGATGTTCCTGATGATCCTGCCCAAGCTCGTGCTCGCGCCGATCATGGCGATCGTGGTGGCGGCGCTGGTCGTCGCCGGGCTGACCGACGGCGGCATATCGCTCGCCAACGCCAAGATGTTCCTGGTGTTCGGCTTTATCTCCGGCTTCGCCAGCGAACGCTTCACCACCCTGGTGCGGGCCGCCATCTCCCGCCTGATGCCGCGGCTTGAAATATCGGAAGACAAACTGAAGGCCCAGACCCGCTGGGTACCGCCCCCCAAAAGCCCGGGCCAGGCGCGGACAGTGGCAGAGCTGCGCGGCATCGTCCGCCAGACGGCGACCGAAAGCGCCCGCAATATCATGAAGGTCAGCACCGCGACTGTCGGCAAGGCCGCGCCCGACGCCAGCGCGGGGACAAAGACGGCACCGGCGGGCGGACAAGGAGGGGTATCATGATGCATCGGCAGAAACACATAGTTCGCCATGAGGCGCACCCACCGGCCGGAGCATCCGCCCATGCCCCCAAAGGGCGGCTCCGGCTGGTTCCGGTGCTTCTGCTGACGCTTACGCTGACAGCCTGCGCCGGGCGCCAGGATGCGGTGCAACTGATGTCCAGCCTGTCGGACACGACCGAAAAAGCCGCGGACGCCACGACCAAGATCCACAAGGCCTACACCGATGAGGTGGCGAGCCATATCGCCGCCAGAAAGGCCGCCCTGTCGCTGGAAAAACTGCGCCAGGAGGCGGTGATCGGCCAATATAAGGCGCAGGTGGATGCGACGTTCCAGACGGCGAAAAGCCAGCTCATGAGCGACTATGCCGACTTTGTCGCCTCGGTCGACCAGATGTCGGACAAGGCCGTGATCGATATCAAAACCAAAATCCCCGGTATGATGAAGCCGCTGGGGGATGCGTTCCAGGCGCTCAATACCGCCGCCGTGAAGGCCAAGAATATCGCCGATACTGCCGGGGTTGACCGCACGGCGCGCCGGTCTGAAGCCCTGCTTCTGGCGGTGAGGGCATCGTTCGCGGCATCCGAATATAACCGGATCGAATATGAAGGCTTCGCCAACGCGCTTGACCAGTTGGCCAAGGAAAAGGCCGCCATCCTCGCCCAGGGCAAAACCATCCGGGACCAGAAGCTGCAGGACCTGACGGCTGCGCGCGACCGCTGTAACACGATGCTTGACGCCATGAAGGCCCCGCCGCCGATCGGGCCTGACCCGGAAGTGCCGGAAGAAGCGTTCTCCGCGCTTCAGAATTATCTGGCCAACGTGGAAACCGCGGCCAAGGCGATGCAGCGCTATATGGCGGAAAACAGCTTCAAAAGCCGGTTCATGTCGATCGCCTCAGCCTTCCTTGGCGGCGTGCGCAATGCCGCGATCGGTACCATCACGGGGCAGGGCAATCCGGTGGACTGGAAGTCCTTTATCGGGAGCGGCAAAGGCCTTGCCGATATGGCGCTCGCCAGCGTGAAATCGGAAGCCCAGAATGTGGTCGATGGCGCCAAGTCGGTCTGGAGTTCCGAGAAGAACAAGGCCGCGGGCCAGATCGGCACCGCCGTCAAGGCCGCGTTCGAGGACCGGATAGACGAATGGACCAAAAAGAACGGGGCACAGACGGCGCCTACAACCGGCGCAGGAGGTAACTAATGCCAGTCAGGATCGACCAATCGCTCATCGACGCCTATATCCCCGATGACCTCAAGGACGTTATCAGCCAGGTGGAAACCCATGTCTCTGACGGGGTGGATGCCGCGATCGACCAGTTCCGGGACAGCATCAATGCCCGCGCGGAGCAGTTCGCCAAAGGCACCTATGACAAGGATTTCGAGGCCCAGCTCGATAAGATCAAGGCCGATGCCAAAAACCAGATGCAGGCGACACAGGAAACCTTCAATACCATCAAGGACCAGCTGACGGCCCTGAAGGCGGCTGTGAGCGCGGCGGATGCATCCGGCGCCACCCTGTCCGCCAGCGTCGAGGAGCTGAGCGCGAACGCCGCCAAGCTTGAAGCCGCGCTCCAGGCGATGGATGACAAGATCAACAATTTCGCAAGCCAGGGCGGCCGCCTTGTGGTCAAGGGACTGACCGGCCTTTTGCTGGGCTGACGGGCAGCGGTTTCAGTTCCGGTCTTGGCCCCGCTTTTTGCCTTGTTTCCGAGTTTTTCCAGCCTCTTCATACCGGGGATTCAAATATCCGTGCAGCTTCTGGCTTGAAGCTTCGCGCGGTCGGCCTACCTGACGGTGGGAAAGCCCCCGTGAGGGGGTAGAAATTTACGGGAATGGATGAGGCATATCATGCATCTTGAGTATACAGCCGAAGACGAGGCGTTCCGCCAGGAAGTGCGGGCGTTTTTGAAGGCCAAGCTGCCGGAAAAAGTATCCGAGCGCGTGAAAGCGGGCCAGATGCTCACCAAGGAGCAAATCCTGGACTGGCAGCGCACGCTGAATGAAAAACATTGGGCCGTCCATAGCTGGCCTGAGGAATGGGGTGGCTCCGGCTTCAGCCCGATCCAGAAGCATATTTACGAGGAAGAGTGTGTGGCCGCCGGTGCGCCCGAGCTGCCGCCGTTCGGCCTGACCATGCTTGGCCCGGTGCTCTTGAAGTTCGGCAGCGAAGAACAGAAGGCACACTATCTGCCGCGCATCCTGAATGGTGATGACTGGTGGTGTCAGGGCTATTCCGAGCCGGGTGCAGGCTCGGACCTCGCGTCCTTGAAGACCCGCGCTGTCCGGGACGGCGACCATTATGTGGTCAACGGCCAGAAAACCTGGACGACCCTCGGCCAGTTCGCCGACTGGATCTTCTGCCTCGTGCGCACCGGCACCGAAGGCAAGCCGCAGGAAGGCATCAGCTTCCTGCTGATTGACCTCAATACCCCCGGCATCGAAATGCGCCCGATCATCACCATCGAAGGCGGGCATGAGGTCAACGAGGTCTTCTTCTCCGACGTTCGCGTGCCGGTCGAAAACCTGGTGGGCGAGGAGAACAAGGGCTGGACTTACGCCAAGTATCTGCTGACCCACGAACGCACGGGCATCGCCGGTGTGCCGGCCGCGAAGCAGCAGCTCAAGAAGCTGAAGGAAATCGCGCGTGAGACCGACATGGGTGACGGCACCAAGCTGATCGACGATCCGGCCTTCGCCGAGCGTATCGCCCGCGTGGAAATCGACCTGATGGCGATGGAGCTCACCAACCTGCGCGTTGTTAGCAAGGCGCAGGCCGGTGGCGCGCCGGGTGCGGAAAGCTCGATGATCAAGATCAAGGGCACGCAGATCCGCCAGGAACTGACCGACCTCATGCGCCGTGCGGTTGGGCCGTATGCGCTCGCCTTCACGCCGGAGGTTTATGAGGAAGGCTCCAACATCGCGCCGATCGGGCCGGAGCATGCCGCGCTTTATGCCGGTAAATATTTCAACTACCGCAAGATTTCCATCTATGGCGGGTCCAACGAAATTCAGCGCAACATCATCACCAAAATGGTGCTTGGGCTTTAAGGGAGGCAAGGAAAATGGATTTTAATCTCTCCGAAGACCACAGCCTTCTGAAGGACATGGTCGCGCGCTTCGTGCGGGAAAAATATACCTTTGAAACCCGGGACAAGATCATCAAGTCGGACGTCGGCTACAGCCCCGAAATCTGGGCTGAGATGGCCGAGCTTGGCCTCGTCGCCGCCGTATTGCCGGAATCGGCGGGCGGCCTTGGTGGCACCGGGCTTGATATCATGGTGGTGATGGAAGAACTCGGCCGCGGCATCGTGGTTGAGCCCTATATCGCCACCGCAGTTCTGGGCGCGGGCCTGCTGGCTGAGGAAGCCGCTTCGGGCCGTGGCCCAGGCCTCCTGGATGACGTGGTCGCAGGCAGCAAGATCATCGCGCTTGCGCACATGGAAGCCGGTGCCCGTTATAACGATCAACGGGTGAATGCGGCCCTCGAGAAAGCCGGTGACGGCTTCAAACTCACGGGCGCCAAGTCGGTGATCCTCAATGGCGCTGAGGCTGACACGCTGATCGTTTCGGCCAAGGGGCCGGAGGGGCTCGCGCTTGTCCTCGTCGACAAGGGCGCGGACGGCATGACCGTACGCGGCTTCAAAACCCATGACGGCGGCCGCGCGGCGGAAATCAGCTTCGACGGTGTCGCCGTCTCCGCGGATGACGTGCTCCTCTCCGGTGCGGACGCTGAAGCTGCTCTTGGCCGGGCGCTGGCCCGTGGCACCTTCGCCGTCTGCGCTGAAAGCATCGGCGTGATGGAAGCCGCGCGCGACGCCACGCTGGAATACCTGCGCACCCGCACCCAGTTCGGTGTGCCGATCGGCAAGTTCCAGGCGCTCCAGCACCGTCTCGTCGATGTGTGCCTGGAAATCGAACAAGCGCGTTCGATCGTGCTTCTGGCCGCAACCAACCTCCAGCATGACGCGGCTGAGCGGGACAAGGCGGTGAGCGCCGCCAAGTCGCTCATCGGCCGGGTTGGCCGTCTGGTCGCCGAGGAAGCGGTGCAGATGCACGGAGGTATCGGTGTGACCTGGGAATTCTCGGTCGCGCATATGGCCAAGCGCCTGATCATGATCGACCATCATTTCGGCGATACCGATCATCACCTGGAACGCTTCCAGAAGCTGTCCGCCGCCTAAGGGGCGGACACGCGAAAAACAACAAAGGCCCGTGCCGGTGTGGCGCGGGCCTTTTTCGTAATGGCAGCCAGCCCCTAGAGAAGCTGAACCGTCTGGTCGGTGACTACCAGGAATTCCGTATCTTCCAGTGCTTCGGCATCATGGACCTCACCGGATTCAACCACCCAGTAATCGCCGGCATCAAGCGTGATATCGCCAACACGGAGGCGTCCTTTCAGGACCAGCGCCTGTTCGCGCCCAGGGTGCCGGTGCGGCGGATAACTACTGCCTTTTTCCATGGCGACGAGGGTGGTGCCGCCAGCACCTGCCCCCTCGTTCAGGCGCAGGGTTTTATAAAGAACCCCCTTGATGTTGATATCCTCCCAGGGAAGATTTTTCAGGGTTTTGGTTTGCATTTTGTTTCCTTCGCTGTGGCTTGACATCGGGCCATGGCTGACATCATAGATTTGTAAATGGCCCACACGAAGGGCCATTATAGGCTATATGGCCGGTCCAATTTGGAGGCGATCATGAGCAAGGGATCCGCAGGCGCCGTCTTTTCGGGAATTACGCTCGATGAACAGGCAGACCTGCCGCTTTACCGGCAGATCTATTTGGCGCTGCGGCAGCCGATGCTGGATGGCAGCCTGCCGCCGGGCAGCCGGATGCCGTCCACACGGACCCTGGCAAAGGACCTCGGCGTCGCCCGCAACACAGTGGTCGTGGCCTATGACCTGCTGGCGGCGGAGGATTTCATCGAAAGCCGGGTTGGGGCTGGCGCCGTGGTGCGGGCCGATGCCCGGCGCAAGGGCCCCGTCGGGGGGCGAGGGACGGATAGCCCCGTTACACGCCCGCAGTCGCAGCCGTCAAAGCGGGCGGCGACCACCAAGGCAGCGCTTGGCCATGTGATGGAAGGAAAGAACCTGCGCATGGCATTCGGCGTGCCGGATATAAGCGCTTTTCCGGCGCATCTGTGGCAGGGGATTATCGGCCGTACGCGGCAAACGCAGGCGGGCTGGGGCCTTGAAAGCGGGGATCTTCTCGGCCTTAAGAACCTGCGCCGGGCGATTGCTTCGCACCTTGCCGTCTCCCGCGGGACCGTATGCGACCCCGCGCAGGTCATCATAACGTCAGGGACACACCGTTCGCTCGACTTCGCTCTCAAGGTCACGACCGATCCGGGGGACCGGGTCTGGGTCGAAAACCCCGGCTACAAATATGCCTATGGCGCCATGGCGTCGGCGGGGGTGAAGACCATCCCCGTGCCGGTGGATGCGGATGGATTGGACGTCAAGGCCGGGGTGGCGCTTGACCCGCATGCCCGGGCGGCATATGTGACGCCGTCCCATCAGTTTCCGCTCGGCATGACCATGGCGCTCAGGCGCAGGGTTGACTTGCTGGCCTGGGCGGAACGCGAAGGCGCCTGGGTTTATGAGGATGATTATGACAGCGACTACCGCTATGCCGGGCGGCCGCTCGCCGCGCTCCAGGGGCTCGACAGGGCGGGGCGGGTTATCTATATGGGCACCTTCAACAAGGCGATGTTCCCGGGGCTCAGGCTCGCCTTCATGATTGTCCCCGAGGCGCTGGTCGATGCCTTTGCCACGGTTATCAGCGCCACGGATGGTGCACCACCGCCTTTCATGCAGAATGTTCTCGCGCAGTTTATCGAGGAAGGGCACCTCGAAAGCCATTTGCGGCGGATGCGGACGCTCTATGCCGCGCGTTATGCTCATGCGCTTGAGGCCGTCGCCGCCCGTGTGCCGGAGGCCACTTTTCTTCCGTCCGGCGCAGGGATGCATGTGACGCTGCGGCTGCCGGCGGAGACCGATGACAAAACCTTGTCGGCGCAGCTTCTGCAGGCAGGCTATATGATGCCGCCTTTGTCGTCCTATTGCTTTGCGCCCAGGCGGCAGGCAGGCCTGATGCTGCCCTTCGCCGGGGTCCCGGAAACGGTGACCGATGCTGCCCTTGATGCCCTAGCCAGGCTGCTGCGGCACTAAACTGCCTGCCTTCAATATTGGACTACTTATCCCATCCATAATGGACCTTTTTCAAAGCCAATTGGCCGCCTAGCGTGCAGCTAACGGCCGGGTGTTCCGGCCTCTGTTCGGGTTCCTTGGAAGGGGTAATTCCATGTTTGATACGTTTGAAGCGGGCTTGCGCGCGGGGGCTGGGCTGGATTTCGGTCCGGCGATGATCGCGGCGCTGGCCGCTGGGGTGGTGACCAGCCTCACGCCCTGCGTTTACCCTGTGCTGCCGATTACCATCGGTGTTCTGGGCCGCGCCGGGCGGGATGCGTCCGAGGCCTACAGCCGTCTCCGGCACATCGGCAATGCTGGGCTATATGCACTAGGCCTTGCCGGTACCTATGCCGGGCTTGGTTATGCCGCCGCATCGGCGGGCGTCTTTTTTGGCGCCGTCGCGACCAATCCGGTAACGCTTATTCTGGTTGCGAACCTTTTGTTCCTGTTTGCGGCCTGGTCCATGGGTTGGGTCAGCTTGCCGGGGTTTTCCCTGCAATCCGTGGCCGGGACCGGTGTCCCGATGAAGAAGTATCAGCTCGTCCTGATGGGGGCGGTTTCGGGCCTGGTGATCGGCCCTTGCACGGCGCCGGTTTTTGGCGCGCTGATGTTTTATATTTTCAGCTCGGGGGACCGCATCAAGGGCGCGCTGCTTCTGTTTACCTTTGCACTCGGTATGTCGCTTGTCCTGGCGGCGGCGGGGTTTATCGCCGGTGTGGCTGGCAGGCTTCCCCGGTCCCCGCGCCTGATGAAGGCTGTCAGCCGTTTTCTGGCGCTGCTGGTTGCCATCACTGCTGAATATCTGCTGGTGCAGGCGGGAAGGGGGCTGCTGTGAAACGTTTGCTTTCCCTCTTCGCCGTTTTGATGCTGGCACAAACAGGCCACGCCCATGACAGGGCGGGGGAGCGACCCCAACGCTGTCCGGCCAACGGCCAGGCCGTGGCTGGGCCTGATGTCAGCTACGGCGCCTATAAATTGATGCTGCCGGGCCGGGCGCTCATCACGGTGCTGGCGGACTGCGGCACGCTTAGAGGCGCCAATCTGGAAGTGGCGGAAGTTACTTTGATGCCGCGCAAGGGCGGGGTGGCTGTCACCCCCAATCATACCCATCCGGGGTATGAGCTTTTCTATGTCCTGTCCGGGACACTCCGTTACGGCGTCGCGGACCGGGTCTATGAGGTGCGGCCGGGCGGTCTTGCCATCATCCGGCCCGGGGTCCGTATCTTCCATGATGCCATAGGCGGGAAACCCGTGAAGCTTCTCGCGATCTGGAGCCCGGCAGGCGCGCTTGAAGACCTCAAGGACCGTTTCGGCTTTGTGCCGGTTTCCGATTTTCCGACATCAGTAGAAGGGAACAAAAAATGAAGTCATTTCTCGTCGCCGCCGCTTTGGTGGCAGGATTGGTCTCTGCCCCGGCCGTGATGGCGGAGGCCACCCAGGCCAGCCCGCTTGTGGCCCATATGGAGGACGGAACGGCTGTACCGCTTGCCGGGTTCCCGGCCGGTCGGCCCGCCGTTGTCAAATTCTGGGCGACATGGTGTGTGGAATGCCGTCATGAGATGCCGGAACTGCAAAGGATGTACAGGCGCTACGGCGACAAGCTCAGTTTCGTTCTGGTCGATATCGGCTTCAATGAAACACCGGCCAAAGTCGCCGCGTTCCTGAAGCAACATGGCTATAGCTTCCCGTTCGTGTTCGACAAAAATGCCCAGCTCTTGCGGGCCATGCATGTGTTTGGGACGCCCACGCATATCCTGCTGGATGCCCGCGGCGATGTGATCTACCGCGCAGGCGCACTGGATGACCGGCTGCGCGCCCAGATCGCCAGCCTGGCGGACGGGCGTACCGGCCAGGGAGGGGAGCAATGAAGGTCCTCCGCCGCTTTTTCGCGCTTGCCTTGATGCTGCTGTCATGGCCCGCATCTCTGGCATACGCCGCGTCCATCCCTGTGCCCGCTGTGGCGGCAACGGCGCTTGACGGACGGCATGTCGATAGTGCCGCCTTCCGTAGGCGAAAACCGGTTTATCTCTATTTTTTTGCCCAGTGGTGCGAGACATACCTGATGAACACGGACAAGGCGGCGGCAGGGCGCTGCGCTGAGGCCACGAAAGCCATGCAGGCGCTGGAAGCCAGCTATGGGGACCGCATCGCGATTATCGGCATCGCCTCAAGCCTGAGCGCGACCCCGGATGGCGTGCGCGCCTTTATCAAAAAACATGATGTCCGCTATCCGGTCGTGTTTGACGAAGGCGGGCGTCTGTTCTCGGCCTTCGGCGTGATGGCCTTCCCAACCTCGGTCCTGATTGGGCAGGATGGGACCCTCTCCGCCCGCCTTGTTGGCACTGCCGGGGTGGACCGGTTGGAGGGCCTGCTTTCCCACTCGCCAGCGTTGCGATAAACTGTTCGTGAACTGCGACGAATGACAGGTGTGGGGGCTTTAAGTCCGCCGCGGCGTCCCCATATATGAAACATCCGGGGTGCCCCACTCCTCCCCCCCCTAAGCCCCGGACCAACGACCCGCGCGCCGCCCCCCCCTAATGACGCGCGGGTCTTTTCTTTTCTGGGGTCAGCCTTTGCTTTCCGGGTACTCAAGGTCTTATTATTGCTCGATAAAGTAGCAAAATATCCACTATTTACGATTGTTAAAGGTTTCCCCGGGTACAGTGTCGGTCCTTGGCGCTCAGGGGGAGCACCAAGCGAAAAGACAAGCGAGAGACCATGGTGCACGGTGACAATCAGTCAGTTTCTTCCCAGCTCACCGCGCAGGATATGGATGACAGCAAGACCCTCAGGAACGTGAAACCGTCCGATGCGGCGCTGAAGCTGGTGTCCGGGTTCGAAGCTGTGTCCGATGCCCTCAAAAGCCGTTATCTCGCCGAGATGCTGGATTATTACGCCAGCCTGAGCGCGGGCACGTCGGGCCTGCCGTCCCCTGCCCAATTCGATCCGACCGTTTTGCCGCACCATATGCCGAACCTCTATATGGTAGAGCTTAGGCCGCGCCAGGATGGCGGGACAGAGTATCATTACACCATGTTCGGGACCGGGCTGAGGCTGCTTTTCGGCGTCGATATGACCGGGAAGCTGATTGGCGAATTCCCGGATCATAACCGGGTCGAGCGTACCGCTGAGGTGTTCCGCCATATTGCCGAAACCGGGCTCCTTACCCGCACGGCGGGCGAATTCCAAAGCCGCAACGGCATGCCGGTGTGGGGCGAAGCGCTGACCATGCCGCTGGGGGACATGGGCACCGTGACCCATATTGTCGCCGACCTGGATTACGACAATCGCTAAGCCGGGTTCCGGCTTTTTTCATTTTTGGATGTGTGCTTTCCCCACGTGTAATGCGCCTGGGGTCAATGGTCTTTGGGCGCCAAGAAGATGCTGGGCTCCAAGCCGTTCAGGCGGAAGAAGGTGGCCAGTGCGCCGCTTTCGGTCGCCTGCTTCAGCCGGGCGTTGAACCCGCGCAGGAAGGCCCGGTTGGCCGGGGTGTCATGGCAGACGATGCGGATGATCGGCGTCGGCACCGGGACATAATTCGGGTCATAAGGCGGCAAGGGTTCCTGGAGGTGCCGGAAGACAAACAGCACATCGGGCAGGTTGGCGACAATGGCGTCCACCGTGCCGGTTCTCAAAAGCTTGGCTTTGTCCACCTCGTCAGCGATGGGGATGAAGGTCACATCCGGCACCTTCACCGAATGCGGGATTTTGGCCCCCATGGCGAAGGCGATGCGCTTGCCGGTCAGGTCCGTTTCCTGGCTGATCAAAGGTTTGCCGGGGGGCGTGAAGATACGGATTGGCGAGCGGAGAAGCCCGTCGCTTTCAATCAGCCTGTCATGCTCATCCCAGTCGCCGGTGCGGTAAAGCGTGTCGACATTCTTGGGGTAAACGCAGCTCTGCCTGTCTTCAAGGAAGGCGCGCATGGCCCGGCGGTAGGGGATAACGTCATAATGCTTCCGGGCGGTTTCCGCATCCAGCAGAAACCGGATCAGATCGTTATAGAAGCCGGTTCTATCGGTTGCGAGTGTGATACCCCAGCTGGTGGCATAGATATGGGCCGGGCTATTGCCTTCAGCAAGTTTCGTGGCCGCGTCGGGGGATGTTTCCCCTGGCACCAGCTTGTGCAGGAATAGTGGTTCCCCGGAGGTGTCAGGGCCAGGGGTGTCACGGACAACAGAGGCTGCAGACCGCCCTGCGGATGGCTCAGCCCCCGCCGACAAGCCGATAGCCAGCATCAATGCTGCGATCGCCGCGCCGAAACCCCGGATGGTCATGTTACCCCTTTTGCGCAAATCCCCAGGTGCGGATAAGAAGCTGTCAGCCTCTTATCGCGCCTGGTTACACTCTCCCTAAGCGAAAGTGTAAGCCGGAAAAGGTTAGAACTTGCTTAACACGGGGCCTGATGCCGGGCTCTCTTGGCCCTATATCATGATAGCCCGGCGGATATGCCATAAGGTTGCGTAATAAAATTTTACAGATGGCGCATTTCTCTTATTGACAATTGCGCGGTTCAGCAATTAAAGAAGCAGACAAGCGAGCCCGTGGTGGGTTCAGCGAACGGATTTTGAAACATGACTTACCTTTGGACCATCTCGAAAGCAGTGAAGGGCGCACAAATGTTTATTTGTGTCCGTCACGCGATCGTGCCCAGGGGTGGAGCTGCCGAGATCTAGAGCAGCGAATAGAAACAAAAGTTTCAACCCCTCCTGGGCCAAGGCTCCGGAGGGGTTTTTCGTTTTGGGCCTATACGAAAAACCAAGTGAAGCGTTGAGGCCCCAGTGAGTGATGCGTTGAAGAGAATGCCCCGGGTTGGGGCAGTGAGGAACAAGGCCGAAGGGCCGGTGACATATCAGACGCTGCCGCATAGGTACGCCCCACGGGGACGCCGAAGGTACGCAAAGAGACATCACCGCCCCGGATGCCGAGACTGAAACGAAACTAGGGTCGATAAGACCAGATACGAGCTACGGAGAAAGTCAAAGGGGCGTGCAGCCCCGGAGAAAGAGGCGTATAAGGAAAGAACCATGAGCGCGATTTTCCAATTCAGCCCAGCAGCTACGGGCAAGGAGAGATTTGAAGCCTTCAAGGCGGCATTGCCGCTGGCCGTAAGGCGCGCCCGTCGCGGCTTCGGCGGCTTCATCACCCTCGACCTTGGCCACCCCATGGAGCCGGACGCCATCACGGGGGAACCCCAATGGCAATGGCACCTGTGGGTCTATACCTGCGACTGGGACCTGAAGCGCGGTGGGGAACGCCTGCTGTGGCGGCGCGAAAGCGACAATGCCCATGCCAATCTGGTGCTTGAACGGCTCCAGGGCGAGGATTTGGTCGCGATCGAGTTCGCCGAAGCCGACGACTGCTTCATTTTCCGCTTCTCCGGCGGCTACGACCTGCATGTCGACCCGAACTTCTACGGCTATGACGCCGGTGACGACATGTTCATGCTGTTCAAGCACGGCGAGCGCGATGTGCTCAGCTATTCGCCTGAACGGCGGTTCTACAAAGCAGCGTAAGGAGCAGGACTATGGACTTATTTCACGACGTAAAACTGCCGGCCGACATGCCGCAGTATGGTCTCCGCAAAGGCTCCACGGGCGCGATTGTGTCTGAGGGCCGCTCGCACCGCCGGATTTATACGGTGGAGTTCCCGCAAGGGGCGATGCGCGCGTCGACCATGCTCGACCTCGATGCCGATGCCTTCGACCTGACCGGTGAAACCGTGGTCGTGGCGTCCTGGCGGCAGGCAGCCATGGTGCTCGAACGCTGAGGCACGACAGGCCGTAAGTGGGCCCGGTTTTCCAGAAGAAAATCCCGGGCTCCAGGTCACAAGCCCTGACCTTTAGCCGTTAACCCCCTCCGGGGACCGTGTTTTCTGTTTTTCAGCAACCAGGCAGATTGACATTCCCGGACCCAAACCATTGAGACCCCTGGCGCCGCCTCTCCTCCCCCTTACCCCTGAAGGCGGCGCTCCCCTCAAGCCCCACGTCCCTAAGCGTGGGGCTTTTTTTTGCCCTCATCGCGGCCGGGGCTAACTCCCCGCTTTCGTTTATGATTCTGGCGTGTGCCGAGGTCTGACAAGTCATCCGGGCGCACTTTCATCTTGCAGTTGGCCGGTGGGAACGTCAGGCTATAGGGGAGGGTTCGGCCTTGGGAAGGGAACCGAGCTCGGGGGACAGAACTGCAAGGGTGGCTTACGGCTGCCCAACATGGGAGGGGACTGACATGATCGCAGCATATAGTGTGATTGGACTTCTGGGCTTTGCCGTCATTTGGGCGGTCGTGGCCTATAACGGCCTTGTCGAGGCGCGGGTCAAGAAAGACAAGGCCTGGCACGAGATCAGCGCCCGGATGAAGCGGCGCTATAACCTGATTCCGATCCTGGTGGAAACCGTGAAGCGCCATGCTGGCTATGAGCGGGAAATCATCGAAAATGTCGTGCTGGCGCGCAATATGGCGGCGACGACAAACGGCAGCCCGGCAGCCCAGGCTGCGGCTGAAAACAGGCTGACGGAGTCGCTCCGGCTTTTGTTCGCGGTGGCGGAGACCTATCCGGAATTTAAGGACAACCAGGTCTACATGGGTATTCAGGCCCAGCTTGCTGAAGAGGCAGAGCATATCCACGAGGCGCAGGCCCGGTATAACGACGCTGTCCGCAGCCTGAATGACAAGATCGATACATTCCCGTCCAGCCATGTGGCGGACATGTTCGGCTTCGAAGCGTCCGAGTCTTTCGATCTGGACGAAGGCAAGCAAGCTTCCGCGCCCGCCGCACCGATGGCCATGATGCTGAAATTCGGCGGCAGCTGGTAAGGCCGCGCTAAGGCTGTCTCGCGGAACGCGGTCCCAATTTCACCTTGCCCCGGCGTGAGCCACGGGGCAGGGTGTAAAGAAGGGGCGAAGGTTTGTTTGTTATCGGAGTTAGGTTTTGACCTATCCTGCTGTGCTGGCGCGGCGCGCGCTGTTTGTTCTCGTCATTTCCCTTTTTGCGCATCTGGCGCTTCCTCCCAACCCGGCGATCGCCGCCCCCAAAACGGGCTGGCCGCAGGACCATAGCGACCTCAAGCCGGACCCGAAGCTGCATTTCGGCACGCTCAAGAACGGCATGCGCTATATCCTCATGCATAACGAAACCCCGAAGGGGGAACTTTCGATCCGCCTCCGGATGAATGTGGGGTCGCTTTCGGAACATAAGGACGAGCGCGGCTACGCCCACTTCATCGAGCATATGGCCTTCAACGGCACCAAGAACATGCCCGAAGGCCAGTTCGTCAAAACCATCGAACGGCTGGGCATCGCCTTCGGGGCGGACGCCAACGCCTACACCAATTTCGATGAAACAGTGTTCCAGCTCGACCTGCCGAACCTCAAGAAAGAAACGCTGGATACCTCCTTCATGATCATGCGGGAAATCGCCGGGAACGTGCTGTTCGAAAAGGGCGCGGTGGACCGGGAACGCGGCGTGGTCATGTCCGAATACCGGCTGGATCAGTCGGTCTCCTCGACCGCGGGGCGCAAGGAAACGGAATTTCTGGTGCCGGGCTCGCGCGCGTCGAAGCGCTTCCCCATCGGCACGGCAGCGGCTTTGAAGGCGGCGACGCCCGCCAAACTGAAAGCGCTTTACCATGCCTTTTACCGGCCGGAAAACGCGCTCCTGATCGTGGTGGGCGACATGCCGGTGGACGCCATGAAAGCGCGGGTCGAGAAGACATTCGCGGACTGGAAGGCCTCGGCGCCTGCGCGCGATACGGCCTATATGAAGGAAGTGCCCTATAAGGCGAATGCGAAGCCTGAGGTCAAGATGATGGTCGCCGAAGGGCTCGGCAACGCCATCGGCATCAGCCAGGTCGCGCCCTATAAGCGGGAGCCGGACAACCGCGCCACGCGGCTTAACGCTTTCATGCGCAATGTGGCGCTGTCCATCGTGAACCGCAGGCTGGACCAGCGCCGCACCGAAGGCGGGGCCGGGATGCTTTCGACCGGGGCCAGCTATTATCACCTGTATCAGGCTGCCGATGTTGCGGGCGTAACCGCGGGCATGGAGCCTGCCCTGTGGCAGAAGGCGCTGACCACGCTGGTGGAGGAATATCGCCGCGCCTATCAGTATGGCTTCACAAAGGCGGAAATCCATGAGGCGCTTCTTAATGAAGAAACCGCCGCCCGCCACGCCATCGACGCTGAAGCCAAGATGAAGAACGCCACCATTGCCCGGAGCCTGGTGCAGGATTTCGGCGAAGACTGGGTCGCGATCGACGCCCGCGCCAACCTCGCGCTGGTGCATGAGGCCGAGAAGGCCCTGACGCCTGCGAAGCTTCTTGAGGCCTTCCGCGGCATCTGGGGCACCGGCGCGCCCAAACTGTTCGTGACCGGCGGCAAGGACTTCAAGGCCACGCCGGCGGATATCCGCGCGGCGTATGACAAAGCGGCGACCATGGCGGTGGCCGCGCCGAAGGAAGAGGCGGAAACCAAGTTCGCCTACACCCACTTCGGCACGCCGGGCAAGATCAAGTCCGAACGCAAGATCCTGGGCGGCAAGGCCACGGAAATCCGGTTTGAAAACAACGTCATGCTGACGCTGATGCCGACCAAGTTCGACAAGGCCAGTGTTTACGGCACGCTGCGCTTCGGCGGTGGCCTCGCGGCAATGGACGCCAAGGACGGCGCCGCCCGCTTCCTGTTCGATAATGCCTTCGCGGTCGGCGGCCTGAAGGCCCATGACCGCAACGCGCTGATGCGGCTTCTGGCGGGCAAGACGGCGGGGCTCTCGAGCTCCACCCACGGCATCGCCTACCAGTTCAGCGCCGGTTTCCGGCCTGAGGACATGCTCCTGCAAATGCAGCTTTGGGCCGCCTATCTCACCGCCCCCGGCTACCGCGAGGAAGCGGTGCGCTGGTTCCGCCGCGGCTTGCCCGGCTATTATGAGCAGATGACCTCCACGGCCTCGAACGTTGCCTATGCCCAGGGCGCCAACATGTTCTACGGCAAGGACTACCGCTTCGTGATGCCGCCGCTGAAGACGCTTGAAAGCGTGGATATGGGGGACGTGAAGGCGCTGATCGACAAGGCCCGTACCCACAGCGCCATCGAAATGACGCTGGTGGGTGACTTTGATGAAAAGGCCGCGATCGACGCGGTTGCCCGCACGCTCGGTGCGCTGCCCAAGCGTGCGGCGGAGCCCGCGTATCTGGCGCATTCGATATCCATCCCGGCCCAGGCGCCCGAGCAGGAGACGCTCTATCACAAAGGCCCGGCCGATCAGGCGACTCTGCGGCTCAGCTGGCCGACGGATGACAATACCGACATCAAGCGTACCGCAGCCCTGAACCTGCTGTCCGACGTGCTTGAGTCCCGCCTGCGGGACAAGGTGCGGGAAGACATGGGTGCGGCTTATGCGCCGGGGGTCAGCCACTCTGCCTCCAGCTTCCTCAAAGGGTTCGGGCTTTTCATCGTACAGACGGATGCCCGCCCGAAGGATGTGGGCACGCTTGAAGGCATCATTGAGAAGCTGGCCGAACATGTCGGCACCATCAGCGCCGATGAGATGAAGCGTGCCCGTGCGCCGGTCCTCGCCGCGCACCATGCCGCCTTGGAGACCAACCGCTATTGGCTTGGCCGTCTGCTGCTGGCCCAGTCCGACCCGCAGACGCTAACCTACAGTGACCGCTACTATGCGGCTTTGAAGGCGCTGACACCGGCGGACCTTGAAAAGGTCGCGGCGGAATATCTGAAGAAGGATGAGGTCAGTGTCCTCAAGGTTCTGCCTGAGGCGAAAACGGTTGAAGCAAAGGCCAAAGCGGGCACCCAGCCCAAGCGGCCGGACGCAGGCTAAGCGCGTGATCTGCTGGCTTTGCCGGTGGCTTTAGCGGTCGCCGCCCGGCAGATAGTGCGTGGCATCCAGACCCTGACTGTTGAGGAAGCCGGCGAGCGTACCGTCGGCTTCTATCTTTTTCATGTGCGCGTTCAGCTTGCCGATGAAAACACGGTTGTCCGGGGTGTCGTGGCAGACGACGCGTACCTGGGTGTTATTCAGCTCAAACGCCGGGTTGAAGGGCGGCAGCGGCGCGCCCAGCCGGTCCATCACGAACTTCAGGTCCGGCATCGCCGCGCTTATCAGGTCCACCCGGCCCGTAAGCAGCATCTGCGCCTTGGCGGCCTCATCGGTGACGGCAATGAAATCGATATTGGCGTCGCGCAGGAAATAGGGCACGCGGGAGCCCATGGCATAGGCCAGCACCTTATGCTCGATGGCGTCGGCTGAAGCGGGCGGTGTGGTGCCGGGGCGGGAGAAAACATAAACCCGGACCCGGATGATGGGCGCGCTTTCGATCAGCCCGTCGGTCTTCTCAATTTCCTTGCCGTCCATCAGAAGTTTCAGGTTGCTGGGGTAGAGGCAGCTGGTTTTCTCATCGAAGAAGCGGGCCTTGGCACGGCGGTAGGGCTGGATCTCGTAATCCGAGCCCATGTCGGCTTCCATGATGGTCCGGCGGGCGAGGTCATTATAAAAGCCGCTGCCGTCCGACTTCAGTGTCATGCCCCAATCGGTGGCGAGAACATGGGTGAGCCGCGTGCCGACCCCGTCCATTTCGGACCTGTCCTTTGAACCAATATGGATCGGAATGGCTTGGACGGGGGGCGCTGAGGTCATGAGCGCGAGGAGACCAAGGCTGGCCATGGTCTTACATGCCCAGCGCTTAAGCTGGGGGGACTTCGTGTAGGTCTTGCCCGTCCGGCTATGGGTTATCGCAGTAATCAAATCCGGCCACTCCTGTCTGTGACCCCCCACCTACGTCGGTTAGCATGGGCTGGCGGCCCCTGACAAACATTATCGCAAGGGGACGGGCCAGAAGGATTTCCCGATGAAGGCTTACTGGGAACAGGCAGGGGGGACGCGCCTGTCGTCAGGGGGCTGAGGGCATGTAGGCCGCGGGCTCAAGCCCACTGTTTTTCAGGAAGGTTTCAAGCTTACCGGACCGCACAAGCGCATCGACGCTTTGGCTCAGCCCCTGAAGGAAAGCCTTGTTGGCCTCGGTCGCATGGCAGGAGACAGTAAGCGCGGCGGAGCTGACATCAAACCCCGGCGCGAAGGGCGGCAGCGGCTGCTTGAGCGCGCGGAACACGAACAGGGCATCCGGCAGCGCCGCCACGATCATGTCGACACGGTTACCCAGCAGCAGGCGCGCCTTGTCCAGTTCATCGGAAACCGGAATGAAGAGGGCGTGGCCGTTTTTAAGAAGCGTCGGTATTTCCGCGCCGGACGGGTAGGCGATGGTTTTGCCCGCAAGCCCATCCATGGTGGCGACCGCCTGCTCGCCCGGGCGGGAAAAAACATGCATCCGCGCCTTGATGACGGCATGTGCCTCAGTGAAGCCATCGGTCGTGGGGATGAGGTTGCTGTCCTTCAGGAAGGCCAGGTTGGTCGGGTACAGGCAGGCGTTCTTATCCTGCAGGAAACGGCGGATCGCCCGGCGGTAGGGCAGGATTTCATAGTTGGCGGCCATGCTGTTTTCAGCCAGCACAAGACGCGCCAGGTCATTATAGAAACCGCTGCCGTCGGCCTTCAGGGTCAGCCCCCAGTTGGTGGCATAGATATGGGCGGGCGGGTCTTGGCGTGGGGCCGCAAAGGCCTGCGTGGCTCCACCGGCCAAGGCCAGCACCACCATTAGTATGAGCCGAGCTGTCATGCGCTTAAAACGGTGCATGAAACGCTGTCCTACCCCCGCAATAAGAAATGCAATAGCAGCAAGTATAGCGTGAAAAGGTTAATGGAATTGCTACTGTATCGGTATGGTTTTAACCGTTCCTGGGCAGATATAGGTCCGGGTCCAGCCCGTGCTTTTTGAAAAAGGCCCTGAGCGCGCCGTTTTTCAGTAAATGGTCAACCCGGGCGTTGAGGTGGGTAAGGAAGCGGATGTTCTGGGGTGTGTTGTGGCAATCCACGCCCATGGGCGATGTATCCAGCACCAGTGTGGGCGCATAGGGCGCCATTTTCACGCCCAGCTTGCGGAAGACGAATTCCGCATCCGGCAGGGTGGCGGTGATCATGTCAACCCGGCCCGAAAGCAGCATCCGCGCCTTGTCCACTTCATTGGCGACGGCGATGAACTGGACATCATGGCCGCGAAGGCGTGCTGGCGTGCGGGCACCCATGGCGTAGGCGATGGTCTTGCCGTTGATGGCAGCCTGGTCGGTGATGGGAGGGTCGCCAGGGCGGGAGAACAGGTGCAGGCGTGTCAGCACGAACGGTTTGCCGGTGACATAGCCATTCGCGGAGGCCATCGTCCCGCCCTTAATTGTGAAGGTCAGGTTGGAGGGGTATTTGCACGCGGTTTTGTCTTCTATGAAGCTCCGGTTTGCCCGGCGGTAGGGCAGAATTTCATACTCCACCGGACCGATGTCCGGCGCGCTCAAAAGAAGGCGGGCGAGGTCGTTATAGAAGCCGGTGCCGTTGGCCTTCAGGGTCAGGCCCCAGTCAGTGGCATAGATATGGGTGGTTGGCCCCGCAGGCGTCTTGGCGGCGCCCGCAGATGCGCCCATGCGGTAGGTGGTCTGGCCGGGGATACCGGCAGGCCGGCCGCTGGCATGTGCCGCCGAAAACCCTGCCATAAATCCCGCTGCAACAAGTGCTGCAGACACCGCAATTCCCTTGGTCGCTGCCCCAAAGGACATCGGCTAACCCCCAGTCAGTCATTCCTATCATTTTGGAGTGTAACGCGAATTCCGGACAGAAGCATAGCGAAAGATTTTTAGTTGAGAATGTTATTAAGAATCACTTGCAAAAACTATTTAAGGCGGTTTATGGTCCCCTCGAACACAAACACCGAGTCACGACACACCCCGAAAAGGGGACAATCAGGGAGCTTATGAATGACCCGTATCCGACCGCTTGCGACCGCCGCCCTTATGGCCGCTACCTTCGGAACCATCAGTGCCGCGCACGCCGACGAAAGCCTGCTCGGCCGTGTGAAAAGCGCTGAAGTCCTGCCCAAGGGGGCATATGACCTCACACTCGGCACCACCTGGCGCCAAGGCAAGGACCGGGGCAGCTATGACGGCGTCGATGTGAAGGCCGAGCTTGAATATGGCCTCACCAACCGGTTCCAGCTCGGCTTCGCCGTCTATGGCCGCAGTGTGCGTAACCGCGGCCTTTTGGTCGATGGTTACCTGCCGCAAGAAGGCACTTTCGGCCCCAAGCTCGCCGCCATCGAGGTGGACAGCAAATATAATTTCCTGAGCCCGGCGAAGGACGATTTCGGCCTGTCGCTTTATAGCGCGCTTTCCTACGGCTGGATGGACCAGCATTCGGGCCAGGACAAGAACACGCTTTCCTTGGAGATGAAGCTCCTCGGCCAGAAATATTTCATGGAAGGCCAGATGATCTGGATGGGCGGCATCGGCTTTGAAGGCACCTATGCCGACCGTGCCTATATCCCCGGCCTGCCCGAAGGCTTCGACTGGCCGATCGACCCGGAAACCGAGCTGGAGATCACCGTCAACACCGGGCTTTCCTACCGCTTCGCCCCCAGCTGGTACATCGGCGCGGAAATCGAATATCAGACCGAGTTTGAAACCGAGGTCGGGCAGGAACGCTGGTCGGTCTTCGCCGGTCCCTCCATCCACTATGGCGGGGAGAAATTCTGGATGACGGCGACCTGGCTGCCGCAGCTGGACGGCGGTGGGGAACGCTACCCGGGACAAACCTCCGGCCTGCATCTCATCGAGAAAACCAAGAACGAGTTCATGTTCAAAATCGGCATGAACTTCTAAAGCCCGGTTCCCGGAACGAGGAAAGCCCCATGACTGACGCACGCACTTTCGGCTTCATGCTCACTATGCCCGTCCTGGCGATCAGCCAGTCGGTTTACGCGAAGGATTATCTTTCGGTCCCTCAGGCGCAAAAGCTTCTGTTCCCGGATGCCGAAAGCTTCGCGCCCCATACGGTGAGCCTCACGAAGGCCCAGAAGAAGGCGATCAAGAAGCTCTCCGGCGTGCGTCAGCGCTGGGATGAACAGAAGGTCTGGAAGGCCGTGGCCGGGGGCAAAACCCTCGGCTGGTTCATCGTCGATGAAGTGGTGGGCAAGCATGAGTTCATCACCTACGCGGCGGCGCTGTCGGCGGACGGCCATGTGCTGGGGCTGGAGGTGATGAGCTACCGCGAAACCCACGGCGATGAGGTCATGCAGGCGGACTGGCGCGCCCAGTTCAAGGGCAAGACGCTCGGTGATGTTTTCAAGCTCGATGAAGACATTGCCAACATCTCGGGTGCGACGCTTTCCTGCCGCAACCTGACGGACGGCGTCCACCGTCTGCTCGCGCTTGAAAAGCTGGTGCTGAACCGTGGCTGAGCACCTGCGCAGCCGCCCGCTTCTCGGCACCTATGTCGAGATCGGTGTTCCCGGTGACGGGAATGCCGCCACCGACCGCGCCATCACCTGCGCGTTCGAGGCGGTCGGCCATGTGCACAGCCTGCTGTCGTTCCAGGAAGCGGGCAGCGCGCTTAGGGCCGTGAATGCGGCGCCGATGGTGTGGCATGACCTGCCGCCCGCCTTCGCCCGCGTGCTCCGCCTGTCGCTTCTGATGATGCGGCGTTCGGGCGGGCTGTTTAACCCCACGGTCGGCGGCGCGCTGATCGCGGAAGGCGCCTTGCCGGGGTGCGGGGATGACCTGCCGCTCCCCTACGGCACGGCGGACGATATCGAGCTTATCGGTAACTGCGTGCGGCTCCGGCGCCCGCTCGCGCTGACGTTTGACGGCATCGCCAAGGGCTATGCGGTTGACCGCGCGGTGAAGGCGCTTCGCCAAGCTGGCATGAGGGCAGGGTGGGTCAACGCGGGCGGGGACATGCGCGCCTTCGGGGACCATGCCATCCCTGTCAGCAGGCGTGAGGCGGATGGCAGCCTCCGCCCTATCGGCGCGCTTCAGAACGGTGCTATCGCAACCTCCTTGGTCGCCCCGCACGCGGGGGACCGTTTCCCCAGCCTGACCGTATCGGCAGGCGCAGGCGTGCCCATGCCCGGTGTCTGGACCGTGTCTGCCCGCTACGCCTGGCAGGCTGATGCGCTGACCAAAATTGCAGCCCTCGCTGCCCCTCAACACCGCGTGGCGCTCATCCGGGCGCTTCACGGTGCGCTTATCGCCGGACCGCAGGAGGTGGCGGCATGAAGGGCTATCCGAAACTGTTCGGCTGGACGCTGATCCTCACAGCATTTGGGCTTCTGCTCAGCGGGCTGCTCCTCATCCCCAGCATGCTGGATTTCCGGCTGGAAATGGATGTGCCGTGGCGGCTGGGGGCATCGGCAAGGCTGATGACTGCCGCGCTGCATGCCGGGGTCGCTTTCCTGATGCTGATGTTCCTCGGCGCCCTCTGGTCCGTCCATATGCGCGGGCACTGGCGTAAGGGCAAGCACCGGGTCTCCGGCAGCCTGCTTGTCTCCAGCTTCGTCTTGATGGCGCTGACCGGCCTTGGGATCTATTATTTCGGGGGGGAGGGCCTAAGCCTCGGCGCCAGTATCGCGCATGTGGGTGCGGGACTTTTCGGCACCGGCCTTTTCCTGTGGCACGGCATCCGGGGTTATCGTGCCCGCACCGCCAAGGACGCCCGCCATAAGGCGCGGCAAGTGGCGCGGAAAACGCCGCTCACGCTCGTGGCCTCCCGCGCGGAAGAGGCGGCGGAGGAAGTAGGCGTCAAAGAGGTTTCCGGCCCCAGCGCATGAACAGCGGCCAGCGGATATGCCGCGTCTCCACATCGCCCCACGCTTGCCGGAGGGTGGGCGCATAGGCGTCCAGTGGGTTTGCCCCCAACTGCCGGGTCGCGCGTTTCACCGACGACCATGTGTTCATATAATTGATCAGCTGCTCCACCGACCAATCGGCGGTCAGCGCATAGCCGGGGTCCGGGTCTTCGGCGTAGGGGAAGCTGAATTTGCTGTAGCGGGTTTCGATATGCGCACGGTCCGCGGGCCAGTAGGGGCCGATGATATCGCGGTAGAAATGCAGGAACGGCGCCTCCAGCTCGGGCGGCAGGTCCATCAGGCCGTACCCCACCAACGCCAGCCGCCCACCCGGTTTCAGCACCCGGTCAGCGGCATGGTAGAAGGCGGGGAGGTCGAACCAGTGCGCGGCCTGCATGGCGGTGATGAGGTCGACGCTTTCGGGTGCCGCGTCCAGCGCCTCGGCGGTGCCGACCCGGTAGTCGATGTTGGGACGCGCCTCCGCGTGTTTGATCTGTTCCGCGCTGCCGTCATAGGCGATGACCTGGTCGAAATGGTCAGCCAGATGCACGGAAAACTGGCCGTTGCCGCAGCCGACATCGATGGCGAGCGCGTGCCCCGGCAGGTCCTTGGCGAGTAGGGCGGCGAGCCCGTCGTCATAGACCGGGCGGAAGGCCTTGTAGCCGGCGCTGTCAGCGGAAAAATGATCCTGGAAACTCATGGAAATATCCCTTGGCTGCGGGGATGACACCATAGGCCCAACCCGCCTCCCGGTCCAGTCGGTCCAACCCACTGGGTGCGATTTTCCGCCCGGCAGCTCTGCCCCTAAAGCCCGCGTGCCATCCTGCCTGCTTTGCCCCGGCCCCCATGCCACAGGGCCTCCGCCGCCCATCCTTTCATTCCGCTCACCTTCCGCTCCTCATCCAGTCTTCCCTTAGCCCATTATTTTTATTCTATTTTCCTCTTGTAATAGAATTAGAATTCTGATTCTAATTAAGGGCCGGAAAAATGAAGAAAACGGTTCGGCTTTTTGCTGGCGCGTCTTGGGTGGCGGGTTGGCGATGTATCTTTGGGTGCGCCTTTTGGGTGTGGCTGAAGGGGCCGGTCGCGGCCGTGCGTTGATGCGACGGACGGTCGGTCGCTTGTGGCTGCCTTTTGGCGGCGGGCACGGGTGACACTGGTGAACGGCGTACTGGGACGGACATGCGGACGTCCGGGGCTTTGGCTTCGGGCGGTGAGAGATGAATTTTGGGCAATGCCGAGGGGTGACGTATGAGCTCTGTTTCTGGGGTACAGTCAGGTTTTGGGGTAAGCACGGGCGCGATCGGTCCGTGGATCTACGGGCGCTGGGCCGAACCGCCAGCGCAAAGGCGCAGCCGCCGCACTTTCTATAAGTTTCTCGATGCCGCCGAGGCGCTTCTGGGTGAACGCCCGTGGCATGAGGTTTCGGTGCAGGATATCGTCCGTTCGGCCGAGGCGTCGGTTGGGGCCTTCTATAATCGTTTTTCCGACAAGGCGGCGCTTTTGCACTGCCTGGATGACCGGCTGGCTGAAGAATGCGAGCGCACGGTCGACGGGTTGATCACCGAAATGAAAGCCGCGCCCGTGCTCGTGTCCGAGGCGCCCGCGATCATGGTCAGCCTGTTCATGCGGCTGTGCGCCCAGCATGGCGGGGTGATCAGCGCGCTGGACCTTTCGGCCAAGATGGCGGCGCCCAAGGGGGCGAAGGCGCAAAAGGCCAAACAGCAGAAGGCCGGTGATGCGGCGGAGACGGCAGACAGCGTCTTCGGGCTCGGTGCCCGGTTCGATGGTGCGCTGACCCGTTTCGCCACCTTCCTCAGTGAAGAGGTGCTGGCCTACAAGGGGCACACGGCGGCGGCGCTTCTCGGCGCGTTCCAGGAGACCTTCTGGCTCACGCGGGAGCGGATCATCTACCGCCGGCAGGACGAAGGCGCGCGCCAGGGGCTGCATGATCTGCTGATGCGCCATTTTGCGGCCAGCCTGCACCGTTGACGTCAGGCCTGGGCTGAAGTCAGGCTTGGGCTGAAGCTGGGCCCGGGCCGAATGTGCCCGGGTTGACCGGCCTGAAATTGAATTCGGGCCGGTAGGGTTGAATGCGGGGTGCCGTCGCCGCCGGGTGCTGGATGGCACCCGGTCTGGAAGGGCGACTCTTCCTTATATTTGGCGCGCTTTTCCTTGCAGACGATTGCAGGATTTTGGCCCTTCACAGCCTCAGGGTGTGACGTGATTCCCATAGCGCGAGCAGGCACCCGGTTGGGCTATAATTTTGGTAAAATTTTCAGTTTTCCGCCAATCTGTCATTGCGCCGTGGTCGAAAGCTTGCGACCGTCACTGGAGGGAGAGGACGGGGCAAGACTGGTCGTGTCCTGTGGGTGCGGGGGCACCTTGAAAGGATACGCAAGAAGCCAGCTGTCTCAGCCTTGGGTGTAATTCAGGCTTGGGTGACTTTTTGTTGCGTTTGAAATCTATTTTTATTTCCGGCCTTTTGGCGGCGGCCCTGACAGGCGGGTCTGCATTTGAGGCAGGGGCCCTTGAAGCGAAAGCTGAGACCGCCCCGGTTATCTATGCCACCGCATGGGGCTATACGCTGGCGCAGGACGGCAGCGGTTTCTATAACGATGTGGCCGCGGCGCTGACCAAGCGCGAAGAGGGCCGCTCCTTCTATAAGCTCATGCCCTATAAGCGGGCCAAGGCGAAGTTCCTGGCGGACGCCGGCGGGTGCTTGTTTCCGTCATCGGTCGATGTGCTGAAGGCGGGCGGCCTCGCGGATGAGAAGCACCCGATGGTGCAGACCGAACCCCTGTTCGAGGCGAGAACCCATCTGTTTGCGGCGCCGGGGGAGGAACCCCCGCACACCATGGCGGACCTGAAGGGCAAGCGGATCGCGCTGCCCGCAGGCTCGATGATGATGGATCTCCTCAAGGGGTCCGGTGCCAAGATCATCGGGGTCAATGATGAAGAGAGCAAGGCCGAGATGCTGATGAGCGGCCGGGTGCAGGTCATGTCCGGGATGATGCCGGATACCGGCCTTGTCTTCGCGCATATGGGGCGGCAGTTGCCTGCCTTCGACGGCCGCTTCAGTTTCCTCAATGTCGGGCTTGCGGTGGTGTGCCGCAAAACGCCGGAGACGGAAGCGCTGATCGGCCGGCTCAATAGCCGAATCGCCGAGCTGGAGACCGACGCGGCCTACCGCGATATGCTTCACAGGGCAGGCGTCAAACCCGTGGGGGCCGGTGCGGAAGCCATGAATGCCATCATGCCCGCGGGCGGTGCCGATAGGCTTTTGCCGGCGCCGGCGGGGCGGCGGTTCCCACACCTCAAATTACGCTAAGCCGTAGCGTCATATACCTTTCTGCGCCGTGTCGGCCCTGTGCAGGCGCTGTACTGGCCAGGGCGCGCGCACAGCGTATCGCTGCCGAACTTCGGTTTATCGCTCGCATCGACCGTTTCGTCGCACAATCGATGACGACGAAGCGCGAGAGCGCTACGCCCATGGAGCTCACAAAAGAGTTCGGAATCAGAGACTACACTCCTCCTGATCCGAGAGACCGTCCCTGGATGCCAGTCCCCCCAAGTTCATGTATCCAGGAGCCCGGCGGTCTCCTCTTTTGCGGGCTCTTCCCCTTCCTTGAAACAGCGTCTCAGGCCTTGCCCTGGGCGGCTTTGGCGTTGTCGCTACTCTCCTGGCCGGATTTGCGGTATAAGGGGCCTCTTGGGGGCAACATTTAAGGGAGAAGAGAAATGGCTCACCCTGTTAAGTTGTTGACTGTTGCGTTGGTAGGTTTGGGACTTTTGGCTGCACCTGTTCAGGCGCTTTCGGCGCCGCCGGGGCACGCCAAACAGGACAAAATGGAAAAAGCCGAAAAGATGAAGTCCGGCAAGGGCGACATGGAGCGCATGAAGGACATGGACAAGGATCGCGATCGCGACAAGGCCATGGACCAGAAGATGAAGATGATGAAGGACCGCCAGCATCAGGAATGGTCCGATCTCATGAAAGCGCAGAAGGCTGCCAGGGCGAACAAGGAGCTGACGAAAGAGGAGCGCAAGGCGCTCAAGGCGCAGCAAAAAGAAGAGCGCAAGGCGATGAAAAGTCGCCATCGGTCAGAAATGAAAGCCGCCGGGTTCAAGGCAGAGAAAAAAGAAAAGAAAGAAAAGAAAAAGTCCAAGGGCGATGACGACGATTGAGGTCGCTGAGCTGAAGACTCGCCAGGGGGTGTGAGGCCAACTCAAGCGCCCCCTGATGATGAAGATACGAACCGGGATGCCCGAGGGCCGCAACATGCGGGGCAGGGCTTTCCGGTTTTTTCTTTGGGCTGGTTTTTCTTTTCCTGATGGGAGGTTGGCTGGTTCCGGGCGCGTTTTGCTGAACGCCAGATGAACAATTTCGCCGCCTTTTTGCCCTTTTCCCGCCGCATTTCCTGCGCGGGCATTTCCTATAAAATCAGTGGGGCTAGGATTGCGGGAGATGAAAGATGAACCAGCATTCCAAACCGTTTGTTGCTTTTACGTTTCTTGCCGGTGCTTTGACGGCTGTGAGCCTGGTGGCGTCGTCACCAGCCATGGCGGCGGGTACCGCGGGTGCCAAGGATACAAAGGCCACGGCACAGCATGAAACGCTTCTGGCCTATGCGCCTGATGCGGTCCGCAAAGCCTATCTCGATAAGGTTGAGGCTTTGAAGAAACAGCAGAAGGCCGAGTGGCAGCAGCTTCAGCGGGACCATAAAACCTCGCTCTCCAACCCGCTTCTGTCCAAGGATGACAGAGCGATCATGGAGAAGCAGCAGGCTGAAGAAAACAAGGCCGCGAAGGAAACCTACGCCGGTCAGCTTCAGGTGCTGCGCGAACAGTATGCGGATGAAACCGCCTCTCCGGCCTAAGCCGCGCGGCTGAACCCGGAAGACGGCGCGGCCTGTACCCCCTGGCAGCATAGTCTGCCGGGGCGGCCGCATGTCTGCCCCCCCCCTGGGCGCAGGCTTTGCGTCTACCGCGGCGCATACACCGCTGACCGCCGCCTGCAGCTTTATTCCTGACAGAAAAAGATATGGAAGTCCCCGAAGGCCGGCACCTCAGGGAATGCTATAAGGGGCGCCGGTACCCTCGGGGGAGGACACATTCAATACCTACGGAGAGGAGGGGGCCGGGGGCAACATGGTTGGTTGGGCTGTTGCTCCCGGCCACTGGTCGGTGCCGTCCGGCATTCCTTTGGGGGGCCAGCTCGCCAAGCATCCTGGGGGGACAACGTTGACAGGCACAGGGCCAAAAATCCATCGGTGCCTTGGGCACGGCAAGAGGAACTCCACCGCTGACCAAGTGTCTGATACTGAGACGACGGGGTTGCGGAATTTGAGAATGCTTCGACCATTTTTTTTGAAAAATCTTGGCGAATATTCCCCAAGCCATTGAATATAAATAATAATATTTTTCTGTTTTGCCGGGGAGAATGCCGGTTGTCCCCGCCAAGCGCCTGATATTCCAGATGCTTTTCACGTGTGTGTGCCCGGGTATGGCCCGTCCGGCACAGGCCTTTCCGTGCCTGGAGGGGACCGCGATAAAGCAGTTGACGGCTTCCGCGCCTTCAGTTAGAGAAAGACGTAATTGAGAATCATTATTATTCTTATTATCAAGGAACCGCCGATGATCCGCTACATGTTCTCCCCCCGGGCCGCGCTCTTTTCGCTGTTCGCACTTATGCTGCCTCTGGGCGCGCTGTCCGCGCCTGTGTCCGCCGAGGTGCCGGAATATGTCATCGTGATCAAGAATCACCAGTTCGAACCGGCGGAGTTGAAGATCCCGGCGGGGACCAAGGTGAAGCTGATTGTCCGCAATGAGGACCCGACGCCGGAAGAATTCGAAAGCTATGACTTCAACCGCGAGAAAATCGTGCGCGGCAACAGCCAGATCAAGGTCTTCGTCGGCCCGCTCAAACCCGGTACCTACAAATTCTTCGGTGAATTCAATCCTCAAACGGCCCAGGGCCGCCTGATCGTGGAGTAAGGCTGATGTTTGCCACCGCCATTATCGTGTTCCGCGAAGTGCTTGAAGCCGCGCTCATCATCGGCATCGTGCTGGCCGCCACCCGCGGTGTGCCCGCGCGCGCCCGCTGGGTTGCGGGCGGGGTGGCTGCCGGGCTCCTGGGTGCCGCCGTCGTCGCACTGTTCGCCGGGGCCATCTCCGACATGGCTGAAGGCATGGGGCAGGAATATCTCAACGCGGGCATCCTCTTGGCCGCGGTCGCCATGCTGGCCTGGCACAATATCTGGATGGCCGAACATGCGCGTGAGCTGTCGGCCCATATGAACCGGGTCGGCACGTCGGTGGCCGAAGGCGAATTGCCGATGCGGGCGCTGGCGTTCGTGGTCAGCTTCGCGGTCCTGCGTGAAGGCTCGGAAGTCGTGCTGTTCCTGTACGGCATGGCGGCAAGCGCCGGTGGTGCGTCGCAGATGGCGCTGGGCGGCGGGCTTGGCCTTCTGGCCGGGGCAGTCGTCGGCGCCGGGCTTTACCTCGGCCTTCTCCGCATCCCCACGCGCCACCTGTTCCGTGTGACCGGCTGGATGATCCTGCTGCTGGCCGCCGGTATGGCGTCCGAAGCTGCGCGCTTCCTGGTGCAGGCTGACGCACTGCCCGCGCTCAGCGCCGGCCCTCTTTGGGACACCAGCAGTCTCCTCAGCGACAGCAACCTCATCGGCCAGGCGCTGCATACGCTTGTCGGCTATACGCCGCGGCCCCTGGGCATCCAGCTGGTGGCCTACCTTGTTACGATTACCATTATTGGAGCTTTCATGATCCGCAAACCCCGTGCCCCGAAATTACCCCCGAAATTGCCGAAATCCGCTGGTGCCGCCGCCATTGTCCTGCTCTCGCTCAGCCTTGCGGGTGGCATGCTCACGGGCAAGCCGGCCTATGCGGGCGACAAGGTCTATAGCCCCATCGTCCACAAGGGCGAACTGGAGCTGGAATTCATCGGCCACCGTGACAAGGGCGGCGACCAGTCCCACAAGTGGGAGGTCGGCTACGGCGTGACCGACCGCTGGTCCACGGCGCTGTATCTGGAAACCGAGAAGGAGCCGGGGGACCCGTTGAAGGCCGAGGCCTTCGCCTGGGAAAACATCATCCAGCTGACCGAGCAGGGCGAACATTGGCTCGATGCCGGGCTTTACCTTGAATATGAGCACAGCATCCGGGAAGGCGGCCATGACAAGCTGGAGGGCAAGCTGCTCCTTGAGAAGGAAACCGGGCGTTTCATCAACCGCGTGAATATTATCTTCGAGAAGGAAATCTCCGGCCCCAACCCGGACGGGCTGGAACTGGGCTATGCCTGGCAGACCCGCTACCGCCTCATTCGCGCGTTCGAGTTCGGCGTCGAAGGCTTTGGCGGCTTCGGCGAGCTGAGCGAGTTCAAACCCGCGCGGGAGCAGCAGCATACGCTCGGCCCCGTCGTCGGCGGTGTGATCCCGATCACCACCAAATGGAACTTTAAATATGAGCTCGGCTATCAGGTCGGGCTGTCGGCCGCCGCCCCAGACAACCGCGTCAAGGCGATGCTGGAGCTGGAAACCTATTTCTGACCCTCATCCCGCCCACCGGGATTAATAGCCCCCGTGAGGTCTTGCGTGGCCTTGCGGGGGTATTTTTTTAGGGAGCCGGTGAATGCGTCCCGGACAGTCGGTGCCTGCCTTTCGGGGAGCAAGGCAGGCACCAGTCCGTAAAACCCCGCCTCCGGCTTGAGCGCGCGGAGGGCATTTAACAGGGGACCGGCTGCCAAACACTGCAGTGACATGACACGGACCCGGATTTACCCGGTTCTGTGGCCGCGGCTCTCACGGGCGTTGGCACCCTCGGGGAGGAGGCCGGGTGCCGAACGCTGGGCCGGGGGCTTCGCCTTGGCGGCAGGCGTGTGTGCTGCCGCTTTGTCTTGCTCATGTCACCGCGCTTTGTGTCGGTGCCGATGACAACAAGTTACGAAAAACGTAAATATTTGGCAAGGATAAAAATACGATATCTGTAATTTTCTGGAAGGTGCCACCAAAATCGGGCCTCCCGCCCCTATGCCGTCGCAGTCAGCGAAAGACGGCTAGGTGATCTTCCGTTAGAATTCATTCATGGGTGCGTCATCATTATAAAAACGGTTACCGCTGCGACCCTGCTGCTTGAATTCGGCTGACGCGCGTGCCTACAGTTAACGTGTTATACATATAATTCGATGTATTTTGTGGATATGGGGATCGGGAAAGGATTCTATGTTTCCAGTCGTGGCAGCGATGATGTTGGTGGCCGCCTCAGCGCAGGTGACGCCGACGGACATATCCCCACCTGTGCCGGAAGAGGCCACGGGCGGTGTCCCGTCGTTCGCGCCCCTCGATCAGTCTGACGCCAAGGCGCTCGAAATCCTGTGGCCGGTGCCCTATTATGTCAGGGCCGGCAAGGAGATGACCGGCAACAGCAAGCGGCTGGAGCTTTTGCTCAAGCAGACTGGGGTGCCGCACCGTTTTTCCTTCATGCCGATCAAACGCGCTTTCCATCTCTATGGGGCCGCCAAGGCGGGCTGCACGCCCTACGGCAGTGTCCCGCTCACGGACGGGGATTTGATCAGCAAGCCGTTCACCTCCATCGAACAATGGTTCTATGTGCGTGCGGACGCGGGTATCCAAAAGATTGACGATATCCAGACGGCGGCGGCGCTTGAAGGCGTGAAACGTTTCTTTCGTCCCACGGGGTACGACAGGATCAGCTGGCAGTATGCGCCTTCCTATTCAGCGCTGATGGGGATGTTGAAAAATCGCCGGGTGCAGGCGGTGACGCTGGGGCCCGGCGCGCGGAATGGTGCCGTGAAATTGCCGGACGGCGTTACGCGCGTCGGTGACAAGCCGTTCGTGCGTATGGAGCTCAGGCTCCACTGTCGGCCGACGCCGGAAGCTCAGGCGCTGATCGACCGGATGGATGCTATCATTAAGGCGGGTGGCCGCTGAGGGCAGATGTGCCCCTAGGCAGGAGATGGTGGCGTGATTTCAGCGATGACGGGGCTGGCTTTATTGGCGTCTTCTCTGGCGCCCATCCAGGACGGCCGCGGCCATGTGAGCAGCCCGGAAAGCCTGACAATCTATTGGCCTATTGCCTATTCCAGTGGAACCCAGGGCAAGAAGACGGCGGAAGCCCTCAGGTTCGAGCGGCTGCTGGGCAGCCTTTCCCTAAACCACCGGATTCATGTCACGCCAATCCGCCGCGCCTATCACCTTTATGTCGATGACCCGAATAGCTGTGTGATCTTCCGGGGCAAGCCCATTCTGGGGGGCGAGCTGACAAGCCGTGTATTCGCGATAGGTGACTATTGGCTGTATGTGCGCAAAGGGGCGGGGTTTAAACGTTGGGCGGATCTCAAAAGCGCGGGTACGCTTGAAGGCGCGGAACGCTATACGGACCCTGAAAAGACCCTGCCGGTCACGTGGCGATACGCCCCGTCCTATGAGGCGCTGATCGCCATGGTGGAAAGCGGCCGGGTCGATGCCGTCACCCTCGGGCCGCCAGTGGAGAACGGCCTGGTGAAAATGCCGGACAATCTGGTCCGGCTGGGGGACAAGCCTTTCGTCCATCTGGAACTGAGGCTGCATTGTCACCATACGCCCGCGGCGGTGGCGCTCATTGGGGTGCTGGACAAGATTGTCGCCGAAAAAGGCCTGCCGCCACGCTGACGTGGCCGGATACGCGGCCCAACTGAAAGATCAGGCCTTCTGGCCGATGCGGCTGTGCACCCACAAAACCACCCCGACGATATCCTCAGCCCTGAGGGTGCCGCCTTCTGTCCTGGGGCCAAGGCCACCCGGCAGCAGGCTCAACCGCAGGCTGGCATAGGCCGGGTTCGGTGTTTCCGGCAGTGGCACCAGCCAGTCCTCACCCGCGTCGGTGCGGACATATTGGCGCAACAGCCGGGTGCCCTCCGCCGTCTTCACCAGCAGGATCGCGCCGGGGGCGATGGCGGCATAATGCAGCTTGGGATCGGCGGCGATAACCAGGCTGCCTGCCCGGATTTCCCGCGCCATCGAGCCGTCGGCCAGCATATAGCAATAAAGCCCGTCGCTGCGGCTGACGTCCGGCGGGCAGGGCACCGTGTCGAAGCCCAGGTCGGCCGGCAGGTCCGTCAGCGTGCCGTCCCCGGCCAACTGGCCCAGGATCGGCAGGCTGGTGGTTCCCGTGCCCGGCACCAGCGTGCGTTCGCCAAGCGCCAGGCTCCTCAGCAGCGACTGGGGCGACATGCCCAGAAGCTCGGAAAGCGGCATGACCTCATCGGCCTGCACTTCCCGGCTGCCTTTCAAAATATCACTCACGCGCGGCGGGGCGACCCCTAGCGCTTCGGCGACGTCCTTGAGCTTCAGGCCTTCGGCCTTCAAGGCGTCGCGCATCCATTCCTGTGTCGGCAGTTTGGCCATGGTGTTTCATCCTGCAATCGCAATAATTACGTTTATCGTAATTTTATAGTTGCAATAAGTTACGATTACCGTAATCATAAGAGCCTAGAAAAGTCAACCTGTATCACGCGAAAGGGCCCTTGATGGCTGAGTTTCCGGCGCTGCCGCTTTTTACCGACGCTTATCTCGCCGACACCCGGCACCTGACGGCGGAGGAACATGGCGCCTATCTCCTTTTGCTGATGTGCGCGTGGCGGACGCGGGGCTGCCGGCTTCGGGATGACGACCGCACGCTGGCGCGGCTTGTGGGCGTCACTGCGGCGCGCTGGCGCAAGCTTCGCCCGGTGCTGATGGACTTTTTCACCACCGAAGGCGGTTACTGGCAGCAGAAAAAACTGTGTGCCGTTTATGAAGGCGTGCAGGAACGCGTGACCCGCAACCGCGAAAATGGCGCCAAGGGTGGCCGTGCCAAGGCCGCCAAGCTGGCGGATGACAAGCGAAAAGGTAGCGGAGCCACGAGCGGGGCCATGCCGGACGCTACTGGCGGGGCTAGCGGCGCCAAGGGTAGCCGCCGTGTTGGCCAGAAGCTGGCAACCAAAGCCAGAGTCCAGACTCCAAAACCAGAAGTGGCGGCTGCTGCCTGCCCGGATAATGAGGATGGGGTGCCTTCGGCGCCGCCGCTTGAGCCTTCAGCCGGTGGTGTCACCGCCTGGCGTGGCCCGGTTGCAGCCGCCGCGGGCCTCACGGAGGGTGGGCTCGACCTCAGCCCGCTTCATGCCTGGCAGGCTGCGGGCGCGGATCTGGTGGCCGATGTGCTGCCGGTGATAGACCGCCTCAAACGCCGGGAAGCCGCCAAGGGCGGGAAGGCGCCCCAGTCGCTCAACTATTACACCGCCGCGGTTCTGGAGGCCCGCGATGCCCGCCTGGGCGCGGTGAAGGCAGGCGCGAGCCACGCGGAAACCCACCCCGGCGCGCCCGAAAAGCAGCCGTTCGACCGGACGTCGGCGGCCCATTGGCGGCTGTTCCTCGGCGATGCGACCAGCCGCTTCCGGGGGGATTATCTGGCCACCAACTGGCATATCGGGCCGGACCATCCGCATTTCCTGCCTGCCAGCCTGGGGCCGGATCCGCGGCTGCGGCCGAACCCGGATATTCCCGAAGATGTGTTTGCCGATTATGCGCCGGCTTTCCGCTGGCGCCGGTCGTAACCGGACTGAGCCGCCCGCTGTTCCTCCCTTCGTATTTCCTCCCTCAAGCAGAAGGACCTGCCCTTGATGATCTCAGCCAATACACCCGACCGTACGCTTCTCAAGACCGCCCGAACCCTCGCCGCCGTGACACGGCAGGAAGGGGGGCGGGACGATGCCGGGCTCAGCCTCAAGGAGAAACTGATGCCGCGGCTTGAAGGGCGGCTTGTCTCCGCCGCCTGGACGCTGCGCCGCCTGCCGGACCGCGAAGCAGGCTTCCGCCGGATGCAAGGCTGCCTGTGGCCTGAAACCGTGGCCGAGAGCAGCACATACGCCCCTGAAAGCCTGACCACATTCCAGGCCCGGCGCCGGGTGCGCATCACCGCACAGGAGATCGACGACATGCAGCCGACGCTGGACCTGCTCCAGCTTTTGCCGGACGTGACCGACCGGCGCATCCTGTTCTGGAGCGCCTGGCATCAGGACGGCGAAACACAGGCGCGGATTCCCTGGGCCAAGGTCCGCCGGTCCCTGGGGGCCAACCTGTCACGCTGGACCCTCAAGCGCCGCTATGAAGGCGGGCTCCAGTGGCTGGCGGCCATCATCGCGATGCAGGCCTGAGGGCAGGGGAAGCAAGAGGCGGAAAAAGGGGCATCTCCGGCGGATTTACAGCTTATTTCGACGGTTTTGCCACTTTAAGTGTTTATGCACTTTTAACTTATTGGGCGTAGGATAATCCCCGAAATGGATACAGTTCCGATGCCCCGGGCGGAGGAGTTTGAAGTTTTCCTGTCTTACTGGCGTGAGCTGCAGGTGGCAGAAACTCCTGTCCCCCAACGCCAAACCTTCAACCCCATGCGGTTGAAGGGCCTCCTGCCGTTTGTCTTTCTCATTGAGGTTCGGGCGCCGGATGATCTGCATGTCCGTCTGTCGGGGACGGCGCTTGACGCCGCGTTCCACGGCCAGATGAGCGGGCACAATTTTCTCGACCTGTGTGACCCGGCGGAGCGGGGCTTTTATGGCAAGCTGGCCGGGGACATTTGCAGGCAGCCGTGTGGTGTCCGGCTGATCCGCCGGACCACATTCCAGGATGGTAAGACTCATGACCTCAGGGAGATGGGACTGCCGCTTGCCAGCCGGGACGGCGATATCCGCTATATCATTGGGCTTCTGAGCGTGCGCAGTGACCATGTCACCGGGGAGCCGAAGGTGATGGAGCTTAAACAGTCGCACGTGCGGACGGTCCAATATATCGACCTCGGATATGGCGTGCCACCAAGCGTTTCGGAAGGATCGGTGGTTTGAAATAAGGGAAGATGGACCTGGGTAGACTCCTTGATTTGTAAAAATTGAGGAAAATGAAAATAAAATTTGAATCAATCCTTAAATACCCCTTCATACTTTCCGCGTATATCAAGCCGCCTTGGTAAATATTCATTAACCATGGCTTGGGGGTTCACGTGGCGCGGCTCGAGTATTTTGATGATCTGCTGAATTATTGGCACAGACTGAGGGCGGAAGCTGATGGCGTGGTGCCTAGCCGCCAGCAATTCAACCCGATGGAAGTGCCGAAGCTGCTGCCCTTCATGTTCATGGTGGAGCGCCAGGCCCCTGAAGAGCTGATGATCCGGCTTGTGGGGACCGCGCTTGACGGCCTGACGGGCAGCCCGGCGACCGGGTCCAACGTGCTGGACCGCTACGGCGCGCAAGAACGCGAAGCTCATCTGGCAACCTATGACAATCTTTTCAGCCTACCCTGTGGGGCCTGGCAGGACCGGCTGCTGAAGGTGGGCGACGACCCCTGTTACCATACCAGAACCATCCTGCTGCCCTTCGCGGACCGGCAGGGTGCCCCCCGCTATGTTATCGGCATTTCAAGGGTGCGCCGCCATCATGGTGATGCCAGCGAAGGTGATCTGCACCAGTTGGGGACCGAGTATATCGACCTGGGATTCGGGGTGCCGAATGGCGGCTGAAATCCTGGGCATGAGGCGCAGGCCGCTAAAATTGTCGATAAATGTTAAGCGCGAATTTATGGCTTTCCGCTAGAACTTCATAAGCGATTCTCCGGAAAGGGGAACGCGTGCCCCAGGCGGGGTTTTGGTGAGTTTTTAAGGGACCCCCTTGGATGTTGCATCAACAGCAATTTGATGAATTGCGGAGCTACTGGCGTGAGCTGCAGCGGCAAAATGACGGCCGCGTGCCGCGCCGCCGCCAGTTCAATCCGATGCGGGTGCCGAGACTGCTTCCCTATATCATGCTGATCGAACGCCGCGGGGAATATGACCTGCATGTCCGGCTTGCGGGCACGGCGCTGGAGGCCGCGGCCGGGCGCTCGCTCACCGGGCAGTGCTATCTGGAATTTTACGATGAAAGCCAGTGGGGCTTTTTCGCCGACATGACCGCAGCCATGTGCGACCAGCCCTGCGGCTGCCGGTTGGACCGCGAGGTCACCTTCCTAAGCGGCCGGACCATGGAAATGCACAGCTTCAACCTGCCGTTCTCGACCGAGGAAGGCGAGGTACGCTATCTGCTCGGCGTTATGGCGATGCGCCGGTCGGTCCACCATTATGGCACGGCCGACGATAACAAGATCAAGAGCTTCATGGTCCGGGACTTCGAGTTTATCGACCTGGGCTACGGCGTGCCGGTGGATGAGCAGGTGAAGGCGCAGCTCGCCAAAATCCCGGCCTGAAACGTCTGCTGTGAGGCACCAGCCCGGCCAGCCCGACCATTACGCTGAGCAAACATAAAGGGGCCCGCCAACCAGGCAGGCCCAAAAAATTTTCCCGATTAAAATAGTGTCCCCAAACAGACCACCATAGTGGCGGTTACCTTGCGCTTTTTCTTGCCTCTTGGTCTCGGGCCGTCAGGCCTCAGGTATGGGACAGGCTGAAATAGAGTGCAAACCCGATAATGGCGAAAAACACAAACATGCCCATGAGGGCGGCCATGCCGTGGCCCGGCTTGGCGTTGGCGCAGCTATGCTGGTGATGCGTAGCGTCTTTGTGATACATGACGAACTCTCCCAATCTCCCGGGCCTGTTATACCCGTTTTTGGCGGTTTCTGGAAGACTTTACGCTACGGCATCTTTACCGGGGATGAATGATTACCCCCAGTTGCGGCTGAAGCGAAGGGGGTGTCAGACCCCGAGGATGCCCTTGATCACGGTCTTGAGGCGGTCGGTATCGGCGTACCAGCCCCCGGGCTTCTCATCAGCCTGGAAGAAGGCGACCTTGCGGCGGCAGGCTTCCTGGATCGCGCCGTGCAGAAGGTTCTGGCGGCTGGTCTCGATCACCAACACAGGCGCGGGCGCGAAGATGATGTTATGGAGCGCGGACGAATCCTCCCCCACCACCAGCCGGGCGCCGGAAAGCGCTTCGGTAAGCTCCGCCAAGGAAAGCGCGAGCGGGTCAACCGTGCGCCCGCCCATGCGCAAAATCATGTCCCGGACCGCGGAGGCGTTCCTGAGCTCCCGCCCGGGCGCCGCGGTCATGCGCTTATGGTCCATGAACACGAGACCGCCGGGCTTGGGCGCGGGCGTCTGGTCCTTCTTGCGCTTGCCCCATTGACGCGCGAGCGCGGCCAGGCGTCGGAACACCAGGCGCGAAAAGGCGATCGGCAGCCCCCCGCCCGGCTGGTGCGACAGCGTGGTGGGCAGGATGAGCTCTTCGGGTTCATAGACGTGGGCGCTGTCCAGCTCGATAATCCGGTCCGGCAGGATGCCGTAGGCCACCAGGAACGGCCGCATCCAGCCCGCCACCTTGGGCAGCAGGAAATGGTTGATGCGGTTCATGTCGGTCAGCGCGTTCAAAAGTTCCATCCGCCCGGCGACATCGACGATCCAGTGGCCGTAGGTCAGCGCCCCGGGGAAGGAGAGGAGCGCGCTTGTGCCTTCCAGCTGCAGGACCTGCCGCTCGGCTCCGTCCTTCATGGGCGTCAGCGTAAAGCCGCCGGCATCCCTCGCCACATCCCCCGTGCTTTCCAGAATGTCAAAATGCCGGTCCATCCAGCCGAAACCATACATGCCGCTGACCGCCAGGCTGCTTGCCGCCATGACGACGAGCCCCCATTCATTGGTGACCCAGCAGTCCTTGGCGTGAAGAAGTCCCAGGCGGTCGGTGCCGCGGGATTGGAAGTCGAAATAACGCTCCAGCCACGCGCTGGTGTAGGCATCGTCCGTCAGCGCGAGATTTTCGTTGAAGCGCCGCTCGGGCCTGATGCGCCGGTCGTAATAGTCGGTGTAGGCTGAGAAATGGAGCCCGTTCTCCTCAAGCGCGGCATGAAGGTTCTCCGCGTGAGGGGCATAATCGACGGTGAAACGGCGGTCTGTCATCGGGGGCTGGGCCTCGTGTCAGCAAACAGGATGGTTTCCCCTATCTATCGATGTTTGCACCCGTTTCGCAAGGCGAAAGCGGAAAAGGCGTGCTGTCCCATGGGCGGACAGGCACGCCTGCCGCCGGTCTCAGGCCCCGGCTTTTCGCTCGCTGTCCAGGTGCGCGAGCTGGGCTTCGGGGTAGCGCCCGCCCGCGACGGCGTCCGCCGGGGTCGCGGCCCGAAGCACGGCGAGGTCTTCCGCCGTGAGGGTGACATCAAGCGCGCCCAGGGCTTCCGAAAGCCGGTCCCGCCTGCGGGCACCTATAAGGGGCACGATGTCATCCCCCTGATTGATTCCCTGGGCCGCGACCCAGGCGATGGCCACCTGCGCCACCGTGACACCCAGCCGGTCGGCGACCATGCGGATGCGCTCCACCAGCGCGAGGTTGGCGTCGATATTCTCCGGGCTGAAACGTGGGCTGAAACCGCGGAAGTCACCTTTCATATCCCGCGCTTTCGACCAGTGGCCGCTGATCAACCCGCGGGAAAGAACGCCGTACGCTGTGATGCCGATGCCCAAGCGTCGGCATGTGGGCAGGATCTCATCCTCGATGCCGCGGGAGATGAGCGAATATTCGATCTGCAAATCGCTGATCGGGTGAACTTTGGCCGCGCGCTTTATGGTCTCGGCCCCCACTTCCGAAAGCCCGATATGACGGACGTAGCCTGCCTGGACCAGGTCTGCGATTGCGCCGATGGTGTCCTCGATCGGCACATCGGGGTCCAGCCGGGACGGGCGGTAAATGTCAATATGGTCGACGCCCAAACGCTGAAGCGAATAGCCGATGAAATTCTTGATCGCCTTCGGGCGGCAGTCATACCCGAGGAAGCCGCGCCGGACGTCGCGGAGTGCGCCGAACTTGACGCTGATCAGGAACCGGTCCCGCCCGTAAGGCTTCAGCACGGTCTTCAGCGCGTCGCCGATCAGCATTTCATTGTGGCCCATACCGTAAAAATCGCCGGTGTCCAGAAGCGTGATGCCGGCCTCCGCCGCGGCGGCCAGCGTGGCCAGGCTTTCCGTCCGGTCGGCGGGGCCATAAAGGTCGGACATGCCCATGCAGCCGAGGCCGAGGGCGGAGGTGCGGGGGCCGTCTTTTCCGAGAATACGGTAATCCATGGCGTTTCCTTTCCTGCGTGTCGTGATCATCGGGCCGGGCGCTTTCTCTCTCGGCGCCACCAAGGCCTTGCCCGCGCAAGATAGGGCTTGTCCGCTGTTGTGATAATTGTGATAATTATCAACAAACTATTCATTATAGTGAACAATGGTGCCCGATGGATGACCATGACCTCCGTGACCTGACCGCCTTCGCGGCCGTCGCCCGGCACAAGAGCTTCCGGCGCGCGGCGGCGGAGCTCCGGGTGTCGGTCTCCGGCCTCAGCCAGCGCATGAAGGCGCTGGAGGAACGGCTGGGGCTGAGGCTCCTCAACCGCACCACACGGAGCGTGGCGCCGACCGAAGCGGGCGAACGGCTGCTCGCCCGCCTCACGCCCGCGCTGCGGGACGTTGAGGATGCGCTCGCGGATATTCACGAACGGCAGGAGGCGGTCACCGGCCGCCTGCGCATCAACGCACCGCCGCCCGCGGCCCACCTTGTGCTCGCACCCATGATCGGGCCGTTCCTTGCGCGCCACCCCGGCATCCAGCTGGAAATCATCACCGATTCCCTGTTCGTCGATATCGTCGCCGAAGGCTATGACGCCGGGGTCCGGTGGGAGGAAAGCCTGGCCGGGGATATGATCGCCCTGTCGCTTGGCCCCACGGAACGCTATGCGCTGACGGCTTCACCCGCCTTTCTGGCCGCGCACGGCATCCCTAAGGTGCCGGAGGATCTGCTGGGTAAGCCGATGCTGGGCATCCGCTTCAAGAACCATGTCCAGCACGCGTGGGAGTTCGAGAAAGACGGCCGCACCGTCCATATCCGCACCGAGGGGCCGTTCGTCTCCAACGATATGCGGCTGCTGATCGGCGCGGCGCTCGATGGCATCGGCTTCGTCGGCAGCTTCGAAGGTTACGCGCGCCCCTATATCGAAAGCGGCGAGCTGGTTGAGCTACTGCCGGACTGGGCTGTCAGCTTCCCCGGGCCGTTCCTTTATTACCCCAGCCGCCGCCAGCCGCCCGCACCACTCGCCGCCTTCATCGCCTTCGTGCGTGACTGGCGCCGGGGTGTGGGGAAGGAAGGCGAATAAGGGTGCGGTAGCGGCCGTGTCAGAATAAAAATTACGAAAAACGTAAAAATAACTTGCACCCTTTTGCGCTTTAGTGCACCATAGGGACAGTCAAGTTGAGATCGTGTGTCCGCGACGGAGCGGGCCTCAAAAAGCCGCAGGGAACATCCCCGCGGCTTTTTGCATTTTCCCCTCATGAAGGAGCCTTCCATGCCGCGGCGTTATACCCCGAACGCGGAACAGCAGACGTTCCTGGAAGCCCTTGCCGCCGGTTATTCGGTGACGGGGGCGGCCGACAAGGCCGGGGTGGACCGCGCGACCCCGTACCGCTGGCGCCAGCGTTCCGCCCCGTTCGCGCGGGAGTGGGACGTCGCGTGGGCTGCGGGCGCCGACGCGCTTGAGGATGCCGCGCTCATGCGGGCGGTCAAGGGCACCAAGAAGCCGGTGTTCCGGGGCGGCGAAGTGGTGGGCCACACCACCGAATTTTCCGACAGCATGCTGATGCAGCTTCTGAAGGCGCGTAAGCCGGAGAAATACGGCGGCACACAAGCCGCCCCCACGCCGGACATGGATATTGAAGGAGCCCGCGATGATCTTCTCCGCAAATTCCGTGCGGTCGCTGAGCCCGGAAAAGCGGCGGGCGTTCCTGATGTCGCTGACGAGGGCGGAAGCGGCGACGCTTAAATATGACTGGAATTTCTGGGCCCGCGAAGCCCAACTGCCGCCAAAGGGAAGCTGGAGCCACTGGCTGATCCTGGCAGGCCGCGGCTTCGGCAAAACCCGCACCGGGGCCGAATGGGTCCGCGCGCAGGTGGAAGCGGGCAAGGCCAAGCATATCGCGCTCATCGCGCCGACGCTGCATGACGGCCGGGCGGTGATGGTTGAAGGCGAAAGCGGCCTTCTGAACATCTGCCCGCCCTGGATGCGGCCCAAGTTCGAACCGACCAAACGCACGCTTCGCTGGCCAAACGGCGCTGTGGCGACGCTTTATAGCGCGGAGGAGCCGGAGCGGCTTCGTGGCCCGCAGCATGACTGCGCCTGGGCGGATGAGCTGTGCGCCTGGCGCCACGGCGATGCCACCTGGAACATGCTGATGTTCGGCCTCAGGCTGGGGGATGACCCGCGCACGGTGATCACCACCACACCGAAGCCGGTGCCGGTTCTGAAGAAACTGATTGCGGACGCGGGCGTGCATGTCACGCGTGGGTCCACCTACGACAACCTCGATAACCTCGCGCCCGGTTTCGCGCGGGATATTGTGAAAGCTTACGAAGGCACGCGCCTTGGCCGCCAGGAACTGATGGCGGAAATCCTCGAAGACGTGCCCGGTGCCCTGTGGCAGCGGGACAGGCTGGAAAGCCTGCGGGTGCGGGAAGCGCCGGACCTGACCCGCCTTGTGGTCGCGGTCGACCCACCCGCCAGCGCGGGCGAGAAGGCCGATGAATGCGGCCTCGTCGCCGCTGGTGTGGCCGCGAACGGCCGTGCCTATGTGCTGGCGGATGATACCACCCGCGGGATGACCCCGCACGGTTGGGCCGCGCGCGCGGTGGCGCTGTATCACAAGCTGAAAGCGGACCGTATCGTTGCCGAAACGAACCAGGGCGGGGCCATGGTCGCCGCCATCATCGCACAGATTGATGCCACCGTGCCCGTGCGGGCCGTTCATGCCACGCGGTCCAAGGCCGTGCGCGCCGAACCGGTGGCCGCGCTTTATGAACAGGGCCGGGTCCACCATGCGGGCAGCTTCCCCGCGCTCGAAGACCAGATGTGCGCTTTCACGGGCGCGCCCATACCAGGCATGAGCCCGGACCGGGTCGATGCGCTTGTCTGGGCGCTGACGGACCTGATGCTCCGCCCCGCCACGACGCCAACCATAAGGATGCTCTGAATGATGCTGTTCGACCGACTGTTTGGCCGTGGGGCCACCCCGAAATCGTTTGACGGAAAAGCTGAAGCCAAGGCGGAAAGTAGCTTAGGGACCCGCCCGGTTTTCAATCGGGTCGGGCCGGGGCAGGCGCTCTCGACCCCGCGCCGCTATGACCGGCTGGCTGATGAAGGCTACCGCCAGAATGTCGTCGCCTTCCGGGCGATCAACCTGGTGGCGCGTGCGGTCGCCAGCGTGCCGATCCAGCTTTTCAGGGGCGACATGGAGCTGACAGAACACCCGCTCCTGACCCTGATTCGCCGCCCCAACCCGCGTCTGAGGGGCGAGAATTTCCTCTATAACCTCGCCGGCTATTATCTGATCGCCGGCAATGCCTATGCGCTTTCGGTCGGCCCCGAACAGGGGGCCCCGAAGGAGCTGTGGCTCCTCCGCCCCGATACCATGGCGGTGATCGAAGGCGCCGACGGCCTGCCCGCGGGCTTCGAACAGCGTGTGGGCGGCAAGAAGCAGCGCTTCGCGGCCGAAAGCGTCCTGCATATGAAGACCTTCAACCCGCTCAGTGACTGGTACGGCATGGCGCCCCTAGAGGCCGCGGCCATGGCGGTCGATGCCCATAATGACGGCAGCCGCTGGAACCTGGCGCTGATCCAGAACGGCGGCACGCCGTCGGGTGTCCTCTATCAGGAAAACGCCGATGTCGCGCTCACCGATGAGCAGTTCAGCCATCTGAAGGCGCAGGTGGAAGACCGGCACACAGGCCCGGTGAACGCCGGGCGGCCGCTTCTGCTTGAAGGCGGGCTCAAGTGGCAGGACATGGGCATGAGCCCCAAGGATATGGACTGGACCTCGGCCAAGAATATCTCGGCGCGGGAGATCGCGCTGGCGTTCGGGGTGCCGCCGCAAATGCTCGGCGTGCCGGACGCGCAGACCTACTCCAACTATGCCGAGGCGCGGCAAAGCCTGTGGGAAGACACCGTCATCCCGCTTCTCCATGACATCCTCAACGAGCTCACCCACTGGCTCGGCCCCCGCTTCGGCGACGGGCTGACCTTCAAGGCCGACCTGGATGAAGTGCCCGCGCTCGAGGCCAAACGCGCCCAGAAATTCAACCGCATCAACTCGGCCGATTTCCTGACGAAAGATGAAAAACGCGCCGCCCTCGGCTGGGGCGCGGCCGACAAGAAGGATGAAAACGCATGAGCGAGATGGACACCATGGACCGCCATATCATCGAGCTGCCGCTTGAGGTCAAAACCGGGGATACGCCGGGCACGTTTGAGGGCTACGGCGCTATTTTCGGCAATGTCGACCGGGACGGCGATGTGGTCGCCAAGGGCGCGTTCGCTGATAGCCTGAAGGGCAATCTTCCTGCGCTTCTGTGGCAGCATAACGCCAAGGAACCGATCGGCCGCTTTGACGTGGTGCGTGAGGACGACCGCGGCCTTTATGTCAAGGGCCGCCTGGCCATGACCGGCCGCGGGCTGGAGGCTTACGCGCTTCTGAAAATGGGCGCGCTCGATGGGCTTTCGATCGGCTTCGTCACCCGGGAGGCCGCACGTGACAGTGTTAGGGGCGTGCGCACCATCACCCGCGCGGACCTTATGGAAATCTCCCTCGTCACCTTCCCGGCCAATGACCTGGCCCGCATCTCCAGCGTGAAAGGCAACAGAATGCAAGATGACATTACCGACGTGCGCACGTTCGAGCGTTTCCTGCGGGAAAACGGTTTCTCCCGCTCCCGCGCCAAAGCCGTCGCCACCAAGGGCTTCCGCGCCGGGGAACTGGAGACGGCGGATAGCACCGAGATCACCGGGATGGTCCAGCGTCTCAAGCGTAGCGCCATGCGGCTTGGCACCAAGGACTTCACGCAGGTAATGCGGGTTATCGCGACGGTATCACCGCCGTTTTTGCCGCCGAACTGGGGGGTATGGTACCAGTCCGACACTCTCTACAGCCACCCAACGGACCCGACATCCCTGAGGCTCAGCTTCAGTGGCGAGTCCCAGGCTGAAGGGCCTGTGGAAGTGGAGGTGAAATATGTCGCACCCGAGGGCTATGTGACCAAGAAATTCCTGTCGCCGGTGACTGAGGAACTCCTGCTGGCGCCCAACACCTGGCAGAAAATCCAGATCCGGGCGCGCAGCCTGAGCGTGAATGGACAGATAATTCTGGTTCAGCTTCTTTCCTAGGCCGGGCACGGTTCTGAAAAGGAGCAGGGGCTTACTCGCCTTTCGGCCGTTTTTCCGTTTCCTTCATCTGGCGGACGATGTCGGGGTAGCCTTTCACATAGGCCTCCCAGTATTTCCGCGCCAGGGCATAGCCGGGGATATCCTCCGGCTTGCCGTCACGCGGCGTGCAGGCCTCCAGATGGCTGCCACCCGCCAGTTTGAAAGCCATGGAAAGGGCTTCGAGGCTGGTGGTCTCATTGGCGAGATAGCTGATATCAGGCAATAGCTCCGCATCCCCGCGGCTTCGGAAGGCTTGCACCTTGGCCTTGTCGACGGTGAAAATGCTGATACCGCGCCTTTGCATGGCGAAGCTGCCGAACGCGCCCGTATGACCCTTGAGCGCGTCAGCGATGCGGCCACGCGCCTCCGGTGTGAACCAGATGTTGACGTCATACATGACCGGCATGACATCCCCCGCCGGGATTTTGGACAGGCAAATGCGCTGGATATCCTTGCGGTTGAGGGTCGCCAGCGTCGGCGCGGCACGGAGCGTGATAAGCGGAACATCGTCCCCGGGGTTCGGCGCATTCTCCGGGTCGTCGACATCAAACCGGTGGTTGGGGTCCAGCGAGATGGCGCGGTTCTCCCCGGTCCAGGGCAGGCCGTAGCGCGCCCCCTGTTTGAGGGCTTCCTTGTTCTCGCCCGACTGGGGCGGGGTTGCCGCTTTTCGGAGCGTCTCGAGCGTGGCCTGGTCTGCGGCTTCCTTCGCCGCTTGCTGGGCGGCTTTTTGGGCCAGCGCCGCAGGCGGAGCAGGCGCGGGGGCAGGGGAAAGCGTTTGAACCGCGGCATAAGCGGCAAGGGCCGTCAAAAGCCCGACGAAATATTTGATCATGTTCAGTCTCCCCCGTCTTCTGTGATGGCCGCCATGGTAGGGCACCAGGCATCATGTGCAACAGGTAAGTGTATTGCCCAGGGTCTTGGTGCCTGTGTGACGATCGCCCGATTGAAATTCAAATGTGTCTGGTTTGGAAGCTTAGGCAGCTAATTGGGGCGGAAATGAGAACATAACAGAAACATCTACGCTTGACAATTCACCCACGCGCGCCTCATCATCCACAACTATCGGATGATATTTATGGGGGAGTGACTTTATGCGGAAAGTGATTGCAGCGGCGGTTCTGGCGTTTTCGGTGGTGGGTGCCACGGCGCCTGCTTTGGCTGCGCCGTTCTGGAATTATCTGAAGACGGACCAACGCTGGCTCTATATCGACTATAAAGGCAATCAGAGCCGTTATGCTCCGACGTCGGAGGAATGGCGCTTTTTGTGCACCTTCAAACAGCGGGTTGCTGAGCGGTTCAATCTGGATATGAAGAAGTTCACGCTTACGTCCGATGGGCGCAAGCTTTACCCGAACCCGGTTTCCGATAGTGGTGGACTTGTTCCCCTCAGTACCATCAAGATCGTCGAGACAGATTATTCCGACCAGTGCACGCGGTAGCGGCCAGGGCTCTGGCGCGCTGACGTGCCCACCTAGCGTGAGCCCCTTTGCGGGGTAGCAAGTTCCCAAACCCGCCCCACCGGTGAGATGCCGGTGGGGCGGGTTTTTCTATGGCCTGTTCCCATGGTCTGCGTGAGGCAGGCGGACAAGCCTGATCCTCATGCGCTGCCGGGCCCAGCCCGCGCGGGCGCCTAATCTCATACAATGTGACCAGAATCTGAAAGGACATGTCATGGATATGACGGACCTCAAGTCCGCCATCGACGATTATTCGTCGACGGCTGAACAGTGCATCCTCGGCTTCAAGGACCGCCTGGATGCCATCGAAACCAAGATGGCCCGCCCGGGGGCGGCATCTGACCAGTTTTCCAGCTCGGACGCCGAACATAAGTCGGCTTTCCTGCAGGGCTTTATCCAGAAAGGCAACACTGACCGCCTGAAGGCGCTGGAAGCCAAGGGGCTCACCACCGTGCCGGGCAGTGACGGTAGCTACGCCGTGCCCACCGTGATCGATACAGAAATCGAGAAGCAACTCCGCGTGCTGTCGCCGATGCGCAAACTCGTCAAGGTCAAGACCATCGAGACCAGCGACTATAAGCGCCTCGTCAATATCGGCGGTACTGGCTCCGGCTGGGTCGGTGAAACCGGTACGCGCGTTGATACCAATACGCCGACGCTCAAGCATGTCACCATCACCCCGGGTGAGATTTATGCCAACGCGGCCGCAACCCAGCGCGCGCTTGATGACATGCAGTTCGACGCCGAAGCCTGGCTCAACGAAGAAGTCGCTGAAGAATTCGCCGTGCAGGAAGGCTCGGCTATCGTGAATGGCGACGGTGTCAACAAGCCGACGGGCTTCCTGACCCACACCCCCAGCGCACTGGCCGATGGCGCCCGCACGTTCGGGGATATCCAGTATGTGCCCACCGGCACGGACGGTGCGTTTGATGCCACCTCGCCCGCCGATGTGCTGGTTGACCTGGTCCATACGCTGAACCCGCGCTACCGCCAGGGTGCGACCTTCGTGATGAATTCGAAGACGCTGGCGCTGGTGCGCAAGTTCAAGGACACCAACGGCAACTTCATCTGGATGCCGGGCCTGGCCGCGGGCCAGCCGGATATGCTGCTGGGTTATCCGGTCGCTGAGGTTGAGGACATGCCGGATGTGGCTTCGGGCTCGCTCTCGGTTGCCTTCGGTAACTTCGAGCGCGCCTATACGCTGGTGGAACGCACCGGCACCCGCGTCCTGCGTGACCCCTACACCGACAAGCCGAATGTGCATTTCTATGCCACACGGCGTGTGGGCGGCGAGCTCGTCAATGATGCGGCGCTCAAGCTGCTGCAATTCTCTATCGCCTAAAGCGGCCCTCTAACCAACCTTCACGGAAAGGGGTGGCCGATGGCGGCTGCCCCTTTTTCCTTTCGCCCCACTACCAGACAGAAGAGGCCTGATCATGCTCGCAAACCGGGTGCGCGAATATTCAACCACGGTCGGAACCGGCGACCTGACCCTCATGGGTGCCATGACCGGCTTTGTCCGCTTCTCCGACGCCTTCGGCCTCGGCGATCAGGTCGCCTATGTCATCGAGGACGGCGGTAACTTTGAGGTCGGCACCGGGACGCTGACGGCCGCCGACACGCTGGCGCGGACGTCCGTTCTGGAGACGCTGGAAGGCGGGGTGCACACCAAGGGTGTGGGCGCAGGCCCGATCACCCTCAGCGGTAATGCCCGTATCCTGTGCACGCTGACCACCGAATATATCACCGACCCGGACAAGCAGGCGGACATCATCCGCGAACTGACCCCGGGCGCGGGCGTGACGGTGGAAGACGTGCTCATCAAGGCAGGGGATGTGACGGCCCTGGATGTCGGCACGCAGACGGCGGCAGTGGCTGGCACGCTCACCGTGGGCGGTGCTTTCACGGCCTCGGGCCCGGTGACGGTCAATAACGATTTCACGGTGGCCGGTACGATGACGGTGAACGGTGACCTGGTGACCAACACCAGTTACCAGGTGGCGATCGGCGACAGCATTCTGGAGCTCAATGCCGGCCTCACCGGCGCGCCGACCACCGATGCCGGGCTGCTCATCAACAGGGGGACGTCCCCCAATGTGTCGTTCGAATGGATCGAAAGCCTCGGCCAGTGGCAGGCATCCAATGACCTCGACGTCATCGGCGCGCTATCGGCCACATCGCTCACTGTCACGGGCGATATTGCCGCCGACGCGGGTGCGCTGACTGGCGCGCTTTCGGTCGGTGGGCAGATCACGACGCCGAATGGCACGGCGGCCGCGCCTTTTATCGCCCCGATCACGGAAACCAATTCTGGCCTTTATCGGATCGCAGGCGGCACGCTCGGCGTGTCGCTTCTCGGGACGGAAGTCGTGCGCTTTGACGGGGGCGGTCTGCAAGTGAAGGGGACGGGCGCTGTGCGCGTCGGCGGCGGAACGGCAGCAACACCCGGTTTTTGCTTTGTCGGCGCAACCGATATGGGCATGAGCAACCTCGGTGGCGACCTTGCCCTCTCGGCGGCAGGGCTCGAAGGCATGCGCGTGATGGCGTCCGATCAGTCCGTCCGGGCGATCAGCGGCTTGACTGTGGGTAATACCACGAACCTTGTGGCAAATGCGGACTTTGTTGTCCAAGGCTCGCGCGCCGCCAAGATCGGCGGCACAGGTCCCAACTATTACACCTATTTCCAGACGGACAGCGGCACGAGCAAGGGCTCGATCGGCGCGCTTTCTGCCTCCTTCCGGGTCCAGGCGCTTAGCTCTATGCCGCTGGAACTGTTCAATACGCAAGGGCTCGGCTTGACGGTTGACAACGCCACCGGTAATGCGTCCTTTGACGCTGATGTTGGGGTCGCTGGCAACCTTGCAACCACCGGCGCCATGTCTGCCGCAACAGCTGAAATCAGTGGCGGCGCTCAGGTTACCGGTGGTGGACTTTGGGTGAAGGGGCAGGCCCTCGGCACCCTCACCGGCGCGGGTGTGCTGATCGACAATCCCGCCACGGGCACGCGGATTGGCGCTTATGATGCCGATCTCGCTCAGTGGCAAACGCTTTATCTTAACAATGACGCCCTGACCCTGGAGCCGGGCACAGCCGGTGCGACCTTCGCGGGGCCGATCTCTGTCGCGGGACTGGCGAGCCTTGCCAATATCAAGGGGGCGTCCGCTAGTGGCCTGTTAACCCTTTCGGGCTCGTCGACGGGAACCACCTTCGGGGCGAATATTCAGCTTTACGCCGAGGGCAATTTAACTAACCCGGGCGATATGGTCTTCCGGTCCAATTCGAACCCATGGCTTTCGTGGAGTAGCACGAACCAAATCGCGACCTTCACCTTGGGAGGGTCGGAGCTTGCACACTTCGACGTTAACGGCCTTGATGTGACTGGCGCGATACGGGTTGCCGCTGGGCTCGCGACGTATCCGGGCTACAGGTTTAGGACCGACGCTTCCACCGGCCTTTATAGCATCGCGTCCGGCATCCTCGGCGTTGCGGCACTTGGTGCCGAACAGGCGCGGTTTGACGGCAACACGGGCAAAGCCACCTTTGCGGGCAGTATCATTAGCGGTAATGCCATTACCGCTGTTAACGACATCACCGCAGGGGGCAGCGTAAAAGCGCTCAATGCCATTATTTCTGGGTCCATCTTTCGCGGCGGTGGCGCGGGCATTCTCGGGATCGGCGGCGGCACAACCTATAACGTGGGTGGCCGCTGGTTTTTGTATGGTGAAAGCCACGCAACCCAGGCCAATGACATCGAAGCATATGCTGGCGCTGTTAAGGTCCTTCAATATGATGATAGCGCTACCTTGTGGGACTTCTTCAAGAATGTGCGCCATAAAAAGCGGACATACATCGGCGACACCGCAACCGGGCAGTTCGCGACGACCTATTACCCGGACACAGCAACCTACAGCATTTTCCACGTTAAGAACGACCTCAACCGGCTGTCCATCGGTTATGGAGGCGATGCCTACACCTCGTTCACCGAAGCGCTCGGGATCACCAATAGCGGCGGCCTTGAGGTCGCAGGCGGGGGTGCATTTGGTGGCAACGTAACAATCGCCAATGTCGCGCCCAAAATCACCTTTCAAGACACCGACCAGGGGACTGGTGCAGAAACGGTAATCGATGCCCAAAATGGCAACCTCACGCTCGATATTGACCGCCTGAACACGGGGGGGAGTTCCTTCGCTATTAAGAAGCGTGGGGTCACTGTCTTGAGTATTGGCACGGACGATAATGCTAACTTCTCAGGCAATATCGGCACGACTGCCAATCTCGGGCTCGGCATCAACTCCACCGCTCCGGCTGTCATGCTGGATGTTGACACCGGCAATCACCAAACGCTTGCTTGTACCATGCGGGGCCGGTCGGCATTCGGTCTGGTCGACCGAGGCGCCCTGGTCAACATTGCCAACCGCTCGACAGTTTCCAACATCGGGCTTCTGATCGAAGGAACTTCCGGCCAGACGGGCGACCTCATCCAGGTCCGCAGTGTCAATGCGGGTGTGGCGGACCTCTTCGCGGTCTCGCCGGCGGGTGATGTGTCAGTTGGTGGGGCTCTATCTGCAAGCGGTAATATCACCACGGCTGCGAACCTTTCGGGGGCGGCTGGATACCTCGCCGACCATCTATACATGAACGAAGCCAAAGGCTTGTATTGGGGCTCGTCGCTGGCAATTACCGGCAGCTCTACCGGACAAACCCTGTCGTTCACCACAAACGGCGTGGAGCGGGTTACTATCGGCCCCGGAGGCCTGTTGACGGTTGGCGGCGACCTGACGATCGGAGACCTTAAGGGGGTCAGGACCGCCAGTGATACGGGCAATTTGAATATTTCGGGCGGTTCTTCTAGTACAACTGGCGCGAATATCCAGTTGTTCGGCGGGAGCCAAGCCACAACGCCGAACTATCTCAATTTCAGGATCGGCACGACGATTGTCGGGCAGTTTAACCCGTCTGTGAACCTGTGGGACTTCCAAAGCTATAATATGTCTGTGGGTGGCTTGTTCACCGCCAGTGGCGGGGCAACCGTACAAGCAACAGCGAATAGCACCGTCACCAACGCCCTCGACCTGAAACAACTCGACGGCACGCTTGCGGGCGGCGTCGCGGTTAACGCCGGTGGAATTGTGGGTTGGAACGCGACGAACTACCACATCTTCAACATCGGTGGGGCCGAGGTCGGGCGCTTTGACGCTTTCGGGCTCGGGCTGAGTTCGAAGTTTGTCGCGGATGGCGGCGCAAAGCTCAGTGTTCAAAACGCCGTCGATGGAACAAGCGCCTATGGCTTATGGTTGTGGTCGTCGCTTGACAGTAGCTATGCGATCTATATGGCTTCCGCTGGGGCCGGTAAGTCCCTTGCAAACGGGATTGCGGCGGCGGCGCTAGATGGCCGCGTCGGGGTCCATGTTCGAAACCGCGTTTATAACCACGCAACGCAAGGCTATCTGTGGGAGAACAGCACAGAAATCGCCTTGATGTCCCTGACCGCTGATACTGGCGATCTCTATACGCTCGGCTCGGTAAATGCGGGTGCTGGCCTCACGGTCGGCGGTGATATTACCCGGTCGGACGACACAGGCGTCTTGTATGTGTCCGGGGGAAGCGCAGTTAATAGTGGTGCAAATGTCGTAAGCTATGCGGGCACGCACGCCACGCAAGCCGGGGATATGTACTTCCGGGACGGTTCGTCCGCTTGGTTCTGGTATGACGCCGATGCGGTACAAGGAACGACTGGTGTTATAAACATCTACAAGGACACCAACTTTAACAACAATATTGCCGCCAATGTCGGAACCTTCGCAACGGTCCACTCGACAGGGAACGTGGCGGTAGACGGCATCCTGCGTCTCGGAGCGCCCACGACCCTTACGATAGCGGCCGGCGTAGTGACGATCACAAAGTCACTTCACGACGTCGACACCGAAGCGGCGGCGGCAACGGACACGCTGACCCGGATCAATGGCGGTGTGGACGGTGACGAGCTGACGCTTGTCCTCACGAACGGAACGCGGATTGTCACGATTAATAACTCCGACAATATCCGCCTTGCCTCCGGCACCTTCACCTTTGCCACCACAGACGACACGATCACCTTTGTAAACCGTGGCGGTGTATGGCGCGAGAAGGGCCGGTCCATCAATAGTTAACACCCACAGGGTCGGGAGATTTACGACATGGATAGGTGTGATATTTCCGCCGCCGCGGGCGCGCTGCGCATCAAGCTGTAAGCTTCGATACCAATCGGATCCGCGGCCAAATAGGCGCTTTCACGCCCGCCCGTGTGTCTTGCTAAGAAAGTAATATCCCAATCATTTTTCCAGACGCCGGCTGCCCTTTGGGTGGCCGGTTTTTTCATCCCCCCAGAAAGGACACGATCCAATGACTCACGACCAATCCTCTGCCCCCTTCACCGCCGAGCAAGCTGCAATGACCCTGCGTTTTATGGAGCGCGTGTCGCTCCAGGGTGCCGAGGCCCCGGCTTTCATGGAATTGTGCGCAGCACTTTCGGCCATGGCCCGCACCGCTACTTCCTGCCAGGTAAGCCAGGCAGCCCCGGTCGCCGATCAGGCTGAAGGCTGAGGATAGAGCCATGCAGCTTGCGTCAGATTGTCTGGCGGGCGCTGTCCTGGGGGCGGCTGGAATCATCCCGGCCACCCGCCAGGCGGCGGAAAGCCTGGTGCTTGTCGAGGCGGTGTCCGGCCCGGTCACAGCGCAGACGGCATCCGGCCTCGCCGCAAGCCGCCGCGGTGCGGCTGCCGCGGCCACGCGTACGGTGCAGGCCGGTCCCACGGCCGTGAATATCGTGTACCCGGCCAAGTAACGCCCGTGCGGGTCCCCTCTCAACCCATAAGGAGACAGCCATGACGGCAGGCCCTTTCCTTCTTTATGACACCACACTGGCGGCCCTGATGGCGGGCACGCTGAACCCGCTTGCGGATACCGACATCACCGCCGTGCTTCTAAGCCCGGCCTATGTGCCGGACCTGGCCGCCCACACGACCTATGCGGATATCAGCGCGGCTGAGATTATCGGCAGTGACTATCGCCAGCTGCGGCTGACGGGCGGCATGGTGGCCCCGCTTTCGGGAGCGGCGGCCGCCTTTACGAGCGATCCCCTCAACTGGGGGAACCCGGTCACCTTACCGCCCACGCGCTATATGACGCTTCTTCTCGGGCTGCCGTCGGCCCTGACGCCTGCGAGCCCGCTAATTGGCGTGCAGCAACTGACGACGGGGGCGGTTGAGGCTGTGCGCGGTGCCTTCACCGTCAGCCCGCCCGCCGGTGGTTGGTTCCACCTTGCGCGCGGATAAAGCTTTTCAGCCGCCAACGAGCCCCCAGCCCAGTCCAAGGAATTGATGATGAGCGTATATGCAAAAGACCCGTCGTCCGACGTCGATTACAGCATCGACTGGTCGGCATGGCTGACCGACGGCGAAACGGTGACGAGCGCCGCCTGGTCGGTCGCCCCGGCCACCGGCCTGCAGATCGGCACCGCCATCGACGGCGGCGCGTTGCAGGGCACCTATGTGTCCGGCGGTGTGGCGGGTGACCGCTACCGCCTGACCTGCCGGGGTACCACCAGCGCCGGCCGTACCGCCGACCGCAGCCTGACGATCCGTGTGATGGAGCAATAAGATGCGACTGGAAACCCTGACAGACCCGACCGCCGAACCGCTTTTGCTGGCGGAAGTGAAAGACCACCTGCGGCTCGACGGCAGTGTCGAAGATGCCGCCCTCGGTGCGCTAATCAGCGCCGCGCGCGACATGGTCGAACGCCACCTCGGCCTGGCGCTGACCGACAGGCAAGTGGCCGTTTATCTGGATGCATGGCCCGGTGAGACGGCGGACGGCAGCCCCTGGTGGTCCGGCGTGCGTGACGGCGCGATCCCCGCACTGAGCACAGCCTGTCATTTCGTGCGCCTGCCGGTCCGGCCGGTGAGCGCGATTGCGGACGTGACCATCCTCGCCGCCGACGGGACGGGGAGCATATGGGACGCCAGCAATTATTATCTCAAACCCGGCCACCAACCGGGGCTTTACCGCAAGCAGGGCGCGGCCTGGCCCGCGCCGGGGCAGGTGGCCGACGGTATCCGCATCACTGTGACCGCGGGCTTCGGCCCAAGCTGGAACGATGTCCCAGCGGCGATCCGCCAGGCGCTTCTGATGCTGGTCGCGCATCTTTACAGCCACCGCGGCGATGACCAGGGCGAGGCCCTGGGCGCCAGCGGTGCCGCACAGATTTTGCTGCCCTATCGGGAGCGGCGGCTATGACCGTCCTTGGTGATTTCCGCGACCGCATCACCCTGATGCGGGAGGAAAAGCTGCAGGGGGCAGGCGGTCGCATGACGCTGATGACCCCGATCATCGCCGACGCCTGGGCGCAGGTGGTGCTGACGGGCGGCAGCCTCAGCACAATCGCGTCCCGGCAGGAATTGGGGGTGACTGCCACCATCCGCACCCATGCGGGTGAGGGCTATGGGGGCGCGCGCCGTATCGCCTGGCAGGGCCGCACCTTCCGGGTGACCAGCAGCCGGGCCACCGGCGCGGACCGGCGCTTCCTTGAATTTTCAGCCAGCGAAATCATGCCCTAGGGCGGGAGGTAAGCCATGACCACAATGACGGCCCTATGCGCCGATAAGCTGCAGGTGGCGGTGTATGCCGCCCTCAAGGCGGACCCGGATTTAGCGGCAATGCTGACCGGCTTTTATGACGAACCGGTGGAGGAGGCTCAGTGCCCCTATCTCGCCATGGGCGACACCAGCCTATCCGACCACGGGCTGAAGGACAGGGGCGGCGCGTCCGTGCTGTTCGAGATCCAGCTCTGGTCCAATGAGCCAAGCCAGATGGAAGCGAAAGAACTGATCGCCCGCGCCGATAAGGTGCTGGTGGCGGCGGAGCTGGCCGTCACCGGCTATACGCTCGTGAGCCTCAGCCTGAACAGCGCAGGGGTGAGCAGGAGCTACAGCGCAAGCGGCAGCCTCTATATGGGCCGCTTGAGCTACAGCGCGCTTCTCTATGAGGCGTAAGGCTTATTGGCCGCTATTGGCCTGACCACTTTGGGCAACGCAGGTGACTTCAAGCTGCTTGATGGCGATGCCCAGGTTACGCACGTCCGGGTGTTCGGGCGTGTAGCCAAGCGACAAAAGCTTGTCCCGCTTGGTTTTGTACGCCTCAAGCTTCTTGGTGCAGTCCGCGTCCCCGCCTTTGGGCTGGGTGGCAGCCTGGGCGGTGGCCTCGGCCTTGTGCATCTGCTGGAGCGTGGCGTTCATCGTCCGCATCATCGCCTGCATGTCAGCCAGTTTGACATTGAGGGACATCATGTTGCTGCGCAGCGCGGTGATCTCTTCCCGCATGGCGGCGATCTCGGCGGCGGTGCTGTCGTCAGCGGCCATGGTGGGCATGGAAAGGGCCAGAAGGCCAATGGCGGCAATAAGGGCTTTCATGAAATGGGTCCTGCCTGATGTTTTGTGGTCTGAATTACGGTGTGCCTGAATGTTTTTGTGGGTGCCCGGCACCCTTATGGCGGACAGCATGATCCATCCGCTGCCCCCAATCAAGACCGCGATCAACCCCCGGGAGCCCGCGCCAGCATATGGCGGGGCTGTTCCACATAAACGATTTTCAACCAGTTGAGACTGCGGTCTCAGCCTTTCTTTCCCCTCATCCTTTCAGGAGATATACCCATGACCGCGCAAAAAGGCCGCGACCTGATCTTGCAGATCGACGACGGCACCAATAATTACCTGACCGTCGCCGGCTTCCGCTCGAACGGCTTCACCATCAACAACACCCCCGTCGATATCTCCAACAAGGATACCGGCGCCTTCCAGCAATATATGGAAGACGCGGGGCTCAGGCACATTACAGTCACTGGTGACGGCGTGTTCCTTGGCGATACCCAGTTCGCGCTGGCCCACGGCCATGCCATGGCAGGCACCAACCCCTTGTGTAAGCTGATCGCCCCGGGCCTGGGTGAATATACCGGTGCTTTCGCGATCCAGTCGCTCCAGATGACCGGCCAGCATAATGGTGAGGTCACTTACCATATCTCGCTGACGTCTGCTGGTGACATCACCTTTGTCGCAGCGGTTTAAGGGGACGGCGGATGGCGCGTAAAATCAGCGGCGAAAGCAGTTTGAAGGTGGGCGCGCGCACCGTGCGCCTGCGTCTCGATATCGGCACCATGATCGACCTTGAGGACCATCTCGGGGTCGGGCTGGTGCCGTTCCTCGCCGAACGGCTGCCCGAAGGGCGGCTCGGGGACATGGCGATGCTGTATCTCGCCATGACCGGCGGTGATTTCACCGACCAGGCGGCGGTCAAGAAAGCAGCGGAAGTGCTGGTGAAGGCGGGCCTCACGCAGGCGGCTGAAGCCATCGCCGCCTGCCTTGAAGCCACGCTCAACCCACCCGCCGGCACCAAGGCGCTGACCGGGGGTGCAACCGCGGGAAAGCCCAAAGCCCCGGCGGTCAAAGCGGCGGCAGCCAAAAAGACGGCGGCCTGACCGGGGACGGCCCGGACAGCGAAGAGGCGGATGATTGGGCCTGGGTTATGGAAGCGGCCGGCCTTCTCGGCTGGTCACCCACCACCACCTTCCGCGCAACCCTGCCGGAGCTTCTGCTGGCGCTGAATGCCGTCCTCGACAGCCGGGGCCTTCTGCCCGACGACACCCCCGCCGCCATGACCCGGGCGGAGCTTAACGACCTAATGGAAAGATACGCCTTATGAGCACCCATTCCCTTTTTTCGGCCAGCGGCCTCTCTGATGTCCTGGCCAAAATGTCGAAACTCTTCAGCGGCATCGCCGACTGGGCCAAGGCCCAGCTCAAAGGCGTGACCGCCAAAATCCCCGAACTTCTTGGCCTTACGGGCAGTGACAGTAGCGAAGCCGACACCAAGACGACCGCGAAAGACGCCAAGAACAAGGGCAAGGACGGCAGTTCGGAACATAAGTCCCCGTTCGACACGCTGTTCAAGTCGATCAAGGACGGTGTTGGTGACGCAGTCAAGAAGGTGAAGATCGACTTCAACGACCTGGGCGGCACCATCAAGAATATCTTCAAGGCGGTGGGCCAGTCGATCGCGAGCACTCTGCAGAACGTGCTTGGGAATATGATCTCGCAGGGCGCCAGCAGCCTGTTTACGGGGATACTCGGCGCGATCTTTCCTTCTGCCCCGGCGGCGGCAGCCACCAGCAGTGCCGTGGGGCAGCCGACACTCTCCAGTATGCTTGCCTCAGTGACCACGGCCGCAACCGGCGGCACGATCCGGCCGGGGCAGGTAACGCTGGTGGGGGAAGAGGGGCCGGAGCTGATTGTCCCGAACAGCATGTCCACCGTCCTTACCGCCGCACAAACCGGCAAGATGATGGCGCGTGGCGCGAAAGGCTCGGCCATGGGGATGGCGGCGCCCACGGCCGTGCCTGAAACCAAAGTCATCATCAACAACCATTCAGGTGGGGAAGCCAAGGCCAGCCGCCGGCGTGGACCAGATGGCGGCGATATTGTTGATATCGTCATCGGCCGTGTGGCGCAGGACCTGGCCCGTGGCGGCCAGGTGGCGGATGCCGCCTCGCTCCGCTTCGGCCTGACCCCGCAGGGGACCTGACGCCAAATCCCTTTTCCTCAGTCCGTCCCCCAAGCTTCAAGGATACCGCTATGACCACAGCAATCTGGCCCACAGGCGTGCCCAGTGCGCTTGACTTTGGCGGCAGGGTTAAGCCCCAGCCCAACAAGGTCAGCTTCCAGCCCGCGGTGGGCCCTGCGCTCGAACGCCGCCGCGCCACGCTGGCGCTCAAGCACTATGATGTGGCGGTCAAGATGGATGAACCGTCGGCCGCCCTGTTCCTTACCTTCTTCGAAAATACGCTTCAGGACGGCACGCTGCCCTTCACCGGCCTCAAGGACCCGTTCGGGACCGCGCGCACCTTCCGTATTGTTGGCGAACCCGACGTGGCGGAACAGACGCGCGGCCTTTGGAAAGTTTCCCTGAAGCTTGAGGAGCTGCCGGTATGACCATGAATAACGCAGGACTTCAGGCAGCTTTCGCTGAAAGCTCCGGCGACGTTTGGCTGGTTTTCCTAACCATCAGCCATCCATCCCTGACCGATGGGCCGCTCTATCTTGTTTGCAACAGCACGGACGTCACGCGCGGCGGCCAGCTTTATACCGGCGTTCTGTTCAATATTGTGCTGCCTGGCCAGCATGACAGGCGGTCAAGCTATGCTTCGCTTCGCCTGCCGAACGTTGACCGCAAGATCACCGATGCCGTCCGGCCGCTCAAGGACAGCAACGATACGGTGGATGTCTCGCTCGAGGTCGCGCTCGCCGCCAGCCCGGATGACACCCAGCACGGTCCTTGGTCCATGGTGTTGACGAACGTGACCTGGGACGACAGCACTGTTGAGGGCACGCTGTCCCCGGTGGTGGACCTCGATCAGGACTGGCCTGAAGTGACGATGGATCGTGCCCGGTTCCCCGGTCTGTTCGCGGGCTGACGCGGCCGCATGGCCCGCCGCTTTCGAGATGACGGACTGGCTGGGCATCCCGTTTGTGCCGCACGGGCGGGATTACACCGGGGCCGACTGCTACGGCCTTGTTCGCCTGTTTTACGCTGACGTGATGGGCGTCCATCTACCGCGCCTTCGGGGTCTTGTGCGCGATGTCGGAAACCCGCGGGAGACCGGGCCGCTGATGCGTGGGGAGGCCCACGGTCCCTTGTGGCGGCCGGTGCCTGACCCCGCCTTCGGGGACATCCTCGCCTTCGGCACCCCGGCGCTTTTCACCCATGTCGGGATCTATCTCCGGCCCGGCTTGATGCTGCACACCCGCACTGGCACCGACAGCACGCCCGAACGTTATGACAGCCCGATATGGCAGCCGCGCCTTCAGGGCTTTTTCAGATACAAGGATTTCTCCTATGCGTGACGATTTTTCCGCCTCCGCCGATGTTGCCCGGCCGGCAAGCGACAGGCCTGTAACTGTTCTGTCCGGTACCAAAGGGTTCGGCCGGGTGCGGGCACGCCAGTTCGTGGAAGGGACCACGGTCTGGCAAGCGATCGACGGCCATGTCCCGGCCGAGCTGCACCGCAGTCTGGAGGTCAGCATCCAGTCGCTTTCGGAGGACGGCGCGGTGATCACGCAGCCCCTGGCCCCGGAACGCTGGATGACCACCCGGCTCAAGGCGGGCGAGCATCTGGTGGTGGAGCTGATCCCGCAAGGCGGCAACAACAAGGTTTTGCGCTCCGTGCTGATGGTGGCCGTGATCGTGGCGGCTTATTATCTCGGGCCAGCTATTTCCCAGGCATTCGCCACCACCAGCGGCGGCTTCACCGCGTCCGGCGAGCTGACGGCCATGACCATCCATGCCAGCACGCTTGTCGCCCATGTCGCGACCGGGGTGATCGCGGGGTTAGGCTCAATGGCGATCAACGCGCTGGTGCCGCTTTCCCTGCCCAAACCCGATACGGAGAAGGGCACCAATTATCTCAATGAAGTCAACAACACGTTCGGCGCGGGCCGGAAAGTGCCAGTGCCCATGGGGGATGTTACTTTCGCGCCGCCCCTGGCCGCCTGGCCGATCGTCCGGGGCAACGGCAAGCGGCGCGTGGAAACCGCGCTTTTCTGCCTGGGCTACGGCCCCCTGAAGGTGGATGAAAGCAGCATCACCATTGGTGACACGCCGCTCAGCCAGTTTTCGGGCGTGCGCTTCGGCTATACCGAAGGCTGGCCGGATGATGCGCCGCTCAGCCTTTATCCCGACAAGGTCACCCCTGATCAGAAATACCAACCGACATTGCTGGCGAACCAGCCCTATATCATCACCACACAGGACAATGCCGACCGGGCCGAGCTGGAGCTTCTGTTCCCGTCAGGTCTTGTTCATTATGACGACAAGGGCCAGCGCACCAACCGGACGGTTTCGTTTTTTGTGCGCTACTGTGTGGCTGGTACAAACAATTGGAGTTCGCTTCCCGCCCGCAATGTGTTGGATAGCAACCGGGAAGTGATGCGGATCGCGGGGGATAGCTCAGTCCCCTATATTCTCCAGCAAAACAGCGGCGTCTATAGTGTCACGGACAAGACTGCGGAGCCACGCAGCTTCCCGATCGCGCTCGATTTCCCGAGCCGCGGCAAATATGACATTGAAATCACCCGCACCACAGTCGAGCCCTCGGGCAGCAACAAGGACAGTATCCGTGACGAGGCGCATATTTTTGAACTGCGCACGATCACGGACCGGCCGCCGGTCAAGGCCCGCGGGGTCGCGCTTCTCGCCCTCGAACTGCCGCTCAATGACCAGAAGCCGGGTGGGGTGACCAACCTGCGGGTTAGGGTCCAGCGCTATATGCCGATCCATGACGGCACCAGTTGGGTTTACCCGCACGATACCAAGGCGGCCAGTGGCGACCTGAGTATCCATCTTTCCAGCAACCCGGCTTATGCCTTCGTTTACGCAGCCCACGGCTATGGCACGTGGGACGACCCGCTTCTGACCGGCACTGCTCAGGTCAAGCGGCCGGGGACGCCGTCCAAATGGCAGATCCCGCTGTCGTCGCTCGACACGCCGTCGATCCTCGCCTGGCGGGATGAGTGTGACAGCTATTCCTCCTTCTTGGGGGGGGTGAAATACCGCTATGACCGGGTTGAGACGGCGAGCAGGCGGCTGAGGGACATTCTTTCGGAAATTGGCCAGGCGGGCCGGGCACGCATAACAGGGCCATCGGGGCGTTTGGGCGTGGCCATGGACCGGACGCAGACGACGCCGCTTGGTGTGTTTACACCGCGGAACACCAAGTCGGTTTCGGGTTCGCTCAAGCTGTCGCCGCAGCCGCACGGCGTTTCGGTCAGTATTCAGGACCGGAACAATGACTATGCGGTCAGCGAGGTTATCACTTACGCCTCTCCCTATACTGCCTCAACCGCGACCAATATCACCAAGATCGACGCCCGGGGCATCACCGAGCGCCTGCGGGCCTGGGAATATGCCGAATATTACCGCCGGGCCGCGGCGGCGCGGTCGGAAACCGTGACCTTCACGGCCAGCATTGATGCGCTCCATAACAATGTGGGGGATTATATTCTCCTCAAGCATGATGTGCCGCGCCCGAGCGGGCCGGGAGCGACGCCGGAAGCAGCGGATGATTTCCCCGGCGCGCGGGTGATGGAGGTCTTTACCGACACCGGCGGCAACGCCACTGGCCTCAGGCTCGATGATCAGGTCACCATGCTGGCGGGGGAAACCTACGCTGTCTCCATCCGGCGGGCGCAGGCGGGGGATATTGTCCTCACCTCCAGCATCGTCACGGAAGTGGGGTCGTTCAATACCATCAGCTTCATGGCGCCGCTTGCACCGCCGCACGATATCGCCGCGGGGGACCTTGTGGTCTTCGGTCCGGTCGACCGTGTCGCGCGTGATATGGTGATTATCGATATCCGGCCGGCCAGCGAAATGACCGCGCAGATTACGGCGGTGGATCTCGCCAATGATATCCATGACCTGTCGTCCGCGTCGCCGGATGCTTTCGACGCGTATGCGACCGTCGTCAGCGGCCTTTCCCAGGCAGCCCCCGCGCTGGTTGAAAGTCTTGTTGTTACCGAAAGCCTTGTGACCGAAACCGGGGTCCAACGCCTACGGCTTTCCTTGAGCTGGAGGCCGGGTGCAAGTGGTCGTCCTGCCGATCACTACGAAATCTATCAGGAAACTACCGAAAGCCATGGCGGTGTAACGGAAAGCCAATATCGCTATTTCGGGGCGACGCGGGACCAGGCCTTTGGTTTGCCGCATGATTTTATCGCGGGGGAGCAAGTCACCTTCGTTGTGGTCGGTGTGTCCGCCGACGGTACCAAGCTGCCGGCGAAGGACGGCGCCAGCGTTACCGTCACCCCCGCGCTTATCCCCGATGATGGGCTGGTTCGCAATGACGCGGCGGGCAGTGGCAACCTTCTGTGGATGTTTACCGATACCAAGGCGGGCATCACCGTCACCCCGACGATTTCGACCGGGACCAGCCCCAACACCATCGGCACCGACATTCCGGCGGAGGATATCCAGATGGTGCCGGGTGATCCGATCACTTTTTCGGCTGCGGTCAGCGCCAACACGGCGGACCTGTTCCAGACCCGCCTGAAGCTCAATTTCCTCGATGCGAACGGCACCAGCGTTAACGCGGCCTACGGCGTTTGGGTCTACCCGGACGGCAGCCGTCTCGGCGTGACCAGCATCTGGCCCACGGGGGCCACCAAGGTGCGGCTGAGCCTTCAGGTTCAAAACCCGTCAGGCGTGTCGTCGATCGATACGGTCCATGCCACCGGCCTGTCGCTGACCGAAGGCCGGGCCATCGTGCCCTATGTCCTGCCGGCCACGCGCAACGTGCATCGGGGGGATTATGATGCGCTGACCTTCTATAGCTACGGCGATATCGTCAGCTATGAGGGCAGCAGCTATATTTTCGTGGGTTCAGCGGCGACGGCGGGCGCGGCCCCGACCGACACCACATACTGGCGGCTGCTGGCCGCGGCCGGCGCCGGGCTTTTGAGCCTGCAGGCCGATGCCCAGACCTTCAATTTCACCGGGGCCGGGGCTGCGAACCCGTCCGGGCAGGCCATCGGCTTCACCGCCGTCCACCCCAACTATGCCGGGACGGTCATCTTCACGGCGACCGGCTATAACGCTGCGGGCACGTCGCTCGGCACGCTCACGCTGTCGGGCACGGGCGACGCGCGCACGCTCGCGGTGGCGGATTTCGGTGCTGCGGCCTATGCCACTGTCACGGCCACGATTGGTGCGCTCAGCGACACTATCACGGTCGTGCGGCTGACCGACGGCGCCGATGCGCTTACCGGGTTCCTGACCAACGAAGCCCACACGCTGGCGGCGGATGCCGCCGGGACGGTATCGTCTTTCACGGGGGCGAGCGGTACCTTCAAGCTGTTCCTCGGCACTACCGACATCAGCACCGGGAACGGCGTGGTCTATTCGGTCGCCGGCCAAACCGGGCTCACCGGCAGCATCGCCGCATCAACCGGCGCCTATAGCATCAGCGCCATGACGGCGGACAGCGGTACCCTGACCCTGAGGGCCACCTACGGCGGCACCACGGTCGACAAGGTCTTCACCGTCACCAAAAGCCGGGCGGGCGCCACGGGCGCTACCGGTGCCACCGGTGCTACGGGGGCGACAGGGGCCACCGGTGCAGCGGGCGCTGACGGTACCGATGCCAGCCAGGTGATCGGTGTTCAGGGCCAGCGCTGGGGATTCGCGGGCGGCAGCTATCAGGGCTGGACCCTGCTTTACGGCACCATGGCCGCCGGGACGGACAGCATCCTGGTCACCGATGACGGCAGCGGCAGCGTACGGCTCAAGTCCCCGAGCGGGCTGACGATTGATGGATCGTCCTCCTATGCCGTGCGGGTCCGTATCCGGGCGATCAATGGTAATATCGGCGCCACCCCAGTCCTTTATTACATGACCCAGGGCGGCCATGGCTTTGTTGGAAGCTACCAACTGACGCTCAGCAGCATGACCTACATCCAGAACAAATGGATGGTGCTGGTCTTCGACATGCGGGAGCTGACGGCCGGCGGGACAGATTATGTCAACAACATCATTACCCGTTTCCGGTTCGACCCAGGTGGGTCGGCGGGCGCCAAGTATGAGATTGACGGTTTCGTGGTCGGCTATTTCGGTTCAGCCGATATCACCGAAGACGCCCTTCCGAACATGTCCTCCAGCGTGTTCGACAGCGCCAACCTGCTGCGCTACCAGAATGGCGGCCTCTTTTCCGGGGACCTGACCGCGACACACGGCGCGGCCTGGGGCAGCAACGTCACCGGCCGTCCCACCGAGCTGACCGATGGCCGGGTAACCGCGGCACTTACCACCAATGGCCGGCTCACCAAGGCGGACAAGGTGCCAATGGATGTAGTGGCCGGTGGGGCCGTGACTTTCAGTCCCTTCAATATGATATCGTCCACAGACCCCGGAGGAGGGCCCATAATCCAAGTAGCATCCTTTACTGCTTATTTCGGAGGTTTCACGGTTTCCTATGGCGGGACTAACAGTAGCAGCCCATTAACGGGCCTAAGTTACTCCACCAAGTATCATATCTATTTTTCCGACCCCGGCTTTGCTGGGGGAGCCGTAGCCTACCAAGCCACTACCAGTTATACCCAAGCGATCGGAGCGGGCACCATGTATCTGGGTGCCATTACCACACCGGCGAGCGGCGGCAGTGGTTCGACGGGGGGCGGGGGCCCTATCGGCTGCGTGGCTGAAGATATGTGGCTGTATGAAGGCGCCCGCGCCGCGCAGGCCAGACCGGGTGACGCGCTCTGGATCATGTATGAGGATGATCGGTCGGGGCACTTATGTGGTGAAGTTCAGCACAATGAGCTGAAGCCCTCGGTACCCTGCGTGCGGCTTGTCACGGATGGGGGCGGCGCGCTCACACTTGCGGCCGATACGCCCATCACCCTTCGGGACGGACAAAGCTGCGCCGCTTTCGAGATGCTTGGTCGTGACATAGCTGTTCTCAAGCATGGGTGCTTCGGTTGGGAGCCCGTGTTGGCGGTTGAAGACGTGGGTTTACATACCGTCTGCCACCTTTCAGTTGGCGGCCATTGTTATTTTGCCGGGGAAGACCCGGATTATCTCCTTTGTAGCCACAACACCGCTAAACCGTGAGGACCACCATGGAAATCAATGACATTGTCATCGACCAACAAGACGGGTGCTTTGAAAAGATGCGCCTTTTGTTCACCGGGGAAGACGGCACCCCAAGCGTAAAAATATACGTCCGGCCGGTAGAGCGCTTTGATCCAGCCCGTCCGGCGTTTTTGTTGACCGCAAGCCTCACGGACGGAGACTTCAATGCGCTCGCACACCCGCTTACCGAAGGTGCGCCTGCCGTTGCAGCGCCCTACAAAACGATAACGCTCGGCCTTGCCGAAGTGGCGGTCCGTACTCTCACAAAAATGACGCCCAAAGACGCCAACAAGGAAAAGGGTGTGCTCACCGTTTCCCGCGGCAGACTTTACGAATGCCACCGGGTAGGAGACCTGATGCAGCCCTTCAGCGGCGATCCTGCTGATCTGGAATGGGCCGACATGGGGCCTGTGGCCAAGGACGTGACACCCGCCTGGTGTGACATCCAGTGCCAGCTTGTCCCTGCCTGCCGGGATTTAGCCGAGGCCGCCGCCCGGTGGTGGCAGCGGATCGACGCCATGAGTGCACTTGGGGCCATTACCGCCCCCTGACCCAATCACCAAAACCCAACCCTTCCCAAGGCGCCCCGAACCGGGCGCCTTTTTTTGTAACGACGGAGGCAGGGCATGACGCCTGGCACGGACTATAAACGCGAGTATTTCACCGGCGGCAAGGTGCTGCCGCTCCCCGAAGGCGACGGCAGCCACACGGCCAACGCAGCGCTTCTGAAGGCCACGCTGGCGCTCGACCGGATCGAGCGGCATGAGGAGGAATGCGGCCGCCGCTGGGGGCTTGTCATCAAGCTGATGCTGGTGGCGGTGGCGCAGCTTGGCGGGCTGCTCATCTTCCTGGTCACCGACAAATTGGAGTGGCTGCAATGAAAATCACCCCGAGCCTGTCGCTGTCGCCCAACTTCGCGCTCCGTGAATTTACCCGCAGCGAAACCGCGAAGAAACACCAGCTTTATAACCTGCCGCGTGACGTGAGCGAGATCGCCAACCTGAAGGCGCTGTGCGATGCGGTCCTCGAGCCCATCCGCGCGCTGTTCGGCCGTCCGGTGATCATCACCTCCGGCTTCCGCTGCGTGACGCTGAACCGCCTGATCGGCGGTGCGCCCACCAGCCAGCACCTTTATGGCGAGGCGGCGGATATCATCGTCGCCGGGCTGAAAACCGAGTACGCAGCCCGCACGCTGGCCGCCCACCCGGACCTGCCGTTTGATCAACTGATTTATGAGGCCCGCGAACGCGCGGACGGCAGCTTCGCCAAGTGGGTGCATATCTCCCACAAGCGGCAGGGCGAAAACCGGCGCGAGGCGCTGACCATCCTCATCGGCAAGGGGGGCAAGCGGGTGCTTACGGGCATCCACCCGGCTGACACCGCCCCGAATTCAGCAGAAAGCACGGAGGCATAAAATGGGCATTCCGATCCTCGACACCATCCTCGATGTCATCAAGGAACCCTTGGACCGGCTGATCCCGGACAAGAACGCCAAGCAGCAGTTCGAGCATGAGCTTGAAATGCAGGTGCTGAAGGCGGGCCTGGGGCAGATGGAAATCAACAAGGCGGAGGCCGAGCACCCGAGCGTGTTCGTCGCCGGTTGGCGCCCGGCCGTGGGCTGGGTGTGTGCCGCCGCCCTTGCCTGGCAGTTCATCGGCCATGACATCCTGCTGTGGGCGCGCGCCGCCTTCTTCCCCGCCGTGCCCATGCCGCCCGCGCTCACCGGCTCCGACACGCTGGTGACCGTGCTCATGTCCATGCTCGGCCTCGGCGGCCTGAGGACGGTGGAGAAAATAAAGGGGGTCTCACGGGAAACGTGGGATAAGTGAGATGGACATCATAGACCAGCTAAATGCTCAGCCCAGGCCCTATACGTTAACCTCCATCCCGGAGGCGCAAAGTTTTGCGCGAGCTGAAATTGATAGAATTCGCCGGACGGCGCCGATTCTAGATAATGATGCCCGGGCCTTGATGAATGCCATTGAGGCTTTTGCTAAGGAGGGGCTGAAGGTAGCCCTCAAGGATGTCGGCGCTGATACGGTCGGGCATATCACATGCTCACTGGAGATCATGAACTCAGACGTCAATCAAGATGGCCAGCTTTTCTACCCGGCCGAGGCTTATGTGCGTTCCGTTCTGGGCAAGACAGCCTACTGGCGATCCGCGGGGGGGGGTGGCCTGACCTTTACAACTATCCGGGTGATTGAGCGCTTATCTGGGGCAGGAAAGCCATCGGATACATTTTTTTCGATGTATCAGCTAAGTAGCGGGCCTTTTGAATACAAAATTGCATTGCCTCTTTTCGCTGCAATGGAAGAGATGTCACTCTCCTCTTCCCGAAAGAGAACGGATGATCAGTTAACCTTGTTGGCAGAAAAACTGGTGCCAGGATTATCGAAGCGGATGGAAGCCCGCCAATTGGTCGAAGTGCATACTAAAGTGACCAAGATTTTAGCGGATTGGTTGGAGTATATGCAACGCAATGATGCCTATTTTGCCAGCGCGGACTTTTTATTCTCAGGTGCAGAGATAATTGAAAAGCGAGCTAAGATGATTGAAGAATTCCTGGTCCAGCTCATTCAGCGCGTTAAAGATGAGCGGCTTAGTTGGAAAAAGGCCATCCAAGAAACTCAGGTGATGGCCAATCAATTTATGGGCAAAACGGGATCGTCGAAACAAGATACGAGGTCATTAATTACTCGGAAATTTAAGGATAATACTCAACGATTAATAGATGAACTCAACAAGTCAAAAGAAGAATTTAAAAATTACCTTATCCACAGCGAACAACTATCCCCAGGCAAGCCAACTAACCCCGAAAAATCAGCACGCTACAAACGGATATGGCAAGCTAAACTGAAAAAGGCAGTCCCCCAAATATTTGAGAATACTTTTAAGGACCTGATGGGCGTGACGGCAGGGGTGCAGAAGTATTTAAGGTGGCTAGGGCCGGCTGCGAAAGGTTTGCAATATCTTGCATGGGTATCAGACATCGCTGAGATTATCTCTCAAGAAAACTGGGTTGAGAAGACCAAGGTAGCTATTAAAGTAGCTTTGGAGTCTTTGGCTGCGGGGGTCTTTAGGGCTATAACTACTGTGGCAATTTCGGCTCTTGCAGAGACGGTAATATCTTCAATATTACTTGTTTCGGGTATTGGGGCAGTCCTTGCTTTGGGGGCAGTGGCAACATATTTTGTCATCAAGATAATAGATGAGCATAGCGACAAAATAGTTACGAGAGCAGCAGAGCGGCTGGTTGATGCAGTCAACCAACTTTGGGAGAACGCAAAAACAAATTACGCGAAGCTGCGCTCATATACGAGTGGGGATGCAATTAATGATATGCTCGTTCTTTCCGGGGCTCGCAAAACACGTGATCCATGGATAGATTTCATTTTGGGGCGCAAGAGTTTCCCGCCAACTGCAACTGATAACGGTACTTAGATCTGTACATTCTGGCGGCGTGGAAGTTCAAAAATAACAATGTTTGCTATGAAAATGCCGGGGCGGGGTGGCCGTGTGGCCTTCGGGTTAGCCAATCACCCGTTCAGGTGGCCCGCCCCGGCGGTACCTCTCGTGCAGACCCCAATGCACAAAGCCATCATGCATCAAAACTACTATAACGGGAAATGGTGAATAAAACATTAGCGCGCACCGCACAGTCGGTCCACGCCTGGCCAGACGTTTGATCAGATGTTCGATCCGGCGCTTTCTCAGCCCATGTTTTTAAGGAGCACCAGCTTCTTCTTGAGGGCGGATTCGGTGGCCACATAGGCCGCGCGCAGCTTGGCAAACAGCACCGGCGCGCGGCGGGTTTCACCGTTGCCTGCCAGAATTTCCAGCCGGGCCGCCAGGTCGGACAGGGTTTCGGCCCCGAACACCTCGGCGGTGGACTTCAGCTGGTGCGCGAACATGCAGGTGCTGTCGTCATCACCGCGGGCAACCGCTTTGCCCATGTCGGCAATCAAGGGCGGAGCGGCGTGCAGGAAATCCTCAAGAATACCGATCATGCCGCTTTTGAACAGCTCGCCATAGCAGTTGAGCGTATTCCAGTTGAGGATATCCAGCTCGTCCCGGACCGCCCCTTCGCGCTGCCAGATTTCCCGGTCGGAGGTGGCGGCGGTGCAATCGGCATCGCTTTTGAGGTGCTTGTCGAAAAGCGCCTGCAGGCTGATGCTGTTGACCGGCTTCTTGATGACATCGGTCATACCGACGGCGAGGTAGCTTTCCACCTCGGGCACCGACATTTTGGTGCTGACCGCGATGATCGGCACATCGCCGCGTTCACCGGGCAGGCGGCGGATTGCGTGGGTGGCGGCCAGGCCGTCCATCTTCGGCATCATGATATCCATCAGGATGACGTCATAGCGGGTCTGGCTCGCCATCATCAGCGCTTCCTGCCCGTCTTGCGCGCGGTCAAAGCTGTAGCCCAGACGGGTCAGCGTGCCGGCGAGCAGCTTGGCCATCACCGCCGTGTCATCGGCGATAAGCGCATGGCCCTCATGTGCGGGTGCGCGTGCGTCGGTTTCACCATCGGGGGAGACCGCGATCGGGGGCTGATCGGCGGGTGTCTCGGCTATGCTCGCATGTATCGTCATCAGTCTCGCACTCCCGGTCTTCTTCCGGAATAGGTGTCAACACATGCCTGACGAATGGGCCCTTTTGTTTTCATGGCCGCTTTGGGGAGCAGTTTTGGCCCGCAATCGTGACCAAAGCGTTAATCATAAAATTTTAGATATTTTAGAATTTGGGGTGTTTTACAGGGCCAAGTTGATCATGGGCCGCAGGGGAAGGGGTTAACCCGCGTTCCTGAGGACAACCAGCTTTTTCATTAGCACAGCCTGGGTGCGCTCATACTGGATATGCAACTCAGCGAGGCGCGCTTGCGCGCCTTGGGTCGTGCCTGAACGGCCGAGCGCTTCCAACTGGGCCGCGAGGTCGGACACGCCTTCCGCGCCGAACACCAGGCTGGTGGATTTGAGCTTATGAGCCAGGAACTCAAGCTTCTTGGGGTCCTTTTCGCCAAGGGCATCATTGATGCCGGACAAAAGGTCCGGGGCCGCGCGCAGGTAATCCGCCAGCAGCCTGGGCAGCTTGCGCTTCAGTAGCGCGGCATATTCATGGAAGGCCTTCCAGTTCAGGATGTCGACATCGTCTTTCGCCACGATGAAAGACGCTTCCTTCCCTTCAGTCTCCCCCGCCTCACCGGTCCTATCGGTTTCAGGAAGATCCAGAAATCCTTTAACCGCGGTCTTCAGCGCATAGTGGCCCACCGGTTTTTTGAGATGGCCGTTCATCCCCGCCTTCTGGCAAGCATCCACATCCATGCTGTCGGCATTGCCGCTGACGGCCAGGATCGGCGTTTGCGCATTGGGGCCACTGCCTGACCGTATCGCGCGGGTGGCCTTCATGCCGTTCATGCCCGGCATCATGATATCCATCAGGATCAGGTCGAACCGGGCCGCTTCCGCCGTCTTCACCGCTTCTTTGCCGTCCGGCACGGTTTTATAATGCAGCCCCATGTGCGTGAGCAGCGTGCCGAGGATCTGGCCCATCACCGGATTGTCCTCAACCACCAGCACCCGCGGGATTTTGCCGCCAAGGCGTTTCTCTGGCTGTGGGGTGGGGGTCATAACCGGGCCTTTTGTGTTTATGTGGGCGGGGGGCATCCTTGACCGGACGCTAGCAAACAATCCTTACCACCTTGTGAATATGCGCCCCATGTTGACGGAGGCAAGGGACGGGGCCACAATTGCGCCAAGAGAAGGGCCCATAAACAAGGCGGGCCAACATTGGCGGAAGGATAGAGGATGACGGGGATCTTCACAAAGGCCGTGCGGCTGGCACTCCTGCCGGCACTGGTGATGCTGACGGCTTGCGCCGAGGATGACGGCAGCGGCCCGGACGCCAGCGCGTCCGACCATGACCCGACCGGCATGGAATATATCAAGCTCGAACAGGGGCCGTGCTTTGGCTCGTGCGCGGTGTATTCGATCACGCTTTATGGCGACGGCCGGGTGATCTTCTACGGCAGCCGTTTCACGAAAACCCATGGCCAGGCGTCAGACCAGACAACCACGGGCCGCTTCCTCGATGCGCTGGAGGCGCTGAAACAGTATGATTTTGACGCGCTGGAGGACGATTATTCCGGCAAGGCCTGCCGTATCCAGGCCACTGACCATTCGGTGATCGAGATCACGGTCAAAAGCCAGGACTATGACAAGCATGTGCGCTGGGACACCGGCTGCCGCGGCAATGACGACCTTTTCCGGCTCGAACGGCTGGTGAATGACCTCAAGTGGACCCTGCAGGTGGATAATTATGTCGGCACCGATGCCGAACGCGCGCCGACCAAACGCTCCGGCCTCATGCCGCCGGACCGGCCAAAGTCCAACAAACGGACGCGCGAAGACCGGCGCCATAAGGGCCGCTGATCCCTTCCAGCCCTTGCCGTGCCGCGCCATCCGTGGCATAGCGGGGCCTGGGGGTCGTCGAAAGATGTTGGGCTGAACGCTTTATGGCGGTTGAACAGGTTACATTGGCGGTGCGCGTAGCGGACCCCGCCCTCCAGGGACAGGAGCTTCTGTCCCCTTCAGAACATGAACGTCTTGCCGGGATGCATGAAGGCGCACGGCCGTCCTTCGTGACTGCGCGGTCGATGCTGCGCACCCGGCTTGGGCAGCATATGGGCCTGCTGCCGAAGGCGGTACCACTGGTGCAGGAAGGCGCGGGGCGTATCTCCATCGATGGCTTTTCGCCCCAGGAGCCGCCGTTCTTTTCCGTCTCCCACACCGGGTCTGCTGAAGAAGGCATCGCCGCCGTCGCGGTCAGCGACACCACCCCCGTGGGCATCGATATCCAACAGATAGACCTTACCGTGAACTGGCGCCGTGTGGCCGAACGCCGCTACCCGGAAGAGGAAGCCGCACTTCTGTGTGCGATGCCGGAGGCCGAAGGCCAGATTCTTTTCTTCACGCTGTGGGCGATCCGCGAATCTTTCGTGAAAATGGAGGACGGCAAGCTGATGCCCTACCTGCGCCAGATCGAACTGGACCTCAGCTCCGGCCACCCACGGCTGAAGGCGCCGACGCCCGGGGGCCGCGACTCCGCGATGATCTGGTTCCATTTCCTGCCTGAATATCAGCTGGTGCTGTCCTTCGTGTCGGCTGAGCCTGTAGAGGTTAAGCTCGACAGCTGGATCGATAAGGCCAGCCGCCGCCCCGACCCTCTCTATAACCGCGCCGGATAAGTAGGCCTCCACCCCCATGCAGCCTTGCGCTTTTTCGCCTTTGGCGCTAGCCATGGCAGGTAACGTTTTTCCATCTTGCGCACCGGTGAACCTCTTCCGCGCGTGAGACGGCCAAGGGGGAGAGGATGATCCGTTCTGTCAGTATCGGTGATCATGTCACGGTCGCCAACGACCGGCCGTTTGTCTTGTTCGGCGGCATGAATGTTCTGGAAAGCCGTGACCTCGCGTTCGAGGTTGCCGGCCGCTTTGTCGAGGTAACCGACAAGCTCGGTATTCCGTATGTGTTCAAGGCCTCGTTCGACAAGGCGAACCGCTCGTCGGTGCATTCCTTCCGCGGGCCGGGGCCCGAAAAAGGCCTCGAAATGCTGGCCGACATCAAGGCCGAATTTGGCGTGCCGGTCATCACGGATGTGCATGAGCCCTTCCAGGCTGCCCCCGCGGCCGAGGTGGCGGATGTGATCCAGTTGCCGGCTTTTCTCGCGCGCCAGACAGACCTTGTCACCGCGATGGCGAAAACCGGCGCGGTGATCAACGTCAAGAAGCCGCAATTCCTCGCGCCTGAGGAAATGCGCCATATCCTCAGGAAATTCGCCGAAAGCGGCAACAAAACCGTGATGCTGTGTGAGCGCGGCTCCTGCTTCGGCTATAACAACCTTGTCGTCGATATGCTCGGCATGGACCTGATGAAGGGCATGGCGCCGGTGGTGTTTGACGCCACGCACGCGCTGCAGCGCCCCGGCGGCCGGTCCGACAGCGCGGGCGGCAGGCGGGAACAGGCGGCGGCGCTCGCCCGTGCCGGCATGGCGCTCGGCATCGCAGGGCTGTTCATTGAGGCGCACCCCAACCCGGATGAGGCGCTGTGCGACGGCCCGTGTGCGCTGCCGCTCCCTGCGCTTGAATCCTATCTTTCCCAGATGAAAGCCATCGATGACCTGGCCAAAAGCTTCCCGCCGGTGGTGACGGAGTAGACCAATGACAGTGAAACTTCTCGCGCTTGATGTTGATGGTGTCCTGACCGACGGGACGCTCTATTATTCCGCCGCTGGTGAGGCGATGAAGGCCTTCAACGCGCAGGATGGGCTCGGCCTCAAGCTCTTGGAGCGGTTGGGGATCAAGGTCGCCATCATTTCGGGGCGCGACAGTGCGGTCCTCAATAAGCGGCTGGATGATCTTGGTATCAAGCTCCGGCGTCTCCGCTGCGGCAACAAGCTGGCAGCGCTTCAGGAAATCTGCGATGGTCTTGGCATCGATATTTCCGAAGCCGCCTTCATGGGCGATGACCTCGTGGACCTGAAGGTGATGGAAGCCTGTGGCCACCCGCTTGCGCCCGCCAATGCCGTGCCCGCCGTCCATATGGTGGCGGACCATGTCACCCACGCCCGCGGCGGGCATGGTGCTGTCCGCGAAGTGTGCGAATATCTGGCCGACCGTATGGGTACCCCGCTGATGGACGCCATGTATATGGATGACACCCACCACGACGGTGGACTGACCCAATGACCAAGGGCCCAAGCGCATGAAGATCGTCATCCCCGCCCGTTATGCGTCCACGCGCTTGCCTGGCAAGCCGCTTGCGGACATTGCGGGCAAGCCGATGATCCAGCATGTGTGGGACCGTGCGCAAGAAGCTGCGACGGACGCGGACGATATTTTTGTCGCCGCCGATGATGCCCGCATCCTCAAGGCGGTTGAAGCCTTTGGTGGGCAGGCTGTGCCTACCCGGGATGACCATCTCTCCGGCACCGACAGGATCGCCGAAGTGGCGGAGGCCATGGGCTGGGCCGATGACGATATCGTCGTCAATGTCCAGGGTGATGAACCGCTGATGCCGCCCGCGCTCATCCGGGTCGTGGGTGACAGCCTGAAGCATCATCCCGCCGCGGCCATGTCGACGGCCAGCCACCCGATCCGCGAGGCGGCCGACATCACCAACCCCAACATGGTGAAGGTGGTGACCGACAAAAGCGGCTTCGCGGCCTATTTCTCCCGCGCGGCCATCCCGCACCACCGCGGTGTGGATATGCCGGACCCCAGCCATTTTCCCTACCAGCGCCATATCGGCATTTATGCCTACCGGGTTTCCACTCTGAAGACGCTGACGGCGCTGCCGCCCGCGCCCACCGAACTGCTTGAAAGCCTGGAACAGCTGCGCGCCTTGTGGAACGGCCTCAAGATCATGGTCGTGCCGGTGGCGCATGTGCCGCCCGCGGGGGTGGATACGCCGGAAGACCTGGAGGCCGTGCGCTGCTTCCTGGAGGCGAATACATGAAGCAGCTTGGCGGGGAGGGCATGACGACGGTAAGCCGGGCGCTGACGGCCTCGAACGGTATCGCCCGGGACCCGCTTATCGCCGCGCTTCTGGGTGTTCCGGTCAAGAAAGGCTTCGGGGACGCGCGCGAAGGCGATGTGGTCGTCGGCTGGGGCAAGAAGGAAAACACCCACGGGGCCAAACGCTTTGCCGAAAAGTCCGGCCTGCCGTACTGGCATCTGGAGGACGGCTTCTTCGCTTATCTCAGCCACCCGGCGATCGATGACCGGCGCATGGCCATGGTGCTGGACCATAAGGGCATCTATTATGACGCCACCCATGAAAGCGACCTTGAAGACCTTCTGAACCGGGACGACTGGGTCACGCCGGAGCTGATCGCGCGTGCCGAAGACGCGATGGAGCGCATCAGACGCTGGCGCTTGTCCAAATATAACCGCAGCCCGCTGGAGGTTCCGGCCGCCCTCCGTGCCACGCTTGACGCCATCCCGCGCCCCAAGGTGCTGGTGGTCGACCAGACGTTCGGTGACATGTCGCTGTCGCTCGGTCTCGCGGGCGATGACTGTTTCGATGCCATGCTGCACGCGGCGCTGGATGATAATCCGGACGCTGAAGTGCTTCTGAAGGTGCATCCGGATGTGCTGGTCGGCAAAAAGCGCGGGCATTTCATCGCCCACAGCCTGCCGGACCGGGTGACGATGATCGCCGATGCGGTCGCCCCGCAGGCGCTGCTGGCTGAGGTCGGGCATGTCTATGTCGCCACCAGCCAGATGGGATTTGAAGCGCTGATTGCCGGGAAGCCTGTCACCTGTTTCGGGCTGCCGTTCTATGCCGGTTGGGGGTTGACGGACGACAAGATCACGACCGAGCGCCGCACCGCGAAACGTACGGTGGCTGAGCTGTTCGCCGCCGCCTGTATCCTTTATTCCCGCTATATCGACCCCTTCACCCACGACGCGGTGGAGCTTGAGGACGTGCTCGATTTCCTGATCGCGGAAAAGCAGATCGAACGGCCGGAAGGCGCACGGGCGCTGACAGTCGGCTTCTCGCCCTGGCGGCGCCAGTTCGCCCATGAATTCTTCGGCCCCGGCATCGGCAAGGTGCGCCATATCGCGGCGGGGCAGGTGAAGGACTTCGCTTTCAATGATGACGATGTGGTCATCGCCTGGGGCCGCAAGCATGATGACGTGCTCGGCCATGTGCCCGCGCATATCCCGGTCTGGCGCATGGAGGACGGCTTCCTGCGTTCGGTCGGTCTCGGCAGTGATTACCGGCGCCCGGCGTCGCTGGTTTTGGACCGGCGCGGCATCTATTATGACGGCACGGCGGAAAGCGACCTTGAGCATTTCCTGATGACCCACGGCTTCCATGCGCGGGAGCTTAAGCGTGGCCGGTCGCTCATTGAAACGCTGCTGGCCTCAAGGGTCAGCAAATATAATGTTGGCGTGCAAGGGGCTTTGGATTTTAAGGCAAGGGCCGGGGGGCGGACGGTCGTGCTGGTGCCGGGGCAGGTGGAAAGCGATGCGTCCATCCGTTATGGTTCGCCCAAAATCAAATCCAACGCCGCGCTTCTCGAAGCGGTGCGTGCAGATATGCCGGACGCCTATATCGTCTTCAAACCGCACCCGGATGTGGCAAGTGGCAACCGGGAAGGCGCTGTGCCCCAGGACGTGCTGGACCGCGCCGCGGATGAGGTGGTGACCGACGCCGACATTATCGACTGCATCGACGCAGCCCAAGAAATCCACACCATGACCAGCCTGACCGGGTTCGAGGCGCTGTTGCGCGGCCGCCGCGTGGTCACCTACGGCCTGCCATTTTATGCTGGCTGGGGGCTGACGGCCGACCGCATGGCCGCTGAGGGGCAATCACTGCCCCGGCGTGGGCGTGTCCTGCCCATCGAAGCGCTGGTTTATGGCCTGTTGTGCGTTTATGCGCGCTATGTGCGCTGGCCCGAACGGCGGAGCTACAGCGCCGAAGCGCTGGTCGCCGATATTGCCGCGGAGGCCAGGGCGGCCCGGCAAGCGGTGGAAGGCACACTTCAGAAGGCCCTCAAACCCTTGCGCAAGCTCGGCAATATCCTGGAAACACTGTTTCGCTGACGGGTGGGAAACCCTGCTGCGCTGAAGGAGGCTCCTGTCTCTCCTGCCCTAATCTAAAGGGTAAAATTTTTTAATAAATATTTTTTTCAAAATTAAATATTTTAACAATTTATAATCATTAGATTATTTTTCTTATAAATATTCATTTTCCCCTTAAAAAAGAAAAAATATCTTTTCTGGCCGGTTCCCCTTGCGCTAAAGCCTGCCCATCTTTAAAGCCTATGCTTGAATAGAAATGTAAGGGTACCGGTACTTTTCATGACCAAAACACTGACCCACTTGAAACGGCTTGAGGCCGAAAGCATCCAGATCATGCGTGAGGTTGCGGCCGAGGCCGAAAACCCCGTCATGCTCTATTCCATCGGCAAGGACAGCGGCGTCATGCTGCACCTGGCGATGAAGGCTTTCTATCCGTCCAAGCCGCCGTTCCCGATCATGCATGTGGACACCACCTGGAAGTTCCGCGAGATGGTCGAATTCCGTGACAAGATGGCGAAGGACCTGGGGCTCGACCTCATCGTTCACATCAACGAGGAAGGTGTGAAGGCGGGCGTTGGCCCCTTCACCCACGGGTCGGCCTATCATACCGATGTCATGAAAACCGCGTCGCTCAAGCAGGCGCTGGACAAGTACGGCTTCGATGCGGCCTTCGGCGGCGCGCGCCGGGATGAGGAAAAATCCCGCGCGAAGGAGCGTATCTTCTCCTTCCGTTCGGCCCAGCACCGCTGGGACCCGAAGAACCAACGCCCCGAGCTGTGGGACCTTTATAACACCCGCAAGAACAAGGGCGAGAGCATCCGCGTCTTCCCGCTTTCCAACTGGACCGAGCTGGATATCTGGCAATATATCCACCTTGAAAATATCCCGATGGTGCCGCTTTACCTCGCGAAAAAGCGCCCGGTGGTGGAACGTGACGGCCAGCTGATCATGGTCGATGACGACCGTATGCCGCTGAAAGATGGCGAAGTGCCGGAGATGAAGATGGTTCGTTTCCGCACGCTCGGCTGCTACCCGCTTACCGGGGCGGTCGAAAGTGAGGCTGAAACGCTCACCGACGTCATTCAGGAAATGCTGCTCACCCGCACGTCCGAACGTCAGGGCCGTGTGATCGACCATGACGCCACCGCCTCAATGGAAAAGAAAAAACAAGAGGGGTATTTCTGATGTCGCACCAGTCGGACCTCATCGCCGAAGATATCGGCGCATACCTCAAGGCCCAGGAAGACAAATCCATGCTGCGCTTCATCACGTGCGGCAGCGTGGATGACGGCAAGTCCACCCTCATCGGTCGCCTGCTGTATGACAGCAAGCTGATCTTCGAGGACCAGCTGAGCGCGCTCGAAGCCGACAGCAAGAAGGTGGGCACCCAAGGGCAGGATATCGATTTCGCGCTTCTGGTGGACGGCCTCGCGGCTGAACGGGAGCAGGGCATCACCATCGATGTCGCTTACCGCTTCTTCTCGACCGACAAGCGCAAGTTCATCGTCGCCGACACGCCGGGGCATGAACAGTATACCCGCAACATGGCGACCGGTGCCTCGACCGCCGACCTCGCCATCCTGCTGATCGACGCGCGCAAGGGCGTGCTGACGCAGACCCGCCGCCACAGCTTCATCGTGTCGCTCCTCGGCATCAAGCATGTGGTGCTGGCGGTCAACAAGATGGACCTGGTGGATTATAGCCAGGCGGTGCTCGCGGATATCGAGATTGAGTATCGCGCCTTCGCCAAAAACCTGGGCATCGAGAACATCATGTCGATCCCGATCTCGGCGCTCAAGGGCGACAATATCCTTACCCCCAGTGAGAATACGTCCTGGTATGAGGGTCCGACCCTGATGCACTATCTGGAAACCGTTCAGGTGGATGACGACCGCGCCGCCGGCCCGTTCCGCATGCCGGTGCAGTGGGTCAACCGCCCGAACCTGGATTTCCGGGGCTTTTCCGGGACCGTTTCTTCCGGCACCGTGCGTGTGGGTGACCCGGTCAAGGCGCTGCCGAACGCGCAGGAAAGCACGGTCAAAAGCATCGTCACCTATGACGGTGAGCTGGATGAGGCCGTCGCCGGTGAGGCCGTGACCATCACGCTCGAGGATGAGATCGATATCTCCCGCGGGGATGTGATCGCGGGCAAGATCAACCCGCCTGAGGTGGCCGACCAATTCGAAGCCAAGATCATCTGGATGTCGGATGAGGCCATGCTGCCAGGGCGCCCGTATCTCATCAAGACCGCGGCCAAAACCGTGCCGGGCGTAGTGACGGACCTTAAATACAAGGTCAATGTCAATACGCTGGAACATACGGCGGCCAAGACGCTGGACCTCAATGAGATCGGCATCTGCAACATCAGCCTCGACAGCCGTATCGCGTTCGACCCCTATAAGGAAAGCCGCGAAACCGGCGCCTTCATCGTCATCGACCGGCTGACCAACAACACGGTCGGTGCCGGGATGATCGATTTCGCGCTCCGCCGTTCGTCGAACATTCACTGGCAGGCCTTGGACGTGAACAAGGACGCCCGCGCCGAGATGAAGCACCAGCGCCCGGCGATCCTGTGGTTCACCGGCTTCTCGGGCTCGGGCAAATCGACCATCGCCAACATCATCGAAAAACGCCTGTTCGCGCGCGGCCGCCACACCTATGTGCTGGACGGGGACAACGTGCGCCACGGCCTCAACCGCGACCTGGGCTTCACCGACCAGGACCGGGTGGAAAACATCCGCCGCGTGGGCGAAGTGTCCAAGCTGATGGTCGATGCCGGCCTCGTGGTCATGACCAGCTTCATCAGCCCGTTCCGGTCCGAGCGCGAAATGGTGCGGCGCCTGGTTGAGACTGGCGAATTTATCGAGGTCTTCGTCGATACGCCGATTGAGGTGTGCGCGACCCGTGACCCGAAAGGCCTTTATAAGAAGGCCAAAGCGGGCGAGATCAAGAATTTTACCGGCTATGACAGCCCCTATGAGGCGCCGGTCAATCCGGAAATTCACGTCGAAACCGCCAAGTTCAGCGCCGAGGAATGCGCCGACCAGATCGTTTCCTACCTTGAGGAAAACGGCTATCTGAACGCAAACGGCAACGGGAAGAAGTAAGCCCACTCCAGGGTGTCACCCTGAACTTGTTTCAGGGTCCATCTTTCCACTAGCTGGGCGTTGCCAAAATGGAATGGATGCTGAACCAAGTTCAGCATGACAACCAAAGCTTGAAATCATTCATGAAAAAGGCTGGGATACACCCGGCCTTTTTGTTTGGGGAAGAATCATTCTTAAGCGTGTCAACATAAGTCAGCACGACGTCGGGGGCCTGCCCATGCCGGAATGTCCCTTCTTCGCGGTTGTGGCAGCCGACTTCGAGGATATGTCGGACTCTGCCCAGATTGAGCTTGCGAAAAGGCTAGTGAATGGCGGTGCGATGTGGGTGGCGGCAACAGGCAAGAGCTGTTCTGATTTTGACGATCTTGTCGACCACGTCTGTGTGGAGAAGGATCTCGACAGTCGTTCTGAAGGGCCGTTGGTTATGACTACTTGGCACGAAGATGAAAGCTTGGATGATATTCTGGAGTTTTTAGAGGTTGTGACGCCATCGGACGACTGGGGCGTTGAGGTTTGGGATACGCTGGTCATAGAAGTTTCTTGCTAAGGACTTGTTCAGGGCGAAGTTATTTCTGACAAGTATAGCCAGCTATGCGTGGGTTGCGTTGTTCCGACTTTTGAGGCTGCAGAAGGGGCTCTCAAGCGCCAAGGCGTTGAATGCCCGCACTTATTGAATATCAGCGGCCTTGAGGAGCGCGTCGGCGAGGGTTTCCACCTTCAGCGCGCCGTGCGGGGCGATGCGGGTTTCGCTCGACCACAGGATATAGTTCACATCGCGCTCCTCAAGGCCGTGGGCCGAGAACAGCTCATAAAGCGCGGGCTGGTGGTCGCCGTATAGCGCCATGGCGCGCGGGCGGGCGGGCGCGGCGTCCGGCCCGAGGCGGGAAAAGAGCGCAAGCGCATTCTCCATATGGTGGCGGTAAAGCGCGAAGGCATGGTCGCCTGACGGTTCCTCGGCCTTGAGCGCATCCTCATCCAGCCAGCCTGCCAGCCGCCCGGCCTGCCAGGGGCCGTGGCTTTCAATGGTGATGACGAAGACGAACAGCGGCACGTCCGAGGCTTTATGATGCTCGGCGATGATCTCCTCAATCTTGGTGCCGAGCGCCGCATCGGAGATATAGGGGCCGAGCCGGTCGCGCTCATCGAAGGCTTCCAGCCCGACGAATTCATCGAAGCCCATCATCGGCACCACCTTGTGGCGGCGGAAGAATTCCTTCTTGGCCGGATGGACGCAGATGGTGCGGTAGCCAAGCGCCTTCAACTGGCTCGCCAGCGTCGGCAGTGGCGTGTTCGCCATGCGCAGATAGGGGTTGATGCGGTCGATACCTAAATGCTCGTTCGGGATGCCGGACAGGAAAGCAAACTCGCTCTGCATCGTGCAGGCGCCCCAGGCGGGCACGGTGAGCGGGCCGTGGGCAATGCCTTTGCCTTCAAGCGCCTTCAGGGTGGGCCAGTCATCCGCGGCGCCTTCCACCAGGCGGTCGAGACGGCCAAGGTCGAAATAGCTTTCTGCCTGAAGCGCGATGATATCGGGCAGGCGGTCCGCTCCAGCCTTCAGCTTCCTGTCCTTATGGAGGTGGCTTTTGTTCGCGTTCGAAAGCAGGAGCACGCCGTAGATCAGCATCAACGGGAACAGGCCGAAACGGGCGACATCGGTGTTCACATCGAAGGTGACGCCGAGCTTGCGCGCGCGGTCTTCGCTCAGGTAAGCGGCGGCCAGTTTGGCGATGATGAAAAGGAATGCGGCCCAATCCAGCAGCATGAAGGCCCAGGCCTGGGCGCCGGGCAGGGTGGGCAACAGCAGGCTCGCGAACGAGGGTTCGAGGAAATAGCTGGCGACGATCGCGGCGGCGAAGGCCATCATTGTGCCGTAAAAGCGCCAGCGGCCGACGTAGTCCACATAAAATTCAGGATAGATGAACAGGTGGCGTGTCGTGTCCAGGTCGGGGGCCGTCAACGGTTCCCCCAGGATGGCGTTCTTGACGTTGGAGATGAAGGCGAAGCCGGGGATGATCAGCATCCAGCCGAAGAAGGCGATATAGGGGTGCCCCAGAAGGGCGGCGAAGCTCACATAAGTGAGGACGGAGGCCAGCGGCGTCAGGACATAAAACAGCGGCGAGCGCACGCGTGGCCGCTTGGTGAAGCCGATCTTGACCATCGCCTCCAGCGCGTAGGGCAGCAGTAGAATGACGGCGGCAAGAAGGGTGATCATACGTCCTGTGCGGGGCTTTCGTGCTGAGGGCTGGTGCTTTTCTCTTCAGGCTCAGGCAAACGCGGCCGGATGCCCTCAATGACATCCATGGCACCGTTTGCCGCGATATCCGCGCCCTCGAGCGAGAAAAAGTCACCTCGAATTTGCGTATATGTCTGTATAACGCCCAGGAAAGCCTGCGCAAGCGAATGTTCGGGCGGTTCCGGCGCGGCCCAAAAGGCATCGAGCGGTTTTTGGTCCGTCAGGCCCTTCATGTCATAAAGCGCGCGGCCGAGCACTTTCATCGGCTTCCCTGCCTTTAAGGCGGCATAGCCGACCGTGCTGTTGATCAGCACCACACCCCGGCAGTCTTTCAGGAAACGGTTCAGGTCTCCGCCTCGGGCGAAATCGACCCGGTCCCCAATGCCAAGCCGGGTGGCTTCTTCCGTGATGATCTGGCGGTAGGGAATGGTGCCGTTGTCGAGCGGATGGTTCTTGATGAACAGCCGCACGCCCTTGTCCGCGTGCGCTGCAAACGAGGCCAGCACCTGCTTCAGGAAGCTGGGGACATCCGGGAAGTCCGAATGTACGCGGATCTGATAGTCGGTATTCAGCTGCAGGGGCACGAGGAAATAGTCCTGCACCCCGGCTTCATACCGGCGGAGGGTGGCTGTGTTTTCGGCTTTGTCGCCCTTCAGGAACAGCCGCCGGGCCCAGCCTTTGGCCTCCGTGCTCAATGGTACCGAGCGGTGGCCGCGATAATGCGGGAAAAACAGCCTGCCGAAGAAGATATTCACCGCATGGTTCGCCACATCCATCCAGGCGCGGCGGAACATGTCCGTCTTGATGGTGACATCGCCCGCGGGCCCGGTGATGCCCTTGGCTTGCGCAAGCACGCGGATGGCACCAGCCTTATGGGGCAGGCGGGAGAAGCTGTTGGTGCCGTCTTCTTCCATCGTTACCCAGCCGGGACGGGTGTAACCTTCCTCGAACACCAGCACGCGCACGCCCATGTCCTTCGCGACCTTGATCGCCTCGGTATGGATGGGCCTGCAATCCCCGAACAGGAGAAGGGTATCGACCTTCCTGTCCGTAAAAATTCTGCGGTAGAAGGCCGGCAGGTCTTCCATTGTGCCGCGGTAGTTGGTGGATTGATCGCGGAAGCCGCCGGGCAGGGGCCCGAAGATCCAGTCCCCCGGGCAGAAATTGACCCGGTGGACACTGTGGCCATGGCCTTTCAGCCGTTTCGCGAGATTGCGGAAAAACGGTGTCGCCAGCCCTTGCAGGAACAGGATGCTGTGCAGGCGTCCGCCGCCTATCTCCGGCAGGAAATCCGGGAAGGCAGGCCGGGCAGAGGGCTTTGGGGGCATGGATGCCGTGGCGGCGTCATGACCCTGAAGGCCTGGCGCGCCTGTGCCCGCTGGGGTGCTTGTGGCACCTGCCGGTCCGGCATCGGATTTATGCGGTGTCATTCCCTCTCCTGACATGCGGCCTGACATGCGGCCTGTCATGACGGCCTGGTTCGGCGATAGGGCTGCGCACGGCCAGTGTCTGACAGGGGTCTGAAGTAGCAAATGTGGGGGGCGCGTTCAATTTATTTGTCCGCGCCGGCGGGGTGGAAAGCTCCCCCTAAGCAGGTTGGAAAATGGTTTACCTACCCTGGTGGGCGTTGCAGCCATGCCCATTTGGCAATAGCGTGAGTGATATGACAAAGACACGATTGACCCTTTCCCTGTCTCGGGCCCTGATCCCGTTCCTGTCCGCCCTGGCCTTTTCAGGCCCGGTGGCACCTGCCCATGCGGCGGCGCCTGCTGACGCGCCCCCGGTTGCGCCAAAGCTCGGTTTTCCGGTCGCCTGCACGCTTGGGAAAGACTGCTGGATCGCCCGCTATGTCGACCGGACCAAGGGGCCGGAGATCAGCGACTATACCTGCGGCAAACGCACGCAGGATGGCCATGCCGGAACCGACATTGCCGTTGCCGATATGGGCCGGATGAGAAAAGGCGTTGCCGTGCTGGCGACAGCGCCCGGCACCGTGCTCAGGCTCAGGGACGGCGTCAAGGATGAGTCAGTCAAGGAGCGCGGTCAGGCGGCGATCAAGGGCCGGGAATGCGGCAACGGGCTGGTGATCTCGCACGGGGACGGTTATGTCAGCCAATATTGCCACCTCAAGGCTGGCAGCATCAAAGTCAAGGTGGGCGACAAGGTCACGAAGGGGGAGCCGGTGGCGGAGATCGGTCTGTCCGGCGAAACCGAATATCCCCACGTCCATTATATGGTGCGCCTGAATGGTCAGGTGATCGACCCGTTCGATGGCGGCCTCTATAATGGCGGCTGTAAAAGCGGCCATGGTGCCCTGTGGGCGAAGCCGATCACCTACGAGCCCGGCGTGTTGCTGCCGCTCCAGTTCTCGACCAAGGTGCGCCCGCGCGACAGTGTGTGGGATGCGCCGGTTAAGGAGATTTCCGCCAACAGCCCCGCGCTTGTGTTGATGGCCCGCGGTTTCCATGTCCGCAAAGGCGACCGCTGGCATCTGGCGATCTTCGATCCGCTTGGCCATCTCTATACGGAACGGGAGCTGGTCATGCGCGCGGACAAGCAGTTCTATTATCAATATATTGGCCGCAAAGTGCGCGGCGGCGGCCTTATCCCGGGGCTTTGGACCGGGGTGTTGATGCTGACCGGCCCATCGGCCAGGGCGGGACTGGCGCCCACCAAGATCAAGACACATATTCTTGTGCGCAAGCGTTGAGGGTTCGTGTGGAGGTTGTCTTGCATCGTCTTGAGAGGATGCAAATAAGACTGGAGCGCTAGTTGACGACCCCAATTGAATCCAGTAGGAATAAGAAGTTAGGGCCAAAACAGCCCTGGTTTTCCGTGTGGTCGAGCAGGCGCGGTGCGTTTGGCGATTCCGGGTATTAGATAAAAATCGGCAGAAAGCTGCGGGTTGTAGGTTCGGGGCACCATGTCAGGCATACACGCAAAACAAAATTGCCTTAAAATTGACAGGTTTGTTGAGAAAACCGGGGTGGGGTGCTAGCGTGCCGCTGCAATGCCGGGGCCTCCGGTATGCGCCGTCCTACGTTTGTAGATATAAGAAGCGCGATTTCAATCGCTCCATATGATTATGGTTGTGGCGAGATAATTGGGGGATTTTATGAGAAACTCCGCGCCTGAAGATAATTCTTTAGAAAATATTCTTGAGCTTCCGAGCAGCCTGAAGGCCGATTTTACCGAAACGCTCGACCTGATAGGCGGAAGCTTCTTGAAGCAGGGCCAGGCGCTGGAGCGACTTTCCCAGACGTATGACGAGGAATCCTACCGCGAAGCCATCATGATGGCGATGAAGACGCGGGGACACCTGATTGTAATCGGCATGGGCAAATCAGGCCATGTGGCGCGCAAGATTTCCGCGACGCTGGCCTCGACCGGCACACCGTCCTTCTTCCTGCATCCGGCAGAAGCCTCCCACGGCGACCTCGGTATGGTCACCCCGGACGACACGCTTCTCCTGATTTCCTACTCCGGCGAAACGCAGGAGATCGTTCAGCTCCTGCCGTCGCTCAAGTCTTTCCGCAACAAGATTATCGCCATCACCGGGGCGAAGACCTCCACCGTCGGCCGCGCGGCCGATGTCGTGCTGGAAATCCCGGTTTCCGAGGAAGTCTGCCCCAATAACCTGGTGCCGACGACGTCGATCGTGGTGACGGTTGCGATCGGCGATGCCCTCGCGATCGCGTTGATGCAGCTTCGCGGCTTCCATGCCAAGGATTTCGCCCGCTACCATCCGGGTGGGTCACTTGGCCGCAGGCTTTTGATGAAAGTCAGGGATGTTATGGTGACCACGGCTGTGCCGGTGGTTCAGCCTGGCATGGTGCTTCTGGAACTGGCGGCGGAAATGGCGGGCGGACCTGCCGGTATCGCTGTCGTTGTCGATGATGAAAACCGCCCTCTCGGTGTCGTAACCAAGGGGCAGCTTGGCGTTGCCCTCCGGGTGACCCGCCGCGTACGCGAGGTAACGGCCTACCAGTGTATGAGTAAAGAGTTCGTGACGATTGATAAAACCGCAATCGTCGATGAGGCCGAAAACGAAATGCGGGCGAAAGAAGTGAAGTTCCTGGTCGCCGTCGATAGCGACGGCAAATACGCCGGTATTTATATGCACGGAGACTAAGCGTTGGCCCACCGCCTGACGGCTGGCCGCTCTTCAAGGGTACGTACTGCCCTATCGGTCCAGAAAAGCGTGATTTTCGCGATTGCTACGCGCGAAATGTTCCGTAAATTTTCAGACTATAAATTCGGCTCTATGTGGGTTCTGTTCGAGCCCCTCATGATGATGCTGTTCTTTATGGTCATGTTCGGCGCCCGCGGGCGCGGCGAGTTCGGTTTTATCGAGCCGCCGCTTTTCGTGCTGGCTGCCTTTCTGCCTTTCCGCGGTTTGTTTCAGGGCATGGTGAGGGAAACCAAATCCGCCCCGAACGTCATCAACGGCCTTTCCCACCTCAGGCAGATCAGCCTTCTCGATGTGATGATCGCCCGCGCCTGTATGAATTTTGTGGTTGAGATGCTGGTACTGATCATCATCAGCATCGGCCTTATCTGGTTGGGTTATGACCCGGTGCCGGACCATATCCTGGAGACGCTGTTCGGCTTCCTCCTGATCGCGCTGTTCGGGTTCGGGTTCGGCATGGTGCTGCTGTTCCTGTCGACCTTCGCCAAGGAGATCGACAAATTCACGGCCTTCATCAATATGCCGCTTCTTTTTACCTCGGCGGTGTTTCTGCCGATGTCGGCTATTCCGGAGCCCTACCGGACATACCTGGCCTACAATCCGCTCGTCCATGTCATGGAATATATCCGGGAAATGTGGTTCGCCCACTATACCAGCCCGGTGGTGGACATGGAGTATTTTACCACCTGGCTCGTATGCATGTTGGGGCTTGCGCTTGCGCTGTACCGGCTTCGGTGGCGGAAGGCCGTTAACAAATGATGATTACGGCGACCGACGTCAGCAAAAGATTCCTGGGGCCGCATGGGGCCAAGCAGGTCCTGACCAATGTGTCGTTTGAAATGCCGGAAGGCGGCCATCTGGGGATTGTCGGCCCGGCGGGGTCGGGCAAGTCGACCGTCTTGAATATGATCGGCGGACTTGTCTATCCGGATGCGGGCAAGATCAAGCGGAATGGCACGGTTTCCTGGATTACCGGCAGGATGCGGTTCGAGCGCACGATGACCGTCACCCAGAACCTGCGTTTTCTTGGCCGTATCCTCGGCTACAAGGATTTTGACGATATGTATGCCCGTGTCCAGGACGTCACGGGCTTTACCACGCAGATGAAGGCAACTTTCGAGCAATTGGACGAGCCTGAAAAGAAATTGCTCAATTTCGCCACATCTCTGGTGTTTGACTTTGACATCATGCTGTTTGATGGTGCGCCCTATGGTGGGCCTGAGGTGAAAGACAGAATTGAGCCGCTGATCAATAAGAAGCTGGAACATTCGATGGCTGTGATGACAGCTGCGACCGTAAAAGATCTCAGCGACATTTATACACATATTCTGGTCCTTGCCGATCAGGGCGCTGAGTTGTATGACGACCGGAAAGAAGCCTCCAAAGCCATGAAAAAGGCGCTCGCTAAGGTAAAGTAAGCCGGCAAAACCCGGTATAAACAGGAAGTGGTGAATTCATCGGTGGAACAAGCAGTCTCCTTTGTCCGTATCGTGCTGGATTTCGTGAAGCGCCAGAAACCCTTTTTCTGGGTGATCGCGATCTGGCTGCTGTGTTTCGTCTATTTCACCGTTATCGCGTCGAACCGGTATGCGCCTGAAGCGCAGGTCTATGTCAAATCCATCGGCGGTGAAATCGATGTGTCGCTGCCTTCCCTGAGCGCGCTTGGCCTTGGCGGTGGCGGCGGCAGCCATGACGTGCTGCTCCTTCGGGACTATCTGCTCTCGCGCGACATTCTGATGAGTCTCGACAAGAAGCTGGGCCTGAAGAAACACTATATGGATCACCGCTGGGACCCGCTGTCCAGGTTGTGGCTGTTTACCAAGGATGAGGATTTCCTCGACTATTACCGCAACCATGTGCACCTGGATATCGACCCGTCCTCCGGCATCCTCCGCGTGCGTGCGGAAGGTTTCACGCCTGAGTTTTCGCTGAAACTGACACAGGAAATGCTGAAAGAGGGCGAGGACTTCATCAACAAGGTCGGCCACGATGTAGCCAAGCAGCAGGTCAAATTCGTCGAAGGCGAGCTGAAGCGGGCGCGGACCGAGCTGGAAACGGCCTCCAAGAACCTGCTGGAATTCCAGATGAAGCACCGGACGCTGAGCCCGGAAGCCGAAAGCCAGTCCCTGCAATCCATTATCCTGAGCCTCAAGACCGAGCTGGTCCGCCTGCGCTCGGAGGAAAAGGTGCAGTCAGGGTACCTGAACAAGGATGCCCCCGAACTGGTGGCAACGCGGTCGCACATCCAGGCGATCGAGGACCAACTCGCCAGTGAGCGGGCCAAGGTTTCAGGGGGCGGCAACGGCAAGGAGCCGATTGGCGAATTGCAGATTGAATATCGCCGCCTTGATCTGAGGCGCCAGTTTGCTTACGACCTTTACCGGGCGACATTTACCACCTTGGAAAAGACCCGGGTTGATGCATACCGCAAGCTCAAGCAGCTGATCGTGGTTCAGGCGCCCAGCCTGCCTGAAAAGGAAATGTATCCCCGGCGGACGTACAATCTGGTTACCATTTTTGTCTTGTTAACGTTAGGCTACGGCATTCTGGTGCTGATTGTAGCGACAGTGAAGGAGCACCGCGATGTATAACCGGCGCAAACGTCCCGTTTTGCAGCTGATGAAAAAGGCGACTGCTTATTGCGTCTTTGCCCTGCTGGCGCTGGCGTCCGTGGCGATGCCTGCAGCCGCGCAGGTCGGCACCATCGGTCAGGAGGCCCAGCCGGCTACCACGGCCGATGTGGCCAAGCCGGAAGGGCACAAGGTTTTCGGCTCCTGGATCTTCGACGGTCAGTTCGCCCGCCAGCAGTTCACCGGCTTCAACCCCGATTATCACTTGGCTGTGGGCGACAATGTCACCATCCAGCTTTGGGGTGGGTTCGAGTATCGTGAAAGCATGGTGGTGGATAACCAGGGTAACATCTTCCTGCCCAAGGTTGGTCCGGTCCACCTTCTGGGGGTCCGGAACGGCGACCTGAACGAGGAGGTGACCAAGGCTGTTCAGCGGGTCTTTAAAACCAACGTCGGCGTCTATGCCTCGCTTGATGGCGCGGAGCCGGTCAAGGTATTCGTCACCGGGTTTGTCAAGCGCCCCGGGCTTTATGCCGGGCACTCTTCGGACAGCATCGTCCGTTTCCTCGATATGGCCGGTGGGATCGATTCCTTGCGGGGCAGCTATATCTCCGTTGAGGTGCTGCGCCAGGGCAAACTGCTGAAAACGGTCAACCTGTATGACTTCCTGCTCTATGGTAAACTGCCCGCGATCCAACTTTATGATGGTGATACCGTCCTGGTGAAGGGCGTGCGCTCACAGATCGGTGTGCGCGGGCTGGTGCAGAATGCCTTCACCTTTGAATTCGACAAGCAGAGTGTGACGGTGAAGGATGTGCTGGGACTTGCGCGGCCTGAATCGCGGGCGACCCATGTGCGCATCCACCGCAACAATCTGGCCAAGGAAGAAGTCGAATATTATCCGCTCTCCGAAGCAGGCAATGTGAAGGTTTCGGCGGGGGATGTTCTGGAAGTCACCTCCGACAAAATCCCGGGAACCATCTCTGTCCGGGTTGAAGGCGAACATCTGGGGCGTCAGGAATATGTCCTGCCCTATGGCGCGCGGCTTTCTGATGTGCTCAAGAAGATCAAATTCACCAAGGATGCTCTGCCTGGGGCGATCCAGCTGTTCCGGGCCAGTGTCCAGAAGCGCCAGAAGGAAATGCTGATGGCGCAGCTGACGGCGCTTGAAAGCAGTGTGCTGACCGCGCGCTCCAACACCACGGACGAAGCTGTGCTGCGGGAACATGAGGCGGGTCTTGTCCTTAAGTGGGTCGAGCGTGCCAAGAATATCGAGCCCAAGGGCCAGGTCACGCTGGCGGGCTCGCCCGAGGTCGCGAAGAACCTGCTTCTGGAATCGGGCGACATCATCCGCATTCCGCGCAAGAGCAACCTGATCATGGTGCATGGTGACGTTCTGTTCCCAAGCGCGATGACCTTTGAAGCTAACCGTACGCCGGAAGATTATATCAACCTGGCGGGTGGTTTCGTGCAGCAAAGCAGCAGTTCGAACGTTCTCGTGCTGCACCGCGATGGCACATTTGACAAGCTGAGCCAGTACCGGTTGGATAGCCACAAGACGCGTATCCTGCCGGGTGATGAAATCTTCGTGCTGCCGCGCGTGCAGACGAAATATTTCCAATTGGCGAAAGATATAACCCAAGTCCTATACCAAATTGCCGTGTCGGCCGGGGTTATTTTGCGCTTGTAAGTTGAGAAAGAGGCGGGTAGGTCTTTATTTCAAAGGCTTCCCGCCATGAGGGGGTTGTTAATTTAGATGCGCTTTGTAATGTGTCTGTAAGAATTGGGTGGTGGAAGAAGGTGAATTGGCTGAGTATCTGATGATGACAAAATGATACATCGCTTACGGAATGAGTGGATGTATCAGTGGCGAGATGACTTGTATCCAGTTGACAAACTGGAGCTAATTTAGTTAACGAGTGACTTGGGGGCGTATTGCCGACCTGAGTAATCTCTAGGAGCTTTTAGGAGGAGCACTATGGCTACCATGTATGGTACGACCGGTAATGACAGCATGTTCGGCACTGCGGACGACGATATTATTT
>NZ_JAINDF010000003.1 GCF_023006325.1 Kordiimonas marina
CGCAAGCGATGCGCGGGTGTAGCTCAGTTGGTTAGAGTATCGGCCTGTCACGCCGAGGGTCGCGGGTTCGAGTCCCGTCACTCGCGCCAGCTTGCGGATTTCGGGGGTTCCCGGTCACAAGCGCGCCTCTGGAAACAGGGGCGCGTTTTTGTTTTGCCGGGCATTGGAAGCCGTAACGGTATTCTCGTGTCCGACCTGATTTCTCCCGCATCCTTTGCGTTTCGTTAACTAATCGCCTTTTTATACTCCCGCGCACATGTCGCCTGCATACTTTTGAGCCAAATTCATCCTTTACGGATGCTATTCAGGTCGATAAAAGGGCGGGCAGTAACTAGGGCCAATTATCAAAAGGGACTCCCATGGAGTCGTTGCTCACACAATACTTTCCGATTCTGATCTTCCTCGGAATCGCGATCGCCTTCTCCGTCATTTTCGTTGGCGCCGCAATGTTGATCGCCAAGCAACGGCCAGACAGTGAAAAGCTGTCGGCCTATGAATGTGGTTTCGAAGCCTTCAGCGATAGCCGTCATCAATTCGATGTTCGTTTCTACCTTGTCGCCATTCTGTTCATTATCTTCGACCTCGAAGTAGCCTTCCTGTTCCCCTGGGCGATCTCGCTCGGCAGCATTGGCGTCTTCGGCTTCTGGTCGATGATGGTGTTCCTCGGCGTGCTGACTGTCGGCTTTGTATATGAGTGGAACAAAGGAGCGCTGGAATGGGAGTAGTACCTGCCAATAGTCCGGCCGTAGCCGAAGGCGGGGTCAATCCCGCCGAAACCGCGTTCTACCAGGGACTCAATGAAGAACTGACCGACAAAGGTTTTGTCGTCACGTCGCTCGAGGACCTGATAACCTGGGCGCGGACCGGTTCGCTATGGTGGATGACCTTCGGTCTCGCCTGCTGTGCGGTAGAAATGATGCACACCAGTATGCCGCGGTATGATGTCGAACGTTTCGGCTTCGCCCCGCGGGCTAGCCCCCGTCAATCCGACGTGATGATCGTCGCCGGTACGCTGACCAACAAAATGGCGCCGGCTATGCGTAAGGTCTATGACCAGATGTCCGAACCCCGGTACGTCATTTCCATGGGCTCCTGCGCGAACGGTGGTGGCTATTATCACTATTCTTATTCTGTGGTGCGTGGCTGTGACCGCATTGTGCCGGTCGACATTTACGTGCCCGGGTGCCCGCCGACGGCGGAAGCCCTGCTTTACGGTATTTTGCAGCTGCAGCGCAAAATTCGCCGGACCGGTACGATCAACCGATAAAGCATGAGAGCAGAAGCGCCCACCGATCCCCGGGCGCTTCCCCGTGTGCCTGCAGCCGTCCTGGCTGCATATCAAAAAGGAGCGCGTGAGCGCATGACTGATAAGGCATTAGAAGGACTCGGCGACCATATCGCCAACAGCCTGGAACATGAGGTTATCTCGACGACTGTGGCCTTCGGTGAACTCACCGTTGTTGCCCGTGCCGAGCATATCCAGAAAGTCCTGACTTTCCTGCGCGATGACCAGGAATGCATGTTCAAACAATTGACCGACCTGTGCGGCGCCGACTATCCGGAGCGCGCAAAACGGTTTGATGTAGTTTACCAGCTTCTCAGCGTGCAGCTGAACCAGCGGATGCGGGTTAAAGTGGAAACCGACGCCGACACGCCAGTGCCGAGCGCCGTTGAAGTTTTCCCGTCCGCCGGTTGGTTCGAGCGCGAAACCTGGGATATGTACGGCATCTTCTTCGCCGATCACCCGGATCTGCGCCGTATGCTGACGGACTATGGCTTTCAGGGGCATCCGCTCCGCAAGGACTTCCCGCTCACCGGTTTTGTCGAGGTGCGCTATTCCGAAGAAGCCAAGCGCGTTGTGTACGAACCCGTGAAGCTGACCCAGGAATTCCGTAGCTTCGACTTCCTGAGCCCGTGGGAAAGCGCCAAATATATCCTCCCCGGTGACGAGAAGGCTGAAGAGCCCAAGAAAGAGGGGGCGAAATAATGGCTGAAGTCGATATCAAGAACTATTGCCTCAACTTCGGTCCGCAGCACCCGGCCGCGCACGGGGTATTGCGTATGGTCATGGAGCTGGACGGCGAGACGATCGAACGGGTTGACCCGCATATCGGTCTTCTGCACCGCGGCACCGAAAAGCTGATCGAATATAAACAGTATCTCCAGGCGATGCCGTACTTCGACCGCCTCGACTATGTGGCGCCGATGAACCAGGAGCATGCTTTCGTGCTCGCGGTTGAGAAGCTCGCAGGCATCGAAGTTCCGGAACGCGGTCAGTATATCCGCGTTCTTTTCTGTGAGATCGGCCGGATACTGAACCACATCCTGAACCTGACGACTCACGCCATGGACGTGGGCGCGCTGACCCCGATCCTGTGGGGTTTTGAAGAGCGCGAAATTCTGATGGAATTCTACGAGGCGGTTTCGGGCGCGCGTCTGCACGCGGCTTATTTCCGCCCGGGTGGTGTTCACCAGGACATGCCTGCAGGCCTGGCCGAGCGTATTTACGCCTGGACCGAGACCTTCCCGAAAGTCCTTGAGGACATGGAAGCACTCCTGATCGATAACCGCATCTTCAAGCAGCGGAACGTCGACATTGGCCGCTTCACCGCGGAAGAGGCGCTTGCCTGGGGCTTCACCGGCCCGATGCTGCGTTCGACCGGCATGGCCTGGGATATCCGGAAAGCGGAACCTTATGAAGTCTATGACAAGATGGACTTCAAGGTCGCCGTTGGTACCTCCGGTGACTGTTACGACCGTTTCATGCTGCGCCTCGCGGAAATCCGGGAGTCGCTGAAGATCATGCGCCAGTGTCTGGACAAAATGCCGGGCGGTCCGGTTCTGTCGACCGATAATAAGGTCGCACCGCCGCGCCGGGCTGACATGAAGCGTTCGATGGAATCGCTCATCCACCACTTCAAACTCTATACCGAAGGCTTCAAAGTACCGGAAGGTGAGGTGTATGTGGGTGTGGAAGCGCCGAAGGGTGAATTCGGCGTGTATCTTGTGTCGGATGGCTCGAACAAGCCGTACCGCTGCAAGATCAGGGCACCTGGGTTTGCGCACATGCAGGCGATGGATTTCCTCTGCAAAGGGCACATGCTCGCGGACGCTCCGGCCGTACTCGGAGCTATGGATATCGTGTTTGGTGAGGTTGACCGATGACAGCGGCAGCTCAGAAGGCTTTTGCCTGGACGCCCGAGAACGAGGCGACCGCGCAGAAACATATCGCAAAATACCCTGAGGGGCGTCAGCAGAGCGCGGTTATGCCGCTTCTCGACCTGGCGCAGCGTCAGAACGGTGGGCATGTGACCCAGGAAATCATCGAATATATCGCTGATTATCTGGACATGGCGCCGATTAAGGTGATGGAGGTCGCGACCTTCTACACCATGTATAACCACAAGCCGATCGGCAAACATCATGTCCAGGTTTGCGGCACCACGCCGTGCTGGCTTCGCGGCTCCGATGCCATCATGGGCGCCTGCAAGAAGCACCTGGGCATCGAAAAAGGCCAAACCACCGAGGACGGCATGTTCACTCTGAGTGAGGTTGAATGTGCCGGTGCCTGTGTGAACGCGCCGGTCGTTGCCATCGATGACGATTATTTCGAGGACCTGACGCCCGAAACCATGATTGAGCTTCTGGGCAAGCTCTCGAAGGGTGAAGAGGTAAAGCCGGGTCCGCAAGGCGTCGATCGTCAGAACAGTGCGCCTGAAGGTGGCCCGACCACGCTGAAGGACTTCATGGGGGAGGATGCATAATGCTTGCCGATAAGGATCGCATTTTCACGAACCTCTATGGTTTCCAAAGCCCGGGCATCGACGCTGCCATGAAGCGCGGTGACTGGAACGGCACCAAAGAGCTGATCGGGAAGGGCAAAGACTGGATCATCCAGGAGATGAAAGACTCCGGTCTTCGTGGTCGTGGCGGCGCAGGCTTCCCGACCGGCCTGAAATGGTCCTTCATGCCGAAGGAAACCGACGGCCGTCCGTCTTATCTCGTGGTCAACGCCGACGAGGGCGAGCCCGGCACCTGTAAAGACCGTGACCTGATGCGTCACGATCCGCACAAGCTGCTGGAAGGCTGTCTGATTGCCGGTTTCGCCATGAACGCGGTTGCCGCTTACATCTATATCCGTGGTGAGTTCTACCGCGAGGCAGAAGCGCTTAACCGCGCGATCGACGAAGCCCGCGCGAAAGGCTTCCTCGGCAAGAATGCCTGCGGCACCGGGTACGACTTCGACATTTTCGTGCACCGTGGGGCGGGGGCTTATATCTGCGGCGAGGAAACCGCCCTGATCGAAAGCCTTGAAGGCAAGAAGGGCCAACCGCGCCTTAAGCCTCCGTTCCCCGCGAACGTCGGTGTCTGGGGTTGTCCGACTACGGTGAACAACGTTGAATCGATCGCGGTTGCGCCGACCATCCTGCGCCGCGGCGCTTCCTGGTTTGCCGGTATTGGCCGTCCGAACAACACGGGGACCAAGGTCTTCTCGATCTCGGGGCATGTGAACAAGCCCTGTAACGTCGAAGAAGAAATGGGCATCCCGCTCAAGGAACTCATCGAAAAGCACGCCGGCGGTGTTCGCGGCGGCTGGGACAACCTGCTCGCGGTCATTCCGGGCGGGTCTTCTGTTCCGGTCCTGCCCAAGGACATCTGCGACGATGTGCTGATGGATTTCGACAGCCTGCGGGAGGTCCAGTCGGGCCTCGGGACCGCGGCGGTGATCGTGATGGACAAGTCCACCGACATCGTCAAAGCCATCGCGCGGCTGAGCGAGTTCTACAAACATGAATCCTGCGGCCAGTGCACGCCGTGCCGTGAAGGCACCGGCTGGATGTGGCGGGTGATGGAGCGTCTGGTTGTCGGCAATGCCGATAAATCGGAGATCGACATGCTCCTCGATGTCACCAAGCAGATCGAAGGCCACACTATTTGTGCGCTCGGCGACGCCGCTGCCTGGCCGATCCAGGGTCTGATGCGTCATTTCCGTCCTGAGGTGGAGGCTCGTATCGACGCCTACCACGCCAAGGCGGCTGAGTGAGGCGAGGAGAGTTAGATGCCCACGCTTACTATTGACGGACAAGAAGTAACGGTCGAACCGGGCACAACGGTTCTGCAGGCCTGTGAGGAAGTCGGCGTTGAAGTGCCGCGCTTCTGCTATCACGAGCGCCTGTCGATTGCAGGCAACTGCCGTATGTGCCTTGTCGACATGGAAAGATCGCCGAAGCCGATCGCAAGCTGTGCGATGCCGGCAGGCGACGGCATGGTGATCCACACCAATACCGAACGGGTGAAGAAAGCCCGCGAAGGGGTGATGGAATTCCTGCTGATCAACCACCCGCTTGACTGCCCGATCTGCGATCAGGGCGGTGAGTGCGACCTGCAGGACGAGGCCATGGCCTTCGGCCGGGGTCAATCGCGCTTCCATGAAAACAAGCGCGCGGTTGAAGACAAATATATGGGGCCGCTGATTTCGACTACCATGACCCGCTGCATCCACTGTATGCGCTGCGTGCGCTTCTCGGAGGAAGTCGCCGGGGTTGATAACATGGGTTCTATCTGGCGTGGTGAGCACACGGAAGTGACCACCTACCTCGAGGGCCTGCTGGACAGTGAAATGTCCGGCAACGTCGTCGACCTCTGCCCGGTCGGTGCGCTGACTTCCAAGCCCTACGCCTTCACGGCGCGGAGCTGGGAGCTCAAGCACATCGAAAGCATCGACGTGATGGACGCCGTTGGCTCCAACATTTCGGTTGATGTTCGGGGTGCCGCCGTGATGCGGATCACCCCGCGCCTTCATGAAGACGTCAACGAAGAGTGGATCTCGGACAAGAGCCGCTTCGTTTATGATGGCCTCAGGAAGCGCCGTCTTGACCGTGCCTACGCCCGCAAGAACAAGAAACTCGCTGAAGTTTCCTGGGCTGATGCGTTCGACACGATCAAGAAGAAGCTTAAGGGCGTGAAGGGCGACGAGATCGCCGCCATCGTCGGCGACATGGCTGATATGGAATCGATGCTCGCCCTCAAGGACCTGATGGCCGCGCTTGGCTCCAAGCGCGTCGAAGCCCGCCAGGACGGCGCGGCGCTCGATGCGTCGGTCCGCGCAGGCTACCTGATGAACAGCGGCATCGCCGGTGTTGAAGAAGCGGACTTCCTCCTGCTCGTGGGCTCCAACCCGCGTGCTGAGGCGCCGATCGTCAACACCCGCATCCGCAAGGCAGTCCGTCACATGGGCCTGAAGGTCGCCGCCATCGGCGCCCCGACGGACCTGACCTACGATGTTGACGAACTGGGGGATGACGCCAGCGTCCTCGATGCGATCCTCGGCGGCAAGCATGAGGTTGCGAAGGCGATGAAAGCGGCGAAGAAGCCGATGATCATCGTAGGCCAGGGCGCTCTCGCCCGCGAAGATGGCGCTGCCATCCTCAAGGCTGCCCGCGACATCGCCGACAAATTCTGCGTCAAGGACGGTTGGAACGGCTTTAACGTGCTGCATACCGCAGCGGCCCGTGTTGGTGCGCTCGATCTTGGGCTCACCACTGACGGCGGCGTGAAGCAGATCCTGGCCGATGCCGAAGCCGGTAAGCTCAAGGCTGTGTTCCTTCTGGGCGCGGACGAGTTTGATACCGCGGCGCTGAAGAATGTCTTCACGGTCTATATGGGGACCCACGGCGACGAAGGCGTGAAAAACGCCGACGTTATCCTGCCGGCGGCCGCCTATACCGAGAAAGACGGCACCTACATCAACACCGAAGGCCGCGTGCAGCGGACCGAGAAGGCCGTGTTCGCACCGGGCGATGCCCGTGAGGACTGGACGATCTTCCGGGCGCTTTCCGATGTGCTTGGCCACACGCTCCCTTACAACTCGCTCGGCGAGCTCCGCGCGCGGCTTGAAACTGTTGCTCCCGCAACGGCAAGCCTCGACCAGAAGCCGACCGAGGCCTGGGGCGATTTCGGTACGAAAGGCAAGATCGAAGCGGGTGCGATTGCCCCGGCGATTGACAATTTCTATCTGACCAACCCGATCGCGCGTGCAAGCGAGATCATGGCGGACTGTATTGCCGCGCGCGTTGGTGACGTTGAGGAGGCGACAGGGACCCATGGTTGAGGCGCTCTATAAACTGTTCGGCGGCGAAGGGCAGTTCCTTTACCTGCTCGCCATCGTCGCGTCGATCCTGGCGATTGTGCTGCCGCTTCTGATCGGTGTCGCTTTCGCGGTTTATTTCGACCGGAAAATCTGGGCTGCGGTGCAAATGCGCCGCGGACCGAACGTGGTTGGCCCATTCGGCCTTCTGCAATCCTTTGCGGACGGCTTGAAGCTGTTCCTGAAGGAAACCATCATCCCTGCAGGCGCCAACAAGGCGATCTTCCTGATGGCGCCGATGATCACCTTCGTGGTGGCGCTACTCAGCTGGGCGGTGATCCCGTTTGAGGCTCATATGGCGATCGCCGACATCAACGTCGGTATCCTGTATCTGCTGGCGATCTCGTCGCTGGGGGTCTACGGCATCATCATGTCGGGCTGGGCGTCGAACAGCCGCTACGCTTTCCTCGGCGGTCTCCGCTCGGCGGCGCAGATGGTCTCCTACGAAGTATCCATCGGTTTTGTGCTGGTGTGCGTGCTGATGCATGTTGGGTCCCTGAATATGACCGACATCGTCAACTCGCAGTCCGGCGCCATCTGGCACTGGAACTTCATTCCCTTCTTCCCGGTCTTCATCATCTTCTTCATCTCGGCCCTGGCCGAGACGAACCGCCCGCCGTTCGACCTTCCGGAAGCGGAAGCCGAACTGGTTGCCGGCTATCAGGTTGAATATTCATCGATGGCCTTCGCGCTCTTCTTCCTGGGCGAGTATGCCAACATCCTCCTGATGTCGACCGTGATGTCGATCCTGTTCTTCGGTGGCTGGAACGCACCGCTGCCTGGGCTTGAATTCGTGCCCGGCTTTATCTGGCTCCTCCTCAAGACCGCCTTCTTCTTCTGGCTGTTCGCGATGGTGAAGGCTTTCGTGCCGCGCTACCGCTACGACCAGCTGATGCGTCTTGGCTGGAAGGTGTTCCTGCCGCTCTCGTTGTTCCTCGTGGTCTTCTACGCTGCTGTCATGGTGTATGGCGGCTTCCTGCCCACGCACGGTTAAGAAAGGCTTGAAAGATGACTGCACTTGTACAAGCCACTAAAAGCCTGCTGCTGCTGGAGTTTGTGAAAGCCTTCTGGCTTTCGATCAAATATTTCTTCCGGCCGAAGGTGACGGTGAACTACCCGTATGAAAAGGGTCCGCTGAGCCCGCGCTTCCGCGGGGAGCACGCGCTGAGGCGGTATCCGAACGGCGAAGAACGCTGCATCGCCTGTAAGCTTTGCGAGGCAATCTGCCCCGCACAGGCCATCACCATCGAAGCCGAACCGCGTGAAGACGGCTCGCGCCGCACCACGCGCTACGACATCGACATGGTTAAATGCATCTACTGCGGCTTCTGTCAGGAAGCCTGCCCGGTCGATGCCATCGTTGAGGGGCCGAACTTCGAGTTCGCCACGGAAACCCGTGAGGAGCTCCTCTATAACAAAGACAAACTGCTGGCCAATGGCGAGCGGTGGGAGCGCGAGATCGCAGCCAACCTGGCTGCCGACGCGCCGTACCGCTGAGGCGAGGGGAGTAGGAAATGATCAACCTTGCTGATATGGCATTTTATCTGTTTGCCTTCATCACCGTGGCCTCTGGCTTCCTGGTGATCTCGGCCCGGAACCCGGTTCACTCGGTTCTGTGGCTGATCCTGGCATTCTTCTCGGCGGCCGGCCTGTTCGTGCTGATGGGCGCCGAATTCCTGGCGATGCTTCTTGTCATCGTTTATGTGGGCGCGGTCGCGGTCCTGTTCCTCTTCGTGGTGATGATGCTCGACATCAACTTCACGGAGTTCAAACAGGGTGCGCTTCAATATCTGCCCATGGGAGGCCTGATCGGCCTTATCCTTCTGGCTGAGCTTGTCACGCTCGGGTCCGCATGGGCCTTCGGCGATGTGGTTGGCCAGAATATCACGGCGCCGATCCCGGCGGCCTCGGATGTGCATAACACCCAGGCGCTCGGCCAGCTTCTCTATACCCACTATATCTTCATCTTCCAGACCGCAGGGCTCATCCTCCTGGTGGCCATGATCGGCGCAATCGTGCTGACCCACCGCCAGCGTCCGGGTGTGAAACGCCAGAGCATTGCTGATCAAGCAGCGCGCCGGCCGGAAGATGCCTACAAACTCGTTGATGTGAAAGTCGGTAGTGGCGTTGCCCTGCCGACGAAGAAAGGCTAGGGGGCGATTGTCCATGACTATTGGGCTCGGACATTACCTGACGGTCGCCGCGATCCTGTTCGTATTCGGGATCTTCGGTATCTTCCTCAACAGGAAGAACGTCATCATCATTCTTATGTCGGTCGAACTGATGCTTCTGGCCGTCAATATCAACCTCGTGGCCTTCTCGACCTTCATGCACGACATGGTGGGCCAAGTCTTCGCCATGTTCGTTCTGACCGTGGCGGCCGCTGAGGCGGCCATCGGGCTTGCGATCCTCGTGATCTACTTCCGTACACGCGGCTCGATTGCGGTTGAAGACATCAACCAGATGAAGGGCTAGGGCAGATGATTTACAAAGCTATCGTATTCCTGCCGCTGATCGGCTTCCTGATTGCGGGTCTGTTTGGCCGCAAGATCGGGGACCGGGCGAGCCAGCTGATTACCGCGGGTCTCGTGACTGTCGGCGCTATCCTGTCCTGGAAGGTGTTCGGAAACATCGCCATGGGCGGTGGCAAAGACAGCGTTCATGTGCTGGACTGGGTTAACTCCGGCACGCTCCATTTCGCATGGGCCTTCAAGATCGACACGCTGACCGCCGTCATGCTGGTGGTTGTCAACTCGGTCTCCGCGCTCGTGCACTGGTACTCAATGGGCTATATGCACGAAGACCCCGACAAGCCGCGCTTCTTCGCCTACCTGTCGCTCTTCACCTTCGCCATGCTGATGCTGGTCACCTCCGATAACCTCGTTCAGATGTTCTTCGGTTGGGAAGGCGTTGGTCTTGCCTCCTACCTCCTGATCGGTTTCTGGTTCAAGAAGCCGAGCGCGACCGCCGCGGCCATCAAGGCCTTCGTGGTCAACCGGGTAGGGGACTTCGGCTTCGCCCTGGGGATTTACGGTGTGTTCGCGCTGACGGGCTCGGTGATGTTCGACGATATCTTCGCCAACATCGGCCAGTTCCAGCACGCGACCATCACTTTCCTCGGCCATGACTGGAACGCCATTACCGTGGTGTGTGTCCTTCTGTTCATCGGTGCCATGGGTAAGTCGGCTCAGCTCGGCCTGCACACCTGGCTGCCGGATGCCATGGAAGGCCCGACGCCGGTTTCCGCACTTATCCACGCGGCAACCATGGTCACCGCGGGCGTGTTCCTGGTAGCGCGCTTCAGCCCGGTCTTCGCTTTCTCCGCTGATGCCCTGCACATGGTCACGATCATCGGTGCCTCGACCGCCTTCTTCGCGGCGACCATCGGTCTCGTCCAGAACGACATCAAGCGCGTGATCGCTTATTCGACCTGTTCGCAGCTCGGTTATATGTTCTTCGCGCTCGGCGTTCAGGCGTATGATGCTGCGATCTTCCACCTGTTCACGCACGCCTTCTTCAAGGCGCTCCTGTTCCTAGGCGCTGGCTCGGTTATCCACGCCATGCACCACGAACAAGACATGCGGAAAATGGGTGGCCTTTGGAAGAAGATCCCCTTCACCATGGCGGTGATGGTGATCGGCAACCTGGCGATCACGGGTGTCTATCCGTTCGCGGGCTACTTCTCGAAGGATACGATCATTGAAGCCGCCTACCTCTCGGACGCTGCTGGTTCCCAGTATGCCTTCGTGATGGGTGTGGCTGCGGCCTTCCTGACCAGCTTCTACAGCTGGCGCCTGGCCTTCATGACCTTCTTCGGTGAAACCCGGGCTGATCATCATACGTTTGACCATGCCCATGAAGGGCCGTGGGTGATGCGTATTCCGCTGGCGGTTCTGGCCTTTGGTGCCATCGCTGCCGGTTTCCTCGGCCACCATTACTTCGTGGGTGAGGGCGCAAGCACCTTCTGGAACCATGCCGTGGTTGTTCACGGTGGCGAGGAAGAGCATATCCCGTTCGCGATCAAGGAATCGCCGTTCGTGGCCATGTTGCTTGGTCTTCTGCTGGCTGCCTGGTTCTACCTTCGTAAAACCGACCTGCCGAAGCGCACGGCCGAAACCTGGGAAGTGCTTTACGACTTCCTTCTGAACAAATGGTATTTCGACGAGCTTTACGACTTCCTGTTCGTACGCCCGGCCTTCTGGATCGGTCGTTTCCTCTGGAAGCGTGGGGACGAGCAAACCATCGACGGCTACGGCCCGAACGGTATTGCAAGCGCTGTGGCGACGATCGCCGCCCGCGCGCGCAAGCTTCAGTCGGGATATGTGTATCACTATGCCTTCGCCATGATCATCGGCCTCGCGGCCTTCGTGACCTGGTTCATGGCGCATGGCGCCGGACTTTGAGGCAGGGGACTTAGGAATATGACATTTTTTCAAAATAACCTGCTCTCGGCCATGATGCTGGTGCCACTGATCGGCATCTTCTTCATCATGTTCATTCGGCATGAAAACAAAGACCGGGAAAAGACCAACATCCGTTGGGTCGCGCTCCTGTCCACGCTCGCAACCTTCGCCATGAGCATTGCTCTCTGGGCTGGGTTCGATAACAGCAATCCGGGCTTCCAGTTCGTTGAGAACTATGCCTGGATCGGCGACACCATCCGCTACTCGGTAGGGGTGGACGGGATTTCGATCCTGTTCGTGGTGCTGACGGCATTCCTGATGCCGATCGTGATCCTCTCAAGCTGGGAAAGCGTCCAGACGCGCGTGAAGGAATATATGATTGCCTTCCTGCTTCTGGAAACGCTGATGATCGGCGTGTTTACCGCGCTCGACATCTTCCTGTTCTATGTCTTCTTCGAAGGCGGCCTTATCCCGATGTATCTGATCATCGGTGTGTGGGGCGGTGTGAACCGGATTTACGCCAGCTTCAAATTCTTCCTCTACACGCTGCTCGGCTCGGTGCTGATGCTGGTTGCGGTCCTCTTTATGTACTTCAAGGCCGGAACCACCGATATCCCGACGCTGATGAACTTCCACTTCGATCCGGGTGTGCAGAACCTTCTGTGGCTCGCCTTCTTCGCCTCATTCGCGGTGAAGATGCCGATGTGGCCAGTTCACACCTGGTTGCCTGACGCGCACGTACAGGCGCCGACGGGTGGCTCGGTCATCCTGGCCGGTGTGCTTCTGAAGATGGGTGGTTACGGTTTCCTCCGTTTCAGCCTGCCGATGCTGCCGGACGCCAGCGTGCACTTCGCCTGGCTGGTCTTCGCCCTGTCGATTATCGCGGTGATCTACACCTCGCTGGTGGCGCTGGTTCAGGAAGACATCAAGAAGCTGATCGCTTATTCGTCTGTCGCCCACATGGGCTTCGTGACGATCGGTATCTTCGTCTTCGGGGCAAACGGCATTGAGGGTGCGATCTTCACCATGCTCAGCCACGGTATTGTCGCCAGTGCGTTGTTCCTGTGTGTCGGCGTGATCTACGACCGGCTCCATACTCGCGAAATCAAGCGTTATGGCGGCCTGGCCGTGAATATGAAGGTTTACGCGGTGGTCTTCGTCCTCTTCTCGATGGCGTCGGTCGGCCTGCCGGGTACCAGCGGCTTCATCGGTGAATTCCTCGTGCTCAACGGCGCCTTCAGCTACAATAGCTGGGTTGCCTTCGGTGCGGCTACCGGTGTGATCCTGGGGGCAGCTTACATGCTCTATCTTGTCCGCCGCCTGATCTTTGGCGAACTCGACAAGGATGATGTGAAAGCCATGCCGGACCTTAGCGTTCGCGAGAAGCTGATTTTCGCACCGCTGATTGCCGTTGTCCTCTGGATGGGTATCTACCCGAACAGCTTCCTCGACCCGCTGCACGCGTCCGTCGACAAGCTGGTCTCCACCCATTTCGCCAACCTCGACCATGCTACCAAGGTGAAGGTCGCCCCCGCGGCGGCTGAGCCTGAGCATACCGAACACGAAGCCCGTTAAGGAGTAAGAACCGATGACCGGTCACCTTCCATCCCTTGTTCCCGTTCTGCCGGAAATCATTCTGGCAGTCGGTGCCATGGTGCTTTTGTTGCTCGGCGTGTTCCAGGGCGACAAAAGCTACACTCAAGTTACCAACCTTTCCGTGGCTCTTCTGGCCGTGGCAGCCTTCGTCATGTTCGGTGAGGTCGGCAGCAGCCGCCAGATTACCTTCGGCGGCATGTTCATCACCGATGCCTTCGCGCTCTTCGCGAAGACGCTGGTTCTGATCGGCTCGGGTGTCGCGCTTCTGATGTCCGGCCGCTATATGCGCGACCACAACATCAACAAGTTCGAGTATCCGATCCTGGTGCTGCTTTCGACCGTTGGCATGATGATCATGATCTCGGCCTCGAACCTGATGAGCCTCTATGTCGGCCTCGAACTGCAGAGCCTGTCGCTCTATGTTCTGGCTGCCATGAACCGGGACCGCATCCGCTCGACCGAAGCCGGCCTGAAGTATTTCGTGCTCGGTGCGCTGTCGTCCGGCATGCTGCTTTACGGCATTTCGCTGATCTACGGCTTCTCCGGCACCACCGATTTTGCCACGCTTGCTGCCACGCTTAAGGGCATGCATGAGCCGGCGATGGGCGTTACCGTCGGCATGGTCTTCCTGATGGCGGGCCTCAGCTTCAAGGTTTCGGCCGTACCGTTCCATATGTGGACGCCGGATGTGTACGAAGGCTCGCCGACCCCGGTAACCGCCTTCTTCGCGGCTGCCCCGAAAGTGGCTGCCCTCGCACTCTTTGTCCGTGCCATGTTCAGTGCCTTCCACGGCATGACCGCTGAATGGCAGCAGGTTGTGATCTTTATCTCGATCGCCTCGATGCTCGTCGGTGCCTTCATCGCGCTGGTGCAGACCAACATCAAACGCCTGATGGCCTATTCGTCCATCGGTCACGTTGGCTTCGCCCTTGTTGGCCTCGCGGCTGGCACGGAAGCCGGTATCCAGGCGCTTCTGGTTTACATCGCCATTTACCTGACGATGACCCTGGGGGCATTCGGTGCCATCCTGACGATGCGCCGCTCGGAAGGCATGGTTGAGGATATCAGCGATCTTTCTGGCCTGTCGCAGACCAACCTGCCGATGGCGATTGGCATCGCGACCCTGATGTTCTCGCTTGCCGGTATTCCGCTCCTCGCGGGCTTCTTCGGCAAATGGTATGTGTTCAAGGCGGCGGTTGACGCCGGTCTTGTCCCGCTTGCCGTGATCGGTCTCGTGACCAGCGTGGTCAGCTGCTACTACTATCTGCGTATTATCAAGATCATGTTCTTCGATGAACCTGCACCGGCCTTCGAAGGCGGGCAGGGCCGTACGGTCGGCCTCGTGGTCGGCGTTGCTGCCGTGCTCAATTCGCCGGTCAGTTTCCTCTTGATCTCGCCGCTGGTTGCAGCTGCTGCATGGGCCGCGGGCTCGCTGATCCTCTAGTGAGCACAAGCTACCAGAATTGGGGGGCCTCGATGCCGCATGGCGTCGGGGCCCGCTTCTTTGAGGTGTGTTCGAGCACCAACCGCCTGGCGTCTGATGCCGCTTTGGAAGGCCTTCAGGGGCCGTGCTGGTTCATCGGCGGCGCCCAGGAAGCGGGCCGTGGCCGCCGCGGGCGGGCCTGGACATCGGAGCCGGGCAACCTCTATGCCTCGCTTCTGTTCCGGCCGAGCCTGAAACCCGCCGATATGGCGGCGTTGCCCTTCATTTGCGCCCTTGCTGTCCGGGACACCTTCATCGCCCTTGGCGCGGATGCAGATACCGTTCGCTGTAAATGGCCGAACGACGTGCTGATTTCGGGTAAGAAAGCCAGTGGTATCCTGATCGAAAGCAGCGCCCGGAACGCCGACGCACTTGACTTTGTCGTGATCGGGATCGGCATGAACCTCGCGCATTTCCCCGCCGATGCGCTGTTCCCGGCAACCTCGCTTGCCACGGAGATCGGTCAGGCGGTACCGGTTCAGGATGCCGCTTCACATCTCGCGCGCATCCTCTATGACCGGCTGAATGCCTGGAATGTTGCGGATTTTGCCGCCATTGCCCGGGAATGGACCGAGGTCGCCTGGGGCCTCGGATGCCCTGTGACCCTGCGCACGACAGGTGAGACCTTCACCGGCACACCCGTTAGGCTCGAAGCCGACGGCGCGCTGCTCGTGACGCTGGACGGCGGCCATGAAAAACGCCTATATGCAGGGGACGTTTTTCCCGTGAACACCGCGGAGCAAGAAGGAAACGAAGATGCTTCTCACCATTGATGCCGGCAATACCAACACGGTCTTCGCCCTCATTGACGGCGAAGACATTGTCGAACAGTGGCGTATCTCGACCGGGGACCAGCGCACAGTCGATGAATATATGGTCTGGATCAGCCACCTGATGGCGCTGCATGACCGTAAGCCTGAGGCAGTGACCGGCGCGATTATCGCCAGCGTGGTGCCGCAGATGCTGTGGCCGCTGACGCAGCTTTGTAAGAAATATTTCCACTGCGACCCGCTTATCGTTGGCGCGCCGGAGGTCAAGCTCGGTGTCGACGTCGATGTGAAGAACCCGCAGGAAGTGGGCGCTGACCGCCTGGTTAATGCCGTGGCGGCCGACGCGCTTTATGGCGGACCGGTTGCGGTCGTCGATTTCGGTACCGCCACCACCTTCGATATCGTCGGCAAGAACGGCGCGTATCTGGGCGGGGTTATCTGCCCGGGGATCAACCTGTCGCTCCATGCGCTCCACCAGGCTGCAGCCAAATTGCCACGGATTGCCGTCGCACCGCCGACCAGCGACCGGGTGACAGGCAAAAGCACGCTGGAAGCCATGCAGGCCGGGATCTTCTGGGGATATGTCGGCATGATCGAAGGCATTACCGCGCGGCTCAAGAAAGAGCATGGCGCCGATATGAAAGTGCTGGCGACCGGTGGCCTTGCCCCCGTGTTCGCAGGCCATACAGATGCTATTGACGCAGTGGCGGGTGATCTGACCCTGCAGGGCCTTCGGCTCATTTACGAAAGGAACCAATAAGGCCCATGGCGTATTTACGGGAAAGAGACGAGCGGCTGTTGTTTTTGCCGCTTGGGGGCTCTGGCGAAATTGGCATGAACCTCAACCTCTATGGCCACAAGGGAAAGTGGCTGATGGTGGATTGCGGCATGACCTTCGCCGAAACCCATGTTCCGGGCATCGACCTGATCTTTCCCGACCCGGCTTTCATTGAAAGCGAACGTGAGGACCTTGTCGGCCTTGTCCTGACCCACGGGCATGAGGACCATATCGGGGCTGTGCCGTATCTGTGGTCACGCCTCAAGTGCCCCGTCTATGCCACGCCTTTCACCGCTGAGCTGGTCAAAGACAAGCTGAAGGAAGCCGGGCTTCTGGACGTGGTGCCGCTCCATGTGGTTGATGCGCTCACGCCGATTGAGATCGGCCCCTATACCGTCAGCTATGTCCCGCTTGCGCATTCGATCGCTGAAGGCCATGGCCTGGTTATCGAAACCGGGGAGGGGACGATTTTCCACACCGGGGACTGGAAGCTGGATGACCGTCCGCTTATCGGCCCTGTGTGTCCGTCGCCGGTCCTGAGCGAGCTTGGGGACAAGGGCGTGCTGGCGCTTGTGGGCGATAGCACCAACGTTTTCAACCCTAATGAATCCGGATCGGAGGCTGCCGTTCGTGAAAGCCTGGTTGAGATCGTCAAGGAGCTTGAGAACAGGGTGGTGATCACCACATTCGCCTCCAACGTTGCGCGCCTTGAAACCATCGGCGCTGTTGCCAAGGCCTCAGGCCGCCACCTGGTGCTTCTGGGGCGATCGATGGAACGCGTTGTGCGTGCGGCCAAGGCCACGGGCTACCTGCAGGACTTCCCGCCCCTTGTGCCAGAGGAAGACGCCGACCATCTGCCCAGGAACAAGGTATTGATCGCCTGTACCGGTTGCCAGGGTGAACCGCGTGCGGCAATCGCCCGCATTGCGCGCGGCGACCATAAATATCTACACCTCAGCCCGGAGGACAATGTCATCTTCTCATCGAAGATCATACCGGGGAACGACCTGACGCTCGGCCAGCTCTTTAACACGCTGGCGGCTGAAGGCATCAACGTCATCACCGAGAAGGATGCCTTTGTCCATGTCTCCGGCCACCCTGGGCGGGCGGAGCTTGCGAAAATGTACGGCTGGACCAAGCCGTTCAGCGCGATCCCGGTCCATGGTGAGGCGCGCCACCTTCTGCGCCATGCCAAGCTCGCGCGTGAATTGGGTGTGGAGCACACGATTGTGCCGCGAAATGGCGATATCATTGAAATCAGCAAGCAGGGGCTTAAGCTGGTTGATGAGGCCCCGGTTGGCCGCCTCGCACTTGACGGCACTGAGGTCATCAATGTCGGCGACCCGTCGATTATCGACCGCCGGCGGGCATCCGCGAACGGTTTCGTAACCGTTAGCCTGGTATTTGATGATGATGGCGCGTTGGCCGCGGAACCGGCTTTCGCCATTATGGGGCTGCCGCGCAGCCATGACGACGCTTTCTATGACGGCCTTGTCGACGCCGTTGAGGAAGCGCTGGACAGGATGAAAGCTGCTGACAGGCGTGGTGACAGCATGGTGGAAGAAACTGCCCGCATCGCCGTGCGCCGCTATTGCCGCAGTGAGATCGGTAAAAACCCTGGTGTCGCGAGCTTGATCACGCGCCGGGAAGATATCGATTTCCGCTAAGGACTGGAAAGAAGGACAAGAGACCATGATCGGACGCCTGAACCATGTTGCGATTGCCGTGCCTGACCTTGAGGCCGCTACGGCAACATACCGCGATACGTTGGGGGCCAAGGTGTCCGCCCCGGTTGATCTGCCGGACCATGGCGTAACCACCGTATTCGTGGAACTCCCGAACACGAAGATCGAGCTTCTGCTACCGCTTGGTGAGACTTCACCGATCGCCAAGTTCCTGGAGAAGAACCCCTCGGGCGGTATGCACCATGTCTGTTATGAGGTGGATGACATCATCGCTGCGCGTGACCAACTGCTGGAAAAGGGTGCGCGTATCCTGGGGGATGGGGAACCGAAGACAGGCGCCCACGGCAAACCGGTTCTGTTCCTGCATCCGAAAGACTTTTCCGGCACACTCGTAGAACTTGAACAGGTGTAAAAACAATGAGCATAGCGTCGATTATCCTGGTTTACGCCCTGTCCTGGTGGATGACCTTTTTCTGTATGCTTCCGATTGGTGTGAAGTCACAGCTTGAGTCGGAAGACGGCGTGATTGAAGGCACCGACCCAGGCGCTCCGGTAAACCCGAACTTCAAGAAGAAACTGCTGGCGACCACTATCGTTGCCGCGCTCTTTACCATTCTCTATCATTGGATTGCGACGTCTGGTCTTATCGTCCTGCGTCATCCGGTCCCCCACTAGGGTAGACCGGGAAACCAGCCAGAAAAAGAAAAAGCAAGGCGTGTAAGCCTTGCTTTTCTTTTATATTCAGCAGGCTGCTCTACGGCGCCCGTCTGTTTTATGCGCTAAGTCCTCCCTGAGCGTGAGCCACGATTGTGAGCTTCTCGCCCCGCGCACCGATGAAGCTATGGAATGGCGGGGAGAATGTCATCACACTAGATGCACTTGGCCACAACATCTTGTGTTTCTTTATGGGGGCTGTTGCGTCTGTGCAACATATTGAGCAGGGAGACCCGGTTCCAGTTGCCATTTTGGAAAGAATCTGGGGTTTTCCGCGCAATCATGTCCAGAAAGCCGTTGCCAAAATCGGCCTCGACCGGCAAAAGAGGCGCAGGCGTTAACGCTGTTTGAACGCCTATCTGTTTCAGCGAATTTTTGAAAGAATGTCAGAACCATGCGTCTAAGCCGCTATTTCCTGCCCACGCTTAAGGAAAACCCCGCAGAGGCCCAGATTGCCTCGCACCGCTTGATGTTGCGCGCCGGTATGATTCGCCAGGGCGCCGCCGGTATTTACAGCTGGTTGCCACTGGGGTTGAAGGTTCTCAAACACATCGAACGGATCGTTCGGGAAGAGCAGGACCGCGCAGGCGCTCAGGAGCTTCTGATGCCGACCATCCAGTCCGCCGACCTGTGGGTCGAGAGCGGCCGGTATGACGACTATGGCAAGGAAATGCTGCGGATCGAGGACCGGCATGGCCGTAACATGCTGTATGGCCCCACCAACGAGGAAATGATCACCGACATTTTCCGCCGTGAAGTGCGCTCCTACCGCGACTTGCCGAAAAACCTCTATCACATCCAGTGGAAATTCCGCGATGAGATCCGTCCGCGTTTCGGCGTGATGCGGGGCCGCGAATTCCTGATGAAGGATGCCTATAGTTTCGACCTGACAGCCGAAGATGGACGCAAGTCCTATAACGCCATGTTCGTCGCCTACCTGCGGACCTTCGCACGTCTGGGCCTGAAGGCGATCCCGATGCGCGCGGACACGGGGCCAATCGGCGGCGACCTCAGCCACGAATTCATCATCCTGGCCGACACCGGCGAAAGCGAAGTCTTCTTCCATAAGGATTTCGACAAGATCGACCCGCTTGCGGATGACGTCGATTTCACGGGTGATCTTCAGCCGATTGTCGACCGCTGGACCAGCATCTATGCAGCTACCGAAGAAATGCATGACGCCGAAAACTGCCCGGTTGAAAGCGCTGACCTGATCACCGGCCGCGGCATTGAAGTTGGCCATATCTTCTTCTTCGGCGACAAATATTCCAAGCCCATGGGCGCAAGCGTGCAGGGGCCTGAAGGCGAAAGTGTGAATGTCCAGATGGGCTCCTACGGTATCGGCGTGTCGCGCCTCGTCGGCGGCATTATCGAAGCCAGCCACGATGAAAACGGCATCATCTGGCCTGAAGCGGTTGCGCCTTTCAAGGTTGGTCTTATCAACCTGCGCGCGGGCGATGACGCCTGCACCAAAGCCTGTGATGACCTGTATGCCGAGCTTGAGAAGGCGGGCATTGAGGTGCTTTATGATGACCGGGACGAACGTGCTGGCGCCAAGTTCGCCAATATGGACCTGATCGGCCTGCCGTGGCAGATTGCGATTGGACCGCGCGGCCTTGAAAAAGGCGTAATCGAGCTCAAGAACAGGGCGACGGGTGAGCGGGTCGAAGTTTCGGCCGCAGATGCCATCCAAAAGCTTTCGGCTTAAGGGAAAAGGACAGGCATGTGATTGCAACGGGGTATGAATGGGCGGTTGCCAGACGGTACCTTCTATCGCGCAACCGTGACGTTTTCATCTCCGTGACCACTTTCCTGTCCGTCCTGGCGATTGCGCTTGGTGTCACCGCGCTGATTGTCGTCATGTCGGTAATGAACGGGTTTCGTGCCGACTTGATGGACAAGATCCTCAGCTACCACGGCCATATCCTTGTTGGCGGCTATGGCGGCAAAATCCATGACTATGAAAAGCTTCTCAGTGACCTGAAGGGTACGGACGGTGTGGTCAAGATCATGCCGTTCACCGAAAACCAGGTCATGGCGATGAATGGCCCCGAGGCGCGAGGCGCCTTGGTCCGTGGCATTCCGGATGAGTTTTTCAACAAAGAAAAGCTTAATGTTACTAAGGTATTGGCCGGTAACCTTGAGAATGCGATTAAGGAGCGTGGGCTGGTCCTTGGCTCCCAACTGGCCAAGAATTTGGGCGTTGGGGTTGGGGATACGATCACCATCGTCAGCCCGCAATCCATCTCCACGCCGTTCGGGTCGACCCTGCGCTATCTTGCCTATCCGGTTTCGGCTGTGGTCGACCTTGGCATCTATCAGTTCAATGAAGTTTTCATCGGGATGCCGCTTGAGGAATCCCAGCGCTTTTTCCGGCTTGGGGACACGGTCTCCAATATCGAGATATTCCTGAACCAGCCGGATGCCGTGGATGATGTCGGGCCTAAAGTCGCCAATATCGTTGGCCGCCGCGCTTATGTCCGTTCCTGGCGTAGTTTCAACACCGCGCTGGTGAGCGCTTTGCAGACCGAACGTGTCGTGATGTTCCTGGTGGTTGGCCTCGTGATTCTGGTGGCGGTATTCAATATTTCTTCGAACCTGTTCATGATGGTGAAGGACAAGGCGCCGGATATCGCCATCCTGCGCACGGTGGGTGCCAGTGAGGCTTCAATCCGCCGCATTTTCATCACCGTTGGCCTTGTTGTCGGTTTGATGGGGATTGTTGTCGGCTGCGGGTTGTCCGCGCTGATCATCCATAACCTTCAGGCCATCAAGGAAGGGATAGAGCATCTGTTCCATTTCAATGCCTGGGACCCGTCTGTGCGCTTCGTGACGACCATGACGGCGAAGGTGGACTGGTTTGAGGTCGGCCTCACCATCGGGATTGCTGTGGTGCTCTCCTTCCTGGCGGCGGTGCTGCCAGCTTGGCGCGCGGCCAAGCTCGACCCCGTTGAAATCCTTCGGTACGAATAGGGGAAGACCATGACAGCCGTTCTTTCCCTGAAAGACCTCCGCAAAAGCTACCAGCAGGGCCATAAGTCGCTCGAAATCCTCAAGGGAATCGACCTTGAGGTCCAGAAGGGTGAGCTTGTGGCGCTTGTTGGCGCGTCGGGCTCGGGCAAGTCGACCCTCTTGCAGATCACCGGCCTTCTGGACCGGCCCACGTCCGGTACCGTGATGATCGGCAGCGAGGACGCCAGCGGGATGCGCGATGATGGCCGCACGCGGCTTCGCCAACAGAAGCTGGGCTTTGTCTATCAGTTCCATCATCTGCTGCCTGACTTTTCCGCGCTTGAAAATGTGGCCATTGCGCTGCGCATCAAAGGCATGTCGGACAAGGCGGCCAGCCAGGAAGCCACTGAAATCCTGACCCAGGTCGGCCTTGATGAACGGCTGGACCATGTGCCGTCCCAGCTTTCGGGTGGCGAACAGCAGCGTGTTGCCATTGCGCGCGCGGTGGCTGGTACCCCGGTCCTGTTGCTCGCCGACGAACCGACGGGCAATTTGGACGAGGAAACGGCAGGCCGGGTTTTCGACCTGTTCGTACGGCTTGTGCGGGACCGTGGCCTGACCGCCGTAATCGCCACCCACGACCGCGAGCTTGCCGCGCGGGCCGACCGTCAGCTTCACTTGCGTGAAGGACATCTCACCAGCGCTTGAGCCCGGCTTATGGTCGGGGTAGGGTAGGCTTCCACCTTGGTGGTGGGAGAAGGGCGTCATGTATGTTTTATAAGAACCAGCACACTGGTCAGTTCATTGGGGGTACCGACGTATGAGCCACGCCGGCTTTGTTCATTTGCGTGTTCACACGGCTTATTCGCTTTCCGAAGGCGCCATCCACGTCAAGGACATGATCAAACAGTGTGTCGGCCACAAGATGCCCGCGGTGGCGATGACGGATACGGACAATATGTTCGCAGCACTCGAGTTTTCGAGCTATGCGACCGATGCCGGTGTCCAGCCGATCATTGGCGTCACGCTCCATGTGAAGAACCCCTATATCGATGATACCGCCCGCGGCAAGAAGATGGTGGAGCCGGATGAGCTCGTCCTGCTCGCGCAAACGCCGGCCGGCTACAAGAACCTGATGAAGCTCGTCTCCAAGGCGCACCTGGAAAGCGATGCCCATGAAGGCGTGCAGTTGCCGATGGAGGCCTTTGAGGGCCATTCCGACGGCATCATCTGCCTGACCGGCGGGCCCGACGGCCCTGTGGGGCACCTTTTGCGCGCGGGGCAGGCGGAAGATGCCGAGGGCTGTCTTTTGAAACTGAAGGACCTGTTCGGCGACCGGCTCTATGTCGAGCTGATGCGCCATGGCGAACAGAAAGAGGAAGAAACCGAAGAGGCCTTCCTCGACCTCGCTTACAAGCATGACCTGCCGATTGTTGCCACCAACCGGCCTTTCTTCGTCGGGCCGGATATGTATGCCGCGCATGACGCGCTCCTGTGCATGGCTGAAAGCACCTATGTGGCGGTGACCGACCGGCGCAAGCTCAATAAGGAATACCGTTTCAAGACGGCTGAAGAGATGGAGGAACTATTCAAGGACCTCCCGGAAGCCATTGAAAACACAATCAATATTGCGCAGCGCTGTGCCGCCAAGGTCGACAAGATCGCGCCGCTGTTGCCGAACTTTACCCAAGGCCAGGACGTGTCCGAGGCCGATATGCTGCGGACAGAGTCGGAAGACGGCCTGCGCGCCCGGCTCGATTTCAAGGCAGCGGAAGAAAAGCTCACGCCCGGCAAGGATGAGGAATGGGAGAAGGCCTACTGGGACCGGCTCGAATATGAGCTGGGGATCATCAACCAGATGGGCTTCCCGGGTTATTTCCTGATCGTTGCCGACTTTATCCAGTGGGCCAAGGACCACGATATCCCGGTGGGGCCAGGCCGTGGTTCGGGCGCGGGCTCGGTTGTCGCCTGGGCGCTCAAGATCACCGATTTGGACCCGCTTCGTTTCTCGCTGCTGTTCGAACGCTTCCTGAACCCGGAACGGGTGTCGATGCCTGACTTTGACGTCGACTTCTGCCAGGACAAGCGCGAACGCGTGATCCGCTATGTGCAGGACAAATACGGTTACGACCATGTGGCGCAGATCATCACCTTCGGTAAATTGCAGGCGCGCGCGGTGGTGAAAGCCTGCGGCCGCGTGATGCAGCAGCCGCACCCGGTGACCGACCGCCTGTCCAAGATGATCCCGAACGACCCGGGTAGCGCGATGACGCTGCAGGAGGCCATCGATTCCGAACCCCGCCTTCGGCACGAGATCGACTCTGACGAGCTGACGCGCCGGGTGATGGAACACGCCCTGAAGCTGGAGGGCTTTTACGCGCACTCATCCACCCACGCCGCGGGCGTGGTGATCGGCGACCGGCCGCTTGATGAGCTTGTGCCACTGTACCGAGACCCGAAATCCGACATGCCGGTAACCCAGTTCAACATGAAATGGGTGGAGCAGGCGGGTCTGGTGAAGTTCGACTTTCTCGGCCTCAAGACCCTCACGGTATTGGACCGCGCCGTCGACTATATCCGGGACCGTGGGATCGAGGTGAGCCTGCCGGCTGTGCCGCTGGATGATGGGCCCAGCTATAAGCTGCTCGCCGCAGGCGATACCGCGGGCGTGTTCCAGCTTGAAAGTACCGGGATGCGGGCGGTCCTCAAGGGCCTGAGGCCGGATAAGTTCGAGGATATCATCGCTATCGTGGCGCTTTACCGCCCGGGCCCGATGGATAACATTCCCACCTATGTGGACCGCAAGCACGGACGGGAGCCCGTCGAATACCCGCACCCGATCCTTGAGGAAATCCTGGGGGAGACCTACGGCGTCATCATCTACCAGGAACAGGTGATGCAGATCGCGCAGGTCATGTCCGGCTACAGCCTCGGTGAGGCTGATCTTCTCAGGCGCGCGATGGGTAAAAAGATCAAGGAGGAGATGGACAAGCAGCGTGGCCGCTTCTGTGACGGCGCGGTTGAGCGCGGCATCGACGCTGAGAAAGCCAGCTATATCTTCGACCTGGTTACCAAGTTCGCGTCCTATGGCTTCAACAAATCCCACGCGGCCGCCTATGCGCTGGTCGCCTACCATACGGCCTACCTGAAGGCTAACTTCCCGGTCGAGTTCATGGCGGCGATCATGACGCTCGATATGGGCAACACCGACAAGCTGGCGGCTTTCAAGCAGGAACTGCAACGGAGCGAGATTCCGCTTCTCCTGCCGGACATCAATAACTCGGAAGTGCCTTTCACGGTCGAAAAGGTTGCGGACCCCTACTGTGAGGACGGCGACCCGCGCCATAACCTCGGCGTTCGCTATGCTCTTGGCGCCATTAAGGGTGTGGGCGAAAAGGCGATGGAAGCCATCGTCGCGGAACGCAAGGAAAACGGACCCTTCAAGGACCTGTTTGATTTTGCCGAGCGGGTCGATCCCAAGCTCCTGAACAAGCGTCAGATCGAACGTCTGGCAGCCGCTGGCGCCTTCGATGGCCTGGTGCCCGACCGGGCGCAGGCTTATGCCGCCGCCGATCTCATCATGCGGACAGCGCAGATGGAAGCGCGCGAACGGGAAAGTGACCAGGTTAGCCTGTTCGGGGGTGAGCTCGCACAGGTCGTTGAGCGGCCGAGCCTGCCGGTTGTCCGCAGTTGGACCGATACCGAAATGCTGGAGGAGGAAAAGAAAGCCGTCGGCTTCTATATTTCCGCCCATCCGCTCGATGCTTACGAAACCGTGCTGGAGCGCGAACGGATTGTGCCGGCGCGGGAAGTCTACAGTGACTTTGGCCTTGTCGGCCAGACCATCCGCATGGCGGGCGCCATCGCAGGCTACCGTGAGGGTAACACCAAGCGCGGAAGCAAGTTCGGCCGCCTGACGCTATCTGACCGTACTGATGCGTTCGAGATCATGGCGTTCGAGGACGACCTGGAGCGGATGCGGGCGCTGGTGGAGGAGGGCGCACCGGTTGTGGTGTCCGTCCAGGTACGTAAGCGGGATGAAGACGACAGCGTCGGCCTTTCGTGCCGATCGATTGAATCGCTCGAAACCGTGGCGTCGCAATCCTCCAAGGGCCTGTTCGTCGAGGTGGAAGACGGCAAGGCTTTCGCGGCGATGAAGGCGAGCCTAGACCGTAAGGTCGGCGGTAAAGGGCGCATCACGGTCAGGGTGCCGGTGGCGGACGAAAAACGCCATGCGGAATTCCGGCTGACCGGCCGCTACAAGGTAACCCCGGAGCTCAGGCAGGCGATCGCCGCTGAAATGGGCGTCCTGTCGGTGGAGGAGGTCTAAGCCATGACGGAACGGCGGCCGATTGCCATGCCTAAGCCTGCATCCTCCATTCTGTTGATCCGGGACGGAGGGCAGGGGCTTGAGGTTCTGATGACTGAACGGGCCCAGACCATGAGGTTCGCCCCGGGGGCTTTTGTCTTCCCGGGCGGTAAGGTCGACAGGATGGACCAGGCCTTCTGGCGCTGGCAGGGCCGGACAACCGGGGTTAAGGCCTACAGGGACCTCCCTTACCGTGTTGCCGCCTTGAGGGAGCTTTATGAGGAAGCCGGGGTTCTTCATATGGAGGAACCTGTCGGGGATGCGCACCTTGTGCACCGTATCCCGGCGCGGGTGCCGTTTTCCCGGGTGCTGGAAATCGCTGGTGGCCTGCTGGATACCGCGTCACTCGTGCCGTTCGCACACTGGGTCACGCCGGAACCGATGCCGCGCCGCTTCGATACCTATTTTTACCTCGCCGCCCACAAAGGCCAGGCCGCGCGCCATGACGGCTCGGAAGCCGTGTCGATGAAATGGGTTAGTCCGCGCAAACTGCTGGCGGACTGGGAAGCTGAGCGCACCCCGCTGATGTTCCCGACCCGCCTCAATTTGATGAAGCTTGCACGGGCGAGCACGGTGACACAGGCGCTTCTTGAGGCCCGCCGTGAACGTATTGTGCGCACGCTTCCGCAGGTCAATATGCAAGACCGGGGCGTGCGGCTGACAATCGACGCGGCTACCGGCTATGGCGTCACCGAGGCGACCGAGCGCGAACTCAGCGTCGAACGCCCGTAAAACCGGCGTTTTACCATAAGAAAAAGCTTGCTATTATACCCTGCGCGGACTATACGAGCCGCGACTTCACACGTGGGGTAGGCTTTCTGCTGTGTTGGCAGGCCGCCATCCGGTGTCCGGAATTGTCTGGGCGCACACCTCACGGAGGCTAAACCGGAAAAGGAGATATAGTATGGCTATGCCCGTAGTCGACATGCGCGCCCTTTTGGAAGCAGGCGTGCACTTTGGTCACCAAACCCACCGTTGGAACCCGAAAATGGCGCCGTTCATCTTTGGCGAGCGCAACGGTATCCATATCGTAGACCTGAGCCAGACGGTTCCCTACATGACCCGCGCTCTGCAGGCTGTTCGTGACGTTGTTGCCGGTGGCGGCCGCGTTCTGTTCGTCGGCACCAAGCGCCAGGCTTCGCCGATCATCGCTGAAGCCGCTCAGCGCTGCGGTCAGTATTATGTGAACCACCGCTGGCTCGGTGGCATGATGACCAACTGGCAGACCATCAGCCTGTCGATCAAGCGCCTGAAGCAGCTTGATGAGCAGCTGAACCAGGAACACACCGGCCTGACCAAGAAAGAAACCCTGACCCTGACCCGTCAGCGCGACAAGCTGAAGCTTTCGCTCGGTGGTATCCAGGACATGGGCGGCCTGCCGGACATCATCGTCGTCGTTGACGTGATCCGCGACGATATCGCGATTGCTGAAGCCAACCGTCTTGGTATCCCGGTTGTCGGCGTTGTCGACACCAACTCCAAGCCGGACGGCGTTGACTACCCGATCCCGGGTAACGATGACGCGACCCGCGCCATCCGCCTCTACTGCGACATGGTTGCTGAAGCCGCTCTTGACGGTATTCAGGCTGAGCTGGCTGCCCAGGGCGTTGACCTTGGCGCCGCTGCTGAAGCCCCGACTGAAGAAGCTGCCGCTGAGGCGCCGGCTGAAGAAGCTGCTGCTGAAGCCCCGGCCGAAGCTGCTGCTGAAGAAGCAAAGGCGTAACAATTCTCGGTTAAGGCTCCCGGATGGCCCGGCCGTCCGGGAGCTTCATCATATTTGATATTGTCACGTTTATGAGCGTGAGAGATCTAAAGGGGACCCCCAATGGCACAAATTACCGCCGCTCTTGTTAAAGAACTGCGCGAAAAGTCCGGCGCAGGCATGATGGACTGCAAAAAAGCGCTGGCCGAAAACGATGGTGACCTCGAAGCCGCTGTTGACTGGCTGCGCACCAAAGGCCTCGCCGCCGCTGCCAAGAAATCCGGCCGGATTGCCGCTGAAGGCCTCGTCGGCATCAAAGCTGAAGGCAACAAAGCAGCTGCGATCGAAGTGAACTCTGAAACCGACTTCGTTGCCCGTAACGAGCTGTTCCAGAAGTTCGTATCCGACCTCGCTGGCGTTGCTTTTGAAGTTGGCACCGACGTTGAAGCCATCAAAGCCGCTCCGTACCCGGGCGCAGGCAAGCCGGTGGCTGAAGTCCTGACCGACAACATCGCCAAGATCGGTGAAAACCAGAGCATCCGCCGCGCGGCTGTCCTGGAAGTTGATGAAGGCTATGTTGCTTCCTACGTTCACAGCGCCGTTGCTGATGGCATGGGCAAGATCGCCGTTCTCGTTGCGCTGAAGTCGACCGCTGGTGAAGACGCTCTCGCCGCTCTTGGCAAACAGCTTGCCATGCATATCGCCGCAGCGAACCCGGCATCGCTTTCGGAAGCTGACCTTGATCCGGAACTCGTTGAACGCGAGAAGCAGGTTCAGATCGAGAAAGCCAAAGAATCCGGCAAGCCGATGGAAATCATCGAGAAGATGATCGTTGGCCGTATGCGCAAATACTATGAAGAAGTCGTTCTTCTGAACCAGATCTTCGTCATCGACGGCGAAACCAAGATTTCTGACGTTGTTGCCAAGGCTGCTAAAGATGCTGGCGCACCGATCGAGCTCGTCGGTTTTGTTCGCATGGAAATGGGCGAAGGCCTCGCGAAGAAAGAAGAAGACTTCGCTGCTGAAGTGGCCGCCGCTGTTGGCCAGTAAGGCACCTAGCCGCTAAATGTTAAAGCCCAGGAGACATTCTCCTGGGCTTTTTTATAATCTGTTCGATGCCATACCCGGCGGGGTGTGGCGCCCTGTAAAATTTTAACGAAACATAGGTAGCCAATTGCGGTGTGAGCGGATAAGCTGCCGCGGGCTAAGTATTTGAGGAAGGTGGAGAACTATGTCGAGCGGGCCAAAATATAAGCGCGTTCTGTTGAAGCTGTCCGGTGAAGCCCTGATGGGGAACGGCAGCTACGGGATCGATCCGGAAACGGCAGCGCGTGTATCGCGTGAGATCAAGCAGGCGCGGGATATTGGCACGGAAGTCTGTGTGGTTGTCGGGGGCGGGAATATCTTCCGCGGCCTCAAGGGCGCGGCAGAGGGACTCGACCGTTCTACAGCTGACTATATGGGAATGCTGGCGACCGTGATGAACGCGCTGGCGCTTCAGAATGCGCTTGAGAAAGTTGGCGTCGACACCCGTGTGCTGTCCGCCATCCCGATGGCAAGCGTGAGCGAGCCCTATATCCGCCGCCGTGCGATCCGGCATCTGGAAAAGGGCAGGGTCGTCATTTTCGCGGCCGGTACCGGCAACCCCTTCTTTACGACCGATACCGCCGCGGCACTGCGTGCGGCGGAAATGAACTGCAACGCCCTTCTGAAAGGGACGCAGGTGGACGGCGTCTATAACGCCGACCCGAAAAAGGACCCGACTGCGGTTCGCTACGAAAGCCTGAGCTATATGGATGTGTTGACCCAGGACCTGAAGGTCATGGATGCCTCCGCCATTTCGCTCAGCCGTGAGAACAATATCCCCATCGTCGTGTTTTCGATTCATAGTCAGAATGAGCTCGTCAATGTATTGAAGGGCGATGGGACCTGCACTGTTGTTGGTGAGGAGCAATAATCATGAGTGATGAAGAACTGGACCTTGGTGATATTGAACGGCGCATGAAAGGTGCCGTTGAGGCGCTGAAGCATGAATTCGCTGGCCTGAGGAGCGGCCGGGCATCGGCAAGCCTGCTGGAGCCTGTCGTGGTGGACGTTTACGGTGCCTCCATGCCGCTTAACCAGGTTGGGACGATCTCGGTGCCGGAGCCGCGCATGTTGTCGGTCTCTGTTTGGGACAAGTCGAATGCGTCGGCGGTTGAGAAGGCGATCCGCAACGCGGGCCTCGGCCTTAACCCCATGCTGGACGGGACGCTTGTGCGTATCCCGATCCCGGAGCTGAACGCCGAACGCCGGGCCGAGCTTGCCAAAGTGGCTGGCAAATATGCCGAACAGGCGCGGATCGCAGTCCGCAATGTGCGCCGGGATGGCATGGATCAGCTGAAGCGCATGGAAAAAGACAAGGCGATCAGCGAAGACGACCATAAAATGTATGCCGATGAGGTACAGTCGCTGACGGACCAGTATATTGGTCAGATCGACAGTGCACTGCAAACCAAAGAAGCGGAAATTACACAGGTCTGATAATGACGGCAGGTATTCAGCCCCTTTCTGAAAATGGTGGAGACGTTTCTGCTCCCCGGCATGTCGCTATCATCATGGATGGCAACGGCCGTTGGGCCGCGAAAAGGCGTCTGCCGCGTTCCGCGGGACACAGACGGGGGGCTGAAGCCGTACGTGAGGCGATCAGCGGCGCTTTGAAAGCTGGCGTCGAGTATCTGACGCTCTACGCCTTCTCCAGTGAAAACTGGAACCGCCCGCAGGAGGAAGTCACCGACCTGATGGGCTTGCTCAAGCTTTACCTCAGCCGGGAAGTGAAAAGCCTGTCGAAGCAGGGGATCCGGCTGAAGGTCATCGGGCGCCGGAAGCGTCTGTCCGAAGATATCAATGAGATGATCGAGCGGGCGGAGACGCAGACCAGGGACAATAAGCGGATGACCTTGGTGATCGCGCTGAGTTATGGCGGCCGGGACGAAATCCTGGATGCCGTGCGGTCCATCGCCGCTGATGTGGCGGACGGGCGTATGTCGATCGATGATATCGATGAGGCCCGCTTCCAGAATTCGCTCGCTACCCACGATTTGCCGGATCCGGACCTGATTATCCGGACGAGCGGCGAACAGCGCCTGTCAAACTTCCTTTTGTGGCAGGCCGCTTACTCTGAGTTCCTGTTCCTCGATCTGCTATGGCCGGATTTCACTGAAGAAACCTTTGCCAGTGCGATGGAAGAATATCAGGGCCGTCACCGCCGTTTCGGCGGTCGCCCTTAGAAAGAAAGCCCTTCATGCCTTTGGGGATGTCCGACAATCTGTTCCAGCGCGTGGTCTCGGCACTTCTTTTGCTGCCGCCCGTCCTTGGTGCCATCTATTTTGGCGGCTGGTGGTTTGCAGCACTCCTGATGCTCGGGGGCGCGCTGATGGTCATCGAATGGTGCCAGCTGACCCGTGTACAGGCCGTTGCCCTCAAAGCTGCGGCGGCCACGGTTATCGTGGCTGGCGTGGTTTGGCTGATGACAGCACCTGATATGAATATCGCGGTGGTTTTGGCGTCGCTGGGCGGGCTTGCGGCGTTTGGAGTATTGCTGCTGCGCTTGAACATTAGCTCCAGGCCGGGGTGGTGGTTTGCGGGTATCGCTTATGTGGCGCTGCCGATCGCATCGCTTTGGTGGGTGCGCGGCATGGATGCTATGCTGCTGTTCTGGATTTTTCTGGTGGTGTGGGCGACCGATGTTGGTGGCTATTTTGCCGGGAAGGGCATCGGCGGGCCGAAGCTTGCCCCGAAAATCAGCCCCAAGAAGACCTGGGCTGGCCTGATCGGCGGTATGGTGCTGAGCGTTGCCGCCAGCTTGGTCCTGCACTATGGCTTTGGCGTCGGGCACAATGTCGTGGCCTTTGCGTTGTGGTCGGCCCTTCTGCCCATCTGGGCACAGATTGGCGACCTGCTGGAAAGTGCGGTGAAACGTCACTTCGGCGTTAAGGATTCAGGCGGGCTTATCCCCGGCCATGGTGGTCTTCTGGACCGGGTGGACGGGTTGGTCTTTGTGGCCCCGGCTGTAGTTGTGATTATGCTGGCACATGCGCGCATGGGCTGGGCACTTTAGGCGTGAAATGAACAGTCATCCCAAAACACTTACCATCCTGGGGGCCACAGGTTCCGTCGGGCAAAGCACGCTGGATTTGATTCGTAGAAATCCAAATGATTTCAAAGTCATAGCGCTAACTGCTTACAGTAAAGTTGAAGAGCTGGCTGCGGCCGCACGGGAATTTTCAGCCGAATTCGCGGTGATCGGGGATGCGCGGCTTCTGCCCCAGCTCCGGGATGCGCTTTCTGGCACATCTATCGCGGCAGGCGCGGGCCCCAATGCGCTGGTTGAAGCGGCTGAGAGGAATGCCGCCATCGTTATGGCGGCGATTGTCGGGGCCGCCGGCCTAGCGCCGACACTGGCGGCCGTCCGGCGTGGGGCGACAGTGGCGCTCGCCAATAAGGAATGCCTGGTGTGCGCGGGCGACCTGATGATGCATGAGGTCAAAGCCCATAAGGCGACACTGTTGCCTGTGGATTCTGAACATAACGCCATCTTCCAGGTGTTTGATTTCGAGGCCGGCAAGGCCGTGGACAGGATCATCCTGACGGCGTCGGGTGGTCCGTTCCGTGAAACGCCGCTGGAGGCGCTCAAATCTGTCACGCCAGCCCAGGCTGTTGCCCATCCCAACTGGGACATGGGGGCCAAAATCTCGGTCGATTCCGCGACCATGATGAACAAAGGTCTTGAGATTATTGAGGCTTATCACCTGTTCCCGGTTGAGCGGGGGCAGATAGACGTGCTAGTCCACCCACAGTCGGTGATCCATTCGATGGTGGAATATGTCGATGGCAGTACGCTGGCGCAGCTTGGCTCCCCCGATATGCGGACGCCGATTGCCTATTGCCTGGCTTGGCCGGGCAGGATGACGGCGCCCGTTAAGCGCCTGCGGCTTGAAGATATTGGTCAGCTGACGTTTGAGGCCCCGGATCTTGAGAAATTCCGCTGTCTCGCGCTGGCGATGGAAGCCTTGTCCACGGGCGGCGCTGCCCCGGCAATTCTTAATGCCGCCAATGAGATAGCGGTTCAGGCTTTTCTAGGCGGAAAACTGGGCTTTCTGGATATTGCCGCGGTTGTTGAGGAAACTCTTGCAGCAGCAGACATGAAAGCGCCACAATCGCTGACGAGTGTGATGGCGATAGACGAGGAAGCGCGGCGCACCGCCCGTGCGTTCGCTGATCGTATGGCCGCGAAGAGCTAGGAGAAACAAAGACCATGGAAACACAAGGTCCGGGCTTGCTTTTCACGATTGCTGCCTTCATTGGCGGCTTCAGTATCCTGGTGTTTATCCATGAGTGGGGCCACTTTGCCATGGCCCGTCTGTTCGGTATCAAAGTAGACACATTCTCCATCGGTATGGGCCGTGAGATTTTCGGCCGGACAGCCAAAAGCGGCACGCGCTGGAAGATCAGCATCCTGCCCATCGGTGGTTATGTGAAATTCTTTGGTGACGCCTCTGCCGCCAGTAACCCGGGTGACCTGCCTGAGGGACTGACGGAGGAAGAAAAGAAAGTCTGCTTCCATTTCAAACCCTTGTGGCAACGGGCCCTTGTGGTTTTTGCCGGACCTGCCGTCAACCTGATTGCGGCTGTGCTTGTGTTCGCAACCTTCTATTTCGCCTACGGTGTCGGCATTGCCGAGCCGGTGGTTCATGGCGTTTCCGCCGGGACCGCTGCGGAAAAGGCCGGTTTGCAGGTTGGCGACCGTATCGTTTCGGTTGACGGCGAAAGCGTCAGCCGGTTCACCGATATTGGCGCGATTGTCCGCCTGCACCCGGGGGCGCGGGTTACGCTGTCCCTCGTGCGGGACGGCCAGCCCCTGACCAAAGAGGTGGTCTTAGGCACCAAATATATGGAAGACCGGTTCGGTAACCGGTATCCCTACGGTTTCCTCGGGGTGGAATCGCCTGTGCCGCACAAGGTAAACCTTGGCCCGATCGGCGCGCTGCGGGAAGGTGCCCGCCAGACGGTGGAGATGACCGATACAATCTTCACCACTCTTGGACAAATGATCCTTGGGGTTCGCTCCGTAAAAGAAATGGGTGGACCCGTCCGCATCGCCAGTATGGTCGGTGAGGCGGCAAGCCATGGTGTTCAGAGCTTTGCCTGGATGCTGGCCCTGCTGTCGCTCAACCTGGGGATCGTCAACTTGCTGCCGATTCCGGTTCTGGACGGCGGCCATCTGCTGTTTTATGCCCTTGAAGGTATCAAGGGTTCACCGCTGAGCAGGAAGGCACAGGAGGCCGGTTTCATCGCCGGTATGGCCCTGATGCTGATATTTATGCTGCTCGTGACACTGAATGACTTGCAATCCATGGCACTCTAGGCCAATTTCACCGCCGGGTTGCCAAAAGACAAGAATGGGCTGGAAAGTTGCGTTTATTTAGAATGTGCGTTGTGTGGCGCTTGTTTCTTGCGTTCACAGTAGGGGGATTAACGCTCACTGGGTCTGTGTCCGCGCAGGATCAGGTAGCTCGTCAAATCCCAACAATTCGTCAGATCAACGTGGTCGGTAACGAACGCGTGGAGCCGGAAACCATTGCTTCCTATCTGGAAGTGAAGCCTGGCGACCCGTTTGACCAGGCCCGTCTTGACGCCAGCCTGAAAAACTTGTTCGCGACCGGCCTCTTCTCCGATGTCCAATTTTCGGAAGACAATGGTGCACTGGTTGTTCGCGTGGTCGAAAACCCGATCATCAACCGTATCGTGTATGAGGGTAACAAGCACCTCAAGGACGACAAGATCAAGGATGAGGTCCAGCTGAAGCCGCGTATGGTCTTCACCCGTGCGAAAGTCCGCGCGGATGTGCAGAAGATCATGGACCTCTACCGGACCAAGGGCCGCTTCGCCGCCATCATCGAACCGAAGGTGGTGCAGCTGGAGCAGAACCGGGTCGATCTCCTGTTCGAAATTCAGGAAGGTCCGAAGACCAAGGTTCGCCGCATCAATTTCCTCGGCAACCACCGCTACAGCGATGGCGACCTGCGCAAAGTGCTGGCCACCAAGGAAGCGCGCTGGTGGAAAATCTTCACCTCGAACGACACGTTTGACCCGAACCGTCTGGCATACGACCAGCAGGTCCTGCGCCAGCATTATCTCAACGAAGGCTATGCCGACTTCCGCGTGGTCTCCGCCGTGTCCGAGCTGACGCCGGACCGGAAGGACTTTTTCATCAACTTCACGGTGGAAGAGGGCGAGATTTATACCTTCGGCAAGATCGATGTGGAAAGCGAGATCAGGGACGTTAACGCGAACCTGCTGCGCGCCTTCCTGCTGATGCGTGAAGGCATGACCTACAACGCCGAGTCGATTGAAAAGACGATTGAATCGCTGTCGAACGCAGCAGGCCTCCTTGGCTACGCCTTCGTCGACGTGCGGCCGCAAATCCGTCGTGACAAGAAGACGCGTAAGATCAACATCACCTTCAAGGTGCTGAACGCACCGCGGGTGTATGTGGAACGTATCAATATTCACGGCAACGTTGCGACGCTCGACCGGGTGATCCGGCGCGAATTCCGTTTGCAGGAAGGCGATGCCTTCAACTCGGCCTTCGTGAAGCGGTCGGAAACCCGCCTCAAGCGTCTGAACTTCTTCCGTAACGTCGAAGTGAACCAGGAGAAGGGCAGCAAGCCCGACCGCATGGTGCTGGACGTCAAGGTGGAAGAGCAGCCGACAGGTGAATTGAACCTCGGTGCGGGCTTCTCCAGCCTTGAAAACTTCATCTTCGACTTCTCGGTCAAGCAGCGGAACTTCAAGGGCCGCGGCCAGACCCTGAACCTGGGCCTGCGTCTGTCCGGCCTTAGCCAGCAGATCAACTTCGGCTTTACGGAACCGTATTTCCTCGGCCGGAACATCGCTGCAGGCTTTGACATCTTTGCTCGCCGGACCCAGTCGTCGACTTATGCCAGCTCGTTTGACACCAAATCGTATGGCTTCTCGCTCCGCGGCGGTCTTGCGGTCAGTGAATACTGGACCTTGTCGACGCGCTATACGATCCGTCAGGATGACACGACCATTCCGTCGTCCTATGTGAACAGCTATTTCCAATCGTTCCTGCAAAGCGTTACGCCGAACAGTACGATGACGGATACGCAGATCCAGGAACTGCTGGACCTGTATGACACCAACAATGACGGCCAGGTAACGGCGCTTGACTTCGATACCAACGGCGACGGTTCGCTCAGTTCCGCGGAACAGAGTGCAGCCGGTTTGCCACGCTACCTGAAGGAAGCGGAAGGAAAACGCTGGCAGTCGATCTTCGGCTATACCCTGGCGTATGATACGCGGAACAGCGTCATTCATCCGACCCGCGGTCATTCCTTGTACTTCAGCCAGGATTTTGCCGGCCTGGGTGGCGATGTTCGCTACCTGCGCAGCAAGGTCAACTTCGACAACTATTGGACACCGTGGGCAGGTTGGACCTTCCGTCTCGGTGGCGAGGCCGGTGTGATGCAAGGGCTGGGTCAGAAGATCCGTCTGACCGACAAGTTCTATATCGGTGGCCCGCGTATCCGTGGTTTCGATACGTCCGGTATCGGTCCGCGTGACTTCTCCTACGGCGCGAACAGCGCTACTGGGGCACTCGGTGGTACGGCCTACTATATCGGTAGGGCTGAGCTCTTCTTCCCGCTTGGGGATGCGGCGCTTGAATCGGGCATTAATGCCTCCGCCTTTATCGATGCAGGCTCGCTATTCCGTTCACAGGAAGAAACGGCTTCGTTCCAGAAGTGTGATTTCGGGATCAGCGACTATCAGGCTTACCAAGATGCGGTTGCCAATGGTTCTAGTAATGTTCCGAGTTTGAACATGAACTGTTTGGCTGGTGACTCGCCGGCACCGCGTATCGCGATCGGTATCGGTTTCTCGTGGCAATCCCCGTTCGGTCCGTTCCGGATCGACCTGGCGAAAGCTATCAAGAAACAACTGGGGGACAGAACCCAGACGCTCCAATTCAATGTGGGCACCACTTTCTAAGAGAGATCATAGGGATAATATAATGGCTAACATCATGAAAACGCTTAAGCTTGCTGTCATCGGCCTTGTTGCTGCTGCAAGCGTTACCGGGGCTGTCAGCGCACAGATCTTGATCGTTGACGATCAGCGGGTCGAGCGTGAGGCCGCTGCCTACAAAGACTTCAACCTGCAAACCAACGAGCTGCGGAACAACATCCTCGAGCTTCGCAAGTTCGTCACCCGTGGCGGTGTGGTTGAGCAGAAGCTGGCTGATCTTGAAAAGCGCAAGTCGATCATCGGCAATGACAAGTATGAAGCCGAAAAACACCAGCTCGAGCAGCAGTATGTGAAGGCTCAGAATGCACTTCAGCAGCTTGAATATACCTTCGACAAACTGCGCCAGGAAGCCATGGTTCAGGTTGAACGTGCCCGCCAGCCGGTGATCCGCACGATCCTGAAGGAGCATAAGGCTCAGATCATCATGCTGAAGCGCCTGGTTCTTGGCTCTGCTGCTGGCCTCGATGTCACCACCGAGTTCATCGAGAAGCTCGACGCTCAACTGCCGAACGTGACCATCAGCCTGCCCAAGCAAGGCGCAGCGCCAGCCGCGAAGCCTGCTGCCAAAACCGGCGACCAGAAGAAATAGTAAGTAGGTCCTACGATGGAATTCGACATCCAGAAAATCATGGAGGCGATCCCGCATCGCTATCCATTCCTCCTGGTGGACAAGGTCGTTGACGTGGTGCCGGGCGAAAGCTGCACCGGCATCAAGAACGTCACGATCAACGAGCCGTTTTTCCCGGGGCACTTCCCGCAGAAGCCGGTGATGCCGGGGGTTCTGATCCTGGAAGCCATGGCGCAGACCGCTGGTGTGTTGGCCATTGATTTCCTGGGTGACGATGCCAAGGGTAAGGTGGTCTACTTCATGGCGATCGACGGCGCCAAGTTCCGGAAGCCCGTAGGCCCCGGCGACAGGCTCGAGATGAAGCTTGTGAAACAGCGTGGCCGTGGGGCCGTCTGGAAGTTCTCCGGCGAAGCCTATGTGGACGGCACGCTTGTCGCGGAAGCTTCACTGACCGCGATGCTGGGGGCTGAAGGATAGGCTCCTTGAAATTCAGGACTATAGAAAGCGGCCTTCGGGCCGCTTTTTTATTGGGCAATGCGTCGCCGCCACCTGGGTTGCATGTGTATAGGTGAGGGCGACGGCCTGGTCCCGGAGGTCAGGTGCGCGTATAGGCTATCGCTGTCGCTCTCAGGGCACAAAAAGAAAGGGCCGGCTCAGATGAGCCGGCCCTTTGTCTTGATAGTTTTGGTGTGCCGCTTAGGAGCGGTCTTCCAGCTTCACATAATCGCGCTTGGTGGCGCCGGTGAAAAGCTGACGCGGACGGCCGATCTTCTGGGTCGGGTCTTCGATCATTTCTTTCCACTGGGCGATCCAGCCCGAGGTCCGGGCGAGGGCGAACAGAACCGTGAACATGGAAGTCGGGAAGCCCATCGCACGCAGGATGATGCCCGAGTAGAAGTCTACGTTCGGGTACAGCTTCTTGGAGACGAAATATTCATCTTCACGGGCGATCTTCTCAAGTTCCATCGCAACGTCGAACATCGGATCGTCGACGCCCAGTTCTTCCAGAACTTTGTGAGCCGTATCGCGCATGACCTTGGCGCGCGGGTCGAAGTTCTTGTAAACGCGGTGACCGAAGCCCATCAGGCGGAACGGATCGTTCTTGTCTTTTGCCCGTGCGATGAATTCCGGAATGCGGTCAACGGTGCCGATTTCCTCAAGCATGTTGAGGCAGGCTTCGTTGGCACCGCCGTGTGCCGGGCCCCACAGGCAGGCGATGCCGGCTGCGATGCAGGCAAACGGGTTGGCGCCCGACGAACCGGCGAGACGCACGGTCGAGGTCGAAGCGTTCTGCTCATGGTCGGCATGGAGGATGAAGATCAGGTCCATGGCTTTTTCAAGCGTCGGGCTAACCTTGTAATCCTCAGCCGGGACCGAGAACATCATGTGCAGGAAGTTGGCGGCATACGACAGCTCGTTCTTCGGGTAGACGAACGGCTGGCCGACCGAATATTTGTAAGCCATTGCCGCGATCGTCGGGATCTTGGCGATCAGGCGGTAGCTTGCGACCATGCGCTGGTGCGGGTCGTTGATGTCCGTGCTGTCATGGTAGAAAGCGGCGAGAGCGCCGACAACACCAACCATGATAGCCATCGGGTGACCGTCGCGGCGGAAACCGCTGAAGAAGCGGTGCAGCTGTTCATGCACCATGGTGTGGTGCGTGATGTCGTGAACGAATTTCTCTTTTTCGGCTTTGCTCGGCAGTTCACCGAACAGCAACAGGTAGCAGACTTCCATAAAGTCGCTGTGTTCTGCCAGCTGCTCGATCGGATAGCCACGATACTGGAGCTCGCCTTTTTCGCCGTCAATATAGGTAATCTTGGATTCGCAGCTTGCCGTCGAAGTAAAGCCGGGGTCGAAAGTAAACATCCCGGTCTGGGCATAAAGCTTGCGGATATCGATGACCTTAGGACCCACAGCCCCCTCTAGAATGGGGAGGTCGACGTCAACACCGGCGCCGGCCAGTTTAAGGGGATCGTTAGACATGGTCATTACTCCTTCCTAAGAATAGACAGCCTGACACCTCTAAGCGGGCGCCTCGACCTTTGCTTAAGCGGCAACGCGGTCCCTCAAGCGGCCGATGGTTTCTGCCTGGCCCAAAATGGCCAGTGTCTCTACAAGGTCACCTGACGGTTTTCCACCCGTCACGGCAGCCCTGACCGGCTGCATCACTTTGCCAAGTTTAAGGTCCTTCGCTTCAGCGAAGGACATAATGGCAGCCTTTATCACCGTGGGTTCCCAATCAGTGACGGCTTCCAATTCGTCAGCCAAGCCAGCAAGCGTCGGGATGATATCCTCAGTAAGCTGCTTGGCTGCGTTGTCCGTAAGACTTAACGGCCGGGTGTTACAGAACAGAGACGCGCTCTCCGTCAGATCCGGCAGGCGTTTGGCCCTTTCGGCGAGCGAGGGCAGGGCTTTTAGAAGCCGGGCTTCCTCGACGCTATCAAGGGCGCGTCCAATGTGATCTTCTAGTGCAAATTTTATGGAAGACAAGAGAGATTTTGCATCCATCGTCCGAAGATAATGCGCATTCAGGCTGTCCAGCTTGTCGAAATCGAACCGGGCGGGGCTGCGACCAACATGCTCAAGGTCGAACCAGGTGATGGCCTCATCGGTCGAAATGATTTCGTCGTCGCCATGACTCCAGCCCAGGCGCAGCAGATAGTTGCGCATGGCTTCCGGCAGGAAACCCATTTCCTCATAAGCATCAACACCCAGCGCGCCATGGCGTTTGGACAGCTTCTTGCCGTCAGGGCCATGGATCAGCGGAATATGGGCGAAGGTCGGGATATGCCAGCCCATGGCGGCATAAACCTGATACTGGCGGAAAGCATTGTTCAGGTGGTCGTCACCCCGGATGATATGGGTGATGCCCATGTCATGGTCGTCCACCACCACGGCCAGCATGTATGTGGGCGTGCCGTCCGACCGCAGCAGGATCATGTCATCCAGTTCGCTGTTCTGAACGGTAACTGCGCCCTGCACCTCATCAGTAATCGTCGTCTCGCCTTGGCGCGGCATCCGGATACGGATGGAATAGGGCGTGCCTTCCGGGGCTTCTTTAGGGTCGCGGTCACGCCACAGGTCACCGCGGAAATTCTCACCGCGTTCGCGGGCGGCTTCACGGGCGGCCGTCAGTTCTTCCGGGGTCGCAAAGCAGCGGTACGCCTTGCCTTCGGCCAAGAGTTCCTCAGCAACTTCCTTATGACGGCCGGCGCGCTCAAACTGGCTGATGGCATCGCCATCCCAGTCAAGCTCAAGCCACTTCATCCCCTTCAGGATCGCGGTAATGGCCGGCTCGGTCGACCGCTTGCGATCGGTATCTTCGATACGCAGCAGGAAGTCGCCGCCATGATGGCGGGCGAAGAGCCAGTTATAAAGAGCGGTCCGAGCACCGCCAATATGCAGGAAGCCGGTTGGCGAAGGCGCGAACCGCGTTACCACTTTGGGCATGTCAGGTTGCATGCTCAACTCATAGACCCTTGTTTTTTATTACAAAATTCGAGCGCAGATCATTTAAGGCGCACTCGCTTGCTGAATGTTTGATTGGCTTGTAGCACAAGTTATTCGGCAACACAAATTGCAGTGCAGCAAAAAAATCTTATCCGGTTTATGCTTCTCGTCAAGGGAGGGACTGGCAGCGAACCATGCAGGAACCGGGGCATTCAGAAGATCGAGGCATCCGTAACGTCGCGCACCGACGATGGCAGCGTGCTGCAGCGCATATAACAGATATGCTTGGTCCGGTTTCCGTGCATAGCGAATGGCAGCTTGTGCTTTTGGCAGCGGCATTCGGGGGAGGCGCAGCTCTCTATATTGCCGGGCCGTTCCCGTTGGCGCCGAGCGCGTGGGCTATCGGCATTGGGCTCGCCGGTCTTCTTATCCTGGGGTATTCAGCTTTTCGGCAAAGCATTTCCTTCCGCTTGGCGGCCTTTCTGCTGTTGGGGGTAACGGCCGCGGCTTACCGGGTTTCGGAAGGAACGGCGCCGATTGTGACGAAGGATACGTTCGTGCGCATGGATGCCCGGGTAGAACGGTTGGAAATCCGGCCGGACCGTCCGCCCAGGCTGCTGTTGTCGCCCCTGACTTTCAGCCGGCACGATATCAAAATACCGCCTCATATCCGGCTGGTGGTGCGGACATCCATGGCACCGGGGTTGGTACCCGGCGATATCGTCACCTTGTCGGCACTGCTCACCGTGCCTGGTGGCCCTGTCGTCCCTGATGGGTATGACTATGCCAGGACTGCCTATTTTGCCGGGATAGGCGCGGGCGGTTATGCTACCGGCCCCGTGGTCCGGAAAGGCCCTCGCGCGCAGGCCAGTATAACAACGCGCCTGCTGGCGCTGCGGCTTATGGTAGCGGACAGGATAACAGGGACCATTCCCGGGCAGGCGGGGGCGCTCGCGGTCGCGCTGACGGTCGGCTTCCGCAATAACCTGAGCCTGGACACTGAAAGCACCCTCAGGCGCGCCGGGCTCTCACATCTTCTGGCGATTTCGGGGCTTCACATGGGGCTTGTGACGGCGGCGGCGTTCTTCTTTCTCGAATTTCTGTTTGCGGCAATTCCGGCGCTGGCGCTTCGGGTGCGGCCCAAGAAGCTGGCGGCTGTGGGGGCGTGGCTGGTGGCGCTTGGGTATCTGCTGCTGTCGGGCGCTGGGATTACGACGATCCGGGCTTTTGTCATGGTGTCGGTGGCGCTTCTGGCGGTGCTATTGGACCGCCGGGTCCTGTCGCTCAGAAGTGTTGCGCTTGCAGCACTTGCGGTCCTTATCCTGTGGCCCGAGGCCGTTTTGAGTATCGGCTTCCAGATGTCCTTTGCTGCAACGGCTGTTCTGGTCGCTTTCTATGAATATGCTGCCCGCCATGGCTGGCTGAAGGTGGGAGAAAGGCCGACCGGAATCCTGGGCCGGTCCGGGCGCTTCCTGCAGGCGACACTTTTGACCACGCTGGTGGCACAGGTCGCGGTGGCGCCGTTTGCGCTCTATCACTTCCAATCTGTGTCGCTGATCGGGGTGGCGGCGAACCTTGTTGTCGTGCCGGTCGTCAGCCTGCTTGTCATGCCGCTTGCGCTTCTGACGCTTTCCCTGATGCCTTTGGGGCTCGATATGGTGGCGACTCCGATTCTGAAACTGGCGCTGTCAGGCACCCTGTGGCTTGCCCATGGTTTCGCGGCTGTGCCGATGGCAGTCGTCCGGGTCGGCGCACCTGACCCCGCATTCCTTTGGGGGGTCGCGGTCATGCTGGTCGCAGGCTTGGTGCTGCGGGGGCGCTGGATCGCACTCCCTGTGACCGGGTTTGTCATCCTATGCCTGCTGAATTTGCCCAGCCGTCAGGCCGATGTCCTGATCGCAAATGGCGGCCGAGTCATCGCAGCCCGACAGGAAGGGGCAGAGACAATGGCTGTTGCCGGCGGCAGGCGGGATAGTTTCCGCGACATCCGCTGGCAGCAATATTGGGGGCTGGACCCACTGGCCGAGGATCAACCTTTGTCCAGACGCTGTGACACGGATGGGTGCCGGACAATCGTGAAGGGCCATGCCATCAGCGTTGTCCGTTCTATGGAAGCCATGCGCCTGGCGTGCGGCACGGGCGATATCGTCATCTTACCCTGGCGTTGGCGACGCTACTGTCACGGCGCTCAGCTTGTAATCGCGGATGAGGATATTGAGGAGAAAGGTCCTGCAGCCTTGTTCTGGCAGGGAGGGGACGTGAGCGTGAAGCCGGTTCTAAAGTGGGCCAATCCACCGATCGACCGACCCTGGCATCCCGTGCCCTGGTACAAGCGGCAGAATGCCAGATATAAGCCCGCCCACAAGGCACGCTGACCACGCCCCAAAAGGGGAAAGGAAGCTCTTTCCAATGCGCCTCTGACGGCGCGGGAAACTTAGTGATATTGGCGCAAAAGCCCGACCAGACGGCCCTGAACCTGGACGCGCCCTGCGTCATAGGTCTGGGTGTTATAGTCGCGGTTCGCGGGGATCAGGGCAACATTCCTGCCGTCCCGCTTGAGGGTCTTGAGCGTGGCTTCCTCCCGGTCGACAAGGGCAACGACGACTTCACCGTCCCGCGCGGTATCGCAGCTTTCGATGATGACGGTATCGCCGTCCAGAATGCCCATTTCGACCATGGAGTCGCCGGAGACTTCCAGCGCGTAGCAGTTGCCCCGGCCCATCATGCCCATCGGCACGGTCACGAAACTATCGCGGTTTTCCAGCGCTTCGATCGGCGTACCGGCAGCGATACGGCCATGGAGCGGAATTTCGACGGAATGGTCGTCATTCGCAGGCGCGGGGGCGCTTTTGGCGCCAAAGTCCGGGCTGACGACATTGCTGCCGCTCCCTGCGGGCTGGCTAGCGGCCTGACCTTCGGGCAGGCGGATGATTTCAAGCGCGCGGGCCCGGTTGGCCATGCGGCGGATAAAGCCGCGCTCTTCAAGCGCGTTGATCAGCCGGTGCACGCCGGACTTGGATTTAAGCCCAAGCGCGTCTTTCATTTCGTCAAACGAGGGGGAAACACCGGTTTCAGCCAGACGGTCCCTGATGAACAGAAGAAGCTGGTGCTGTTTTGCCGTAAGCATGATCGTTCCTTTACCCAAGTTTGTTTTCTATATGTTCTCTTTTAGTTCACCTTTTGGCTGGAAGTCAAGCCGAAAGGCCTAGAAGGGGAGGAAAGGCACCAGATCGCCGGCTTTTGCGGCAGGGGCATCGGGCGCACGGACAATCAGGCCGTCACTTTGTGCCAGAACGGTCAGGAGGCTGCTGTCCTGTTCGGCGGCGGGGGCAATATGGCGGCTGCCGGGCTCACCGGTAAGCTGCGCGCGCATATAATGCTGGCGGCTGCCGTTCTCCGGCAGGCCGGCGGCAAGCGGCAGCATGACGCCGCTCGGCATCGGGGCCGGGCGGCCCATCAGGGCATCGATAAGCGGCCGAACAAATAGGAGGGCACAGACAAAGGCGGAGACCGGATTACCGGGCAGCCCGAGAACGTGCCGGTCGCCCATATGCCCATGGATCAGCGGTTTACCGGGACGCATGGCGACTTTCCAGAAGTCGAGTTTCATACCGCTTTCCGACAGGGCCTGTTGGATCAGGTCCTTCTCGCCAACCGATGCCCCGCCGATAGTAACGAGAATATCGGCGTCAGCCGTCTTGGCGATCGCCGTCTTCAGGTCCTTGAGCGTGTCCCCGGCCTGCATAGGCGGCAGGACGACAGCCCCAGCATCCTTGAAGAGCGCGGCGAGCTGCGGTGCCGTGCTGTTCACCGTTTCATGCGCTTTAAAGCTTTTCTGGTCGGGGGCCGCTAGTTCGTCCCCGGTCGACAGGATCGCGATCTTGGGCGCGCGGTACACCATCAGGTGGGCGTAACCGGCACTGGCGGCGAGGCCGATCGATTTTGGTGTCAGGAAGGTGCCGGCATCCAGCACGACCTGGCGTTCCAGGAAATCCTGGCCTTTGCCCCGGATATTGGCACGCGGCGATGGTGCCTCGCGGGTATAGACCGTACCTTTGTCTTCGGTGGCGTTTTCCTGAATGACGACCTGGTCTGCGCCTTCGGGAACAATCGCGCCCGTGAAGATGCGGACAGCTTCACCGGCACCGAGCTTGCCCGTGAAGGGCGCGCCCGCCGCACTTTCGCCGATGCGCTTGAGGGCTGCGGGTTCCTTGCCGCCGAGGTCGGTGTTTCTGACGGCATAGCCGTCCATGGCCGACATGTCGGCGCCGGGTTGGGAGCGCCGCGCGGGCAGGGGAGCTGCGAGCACACGGCCCGAGGTCTCCGCGACCGGCAGTTTTTCGGTGGTCAGTGGTTTCACGTCGCCGACGATACGGCTGAAGGCTTCCTCAACGCTGATCATGGCTTAGCCTCATAGGTGCCGGATTTACCGCCTTCTTTACGCAGAAGCCGGATGCCGTCAATGCGCATGGCCTTATCGGCGGCTTTGGCCATGTCATAGAGCGTGAGCGCAGCGACAGATACGGCGGTCAGCGCCTCCATCTCAACCCCGGTCTGGCCCGACACCTTGACCCGAGCCTCGATACGGATACGGTCATCACCTGCGGGGGCGAGATCCAGCTTGACGCTGGTGATCATCAGCGGGTGGCAGAGCGGAATGAGATCACTCGTCTTTTTGGCGGCCATGATGCCGGCAAGGCGCGCTGCGGCCAGCACATCGCCCTTCGGGAGGCCATCCGACAGGATCAGTTTCAGCGTTTCCGGTGCCATATGGACATAACCTTCAGCGACCGCGATACGTTCGGTCACGTTCTTGCCGCCGACGTCCACCATATGGGCGGCGCCTTGTTCGTCTATATGGCTCAGTTTCGTCATCAACTTGCCTTCTGGAGACTGCGGACAGCCACTTCAACATCCGGCTGCCGCATGAAAGTCTCGCCGATCAGGAAGCAGCCTGCGCCTGCGGCTTCGCACGCGGCAAGGTCTTCTGCGGTCCTGAGGCCAGACTCGGCAACCACCAACCGGTCTTTAGCGACAGTTGGTGCGAGCGACAGCGTCGTTTCAAGCGACACGTCCATGGTTTTAAGGTTGCGGTTGTTGATGCCAATCAGCGGACTTTTGAGCTTGAGCGCGCGGTCAAGCTCAGCCGCATCATGCACTTCGATCAGTACATCCATACCGTAATGATGGGCGGCGGCTTCAAGCTCAGCCGCGAGCGCATCATCAAGCGCTGCCATGATCAGCAGGATACAGTCGGCGCCCAACCCCCGTGCCTCGGTGACCTGATAGGGATCGACCATGAAATCCTTGCGGAGTGCGGGCAGGGAACAGGCGGCGCGGGCGGCGACGAGATAGTCGTCATGGCCCTGGAAATAGGGAATGTCGGTTAGGACCGACAGGCAGCTTGCCCCACCGCGCTCGTAAGCTGCGGCGAGTGTGGCCGGGTCGAAATCGTCCGGACGGATCAGGCCCTTGGACGGGCTGGCCTTTTTGATTTCGCAGATGAAGCCATAGCGGCCGTCAGCGCGTGCTGTCCTCAGCGCGGAGATGAAACCGCGCGGTGCACTGGCTGCTTTGGCGCGCGCTTCCTGCTCGGCGAGCGAGAGTTGGGCTTTGGTCGCGGCGACATGTTCGCGTTTGCGGTCACAGATTTCGGCCAGGATATCAGACATCGTCTTCCTCCGGCTTGTGCGCCTGGGTGAAGGCCGCCCAGGTGTTCAGGAGCGCTTCTGCCTTGCCGCTGTCGATCGTCTCGGCGGCCAGTTTCACGCCGTCAGCCAGCGTTTCCGCCTTGCCGCCGACCACGAGGCCTGCGCCAGCGTTCATCAGTACGATATCGCGGTAGGGTGACGGTTTGCCGGCCATCAGGTCACGTATGGCTTGCGCGTTAACCTCGGCGTCGCCGCCCTTGAGGTCCTCAAGTGTCGCGGTCGCAAGGCCAACATCGCCGGGCGTGACCTCGAACTCACGGATTTGACCGTCCTTGAGCTCGGCGACATAGGTGGTGCCGGTGGTGGTGAGCTCATCGAGCCCGTCTTCACCATGGACGACCCAGACATGCTCGCTGCCGAGCTTCTTCAGCACTTCAGCCATCGGACGCAACCATTTGCGGTCAAACACCCCAAGCACCTGCCGTTTGGCGTGTGCGGGGTTCGCCAGCGGCCCGAGGAGGTTGAAGATGGTCCGAAGCTGCAGGGAACCGCGCGCAGGGGCGACATGGCGCATGGCCCTGTGATGCGCGGGCGCGAACATGAAGGCGAAGCCGTTTTCGCTGAGGCTTTGCTCGTTGGCGGCCTCCGGCATGTCGAGGTTGGCGCCCAGCGCCATCAATACGTCAGCCGAGCCGGATTTGGAGGAAACAGAGCGGTTACCGTGTTTGGCGACCGGCACGCCTGCGGCGGCAATCACCAGCGCGGCGGCGGTTGAGATATTATAGGTGCCGTGGCCGTCGCCGCCGGTGCCGCAGGTGTCGATCACGCCTTCGGGGGCCTTCAGGCGGTTGGCTTTGGCGCGCAGCACGCGGGCACCGCCAACGATTTCGTCGACTTCTTCGCCCCTCACGCGCAGCGCCATGATGAAGGCGGCCATCTGGGCGAGATCGGCGCCGCCGGACATGATGATGTCAAAAGCCTGTTCGGCTTCATCGGCGTTCAGGCGTGTGCCGTCAGCAAGACGGGCGAGGATAGGGCGGAGGTCAGCCATCAACTTTCCCCTCAGCGATATCGAGGAAGTTCTGCAGAAGCTTATGGCCATGCTCGGATGCGATGCTTTCCGGATGGAACTGGACACCGTGAAGGCTGTATTCCTTGTGGGCGAGGCCCATGATCAGCCCGTCTTCGGTTTCCGCCGTAATTTCAAGGCAATCCGGAAGCGTGTCCCGCTTGACCACCAGCGAATGATAGCGCGTGCCAAGATAGGGGCTGGGGATGCCTTTGAAAACACTGGTGCCGGTGTGGCTGATCAGGCTGGTTTTACCGTGCATCACGTAGGGGGCGCGCACGACTTCACCACCGAACACCTGGCCGATACTCTGGTGTCCCAGGCAGACGCCAAAGAGCGGAATGTCGCCTTTGACGGCGTCGATAAGCTCCAGGCAGATACCGGCTTCATTGGGGGTGCAGGGGCCGGGGCTGATGATGATGCCCGTCGGCTTTTTTGCCGCGACCTCGGCCACGGAAATCTGATCATTTCGCCAAACTTCGACGTCTGCCCCCAATTCGACAAGATAATGGTACAAATTGTAGGTAAAGCTGTCGTAGTTATCGATCAGAATATACATTGGGCCTAGGTCCGCTGATTCTCAGTTGAGACAAGGACAATGCGGCTTTCAGGCCGATTGTCAATGGCTGACTGGAACAAACCGCCGTGCCTTTGAAGTGGGAACGGCTTATCGAGCAAGGTACCGGGTGGCAGGGAAGTTTAACAAGCCGAAACCACGGAAAAGAGTGGCGCCTTTGAAGCGCCAGCCTGAGGGCTGGTCGTGGGCGCGGTTTGCCCGTTACGCCAAGCTTTTCTATGGCGGGATCGTGACGCTTGTTCTGATCGGCCTCATTTATGTGCTGGAAGCCACACCACCCGTGGACGAGACCAGGCCTGAGGCGGTAGCCGCGCAAGCGGCCGCGGTGGAGCATGACCCTGAAGTCGCTGCGATCCTCACGGATATGGGGCAGAAAAAGGCCACGCCCGTCAGGAATATCCCGAAAGTGGTACGGCAAAAGCCGGAAAAGCCAGCCTGGCTTGAATATGCCGCGCATTGGGACAGGTCGGCCGCCCCTAAGGTCGCCATTGTTGTCGATGACCTCGGCCTTTCCGAAGAAGCCACGCATGAGCTCGCCAAAATGCGCGGGCCTTATACGCTTTCGTTCCTGCCCTATGCAGAAAATTTGCCGACGCAGACTCGGCTTGTTCACAAGGCAGGGCACGAACTGATGGTCCATATGCCGATGCAGCCGCATGGTGACACGGCGGACCCGGGGACAAACGCGCTCATCAATGGGCTTTCGGCCCAGGAGTTCGAACGCCGGGTGATGTGGAACCTGTCCCGTTTTCACGGTTTTGTCGGCATCAATAACCATATGGGCAGCCTGCTGACCGAAGAACCGGCGCCGATGGTGCGGGTGATGGTGCATTTGCGGCAGCAGGGGCTTTTGTTCCTGGATAGCCTGACGTCGCCGCACAGCGTTGCCCTGAGGGCGGCGGAAGCAGCGGGGGTGCCGGGGATCGCGCGGGATATCTTCCTTGATAACGTGCGGGAGCCTGAGCTTATCATGGCGCAGCTCAAGAAGACCGAGCATATCGCCCGGCTGCGCGGCTGGGCTGTCGCAATCGGTCACCCATACCCGGAAACGCTGGAGACGCTGGCTAAATGGCGAAAGACGCTCGAGCGCAAGCATATCGTCCTTGTGCCCCTGAGCCAGCTTGTGGCGCGTCGCAACCATATCGATTTGCAAACCGCGTCTCTACCGAGCACCACGGCGCGCTAGAATGTGTCTGAATAATTATTATTTGCCATATGGTTATGGCTTTAATTTAAAGATAAATATGATTTCTTAGCCGCGGTTTGAGCGGGCGAAGCGCAGGGCTTCCTGGGCGGCGGAGACAAGCGCACGGGCTTTGTTCTCACATTCCTGATACTCGCCTTCAGGTTTGCTGTCGGCGACGATCCCGGCGCCCGCCTGTACATGCATCATGCCGTCCTTGACGATGGCGGTGCGAAGAACGATGGCACTGTCCATGCTGCCGTTCGCGCTGAAATAGCCGACACTGCCGGCATATGGACCACGGGCGTCCACTTCCAGTTCGTCGATGATTTCCATCGCCCGTACCTTGGGGGCACCGGAGACAGTCCCCGCCGGGAAGCCGGCCGAGAGCGCATCGATCGCGTCGGCGCCGTCTTTGATCTCGCCCACCACATTGGAGACGATATGCATGACGTGGGAATAATATTCGATGGTGTTCTGGGCTGTCACCTGCACCGTGCCGGGCTTGGAGACGCGGCCGACATCGTTGCGGCCCAGGTCGAGCAGCATCAGGTGTTCCGCCAGTTCTTTCTCGTCCGCGAGCAGGTCTGCGGCGAGGTCGGCGTCTTCCTCCGGCGAGGCGCCGCGCTTGCGGGTGCCGGCGATCGGGCGGATGGTGACTTCGCTGTCCCGCAGGCGCACCAGAATTTCCGGGCTTGAGCCGACAATCGCCAGGTCCTCGAACGCCAGGTGATACATGAAGGGCGAGGGGTTGGTCCGGCGAAGCGCCCGGTAAAGCGCGAAAGGCGGCAGGCCGAACGGCATGGAGAAGCGTTGGCTCAGCACCACCTGGAAGATATCGCCCGCGAGGATATAGTCCTGCGCTTTGGCGATCATCTGGTAATAGCGCGCACGGCTGGTGTTCGAGACAGGTTCCTCGAATGCGATGGGCGCTGCTTCCTTGTGCGTAAGCGGGAGCGGCGCATCCAGCCGGGTGAGCATGGCCTCAATGAGCTGTTCGGCCCGGCTGTAAGCGTCCGTGGCGGAGATGCCAGCGTGCGGGCGGACAGGTGTGACGAGCGTGATCAGGTTGGTCACGCTGTCGAAGATCGCCATCACGGTCGGCCGGATAAAGATAGAGGTATTGACGCCGAGAGGGTCAGGCTTGCCCGGACCGATATCCTCCATCTGGCGGACCATGTCGTAGCCCATATAGCCGACAATGCCAGCCGCCATCGGCGGCAGGGGGTGGGGCAGGTCGATCAGGCTTTCGCCAAGAAGCGACCGCAGGCTTTCGAGCGGTTTTTCATCTGTGGAGACAAAGGCGTCCGGCGTTTCAACGGCTGTGCGGCAGATCTCAACCTTATCACCGTTCGAGCGCCAGATGATGTCAGGCCTAAGCCCGATAATGGAATAACGGCCACGGGTATCACCGCCTTCGACAGATTCCAGCAGGCAGCTGTATTTTTCGCCGTTTGCAAGCTTCAGGTAGGCGGAAACCGGCGTGTCCAGGTCCGCGACGAGTGTCTCGGACAGAACCTGGGGCACGCCGGCCTCATAAAGACTGCTAAAAGCAGCTATGTCAGCAGCGTCCCTCACTGGGCGGCGTCACGCGGGAACATCCGGCTGATCATGCCTTGGTTGATCTCCGGCTTATAGCGGTCGGAGAGATAGGCCAGATACTGGTCGATCATCTCGTTGCTATATTGCGTCTCAAGGGCCTTGTAGAGGTCGTCCACGGCTTTGGTATCCGCGGCCGGGTCACCCGGCATGATCTCATTGACCTTAACGACGACATACCCGTTGTTGTCCGCTGCGCGCTCAGCATCAATGCCGCCCAGCGGCAGGTCGAAGATCAGCCCACGAATGTTGGCCGACAGGCCGGATTTACCGCTGCCGGTGCGCGTGACATTCTTGGCATCGAAGGAGGTGCCACCAAGGTCGAGCGCGACTTTCTCAGCGGACTCACCTGATTTCAGGAGGGTCTTGGCTTTCTCGGCCAGTTCGCCAGCGCGTTTTTGCTTTGCCTCGGTCATCCAGGCGGCCTGGACTTGGTTTTTGACCTCTTCAAGCGTCTGCTGCTGCGGTTCGGTGATCTTGTTGACCTCAACGAGGTAAACGCCGGCTGTGGTGTCTTTATCGTCCAGGTTCTTCACCTCAGGCTCAACGCCTTGACCCAGATGGAAGGCCGTCTGCATGACGGTATATTCGTTCTTCTGGGTGATCACCGGCGTACCGTCGGTCTTCCGGCCGCGGGCGTCAATATCGGAAACCGTCGCCAGCGTCAGCTTCAATGCCTTAGCGACAGCCTTGATATTGCCTTGGGCGGCAATGGCGTCCTCAACGTCAGGCAGGAAGTCGAACATCTTGGTGACGGCATGGTCCCGCTTGAGCGACTTGGTCAGCTGATCGCGGACGTCGTCCAGGCTTTTGGACGTGCCCGGGGTGATCGAGGTCACCTGGAATACGTTCCAGCCCGTGGTGCTTTCCAGCGGACCAACGATATCGCCTTTCTTTGCACCGAAGACGGCGTCGGAGATATCCTTGTTATAATCGGTGACAAGGTCGGAACGGTTCTGGTCACCGATGTTGATTTCGTCGGCGGAGAAGTCAGTGGCCTTGGCGGCGGACTTGACGAAGTCTTTGCCGTCTTTCACGCCTTTGACGAAGGCTTCAGCGGCAGCCTTGTCCTTGAAGGTAACCTGGTTGAGACCACGCAGTTCCGGCTTGGCGAATTCATCCTTGCGGGAATCGTAAGCCTGCTCCAGCTCCCCATCATCCAGCTTGACCTGGTCCATGAACTGGTCCGGCGTCAGGATGATGTAGCTATAGCTGCGGCGCTCCGGCGTCATGTAGGTCGACTTGTGGTCGTCATGGAAGGTCTTCAGCTGCTTGTCGGTCGGGGCCGCAATATCGGTGATGCTGGACGCCGGGATATTGATCATGTCCGCGCGGCGACGCTCGGCTTTCCAGGTATAAAGGACCTTGGCGAGCTCTTTGGTCGGGGCGGCGCCCGCAACCATGCTGCGCATCAGCTGTTCACGGGTAATGCCGTGGCGCAGATCGCTCAGCAGTTCTTTCTCCGTGAGGTGGTTGCGCTGAAGCACCATTTCCATCTGCCGCTGGTTGAAGCTGCCACCGGGCCCCTGGAAGGCCGGAATTTTATGGAGCTGCTCGATGATCTGGTCATCGGTTGCGCGCAGGCCAAGTTCACGGCTGTGCTCAACGACCGAGGCATCCGAAATCATCTGCATCAGGACCTGACGGTCGAGGTTGAGCATCGGGATCAGCTTGTCTGCGCTGATCTGGCCGCCGAACTGTTGCTGCAACTGTTGCGCCCGGCGCTGGACGGCGCTGTCGAACTGTTGCGCGTCAATTTCGGTCTCACCGACTTTGGCCACACTTTTGGTGTTGCCGCGCAAGAGGTTGGGACCAATGCCCCAGACCGCAAAGGCCGCGATCAATACACCAAGTAGGATGGTAACAAGAATGTGGTCCAGTCCGCCACGAAGTTTGAGCAGCATCAGCCCGTGCTCCCGTCGTTCAATCATTACTGTTATTATAGGGCGGCAAAGCACCGTCACTACAGGGCGCGCATCATAAGCATGGTTCTTCACGCCCGCAACAGGTGAAATCGCAGAATCCTGCGAAGGCTTACATGGCTAGTCTTTCTGGCGCAATTTTGCTAAGGACCGACGGATAAAACATATAATGTCACTTTATAAAAAAGAGGCCCCAAATAATGAAACCCATGCCGCTTGTAGCGGGAAACTGGAAGATGAACGGTCTGCGCGCGAGCCAGGCCGAACTTGACGCCCTGAAGCATATGATCGCCGAGGCGCCGCCACAATGCGAAGTCCTGATCTGTCCGCCCTTCACCCTTGTCGGTGCCTTCTCCGCTGCATCGGGCGAGACGATCGGAATTGGTGGGCAGGACTGCCACGCCAAGGTCAGCGGTGCCCATACTGGTGATATTTCCGCCGCCATGCTGAAGGACTGCGGCGCCAAGTATGTCATTGTCGGCCATTCGGAACGCCGCGCGGACCACGGTGAAACCGATGATATGGTCCGTGCCAAGGCAGAAGCTGTCCTCGCCGAAGGGTTGGTTGCCATCGTCTGTGCGGGTGAACGCGAAGATGTGCGGGATGCAGGCAAGGCGTGCGAGCATGTGTTGAGCCAGTTGGCGTCATCTGTACCTGAAGGCGCGACCCCGGAAAATACGGTTATCGCCTATGAGCCCGTCTGGGCTATCGGCACCGGCAGGACCCCGACGACAGGTAACCTGGAAGAAATGCACGGCGCTATCCGGGCCGCCCTCGTGGAACGGTTCGGCGCGGCCGGGAACGGTTTCCGTATTCTGTATGGCGGTTCGGTCAATGCCGGGAATGCCCGCGATTTGATGGCGGTCGCCAATGTTGATGGCGGTCTTGTCGGTGGCGCCAGCCTGAAGGCGGCCGACTTCAATGGTATCATGGACGCCTACCGCGGCTAAACCGGGAAGCGCACTAAAAAATTCAAAGGGCAGGGTGGTCATAAGGTTGCCCTGCCTTTTTGTTTAGCGGTCGCGCAGCGGGTATTTTTCTCCTATAAGTCTCCGCAGGTGGGGCAGCTAAGAAGGAACGCATCATGCAATCGGCAGGAAAAATCCGGGAAGCCTTTCTGGTCCAGGCAGAACATTGCGAGCACCTTGGCTCCCCCTTCATGACGCGGCTGTGCCGTCTGCTCGCGGACCGTCTTACCGAAGGGGCGCCGGTCGGGGATGCCATCAGCCATTGGCCCGGCGATATCAGCAGTGCAGGCGATTCCGTGCCGCTTCGGCTCGCGGGCGCTCTCCACGCCCTGGTGCTCCTGGGGCGCCACGAAGGGCTCGCCGCGGTGTATCCGCCCAAAGATGACGCGCTCGATGACGATACTCTGTGGAACGGCGTGAATGCGGCATTGAGCGAAGAATCGGACTTTATTCTCGAGTGGATGAAGAGCCCGCCCCAAACCAATGAGGTCCGGCGCTCGGCAGCTTTGCTTCCCGGCTTCCTGACTGTGGCTGAGCAGACTGGTCTGCCGCTTATGATGTCCGAGGTGGGGGCGAGCGCAGGCCTGAACCTTCTGTGGGACAAATTTCATTATCAGCTTGGCGATATGAGCTGGGGCGACGAGATGGCGGCGGTTCACCTCAAGCCGGAATGGGAAGGACCGGAACCGCCGCAGGCGACCCTCTCGGTTGTTGGGCGGGCAGGCTGTGACCTGCAACCGCTCAACCCTGCGGATGAGGCTGACAGGCTTAGGCTAAGGTCCTATCTGTGGGCGGATCAGGCGGAACGTGTGGCACTGACGACCGCGGCGCTTGATCTCGCGGCTGATGCCCAGGCTCCGGTGGAACCCTGCGATGCCCTAGTGTGGCTGGAAAGGCGCCTCGCCATCGATACGCCGAAACTTGCGCATGTCGTGTATCATTCCGTGGCATGGCAGTATCTGCCCCCTGAAGCACAAGCGCGCGGGGCTGAGATGATTGCGGAGGCCGGCGCGCGGGCAACAGAGTCGGCGCCCCTCGCTTGGCTCCGGATGGAAGCGGACGGCAAAGCCCCTGGGGCGGCGCTTACATTGACGCTGTGGCCATCAGGGGAAGAACATGTCCTGGGTCGCGCCGATTTTCATTGCCGCTGGGTGAAGTGGCAGGGTTTGGCGGCTTGAGGGCAGGGAATGCCTGAGCCTAATGCCTGATAGCAGCCACTAGCGGGAAATAGGACTTGGCAAAGCCGCCGAGTTGGTCTAGAAACCGCGCTTTGAAAAGGGTGCCGGAAATCCATGTATGTTTCCGGGCTTTAGTCATGAGGTATAGGACGGTTAGATGGAAGCTGTACTGCTTATCATTCACTTGATGGTCGCCATTGCACTGGTCGTAACGATTCTGTTGCAACGCTCTGAAGGTGGCGCGCTCGGTATCGGTGGCGGGTCGGGCAGTTTTCTGACCGCACGCGGTGCCGGGGACGTTCTGACCCGCACCACCAAGTGGCTTGCGATTATCTTCCTGGCGAACTCGCTTCTGCTCGGCTGGATGGCCGAACATCGGCAGGACGACAAGAAGATCCTCGAAAAGGCGGAGACCCAGAAGCCGACCCCGAAAAAGGGCGGGCTTCCCGAAATTCCAACCGTCCCCGCCGACGGTAAGAATTAAGAGATTTCAGAGCGGGGGCCAAGTGCCCCCGCTTCTCTTTGAGTAGAATGTATGTTTGACTATCCGTGCCGATTGGCAGGGGTATGCGGAACGCTATTTTTATAGAGAGGCTCCATGACGCGCTATATCTTCATCACCGGTGGTGTTGTTAGTTCGCTCGGTAAAGGTTTGCTTTCGGCATCGCTGGGTGCCCTGTTGCAGGCCCGCGGTTATTCGGTCCGTCTGCGCAAGCTGGATCCGTATCTCAACGTCGACCCGGGCACCATGAGCCCGTATCAGCACGGCGAAGTCTATGTCACCGATGATGGCGCGGAAACTGACCTCGACCTTGGTCACTATGAGCGTTTCACCGGTGTGGCTTCGCGCCAGAGCGACAATATTACCTCGGGCCGTATCTATCAGCAGATCATCCAGAAGGAACGCCGTGGCGATTATCTCGGCGGCACCGTACAGGTGATCCCGCACGTGACCGACGCTATTAAGGAATTCGCCCTCGCCGAGCAGGACGGTATCGACTTCATGCTGTGTGAAATCGGCGGCACCGCCGGTGACATTGAAGCCATGCCCTTCATGGAAGCGATCCGCCAGCTGTCGATCGAGATGGGCAAGGGCCGCTCGATCTTTGTTCACCTGACGCTGGTGCCCTACTTGGCCGCCGCCGGCGAACTGAAGACCAAGCCGACCCAGCACAGCGTGCGCGACCTGCGCGCCATCGGTATCCAGCCGGATATCCTGGTGTGCCGGTCCGAGCATCCGATCCCGGATGGGGAGCGCCGCAAGATGTCGCTCTTCTGTAACGTTGCCGAAACCGCGGTTATCCCGGCGCTGGACGTCAGCACCATCTATGAAGTGCCGATCTCCTACCACAAGGAAGGTCTGGACGTGGAAGTCCTCAAGGCGTTTGGCCTTGCCCATTCCAGTCATCCGGACCTCAACGTCTGGGAAGATATCGTCGACCGGGTCAAGAACCCGGAAGGCGAGGTCACGATTGCGGTCGTCGGCAAATACACCGGCCTCAAGGATGCGTACAAATCCCTCAACGAAGCCATCGTCCATGGCGGTATCGCCAACAAGGTGAAGGTGAATATCGAGTGGATCGAATCCGAAGTGTTCGAGCGCCCAGACGCCATCAGCCAGCTTGAAGGCGTGAACGGCATCCTGGTGCCGGGCGGCTTTGGCAAGCGCGGGACCGAGGGCAAGATCGCGGCGGCGACCTTCGCGCGTGAACGGGGTGTGCCGTATTTCGGCATCTGCCTCGGGATGCAGATGGCGACCATCGAAGCGGCCCGCAACATGGCAGGCATCGAGGACGCAGGCTCGACCGAGTTCGGTGAACAGGTTCATCCGGTCGTCGGCCTCATTACGGAGTGGACTCGGGAAGACGGTAGCGTCGAGACGCGCACCGAAGAAACCGACCTCGGCGGTACCATGCGCCTTGGCGCCTATCCGGCCGTGCTCAAAGAAGGCTCGAAAGTCAGCGAAGTCTATGGCGGCAAGACCGATATCAGCGAACGCCACCGTCACCGCTATGAGGTGAACATCGGCTATGTGAAAAAGCTGGAGGATGCTGGCGTGGTCTTTTCCGGTATGTCGCCCGATGGCGAGCTGCCGGAAATCATGGAACTGCCGGACCATCCCTGGTTCATCGGCGTTCAATACCACCCGGAACTCAAGTCCAAGCCGTTTGATCCGCATCCGCTGTTCGCGAGCTTCATCAAAGCCGCGGTAGACCAAAGCCGTCTCGTCTAAGAAGCGGGCTTTCGTGAGTTTTTCGGAAAAGGGGGCTTTCGGCCCCCTTTTTGCATTATTGTAGGGAAATGGGTTTATATGGGTGCTTGCCGGGGTATATCCCGGTAAATTGTGCCCATTCGGATACGGGAAGCCATGATGGTCAGAAACAGTTTATTCGCTCTCTTTCTCGCAATCGCGACGACCATGACGGCGTCTGCCAATGATGAAGAGCGCATGAAACAAACGCTCGATAACGCGGCGGCGATTGTTTCCCAGTATTCCAATGTCGCAGGCGGTGAGGCCCTTGCCCGCGCCGATAGCCAGATCGAAGATACCTGGCGTAACCTGATCCAGTATTACGGCGAAGGCCATGCGCTGGCTCCCAAGCTTGCCATCATTCGGGCCCGCGCGGCGGCAGCGGATGGCGACAGGAGCCGTGCGCTCTCCGCCTGGAAGACGGCACTTGGGCTCAACAGCGCGGCTATGCCCACTGAATTGATGGGGATGAATGTTGAAGCGGCGAACGCTGCGGTGGCAGACCATAAGCCACAAGTTGCCTCCCAGTATTTCGCGGCCGCCCGTGCCTATGCCTTTGTCCGGGGTAAAGATGCGGGTACCGCCCGCCAGCAACTGCGCATTCAGGAGCTGAAGCAGATCGGCGGCTCCATGCAGTGGCGCGAACTTCGGGACGCGCTTGCTGATCTCCGTCATTATTCGGAGAACTTCCCGATGTGGACAGGCCCCAGGCTGGATGCCCTGGTCAGCGAAGCCGAAATCCGGCTCATGTATGAACCGGACGACAAGGAAAAGCGCGAGGCCCTTCGCCAGCTGAAGACGGATGTCCAGCTCATGCAAAAGGGGATGACCGAGGACATGTTGTCCCTCTATACCCCGCGCATCCGCCAGCTTTTGTATACGCTTGAGGACAAGTTCAAGCTTTAGCGCCCGAAGGACGCCAGAACAGCCGCATAGGTGTCGATCGCATTCCATAGGTTTGCGATGCGGACATTTTCATTGCGGCCATGCTGGTTGTCGTCATGGTTGGCAATCGGCAACAGCACGATCGGTGCTTTCACCACATCCTTGAACAGGTAAATCGGCAAGCTGCCGCCCATGGTCGGCGCCATCAGTGTCTGGTCGCCGTTTATGCCGTCCAGAATGGCTTTGAGCTTGAGGGCTGAAGGGCTATCGAGCCGGCTGCGGAAGGCGGGGTAGGCGCCTTCTTTCCAGTCAACCTTGAGGACCTTGGCGTGGGCACTAAGCACGGCTGGGCTCGGGTCTTTCTCCGTCAGGAAATAGCCTTGGGCCTTGAAGAAGGCCGTCAGGCTTGTCTTGGCACTTTCCGGGGTTTGGTTGGGCACGAGCCTGAGGTCGAGCGAGGCTGTCGCCGTTGTCGGGATAACATTGCGGGCCTTGGCGCCAATTTCACCGGATTTCATGCCCCGGACGACGATCGCCGGTTTCATGATAAGTGCCGCGAGGCGCTCTCCGCCACCATCGACCGAGCCAAGCGCCAGTTCCTTCTGGAGTTTCGCCCCCATATCGGGAAGGGCCTCGACGGCTTTTTCTTCCGCCGGACTGATCGGGATCACAGAGTCGCTATAGCCAGGCACGATGACATGGCCGTCCGCATTCTTCATGGCGGTCAGAAGGCGCATCAGGCGGTCAGCCGGGTTCGGTGCCCAGTTGCCATAATGGCCACTATGAAGAGGGCGCAGGGCGCCGTAGGTGGTGATATCCACACCCATGTCGCCGCGTGCACCGAACACCAGCATCCGGCGGCCGCTTTGGTGCATCGGGCCGTCACAGAACAGCATCAGGTCGGTTGAAAGCCGGTCGCCGTATTTCTTGAGGATGCCGGGCAGGGAGGGGGAGCCCTGTTCCTCCTCGCCATCGAGAATCAGTTTGATGTTGACGCTGATGCCTTGCTTCGTGGCCTGAAGCGCGTCGATCGCGGCCATCAGGGTAATGATCGGCGCCTTGTCGTCGCCGGAGGCGCGGGCGAAAAGCCGCCATTCTGGCTTGAAATGGCCATCTTTGGGCCAAGCGACGGCCTTGCCGCCTTCTTCAACCAGGCCGTCCCTGAGGCTTGGGGTATAGGGCGGGGAGATCCAATCTTTCGGCACGACAGGTTGGCCGTCATAATGGGCATAGATGAGGATGGTCTTGGTGGCGCCTGCGGCCTTGCGTTCCGCCAGGATATAAGGCGCGCCACCGGCGCTGACGGTTTCGGATGTGAAGCCGCGCTTGCCCAGATAGTCCGTAATCCAGGCGGCGTTCGTCAGCATGTCCTGATGATTGGTGGCAATATTGCGCATGGAGAGGAGCGCCCGGAAGTCCGCCATGATTTGCGCTTCATGGGCAGCGCGGTAGCTGCGGACCGCGCCGATGTCAGCACTGTCGCCAGCGCACGCGCTCAAGGATGAAAGGGCGGCTGTCCCGGCCATGAGGGCTGCGGCGATTGTTTTTCTGAAACGGACGACTGGCATTGAGTTTCCTCCCACTATTTGCAGGCACTCTAGCCCGTCGGGCACTTTTTACTAGTCCCTTGCCAGCTCCCGGGCATCACACTTCTGTTAAGGCTTGCGCCCTGACTATGCGCCCAAGTCTTGCAGAGGGACGCCTTAAGCGGTACATATCGGCCACCGATTTCTGTTTTTTCCTTTGACCGACTAAGGACACTTCCCCATGAGCGCGATTATCGACATCATCGGCCGCGAAATTCTCGACAGCCGCGGTAACCCCACCGTTGAAGTAGACGTTATCCTCGAAGACGGTGGTTTCGGCCGTGCCGCGGTTCCGTCTGGTGCCTCCACCGGCGCCCACGAAGCCGTTGAGCTGCGCGATGGCGGCGGCCGTTTCCGGGGCAAAGGCGTCCTGAAGGCAGTTGATGCCGTCAATGGTGAGCTTTTCGATGCTCTTGTTGGCCTCGAAAGCGAAGAGCAGCTGGCGATCGACCAGGTGATGCGCGAGCTTGATGGTACTGAGAACAAGAGCCGTCTGGGCGCCAATGCCATCCTCGGTGTTTCGCTGGCCGTTGCCCGCGCGAGCGCAGACAGTCTCGGCCTGCCGCTTTACCGCTATGTTGGCGGCCCGAACGCCCATGTGCTGCCGGTGCCGATGATGAACATCATCAACGGCGGCGAACATGCCGACAACCCGATCGATGTTCAGGAATTCATGATCATGCCGGTCAACGCCGACAGCTGCGCTGACGCGATCCGTATGGGCAGTGAGATATTCCATGAGCTGAAGTCGAAACTTTCGGCCGCGGGTCTCAGCACCTCTGTGGGTGACGAGGGCGGTTTCGCGCCGAACCTTAACGGCACCGTCGATGCACTCGACTTCATCATGAAGGCGGTTGAAAGCGCAGGCTACAAGCCGGGGGAAGATATCTACCTCGCGCTTGATGCCGCCTCGACCGAGTTCTTTGAGAATGGTGTCTATAACCTCAAGGGTGAAGGCAAGAAGCTGGATAGCGGCGAAATGGCTGCCTACTGGGCGGACCTGATTGGCAAGTTCCCGATCATCTCCATCGAAGATGGCATGGCCGAGGATGACTGGGATGGCTGGAAAGCCCTGACCGACGCCATTGGCGATAAGTGCCAACTGGTCGGGGACGACCTGTTCGTGACCAACCCGGTACGGCTTGAGCGCGGGATCGATATGGGCGTTGCCAACTCGATCCTCGTCAAGGTCAACCAGATCGGTACACTTAGTGAGACCATGAAGGCTGTCGATATGGCGCACCGTGCGCGCTACACGTCGGTCATGTCGCACCGCTCGGGCGAGACCGAGGACAGCACCATCGCTGACCTCGCTGTTGCGCTCAACTGCGGGCAGATCAAGACCGGTTCGCTTGCCCGTTCCGACCGGTTGGCGAAATATAACCAGCTCATCCGTATCGAAGAGCAGCTCGGCGCTTCCGCCTTCTATGCAGGGCGTTCGATCCTGCGCGGTTAAGTCCAAAGGGCAGGGCCGTCTATCAGCCCTGCTGCCAGCAAAAAGACTCACCCCTACCGGGTCTGGTGGGGGTGAAACTAAGCGACGAATTTTCTTGTATTTTTTGTCGATTTTCTCTTGCACGCCCGATTCGGCTATGAGATGATTCGAATCATGAAGCGAGTCGGAAAAATATCACGCTATTTAGGTCAGTCCTGGATGACCGCCGTATGGGTCTTCCTGGGTGCCTATTTTGCCTTCCATGCTTTCCAGGGCGACAACAGCCTTGGGGCACTGAAAGCGCTTGACCGCCAACAAGTGGTTCTGGCGGCGGAAGCGGCTAAGGTCGCTCATCAGCGTGCCGTGCTTGAGGCCCGCACGGCCAAGCTTTCCGGCAAGGCCGTCGATCCCGATATGTTGGAAGAGCAGGTTCGCCTGCGTCTCGGCTTCGTCCACCCTGATGAAGTGGTGGTTCTGGTCCGTGATCAGAGTTAATGAAAAACATCAATTAACAAAAATCTAGTTAATTGTAATTTATGTATGTTTTTCAATAATTTACATCCTATTGCAAAATCATCTTAACCGGGGTATCCATAGTCCGAACTTCTCCAGTTTCGGGCAGTCCGCCCGCGCCCTTTGTTTTGGAAGGCCGAGATGACCACAGCAAAAACAACGAAAAAGGCGGCGAAACCCACACGCCGCCGCGCCGCCAAACCGGCACTTTACGAAGCGTCTAACGACGAACTCATTGAATTTTACCGGCAAATGCTGATGATCCGCCGCTTTGAAGAAAAAGCTGGCCAGATGTATGGCATGGGCCTGATCGGTGGCTTCTGTCACCTTTATATCGGCCAGGAAGCTGTTGCCGTCGGCGTACAGACCGCCCTTAAGGATGGCGATAGCGTTATCACCGGTTACCGGGAGCATGGCCATATGATCGCCGCCGGGTGTGACCCGCGTGGCGTCATGGCCGAACTCACCGGCCGGTCCGGCGGGGTTTCGCGCGGCAAGGGGGGCTCCATGCACATGTTCGACCCCGCACGCGGCTTCTATGGCGGTCACGGGATCGTCGGCGCGCAGGTTTCGCTGGGCACGGGTCTTGGCTTCGCCGCCAAATACCGCAAGAGCGATAATGTCTCCATCGCCTATTTCGGCGACGGTGCCGCAAACCAGGGCCAGGTGTACGAAAGCTTCAACATGGCGCGCATCTGGAACCTGCCGGTGATCTACATCATCGAGAACAACCAGTATGCCATGGGGACTTCGGTCGCCCGTGCGAGCTCTGAAATCGAGCTGTACCGCCGTGGGGAAAGTTTCCGCATTCCGGGCAAGCAAGTTGACGGCATGAACGTCCTGGCTGTCCGCGCCGCGATGGATGAGGCTGTCGCCCACTGCCGTGCTGGTGAAGGGCCGTTCATTCTTGAGATGAAGACCTACCGCTACCGCGGTCACTCCATGTCTGACCCGGCGAAATACCGTTCCAAGGAAGAAGTCCAGAAAATGCGCGCCGAGCATGATTCGATCGATCAGCTCAAGCAGATGATCCTTGACCAGGGCATCATGGATGAGGCCGGGCTCAAGGATATCGACCGCGAAATCAAGGCTGCTGTCGCTGACGCGGCCACTTTCGCGACCGAGTGTCCGGAGCCGGATCTCAGCGAGCTTTATACCGACGTTCTGGCGTAAGGGAAGTACACGTAATGGCTATTGAAATTACCATGCCCGCCCTGTCCCCGACCATGGAGAAGGGGACCTTGGCAAAATGGCTCAAGAAAGAAGGCGATACGGTTGAAGCGGGCGATGTGCTCGCCGAAATCGAAACCGACAAGGCAACCATGGAAGTGGAAGCCGTGGATGAAGGCACCATCGCCAAGATCCTGATTGCGGAAGGCACCGATGACGTGCCGGTTGGCCAGCCGATCGCCATTCTCGCGGAAGAGGATGAAGACCCGGCAAATGTATGCGTTGCGTCGAAAGCTGAAGCCGCGCCAGCCCCGGCGCCTGCGGTTGAAGCTCCGGCCGCAGCCCCCGCTGCACCGATTGCCGCAGCCCCGACGCTGGCCGATCCGGCCATTCCGGCTGGCACGCAGATGGTGTCGCTCACGGTTCGTGAAGCGCTCCGTGATGCCATGGCTGAGGAAATGCGCAAGGATGGCGATGTGTTCGTCATGGGTGAGGAAGTCGCCGAATATCAGGGCGCTTACAAGGTTACCCAGGGCCTTCTGCAGGAATTCGGGGCTGACCGCGTGATCGACACGCCGATCACCGAACATGGTTTCGCAGGCCTCGGTGCTGGCGCGGCCTTCTCGGGCCTCAAGCCGGTCATCGAATTCATGACCTTCAACTTCGCCATGCAGGCGATCGACCATATCATCAACTCGGCCGCCAAGACGCGTTATATGTCCGGTGGTCTGGTGCAGTGCCCGATCGTGTTCCGTGGCCCGAACGGCGCCGCAAGCCGTGTTGGTGCCCAGCATAGCCAGAACTATGCCGCCTGGTACGCCCATGTGCCGGGGCTCAAGGTGATCGCCCCTTATGACGCGGCGGACTGCAAAGGCCTTCTGAAGGCCGCGATCCGGGACCCGAACCCGGTCGTGTTCCTTGAGAACGAGCTGATGTACGGTGAAAGCTTCGACGTCCCGGACCTGGATGACTATGTCCTGCCGATCGGCAAGGCGCGCATCTACCGTGAAGGTACCGATGTCACTATCGTGTCCTACTCGATCACGGTCGGTGAAGCGCTTAAGGCTGCTGATAAGCTGGCAGAGCAGGGCATCAGCGCAGAGGTGATCGACCTCCGCACCATCCGCCCGCTCGACATCGAAACCGTCATCGAAAGTGTCAAGAAAACCAATCGCTGCGTGGTCGCTGAAGAAGGTTGGCCGCAGTGTTCGGTCGCGTCCGATGTGTCCGCTCAGCTGATGGAAAAAGCTTTCGACTGGCTCGATGCGCCGGTGACGCGTGTGAACAGTGTCGATGTCCCGCTTCCCTACGCCAACAACCTTGAAAAGGCAGCGGTCGTGAACGCGGACAAGATTGTCGAGGCGGCGAAAGCCGTTTGTTACACGGAGTAAGCACCAAGGAGAAACCGAATGAGAAGAAGGTTTATTCGGCGGTTCAACAGCCGTCACGGACTTAGTTCAGCGTTTCGTGGCCCCAAGGCACGCTCTGATTATCGGGAGCCGAGCACGGGCGGAAGTGAAGGGGCGACGAGCACCTTCGGCGACTGGGAAAGCCGACTATACCTTCTCGTGATCATCGCGGGCATCGTCATGGTGGTCCATTCGGTCTTGTGGCCTCATAACGCCCTCATGTGAGGGTGGAGAGTGAAAGAGAATAAGTATGGCTATTGAGATTTTCATGCCGGCCCTGTCACCCACGATGGAAAAGGGTACGTTGGCAAAATGGCTGGTAAAAGAAGGGGATACGATCTCCTCAGGTGACGTGATCGCCGAGATCGAGACCGATAAGGCGACCATGGAAGTCGAGAGCATCGACGATGGTACGGTCGCGAAAATCCTCGTTGCTGAAGGTACGGACGATGTGCCGGTCGGCAAGATTATCGCCATGCTGGCGGAAGAGGGCGAGGATGTCGCGAGCGTGGAAGCGCCTGCGGCGGCCGCAGCTCCCGCACCTGCACCGGCCGTAGAAGCCAAGGCAGAACAAGCAGTTAAGCCTGTCGTTGATGCGATTCCGACGCCGGTCAATGGCCAGATCACCGATGCTCAGGTCGTCAATCCGCAAGTTACCGACGCGGTGACCGGCGACCGGGTGAAGGCCTCGCCGCTTGCCCGCCGTATCGCGTCCCAAGAAGGTGTTGATATCGCTGCTGTTTCCGGCACCGGCCCACACGGCCGCGTGATCAAGCGTGACGTCGAAGCCGCGCTCAAATCCGGCACGGCCCAAGCTGTTGCACCTGCAACACAAGCCGCCCAAACCGCTGTTGCACCTGCAACAGTTGGCGCTGCACCGACCTATGGCCCGCATGACGACATTCCGTACCGCGAGGAACGGCTGTCGAACATGCGCAAAACCATCGCCAAGCGCCTGACGGAATCGAAGCAGCATGTGCCGCACTTCTACCTGACCATCGATTGCGAGATGGACAAGCTGATGGAGCAGCGCAAGGTGCTGAACGCCAAACTGGCGGAGACGGGCACCAAGCTGTCGGTCAACGATTTCATCATCCGCGCCTCAGCGCTCGCGCTCAAGAAAGTCCCGGCCGCCAACGTTCAGTTCGCGGGCGACAAGATGTACTGGTATGAGCGCGCCGACATTTCGGTCGCGGTCGCCATCGAAGGCGGCCTGGTCACCCCGGTTATCCGCGGCGCCGACCAGAAGGGCCTCGGTGAAATCTCCGCCGACATGAAGGACCTGGCCACCCGCGCGCGTGACGGCAAGCTGATGCCGGAAGATTACGCCGGCGGTACCTTCTCCATCTCCAACCTCGGCATGTATGGCATCAAGGAATTCGGCGCGGTCATCAACCCGCCGCAGGGCGCGATCCTCGCGGTCGGTGCCGGTGAACAGCGTCCGGTGGTGAAAGACGGCGCGCTGGCCGTCGCCACGGTGATGAGCTGCACGCTTTCGTGTGACCACCGCGCGGTTGACGGTGCCGTGGGTGCCCAGTTCCTCGCCGCTTTCAAAGGGTATATCGAAGACCCGATCACCATGCTGCTTTAAGGGGACGATAGATGTCTGAAGTATATGATCTCGTTGTCGTCGGCGGTGGCCCGGGTGGTTATGTCGCGGCGATCCGCGGCGCTCAGCTCGGCCTGAAGGTCGCGTGCGTGGAGCGTGAAAACCTCGGCGGTATCTGCCTCAACTGGGGCTGTATCCCGACGAAAGCGCTGCTCCGTTCCGCGGAAGTCTTCCACCTCGCCAAACATGCCAAGGATTATGGCATCAAGGCGGAGAATGTCGGTTTCGATTTTGACGCGATCGTCAAACGCAGCCGCGGCGTCGCCGGTCAGCTTTCCGGCGGCATCAAGTCGCTGTTCAAGAAGAACAAGGTCACCCATATCGCCGGGGAAGCCAAAATCACCGGCAAGGGCACGCTTTCGGTCAAAGCCGCGGACGGCAAAACCACCGAAGTTTCCGCCAAGGATATCATCGTCGCCACCGGTGCCCGCGCGCGTGAGCTGCCGCACCTGAAGGCCGACGGCAAGCTCGTGTGGTCCTACCGTCATGCGCTGGCGCCCAACATGATGCCGAAAAAGCTTCTGGTCATTGGCTCCGGCGCCATCGGCATCGAATTCGCCAGCTTCTTCAATGAGCTGGGCGCGGACGTCACGGTCGTCGAGATGATGGACCGTGTCCTGCCGGTCGAAGACGAAGAAGTCTCCGCCTTCGCCGCCAAGTCCTTCAAGAAGCAGGGCATGACCCTGATGACCGAAGCGGCGGTGACCGAGCTCAAGAAGGGCGCGAACACTGTCACCTGCGTGGTGGAGCAGAAGGGCAAAAAGCAGGAAATCACCGTTGACCGTGTGATCCTCGCCATCGGCATCACCGGCAACGTGGAAAACCTCGGTCTCGAAGGCGTCGGCATCAAGGTTGATCGCGGCCATATCGTCACCGACGAATGGGGCCACACTGGCGTCGACGGTTTCTGGGCCATCGGCGACGTGGCGGGGGCCCCGTGGCTCGCGCACAAGGCGTCGCACGAAGGCGTCGTCGCGGTTGAGAAAATCGCCGGCGTCAAGGGCGTCCACCCGATGGACAAGGGCAACATTCCGGGTTGCACCTACTGCCGCCCGCAGGTCGCCTCCGTCGGCCTCACGGAAGCCAAGGCGAAGGAAGCGGGCCATGAGGTCCGGGTCGGCAAGTTCCCCTTCATCGGCAACGGCAAGGCCATCGCGCTCGGCGAGCCGGAAGGTTTCGTCAAAACCGTGTTCGACAAGAAGACGGGCGAGCTTCTGGGCGCCCATATGGTCGGCGCTGAAGTGACCGAGCTGATCCAGGGCTATGTGGTCGCGCGCACGCTGGAGAGTACGGAAGCCGAGCTGATGCACACCGTGTTCCCGCACCCGACGCTTTCCGAGATGATGCACGAAAGCGTGCTGGACGCTTACGGCAAGGTCATTCATTTCTAAGGACAGAGTTCCTGGACCCGCCGGTCAAGCCGGCGGGTGACGACTTAATTAATTTCGTCATTCGCCGACTTGATCGGCGAATCCAGTGGTGCCGGGCAATGGTCCTGCGGGTAAGAACCCGTCCTTCTGGACACGGGCCCCGCGCTCAGGTACAAGCTGCCCCGCGTGTCACGGGGGGTGAAAGCCGCCCATCCGGTCGTTATACTGGCCGGAAACTGGCAGGAACGCCGCGCCCATGCAGGCGCACCAAGGTCTCAAACAGCGGGCCGCTCCCTGAAGGTCAGGGAAGAGTTGGCCCCGAAGTGGATGAGTAGCATGGCAGACGATATCAAGCAGCCGAACATGGACCAGCCCAAAGAGGCGGAGGCGCCGCGGTTCGCGCGCAAGCCGGACTGGATCCGCGTCAAGGCGCCGGTAAGCCGCGAATATAACGAAACCCGCAAGATGATGCGGGAGCTGAAGCTGCACACCGTCTGCGAGGAAGCCGCGTGCCCGAACATCGGCGAATGCTGGAAGCAGAAGCACGCCACCATCATGATCCTCGGCGATACCTGCACCCGCGCCTGCGCCTTCTGTAACGTCAAGACTGGCCGCCCGATGGCCGTTGACCCCTTGGAGCCCTTGCATACCGCAGAAGCCTGTGCCGCCATGGGCCTCAGCCACATCGTTATCACCTCCGTCGACCGCGATGACCTGGAGGACGGCGGTGCCGACCAGTTCGTGCGTGTGATCGAGGCGCTCAGAGCCAAAAGCCCGCAGACGACCATTGAAATCCTGACGCCGGACTTCCGCAACAAGCCGGGCGCGATCGAGAAGGTCGCCGCGGCCAAGCCGGATGTGTTCAACCACAACCTGGAAACCGTGCCGCGGAACTATCCGAAAATTCGCCCGGGCGCGCGCTATTACCATTCGCTGCGCCTCCTCGATAAAGTGAAGCAGATCGACCCGTCGATCTTCACCAAATCCGGCATCATGGTCGGCCTCGGGGAAGAGCGCATGGAAGTCAGCCAGGTTATGGATGACATGCGCATGGCCGATATCGACTTCATCACCATCGGCCAGTATCTGCAGCCGACCCCGCGCCATACCAAGCTGGACCGGTTCGTGACCCCGGATGAGTTCAAGGCGTATGAGCGCATGGCGAAGGGCAAGGGCTTCCTGATGGTCTCGGCCACGCCGCTCACGCGTTCCAGCTATCTGGCAGGGGACGATTTCGCCAAGCTCCGCGCCGCGCGCGAAGCGCAGCTCAACGCGAAGGCCGCCAAGTAGGGCTTAGCCTCACTAGGCGATAATCTGTGTGACGTCTGGATGCTGAAACAAGTTCAGCATGACAGGGGGCTTTCGTTTTCAGCCTGTTCATGCGTCCCCCTGAACTTGTTTCAGGGTCCAGTTTCTGTAACCGGCGCTCATCCGCTTGACAGTTCCGCCGCAATTGTGACACTGGCCCGACACCAAAGGGGAGGGGCTGGTGGAAACCTGTTTGAATTGCAGTGCTCAGCTTTCTGGGCCTTATTGCAGCCAGTGTGGGCAGAAACATGCCAGCGGGCGCTTGACGCTGCCTGATATAGCCTCCCACACCTTCGAAGCGCTGACAGAGTTCGATTCAAGGCTTTGGCGCACGGTGCGCGAATGCACCCTCAATCCCGGCCTTGTGGCGCTTAACTATATTTCTGGCCAGCGCGCGCGCTATGTGAATCCGGTTAAATTTTTTCTCACCGTGTTTGCGGTCTATGTCGCGGCGCTGACATTTTCCGGCACGCTGGACCGCATTGCAGATGACGCCGTTCATTTCAGCGCGGACACGGACATGCAAAGCTCCGTCGCGCGTACGGCTGTGGCCATTCAGGCCGTCCTCCGAACCCATTTCAACCTGATCTTTTTTATCGCCCTGCCGGTCGCTGCTTTTGCGCTCAGGTGGCAATATTGGCGGGCCGGTCGCACCTATGCTGAAACGCTGGCGTTTGTGAGCTATCTGGCCGGGATCACTTCGCTCTATAGCTTGCTGTTCGTGCCGGTTTTCTACGCGTTCCATACCTACAGCGGCACACCGCGCGGCATGATCCTGACATTCCTGTTCCTCATTGGTTCGCGTACGTTTTTCGACATGACATGGCCGCGCGCCATCGGTGGGCTTATGGTTGCGGTCATCATCTATTTCGTTTGTATGATTGCCGAGGGTATCGTTTTGGCGTGGCTGCATATGGCGGGGTTGCTTTGATGCTTGAAGCCTCCCGGTTTCACCGTTAGAAAAGCCCGCAAGCAGACACTCGTTTCAGGACACCATGCCCCATTACGCCGAAAAGAAAATCCTGCCCTACAGCGCGCACGAGCTTTACGACCTCGTCGCCGATGTCGCCAAGTACCCGGAATTCCTGCCCTGGTGCGTGGGCGCACGGGTTTATAACCGCAAGGCCGGGCAGTTCGATGCCGACGTGATGATCGGCTTCAAGATGTTCCGCGAACGCTTCACCTCCCGCGTGACGCTCCAGGAAGATGCGCGGGTTGATGTCGACTATATCAAGGGGCCGATGAAGCGGCTTTACAATCACTGGCGTTTCATCCCGCAAGGCGACGGCAGCTGCATGATCGATTTCGAGGTCGATTTCGATTTCAAGAACGCGCTCCTCAACCAGATGATCGGCGGCCTGTTCGGTGAGGCCAGCAAGCGCATGGTTCATGCGTTTGAGCTGCGCGCACAGGCACTTTACGGTGACCGCAGCCTGCCGGAAAGCCACGTCTGACGGCGATTTTTGTGCTTTTTCAGGTGTTTGACCGGGGTCAAGGTCCACAGCGCGTGAAAATGGTGCTATGGTCCCAAGCTCAAGAAGGAGACACAGCCTATGTCAGAATTTCTGCACCGTTTGGCGGAAGAACTTCGGGTCCGTGAGAAGTTCATGGAAGATCATTCGACCACGCCGGCCTTCCAGCAAGGCGGCCAGGAAAGTCGGCTCGAATTCGACCGGCTTCTGAATGACCTGAAGGCCTTTGTGGAGCAGGTGACCAAAGCGCGCGACAGCGGCAAGGATTTCGATGTGCATTTCGAGCGCGAGATCAAGGAGCGTGCCGAAAAGATGCAGATGCGTATCGAGGCCTGGTCAAAGACTCTGCAGCGCTAAGGGCAATATGCGTGTCAGCTGAGAAGCGCTGACCGCAGCATCTTGAGCGCGTGACGCACGCTTTGGGTCCGCACATGTGCGCGGCCCAGATCCCCGAACTGGACAGTCTCGGATATCGGCATCTCGCCCTGGCGCGCGAGGCCGAAACACACCATGCCGACCGGCTTTTCGGCACTGCCGCCGCCGGGCCCGGCAACCCCTGTCACCGAAATCGCAAGGTCAGCCTTGCTGTTGACCAGCGCGCCGTAAGCCATCTCCTTGGCGACCGCCTCGGACACCGCGCCGAAACGGTCCAGGCTCTCCGCACTCACATCCAGCATCTGGTTCTTGGCTTCGTTCGAATAGGTGACGAAGCCACGGTCGACCACGTCGGAGGAGCCCGGAATGTCGGTGAGTGCCGCGGCGATCATGCCGCCGGTGCAGGATTCGGCCGTGACGATCATCTGGCCGTGCGCGCGGGCCATGTCGAGGATCGAGCTTGCCAGCATTTCGATTTCGGGGTCGGTCATAAAGCCTCGCTTGGTCAGAAGGGGTAACCGGCCCGCTCATTGAGCCACGCGGAAGACGCTTCCGTCAAGCAGGCTTAGTGTTTAGGCAATCAGCCCGGCGCCCATCAGGAACCACAGGATGCCAGCCGCGAAGAGGCCCGCGACAAGATCATCGACAATAACGCCGAGCCCACCCTTCACGTGGGTATCGAGCCAGCAGATCGGCCAGGGTTTGAGGATATCGAACACCCGGAACAGCAGGAAGGCGGCGATGAGCGGCAGGATATGCGGCGGCTGGTGTGTGAGCGGCAGAAGCGCGAGCCACAGCCCGGCGACTTCGTCGATCACGATCTCGGGCGCGTCATGAATGCGGGTTTTGGCCTCGATGCCGTCGATCAGCTTGGCGGAGACGAGGGTGAGGGCAGCCACCAGCACGGTCATCAGCACGGGGCCGGTGCCTGCGACGAGCAGGCCGTAGCCCGCGATCAGCGCGGCGAGGCTGCCCCAGGTGCCGGGCGCGGGCTTCAAAAGGCCGGAGCCGAAGAAGGTCACGACCCAGAAGGCCGGGCTTTTATGGCGTTCAGGCCAGGTGCGGAGGGAGATTTTCGCCATCGTTACATGTCCTCCAGTGGAAGGCGCACGGTGGCGGTCGCTTGGGCTGCGATGCCTTCCTCGCGCCCAGTGAAGCCGAGCTTTTCGGTCGTAGTCGCCTGAACGCTCACCCGGTTCATCGGGATGTCCAGAAGCTCGGCGATGCGGGCGCGCATGGCATCCATATGTGGGCCGATCTTGGGCTTTTCGCAGATGAGCAACACGCCGACATGGGCGATCTGTCCGCCGCGGGCCAACACACGGTCACGGGCGAAACTCAGGAACACATGGCTTTCGCATCCGCGCCATTTTTCGTCGCTTGGCGGGAAATGGGTGCCGATATCGCCGTCGCACAGGGCGGCGAGCAGGGCGTCAGTCAGCGCATGGAGGCCGACATCGGCGTCCGAATGGCCCTTGAGCGTGCGCCCGTGCGGGATTTTGATACCGCAGAGCCAGACATGGTCGCCGTCCTCGAAACGGTGGACGTCATAGCCCATGCCGGTGCGGACATCCGCGTTTGCCATCATGATTTTCTGCTCCGCCTTGATGAAATCGCCCGGCGTGGTGATTTTGAAATTGTCCTCGCGGCCTTCGACGACCTGGACGTGGGCGCCCGCGGCTTCCATCACGGCGCCGTCGTCGGTGTAGCCGTCACCTTCTGCGGCTGCGTGCGCGGCCATCAGGTCTGCGAAGGGGAACGCCTGTGGGGTCTGCACGGCATAAAGCCCATCCCGGTCCACCGTGCGCTTGATCACGCCGTCTTCTACCGCTTTCAGCGTATCGGTGACCTTGGTGGCTGGCAACACGGCTTTGGCGCCGTCTTCAAGCGCGGTGATCAGGCGCGAAACGGTGCCTGCGTCGATAAACGGCCGGGCGGCATCATGGACGAGGATATAATTTGGTGCGGCAGCCGAAAGCGCCTCAAGCCCGGCGCGCACGCTCGCCTGCCGGGTCTCACCGCCATTCACCGGGGGCAGAAGCTCGAGCCCGGCGGTGGCGGTATCAAAAAATGCACGGTCATCAGCATTGATCACCACCTGGATCGGCGTACCGGGCAGGGCACGGGCCAGCGCCTCAAGCGTTAAGCGAATCAAAGGTTTACCGGCAATGGTGCGATATTGCTTCGGCAGGCCTTCACCCGCACGGGTGCCGCGTCCGGCGGCAACCACAAGGAAGGCCGCGGGGATCAGCGATTTTTCCGCACGCTGAGGCTGGCTTTTTGTTAAGACTTCTGGCATAAGCTGTGCCCAATATTTAGGCAGTGTTTATTTAGGTACGAAGATGGCTCTTAACATTGGTCCGGTCGAAATCAAAGACCCAGTAATCTTGGCCCCCATGTCCGGCGTTACCGATATGCCGTTCCGCAGGCTCGTGAAGCGCTACGGGGCAGGCCTTGTCGTGTCTGAAATGATCGCGTCCGAGGCCATGATCCGCGCCAGCCGCAGAAGCCAGAAAATGGCGACGAGCTGCGCCGAGGAATTCCCGATGTCAGTCCAACTGGCCGGCTGCGAAGGCGCCAAGATGGCCGAGGCCGCCAAGCTCAATGAGGACCGCGGCGCCGCCATCATCGATATCAACATGGGCTGCCCGGTGAAAAAGGTCGTGAACGGTCACGCGGGCTCCTCGCTGATGCGCGATCTGGACCATGCCGGTTCCTTGATCGAAGCCACCGTGAACGCGGTTTCGCTGCCGGTGACGCTCAAGATGCGCCTCGGCTGGGACGACAGCAGCTTCAATGCGCCGGAACTGGCCAAGATCGCCGAACAGCTCGGCATCAAAATGGTTGTCGTGCACGGCCGGACCCGCTGCCAGATGTACCGGGGCAGCGCCGACTGGACCAAGGTTGGCAAGGTCAAGGAAGCCGTGAGCATTCCGGTGATCGTGAACGGTGACATCAACACGTTCGACGATGTGACCCGCGCGCTTGAGGAATCGAAAGCCGACGGCGTGATGATCGGCCGTGGCACCTATGGCCGTCCCTGGTTCGTCAGCCAGGCGATGCATTACCTGCGCACCGGTGAAAAGATCGAGGACCCGAGCCTCGAGGAACAGTATGAGACGGTGATGGAGCATTATGACGACATGCTCACCCACTATGGCGTCGAGGCCGGTGTCCGTATCGCGCGCAAGCATCTTGGCTGGTACACCAAGGGCCTGCACAGCTCGGCCGAGTTCCGTAACCGGATCAATGCGCTCGAAAATCCTGAAGAGGTCAAGGAAGCGCTTAAGGGCTTCTACCTGCCACTCTGCGACCAGTTGGCGGCCTGATGGACAGCGCAGCCGGGTTACAGAATGTTCCGGAAGATATACTGCATGGCCTGACGCAGGCCATTGTGCTCGTCGACGCAAATGACCAGATTTCGGGCGTTTATGCCCAGACCGAAGCCATTTTTGAGCGCAGCCGTGAGGGCCTGATCGGCAGTCCGGTCAGTCAGCTGCGCGGTATCGGCTATGCCGCGGCAGAGCTTGTAAGCCGGTCTCGCGCTGAAGACACGCCACTCAACAGCTATGACGTTTCCTGCATGCCGCCCATTGGCGACATAGAGCTTATGGACCTTCACGCTCATCCATATGGGGACGAGGGTGCTGTGCTGCTGTCAGTCCAGCCACGGCGTATTACTGCGTTCCTTGAGAAACGCGACCATATGGAAGCGGCGGCGCGCTCGGTCGCGGGGCTTGCTTCGATGCTGGCGCATGAGATCAAGAACCCACTTTCCGGCATCAGGGGGGCTGCGCAGCTGATGGGCCGCGCACTTGAGGACAAGAAGCTTACCGAGCTTATCTGCAAGGAAGTGGACAGGATCAAGAATTTGGTCGATGAGCTGGAGACCTTCTCCTCACCGACCGAGCAACAGCTTGAGGCCGTCAATATCCACGAAGTGCTCGATCATGTGCTCAATGTTGCCGTGGCCGGGTTTGGCGAGAAATGTAGCTTCCGCCCGCGCTTTGATCCGTCCCTGCCGTCGGTTGAGGGTAATTTCGACCGTCTTATCCAGGTGTTCCTGAACCTGATCAAGAACGCGGTCGAAGCCGCAGGCCCGGACGCGGACATTTCGGTGACTACGGCTTACCGGCACGGCATCTGGCTTCGGGGCGCGAATGGCGAACGCATCCGCCTGCCGATCGAGATCGCGATCCATGACAATGGCCCCGGCATCCCCGATGACCTGAAGGGCCACCTGTTCGACCCGTTTGTCAGCGGCAAGGAAGGCGGCACCGGGCTTGGCCTCGCGCTTGTCGCCCGCTTTGTCAGCCAGATGGGCGGGACAGTCACCTGTGACAATCATCCGAAGGGCGGGGCCGTGTTCAAGGTCCAGCTCGCCATGCATGAGGATACGAGACTATGACACGCGGTAAGGCCAACATCATTGTCGCAGACGACGATATGGCAATCCGGCTGGTGGTCGGTGAAGCCCTCCGGCAGGAAGGCTGGATGGTCCTGGAAGCGGATGACATCCCGGAGCTGGAGCGGCTTGTCCGCGGTGGGCAGGGCGATGTCGTGGTTTCGGACGTTCTGATGCCGTCGGGCAGCGGGCTTGATGTCATGCCGCAGCTGATTGCCGAACGACCGGACCTGCCTTTCATCATCATGAGCGCGCAGAATACCCTGTCGACAGCAATGGCCGCGACCAATAAGGGCGCATTCGATTACCTGCCAAAACCTTTTGATATTGATGAGTTAGTATCAATAGTTAAGAAGGCACTTAAGGAAAAGGGTGCCTCTGTAGCCAAGGCAGGTATCAAGGATGAAAATATCCTGATCGGCCGGTCGGCGGCGATGCAGGAAATTTACCGCACCATGGCGCGGGTGGTTCAAACCGACCTCACCGTGCTGGTGACCGGCGAAAGCGGCACCGGTAAGGAACTGGTTGCCCGCGCGCTTCATGCCCATGGGCCGCGTGCCGACAATCCGTTCGTGCCGGTCAATATGGCGGCGATCCCGAAGGAACTCATTGAAAGCGAGCTGTTCGGTCACGAACGCGGCGCGTTTACGGGCGCTGAAACCCGCACGCTCGGCCGGTTTGGCCAGGCAAAGGGCGGTACGCTGTTCCTGGATGAGATCGGCGATATGCCGCTTGAGGCGCAGACCCGGCTTCTGCGGGTGTTGCAGGAAGGGGAATACCGCACAGTGGGCGGGCAGTCCTCGATCAAGGCCAACGTCCGCATCATCGCGGCCACCAACCGCAACCTCAAGAATATGGTCAAGTCCGGCGATTTCCGGGAAGACCTGTATTTCCGCCTGAATGTGGTGCCGCTGTCGCTGCCGCCGCTTCGGGAGCGCCTCGATGACGTGCCGGACCTGGCGGAGCATTTCCTCCAGAAGGCGACGGAATCGGGCTTACCCTACAAGACGCTGACCGAAGGCGCCAAGAAGGTGCTCAAATCCTTCGATTGGCCGGGTAACGTGCGTGAGCTTGAGAACCTGCTGCAGCGGATTTGCGCGCTTTATGCGGGCAAGGAAATCTCCGGTACCATGGTGAAGGCCGAATTCGACCGCTCGACGTCCGAGCTGGCGGGCGGGCCGATGAGCATCATGGCGAACGTCACCGGCGGCAACCTCTCGCAGACCGTGCGCCAGCACCTGGACCAGTATTTCGACTTCCATGACGACGGCCTGCCGCCGCCCGGTCTTTACCAGCGAATTCTTCGGGAGATCGAACGGCCGCTCATCCAGAAAGTACTGTCGGCAACGGCGGGGAACCAGGTGAAAGCCGCGGAACTCCTGGGCCTTAACCGCAATACGCTCCGCAAGAAAATCCGCGAACTCGACATCTCCGTTCCGCCGCGCCGCGACAGTTAAGCGCAGGCGACAGAAATATCGCATTTTTGAGTGTGATATATCTGGAACAAATGTGACAAATATGCATCATGGTATGCATGTCGGATCAAGACTTGCCTCAAACGACCCAAATCCCAGGTGGCGCCGGAAACTGGCCCAGCCGCCGTTGGGCCCGTTTTATGCTATGGGCACGGCGCTTCAAGCTTGCCGGACGCCTTGAAGTCGTCCTCTCGATCCTCGCTGTTATCTCAGCTATTGCGACCTATATCGCCATGTCCCGGAAGGCGGCGCCTTTCGAGGTGACGTCAGGCCGCACCATGCGGGCGCTTCTGGCCATCAACCTCGTTCTCCTGCTTGCGCTCGGTGTTGCCATCGGCCGCTGGTTTGTAAAGCTTTGGATGGCGCGGAAGGGCAAGGCGGCGGGGTCGCGGCTTCAGTCCAAGGTGACGGGCTTCTTCATCGCCATTGCCATCGTGCCGCCGATTATCATGACCGTCTTTTCGGCGCTGTTTCTGGAGTTCGGGGTGCAAAGCTGGTTCAGCGAAAATGTGCGCTCGACCGTCAATAACTCGCTCGAGGTGGCTGAGGCTTACATGCTGGAGCACCGACGATCGATCGAGAAGGACATGCAGGCGATTGCCTTCGCCTTCAACCAGCTGACGCCGTTCCAGCAACAGGACAATATGACGCTTCAACAGGTGGCCTATTCGGCGCTCAATACCCGGCTTCTGTCCGAGGTGCTGGTGATCGAGGTGCCGGACCAGGGCGGCGAAGGCACAGTGATCGCGCGGGCGAGCCAGGGCCTGGGGCTGACCACCAGCCGGATCGAAAACGGCATGATCGAGCGGGTCAAGCGCGACGGCACGCTCGTGGCCTCCAACACGGCGGATAACACCATTGTCGGCATGATCCGCCTGACATCTTTCCTGAGGCCCACGTATCTCTATGTGGCGCGGGACCTGAACCCGCAGGTGCTGAATTATCTGCAGGCCGCGCGTTCCGCCGTGGCGGACTATGCCAACCTTGAAGGGCAGCGCAGTAACCTGCAGCTCCAGTTCAATGTGGTCTTTATCATCGTCGCCCTTCTGATTCTGCTCGCGGCGATCTGGGTGGGGCTCAGATTCTCGTCCAAACTGGTCACGCCTTTGTCCGCGCTTGTGGATGCGGCGGACCGTGTGGGGCAGGGTGACCTTGCGGCCCGCGTTCCCAATATGGCCACCAGTGACGAGGTCGGTACGCTGAGCCGCGCCTTCAACCGCATGACCGACCAGCTTGCCGGGCACCGGTCGGCGCTGATTGACGCCAACCGCGAACTGGATGACCGCCGCCGCTTCCTTGAAGAAGTGCTTGAAGGTGTGTCGGCCGGTGTGATCGGCTTGCACAGTGATGGCCACATCTTCCTGCCCAACCATTCGGCGGCGACCCTTCTGGGGCTAAACCATGACGATATGATCGACAAGCGGCTGGATGAGGTGGTTCCGGGCTTCAAGCCGATCCTGACCAAGGCGGAAGAATCCGACCGCGGTGAAGCCAAGGGTCAGGTACAGGTTGATGTGAACGGTGCCATGCGGACGCTGCTTGTACGGGTGATTGTCGACCGCGCGGGCGGGGAAGGCGGCTATGTGGTCACCTTCGATGACCTGACCGAACAGCTTGCCGACCAGCGGACCGCCGCCTGGGCTGACGTCGCGCGCCGCATCGCCCACGAAATCAAGAACCCGCTGACGCCGATCCAGCTATCGGCCGAGCGCCTCAAGCGTAAATATCTCAAGGAAATCACCTCCGACGCGACCGTGTTCAGCCAGTGTACGGACACCATCATCCGTCAGGTGGGCGACCTGCGCCGCATGGTGGATGAATTCTCCTCCTTCGCCCGGATGCCGGCGCCGGTGTTCCGCGATACCGATATCGCCGATGTGCTCAAGCAGGCGGTGTTCCTGCAGGATGTTGCAGCCCCACGCATCAGCTTTACCCCTGAAATGCCTGAGGGGCCCGTGCATCTTCTGTGTGATGGCCGCCTGATCGGGCAGGCGCTGACCAATATCCTCAAGAATGCCGTGGAATCGGTGGAGGCGCGGGTCGACAAGGACCGCGACCATGAAGCCGACACCATCGAACCCGGCGCGATCCGGGTCGAGCTCAAGCATGACAAGGATGAAACCGTCATCACCGTTGAGGACAATGGCCTCGGCCTGCCGCCCGACCAGAAGGGCCGTCTGATGGAACCCTATGTCACCACCCGCGCCAAGGGCACCGGCCTCGGCCTCGCCATCGTGCGCCGGGTGATGGAAGAACATGGCGGTACCGCCAAGATTTTCGACCGGACACCGCTGGGCGCCCGGGCGGTACTGACCTTCAATCATAAAGCGCTCAAAAAACGCGCTGAAAAAGCAACACGACAACAGGACAAGGCCGACGCACAAGCGGCCGAATGATGCTCAAGGAGACTGCCGAAAATGGCACTTGATATTCTGATTATCGACGACGAAGCGGATATCCGCGACCTGATGGCCGGGATTCTCGACGACGAGGGCTATGCCACGCGCACCGCGCATGACAGCGATAGTGGCCTCGCCGAGATCGAGGCACGCCTGCCGTCCTTGATGGTACTGGATATCTGGCTTCAGGGCAGCAAGCTCGATGGGCTTGAGATTCTGGAACTGGTGAAGTCGCGTCACCGTGACCTGCCGGTTATCGTGATCAGCGGGCACGGCAATATCGAAACCGCTGTCGCCGCGATCAAGAAGGGCGCCTACGACTTTATCGAAAAGCCGTTTGAGGCCGACCATCTGCTCCTGACCGTGCGCCGCGCGACCGAGGCCGAGCGCCTGCGCCGCGAGAATGAGGAGCTGAAGCGCCGCTCCGCCTATTCGGTGGACATCACTGGCCGCTCGCCCGCCATCAACAGTCTCAGGCAGAATATCGAGAAGGTCGCGGCCACCAACAGCCGTGTGCTGATCCATGGTCCTTCGGGCGCGGGCAAGGAAGTCGTCGCCCGGCAGATTCATGCGCGGTCACACCGGGTTAGCAACAATTTCATTGTCGTCAGCGCCGCGTCGATGGAGCCGCACCGCATGGAGCAGGAACTGTTCGGCGTTGAGCAGAATGGCGGTGTGGTCAAGACCGGGCTGTTCGAGCGCGCCCACGGCGGCACACTGTTCATTGATGAAGTGGCGGATATGCCGTTGCCGACCCAGGCGAAAATCCTGCGGGTGCTGACCGACCAGGCGTTCGAGCGCGTGGGCGGGAATACCGGCGTGAAGGTGGATGTGCGGGTGATCTCCGCCACCAGCAAGGATTTGCTGAACGAAATTGCTGATGGCCGCTTCCGGGAAGACCTCTATCACCGGCTGAATGTGGTGCCGCTCACGATGGCGGCGCTCGCGGACCGGCGTGAGGATATCCCGATCCTGGCGCAATATTTCCTCGATGCCCTCGCGGAAGCGACCGGGCGGGCGCGGCTCAGGCTTGCGGAAGATGCGACCGCGGCGCTGCAGGCGTACGACTGGCCCGGCAACGTGCGCCAGCTCAAGAATATCATCGAGCGCGTCGTGATCATGAGCTCAGACGATATGAACGGCGAGATCAAGGTCGACCACCTGCCGCAGGAGATCAGGAGCGGTTCTACCGATCTTCTGGGCTCCGGCGGCGACAGTGCGATCATGACCACGCCGCTTCGGGAAGCGCGCGAAGCCTTTGAACGCGAATATCTGAAGGTTCAGATCAACCGTTTCAGTGGCAATATCTCGCGGACGGCAGCCTTTATCGGTATGGAGCGTTCAGCCCTGCACCGGAAGCTCAAGTCGCTCGGTCTCGCTGGGGCCGGTACCAGAACGGACGAAGCCGCAGAATAAGCCTCGGCCAGGGGCCGCACGGAAGGGACGACCATCATGAAAGTCATCGTGTGCGGTGCAGGCCAGGTTGGCTACAATATCGCCAAGCATTTGGCGGATCAGCAGAATGACGTGACGGTGATCGACCGGTCACAGGACCTGATCAACCATCTCAGTGACGCGCTGGAGGTGCAGGGGATCGTGGGCTATGCCTCCGACCCCGCGGTACTGGAACGTGCGGGAACCGGGGCGGCAGACCTCGTGGTCGCGGTGACCATGTCGGATGAGGTCAATATGGTCGCGTGCCAGCTTGCGCACTCACTGTTTTCCGTGCCGACCAAGATCGCCCGTATCCGGAACCAGGACTATCTGCGCCCGGCCTGGGCCGACCTGTTTGCCCGTGACAACCTGCCGATCGATGTCATTATCTCGCCTGAGCTTGAAGCTGCGGCGGCCCTTTATCGCCGCCTGCAGATCCCGGGCGCCTTCAATATGGTGCCGTTTGTCGACGGCCGGGTGCGCATGATAGGCTTGACGCTTGATGAAACCTGTCCGGTGCTCGACACGCCGCTCAGACAGCTGAGTGAGCTGTTCCCGACGCTGAACACCACCGTGGCCGCTGTGGTGCGCGGCAAGCGCATCTTTGTGCCTAAGGCAAAAGACGACCTAAGGGCCGGCGATTCGATCTATGTCGCGGTGGATACCAGCATGACCGACCGTGCGCTCGCAGTGTTCGGCCATGAAGAAAAGACCGCGCAGCGGATCGTGATTGTGGGCGGTGGCAATATCGGCTTTTTCCTGGCTGATCACCTGGAGCAGGGCGAAGGCGCCAAGGATGTCCGTATCATTGAGTATAATGCGGATCGGGCAAAGCATATCGCTGAAAAACTCAATAAAACCATGGTGATACAGGGTGATGCTCTCAATCAGGATGTTCTTCTGAGGGCGGAGGTTTCAAAAGCCGATACGGTGGTTTCGGTCGTGGACGACGATGAGGTCAATATCCTGGCGTCTCTCCTTGCCAAACAGATGGGCTGCGGCAAGGTGATCACGCTCAGCACAAGCACGGTCTATAATGCGCTCATTGGCTCGCTCGGCATTGATGTGGCGCTGGACCCGCGTGAGACGACGGTGTCGTCCATCGTGCGCCACATCCGCCGTGGCCGTATCCGCGACCTGTACAGCATCTTTGACGGCAAGGCCGAAATCATCGAGGCGGAGGTATTGGCGGGGTCTGAGGTTGCGGGCCGCAAGGTCGGCGCGCTTCGGCTGCATGGGGATGTCAAATTCACCATGCTGGTCCGCGATGAGGAAACCATTCTGCCGCAGGCTGACACGGTCCTGGAGGCCGGCGACCGGGTGGTGATCCTGTCGCTTTCAGGCGCTGTCAAACGTATCGAGCAGCTGTTTTCGGCCAAAGCCGACCTGTTCTGACAGGCTGCTGATTGGGCGGATACGAAAAAGGCCGGGTCATCACCCGGCCTTTTATTTATTCGTTATCAATGGCTTAGAAGATGTCCGCGCGGGCGGAGAAGAGCTGTTCGATCTTCTTCACGGAATCGGTCAGCGCCAGCACGACAACACGGTCGCCGTCTTTGAGGATGGTGCTGGATTGCGGCACCAAGGTTTCTTCCTCACGCAGGATCATGCAGAATTTTGCCTCGCCGCCCAGATGGAGCGCGCCCAGTTCCTTGCCGGCGACTTCCGAGCCCGAAAGCACTTCGGCTTCGATGATTTCGGCTTTGCCGTCAAAGATGCTGTAGAGATCCCGAATGCGGCCGCGGCGGATGTGGCGGACGATCGAGGATACCGAGGTTTCCTTCGGGTCGAGCGCGACATCGATACCAAGCGAACTGATCAGGCATTTATAGATCGAGTTGTTCACCAGCGTGATAACCCGGCCGCAGCCCTGGCGCTTGGCCAACAGCGACGACAGGATGTTCACCTCGTCATCGTCGGCGACGGCGACGACGGTATCGGCAAGCCCGGCCGAGGCCTCGGTCAGGATATCCTGGTCAAGTGCGTCGCCGTTGATGACAACCGATTTGCTGAGCTTTTCAGCCACAAGGGCGGCCCGGTCACGGTTGATCTCGATAATCTTGATGTTGCTCATGCCGCTGTCGCGCTCGAGATACTGGCCGAGGAACAGGCCGACGTTGCCGCCGCCGATGATCAGGATGCGCTGGGCTTCCTTCTCCTCATAGCCGAAGGCGGACATGGTGCGGGATGTGGTCTCCGAGTCACTGGCGACATAGACGGTGTCACCGGCCTGAAGCTGGTCATCCCGGCCCGGCACGAACAGTTTTTCGCCCCGAAGCACGGCAGCCACCACGGCGCGCAGGTTCGGGAACAGTTCGGTCAATTGGTGAAGCGGTGTATCCACCACGGGGCAGGTTTCGGTGATGTTGAGGCCAAGCATATTGATACGGCTGTCGGCGAACGGCACCATGTTGAAGGCGCCGGGCACGCGCAGACGGCGGTAAAGTGCCTTGGCGACTTCGCGTTCGGGCGAGATCACCACGTCGATCGGCAGGTGATCGCGCGAGAAAAGGTCGGCCCATTTGGGCTTCTGGTAGGTCTGGTTCCGGATACGGGCGATCTTGATCGGCACGGAAAACAGCGAATGCGCCACCTGGCAGGCGACCATATTGACTTCGTCCGAGTTGGTGACGGCGACCAATAGGTCCGCGTCTGCCGCTCCGGCGCGGTCGAGCACATCGGGGCTGGCACCGTGTCCGACGATCGCCTGAAGCTCCAGTTTATCGCTGATCTGGGCGACGAGGCTGGGTGATTGGTCAATCACCGTGACGTCATGTTGTTGATCGGCCAAATGCTGGGCAATGTTAAAGCCAACCTGGCCAGCACCGCAGACGATGATCTTCATGGTACGCACTTCCTTGGTCGTTGATCGGTACACAACCCCTGGGGGTTCGTGTGCCTTTCCACCGGTTCTATTCCCGGCACCGCCCTGACCGAATAAGCTTTTTTCATCAAGCCATTCGAGACAAGAGGCGATAAGCCCTTAGCGCAACTTGAGGCTTTTGAAAAGCTATTAGCGGCAGGGGAAGCTTCATAGGCTGGTCCATACAGCCTTGACGAAAGGCCAAAAACCGCCTTAGCGTGCGCCACCTTTAATTGCGAAGAAGGCGGATGGCCTGAGGCCGTCAGCCCGGATTGACGATGAATTCTCAAATCAACCTGCGCCCTGTCATCCATATCATCGGGATTCTGCTGGTGGCCCTTGCGCTCGTCATGGCCATCCCTGCAGTGGTTGAAGCCATGATGAATGGCTCCGCGCCGCTTGAGTTCCTCTATTCCGCCATCTTCACCGGCTTTTTGGGTCTTATGGCTGCCATCTCGACCCGGGACCAGACCAATGAGGAACGCCTGAACGTTAAAACGGCGTTTCTCCTGACGTCGCTCAGCTGGATTATCGTGCCGGCCTTCGCGGCCTTGCCGCTTTTGGGGCTCGGGCTCGATGAAAGCACCGGCATTTCCTATACCGACGCGGTGTTTGAGACCGTTTCAGGCATGACGACGACAGGCTCAACGGTGTTGACCGGGCTTGACCATATGCTGCCAGGGCTTCTGCTGTGGCGTTCGCTGGTCAACTGGATCGGCGGGGCAGGGATCATCATGATGGCGATCATCATGCTGCCGTTCCTGCGCATCGGCGGGATGCAGCTTTTCCGGACCGAAAGCTCGGACCAGTCCGAGAAGATCGTACCCAAGTCAGGCGAAATCGTGAAAAAGATCGCCGTGGTCTTTGTCGGCCTGACGGTCATCTGTGCTTTCTGCTATTGGCTGGCGGGCATGAGCAGCTTTGATGCCATCAACCACGCCCTGGCGACCATCGCGACGGGCGGGTTCAGCACGCACGATGCCTCCTTCGGTTATTACGGCCCGGCGGCACAGTGGGTGGGGATCATCTTCATGATTGTCGGGGCGTCGCCCTTCATCGCTTTCGTCAAGTTTGCCGATGGCGACTTCAAAGCCATCTTCACCGACCCGCAGATTCGCGTATTCCTGCGTTTCCTGACGATCGTGATTCTGGTTGCGGCTGTCATGCTGATGTTCGACCAGCACCTGGGCTTCTTTGACGCACTGACAAAAGTGGCCTTCAACATCGTGTCGATCGTCAGCACCACCGGGTTTGCCTCGGCTGACTATACCACTTGGGGAACGGCCGCCGTGATGGGCTTTTTCCTCCTGATGTTCGTGGGGGGCTGTGCGGGCTCGACCTCCGGCGCGATCAAGATATACCGCTTCCAGGTGCTTTGGATCACGCTCAGGGAACAGATCATGAAGCTTGCGAGCCCTAACCGGGTTGTCGTGCTTCGATATCAGGGGCGCCGGATGCCGGAAGACCTGCCGATGTCGGTCACGGCTTTCACGGCGGCTTTCTTCGCGTCCATCGTCGTGGTGGCGATTCTGCTGTCTCTGATGAACCTGGATGTGGTCACGGCTTTGAGCGCGGCGGTGTCGGCGGTTGCCAACATTGGCCCCGGCATCGGCCATATTATCGGCCCCGCTGGCAATTTCTCCAGCCTGCCGGACCCGGCCAAATGGCTGCTGAGCTTTGCCATGATTCTGGGTCGATTGGAAATCTTCACGCTCATTATGCTGTTCGATCCGCATTTCTGGCGGAGCTAAGCTGCAACCGACTCGCAATAAAATTGCCGGATGTTATTGGTTTTATAGCGATTTTTTGCTGGAAGCATATTGACCGAGGGTCAGTCTGTCTGACATATATGGTGTGCGTGCCGGGACGGTGACGGGGGAGGTTTGTGTTTACTCCATGACCATTGGCCGCATTAATGCCTGAAAAGGGCGCAAAATCAAAAACTTAGAAAAGATAAACGGACTGTCCATGTCAGACAAAAATCAAAACCTTCAGGACGTCTTTCTCAATGCCGTTCGCAAAACCAAAACGCCGGTTACGGTGTTTCTAGTCAATGGTGTTAAACTGCAGGGTGTTATCACCTGGTTCGATAACTTCTGCGTACTGTTGCGCCGCGACGGGCATTCCCAGCTTGTTTACAAGCACGCCATTTCCACTGTAATGCCGTCAGGCCCGGTCCAGCTGTTCGAACCGGAAAAAGACCTAGAAGGTTAATTTGTCAGATCGGACCGACGAGGATCGTGCGGCCGACCGGCCGGATGGTGCCGGTTGGTCGACTGACGGACTGGGGTATCTTCAGGAGAAGGTAGTCCGGCAACGTGTTTTTGTTGTGCACCCGTATGTTCGGGGGCGCGACGAAGGCCCACATAAACGCACGCCCGAGGCCCGGCTCGATGAAGCCATGGGCCTTGCCGAGGCAATCGATGTCGACCTGTTGGGCGGTGAGGTCATCCCGCTGCGGTCGCTGACCCCCAGAACCTTTATCGGTGAAGGCCGGCTTGAGGACCTTAGGGAGCGCGTTGAGGCCGAGGAAATTGACCTCGTCATCTTCGATTGTGAGCTGAGCCCCGGCCAGCAGCGCAACCTGGAACGCGCGATCAAGGCCAAGGTGATCGACCGCACCGCGCTGATTCTCGAGATTTTCGGCGCCCGCGCCAGCACCAAGGAAGGCGAGCTTCAGGTCGAGCTTGCCCACCTCGAATATCAGAAAAGCCGTCTTGTCCGGTCCTGGACCCACCTTGAGCGCCAGCGCGGCGGCTCAGGCTTCATGGGCGGGCCGGGTGAAACCCAGATCGAGGCCGACCGCCGGATCATCGCCGACCGCATCACCCGTATCAAACGCCAGCTTGAACAGGTAACACGTACTCGCGGGCTGCACCGTGCGCGCCGCCAGAAGGCGCCGTACCCGATCATCGCGCTTGTCGGCTACACCAACGCCGGGAAATCGACGCTTTTCAACTATCTCACCCGCGCCGAGGTGCTGGCCGAAGACATGCTGTTCGCCACGCTCGATCCGACCATGCGCGCCGTGATCCTGCCGAGCGGGAAGAAAATCATCCTGTCCGATACTGTCGGCTTCATCTCCGAGCTGCCGACAACGCTGGTTGCGGCGTTCCGTGCCACGCTTGAGGAAGTGCTGGAAGCCAACATCATCGTTCACGTACGCGATGCCTCCCACCCTGATACAGACATCCAGAAAACGGATGTGGAGCTGGTCCTCAAGGATCTGGGCGTGGAACTGGCCGAGGACGGGGAAGGCACGCCTGTCATTGAGGCCATGAACAAGACCGACCTTCTGGATGAGGAAGCGAAGACAGGGCTTCTCAATCTCGACAAGCGCCAGGAGCGAATGGTGGCGATCTCGGGCCTGACCGGGGAAGGCTGTGACAGGCTTCTGGATGCCATCGATATCGTGCTTAGCCGTCAGGATGAGACAATCGAGCTTCTGGTGCCTTATGCCGATGGCGGCACCCAGTCATGGATTCACGCCAACACGAAAGTCCTCTCCAGCGAAGCCGGGGAGGAGGGGATGACCTTCAAATTCACGGTGGACCCCGTCGCCTGGAGCAAATTCCAGAGCCGCCGTTAAGGCTTCAGGCCTTGCCTGTTTCCTTTGCTGCGGCTTTTTCTTCCGCTTTGGCCTGGTCCCATAGGCTGTCCATTTCCTCAAGGTTGGACTGGGAAGGCGTGCGGCCATCTGCGGCCAGAAGCGCTTCAATGCGGTGGAAACGCCGGGTGAATTTGGCGTTGGCGTCACGGAGCGCTTCTTCGGGATCGACCTTCAGGTGACGGCCGAGGTTGGCGACGACGAACAGAAGGTCGCCATATTCTTCCCGTATCCGGGCCGGATCGGCGCCCGCCTTATATTCCTCAACCAGTTCGGCCGATTCTTCCTGCATTTTATCAAGAACCTGCAGGGTTTCAGGCCAGTCGAAGCCGACGCGGGCCGCGCGCTTTTGCAGTTTCACCGCGCGGAGGAGTGCGGGCAGGCTTAAGGAAACGCCATCAAGTACGGACGGCGCGCGGCCTTCACGTTCGGCCTTCTCCGCGCGTTCGCGGGCTTTTTGGGCTTCCCATGCGCTTGTCTGGGCGTCGGCATCCTCAATGCTGGCATCCCCAAACACGTGCGGGTGACGCCGCACCATCTTCTCCGACACATTCTGAACGACGCTCGCGAAATCGAAATGTCCGGCCTCCTTCGCCATCTGGGCATGGAAGACGGTCTGGAACAAAAGGTCACCCAGTTCGTCTTTCAGGGATGCCATGTCATCCGCCCGGATGGCTTCATCGACCTCATAGGCTTCTTCGATGGTATAGGGCGCGATGGTCTCGAAATTCTGCTCAATGTCCCACGGACAGCCGCCTTCAGGGTCCCGCAGCTTGGCCATGATGGCGAGAAGGTCGTCGATGGTGTAGGTCTCGGACATGAGCACTCTCTTGAAATCGGTTGCAAAAACGGTTGCGCAGGCGGCAAGCATCGTGGCTTAAAGGGGGCGGGTCAAGGCATAGATATGGAAGATTTTATGGCGGATAAGTCTGACGCTGCTGTTCATTCTACTGATGGTTCCAGTCCGGCTGGAAAGTCACTTTATACCCGGAAGGAAAAGCTGCGCATCATTGTGTTCGCAGGAATTGGCACTGCCTGGGCGGGGCTTGCCAACTCGGGCGCGCTGTCTGGCTTTGACCGAGGGGGGCTGCTGTTTTTCCGGCAAGCGGCCGATACGTCTGTGCTCATCGGGCCGTCCTGGACGGGCTCGTTTGCGCTTGGCCTCAGCCATATCGGCGGCACGGTCGCGCTCATCGCTCTGTGCCTTGGCCTTGTCGGCCTCGTGTGGCGGCGTGAAGGCGGGGCTCGGGCAGGGCTTTACGCCTTGGCGATCACGGGCGGGATGCTGATCGTGACCGTGCTCAAACATCTGTTTAACCGGGCGCGGCCGGAGGTTGTCAGCCACCTGATGCATGAGACCAGCGCCAGTTTCCCAAGCGGTCATGCCACGCGCTCGACCGTCGTTTATCTGATTGTCACGATGTTTCTGGCCCAGGTTTACCCGGCTTACCGCCGCGCAATCCTGACCCTCGCGCTCCTGATGGCGCTGGCCGTTGGTGTCAGCCGGGTCATGGTCGGGGTTCATTGGCCGAGCGACGTGATCGGCGGCTGGTTTACTGCGCTTTTTTGGCTCAGTTTATGGTATCCGGTTCTGGGCAGGGCTAAGCCTTAGCGCTAAAAAAGTGTGCCAAAAGTTGCCTTTGGTGCCACTCTCAGCTACAGAAGACATTAAAAGATGCAGAACCGTGCCTATCGCCGGCCGCTCTTTGGTCGCCGCGGTTTCTGCGAATAAGCTGTGCCGCACTTGCCGGTCAGCCGTAATCTAGGAGGACCGTAGGGCATGAACGACGTTGCCGTTTATGATTTTGACGTACAACAGCCAATGCAGCATGAGCTAGCACAGCCGGTACGTCAGAATTATGACAATGTCCGGATTTTTACCGCCGTCGTGCTCGCCGGCAGCCGCCACGCCGATGATGCCGTGGCCTCCATGTTCGACCAACCCTACAAAGCCCTGGTGCCGATCGAAGGCGCGCCGATGATTTCCCGCGTTGTGGCCGCGCTTCGCGCCTCGCGCTCTATCCGCCGTATCCTGGTGGTGTTTGATGACGCTGATGTGCTGAAGGCCACATGTCCGGACCTGATGGACCCCAAACAGCTGGTGCCGGTTGAAGTGCTTCCGTGTGCCGACACTATCTGTGGCAGCGTCGCAGCTGCCTTGGAAGAAACGGAAGGGGCCTGGCCTTACCTTGTCACCACCGCAGACCATGCGCTGTTGACGCCCACAATGGTTGACCGTTTCTGTACCGAAGCACGCTATAGCGCCGGTGTTTCCATCGGGCTTGTCGAGCGCCGCCATATCGAAGCACAGCATGAGGGGTCCAAGCGGACCTATCTGCCGTTCCGCGGCGAAGGCTTCTCGGGCGCGAACCTGTTTGCCTTCATGGGCCCTGAAGCCGCTGCCGCCATCGCTTTCTGGAAGCGGATCGAAAATGAGCGCAAGAAGCCTTGGAAGCTGTTCGCGGCCTTCGGGTTCCGCAATCTTGCCGGGCTTCTGTTCCGCCGCTTCACGGTCGAGCAGGCGTTTGAGCGCGCCTCACGCACGCTCGGGGTTCAGGCAACGGCCGTCAAGCTGCCGTTTGCCGAGGCTGCGATCGATGTGGATTCGCCGGCGGATTACCATCAGGTCAGCAATATCCTGAGCAAACGCCGCTCGACGATCGATACCTTCAGGCACAATCTCGAGCTTGAGCTTTCCGGCAGCAAAGCCATGGCCGCCGCCGAATAAATCGCGCTGGCCGTTTCTTGGCGGCTTTTTCCCGAAATCGCAAGTGTGCGGCTGTGCCTTATACGGGTTGGCGTCTTTCCGTCATTGTTGAGGTAAGTCTTTGTCGCAGGGGTTTAAATACGACCCGGGCTGGTCCATATTGCCTTATACAACCACAAGACTGTATGGCGTACGGGCGGTACTCTCCGCACGTGGAAAGGGACGTTATGAGCGATCACTGTTGTCACCACACCCATGAAGAAACAGGCGGACATGAGGTCAAGGACCCTGTCTGCGGCATGACAGTGAACCCCGAGACCGCCAAGCATACGGCGGCTTATAAGGGCACGGATTATTATTTCTGCGCGGCACGCTGCCGGGAAAAATTCGTGGCGGACCCGGAAAGCTATCTGGGTGAAAAGAAGCCCGAAAAGCCGATGCCGAAGGGTACGCTTTATACCTGCCCGATGGACCCGGAAATCGTGCAGGAAGGGCCGGGGACATGCCCGATCTGCGGTATGGCGCTTGAGCCCATGGGCATCCCCGCCGCCGACGCGGGTCCGAACCCCGAGCTTGTCGATTTCACCCGCCGTTTCTGGATCGGCCTTATCTTCACGCTGCCTGTCTTCATCCTCGCCATGGCGCCCCATTTTGGACTGCGCCTCGACGGGATCATCAGTGAGCGGGTGAATATCTGGGTGCAGTTGATCCTGTCCACCCCGGTGGTGCTGTGGTGTGGGAAACCGTTTTTCGAACGCGGCTGGGCGTCGCTTGCCAACCGCGCGCTCAATATGTTCACGCTGATCGCGATCGGCACCGGGGCGGCCTATGTGTATAGCCTTGTCGCCGCACTTGCCCCAGGTGCCTTTCCGCCCGCTTTTCGGGATGCGACAGGCCATGTCGGCGTCTATTTCGAAGCTTCGGCGGTGATCATCATCCTGGTGCTTCTGGGCCAGATGCTGGAACTGCGCGCGCGGGAGAAAACCGGCGGCGCCATCCGGGCCTTGATGGACCTGGCGCCAAAGACCGCCCTCAGGGTCAAAGGCTGCGGCGGTACGGAAGAAGTGCCGCTCGATTCCGTTGTTGTGGGGGATCATCTGCGTGTGCGCCCCGGGGAAAAGGTTCCGGTCGATGGTACCGTTCTGGAAGGCCGCTCAAGTATCGATGAATCGATGCTGACGGGCGAGGCCATTCCGGTCGAGAAGACAGAGGGCGACACCGTGACCGGCGGCACCCTCAACGGCACCGGCAGTTTCGACATGAAAGCCGAGCGTGTCGGCGCCGAGACCATGCTGTCGCAGATTGTCGAGATGGTGGCGAACGCACAAAGGAGCCGCGCGCCGATCCAGAAGCTTGCGGATACCGTCGCCGGTTGGTTCGTGCCGACGGTGATCGGCTCAGCCGTGCTGGCCTTCATCGTATGGGCGCTTGTCGGCCCATCCCCGAGCTACAGTTATGCGATTATCGCGTTTGTCTCCGTCCTTATCATCGCGTGCCCGTGCGCGCTGGGGCTTGCGACGCCGATGTCGATCATGGTGGCGACAGGGCGCGGTGCCCATGCCGGTGTGCTGATCAAGAATGCCGAGGCGCTGGAACGCTTCGCCAAGGTCGATACGCTCATCCTGGACAAAACCGGGACACTGACGGTCGGGAAACCGGTCGTCACCGACCTTTTGCCGGTTGAAGGCGAAACGGAGGAGGGGCTCCTCCAGCTTGCGGTCACCTTGGAAGCCGGCAGCGAACACCCGCTTGCTGCCGCGGTTCATGATGCCGCCGATAAGCGGGGCTTGTCCGCCGCCAAGGTCACGGACTTTGACGCCGTGACCGGCAAGGGCGTAACCGGGTCGGTTGACGGCAATCCGGTGGCCTTCGGCAACGGTGCCCTGATGGAGGACCTTGGGGTCGATATCACGGCCTGGGAGGAGAAGGCTGATACTCTCCGCCATGACGGCAAAACGGTGATGTTCCTGGCTTCGGGCGAAGCACTGAAGGGGCTTGTTGCCGTGGCGGACCCTGTCAAGGATACGGCCCTCGAAGCCCTCAATGCCCTCAGGGACGAAGGCTTGCGCGTGGTGATGGTCACGGGCGACAACGCGGTGACGGCCGCAGCGGTGGCCAAGCGGCTTGGGATTGATGAGGTCCATGCCGGGGTGTTGCCCGCGGGCAAAGCGGCGGTGGTCGAGGAACTGACAGACAAGGGCGCGCGCGTCGCCATGGCGGGGGACGGCGTGAATGACGCCCCGGCGCTCGCTGAGGCTGAGGTCGGCATTGCCATGGGCACCGGCGCGGATGTTGCCGTTGAAAGCGCGGGGTTCACCCTGCTGCATGGCGACCTGAACGGTATCGTGCGGGCGCGCAGGTTGGCGGATGCGACCATGGCCAATATCCGGCAGAACCTGTTCTTCGCCTTTATTTACAACATGCTCGGCGTGCCGATTGCAGCCGGTGTGCTGTATCCGGTTTGGGGCATTACCCTGTCGCCGATTTTTGCGGCAGCCGCGATGAGCATGAGCTCGGTTTCGGTCGTCACCAATGCGCTCCGCCTTGGCCGGACCAAGCTTTAGCGGATTTGGAGGACGGCTGCGCCTTCAAACCGGCCAGCGCGCAGATCATCGAGCGCCTGATTGGCGGCGGAAAGCGGATAGACGTGGGTTTCCGTCGTCACCGGGACTTCAGGCGCGATCTTCAGAAACGCATCGCCGTCAGCGCGGGTGAGGTTGGCGACTGAGGTCACTGTCCGTTCCTGCCATAGGATAGAATAGGGGAAGCTCGGTATATCGCTCATATGAATGCCGGCGCAAACCACGATGCCGCCTTTGTCGACCGCCTTGAGGGCTGTAGGCACCAAGGCCCCAACGGGGGCAAAAATGATGGCGGCATCCAGAAGGTCAGGTGCCTTATCGTCGCTGCTGCCAGCCCATTTGGCGCCAAGGGACCGGGCGAAGGCTTGCGCCTTGTCATCCCCCGGTTTGGTGAAGGCATAGACCTCACGCCCCTGATGGCGGGCCACTTGGGCGATGATATGGGCGGCAGCGCCGAAACCATAGAGGCCTAACCGCTTGGCGTCCCCTGCTGCGGCGAGGCCACGGTAGCCAATGAGACCCGCGCACATAAGCGGTGCCGCTTCGACATCCGAATAGCGCTCTGGCACGGGGAAGCAGTAACGGGCGTCAGCAACCATATAGTCGGCAAACCCGCCATCAAGCGTATAGCCGGTAAAGCGGGCGCTTTCGCACAGGTTTTCACGGCCGGAGAGGCAGAAACGGCATTTCCCACAGGTGTAGCCAAGCCAGGGCACGCCAACGCGGTCGCCAAGCTGGAAGCCTTCAGCCCCGGCACCAAGCGCGGCAACCGAACCGATGACTTCATGGCCGGGAATAAGCGGCAGTTTCGGCTCCTTCAGGTCGCCGTCGACCACATGAAGGTCGGTCCGGCAAACCGCGCAGGCATGAACCCGGATGAGGATTTGCCCCTGAGACGGGTGCGGGACCGGCAGCTCGCTTTCCTGCAGCGGTTTACCGGTGGCTGAGAAGACCATCGCTTTCATGGTTTTGGGCAGCATCCGTCCATTCTCCTTGTCACCCAGTAGGTGACTATAGAGCTTATTCCCGGCCTGCGGCAGGGGGTAGCATTGAGATTAAGCCATTTTACCGCTATAGTTACACCTATGAGTTTATCGCGTACCCAAGGTTAATGCCTCATCCTGCTCGGAGGTTAGCATGAAACTTTTGGCGGCGGTTTTGACCAGGCTGATCAAGATCGGCACCCTGACTGTGATCGACGCACGCGGACGGCAATATCATTTCCAAGGTGATATGCCGGGGCCGGCTTTGACCATGCGGCTTTCAGGCCGCTGGACCGCACTGAAGATCGCCTTGAACCCGGGCCTCTATTTCGGCGAGGCCTATATGAACGGCCAGCTGACCGTTGATGGGGGTGGCACCATTTATGAACTGATGGATCTCCTGACCCGGAACACCGGCTGGGGGGCGGGCAGGCGGCTAGTCGGTGGCGGCAAGGTCGGGCGCTGGATCAGAAGTTTCAATCCGCAAGGGCGGGCGCGGGCCAATGTCGCCCACCATTATGACCTTTCGGATGAGCTTTATGAATTGTTCCTTGATGAGGACCGGCAGTATTCCTGTGGCTATTTCCGCTCCCCCGATGATGACCTGGAGACGGCTCAGCGCCAGAAGATGGAGCTGATTGCCGCCAAACTCAGGCTCAAGCCCGGGCAGCGTGTGCTCGATATCGGCTGTGGCTGGGGCGGTTTGGCCCGGCATTTGGTTCGGGCGCACAATGTGATGGTGACAGGCGTCACGCTTTCCGAAAACCAGTATGAATATGCCCGCACCCACCCAGGCAGCAAGGCGGTGGGGAGCCATCTTTCTTTTGCGCAGGAAGACTACCGGGAAGTCAGCGCCCGTTTTGACCGGGTTGTGTCCGTCGGCATGTTCGAGCATGTCGGCGTCCCGCACTATGACGAATATTTCCAGATGATCAGGCGGACGCTGACGGATGATGGTGTGGCCCTGGTCCATACCATTGGGGCCGCGAGCGGATCGTCCGCCACCAACGCCTGGATCAGCAAATATATCTTCCCGGGCGGCCATGTGCCGTCCCTGTCGGAGGCATCATCGGCGATTGAACGGGCAGGGCTCTATGTTACGGACCTGGAAATTCTGAGGCTTCATTATGCCGAGACGCTAAAGGCCTGGCGCCGACGGTTCCTGGCCAACCGGGCCAAGGCTGCAGCGCTCTATGATGAACGCTTCTGCCGGATGTGGGAATTCTATCTGGTCGCCAGTGAAACCGCCTTCAGGAATGGCGACCTTGTGGTGTTCCAGTTTCAATTGGCGAAGAAGCAGGATGCTGTACCGCTGACGCGGGATTATCTCCTGAATATCTGGCCTACAAAAACGCTTGATACCTATGCCGCACGACAGGCGACGGAATGGCATAAGGAAGTTCTTATCCATGCCGAGGATGAGGCAAGTCCCCTTCCGCATCACAGGCACTCCCATCACCTCAGCGAGCCAAACCCGGATCAGCAAAAGCACTAAAGGCGCCTATACCGGATGCCCTATGCCTCTTTGCAGCGTATGGTCATGGCTGACGACTCAAATAAACGAAAGGCATTGGTAACGTCCAGTTTGCGCCTGCAAAAGAGAGTCGGCTGCCTTCTGTTTTGGTATTCATTGCATGAATTTATGCGAAAATGCAAAAACAATGCAAAAAACGGCATTTCCCATACATGTGATCTGATTCTATCAAGAGGCCCATGTAAATGGCTTGAATCTGCGCCGTATGCCGCATAGTCCCTGGGGCCTATACAATAGGACTGTTGCAGAAATGCTGCATAATTTTGCAAATTATATTGAAAAAATGATAATCAAGCTTGCGATTTGCAGAATATGGGGTAACTTTTGCAAACGACCAATAAAAAGGGCGTCGGGGCGGTCTCAGGGAAAGGTAGCCGTTCCGGTACAGGTCTGATAGGCCCGTTGTCTTTTTGCAAAGAAAAGGCACGCCTTGGTTCTTCGGGAACGCCAATCTTGGGAGAGGGTAATGGAATCTAAACGAAAGCTTTACCGTTCGCGGCTGATGAGCAGTGCGGCGACGGGTATGGCGCTTGTGCTATTGGCTGCGGGCTCGGTACATGCCCAGGACGCCGCCGCTAAGGCAAGCGACAAGGCTGCGGCTACGGCCAAGGCTAGCAAAAAGAAAACGCAAGACGTCAATACGCTGGAGGAGATCACCGTAACGGGTCTTCGCGCCAGTATTGAAAGTTCGCTTCAAAAGAAAAAAGACAATACCTCGATGGTCGAGGCCATCACCGCGGAAGATATCGGCAAGCTGCCGGATACCAGTATTGCTGAATCGATCGCGCGCCTGCCGGGCCTTGCCGCCCAGCGCCTTGATGGTCGCGCCAACGTTGTCAGCATCCGTGGCCTCGGCCCGGATTTCACCACCACTTTGCTTAATGGCCGCGAGCAGGTGAGCGCCAGCGATAACCGCAGCGTCGAGCTTGACCAATATCCGGCTGAACTGATGAGCGGTGTTGTCGTCTATAAAACCCCGGATGCCGGCCTTGTCGGTCAGGGTCTTGGCGGCACCATCGATATGCAGACGGTTCGCCCGCTCTCCTATGGCCGCCGCCGGGTGGTCGTTGGCTTGCGTGGTGAGCTCAATACCTTGGGCAAGCTGAACCCTGACGTATCGAACAAGGGCTATCGCGCCAACTTCACCTACATCGACCAGTTCGCAGATGACACGATCGGTGTTGCGATCGGCTATTCGAAGATGAAAGAGCCGACCCAGGAAAACCGTTGGCAGGCATGGGGTTACCCGACAGCAGCCGACGGCAACCTGGTTCTGGGTGGTGCCAAGCCTTATGTGAAATCCAACACGCTTGATCGTGACGGCCTGATCGGCGTTCTGGAATATAAGCCCGATGCATCCCTGCATACCCGGCTTGACCTCTACTATTCCAAATTCAAGGATCACCAGCGCCTGCGCGGCATCGAGCTGCCGCTTGCCTGGTCGGCCGCCCAGCTTCAGCCGGGCTATACTGTCGACAATGGCCTGATTACGAATGGTACGTTCGATGGCGTCGAAGCCGTGATGCGGAACGATGTTGTCCATCGTGACTCCAGCATCTTCGCTGCTGGCTGGAACGTCGACTATCAGGTTAATGATAAGTGGTCCGTGAATGCTGACCTCAGCTATTCGCGCCTGAAGAAGTTTGAATCCAATATCGAGATCTACGCCGGTACTGGCCGTGGTGGTGGTGTTGGCGCGACCGATAACCTCGGCTTCACGCTCAACAGCAACGGTGTCGCTCAATTCGACCCGACCATCGACTATGCCGACCCGACCCTGTTCAAGTTGACGGACAGCCAGGGCTGGAACAACTGCGGTGGCCGCCTTGCCAACTGTCAGGATGGCTTCATCAACCACCCGAAAATCCATGACGAACTGTATGCTATCCGCCTTGCGGCGAACCGCCAGTTCGAAAAAGGCTTGTTCTCCAGCGTCGATTTCGGTGTCTATTTCTCGCACCGTGAAAAATCGCTTCTGGACCAGGGTGACGTGCTGACGCTGAAGGATTACCCGACCGACGTTCAGGTTCCGTCGCAGTATATGTATGATCCGGTATCGCTGGGCTTCATCGGTATTCCGGGCATGGTTAGCTTCGACAGCTACAGCTTCTTCCAGGACGGCAACTACACCCGTACCCGTGAAAGCCTGTGGAACACCGGCCGTCTGACCAATACCTGGACCGTGACCGAGAAGGTTATCACGCCGTTCGTGAAAGCCAATATTGACGGCACCTGGGGCAATACCCCGGTTAAAGGCAATATCGGCGTGCAGGCGGTGCATACTGACCAAAGTTCGCTCGGTAACCGGGTTACCACGAATGACAACGGCCAGACGGTGGTAACGCCGGGCACCTTCGGTGACAAATATTGGGAAATCCTGCCCAGCTTGAACATGTCGTTCGAAGTGTCGGAAAACCACTTCATCCGCGTCGGTCTGTCCCGGACTCTGGCTCGGGCGCGCCTGGATCAGGAAAACTCCGGTCTTGGTTATTCCGTGCACAAGTCGGTTAACGGTGAATCACCGTGGAGCGGTTCGGGCGGTAACCCCAACCTGCGGCCGTACCTGGCGGACTCGGCTGACCTGGCCTACGAAGCCTATTTCGGCAATGGTGGCGCTGTCTCGGTGGCCGCTTACTATAAGCACCTGGAGACGTGGGTAACGGATCTGCCGATCCTGACCGATTTCAGCGGCCTGCCGACCAATGGCATCGACGTCAACAACGTCTATCAGGGCTTTATCACTGTTCCGGTCAACACCGGCGGTGGCAACCTCTGGGGTGCGGAACTGGCCACGACCTTGCCGGGCACGCTCCTGAGCGAGAAACTGGATGGCTTCGGCAACCAGTTCAGCCTGTCCTACACCAACAGTAAGGTGAAGATCGACCCGGTTAACACGGCTACCATGCCGGGTCTGTCGCACTGGGTGCTGAACGACACGCTCTACTATGAAAAGAACGGCTTCCAAGCCCGTGTCAGCGGCCGCTACCGGACTGCATTCCTGGCCGAAGTCGCGGCGCTCAGCCTGAGCCGTACGCTGGTTGAAGCCCGGTCGGAATTCCTGGTCGATGCTCAAATTGGCTATGAGTTCCAGAGCGGTCCGTTCGATGGTCTGTCGATCCTGCTGCAGGGTAAGAACCTGACCAACCGTCCGTTCATCACCTACCTGAACAATGATATCCGTCAGGTTCGTGACTATCAGGAATACGGTCGGAACATCATGTTGGGTGTGACTTACGACTTCTAAGCCTGACCTAACAGGTACTCAATCATGCCCCTGCCGACTTCGCGGTCGACAGGGGCAATTTTTTAGGAACGGCTTTGACGGCGCCGGTGAGGGCTGGCACTGTTTGGCGGTAAGTAAAAAGGGAAGGGCGGATGACCGATAACAGGATCAAGGATGTCGTGATTGTAGGTGGTGGCACGGCGGGGTGGATGGCAGCTTCGGCGCTTTCCTATGCCATGCCGGGGCTCCTGAACATCCGCCTGATTGAATCGGATGCCATCGGCACCGTCGGTGTCGGTGAAGCGACCATCCCGCAGATCCGGCTTTTTAACCGCCTGGTTGAGCTGGATGAAGACGAATTCCTGAAAGCCACGCACGGCACCTTCAAGCTGGGCATCCAGTTTCAGAACTGGAACAAGCTTGGGGATTGTTACATGCATGCCTTTGGCTCCATCGGGCGCGGGCTTGGCATGCTGGAGTTTGAGAATTACTGGCTGAAGGCGCGGGCCGAAGGTGTGGCGGGCAGCCTGTGGGACTATTCCCTCAACGATACGGCGGCGCTGGCCGGAAAAATGGCGCGGTTCGACACCATTCCGGGCACCAATATGCAGGGGATATCCTATGCTTTCCATTTTGACGCCACCTTGTATGCCCGGTTTCTCAGGAAAAGGGCTGAGGCCAAGGGGGTAACGCGCACCGAAGGCAAAATCGTCGACGTCACCTTACGGGGCAGCGACGGTTTCATTGAAAGCGTGACGCTGGAAAATGGTACGGAGATCGGCGGCGACCTGTTTATCGACTGCTCGGGCTTCCGCGGGCTTCTGATCGAAGACGCCCTGAAGACGGGCTATGACGATTGGACCCATTGGCTGCCGTGTGACCGGGCGATCGCCGTCCCCAGTGAAAATGTTTCGGCGCCAAGGCCTTATACCCAGTCTATCGCGCATACGGCAGGGTGGCAGTGGCGTATCCCGCTCCAGCACCGGACGGGGAATGGCCATGTCTTCTGCAGTGATTATATGAGCGAGGACGAAGCGACCGCGATCCTGCTTTCGAACCTGGAAGGCAAGCCGCTTGCGGACCCGCGGGTGTTGAAGTTTACCACCGGGAAACGGCGGAAATTCTGGAACAAGAACTGTATCGCGCTCGGGCTTTCCAGCGGTTTCATGGAGCCCTTGGAATCCACCAGTATTCACCTGATCCAGTCTGGCCTCAGCCGTCTGCTGTCGCTGTTCCCGGACAAGAGTTTCGCCCAGGCGGAAATTGATGAATATAACCGGCAGGCGGATTTCGAGTTCGAGCGTATCCGCGACTTCCTGATTTTGCATTATCATGCAAATGAGCGTACGGATTCCGACTTCTGGACCCGCTGCCGCGAAATGGACATCCCGGAAACCCTTCAGCACAAGATCGACCTGTTTAGGTCAACAGGCCGTATTTTCCGGGAGCACGAAGAGCTGTTCACCGAACTTGGCTGGTTCCAGGTGATGATCGGGCAGGGGATTACCCCTGAAGCTTACCACCCGATGGCGGATATGCTGACGCGCGATCAGCTCAAGGGTTTCATGGGGGACCTCAAGACCATCGTCGACCGCACGGTTGCCCAGCTGCCGTCACAGGAAGATTTTATCCGGGCTCACTGCGCCATAGCACGGCAATAGTGCGCGATATATTGCTCATGGGTCGGCATGACCTCGGCGGCTTCCTGCATGATGCGGCGCAGGCTCTTTAGGTTGTCTGCGGCCGGGACTTGCGGGCGCATGTCCACAAGCGGGTCATAATGCTCTGGCCATATATCCTGCCCAATGAAGACAGCAAGCCAGCTCGGGTTCTGGAACAGTTCCAGATCTTTCGCGACGATGCGGCCGTAGGCGCGGAAATGATCGATCTTGTATTGAAGCGTCTCCGGGATTTCCATCGCGCCGGTATATTGCCACAAGGGGCTGTCGCGCCTTTCCGTTGCTTTATAGTGCAGGATCAGGAAATCGCGCGTGCGTTCGTATTCCGCTTTGGTGATACGGTTATATTCCGTGGCGAGAAGCGGGTTCATGTCCCGATCCGGGAACAGCGCCAATAGGCGTCGGATGCCTGACTGGATAAGGTGCAGGCTGGTCGATTCAAGTGGTTCCATGAACCCCGCTGAAAGCCCGATCGCAACACAGTTCTTGTTCCAAAACTGCTTGCGGCGGCCTGTGGTGAAGCGGAGGAGGCGCGGGTCGGCGAGCGGCTTGCCGTCAAGGTTCGAGAGCAGGGTCCCGGTCGCGTCCTCATCGGAGATATACTGGCTGCAATAAACATGGCCATTGCCGATGCGGTGCTGGAGCGGAATGCGCCACTGCCAGCCGGCCTTATGGGCGATCGACTTGGTGTAAGGCGTGAAGTCGCCGCCGCTTGCGCATGGGACAGCGACGGCGCGGTCGCACGGCAGCCAGCGGGTCCAGTCCTCATAGCCTGTCTGCAGCGTCTTTTCGATCAACAGGCCATAAAAGCCGGTGCAATCGACAAAAAAGTCAGCCTCTACCGTGCGGCCATCCGCGAGCGTGACACTTTCAATGAAGCCGGTCTCGCCTGCAAGCGAGACATCGGTCACCTTGCCTTCGATCCGCTCAACGCCGCGTTCAGTGGCATAGGAGCGCAGAAGCTTGGCGTAGAGAATGGCGTCAAAATGGTAGGCGTAATCGTAGGTGGACTGCACAAGCCGTGGGTCATCGGTCGGGCGGTTGAAGCGCCCCCGGGCCGCGGCGGCCCACGCCATGGAATAGTCGTCCAGGCTGGATGTGTCGCCATGCGCCCGTTCGCGCAGCCAATAGTGATAGAGCGGAATAGCGTCGAAATCGGCACCATATTGGCCGAACGGATGGAAATAGGCGTGGCCCTTGCGCGTCCAGTCGATGAATTGGATGCCCAGTTTGAAGCTGCCGTTCGTGGCTGCGACGAAGACATTCTCATCGATGCCCAGGCTTTGGTTGAACAGCTTGATCGGGGGGATGGTCGCTTCGCCAACGCCAATCACGCCGATTTCTTCGGATTCGATCAGGGTAATGTCGCAGCTGGTGCCGATGGCATTGGCAAGGGCCGCTGCGGTCATCCAGCCTGCGGATCCGCCACCGATGATGGCAATGCGGCGCAGTGCCTGCGGATTAGTTTCTGCTGCCTTGTTGGACACTGAACTTTCTCCCCCACTCGTTCCCTAGTGCGTAGCGTCGGCCATGCTTCGCCTGACCTTAAGGTATGGTGCCATGGTTAGGGGTATTTAAAAAGCACCCTGGCAGACGGAATCTGCCAGGGTGAAGATAGCTCTTTCAGGTTCATGCCTTGCGGGAGGGAAGCCTGCTGCAGGCATGAAGTCTTCCTAAAAGAGGCCCCTAAACTTTGGTCGTCGAAGAGGAAAGCTGCGTCGACCCCACTTAACTCATACTGCGCCCATTGGGCGTAAATCCCCCAATACAGGCCTGTGTCTCCAACAGGACATGCTGGACCTGTATCGTTTCCGTATTTTGCAAAAATAACGTAAAAAATGCAAAAATCAATAAATTATGTAATTTGTTGCATTATAATTTGGTGGTTGCAGCAGGAGAGGCCCTGCGCGGCTTTACGTAGCGTTCGGCGCCGAGTCAGCGTTACTATAGACAAACCATCCAGTTTTCCCGTCAATCAGAGGCCTGTTGCCCTGTTGCAAAAATAAAGTAATTTCACTTTGAATTTGCAAAAAGTTTGCAATTCAGGCCTTTTCTCACTTATAAGAAATAAGAATCATTTCGATGCTTGGGAACAGCATCTGGGAAAAGGGGAATTGGGGTGAGCGAGTTTCATCTGGGTCAGCTCGATCTGGTCGTAATCGGCCTGTATTTTGTATTGGTTGTTGGCATGGCCTGGGCATTGTCCGGCCGCCAGGATACCGCGGAAGATTACTTTCTGGCCGGACGGCGTTTCACCTGGCCGTTCATCGGTCTGTCGCTTTATGCATCCAACATCTCCGGGACGACACTTGTTGGCCTTGCGGGGGATGCGTACGCAACCGGGATCTCGGTCTATAACTATGAATGGCTGGCGGCGCTGGTGTTGGCGCTCTTCGCCATTTTCGTGATGCCCTTCATCCTCCGGGCCAAGGTCTATACGGTTCCGGAATATCTGGAACGCCGCTATGACCGCCGTGCCCGGGTATATTTCTCCGGCCTTACACTGTTCCTGACCGTTGTCATCGACACGTCGGCCACGCTTTATGCCGGTGGCCTTATCCTCAAGATGATCTTCCCGGACATCCCGATCTCGCTCATGATCGCGGTTCTGGCAATTTTCGCAGGCGCCTATACCATCGTCGGCGGTTTGGCTGCGGTTATCATCACCGACGCCGTGCAGGCCGTTATCCTGCTTATCGGTGCCGTCGTGGTAGCTTGGTCCGCCTTCGACCATATCGGCAGCTGGTCCCAGCTTATGCATGCTGTTCCGCATGAAAAGCTGAGCCTGATCAGGCCGATGGGCGACCCCGGCGTTCCGTGGCTGGGCCTCATTCTTGGCGCGCCGCTTCTCGGCTTCTATTTCTGGTGTACCAACCAGTTCATGGTGCAGCGGGTGCTTTCCGCCAAGTCGCTTGAACATGGCCGCTGGGGCGCGCTGTTCGCCGGTTTCATCAAGCTGCCGGGGCTGTTCCTGATGGTGCTGCCGGGCACGGCCGCCATCATCCTGCTGCCGAACCTGTCGAACCCGGACCTTGTGTATCCGACGCTGATCTTCAAGTTCCTGCCGGCGGGCCTTCTGGGCCTCGTGCTTGCGGGCTTCCTGGCGGCGATGATGTCGCAGATCGATAGCGCCATGAACTCGGCCTCGACCCTCGTCACCATGGACTTTGTGCGCATCTGGAAGCCGGAGATCACCGAAAGCGACATGGTCAAGGTTGGCCGCTGGTCCACCTTCACCGTGCTTGTACTCGCCATCCTGTGGGCACCTCAAATTGAACGTTTCGGTTCGCTGTTCAAATATCTGCAGACGATCCTGTCGTATGCGGTTACGCCGACCCTGGCGCTGTTCCTGGTCGGCAGCTTCTGGCGCCGCGCCAACGGGACCGGCGGTTTCATCGCGCTGATGAGCGGTACCGCGCTCGGTGTCCTGATGTTCCTGATGATCGAGGTCTGGCACCTCTTCAGCCTGCACTTCCTGCTTGTAACGCCGATTGTGTTCGGTTTCTCCTGCCTGATGCTGGTTGTCGGCAGCCTGATGACCGCGCCGTCCGAAAAGGATCCGACGCCTTATATCTGGACTGTCGCAAGCTATCATGAAGAGACGGCCGAACTGAAACAGCGTCCGATGTGGCAGAACTACCGTGTTCAGGCGCTTGTCCTGATGGCCATGGCCGCGGCCATTGTGATTTCCTTCTGGTAAGCGGGGGAGAGACGCCATGACCTTCTGGACCAAAGCACGCAAAGCCTTCTTCCTGGGGACCGCGCTCACCTGCGCGCCGCTCATCCCGACCGCCTCCCTTCAGGCGGCCGACGGTGGCGCGGTCCATTCCCTCAAGCCTTACGCCGACAGGCCAGCCACCGATGACGTGATCTATTTCGTCATGCCGGACCGGTTCGCGAATGGCGATCCATCCAATGATACCGGCGGTATCGCAGGTGGCGCGAAGGTGAATGGCTTCGACCCGACCAACAAGGGCTTCTACCACGGCGGGGATATCAAGGGGCTGATCAGCAAGCTGGATTATCTGCAGGATATGGGCGTGACCGCCATCTGGTTCACGCCGATCTTCAAGAACAAAGCCGTGCAGGGCGATGCCAAGCACCTTTCAGCGGGCTATCATGGCTACTGGATTACCGATTTCACCAGTGTTGACCCGCACCTCGGTACCAATGACGACCTGAAGGCGTTGGTTACGGAAGCGCACAAGCGCAACATGAAGGTGATCTTCGATATCATCGTCAACCACACGGCGGATGTGATCCAGTACCGGGAGTGCACGGGCGAGGGTAACCCTGGTGGTGTGACGGCGCCTGGCTGCAAATACCGGTCGCTTGCGGACTATCCCTACACCCATAAGGGCGGCAAGACCGGTCCTGCCATCAACAAGGGCTTTGCGGGCGACGGTCCTGCGCACCAGACAGAGGCGAACTTCGCCAAGCTCACCAACCCGGATTATGCCTACACGCCCTATGTACCGAAGGGTGAGGAACATATCAAGAAGCCGGACTGGCTGAACAATGTCCTCTATTACCACAACCGCGGCAACACGACCTTCCAGGGCGAGAACTCGCTCTATGGTGATTTCGGTGGCCTCGATGATGTGTTCACGGAAAATCCGGCGGTCGTGAAGGGCTTCACCAAGCTTTACGAAAGCTGGATCAAAAACTTTAAGATAGACGGCTACCGCATTGATACTGCACGTCATGTGAATGATAGCTTCTGGCAGAAATTCTCCCCGGCCATCATCAAATATGCCGCCAAGGAAGGCATCCCGCATTTCTATATGTTCGGGGAGGTCTATGACGGAGATCCGAAGCGTCTGTCCCACTTTACGACGGTGGCCAAGCTGCCGGCGGTTCTGGACTTCGGCTTCCAGGGGGCTGTCACGCAGGTGCTGGCGCACGACAAGGGCACGGATGTCCTTGCCAAGCTCTTCTCGGAAGACAGCCTTTATGGCCCCGGTGTCGCGGATACGCTGCCGACCTTCCTCGGCAACCATGACATGGGCCGGTTTGGTCATTTCCTGCGGGAAGCACACCCGCATATGAGCGACGCCGAGATGATGAAACGCACCATTCTCGGCAACGCGCTGATGTTCTTCGCGCGCGGTGTGCCGGTTATCTATTATGGTGATGAGCAGGGCTTTGTGGGCGATGGCGGCGATCAGGACGCGCGGGAAGATATGTTCCCCAGCAAGGTCGCCAGCTATAACGACAACAAGCTGATCGGCACGGACGCCACCACGGCGGTAGACAATTTCAACGAAAATCACCCGCTTTACCGGTCGCTGAAGGCGATGGCGGCGCTTTATCACGCCAACCCGGCGCTCCGCCAGGGCAAGCAGAAAGTGCTGATGAGCAGCCCGAAACCTGGGCTTTTCGTCTTCAGCCGGACCGACAAGGCCTCCGGTGAAACGGTCCTGGTGGTGGTTAACACTGCCAAAGAAGCAATGACATATAAAACCGGCGCGGCGCTGACGCCGATGACGGATGGCTGCACGCTGGCAAGCGACAAGGGGGAAACCGACCTCCACCTTGCGCCGCTTAGCTATGCTGTGTGCCGGATGGGGAAAAATAACTGATGCAGCAACAGGATAATAAACACCGAACCCGGGTTATCGCTGGCGACGACTGGTGGCGCGGTGCGGTCATCTACCAGATTTATCCGCGCAGCTTTGCGGACAGCAACGGTGACGGTGTCGGAGACCTCAAGGGCATCACCGCCCGGCTCAAGCACGTTGCCTCGCTCGGTGTTGACGGTATCTGGCTGTCGCCTTTCTTCACCTCGCCAATGAAGGATTTCGGCTATGACGTCGCCGATTTTTGCGGTGTCGACCCGATTTTCGGCTCCCTCGAAGATTTTGATGAGCTTCTGGAGACGGCACACCGGCTTGGCCTCAAGGTCATCATCGATCAGGTTTATAGCCATACTTCGGATCAGCACGCCTGGTTCCAGGCCAGCCGCGAAGGCCGGGATAGCGACAAGGCTGACTGGTATATCTGGGCTGATGCCCGGCCGGACGGCACGCCGCCGTCGAACTGGCAGTCGGTCTTCATGGGCCCGGCCTGGACCTTCGATTCCCGCCGTGGTCAATATTACCTGCACAATTTCCTCTCAAGCCAGCCGGACCTGAATGTCCATAACCCGGCGGTTCAGAAGGCGCTTCTGGATACGGCACGCTTCTGGTTGGATCGTGGTGTCGATGGCTTCAGGCTTGATGCGGTCAATTTCTATATGCATGACCCGGAATTCCGGGACAATCCGGCGCTTGCAGGGGCAAAGGGACACAAACCTTTCGACCTGCAGGACCATCTTTATAACCAGTCGCACCCGGATATTCCCAAGTTCCTGGAACGTATCCGCGGGCTGCTGGACGAGTATCCTGAAAGCTTTGCCGTCGCTGAAGTCGGCGGTGAGCGTGCGCTTGAGGAAATGCAGCTTTATACCGAGGGTGGCAAGCGCCTGCAGACCGCCTACAGCTTTGAGTTCCTTGAGGCTGATACGCTTTCCGCGGCGGTGATCCGGGACGCTGTTGCCGCGTGGCCGCAGGCCGCGGGGACCGGCTGGCCGTCCTTCACCTTCTCGAACCATGACCGGCCGCGGGCTGTCACGCGCTGGGCACGGTCTGAATCCGAGGAGCTGGACCCACGCTTCGCGATTTTCCTCAATACGCTTCTGTGTTCGCTGCGGGGCAGCATTTGCCTGTACCAGGGTGAAGAGGTCGGCTTGCCGCAGGGCAGGGTGCCGTTCGAACGCCTGGTGGACCCCGAAGCCATCGCCAACTGGCCGGATACGCTGGGGCGGGATGGTACACGGACACCGATCCCGTGGCTCAAGGGTGTGCCGCACGCCGGGTTCTCCGAAGCCGAACCCTGGCTGCCGGTTGATGAACGCCATCATGATTTCGCGATCGACGCCCAGGAGAAAGACCCCAAGTCGCCACTTCATGCGCTTCGGGACTTCCTGGCTTTCCGGCACAAGGAGTTGGCGCTCGTCAAAGGCAGCATCAGCTTCCTTGATACCGCTGAACCGGTTCTGGCTTTCGTGCGGGAGCATGAGGGCCGCAAGCTGTTGTGCGTCTTCAACCTGGGCACCGAAGCGGCCGAGTGGGCTGAGGGCAATGGGATGCTGCTCTACAGTGTCAACGAAGCCGAACCCGGCAAGGCATTGCCGCCGATCAGCGGCTATATCGCAGCGCTCTAAACCAACAAAAAGGCCGCCTCAATGGGCGGCCTTCTTCGTATCAGTCCTCATCGGTTAAGCGCCGCAGCTTTCGCGCACGATCAGTTCGGTCGGCAGCAGCTCTGAGCGGACTTTTTCACCCTCGGCGAGCCGGAGCGCCTTGCTGACAAGCCTGCGGCCTGCACGGGCGACATCCTGGCGGATCGTGGTGAGCGCGGGTGTGCTGTAGGCGGAGATGCGGACATCGTCATAGCCGATGACCGAAACATCGCCCGGCACGGACAGGCCGTTGCGCATCAACGCGCGGATAGCGCCCATGGCGATGACGTCGGCGGCGGCGACAACACCATCGAATTTCACGCCGGTTTCCATCAATACCTCAATGGTCTCCATGGCGGATTCAAACGAGAAAGCGGCGTTGCGAACGAGGTTCTCATCCAGGGGCACGCCAGCTTCCTTGAGGGCGTCGCAATATCCTTCATAGCGCAAGGTGACCTCAGGGGCTTCGATATCGCCAATGAAGGCGACCTTCTTGCGGCCAAGGCGCAAAAGGTGGCTCGCAGCCATATAGCCGCCGCGCTTGTTGTCGGACCCGATTGAGCAATAGGCCTGGTTTTCAAGCTGAGCGCCCCAAACCACGAACGGCGCGCCGGTGCGGGCAAGTTGGTTCAATGGCTCATGCAGCAAGCTCTGGCCGATGATGATGAAGGCTTCAGCGCGGCGGTCATGGACGGCCTTTTCCAGGTCCTTGAAATCCCGCGGGCTGTGGTGGGAGATCAGGAAGTCGCAGTCATTTTCCTTCATGGCATCGCCGATGCCGCCAATGAGGTCCAGGTAGAAAGCGTCGGAAATCCGGGCTTCCTTGCCTTGAGGCAGCGGAATGATCAGCTCCAGCGTACGGTAGTTGGCCTGGGGGCCGGGCTCCTCCTTACGGCGGAGCACCATGTTGTTTTCTTCGACAATTGCCAGAATGCGCTGCTTGGTAGCATCCGAGACCAGGGGGCTGTCACTGAGCGCGCGGGAGACTGTTGAAATCGACACACCGGCGATCTCTGCAACATCTTCAAGACGCACAGGTTTACGTGCGGTCGTATCTTTCTTGGCCGATTTCATTTGGCTACCCACTCCCACCATCGCTAATCACTGAAAAAATTAAAGATTTTCCATGATTGTGGCGCGCCGCGAGGGCTATTTCAAGGATGGATTGCAAAAATATGCAAAATTTTGCAATCCGATCGTTCTCAAGTCAATTTCCCAAGAAAATGCCGGCGCTTTGAGGGGAGGAATAAGCGCCGGCAAGTGTGGGGTACTCAGGGAGGTTAAGAAGCGTTTATTGCAATCTTGCGTTCTTTGGATTTCGCCTTTGCCGATTTCGGCAAGTGCAGGGCCAGAACGCCTTTTTTCACCGACGCCTCGATCTTGTCGGTGTCGACCTCAGCGGGGAGTTCGACCCGGCGCTGGAAGCTGCCGAAAGAGCGCTCAATGCGGTGGAAATTATCTTTCTTTTCCTCCGAGCTGCTTTCGCGCTTGCCGCTGATCAGCAGGAGGTTGCCGCTCAGGCTGACGTCGATGTCTTTCTCATCGAGGCCGGGCACATCGACAGTGATATCGAAGGCTTTGTCGTTTTCGGACACATCCATCTTCGCGAAGTTCGCGAATTCGCGATCGTCCGAGAACCACTGTGCCGGTGCGGCGTTGAAATAACGGTCGATCAACCGGTCCATGTCGGCATGGAGCGTTTCAAACGGATGCTGCCACGTTGCCATGCTATGACCGCCGTTTTTACTGGGGAGTGTTTCTTTGCGTGCCATGATCATCACCTCATCAGAGCGTTAAATGATGATCCCACTTTAGCGAGGCGCCGGTAAAATTCTTTGATCATGGTCAAGCCAAAGTGGCAGACCTGCTACTTTTCGTTATCGAAGGCTTCCAGAAGTGCCGAGCGTACAGCGTTGCGAACATCCTCGTCCTGCGCCTCGACCGCGACGGTTATGGTCTTGAGCGCATGGCGGAGGCCATGGACCTGATCAATGAGCGAGAGGACAAACGGCACAGCTTCCTCATTGGCGGCGAGATCGGCCTGCAGATGACGGATGAAATCAAGCCGGGCGATGTCTATCTCGTTGAAACACTGGCCTTCCGGGCTTAGAGCAGGTTTGACCCAGCCACGCTCGATACAGAGGTGAAGCTCAGATCGGGTCAAACCGCGGACACGGGCGATAACGTCTTGTTCGGTCATGATCATGGTCATTCTCCGTCAAAAGCCTGGCGGACGCTGTAGCTGTGCTTGTCCTTCCAGCCTTCCATAAAGGTTTTGAGTTCCTCATCCGGTTTCGCAGGCATGACGATCTTGAGGCTGACCAACTGGTCGCCCGCCGCCCCCTTCGCGGGCTTGATGCCCTTGCCCTTGAGGCGCAGGGTCTGGCCTGAGGAGGCGCCAGCAGGGACAGGCACGGCGACCTTGCCGTGAATGGTCGGGACCGTCACTTTGCCGCCGAGGACGGCTTCATCAAGCGTGATCGGCACATCAAGAAGGATATCCCGCCCGCGCCGCTTGAAATAGGGGTGGGGTGTTACCGTCACCTTCACGTAGGCATCCCCGTTCGGGCCGCCGCCGTGCCCCGCGATCCCCTTGCCTTTGAGGCGCAGGGTCTGGCCATCGCTGACGCCTGCGGGCACCGTAATATCGAGGGAGGCGCCGTCCGGCATGGTTACACGGCGTTTGGCACCGAGGGCCGCGTCCATGAAGTTGACCTCGAAGGCATACTGGACGTCGGCGCCCCTGAAGGCCTGCGTGTGATGGTGCCGGCCATGACCGCCGCGGGCAGCCCGGCCGAACAGCTCGGAAAAGATATCGCTTTCATCGCCGAAGTCGGCAAAGCCGCCGCTTGAATAATATTGCTGGCGTGGTCCTTCGCCCGCGTAGGTCTTGTAATAGGCATTGTCTGGCCGCTCGGCACCCGTGGCATCGATCTCACCCCGGTCGAACCGGGCCCGCCGCTCCTTATCCCCCAGGAGATTATAGGCCGCGGAAATATTCTTGAATTTCTCCTCGGCCTTTTTGTCCCCGGGGTTCAGGTCCGGGTGCAGGTCCTTGGCGAGCTTGCGGTAAGCGGATTTAATTTCCTTGTCGGAGGCATCGGGTTTGACGCCCAATATGTCATACGGATTGTCGCTCACAGTGCGGCCTCTCTTGCATTGATCTCATCGGGACCAAAGAAATTCGTGATTGAAGGTGTATCTTAGCGCGCCTTCATGAGGTTGCCTTGACATTTCTCAAGTGAAACAGGGGCATGTGGTGTATTATGCCGCAATGATGACAAAGACTTACGGGCAGACTGTATGGCGGAATTGACCGAGTTTGGCGAACTTGCGGGCGGACTGGGGCTGCTTCTTTTGGCGCTCTCGATGATGACGTCGGGCCTGAGGGTTGCGGCGGGGGACCGCCTGACCCAGATCCTCAAGAAAAGCACGACTCCAGCCTGGCGCGGGCTGCTCTCCGGCATTTCGGTGACGGCTGTCGCCCAGTCTTCAAGCGCTGTCACGGTCGCGACCATCGGGTTTGTCAACGCCGGGCTGATGACGCTGCAACAGGCTGTGACTGTCGTGTTCGGCACCAATATCGGCACCACGGCGACAGGCTGGATGGTGTCCTTCCTTGGGTTTGAGATCAAAATCGCGGTTTTGGCCCTGCCGATGGTCGGTGTCGGGATGCTGGTCAAACTGCTTTATGGCGAACGGTCATACGGCGGTTTCGGCATCGCGCTTGCCGGGTTTGGCCTGTTTTTCCTGGGGCTCGACTTTCTGCGCGACGGGTTCGAACTCATCAGCCCCTCCATCAATTTCAAGATTGTCAGCCAGTTCGGCGTGTTTGGCGTTCTCCTGGGCGTGCTGATCGGCTTTGTGGTAACCGCGATTGCCCAGTCCTCAAGCGTGGCGGTCGCCCTTGTCCTGACCGCAGCGGCGGGCGGGGCGATCACGCTGCCGAGTGCTGCTGCCATGGTCGTCGGCGCCAATATCGGCACATCCTCGACCGCTGTCCTCGCAGCCATTGGCGCCACGGCCAATGCGCGGCGTGTGGCCATGGCCCATGTGATCTTCAACCTGATCACCGGTGTCGTTGCGGTTTTGATCCTGATCGCGACGGTGCCGTTCGATGACAAGATCGCAACCCTCGCGGCCCCTGCGACCCTGCTGGCGCTGTTTCATACCTGCTTCAACGTCATGGGCGTCATTCTCATTTGGGCGTTCCGGGGCCGTCTTGTGGCCTTTCTGGAAACCCAGTTCCGCACCCGCGAGGAAGACATGCTGAAGCCGCGCTATCTGGACAAGACGCTGATCGGCACACCGCCGCTTGCCGTTCAGGCCGCCATGCAGGAAGTGGCGCGGATCGATGGCTATATCACTACGCTGGTTGCCCAGGCGCTGGATGAAAATGAGGCCGACCACCCGGAACTGGTGCCGACATCCTACGCCATTCATGTGCTGGTGGAGCAGGTGTATGACTTTGTCGGCCGTGTCCAGCAAACGAACCTGGCACCCGAGGTTTCGACACAGCTGACGACGGTCCTGAAAACCAGCCAATATTATCTGGAGGCGGCGCACCTGGCGCTTCAGGCCAAGGGCGTTCGCGGCGCGATCCGCCGGCTTGGGAACCCACAGGTGCGGCGGAACTGTTCGCGCTATGTGAACCTGATCGCACCGGCGATCGAGCGGCAAGGACTGGAAGCCGCCCCCATGGTGCCCGCGATCCCGGAAGACAACGCGAAGAAACTGGATCTGGGCTATCACAGCCTGCGGTCGGACCTTCTGAGCGGGGTTATGGCGCATGAGGTTGAGCCGGGGGCCGTGAATGATTTCCTCGAAATCCTCAGCACGCTCAACCGGCTTGTCTCCCGCTTTGCCAAGGCCGCCAACGTCCTCAATGAGGTTGCCAGTGAAAGCCAGAATGGCGGGAATGAAACCAAAGAGGAAATTGAGGTCACGGCACAGACCAGCGAGGATGAGCTGACGGCCGAGGCGAAGGAAGCCAACCCATCCCCGGAGAGGGATGAGCCAGACAGCTCCGAAGCGAAAAAGGAAGCTTGACGTCCGTCAAGGCAAGCGCATGGTGACTGGGGGAGAAGACATCATAAGCTGTTTGATAATAAGCCGATACGGCAGAAGGGGAGCATATGCTGAAACTCAAGCGCGTCGCGATTGACACCTATAGGGAGAATGTCGCTTATCTCGCGCGGGACTGTTCGGTCTACCGGCCGGAGGAATATCAGGCCTTCAAGAAAATCGAGGTCATCCATGACGGCAGGCAACTTCTGGCCTCGCTGATGATCGTTGATGATGACGGTATCGTCAGCGGCGAAGAACTCGGCCTCTCGGAACAGGCGTTCAATCGGCTCGGTGTGTCGGAAGGCGATGAAATCACAATCGCCCCCGCCGAACCGCCCAAAAGCCTGGATTATCTGCGCCGCAAAATTCACGGTCACACGCTTGAAGCCGACCAGATCAAGGCAATCATCTCCGATATCGCTTCCCACCGCTATTCAGAGATGGAGATCGCGGCCTTTCTCGTTTCCTGTGCCGGTTTTCTAACGACGAGCGAAATGCTGGCGCTGACCCGCAGCATGGCGGATGTCGGCAACAAGCTGACCTGGCGCTCGCCCATCATCGTCGACAAGCACTGTATCGGCGGTGTGCCCGGCAACAGGACCTCAATGATCGTGGTACCGATTGTCGCGGCCCATGGCCTCACCATCCCGAAAACATCCTCCCGGGCGATCACGTCGCCGGCCGGTACGGCTGACACCATGGAAGTGCTGGCGCGCGTAGACCTGACCATGCATGAAATGCAGGAAGTGGTCGGCGCCTGTAACGGCTGCCTTGTCTGGGGTGGACATGTGAACCTGTCGCCTGCGGATGACGTGCTCATTTCGGTCGAACGGCCTCTCTCGATCGACACGCGGGAACAGATGGTCGCGTCGATCATGTCCAAGAAAATGTCGGCGGGGTCGACCCACTTGCTGATCGATATCCCCATCGGACCGTCCTCCAAGGTGCATGGCCATGAGGAGGCAATGCGGCTCAGGAAGCTGTTCGAATATGTCGGCCGGGAAGTCGGCCTCCATGTCGAGGTGGTGACGACCGACGGCAGCCAGCCAATCGGCCGCGGGATCGGCCCTGTGCTTGAGGCGCGGGACGTCATGGCGGTGCTGAATAATGAACCAGATGCGCCTGCGGACCTCAGGGAGAAAGCCCTGCAGCTCGCGGGCGCAATTCTGGAAGCAGACCCTGCGCTTGAAGGTGGCTCAGGATATGAACGCGCGCAACAGCTGCTCGAATCCGGCGAGGCGCTTAAGTCCATGAACAAGATCATCGATGCCCAGGGGCGGCAAAGCGCGCAGCCTTGTGCGGGCGCGCTGACCCATGATGTGCTCGCCTCCAAAACCGGGACGGTAATCGCCATCGACTGTTTCCGCATCAACCGTATCGCCCGTTTGGCTGGTGCGCCGATGGATAAAGGCGCCGGGATCGACATGTTCAAAAAGGTCGGGGACACGGTGGAAGCCGGTGAACCGCTGTACCGAATTCATGCCTGCTTTGAATCCGACTTCAAATTCACCAAGGCCTATGCGGAGGAAGATAGCGGCTATGCCCTTGGGGGCCATTCATGACGGCCACCACACTCCACATCATGCCGGGCAATGAAAAAACCGGACAGGCGCTGGCGGATGCACTTGGCTGTGCTCATGCCTTTGTCGACGTTCACCGGTTTCCGGACGGTGAGAGCCTCATCCGCGTAAAACCGGGGCAGGGCACGGCGTTGTTGTTCGCGACGCTCGACCACCCGAATGCCAAGCTGGTTGAGCTGGTTCTGGCGGCTGAGGCCTTGAAGGCGAACGGTGCATCTCGTGTGGTGCTGGTAGCACCCTATCTTTGCTATATGCGGCAGGATATGGCCTTTCATGAGGGCGAGGCAGTCAGCCAACGCATCATCGGGGCCATGCTCGCGCGCCATATCGACCGGATCATTACCGTCGACCCGCATTTGCACAGGGTATCTTCTCTGAGTGAGGTATTTCCTGGGATTGAGGCAGATAGCCTGTCCGCCACGGGCCTCATCGCTGACGCCATTGGCGCGGTGCCGGACTTCTCTGGCGCGCTTCTGGTCGGCCCTGACGGTGAATCCATGCAGTGGGTGCGTTCTGTCGCGGAAAAAGCTGGGCTCGATTTCATCGTCGCCACCAAGGAACGCTCGGGCGACCGGAAAGTTGACGTCACTTTACCGGAAGCCGGCAAGGCAGAAGGGCGGACGGCGATCATTGTCGATGACATCATCTCTAGCGGTATGACCATGCGGCGGTGTGCGGCGCTTCTCGAAGCCGCGGGGGCGTCATCGGTTGCCGCCTACACGGTTCATGCCCTTTGCAGCCCTGAGGACCTGGAAGGGCTCAAGGCATCGGGCATCCAGACTGTCGCGTCCAGCGACAGCATCCACCATCTTACCAATGCTTACACGCTTACGCCCTTGCTGGCCGATGCGCTGAGAAAGGAAGTCTGATGTCTTTCATGGTTAAATTCTGCGGCGCGGCAGGCACGGTAACCGGGTCCTGCTATTGGGTTCGGACCGATAGCTGCCAGTTTCTGGTCGATTGCGGCATGTTCCAGGGCTCCAAGACGATCAAGGAGCTGAACTATGGTGAGTTTCCGTTTGATCCGACGAAAATTGACTTCGTTCTTTTGACCCACGCGCATACCGACCATGCCGGGCTGCTACCGAAGCTGGTCAAGCATGGCTACACGGGGCCGATCTATATGACGGACGGTTCCCGTGACCTTCTGACCTACATGCTGCCGGACAGCGCCTTCATTCAGGAGATGGAGGTCGACCGCCTCAACCGCCGCAACCGCCAGCGCGGCAGGCCTGAGGTGGAGACGATTTACGATCATGACGATGTCTCCAACTGCCTCAATGCCGTTCGGATCGTCGAATATGATACATGGAATGACCTGGGCACCGTGCGGGCGCGCTATTGGAATGCGGGCCATATCCTCGGCGCTGCCTCAATCGAACTGGAGGTGGACCTGGGCGGCAAGAAGCCGGAAACGGTGAAAATGCTGTTTTCCGGCGATATCGGGCCGGATGATAAGCTTTTCCATCCAGACCCAGAGGCGCCCACAAGCATGGATTACCTGTTCTGTGAATCCACCTATGGCGGCCGCAGGCGGCAGGACCCGACGCCGGAAGTGCGGCGCGAAGTACTGGCCAAGGAAATCAATGACGCGCTCAGCGCAGGCGGGGCGCTGGTGATCCCGTCCTTCGCGGTCGAGCGCACGCAGGAACTGCTGCTCGATCTGTCCGTCCTGCTCAAAAATGGCGAAATCCCGTGCGTGCCGGTCTTCATCGACTCTCCGCTCGCCATCAAGGTCACGTCCGTATTCGCGGAACATGCGGGCGAACTGGAAGATATCAACGCCGGACGGTCGCCTTTTTCCCATCCCAGCTTCCATTTCACCGAAACCGTGGACCAGAGCAAGGCAATCGCCCGCTTCAGCGAAGGCGTGATCATCATGGCGGCATCCGGCATGTGCGATGCCGGCCGTATTCGCCATCACCTCAAGAACCATCTGTGGCGACCTCAGTCGACCGTACTGCTTGTTGGCTATCAAGCTGAAGGTACCCTTGGCTGGATGCTGGAGCAGGGCAAGAAGATGGTTAAAATTCAAGGTGAAGAAATTCGTGTAAGAGCCCGTATTAGAACGATTGATACCTATTCTGGCCACGCGGATGGGGATGGCTTACTTGAATGGATCAAGGGCCGGTTGCCGGTCAACCGTGTGCTATTCCTGACCCATGGCAACGAACATGCGCTCGCGGCCATGCGTGAAGGTGCGCTGGCGCTGGGCTTACCGGAAGACAAGGTTATCGTGCCCAACCTGGATGACGATTACGACCTTCTGGCGCTTGAGAAAGGCCCGCGTGAAGCCAAGGCGATCCGGCGGATCAAGCCTGAAGTGGTTGGCAAGCCTGACTGGCACAATGACCTGGCTGAACTTACGCTCGATATCCGGTCCCAGCTTGACCATGTCACGGACGACCAGGCGCGTGATGAACTGTTGCATAACCTGCATGACGCGCTTGCGGCCTACAAGACGCATCAGGCGAAAAGCCGCGGCGATAGCGGAGGCAGGCGCCAGGGCCATAAGCAGGATCAAGGCCACCGGCAGGACCATTCCCACAAGCGTCATCATAGGCGTCGCTAGAAACAGGGATCGGGGCTTCGAAAACGGCATCGTGTGATGATACGCTGATGGAAACGGCAAGGGAGCAAGCGGCCAATGGATAGCCGAGCCCAAGACCAGGCGACGAAAAAGAAAGCAGATCAGCCCAGCACTAGCGCCGCTGAGCCTGTTTCCGGCCATGTCAGTGCGGTCAGCGGGTCTGTTGTTGACGTCACCTTCCAGGAAGGCGACTTGCCGGCGATCAATACCGCCCTCAAGGCGGATTGGGACGGCCCCCATAGCCTTATCATCGAAATCCAGCAGCATCTGAGCCCGACTGTGGCGCGCGGCGTGGCCATGCAGGAAACCGCGGGCCTGCGCCCCGGAACGCCTGTTCTCGATACAGGCGGCCCGATCCGTGTGCCTACGGGCAACGCTGTGCTTGGCCGATTGATCAATGTGGTTGGCGAACCGATCGACCATGAAGGCGCCTTTGGCGACGATGTCCCCCGCGAAGCCATCCACCGCAGGCCGCCGAAGCTCAGCGAGCAGACGGCAGGCAAGGAAATATTCCTGACAGGTATCAAGATCATCGACCTTCTGGCCCCGCTTGCCAAAGGCGGGAAGGCGGGTATGTTCGGTGGGGCGGGAGTTGGCAAAACCGTGCTGATCATGGAACTGATCCGGGCCACCGTTGCCAAATATTCCGGCATTTCCGTGTTCGCGGGGATCGGTGAACGCTCCCGTGAGGGTCATGAACTGTGGCTGGAACTCAAGCGGTCCGGTGTTTTGGACCGTACGGCCCTGGTGTTCGGACAGATGAACGAACCACCGGGCGCACGCTGGCGTGTCGGCATGACGGCCCTGACGGTGGCCGAGCATTTCCGCGACGCCATGCACCAGAATGTGCTTTTGCTCATCGATAATGTTTTCCGCTTCGTTCAGGCGGGCAGCGAAGTATCAGGCCTGCTCGGCCGCCTGCCGTCACGTGTGGGCTACCAGCCGACGCTATCAACCGAAATCGCCGAATTGCAGGAGCGTATCGCATCGGTGCGCGAAGCGGCGGTGACGTCAATCCAGGCGGTCTATGTGCCCGCGGATGATTTTACCGACCCAGCGGTTGCCGAAACCTTCACCCACCTGGATTCCTCCATCGTCCTCAGCCGGGAGATGGCGAGCCAGGGTTTTTACCCGGCCATCGACCCGCTTTCTTCCACCTCCATCATGCTGGACCCGCGTCTGGTGGGCGAGGAACACTATGGCATCGCCGAGGAAGCCCGGCGGCTGATTGAGCATTACCGCGAACTGCAGGAGATTATCTCGCTCCTCGGCATGGAGGAATTGAGCCTCGCGGACCGGACCGCCGTCGGCCGTGCCCGCCGCTTGATCCGCTTCCTGACCCAGCCGTTTGAGGTAACGTCCCAGTTTACCGGCCTTGCAGGGGCGTCCGTCTCGCTTAAGGATACGCTGGCAGGCTGCCGCGCCATCCTGGACGGCGAGGCTGATGACTGGGCCGAAAGCTCGCTTTACATGGTGGGCACGCTTGCGGATGCGCGGGCGAAAGAACAAGCCCTGAAAGCGCCAAAACAGGAAACCGCCCCTGAGACGGAGGCCGTGGCATGAAACTTATGATCACCACACCTGTTGCTGTCGTCGTCGATGAAGGCGATATCCGACACCTGCGCGCTGAGGATGAAACCGGTGCCTTCGGCATCCTTCCGGGCCACGGGGATTTCGTGACCGTTCTGTCTGTCTCGGTCCTCACCTGGAAGGACAAGGCCGACCATGAACACCATGCGGCGGTTTCTGGCGGCGTTTTGACGGTGAAAGACGGCAATCTGATTGAAATCGCCAGCCGGGATGCCGTTGGGGAAGATACGCTGAAGGAGTTGGGCCCCGCGGTTCTCGCCCGTTTCAAGGAGGAAAAGGAGGCGGAGGAAGTCTCCCGCGTGTCCACAGCCCGGCTTCATCTGGCGGCGATCAAGCAGATTGAGCGCTATCTGGAATCTGGACGTCAAAGCCTGGGGGCTGGCGGGCAGGGGATGCCACCCTTCCGCACCGGGCTTGAAGAACCGCAGTGAGGCATAGGGCGATGACCGGTAAAAACGGCGAAAAGGACGCCAAGGATATGCACAAGGCGGTCGAGCTTAGAGAGCAGCGCCGTACGCTGTGGGAGCGTGAGGGCGAACGCTCCTTGTGGCAGAATATGTCGATGATCGGGGCACTTGGCTGGCTGATCATCGTGCCGACGCTTCTGGGCGTCTTTGTCGGCCGTTGGCTTGATGGCCTGTTTGGCACCAACATCCAGCTTACGGGTGCCTGCCTGTTCCTTGGTGTGGCCTTCGGCTGTTACCTCGCATGGCAAAGGGTGGGGAAAGAATGAACGCACACATTGGACCTGAGCTTATCCTTTATGCCGTGGGCGGGCTTGCGCTGGGCATCTGTTTCTTTGGCCTGCTTCTGTGGTCGGTGCGGCTGCAGGCATCGGGGGCGGCGCTCACACGTATTTTGCCGCTTTACCTCAGCCGGTATGTGATAGCAGGCGGGAGTTTCTGGCTGATCGCGCAGGCAGGGGCGCTGCCGCTCCTGACCGCGCTCGCCGGGTTCCTGATCGGCCGCTACGTCGTCCAGCGTAAGGGGATGCCGTCATGAGCCTGAGCACCAGCCCACTTGCCGAAGATATCCTGTTCCATATCGGGCCGATCCCGATCAGCCAGCCTGTGGTGACGACATGGGGCATCATGGCCGCACTCAGCTTCATCTGCTGGCTGGGCTTCAGGCGCCCGCGTGTGGAAGCCGGGACGCTTCAGACCGTGCTCGAGATCATCGTCGAAGCCCTTGAGAAGCAGGTGAAGGATATCGTCCGGCGTGACCCGTGGCCCTTTGTGCCGCTTCTGGCGACGCTGTTCATCTTCCTTGCGGTTGCCAACCTGTCCGCCATCGTGCCGGGCTTGAAACCGCCGACCGGGCATATCGAAACCCCGGCAGCCCTTGCGGCGCTGGTGTTCCTGTCGGTGCATTATTTCGGCATTAGGACCAAAGGGTTCGCGGGCTATGTGCGCCATTATGTGAAACCGAGCCCCTTGCTTTTGCCCCTGAATATTCTGTCGGAATTCACCCGCGTCTTCTCACTGATGATCCGGCTGTTCGGCAATATGATGAGCCATGAGTTCGTCATCGCCATCGTCGTGTTCCTGGCCGGGCTTTTCATGCCGATCCCCTTCATGCTTCTGGGTGTGCTGATCGGGATCGTCCAGGCCTATATTTTCACTGTTCTCGCCGCCGTGTTTATCGGCGCCGCCATCGGCAGCGTTGAAGCCGGATAAAGGAGGAAATGTCAGCATGACAATACAAATGATCAGTATTCTCGGGGCGGCGATTGCCGTGTCGTTCGGGGCCATTGGGCCAGCCCTCGGTGAAGGCCGGGCGGTTGCCTCAGCCATGGATGCCATCGCGCGGCAGCCTGAAGCGGCGGGGACGATCTCCCGCACGCTGTTTGTCGGCCTCGCCATGATCGAAACCATGGCGATCTACTGTCTCGTGATCGCGCTCCTGCTACTTTATGCCAACCCGTTCGTGAGCTAACGCATGACCATAGACTGGTGGACATTCGCGCTGCAGGCGCTCAATTTCCTGATCCTGGTATGGCTGCTCAAGCGGCTTCTCTATAAGCCTGTGAAGGAGATTATCGCCAAGCGGAAGGCGCTTGCCGATGAGGCCTTCGCCGAGGCTGAAAAGCGGGAGGCCGAGGCCGATGTTGCCAAAAAGCAGTATGAGGACGGCAAGGCCGCGCTCGCAGGCGAACGCCAGGCGCTGCTCAAGAAGCTGCATGAGGAAGCGGACGCCGAACGCCAGGCGACGATCAAGGAAGCCAAGGCAGAAGCTGCCAAGATCATCGATGACGCCAAGGCGGCCATCACCAAGGAACGGGGGGCCGCCCTCAAGGACCTGCAGGGCGAGATGAGCGGCCTAGCGCTTGATATGGCGGCAGGGCTGATCAAACGGGCGGACCTCGATATTCCGCAAAGTGCCTTTCTGGAGCGGATTGACGCGCATCTGAAGACTTTACCGAAAGCTGAGATGGAAAGCCTGCGTGCTGATCTGACGGAAGAGGGTGCTGAACTCACCGTGGTGACAGCCCAGGCGCTGAAAGCTGCCGAAAAGAAACAGTGGCTCTCCCGCCTGCAGGCGCACATGCCAGGTGTTGAAACAGTAGCCTTCAAAACCCGGGCGGATATCCTGGGTGGCGCTGAGCTTCATGCCCCCCATGCCGTGATCCGCTTCACCTGGGCTGATCAGTTGGCCAAAGCCAGGGAGGCCATGAGCGGTGATGACCACGCTTAAGGACGATATCGCTGCCTGGCTGCCGGAAGCCAAGGACAAGCTCGAGGGGCTGACCGTTGCGCCCAAGCTCGACCATGTCGGCACGGTCTCCCACATCGGGGACGGTGTGGCGGTGGTTGTCAGCCTGCCGCGGACCCGGCTGGATGAACTGCTGATGTTTTCTGACGGTACGCTGGGGCTTGCCTTCCGGGTGGATGAAACCTCGGTCGGGTGCGCGCTTCTGGGTGGCGGTGACGGCATCAGGGCTGGCAGCCAGGTGCACGGCACCGGGCAGGTGATCCGCGTACCCGTGGGCGAGGCGCTCCTTGGCCGCGTGGTGGATTCTCTCGGCCAGCCGCTCGATGGCGGTGCGGCGGTTGAGGCCGAGCGCCAAGACCCCATCGAGCGACCCGCGCCGGGCATTGTCGACCGTGACCTTGTCACCCAGCCCCTGATGACGGGGATCAACGTCATCGATGCCATGATCCCGCTCGGCCGCGGCCAGCGCGAGCTGATCATCGGTGACCGCAAGACCGGCAAAACCGCCATCGCCGTTGATACCATCATCAACCAGCGGGATAGCGATGTGATCTGCATCTATGCCGCCATCGGGCAGAAGGCGTCTGCGGTGAACCAGGTCGTTGAGGCGGTGCGAGAACATGGGGCGATCGACCACTGTATTTTCGTGGTGGGGGAGGCTGACATGCCGCCCGGTGCCCAATGGGTGACGCCCTATACCGCCTGCACCATGGCCGAATATTTCCGGGACCGCGGGCAGGATGCGCTCCTGATCATCGATGACCTGACCAAACATGCCATCGTGTACCGGCAACTGTCGCTGCTGCTCCGTAAGCCGCCGGGGCGCGAAGCCTATCCGGGCGATGTCTTCTATATCCATGCGCGCCTGTTGGAGCGGGCGGCGAAACTGAACAAGGAGTTGGGCGGCGGCTCGCTGACCGCATTGCCGATCGCCGAAACCCAGGCAGGGAACCTCACCGCCTATATCCCGACGAACCTGATATCCATCACCGACGGGCAGATCTATCTGGAGCCCAAGCTTTTCTATGAAGGCCACAAGCCCGCGGTAAATGTGGGCATGAGCGTTTCCCGCGTTGGTGGCCAGACCCAGGCGCCCGCGATCAAGGGCCTCGCCAAACGGCTGAAGCTGGATTACGCGCAGTTCCTGGAACTTGAGGTTTTCACCCGCTTCGGCGCCATGGTCGATGAACGCAGCAAGAAGGCCATCGCCCACGGCCGCAGCATCCGCGCGATCCTGACCCAGCCGGAATATAAGCCCCAGCCCATGCAGGTAGAGGTCGCCTTGTTGCTGGCGGTCCATGAAGGACGCCTGGATGACAAGAGCGCGGAAGACATCGCCGCCTTCAAAGCCGCGATCGGCGGATGGATTGAGACGCATATCCCACGGACGGTAGCGCGCATCCTTCAAACCGGTGACCTGTCGGAGGAAGACAGGGCCGATCTTCTCTCCGCCATTGACGCCTGTCTGGCTGGCAGCGGAGATGAGGCTGAGGCCGGTTGACATGGAACAGCTGCCCCGCCTGCAAAAGCGTATCGAAAGCCTGAAGGAGCTGCAGGACCTTATCCATGCCCTGCGGGCGTTGGCGGCGTCACACGTGCAACAGGCACAGGGCGCGCTCGAAGGCATCCGGCAATATGTCAGCGTGGTGGAGGATGCGATCCTTGAAGGGGCCGCCTTGCTGCCGGAGACGGGTCGTGGTGACGGCAACCACGCCACGGGCAACCAGGACCTTCTGCTCGTCGTCTGCTCCGAACACGGGTTTGTCGGCGGCTTCAACGAAAAGCTGCTGAACCATGCCTTGGCTGAGCGCCTGCCGGATGAGAAACTGGTTATTGTTGGTCAACGCGGGGCGGGGCTTGCCGAAGAACGCAGCCTTGAAAGCGTGAAGCAATTCCCGATGGCGACCCATGTTGGCGGTGTCCTTGCCGTTGCGCGCCGCGTGGCGGATTATATGGCGACCGCCGTCAGGGCTCGTGTGGTTTACGGCCGGTATGAGAAAGGCGGTCGTTATGATGTGGCGCTCAGAAGCATCCTCCCGCTTGACCCTGTGCTCCTCAAAGGCAAGGCCGGTCCAAAACCGCCCCTGCATCACCTTGACCCGGAAACCCTCATCACCCGCCTTGCCAATGAATATCTGCTGGCTGAGATCACCGGTGCGATCATGGAATCGCTCGCCAGTGAAAACGGCGCCCGGCTTGGGGTGATGGAATCCGCCGATCATAACATCAGCGACAAGCTCGATGGCTTCGAGCGGCAGGAACATAGCCTGAGGCAGGAAAGCATCACCTCCGAGATGCTGGATGTGGTGACGGGCTCGGAAGCCATCATGTCCTCAGGCGCTATATGACGCGGGCGTGCGCTGTTTCTGGACTAATGCGTCCACACTTGCTATGCGGGTAGCGCGAACGGGATGACACCGCCCGCAAGGAAGGCCTCGCGGCTGGTTTTGTGGGGCATGAGGACAGGTAGGAGACCGGCGAGTGGCCAACCCCACTTTTGATGTCGCAATGCTTGCGACCCCCAATATCGATTATTATGCCGATACCACAAAAGCCAACTGGCAGGCTTACTGTGACCGGCACGGCTATGAGTTCACGGTGTGGCGGGAGCCGGTCCTCGAGGACATGCACCTGATCTGGTCCAAGATCGAGCTGATGCGCCGGCACTTGGAGAAATCGAAAGCCGATTGGCTGGTTGTCGTCGATGCCGACACCATGGTCAACCGGCCCGAACTGCCGATGACGTACCTGACCGAAAAACATCCGGGCAAGGATTTCATCATCTCGGAAGACGTGTCCCGCCGGTTCGGTATTCCGATCCCGCTTGATACGCTCAGCGTGCGGCTGTGCCGCAACCGGCGCGGGCCCAACTGCGGCTTCATGATGATCCGCAACAATGCGTACGGTCTTGATTTCGTGACCCGCTGGCTGGCGCACGGCCGCGGTGACTGTGCCCATGTGGCCGACATTTTCCCGCGCGAGCAACGCATCCTGTGGATGACGCTTTTCCATACTGACCGCGACCATATCGCCATGCTGGGGGATGAGGTCATGCGTATCGGCAACAACGCGTTTCTGGACAAATTCACCACAGACTGGAGCCAGGCTTTCGTCCTCCATGACAAAAGATTGCCGCAAATGCCTGCTTAAATGCTGGATAAGCGGTGGAATAATCCCCATATGGGGAATGAGGAAACGCCACCGAGGATGATGACAACACCCAAATGTATGAGGTGACTGGTGGATTTTTTGAAAAAGACAGTATTAGCCAAACTCGCGGCGGCAGGTGCTCTGGCCGCCTTTGTCTCGGCCCCGTCCTACGCGGCCCTGAAGGACTGTAAAAGCAAGCCGGAAAGCTGGCTTGAGGTCAATGTAACCGGCTTCAAGGACCGCACAGGCGATGTTTCGGTTGAGCTGCACCCGGATATCGAAGGCGACTATCTCGACAAGCTGGTCGGCCGTGTCCGGATCGAGACCCCATCCTCAGACCCCACCGTTTGCGTGCCGCTTCCGGAAGCTGGCAAGAAATATATCCTCGTCGTCCTGCATGACCGCGACAAGAACAACAAGCTGAATGTTCTGAGCGATGGCTTCGGTTTCTCCAATAACCCGAAAATCGGTATGGGCACGCCCGCGCGGGAAAAGACCGCCTTTACCGCCAAGAAGGGCGAAAACAAGATGACGGTTATTCTGAACTATGTTCAGGGGCTGACCGCTCGGCCGCTTTCTGAGGATGAGGTTGCGCGGGATCAGAAACGCCGCCGGGTTCGTCGCTAAGCGGGCTCGTCGTCGGGCAGGGCGGTCTTCGGACCGGTCACACCCGGCAGGCTGGTGCCCAGGAACACACTGACATTCAGGATTTGGCTGATCGCGGTTCCGGCCAGGAACAGCCCGGCCAGCGCCGCTTCACCCGCCTGAACATGCTTGGATATGGTGACGGCAAGCCCGAGGAGCATCAGCTCCTTGTTGGGCATCAGCGGGATGCGCGTCAGCACCATCTTGGCGGCGATGAAGCCGACCCAGGTTGAAACCGGCACATCGGGCAGCACCACACTCCACTGTGTGATCAGCAGGCTTTCAAACAGGATGATGCGGCCGAAATGCAGGCCCGCAACGCGCCAGGCCTGCTTGCGCGGGATCTTGATGATATGGCGGCCAAACAGCATCAAAAGCGGCACCACCAGAATGCCGATCCCCAAAGCCCCGGCGATATAGGGCAGGGCTTCCGGTGCGCCGCCCGTAATCATTTTGAGCTGGCCGATGGCCGCGAACAGGAGGACGATCAACAAGGCTGCCGACGACGATGTCGCCGCCGAGATGATGTTATTGTCCTTGATGAGCGAAAAGACCTTGCCGGCCGTCAGGCCCAGGTGCCTGCGCCCCCACAGGAAGAAGAATGCTTCGCCGCCATAGCCGATCACGGCATCGTTGAAGGCCTGCTTACGCATCAGCGCCGCAAGCGTCATGCCTGCGGGCGGTGTCGGTGTCGGCCACAGGGGGCGGTAGATCAGCAGCTCACTTGCGGGCAGAAGCAGGAAATTCAGGATCAGAACGATATAGAACACAGGCGTGGTCGGCAGATTCGCCAGCACCTCATGCCAGCCGATATCAGACAGGCGGTCGAAAAGATAGACCACCAGCGCGACCATCAGCCCGATTTGAAGGAACCGGACAAGGCGCTGGAGGACGGGATGGCCAAAAAATGCCGAGATCTTTTCCATAGGCGGACAAAATTCTTTCAATGAATTTTACATTGGCCTACGGTCGGCCAAATGGCGCCCGGTCATCCTGTCCGGGCCTGTTTTATGTGTAGTGCCCGCAAACTGTGGTAACTACATGCTGTTTGGCGGGTTTTATAGGGCCCGCGGCTTATGGGTGTCCAGCGAATTCGATGATTCTAGAGCGCTATATCAGCAAGCAGATTTTGGTCCGGATCAGCGCCGTCATGGCACTGACGGTGGGGCTTCTGCTCATTGAAAACATGCTGAACCTGTTCCGTTTCGTCGTCCAGACAAGCGGCCCCGTGAGCGCGGTTTTCTCCATGCTCGCCTATCTTGTTCCTGAGTATATGACCATTGGGGTGCCGATCAGCCTGCTTCTCGGCATCATGCTGGTGTATCAGAAGCTGGCGAATGATCAGGAACTGGCGGCAATGAATGCCTGCCGGGTCTCACCCTGGCGGCTTCTCCGGGTGCCCTTGATGTATGGTGCGCTGTTCGCCGTCCTGAATGCCGTGCTGGTCAGCTATATCGAGCCGTATGCCGAGTTCAAGTTCGCCGAATTCAGCTTCAAGACCCGCAGTGGCGCCTTTGGCCGGTCCATCTCGACCGGCGAATTCACCAAACTGGGGCCGGGTATCACGCTGATGGTGCAATCGGTCGACCGCAAAACCGGCGCGCTGGATGATGTCTTCCTCGAGGTCCTGGATAAAAAGGGCTCCATCACTTACGCGACTGCGGCCAAGGGCAACTTCTACCAGTCCAGCGACGCGGACAAACTGGTGTTCCGCCTGCGGGACGGGCTTATCCTGACAACCGCGATCGACCCTGCAGCCCCGGAAACCATCGGCTTTGACCAGTATGACATCCTGGTACCCTTGCCGGATATTCCCGGTTTCCGCCATCGCGGGGGGCAAGAGAACGAACTGACCCTTCGTGAATTGATCCACTTCTCGGATTCCACCAAGACCGTGCCAGAGAAACGCCAGGCCTATAGTGGCGAAGCGCAGCGGCGGATCATCTGGTTCCTGGTGCCCTTGTTCATCCCGTTCCTTGCGATCGCGCTGGCGGTACCGCCGCCCCGGAAACGCTCCCCGATGGGCATCGTTGTCGGCATCGCGCTCATCATCCTTCTGATCAAGCTGTTGGATTTTGGCGCCAATATCGAAGGTACAGCCCCGGGGCTGATCCTGTGGCCGGTCTTCTTCGGATTTGCGGGGCTGAGCCTCAGGCTCTTCTATGTCTTCGGCTTTACCTCGGGGCGTCATCCGCTTTCGATCATGTTCCGCCTGTCGGACTGGACGGCGAAAAAAGTCCGGTGGTTGCGCGGCAAAGCCCGTTGACGGGGCCCCGCGCCTGTGCCACAGGACGGACGCAATTTCGTGCGCTATAGTGCGCTGAAGACCGATAGGATGGACAACAGGGCCAATGAAGCAGCTTCTTTTCAGCATTCACGACGTCAGCCCGCGGCATTTCGACCGCCTGCGGGAGATTGACGCCTTTTTGCAGAAGACCGACCTTGGCAATAATTACGCCATGCTCGTGGTGCCCAATTTCTGGGGCGAGTGGCCTTTGGAAAAGCACCCTGAATTCGGTCAGTGGCTGCGTGAGAAGGCCGATGCCGGTGTCGAGATGATCCTGCACGGCTTCTATCACAAGGATACCAGCCAGCACGAAGGCCGCATGGCCCAATTCAAGGCGACCAAGATGACCGCCGGGGAAGGGGAGTTCCTGGGCCTCAGCCATGAAGACGCCTTGGGCCGTATCCGGGATGGCCGTAAGCTTCTGGAAGATATCCTCTCCCGCCCTGTAAGCGGTTTCATCGCGCCAGCCTGGCTTTATGGCGAAGGCGCCCATGCCGCGCTCAAGGACGAAGGTTTCACCTTCGCCGAGGACCATATGAATGTGTGGGCGCCCAACGATGGCCATATGCTGGTCGAGCGCTCGCCGGTTATCTCCTACGCGAGCCGGAGCTGGTCCCGCACCGCAAGCTCGCTTCTGTGGTCGCGGCTTGCTACGGTTGTCCTGTCGCAGATGAAAATCGTACGCCAGGCCTTGCATCCGCATGATTTCGACAAGGATGTTCTGACCCGGGAAATCGACCGGGCGCTCAGGAGCCTGTTGAGCACGCGCACTGCGATCCGCTACCAGGACCTGCTGGCGAAATCAACGTAACCCATTTAATAATCAGACTATTTACTGACCTTCCGGGGACTTTTCTGCGGTTCCCGCGCGCTTCTTTTCAGCGACTTCAGCATAGTGGCGGAACAGATGCTCGAAATGGTCGGCGGGTTCGCGGATAGTCTTGCCGGCAGCGGCCGCAGCGGCCCTAAGGGGTTCCTGCGGGCGGTCAAGCAAGCGCTCTATAGCTGCAGCGCAGGCGTCGGCATCCCCAACCTTATGGCTTTCGGCATAGTCGGGCGCGGAAAGGTCGAAGGCACCGCCCCGGTCCGGCACGATAAGCGGCAGGCCTGAACACAGGGCTTCCGCGATGACGAGACCGTAGGTTTCCGAGGCACAGCAGTGCACCATGGCGTCTGCGCTCGCCAGCATGGTGGCAATGCGCTGACGGTCAGCGATTTGCCCGGCCACATGAACGGCAGGTACCTTACTGGCATGTTTTTCAACGGCTTTTCGGCGCGGGCCATCACCAATGATATAAAGGCCAACCGGGCGTTTACGGTTCAATTTATCGGCCGCATCAATCATGGTGCCGATGCGTTTTTCCGGGTGATGCCGGGAAATGCTGAGGATCAGCGGGGCATTGGGGTCCGATATTCCGCAGGCTGCCAGCATCTCCCGCCGGACTTCCTCATTCCTGAGGGAAGGCGAAAACAGCGACTTGTCGATACCAAAGGGCACAACCGTCGGCCGACGGACACCAAGGCCTTCAAACCGGTCGGCAAGCCATTTGGAGCTGACGATGCTGGTGTCATAGGCACTGCTGAGGTTGCGCCAGTAGCGCCAGAACCAGCCGAACAGCCAGTCTACCTGCGACGGCTTCAGCACATTCTCGAGCAGCAGTTGCGGGTAGGAGGACACAGGTTCCTGGTGGATGAAGAAGGACTTTGCGGCATCCGTTTGCCACTTGGCCACGGCTTTGCCGCCGATCCAGGGGGAGGAGCCTTCGACAACGTCAGGCTTTTCCTCATCCAATACCTGAAGTATGGGGGCTATCTTATTGAAAATATGATAACGGTGGTCGACGGGAATGCGGGGCGCTTTGACCCAGATGATCGTGCCTGCGCCGCGTTCCTCGCGCCGGTCTTCAGCGCCGGGGGCAACGATAATGGTCTTGACGCCAAAGCGGCTACCGGCTTCCAGCTTCTGGTGGATATAGGTTTTTACCCCACCACCTTGTTCGCTGTAGAATTCTGCAACATCAATTAACTTCACGGTCGACCTTCACGATGACGCGCGGCGGGGTCCAAAAAGGACCAAGCCCTTATGTGGTGCGCGTCTCAGCCTTGGCGAGCAGCGCCTGATAGTGCCCAAGCACTTCCCCGAGGATGGCATCCCACTGGAAGGACAGCCCGCGTGCGATGCTTGCTGTCGCGAAGCGCCGCCGCAGGTCGCGGTCGGAAATAAGGCTTTCCAAGCGGTCCGCATAGGCCGTGACATCCTCTGGCGGTACCAGATAGCCGTTTTCACCGCTGTGCACAAGATATCTGCTGCCGGTGGAATCGGCACAAACCGGCGGCACGCCTGAGGCCATCGCCTCCAGGGTGACGTTGCCGAAAGCTTCCGTGCTCGACGGGTTGAGGAAAATATCGGACGACGCATAGGCGCGCGCCAGGTCTTCGCCATTCATGAAGCCGAGGAAAAGTGCCTCCGGCATTCGCTCCTGAAACCACTGTTTCGCGGGGCCTTCGCCCACGACGATCACCTTGAAATCGAGGCCGCGATCCTTGAGCGTGCGGATGGTTTCGGCATAAGTGCCCAGGCCTTTTTCGTAAACAAGCCGGCCGACGAAGGAAATGACGACATCGATATCCGCGATTCCCAGCGACTGACGCCATTTGAGGTCCCGCCGGTCAGGCCGGAACAGGCTGGTCTCCACGCCCCGTGTCCACATCTTGATCGGGACGGTGACACCGGAATCCGCCATGATGTCCGCCATGCAGGGCGTGGGAACATAAATCTCATCACAGCTGTTGTATGTGCCGCTGATTTTACGGGTCAGATAGTTCTCCAGCCAGCCAAGCTTATAATAACGCAGGTAATTTTCGAAACGCGTGTGCACGGAGGCCGCGACAGGCACCCCCCGGCTGCGGGCATATTGCACGGCTTTCTGGCCGAGAAAATCAGGGGCGGAGATATGCACGACATTGGGGGCGAAGGCATCCAGGTCCCGTTCGATCCGCTTCGGCAGGCCAAGGGCGATGCGGTACTCACGTCTCAGCGGCACGGGAACCGAAGGCACACTGATCAGCGTGCCTTGGGGTTCGAACGCAGGCTCCTTCACCGTAGGGGAATAAACCCGAACGGTGGCGCCGTGGCGTTCGAGGAAGGCGACCAGACGGTTTAGGGCCTGGTTGGCGCCGTCCCGGACATAATTGTAATTGCCAGAAAAGAGGGCGACCCGCACGTTGCTGCCGTCATACTTCTGTTCGGGGCCCATTTGGTCCGTCTCAGGAAGTGCGTTCGCTTGATCCAATCTTGCAAAAGCAGCTGTCATCGGTGGTCTCGCTTTGGTTTTGTCGTCTGGCGGTTATTATTGTGTTTGTCGTCTGCACGGACTTTCGGGGCCATGACGTCCGTTAAAGTCGCATTTTCTTGGACAAAGATCATGTCAAAATCGCGACATTCAAGTCTAGCGCGTATTTTTGGTCCCGGAAAGGCAGGCTTCATGCCATGACGTATCATGACAGAATCATAATGACGGTGGCGTGACAACTGAACAAAATTTCTGGCGCTCGGGATAGACCGATTACGCGTTTGACGCAACCCCACAGAAGGTCGCAAGCTGCATTCTGACAGGATTGACCGGCGTCAATGGCGCCGAGGCCTGAGAGAGTATCATGAGCGCCAAACAAGCCTTTCCATGACAGCACGATACGGGAGCACACACCATGAACCGGCAGGCCGCCTTAACCCTTTCCTTTGACAGTATGTCCCTTGACGACCTGGCGCTTGTAGGCGGCAAAAATGCCTCCCTGGGGGAACTTACCCGTAGCTTGCCGAAGGACGGGATCGGGGTCCCGCCGGGTTTCGCGGTAACGACGGAAGCCTTCCGCCTGTTCCTGGATCAGGACGGCCTGCGGGAGAAAGTTACGGGCCTTCTGGAGGGACTCGACAAATCGGACATGCGGGCCTTCCAGGCGACAGGGCAAAAAATCCGCGACGCTGTTCTCGCCACCAATATACCCGAAGGCGTCGCCGATGCGATCCGGAAAGCCTATCGCGACTTATCGGAGAAGGTTGGCCGCCCTGTCAGTGTTGCCGTGCGCTCAAGCGCCACGGCGGAAGACCTGCCTGGCCTTTCCTTCGCAGGCCAGCATGACAGTTACCTTTTCATTGAAGGGGAAGAGGCACTTCTGGATGCGACCCGCCGCTGTTTTGCCTCCCTCTATAACGACCGGGCGATTTCATACCGTATCGACCAGAAGGTTGATCATATGGCGGTGGCGATCTCGGTGGGCGTGCAGATGATGGTGCATTCCGACACGGCCTCGGCCGGCGTTATCTTCACGCTAGACCCTGAAACCGGCTCCCGCCAGAGCGTGCTCATCAGCGCCGTTTACGGCACGGGGGAGGGCATCGTGCAGGGGATTGTCGAGCCCGATGAATATTATGTCCATAAGGCAACCTTCAACGCGGGCTACCGCACCGTTTACCGGCATAAGCGCGGTGCGAAGCTGACCAAATTGATCGGTGGCGGTGACGACCCGGCCGCGGCGCCCAAGGAAATACCTGTCCCCACTGAAGACCAGAGCCACTATTGCCTGAGTGATGACGAGATCATGAGCCTCGCTGACGCGGCGCTGGCCATCGAAAGCCATTACAGCAGCCATTATGGCCATGAGACCCCCATGGATATCGAATGGGGCAAGGACGGTGTGACCGGCACGCTCTACATCCTGCAGGCGCGGCCGGAGACCGTGGAGTCGCTTGTGAACCCGAACGAGGTCACGCGCTTTACCCTCAAAGGGACCGGGCCGGTGATCACGTCAGGCCGCGCGGTCGGCAAGAAAATCGCGTCTGGCACGGCGCGCCGGGTGCTCAGCAAGGATGAGATCGGCGATTTCCAAACCGGGGATATCCTGATTGCTAAAACCACCAGCCCCGATTGGGAGCCGATCATGAAACGCGCGGCGGCGATTGTGACCGATCATGGCGGCAGGACATGCCACAGCGCCATTGTCTCCCGCGAATTGGGTATTCCGGCGGTGGTCGGCACAGGCAATGCCATGGCGGTGATCAAGGACGGCATGGAAGTGACGGTCAATTGTGCGCATGGCGAAACGGGTGAGGTGCTCGACGGGCTCGTTCCCTTCAGCGTCCAAAAAACCGATATTGGCAAACTGAAGCGCCCCCAGACCGAGATCATGGTCAATATCGCCGACCCGGAACAGGGGTTCCAGATGGGAATGCTGCCCAGTGACGGTGTCGGGCTGGCGCGGATCGAATTCATCATCACCCATGCGGTCGGCGTACACCCGATGGCGCTTCTGCACCCGGACAAGGTGACGGACGTGGACGCCCGCAAAAACATCGAGGCGCTGACCCGTGATTTTCCGGATGGTGGCGCGTTTTTCGTGAACGCCCTGGCCGAAGGGGTGGCAGCCATTGCTGCCAGTTTCCACCCCCGCCAGGTGATCGTGCGCATGTCGGACTTCAAAACCAACGAATATGCAGCGCTTCTGGGCGGGGCTGACTTTGAAAGGGCTGAAGACAACCCGATGATCGGCTTCCGCGGGGCCGCGCGCTATATCCACCCGGACTATGCCGAGGCCTTCGCGCTCGAATGTGCCGCCATCAAGCGTGTGCGGGAGGATATGGGGCTCACGAACGTCAAGGTGATGATCCCCTTCTGCCGCTCGATCCATGAAGCCGAAAGCGTGCTGAGGGCCATGGAAAGCCGCGGCTTGAAACGTGGGGAGAACGGCCTCCAAGTCTACATCATGTGTGAAATTCCCTCGAACGTGCTGTCGATCGATGAGTTCGCCAAGCGGTTTGACGGTTTCTCAATCGGCTCCAATGACCTGACCCAACTGGTGCTTGGGGTAGACCGGGACTCCGCCAAGCTGGCAGACACCTTCAATGAGCGCGACCCCGCGGTGAAGAAAGCAATCTCCATGGCGATTGAAGGCGCGCACCGGGGTGGGCGGCACATCGGTATTTGCGGACAGGCCCCATCCGACTATCCGGACTTCACCCGCTTCCTTGTCGAGGCCGGGATCGATAGCATCAGTGTCACCAGCGACAGCTTCTTCGAAATGTTCGATATCGCCGCCCGTGCAGAAGCCGACCTGCCCGTAAAGAAGGTCGTGGGGGATTGACGTCGGTCAATGCTGGGCTCTCTGCCGCGTTGTAATCTTCATCTCAACGTTGGTCGTTTGAAGGATCGGAGAACAGCCATGAGGACAGAGATGAAACGCGAATGGATTGTCCTGGCGGATCGCGCTCATGCTAAAATTTACACCCGGCATTATGTGGATGGCGCTATGCAGCAGATTCTGATGCTGGAACATCCGGAAGCGCGGAATTTCCAACATGAAGAGGGGACAGACCGGCCAGGGCACAGCCATGGGTCCGCGTCCCATCACCGGTTCGCCTATGAAGACCATGCCGACTTCCCGGAGCAGGAAAGCGAGATTTTCCTGCACGCCGTCGCAGATGAAATCAACGAAGCCGCCCAGCAGGAAGAGATGGACAAGGTCATCCTTGTTGCGCTTCCCAAGACCATGGCGGTTATCAAATCCGGTCTCAATACCCATACCCTCAGCAAAGTCTCGGGCGAGTATGCCAAGAACCTCATTGGCGTCCCCGAACATACGCTGGGTGACCGGATCGATAAGTTGCAAGAGCTTAAGTAACCCCTGAGTTCCTCCCCAAGCACTCATCGGCGGTGTAAAACCTTAGGTTTTCACCGCCTTTTTCTTTGAGCCGCGCCTGTTCAAGCGTGAAATTTCCTGGCTGATTGACCAACATCAATGGCGGACAAGGCTAACGTTCCTATGGTGCCAGCCATGCTGGCCGCACGTTTTGCGCGACCTGAAAGGGCAAGGAGAATGACGGTGCCTGCCAAGAGGTCCAGTACAGCGTATCCTATCTATGATGTTACGGTTTCTGTCCCCACAGAAAGCGCGATGCTGGAAGGCCGCCTGACGGTGCCTGCCACAGCAACACAGATCGTAATATTTGCGCATGGCAGCGGCAGCAGCCGTTTCAGCCCGCGAAACTGGTATGTCGCGGAAGTCCTGCATGGCCATAATATCGCGACCCTGCTGATTGATCTGCTCACGGAAGCCGAGGGGCAGGAAGACATGCGGACAGGGCATTTGCGCTTCAATATTCCGCTTCTTGCCACACGACTGGCGAACGTCGCCGCGTGGGTCCATGCCACGCAGGAGACACGCCACCTCCATATCGGCTATTTTGGCTCCAGCACGGGGGCAGGGGCTGCGCTGATCGCCGCGGCGGACAGTGACGTGCCGATTGCCGCCATCGTTTCGCGCGGCGGCCGGCCGGACATGGCCGGGGACTATCTGCCCGCCGTCAAGGCACCGACCCTGCTTATCGTCGGCGGGTTTGATACCCAGGTTCTTGCCTTGAACGAGCAAGCCCTTGCGCATTTGAATAACCAGTCCCGGATTGAGGTGATCCCCGGGGCCACGCACCTGTTCGAGGAACCCGGCACGTTGGAACAGGTCGCCCTGAAGGCCGCGGAATGGTTCAAGCATCACACGGGGGTCAGCCATGCACTTCCGTGACCGGACAGATGCCGGGCAGCAACTGGCCGATGCCCTGCAGGATTATCAGGGGCAGCAGGGTTTAGTTCTGCTGGCGCTCCCCCGTGGCGGGGTACCTGTTGCCGTTGAAGTCGCCAAAGCCCTCAAAGTTCCGCTTGATGTCATGCTGGTCCGCAAACTGGGGGTCCCGGGGCAGGAAGAATTAGCCATGGGCGCGATTGCCATGGGCGGCACCACCATCCTCAATGACCAGATCATCCGCCAGCTTGGCCTGGATGAGACGGTCGTCACTGCCGCCGTCAGGCGGGAAATGCCTGAACTGGCCCGCCGGAACCAACTGTACCGGGGCGGAAGGCCGATGCCGGACCTTCACGCCAAGACGGTGATCGTCGTCGATGATGGGCTGGCGACCGGCGCCACCATGAAGGCGGCTGTTGCGGCGCTCAGAAAACTCGGGGCGGACGCGATTATCGTCGCGGTTCCCGTTGGCGCGTACGAAACCTGTGAAGAACTAGCGGAGCTGGCCGATACGGTCATCTGCCTCTATCAGCCGTCGCCTTTTTGGGGTGTCGGGCGCTGGTATCAGGTGTTTGGTCAAACCAGCGACCAGGAAGTGATCGATTTGTTGGGCCGGTACGGCCCTGACGGAGGAAATGCCTCATGAGCCTGACGGAAATGGACAAACTGACGGTCCGCTCCCTGGAGCAGCGCGCGATACCGCTGGGCGGTTCGATGGCGGATTATGACCCGATTATCGAGGCCGCAGAGAACAAGACCTATGTCCTGATCGGCGAAGCCTCCCACGGGACGCAGGATTTTTACCGGGCGCGCGCGGAAATCACCATGCGGCTCATTACCGAACTTGGCTATGACGCCGTCGCTGTTGAGGCTGACTGGCCCGATGCCTATGCCATCAACCAGTATGTCACCGGCACAAGGCCGCATATGTTGCCTGAGGATGCCCTCAAGCGGTTCGAACGTTTCCCGTCCTGGATGTGGGCCAATACCGAAGTTCTGCACTTTATCCGCTGGCTGCGGGACTATAATGACCGGGGTGGTCGCCTGCAGCCCGTGCATTTTTATGGCCTCGATCTCTATAGCATGAACACCTCCGCCCATGCCGTGATCGATTATCTGGACGAGCGCGATCCGCCTGCGGCACAGCGCGCGAGACGCCGTTATGGCTGTTTGGCCGACTTCATCCACAAGCCGCAACTTTATGGCCGGGCGGCGGAATTCGGCCTCACAGAAAGCTGTGAGCATGAGATCGCCACACAGCTTATCGAGCTTCGGCATAAGGCCTACCGTTATATGACCGACAGCGGCATTGTCGACGGCGAGGATTATTTCTGCGCCGAACAGAATGCCAAGCTGGTCAAGAATGCGGAGGAATATTACCGCACCATGTTCCGGGGCAGGCCGAGCAGCTGGAACCTCCGGGACCAGCATATGTTTTCAGCCCTTGGCGATATCAGCACGTACTTGAGCGATAGGCTCGGCCGGCCAGCCAAAGTCGTTGTCTGGGCGCACAATTCCCATCTGGGCAATGCCGCGGCCACGGAAATGGCCAAGCGCGGCGAGTTCAATATCGGCCAGCTCGTTCGGGAAAGCCACGGTGAGGACGCGCTCCTGATCGGCTTTACGACCGCGATAGGCGAGGTTACCGCGGCCTCGGAATGGGATGAGCCTGCTGGCCGCAAACGTGTTCGCCCACCCTTGGAAGGCAGTTATGAGCGCCTGTTCCACCATGTGAACCATAAGCGCTTCATGCTCGACCTGCGTGGCGACAACGCCATGACGGATTTCCTGCTTGAGCCCCGGCTACAGCGGGCAATCGGCGTGATCTACCGACCGGACACCGAGCGGCAGAGCCATTATTTCACCGCCTGCCTGCCGGAGCAGTTCGACTTTCTCATCCATTATGATGAAACCGCCGCCCTCAAGCCGCTCGATATTCCAACGCGCTGGCATCAGGGTGAACTCGACGAAACCTACCCGACGGGTTTGTGAGGTGGCTGTTCAGGCCAAAGCCGCCAGATAATCGATCGCGCCCTTGAGCGTTACCATCTTGGCGGCATCCTTATCCGGAATATTCACGCCCAGCCGTTCATGCAGGCCGATGATGAGGTTCGAGATATCCATGGAGTCCAAATCGAGCGCGTCGCGCAGGTCTTCGTCTTCCCCAACACCGTCCAGGCTGGCGTCCGGCGCGATTTTGGTGAGCTCTTCGGCAAAAATACGGGTCAGGTCTTCGCGGGTCATAGGGCCTCCGGCACTTGTAAGAGTTTTTCGATTTCCCTGAGGAACAGAGCGCCGCGCCTGCCATCACTGACACGGTGATCGGCGGCGAGCGTTGCGATGATGGTGGGGGCGGCATCCAAGCCGTCTTCTGTAGCCACAGGCCGGGTCTCTAGCGTCCCGAAGCCGATGATTGCTACCTGCGGCGGGTAAATGACGCCGTAAACCTCATCGACACCGCGCTCGCCCAGGCTTGTTATCGTAACCGTCGGGTCCGACAGTTCCGAGCTTCTGAGGTGGCCTGTACGCACGCGGCCGACCAGGTCCCGCATCGCCGCCATCAGGTCATCGAGCGAAAGTGTTTCACAGTCATGAAGCGCAGGGGCAATCAGACCACCACCCCGGATCGCGACCGCAAGCCCGCAATGGACCTCCGGCACGGCGCGGAAAGTGTCGTTCTCGTAGAAGCCATTGAATTCCGGGTAACGGGTCAGCGCCAGGCTCACGGCCTTGACGAGCAGGGTGCCCATCAGAAGCCGCGCCTCGGGCGGACGCTCGGCATTTGTCTCATCAAGCCACAGGCTGGCCGCCCGCATATTGATCTGATGCTTGAGGTAATAATGCGGGATTTCCCGTTTCGATTTCGCCATGGCCTGCGCGATGGCTTTGCGCATTTCCGCGAAATCGAGCCCCGGATGGGCGGATGGCTTGCTTGGGCCGGAGACTGGGGCCTCTTTCTTGTGGGTGGGACCAACAACCGCTTCCACATCGGCATAGACGATGGCGCCGTCAGGGCCTGAGCCCTTGAGCTTGGCAACGTCGATGCCCTTTTCAGCAGCCAGCTTGCGCGCGGCCGGGGAGACAGGCTTCTCGCCAGCCTTATCAGGTGCGGCAGGCAGTTCAGTCGGCGCAGGTGTTGGGGCCGAGGTTGGTGCTGGCGTAGGCGCCTGTGTCGGCTCGGGCGTAGGTTCGGGTGTCGGTTCTGGTGTTGGGGCCGGAGTTGGAGCAGATGTCGGCGCTGGTGCTGGCGCTGGTGTTTCCTCAGGCTTTGCACCTTCGCCTTCGATTTCAGCGAGCGGTGTGCCCACAGGCACGGTGGTGCCTTCCTCCACCAACAGCTTGGAGACCGTGCCGGTTTCGAAAATCTCGACCTCGATCGCGCCTTTCTGGGTTTCGACCACGGCGACAATATCGCCGCGTTTGACCGCATCACCCGGCTTCACATTCCATTCAACCAGTGTGCCAGCGTCCATGTCGGCGCCGAGGGACGGCATTTTGAAGATGCTCATGGTCATAGCCTTCCGTTCAGCGCCCCAGCGCCAGTTTCGCGGCCGCGATGATGCGGTCCACTTGTGGCAGCGCCGCGTCTTCCAAGTGTTTGGGGTAGGGGATCGGCACTTCGGCGGAACAAACCCGGCCCACGGGGGCATCCAGTGACCAGAAACCGCCTTCCATGATGCGGGCGGAGACTTCTGCGGCGAGGCTGCCGGTCTTCCAGCCTTCATCGACAATGACGGCCCGGCGCGTCTTGCCGACGGACTTGAGGATCGTGGCGTCATCCAGCGGGCGCAGCACGCGCAGATCGATGACTTCGGCGCTGATACCGTCTTCGGCGAGCTTTTCAGCCGCTTCCAGGGTCTTGTAGAGCGACCCGCCATAGGTGATGAGGCTGATATCGCTGCCGTTTCGGCGGACCGCAGCAGAGCTCAAGTCTACGGTCGCTTCCTTGTCCAGAGCTTCAGTGCGGCCATAGAGCATGACGTGCTCAAATATGACCACAGGGTCCGGGTCCTCAAGGGCAGGGCGCAGCATGGCGTAGGCATCCTGCACGGTCGCCGGCGCCAGAACCTTCAGGCCCGGAATATGGGCATACCAATTTTCCAGGCTGTGGGAATGCTGGGCGGCGAGCTGTCTGCCGGCCCCCGTTGAAATCCGGATCACCACAGGAATATTGAGCTGCCCGCCTGACATATGGCGGAAGGTGGCGGCGGTGTTCAGGATCTGGTCAAGCGCCAGCAGGCTGAAATTCACGGTCATGATCTCAACGATCGGCTTCATGCCGCCGAGGGCCGCGCCAATACCAGCCCCGGTGAACCCGGATTCGGATAGCGGCGTGTCGCGGACCCGGTCTTCGCCGAAATCCTCGATCATGCCTTTGGTCACGGCATAGGTGCCGCCGTAGCGCCCGACATCTTCACCCATGATGAAAACCCGGTCATCTGCCGTCATGGCGTCCCGGATCGCGGCGCCCACAGCATCCCGGTATGTGACTTGTTCGCTCATGATGCCGCTCCCACGTCTTCCAGCAGGGTTTCTACCTCTTCCCAAGGGCTGGCCTCCGCGAAGGCGACCGCGTCTTCGACTTCCTTGGCGATATCGGCCTCGATGGCTTCAATGTCATCCGCATGGAGAAGGCCGCTTTTGGTTACCCAGTCGCTGAAGCGCCGGATCGGGCCTTTTTCTTCCCATTCAGTCACCTCGTCCTTGCTGCGGTACAGCTGCGGGTCGAACATGGAATGGGCCCGGAACCGGTAGGTCCGGCACTCGAGGAAATAGGGGCCTTTCCCGTCCCTGACGGCAGCAACCGCGCGCCGTGCCGCGGCTTCCACATCCACCACATTCATACCGTCCACGGCCTCAGACGTGATCTTGTAGCTCGCCGCCTTGGCGTGAATGTCGGTTTCGGATTCCGACCGGGCCAACGCTGTGCCCATGGCATAGAGGTTGTTTTCGCAGACGAAAAGCACCGGCAGCTGCCAAAGCGCCGCCAGGTTCAGGCTCTCATGGAATTCGCCCTCAGCGGCCGCGCCTTCCCCGAAGAAGCAGACGGTGACGTTCGGCCGGTTCTGCATCTTGTCCGCGAGCGCCAGGCCGACCGCAAGCGGCAAGCCGCCGCCGACAATGGCATTGCCGCCGTAGAAGCGGTGCTCGGCCGAGAAAATATGCATGGAGCCGCCGCGCCCTTTGGAGACCCCGCCTGATTTGCCATACATTTCCGCCATGACACCGGTCATCGGCACACCGCGGACGAGGGCATGGCCGTGTTCGCGGTAGGTCGCGACGATGGCGTCCTCGGGTGTCAGTGTCTGCATCACACCGGTCGCCACCGCTTCTTCACCGATATAAAGGTGCAGGAACCCGCGGATTTTCTCCTGCGTGTAAAGCTCGGCGGCCTTTTCCTCGAACCGGCGGATGCGGAGCATATTGCGCATCAGATCAAGGCAGTGATCGCGCGTGAGATGCGGTCTGAGGTCCTTATCCTTCGCACTCATGAAAATGTCTCCAAGGTCGAGGTATCGCCTTCAGGCAAGCCGAGCTCACGCGCCTTCAGGAGCCGCCGCATGATCTTGCCTGAGCGCGTTTTCGGGAGGTCGGCGGCAAAGGTGATAAGCCGTGGAGCGACAGCGGACCCCAGTGCGCGCCGTGCATGGGCCATAATATCCCGCTCCAGCTCGTCTGACGCTTCATAGCCGTGATGCAGCGTGACATAGGCCTTGACCACTTCACCCGCCCGTTCATCGGGTATGCCGATCACCGCGGCTTCGGCGACGGCTGGGTGTTCCACGAGCGCGCTTTCCACTTCAAATGGGCCGATAAGGTGGCCGGAGGATTTGATCATGTCATCGGCACGGCCGACGAACCAGAAATAGCCGTCCGCATCACGCATGGCGAGGTCACCGGTCAGGTACCAGCCGTCTACGAAGCATTTCTTGTAGCGTTCTTCCTCATGCAGGTAGCCGCGGAACATGGACGGCCAGCCGGGGCGGAGGGCAAGCTCGCCCACTGCGCCGGTTTCCGTCACATCCTTCAGGCTGCCGTCGGCCTCCCGGTCGACAATGCCGGCATCGACGCCGGGCAGGGGACGGCCCATCGACCCGGGTTTGACGTCCCCCACGGCGAAATTGGCGATCATGATCGCGCCGGTTTCGGTCTGCCACCAATTGTCATGGAAGGGCTTGCCGAAGACATCGTTGCTCCAGAGCACAGCCTCGGCATTGAGGGGCTCCCCCACGGAGGCAAGGAAACGCAGGCTCATGAGATCATAGCCTTTGGCAAGGTCCGCACCAGTTTTCATCAGCATCCGGATCGCTGTCGGCGCGCTGTACCACACCGTAACCTTCTGGTCTTGCAATGTTTTGTACCAGCGTTCAGCGTCGAACTCGGCCTCATCGATGATCATGGTGACCCCGATCGTGAGCGGCGCGATAATGCCGTAAGAGGTGCCCGTTACCCAGCCAGGGTCCGCCGTGCACCACAGGATGTCGCTTTCATGCAGGTCGAGCGCCAGCTCAGCCGTCGCGTGATGGGCGACCACCGCCTGATGGACATGGATCGCGCCTTTGGGCTTGCCGGTGGTGCCACTGGTGAAATGCAGGAGCGCCGGGTCCTCTTCCTGGGTGGTGACAGTTTCAAAGTCATCACGGGCACGTTTCATCAGCCCATCGAAGGACTGGGTGCCTTCCGGCAGATCACCGTCTCCGACAATCAGAACATGCGTGAGCTTGGGCAGGTCGGCTCGGATGGGGGCAACTTTTTTGCGGTAATATTGCGCGGTGGTCACAAGAACCTGGCCTTCACCGATGCCCATACGGGCTTTCACCGGTTCCGGCCCGAAGGCGGAAAAGAGCGGGGAGAAAACGGCGCCACGCTTCAGGGTGCCAAGCGCCGTGATATAAAGCTCAGGCACACGGCCGAGCAGGGCGAAGACACGGTCGCCTTTCTTGACGCCAAGGCTTTCAAGCGCAGCCGCAAAACGTGCCGTGCGGGTCTTGAGCTCCGCATAGCTGATGTCTGTCACCTCGCCTGATTTGGCGAGCCAGCGAATGGCGGTCTTATCGCCCTTTCCGTGGCGGACATGCCGGTCCACAGCCTCATAAGCGATATTGAGGCCACCTCCGGCAAGGCCATCGAGCGTCCTACGGGCGCCTTCCCAGGTGAAGCGCGCACGCACGGCGCCATAATCGTCCATATTGGGTGGGCACTTGGGGTCGTTTTTCTGGTGGATAACTGTCCTGGCTGTCATGGCGGCGGGTCCTCCCTAACCTTTGCACCGTTATCCTTGGGTACGGGCTAATGCTGGGCGCTACCTTGACGCTTGTCAAACCATAGACTGTATTTTGAAATTAGGGGTCGGCTGTGACCCGGACGAGGAGAATAGAGTGCCGGGTCACAGCCTGGGGGGTAAACTTTAGACGAGATTATTCATGGTGTTCGTGTTCGCCTTCGGCGTGACGCACCCAAATCTCGTGTGAATCGATCTTGAGCTGAAGCGTGGCATTCTGCGCTTCCGCCCGTGCCATGACTTCAGAGCGCTTGAGCTCATACTGCTGGCGGAGCGCGCGCAGATAGTCAGTCAGGTCACGCTCACCCAGCTCAACCGCGCGGGCGAAACGTTTGGTGACGGCCATGCCGGATTTCTCGGCCGATTGGGCATCCTGCCAAATGCCGAGGCCGGTTTGTGCCCGGGTGATGTCCCGTTCAGCCAACACTTCAAGGTCACGGCGGGCCTGTTGCGCTTCTGCGGCAGCAGCAACAGCCTGAGCACGCTGATAGTCACTCTGCGCTGACCTGCGTGACATGCCGAAGGGCATCGAGAAGACGACACCCACGCCGGTCTCCGTCCCGCCGCGTTCACGGAACAGACGGACACCGACACTCGGGTCCGGCATCTTGTCGAGCTTGGCCCGGTGGGCGAGCGCCAACTGACGCTGCGCTTCCTGTTCAGCCATCTTGAGTTCATGGCTGCGGGTCAGGATGAGGTCATGCCATTCGCGCCGGGTGTGACCGGTCTCTGTCGGGTCCGGCAGGGCCGGGGCGGTTGCGGGCAGGGCGAGGTCCGGGAAGATACGGTGCAGCGCGCGTTTGGCCTCCAGCTCCCTGGCCTTGCTGGCTTGGGCTGTGGCCTTGGCCTGCATGAGGGCGGTTTCGACCATTTCCACGTCCAGTTCAGCCGCATCCTTGAGGCGCTTACGCTCCTTCACGGCCTTGAGCTCGCGCTCGTAAGTGCCGAGCGCTTCCTGGTCGACCTTGGCGACAGCCGAGGCCGCAAGCCAAGCCATCCAGTGGTCCTTCAGGAGCAAGGCGACCTGATGGCGGGCGTCATCGCGGGCATTTTCCGCGACTTCCATGCCGAGCGCGCCGATCTTGCGGTCGGCCTTGGCCTTGCCCGGCAGGCGAATGGCGCGGCTGAGGGTACCGTCCAGCTCGCCATAATTGCCTTCCGGCGTGTCACGGCGCATGTAACTGCCGCTGAAGGTATAATCGTGGCCTGCGCGGCGGCCGCGGGCATCAGCCTCCGCCGCCGTGAAACGGGCCGAGGCAGCGTTCACCATGGGATGCTCGTTGATCGCCTGCTGCACCATGTCGAAGGGCGGCAGGAAAGCGTCTTGGTCTTCAGCGGTCGCGGGTGAAAACACCGGGGCAACCGTCAGAAGCAGACCGACAATAGTAGGGGTAATCTTCATCACAGACTCCCATATTCGAGTACGGGTTCGGTCCAGTAGATGACATGGGCGCCCTTGCTGCGGGCTTTCACCGCCTCAAGCGCACGCTTCACATCACTCTCAGCCAGCACGGCCCACAGGACGCGCCGCCCGATGCGTCCGCGCACATGTTCCTGCGCGGAGGCATGGCTGAAATCCTGGCCGTGGCCGTCCGCCGCAAAGGTCGTGAACCCAGGCAGGGACGGCTCCAGCTCGAGAAGAGTATCGACAATGTCTTCCGCGACCTCAGTCGGGCAGACGATAGCGAGCTTGCACAATGCTTCGGTCATGCGTCGCTCCTTTCCACTGAAAGGGAGGTTACTTCCGGCACCGCGCCAAAGCGGCGGAACAGGATCGGTAACAGGAACAGGGTGAGCAGGGTCGAACTGGCGAGGCCGCCAATCACCACAATCGCGAGCGGTTTCTGGATCTCAGACCCCGGTCCGGTTGCGAACAACAGCGGGATCAGGCCGAAGGCCGTGATACAGGCCGTCATCAGAACCGGCCGCAACCGGCGCTGGGCCCCTTCAAACACCACCGAGCGGGCATCCATGCCGAGCGCGATCAACTGGTTGAAGTGCGCCACAAGCACAAGGCCGTTCAACACCGCGATCCCGAGGAGGGCGATAAAGCCCACCGAGGCTGGAACCGACAGATACTGGCCGGAAATCCACAGGGCAACGACGCCACCCACCAGCGCGAACGGGATGTTCGCGAGGATCAGCATGGACTGCCGGACCGACCGCAGCGTGGCGAACAGCACCAGGAAGATAAGCGCGATGGCAAGCGGGACAACGATCGCCAGGCGGGCCGCGGCCCGTTTCTGGTTCTCGAACTGGCCACCCCAAACCAGCCGGTAGCCCGGCGGCAGCGGTACTTTAGCGGCAACCTGCGCCTGTGCGTCCTGCACGAAACCGACGAGGTCACGGCCGCTGACATAAGCCTGGATGACGGCGAAGCGGGACGCGTTTTCACGGTCAATCTTCACCGCACCTTCCGGCATACTGATGTGGGCGATATCGCTTAGGCGCACCATACCGCCGTTCGGGGTTGCCATCATATGGTTCTCGAACACCTCAGGCCGGTCACGGACATCGCCTTCACCACGGATCAGGATCGGGATACGGCGATTGAGTTTGGCGACATAGCCTGCGCGGGTGCCTTCAAGCTGGGCCCGGAGCTCATCCTGAACGTCCGAGATTTTGAGCCCGGCGGCACCGGCGGCGAGCCTGTTGATGCCAACCTGAAGATACTGGACGTTGTCATTGGCGACGGTCATCACTTCCGCAGCACCATTGATGCTGCCGACGACCTTCTGGATTTCGCCCGCCAGTTTACCCAATACTTTAAGATCGGGACCAAAAACCTTGATTGCCAAGTCTCCGCGGCTACCGGTGAGCATTTCGGATACCCGCATCTCAATCGGCTGCGTAAAGGCGAAATCGACCCCCGGATAATTGTCCATGACTTGGCGGATCTGGTCCGTGAGCCAGACCTTATCCGGCTTGCGCCATTCTTCCTTGGGCTTGAGCGTCAGGAAGATATCGCTTTCATTGAGGCCCATCGGGTCAAGGCCCAGTTCGTCCGAGCCCAGGCGCGCATAAACGCCGGTGACTTCAGGGACAGCCTTCATGACCGCCTGTTCTACCGACAGGTCACCCTTGGTGCTGCGGTTGAGGTTCACGGACGGCAGTTTGGTGGTCTGCAACAGGATCGCGCCTTCATCCATGGTGGGCATGAAGGTCTTGCCCACAGCCATATAGCTGATGACGGCAGCGATAAGCCCGACGCCGGCAAGCGCATAAACCGGGGAAGGACGATTGAGCGCCATATCCAGAAGCTTGCGGTAGCGCGGCATGATCTGGCGCATAAGCCAAGGGTCGGCATGGGCGCCAGCCTTCAGGGCGAAGGATGACAGGACCGGGATCAGCGTCAGCGACAGCACAAGCGAGCCCGACAGCGCGAACACGATGGTCAGTGCAACCGGCGCGAACAGCTTGCCTTCAAGGCCCTGCAAGGACAGGAGCGGCAGGAACACCAGACAGATGATCAGGATACCCGATGCCACAGGCACGGCCACTTCAGTGGTAGCCCGGTAAACCCTATGGAGGGCAGGGACCTTGGCTTCTTTCTTATGATGCGCCAGGTGCTCGACCGTGTTTTCCACCACCACGACGGCAGCATCGACCAGCATACCGATGGCGATTGCCAACCCTCCGAGGCTCATGAGGTTTGCGGTCAAACCGAACGTGCGCATCATCATGAAGGTGATCAGGGCGGCGAACGGCAGCGTCACCGCCACAACGAGCGCAGCCCGGACGTTCCCGAGGAACAGGAGCAGCAGGACCACCACAAGCACCGTGGCTTCAACAAGCGCGCTGGAAACCGTGCCGACGGCACGTTCGATCAGCGTGGACCGGTCGTAAAAGACGTTGATATTCACGCCTTCCGGCAGACTGGGCTTCAACTCCTTGATACGTGCTTTGACCTCATCCACAACAGCACGGGCATCGGCACCGCGCAGGGCGAGGACAAGCCCTTCGACCGCTTCACCCTGGCCGTTTTTGGTAACGGCGCCATAGCGGGTGAGCGACCCGAAGCGCACCTTGGCAAGGTCTTGCACCCTAAGCACATGGCCGTGGTTCTGGCTCACGACGATCTGGCGAAGGTCATCCAGTGTCTGAATTGCGCCGACGGCCCGAACGATAAGGCCTTCCTCACCGTCATCAAGGCGGCCGGCCCCGTCATTCCGGTTGGCCATTTCGATGGCGTCTTTAAGGTCGGCAACTGTAAGGCCTGCGCCCAGAAGGGCAGCGTTGTTCGGCACGACTTCAAAGGTGCGGACACGGCCGCCGAGCGCGTTGACGTCAGCAACACCCGGCAGGGTCCGGAGTGCGGGCCGGATTGTCCAATCCAGAAGTGTGCGGCGTTCTTCAAGGCTTAAGCCGCCGCCTTCAATCGTAAACATGAAGACATCGGACAGCGGCGTGGAGATCGGTGCCAGCCCGCCTGAGACGGTGACAGGCAGGATATCCATGACCCCGGCCAGCCGTTCGGCGACCTGCTGACGCGCCCAGTAAACGTCGGTCCCTTCCTCGAAGTCGATAGTGACGTCGGCGATGGCATATTTGGCAACTGAGCGCAGAATGGTCTGCTTCGGAATGCCGAGAAGCTCCATCTCCAGCGGCATATTGATGCGCTGTTCCACTTCCTCAGGCGTCATACCCGGCGCCTTGAGGATGATTTTCACCTGGGTCGGCGAAATATCGGGGAAAGCATCAATCGGCAATTTCGAGAAGGAATAGCCCCCGGCGCCCGCGATGAGAAGCGAGAGCACCAGAATGAGCAAGCGCTGTGACAGCGCGAATTCTATGATTTTTGACAGCATGGCTCTATTCCTGCTGCGCGATGGCTTTAAGGGCGGACACGCCTGCAACGGCGACGGTCGCCCCAGGCTTGACCGGCCCGGTCACGGTGGCCATCTCAGCCCCGAGCGCCAGCACGTCTACCTGCACAGCATCAAAGGATTTGCCGTTTGCCACGAAAATGGTTTCCTTGCCGTCGACCCGAATGATGGCCGAGCGCGGGACGGCGATTGAGCCATCAGGCGCGGGAGCGAACACGGTTACCTGCACGGCATGGCCAAGTGGCAGCTTGCCTGCGCTATCCAGCACACCGCGCACAGTGGCCGAGTGGGTCTTGGGGTTGATAACCTTGCCAACGGCGATGACATGACCCTTGAGGTCACCCGGTGCGACGGAAATCTCATAGCCTTCGGAGACGGCCCCGACGAGCGCGGGCGGCAGCTTGGCTTCAACCCAGGCATCCGCAGACGTTTCAAGTGTCACAACGGTTTCCATGGCGTCGACCATGTCACCCGGTTCGGCATCCACCACGGCAACCCGCGCATCCCGCGGGGCGGTCAGGCGGTAAACACCCGTTTGCTTAGGATCGGCAGCGGCAAGGGACAGCCGGCGTTCCAAGGCATTGAGGGCAGCCTTCAGTTGTTTGGCGCGGGCTTCGGCTTCCTGGGCACGGGCTTCGGCGATAATGCCTTCTTTCGCCAGCTTACGAAGCCGAACAGCGGCCGCCTTGGCGGTTTGATATTCAGCCTTGTGCTGCTGCATTTCAGAGCGGCCTGTCAGGTAATCCCCACTGGCGATGGTCAGGAGGGTATCGCCTTTCTTCACCGCCTTGCCCTCAAGGGCAGCAAGCGACATGACCGAGCCCGCAAACGGGGCAGCCACCGCGAGACGAGCGTTCATCGGCGCGGTAATCTTGCCGGGCAAGGTGCTCAGCGACATTTTCTGGGCGGCTTCCACCGTTTTGAGGCGGATGCCCAGATGGTCGATTTGCGCCTGAGTAAGCTCAATCGGCGCGGCGGACGCCATACCGGCGGCAACGCCGGAAAGCAGGAATGCTGCAACTGCATGTTTCAAAAACATAGGAACCAGTCCTCTACGGTGGGGAAAGGGGATTAAAACAGGGGTTAACATGGCAGCCTCGCGTCAATATGGAGGCCACCCTTGGGGCGATTGGTAAAATGAATACTGCCGCCGTATGCGGTGACAATGTCCCGCACGATGGCGAGGCCGAGGCCGTTACCTGGGGCGGCTTCGTCCAGGCGAACACCACGCTCCCCCAGCCGGGGCAAGCCTTCGGCGGGAACACCGGGGCCATCGTCTTCGACGATAAGCATCACATGTTGAGGCCCCGCCGCATTGGCGCGGAGCCATATGTTGCCCGTTGCCCATTTGGCGGCGTTATCGAGCAGGTTGCCCAGCAGTTCGACCAGATCATCACGGTTCATCTGAACCGTAAGGTCGGGCGCGATATCGATGTGCCAGGCATGACTTTCGCCAGCGGGCGTGCGCTGTAGGGTACGGACAACGCGTTCGGCCATTTCCCTCAAGGGGGTGCGGACACCGCGAAGGGTGCCGCGTTCATCAAGCCGGGTGCGGTTAAGTTCCTGGTCGACATGACGGCGCATGACATCAACAAGGCGTTCGATTTCCTCGGCTATCTCATCCTGGCCGCGCTCACGCAGGCGCCGGGCTTCGCCCTGTAGCACGGTCAGCGGCGTTTTCAGGCCATGGGCAAGGTCGCCCGCCCGGGTTCGGGCCCGTTCCACGGCTTGTTCCTGGGCTTCAAGAAGGTCATTCACTTCATCAATGAGCGGCTTGACCTCATCCGGCTGGTCGGCGCTCAGGCGGCGGGCATCCCCGGTACGGATAGCCATGACACCGCGGCGGACCGCCTCAAGCGGCTTCAAGCCCATGCCGACCTGGAACCAGACAGCGATCAGCAGCACAAGCCCGAGGATCGCCATTGATGGCTTCAACTCTGCCGCGAAGGCGGCGCGCGCCTGGACAAGGTCGGCTTCATCAAGGCCAACCGCCATGCGGAGCGACCGGTCCCCCTTCGTCGTCGGGATAATGATGCGGCGCTCCTGCACCAGAAGCGTGGTGTGATCCGGCCCCGGCAGGATATGGCGGTGAATGGCGCCGACTTTAAGCGGGTCGGGCGGTAGCGCGATCTTGGTATCCCACAGCGAGCGGGAATATATGGCCTGCCCACGGTCATTGTCTTCCACCTGCCAGTAGAGACCGCTGAAAGGCTGGTCGAAACGTGGGTCCGCCAGCGGCATCCGCAGGCTGAAGCTTCCGTCAGGGGCAAATTCGATCCCGCCGGACAGTTGGCGCAGATAGGTGGCCAGTTCATCCTGAACCCGGCGTTCAACATGGCGGTCGAACAGATATTCAAGCCCGAAGCCACCAAGGATCAGCGCAACCGAGATTGCGGCGGCAGCAGCGATGAGAAGGCGGAGGCGGAGGGACCGAAAGCTCATTTCGCTTCATCCTCCACCACATAGCCAAACCCGCGGCGGGTCAGGATAATATTGGCGCCAAGCTTGCGGCGTACCCGGCCGACCATCACCTCGATGGTGTTTTCGGTGGTATCGCTATCGCCGGGATAGAGGTGCTCGATCAGCTCCGCCTGGGAGACAACGCGCCCGGCATGATGCATGAGGTAGGCAAGCAGGCGGTATTCCTGCGCGGACAAGTTGGGGTTACGGCCACCCACGTCCACCTTCATGGTGCGCGGGTCCAGCATTACGGGACCAATCTTGATCACCGGCTGGGTTCGGCCGGTTGCCCGGCGGGTAATGGCGCGAAGACGGGCCATCAGTTCCGGCATCTGGAAAGGTTTCGGCAGGTAATCATCAGCACCGGCGTCTATCCCATCCACCCGTTCGGCCCAGCTGCCGCGCGCGGTCAGGATCAGGACAGGGCAGGTGCGGTCATTGGCGCGCCAGTGCTTGAGAACGGCAAGGCCATCCATCGACGGCAGGCCAAGGTCCAGGATGACGGCGTCATAGTCTTCGACATCGCCCTTGAACCAGGCTTCCTGGCCATCGGCGGTGCGGTCGACAAGATAGCCGGCCTCGACGAGCGCATGCTCGACCTCGCTTGCGATCCGGTCGTCATCTTCAACGAGGAGAACCTTCATGGATGGTTCTCCACTTTTTGGATGATTCCGGTCTTGGCATTGGCGTGGATATAATGCAGGTGGCCGGCCTTATCGACGGTGCGGAATTCGTAATACCATATACCGCGGTGCATCTCGAACTTGATGCCGACGATCTCGTCCTTCAGCTTCGGGCGCACCATGGCGAGCACTGTTTCAAGCGACAGGACCTCGCCGCGGTCAAGCGCTGCGCGGGCCGTCAGATGGTCGACACTGTGCTTTTGCTCACTGCTTTCCGGCCCGGGCGGATGCACGGTCGCCATCGCGCCAGGAGCATAAGCACCAGGCAGCAGCAGCAGGATAGCAATGGCGAGTTTTCTCATCATGGTCGCGACCATACCTATTTGCTGCTGACAAGAACCTGACAAACGTCAAAATAGGTTAAATATTCTCCGAATTCGCTCTAAACCCACGGGATCGGCCATTTGTGCCAGATTAAAGGTTTTATTGAATAGTCATTCAAGTTAAACATTTACCCCCTAAGGCCCGTATAGGGCACCTGCCATGGTTGGGCGGCAGGGTGGTTTGAAGATGAAAGAGTTTGATGACAGATCCTATTTACCAGAATTTCGTGGGGGGACGCTTTCTTGCCAATAAAACAGGGGAAACCCTGCCGGTGATAAACCCGGCTACAGGCAAGGTGGTCTATAGCGTTGAAATTGCGGATACTTTTGTCCTGGAAGAAGCTATAAAAAGCGCGGAGGAGGGGTTTGCAGTCTGGTCTGCCATGCCGGGCGTGGAACGGGGCCGCATCCTCCTGAAAGCCGTCTCACTTCTGCGGGAAAGAAATGATGCGCTCGCGGCGATCGAAGTGACGGACACGGGAAAACCCTGGCAGGAAGCCTCTACCGTTGACGTCGTCACCGGGGCCGATGCCATCGAGTTCTTCGCGGGGCTTGCCGCAGCCATAGAAGGCAACCAACAGGACCTTGGGGGTGACTTCTATTATACCCGCCGGGAACCGCTCGGCGTCTGTGCCGGGATCGGCGCCTGGAACTACCCGCTTCAGATCGCCTGCTGGAAAGCCGCGCCCGCCTTGGCGTGCGGCAACGCCATGATCTTCAAGCCATCGGAAGAAACACCGCTTGGGGCCATCAAGCTCGCGGAAATCTTCATCGAGGCCGGTGTTCCGGCCGGTGTTTTCAATGTTGTTCAGGGCGGTGCCGAGATTGGTGAGTGGCTGACCCATAACGACCGGATCGCAAAGGTTTCCTTCACCGGGGAAGTAGGGACCGGCAAAAAGGTCATGGCGGCAGCCGCAAGTTCGCTGAAGGATGTCACCATGGAACTTGGCGGCAAATCGCCGCTCATCATCTTCGACGACGCTGAGTTGGAAGAAGCCGTATCCGCCGCGATGCTGGCCAATTTCTATACCCAGGGCGAGGTCTGCACCAACGGCACACGGGTTTTTGTTCATCGGTCGCTATATGATGACTTCCTGAATAGGGTTAAAGAAAGAACAGAAACCAATGTAATTATTGGTAATCCAGGGAATGAAAGAACCAATCTTGGGGCGTTGATTTCTGAAAAACACCGGGATCTGGTCCTCGCTTATATCGCCAAAGGTATTGCTGAGGGCGCCCGTCTGATAACCGGCGGCAACACCGTGTCGCCAGACGGCTGCGAAGGCGGCTATTTCGTTGCACCGACGGTATTCGCCGATTGCACGGATGCCATGACAATCGCACAGGAAGAGATTTTCGGGCCGGTCATGTCGGTTCTGGTCTTCGATGATGAGGACGAGGTGATTGCCCGCGCCAACGACACCCATTATGGCTTGGCCGCTGGCGTCTTCACCAAGGATATCAGGCGCGCCCACAGGGTGATCCATCGGCTTCAGGCCGGGATCTGCTGGATCAATGCCTATGGCGCATCGCCAGCCGAAATGCCTGTCGGCGGCTATAAACAGTCCGGTATCGGGCGGGAAAATGGGCTTGAGACGATCAAGGCCTATACCCAGCTCAAGGCCGTCTATGTCGGCATGACCCCGGTCGAAAGCCCGTTCTGATGGCAAAAAAATATGATTTTATCATCGTCGGCGCAGGCTCGGCGGGCTGCGTTCTTGCAAATCGTTTGACCGAAAGCGGGCAGTATTCTGTCCTGCTTCTGGAAGCCGGTGGGTCGGACAAAAGCATCTTCATCCAGATGCCGACGGCGCTGTCGATCCCGATGAACACCAAGAAATACGCCTGGCAATATTATTCCGAGCCTGAGCCAGGGCTTGACGGCAGGCGCCTCCATTGCCCGCGCGGTAAAGTGCTCGGGGGCTCGTCCTCCATCAACGGCATGGTCTATGTGCGCGGTCACGCCCGTGATTTCGACGAATGGGCGCAAGAAGGCGCCGAAGGCTGGGATTATGCCCACTGCCTGCCTTACTTCAAAAAGGCTGAAACCTGGGCTTTCGGGGGTGATGAATACCGCGGCGATCATGGCCCTTTGGCGGTTAACAACGGCAATGAAATGCAGAACCCGCTCTACCGGGCCTTCATCAAGGCCGGTGTTGAAGCGGGCTATCTGGGAACCCCGGATTATAACGGTTTCAATCAGGAGGGCTTCGGCCCCATGCATATGACCGTGAAAGACGGCGTGCGCTGGTCGGCATCGAACGCCTATCTGCGCCCTGCCATGAAACGGCCGAACCTGACGGTTTTGACCGGCGTCCGGGTTGAAAGGCTGCTGCTTGATGGCAAAAGGGCCGCAGGGGTCGTTTTCACCCAGCACGGCCGTGAACAATCTGCATCCGCAGGGCGGGAAGTGATCCTGTCGGCGGGGCCGATCGGCTCCCCGCATATCCTGCAGCTTTCCGGTATCGGTAATCCCGATACCCTCAAGGACGCGGGCATTACCCCCACACATGACTTGCCGGGGGTCGGTGAAAACCTGCAGGACCATATCGAATTTTATTTTCAATATGAATGTAATGAGCCCATCACGCTCAACGGCAAGCTCGATTGGTTCAGCAAGGGCTTGATCGGCGCTGAATGGATCCTGACCAAACGTGGTCTCGGGGCCACGAACCACTTTGAATCGTGTGGGTTTATCCGGTCGAAAGCAGGGGTTGCCTGGCCTGATATCCAGTATCATTTCTTGCCGGCTGCAATCCGGTATGACGGCAAATCCGCCTTTAATGGCCATGGCTTCCAGGTCCATGTCGGCCACAATAAACCCAAGAGCAGGGGCTCCGTGAAGGCCCTTTCCGCCCGGGCTGAGGACGCCCCGGCCATCAGGTTCAATTATCTGCAACATGAAGATGATATCGCAGGGTTCCGCGCGTGCGTGCGGCTGACGCGGGAGATCATCAACCAACCCGCTTTCGACGCATACCGCGGCAATGAAATCCAGCCTGGGGCCAATATTGTGACGGATGACCAGATCGACGCCTTTGTCCGGCAGAATGTGGAAAGTGCTTACCATCCCTCCTGTAGCTGCAGGATGGGGGTGGACGATATGGCCGTGGTTACGCCTGAAGCCAAAGTGCGGGGGCTTGAGGGCCTGCGCGTTGTGGATTCGTCCATCTTCCCGACGCTGCCGAACGGCAACCTCAATGCGCCAACCATCATGGTGGCGGAAAAAGCGGCGGACATAATCCTCGGGCGGGCGCCGCTGGCGCCTTCTGATCTACCGCATTTCGAAGATGCCGACTGGCAAAACCGACAGCGCCAGGACGCAGCTGAACGCCCCTCCGAACAATAATGACCTACGACATAAATTGATAACAAACGGGAGTGAAACATCAGACAGGACGTATGGCATAGCATGAGGGCAGGCCGATGACAGCATGGTTGAGCCTTGGCCTCATCTTCACCTTTGCAGCGGTTCTGTACATTCTTTTCCGGTGGGGGCGTGTCCGGTGTGAGGGCCCGCTTCCGGTCCCGACGATTACCTTTATCGCCATCCTGTTTACGTCAGGGCTCGATGTCGGGCTTATCATGTTTCCGCTGACCGAGTTCGGGACCTACACCGACCTTGCGACCCACCCCGAATATGGCTTCACCAACCCGCTCGCCATCGAATTCGGCTTCTGGGGCTTCCTGATCTGGGGTTTCTATTTCCTGACATGCAGCTATTTCTGCCTGATCGAACCCAAGGTACGGTTTTTCGAGCTATGGCCCGTTAAGCTGCTGAACAATATAGTTATTATTGGGACTTGTGCCTTCACGGCATACCTGCTTCTCGCCAACTTGCCCTGGTATATTCCCTCCCTTGCCGAGAATAAGGCGGCCCCTGTCATTTTCATGGCCATCGTGCTTGTGGTGATTGGGGCTGCGGTTTTCTCCAGCATGGATATCAAATATATCCGGATTCTGAGCCTTGCCAGCTCAGGCCTGTTTGGCGCGCTTATCCTGTTCCTGTGGATAGCGTCGCTTATGAAGGGCGGGTCCTTTGCGGACTATCTTTCAACCCTGGGGCTGATTGGCGGCTATTTCAAACACCTCGATAAATTCATGCTGCCGATCAACCAGTATCACGCCTTTTATCTCTACTGGTGGTTCGCCTGGAGCATCATGATCGGCCAGTTTACCGCGCAATTCATCGGCGGACTGAGGACATATCAGGTCTTCCTCGCCATGGTGGTGGTACCGTCCATCCCGATCGCGCTCTGGTTCTCCGTGCTTTATTATTATCACGAGCATGGGTTCGCCACGGAAGGACTCATCAATTGGGCGATGATCTTTGTCGGCATCACCTTCGTGATCAACTCGCTCGATTCACTTGTTCGGCTTTATACGGACAATCTCGGCCTCACGGTTAAAAGGCTCGGACGCGGGCGCTATTGGCTCATCAATTTTACCGCGCTCGCACTCTTAACAGCGGCTTTCTTGGGGAATTTCCTCAAAATAGAGTGGGTGGGCGCGCTTGTTATCGGCATATATTTCGTTTGTTTCCTTTATATCGTCGCTCACCGGTCGAAGCTCTCATCAAGTCGCCAGCCGGTTCCGCATAAGGGGCAGGGTGCGACACTTGCCCGCAGTGACGCTCACGCCCGCTAAGGCTATCTCCGCGCGGCGCAGCCCATAGCGCCGCACCTGTTCTTATTGATTGGAGTTATGCCTCATGACCGACACTATCGCCGTTCGCCCGTCACTGTTTAAACGCCTGCTGCTTTCGCTTCCGTTCGTCGGGCATATGATCAAGGACGCCGGCAAAAGTGAAGAGGCACTCATTTTCGCGGTTCTGAACCTCATCATGTTTTGGGTCGCGGCCGGCTTCATCTGGGGCCTGAATGGCGTTATCGCCGTCGCCCTCGTGCTGGCCCCTGTCACGCTCTTCACCATCGCAGCCATGATGCTGTCAGGCGGCAAAATATCCTGACGACACGCCAGCGGCCGGGCGGTCAGTCGCCCGTGCGCGCCATCAAGGCCTTCAGGTCCTCGATCCAGAATTTCGCCCAGGTGTGGGTGCCGTGGCCACGGGTTTCGGTGCTTTCCGGGATCAGGCGATACTGTATGACCGGGTTGCGCTTCACCGTCCATTCTGGATAAGGCAAGTTGCGCGGATTGATGAAGTCGTCGGCCGAGTTGACCCACATGGTCGGTGCCTTGATCTTCTCTATCCCCGGCCAGGGGTTATAGTTGCGCGAACTGTCGAACTGGAACAGGAAGTCATTGGCGTCGCGGGTTTTCATGTCGCGCTCGACCGCGGCACGCACCGCGGCCACCGCTTTATCGCGGGTCGGGTACAGCGCCTGATAGTTGATCGGGCGGGACCCTGCGATGAAGAGGATGGAGGAGGCGGTCCGGATGCCCTGGAGCGGCTCGGTCTTATACTCGCCGCCCATCCAGGCCGGGTCGTTCACAATCGCATCCATCGCCATTTGCCGCCACTGTCGGTTAAGCCCGGCGATCTGCGTCGGCATACAGGCCATCGGCATCAGCGCCTTCGGAAAATCCGGGTACCTTTCGCCCCAGATGAAGCCATGCATACAGCCCATCGAGGTGCCGAAAATCAGCCGGATATGCTTGAGGCCCAGCCCGTCGGTCAGCAGCTTGTGCTGCAGATCCACCATGTCGTCATAATCATATTTGGGGAAGCGCATGTGCAGCCCGTCCGACGGCTTGCTTGACCCGCCATGGCCGATATTGTCGGGCAGGATGATCCAATATTTGCTGATGTCGAGGGGCTGGCCGGGGCCATAGAGCAGGTTTGCGAATTGCGGCACGAGAAATTGCTTGCCGCTGCCGCCGGTGCCGTGCAGCACCATGATCGCATTATCGATCTCGCCGTCAGCGTTCCTGTGCGGCTTGCCGAGCGTGGTATAGTGGAGGCGCACCTCAGCCAGGCTTTCGCCGCTCCGGAACTTGAAATCATGGACGACATAATCGCCCTCATGGGTCGGCCAGGCGACGCGTTCCGGAGCGGGCATCGGCATGGGCTTGAGCGGTGGGGGAAAATCGCTCGCCACGGTGGGCTTGGGTGCGGTCAATGTGCCGGTCTCGCGAAACTGATCGATGGCCGCTCCGGCGGAAGTGAGGCTTGAGGCCTGGAGGGCGGCGGCGAAGATGATCGATAACATAGCGGTTTTCCTTGATTACGGCCTGGAGTAGGGGCTGCTGCGGTCGGTGTCTGCGCCTTTAGCGGACGGGCACACCCTCTGTGCCGGGCGCGCCGGCATGCGCCTCGAACGAGGAGACATGATTCATACTGATAACCCACCGCCCGTCTATCTTGCGGAACAGGCGGGTGTTGATGCCTTCTTGCGGATGATCCTTCCGCTCCAGATGATAATGGCTAATGAGGAGCGCGGCATCGGGGGCATAGACCTCGACCGTCATGTCGTAGAAATGGAGCTGGCCGCGCCCGTCTGGCGAGCCGCCATAGTCCTTCACATAATGGTCGAGCGCATCCTGCCAGCCGCCCTTGATGCGGCCGCCTGAGACGAACCGCACGCCCGGATTTTCAAAGCCAGCCATATAGCCCTTGAAATCCCCGCTGTTCCACGCTTTCTCCATCGCGGTAATGACGGCGATGATATCGGCCTTCGCCTTGGCGGCAACTTCAGGAGAAACCTGTGCGGCGGCGGGGGAGGCCAAGGACGCTGACATCGCGATCACGATCAGCGGCATTGTCATCAAACGTTTCATCATGGTTACAAGCTCCCCAAATCCCGATCCATGAATAATCGTATATCATATCGCCATGCATTCAAGGCGGAAGGCCAGCCCCATCAAGCAAGATCCTATCGTGCGGATCAAAAACTATTGGCTCGACCTTAGTTGGTCTCCGAAGTCATGTTGACGAGAGATGTCGATCACTAGGGCTGATACGGAAGTGCGATCGGGTCCATCACACAAACCATATGCTGGTTCGATCAAAAGGCATTCCGGGAAGGGAGTCGGAAAAAACCTGCTAGCGCAAACAGTTCGTGAACAAAGGAGTCACGAATAACGCATAATTTATATTATGGGAAATGTTAGGTTATTCATATAGCTTAAATCTTAATTAAATTTTTCGACATTTATTGCTTTTTAACCAATAGCTTGTATCCATGTCAGACGATTATCACGGTAATAAAGCAGCGCAGTTATCTTCTATGACCCTCTCTGACAAAATATTCGCCAGTGTTTGGTTTCTCCTCGTGGTCCCCGCGCTGTTTTTGCTGAGCCCGACATTCGTGACCTTCATCGTCGTCCTGTCCGTATCCTTGGTGTTTCTCACACAGGCTGTGCTGAAACTTTCCTGGCGCTGCAATAGCTGTGGTCATTTTACAAAACTTGCGCAAATGCCGAATAAGGCACGCTTTCTCCGTGGCGAGATGACCTGTTCGCATTGTGGGAAAACACAAACCCGCTCGAAATCCTACGTCAGAAGCACGGTCTGAACTGACATGCCCGGCCTTTACGGCTTCAGCAGCAGTAAATTCGACCGGAATTCCACGCTTGAGAATTTATTGAGTGCCGTCATGCCGAAAAGCGAGCCAGGCATTTCCGCGCCATTGACTGTCACGGGCACGTTATAGAATTCCTTATCCCCGATCTTCATGATCCGCACCGTGGTCCGGGCAAAACGCACAGTCCCGTTGGCTGTACCCGCGACGGCATCGAAATGAAGTGTGGATGGGTCGATCCCTATCCGTTTGGCGTCTTCCGGGCTCAGAACAATGTTCGAGGCACCGGTATCCACCATCAAACGCACGGGAACGCCGTTAAAATCGGCCCGTAGCCAGAAATGGCCGTCCAAGGCCCTGTGGACGAGCATCAGCCCTTGCTCGCCTTCGGTCACACCAGACGGGTCAAGCGCGGTCATGAAACGCGTGCCAAAGTCCGACCGGTACAGATAGAAAACCACGATAGCGAACAGGATGACGATCCAGAGCCCGGCCATTTTTGCGAGGCGAAACAAGCTTGAACGGCTCCAGAAAGCTGCGGCACCGCCAAAAATGAACAGGATGATCATCGCCCGTACAAAATAAGGATCGCTCGTCAGTCCTTCGGTCGGAAATGCCAGGGAAAGGCCCAGCAGCAACAGCCCCAGCCCTACAACGAAGATGAGGAATCGCCCCCAGCGCGGCGCCCTGATCTCCCGAGTGTCGGTATTTTTGTCTGATTTCGGCTCACGCACTGTTAAGTCACCCGGCGGCGGATCGCCGGGGTCATGGTCTTTTCTGTGATGGTCTGGCACTTGCCAAGACGAATGGCTCATGCACGGGCCTCCTTGTTCGCCTTCAGCATACGGAATGCGCTGTCACACGCCAAGACTGTTTAATGGGTCTCAGACCTCAATCACCATGCCGTCATAGGCGGGTTCGACCCCTTCAGGCAAATTGGCGCGCAGGGTCTCGTAATCCATGTCCCAGGTCATATGGGTCAGGATCGCCCTATCCGGCTTTAACCTATTGATCCAGCTTAGTGTTTTCTCAAGGTGCGCATGGGTTGGATGCGGTTCGTAGCGAAGCGCGTCGACGACCCAGACCTTCACACCCTTCAGCACATCGAACGCGGTTTCCGGCAGGCGGTCCAGGTCGGTCGAATAAGCCATGTTGCCAAAGCGGTAGCCAAGGCTGATGCCGCTGCCGTGCCCCTGCTCGAACGGAATCATGGTAAGACCACCGACCTTGACCGGTCCGTTCAGTGCTTTCGCCGCACAAATGGCCGGATAGCCGTTTTGCGACCGGAAAACGTACCGAAATTTCTCCTTGAGCGCTTCAAGCGTGCAGGCGTCACCGTATACCGGCACCTTTTCGCGCGTAGCCTGGAAGAAACCGCGCAGATCATCGATCCCGTGGGTATGGTCGGCATGGTCGTGGGTGTAGAAAACAGCATCAAGCGCCTGCACATGGGCTGACAGCATCTGTTCCCGAAGGTCCGGCGTGGTGTCGATCAGGACGGTGGTGTCGCCCTCCTCGACCAATACGCTCGCGCGGCGACGGCGGTTTTTCGGGTTCTTGGGGTCGCACGCGCCCCAATATTCCGGCATCTTGGGAACGCCGCCCGATGTCCCACAGCCGAGGACGGTCAGTTTCATGCCGCCTGCCCCGCAAGAACCGGCGGTTTCGATTTGTTGAACAGCCGGAAGAAGTTACTGGTGGTCGCTTCCTGAAGCTCTTCAAAGCTTTCACCCCGTAAGTTAGCCACAAAGCGCGCCGTATCCATCACGAAGGCGGGTTCACAGGTCTGGCCGCGGTGCGGCACGGGGGCGAGGAACGGCGCATCGGTTTCAACCAGCAAATGGTCAAGCGGGATGGTTTTCGCGGTTCCCTGAAGCGCCTTGGCGCTTTTGAAGGTCACAATGCCGGACAGTGAGATATAGAGCCCCATCTCCACCATGGCATCCGCGAGCTTCTGGCTGGCGGTAAAACAGTGGATAACGCCCGGAAATTCGCCCTTTTTCATTTCCTCAGCGACCATGGCGATACAGTCGTCATCGGCATCACGGGTATGGATGATGACCGGCAGGCCGGTTTCGCGCGCGGCAGTCATATGAACGCGGAAATTCACCGCCTGCATGTCCCGGGGCGCATTGTCGTAAAAATAGTCGAGCCCGGTTTCGCCGATCCCGACGATGCGCTCATGCATCGCGCGCTCAAGCAGAGCCTCTAGCGCGACATCAGGCTCATTCTCAGCCTCATGCGGGTGAATGCCGACAGTGCCGTAAACATCCGGGTAGCATTCCGCAATGGCGCGGATCTCTTCGAATTCGCGCAGTTTGGTATTGATCGCCAGCATACAGCCGACCCCGGCCGCACGGGCGCGCTCAACCACCGCTTCCTGCTGTTCTTCAAGCCCGCCGTAGTTCAGATGGCAATGGCTGTCGACGATATAGCCATAGTCAGCCATCAGGCTTCGCCCTCCTCCGCCGGCAGCTCGAAGCGCGGGAACACGCCTTCAGGCTTGGGAATAGCCGTGCCCGGTTTGATGCGGCCCGCTTCGCCGATCTGCTCGAACCCGCGCTCAGCCACATTCATCTGGCTCAGCAGCTTGTCCATCGACTGCGGCATAATCGGCTGCGCGAGGATGCCGATCTGGCGGATAACGTCGGCGAGTACATAAAGAACCGTGTTCATGCGCTCAGGGTCTGTTTTCTTGAGCGCCCAGGGCTGCTGGACCGAAATATAGCCGTCCGCTGCCGTCACCAGGCCGATAATGGCATCGAATGCCAGATGGAAAGCCTGACGGTCCATATGGCCCCGCACGACCTCAAGCGTTTCTTCAGCTTTAGCAAACAACGCATTGTCATCACTGGTGAAAGAACCAGGAGCAGGAACCTGTTCGTCACAGTTCTTGTGAATCATCGACAGCGTGCGCTGGCTCAGGTTACCGATGCCGTTGGCGAGGTCCGCGTTACAGCGGAGCACGAAATTCTTGCGCGAGAAATCGCCGTCGTTCCCAAACGGCACTTCGCGCAGAAGGAAGAAACGCACGGGGTCGAGGCCGTAGCTCTCGATCAGCTCAAACGGGTCGATCACGTTGCCGAGCGATTTGGAGATTTTCTGGCCTTCATTGGTCCACCAACCGTGGGCGAACACCCTGCCCGGCAGCGGCAGGTCCGCCGCCATCAGGAACGCGGGCCAGTAAACGGCATGGAACCGCAGGATATCCTTACCCACCATATGCACATTGGCAGGCCAGAATTTCTTGTAGGCTTCAGCGCCCTCGTCCGGGTAGCCGACAGCGGTCAGATAGTTGGTGAGCGCGTCGATCCAGACATACATGATATGCCCGGGCGCATCCGGCACCGGCACACCCCAGCTGAAGGTGGTGCGGGAGATGGACAGGTCCTCAAGCCCGCCTTTAACGAAGCTTTTCACTTCATTCAGGCGCGCGCGCGGGAGCACGAAGTCCGGGTTTTCGTCATAGAAAGCCAGAAGCTTGTCTTCAAACGCGGACAGCTTGAAGAAATAGCTCGGCTCCTCGACCCATTCGACCGGGGCACCGGTAGGCGCCAGTTTTTCGCCGTTCTCACCGTCCGTCAGCTCGGTTTCGGTATAGAAGGCTTCATCGCGGACAGAATACCAGCCGGCATATTTGTCTTCGTAGATATAGCCTTTTTCCTGAAGCACCTTCCACAGGTGCTGGACCGATTTCTTGTGCCGCTCTTCCGTGGTGCGAATGAACTGGTCGTTCGAGAAGTTCATCGCCTTGGCGAGGTCCTGGAACCGGGCGGAGACCCGGTCACAGAAGGCTTGCGGGTCAACGCCGGCCTTCTCAGCGGACTTTTCTACCTTCTGTCCGTGCTCATCGGTACCGGTGAGGAACATGACGTCATGACCATCCAGCCGCTTGAAGCGCGCCAGCACATCGGCGGCAAGCGTCGTGTAAGCGTGGCCGATATGCGGAACATCGTTCACATAATAGATCGGCGTAGTCACATAATAGGCCGGTTTCTCGGTCATAAGTCTCTCATCACAATAAGAAAAACAGCGTCAGCGACGGCAGGCGGCGCCAAGCGAAGCAAACAGGTTCACGATCACCTGCCGACGGTCAAGGTTGACCGCGTCGGCGCGGGTCACGAGTTGGCCCATCTTTTCCCACAGGTCCAGCCACTGATCAAGCCCGCTGAAGGCGGAAATGCGGGCCATGGCGGCACTTTCGCCGGGCATGATGTCCGGGACGGCCTCACCGCTCGCCGTCTGGCGTACCATCCGCTCGAGCCAGCCAAGCAGCATTTCGATGAAAAGCCGGTATTCGCCATCGGCTTTCGGGGCCGCGAGCTTGTCGGCCAGCGCATGAATGCGCGGCATATGAAGCCTGGGCAGGCCGACGAGTTCCTCGGCCATCTGGCGGTAGAGCCCGACGCCGCCGAGGCTTGCAAGCTCAATCGCCTTGCCGGGCGCGCCATCGGACAGACGCGCAAGCGCCTTGAGGTCATCCGGGTTCAGGGATGGGTATTTCCCGGCCAGCACAGCCTGGACGCTGTCTTCACTGAGCGCCTTGAGGGCAAGCGTACGGCAGCGGCTGCGGATCGTCGGCAACAGGCGCCCCGGTGAATGGGACACCAGGAACAGGATCGACTTGTGCGGCGGCTCCTCGAGCAGTTTCAGGAGCGCGTTGGCAGCGTTGGTGTTCATCTCATCGGCGGCATCGACAATGGCAACGCGCCAGCCCCCTTCGGCACTCGTCTGGGTATAGAAGCTGATCAGCTTGCGGATATCATCGATGACGATATCGTTCCTGAGCTTGCCGGTCTTTTCATTGAACGTGCGCTCGGCAACAGCCACACCGCCATGGCCGCCAGACATGATCCGCTGCACGAATGGGTTGTCCGGGTCGATAGTAAGCGTGTCAGGTTTGACTGCGGGCAAAGGCTCGCCAAACAGGCCGCCGTCATCCTCTGCGGGCTGACTGAGAAGAAACTTGGCAAAACGCCAGGCCAGCGTGGCCTTCCCTACCCCCTTGGGGCCGGTAATCAGCCAGGCGTGGTGCAGCCGGTCATTATTGAAGGCCTCAAGGAACATCCGTTCGGCGCTTTCATGGCCGATCAGCTCCGTGGTCGCCCGCGGATGGTCCATTTCCGCTGTTTCAAGCTCGCTCACGCCACGTCCCCAAAGCGGGCCTTAATGACCGCCCTTAGTGCCGTATGGAGGCCTTCGACCGACTGTGCGGCATCCAGCACCACGCAGCGCTCCGGCTCCGCGACGGCAATATCGAGAAACGCCTGCCTGAGCTTTTTGTGAAAACTGATGTCGAGACGTTCGAACCTGTCTTCCATATCGCTGGTCTTGCCTTCTTCGCGGCCCAAAGCCCGGGAAAGGCCGACATCGACCGGCATGTCGAGGATGATCGTCAGGTCAGGCTTGAAACCACCGAGCGCCAGGGCTTGCAGTTCCTGCATCTCAGGCACGCCAAGCCCCCGGCCCGCGCCTTGGTAGGCCACGGTGGAATCGGAGAAACGGTCACAGACCACCCAGTCCCCTCGCTTGAGCGCCGGTTTGACCGTGCGGGCCACATGCTCGGCGCGCGCCGCGGTGACCAGAAGCGCTTCGGCCATCGGGTCCCAGCGGTCACCGTCACCTTTGACCAGCAGATCGCGGATATGCTCCGCCCCCGGTGACCCACCGGGTTCCCGGGTTTGACAAACACCGATCCCGGAGGACTGCAGCCAGTCGACAAGAAGGCGGATCTGGGTCGATTTACCGACCCCTTCCCCGCCTTCAAGCGTAATAAATTTCGGCGTGCGCGCCGTCATGGCCCCAGGCGTCACTTATGTTCGGGCGCTTTGCTCGACCCAGCAGAGCCGAACAGCAGATATTCGAACGCGGCGCCGAGTTTGCCAAAGCCGCCGACCTTCGCCACGTCAGCACCGGCCAGAAGCGGACGGCGGATCGGTTGACGGTTCGGGACATCAACGACCAGTTCGCCGAGTTGCTGGCCCTTCTTGATCGGGGCGGCAACCGGGTTGGTGTAATGGATCGACACCTTCATCCGCGCCCGCTGCAGGCGTGACAGCGTGAGCGCCAGGTCCTTGCCCAGGACCATCGGCACCGTGGCGTCGTCCCCAAGCCAGACTTCAGCATGATCGACCGTCTCGCCAGCGCGGAGCAGCGGATAATGGTCGAAGTTGCGGAAAGCATATTGCATCAGGCGCTGGCTTTCACGCTCACGCGCCGCCATCGACGGCAGGCCGGCAACCACCAGGATAACCCGGCGGCCATCACGAACGGCGGAACCCACGAGGCCGTAGCCCGCTTCTTCGGTGTGACCGGTCTTGAGGCCGTCAGCGCCAGGGAACGAACCCAGAAGCGGGTTGCGGTTCCATTTGTTGCTTTCGAAATCCTTATAGAGGAACGACCGCTCACCGAAGAGCGGGTACATATCCGGGAAATCCTTGATCAGGTGATAAGCCAGCGTCGCCAGGTCGCGCGCGCTCATATAATGGTTATCATGCGGCCAGCCGTTGGTGTTCTCGAAATGGCTGTGGGTCAGGCCCAGTTCCTTGGCCTTGGCGTTCATCCACTGGACGAACACTTCATCCGAACCCGCCATATGTTCGGACAGCACGACGCAGGAGTCGTTACCCGAAAGCACGATGATGCCCTGCAGAAGCTGCTTCACCGTAACGACGTCACGGGCGCGCAGGAACATGGTCGATCCCTTGTTGTTCCATTTCCGCCAGGCTTCGTCCGACACGGTTACTTTGTCGTCCAGGTGCATCTGGCCGTTCTTGATGGCTTCGAAAGCCAGATAGACGGTCATCAGCTTGGTCATCGACGCCGGCGGGAACGGCTCATCGGCATTTTTCTCGAAAAGAACATCACCGGAGTCGGCATCGATAATGATGGCATGTTTCGCCGGGGTTGCCATCGTCATTTGCGCCGATGCAGGAAGCGCGAGGCTCATCGCTGCGAGCCAGATGATCCCCAGTCGTACCAGTATATTTCTAAACATTGTGATCCCTTGATCCGTTCTTAACGTGACGTTTCGGTGAAAATGCGGGCCTCGTAAAACCCATCGGCAAGGACGCGTTCAAGGCTCCGCTGTGCGAGCATTCGCTCGACGAACGGTCCGATGCGAACCCGCCAGAAGGTCAGCCCCCGTGTTGTACTCGTCTGCAGTTCAGCCGCAAAGCCTTCTTTCTTGAGCCGGGCCACCTGAAGCGCGGCGTTGGCACGGTTCGAATAGGCACCAACCTGGACATAATGCCGGGCGGCGGCTGTGGCGGCTGCGGTTGCAGTATTCGTGGCCGGGGCAGAAGCCGTTGCCGCCGGGCGCGCGGGCACCGGGCTGCTCAAGGTTTCTTCTGTCACGGTTTCAACAGGTGCCGGCGTCAAGGATGCTTGCGCGGTTTGCATCACCGGCATCCGGTCCAGTTCCTTCGGCTTCTGGTGACGACGGCTGAAATGCACATTGCCATGTTCATCGCACGCCTGGACCCGGACAAGGGTAACGCCTTTTTTGTCGAACCCCAAAAGCTGGGCACCACGGCGCGAGACATCCAGAATGCGGCTTTTCACGAACGGCCCGCGGTCATTGACGCGCAGCACCAGTGTCCGGCCATTGGACAGGTTGGTCACCTTGACATAGCTTGGCAGCGGCAGGGTCTTATGCGCGGCCGTCAGCGCATTCATATTGTACATTTCGCCGTTGGCGGTGTGTTTGCCGTGAAAATCCGGCCCATACCAGGAGGCATAGCCGACTTCGTCGTAATCCGGGTCTTCCTTGGGGTAATACCATTTGCCCGCGACCTTATAGGGCTTGCCCACTTTCTGCACGCCGCCCTGGTCGCCTGTCGGCAACTCATTGTCATGGGGCAGGTTCGGGCCGAACGAACAGCCGGCCAGCAGGACAACTCCCATAAATGCGAACAGCAGGCGCATGCGTGAAAGTCCCTCCCCTAGTCCTTGATGATGTCGGACAGCATGCCGACAGCCAGTGCATATTTGAACGACGGGTTATAGCGCATGATCGAGCAGAAGTTGCCGTAAACCAGATAACCCTCGCCGTCCCCCTCATCGCCAACCACGAGCGCAGCGGGGATGGAGCGTGTCGGAAGGTCGGCGCCGTTCGTGCGCCGGACACCAAGGGCCTGCCAATCCTGCAGGTTCCGCCAGATACCGAGGCTTTTATAGCGCGCGCATACAGCCGGCGGCGTCAGCCCTGCGGCCTGCGTGCCCTGAAGCGTCTGCTCGCCACCCTTGGGCAGCTTGACCTTGCGGCCCCAGATTTCATCGCTGCGGTACCCATTGCTTTTGAGGAAGTTGGCGATCGAGGCGAAGACATCTTCACTGCTCGCCCAAATATCCCGCTTGCCGTCACCGTCCTGGTCGACAGCATATTTGAGATAGTTTTCCGGCATGAACTGCGGCTGCCCCATGGCGCCCGCCCAGGAGCCCTTCATTTCATCATAAGGCGCATAGCCCTTGTCGAGGATCTCGAGCGCCGCGAACAGTTCCCGGCGAAAGCGCGGGCCGCGCCGCTTGTCGTACGCAAGTGTCGCAACCGCATCGAAGACCGAATAGCTGAGCGGCACAGTGCCATAATTGGTTTCAATGCCCCAGATGGCGGCAACCACCTGGCCCTGAACGCCATAATCTTTCTGGATCGTCTTCAGCTCATCGCTGTGCGAGGCCATCATCTCAGCGCCCTTCTTGCGGCGCCAGTCGCTCAGGCGGCTTTTCAGATAGCGCGCATAGGTCTGCTTGAGTTCAGGCTGGTTGCGGTCGCGCTTGACCACGATATGGACCGGCTTGACGTTCGAAAGCGCGAGCTTGATGGTCTTGTCGCTGATGCCGCGGCTGCGGGCTTCTGTGCGCACACCCTGAAGCCAGGTTTCAAACCCGGCGGTGTCAAAACCATTCGTCTCGGCATGGGCTGTAAAAGAGGCGGAAAGCCCCAAACAGGCACCAAGTGCCAGCCCACAAATACTCCCAACTCGACGACCAAATGCCATGCCGTAACGGTCCCTCCTGATACGGGTTGTCTCTCCCCCCACTTTAGGCGGTTGAGCCCCTTAAAAACAAGGGGATAAAGGCGGCTTTTTGATGGCAGGCCCCTGGCCGGGCGACGCTACGGCCGAAATAAGAAAAAGGCCGGCGCAATAAAGCGCCAGCCTTTCCTTGAATTGGTGAGCCCGACAGGATTCGAACCTGTGGCCAACTGATTAAAAGTCAGTTGCTCTACCAGCTGAGCTACGGGCCCTCACCAGTGAGTGTCGCGGGGTGTTCCCTGCGAACGCGGCGGAACATAGGGGCATCATTCCGATGGGTCAAGAGAAAGTAACATAGAAAATGAACTTTTTCTAACAGGCACCCCGCTTTCCCTTGAATATCAACGGGTTTGGCCTGTTTCCCACATGCATCAAGATCGCATTTTGCCTTGTCCCGACCCCAGGTTTATTCGCCCGTCACCAGGCAGCTACCCTTCCTGTTTTCCGCGTTTGCCCCCCCGCACCATGCCCTGTCCCAAACAGCATCCAGACACACTGAAAAGTTGGTCGCCTGAGCCCCGCGCCAGACAGCATCACCGCCGATATCCTTGCGTTGAAGAAGCAGGCCCCTAAGTCGAGGGACAGCCGCCACAACGCTTGCAGCTCAGCAAAATAGCCTGAAACGCCATGGCTTTCCGCATTTACGAAAATATTTTCATATCCACGGCAGGAATGACCTGGTCGAATCATATGGCGGGTGGATTACCAGCAAGATACGCGGATTGGAGGTGTGCGGGATTCGCCATCTGCCCATCGATTCACGCGACAGATAGTTGGGCAGCAGCCATCGCTAAGATGGCCCGAAAACGGCTTTACACGCCCGTGCGGGTGCACTTGATCACAGCGGGTCGATATCACCCATGGCATAGGTCTCGCGGAAGGTTCGGGCATATGTGGTCAACCGGCCTTCGCTGATGGCGCCCCGCAAGCCCGCCATCAGGTCCTGATAGAACTGCAGGTTATGCCATGTCAGCAACATAGCACCCAAAATTTCACCGGACCGGATAAGGTGGTGAACATAGGCGCGGCTATATTGCGTGCAGGCCGGGCAATGGCAGGCAGCGTCAATCGGACGGTCATCGTCCTTATGGCGCGCGTTCTTCATGTTGAGGGCCCCGCGCCAGGTAAAGGCCTGCCCGGTACGGCCGGAGCGGGACGGCATCACGCAATCGAACATATCGATACCGCGTTCAACCGCACCGACGATATCATCCGGCTTGCCCACGCCCATCAGGTACCGCGGGGTTTCCTTAGGCATGCGCGGCATGGTGAAGTCGAGGACATTGAACATCATCTCCTGCCCTTCCCCGACCGCGAGGCCCCCGACCGCATAACCGTCAAACCCGATTTCCTGCAAGGCATCGATGGAGCGGAAACGCAGATCGTCATACACACTGCCCTGCACGATGCCGAACAAAGCGGAGCGCGCGGCATGGTCAGCACCAGAATTGAAGCCCTCGCGCGAGCGTTTGGCCCAGCGCATGGAAAGCTCCATGGATTCTTTCGCCTGGTCATGCGTGGCCGGGAACGGCGTGCACTCGTCAAACGCCATCACGATGTCCGAGCCCAGAAGCCGCTGGATTTCCATCGAGCGTTCGGGGGTCAAGAGGATGCGTTGGCCATCAAGGTGCGACTGGAAGGTCACGCCTTCCTCCGTCATCTTGCGAAGCTCGGTGAGCGACATAACCTGGAAGCCGCCGCTGTCAGTCAGGATCGGCCGGGGCCAGTTCATGAACTTATGCAGCCCACCCAAGCGGTGAACACGCTCAGCCGTCGGGCGCAGCATCAGGTGATAGGTATTGCCGAGCAGAATGTCGGCGCCGGTCGAACGCACGCTTTCCGGCATCATCGCCTTGACCGTGCCTGCCGTACCCACCGGCATAAAAGCCGGCGTGCGGATATCGCCGCGCAACATGCGGATGGTCCCTGTGCGGGCCATGCCGTCTGTCGCGTGAATGTCGAAGGCAAAACGTTCAGTCATGATCGCCTCATTCTTGTCCGCTATTCGGCCCGGAACAGCAGGCTGCTGTCGCCGTAGGAATAGAAACGGTAATTCTCATCAACCGCCGTTTTATAGGCCGCCTGCATCCGCTCCAGCCCCGCAAAGGCGGAAACCAGCATGAACAGCGTCGATTTCGGCAGGTGGAAATTGGTCATCAGGATATCGACAGCCCGGAACTTGTAGCCTGGCGTGATGAAGATATCGGTATCACCCATGAAAGGCTTGATAATACCGTCTTCGGTCGCGGCGCTTTCCAGCAGCCGGAGCGACGTGGTGCCGACAGCAACGATGCGGCCCCCCTTGGCGCGCGCTTCATTCAGGCGGGCGGCGACTTCAGGGCTTACCTCGCCCCATTCGCTGTGCATCTTGTGATCGTCGGTATTCTCGGCCTTGACCGGCAGGAAGGTCCCTGCCCCCACATGCAGCGTCACCGCAAGGCGCTCAACGCCCTTGGCTTCCAACTTTTCGATCATGCGCGGGGTGAAATGCAGGCCTGCGGTCGGGGCCGCAACGGCGCCGTCCTGTTTCGCGAACAGGGTCTGATAGTCGCTTTTGTCCGCTTCATCGATATCGCGCTGGCTGGCGATATAGGGCGGCAGCGGCATCACACCATGGCTTTCAAGCGCTGAGGTCATCTCCGCGCCCTCGACCCGGAAGTTGAGCGTGCGTTCGCCCTCGTCCCCCAGGCCGATAACTTCAGCTTCCAGCCCGCTGAAGTTCAGAACATCGCCCATGCGGCATTTGCGCGCTGGCCTGGCGAACACACGCCAGACAGTCTCGCTTTCGCGTTTGTGCAGCGTCACTTCAACATTGGCCTCGCCCCGCTTGCCGCTCAGGCGGCCAGGGATCACGCGGGTATCGTTGAAGACGAGCACATCCTTGTCGGTCAGATAATCGGCAAGGTCGAGCACGGTTTTGTGCTCATCCCCATTCGGGCCGACAACAAGCATACGGGCCGCATCCCGCGGACGCGCGGGGCGGAGGGCAATATGGTCCTTCGGCAGGACAAAATCGAACAGGTTCACATCCATGAAGCGGGCTTGTAACGGAACTCAGGGCTTAGAACAAGAACCAGAACAAGAAAAAGGGCGCCCGCTATGGACGCCCTTATCGAATTCTTGGTGGCAGACTTATTTGCCGGCTTTATCTTCCGGCTTTTCCTCAGCCTTATTCTCAGTCTTCTGGCCGTCTTTGCCGTCAACATCGGCGGCGACATACATATGCAGGATCTTGGTCGGGTTCGCAGGCGGTTCGCCGCGTGCGATCTCATCGACATATTCCATGCCCTTCATGACCCGGCCCCAAACGGTATATTTGCCGTCCAGGAACGGTACACGGGTAAAGCAGATGAAGAACTGGCTGTCAGCACTGTTATCATCATTCGCGCGTGCCATCGAAACCGTGCCGCGCATGTGCGGCAGGCGGCTGAATTCAGCCGGAATCTTCTGGCCGGAGCCACCAAGGCCGGTCCCGGTCGGGTCCCCGCCCTGGGCCATGAAGCCTTCGATTACCCGGTGAAACACCGTGCCGTCATAAAAGCCTTTACGGACCAGTTCCTTGATGCGCGCCACATGCTTGGGCGCAACATCAGGGCGCATGGCAATAACCACACGGCCAAAGGGAAGGTCCATATAAAGGGTGTTTTCGGGGTCGAGGTCGACCGCAGATGCTTGTTCAGTCATCAAACCCACCATTGTCGCTAATATAATAAGAAATTTCTTCATACCCAACTCCCGGCGAAGCAGCCGCTTCAACTCTCAGACGGGGACGGCAATTCCGCCACCCGCGCCACCACGGCTTTCGCCACATCGCCCGGCACAAAGGCGCTAATCTTGCCGCCATACCGCGCCACTTCTTTCACAAGACGCGACGCGATTGTCTGATATTTCGGGTCCGCCATCAGGAATACCGTCTCAATCGACGGGTTGATCTGATAGTTCATCCCGGTCATCTGGAATTCGTACTCGAAGTCGGCCACGGCCCGCAATCCACGGATGATGATGGTCGCGCCAACGCGTTCGGCAAAATGCATCAGAAGCTCGTCGAACTGAACGACTTCAAACTCAACACCTGCAGCCTCAGCCATCGGACGGGTCGCTTCTTCGACCATGGCCACACGCTCCTCAAGCGTGAACAGCGGGTTCTTGCTTGGGTTTGTGGCAACGCCGATGACGAGCCGATCCACAAGCCGGAGCCCGCGCTTGATGATGTCGATATGTCCGTTGGTGATCGGGTCGAACGTTCCAGGATAGAGACCAACACGTTTAGTACTCAAGGCTTTCCCCTCACAAGTCAGCTTGTGCCCACAGGTTTGGCTGCACCATTCCCGAAACTGTCATAAAACACAAGCGCCATCTGCCGGAAATGAGGCAAATAGCGCTTGAAAAGTGGCCCTCAACCGATGCTTCCCCTATTCGGAAGCAGGTTCGACATGCAGCTCTGTGCTGGTCGCGCTTTTGATCACGACCTTGGTGCCTTCAGCAGCATCAGGGCCAAGGGCGGTCCAGAGGCTGTCACCCACCTTGACCTTGCCGCGACCATCCTGAATGGCAGATGCGACCTTGACCGTCCGCCCAACCAGCGCGGCTGAGCGCCGGTTCAGGTTTTCATTCTCGGACGGAATTTCGCCGTGCTTCCGGATGAACTGCCGCCCCATGAAGACCGAGATCACAGACAGGATCGAGAACCAGACCATCTGCCATTCCCAGCTCATGTCCGGGAGGATGAACACCACGGCCGCCATGACACCGGACGCGATCGCGAGCCACAGGAAGACGATGCCGGGCATCGCCATCTCCAGCCCCAGGAAAACCGCCAGCGCGATCATCCAGGTCCAGTGCGTGAACTCAAGGTCGGAAAGAAGGTGATGCATGAACGGTTCTCCTAGTCCCCGGCATTCGGGACGCTTGCGCCTGCGCGCCCGGCCCCGGCTTTGCCGCCAAGGCCTTTGACAAGCTCGTTGATGCCGCCAATCGAGCCGATGATACCGCTGGCTTCAAGCGGCATAAAGACGAGTTTTTCATTGTTCGAGGTAGCAAACTTGCCAAGGGCCTCGACATATTTCTGCGCCACGAAATAGTTGATCGCCTGCGCGTCCCCTTTGGCGATGGCTTCGGAAACCACCTCGGTTGCCTTGGCCTCGGCTTCAGCGGACCGCTCCCGCGCTTCAGCATCACGGAACGCAGCCTCCCGGCGGCCTTCAGCCTCCAGAATAGCGGATTTCTTTTCACCCTCGGCGCGCAACACCTGCGCCTGACGGTGGCCTTCAGCTTCCAGGATGGCAGCGCGTTTGTCCCGTTCGGCTTTCAACTGACGGGCCATCGAATCAATGATGTCCTGCGGCGGTTCGATGTCCTTCACCTCCACCCGGGTGATCTTCACGCCCCACGGGTTGGTGGCTTCATCGACCACCATCAACAGGCGGCCGCTGATCTCATCCCGCTTGGACAAGAGCTCATCCAGCTCCATGCTGCCGACCACGGTCCTGAGGTTGGTGGTCGAGAGGTTCATGATCGCAATGCCGAGGTCGTTGACCTCATAGGTCGCCATCGCCGTGTCCAGTACCTGGAAGAAGACGACACCATCGATCCGCACCATGGCGTTGTCCTTGGTGATGACTTCCTGGCTGGGGATATCCAGCACCCGTTCCTTCACATTCACCTTGGCGCCGATCCGGTCGATATAAGGAATGATGAGATGAAAACCCGGTTTCAGCGTCTTGGTGTATTTGCCCATGCGCTCCACGGTGAATTCATAGCCCTGGCTCACGACCACCGCCCCCATGAAAATGGTAATGAGAATGACGGCGAAGATTGCCAGCGCGAATACGGAAAACCCTGCAAAATCCATTCTGAAGTCCCCTCAATAAATCCCGATAAACAAGATATAGGAACGCTAGTTCTGCGTGTAAATGGCCCGCACGCACAATTCATACGGTTACAAAGGGCAGACCTTATGCTTGACCGCAGGTTTCAAAGGCTTGCAATCGGTCAGGGAAGCGGCAAAAGTCTGCCTCCGAGGGCTGTTGGCCCCGAGACCGAATAAACCAATGTTCAATCAGCAGTGATTGTCAGTGAGGAATCATCATGGGCCTGGTCGTCGACCCGTTTCTATATAGCTTGTTCGTCGGTGCCGTCGCGCTTCTGGTGCTGACCCCGGGGCCGATCGTCAGCCTGATCATCGCGGAAACGCTGAGCGAAAGCCCGCGCCACGGCATAGCGGTCGTGCTCGGCGCTGAAACCGTCGGCATCATCATGCTGGCGCTCTATCTGGCTGGGTTTTCCGCCATTGTCGGCTACCTGTCGGACGATGTGCTGCGCGTGATCCGCTATGCCGGTGCCGCCTATCTCATCTATATGGCGGTGCAGAATTTCCGCAAGAAACCCGCGGACGACAACCCGGACAGCGTTCAGGTCGCACGGACACCGAAGATGGCTTACAAGGCCGCGCTCGGGATAGCCGCCACCAACCCGAAGGCGATCCTGTTTTTTGCCGCCTTCTTCCCGCAGTTTATCTCCCACGACCTGCCGGTGATGCCGCAGCTTATCGCGCTTGCCCTCACCTTCGCCATCGTCGCGCCGATGCTGGACCTCTGCTGGGTCGCGGCCGCCCATGGGGCACGCAAGTTCCTGCAGAAGCGCGGCTCGACCATGCTGATCAGTCGCATCTCCGGCAGCGTGCTCGCCTTTGCCGCCATCGCGCTGTTGCTCATCAACAAATAATCATAAGAAACGCCCATCCTTCACATGAAGAATGGGCGTTAATATCATTGTTTTAGCTAAGTTTATTCCTCAGCGGAATCAACCTCACCTTCCGGCGCAGCATCAGCCACAGCCTCCGAACCGGCTTCAGCGCCTTCTTCCAGCTCATCGCCGCTTTCATCCTCGTCGGATTCCTGCAGCTTAGCGACAGAGACGATATGCTCGTCCTCGGCGACCTTGAAGAGCGTGACGCCACGGCTGTTGCGCGAGACGATCCGGACGTTGATGACCCGCGTGCGGATCAGCTTGCCCTGGTCGGTGACCATCATGATCTGCTCGGTTTCCTCGATCGGGAACGCCGCAACCACAGGGCCGATCTGGGTACGCTTCTCCTCATCGGACGGTGCGTTCCAGATACCCTGCCCGCCCCGGTTGGTCAGGCGGTATTCATGGCTGGAGGTGCGTTTGCCGTAACCCTTGTCCGTCACTGTCAGGATGAACTGCTCGGTTTCGGCCAGCTCGGCCATGCGCTCATCACTAAGCGTCTGCTCACCCGGCTCGGCCTTCCAGGAAGCCGCTTTCAGGTAGGCATCACGTTCCTCGGTCGAGGCATTGGTGCCATTGATCACGCACATGGAGACAACTTCATCGCCTTCCGCGAACTTCATGCCGCGAACACCGGTCGACGTCCGGCCCGCGAACAGGCGGACATCGGTGGCCTTGAAGCGGATCGCACGGCCGCCCCGGGCCGCGAGCAGAATGTCGTCATCTTCGGTACAGATGCCGACACCGATAAGCTTGTCGTCTTCCTCCGAGAACCGGATGGCGATCTTGCCGTTCGACATGACGTTCGAGAAGTCGGACAGCTTGTTGCGGCGCACGTTGCCGTGGGCGGTCGCGAACATGATGTTGTAATCGCCCCAGCTGTCCTCATCCTCAGGCAGCGGCAGGATCGTGGCAACGGTTTCTTCCTGCTTCAAAGGCAGCAGGTTGATGAAAGCCCGGCCCTTCGATTGCGGGGTGCCGAGCGGGATTTTCCACACCTTCATCTTGTAAACCTGGCCGATGTTCGTGAAGAACAGCACCGGCGTGTGGGTATCGGCCACGAAGACGGTGGAGAGGAAATCCTCATCCTTCGTCTGCATCCCTGAACGGCCCTTGCCGCCACGGCGCTGTGCCCGGTATGTGCTGAGCGGTACGCGCTTGACGTAGCCCGAATGGGTCACGGTCACGACCATCTCTTCCCGCGCGATCAGGTCTTCGTCTTCGAAGGCGCCGATGGCGTTCATGTCGATCTCGGTCCGGCGGTCGTTGCCGAATTCTTCACGGACAGCTTCAAGCTCGCCGCGCAGTACTTCGTAAAGGCGGACGCGCGAGCGCAGGATTTCGAGGAATTCGGCGATTTTGTTCGCCAGCTCATCAAGCTCGCCACCGATTTCGTCACGGCCGAGGGCTGTCAGGCGGTGCAGGCGCAGGTCCAGGATGGCCTTGACCTGTATCTCCGAAAGCTGGCAGGTGCCGTCGTCATTCAGCTGCCCGGTCTCATTGATGAGCTCCAGGTAGGGAATGATGTCCTTGGCGTCCCACTTGCGGGCCGTCAGGGCTTCCCGCGCATCGGCGGGGGACTTGGCGCCGCGGATGATCGCGACCACTTCGTCGATATTGGTCACGGCGATCACCAGGCCGACCATCACGTGGGCGCGGTCCCGGGCTTTGCCAAGCTCGAACTTGGTGCGGCGGGTGATAACTTCCTCACGGAAGGTCACAAACGCCTTCAGAATATCCTTGAGGCCGAGCTGCTCCGGCTTGCCGCCATTGAGCGCCAGCATGTTGATACCGAAGCTCGTCTGAACCGGGGTGAAGCGGAACAGCTGGTTGAGCACCACATCGGCCACGGCATCGCGCTTCAGTTCAACAACAACACGGACACCGTCGCGGTCGCTTTCGTCCCGGAGGTCGGAAATGCCTTCGATACGCTTCGACTGCACGCATTCGGCAATCTTCTCGATCATCGAGGCCTTGTTCACCTGGAACGGGATCTCGGTGATGACGATGGCCCAGCGGTCCTTGCGCACTTCCTCAATATGGGTGCGGCTGCGGATGGTGATGGAGCCACGGCCGGTCTCGAACGCCTGGCGGATACCGCCAGCGCCCAGAATAATGCCACCGGTCGGGAAATCCGGCCCCTTGACATATTGCATCAGCTCCAGCGTCTCGATCGCCGGGTTGTCAATCAGCGCCAGCGTGCCATCGACGACTTCGCGGAGGCTGTGCGGCGGAATGTTGGTGGCCATGCCGACAGCGATACCGGTACCGCCGTTCACGAGCAGGTTCGGGAACCGGGCCGGCAGAACGATCGGCTCGCTCTCGCTTTCATCATAGTTGGGCTGGAAGTTGACGGTATCCTTGTCGATATCCGCCAGCAGCACCGAAGACACCTTGTCCATCCGGGCTTCGGTGTAACGCATGGCGGCGGCGCTGTCGCCGTCCATCGAGCCAAAGTTACCCTGCCCGTCAATCAGCGGGGCCCGCATGGAGAAGTCCTGCGCCATCCGCACCAAGGCGTCATAGATCGCGCTATCACCGTGCGGGTGATATTTACCCATCACGTCACCGACGATACGGGCGGACTTCCGGAACGGCTTGTTCCATTCATAGCCGTTTTCATGCATCGAGTAGAGAATACGGCGGTGTACCGGTTTCAGGCCGTCACGTACATCCGGCAGCGCCCGCGACACGATCACGCTCATGGCGTAATCGAGGTAGGACGTCTTCATCTCCTCTTCGATGGTAATCGGCTGGATGTTCCGCTCTTCCGGCGTAATCGGTGTATTGTCGCTCACCAGCTTCAGCCCCCTGATTGCCGCGGATCGCACGCCGCGGTCTTATCCTAACAACAAACGAAATATAGCCTACATCCAGGAGCGATGCCCCGATATGTGGTAGACTGACAGACTTGTCTATCAAGTCGCGCCCGGCCTTGCAAGGTGCATCGCAGGCTATGGCGCAATCCTGCACAAATAAGCTGGACGCAGGCGGCATCTGCGGGTAAAAGGCTCGCCAGTTTGAGGCATGACCCAGACCACGGGCAGGTGGCAGAGCGGTTGAATGCACTGGTCTTGAAAACCAGCAAGGGTGCAAGCCCTTCGTGGGTTCGAATCCCACCCTGCCCGCCATTAAAAAAGGCCGTCCCATCTGGGGTGGCTTTTTTGTTTATGACCTTCACCTCAGACTGCCGCCATGTCACAGTCGGGCTATGAATCTTCATCGGGTCACCACGGAAAGTTTAGGAACGCTCGGCACGGCCAAAGGGGCTTATGTCCTTGTGTTCCGGCTTGCCTCTGGCATTGACGTCAGTCTCAAAGGCAAGGCCCCCGCCCATCTGGCGCCGGGCTGGTACCTTTACGCCGGTAGTGCCTATGGCGGCGGCGGGATGCAGGCGCGGCTGAGGCGGCATTTCCTGAGGGACAAGAAAATCCACTGGCATATCGACCGGCTGGCCACCGAGGCCGCGGACATCATGGCCTTCGCGGAGCCTGACGGCAGCGAGTGCGGGCTGGTGGATCGCCTCATGAAGACCGGACAGTATATTCACATCATGCCGGGCTTCGGCAGCAGCGATTGCCAGACGTGCGAGAGCCATTTGCTGATGGCACGTGGAACGGTCCCCGAAGGCGGTTTTGACAGCCTGCCGATATAAGGCCTTTACCGGCCTTTCATGCCGCCCAGATATTGTTCCGCCTTGCGGTAACCAAGGTCGATCAGTTCAGCTGAACGGTGAAATTCCAGCATCTTGCTGGCCGTGCGCGGGATTTCGATCAGATGGTCGGGCGGATACGCCGCCAGCTTCTGCCGGGCGATGGTGCCCTGCATGGTCTCAAACGCCTGCAAAGCCACGCCGAAAATGTCCCCCACCGGCTGCTCGTCAGCAGACCGGGACGGCGGCCAGGTCAGGCGCTTGCTGAGCGCCGCGATGGCATCCTGAATGCGGGAGCCGCTTTCCTTTGCGGGCTCGGGCTCAGCCTGCTCCGGCACAACCGTGTCATCTTCTGCATCCAGGTTCACCGCGATGGTGATGTCCGTGTCGTCCCCGAAGGTCGGCGCGATCGGCACGGGGTTGAGGACGCCGCCATCGATCAGCAAGCCGTCATTATAGGGAAACGGCGTGAAAAAGAGCGGGATCGACATGGAAGCCCGGATCGCGCTGAACAGGTCACCCTTATTGAGCCAGACCTCTTTTTCGTTTTTGATGTCGACCGCGACGGCGGTGAATTTGATCGGCAGGTCTTCGATCGTATGGTTGCCGACGATTTCCGTCAGCGTGCGGATGATCTTGTCGCCCTTGACGAAACCGCTGCGGCTCCAGGCGATATCGAGCAGGTTGATGATATCCAGGCGTCTCACCGAGCGCACCCAGGCTTCGAACGCCGCGAACTCGCCCGCCGCATAGATGCCGCCGACCATGGCGCCTGACGAACAGCCGGCGATGGAGCGGATGTCATAGCCGTGTTCCTCAAGCCATTTGATCACGCCGATATGGGCGACGCCGCGCGCACCACCACTGCCGAGCACGAGGGAGACGCTCTTCTTGTCCTGCTTCTTGCTAATGCCGCTGTCCTTTCGCGTCCTGCCGGTTAAGCCCCTTTACCCAGCCATATCGCGCGGGCCCTGATTTCTCAAGCTTCACCGCCACGCCTGCCCGCTTTTCCGTAAAATCTGAACTTTCAGGGCACGGCCTGCGTCTTTATGGCAAGATGGCCGCGTTTTCCTGCGGCCCCAACCCCCATAACAAGGAGGGAACCATGCGCTGGCGCGGTGTTCATCATGTGGAATTTTCGGTGCTCGACTATGAAGCCTCGGTGGCCTTCTACGACAAGATGTTCGGATGGCTGGGCTACAAAAGCTTCTGGACCCTCGATATCGGCTACCGCTCCACCTACTATATGGCGCGCTTTCCCATGCCCCACAGTTACATCGGCATCCAGCCCGCGAAAAGCGGCGACAAGCTTGACCATGAGGCCCGCGCGACCGGCATTCATCACATCGCGCTTTGGGCGAAAAACAGGCGTGAAATAAATGAATTCTATACGGAATTCCTTCTGAAGAATGACATTCCGGTGACCGAAGCCCCTGCCGCTTATGATATTTATGCGCCTGGCTATTATGCCGTCTTCTTCGATGACCCGATCAACGGTATCCACTGGGAACTGGCCACGACACCGCGCATTCCCTCACCTGCCGCGCTCCTGCGTTTCTTCCGCGCCATAAAGTCGGAGGAAACCAAACATCCTGAATGGAAAGATGGTGCTGCCCGGGCCGCCATGCGCTCCTTGCCGAAACGCTAAGCCTTCGCTGACATCTGGTTGTCAGCGCCATTCATTGTCGGTTCATTTGCCAGCCCTGATGATGTATCAAAGAAAAGACAGTCAAGGATGGAGCCGACCGATGAAAAAACCTCTGGCCGCTGCCCTCATGGGTGCCTTTAGCCTCACAGCCGTGACCACGGCCCTGCCCGTGCGCGCGGATGATAACGAAGACATCTGCACCTATTACGGCAATGTCGGCGCTGCCACGGTGGATTTCCTCTTGCCGCTCAGCTTCCGGCAGGTGGTGAAACTGGTGGGCGGGCGCGATGCCAACCTGGCAAAAAGCCTCGATCAGCGGCTGCAGGGCCTCAAGAACCCGCGCATCAAGGCCATGCTCGATAAGCTCGGCCCCGATGCAGCCAGCCTCCTCGGTGAATCTGCCGGCTTTCAGGCATTCCAGATGGCCGTGAGCGGCCGCGCCACCGAAGGCGGCCAGGTCTTTATGGCCATGACCAACGCCTGCCAGCAGACCGGCGCCAAGACGATCATCGATAATCAGCGCAAGAAACGGCAGCAAAGCCAGCCCGCACATGAAACGAACCCAAATCCGAACCCGGACGGCGAATAAGGCCGCGATAGCCCTCAATCTTTCCCAAGGCCCCGCCGACCCCGAACAGCCGCCAGTCTCCCGAGAGACGGCGGCTTTTCTGTATGCAGAGGCGATAGACTGCTTGGCCCCACAAGCCGCTAACTGCCGCGCCCAACAAGGCGCCTCAGGACACGTAACGCCTTAACCTGAGGCACTCCCGCAATAGCCCACCCTTTTCGGGACATAAATTTGAAATATTAATGCTCATTTTTTGTGCACACCGTAATTTTTGTGCACAAAAAACCATCTATTTTTAATGAATGCTTTCTCAAGTCATTGATATTTATGACTTTTGCAAACTGGCACGGAAGCTGCTGATAGGGAGGTGGAACCACAGCAACCACAGGGAGTCGTTATGAAATACATCATAGCCATCATCAAACCTCACCGGCTCGACCCGGTCAGGGATGCCCTTGCCCAGATTGGCATCAACGGCATGACGGTGACGGAAGTACAGGGGTACGGACGTCAGCGTGGCCAGAAGGAAATCTACCGCGGTGCGGAATATGAAGTCCATTTTCTGCCCAAAGTGAAACTCGAAGTCGCCACCGACGACGCGGTCGCCGAACAGGCTGTCGAGGCCATCCAACAAACCGCCCACACCGGCCAGATTGGCGACGGCAAGATTTTTGTCCTCGACCTCAGCCAGGTCGTGCGGATCCGCACGGGCGAAACCGACGCCTCGGCGCTTTAAGGAGTGAACCAATGATATCCAAACTCATGCCCAAGAAGCTATTGCTTGCCGCGGCCGGTGCCCTGTTGCTGTCCGTTCCCGCTTCCGCCGCGGTGAGTGGTGAAACCGCTTATATCTTCAACACGCTTTTGCTCCTGATGGGCGGCTTCCTCGTCATGTGGATGGCGGCAGGCTTCGCCATGCTTGAAGCCGGTCTCGTCCGCTCGAAGAACGTTGGCGAAATCTGCCTCAAGAACATCGCGCTTTATGCTGTTGCCTGTGTGGTCTATCTGCTCGTGGGCTACGAGCTGATGTACACCGGCGTCAACGGGGGCTATTTCGGCACCTTCGCCATGTTCTCCCCGAATGATGCAGCCGCTCTCGCCGAAAAAGGCGCCGACTATAGCGGCCACACCACCGGCTCGGACTTCTTCTTCCAGGTCGTGTTCGTGGCCACCGCCGCCTCGGTTGTCTCCGGCACGGTTGCCGAGCGCATCAAGCTGTTCCCCTTCATGATCTTCACGGTCATCCTCACCGGCCTCATCTACCCGATCCAGGGCTCGTGGGTCTGGGGTCAGGGCTGGCTCGCCGAGAAGGGCTTCTCCGACTTCGCAGGCTCGACCCTCGTTCATTCCTGTGGCGGTTGGGCTGCCCTCATGGGTGCCATCATCCTTGGCCCGCGTATCGGCAAGTTCGGCCCTGACGGCAAAGTGCGCCCGATGCCCGGCTCCAACATGACCCTCGCCACGCTCGGCACGTTCATCCTGTGGGTTGGGTGGTTCGGCTTCAACGGTTCCTCGCAGCTTGCCATGGCTTCCGCGTCCGACGCCGTTGCGATCTCCAACGTCTATGTTAACACCAACATGGCAGCCTGTGGCGGCCTGATCGCAGCCATGCTGCTGACCAAGGTGGTTTACGGCAAGGCTGACCTGTCGATGATCCTGAACGGCGCCCTCGCCGGCCTCGTGGCCATCACGGCGGGCCCTGCAACCCCGACCCCGCTTGTCGCCACCCTCATCGGGGCTGTCGGCGGTGTGCTCGTGGTCTTCTCCGTGCCGTTCGTTGACAAGCTGAAGATCGACGACACCGTTGGTGCCATCTCTGTTCACCTGGTCTGCGGTATCTGGGGCACCATGGCGGTTCCCTTCACGAACCCTGACACACACTTTGGCACGCAGGCTATCGGCGTGCTCGCTATTGGCGCTTTTGTGTCCCTCACAAGCGCCATTGCCTGGTTCGCTCTCAAGGCGACCGTAGGCATCCGCCTCTCGGCGGAAGACGAGGAGCTTGGTTCCGACCTTGCGGAAATGGGCATGGAGGCCTACCCCGAATTCGGTCGTGGGTCTCAGAAGCTTAGCTTCTAAGCCTATAAGGCTCTTCTACCCTGGAACTTGGCAGCCGCAGGCACTGCGGCTGCCTCTCTTTTTTTGGCAAGTGCTTGCACCTTATTGATAATCTTGTCACTTGCCAGCGGCACCTTCTTTACCTAGACTGGTACGTCCATTAAGCCTGCAACCTGGGAGGGGAAAGATGGCTCTGGATCCGCTTTACGCAAGAGCGCTTGAAGACAACCAGTGGGATGTGCCGCAAAACTATGACGCGCTCTTCAACTGGAACTACAGCGACGACCGCAAAGACCTTCTGAACCTCTACCGCAAGGGTAAGTCATCCCAGTGGGATGCGGAAAGCCGTATTGACTGGTCGCAGGAACTTGATCCCGATGACCCACTCGGCATCCCGATCGAACTGTTCCCGCTCTACGGCGCGGACTTTTTCATGAAAATGTCCAAGAAGGAACAGTCCGAAGCCCGGCGCCACCAGGCTGCCTGGTCCAACAGCCAGTTCCTGCATGGCGAACAGGGCGCGCTTCTCTGCGCTGCCAAGATCGTCCAGAACGTGCCGGACAGCGAAGCCAAATTCTATGCTTCCACCCAGGTGATCGATGAAGCCCGCCATGTGGAAAGCTACAAGATGCTCCTGGAGAAGATCGGCCTGGCCTACCCGATTACCGGGCCGCTGAAGTCCCTTCTCGACCAGGTCCTGCGTGACAAACGCTGGGACATGACCTACCTCGGCATGCAGGTGGTGATAGAAGGGCTCGCGCTCGCAGCCTTCGCCAATATCCGGGACAATGCCAAAAACCCGCTTGCGGCGGCCGTCAACGCCTATGTCATGCAGGATGAGGCCCGCCATGTTGCCTTTGGTCGCCTCACGCTCAGGGACTATTATCCAGAACTGACACAGGCCGAGCGCAATGAGCGCGAAGAATTCCTGATCGAAGCCTGCTACCTGATGCGCGACCGCTTCACAAGCACCGAGCTTTGGGAAACCCTCGATTACCCGGTCAAGGAATGTGAATATTACCTGGAGCACTCCGAAGGCATGAAGATGTTCCGGACCGGGCTCTTCAGCCGTATCGTCCCCGTGGTCAAGGACATCGGCCTGTGGGGTGACAAGATCCAGAAGGCATATGGTGATATGGGCATCCTTGGCTTCGCCAACATCGATATCGATGCCATGCAGGCCAATGACATGAAGGTTGCCGATGAGCATGATGCCCGCCGCGCCCATGTCGAAGAAGCGATTGAGGCAGGTAAAAACGCCGCGGAATAAGCCTGTTCCATACCCCAATATCAGAGAAAGGACGGTCATGGCCGTCCTTTTTTATTGGCGGGTATGTCTGGAAATAGATGACCCAGAGGGCGATGGGGGTAAGCCCTCTGGGTCAAACAGCGCCATCGCCGAGACGAACAGCTCTGGACGCCAGATCAGGGCATTGTAATCATATTTTGCCCAAATCTTAAGCAAATAATTCCTGTGATACCGTCAAGTTAAAGTGAACTGGTCTCACATTCTGCATACTCTTTATTTTCTGACTGTCTAGACAGGATCAACCCTATACTTTCAACAGTCATTGAATTTGAACAAAATACCGGCAACCTTTGGCTGCTATACAATCAGGCCAGGCACTGACGGAGCGCCGCCTGCCAGCCTTTCAGGAGCCCGGCCCTGTGCCCGGCTTCCATGGCCGGGTCATAATGGGCGTCCAACTGCCACTGGGCTGTCGCAGCTTCCAGGTCCGGCCACAAGCCGATGCCGACCCCGGCACAGAGCGCGGCGCCAAGCGCCGTGGTCTCCACCGACACCGGCCTTTCAACCGGCACATCGCAGATATCGGCCAGATACTGGACAAACCAGCCATTGGCCGCCATGCCGCCGTCGACCCGGACGATCTCAGCCGGTTGCGCCCCGTCAGCCTTCAGGGCCGCAAACAGATCCGCCGTCTGATAAACCACCGATTCAAGCCCTGCCCGCACAATATGGGCCGCCGATGTATCCCGGGTGAGCCCCGACAGCATCCCACGGGCATCCGCGCGCCAGTGCGGGGCGCCAAGCCCGGTGAAGGCGGGCACCATATAAACCCCGCCGGAATCGCTGAGCCCGGCAACCAGGGCCTCGCTGTCCGGTGCCGACTGGATCAGCCCCAACTGGTCCCGGAACCACTGCACCACCGTCCCGGCATTGAAGATACTGCCTTCCATGGCATAGGCCGTTTTGCCGCCTATCCTGTAAGCGACGGTCGATAACATCCGGTTCTGGCTATAGACCAGCTCTTCGCCGGTGTTCTGCAGCACGAAGCAGCCGGTGCCGTAAGTGCTTTTCACTTGGCCTGGCGCAATACAGGCCTGGCCCACTGCGGCGGATTGCTGGTCCCCGATCAGCCCCGTGATGGGGATACCCGCGCCCGGCAAACCTTCGTCAACCACACCAAACGCCCCGGCGTTATCGACGATTTCCGGCATCAGGGCCTTCGGAACCCGGGTCAGGTCCAGCAGTTCCTCCGACCAGGTGCAGGTCCGGATATCGCAAAGCATGGTGCGGGACGCATTGGTGGCGTCGGTGGCATGGCGTATGCCCCCTGTCAGCCGGTAGAGGAGATAACTTTCAACCGTCCCGAAGGCGAGGTCCCCCGCGGTCGCAAGCGCACGCAGGTCCGGGTTATTGTCCAGTATCCAGGCGATCTTGGTGGCACTGAAATAGGGGTCCAGCAGAAGTCCTGTCTGGCGGGTGATGCGGGCTGTTACGCCAGCTTCCTTGCGGAGGTCGTCACAGACGTCGGCCGTGCGCCTGTCCTGCCACACGATGGCCCGGTGGACGGGCTCCCCGGTCCGGCGGTCCCACAGGATGGTGGTTTCACGCTGGTTGGTGATGCCGAGCGCCATAGGAGTCATCCCGCGCGCCTCCATGGCACCGATCACCTCGGCCATCACCGCGAGCGAGGCATCCCATATCTCAGCGGCGTCATGCTCGACCCAGCCATTGGCCGGGTAATATTGCTTGAGTTCCCGCTGGGCGACCGCAAGCACCTTATGCTCGGCATTGAATGCCAGCGCGCGCGTACTTGTGGTTCCCTGGTCCAGGGCCAGGATATACCCGGTATCGGCCATGATGTGTCTCCCCTCTTTCCGCTTTTGTCCCGCGCCTAACAGCTGCTGTCAAGTGACGTCAGCAGGCTTGACGGCACGCCGCATTTACGTAACCAGTGGAAGGGGAAAGGAACCATCAAATGACCGATGCCGACATACGCGCCCGCCTGAATACCCTGAAGGCAGAGCTTGAGGCCATGGATCACTCCAGCGAGGAATCCCGTGGCACCGTGGAGCTGGATCAATCCCGTGTCGGTCGCCTTTCCCGCATGGATGCCCTGCAGGGCCAGGCCATGAACCAGGCGATTGCCGCCCGCAGGCGTCAGGCACTTCAGAAGGTGGAAGCCGCGCTTCAGCGGCTTGATGAAGGGGAGTATGGCTACTGTGTGCGCTGCGGTGAGGAGATCAGCCCCAAACGGCTGGACCTGGACCCGGCAGCCGCTCTCTGTACCGATTGCACATCAGGCAAAGGCTAAAGAGCCTCAGGCCTGCTTGGCTGTCTCGTTGACGCCGTCCCACACCGTGAATTCGTGGGCGATGCTCCACTCGATCAGATGACGGTAAATATCCTCGATATAGCCATCGTTGCCGCCTAGGCCCTCTGCAGTCGCCTTGGCCTTGCTGACCACATCCTCAATCCGCCATTCGTCCCGCACGGCCTCGCGGTCCTGTTTGATATGCCCGGCTTGGGCGATATAGCCCAGACGCTCCAGAAGCAGCGGCACGATCAACCGGTCCACCCGGTCGATTTCTTCCCGCACCTCGGTCATGTTCCGGCATGTCTTCACGGCGCCGCCCTTTCCTGACTGATCAACTGTAACGATTACCCGCGCGTTCCTTAGCGCCCCTGGCACCCGGGTTCAAGCGGTCAATTTGCCCCATCGGGCGACAGCCGTTTCAGCACATCCTTGGGCACACGGTCGAACATCACAGCCTCCGCCTGCTGGGCAGGCTCCAGCTTCGGCAACAGCGCATAATAAAGCCTGAGGCTCGCCGCTTGATCCGGGTCCATGATGGTCTTCGCAATGGTCATCGCCGCGTCATACTGGCCGGAAAGCGCATAGACGACAGCAAGCGATTCCTGCGCCGACGTTTGTGTTGCTGCGCTATCGAGGTCAACCTGCAGCATTGCCACCGCCGTGGTATAATCCTTCGCCAGCGCAAACGACAGCGCCATATGACGGGTGACCGCCATATTGCCAGGCGCCTTCTTGAGCGCGCGATCGAAATAGCTGCGGGCGTCCGTGGGGTTGCCGTTTACCTGAGCCAGGCGGCCTGCCAGGTCCAACAGTTCAGGGCTGGCTTTATCGGTACCGACCAGGGGGCCCAGGCTTTCCGTGGCCAGTTTATAGTCGCCTGCGCGGACATAAGCCTCGACCAGTTCATGCCGGACTGTCTGATTGTCCGGATATTCGCCCACCATCGCGGTCAATCGCTTGATGCTTTCGTCATGCTCGCCAAGTTTGCCGAGGGTGCGGGCAAGCGCGACCCTTGCCTCCAGAAGCTTGGGATCTGCCGCCAGGGCCTGGCCATAAAGCTTGTAGGCGCCCGAAAGATCGCCTGCGCGCTCAAACCCCTCGCCCACATGCACGAGACCGAGAGGATTGTGGGCCGCAAGTTCATTGCGCGCCCGGACAGAAACAGGCCCATCCCCCTCCGTTGCGTGCTTCGCAGGCCCGCTTGCGCAGGCACTGAGCACGAGGCCGAGCGTTAAAGGCATGATTCGGATAGCTAAAATTTTAAACAATATTCACCCCCGGTTTCGGCCCCTGAAATCAGCAAAACCGCCCGAAAACGGCGATTTCAGGCCCAAAATGCGTGAAATCCTTTGGCCGGTCAGCCATATCGAGTATAGTTGTAAGTGCTGAGAGGGCGTGTGTCATGGGTTATCACACGTCGCTGGAGTGATAAAATGGATATTCAAGGATCAAGCGCTACGCTTGCGCAAACCGTGAACGCCACTGGGCGGAGCGGTTCTGTTGAATCCGCGGCAACCGAACGTAAGGAAGTCGAAGATTCGCAGATCGAGCGCAAGGAAGCCGAACCGTCGGCAACCAACCGTGGTGTTGGTGAGCGCGTAGACATCCGGGCGTAAGTATCGTCTGCATCTGAAAGTGGTGCCTGCCAATATTTTTGGCGGGCTTTTTCTGCATCCAGATTTTTCCGATGATCTTTAAGGCTGCCTGTTCGCAGGCGTCTATACCCGCCCCAGAAAGGCGACTCCGGCGAGCGCCAAAAGCCGCTTCAGGTCACTCGGCTCCTGCCCGGCCAGCTCGAACGGGTTCATCCCAGCCTTTTCCAGGCCCCTGAGGTAAAGACGGCTGAGGCCATTCAGGGCCAGCGCCGACCGGCCTGCTCTTCCTGCCTTTTTGCCTTCTGCCCGGCTTTCCTCAAGCCCCCCCTGCACAAATGCGGTCATCCGCTCGATCGTCGGTTTGAGGGCGGGGAAAAGCTTTTCTGCCTCGGTGAAGCTCGCGATATCGACATCGGCTTCCTGCGGCACATAACTGCGCCCAGCCTGCCAGTGATACGGCAGCGCCCGCACAAGCCCCAGCATCGCGAAAGCTCGTCCTGACGCTCGTGCTGCCTTGCGGATCGTGTCATCCCCAGCCACCAGAACAGCCGCCGCTTCCTGAAGCGCGCCCCCTGCTCCGTCGGCATAGGCCTCCAGCGCCGCAAAATCGGCAGTGCCGCCGTCATACATATCCTGCCCACGGGCTTCGATGACGGCATGAAGCATCGGCAAGGCGACCTGAAGGTTTTTCACCTCGGCCAGCGCCTCGACAACCGGATGCGCCCGGACTGTTCCTTCAGCCAGACCTTCCAACGCTTCCCGCCACCACTGCAGCCGGATTTCACCGAGCATGGGTTCGGACACGCTCTCCCGCGTTTTGGCGACTTCCTGATTGAAGGCATAAAGCGCGAACAGGTCGCCCTGATGATCGGCAGGCGCAAACAGGGTGGCATAGTAGCGATCGGGGTCATCCCGGCGCACCATCTCCTGGCAATAAAGCTTTTTGTCGGTCTCTGTATCTGTCTTTGGGGTCATGGCGGGCAAAATGACGGCGAACTGTTGCCGATGCAACAGAAATCGGTACGGGAATGAGGCCTTTCGGCAGCAACTGTCGCAGGTGCAACAGGTAAAATAGAAAGGGCCGGAAACCCGGCCCTTTGGTGTCTCGCCTTATAGACCAGACTACGCAGTTTATGCAGTAGCAGCCGCGAAATTCTGAGCCGCAAAGTCCCAGTTTACCAGCGACGACAGGAAGGTCGCGATATAGTCCGGGCGGCGGTTCTGATAATCGAGATAGTAAGCGTGTTCCCACACATCCATGGTCAGGAGCGGGGTTTTACCAGCCGTCAGCGGGCATTCCGCGTTGGCGGTTTTCACCACTTCCAACTTGCCGTCGGCATTCAGGACAAGCCAAGCCCAGCCGGAACCGAACTGCGTGGCACCCGCGGTTTTGAAGGCTTCAGCGAACGCATCGAAGCTGCCGAAATCGGCGTCGATCTTGTCGGCGAGCGCACCAGAGGGCTTACCGCCACCGTTCGGGCTCATCGAATGCCAATAGAAGGTGTGGTTCCAAACCTGCGCGGCGTTGTTGAAAACACCGGCTTTCGCGGCATCACCGGCGGTCGCCTTCATGATGTCCTCAAGCGATTTGCCAGCGAAATCAGTGCCTTCGATCAGCTTGTTCAGGTTGGTGACATAAGCATTGTGGTGCTTGCCATGGTGGAAGCTGAGCGTGTTTGCGGAAATATGGGGTTCAAGCGCCGTATCGGCATACGGCAATGCTGGCAATTCAAAGCTCATGGGAGACTCCCTTATTTGTTCGTGTCTGACAGAAAAGTCGGATAGATAATCCCGGCGCGTGTGTCCGGTTACATTACCTATTTGGTCCTATTAGCTATAGAAACAACCCTTGGATTGCAATGATTTGATCATGCTTTCCTTACGGATAAGGCCGGTCGAGCGTACGACCCTCGGCATCAGCCTTATGCTGGAGTGCAAGCTGGTGGTAATGTTCAGCCATGCTGCGGTTCTTTTCAAGCTCCGCGTCCGTCAGCATCCGGACAAATTTAGCCGGACGGCCCGCCCAAAGCTCACAGGAACCAACGGTTTTCTCCGGCGTAAGCATGGCGCCCGCCGCCAGCATTCCATCTTCCTCTATGGTGCAATTGTCCATGACAACAGCCCCCATACCGACGAAAGCCCGGTCCTTGAGCGTACAGCCATGCAGCATAGCCATATGCGCGATCAGACAATCCCGACCAATGGTGGTTGGAAAGGTCCGTGTACTGACATGGATAACCGTGCCGTCCTGGATATTGCTGCGCTCACCGACGCGAATCGAATTCACGTCGCCCCTGAGGACGCAGTTATGCCAGATGCTGACATGCTCCCCGAGCGTGACATCCCCAACAACCTGCGCACCATGAAAGATGAAGGCGCTTTCGGGAACGGTTGGCCATTGGCCCTTGAAGGGGCTCAAGCGACCGCCGAGTGCGGTATCCCGGCAGATGGGCCGTTGGGTGTCGTCCTGCTTGCTCACGGGAACATTGGTGCCTGCGAAAGACCCGCCGTTTCATCAAGGCCGAACATGAGGTTCATGTTCTGGATCGCCTGTCCCGACGAGCCTTTCACAAGGTTATCGATCGCAGAAACGATGATCGCACGGCCAGAAATCCGGTCCGGGAAGACGTTGAGCACACAGTTGTTCGATCCGCGGACCATCCGGGTCGCCGGTGCGACACCTTCTGACAGCAGATGCACAAACGGCTCATCTTCGTAGGCGTCTGTAAGCGCCGCACGGAGATCATCAACCGACGCCCCGTCAGCCAATTTCACATAGATGGTTTCAAGTTCGCCCCGGTTCATCGGAACCAGATGCGGCGTGAAGCTGATGGAAAGGTCTTCCCCCGCAGCCACGCCCAGTTCCTGCTCGATTTCCGGCATATGCCGGTGATGGCTGATGCCATAAGGATTCATGGCCTCAGCAACTTCCGCGAACAGGTTGCTTTCCTTGAGCGAGCGCCCTGCCCCGGAAACCCCCGACTTGGCATCGATGATGATATCTTCCGTGCCGATCAGCCCAGCCTTCAGGAGCGGCACAAGGGCAAGCAAAGCCGCCGTCGGATAACAGCCGGGGCACGCTACGAGCGACGCCTTCTTGACCTGCTCCCGATAAACTTCGGTCAAACCATACACAGCTTTCGACTGCAACTCCGGCGCCTGGTGATAGCGGCCATACCATTCGGCGTAGGTATCGACATTCCGGAGCCGGAAATCAGCCGAGAGGTCCACAACCTTCACTTCACCCTTGATGCTGTCCGCAAGGTCGCCTTCAGTTTCGACAATCATCTCATCCAAAAGGCTGTGCTTGGTGGCATGCAGAAGGCCCTTGATGACTTCCTGGCTCGTCGCGTGCGGTAGCGCACAGAAGACGACATCCAGCTCAACCGCCGGCCATTCGACTTCATCAAGGCTGATCAGGTCCGGCAGCGCATAACCCAGGAAATGCGGGAAGACTTCGGAAAGCGGCATCCCGGCCTTTCGCTCCGCGGTCATCAGCGCGATTTCGACGTTCGGGTGCGAAATCAGCAAGCGCACGAGGTCAGCCCCCGTATAACCGCTTGCACCTAGAATACCGGCACGAATTTTCTTGGGCTCAGACATGAGACGCTCCGCTTGGCTAATGGAAACACGCTGCCATTCTGACGAAGGCCGCGCGACAAGTCATTGATTATATGCAAAACAGCCGGAGAAATCCGGCTGCCTTGTGATGTTGATTAGGTTGAAACCGATCAAAGATCAGGCGGCAGCTCGGCGATTGCCTCTTCAAGCTCGATAAAGCCGGGCATCAGAGGCGTCGGGACATTTCGTCGGCCGATCTCCACCGAAATCTGCGGCGGGTTCCCCTGCAGATGCGACACCAGGATGAGCTTGATCAGGTTCATGAACTGACCATCCTGTTCCAGAATCTGGTTCAGGCGACCGGCAATCGGCGCCACCAGCAGGTAGGACAGGAAGATACCAAGGAAAGTACCGACAAGGGCGCTACCGACCATGGCGCCCAGAACCTCAACCGGCTCCGCGATTGCGGCCATGGTTTTCACGATCCCCAGAACGGCCGCGACAATACCGACAGCCGGAAGGCCGTCCGCCATGGTCTGCAGCGAATGCTGGGGTTCATGTTCCTCACGGTGGTGCTTCTCGAGGTCTATGGTCATCGCGTCTTCCATTTGCATGGGATCTTCGAAGTTCATAGTCATCATGCGCACATAATCGCAGATGAAGTCGACCACATGATGGTCCGATACGATACGCGGAAACTGCTGGAAAATCTTTGATTCTTCAGGGTTTTCGACATGCGGTTCGATCGCGACCACACCCTTGGAGCGGATGGTCTTGGTCACCAGATACATCAGGCACAGAAGGTCGCGGTAATCTTCGGCCTGCCATTTCGGACCCTTGATCACCATCATGATGCCCTTGAAGGTGCCTTTGATGACCCCTGTCGAGTTGGCGATGATATAGGCGCCAACGGCACCACCGAAAATCGTCATCAATTCGTGCGGAATCGCGTGAAGGATGATTTCGAAATTGCCCCCCGAAATCGCGAAGGAGCCAAAAACCATCACCAAAACGACGATCAGACCGATGAATAGAAACATGGGCGCGCGCCTGCCTGAAAAAAATTATAGATTGTCCCGCATCTTACAGGTCGTTCAGTCTCAATCAATAGGTTTAACAGACGATTAATGCGAACAGCCCCGCCTGCCGCAGAAATCAGCGGATCGAGCGGTCACTGTCGACCATACTTCACTGAACATCCGTAAGGTTTTGTCGAGGTGGGGTTTACAGGCTGACCTGCTTTAACCGCCGTCCATGCCTTCATCACATAGTTGGTGGCACCATTGAGCGAGGCCTGACGGGTCGAAGGCCGGTCATCTATCGCCCCCATGTAGCGGAGCGTTCCATCCGTATCGATAATGAACATATGAGGCGTGGTGCTGGCACCATATGCCCTGCCGATCACGCCGTCGGGGTCCAGAATGATGTGGTCGGCATAGCTGCCCTCACGAGCGGCAACATCATCTGCTTCTTCCGGTGTCAGAAAGCCTTGCTTGCCGGGCGCGGATGAAATTACTGAAAGCCAGACAGCCCCGTCTTCCGTTAGCGCCCTCTGCAAACGCTGCATGTTCCCGCTGGAATAATGCTTCCTGACATAAGGGCAGTCCTTGTTGGTCCACTCCAGGACCACGCGTTTACCGCGGAAGTCAGACAAGGAAATTTTCTGGCCCTTGCTGTCGGTTCCTGTAAAGGCTGGCGCAGCTTTTCCTGGCACGGGCTCAGCGGCTGCAGCGACAGACCAACCTGCACACAAAAACAGGAAACAGATTTTGAAAAAACGCACGGTACCCCTCCTTTCGGACAAAGGGTCAACGCCCATCAAGCGTGTCCTTTAAGATGCCATAGGTCAGCATCTGCGGCAAGACGGTCGCCTCCGCCTTCCCGGGAGCGAAGTAAAGATAAAGCGGCACACCAGCGCGACCGTAGCGGGCCAGCACATGGGCGATTTCGGCATTCCGGTTGGTCCAGTCGCCTTCCATCACGGTAACGCCTTTGTCCTTGAAAAGCGTGCGGGTGTCCTCGCGGTCCAAGGCCAGACTTTCATTGACCTTGCAGGTGATGCACCAGTCCGCAGTAAAATAAACAAACACCGGCTTGCCATCGGTCAGCAGTTGATTGAGCGCAGCATCCGAATAGGCGACGTCCCCAGCTTCGGTTTTTGCGGCCTGATGATCTTGGGGGGTCGGCACGCGGACGATGGCAACAAGTGCAGCAACACCACAGACAAGCGCAATCGCGCGCAGGACTCTCCCCTGGCCTTGCTGCCACAGCCAGACAGCGAACACCGACACGATAATCGCCGACACCAGCATCAGCGTGCCCGCACTGCCGGTCTGCTGATCGAAAATGTAGAGAAGCCAGGCCGCGGTCAGCAGCATCGGGAAGGCCAAACCTTCCTTGAGCTTTTCCATCCACGCGCCGGGCTTTGGCATCATGGCGGCAACGCGCGTGCTATAGGACAAGATGAGAAAAGGAAGCGCCAGCCCGAGGGCAAGCAGCGTGAAGATGGTGAAGACCACCAGAAGCGGCTGGGTGAGCGCGAAGCCGATAGCAGGCGCCATCAGCGGCGCAGTACACGGTGTCGCGACCAAAGTTGCCAGTACGCCTTTGAAGAACGCGCCCTGCATTCCCTCCTTGGCGGCGAAACTGCCCCCTGCCCCTTCAACACCCAGACGAATATGGATTAACCCGCCGAGTGAAAGGGCCACAAGCACCATCAGCAGCGTCATAAGGCCGACAAAGATCGGGGACTGAAGCTGGAAGCCCCATCCGATCGCAGTGCCCCCCGCACGCAGGGCCATAAGCGCGCTCACGATAACCATGAAGCTGGCCCAGATGCCGCCCGTATAAGCCCATCCTTCGGCCCTCCGGTGTGCCAAACTCCTATTGTTGGCCGAGATGAAGGCGAAAGCCTTCAAAGAGAGAACCGGGAAAACGCACGGCATCAAATTGAGGATCAAGCCGCCTAAAAAGGCAAACAGGGCCGCCTGCCATATCGGCAAACCAGCATGAGCTTGCGGCAGGAGCGTATCCAGTGAAGAAGGCGCGCCCTTCGCCTGGGATGCGACATCAGCCGCGATATCCAGCTTGGGTGTCATCTCATAGTGGGCGGAGGTACCATCGTCATAATAGAGTGCCAAGACGCCAGACGCAGACTTCGGCGCGGGAGCCCCCGGCTTGCGCGGGAAATGAAGGGTTAGCCCCTCCTGCGTGAAGGCAAAGCTTTGGTCAGCAGGATAGTCCAGCACACCTTCGAAGGCTGGGAAAAACCGGACCGATTTGACGTCTGGGATATCCGTCTTCGCCATAAAGACCGTCAGGTCAGAGCTTGCCTTCCCAACCTTGAGGCTGGCATCCCAGAAAGACGGCTCCGGCAAAGCCTGCCTTGCCGCCGCGAAAAGGCTTTTATTGTCGGGGTCGAGCTTTGCCGCCCCCTTCTGAAGGGTGACATCAAGTTCTGCCAATTGCGGAACACAAATATCCGCACAGGTCAGCCATTCGGCGGACAGATGCAGGGGTAGAGTATCGGCAATGGAACTGTCCGCTTCCAGGCGAACCAGCAGCGTGGAAGGCCCTTCATAGCCATAGGTCATCAACGGGCCGAAGCGGATCGCATGCGGGGCACCGAACAGGGGAGCCGAAGCCTTCACCCCCGCAGGCAGCTTCCAGGTCAAGATAGGGGCCGCGCCGCTATCCCCAGGATTTTGCCAATAGGTGTGCCAGCCTTTTTCGGGGGTGATATGAACACCAAGCCAGACACTGCCGCCAGGAGCAACCGATACGGTTTCACCGTAAAGGGCGAGCTTGCTGTGGCTGTCGTCTGCGGTCGCCATAGGGGTAGCCGAAGCCGCCTGTGCGCCGCCAAGGAGCCACAGGGCTGCCAGCAAAACCAGTGATGTCCGTCTTTTCATACCCCAACCCGATGATTGCGTTGATTTAGCAGTCCTATAACACGCTTAACGGCAGCGGGCCTTCACATATGCGTCAAAAGAACGCGATAGCCAGCTTCGTGTACGGCTTTAGGATCCCTCACAGATCATAAAAAAACTGCCGCGACACTGGGCCGCGGCAGTCAATTTTCAGCCCAGGCTGAAAGCCAGACTTATTTTTTGGCTTCAGGCATATGGTCGAAAGCCCCCATCGGGCCCGGGAAGACCACCGGCGTTTCAAGGCCGTCGTTGGCAACCGCGGCAACCCCGAAGAAATAATTGTCGATCACAACATTCTTGAGGGTGAGCGAACGGGCATCCTTGCCGACCCAACGGCTCCAGTGCCACTGCGGGTCGGTGGTCAGGCGCCAATAGACGCGGAAGCCACGCAGGTTCGCCGTTTCCTTCTGGTCCGGACGCATATCCCACTTGATGGTGGTGTCAGGCGATACGGCCCCTTCGATGGTCACATTGACGGGCGCAGGCGGCGCGCCGGCGATAGACGCCAGTGTCACCACGTTGAGCGAGGTCAGCTTGGCGGCATAATCAAAGTTCACACCGTCGATAGTGTCACCATAATGGATACCGTTCTCAACCCGCACGTTCTGGTGCTGGCGATTATAGTTTTCATTGGTCTCCATAACCCGCACGCCTGGATAACCGGCTTCGTTAAACGGGCGGTGGTGACCACCCCGGCGGAACCGGTCGAGCCGGTAGACCATCATGACCTTCAGGTTCGGGACATACTGGTCACCGAGCTTGGCAATGAGCCGCGCGAGGTTTCGGCTCGGGCTATCGACCTCACCGCCCCAGAAACGGCGCTGATTGGCCTCTTTCGGAGTTTCGACAATGCGCGTGCCCTCAGAGAAGACCCGGGCGGTCGAGTTATCGATCACGCCATTGATGCCGGAGATGTTGCCAATCATGTCGTTATTCAGCATCCCCATGATGCGCCAGCCATGCTTCTTGGCATAAGCCGCGACAATCTTACCGCCATAAAGGCCCTGCTCTTCGCCCGACAGGCCAAGGTAAACAATGGAACCCGGGAATTTGGTTTTACAGAGAACCCGTGCGGCTTCCATGGTGCCGGCCATGCCGGAGGCGTTATCATTGGCGCCCGGCGCGTCATTCTTGCCGTCAAGCGGGTCCGAGTTACGGCTATCCAGATCACCCGACATGATGACCATGCGGTCGGGATCCAGAATACCGCGCTGGATCGCAACAACGCTGGTGACCTTGGTAGGGGTCGGAATGCGCGGACCGGTTACCGTGTCGGAGACGGTGAAGACCTCAAGCGGGGCCGCACAGCTTTTGCTGATCTCTTTGAATTGGGATTCGACCCAGCGCGTCGCAGCGCCAATGCCGCGGGTGTCGGACTTGGTATCCGACAGCGTGTGACGCGTCCCAAAACCAACGAGCTTGCGCACATCCGCCTCAATCCGTTTGGCTGATACGTCGGCAACATATTGATGCAGGCGCGGGACTTCCGTCGGTGCAGGTTCATCCGAAACTGCGGATGCGGCGGTCGTTCCAACCAGGCACAAGGCCGCAACCATCGAAATTTTATCAAACATCACTTTTTTCCCTCATGGACGCGCGCCTCGTCGGTTTTGTTGGCCTCCCGGCACGCGATTAAGCTTTCCTCTTCGACGCCCGAAGATACTGACGGAATTTGTCTCGGCCTTGCCCCAACAGGCCCCTGAAACAATGACCGTCCCCGGTGTCCCCCTTACCGGTAATGACTAGACGATAACATGGATGAAACCGTCTGGATGACCAGCCACAAATGCGTGATCATCAATGTGAGCGCACTGTGCAGCCTTCATCTTAATAAAGCTTTACTGACATATCCCTGACAGGGCGGACCCGGGCCGCCTGCCGTTATTTGACCATGATCATGATCTTTTTGGAATAGACCGCCGGGTCATGAGGGATATGGTTTTGGTCCCCAAGAAGCAGCTGAAGCGTATGCTTACCAGGGGCGAGGTCCAGCGTCACCTGCGTCTGGCCGCCACCGAAATGACGATGGTGCTCATCCGCCGGGATCGGCCGGTCGAGAGGCGGCAAGTCGGTATCGATCAGCAGGTGATGATGGCCCGTGCCAGCCTTGGCGACCCCCGCAGGCGCGACGCCCATGCCCTTGAGCCCAAACACAATGGTGACAGGGCTCGTAACCGTGTCACCATCTTTGGGGCTGATGATATATTCTTCCGCCCCAGGTTTTGAAGGTGTTCTCGCACTCGCTGGCCCCGAGAAGGCAACAAGGCTAAAGCCCGCGATAGCTAGCGCTGCGATCAGTTTCAGTGCGTGTTTCATGACAAGCTCCCGTCCTGTGAAATCCTCCACCACTTGGCCGAGCATTCCACACGGGGTATAGACTGTCAAATCGGCCAAGAACCGCCTTACGCGCCGACGACAGAGATCACATAGAGCTTCTTGCTGGGCTCGATCGTCTCCCAGGTGCCGGAGAAACCTTCCGAAATGACGAACCTGTCCCCTGCCTTGAAACGGCTGACGTTACCCTCATCATCGGCAAGTTCCACCAAGCCTTCCAGCAGATGGCAGAACTCTTCCTCACCGGCGTAATTCACCCGCCACTTTCCCGGCGCGGATGACCAGAATCCGGTAAAAAAGCTGCCTTTTTTGTCTTCATAGACATTCTCGGTGAGTTGAACTGGCTGTCCTGAGATCAGCTTATCATCGGCCGGGAGGCTTTCTTCCCGTTCCGGCTTCACACCAGCAAAATCCAAAACCCCATTTGCACCAACGTTCACAGCCTGTCTCCCCTCAAATGAATTGGCCTGAAAGCCTGCCCCTCGCAGGCGCGCCTAACCTGCCAAAAGGGGAGAGAGCTTGGCAATGACATTCGCATGATAGTGCAGAGAATTATCTAACCGACCGGACAAGAATTACTCGGCGGGGACACCGGAGCGGCCTCTATCCCGCCAGACAGCCCCCTGAAGCGCGCGCACCCATACCCGGAAAGGATAAAGGGTCTGCCCCCACCATGTGCCCGGATATGCAGGATCTGATACACCCAAGGCCCCTGCCTCGTGTTTTGGTGAGTAAAAGGTGCCGAAAATCACATCATAGAGCGCAAAGACAGATGCGAAATTGCGGTCAAAAGCCACTGCATCTGAGGAATGGTGCCAACGGTGCAAATGGGGACTTACCAACACATACCTGAGCGGGCCAAACCGCCAGCCAACGTTGGCGTGAATGAAATAGCCGTAGAAATGTCGTATCCAGTTGCTGGCGACCACGGACCATACAGGGAAGCCTAACGGCACGAACACCAAAGCACTCAAACCCACAGCGATAAAACGGTTCAGCGGATGAAAACGGATCAGGGTCAGCCAGTTTGCAGCCCGGTCACTGTGGTGGGCAGCATGAACGGGCCACAGCCAGGAGATATGCATCACCCTGTGTACCCAGTAAGCAATCAGATCGGACACCGCGACCGCCAGAATAAGCACGGCCCATGTCGGCAAGCTGGCGATTTCATCTGCAGCCAGCCCTTTCAGCCCATGCCCAGCCATAAAACTATCAATACCGCCACTCATTGAGGTCAACACCGGCACAAGCAGGATCAAGTCTGAGAAATAGTAGATCAGGTTGACGCGCCACTCTGCAAGGCTGTTCCGCCAGGAGGTACGCAGGCTGGTCATGCCGCGCGCAAGCAAACTGAGCTCCGTGAAAAGCGCTGCCAAGACTATAAGTTCCTGAATACCGTCTGCCAGACGTTCAAGCACTGCCCCACCTCATCCGGTTGCCACACGCCCAATGTTAGCGACCAGCCGTTAAAAGACTGACAGCAAATAGATAAAACTTTCAGGTTCCCGTCTTGAGTGATTTTTTCGACAAAGCGCTTCATTTTTGCGATGAATCGGGTCGCCGTGTCCTTGTGCTGTTGCCACCTTCCCCCGAATATGAAGATACCCCGGAACCATATCGGGGCCTTAAAAAGACAGAGAGGAAAAGATATGAGGCACCCCAAATGCCGCCACATCGTCTTGAGTACGATGATCATGGCCCTGGCAGGGACTTCGGCCCACGCTAGCACCGTCACAGCCCCTTTAGCTCCAGCAGCGCCACTCACCCGGGCACCGCAAGGGCATTTTGTAACGCCCGCAATTGTCAATGGCACACATAACGGTAAGTTCGTTGTCGATACCGGTGCCGGCGGGTGCGCGCTCTATAGCGGCTTTGTCCAGGCAAGTGGCATAAAGGCCAGAGGATCAACCCAATTGACCGGACAAACCGGCAGCAGTGCCGTCAAGCTTGCCAAAATCAACAGCCTGAAAGTGGCTGGTGTCAAAACAGGGCCGCTCGAATGTGTCATCCTGCCACCACGCCGGGATAAGGCGGGTTATGCGGGCATTGTCGGGCTCGATTCCATGGGCGCCTATGTGGTCAAATTCGACATGCCCCATCACCAACTCAGCTTTTATCCAGCCTGGACCAATGCCCGTTCGCTTGTCCACGCAAACGGACATGAGGTGGATGCTTCAATTCTGCCCGAAAGCGGACTTCTGAGCCTGCCCGTGTGGCTTAATGGCAAAAAGGCGATTGCCGTCCTCGATTCCGGCGCCCGCCGTAGCATCATCAACCCGCAGCTTGCCAAAATAGCTGGGGTCGACCTGGATATACTGAAGCCAGCCAAACCAATTTACGGTGCTACTATCAGGAAAACAGATATCAAGATCGGAACGCTTGGAACTCTGTCAGTTGCCGGCGACCGGGCCGATGCCTTTGTCGGAGGGGCAGCCAACCTCCCCGTTTTCAAGGCCTTCGGTGTAGCAGACCAACCCGCGATGATACTCGGCCTGGATTATCTCAGCAGCCATACCATGGTGGTCGACTTCCCGAACCATAGGATTTACCTGTCACGACCCTAAGCGAGTAAGCCATCCATACCCACGCCTCTGCCGCAAAAACGTGACAGAGGCTGTCGGGCGCTCTATAGAAGCGACAGATCAACGACTTTCAGGATACTGCCATGGCTGTGTTGCCACTCGTATATGCCCCGAACCCAATCTTCCGTCAGAAAGCGGTGCCCGTTGAGACAGTGGATGATGATATTCGCCAACTGGTCGACGATATGCTGGAGACCATGTATGCCGAACGCGGGGTCGGCATTGGCGCCAATATGGTTGGCATTCTCAAGCGCATCATCGTTCTGGACCTACAACAGGACGGTAACCGCAACCCGCTTGTGTGTATCAACCCGAAAATCATCTGGTATTCGGAAGATAAGAGCCAGATGGAAGAGGCTTCGCTCTCCTTCCCCGGCATTTCAGCAGTGGTCAGCCGCCCGCGTGCCATTCATATAAGCTACCTGGACCGGGACGGTGTTGAGCATGAACTGGAAGCCGAAGGAGATCTCGCAACCGTCATCCAGCATGAAATGGATTATCTCGACGGCCGTACCTATCTCGACCATCTGTCAAAACTGAAGCGCGACCAGCTGCTCAAGAAGATGGTAAAGGTTCAAAAATTCGGCCATGTGCATGGCCCCGGCTGCGGCCATGACCATCACCATGGACACGATCATGTCCATGGTCCGCACTGCGACCACGATCATTAGGAAAAGATAGGAACGTCCCTATACTGCAGGGACTTCGTTACAAACAAAAAGGCCGCCCCGATGGGGCGGCCTTTCGTACTCTGTACAGAATTGTGCGATACTCGAAACGAAACTCTGAACAGAAAACTCTTGAAGCTTAACGCTTGGAAAACTGGAAGGAACGACGGGCTTTTGCCTTGCCGTACTTCTTACGTTCAACAACGCGGCTATCGCGGGTCAGGAAGCCAGCAGCCTTCAGCGCACCGCGCAGTTCCGGCTCAGCCAGTTGCAGCGCTTGCGAGATGCCGTGCTTGACAGCACCAGCCTGACCGGAGAGGCCGCCGCCCTTAACAGTGGCGACAACGTCATACTGGTCTACGCGGCCAGCAACCTGGAACGGCTGGTTCACGATCAGACGCAGGGTGGGACGGGCAAAGTAGGTTTCCTGGTCACGGCTGTTGACCGTGATTTTACCGGTGCCAGGCTTAATCCATACGCGGGCTACAGCGTCTTTACGCTTGCCGGTAGCATAGGAACGGCCCTGGGCATCAACAACCGGCTTGCGCTCTTCGCTTACCACCTCAGCAGCAACGTCAGCTGCGCCGGTGATTTCTTTCAGGTCCTGAAGATCGGCCATGTTGATTACCTCTTGTTCTTCACATTCATGCCAGCAACATCAAGAACGACAGGTTCCTGTGCGGCATGGGGATGTTCGTTACCAGCGTATACACGCAGGTTGCGCATTTGCTGACGGCCAAGCGGGCCTTTCGGGATCATGCGCTCAACGGCTTTCTCAACCACACGCTCAGGGAAACGGCCGGTCAGGATTTCGCCTGCGGTTGCTTCCTTGATACCACCCGGGTGGCCGGTGTGACGGTAGTAAACCTTGTCCTGCATCTTTTTGCCGGTCAGCTTTACTTTTTCCGCGTTGATAACGATCACGTTGTCACCGCAATCCATGTGCGGGGTGTACGTGGGCTTGTGCTTGCCACGGAGAACGACGGCGATTGCCTGAGCGAGACGGCCAAGGACAACGCCTTCGGCGTCAACGACCAGCCACTTCTTTTCGATCTCCGAAGGTTTTGCGCTATATGTTTTCATAGCTATCTGCCTCGGTTACCGGATGATCCGGTGTTACTTATCAAACAAGAACCTGACACCATGCCAATTCAGGCGCAGGTCCCAAAATCCGTAATAGGCGCGGAATATAGGCATAAAACGCGGAGTGTCAACGGCTATTTTCACCCCACATTTCTAAATAATCTAACAAAAACAATGCATTATAAAATAGGTATTTAAGTACCCCATTGTTTTTGAGGCTTTTCTTGTCGCATCAGCCCCCTGCCCCATATCATCGGGTAGATGAAACCAAGATTGGGACACCCCATGACAAACAAACAGATTCTCCTGAAAAGCCGCCCGTCAGGCTGGCCGACAGCCGACAATTTCACCTTAGCCGACGCTGCCATGCCGAAACCTGGGCCCGGTGAAATGCTCCTGCAGACGCTCTATCTGTCCGTCGATCCTTACATGCGGGGTCGGATGAATGACGTCAAAAGCTATGTGCCACCGTTCCAGATCGGCGAACCGCTCCAGGGCGGTATAGTCGCCAAAGTGGTCTCGTCGAATGGCGGCAGCTTCCCGCAAGGCGCCTATGTCACCGGTATGGGCCTGTGGGCCAACTATATGACGACGGACGGTAAGGGATTCCAGCCTGTCGACCCAACACTTGCCCCGCTTTCCTACTATCTCGGCATTCTCGGAATGCCGGGGATGACTGCTTATGTCGGCCTCAAAGGCGTCGCGGACCTGAAGGAAGGCGACAACCTGTTCGTTTCCGCAGCCTCCGGCGCTGTCGGCCAGGTTGTCGGCCAGATTGGCAAGAATATGGGCTGCCATGTCGCGGGCAGCGCGGGTGACGATGCCAAAGTCGCCTACCTTAAGGATGAGCTCGGGTTTGACGCCGCCTTCAACTATAAAACTTCGGACAATCTGTTCCGGGCCGTGAAGGAAGCCAACCCGAATGGCATCGACGTCTATTTCGAGAATGTCGGTGGCCCGATCCTGGAAGCCGTGATCGCCTCTTTGAACTTTAACAGCCGGGTGGCCCTATGCGGTATGATTGCCAATTATAACGCCACCCTGGATGACATGCCGCCGGGCCCGCGCAATTTGGCGCTTCTGGTTGGCCGCAGTGTCAAGATGCAGGGCTTTATCGTCTCCAACTATCCGGACCTCTGTAAGGAATGGATCGGCGTTGGCGCCGGTTGGATCAAAGAAGGCAAGCTCAAGTACCGCGAAAGCGTCGCGGACGGCATTGAAAACGCGCCGCAAGCCTTCATCGACATGATGTCCGGCAAGAATTTCGGCAAACAGGTGGTCAAGCTCGCCGATGACTAAGCGCCATGCGGCATAAGAAAAAGCTGATAACGCTGGCGGTAGCTGCGGCTGCCGCCTTCTGGCTGTTCTGGCCGGGTTTCAGCCCCGACCTCAGCACCCCGCCTAGCCTTAAGATTACAGCAAGTGCGAGCTTCGGCTCAGATACCGGCGGCGGCAACGTTGTCGGGATCGAACCGTATATGGTGCCGCTAGACTATGCGACCCCAGCGCGTTTCAAGGCCAAACTGGCTGGCTATTTCGATGCGGCGAAAACCAAAGGCTGGTTCGGTGAGGGGACCGTGGTGTTGCTACCGGAACACCTGGGGACATGGCTGATCGCCGCCGACAGCAAAAGCCGAGTACTCGAGGCAGATGATCTTTCAAGTGCCATGCTCCCGCTTATCACTGCACACCCCTTAGATTTCTTAAAAGACTACTTTATATTTAACGATCAAGATATTGTATCTGCATCTTTATTCAGAACATACGCCAAGAAAATAGCAGATGCGCAGCTCAGCGTTTTCAGCGCTCTCGCGCGTGAGTATCACGTCACGATCGTCGCCGGTTCTGCCGCACAGATGACGGCAGGCATTTATGATGACGGCCTTACCTATGGCCATGGCCCCATTTTCAATGCGAGTTTTGTCTTTGGGCCTGATGGTGAACCGATTGATGACGCTGTCCGCAAGGTCCACCCCATACCGTCTGAAACAGGCTTTATCACCCCGTGGCCGCAGGATGCCGGTCAACCAACCTTCCCGCTTTCCCGGCACCGGTTCGGCGTCATGATATGCGCCGATAGCTGGTTTGAAGGCGTGGCCCGTCCCCTCAAGAACGCTGGGGCTGACGTTCTCCTGGTTCCTGCCTTCCTACAGGGGACGACATGGTCTTCCCCCTGGCGCGGTTATCTGAATGATTCCCCGAAGGACAAAGACTGGCGCACTGACGTCGGACGCCTCAATGAAGGCGAAGCCTGGGTCAAGTATGCCCTACCCGGCCAGGCCGCCACCCTGGGTATCCAGAACGGCATGACAGTGTTCCTGAAAGGGGATCTGTGGGGCCTGAAAGGCGACGGTAGGGCCTTGATTTTAGAAGACGGCACGCTTCATGTCGGCGCCGACACGAAAGACGGCGCCGCACTCTATAATTTGTGGCTGAACTGACCCCGGCCTAGTGGCCGTGGGTTTCGTGGATTTCAGCGTTGACCTGCTGTCGTATCCAGGAAAGATAATCCGGGTTGCCGTCAATGATCGGCATCGCCGTGATGCACGGAACATCATAGCTGTGCAATTGCTTGATCCGTGCAACCGCAGCTTCCACCTTATCCCGCGTCGTTTTCATGAAGATTGTGACTTCGTTGTCCAGCCGGATCAGACCATCCCATTCATAGATGGAGCGCGTCCCTGTGTTGACGTTGGCGCAGGCGACCAGACGCTCTTTCACCAGGGAGGTCGCCATATGGACCCCCACGTCTTCATTTTCCGCCATCACATAAAGGGTAACAAATTCGCTGTCGTTATTATTTTCGGTTGCCACTATCGGGCCTCCCCTCGCCGTTGTTTATGCATTAGATTTATAAGCGTCACCAAAAGCAGCACGCCGCCGGCCTGGTGCGCGGTGCCCCAACTTACGGGGACATCCTTTAATAGCATGGTGATGCCAAGGACCATTTGCAAGATCACGGCACCAAGGACGAGGTTTGCCGCTGACCGAACAGCAACCGAGGCCTGACGGGACCGCCAGAAAATCACGAGTACCAGCGTCGTCAACAGATAGGCTCCCAGGCGGTGATCGAACTGGACCGTAATGGCGTTATCCAGCAGGTTGCGCCACCAGGGGTCCATCAGCATCATGTCCTCAGGCACGAAGCCTGTGCCCATCAGCGGCCATGTATTGAAGATATGGCCAGCTTTAAGTCCCGCGACCAACGCCCCCATGACGAGCTGAAGCGCCAACACCAGCATGGCTGTGTGCGTAAGCGGCTTCAATGCCTTCGGAGCGGCGGCAGGGCGTGGGTTCAGGAGCGACAGCGCCGTCCACAGCATGGCTGACAGGATAAAGAGCGCGAGCGACAGGTGCGCGGCAAGCCGGTAATGACTGACGGCCGGTTCGTTCACGAGGCCGGAGGCGACCATATACCAGCCAAGCGCCCCCTGAGCTCCACCTAGGAAGAAAAGCGTTACCAGCTTTGGCTTATAGCCGGGCGGCACCTGTTTCTTCACCCAGAACCACAGAAGCCCAGCCAGGAAGAACAGGCCGATCAACCGCCCAAGCAGCCGGTGTGCCCACTCCCAGTAGAAGATGCCCTTGAAGTCCTCCAGGCTCATGCCGAGGTTCTTGAGCTTATATTCCGGGCTTTGCTGGTATTTGGCGAACTCGTCCTGCCAGTCCGCTGTAGTGATCGGCGGGATAGCACCGGTCACAGGTTTCCATTCAACGATCGACAGGCCGGATTCGGTCAGCCGGGTTGCGCCGCCCACCACCACCATGGCGAAAACCATGAAAGCCATGAACAAAAGCCAATAGGCTACAGCGCGACGATTTTTATCATGGGTCTGGAACATCATGGCAGTTTGCTAGCGCGGTTGACGGCGCCGGGCAAGCGATAATCTTGTCGCAGCAAGGGGGATGACAGTTTCAGCGCATCCTCCGCTTCAGGACCAGCCATTCAACCAGGGCGAAACCGTAAAAGATCATGACCCCCATCAGGCTCAGAAGCACGAGTCCGGCGAACATTTTCTCCACCTGGAGCCTGTTCCCAGCTTCGAGGATGCGCCAGGCAAGCCCTGTCGCCCCGCCTGAGCCCGCGACAAATTCCGCGACCACTGCCCCGATCAGTGCCAACCCACCGCTGACCTTGAGGCTCGCCAGCAGGTACGGCATCGCCGTCGGCCAGGAAAGCCGCCAGAAGCGCTGCCACGGCGTGGCGCGGTATAGGCGGAACAGATCGTGCAGGTTGCGGTCCGTGGCTCGGAGGCCCGCCGACATATTGGTGAGGATTGGAAAGAAAGCCGCGAGCCAGGCAATGATGACCAGCGCGCGCTCCACATGGTCGATCCCGACCCAGATGAGTACAAGGGGCGCAACTGAGACAATCGGCGTGACCTGCAGCACCACAGCGAAGGGATAGACGGTCATCTCGAAGGTTCGGCTCAGGCTGAACATTAAGGCCAGCAGGACACCGCTGAGAACTGCGAAAAATAAGGCCATGAGCGTCACCTTGAGCGTGGCAAGTGCCGCAGTCATCAGCCCGGCCCAGTCAGACAGCAAGGCGTGCAGAACGGCGATGGGCCCTGGCAGCACAAATTTTGAAACGCCCGTCCAAACCACGGCGAAATGCCAACCGACAAGCAGGAGCGATAAAGCCAGGAGTGGCAGGAAAATGGCTTTCACCTTCATGCGCCGCCCTCCAACAAAGTGCCGATCCGTTCAACGGCCTTCATGAAAGGCACGGATGCCCGCTGGGCAGTGGGGGACAGGCTGCGGTCAAGGCCTGGGGTCACTTCCCCTGCGATACGGCCTTCGCGCATCACCAGCACCCGGTCAGACAGATATGCTGCCTCAAACAGGCTGTGGGTCACGAACAGGCAGCCCCAGCCCTTACTGGCCGTCAGATCCAGAAGAAGCTGGTTCATCTGGAAGCGCAGGATTTCATCAAGCGCCGCGAAGGGCTCATCCATCAGCATCAGGGTCGGGGCCGCAACCAGTGCCCGCGCGAGGGAGACACGCATCCTCTGACCGCCTGAAAGCGTTTCCGGATAACGGCTTGCAAAATCGGCGAGACCGACAGCCTCAAGCGCAGAGGCAACCGCAGCAGCGTCCTTTTTGTGGGCAAGGCTCAAGGGTAAAGAGACATTGTCGGCAACCGTCGCCCAGGGCATCAAAGCAGCCTCCTGGAAAACGAAGCCGATATGGTCCCCACCCTCTTCCCGGACAATCTGGCCAGAGGATGGGGTCATCAGGCCCGCAACCAGGCGCAGCACGGTCGATTTACCACAGCCTGAGGGGCCGAGAAGCGACACGACTTCCCCGGCTTTCAGGCTGAACTCAATATGGTTGAGGACCGGCCCTGAGCCCGGATAGGAAAAACCCAGCCCGCTGACGGACAGCATCAATCGGCCTTCCCGTTTTGGGGCAAGAGGTCGAGCCGGTATGCTTTTTTGACATCCAGCCCTTTGGCGACAATGCCAAGGCCGGACATTTCAGAGTAGAACCGCTGCCAACGGGCATCGCTCATTACCCCAACCTTGTCCCGGTCCCCTAACATGGCATTCTCAAGCATGGCTTTGCGAGCATAGGCGATCAGGCCGGGGGTCATTTCCGGGTTATCCTTCAGGATAAGCGCATTGCCAGCGGACGGATCACCCCAGATATAATCCTGCCAGCCATGGATACTGGCTTTTACAAACGCCCGGACAGCCGCTTCATGTGCTTGGAGATATTCCCCCCGCACCATGACCATGCCGGCATACCCGGGGTAGCCAGCATCTGCGAACAGGAACACTTTGGGCTTCACGCCTGCCTTTTCCGCCGAATAAGGTTCGGACGACAGGTAGCCTTCCTGTACGCTGTTCTTGTTCACAAGCCAAGGGGCGAGCGAGTAGCTGTATTTCCGAATCTGCCGGTTGTCATAGCCGAATTTCGTCTGCAGCCACGGCCAGAAGGTGGCGATGGCGCTGTCGGATATGAAAATCGGCATCCCCTTGAGATCGGACAGGCTTTTCGCCGGCACCTCAGGATGCACCATCAGGACCTGCGGGTCTTTCTGGAAGCTGGTCATCACCACCTTCACATCCGCCCCAGCGGCAAGCAGGTTTATCGGTTGGAAACTATTGGAGGCCATGCCGATATTGATGGCACCGGCAGCCATAAGCCGTGGTAGGTCCGTTTGCGGCCCGCCTGGACGAATGCGCACATCCAGCCCTTCGGCTTTGTAATAGCCTTTGGCGAGCGCCTCATAGAAACCGCCATGTTCGGCCTGGGCCTTCCAGTCGGTCGCAAAGCTAATGGCAGTATCGGCCGCAGCGGGTGCTGCAGCCGTCAAGATCAGCGATAAGAAGACCAAGAAACGTTTCATACTCCCGACTATAGGAGCCTTGAGAGAAAGCTCAATCGCCTTGGTGCTATTTCTTCTTGCGCCTGCGCCCTTCATAGGGGTTTTCGCCCTTCTTCATCACGAAACGGAGCGGCACGCCCGGTAGGTTGAAGTCGTGCCGAAGCTCGTTTTCCAGATAACGGACATAGCTGTCCGGCAGGTTTTCCGGCCGGTTACAGAACAGCATAAAGGTTGGCGGACGCGCCTTGATCTGCGCGCCATAGCGGATTTTGGTGCGCTTGCCACCCGACGACGGTGCCGGGTGCTTTTCCATGGCATCCGCGAGCCAGCGGTTGAAGGCTGCGGTCGGAATACGGGCGTTCCAGATTTCATAGGCCTCGGCTACAGCCGGCATCAGGCGCTGAACACCCTGCCCCGTGAGCGCCGAGAAATTGATGACCTTGACGCCCTTCAATTGCGGCAGGCTGCGCGTGAGCGTATCCTTGAGCTGGCGGGTAACCTCAAGCCGGTCATCCACCGCATCCCATTTGTTGAGCGCTATCACCAGCGCCCGGCCTTCGCTGACCACCTTTTCGGCGATCCGGAGATCCTGGCGCTCGATGCCGAGTTCAGCATCCAGAAGCAGCACGACCACCTCGGCGAACTGAACAGCGCGCATGGTGTCCGCGACCGAGAGCTTTTCGAGCTTTTCATTGATGCGGGCCCGTTTACGAAGCCCGGCGGTATCAAACAGTTTAACCGGCAGGTCGTTCCATTCCCAGTCAACGGCGATTGAATCGCGCGTAAGACCGGCTTCAGGCCCGGTGATCATACGGTCTTCGCCGACCAGCATGTTGATGAGCGTGGATTTACCGGCATTCGGGCGCCCGACGATGGCGAGACGCAGCGGCCGGATTTCCTCATCTTCATCCTCGGGGTCGACATATTCATAGTCCATGTCGCCTTCGGTGGGGCCGTGATCCTTGTCCTTACCCTCGCGAACCTCGTCTTCGTCGAGGTCTTCATAGGGGTCGATACCCTTTTCCTTCAACGCTTCGACGATGGCACCATACAGCTCACCCAAGCCTTCGCCATGCTCGGCAGACAGGCCGATAGGCTCGCCCAGGCCAAGCGTATAGGCCTCATAGATGCCGTCGACAACCGCAGAGCCTTCGCACTTGTTGGCCACCAGGATAACCGATGTATTGCTGCGGCGGAGCCATTTGGCGAAATGCTCATCGGCCGGTGTCACACCGGCGCGCGCGTCATACATCATGACGGTCACGTCGGCATCTTCGACAGCGCGCTGGGTTTGCTGGCGCATCCGGTCCGAAAGCGATCCGGCTTCACCTTCCTCAAGCCCGGCCGTATCGATCAGGCTGAACTGGAGGTCGGCAATACGGCCCTCGGCCTCGCGCCGGTCGCGGGTGACGCCCGGCGTATCATCGACAATAGCGATCTTCCGCCCAACCAAACGGTTGAACAGGGTCGATTTGCCGACATTGGGACGGCCAACAATGGCAAGCGTAAAACTCATTTATCAATGGTCCTGAAAGGCGGCCTATCAGCGATAAGCCACCAGTTCACCTTCTGTTGTCAGCGTGATGAAGGTGCCATCCACGACGATCGGATCAGTTACGGACCCGGCCGGCATCTTAACACCGCTCAGCACTTTCCCGGTATAGGGCGACACGCTCAAGAGATAGCCGTGCGAACTGGTGACAAGCAATCTGTCACCGGCCAGGATCGGGCCATTCCACTTAACGAGGTCACGGCGCTTTTCCTGGTTCTCAAACCGCTGAAGTTGGGTAACCCAGCGGATACGGCCGTCGCCTAGTGCCACACAGATGACCTGGGCGTCAATAGTGGTGATAAAAGCGAAGTTGCCGGCAACGGCAGGGGTGTTGACACCAGCGATGTCAGCTTCCCACGACCGTTCGCCCGAACGCATGTCGATTGCGACCATCCGGCCGGCATGGCTGATGGCGTAAACCTTGCCATTGTCGATAACCGGGCTCGCGTCGATGTCGGACAGCGTGGCCAGCGGGGTCAGGCGGCGTGAGCTTGACAGCGCATCCTGCCAAAGCGTCCGGCCGTTAGCACCGCGAAGGGCGATAAGTTCACCCGACGACAGGGCTTCGATGACCGTATGACCATCATAGGCTGGGCTTGCAGCACCAAGCATACCGGCGGTTTCGGCGATACCGACCTGGTCCCACAAATGTTCACCGTTCTCGGCGTTCAGGCCGATCATCTGGTTATCATGGGTGACGGCGAAAACCTTGTCTGCCGCCACGGTCGGTGCACCGCGGAACGGCACCATACCCTTATAGCGCCAGATTTCCCGGCCTGTCTTGGCGTCGAGGGCCACGAGGATGCCATAGCCCGAGGTTACGAACACACGGCCATTGGCATAGGCGACACCGCCGCCGTAGCCAACTTTGCTGTGTTCATCCGGGTTCCGGACTTCTGCGTGCCAAAGCTTCCGGCCATCCTTGAGCGAAACGGCCGTTACATCGCCTTTAACGTCAACCGCGAAAACACGGCCATCCGCAGCCACCGGGCCGCTAATGATGCGCTGATATTTCTGGTCACCCGGACCGATGTTACGGCGCCATGCCAGCGAAATATGATCAGCGATTGCCAGATGCTGGACAGAGTGGAGCGTATTGCCGCCAACCTGCGCCCAGTTATGGTTGCGGTACGGTTTCGGCAGAACGACGGGCACATCCGCCAGCGCGTGGTCAGCGTTCAAGGTCTGGGTCGAGCTCAGGATCGAAATCCGCTCACGACCGCCGTCATCATATTTACCCTTGGGTTTATGATTTGTATTGAACATGCCACAGGCGGACAGGGCAAAAGCCGCCGTCAGCGTCACGCCGATGCGGACACCGGATTTCAGGACCGAACGGGTCATTTAGACGGCTCCTTGCTGTCTGTTTTATCGCCGGTGTCCTTCTGGGCTTCCGGAGCTTTATCATTTGCCTCAGTTTCCTTCGCAGGCATCCGCGCTTCGATATAGCTACGCAATTCGTTGGCCCGTGCCTTGATCGACTGCGGGGTTTCCGCGTCATCGGCCAAAAGGCTGATCTTGTCATGCGCTGCCTTGAGGTGGCCCTGCTGAAGATCGATCAGCGCCAGCTGTTCCTGCGCGCTGAAGTACCAGGCATTGCCCTTAACGGCGACAAGCGACAGACGACTGCGGGCGTCATCCAGGTTCTTGCCTTTTCCAGCCTGCAACAGGCCGGACTGAAGTTCCGCCAGGTCACGCAGGCTTTGGTCAACGCTATCGTCGGCGATGACATTGTCATACGCCTTCAGGGCCGAGGCAACATCGCCCTTATCCTCAGCAGCCTTCGCCAAGCGCATTTCCGCGAGCGCGTGATAGCCGCCCTTGAGCTTCGGCAAGGCCCCCTGCCAGACCTTCAGGACATCCGCCCCGTCAGTACCAGCAGACTCGGCTGCTTTCGAAAAGGTTGTGGAAAAGCCCTCTTCGCGCGTTTTTACCTGATACTGGTAAAGCTCCCGGCCCGCCACGACGATAACAATCGCCGCCGCCGTACCGAAAACATATTTGCGGTAGGTTTTCCAAAGTTTGTGCATCCGCTCGCGGCGCACTTCCTCATCAACTTCCTGAGTCAGAAGATCGGAATGAAGGTCCGACACACCATACTCCCCAGACAAAGCCGCCGGCCACACAAGGCCAAGCGGCGCCAATAATCTATCATTGTTCGGACAATCCGCCCAAATTCGCGGCTACCATAGCCAAAGCCGGCCACAGAAGCAAACCCGAACACACACGCAAACACATCAAGGGAATGTGGTGAATTTTCGGCAGGCTGTCAGCTATTCGCGCCGCGCATCTTATAGGTATGTTCTTCAGCAGGAAAAGCGCGGCATCGGACTTCACCGGCATAGGCGCCGATAGCCTCCTCAATGGCGGCTCCAAGCTCCATATAGCGCTTGACGAATTTGGGGTTAATGGCAAAGAGGCCAAGCATGTCCTCCGTCACCAAAATCTGGCCATCACAAGCGTTCGAGGCCCCAATGCCGATGATCGGCACATCCACTTCTTCCGTCACTTTGCGGGCAAGCGGCTCAGCAACGCCTTCAAGAACAACGGCAAAAGCGCCAGCTTCCGCGATGGCTTTGGCATCCTCGATAATCGGCTGCCATTCATCGACAGAACGCCCGCGAGCCCCATAGCCGCCGTGCGCGTGCACGGATTGCGGCATCAGGCCGACATGGCCCAGAACCGGGATACCCCGGTGTGCGAGGAAGCGGACAGTTTCCGCCATCTCGATACCACCTTCCAGCTTCACAGCCCCCGCCCCGGTTTCCGACAGCATGCGCGCCGCATTCCGGAATGCCTGCTCCTTCGTTTCCTCGTAAGAGCCAAACGGCATGTCGATGACCACAAGCGCTTGTTTCGCCCCCCGGCAGACAGCACGGCCATGGCGGATCATGGTGTCGACATCGACACCAAGGGTCGAATCCATGCCATACAGCACCATGCCCACACTGTCGCCCACCAGAAGTAGATCGCAGTGCTTGTCGAGCCGCGCCGCCATCGGCGTGATATAAGCTGTCAGGCACACGATCGGTGTGCTGCCTTTCATCGCACGGATATTCTTCGCGGTTTGCTGGCGCTTGGGACGCGCGTCAATGGCAGTGTCTTTGGGGGTCGTAGACATAACGGCCTCTCCTTCCAGGAAACAGGAAAGTGACCCATACTGGGTGACTTGGCCAAGATATAGTGCGCTGCAGCAGAAAAAGCAAAAGCCATAGACGGAAAGTGATGTCGCCGGGCAAGCTCGTCGAAGACGAAACCCACATCAGCGGGGTGGCGCAACAACACTTTTCCCGTAACGCCCGCTCAGGTGACCGGTGAGTATATAGTCACGCATCATGGCATAATAGCCGTCTGAATTGCGGGTGGACAGGCGCTCGCCATCGGCTGTGGTCTCATACTCATAGATACCATGTTCAGCTTTCGGAAAAACTGCCGTAACGATTGGCTTGCCGCCCTGCACCAGACGGTCCAGTCGGCGCAACGTTTCTGCATAGGGCGCGTCCCGATCCTCAGCTCCGAACACCCAGAGCTGTGGCGTCTCAAGCTTATGCAGAACCGGGAGCGGATCATAGTCAAGGTTGACCCCGCGGAGCAGTTCCGGGCCGATTTTGCGCAGCTTGGCTTCCGGTGTTTTGAGGATGAACCAGGTCACGTCCCCCCGCACATTCTTGAACCATGGTTCGGCACGGTATTTGGCCTGTACGGCGGCAAGCGCCTTGTATCCCGCCTGAAATTTGCTGGTGAGAATGGCTGCCGTGGCATCCGCGACCTCCATCGCCTTCTGCATGACGTCTGGGCCATAGCCATGGTTGGTCATGTTGAGGGCAATCGCTTCCCTGTCTTCCGCCAAGGGTGAAACCGCAAGACCAAAGCTGACAACGATAAAATCAACCGGTGTCAAAGTAGCGGCCAGAGGAGCAACCCAACCGCCCTGACTGCCCGCCTGAAAGCCGACACGGCCGACACGGCTACCGGCCAGGGTTCGCACCTCAGCTACCGCGGCGACGGCATCTCGGGCAAGCAGGGTATAGTCTTGCGTATACTCACCGCCCGAAGCGCCGGTCCCACGCTTGTCGTAGACAAAGACACCAATACCGTCCGATGGAAATAGGCGCTGGAGCGAATAATACTGAAGCGCAGACATCCGTTCCGCACCATGAACCAACACAACAATGGGAACAGGCCCTCGCCCCTTAGGCAATACTAGTCGGCCCGCAAGCGGAACATCCCCAGCACCGGCAAATGTGACATTCTGGATATCGAAAATATCCCGCTTTCCCGAGACACCGTTAAAGGTTATGCGACCCTGGCTGCAACTGCCGAACGACACATGTATACCATCCGGTCTGCCGGCCCAGCCTAGCGTGCTAGACCAGCTGCCGTCAGCCTCCCGCGTCAATTTACCTGATGTTCCATTCTTGAGGCGCCAGCGCAGGTGTCCTGCATCCGCAGGGTCGATGTCAACGTCACGACCATCCGATAAGTGATAGAGCCCAACCCTGCACGGTTCAGTGAGCGTGTCTGCATAAGCGGCATATCCGCCAAGAAAAGCGGATATAGCGGCCAGAGAGGTCGCCAAAATCTTGATTTTCATAGGTTATCCTCGTGTCTTAGGCGTGCCACGTCTTGTTGATTTTTTGCGCGTAAGCCGTACACAAGCTTAGCCCCCTGACCGGCCTGTCGGTCAAGGGCCAATTTGGCAACCTTCTCTAGGCCATTTAGCATCTGCCTGAAACGCAATCGGCGCGCCCTTTTCAGGCGCGCCGATTATAGGATCAGGCTTCAGATCATTCCCACTCGATGGTTCCTGGGGGCTTCGAGGTAATGTCATAGACAATGCGGTTCACGCCGCGCACCTCGTTGATGATGCGGGTGGAAACCCGGCCGAGGAAGTCATGCGGGAACGGGAAATAATCCGCCGTCATGCCGTCCGTTGATGTCACTGCCCGCAGGGCGCAGACATAATCGTAGGTCCGCGCGTCACCCATGACGCCGACGGTCTTGACCGGCAGCAGCACGGCAAAAGCCTGCCAGATTGTGTCATAAAGACCAGCATTGCGAATTTCTTCGAGGTAGACGGCGTCGGCCTTCCGGAGGATTTCGCATTTCTCACGGGTGATTTCGCCTGGGATGCGGATCGCAAGGCCCGGGCCCGGGAACGGATGACGGCCAACGAAGGTCTCTGGCAGGCCAAGTTCACGGCCAAGAGCGCGGACTTCGTCCTTGAACAGCTCGCGGAGCGGCTCGACGAGCGCCATATCCATGCGCTCCGGCAGGCCACCCACGTTATGGTGGGACTTGATCGTCACCGATGGGCCGCCGATGAAGGATACGCTCTCGATCACGTCCGGGTACAGCGTGCCCTGTGCCAAAAATTTTGCGCCGCCCACTTTTGCTGCTTCTTCCTCGAACACATCGATGAAGAGCTTGCCAATGGTCTTGCGCTTCACTTCAGGGTCGGTCACGCCTTCAAGCGCCCCCAGGAACAGGTCACTGGCATCCTTGTGGATCAGGTTGATGTGATAATGTTCCCGGAACAGGCTCACCACCTGCTCGGCTTCGTTCATACGCAGGAGACCATGGTCAACGAACACACAGGTCAGCTGGTCGCCGATGGCTTCATGGAGCAGCACGGCAACAACAGACGAATCCACGCCGCCCGAAAGTCCGCAGATGACTTTGCCATCCCCCACCTGCTCGCGGATTTCCTGGATCTTGGTGTCGCGGAAGCTGGCCATGGTCCAGTCACCCTTGCAGCCGCAGATCTTCTGAACGAAATTCTTCAGAAGCTGGGCGCCATGGGGCGTGTGCACCACTTCAGGGTGGAACTGAACACCGTAGTAATGACGGTCTTCGTTGGCGACGGCGGCGAACGGTGCGCCTTCACTGGTGGCGACAACCTTGAAGCCTTCCGGCAGGCGGTCCACATGGTCGCCATGGCTCATCCATACCTGCTCACGGTCACCCGTGGACCAGACGCCATCAAACAGCGCGCAGTCTTCTTTAACGTCGACAAACGCCCGGCCGAACTCCTGATGGTCGGAGGCAGTCACGCTGCCGCCCAGTTGGGCCACCATGGTCTGCTGACCATAGCAGATACCAAGAACCGGGATATTCATGGTGAACAGCCGCTCAGGCGCGCGCGGCGTGTCATGGTGCGTCACACTCGCCGGGCCACCGCCAAGGATGACACCGGCGGGTTTGAAATCATCAATAATCTCATCCGCCTTGTTGAACGGAACGATTTCACAATAAACACCGGCCTCGCGTACGCGGCGGGCGATCAGCTGGGTCACCTGTGACCCGAAATCGAGAATAAGGATTTTGTCGCTCATCAACAGGTCCTGTTGTTTGCTCGGTTGCTTCTAAAAAATAGGTTGGCCCTATGGGCAAAAGGGCCAATTGGCAAGATGGGGCCGCTTGGGCCCCATCTTATCACTCGGACTTTTCTTTCTTCGGCGGCTCGACGCAGCGGATATGAAGCTCGCGGAGCTGCTTTGGCGTCACCTCGGCGGGCGCGCCCATCATCAGGTCTTCGGCCTTCTGGTTCATCGGGAACAGGATAACCTCCCGGATGTTCGGCTCATCGGCGAGCAGCATGACCATCCGGTCAACCCCCGGCGCGAGGCCACCGTGCGGCGGTGCACCATATTTAAAGGCGTTGAGCATACCGCCGAATTCGGTCTCAACCGTCTCTTCATCATAGCCCGCGATACCGAAGGCCTTGATCATGATGTCCGGACGGTGGTTCCGGATAGCACCCGAGGACAGCTCAATCCCGTTACAGACGATGTCATACTGGTACGCGAGAACATCCAGCGGATCCTGCGTTTCCAGCGCTTCCATACCGCCCTGCGGCATGGAGAACGGGTTGTGCGAGAAGTCGATCTTCTTCTCATCCTCATTATACTCAAACATCGGGTAATCGACGATCCAGCAGAACTTGAACTCGTCATCCGAGATCAGGTTCAGATCCTCACCGACTTTGGTCCGGGCGAGGCCAGCCAATTTGGCGGCACCGGCTTCCTTGTCACAGGCGAAGAAGACACCGTCGTTGGGCTCAAGACCAAGCTGGTCAATAAGCTGCTGAACGCGTTCTTCACCCAGGTTCTTGGCGATCGGGCCACCGCCGACACCGTCCTTGAAGTTGGTGTAGCCGAGACCGGCATAACCTTCCCGTTTGGCCCAGTCGTTGGTCTTATCGAAGAAGGAACGCGGCAGCGCACCGGCACCCGGTGCCGGAATTGCGCGCACAACGGCGCCATTTTCGATCATGCCTGCGAAAATACCAAAGCCTGAGCCACGGAAGATTTCCGTCACATCCTGAATTTCGATCGGGTTCCGAAGGTCCGGCTTATCGTTGCCGTACTTCAGCATCGATTCCTTGAACGGAATGCGCGGGAACGGGGCTTCCGTGATCTTCTTCTCGGAGAATTCCTTGAACACACCGACAAGTACCGGCTCGATGGCGTTGAAGACGTCATCTTGGGTCACGAAGCTCATTTCAACATCGAGCTGGTAGAATTCGCCCGGGCTACGGTCAGCGCGGGCATCTTCATCGCGGAAGCACGGTGCGATCTGGAAGTAGCGGTCGAAGCCCGACACCATGATCAGCTGCTTGAACTGCTGCGGCGCCTGCGGCAGGGCGTAGAATTTGCCCGGATGCTGGCGAGCCGGCACCAGGAAGTCACGCGCGCCTTCAGGCGACGACGCGGTCAGGATCGGCGTCTGGAACTCAGTAAAGTTCTGTTCAACCATACGGCGGCGCAAGCTGTTGATCACACCAGAACGCAGAAGGATGTTCTTGTGCAGACGTTCGCGGCGCAGGTCCAGGAAGCGGTACTTGAGGCGAATGTCCTCCGGGTACTCGGTGTCGCCGAAAACAGGCATCGGCAGCTCACCGGCGGCCGACAGAACTTCGAGCTCAGTGATATAGACCTCAACTTCACCCGTCGGCAGGTCTTTGTTGACCGTATCCTCGGTCCGGGCTTTCACCTTGCCGTCAACCCGGATCACGCTTTCCGCGCGAACGGCTTCTGCTGCGGCAAAGGCCGGGCTATCGACATCGAACACACACTGGGTCATGCCATAGTTATCGCGGAGGTCGATGAACAGGAGACCGCCGTGGTCGCGTTTCCGGTGAACCCACCCCGAAAGGCGGACGGTATCACCGACGTTGGAATGGCGAAGGTCGTTACAGGTGTGAGAACGATATGCGTGCATGGTGTCCTACATTTTTTATGTCGTTTGCAGCGAAAATTCGCTGCCGTTCAAAGCGATTGAAGTCGCTATATTTTGCCGGGGAAAAGCGCATGAAAGGCATCGATTGTCAAGACCGGGGTGCCGTTATACAACAGAAAGGGTGACGACCGCACCTTCCTTGTGTATTAGATGCCGGAAACAAGGACGGAATTTTACATGCATCCCATAACACGGACGGAGGACCTAGAGGTCCTGTGCCAGCGCCTGAAGAAGGCCAGTTTTGTTACAGTCGACACCGAATTCCTGCGCGACAACACCTATTATCCAAAACTTTGTCTTGTCCAGGTTGCGGATGACGAGGATGCGCACGCCATTGATCCGCTTGCCGAAGGCATAGACCTGCAACCCTTGTTTGACCTGCTTGCGGACCAAAATGTCCTCAAGGTCATGCACGCGTGCCGGCAGGATATGGAAATTTTCGCGCTGATGATGGACACCCTGCCCGCACCGATTTTCGATACCCAGGTCGCGGCCATGGTTTGCGGCTTCGGCGATTCGGTCGGATATGAGACTCTGGTGACCAAAATCACCAAAAAACCGCTCGATAAATCCGCCCGCTATACCGACTGGTCCAAACGCCCGCTTTCCGACACGCAGCTTCACTATGCGCTCGGCGACGTGACCTACCTCAGGGACATCTACCGCCACCTGGATGCCGAGCTGACCGATACCGGCCGCCGGTCCTGGGTTGAAGAGGAAATGGCTGTGCTGCGTGATCCCGGTCTCTACCGCGTGGAGCCCGAAGATGCATGGCTGCGTCTGAAGGTACGCACCAACAAGCCGCGCTTCCTGGGGCTTCTGAAGGAGCTGGCCGCTTGGCGTGAACGTCAGGCTCAGGAGCGTGACCTGCCCCGCAACCGGGTCGCCAAAGACGAAACTCTGTTCGAGATTGCCGCACATCCCCCCAAGGATGAAACCGCGGTGGACCGCATTCGCGGCATTCCCAAAGGCTTCAGCCGATCCCGCGCAGGCAAAAGCCTGCTGCAGGCTATCGAGGCCGGCTTGGAAATCCCGGAGGACGACCTGCCGCATGTGGCCCGCGCCAAGCCGCGTCCAGCAACGCCGCCGATGGCGGATCTGTTGAAGGTTCTTCTCAAGATCAAATGCCAGGAAGCCAAGGTAGCCCCCAGGATGGTCGCCAACGCGCACGATATCGAAAGCTGGGCCGCCGAGCCTGACAAGGTCGATATTGCCGCACTCCATGGCTGGCGCCGGGAAATTTTCGGTGCCGATGCCCTCAAGCTGATGGCTGGTACCCTGGCGCTGACCGCCCACAAGGGCGATATCGATGTCGTGGAACTGGAAGAAGACGCAGCCGACTAGGCTTCATATGCCCTACTATTAGAAAAAGGCGACCCACTTATGTGGCGTCGCCTTTTCTTTTACTGGGTAGAATGCCTCACGGCACCGAAGTGCGCTCTTCCCCGCTAGTCAGCCGGGATAAATTCGATCGTCGCCTTCTTGCCCATAAGCTGCGCCAAGGCTTCGATCCGCTTCATGACAACATCGTTGGCGATATCCTGGTACGCTTTGGGTATGCCCAAAAACAGCTTACTTTTGCTGACACGCAGGCGGCTGACTGTCAGCGCGGCCACCGCACCGCCGGACAGGCGCTGGGCGAGCCGGAGCGCCGCCCCCATCAGCCGGGCCTCCATGATATCGTTGATGCTCAGAAGCGGTAGGATATGCGCGATATGGTCGGAATCGACCGGGGCGCCATATGACTGGTTAAGTGCAACAGCGAGATACGCCCGGTCCCTGTGGCTCACTCCGACAAAGTTGCCATGCAGGACAGCCTCCACCGCTTTCTCCGCCCGGAAATCCGGATGACCACGCCAGGCGATGTCCCCCAGGAGCGACAGTGCCCGATGGAGTCGGATCGTCCGGGCAGCTTCCTGCACCCGCACTGAGAATAGGGGACGCGTCCAATCATAGATCAAATCCGCATGTTCGGCGAAACGGCAGCGTTCATCCGCAAGGACACGGCAGCTGAACAGGAACGGGTCCATGGCGCGGATGTCACTCTCAAGCGCGTCGAAAATCAACCCTTCCCGCAAGCCATAGGAGGAAACGACCGCAGCTTTAGCCTTCATGCCGCTCAGCACTTCACTGAGGACAATCGCCGCCACCGGCAGGACGTCCCGCCGGCGTTGCGGCAGATAACTGCCGAAGGGGATATCTTCAGGCCGGAGACAACTGATGCGGTGGCAGTAATTGACAAGCTCTGTCTTCGAGCTTCGGAAGCCATGCAGGATCGGCAGCGGGTTCGATTTTTCACGCATCATCAATTTGATGATGTTCCGCCAGGCGCCACCAACCAGGTAAAGCGCCTGTCCTTCACACTCCCGGAGCCAGGGAATCGTGGCAAAAAGCTCACGCAAATGCCTGATGATTTTGTTGCGTTTCGTGCCGAACTGGCTCATCAGCCTGAGCGGGCCAAACGGCAGGCTCACCGTATCCAGGACCTGACCATTTTCCACGCGGGAAAGCTCAAGCGAGCCACCGCCGAGGTCACCGACGATTCCGCGCGCGGTCGGTTCCCCCGACAGGACCCCCATGGCCGCCAGACGGCCTTCTTCCTCACCCGGAATGACTTGGATATCGAGGTCGCACTCATCTTTCACCTGCGCCACAAAATCCGGGCCGTTTTCCGCGTCTCTTACGGCTGCCGTCGCGACGCAGTGGATTTCGGAAACACCCATCTGCTCACAGAGCGCCCGAAAGCGGCGCAAGGTGCTAATGGCCTGGGCCACGGCGTCATCGGCCATACGGCCGGTCTTACCGACCTCTGCCCCCAAGCCGCACATGATTTTTTCATTGAAGATACTGTCCGGAACGCGCTCGCGGCCGGAGAACACCACCAGGCGGACCGAGTTGGAGCCGATGTCAACGACGGCAAGATATCGGTCAGCAGCACGGCTGGCTTCAAACATACATAAATCCTAGTCCTCGATACCATAATCGATCAGCGGGGCGATCATCGTCTCCTCACCGAGCGCAGTGCCCCGCCCGGAAAGCGAAGCGTTGGTCATGAAATAATGGTGCGCGCAGAATTCTTCTTCGCCTTCGGCTGGATGCAGACGGGTATATTCACCCTCCGGTCCCATTTTCCAACATTGCACATTATCGCGCATGTTGGCGGCCATAACCTGCCCCATGATCTGGTCTCGCACGGTCGGGTTCTCGATCGGCACCAGCGTTTCCACCCGGCGGTCGAAATTCCGTGGCATCCAGTCGGCAGAGGAAATGAATACCTTGGCATGGCGCGAAGGCAGCGAATGCCCATTCCCGAAACAGCAAATACGGGCATGCTCCAGGAACCGCCCGACAATGGACCGCACGCGGATATTGTCGCTGAGCCCCGGCACCTTGGGCCTGAGCGTACAGATACCGCGGACAACCAAGTCAACCTGCACGCCATTCATCGAAGCCTCATAGAGCTTATCGATGATTTTGGGGTCCAGAAGCGAATTCAGTTTCACCCATATGGACCCGGGCCGCCCTGCCCGCGCGAATTCAATTTCCTTCTCGATCAGTTTGATCAGCTGATCCCGCAGCATGAAGGGCGACAGGATCAGTTTCTCGACGCCGACAGGCTCCACATACCCAGTCAGATAGTTGAACATCTTGTTGGTGTCGCGCGCCAGCGCCGGGTCCGCCGTGAAGAAGGACAGATCGGTATAAATACGCGCGGTGATCGGATGGTAGTTGCCGGTGCCGAAATGCATGTAGCTCTTGAGCTTGCCATTTTCGCGCCGCACCACCATCGAGACCTTGGCGTGGGTCTTCAGGTCGATAAAGCCGAACACCACATGCACCCCCGCGCGTTCCAGGTCCCGCGCCCATTTGATATTCTGTTCCTCATCGAAACGGGCCTTCAGTTCCACCACGGCCGTGACGGACTTGCCCGCTTCCGCCGCTTCGATAAGCGCGCTGATGATCAGCGACTGGGAACCCGCACGGTACAGCGTCTGCTTGATCGCCAGTACATCGGGGTCGCGCGCGGCCTGCCTGAGAAACTGGTGGACCACGTCAAATGATTCATACGGGTGATGGACGACAAAATCCTTCGCGGCAATCGCCTTGAAGATGTCGCCACCGAAGTCCCGCACCCGTTCCGGATAGCGCGGGTTATACGGCTTGAACTTTAGCGCCGGGAAATCGTCGATGATCAGCTGTTCGGTCTCATTGATGCCGAGAATACCATCAACCAGCATAACTGTATCGGGATCGGCGCCGCTGCGGTTGATCACCAGGTTCCGCAAGGATTTCGGCATTGCCTGGTCGATCTTCAGGCGGATGACACGGCCCCGCCTCCGGCGTTTGAGCGCGCTTTCGAACACGCGCACCAGGTCTTCGGCCTCTTCCTCGATCTCGATATCGCTGTCACGCACGATCCGGAATACACCAGATGCTTCAACGTGGTAGCCAGGGAAGAGCTGGTCGAGAAAGAGTTCGAGGATGCGTTCCAGCGAAATGAAGCGCACCACTTTGTCACCTGGCAGGCGAATGAAACGTTGCACATGGTGCGGCACCGGCAGAAGCGCCACCATCTCACGCCCATCATTCTTGCGCGTCAGCGACAAGGCCATGGTGAAGCCCAGGTTCGGGATGAAGGGGAACGGGTGCGCCGGGTCAACCGCGATCGGCGTCAGCATCGGGAAGATATTCTCGAGGAAATAGGTCTCGATCCAGGCGCGGTCCTTCTTGGAAACCTCATGTTTTTCCAGGACGACGATATTGTTTTCGCGCATTTCAGTTTTCAGCTTGGCCCAGACCTGCTGCTGCTGGTCCATCAGCTTTTCAGCCAGGGTATTGACCCGCTCCAACTGTTGCATCGGCGACAGTCCGTCGTCCGACTGCACATCCAGCTTCATTTCAGCCTGACCGCGCAAGCCGGCCACACGGACCATATAGAATTCGTCCAGGTTATTCCCGGAAATGGACAGGAAGCGCAGGCGTTCCAGAAGCGGATGACGCATATTCTCCGCTTCTTCCAGCACACGCATGTTGAAATGCAGCCAATTCAGCTCCCGGTTCAGATACTTGGCGGGATTGGGCATCGCCTTGATCTTGGAGACAATCGCCTTGCGGGTCGGCAGCGCCGGCTTACTGTCTTCGGCATGGTGCACAGGGGCGTTCGCGTCGCCCGCCTGTACCTGCACGTGATCACCATCCGCCATCTGTTGCTCCGTCATTTGGTCTAAAAGCCCTGAGTTACCGGGGAATTGTTGCAATTATCGGTCCGAAAGCTCTTCAAGGCAAGTTCTGGCCAAGGCCTTCGTGATCTTGCGCTTGCCAGCCAGGGAACGCTCATCCATGAGCGCCACCAAGGCCCGTACGGCCGCAAACGACCGCTCCACCCGTGGCAAAAGATAATCTATCACAGGAAGGTCTACTTGTAATTGTCTGTCAGAAAACAATTTTATAAACAGCGCCATAAGAAGTTTGTCGTCGGGAGACTGGATTTCCGCGACCGGCAACGTCGCCAAGCGGGACCGTAAATCAGGCAAACTAAACGGCCATTTCGTCGGTGCCGTGCGGGCGGTCATCAGCACATAACCGCCGGTTTCCCGCGTCCAATTATATAGATGGAACAGGGTCGCCGCGTCATATGCGGCCTGGTCCGCGTCTTCCACGAGATAGGCCTGCCCTGGCTGAAGGTCATCCGGTGTGGCATCGACCGCCAGGGTTTGGGCCCCGGCGCGTGCGGCCCAGGCATGGCCCAAATGGCTTTTTCCCGCCGCAGCAGGGCCCACAAGCGCCACCGCGTGCAAAGGCCAGTCAGGCCAGCTGTCGACAAGCGCCACGGCGGCTTCATTGGAGCTGGAGACGATAAAGTCCGCCATGTCATAGCTTGGCTCATGCGGTAGCTTGAGCGGAATTTGGTTGGTCACAGACATCAGGCTCAGTCTTCCGCTTCCTCTTGTTCCGGTCCCTCAACAAGCGCCTTGGCTTCTTTGGGGCCGACGTAATGTTCGAGATAGCGTTCAATCCAGAAACGGACGAGAACCGCAATGGCCGCCGCCGCAGGCACCGCGATCAGCACGCCGACGAAGCCCATGACCTCACCGCCCGCGAAAACAGCGAACAAGACCCACACAGGGTGCAGACCGACCCGTCCGCCAACCAGGCGCGGCGTCAGGAACGAGCCTTCAATCGCTTGCACGATTACGAAAATCATGGCGACAAGCCCCAGGTGCATGGGGTCGAAACCCCACTGCCCGAAAGCCATCGCGACAGCGATGATGGCGGCGAACAGCGCCCCGACAAACGGCACAAAGGACATGATGCCCGCCAGAACCCCAAGCGCGATACCGGATTTGAGCCCCACGAGCGACCAGCCGGTGGCATAGAGCACGCCCATGGTGGTGCTGACGAGGATTTGTCCCCGCACGAAACCGGCGAGTACGGTATCGATCTTGCTCGCCTGCTCCCGGACGATGGGGGCGGCGGCAGGCGGCATCCAGCTGTCGATCTTCGCGACGAGCAAATCCCAGTCCCTGAGGAGATAAAAGGCCACGACCGGGGAGATCAGTACAAGGCTAAGCACGTTGAAAACCGCAAGCCCGCCGCTTAACAGCTTGCCTGCCGCGGCCTGCACTTCCGTCATCAGGTCGGAAGAGAAGCTGCCGAGCATACTGTCGACATCGCCCATGACATCGGGGCCCAGCTTGTCCGACACTGCCTGCAGCAGGTGGTTCAGCCACGGCCTGAGCCCAGCCAGCGTTTTCGGCAAGGTATGCGCGGCCGCACTGACCTGCGCCTCGATAACCGGCCAGAACGCGAGGACGACCCCAACGATAGTCATGAAGAACAAGGCGATAACGAGAGCCGCCGCCAAACCGCGCGACACCTTGCGTGCCTCAAGCCTGTCGGCGAGCGGGTCGAGGAAATAGGCCACGGCGAGGCCCGCCATAAACGGCAGCAGGATTCCGCGTGTGAGATAGAAAAACAGCGCCGTCACGGCAATCGTGCCAGCCCATACCCATCTGTTCATAACTCCCCCTCCTCTATTCTTCCGCCATGCGGTCCCGGCCTATTTGTCGGTGAGCGCGGCATGCGGCTCCAGAAGCCTGTCCTCGCCATACGGCACCAGGCTAAGCCCGGCATAGCGAAGTGCCATGGTAAGCTGGTCTTCCCGCCCGTTATAGCGCAGATGAATGCGGCTGAGCGGCAGGCTCAGCTCATCGATGCTATAGCCCTCAATCAGCGCGACGGACTTCAGTTTCGCTTCCACCGTGTTCAGGTCAGCCAGCGATCGGGTCGGCACCAGCACGGTCATTTCCCCGCCAGTGCTGGTATCGACCAAAAGCTGGGCGCGCCAGGCGCTGTCGTTGGCATCCAGAACCCGTTCATACATGGCGGTAAGTGCCGCACTTTCGTCCGCAGCGCCTGTTATGTCGCCTTCCCCGGAAAAATCCCCTTCAGTGGAATGGAACCGGTAATGCAGGACACCGTCTTCATACCGGGAAAAAATCATCAAGGCTGCCTGAACCTGATACCGCGCCGCCATTTTGCGGGCCGCGTCTGTATCAAAGTCTTTCACTTCCTCATAGCTAATCGCCAGCCGTTCGCGCACATCGCCATAGGGAAACACATAGTGGCGAATCCGGTTCACCCAGTCGACAGCCTTGCGGCCTGCGGCCATCGCCGGGTCCTCTTCCCACAGAAAGTGGCTGAGACCGCGGGCATGGGCGTGCAGCACCAGAATGCCACCGCCGGTCCCCAGCACGTGCGGGACATGATACTGCGCAAAATAAGCGCTCACCCGCTGCGGTTCGAACCGGATGTTGAGCGTGGCGATATAGCGGCGGGAGGAAGACTGTTCGTCCACCACTTCAATCCCGCTTACCAGCGCTTCACGTTCGGTTTCGGACAGCTCCGGCAGTTTGGCGCGGCCTTCCGCCTGCGTCAGCTTGCCCAGAAGCTTGTTGTAGGCGATATTTTCCGCCTTCTTGAGCGCGACCTGACGGGCGAGCGCCGCGCTCGTCGCGGTCTCATCCACATGGACATCCTGGATCGTGAACAGCCGGTCGAGCGGGTCTTCACCGGGTACAGGCGCATCATCGGCGCGCGCGGGAAGCATTCCCAGCGCTGCAGGCAACAGAATCAGCAGCGCAAAAACCACAGCGGCGCCTAAAAGCCCGTTATTTGCCAATCGTTTGTGCATAAGCTCTTTTCTATCGGTTTCGGCGCCACTATAACGCCCTTGAGTTCAATTGCCAGCGCCCAGTAACCGCTTCGCAACCAGCGGCCTAAAGCCTGGCACCGGAATAAGCCCAAGTTGGGGCAGAACGGGTCGGATCGTGACGGACAATAAACAATCTTATACCTACAAACAGGCTGGCGTGGACATCGACGCCGGTGAGGCGCTCGTCGAAAATATCAAGCCGCTGGCGGCCAGCACCAAGCGCTCCGGCGCGGATGCGGACCTTGGCGGCTTCGGTGGTCTTTTCGATCTGCGTGCCGCGGGCTTTCAGGACCCGATCCTCGTCGCCGCCAACGACGGGGTCGGCACCAAGCTCAAAGTCGCCATCGACGCCGGCATTCATGACACGGTCGGCATCGACCTTGTCGCCATGTGCGTGAACGACCTTGTGGTCCAGGGCGCTGAGCCGCTTCTGTTCCTCGACTATATGGCCACCGGCAAACTGGATGTCGCGCAGATGACCGACGTGGTCGCGGGTATCGCCGAAGGCTGCCGTCAGGCTGGCTGCGCGCTCATCGGCGGCGAAACCGCTGAAATGCCGGGCATGTACCAGGATGCCGACTATGACCTCGCCGGTTTTTCTGTCGGTGCTGCCGAACGCGGCACGCTGATCAACGGCTCGACCGTCGCTGAAGGTGACGTCCTGCTGGGCCTTGCCTCCAATGGCACCCATTCGAACGGTTACTCGCTCATCCGCCGCATCGTGAACGACAAGGGCCATGATTACGCATCTGACGCGTCGTTCGCGCCCGGCCAGACGCTGGGCCAGGCCCTGCTGGCACCAACCAAAATCTATGTGAAAAGCAGCCTCGCCGCTGTGCGTGCGGGTACCGTGAAGGCACTGGCGCACATCACCGGTGGTGGCTTCGTCGAGAACGTCCCGCGGGTGATGCCCAAGGGTACGCTGGCTGAGATCGACAGCAGCACCTGGGCCCTGCCCGGCGTGTTCGGCTGGCTCAAGGATGAAGGCAATGTCACCGCGGCTGAAATGTGCCGCACCTTCAACTGCGGCATCGGCATGGTGGTTGTGGTGGCCCCCGAACATGCGGCCGAGGCCAAAGCCATCTTCGAAGAAGGCGGCGAAACCGTTTATGAGATTGGCCGCATCGTGAAAGGTGCTGGTAAGCCCAAGTGCCGCGTAACCGGCAAGGCCGGCACCTGGGGCGAAGACGCCGACTGGTCCGCCATCACCGCAGACGCCTGAGAAAGTTTAGGATAATCCTTATGAGCAAGCTTCGCCTCGGCGTGATGATTTCGGGAACCGGCACCAACCTGCAGGCGCTGATTGACGCCTGTGAAACTGCCGATTACCCGGCCGAGATTGTCGTCGTCATCTCCAACCGCCCCGGCGTGATGGGACTGGAACGCGCCAAAAAGGCAGGCATTCCGGCCATTTGCATCGACCATAAGGATTATGACGAGCGCGAAGTGTTCGAGGATGCCATCCACGACGCCCTTACGGACCATAAGGTCCAGCTTGTCTGCCTCGCTGGTTTCATGCGTCTTCTGACCCCCGGCTTCGTCAACCGCTGGCGTGACCGGATGATCAACATCCACCCGTCGCTGCTGCCGTCCTACAAGGGCCTGCACACCCACGACCGCGCGATTGAGGACGGTGTCCGCTTTGCGGGCTGCACCATCCATTATGTGCGCGCGGAGATGGATAACGGCCCGATCCTGATGCAGGCCGCCGTGCCGATCGCCAACAATGAGACGCCGGACAGCCTGGCCGCCAAGATCCACACCTACGAACACCGCATGTACCCGGCCGCCGTGAAGCTGATCGCCGAAGGCAAGGTGCGGGTGAGCGCAAACATGGTGGTCTTTTCGGATGACGTAGAGATGCCAGCCGAGGGGCTTATTGGGCCTGTTGCTTAAACACTCGTCCCACGCACCAAAACAAAAGGGCCGATCCATCTGGACCGGCCCTTTGTCATTCCGTCGGAACGGAAATCAGCGGCGCATTAGCCGACGATTTCGTTGCCCGCGAAGAACTGCGCGATTTCGATCGCGGCATTTTCTTCGCTGTCCGAACCGTGAACGGAGTTTTCACCGATCGACAGGGCGAATTCTTTGCGGATGGTGCCTTCAGCGGCTTCAGCCGGGTTGGTGGCGCCCATAACTTCGCGGTTTTTCAGGACGGCGTTTTCGCCTTCGAGAACCTGAACAACAACCGGAGCGGAGGTCATGAACTCAACCAGTTCGCCGAAGAAGGGACGCTCGCTGTGAACAGCGTAGAAGGTCTCAGCTTGCTTCTGGGTCATCTGGATGCGTTTCTGGGCAACGATGCGCAGGCCGGCAGCTTCCAGCTTGGCGTTAACGGCGCCGGTCAGGTTGCGGTTGGTGGCATCCGGTTTAATGATCGAAAAAGTACGTTGAACAGCCATTGTAATATCCTCTGCTGGATGCTGTTGGAAACTCGATTCGCGGGCCTTATAGCGGCTTGTTACCGTAAAGCCAAGCCCTAAGCCAAGCTTGCGTTGCAGGCCGGGCTTTCTTGTGATACTTGCCCGGGCCATGCTTCATATCAATGACATCACCTACCGTATTGCCGACCGCCTTCTCTTTGATGGCGCCACGCTGCATGTGCCTGCGGGCCACAAGGTCGGCCTTGTCGGCAAAAACGGTGCTGGCAAGTCCACGCTTCTGAAAATGATCCTGCATGAGATCGGCCCGGAATCGGGTGAGGTGACGGTCAGGCAGACAGCGCACGTCGGCCATGTGGCGCAGGAAGCGCCGGGCGGGCCGGAAAGCCTGCTTGAGACGGTGATGGCATCAAATCATGAGATGACGTCCCTGGAGGCTGAGGCCGAAACGGCGACAGACCCGCACCGTATTGCCGAAATCCACACACGGCTCGCCGACATTGGCGCCCACACGGCGGAGGCCCGCGCGGCGACGATCCTGTCAGGCCTTGGTTTTGATGAAGAAGCGCAGGCCCGCCCCTGCTCCAGCTATTCCGGTGGCTGGCGGATGCGTGTGGCGCTCGCCTGCGTGCTGTTCAATGAGCCCGACCTGCTGCTCCTTGACGAGCCGACCAACTATCTCGACCTTGAAGGTGTGATGTGGCTGGAGAATTTCCTCCGCAACTATCCCTACACCGTCATCATCGTCAGCCACGACCGGGACCTTCTGAACACCGCCGTCACCCACATCGTTCACCTTGAGAACGGCAAGCTCAATATCTACACCGGCGGCTATGACCGGTTTGAGGACCTCAGGCGTGAGCAGATGGAACGCCAGATGGCGCTCAAATCCAAGCAGGAAGCCGAACGGCGGCATATCCAGTCCTTCGTTGAGCGCTTCAAGGCTAAGGCCTCGAAAGCCAAGCAGGCGCAGAGCCGCCTGAAGGCGCTGGAGCGCATGAAGCCCATCGCTACCATGGTTGAAGCCCACACGGTGCCGTTTCAGTTCCCGAAGCCGGAACCGCTGTCGTCCCCGCTGATCGCGCTTGAAGATGTCGGCGTCGGCTATACTGAAGGCCAGCCGATCCTCAAGAAGCTGGACCTCCGTATCGATATGGACGACCGCATCGCGCTTCTGGGCGCGAACGGCAACGGCAAATCCACCTTCGCCAAGCTTCTGGCTGAAAAACTGAAGCCGATGGAAGGCAAGATGCGCCGCCCGAGGCTTCTGAAGATCGGCTATTTCGCCCAGCACCAGCTGGATGAGCTTATGCCGGGCAGAAGCCCCTATGACCATATGGCCAAGCTGATGCCTGATGCGATTGAGGCCAAGGTGCGTGCGCGCCTCGGCAGCTTCGGGTTTGGCGCCGATAAGGCGGATCGGCCGATCGAATCGCTCTCCGGTGGTGAGAAAGCGCGGCTGATGTTCGCGCTCGCCACCTTCGAGAAGCCGCAAATCCTGCTGCTTGACGAGCCGACCAACCACCTGGATGTCGACAGCCGCGAGGCGCTCGCCCACGCCATCAACGAATATGATGGCGCCGTGATCCTCATCAGCCACGACCGCCACCTGCTGGAAGCCTGTGTTGACCGGCTCTGGATCGTTGAAAAAGGTGGCGTGAAGCGCTTTGACGGCGACCTGAGTGATTACCGCGCCCATCTGCTTAAAGAACGCGCGGGGGAACGCACTGAGCGCCGGGGCGCCAAGGGCCCGGACAGCAAGAAGACCGCCCGCCAAAGCGCCGCCGACCTGCGGCTCAAGCTCGCACCCTACCGCCGGGCCGTGGAAAAAGCCGAGGCACTGGTTGAGAAGCTCGAAGCCGAAAAGGCCAAGATCGACAAGATCCTCGCCGACCCGCGGCTTTATGAGCCCGGGCATGAGGACAAGGTTGCGCTTGCCACCAAGAAAGCCGCCGAGGTGGCCGCGAAACTGGCTGATGCCGAAGCCGCCTGGATGACCGCCGAAGAAACCTTCGCCGAGCAGGAAGCCCTGGTCACCGCGTAAGCGCTTGACGGCGGAAGCGCTTTATCGCCTTATGACCCGCGAGGGATTAGCCTAAACCGGAGCCTTTCATGCTGACGACCCAGCCGCACCTTGCGCCCACGTTCGCCTTTACCCGCTTCTTCACCACAGCGTCTTTAGCGACCGTGTTTATCTGGTTCGGCTTGATGAATTTCACCGGCACCAGCGCCGCCAACGTCGAACACTGGATGGGCGGACACATATTCCTCCACCAGTTTAAATCGAACATGAAGATACTGATGTATCTTCTTGGTATTGCTCAGATTTTAGTCGGCCTTATTATCGCCCTGCACAGCGTACCCGAACGGACACGCCGCCTTGCCCTGTGGGCGATTATCGCCTTCAGCATCGGGGCGCTCAGCTTCATGCTCACCAACCCCGTTTGGGTCGCGAGCCTCGGCGGCTTCCCCGCGATCGGCGCCGGGCAAGGGCTGATAAAGTATATCACCGTGATCGGGGTGGCCCTGTGGGCGCTTCATAACCGCCACGCCGAAACCGTGATCCTGATCGGGCTTATTCTCGTCCTCGGCTGGATCGGCGCGATGAAATTCACCGCGCATGAGGCCCACGGCATCCTGCCGCTCCTGAAATCCAGCCCGGCCTTCAGCTGGCTGCTCACTGGCGGCTTTACCGAACGCAGTGCCTCGAACCTGATCGGCGGCATTGAAATCGCGACGGCCGTCCTGCTAACCGCGCGCTATTGGAACGACACGCTTTATGGCTTCGGGCTGTTGTTTGCGGTCTATACCTTTGCTGCAACGATCAGCTTCCTCGTCACCTATCATGGTGCCTGGACGGGTGCCGGCTTTCCCTACCTCACATCGGCAGGGCAGTTTCTGGTGAAGGATTTCCTGTTGATGGCAGGCACGCTAATCCTCGCCTGCGAGCGCAAATGAAGACAACCCCAAATTTTAAAAGACAATCTATGTAAATAAGCGTAGCTTCTTCACCTCCAATATCTTTGGAAGGTGCGAATATGTCACGTGACCGGATTGAAAACTTACCCTTCACAACTTATGACTTGGTCGGGTACTTGGTACCTGGAAGCGTTGTTGTTTTAATTTTCTTCTTACATAACAACTTTTTCAGCAATTCTCTCTCTTCAATGCTGGAGAAAGGAAACACAGCCTTTCAAGTAATTGCATTTTTAATATTGTTGATTCTGTCCTACGTAATGGGACATGTACTCTCCTATTTGTCTTCGGAGGTATCCGAAAAATTCATTGTTCGTTCTTTGGGCTACCCCACTGTCTATCTCATGGGGAGAAGTTATGCTCCTCTTGATCAAGCCAAGCAAAAAAAGACTGCAGGGGCCAGAATTAGAAAAAATATTATGGATCAACTGTACGGGGGTGGCTTTGGCTGGCGCGGCCCTTGGTTCACACGAGCCATATTTATTTTTCATATAGTTCTTCTACCCGTAATTCTTGGCTCAATGCTTTTAGGCTTTGGATTTTATACTGAGCCGCTATCTCCCTGCGTCGTAAACGAATGCAAAAAGCGCTTCACAAAAATTTGGCCAAGCTATTCAAACTATATAAAAGAGCAAAATGGGGATTGGTTTTCTCTGCTGTCGTACTACACGTTGAACAAGTACCCATACGTTGCCCCTAAAGCATACAACTATGTTGTTTTATATGGGTTTTTGCGGTCTTTTCTTTTTCTTGGAACCATAGTGTGCTGGCTTCTCGTCTTTGATCTAATGTTCGATTGTCTCGACTTTCATGATCACACGAAATACCTTGGAGGCACTGAGTGGGCATTAATATGCTTCTGGTTATTTACCTGGATTATCGGCATGGCGTATTGCAAATTTTATCGGAGATATTCTCGAGAAATTATCTCATCCTTCGCAGCATTAAATGCTCCGTAAGTTAACGTTAAATTTTAAGATTTAACCGATTAACCAAGAACGAACGTGTAGACCTAGGTGCGCGAGCGCAAGTAAGGTTCAGGCGTCCGCCTGAACCAGCCGCCGGTACATATCCGGATCGACGATTTCCATCAGGACGTCCGGGCGCGTGACCGGCTGAAAGCCGACCTTGGCATAAAGCTTGTGCATATCGCGGGTCGCCAACATGCGGCGGCGCAGGCCCTGAAGGTCAGGATGCGCCATGATGACCTGCATCAGCCATAGACCGAGACCATGCCCGCGCTGGCTTTCATCGATATAGACGTCCCCGAGATAGGCGAAAGTCGCATAGTCGGTGATCATGCGCGCACAGCCCACCTGCCCGTCCGTCTCATGGAACAGCCCAAACGGAAGCGAGTTCAGGAATGCCCGCTCCATGGTCTCATACGGAATGCCGGGTGACCAATAGGTGGAGGCAAGCCAACCATGCATGCGGTCGAGGTCGAAATCGGCAAGATCGGTGGAAACATAATATGGCAGGCTATCGTGCCGGGCGTGTGGCGCACTCATGCCTTCTGCTCCCAGCCGCCCATTTCACGCTGCTGCCAATAGCTCAGCTCGGCGTCCGTTTCCTTGAAGTTCTTCCAATCCGCCCGCGCCTTGGCGACAATGTCGTCATTGCGGCCATCGAACATATAGAGGCAGCGGTCGTATTTCATCACATCCGGGCTATCGACCGCATCCACGAGCACCAGCGCCGTGGCGCTGTTGGGATTTTCATCCGATGTGGTGAGGTAAAAGGTCTGCGCGTCCGCGTGTTTGCAGCCTTCGATATCATGGGGCAGGAAGCTTGCGGGATCGTAATCCCACAAGACTTTATCCATGGTTTCCATCAAGCCGCGATCCGGCAGCTTGATGACGGCGTTGAGGCCAGCCGACTGGATCCGCTCCAGAAGCTTTGGCAGCGCTTCTTCAAGCGACTGCCGCTGCAAATGGTAAAACCGGATCTCCGTCACGCTGACCTCGCCTTTTCAGCCTTAGCTTTCGTAATGCTCGGCAACCATGCGGTCGAGCAGGCGAACGCCGAAGCCGGTGCCGCCTTTTTCGCAAACCGCAAGGTCCTTGTCCGACCAGGCCATGCCTGCGATGTCGATATGCGCCCACGGCACATCGTTGGTGAAGCGCTTCAGGAACTGCGCCGCGGTGATCGAACCAGCCGGGCGGCCACCGATGTTCTTCATGTCGGCAATCGCGCAATCGAGCATTTTGTTGTAGTTGTCATGAAGCGGCATGCGCCACACCTTGTCGCCGGTCACGGTGCCCGCGCTGGCGATACGCTCAGCAAGCTCATCGCTATCACTGAACAGGCCAGCATGCTCATTGCCGAGCGAAATGATGATGGCCCCGGTCAGCGTGGCCAAATCGACCATGAACTTCGGCTTGAAGCGGTCCTGCGTGTACCAAAGCGCATCGGCAAGCACCAGGCGGCCTTCGGCATCGGTGTTCAGAACTTCGATGGTCTGGCCCGACATGCTGGTGACCACGTCACCCGGACGCTGGGCGTTGCCGGACGGCATGTTCTCAACGAGGCCAACGACGCCAATTGCGTTCACCTTGGCTTTACGCCCCGCCAGCGCCTTCATGAGGCCGGTCACGGTGCCTGCACCGCCCATGTCCCATTTCATCTGTTCCATGCCTTCGCCCGGCTTCAGCGAGATACCGCCGGTATCGAAGGTGACGCCCTTACCGACGAAGGCGATCGGCTGGTCGTCCTTGTCGGCGCCGTTCCAGCGCATGATGGCGAGCTTCGATTCTTTTTCCGAACCCTGGCCAACCGCCAGCAGCGACCCCATACCGAGTTTCGTCATCTCGGCTTCGCCAAGAACCTCAACATCGATGCCCAGCGCCGACAGCTTGCTGATTGCAGCGGCAAAGCTTTCCGGGTACAGGACGTTCGCGGGCTCCGACACCAGGTCACGGGTCAGGAACACGCCGTCGATAACCTTGTCTCGTACGGCATAACGGTCATCGGCATTCTTGTCGGACGTTGCAATGGCAACGGCCTTCAGCGTCGGCTTCTTGTCCGCGGTTTCCTTGGTGCGGTATTTGTCGAACCGGTAGGAGCGCAGGCGTGCACCTTCAGCGACGACAGCAGCGTCAACACCGTCGGCATCGGCGAAGATGGTCGCGCTTTCGCTGCCCGCCATCAGAAGCTTGGCAACAGCGGTGCCGCCGATGGTCAGGCTATCGGTTTCGGCCATCTTGTCACCGTCACCCAGGCCGATGAAGAGGACCCGGTCAACCGAAAGGCCTGCGGGTGCTACAACTTCAAGCGTCTGGCCCTTGGCGCCGGTGAAACGCGATACGTCGGCAGCTTTCTTGAGCGCACCGGAGGTCGCAGCATCCGCCTCAGCAGCAGCACCGCTGAAGGCTTTGTCCTTGGCAACCAGGAAGACGGCTGCGCCCGAAGACGGAAGCGCGGTGCCAGTAAATGAAATCTGCATGGGGGTCCCCTTCTTATTGTATGAAATCCTTACATCCGACCCCGCACACGGGGGATCGGCAGTCCGAAACTAATGCCTCTAAATGCGCGCGAGCGCAAGCGCCCTCCCCCCGAAATCGCCACAATTTTAAGGGAGATCACGATCAAATATATGATGGTGGACGCGTAAGGTCATTGCAGAGGGGCGTGCCAGCCGCTATCAAGTCACAAATATCTAAGGGCTAGGTGTCTAATCGTGCCACGAAACTTCACTGCTGATCGTCTGAGCATAGCGCTTGCCGCCTTGTGTTTCACAACGGCGCTGACCGCCCCGTGCCTGGCTGTTCATGCCGACGATTCGGCAACACACGCAGCGCCAGAAAGTGAAGACCAGATCGAGCTTACCGCCGACCAGTTGAGCTATGACGCACAAACTGGCGATATCGTCGCCCGCGGTCGCGTGCAGCTTGTCCGGGACGGCTATGTCCTGAAGGCTGGTGAAGTCCGCTATAACCAGAAAACCGGCCATGCCGAAGCGTCTGGCGCCGTAGAGCTGACGGCCCCGGGTGGTGAACGCATCTTGTCCCCGCATGTCACGCTTGATGACAAGCTGACAAAGGCCTTCGTCGAAGATATCCGCCTCGTGATGCAGGACGGCGCCCAGGCCCGCGCGAAAAGCGGCAAGCGCGACGGAGACCGCATCACGCTCGACCATGCCGTCTATAGCCCGTGCAAAGTGTGCGACGAAAAAGGCTATAAGGAACCGCTGTGGCAGCTAAAAGCCGTGCGCGTGGTGCATGACCGCAAGAAGCACCGGCTTTATTATAAAGATGCCTCGCTGGAAATCCTCGGCATTCCGATCCTGTGGACGCCTTATTTCTCACATCCTGATCCTACAGTGAAGAAGGCCAGCGGCTTCCTGCCGCTTGAGTTGCAGACCAGCAAGGATCTCGGCTTCGTTGTCGGCCTGCCCTACTATCAGCTGTTCAACGACAGTCAGGATATGACGATCACGCCGATCCTGACCACCAAGGAAGGCCCCGTCCTGGCGACAGAGTACCGGCAGAACCTTGGTTTCGGCCAATTCATGGCGGACGGCAGCATCACGTCCACGAACACCAACGGCACGCGGGGGCATTTCCGCTCGAGCGGCGTGTTCAACCATTCGAAACGCTGGCGCTCCACCTATCAGGTAGCGTGGGCGTCGGATGACACCTACCTGCGGCGCTACGGATTCTCGACCGCCGATACGCTGATGAGCCAATATAAGCTCGAAGGTTTTTATGGCGCGTCCTATATCTCGGCACGCACCATGGCGTTCCAGGGCCTGCGCCTTGAAGATGTCGCCGGCAAGACAGCCTATGCCCTGCCGCTTATCGACGCCGAATATGTCGCGCCTTTCAAGCCGCTCGGCGGGACCTTCCGGGCAACCGGCAACCTGCTGGCGCTGCACCGCAGCTCCGGGCTCGATACCCAGCGCATTTCGGTTTCGGCTGACTGGCAGCGCCGCTGGATCACGCCCAAGGGCTTCGTCCTGGACGTTGACGGCCTCATCCGTACCGACGCCTATCATTATAGCGACTTGAGCGCCCCGGATGACCCTGCCTTCCTCGGCAGCTACACAACGGCGACAGACACCAACACCTCGAGCGACGTGCGCACCCTGTCGCGCCTGACCGGCACCTTGAGCTGGCCCCTTGTCAAACTGATGCAAGGTGGCAGCCAAACCATTGAGCCGATCCTGGAAATGACGGTTTCCCCGGCACGGGCGAATGCTGCCATCCCGGTCGTTGAAGACAGCCGGGCGTTCGAGCTGACCGCGCTCAACCTATTCTCAAGCGAGCGTGCCGCAGGCTATGACCTTTGGGAGGACGGCTCCCGCCTGACCTATGGCCTGCGCTGGCGCTATGACGGCAGCGACCTGCACGCCCGTGTCATGGTTGGCCAGTCCTGGCGTATATCCGGTAGCAATGTCATCCTTGCCCAAGGCACCGGCCTTGAAGGCACCATGTCCGATTTTGTCGGCCAGACAGAGATTTCCTACAAGGATTGGCTCGACATCGACCACCGATACCGGCTGGATGACAAGACCATGGCCTTCCGCCGCAATGAGGTAAATCTGCGTATCGGCTCCAAAGGCCGACACTTTTCCGTTGGCTACTTCAAACTGGACCGCAGCCTCAACTTCATCAACCGGGAAGACCGTGAGGAAATTCGCGGCAACGCCCTTTTCACCATCGATAACAGCTGGCAGCTTTATGGCGGCCTGACCCAGCGCCTTAAAGGTGCCGTTATTAACGGTGTTAGTGAAGGCGCAGGTAGCGTCGACTATAATTTTGGTGTTACCTACATCAACGAATGCATCGAATTGGGCATCAGATATAAACGTTCCTTCACCAAAGACCGGGACATTGTGCCGGGGACGTCCCTTCTGTTCACCGTGAAATTAAAGAATTTGGGCTAGTGCATTGCCTCGAAAGCGTCTAAAAGGCTAACCATATTGGGGCGGAAGCGCAGCTGAAACGAGAGTGTAAACGAAGTTAGAGCATGGCGAGAATTGTAGAAAAAGCAAAGAGTTGGGTTTTATTGGGGGTATTGGGGGCGTGTCTTAGCCTGGGGGTAATCCCAAGTTTGACGCCAGTTCTCGCGCAGCAGCCCATAAACGGTATTGAAGTTCTGGTAAATGACGAACCGATTTCGAGTTTCGACATCAACCAGCGGCTCAGACTGGTTATCGCGGTCTCCGGCGGCGTTAAATCCCAGCAAGAATTCCTGAAAGTGCGAAAGCAGGTCATCCGCTCGATGGTGGATGAACGCCTGCAGCTTCAGGAAGCCAAGAAAAATGACGTGAAAGTTGACAACGCTCAGCTTGAAGAATTTTTCGCCCGCCGCGCCAAAGGCCTAGGCCAAACGCCCGAACAATTCGAGAAAGCGCTTAAGCAGATCGGCTCCAGCAAGAAAACCATGCTGGACCAGATGCGCGCCGAGCTGGCCTGGTCACAGCTTGTCCAGGGCAAGCTTGGGCCGTTCGTCAGCGTGTCCGACGAAGAAGTTGACGCCTTTATCAAGCGAATCCGCGAAAACCGCGGCAAGTTTGAATACCATCTGGCTGAAATCGTCCTGCTCGTTGACAGGCCTGACCAGGAAGCCAGTGTCAAAAACAACGCAGAAGAACTGGTGAAACGTATCCGTGGCGGCGCTTCCTTTCCGAACATCGCACAGCAGCTTTCCGCCTCCTCGACCGCTGCGGTTGGGGGCGATATCGGCTGGATCACAGGTGATGACATCACTGGCCCTTATGAAACGGCTGTGAAAACCGTTCCTGTCGGCCAGATCTCGGACCCGATCCGGACACCGGGCGGCTATGTCATCATCGCCGTGCGTGACCGCCGCCGTGTCCTGACGGCCGATCCGCTTGATGCCCAGTTCGACCTGAAGCAGCTGGCCTTGGGCAAGGATAAGGTTGCTGATGAGGCTGCCGCCAAGAAATTCGAAAGTGTTGTCGCCAATCTTCATGACACCGCCACCAAGTGTGATGCTATTGCCGATCTCGCCAAAAAGTCCGGTGCTGACGGCCCGCAAGACATCGGCACGCTGCGCTTGCGTGACCTGCAGGGCAATGTCCGTTCCCAGATCAAGGACCTGAAGGCCGGTCAATCGACTCCGATGATGAAGATGGAGGACGGCTGGCGTGTGCTGACCGTTTGCAGCCGCAAGGAGCCGCAGGTCCAGGAACCGGACTTCGACAGCATCTATAACCAGATCGAACAGCAACGCCTGTCCATGATGGCCCGCCGTTATTTGCGGGACCTGCGCCGCGACGCAATCGTGGACTACCGCTAAAAGGCACGCTTCATGACAAAGGCCCCAGCCTCCGCCCCGCTGGCCCTGACAATGGGAGACCCCGCGGGCGTGGGGCCGGAACTGGCCGCACGTCTGTGGCAGGACCGGGATAAGCTAGCCCTGCCGCCATTCGTCTTTATCGGTGCGCCTGAAGCCCTCACCGCGGCTCTTCCCGACGTGCCGTACCAAGTTCTGGACGATGTCAGCGAAGCCGCAGAGGTCTTCGCCAAAGCTATCCCCGTTCTCGCGGTCCCGGTCCCAGCGCCTGTCGTCGCGGGGGAAGGCAACCCGGCAAACGGGAGCGCCGTTATCAATGCCATCGATAAAGCCGTGGAACTCGCCCGCGCGGGTGCCGTTTCCGCCATTGTCACGGCACCGCTGCATAAGGCACTCCTCTATCAAGCCGGCTTCACCGCCCCCGGCCACACCGAGTATCTGGCGCGCCTGTGCGATCTGCCGGATGATGCATCGGTCATGATGCTGGCGACTGAAGGCCTGCGCGTGGTGCCTGTCACCATTCATATTGCGCTCAAGGACGTGGCCAAGAAGCTGACGGCAGATGCCATCATCCATGCAGGAAGGGCAACCGCCGCCGACCTCCGGGACCGCTTCGGCATCAAGACCCCGCGCCTTGCCGTGGCCGCGCTTAACCCGCACGCGGGCGAATCCGGCGCCATGGGCATGGAGGAAGCCACCCATATCCAGCCGGCTATCTGGGCCTTGAAGGACGACGGGATTGACGTCACCGGCCCCCTGCCCGCTGACACGCTCTTCCATGCCGATGCCCGCCAAAACTATGACGCCGTGCTGTGCATGTATCACGACCAGGCGCTGATCCCGCTTAAGACGCTGGATTTTTGGGGTGGCGTGAATATCACGCTTGGCCTGCCGATTATCCGGACATCACCCGACCACGGCACTGCGTTTGACCTTGCAGGCAAAGGTATCGCCCGCACGGACAGTATGCTCGCCGCGATCCGCATGGCGGCCGAAATGGCGACCACGGAGGAGCAAGCATGACCGACACGCTGCCGCCGCTTCGTGAGGTCATTCGCGAATATGACCTGCGCGCCAAGAAGAATTTCGGCCAGAACTTCCTTCTGGACCTCAACCTCACCAGCAAGATCGCCCGCATCCCCGGCGATATTTCCGATAGCGTCATGTATGAGGTCGGCCCTGGCCCCGGCGGCCTGACGCGCGGGCTTCTCATGTCCGGCGCGAAGCGCGTTGTCGCGGTTGAGATGGACAGCCGCTGCCTGCCCGCGCTCGCTGACATTTCAGCGGCCTATGACGACCGTCTGACTGTCCATAACGCCGACGCGCTTGAGGTGGACGAACTAGCGCTTATCAACCCTGAACCGGGTGAGAAGCTGAGGATCGCCTCCAACCTGCCTTACAATGTCGGCACCATGCTGCTGATCAAATGGCTGACGCTCGATGAGTGGCGGCCCTGGTATGCCTCGCTCACGCTGATGTTCCAGCGCGAGGTGGCGGAGCGCATTGTTGCGGGGCCCGGCACCAAGGCCTATGGCCGCCTGTCCGTGCTGGCACAGTGGCGCGGCAAGGTCCGGATCGCGCTCAATGTCCCCGCTGCGGCCTTTACGCCGCCGCCCAAGGTCGCAAGTGCGGTCATCCATTTCGAACCAATGGACCCCATTGACCCCACCGTGAAACTCAGCGACCTCGAACTGGTGGTCGAGCGCGCCTTCAACCAGCGGCGCAAAATGCTGCGCGCCAGCCTCAAAGGGCTTCCCGTGGATGCGCTGGCCCTTCTGGAAAAAGCAGGGATTGAGCCGACCCTGAGGGCCGAAAATATCAGCGTGGCAGACTTTGTCCGCCTCACCCGCTGTTTTGCCGAGATGAAAAGCCAGGCTTAAGCCCGGCTTTCCGCATCATCGATAAGCTTGCGGGCAAATTCCGCGATCCCGGTCTGACGGCGCCGGCGCTTGCGCTCGGCTTGCAGGATGGTCTTCAGTTCCGCGAAAGTCTCATCCAGGTCGTCATTCACCAGAACATAGTCATATTCGTTCCAGTGGCTGATCTCACTGCCCGCCTGCGCCATACGCTTGCGGACGGTTTCATCGCTATCCTGCGCCCGGGTGTGCAGGCGGCGTTCCAGCGCATCGATGCTCGGCGGCAGGATGAAGATACGCACAAGATCCTGAGACGCATTCTGTTCCAGCTGCTGGGTGCCCTGCCAGTCGATATCGAACACAACGTCCTTGCCCTGGTTCAGCGCGTCCTGCACCGGACCGCGCGGTGTGCCGTAGCGGTTCTCGAACACGACGGCATGTTCCAGCAGTTCATTATGTTCCATCATCTCGCGGAAGCGGTCATGGCTGACGAAAAAGTAATCCTTACCGTCCACCTCACCGGGCCGCGGCTCCCGCGTGGTGGCGGAAACGGACATGACCATATTGCCTCCCTCTTCCGCCAGAAGCCGGCGCGTCAGGGTGGTTTTTCCGGCGCCCGAAGGCGACGACATCACAAGCATCAAACCCCGACGGGCATGGATCGTGTTCTCAGTCATATATGGTCCTGCTATTCGATATTCTGAATTTGCTCACGGAATTGGTCGATCAGGACCTTCAGGTCAAGTCCAATTTTCGTCAGCACATTATCGCCGGACTTGGAACAGAGCGTATTGGCCTCACGGTTGAATTCCTGACACAGGAAATCGAGCCGGCGGCCGACAGGTTTATCTTCAGCCAGAAGCCTGCGGGCTTCCTCCACATGGCTATCGAGCCGGTCCAGCTCTTCCTGCACATCGGCTTTCACGGCCATAAGCGCCACTTCCTGCGCGAGCCGCTCTTCAGAGACCGGTTTGTCATTCTTCGCAAGCTTGGCCAGCTGCTGGCTGAACCGCGCCTGCATCCCTTCGAGCCTGTCCCCGGCGGCGGCCCTCGCCGCTTTGGCCAGGCGCTCAATATCGGCGAGTTGGCCTTCGAGCACTGTCTGCAGCCTTGCCCCTTCTTGGGCGCGGGCGGATTTAAGCGCATCGAGGAGCTCATCGAAACTTTTGCTCAGATCCGCCTCAAGGGCAGCCTTCTCATCTTCGTCCATTTCACGGGTGGTAACGTCAACCACCCCTTTCACTGCCAGCAGACCATCAAGCCGGGCCGGTTCAACGCCGGGCCGGTGAGTATATTTCGCAGCGAGCGCCAACAGCGCTTCCAGCCGCTCCTCATTGATGACCAGTGCACCTTCATCGCCATCTATGCTGACGGACAGGGTTACGAAAACAGACCCGCGAGTCAGATAGTCGGCCGCCCGCTTCTTGATCGTCAGGTCAAAGCCATCGATAAGCCCCGGCAGCTTGGTCCGGACTTCAAGGCCCTTGTTGTTGACGCTTTTGATTTCCCAGTTCCAGCGGCAACCAGCCCCTTCCCCTGCTGCGCGGGCAAAGCCTGTCATGCTCATCAGCGCCATAGAGTGTCCCTTTCCTCAAAATAATGCCGGACTATAGCCGCAAGCCATGCAGCGTTGCACGTCTTAATCGGCCCTTTAGCGCCTTTTTTGCTGGTGGTGCCGCCAGCGGGCGACGTTGCGGTTATGGGCCCTCAGGGTACTGGCAAAAGCGTGTCCCCCGGTTCCATCAGCCACGAAATAGAGATAATTCACATCGGCTGGGTGCAGCACGGCTTCAAGCGCGGCTTTGCCTGGGTTGGCAATCGGCGTCGGCGGCAGGCCCGCAATACGGTAGGTATTATAGGGCGTCTCTTCACGGAGGTCCGCACTCGTCAGCGCCCGGTCGAGCGGAAGACCGCCGGTGAGACCGTAGCTGACCGTCGGGTCGGACTGCAACCGCATTCCCTTTTTCATCCGGTTGACAAAAACGGCAGCCACCAAGGGCCGCTCGGACGGCACGCCGGTTTCCTTCTCAACGATTGAGGCAAGAATAAGCGCCTGTTCCGGGTCCTCGAACGGCAAATCTGCAGCCCGTGTCTGCCACAGGGACAGGAGTTCTTTGTTCATCGCCCCCTGCATCCGGTGGACAAGCGACTTGGCGTTATCGCCGCGCTCATAGAAATATGTGTCCGGCAGCACAGACCCTTCCTTGATCGAGACATCGTCCCCACCCTCAAGCCCGAACGCCGAGGAGAGAAGCGCCTTCACCTCAGCCGCAGACAGACCTTCCGGGATAACCAGATGGCGCTGATACCGCTCCTGCTTCTGGATTTTGCTGAGGACATCGGTCAAGCGGGTGCCGGGGGCGATTTCATACTCACCAGCGTAGAGAGAACGCTCGAGACCACGCAAGCGGACCGCCGCCTTGAATTGCCACGGCGCCCGGACCAGGTCGTCACGCGCGGCCTGATAAGATGCCTTCAGGAGGCCCGAGCCTGATGGGATATAATAATAGACCGTCTTCTTCGCCGGGATGGGACTATCGCTCACATACCGGACGATGCCAAACCACAGACAAATGCCAACAGCCGCATACGCGGCCACTAGCACTATCCCAATGAAAAACCGGCTTCGGATCATGCCCCTAGCCTATCAGGCGTTGGGGCCGGTCCAAAGCCGGTCTTTATTATCGGAGTAGCGAAAATTAGTCGCCGTTGTATTCCCGCACCACTAGGGAAGCGTTTGTACCGCCGAAACCAAAGCTGTTCGAAAGAGCGGCTTTCACTTTGCGTTCCTGCGCAACCAGCGGCACCAGGTCAATACCGTCACAACCTTCGGCGCGTTCATGCAGGTTCAGGGTCGGCGGAACGACTCCTTCATTGATGGCCTTGATGCAGAAGATGGCCTCCACAGCCCCCGCGGCACCCAGCAGGTGTCCGATCGACGATTTGGTCGAAGACATGGCAACCTTGTTGGCCGCGTCACCCAGAAGGCGTTTGACCGCGCCGAATTCAATCGGGTCACCGACCGGCGTCGAGGTGCCGTGCGCATTGATATAATCCAGGTCTTCAGCGTTCAAGCCGGCCCGCTTGAGAGCGGCCTGCATGGAGCGGAAACCGCCATTGCCATCCGGCGCAGGTGCCGTGGCGTGATAGGCATCGCCCGACATGCCGTAGCCGACAATTTCACCATAGATTTTAGCGCCGCGCTTTTTCGCGTGCTCAAGCTCTTCCAGGATTACAATGCCCGCGCCTTCACCCATGACGAAACCGTCATGACCTTTGTCCCACGGACGGGACGCTTCTTCCGGCGTGTCGTTATATTTGGTCGACAGCGCTTTGGCCTGGCTGAAACCAGCGTAGCCGATGCCGCAGATCGAAGCTTCGGTACCGCCTGCAACCATGACATCCGCGTCATCCAGCGCAATCAGACGGGCCGCATCACCGATGGCGTGCGCGCCGGTCGAACAGGCGGTGACAACCGCATGGTTCGGGCCCTTGAAACCGTATTTGATCGAAACGTTGCCGGACGCGAGGTTGATGATGGAGCCTGCGATGAAGTGCGGACTGACCTTGCGCACGCCGCGCTCATTGAGCACGAGCGACATATCCGAAATCCACTTCAGGCCGCCGATGCCCGCACCGATCATGACACCGGTCCGCAGGCATTCTTCCTCGCCCGGCGCTTCCCAGCCGGAATCCCGGATGGCTTGCGTCGCCGCAGCCATGCCGAACAGGATGAAAGTATCGACGCGGCGCTGTTCACGCGCATCCATCCAGTCATCCGGGTTGAATGTGCCCTCAGTGCCGTCACCCAGCTTAACTTCACAGCCAATTTTGCAGGGGAAGTCAGTGGTATCGAACAAAGTTACCGGCCCAGCACCGGAGCGGCCTTCAATAAGGCGATTCCAGGTCTCATCGACGCCGCAAGCGAGCGGCGACACCATGCCCAAACCTGTCACTACTACACGTCTCATCGGTCGTTCCTCAAATTTCTATCTTGCAGCCCAAATGCTGACAGAAAATCAAAAGGGCAACAGCCCAACCCAACCGGCCCGGCTGTTGCCCTATTTTAATAGCAGATCCGGCTTAGGAATTCGCGCTGATATAATCGATCGCGTCCTTGACGGTCTGAATTTTTTCAGCCGCGTCATCGGGGATCTCGATGCCGAATTCTTCTTCAAACGCCATCACCAGTTCAACGGTGTCCAGGCTGTCAGCGCCCAGATCATCAATAAAGCTGGCAGTGTCGGTTACTTTATCTTCGTCAACACCCAGGTGCTCGACTACGATCTTTTTCACCTTGTCGGCGATTTCGCTCATTGCTCATTTCCTCGTTCTTAACACCGTATAGCAAGGGATATGCCCTTGAACTATTACCCCTAACGTGCGGCAGGCTGCCAAATCTTTAGCCAGATCGCCCGTATCGAGGGTGCTCGTAACATAGTTTCCCCTGTTTGAGAAGCCTATGTTACGCATTTGAAGCGCATAAATGCGCCTTAAATCATCGCCAGGCCGCCATTCACATGCAGTGTTTGGCCTGTGACATATTTGGCTTCCGGGCTTGCAAGATACAAGACCGCGGAAGCGATATCAGCCGGTTCGCCCAGTTCCCCGGACGGAATACCGGATGTGATGCTGGCTTTCTGGTCGTCCGTCAGCACGTCTGTCATTGGCGTGGCGATGAAACCGGGGGCAACACAGTTGACGGTAATGCCCCGGCTCGCAAGCTCCTGCGCAAGCGATTTCGACATGCCGATCATCCCGGCCTTTGCCGCACAATAGTTGGCCTGGCCCGGGTTGCCGGTTACGCCGACGACGGATGTGATATTCACAATCCGGCCCCAGCGGGATTTCATCATGCCGCGCATGGTTGCCTTGATGAGACGGAAAGCGGATTCCAGGTTCACCTGCATCACGCTGTCCCAGTCCTCATCCTTCATGCGCATGGCAAGGTTATCGCGGGTAATCCCGGCGTTATTCACCAGGATATCGATCCCGCCCATAGCATCGGCCGCGTCTTTCGCGAGCCGGTCAACATCGGCCCGATCGGAAAGATTGGCTGCGATTACATGAACACGGCCCCCGAGCTGCGCTGCAAGTTCCTGCAGCTTTTCGGCCCGCGTGCCGGAAAGGGTGACTTCGGCGCCGGCGTCATGGAGCGCGGTCGCGATGGCGGCACCAATGCCGCCGGTCGCACCGGTTACCAGTGCCTTTTTGCCTGTAAGATCAAACATGAATGAATGCCTCTTGAATTTTGCCTGAAAAAGCGACGTTAAAGCGAAGCCGTGAAAGCTTCAATATCGGCGGGGTCCTGCAAGTTGGCAACGTTCAGGTCACGGTCAATCCGGCGAACAAGGCCGGAAAGGACCTTGCCGGAGCCAACTTCAACAACCTGATCGATCCCGAGCGATGCCATCGACGCCACACTCTCACGCCAGCGCACCGAGCCGGTGACCTGCTCGACGAGAAGGGTGCGAATACCTTCCGGTTCGCTGATCGGGGCGGCCAGCACATTGGCAATCACAGGCACGACAGGACGATTGACCGTCACTTCCGCGAGCGCTTCTTTCATCTCATCCGCCGCCGGCTGCATCAGCGGGCAATGGAAAGGTGCAGACACCGGCAGCAGCAAGCCGCGCTTGGCGCCTTTGGCTTTTGCGATTTCCACGGCCCGTTCAACCGCAGCCTTATGACCGGATACGACAACCTGCCCATCGGAGTTATCATTGGCCATCACACAGACCTGACCTTGCGACGCTTCTTCAGCGACAGCGTTCACGTCTTCGAGCGACAGGCCCAGGATTGCCGCCATGGCGCCCTCACCCACCGGTACGGCGCGCTGCATCGCCTGGCCACGGCGTTTGAGAAGCCGTGCCGTATCAGCAATGGAAAAAGCACCAGCCGACGCCAGGGCTGAATATTCGCCGAGCGAGTGCCCCGCGACATGGCTTGCGATATCCTCAACCTTGACACCGCCAGCTTCCAGCACACGAATGACGGCAAGCGATGCTGCCATCAGGGCGGGCTGCGTGTTTTCGGTCAGGCGGAGATCGTCTTCCGGCCCTTCCCACATGATCTTGCTCAGGTGTTGCGACAGCGCGTCATCCACCTCTTCAAACACGTTCCGGGCGGCTTCGAATGCATCGGCCAGCGACTTGCCCATTCCGATATATTGGCTACCCTGACCGGGGAACACGAGCGCACGGGTCATATGGTCTCTCCCTTGATATCCCTGCCGCATCCCAGGAACGTTGCGGCGTTATCCCCCGGCAAATGGCACAGTCCGTAGCGGCATAGCAAGCCTTTAAGGCATAATATCCGGCAAATAATTGCCAGAACCCCGGTTTCCCTTGCTTTTGGGTGATACCAGGGGTATAGAGGCGCGTCTCGAGTCCCCAGACCATGCGGTTTGCGGCAGAAGGACTTTGTTTAGGAAAGCTGGAGGCACCGTCCATGGCGGGCGGTGAGCGATCAGCATAAAGGAGCAAAACATGGCTTTGTACGAGCATGTTTTCATTGCGCGGCAGGATATCAACGCCTCGCAAGTTGAAGGCATTACCGCCGACTTCTCCAAAATCATTGAGGAGAACGACGGCAAGGTCGCCAAGACCGAATACTGGGGCCTTAAGAACCTGGCCTACAAAATCAAGAAAAACCGCAAGGGCCACTATGTTCTCATGAACATCGATGCCCCGCACGCAGCCCTCGCTGAGATGGAGCGCCAGGCGCGCCTTCATGAAGACGTTGTTCGCTTCATGACCATCCGCGTTGACGAGCTTGAGGAAGGTCAGTCGATCGTTCTTCGCTCGAAAGCTGACAAAGAACGCCGTGGCCCGCGTGACCGTGATGACCGCGGTGATCGTGGTGACCGTGGTGATCGTGGTGACCGCCGTGGCGGTAAAAGGGAGGCTAAATAATGGCTGCTCGTCGTCCGTTTTTCCGTCGTCGCAAGACCTGCCCCTTCTCCGGTGAGAACGCCCAGGTCATCGACTATAAAGATGTGAAGCTGCTGCAGAAGTATGTTTCTGAGCGTGGCAAGATCGTCCCGAGCCGTATCACCGCCGTTTCCCTGAAGAAACAGCGTGAACTGGCTAAAGCGATCAAACGCGCCCGTAACATCGCGCTGCTTCCGTTCATCGTTCAATAATCGCTCAAGCCACGGAGACATAAAATGGAAGTCATCCTGCTGGAACGCGTCGAGAAACTCGGCCAGATGGGCGATATCGTATCCGTTCGTAACGGCTTTGCCCGTAACTTCCTGCTGCCGCAGAAAAAAGCCCTGCGCGCCACGGAAGCCAACAAAGCTGTTTTCGAAGCCGATAAAGCCCGCCTCGAAGCCGATAACCTCGAGCGCCGCACCGAAGCCGAAGCTGTTGCAAAATCCATGGACGGCCTCAAGGTCGTTATGGTCCGCGCAGCTGGCGAATCCGGTCAGCTCTACGGTTCAGTTACGAGCCGTGACCTTGCAGACGCCATCACCGAAGCCGGTGTCAAGGTTGCCCGCAATCAGGTCATCCTCGATCGCGCGCTGAAAACCATTGGCCTGCACGACGTTCATGTACGTCTGCACCCGGAAGTATCGGTTGACGTGACCGTCAACATCGCCCGCTCGGTCGAAGAAGCTGAAACCCAGTTTGAAACTGGCTCGGCTCTCGTCGCTAGCGAGCGTTTCGAATCTGATTTCGAAAGCGCTTTCGGTGAAGACGAAGATGAAGAGCTCGAAGCTGAAGAAGTTGCTGTTGAAGCAGCTGCAGCTGAAGGCGAAGAGGAAGCCAAAGAAGCCTAAGGACTTTTTCCTCTTACAGACATTCACGGAAAAGGCGGTCCCTAGGGCCGCCTTTTTTGTTACCCTCCGACCGCGCCATCACAAGTTATCCCCAGAGTTATTCCCCTGTGGAAAACTCTCTTGTGGATGAATGGAAATAGCCCCTGCCCTTAAGCGACATTTCCGTTATGGTGCCCCACGCTCCGCAAGGATGCGACCGGGCGAAGACTCGGAATTTGACGCGGGTCATGCAAGAATGGCCTGGCTCAGGGAAACAATGGTCACGGAGGGCTCCCAATGGAAGCGCTGAAACGCGATGCTGCCAACGATTCTGAGGACAAGCTCGGATATCGCCAGCAACCGCATAACCTTGAAGCGGAACAGGCGCTCCTCGGCTCCATCCTCGTCAACAACGAGGCCGCCCAGAAGGTTCAGGGTTTTCTACTGCCCGAACATTTCTTCGAGCCCGTCCACGGCCGGATCTATGAAGCCGTCCTTAAACTGATGGACAAAAACCAGGTCGCCGACCCGGTCAAGCTGAAGCCCTATTTTGAGAATGACGAGGCGCTTTCGGACGTCGGCGGCGCGCAGTATCTGGTGCGCCTGGCCGCCTCCGCCGCGACCATCATCAATACCGAAGATTACGGCCGCACCATCTATGACCTTGCGCTCAGGCGCTCGCTTATCCTGATCGGGGAGCGCATGGTCAATGACGCCTATGACGCCCCGGTCGACCTTGAGGCCGCCGAACAGATCGCCGACGCTGAAAAGCAGCTTTTCGATCTGGCGGAGCTCGGTCAGGCCGAAACCGGCGCCCAGCCCTTCTCCCGCGCGCTTAGAACCGCGGTTGAAAATATCGAAAACGCCTACAAAGACCCGGACAGCCTTTCCGGTATCACGACGGGGCTGTCGCTCCTCAATGAGAAAATCGGCGGCTTGCACGATTCGGACCTTATGATCCTCGCCGGACGTCCGGCTATGGGGAAGACCGCGCTTGCCACCAACATCGCCTTCAATGCCGCTAAACGCTTTGCCGACGACCGGCTGGTGGGGGTTGACCCGGCCAAATCCAAAGGCGCAGTCGTCTGCTTCTTCAGTCTTGAGATGTCGGCCGACCAGTTGGCCGCCCGTATTCTTTCGGACCGTGCGAACGCGCTCTATAACGGGCCGGAGCCGATCCAGTCCCACAAAATGCGCCAGGGCCATCTGCGCGAGGACCAGTTCGAGGCCATCGCCCGCGCGGCGATCGAGCTGGAGGAGACGCCCCTCTTCATCGATGACACGCCCGCGCTGACCATCGCGGCCCTCAGGAACCGTGCCCGCCGGCTCAAGCGCCAGCATAACCTCGGCCTTGTGGTCGTCGATTACCTCCAGCTCCTCCGCGGCACCGGCAAGGGAAACGCAGCCGAAAGTCGCGTGCAGGAAATTTCAGAAATTACACGTGGTCTCAAGGGCTTGGCGAAAGAACTTCACATACCGGTTCTAGCCCTGTCGCAGCTTAGCCGGGGTGTGGAACAACGTGAAAACAAGCGTCCCATGCTGTCGGACCTCCGGGAATCAGGCTCGATCGAGCAGGACGCCGATATGGTGATGTTCGTCTTCCGGGAAGAATATTACAAAGAGAAGGAGGAACCTTCTCAGGCCGACCAGGAAAAGCATCTGCAGTGGCAGGCGGAAATGTCGGCCCTTTACGGCAAGGCCGAATTGATCATAGGCAAGCAACGTCATGGTCCGGTAGGCACCATCCATCTTGCGTTCGACAAAGAATGCACGCGCTTCTCCGACCTTATCGAGGAAGACCACCTGCCCGAACGCTTCGAGTAACCTGCTCCTGCTCAGTGCAGCCCCAAATCCCCTGCGGTTGCCAAACGCTAAGGCATTGAGGTAAAAGTGATTTTATTTCAATAATTTTGGCGTTTTCATTGGTCTCGCCAGGTTGAGGGATTTCGGGGGAATGACCCAAATATATCGGAACGCCATTTGCTTGCCTTGTCTCGGCGCGGAACAAAAACCACTCCTTGCTAATGGCGCTCACGGCGGTGTTTTCACCCAGGATAAACAGCCTATCAAGGAGGCGTTTCTGGTCCGACGCTATAGGTTGAAGTCAAAAATTATCGATGGCGTGTGGGACAGCACAACAGGGCATGAGACTGTCGAAACACAGATGGTGCTTGAGGGCAATATAGGGAAAACCAAAGCTCGGTTGAGCGGGCGGCACATCTTCGCCGGCTATCTGTTCCCGCACTATGGCCATTTCCTCCTGGAAAGCCTGTCCCGCCTTTGGGTCATTCGCCAAAACCCCGATATTCCCCTGGTCTGGCTCGGCGTCCATAACCAGCATGACTTCATCCAGATGCAGCAAGAGATATTTGAGCTTTTCGGCCTCAGGAATCCCATGCATCTGATCACAGAACAAACCGAGGTTGAAGAACTGGTGGTGCCGGAGGCAGGCTACATCATCAACAGCAAGTTCACGGATGCTCAGGCGGAAGCACTGCGCCTGGTAGGGCCGACTGAACTTACGCCAGGCAAGAAGGTCTGGCTCTCCCGCAGCAAACTCAAATCCGCTATCATTCATAATGAACCAGCACTTGAGGACATATTAGCCGCGAATGGCTGGATCCTTTACCATCCGGAAGAACATAGCATCGCAGAGCAGCTTGCCATGCTGGCAGACGCCGAGCTGATCGCCGGTGTCGAAGGGTCGGCCTTTCATACCCTGATCCTGATGCCCGATTTCGCCGGTGAGGTGGTTATTTTTGGCCGCGGCGCCAAACTCAACATGGATTATGCCAACATCGGTCACACACATGGGCATAAACTTTCCTTTGCATCCCCGCCGCGTACCCAATGGTCCACAGGGCTCAACGTCTGGGAAAACAATTGGCTATGGACCGACCTGGATTTCATCCTCGATACATTGAAGGCAGAACGCCCCAAACGGCCATGGGCACCCCTGCCACATGCGCTTCGGAACATCGCCAAGTCCCTCGCCAATTATTTTGGCCGTAAATCGATCACCGAGTTATGGCCAACAGACAATGCCATCGCCACAGATGTTGGCGTGCAAGATTCAACCGTGGTTGCCGAAAAACTCACGTTCGATGTTGCGCCTCTTCGTGAGGACAATACCCAATATTATGAGATGACCACAGACCAGTATTTCACTACGCAGCTGGTTAAACCCAGTCAGGATATATATTGTTTTCGCCATCAGGCTGATTACGGCGCGGCACTCAGAGCGTTCAACAGCTCGCGCTCCTATGCAACCAAGGAAACAATATGGCTCATTGAGGGCTGGGAGGCAGGAGCCCCCGACAGCGCAAATGAGCGTCTCCTGGCCACCATCCAGGCCGCCTACCCCACATTATCCGTTGCCCGCGTTCAGGGAGCATCGGTCGCAGTGGTATGGGGTCAGAGCAGGCCAGGATTTACCCCCGAGGGGAATGACGAACAAAGCTCGGCAAAACCCAGTTTTATCGCCAACCTTCCAGTTCTACATATAAACGATATTGCCAAGGGCATTGCCCGTAACGTTGCCCCCAAGGCCTGATATACTCCCCCCACGGGCCAGGCAGGATAAGGGCCTCAAAAGCCCATCATGTTGCGGCTTTCCCTAGGGAGCCGCAGAATGAGGCCATCCAGGCTTTCATCGATGACGATCTGGCAACCGAGGCGCGACGTAGCCGTAAGGCCTAGTGCAAGATCGAGCATTTCTTCCTCATTCTCGCTGGCTTCCCGCAGGCGGTCGAAATGGTGTTTATCGACAATGACATGACAGGTGGAACAGGCCATGTTGCCTTCGCACGCCCCTTCCATCTCAAGCCCGTTTTCCTGCGCAAGCTGAAGCACGGTCACGCCGGGTTCGGTCGTGACCTTCAACTCGCTGCCGTCAGGCCGGATGAAAGTTACGGTTACGTCACTCATGGCACCAGGCCTCCCAGCTTTTCAACCGCGCCGATCAGCGTGTCGGCGGCGAAATCTATTTCTTCATCGGTGGTGAAACGCCCGATCCCGATCCGGAGCGCACTATTGCTTTCATCCTCGCTACGCCCCAGTGCCTCCAACACGTAAGACGAGCCGGTGACGGCAGACGCGCACGCCGCCCCGCTTGAGACCGCAAGCGGCCGGATACTCGCGAGCAGAAGGTCGCCATCAAGCCCCGGAAAGCTGACATTCAGGTTACCCTGCCAGCGCTTTTCGGCATCACCATTGAGGATAAGACCAGGAAGCGCGGTAAACAGCTTGTCCTTGAAGCGTGCCATCATGGCCTGAAGCCGCCCGGCTTCCTGCTGCATTCCATCCGCACACAGGCTGGCTGCGGCCCCGAGGCCCGCGACCAAGGCAGGTGCCTGGGTTCCGGCGCGGATGCCGTCTTCCTGCCCGCCACCGACTATTTGCGGCGTCAGCGCAGTCTGACGCCCAGTCCGTTTGTAAAGCGCGCCCACGCCCTTGGGGCCATAAATCTTGTGGCCGGAGATGCTCATAAAATCGAGTCCAAGCGCTTCGACATCGAGCGGGATTTTCCCATAGCCCTGAGCCGCGTCCGAATGGAACAGCGCGCCCTTGGCTTTCACGATAGCACCAATTTCCTTGAGGGGCTGGATGACACCGATTTCGTTATTGACCGCCATGACGGACACGAGCGCGGTCTGCTCGCTGACCGCATCCTCAAGCCTGTTCAGGTCCAAAAGGCCGTCAGCTTTCACAGGCAACACAGTGACCTTGTACCCGGCGCGCGCGCAGGCTGCTGCGGATTCGAGCACACATTTATGCTCCGTCGCCACGGTGATCAGTTCTGGCCGCTTCTTGCCCCAGACATCCATCACGCCCTTGAGGACCAGGTTGTTGGTCTCGGTCGCGCCGGAGGTGAAATAGATTTCATTCTCTTGCGCGCCGATCAGCGAGGCCACTTGCCCGCGCGCGACATCCAGCGCCGCCTCAGCTTCCCAGCCAAACCGGTGTGTACTGGAATGTGGATTGCCAAACTTGGTGGTGAGATAGGGCATCATGGCCCCGAGCACCCGCTCATCCATCGGCGTTGTCGCCTGATAGTCCAGATAAACCGGGGTTTTCGGGGATGTTGCCATCAATCTCAGCGCCCGCGTGTCCGGTTATAAATCGCCTGCCACGCTGTCAGGAAAGCGTCTATGTCCGCATCCTGGGTACCGTAGCCGAGCGACACGCGGATCGAACTTTCCGCAATGGCATCTTCATAGCCCATGGCATTGAGGACATGGGACACCTTCACCTTGCCTGACGAACAGGCCGAGCCCGATGACACGCAAATGCCCGCAAGGTCAAAATGCATGACCTGGGTTTCCCCCTTCACACCCGGCATGGCGATACAGCTGGTGTTGGCGTTCCGGTCCGCCCCGGCCCCGACGATAACCACATCGTTCGCATGGGCGATGATACCGGCTTCAAGCCGTGTCCGCATGGCGGCGATATGCTGGATACTGGCAAGCCCGCCCATGGCTTCAATCGCGGCAACGCCGAACCCGGCAATCCCGGCGACATTTTCAGTGCCGGACCGGCGCGACAGTTCCTGCCCGCCGCCGACCAGCATGGCCTTCAAGGGGGCTGTCGGCGCCAGCACGATGGCACCGACGCCTTGCGGCCCGCCAATCTTGTGGGCGGACAGGGTCATATAGTCGACATCAAGCGCCTGACGGTCCAGCGTCAGCTTGCCCGCGCCCTGAACGGCATCGGTATGGATACGCCCCCCGGCTTCATGCGCAAGCTTGGCCGCATCCGCCACCGGCTGGATGACCCCGGTTTCATTATTGACCAGCATCACCGACACCAGCGCCGGTTTGGGGGCTTCCGCCAGAAGGCTTTCCAGTTCATCCAGCAGGATGACGCCATGGGCATTCACAGGAATGGTAAAGACAGGCATGCCAGCCTGCTCGGCCGCGGCTTGCGTGCTTTCATGCTCGATCGCGGAAATGATCAGGCTCGCAGCGCCAGCACCGCGCAGGACGGTGTTGTTCGCCTCCGTCCCGCCGCCACAGAACACAACATCCCGTGGCCGGGAGTTCACCAGGGCCGCCACCTGGACCCGTGCCTTCTCCACCGCCGCCCGGGCGTTGCGCCCCGCAGCATGAACAGATGACGGATTCCCAACCTCCCGCATCGTCGACGCGACGGCGTCAATCACGGCCGGACGGATGGGACAGGTGGCGTTATAATCGAGATATATTGGCGTTTTCATGTCTGTCACATAGGAAGAAATACCGGCCCGATCAATTCTAATTTAGCTTCCGGTACTTAGTTTGCTTGCGAATCGGTGCCAAAGTTCGATATATCGGGGACTGAACATACTGCGGGCCGGTGGCCCCAACAATCCAGTCAACCATAAAAAAGTGCGAATTAGACCCACAGATGCCAGAAATTATTTTCAATGGACCGGCCGGGCGGCTTGAGGGCCGTTATCAGCCTGGCAAGAGCGACACCGCTCCGGTTGCCCTCATCCTGCATCCGCACCCGCAATATGGCGGTACAATGGATAATAAGGTCACTTATTACATGTACCATGCCTTTGCGCATCGTGGATTCGCAACGCTTCGCTTCAATTTCCGCGGTGTCGGACGCAGCCAAGGCGAATTCGACAACGGAACGGGCGAACTGTCCGATGCCGCATCGGCGCTGGATTGGATTCAGTCGATGAACCCGAATTCGACCGGCACATGGATCGCCGGTTTCTCCTTCGGGGCCTGGATCGGGATGCAGCTTCTGATGCGTCGCCCGGAAATCAAAGGCTTCATCTCGGTTGCGCCGCCGGCGAACCTGTATGACTTCTCCTTCCTGGCGCCCTGCCCGTCATCGGGCCTGATCATTCAGGCTGACAATGACGATCTGGTTACGCCGATCTCCGTCACCAAGCTTGTTGAAAAGCTGAAGGCGCAGAAATCGATCACCGTCCACCATGACGTGATCAAAGGGGCAAACCATTTCTTTGAGACGGAGCTCAATCAGCTGATGTCGTCGGTGAACAAATACCTGAACCTGCGCCTGACCGGCCAGGAATAAGGTTCCGACCCAAAGAATGACAAAAAAGGCGCCTTCCGGCGCCTTTTTTCATATCCGGGTTTGGCGCCCTCTGGGTTTATGAAGCACACCACCTGTTGTTGGCTCAGGACAGCCCGTCGTCGACGGCAGCGTGATCGGCAAACCACGGACCGAGCGTACGGCCAGAAAAGCGAAAGCCTCAGCCTCAAGCGCATCCCCGCGCCAGCCCAATACCTCAACCGGATCGACAAGTACCGGCAGGCGGCGGCGCAGGCGGCGCATCAGGGTCGGATTATGCCGCCCGCCACCACAGACATACCAGGCGTCCGGTGGGCTCGGGAAATGGCTTTGGGCCGCAACCATCGATTCGACGATGAAATCGGTCAGTGTCGCGGCACCATCTTCGGCGCTCAGGCCCCGGACCGCCTGAATATTGAAATCGTCACGGTCAAGCGTCTTCGGTGGCGCCTCATCGAAATACGGGCTCGCCATCAAGCCCATGACCACTTCCTCATGGCTGAGGCCCTCAGCCGCGAGCTGGCCATCCATGTCACACGGCGTGCCGGTATGGATTTCGGCCCAGTCGTCCAGCATGGCGTTGCCTGGGCCTGTATCGAAGGCGACGATTTCCGGCTCTGGCCCGTTCCTGAAGGACACCCAGGTCACGTTCGCTACACCGCCGATATTGAGGATCGCTGCGGTTTTATGGCGGTTTTCTCCTGCCATCAATGCAGCATGATACAGCGGGACGAGAGGTGCCCCTTCACCGCCCGCCGCCACATCGGCGGTTCGGAAATCATTCACGACAGGAATGCCGGTACGGCCCGCAAGGCGGCCGCCATCACCGATCTGCCAGGTCCAGCCCCTGTCCGGGCGGTGGGTCAGTGTTTGGCCATGGAAGCCGACAAGGTCGACATCTGAGGGTTTGAGGTCAGTAATCGCCAGGATTTCCGCCACCGCATCTGCATGATAGTCGGTGATATCCTGCTCAAGAACCTGGATTTCGGCCGGGGCGTCAGCGGCGCTTGAACAGGCGGACGCAAGCTTCAGCCCTTCCTTGATCCGTTCGCGCATCGCGCTCGGATACGGCAGTGTCAGCGACGGGCCGCGCCGCTCCAATTTCACACCATCGGTATAGATAAGAGCCGCGTCGACCCCATCCATCGAGGTGCCGCTCATCAGCCCGATCACACACTTAACCTCGCCCGGTTCCCCCAGAACTGTCATATGTCGCTTATTCCCTGCCCTATCCTCTTACGCGAAGGCTTTGCCTTTTCGCCACCCTATGCTACATCAGCCCGCTCTTAAACTATTTTGTGTGGGCGGCCTATAGGGGGCTTCCCGGAAGATGCTGGACCAATCCCATGAGCGAGTTGAAATCGGAATTTCTGCAAATCCTCACCGAGCGCGGCTACATTCACCAGGCGACTGACCTGGCCGCGCTGGACGCCAAAATGGCTGAGGGTCCGATCACCGCTTATGTAGGCTTCGACTGCACCGCCTCCAGCCTCCATGTCGGCAACCTTGTCAGCATCATGATGCTGCGACGGCTCCAGCAGGCTGGCCATAAGCCGATCGTTCTCCTGGGTGGCGGCACCAGCCGGGTTGGCGACCCATCGGGTAAGGATGAAAGCCGCAAGCTGATGACCGACGAGATCATCGCGGGCAACATGGCAAGCATCCGTTCTATCTTTACCCAGTTCCTGAGCTTCGGCGATGGCACCACGGATGCCACCATGGTCAATAACGGCGAATGGCTCGACAAACTGGAATATATCTCGTTCCTGCGCGACGTCGGCCCTCACTTCACCATCAACCGTATGCTGACCTTCGATAGCGTCAAGCTGCGGCTTGAGCGCGAGCAGCCGCTGACCTTCCTCGAATTCAACTACATGATCCTCCAGGCCTATGACTTCATGGAACTGGGCCGCCGCTATGGCTGTTCCTTGCAGATGGGTGGCTCCGACCAGTGGGGCAACATCGTCAACGGTATTGAACTGGCCCGCCGGATTGACGGCCGCGAGATGTACGGCGTGACCACACCACTGATCACCACCGCTGACGGCAAGAAAATGGGCAAAACGGCAGATGGCGCCGTCTGGCTTAATGAAGCAAGCCTTCCGGCCTATAACTACTGGCAGTTCTGGCGCAACAGCCATGACGCCGATGTCGGCAAGTTCATGCGTCTCTTCACCGATATCCCGATGGATGAGGTCCGCCGCCTTGAAAAGCTGGAAGGCGCCGAGATCAATGACGCCAAAGTCATCCTCGCCAATGCCGCCACCGCCATGTGCCGCGGCGAGGCAGCCGCCAAGGCCGCCGAAGCCACTGCGCGCGAAACCTTCGTCAAGGGGGGCGCCGGTACCGACCTGCCGACCATCGATGTCGCCGCCGCACGGCTTGCAGGCGGCATCAACATCGTCGACCTGCTGGTGGAAGCCGGGCTCGGCGCCTCCAAGGGTGAGGTCCGGCGCCTGGTGCAGCAAGGCGGCGCCAAGGTCAATGACGTGAAGGTTGAAAGCATCGACCAGGCGGTGACCGCAGCCGACCTCGCCGACGGCCAGATCAAGCTGTCCGCAGGCAAAAAGCGCCATGCGCTGGTGAAAAGCGCCTAGGCCACCTGCCTTCGAAGCATCACAGACGGCTCGCCATACTTGGCGGGCCGTTTTTTATGCGGGGGACGGCACAGTTGCCGGCGTAACCGATGGCGATTGGGCTGGATCTTTCGCCGGGGCTGTATCAGGGGACTTTGTCGGAGCTTTCTCAGGCGCAGGAACTGGGGCCTGGTCCGGCGCCTTTGCCGGTTCCTGATCAGGCGTCGCGGGTGTTTTCTCCGGGGCTGGCGCTGTCTTTTCCGGCGTCCCGTCAGGCTTGGTTTCCGGCTTTGTTTCTGGCTTGGCATCAGGCTTTACAGCAGGGGACGGCTGCGGCGATGCAGGTTTCTCTACCTCGGATGCCGGCTGCGTTGCCTTGTCAGTCTGCTCTGCTGCCTTTTCTGGCGTCTGTGGCGGCTCCTTGACGTCGGATACCTTGCCCTTGCGGCCTTCGAACAGCAGGCGCAGGAACCCGGGCGCGAGCCCTGAAAGCGCATTCACGGAGACATCCGGCTTCTCGGTCAGCCCCTTAACACGGTAAGCGACCCCGAACAGCCCCTTGCCCTCCCCGCCCGAGAACAAGCCGCCGACAAGCGGGATTTTCCCAAGAAGTGAATTGATACCGTAAGCCGGAACAATCACGCCATTGACGTTGATCCGCCCGGTCTTGGCTTCAATCTGCCCCTCCATGGTCATGCCCATCGACGGGCCGTTCGCTTTCAGCTCATTCAGATCCAGTAGGCCCTCGTTGTAGGCAAAGGGAATGGTGATGTTGTTCAGTTCAATCGGGCCGTCCTTGAGATAATGATCAAGACCACTGACCACCCCTTCGGTAACAGCCGGGCCGAGGCTTTCCTTTGAGACAAGATTAGCCCCGAGGATTGTCCCGTTCCCTTTGAGATGGAGGGTTCCGCCCCAGCCTGTGGTCCGGCCTTCCATTTTCAGCGTGCCGCCGGATAGGTGCGCGAAAAGGCCTAGGCCACGCAAGAACCTACCGCCATCAGGTGATTCGATCGTGATTGCCTGATCCTGCCCGCCATCTTCACGGATCGCCATCGTGGTCGGAACCGGTTTCTGCCCCTCTTTCACGGGGAAGGTTCCTGTAAAGCTGGCTAACTTGGGCGAGCCATCCCGGAAACGCGCCCGGACTGTCGCCCCCTTCAAATATTCACCGTTTTCCAGAAGCAGGCGGTTCGCATCAAGCGACAGGTCCACATCCTTGGTGCCGTTGTTTTGCTTCTTGTCAGACCCAGCCACAAGAAGTGGGGCGAGGTCGAAGTCCTTGGCCTTCAATTTAGCGACCGTCGGCTTGCCGGGCTTTTCCTCAACGGTGCCCACAAGTCCTTCCGTCCGGCCCAGCTTGCGCAAATCAAAGCGCCCCTTGAAAAGGCCGCTATCTTTCGGCCCCCAATCGAAATCGGCCTTAACGTCGATATTCTCACCAGTGGCGACAAGCGGGTGCAAATGGGTTCCCTTGTCGTCGAAGATCACTGTCCCGGTGATATTGGCCGGGGCATCCGCCGGCTTCTTCCATCCCAGCTGCGGCGCCATAACCACAGCGCCCAGGGTATCAGCGGAAAAATAACCTTTCCGGAATTTGAGGGACCGCCCGACAAAGGTCGCCTCACCCCAGGCCTTGCCGTCCAGAAAATCACTGATATCGACCCCCAAGGCCTTCAGGTCGTTCTGGTCCATGTTTCCGGTCAGCACAATCTGGCTGGTATCGGCGTCTGGCGAAGCCCGCCCTGCCGCCATATCCTCGCGCCAGTGCAGATTTAGGGGGACGCCGTTAAGGATGCCGTTCCCGCCAACCGCCAACGTGTCACGGTCCAGCGATAGGGTAAGGCTGGCATCCTTCAGCCCTTCCCCGCCCAGAAGGTCCGCCACACTCGCGTGGGCGAGCTCCGCCTGAACATCATAATGGATGGCATCATCCGGCAGGTCTTTGATAAGCGGTAAGGTGATAAGCGCACGGATAGTGGCCTCGCCACCGATGCGGGCCGCATCGAAATGCATTTTTTCCGGCACACTCAAGGGCGGATAGCTGATCAGCTTCATCACCGTCGGCACGTCGCCTGCCGTATGAACCGTAAAGTTACCGATCGCGCCTTCATGGATGTTGATATGTTCGATATCCACGCGCGAGTCCTTAAGCGGCATCTCAAGCACCGTGCCGCCCTCAAGCCAAAGCCGGAAACTGGTGTGCGTCAGCGCGGCATGACCCCTCGCGCCCTTAATCGGCGGCATGGTCAACAGGAAATGCGTATCCAGGTCGTGGAAGCCGAAGCCCAGTTTGATAATGCTTTTGTTTTCGAACGGCCCCGTACCATCCGGACGCATGTCGACCTGGAACTCGGCGTCATTGGTCATGCCTTTGATCATATGCTGGTCGACCCAGGCCCGCGCGCCCCGCGGAGTGCCGTCCGGGTAGGTATGGATCGGCCAATACATCAACACGTCGGAAAGCGGCACTTCGCCATCAATTCCCAGATCAAGCTTGATTCCAGGATGCGGATTGCCTTCATCCCAGTAAACCAACCCGTGTCCGGTGATCAGATGATCCCCTGCCGCGATTTCCACCTGCTTGATGGCGATAACCTGCTCAGCGACATCATAATCGCCACTGATAGTGCCATAGCGGATGGGCGCAGGCTTCGGGAACATCACCGGATCAGAAAGAATGCCGTCATCGATGGTAATGGCAAAACGTGCCCCGCGCAGGCCCACATTGGCGCCAAGTTCCAGGTCAATATCGAGCCCGATCGGGAACTGAAGCGCGGAGACCACCTCCGGCAATTTGGCCGTTTCTGCGAGGCTTGATGGCATCAGCCCGCTCATCGACAGCGACAGCTTCATCTCGCCATAGGTCGGCTCGGCTGTCCCGGTCAGGCGAATCTGGGTTGGAACATCGGCAAAGCGGGCATCGATAAGCGAACGGAGCTCCAGCTCGTTATGGTTATTGCTGAGCCGGAAGGTCGGCAAGTCCAGGTGCGCATCCTGCAGCCCTTCCCCGCGATAGATATCGACCGAGGTGTTCTTGATCAGGATACGGTCAAGCCCGGGGGCCGTTTTCAAAAGGCGGCTACCAAACCGGCTGAAAGCTTCCGTAACCGGCCGCAAAAGTTCGGGTCTTGGAATGCCCGATTCGCCAAATAGCTTGCGGGGCGTGCCCTGTTTGCCGTTGTCCGTCGCGTCGCTGAACCCGGCAAGGTCTGAAATGGTGATATTGGCGTTCGATACGTCAATCGTCGAAAAGCTGACATTGGACAGGAGCGAGGTAAAGGCCATCCCCAGCCGTACATCCTGCACATTGGCGCGCAGCCTGTCCCGGCGGTCGATAAGCTTGAGGTCGGTGATGGAAACCCAGGGTCGGACGGAACGCCAGTCCCAGCCGACGATGGCGTCCTTGAAGCTGATCCGCCATCCCGGCAGCACATCCGCGGCCCGTGCTTCGACCAGCGTTCTGGCGAAGCTGACATCGACAGGCGCCAAGAATACCCTTACGAAGGCAAGGCTTATCAGAAGCAGGCTCGCCGTCAGACCCCAGACACCGATCCTTGCCAATATTGCACTAATCCGCTTCAAAGGCGCAGCCCAACCGTTTTAAGACCCTTGATTTGACGGCACGGGCCATAGACACTTACATCCCAGTCGTCCGTTCCCGTCTCACCCGGTATAGAGCATGTCAGACAGCAACAGTCCATATCCGTCTGCCTATGATAAGGCAAAAGCGGACGAAATTACGGCAACGCTACAAGAAACAGCGGCGGAAAATAATCTGCCTATGCCGGAAGCTGCCCTGATCGCAGCCCTTGCCGGCAATAGCCCGTTCCTCGCCGGCATCATGCAGCGCCACCCGGCTGACTGCCTGACCCTGATGGCAGGCGACCCTACCGACCTGTTCGAGGTACTTATTAAGGACATGACCGCACCGCGGCCGGACGGCGAGAAAATGCCGGACCTGATGGCTGTCCTCAGGAACTTGAAGACCCGCGTATCCTTCCTGACGGCCTACGCCGATATTTCAGGCCGCTGGCAGTTCGACGACGTCACCACAGCGCTCAGCCGCTTTGCCGATGCGGCGCTCACGCTCTCGCTCGCCCATCTCCTGCACGACAGGATGCAGCGGGGTGATCTTGCCTGGCCCAAGGGTGAGCCGGAACCCGTTACCCCTGCCCTGACCGAAAACTGCGGCTATTTCCTCCTCGGCATGGGCAAGCTTGGTGCCTATGAGCTCAATTATTCGTCCGACATCGATCTGATCGCGCTCTATGACGCAAGCCGGGTCACCTATAGCGGGCGCAAATCCGTGTCGGACTGCTTCATCAAAATCACGCAGGACCTGGTACAGATGATGGACCGGCGCACCATGCACGGCTATGTCTTCCGCACCGACCTGAGGCTGAGGCCTGACCCTGGCGCGACCCCCGTAGCCATCTCGGTGGAGGCCGCAGAGAATTACTATCACTCCATGGCGGTAAACTGGGAACGCTCGGCCATGATCAAGGCGCGCCCCTCCGCGGGCGACAAGGCTGCAGCCGAAGCCTACCTGGGGTTCATGAGTAGCTGGATCTGGCGCCGCAACATGGATTTTGCCGCCCTTGCCGACATTGCCGCCATCAAGCACCAGATCAACCGCCACTATGGCACCTCGGGTGTTCGCTTTGCGGGCTATAACGTCAAGCTCGGCCATGGCGGCATCCGCGAGATCGAATTTTTTGCCCAGATCAACCAGTTACTGTTTGCTGGCCGTCACCCGCGCTTGCGTATACGTGGCACGCTCGACGCCCTGGATGCCTTGGCAACGGATGGCCTGATCGAACCGAAAGTCCATAAAGACCTCAGCGAAAGCTATGTTTTCCTCCGCACGCTCGAACACCGTATCCAGATGGTGGCGGATGAACAGACGCACCAGATACCGGAGGATGAAGCCGGCCAAGATCGGCTCGCTACGTTTATGGGGCTTGCGGATCGGGGGGCCCTGAAGGCCGAAGTCCTGCGCCACAGCGACAGGGTCAGCGCCCATTATGATGCCCTGCTCCCTGAAGATGAAACATCAGAAAGCGGCTTCAATGAGCAGGACCTGGAAAGCAACCTTGCCGAGATGAAGTTCGATGACCCGGCAAGCTCCGCTGGGGTCATTGAAGGCTGGCGCCGCGGCAGGCACCGGGCACTGCGGACCGAGCGCGCCAAACATCTGCTGGACCAGATGCTGCCGGGACTTCTGGAAGCTTTCGCCAAAACCGACAAGCCGAGCGCCGCCCTTATGCGCTTCGATTCCTTCATCGCCCAGCAACCGGCCGGCGTTCAGCTATTCTCGCTTCTTCATGCCAACCCGTCGCTCTTCCAGCTGCTGGCCCATGTGATGGGGCTTGCACCTGCGCTCGCAGATACGCTCGCCAAGAAGCCGGCCTTGTGGGACGCCGTGCTGGAGCCCCATTTCTTCGACCCTATCGAGGATGAAGACACCCTCGCCGATATGCTCAGAAGCATGTTGCACACCGCGAACGACTACCAGGACATGCTTGACTATGTTCGCCGCTTCGTCGCCGAGCTTCGGTTCCGCATCGGGGTGCAACTGCTTGAATCACTTTCCGACGTGCGCGAGGCCGGTGAAGCAATGACACGCGTCGCCGATGTCACGCTCAAGGTGCTTGTGCCTGAAGTGGAGAAAGAGTTCGCCCGCAGGCATGGCCGGTTCCCCGGTGGCGGTATCTGCCTCCTCGGCATGGGGAAATATGGCGGGCGGGAGCTGACGCAAACCTCGGACCTCGACATGGTGTTCCTCTATCACGTCGAAGACATGAACAGCATGTCTGATGGCGATAAGCCCCTAGGCCCCAGCCAGTATTTCTCCCGCCTGGGCCAACATATCATCACCGCGATCACGGCCCTGACCCCCGAAGGCCGGCTTTTTGAGGTTGATACACGGCTGCGTCCGTCGGGGCACCAGGGGCCACTGGTCGTCACCCTCAAGACGTTTACGGACTATTATTCCAGCGCCGCCTGGACGTGGGAGCATATGGCGCTGACCCGCGCGCGCATCATCATCGCGCCAGACGCGCTCAGGGACGCGCTCACCGACACGATCCGCTCTGTGCTCACGTCCCCGCGCGATGCCGACGACCTACTGTTGTCCGTTCATGACATGCGGCTCAAGGTCGAGGCCCAGTTCGGTACGAAGAACCCGTGGGCGATCAAATATGTCCGGGGCGGCCTCGTCGATATCGAATTCATCTGCCAGTATCTGATGCTGCGCGAAGGCCATAAGACACCGGGGATCTTCCACCCGGAAATCTCCGAAACCATCAAGCGCCTGCGTGCAAAGAAAGTCCTCCCGGAGGCCGATACCGAGCTTATGGCAAGCGCGCACTTTCTGCTCCAGAATGTCCAATCACTCCTGCGTCTGAGCCTGGGCAGTTCGCCGCGCTCTGAGGAACAAATCCCCGAAGGCCTGCGCACAGCGCTTTGCCGGGCAACCCATACCGAGGATTTCGGCGCCCTCAAGGAAACCGTCCTGCGGCAGGAGGCCAGGCTGTACAGCCTCTACAAGCGTGTTATAGAAGAGCCCGCGTACGCCCTCTTGAAGGCGCGCACAGAACAAGACCACCTGAAGGGAGACTAGCATGAGCCTTGATATCGGAGCCAAAGCCCCGGATTTCGATCTGCCGGCCGCCGGCGACAAAAACCTGCGCCTGAGCGACTTCAAGGGTCAGAAGGTCGTGCTCTATTTTTACCCCAAGGACAGCACACCCGGCTGCACCACCGAAGCCAAGGACTTTTCAGCCCTCATAGGCGAGTTCAAGGCCGCGGGCGCCGTGGTCATCGGCATGTCCAAGGATAGCGTTACCAGGCATAACAACTTCATCGCCAAGCAAGACCTGAAGGTCGAACTCGCTGCCGACGTGGACGGTGAAGTCATTGAGAAATACGGCGTCTGGGTCGAGAAAAAGCTCTATGGCCGTGTCTATATGGGTATCGAACGCGCCACCTTCCTTATCGACGGTGACGGCGTCATCCGCCAGGTCTGGCACAAGGTGAAGGTGAAGGGCCACGCTGAAGCTGTCCTCGAAGCCGCCAAGGCCCTTTAAGTCACATGGCTGAGTGGCAAACACTGGGGGAGGCCGCGGTCGCCGTCCTCAACACCGAGAAGCCCCGCACGAAAGCGGAAGTTGCCCGCGCGGTCGCCGCCGCCTGGCGTGCACGGGAACTGGACTTCAGCTTCGACACGCCGGTCCCGGACAGGCCCGCGAGGCCGGACCGCCCTATCCTTCTGGCGCCTGGGGATATGCCGAAGCGCCGGAAAGCCGGGAATGAGAATAACCGCCGCGCGCTCCTCCATGCAGTCGCCCACATTGAACTGAATGCCATCGACCTCGCCTTCGATATCGTCGCGCGCTTCGGGGCGGAGATGCCGCGCGGCTTTTCAGATGACTGGGTTCAGGTGGGCGATGACGAAGCCCGCCATTTCATCATGGTTTCAAGCCGCCTCAAGGCGCTCGACAGCTTCTATGGCGACCTGCCAGCCCATGACGGTTTATGGCAGTCGTCACAAGCGACAAAGGACTGTCTGCCCGCCCGGCTTGCCGTGGTGCCTATGGTTCTGGAAGCCCGCGGGCTCGACGTTACCCCGCAGATGATTAAACTGCTGAAAAACGCTGGCGACGATACGTCCGCGGAAGTCCTCGGCACCATCTATGAGGAAGAAGTCAGCCACGTTGCCGCAGGGACACGCTGGTTCCGCTATCTCGCCGAGCAGGAGGGCCAAGACCCGGATCTTTGGTTCCAGAATTTGGTGAAACTTTACTTCCACGGCCAGCTTAAACCGCCCTTTAACAAGCCCGCCCGCGACCGGGCTGGCATGGGCGCCAGCTTCTACGAACCCCTTGCAGCGCCTTCCAAAGCAGGATAATGAACTTGACCAGCATTGCAAAAGTGGGTGGAATGCAGACAATATTAAGAAATTGCAGCTATTAACCATATGTAGCGCATAAAGAATATTGTAATTACAGGGTGAGGACACGCTGACAGCGTGAGAGGATATTTGGCAGGCCAACGTACATTGTTGAGCAAATTCCATGCATGGCGCGGGAAATATTTCCCCGAACGCCAGCTTTTTTTGCGCAGTGAAGGCCGGGTCCGTTTCGTCACCATCGGTAGCTACACCCAGCTCGTCGCCACCACAATTCTGGCAGGCACCCTCGTCTGGGGCAGCATTACAAGCTACGCCTATCTCACCCGTGACAAGACGCTGGAGCGTAAGAACCGTACCATCGCCAGCATGTCCGCCCAGTATCAGGCGCTGTCGACCGATTTCTCGACCGTGATCCAGAAGGTGGAGCGCCAGACCAAGCAACTAGAAGAGCGCCAGAAATTCCTTGAAGAAGTCGCCGGCGCCTCTCAGAAGGCTGACGGCCAGCAGACTGCCCCGACCACGGACACAAATGCACCTCAAGGCAAGGAAGATGACCAAGCCGCGGATAGCGATGGTGAAACATCCTCCGCCGATGAGCCATCGCAATCGCGCCTGACGCTGCTTGAGCGCCTTCTCGGCACCGGCACGGCCCAGGCGTCCGTTCCTGAAAAAAGCGACGTCGACTGGCGCAAAAGCCTGTCAAACCGCCTCCGGTCTTTGGGAGAACGCCAACAAGATCTCGCGACGCGTCTCCTGGCAAAAACCGATAATCAGCTCAGCCATATCGATACCGTGCTCAAAGGCACAAAAATCACGACCGGCGACCTGATCCGCCAGTATAATCATGAAGACGATTCCGCCATCGGCGGCCCCTTCATGCCGGAAAGCGGGTTCAAGCCTGTCTTTGACCACAAGGACGGCACCAAGTTCAGCGAACTTCTGGATGCGCGGCACCGCCTTGAGATGGTCACAAATGTGCTGAATAGTTTCCCTGTCGGGAAGCCAGCTGATAAATATTATGTTGCCAGCCGGTTTGGCCGACGGATGGACCCGTTCAGGAAAACCTGGGCACATCACTATGGGCTCGATCTTGCGGGATGGCCCGGCACGGCGATCCATGCGACAGCCCCTGGCGTCGTAATCTATGCCGGTTGGCATGGACCATACGGCAAGATGGTTGAGATTGATCACGGCAACGGCTTCCATACCCGGTATGGCCATATGCGTAAGCTCCGGGTCCATAAAGGTGAAGTGGTCCAGTTGGGCCAACAGATCGGAGACATGGGCAAGACCGGTCGCGCCACCGACACCCACGTGCACTATGAAGTGTGGTTTGACGGTAAGGTCCGGGATCCGATGCCCTATTTGAAGGCAGCAAATGATGTTCGTAAAATCCAAGGACGATATGAAGAAACCAGCCAGCAATAACGCGGCTGCGCCCCGTTCCGGCGCGGCTCCGACCCCGTCGATCATCGGTTCCGATGTCCAGATCGAAGGCAATGTGAAAACCCGTGGCGAGCTTCAGCTCGATGGCGCCATCATCGGCGACCTTACCTGCGGTGGCCTGGTGATGGGGGAAAGTGGCTCGGTTGAAGGCAGTATTTCGGCTGACAGCGTCACCATTCGGGGTGCAGTCAGCGGTGAAATCCGCGCCCGCGCCGTACGCCTGGAAAAGACCGCTGTGGTCGATGGTGATGTCTATCACGAAAGCCTTTCGGTCGAATCCGGCGCCAAGCTGACCGGTCGTTTTGCGCACACCACCAGTCCCAGTGAGGCAAAGACGCTGGAAAAGGCCGATGAAACGCCCTCGTTCGTTTCCGGCACCAAGAGCGCGGCCGCCGAATAAGCCAGGCGCAATACCCAAATAGAAAGGGCGCCGCATTATCCTGCGGCGCCCTTTTCATTATCAGACGCGGAAAACGCTACCGGCCTTAGTCGATATCGCTGATATCCTTGGTTTCGCCGTGCACGCGCGCGGCAAGCGCCGCCGCCAGAAAGGCATCCAGATCACCATCCAGCACCTTGTCGGGCTGGCCGGATTCTTCCCCCGTCCTGAGGTCTTTCACCATCTGGTAAGGCTGCAACACATACGAACGGATCTGGTGCCCCCAGCCGATCTCCGTCTTTGTCGCATTGACCGCGTTGGCTTCTTCTTCCCGTTTGCGCAGCTCCGCTTCATAGAGACGGGCTTTCAACATGCTCATCGCCGCCGCCCGGTTCTTGTGCTGGGACCGCTCAGCCTGGCACTGAACCACGATCCCGGTCGGAATGTGGGTAATGCGGACTGCGGAATCCGTCGTGTTGACGTGCTGACCGCCTGCACCGGATGCCCGGTAAGTATCCGTCTTCAGGTCGCTCTCCAGAATCTCGATCTCGATATTGTCATCCACGACAGGATAAACCCAGACCGACGCAAAGCTGGTGTGGCGACGGGCGTTGGAATCATACGGCGATATCCGCACAAGCCTGTGCACGCCGGATTCGGTTTTAAGCCAGCCGTAGGCATCCTCGCCCTTCATCTGAAGGGTCGCGGACTTGATACCGGCTTCTTCACCTGCGGTATATTGAACCGTACTGACCTTGTAGCCGTGCTTTTCGCCCCAGCGCATATACATGCGGAAAAGCATCGATGCCCAGTCCTGGCTTTCGGTCCCGCCTGCGCCTGAGTGAATTTCCACGTAGGTGTCGTTGGCGTCCGCTTCACCGGAGAGGAGCGCTTTCAGCTCAGCCGCTTTCGCCTTCTCACCCATCTGCGTAAGCGCGACCTCGGCCTCGGCTTCCATATCTGCATCGCCTTCCATCTCCGCCAGTTCCAGAAGCTCCAGCGTATCGCTGAGGTCCTGTTCAATGGCTTTGACGGCGCCGATGGAGTCATCGAGCCGGGTCCGTTCACGCATCAGCTTCTGCGCATTCTGGGGGTTGTTCCAAAGATCGGGGTCTTCGGCGAGGGCATTGAGCTCCTCAAGTCTTAAAAGGGCCCGATCCCAGTCAAAGATGCCTCCTCAGCAGCGCGAGAGACTGCTGGAGTTGGTCGACGGTTGCCTGAGCTTCCGCACGCATAAACACTATCCTTTATATTCGAATTCAAGAGCCGGGCACGGCGAGGCGATCAATAAATGCCGCCGGTGCCCTTACGAATTGTGCTCTTGGTTTTAGCGGTTTCGGCGGAGCCGTCAAGTACCGCATATTGACCGGGGCGCGGTTCCGTGCCCGGCTTGAAGGCTTCAAGAATAACGTGGCTGTCCGTTACCTTGGCGGGTTCCCCGGTGTCAGCATTAATGCGGACAAGCCTGATGCCCTTCGGCATCCGGAACGGAATCCCCGGTTCGTCCTTGAGCGCAACGCGCATGAAGTCCCGGAAAATCGGCACCGCAACGCTGGAGCCTTCCTCACCATAACCAAGCGACCGAGGCTGGTCGAAGCCGGTGAAAACACCCACCACGAGGTCCGCTGAGAAGCCGACGAACCAGGCGTCGGTCGCATCGTTGGTTGTCCCGGTCTTGCCAGCAAGCGGCTTGTGCAACACGCGGATTTTCCGGCCCGTACCGTGTTCAACCACGCCCTGAAGCATGGAAACCATCTGGTAGGCCGTGAGCGGATCGATGATCTGTTTACGGTCATCCGGGATATCCGGCTCGTCATGGCTGACATCCCATTTCACATTGCAGGACAGGCACTTGCGCGTGTCATGCTTATAGATGGTATGGCCACGGCGGTCCTGGATACGGTCGATCAGTGTCGGGCTGATCTCCTTGCCGCCGTTGACGATCTCGCCATACCCGGCGGTCAGCTTCAACAGCGTCACTTCCCCCGCGCCAAGCGACGAAGCCAGTGTCGGCGTCATGTTATCGGCGATCCCGAACTGCTTCGCATAATTGATGATCAGCGGCATTCCCAGATACTGGGCGAGACGCACCGTCATCAGGTTCCGGGATTTTTCGATACCGAGCCGCAGCGTGCTCGGGCCGTAATATTTGTTGGAGCTGTTTTTCGGCTTCCATTTGCCCTGCCCGTCGCCTTGGTCGATGACGAAAGGCGCATCAAGCACAAGGCTGGCAGGGGTAAAGCCGTGGTCAAGCGCCGCCATATACACGAACGGCTTGAAGGCCGAGCCCGGCTGGCGTTCAGCCTGGATTGCCCGGTTATATTCGCTGGCGTCATAGTCGTAGCCGCCGACAAGCGCCAAAACACGGCCTGTGTGCGGGTCGAGCGCGACCAGCGCACCATTGATGGCGGGCACCTGGCGAAGGCCATATTGCGGCACCGGAGGCACGGGCTGGCCCTCCTCCCCCGCAAAGCCCGCAAGCGACACGGCAGGCGCACTTTCCAATTGTTCGACCGGCACCACATCGCCGACAGACAGAACCTGCGCAATATCCGTTACCTGGGGGCCAATATGTTCGCCCGGCCGCCAGGCCCGCGCCCACTTGACCTCATCAACCGGGATAAAACCATAGTGGCCGTCTGCCAGCCCGACGATGGCCCCATCGGCGCGCACTTCCTGAACCACGGCAAGGTGCCAGGTCTTATAGCCGAGCGGCTTCTTGATCGCAGCCAATTTCGTCTGCCAATCCCGGTCCACCGTCATCCGTGTGACCGGTCCGCGCCAGCCATGGCGGCGGTCATACGCGACAAGGCCGTCCCTGAGCTTGCGCTCGGCAATGGCCTGCAGGCGTGGCTCAAGCGATGTCCTAACCGACAGGCCGCCTTCATACAGGACCTTGGTGCCATACATATGGGCAACCCGGCGCCGGACTTCCTCGGTGAAATATTCAGCTTCGAAATGGGCGTGATCGTCCCTTTCGACCATCACAAGGTCTTCCTGTATCGCTTTTTCGTAGGTCGGCTTGTCGATATAGCCAAGCGTATACATGCGCGACAGCACCCAGTTACGCCGCGCAACCGCCCGCGCCTTGTGCCGTGCCGGGTTATAGTTACCCGGTGCCTTGGGAAGTGCAGCGAGATACGCCATCTGCGCGACCGTCAGTTCGCTCAGCGACTTATTGAAATAGTTGAGGGCTGCCGCCGCAACGCCGTAGGACCGGTGACCGAAATAAATCTCGTTGAGATAAAGCTCCAGGATACGGTCCTTGGAGAAAGCGCGTTCGATCCTGAGCGTCAGGATCATTTCCTTGATCTTGCGGTCGAGCCGCTGATCGAGCGTCAGCAGGAAGTTCCGCGCCACCTGCTGGGTGATGGTTGAGCCCCCCTCAAGCGGGCGGCCGCGCATGATATTATAGACGTTGCGGATATTGGCCCGCACCATGCCCATATAATCAAGGCCGTCATGCTCGTAGAAATTCTTGTCCTCGGCGGAAATGAAGGCATCGATCAGTTGGTCCGGGATCGCGTTGATCGGGACGAACAGCCGTTCCTGACGCGCATATTCCGTCAACAGGCTACCGTCCCCCGCATGGATACGGGTCACAACGGCGGGTTCATAATTGGCCAGTTGGCGGTAATCCGGCAGGTCGCGGCCATAATAGATAATGGCCCAGATAACCGCGCCCGCAGCCACGACAAAGCCAACGGCGCCCAGGATAAGGCCGTATTTAAGCAACCTCTTCCAACGCGCCGGTTTCGCTTTTTTCTGACCGGTCGGTTCGGTTTTCAAATCTTTACTGTCAGCCATTCGTTTCGCCACAAGGATGGCGCATCATGCCTATTTAGCCTGTGATCGCAAGAAAATGTGTCGCTCTTGTGGCAGTTTAGCGGCCCAGGGCCACCATATGATCGAAAAACTTGTCCACCGCGATGACTGTCGCCTTGGCAATGCGTTTCCGGCCCTTGCTGCTGTTCAGGAATTTCGCGTTCGAGCGGTTGGTAAGGTAGCCAACTTCCATCAGCACAGAAGGAATGTCCGGCGCCTTCAGCACGCCCAAGTTGGCGTACCGGTGGCTCCGCGGTAACATCGGGACATCCTCAGACCGCAGTTCTCTAACCAGAAGCTCCCCGAACTGGGCGGAGAAATTCATTGTCTCGCGCTGCGCCAGGTCGATCAGGATGTTGGAGACATCGTCATCAACCACATCCAGGTTCACTCCTGCGATCACGTCGGACTTGTTCTCCCGGGCGGCCAGACGCGCGGCCTCCTTGTCCGATGCGACCTCGGAAAGGTTATAAACGCTGCCGCCTTTGGTCCTATGATCACTGATACTGTCGGCATGGACACTGATGAAAAGGTCGGCGTGCATCCGTCTTGCGATGCGGAACCGCTCCCTGACCGGCCAGAAGATGTCCCGGTCACGGGTCATGCGCACTTCATAGCGGCCTGTCTTCTCCAGTTCACGGCGTATTTCCTTGGCGATATTGAGGACGATGGTTTTCTCATATACGCCAATCACCCCGAGGTTCCCGGGGTCGGGACCGCCATGGCCGGGGTCCAGCACGATGATGCGCTTACCACCCTTGCGTCGGGGCATAGGTGTTGCATCGACAACAGTCGGCGCAGGTATCGGCCGCGCCTTTTTCGATTCTGCCACAGCTTTCAGGAAATCACCCCGGCTCGAAGCCTGCAGGTCAAGCACGAGGCGGGGACCGTATCCGCCCTTGGACGGCAGGTTGAAGATGGACTGCACCGTCGCCGGTTTATCCAGATCGAGAACAATGCGGTAGGTACCGGGGGTGAAAAGCCCGTGGCGGAACCCGGCAACGGCGCCCGATGTCTTGACGTCATCGCTGGCGTGCCAATTGGCTTCGGGAAGATCGATCACAACCCTGTAAGGGTCCGCCAGAAGAAATATCTGGGGTGTGGTCTTCCTCGACATATCGAGGACAAAACGGGTGACCTTACCGTTCACCCCAAACCGAACACCGGAAATGTCAATATCCTTGGCCTGGGCAAAACCGGCCACTGACAGGCTCAGGGCACCCCAAACCACAATCTGCTTAAGACAACGCAACACAAGCAATTCCCGCAGTGTTTCCTCCTGAACTCTATCTATATGCTTAGATAGTATGAAGAATATCTAAATGGCTCAAGGGAAACCGGACATTTCGTCCCACCTGGCGCCCCTGCGTTTGCGACAATCGCACCTCCTGATACCAGTTTTCGATTGTAAAGACCTTATGAGTTCACTATTTTACTCATGCGAGTTTTTCGATCGGCCGCTAACAACGGCAGGTCGGGGCTTTCGGGGATGACCGCGTAGCCGCAGTGTTTGAGACGGCTACTTCCATCCTCCAGAGCCAAACAAGGACAAGAACCGGCAATGGCCAAAAGGCTGTGCGTAGAGTATTTTACCAAAACAGGGTCCCCTCGGAGTGATGGGCGGCCACCTGTTTTTGCGTTCAGCTGCCATTCGGAGCTTGCCTCTTCCAGGCCTTCGGCGTCTCGCCGTCCGCGGGCCCTTTCTCACAAAAACATGGAAACCGTCTGCGCCCCCCTCAATCGAGAGGGCGTGCCTGCGCGGCGGTCTGTCCGGAGACTTAATTTATGTCAACACGTATGCTTATCGACGCGCGTCACACAGAGGAGACGCGGGTCACAGTTGTTAAGGGAAGCCGGGTAGAGGAGTTCGATTACGAATCTGCAGCAAAACGCCAACTTAAGGGAAATATCTATCTCGCCCGTGTAACCCGGGTCGAGCCGTCCCTTCAGGCCGCGTTTGTAGAATATGGCGGCAACCGCCATGGCTTCCTCGCCTTCAGCGAAATTCACCCTGATTATTACCAGATCCCGGTCGAAGACCGCGAACAGCTGATTGCTGCCGAAACCTCGGCCGCGGCTGAAACCGCGGAAGAAGTCGAAGACGCCGATCATGAAGAGGAAGCGGCCAGCGAAGCGACCGCCAAATCTGAAACTGAAGGCGACGCCGAAGACCAGGACGAGCATGAAGTCCTCGGGAGCGACGAAGAGGAAAAGGATGCGGAAATAGAAGCCGCCGCCGAACGCCGCCGCTCGCTCCGCGCCATGAAACGCAAATACCACATCCAGGAAGTGATCAAGCGCCGTCAGGTGCTGCTCGTCCAGGTCGTGAAAGAAGAACGCGGCAACAAGGGTGCTGCGCTCACCACCTATCTGTCGCTCGCTGGCCGCTACTGCGTGCTTATGCCCAACTCGACCCATTCGGGTGGCATCAGCCGCAAAATCTCCTCGGCTGCCGACCGCAAGCGGCTGAAGAAGATGATCGGCGCGCTGGAAGTGCCGGACGAAATGGGCCTCATCATCCGCACCGCGGGTATGGAGCGCACCAAAGCCGAAGTGAAGCGCGATTACGAATATCTCATGCGCCTGTGGAGCGGCATCCGTGACCTGACCTTGAAGTCGGTCGCGCCGGCCCTGGTGTATGAAGAAGGCAACCTGATCAAACGGACGATCCGCGATCTTTATACCCGCGATATCGACGAGATCCTGGTGGAAGGCGAAGCCGGCTACCGCGCAGCGAAGGACTTCATGAAGCTCCTGATGCCGAGCCACGCCCGCAAGGTCCAGCACTATAAGGACCGCATCCCCCTCTTCCACCGTTATCAGGTCGAGAGCCACCTGGAGGCCATGTACCAGCCTGTGGTGCAGCTCCGGTCCGGCGGCTATATCGTCATCAACCCGACCGAGGCGCTGATTTCGATCGACGTCAACTCAGGCCGGGCGACTAAAGAACACAATATCGAGGAAACCGCGCTCAAGACCAATATGGAAGCCGCGGAAGAGATCGCACGCCAACTGCGTCTCCGGGATATGGCTGGTCTTGTCGTCATCGACTTTATCGATATGGAAGAGCGCAACAACAACCGCTCGGTCGAACGGCGCATGAAGGAAGTCCTCAAGTCGGACCGTGCCCGTATCCAGGTCGGCCGCATTTCCGGCTTCGGCCTTATGGAAATGTCGCGCCAGCGCCTGCGGCCCAACCTTATCGAAGCCAGCATGGAAAGCTGCGCCACCTGTGGCGGCACCGGCGTTGTCCGTTCGGTCGAATCCGCTGCGCTTATGGTGCTGCGTCAGCTTGAAGAAGAAGGCATCCGTGGCCGTAGCTCGACCGTTCGCATCTCCGCGAACCCCGAGGTCGCCATCTATCTTCTCAACAAGAAGCGCAAGGTGCTCTCCGATCTGGAGAATGATTACGAGTTCACCATCGAAATCCTGGCCACCACTGAGATGGGCCCGTCGGATATCGAAGTAACCCGCGAAGCCGCCTCCGGCGGTGGCCGGGGCGATGCCCTCCTCGCCGAGACGGCTGTTACCCCGGATGGTGCACCGGCACCCCAGGCTGCAGCCCCTGCTCCGGCTGAACGTCCGGCTGAGCCAGCCGAAGCGTCCGAGGGCGATGAAGACAAACCCCGCCGCAAGCGCCGCAGGCGTCGGCGTCGGCGCCGTGGCAGCGGTGAAGAAGGTGCCCTTGAAACGGCACAGGAGACCGCAGCCAACGACGAAGATGAAGATACCGCAGCCGAGGAATCGGAAGACGGCAAAGAAGCCCAAAGCGGCGAAGACGGAGAACGTCGTCCGCGCCGTCGCCGTGGCAGCCGTGGCGGTCGCCGTCGTCGCGAAGCCGCAGAACGCCGGACCGAAGGGGCTCCGGAAACTGAGGCCGAGGCTGGCGAAGAAGCGTCTGAAGCTCCCGCTCAGGAAGTTGCAGCCGAAGCCGCTGAACCGTCTGAAGTGAAAGAGGAAAAGCCGCGCCGCCGTCGTCGCCGCACGAAAGCTGAAATGGCAGAGGCCGCAGAAGCTGCTGAAGCTGCCGCCAGCGAAGAGGTGAAAACGGAAGAGCCGGTGAAAGCTGAAGCTGAAGCTGAAACAGAAGCAGAGGCTGAAGAAAAGCCGAAACGTCGGCGCCGGACCCGTAAAAAAGCGGAACCGGCCGATGCTGAGGCCACAACGGTTGAATCTGAGGCAGCCGCCCCTGTAGAAGCCGCTGCCGAAGCGGAAGAAGCACCGGCCAAGCCGAAACGGACGCGTCGCACCACCAAGAAGACGGCCGAGAAAGCCTCTGCCAGCACGGATGCGGCTGACGAAGCGCCGAAGAAAGCCGCCGATGAGAAGGCTGAAACGGAAAAGCCCGTTAAACGCACCCGCACCCGCAAGCCGAAAGCTGCCGCGGAGGAAGCTGCCCCGCAAAAGGATGCGGTAGCCTCTGAAAAGGCACCTGAGAAAGCGGCACCTGCGGCGGAGAAGACAGCCAAGGCCGAAGCACCTGCCCCGAAGGAAAAGCCGGTCGACAAGCCTGTTCAATCCATCTCTGTCGGAATGGGGGATGATGCGGTCGCGGCCACTGCTGCGGCTCCTGAAGAGGATGGCGACGGGCCAAAACGTAAAGGCTGGTGGCAACGCACCTTTGGCTGATCAGGCCTGAAAAATGAATAAAAAGGCGGCGAGGCCATAGCTTCGCCGCCTTTTGTTCTTATATGGGGGCTGACCCCGTCGCTCACGTTGATGTCAGGTGATGTTCATTGACGATTAAGCTGCCACCGCCTAGCGTGACGGGGAATGATGGGAGACCATGTTTTGGCAAACTTTGCGAAACGCCTGATAATCGCACTTCTCGTGATTTTCGTGCCTGTGACCAATGCCTTGGCACAGCGGCAGATTTCGTTCCTGCGCGATGCCGAAACCGAACGTTTCCTCCATAATATCACCGACCCAATTCTGAAGGCTGCAGGCCTGAAACCTGAAGCCGTGCACATTTATCTGGTGCATGACAACAGCATCAACGCTTTCGTCGCAGGCGGCGAGAATATCTTCATCCACACAGGCCTTATCCTAGCGGCACACGATGTTGACGAACTGACAGGCGTTATCGCCCACGAAACCTGCCACATCGCCTGCGGCCACCAGGTCCGGGATGAAGGCTATCAGACCGCTGGTACGACCAGTGTTCTCTCCATGGTGTTGGGGGCTGCCGCTATCCTTGCTGGCGGCGCTGACGCCGGCATGGGCATCATGATGGCAGGCCAGCAAATGGCACAGGGCCAGGCCCTCGCCTACAGCCGCGGTCAGGAAAGCGAGGCCGATCTTGCCGCCGCTAAGTATCTCCGTGCCGTTGGCGTCTCCGGCAGCGGGCTGATCCGCTTTTTCCAGAAACTCCAGCGTGAGGAAGTTCTGGCGCAGATCAAACAGGACCCGTTCGTCCGCAGCCACCCCTTGAACCGCACACGTATCCTGCAGCTTGAGCAGGCGGTGGAGACAAGCCCTTACTATCACACGCCGCCCAACCCCAAGACGAATGGCGAATTCCTGAAGGTTAAAGCCAAGCTGGCTGGTTATCTTTATGACCCGGTTCAGACGCTGCGCATCTATCCGCCCAGTGATACGTCTGTGCCCGCGCGCTATGCCCGCGTCTACGCCTACCACAAGGCGCTTGAGTGGGATAAGGCAATCAAAGAAGCCAATGCCCTGATCGCAGAAGACCCGAGCGATCCTTATTATTATGAGATCAAAGGTCAGATTCTGTTTGAAAACGGGCATATCCAGAAAAGTCTGCCCGTCTTCAAGGAGGCTGTCTCTCTCAAGCCTTATGAGCCTTTGATTGCGACGGCATATGGCCAGGCCCTCGTCTCCTTGGAAGACGACAAGCATATGAAGCAGGCGATCCCGATCCTGCAGAAGGCGACAAAGCAGGACCCGGAAAATACCTTCGGCTGGTTCAACCTCGCCCGCGCCTATAGCTGGGTCGGCAATGAACCTGAAGCCAGCCTGGCGACCGCAGAGCGCTTTTACGCGGGCGGCGCGCCAGCCCAGGCCGCCATGCACGCCGAACGCGCGATGCGCGGCCTTAAAATGGGCACGCCTGACTGGCTGCGCGCCCAGGATATCATGCTGATTTCGCAGGAAGCTGCATCCAAAATGAAACGCCGCAGTCATCGCGGTTAAACCGGGCATCCGCCCCCTTTATAGAGCAAGTCCCCTTATATGATTAAATTCGCAAAGTCCCTTCTTGTTGCCGGCCTGATGCTGGCGCCGACCGTTTCCGCCGCTGCCCAAGATATGACGCCGGCAGAACGCGCCAAGATCGAGACGGTGGTCCATGACTATCTGATGCAGCACCCGGAGGTGATCATCCAGTCCATACAGGAACTGCAACGCCGCCAGACGGTCGCCCAGATGCTGCCGACCATCAACCTGTACCGCGATTACCTGGAACATGAAAAAGGCGCGCCCGTCCTTGGCAACCCGAACGGCGACGTGACCATTGTCGAATTCTTCGATTACCGCTGCCCCTACTGCAAACACAGTTTCCCCGTGCTGCAGAAGCTGATGAAGGAAGACGGCAATATCCGTCTCGTACCGCGCCAATACCCGATCCTGGACCGCCCCGGCGCCCCTGCCGTTTCGCTGATGGCCGCCAAGGCCGCGCTGGCGTCCAACCTGCAAGGCAAGTTTGCCGAATTCCATGACGCCCTCATGGCCTACCCCGACCGGCTGACCGAGGACGGCCTTTATAAAGTTGCCGCCTCCGTTGGGCTCAATGTCGACAAGCTCAAGGCCGATATGAAGGACAAGATGATCGAGAAATCGATCCAGAACACGCTGGCCATCGGCAAGGACATCGGCTTCAACGGCACCCCTGGCTATATCGTCGGTGACGATATTATCCTCGGCGCCGAAGGCTATGACCGTCTGAAGCAAGCGGTCGACCGCGCCCGCGCAGACGCCGCGAAAAAGGCCAAGCAATAAGCTTTTCCCGGCAGGAAGGACCGCCGGGTTCTTCCTGCCAAAGACCAAGGCCCATCTCGAAACATGCCAACTGACATCCGCGTCGCCTGTTTCCAACGCCGTGAAATCTGTGGGGACCCGGATACGGTTGTTGCCGCCATCCTCAAAGATGTCGCGTGGGCTGAGGACAATGGCGCGGACCTGTGCCTGTTCCCCGAAAGCTTCCTGCAGGGCTACCCGCATAGCCGCGCGGACGTCCACGCCTCCGCGCTTCGGCTGACGGACAGCCCCATAGAAACCCTTCTCACACGGCTTGGCCCCTACCAGCCAACTGTCGTCGTGGGTTTTATCGAAGCTTCTGGTACCGCATTCTACAACAGCGCCCTCGTCATGCGTGCGGGCGAGTGTTTGGGGGTTTCGCGCAAACGTCACCCCAATGAAGCCGGCATATGCCCAGGTGAAGACACGCCCCTCTTCAACATCGGCAAGACCAGCTTCGGGATCAGCATCTGCAATGACGCCAATTATCCTGAAACGCTGAACCGCATGGCCAAAGGTGGGGCCGATATCATCCTTGCGCCCCTCAACAACATGCTGCCCATTGCTACGGCTGACACGTGGCGGCACAAGACACCCCAAATTCTCCAGATGAGAGCCCAAGAGACGGGGTGCTGGGTGGCGTCAGCGGACGTTATTGGCACGCATGACGGCTATAAAAGCTATGGCTGCACCGCCATTGTCTCACCGGATGGTGACATCATAGAAAAAGCGCCGGAGGGTGTCCCCGGCGCCATCATCCACACTTTGGCACTATAGCCTGTCAGCCGTTAGCAGCAGGTTTGGTCTTCACATAGGCGATGGCAAAGAGCCCTGTCAGTAATAGATCAACTGAGGCCAAGCTCGCGGTGATCCCCGGCGTACGCCCGGCGAAATAAAGCGGCCACACCGCGCCCACGAAGCTGAGCTTTTCCAGCATCGACGGAATCATCGCTGCGCGCAGGCGCACCGGGTCACGCCCGATCAGCAAGAACAAGACCTGGAAGGCCAGCGCCACACCGGCGAAGCCATAATAATATTCGGGATAATTATCCGGCCCGCGCAGATGGACCGCCATGCTTTCCGTGAAATACATCGGCGTCAGCACCAGAATGCCATAGATGCCAGCAATCGTGAAAACCCACCGTGCAAATTTCATCCTTATTCTCCCTGCGCTGAATTGCTCCCGGTTCCTTCCGCATCCTTCAAGACGGGCCATTCGCTGAGCGCGAACAGCCAAACAAGGATCAGGTTCACAGGCGGCACCAGAATGAGAAGGCCAAGAAACGGGTTGTAACCGGCCTTGCCTGCGATACGGATGCTGAAATAGACGACGAGGAGCAAAATCATGCTGATGGTCGGCCAGCCGAGGGCTTCTATGCCGCGCATGTCCATCATTGGTCGTCACCCGAACGTGTGGGCCGCCAATTGCTCAGCGCCAGAAACGCCATCAGGCCAAAGACCGCGAAGCCTTCGCCCGCACGCCCCCACAGAACAACCCCGATCAGCAGGACTGCCACGGCGATCCAGCCATTGAAGCCGGCCTTCTGGAAGATTTTCCACGCCGGAATGCCGAGAAGCCCGGCCACCAACGTTACATATCCTGCTGTCATTTCCATTTCAGCCCCCTTCGGCTTTGTCTCAGATCAGGCCCGAAAGCGGTGAGCTCGGGTCTGCGTAGCGTTTCTTGGGCATCCGGCCTGCAAGGTACGCCAACCGGCCGCTTTCGACCGCCAGCTTCATGGCGCGTGCCATCATCACCGGCTTTTTGGCTTCGGCGATGGCCGTGTTCATCAGTACACCGTCACACCCCAGTTCCATCGCGACGGCCGCGTCAGAGGCCGTGCCGACACCCGCATCCACCAGCACCGGCACTTTGGCCTGTTCGATCATCAGCCGTATCTGCACCGGGTTCTGGATACCGAGGCCGGAACCGATGGGCGCGCCCAAAGGCATGATGGCGACACAGCCCATATCCTCAAGCCGCTTGGCAGCGATCGGATCGTCCGAGCAGTAAACCATGACCTTGAAGCCATCCTTTATAAGCGTTTCGGCGGCGGTGAAGGTTTCCAGCATGTTCGGATAAAGCGTCTTCTGGTCGCCCAGAACCTCAAGCTTCACCAGGTCCCAGCCGCCGGCTTCGCGGGCCAGGCGCAGCGTGCGCACAGCGCTGTCGGCATCGAAACAGCCCGCGGTGTTGGGGAGGTAGGTGATTTTCTTCGGGTCGAGATAGTCGACCAGCATCGGCTGGTTCGGGTCCGAGACATTGACGCGGCGCACCGCCACGGTAACGATTTCCGCACCGGAGGCTTCGACCGCCTGTGCCGTTTCCTCGAAATCCTTATATTTCCCGGTGCCGACAATAAGGCGCGAGCGGTAAGCTTTGCCCGCCAAGGTCCAGCTATCATCGTGTGCGGTTGCGTCAGTCACGGTTTCCAGTCCTCCGCCAATAAAATGTACAATTTCCAGCTGGTCGCCGTCTTCAAGCGTTACGTCCGCGTAAGTCGACTTGGGCACGATTTCGAGATTACGCTCAACCGCAACCTTGGTCGGCTCCAGCCCCAGAGTGGCCAAAAAAGCCGCAACATTCTGGCCCGCTTCGATTTTCTTCGGCTCGCCATTGACTGTAATGCTGATCACGGCTTTTGGTCCTCCAAACTCGTTCGGTCCTATTCGGCCGGAGAGGCTGGACCAATGGAACAAATTTATCCTTCCGGCTTTGCATGTCATGCATATGGCATTATACAGGGGGCTTCAAGCGATCTGTCAGGACAGCGAGCCGCTTATGACTGAAAAGACATCCGCCCGGATTTTGGTGCTTAACGGCCCCAATCTCAATCTATTGGGGACCCGGGAGCCCGAAACCTACGGAACCAACAGTCTGGGCGATATCGAGACCATGGTGAGGAGCCATGGGGCCAACCTCGGTCTCGCTGTCGATTTTCGCCAAACCAACCAGGAAGGCACGCTTGTGGAATGGCTTCAGGAAGGCGGCAGGGAGTTTGCCGGCATTATCCTGAACGCCGCAGCCTACACCCATACGTCGGTTGCCATCCATGACGCGATTGCCGCGATAAAAACACCGGTTGTTGAAGTCCACCTGTCCAATATCTATAAGCGCGAAGAATACCGCCACCATTCCTTTGTTTCGGATGTGGCGGCAGGCGTTATCTGCGGATTTGGACCGGCTGGATATGTGCTTGCGATTGACGCGCTAGCAGGTATGCTGCGCGACCAATCATGATCGAGGGGTAAGGACTTAGTATCATGTCAAAACTTAAAGAATACAAAGAGCTGATCCGCGAACTGGCGGAACTTCTGGACAAGTCGACGCTGTCGGAAATCGAAGTCGAAGAAGAGGATTTCCGCATCCGTGTCGCCCGTGACGTTCCGAGCGCGGTCAACTATACCGCTCCGGCGATGACGCATGCGGCTCCTGCCATGGCTGCTCCGGCTGCGGCTCCTGCTGCAGCTCCGGCCGCCGCGGCAGCTGCAAATCCGGCCGACCATCCGGGTGCCGTTCCGTCACCGATGGTAGGCACGGCCTATGCAGCCCCCTCGCCTGACTCCGAAGCCTTCATAAAGGTTGGCGACAAGGTCAAGGAAGGCGATACGCTTCTGATCATCGAAGCCATGAAGGTGATGAACCAGATCAGCTCGCCCAAATCCGGCACCGTGAAGGAAATCCTGTTCACCGACGCCCAGCCGGTCGAGTTTGGCGAAGTCCTCTGCATCATCGAATAGGACGAATAAGCCATGTTTAAAAAAGTCCTGATTGCCAACAGGGGCGAGATTGCGCTTCGCATTCACCGCGCCTGCCATGAAATGGGCATCAAGACGGTGGCTGTGCATTCGACCGCCGACGCCGATGCCATGCATGTGCGCCTGGCAGACGAAAGCGTCTGTATCGGACCGGCCGCTTCCACGGACAGTTACCTCAATATCCCGGCAATCATCTCGGCAGCCGAAATCACCGGCGCCGACGCGATTCACCCGGGCTACGGTTTCCTGTCCGAGAATGCCCGTTTCGCCGAGATCGTCGCTGGCCACGGAATCACCTTCATTGGCCCGTCGCCTGAGCATATCCGTATGATGGGTGACAAGATCACCGCCAAGGAAACCGTCAAGAAGCTTGGCATTCCTGTGGTTCCGGGGTCATCCGGCGGCATCACCGAAGACGATGAAGCCCGCAAGGTCTGCAACGAGATCGGCTATCCGGTCATCATCAAGGCCTCAGCAGGCGGTGGTGGCCGCGGCATGCAGATCGTCCGCTCGGAAGACGAGCTGCCGCGCAAGCTGCAGACCTGCCGCACCGAGGCCAAAGCGGCCTTTGGTGACGATGCGGTTTATATCGAGAAATTCCTGCAGAAGCCGCGCCATATCGAATTCCAGATCATCGGCGACAACCACGGCCACTGTATTCACCTTGGGGAACGGGACTGCTCGCTGCAGCGCCGCCACCAGAAGGTGCTGGAGGAAGCCCCCTCGCCCGTCATCGATAGTGAAACCCGTGAGCGCATGGGCGGCGTCGTCGCCAAGGCCATGGCGGACTTCGGCTATTGCGGCGCAGGCACGATCGAGTTCCTCTATGAGGACGGTGAGTTCTATTTCATCGAAATGAACACCCGCCTTCAGGTGGAACACCCGGTGACAGAAATGATCACCGGCATCGATATCGTGCGGGAGCAAATCCGCGTCGCGTCCGGCGAAAAACTCAGTTACACGCAGGATATGGTGCGCTTCTTCGGCCATGCCATCGAATGCCGCGTCAATGCCGAGGACCCGTTCACCTTCATGCCGAGCCCGGGGCTTGTGACCCAGTATCATCCGCCCGGCGGTCTGAACGTCCGCTGCGACAGCGCGGTCTATGCTGGCTATAAAATCCCGCCCTATTACGACAGCATGGTCGCCAAACTGATCGTGTCCGGTTACACGCGCGAAGGCTGCCTTATGCGCCTCCGCCGTTCGCTGGAGGAATATGTCATCGACGGGGTCGTGACCACGATCCCGCTCCACCTGGCACTCATTGAGAATCCGGAGTTCCGGGCCGGGAATTATGACATCCACTGGCTGGAGAAATTCCTCGCTGAAAAAGCCGAGTCAGAAAAAGCGAAATAGGCCTCTGGCTTGAACCAGCTGAAACGATTAAATTAGGGGTTATGCCGCACGACGTCATAACCCCTAATCTTTTATTGCAGGCCTATGCGGCCGGCGTCTTTCCTATGGCCGAAAGCCGGGACGATGCCGAGCTTTTCTGGGTCGACCCCGATGAGCGCGGTATTCTGCCGCTTGAGCGCTTTCACCTTTCGAAATCCCTGAAGAAACTGGTACGCCGCGACCATTTCGAAGTCCGTGTCGACACGGCCTTCCGCAGGGTTATGCAGTCATGCGCGAAACCCGCGCGCGGGCGGGAGACCACCTGGATCAGCGAGCGCATTGAAGCGCTCTATACCGACCTGTTCGAACGCGGGTTCGCCCATTCGGTGGAATGCTGGCGTGAAGGCGAGCTTGTTGGCGGTCTTTATGGCGTCTCACTGGCCGGAGCCTTTTTCGGCGAAAGCATGTTTCACCACGAGACGGATGCCAGCAAGGTCGCGCTCGTGCACCTTGTGGCACGGCTCAAAGCCGGTGGCTTCAGCCTCCTGGATACCCAGTTCGTTACCGATCATCTGAAACAGTTTGGCGCAGTCGAAATCCCGCGTGAGGAATATCACGAACGCCTTCAACAGGCGCTGACGCTGATCACCGCCAACTTCTATTCGCTGCCGGAAGTTGCCTCGGGCGAAACGGTTTTACAGCTCATCACCCAGACATCATAGACCGGGTGCTCCAGCGGGTTCAGGGCCGGGCTTGACGCCACCATCCAGCCATCGAAAATCCGCTCCCGCTTGCCGGCGCGCTTGATGTCATCGATCTGCAGGTAGGCATAGGTCTCAGGCGGTTCAATCGGCGGCCGGGTCCGGCAATATTTGGCGGTCAGCGCCAGGGTTCCGAAGCGGACTTCCTTCCCGATCGGGACATCAAGCTCGGTGATGCGCGCCGTGATTTTATCAAGCGCACGCAAGACCACCACATTATGTGAGACATTGTCGGTGGCCTCCGCCCCCGTAGGCGGGATCGGCTGGCTATCTGTCGGCTGGTCGGAAGGAGCAGCGGCCGTATCCTGCGCGGTTGCAGGTGAGACCAAGCTAGCGGCCCCAAAGATCGAGGCCGCTATCAGGATTTGGAAGAATGTGTTATTTCTTCTTATCGTCATTACCGCTGCCAGTGGCAAACTTGCCGAAGAGGCGGATCAGGTCCACCGAGTCCTGCGTTTCAGAAATCTCGTCACCGTTGGCCAACGTTTCATCCATACCGCCGGGGATGAGGGTCAGATACTTACCGCCCAGAAGGCCTTCCTGGGTCACGGCCAGAGCCGTATCGATCGGCAGCTTCACACCGGCGCGAACCGAGAAACGGATGATCGCCTGAAAGGTCTTGGCGTCGAGATCACTAGAAACGACAGTGCCCACCTTGATCCCGGCAAGCCGGACATCAGAGCCGACGCTGATACCGTCGATCTGGTCGAAGCGTGCCTGCAGGACATAACCGCCGTCTATACGGGTTTCCGTCCGGTCATAGGCGAAAACTAGGAACCAACCGGCAACGACCAGAACCAGCGCGCCAATCAGCGACTCTACAAGATTGCTCGACATACCAACCTTTCATGCACTCTGAAGCAGGCTGTTACGGACGCCAGGCTTCGTAATCGGCCACGGTTGCAGCACGCTTGCCACCATGCAGGCTCGGCGGCACATAGGCGGCTGCAGACCCGGTCATGTTGGGCTGGTGGTCTTTTTCCCACGGCTTGACCTCAAGCGGCTTTTCAGTGGGCGTCGTGTCGACGGTGTAATGAAGCCATCCATGCCAATCGGCAGGAACGCGCGACGCTTCTACCGGGCCATTCTTGTAGATGACCCAACGGCGACGACCGTCCTTTTCCTTATAATAGATGTTGCCTTGACTATCTTCGCCCACTTTTACGCCTTTGCAGCTCGTGAAAACCCGCGTCCCGAACGTGGCGCTGTTCCACCAGGTAAAAATCGGCGACGAAAAGAGCTTGGAGATCATACCAGCCATAACTTTCATTCCATACTGTTGGATATTCGCGGCCCGTTTAGCATGTTTGTGTCCGGAGGGAAAGCGGCAGCTTGCCCTCACACGGTATTTATCCGCATCCCCGCCTCTTTAGGGCGATTCGAGCCGCGACATGCCCGGGCCAATCCATGATGTTCTTTTACCCATGCTTTAAGGAAAGAATAAGGCAAAAAGCACGACTCATTGAAGTGTCATGAGTCGTTGGTTTAGCCACTTCTCAGAACCATGAGTCAATCGCATATTACTGAAAAATAGGCTTGGAGATATCGCCCTCTCACCCCTACACTTTGCGAGCTATTGGGCTAGGCCCCCAACATATAGTGGGGTCGATAGACAGTTGAAGTACACCGGGACACCCGGAAAAGACGCAAAAATGCTATACTTCGACTGCGCAACCAGGTTGGGAACATACGGGGGAAACGAATGCGTATTGAGCGCCGCTTCACAAAAGACCTTTCTAATCCATACGCCGGCATGGAGTGGCGTTCCGCGATCAGTGAAATCCGTAACCCTGATGGGTCTGTCGTCTTTCACATGGATGACGTTGAAGTCCCCTCGGCCTGGAGCCAGGTTGCGACAGATATCATCGCCCAGAAATATTTCCGGAAGGCCGGCGTGCCCCAGGCCCTGAAGCCTGTCGAAGAAAACACCGTCCCGAGCTGGCTGTGGCGCAAGGAAGCCGACGAAGCCGCCCTCGCCCAAATGCCCGAAGACAAACGCTACGGCCCGGAGCAGAGCGCCAAGCAGGTCTTTGACCGTCTCGCTGGCACCTGGACCTATTGGGGCTGGAAAGGTGGCTATTTCGAAAGCGAAGACGACGCCAAGGCCTTCTTTGATGAAATGCGTTTCATGCTGGCGGCGCAAATGGCCGCGCCCAACAGCCCGCAGTGGTTCAATACCGGCCTGCACTGGGCTTATGGCATCGACGGCCCGGCCCAAGGCCACCATTATGTAGACTTTGAAACCGGCAAGCTCGTCCGCTCCAAAAGCTCCTACGAGCATCCGCAACCCCATGCCTGTTTCATCCAGTCGGTGTCGGATGACCTCGTAAACGACGGAGGCATCATGGATCTTTGGGTTCGTGAGGCCCGCCTGTTTAAATATGGTTCCGGCACCGGCTCCAACTTCTCCAACGTCCGCGGCGAAGGCGAAAAGCTTTCGGGTGGTGGCAAATCTTCGGGGCTTATGAGCTTCCTCAAGATCGGCGACCGCGCTGCGGGCGCCATCAAATCCGGTGGTACCACGCGCCGCGCGGCCAAGATGGTCGTGGTGGACATCGACCACCCGGACATTGAGGAATATATCAACTGGAAGGTCACGGAAGAGCAGAAGGTCGCGGCCCTCGTCTCCGGCTCCAAGCTCAATGAAATACACCTCAACCGCATCATGAAGGCCTGCCATGAAGCCAAGGCTGACATGGGCGATGATGCGTTCGACCCCAAGCTGAACAAGCCTCTGAAAAAGGAAGTGATCGCCGCGCGCAAGGTGATGATCCCGGAAAACTACGTCCAGCGGGTTATCCAGTTCGCGAAGCAGGGTTACACTTCGATCGACTTCAAAACCTATAATACGGACTGGGATTCGGAAGCCTATCTCACCGTTTCCGGCCAGAACTCCAACAACTCGATCCGCGTGACCGATGCCTTCATGAAGGCCGTCAGCGATGGGACCGACTGGCACCTGACCAACCGTAAGGACGGCAGCATTGCCAAAACGGTCAATGCCAAGGACCTGTGGCGCGATGTCGGCTATGCCGCCTGGGCGTGCGCCGACCCGGGGATCCAGTTCCACACAACGGTCAATGACTGGCACACCTGCCCGGCGTCCGGTGAAATCCGCGCGTCGAACCCCTGCTCCGAATATATGTTCCTGGATGACACGGCCTGTAACCTGGCATCCCTGAACCTGCTGATGTTCCGGGCGGAAGACGGCCAGTTCCAAGTGGATGCTTTCAAGCATGCCGTGCGTCTGTGGACCATGGTTCTGGAAATCTCCGTCCTGATGGCGCAGTTCCCGTCCAAGGAAATCGCCCGTCTGTCCTACGAATTCCGCACGCTCGGCCTCGGCTACGCCAACATTGGCGGCCTGCTGATGAGCCTGGGCCTACCGTATGACAGCGACGAAGGCCGCGCGCTTTGCGGCGCGATCACCGCGCTTATGACCGGTGAAAGCTATGCGACCTCAGCTGAGATGGCGAGCGAACTCGGCGCCTTCCCAGGCTATGGCAAGAACGCCGAGCATATGCTGCGCGTGATCCGTAACCACCGCCGGGCCGCTTATGGCCAGGCCGATGGCTATGAGCAGCTCCACACCAGCCCGGTTGCGCTCGATATCGCAAACTGCCCGGACAAAGCTGTGACCGTTGCGGCGGCTGACGCTTGGGACCGCGCACTGGAAACCGGTGAAAAGCATGGCTTCCGCAACGCACAGGCCTCGGTCATCGCGCCCACGGGCACCATCGGCCTCGTCATGGACTGTGACACCACCGGGATCGAGCCTGACTTCGCGCTGGTGAAGTTCAAGAAGCTCGCCGGTGGCGGCTATTTCAAGATCATCAACCGCATCGTTCCGGACGCCCTGACCACGCTTGGGTATTCGGCGGATGAGATCAAGGCGATCGAAGACTATGCCGTTGGTCATGGCACGCTTGAGGATGCCCCTGGCATCAATTACGAAGCGCTTCGTGAGCGTGGTTTCGGCACTGAGCAGGTCGAAAAGGTCGCTGCTCAGCTCAGGAACGCTTTCGACATCAAGTTCGTCTTCAACCAATGGACGCTTGGCGCAGATTTCTGTAAGGAAAAGCTCGGCTTCACCGATGCCCAGCTTGGCGACTATAATTTTGACATGCTGGTCGCTCTCGGCTTCTCGAAAGACGATATCTCGGCGGCCAACCTTTATTGCTGTGGTGCCATGACGCTGGAAGGCGCTCCGCATCTGAAGGAAGAGCATTACGCGGTCTTCGATTGCGCGAACCCGTGCGGCAAAATCGGCAAGCGCTATCTTTCCTGGGAAAGCCATATCCGCATGATGGCGGCTGCCCAGCCGTTTATCTCGGGCGCGATCTCGAAAACCATCAACATGCCCAACGCCGCCACGGTGGATGAATGCACCAAGGCCTATGAGCTGAGCTGGTCGCTCGCCCTGAAGGCCAACGCGCTTTACCGGGATGGTTCCAAACTCAGCCAGCCGCTCAATGCTGCGCTTCTGGATGATGTTGACCTGGAAGAGGAGCTCGAAGGTCAGCCGCTGGCCGAGAAGGCTACGGTTGTCGCTGAACGGATTGTCGAGCGTATCGTTGAAGTCGAACGCCAGGGCCCGACCAAGCGCAAGCGCCTGCCTGAACGCCGCAAGGGCTATACCCAGAAAGCCATGGTTGGCGGCCACAAGGTGTACCTCAGGACCGGCGAATACGATAATGGCTCGCTCGGTGAAATCTTCATCGATATGCACAAGGAAGGCGCTGCGTTCCGCTCGCTGATGAACAACTTCGCCATCGCGATCTCGATCGGCCTCCAGTATGGCGTGCCGCTGGAGGAATTCGTCGACGCCTTCACCTTCACGCGCTTCGAACCGTTCGGCCGCGTCGAGGGCAACGACACCATCAAGATGGCGACATCGCTTCTCGACTATCTGTTCCGCGAGCTGGCGATCTCCTATCTCGGCCGTGACGATCTGGCCCACGCCACACCGGCGGACCTGATGCACGACACCACCGGCCGCGGCAACAAAGCCGAAAGCGTGCCGGCCATGGGCGATGAAGTTAGCGAAGCCCTTGAGCGGGTTCAGAAACTGGCCTCGACCGGTTATGTGCGCGGCAGCAACCTTGTTGTCCTGAAGAAAAGCACCAAGAAGACCGGCAAGCAGGCGGTTGAAACCGTGGCAGCCACCGGTACACACGGCGCTGATGCCACTGTGACCATCGGCTCGGCCGTCGCCAACGGTGCGACCGACGCCACGCCGGACGCACGGGCCGCTGCCAAGATGCAAGGTTATGAAGGCGACGCTTGTGGCGAATGCGGCAACTTCACGCTGGTCCGGAACGGCACATGTCTGAAATGCAACACCTGCGGCGCGACAAGCGGCTGCAGCTGATCCAATCGTTTATGCCGCCCACCAACCCGTCCCGGTGAGCGGCAAGCCTTGGGGAAGGCTAGTCCTTCCCCTATTTTTTTGCCAAAATTCCACCGGGCGGGCTATCATCAGGCCCTGTAGGATTATTTGACGATAAATACGATTGGGCGCATGGTGACTTTTACCAAATCTTTACTACCCGCTGCCGAACATGGCCGCGCCGCAATGGGCGGGGTTTCCCGCCCTTTTGTATAATGTCTTTGGTTTATTGAGGCGGAGCCTTCCGTGGCGGATACGCAAAAAAACAAAATATCCTCTATCGCCAGCCTGGGGAATGGCGGTAACCGGAATGCCCGCATCGTCAATACAAGTGCTGTTGTCGAACGCCTTCCCGTCGGAGTCATGATCTGCGGCATCGGCACCGGCAATATTGTTGAAGTTCTGTTCGTCAACGGCTTCGCCCGCGATATCTTCAATCTCGAAGACACCGCCATCCTGCCCTGCTCGCTCGATTCGATATGGGCCACCGGCGACAATCATGTCCTGGCGAGCCAGGTGACAGAGGTCTACCGCACCGCCCGCGACGCCAATTTCGAATGGAGCATCCGTTTCGGGGCAATTGAACGGTTCCTGTCCAGCCACCTGATTCCGCTTATCGACCATGAAGGCAAGGTCTATCAGATCATCTGCACCATTGAGGACCAGACGGCGGAAAAGCTCGCCGAACGCAATCTCTTGCATCACGCCTTCCACGATGCCCTGACCGGGCAGCCGAACCGGGTCCTGTTCCGCAACAAGCTGGAAGAAGCCGTCGCGGAATGCCAGCGTTCGAGCCAGGGCTGCGGCTGCGCTGTGCTGATCGTCAATATCGACCGCTTCCAACAGATCAACGAAAGCTTCGGTCACTCGGCCGGCGATCGCTTCCTTATTTCGATGGCATCGACCCTCAGGCGCTGTATCCGCGCGAGCGATACACTTGCCCGTCTTTCTGGAGACGAATTCGCCATTCTCGTCACCCGCTTCCAGGATATCGAGGAGGTGGAGAATATCTCCCACCGCATCCATGAAGCGATGCAACAGCCCTATGACCTTGATGGAAATGAGGTTTTTACGTCCGTTTCCGTTGGCGTCGCCACAACGATTTCAAGTTCGACCCACCCAGAGGACCTGATCCGCGATGCCGATTTCGCCATGCACAGGGCCAAATCGGCCGGCAAGGCCCGGACCGAAATCTACCAGCGTGAATCGCACCAGCGCGCCCGGTCTCAGTTCCACCTGGAAACCGAACTCCGCCGCGCGGTCGAACGGAACGATTTAGAGCTTTACTATCAGCCCATCGTCGACCTCAAAACCGGTGAGCTTCACGGTTTCGAGGGCCTCACGCGCTGGATTCACAAGGAACGGGGCTTTGTCTCTCCGGTAGAATTCATCCCGCTTGCCGAAGAAACCGGCATTATCGTTGGCCTCGGCCGCTGGGCCATTCAGGCCGCCTGCGCCCAGGTAAAATCCTGGCTTGATGAGGTCGGCCCCGACCGGACCGTGCCGGTCAACGTCAATGTCTCCGGCATCCAGTTCGCCCGTGACGATGTCGCCGCCATGGTCGAAAAGGCACTCAGGGAACATGAGCTGGACGGCCGATTCCTGCGGATCGAGCTTACGGAAAGCGCCATCATGGCCAACCCGACACGAATTTCGGAATCGCTGTCGCGCATCCGGGCGCTTGGGGTCAAGGTCGCGCTCGATGATTTCGGCACCGGTTATTCGTCGCTCAATTACCTGCACCAGTTCCCAATCGACGTGATCAAGATCGACCGCAGCTTCATCAACCAACTGCGGCCTGATAACGAACCTTATAAAATCCTGCAGATGATCGGTATGCTGGCGAAAAGCCTGGGCCATGAAGTGGTTGCCGAAGGTCTTGAAGACCTGGACCATATCAATATGGTTGATGCCATGGGCTTCCGGCTGGCGCAGGGGTATTATTATTCGAAGCCCGTCGAAGGCGAAGGCGCCACGACCATGGTCAGGGGCCAGCTCCCCTGGGGCAAAAGTTCGTAACGGGCCGAACCCCTTGAAGTACATAGTATCCGCGCCCACATTGGTAGAAAGCAACCTATAGCGAAGGTGATACAATGAGCGAGGAAACCACCCCGACCCCGGAAGGGACCGAAGCCAAGGCGCCGAAGAAAAAAGCCGCGCCACGGAAGCGGACGACGACAGCCAAAAAACCGGCTGCGAAAACCACCGCAAAGACAAGCACGGCCAAGAAGGCTGCGCCGAAGAAATCAGCTGCCAAACCCAAGGCGGCAGCTGCCAAGGCAACCGGAGCCACCGCCAAGGCTGCAACGCCGCCTGAGGCCGAAGCACCCAAGGCTGAGGCACCTAAAGCCGAGAGCGCGAGCGCAGACAGTGCGGCTGCCAGCCACACCATCAGCGAAGACGCGCAGGAGTTTATCGCCGAACTCAAGGAAAAAGACTGGGGCACCTATCTGGTGCGCGGCATTTTCATGCTGGTATTCGGCTTCCTGTCCTGGCTGGCGATTTCCTTCTGCTTCCTGCTGGCCGGCATCCAGTTCGTGATCCTGATCCTGACCGGTGGACCCAACGATGTGGTCACCAAAGCGATCATGACCGCAGGCAACTATATCGCAGACGTGATGGCCTATCTGAGCTTCAAGACCGACGAACGTCCCTTCCCGCTTGGCAAACCACTGCCGGTCGAGGAATAAGGCCCTAGCCTTATAGCAGCCACGAAAAAGCGCGGGCGCCAACAGGCGACCCGCGCTTTTCATATTCAGCCATACGGCCGCTTAAAGGCCCGTTGCGCGGAACAGCACCTCAGCCGCCAGGCGGATCACCACGATGGCCGCAAGCGCTGTCAGAAGCCCTTTCGTCAGATCCATCATTCGGCAACCTCCGGCTTGAGAAGTTTCATGCTGTTACGAACATCAATGGCAGTATCGGCGAAGTCGGTAAAGACCCCATCCACACCCATCGAATAGAAAAGCTTCAGCTCCTGGCGGCTGGACGCGAACCCGGCGCCGACATCATCGTCCCGGATGGTCCAGATATGCACCAGAAGCCCCAGCTTGTGAGCGCGCTTGACGAAATCGTTGGGCTTGCCCCTGGCATCCAGCAAAAGGCGCTTATAAGGGCCGACGCCGTCGATCTTGCCCGCCATGACATCCAGCGGTGCATCCAGAACATAGGCGCCCGTTTTCTCATCCTCATGGCCCTCGATCAACCAGATGAGTGGCGCCTTGATCCTATCTTTCATATGCATCAGGAAGGCACTGTCAAAGCATTGGAAATAAAGGGGAATACCGGCATCCGACAAGCGCTTGAAACCCGCTGTCAGCGCCTTCGTTGGGTCAAGCCCACGACCGGTGAACATCTGCGGGCTCTTCATCTCGATATAAAGCCCGGCTTTGTAGCCTTCCTTGTGCGCCTTCAGAATGAAGTCGATCACTTCGTCGAAGGTGGGAACCGGCTCGATGCCGTCATAGTCAGTCCCCCGTGCCGGGCGCGGCTGGCGGGTCTTGAGTGTTCTGAGTTCCGCGAGCGTGAAATCGAACACGAACCAGTCCGTCCGGCCCTCAAAGGTGCGCTTGCGGCTTGCGAACGCAGGCACTTCGGCGACATTGGTGCTGTCGGACAGGTAAATGTCATGCCGGACAACCAAATGGCCGTCCTTTGTCATGACCAGGTCGGGCTCGATATAGTCGGCCCCCATCTCAAGCGCCAGTTTGTAGCCCATCAGGGTATGTTCGGGCCGATATCCGCTTGCCCCGCGGTGTGCAATGACGATGGGACCATCGAGCGGTGCCTCAGCCACGGCTTGTTGGTTCATTCCCATATCTCCCGCTAAAGCTGCCAGGCAAAGCAAAGCAACGCTGAATAGTGACCGCATATATTCTCCCTTTGGGCCGCTTTCCGGCCCCGAAACGCATCATATCAGGTTATGGCCCCCTCTCAAGCACAAGGCAGGCACCAGCCGATACGCTATCAAAAAACTATTCAAGACTTGACGGTCCAGTATATAAAGGGTCTTTAATGACAATAATGTTAGGAAGGTCGGTATGGAACCTACGCAGCTCGCATTTTCATTCATTGCGATCACGCTATTGGCGTTGATCGCCCGCTGGCTGTTTCCGGTGAAGAAGCAGCTGGACGCTGAGCGCGTAAGCCGTAATTTCGCCCGCTGCTATCCTGACCTCGTCCAGGGCCAGGCCATTATCGCTGACGATGGCGCAGCGGCCCTCCTGCCGATTGCAGCGAACGACACTGAAGTGGGCCTTGTCACCCAGCCCGGGGACCGGGTTGTCTGCCGCCTCCTGGTTGCTGCGGACATCGCAGCACTGGAGCGTAAAGACGACCGTCTGCACATCCGTTTCCATGATTTCACCTACCCTGACCTGGATTTCATGGCTTCTGGTGTCGCTTTAGATACCGCCCATAATCTATTGAAAAACCTTGATGTAAAGGCGACGAAGAATGCCGCTTAACCTGCCAGAACCAACCGTCATTGCTGTCCCTGCCTTTGTGCTCCTGTGCCTGGCTGAAATGCTCTACGGCTGGAAAACAGGCCGGGCGCATTTTGAAGGCAAGGACACGTTCACCTCGCTGATCATGGGGCTTGGCAGCACGGTATCCGGCGCGCTCACCGCTTCCATCGCCGCCGTGGGAGCCTACTGGATATGGGACCACCTGAGGCTCTTTGACCTTGGTCAGGCGCCATGGGTGTTCGTGCTCGCCTTCGTCCTCGACGATTTCGCCTATTACTGGATCCACCGCTACGGTCACCGGATGCGCTGGATGTGGGCCGCCCATGTCATCCACCATTCCAGCCAGCATTATAACCTGTCGACCGCCCTGAGACAGACCTGGACCGGCCAGTTCACGCCCGGCGCGCTGTTCAAGATCCCGCTCATCATCCTCGGGGTCCACCCTGCGATCATCCTGTTTGTCGCGGGCATCAACCTGATTTACCAGTTCTGGGTTCATACCGAGGCAATCAAGCGGATGCCGCGCTGGTTCGAAGCCGTGATGAACACGCCGAGCCACCACCGCGTCCATCACGCCAATAACCCGAAATATCTCGATTCCAACTATGCCGGGGTCTTCATCATCTGGGACAAGATGTTCGGCACCTTCGTGCCCGAAGACGATGCCGAGCCCGTACGCTACGGTCTCGTGCGCGACCTGGGCACCTTCAACCCTCTCCGGGTCGCCTTCCATGAATGGTGGGGCATCATCAAGGACGTCTGGAGCGCGAAGACCCTCCATGACAAGTTCATGTTCCTCGTCGCCCCGCCGGGCTGGACGCCAGACGGCAGCCGCAAGACCAGCGACATGATCAAGGAAGAATGGCAAGCACGGCTTAGCGCCGAGAGACAAGCCGCCGAATAAAAGACATAGGGGCCGCCAAATTGGCGGCCTTTGCTTTTTGGGCTTAAGGCCTAGAGGTCTTTCTTGGCGTTTTTCCGGCTGACGATAAAGTCAATGAGCGCACCGATGAGCGCAGCGATGATGCCACCTGCCAGCGCTTCAAACGTTGCGACATAGGGCAGCCAATTGCCAATGATGGCGCCGGCGACCATGCCGATAAACAGGTAGAAACCAATACGCGTCGTCATGGGCTCTCGCTCCTAAAAAACTGCATTCCGCGCCTTATACGGACTGCGGCCTATCGCCGTCAATAACGGCAATTTATTTTGCACTTGCGAAATAAACCGGTTTTAGCGACATTGGCGGCGATTATTTTCGGCCCGGCATGACCCGCCAGGCCCAACCCTCAGAGGCGCAGCCCCAAGCGTCTCAATGAACATTATACTTAAAGGAGACCGTCAGATGTCCCACGATCCTATCGTCATTGTTGGCATGGCCCGTACGCCCATGGGTGGCCTGCTTGGTGATCTTTCGAGCGTCCCGGCGTCCGAACTCGGCGCCACCGCGATCAAGGGCGCGCTGGCAAGCGCAGGCATGGACAATGACGGCATCGACGAAACGATCATGGGCTGCGTGCTGCCCGCGGGCCAGGGCCAGGCCCCTGCCCGCCAGGCCAGCATCAAGGCCGGTCTGCCGGACAGCGTCGGCGCCGTGACGGTCAACAAGATGTGTGGCTCCGGCATGATGGCAATGATGCAGGCCCATGACAGCCTGCGCGCAGGATCCGCAACCGCCGTGGTTGCCGGTGGCATGGAAAGCATGTCGCTTGCCCCGCACATCCTGCCGAACAGCCGCACCGGCGTGAAATACGGCCCGATGCAGATGCTCGACCATATGGCGCTCGATGGCCTCACCGACGCCTATGGCGGTGAGCCGATGGGCGTCTATGCCGAGCTGTGCGCTGAAACCTACCAGTTCAGCCGTGAAGCCCAGGATGCCTATGCCATTGAATCGCTGAAGCGCGCCCAGCGCGCCATCGAGGACGGCAGCTTCGAAGGCGAAGTGGTACCGGTTACCATCTCGTCCCGCCGCGGAGACACCACGGTTGCCGTCGACGAGCAGCCCGGCAAGGCCCGCCTCGACAAAATCCCCGGCCTCCGCCCTGCCTTCAAGAAGGACGGCACGGTCACGGCCGCGAACGCCAGCTCGATCTCGGACGGCGCTGCCGCGGTGGTCATGATGACCGAAAGCGAAGCCGAAAAGCGCGGCCTGAAGCCGCTTGCCTACATCCGCGGCCAGGCGGTTCACGCCCAGGCGCCGGAATGGTTCACCACCGCGCCGGTGAAAGCGATCCAGAAGGCCCTCGATAAGGCTGGCTGGAACACGGCGGACGTCGACCTTTATGAGGTCAACGAAGCGTTTGCCGTTGTCGCCATGGCCGCCATTCAGGAACTGGGCCTCGACGCTGACAAGGTGAACGTGAACGGCGGTGCCTGCGCCCTCGGCCATCCGATCGGCGCGTCCGGCACCCGTATCTGTGTGACGCTAATCAACGCGCTCCAGAAACGCGGTCTCAAAAAGGGTGTTGCCAGCCTCTGCATCGGCGGCGGTGAAGCCACCGCGCTCGCCATCGAGCTCGCCTGAGGCATAAGGCAATGATCCTCAGCGAAGAGCAGCGCATGGTGCGGGATATGGCCCGCGCCTTCGCATCCGACCGCATTGCCCCGAACGCCCGTGACTGGGAAAAAGCCGGTGAAATCCCGGCTGAGTTCCTGCGTGAAATGGGTGAGCTCGGCCTTCTCGGCATGACCGTGCCCGAGGAATGGGGTGGTGCAGAAACCGATTATGTCTCCTACGCGCTCGCGCTGATGGAAATCGCAGCCGGTGATGGCGGGCTGTCGACGCTGATGAGCGTCAACAACGCGCCGGTGTGCGCCGCAGTCCTCGCCAACGGCACGGATGAGCAGAAGGAGCGTTTCCTGAAGCCGCTCGCGCGCGGCGAGATGATCGGCGCCTTCTGCCTCACCGAACCGCAGGCGGGCTCCGATGCCTCGATGCTGCGCACCAAGGCCGAACGCACCAACAGCGGCTGGAAACTGAACGGCAGCAAGCAGTTCATCACTTCCGGCAAAATCGGCGGCGCGGCGATTGTGTTCGCCGTTACCGACCCGTCCGCAGGCAAGCGCGGCATTTCCGCCTTCCTGGTGCCGACAGACACCCCCGGCTACCGCGTGGCGGGGCTGGAGCACAAGCTGGGCCAGAAATCATCCGACACCTGCCAGATCGCCTTCGAGGACATGGAAGTCCCGGCCGATTGCCTGCTGGGCGCGGAAGGCGCCGGCTATAAGGTCGCGCTGTCGAACCTGGAGACCGGCCGGATCGGCATTGCCGCCCAGTCGGTCGGCATGGCGCGCGCGGCTTATGAGTATGCGCTTGCATATGCCCAGGAACGCGAAGCCTTCGGCAAGCCGATCATTGAGCACCAGGCTGTCGGTTTCCGCCTCGCTGACATGGCAACCAGCGTCCAGGCCGCGGAACTGATGGTCCTCAACGCCGCCGCCAAAAAGGATGCGGTCGAGCCCTGCCTCAAGGAAGCCTGCATGGCCAAGCTGTTCGCGAGCGAGGTGGCGGAGAAGGTCTGCTCAGGGGCGATCCAGACGCTGGGCGGGTACGGTTACCTGAGCGAATATCCGGTTGAGAAAATCTACCGCGACGTCCGCGTCTGCCAGATTTACGAAGGCACCTCCGACATCCAGCGCATCGTCATCACGCGTGAGATCAACCGCTAGCGCGCACGCCTTCATCAAGGCCGGACAATATTAAGGGCAGCGCATCCAGCCCTGCCTTTTTTCCATGCTCAATCAGCTCATGCGCCTTGGTGAAATCCGCCATGTCGATATGGCCGATGAGCGGCGTGATGGTTATATCCGGGCGGTCTGCCTCCAGCCGCGCGCGGCTGAGCGCTTGTAGGGCGAGCGACCAACCGGCGCGCGCCATGCGGATCGAACCGATCTGGCCCCGCCCACCCGCAGGGTCGAATCCCATGCGCCGCGCCCTGCCCTCATAATCGCCCTGAAGGTCGACCGCGATGATGAAATCCGCGCCGAGGTCACGCACAGCCGCCACGGGGACGGGGTCGACGACCCCGCCGTCGGTGAGGAGTAGCCGGCCGGTCCTGACCGGCGGCAACATGCCCGGCACGGCTGATGAGGCACGGACGGCCGTCACGACGTCACCTTCGTCGAGCACGATGCGTGCACCGGAATAGATATCAGCGGCAACAGCAGCAAAGGGCTTAGGCAGTTGTTCGATGGTCCGGGCTCCAAAATGCTCCCGCAGTCGGCGTTCGATCTTGCCGCCGCCGATCAGCCCGCCCTTGCCGATGCCAAGCTCGCCAAGGGCCAGCATGTCCTTGAGCTTGATCTCCCGTGCGATATCTTCCAGTTCATCAAGAAGGTCGGCCGCCACACAGGCCCCGACGATGGACCCGATAGAGGTGCCCGCGACCATATCGACCTCGATGCCCTCGGCCTCCAGCACGCGCACAACGCCGATATGCGCCCAACCAAGCCCCGCACCGCCGCCAAGCGCCAATCCGATCCGTGTCATGAAAACTGCCTCCGCTGTTTTGTTATATCAGCCTGATATGGGCACAGCTCTGCCACGGCACAAGGTCTCACCCACGCGCCATAGAAGAAAGCCCCTGCCCTCCAGAGAGAGCAGAGGCTTGTTAGAAGAGACTTCTATAGAAAGGATCAGTCCACAGTGCCGCCAAGGTCGGTCACCTTCTTGCGGTATGTGTCCAACTCGCCGTATCCGGTCTCGACCGCAAGCTTGTAAGCCCGCTGATATTCAGCCAGTGCCTCCTGCTTTCGTCCGGCTTTCTCATAGGCGGCGGCGAGCCAGGCATTGTTGCGGGGATAGCGGTTGGCGGCATAGGCCTCGGCATTGCGCTTGAAAACCGCAATCGCGCCGTCAAAGTCGCCCTTTTCCATCAACTGGTAGCCAAGCGGCACATAGATTTCCTGCGCCTGCCGCGCGGCCGGGCCATATTTGGCCATGATCATCCGTTCGTGCGCCAAGAAGGCCTTGGTGGTGAAATGCTCGATGATGTTATCGGGCAGCCGCATGTCGGCAAAGATGAATTTCACGCCGTGATAAAAGGTCCTGAGGGGCGCCGACATATGGCCTTCGCCGTCGAACTCCTTATAGCCCCAGCGCACGCCCTCAGGCCCATCAACCTTCAGAACATCAACAAAATGCTTCAGCTCTTGGCGCATGCCATAGCCGTCATCGGCCCCAATGCCGAAGTAAAGGGATGTTTTGAGGTCCGGATGTGTCTTGAAGAAAGGCACAGCCGCCTTGGTCATTTCTTCATGGTTCCACCAGAGGGCCGGCGACATGATGATCTCGCCATCGAACAGATCAGGCGCGTTCAGGAGCGTATAGGTGGCGAACAGCCCACCAAGGGAATGCCCGGCCAGCAGGCGGTAGCCATTGGTGCGGTATGTCTTCTCCACGAAAGGGATCACTTCATCCCTGAGGTGCGCCAAAAGCTTGGCGCCGCCACCGCTTTGCGCATTGCCCTCCTGAACGGACGGCGTCATATCCAGATTGCGGTTCACGCTCTTGAGGCCAACCAGGATGACCGGCGGCATGTCGCCTGAGCGCACCAGAACATCCCGCGCGCCTGCAGCTTGATAAATATTCTGCATGCCATCCAGCAGATAGATGACCGGATAGGCCCCACCCGACGTTTCATAGCCTTCCGGCACGGAAACAAGAATTGTGCGCTCATCCCCAAGCGTAGACGACTGGATATGATATTCGGTGGCAAGCACCAGCGGACCGGCCTTCTCGACCGGTACGGCGTGTACACTCGCGCCCGCAAAAAATAGAAAAAAGGTACAGATAAGCTTATGCATAGCTTTGGTATCCTCGCTGACTGTCGTTGTATTTTTTATCGGTCTCCTTTACCGGAGCCGTTTTTTAGTTCGCCCTATATGCCAACTAAAGTTGACCATTTCAACTCAAAGCACGCAGCAGGCTGCTATCCCCCGATCCATCGGCCCCTGAATCAGAAAGGCCGGAGCCCTGAGGCACCGGCCATAATCGCGATTCTATAGACGGCAGGTCCTACGGTCTAATCGCCCTCGACCGTCGAAAGCATGGCGCGACCGCCTAAGGTGAGGCTGATATTCTCCTCAACCGGTTCTGCGACAGGGGCGACAACGCCGCCGCTGCTACGGGGAGCCGCAAAGGCATTCAATTGGGTTTCACGCCAAACAGGGCCGCCCCCTGCTCCATTCAGGGAAACCTGATCAAAGCGCAAAACTTTCACGCCAAAGGAATCCGCGAGCAACTTTGCCTTATGGCGCAGTTTCTCGGCGGCCGACGGCATAAGGGCCTCTTGCGTCTGCTCCCTCAGGGCCGGGGATACCGAAAAGCCGATATGGTTCACGATAAGGCCATCATGCTGGAACGCACCCACCAACTGCTTCAACGCCTTGAAATCATGGCTTTCCATGGACAGGGACTGATTGCCGACCCACTTGCCCGTCACGATATCGGCCGCGCCGGGTTCGCGCGCAGGGCGGCGGTTCTCCTCATACCAGACGCGGTAACCCGTGAGGCGCGCCTTGATCGCAGGGTTGGCCGAGGCTTTCGCCCACACGTCCTGCATGGCGCGGTTGATGGTTTCCTGCACCTCAGCCGCCGTTTTGCCTTCGGCACGGTAATAAAGCGCGGCATCGAGCGTGTCCTGCATCACCGGCTTGCTGACGGATACGGTGAGGTCGAGCGTGGTGCCATGCGCCTCCTTGGCCAAGGCGGACGGCGTGGCGCAGGCGAAAAACAACAGAGCGGCCCAAAGGGATACGGTTTTCATTCTGTCCTCCTCATAGGTGTCGTGCAGATCAGGCTAGCGCCCCTCTCTGGCAAAAAAAAGGCGCAGAGGTTTCCCTCCGCGCCCTTTGCTGTTCGGTTTTGATCCCGGCTTAGAACGGAATCTCATCATCGAGGTCCGCCGCACCCGCGCCCATGCCACCGACTGCGCCGCCTGCGGCAGCACCACCGCCGAAGCCGCCGCCCGAAGGCTGGCCATAATCGTTCTGGCCGCTGTCACCGAAGCTGCTGCCGGCATTGTCGCCACGACCGCCAAGCATGGTCAGCTCACCGCGGTAGCGCTGGAGAACGATTTCGGTGGTGTATTTTTCCTGACCCGACTGGTCGGTCCATTTCCGGGTCTGCAGCTGGCCTTCGACATAAACGGTCGAGCCCTTGCGCAGATATTGCTGCGCCACCTTGGCCAGATTTTCATTGAAGATGACCACACGGTGCCATTCGGTACGCTCCTTGCGCTCACCCGAGGCACGGTCACGCCAGGTTTCAGACGTGGCGATCGACAGGTTCACCACCGGCGAACCATCCTGCATGTTGCGGACTTCAGGGTCACGGCCCAGGTTGCCAACCAAAATTACTTTATTCACACTACCGGCCATCGGAGCCCCCTTCTTGTTGATCTTGGCTTGTTGGTCATGGGCACCCCCAACTGGTGCCCGCGTTCAGGCGAACATAGCTACTCGGATCACCGCTGCCAAGCAGCCTTGTCAAAAAGTTTATGTTCCCTTTTTGTTCCATTTATCATAGACTGCACGCAACCACAAGCGCACAGCCTGTCTAAGCTTTTGTTATGAGGCGATAATCGGCTCACCGCAGCCGGTCCTTCAACTGAGCGCACCCCGCTACCGGGTGGCATGACAGTAGCGTTATGCTGGTTTTCGTTCCGAGTTTTGCTTTTTTCACGACCCACAGGAAAAGGAGCAATCCTCATGCGTATATCCTACGCCCTCACCGCTGCCCTAGCAGCCAGTCTTGCCGTCACGGCGACGGCGACAGCCGCCCAGGACACAAAACCCAAAAAGACCGCCTGCCAGACCGACCCGCACTTCCGGGATTTCGATTTCTGGCTCGGCAAATGGGATGTCACCAGCCGGAAAAGCGGCAAAGCTGCCGGCACCAACGTCATCAAAGCCATCGAAGGCGGCTGTGCCGTCCTTGAAAACTGGCACGGCAAGCGTGGCAGCACCGGCAAAAGCGTGAATTATTATAATCCCATCACCAAGAAATGGCGGCAGGTCTGGGTTGCCGCAGGCGCTTACAGCCTCGACATAGAAGGTGGCCTCAATGATCAGGGCTCCATGGTGATGAGCGGGACCATCTGGTATTACAAGAATGGCTCTAGCGCCCCCTTCCGCGGCACCTGGACGCCGGAGAAAGACGGCAGTGTCCGTCAGTTTTTCGAGCAATATGACGCCGACAAGAAACAGTGGAATCCCTGGTTCGACGGCATATACAAAAAGGCCGGCAAGGGATAAGAACGGCGGCATCCATGGGGCCGCCATTGCACGGCCCCTGCCCCGCCTTAGCCCCCAGCCAGACCTCGGGCCTCAGGTTCCTGCCGAATCCCGCTTATACTGGCGCGCACCGGCAAGGGGCGGAATGGTCGCCCAGCGGCTATCTGTGAAGATTTCATAGGAAATCTCCAGCCCTGACGGATCGTCGAGCGAGCCAGTGCTGACATTGTTATTGTTGCCTTTGCCGCCATCCCACGTGAGCGGCGTGCCGCATTTGGCACAGAACCGGCGGACCGCCTTGTCGCTCGCCCGGGCCTCGCCTTCTGGCCGCGAAATCCAGCGGAGCTGCCCCTCAGGGACGCTGGTAAACGTCATGAAGGGACCGCCTGAGTTCTTCTGGCAATCCGTGCAATGGCAATTGCCGGTCTGGTGTCCGTCCAGATTGATTTCATACCGCGCGGCACCACACAGGCAGCCGCCTTGGCGTAGATCAGCCATTTCCAGTCTCCTCACTGATTTTGTTCTTTATTTGTTCCTTTCTCGCCGCTAATGTCAAGCCACAAGACAAGACGCTTGACTCAATAGGGTACAAGCGCCACTTGATGGGACAGAAACGTTAGGCGTAGCGAGGCTTTCATGCTCACACAAATCTCGGTGCGGGGCGCACGGGAACATAATCTCAAGTCGGTCGATGTCGACATTCCGCGCGACAAGCTGGTGGTAATTACCGGGCTTTCGGGGTCCGGCAAGTCATCGCTTGCGTTCGACACCATCTATGCCGAAGGCCAGCGCCGCTATGTCGAAAGCCTCTCGGCCTACGCCCGCCAGTTCCTCGAGCTGATGCAGAAGCCCGATGTCGACCATATCGAGGGCCTCTCACCTGCGATCTCCATCGAGCAGAAAACCACGAGCAAGAACCCGCGCTCGACCGTCGGCACGGTCACCGAAATTTACGACTATATGCGCCTTCTGTGGGCCCGTGTCGGCGTGCCCTACTCGCCCGCGACCGGCCTGCCGATCGAAAGCCAGACCGTAACCCAGATGGTCGACCGTATCCTCAGCCAACCTGAAGGCACGCGGCTTTATCTGATGGCGCCCATCGTGCGCGGCCGCAAGGGCGAGTATAAGAAGGAATTCGCCGAGCTGCAGAAGCGCGGTTTCCAGCGTGTGAAGGTCGATGGCGAGTTCTACCTGATCGAGGAAGCCCCGACGCTCGACAAGAAATTCAAGCATGACATCGATGTGGTGGTCGACCGGCTGGTCCTGAAGGAAGGGCTGGCGCAGCGCCTGGCCGACAGTGTCGAGACCGCGCTGGAACTGTCAGACGGCCTGGTGGTCACTGAAACCGTGCCGAAGGGCGATGAGGAAGTGGACCGCCAGATCATGTCGGCCAAATTCGCCTGCCCGGTCTCCGGCTTCACGATTGAGGAGATCGAACCGCGGTTGTTCTCCTTCAACAGCCCGCACGGCGCCTGCCCGACCTGTGACGGCCTCGGCAACAAACTTTATTTCGACCCCGAGCTTGCAGTGCCGGACACCAAGAAGACGATCCGCCAGGGTGCGCTCGCGCCGTGGGCCAACAAGGCCAACAACCCCTCACCCTTCTATTTCCAGGCGCTTGAGGCGGTGGCGGAGCATTATGGCGTCTCCATCGATACCCCGTGGGAGAAAATCCCCGAAGCCGCGCAGCAGGCCTTCCTTTATGGCACCGGCACCAAACCCATCACCATCGTCTATGCCGACGGCAAGCGCCGGTTTGAAGTCAACAAGCCGTTCGAAGGCGTTCTCAACAACATCGAACGCCGCTGGCGTGAGACCGATAGTGCCTGGATGCGGGATGAACTGTCCAAATACCAGGCATCGACCACCTGCTCGGCTTGCGAAGGCAAACGCCTGAAGCCCGAGGCCCTCGCCGTCAAGATTGACGGCACCAACATCGGTGACGTCACCGACCTCTCGGTCAAGGGTGCGTATGACTGGTTCACGGATCTGCCCGCCAAGCTCACCAAAAAGCAGCAGGCGATTGCCGAGAAAGTCCTCAAGGAAATCCAGGAACGCCTGGGCTTTCTTAATAATGTAGGACTTTCATATCTTACTTTAAGCCGTTCATCTGGAACGCTTTCTGGCGGCGAGAGCCAGCGCATTCGGCTGGCTTCGCAAATCGGCTCCGGCCTCACCGGTGTGCTGTATGTGCTCGACGAACCATCCATCGGCCTGCACCAGCGGGACAATGACAGGCTCCTGGAAACCCTGCAGAACTTGCGTGACATCGGCAATACCGTGCTCGTCGTTGAGCATGACGAAGACGCCATCCGCACCGCCGACTATGTCATCGACATGGGCCCGGGCGCGGGCGAGCATGGCGGCACCATCGTCGCCGAAGGCACGCCTGACGACATCATGGCGTCCGAGAACAGCCTGACCGGCCAGTATCTGACCGGCAAGCGCGCTGTGCCGACGCCGACGCTCCGCCGCCCCGGCCACAAGAAGAAATTCCTGACGGTCAAAGGCGCGCACGCCAACAACCTCAAGAATGTCTCGGCTTCCGTGCCCCTGGGGACCCTGACCTGTATCACCGGGGTATCAGGCTCCGGCAAGTCCACCTTCACGATTGAGACGCTCTATAAGGCCGTTGCCAAGCATCTGAACGGCAGCCGGGTTACCCCCGGCGCCCATGAGGTGATCGAGGGCCTTGAGCATCTGGACAAGATCGTCGATATCGACCAAAGCCCGATCGGCCGCACGCCGCGCTCGAACCCGGCCACCTACACCGGCGCCTTTGGTCCGATCCGCGACTGGTTCGCCGGTCTCCCGGAAGCACAGGCCCGCGGCTATAAACCCGGACGCTTCAGCTTCAACGTCAAGGGCGGCCGCTGCGAAGCCTGCAAAGGCGACGGCATGATCAAGATCGAGATGCACTTCCTGCCGGACGTTTATGTCGAATGCGACCAGTGCAAGGGCAAGCGCTATAACCGTGAAACTCTTGAAATTCGTTTTAAAGACAAATCAATATCCGATGTTCTTGATATGACAGTTGAGGAAGGTGTCGCGTTTTTCAAGGCGGTTCCCTCCATCCGGAACAAGCTTGAAATGCTCGACCGGGTCGGCCTCAGCTATATCCGGGTTGGGCAGCAGGCCACCACCCTCTCGGGCGGCGAGGCCCAGCGGGTCAAGCTCGCCAAGGAGCTTTCCAAACGCTCGACCGGCAAGACGCTCTATATCCTCGATGAGCCGACCACCGGCCTTCATTTCGAGGATGTGCGCAAGCTGATGGAAGTGCTGCAGGCGCTTGTTGACCAAGGCAACACGGTGGTGGTGATCGAACATAACCTGGAGGTTATCAAGACCGCAGACTGGATCATCGACCTCGGCCCCGAAGGCGGTGATGGCGGCGGTGAGATTGTCGCAACCGGCACGCCAGAAGATGTGGCCAATGACAGCCGCAGCTATACGGGGCAGTATCTGAAAACCGTGCTGAGCCGGAAAGCGGCAGAGTAACCGCAGCATACAGGAGCCTTCCCATGCGCTACGCCGTCTTTTCCGACATCCATGCCAACGTCTGGGCGCTCCGGGCAGTGCTGGAGGATGCGGAAAAGCAAGGCGCTGGGCAACTCGTCAACCTGGGCGACATTCTCTATGGACCCTTGGCGCCGAGGGAGACCTATGACCTGTTGAGGGCGCATGATGTCATCACGATCCAGGGCAACCAGGACCGGATCATCTATGATGCCACCGATGAGAGCCGCGCAGTGCTGCCGACGCTGGATTATGTCTGCCGGGATTTGGGGAAAGCTCCGATTAACTGGCTGAAAAATCTACCGAAAACAGAGGCCTTCGACGGCATGTTCCTGTGCCACGGCGCGCCTGGAAGCGATATGACCTATCTGCTTGAAGATGTCTCCTCCGGCCATGCCATCCTGCGATCAGATGCCCAGATCACAGTCACTCTTAGCGATGTTCTTTCAGGCCTGACACTCTGCGGCCACCCCCATATACCGCGCCACATAAGGCTCACGGACGGGCGCGAGATCGCGAACCCCGGCAGTGCCGGCCTCCCCGCCTATTCGGATGACCTGCCCTTCCCCCATGTCATGGAAACCGGCAGCCCCCATGCCCGCTACCTGATCCTCGATATTCAGGACGGTAGATACGAGCTCAGTTTCAGGACCGTCAGCTATGACTGGGACACGGCCGCCCGGCGCGCCAGCCACATGGGGCGCGATGATTGGGCCTCTGCGCTCAGGACCGGCCGCATTCGGTAAACAAGCCCACCTCTTTGCTTGCATCGTCAGATTCGGCCCGTTAGGCTGAGGATCGGCCGCAGATAAATTAGGGTGCTGCCGAAGTAAACCTGAGTTTCCGTTTACGCGGTTTCCATAACTGGATTTAAGATTCCCCCGATGTTTGCAAGTACTAAACGCCTTGGTTTATCAAATATTTTCCTGACATTCTTTCTTGTCTTCATGGCGTTTCAGCCTGTGTCCGCTCAAGAGAAGGGCACAGGGGCACAAAAAGCCCCTCTCAAGGTCGCGATCCGGGAATTCCTGCCGCCTTATGTCTATGAAAAAGCAAAAAGCGGGATAGAGGTGGACCTGGTTCAGGCGATCCTCAGTGAAGCCCATATCCCTTACCGCTTTATCCAGCTGCCACGCATCCGCATGATCCAGAGCTTCGAAGACGGCAAGATCGACGGCCTCCTGACCCAGAATGCCGAGGCCTCATCGGTCGGCTGCGTCACGGTGCCTTATATCACCCATCATAATCTTGCTTTCACGCTCGCGGACCGGCACCTGAAGGTTGGGAGCCTCGCTGACCTCAGCCACTATGCCGTTATTTCCTTCAGCGGCGCCACGCGCTACCTGGGCCCCACCTTTGCCGCGGCCATCAAGGACAGCCCCCGCTATACCGAATCCGGTGACCAGGGCACGCACATCGCCCTTCTCTACAAGCGCCGGTTCGATGTGGTGGTCGGCGACCAATGGATCATTCGGCTCGCACAGCGGCGCTATATGGAAAAAACCGGCGTCTATCATGAGCTTACCGGGCATAAGATCATGCCGGCATCCCATTATGTCGCGCGCTTTCATGACCAGAAATACTGTGATGCCTTCAACCAGGCCTATGCCGACCTGAACGCCGAGGGCACGCTCGCCGACATCTGGAACAGCTACAAGGCCCGTATTCTAGTGGATGCGGCCCCGCCCGCCAAAGTACACTAAGCCGTATATAACAGCTTCAGAAACCGCTGCCCGGCTGTGTGAGGAAGGCCAGCTCTTCTGCCGTGCTGGAGCGCCCCACGATCGCATTGCGGTGCGGATAGCGGCCGAACCGGTCGACGATATCTTTGTGGGCATGGGCGAATTTCAGATTCTCCGACAATTCCGGCGTCGCGGCGAACAGCTCGATCGACGTTTCATGCACCGTGCGGCTTTCGCTATGCATATAGGGCATATAGAGAAAAGCGCGCCAATATGGCGGCAGCGCCTCATCCGCCCCTGCCCGCACCGCTTCCTGCGCGCAGACCAGCGCCATGGCGTCGGTTGCGAAGGCGCGCGGGGTGTCGCGGAACATGTTGCGCGGGAATTGGTCGAGCACGATGATCTCGGCAAGGCGTCCGCGCGGGGTATCGCGCCATGGTGCAAGTTCACCCTGGGCGGCGGCTTCATACAGCGGAAGGAAGCGGCGCCGTATCATGGCGTCAAAGCTGGCATCCTTCCGCCACCAGTCTTGTGGCGTGATCTCGGTGAACCAGAAATAGACAATATCCTCGGCGCGTATCATAACTTTTTCTCCTGCTTTTCCAGTGCCTTGGGTAGAAGGCGCAGCAAAGCCTCAGCACAGTCCGCAGCCTCCTCAACGCACCTCAAATCCACCCTGTCCGGCATATCTTTTGGCGTATGGATATGGGGCATCAGCCCATCCTCATCATAGGCCGCGAGCGTGAGCGCGGAGATATCATCGCGCGCGAACCAGACGCTGTCGAAATCCCCCACATGATGCCGCGCGGGCTGAAAACCCTTGAAACGCTCATTGAGCCGGGCCAGCGCCCCCGCCGCCTTGATAAGCGGGCCACCATAATAAACCTTTGTGAAGCCACCACTTTCCGTCACGTAAGCAAGCTTGCCAGCCCCGACCGTATCGATATTGAGGATATGGGTCTGGTAGCCGTGCAGTTCGCCCCGGTGCTGGCGCCAGTAGTGCTGGGCGCCGAGCATCCCGGCTTCTTCCGCGCTGGTGATCACCAGCCGCACCTCGGTATCGGCTGGCATATTGTGCCACAGTCGGCTGGCCACAGCTGTTGCACATGCAACACCTGAGAGGTTGTCGTTGCCGCCGGGCGTGAAACCGTGGCGCAGATAGTCCCAGCTCGCCACCCCCGCCTGCGCAACCAGCAGAAAACCGAAAAACACCCTCAGCCACAAAGGCACGCCGATCCCGACCGCGACCGCGAGCGGCACCAAAAGCCCGAAGGTGACAATCCCGGTCCCGAGCCAGACGGAAAGCGCGAAATGACGGACCTGATCAGGCCTGTAGGCGAAGGAGGCCGGGGCGCTGTCCAGATGCGCCATCAGGATGATGAGCCTGCGGCCCACGCCCTTCTTGGCGACCAGGTTGGCGCCAAGCGTACGGTCCCCCGCCCAGGCGAGCGGGCTGACCCGCCAATCGAAATAAAGGAGATGGCTGACAAGCAGCATCAATCCGCCGAGCACGAACGCCACCGGCGCCAGTGGCACCGCCAAAATCATCAGCGCCTGCCCAAGGGCGACGATCCAGAAAAAGGTCAGGTATGTCTTGGGCGCGGTGAAGCCTTCTTCGGTGACCTCAACGCCAATTTCGCCGCTCAGCTCCGCCATCAGCGCTTCCCGCGCTTCCATTTCTTCTTCGGAACCGAAGCCCCGATGCGGCCAGTCGCTGAGCGTGTTAAAGATGTCCGTCGCGGAAAGCGGCATAGATCCCCCGAAAATCCGTCCTGCCCCAGCCCCCAGGCCGCGCTTTTCGCTTTCCAACCGCCCCGCCTGTCCGGTAAACAGGCGCCAAAGCGACAGGGGCGGCGCGACCGGCCCAAGTGATGGCAAGAGTATGATGAGGCACCAGAGCATGACACAAGCGCCAAAAGCAATCCATATCATCGGCGGCGGCCTCGCTGGCAGCGAAGCGGCCTGGCAGGCGGCAGAGATGGGCGTGCCCGTGATCCTGCATGAAATGCGCCCCGTCCGTAAGACAGACGCGCACCATACCGAAAACCTCGCCGAGATGGTCTGCTCCAACAGCTTCCGCTCGGACGACGCGGAAAACAACGCTGTCGGCCTGCTGCATGAAGAAATGCGCCGGATGAATTCGCTGATCATGGCCTCGGCTGAGAAGAACAAGGTGCCCGCGGGCTCGGCCCTCGCCGTCGACCGCGACGGTTTTTCCGCCCATGTCACCGAGACGCTCGAGAATCACCCGCTGATCACCATCGAACGCGGTGAGATCGACGGCCTGCCGCCGGCGGACTGGGACAGCGTCATCATCGCCACCGGCCCGCTGACCTCCCCCGCGCTGTCTTCTGCGGTGCTGGAGCTGTGCGGTGAGGACAGCCTGGCCTTCTTCGACGCCATCGCGCCGATCATCTACAAGGACAGCATCGACTTCGGCACCGCCTGGTACCAGAGCCGCTATGACAAGGGCGACGGCGCCGACTATATCAACCTGCCGATGACGCGGGAGCAGTATTACGAATTCATCGAGGACCTGAACTCGGGCGAGAAGACAGACTTCAAGGAATGGGAAAAGGATACGCCCTATTTCGAAGGCTGTATGCCGATCGAGGTCATGGCCGAACGTGGCCCCGAGACCCTGCGCTTCGGCCCGATGAAGCCCGTGGGCCTCACCTGCCCGCACTGGGAAGAACGCCAGTATGCCGTGGTGCAACTGAGGCAGGATAACAAGCTCGGCACGCTCTATAATATGGTCGGCTTCCAGACCAAGCTGAAATATGCCGAGCAGACCCGCATCTTCAAAAAGATTCCGGGGCTGGAAAACGCCCAGTTCGCCCGGCTTGGCGGGCTGCACCGCAACACCTTCCTCAACAGCCCCAAGGTGCTGGATGACCTGATGCGCATGAAGGCGGACCCGCGCCTGCGCTTTGCAGGCCAGATCACCGGCGTCGAGGGCTATGTGGAATCCGCCGCCATGGGGTTGATGGCTGGACGATTCGCCGCGATGGAACGGCTCGGCCGCACGCCGGTCGCGCCGCCCGCCACCACGGCCTTCGGTGCCCTCATCAACCACATCACCGGCGGGGCCGATGCCAAAACCTTCCAGCCGATGAATGTGAACTTCGGCCTGTTCCCGCCGCTTGAAGGCAAGGTCTACAAGAAAGAGCGCAAACCGGCGATGAGCCGCCGCGCGCTCGAAGACCTTCACAAATGGCGTGAGGCCCTTGACGACTGATCTAAAACTCGCCACTGTCGCCCGCGAACATTTGTAGAACAGGGAGGCAGCGATGAACCCATTTTCCTTCGCCAAAGCCGCCGTTAGCGCGGCTTTGGTTCTTTCAAGTATCAGCATTTCCGCGGCACAGCCGCCGCTTGACCCGCAAGCGGTCGAAATGGCGGCCAAGCTGCGCGATGCCGCACTCAAGTCCGACACGGCCTATAGCCTTCTTGAGGAACTGACCACCAAGTTCGGCCCGCGGCTTTCGGGCAGCAAGCATGAGCGCGCCGCCATCGACTGGGCTGAGGCCAAGCTGAAGGCCATGGGCTTCGACAAGGTCTGGACCGAGCCGGTCACCGTTGACCATTGGGAGCGGATCAAGCAAACCGCCAGCATCATTTCACCTTACGCGCAGCCGGTGCTGATCACGGCGCTCGGCCACTCGGTCTCGACCCCCAAAGGCGGCCTGACGGCTGACGTTGTCCAGTTCGACACGCTTGCCGACCTCAAAGCCGCAGACCCGGCCAAGGTGAAAGGCAAGATCGCCTTCATCTCCAACCGTATGGAACGCGCCAAGGACGGCTCCGGTTATGGCCCGGCCGTGCAGGCCCGCGCCCATGGTGCCGCGGAAGGCGCCCGTAAAGGTGCCTTGGCTGTTGTCATCCGTTCGATCGGGACTGACACGCACCGCCTGCCCCATGACGGCATCCAGCGCTATGAGGACGGCGTCAAAAAGATCCCGGCTGCGGCGCTTTCGAACCCCGATGCCGACCAGCTGATGCGCATCCTTAAGGAAGGCAAGCCGGTCAAACTGCATCTGGACATCCAGACCAAGGATTACGGCAAGGTTCAGACCGCCAATGTCATCGCCGAGATCACCGGCCGTGAAACCCCGGACCAGGCCGTCGTCATCGGTGGCCATATCGACAGTTGGGACCACGGCACCGGTGCCATCGACGACGGCGCGGGCGTGGCCCTGACGGTTGCTGCGGCCAAGATGATCAAGGACATGGCGCCCCAGCACCCGCGCAAGACCATCCGGGTTATCCTGTGGGCCTCGGAAGAGCCGGGCCTTCTGGGCGCCAAGGCTTATGTCGCCGCCCATAAGGACGAGCTGAAGAATATCGCCATCGAAGCGGAATCGGACTTCGGGGCTGACAATATCTATGGCCTTCGTGCCGCTGTTAGCGAGGATTCGCTCCATGTGATCGACGCCATGGCCCGTGTGCTTGGCCCGATTGGCGTTACCCGGCGTGGCGGCAAGGTCGAAGGCGGGTCTGACCAGAGCCTGCTTAAGGATGCCGGTGTTCCGGCGGTGGACCTGATGCAGGATGGTACCCGCTATTTCGACCTGCACCACACGGCTGACGACACGCTCGACAAGGTGGACCCCGCCCAGCTTCAGCAGAACCTGGCCTGCTGGGTCGTTTTCACCTACCTGTCGGCTGAATGGGGCGGCAGCTTCCGGTAAGCACCGCACCGCAGCAGAAAAACAAAGAGCGCCCAAAACCGGGCGCTCTTTTTGTTTAAGGCAAGATCAGAAGGGAAAGCTTAACGGCCTTCCTTCTTGGCCACCTTATGGGCGGGGGCATCGGCTTCCGCCTTTTGGGCATGGTAAGCGGAAAGCGCGCTATCCACATCCGCAAGCGGCTTGCAACCGTCCGCGCACAGGCGGGCAAGCTTGTCCCGGTTGTCGGTGGCCCGGGAAACCAGGTCCCGCTTCAGGAACGCCAGGGCCTGGGCTTCAAGCGCAGCCTTGTCGTTGGGCTCCAACTCCAGCGCCTGACGGTAGTTGCGCAGGCCGTGGCCAACCAGCCCCATGGCTTCATGGGTTTTACCAAGGCCCACGAGCGCATTCACATTGGCGGGGTCCGCCACCAGCGCGCGTTCATAAAGCTCCTTGGCTTTCTTGGTCTGCTTGGCGCTGAGTGCCGCCTGGCCCTCGCTCACCAATTCACGGGAAAGCGCCTGATATTTGCTGGCTGTTTGGGCCGCCGCTGGCAGGGTAAAGACCACCGCCGCAACGCAAAGAGCCGTCAGTTTCCGCATTGCCATGCCATTCCTCATCACGTTCTTTGTTGCCTCATGCTACCCGGTTTTTGGCTGCTTGCCATGGTTTTTAGGTAGAACGCCCCAAAATCGCGACAAAAAAGCCGTCCGTTTCATGGGGCACCGGTGCCAGTTGCAGCATTTCCGGCATCAAGGCCAAACTCTCCGGGGGCGGGCTTTCCATCACATTGGACCATATGGCCCGATAGTCCAGCACCTGCCAGCCTTGCCCTTCCGGGCTTTCCAGAAAATGGCGGATCACGTCCTCATTTTCCTCAGGCAGCACCGAACAGGTCATATAAACAAGCCGGCCGCCGGGGCCCACCAGTCCCGCCCCTTCATGGAGCAGGCTTTCCTGAGTGTGCCTGAGCGCGGTTAAGGAATCCTTGTCAAAGCGCCAGCGTTGATCCGGGCTCCGCCGCCAGGTACCACTGCCGGTGCAGGGAACATCGAGAACAACCCGGTCCGCCTTGCCCTGAAGCGGGGCCAGCGCCTGTGTGCGCGCTTCGCCTTCAAGCGGCAGTTTGAGCGGCTGGATATTATGGGCGGCGGCGCGCTTCGCACGGGTTTTCAGTTCAGAAAGCCGTTTGCCGGATATATCGCAGGCATGGACCTGGCCCTTGCCTTTCATCGTCGCGGCGATCAGCAGGCTTTTGCCGCCCGCGCCTGCGCACAGGTCCACCACCTGCTGCCCGGGGCCGGCTTCAACCAGCAAGCTGGCCACCTGTGCTGCTTCATCCTGGACCTCGACAAGACCGTCCCGATAGGCCGGGCTGCCGCCAAGGTTCACATGTTTTTCGGCACGATATCCAATTGGTGAAAGTTTTGTTTTTTCAAAACCTTCCAGAGCAGACTTAATTTTATCCTGAAACTTTTGATTGCCTGCCTTAAGCGGATTGAGGCGGATATCCAGCGGCGCGTGGCCACATAGTGCGGCAGCTATTTCCTGCCAGGCTCCGCCAAAGCGGCGCTCAAACCCGGGCTGCGCCCATGCGGGCACATTCGCGTTTGCCGCCGCCGGGGCTGTCGACCAATCCAGCGCCTTCAGCTTGGCGACCTGCGCTTCCTCATCCGCGCTTATGGCGGCAGGCGCAAAGCGGGCATCCGTTCCGAACAGCGTCAGCGCCTCGGAATCCGTATGAGCAAGATAGGCGATCAGGAGGGCGCGGGCATCTATGGTACCCTGCCCGGCACTCTCAAGCGCCCACATATAGAGGCCGCGGCCGCGCAGGATTGTGTAAACCATGTCCGATATGGCGCGCCGATCTTTCGATCCGGCATAGCGGCGGGCACGGAAATAGTTGGAGGTCAGGACATCAGCCGGCAGCGCCCGCGCGCTCATGGCCGTCTCAATAGCTTCCAGAAGCTCAAGGGCGGCGGCAAGGCGCGCGGCGGGCTGCATCGTCCTCCGCCGTTACTTGCTGGGGTAGTTGGGTGATTCCCGGGTGATCGTCACGTCGTGGACGTGGCTTTCCTTGAGGCCCGAGTTGGTAATACGGACGAACTGAGCGTTCTTGCGCATCAGGTCGATGGTGCGGTTGCCGGTGTAGCCCATGGAAGCCCTGAGGCCACCAACCAGCTGGTGCAGAACGTTGCCTGCGAGGCCTTTATAAGGCACCTGGCCCTCAACGCCTTCCGGGACCAGCTTCAGCGTATCCTTGACGTCATCCTGGAAGTAACGGTCAGCGGAGCCGCGCGCCATGGCGCCAACGGAGCCCATGCCGCGATACGCCTTGTAAGAGCGGCCCTGATACAGGAACACTTCGCCCGGGGCTTCTTCGGTACCGGCGAGGAGCGAGCCAACCATGCAGGCGCTGGCGCCTGCGGCAATGGCTTTCGCTACGTCACCCGAGGTCCGGAGGCCGCCATCGGCAATAATCGGGATACCCTGCTTGTCAGCCACCGAAGCGACATCGCTCACGGCGGTCAGCTGCGGCACACCGACACCGGCGACCACGCGGGTGGTGCAGATGGAGCCCGGCCCGATGCCAACCTTGATGCAGTCAGCGCCCGCGTCGATCAGCGCCTTGGCGGCGTCTGCGGTCGCGACGTTACCGGCAACCAGCTGGACATGGCCGTAAGCCTTCTTGATCTTGGCAACCTGTTCGATCACCCGGGCGCTGTGGCCGTGGGCGGTATCGAGGACGATCAGGTCACACTCGGCGTCCGCCAGCATGCCAGCGCGGATAAAGCCCTTCTCGCCCACCGTGGTGGCGGCGGCAACGCGCAGGCGGCCTTTGGCGTCCTTGGCGGCGTTCGGGTTCGCGACGGCCTTTTCCATATCCTTGACGGTGATAAGACCGACACAGCGGTGGTCGCTGTCGACGACAATCAGTTTCTCGATCCGGTGCTGGTGGAACAGGCGCTTGGCTTCCTCGCTCGAGACACCTTCCTGCACGGTGACCACATCACGGGTCATCAGTTCGGAAACCGGCTGGTCCATTTGGGTGGCGAAGCGGACATCGCGGTTAGTGACGATACCGACGAGCTTTTTCGGCCCGGCGTGGTTCGCGCGTTCGACAATCGGGATACCGGAGATCTTGTGGCGGGTCATCAGCTCCATGGCATCGGCCAGGGTCTGGTCCGGGAACATGGTGACCGGGTTCACGACCATGCCGCTCTCGAACTTCTTCACCTGACGGACCATCTCGGCCTGCTCTTCTTCGGTCACGTTCCTGTGCAGAACCCCGATACCGCCGGCCTGCGCCATGGCGATCGCCATGTTGGCTTCGGTCACCGTATCCATGGCGGCCGAGAGAAGCGGCATATTGAGTTCGATTTCGCGGGTAACGTGGGTCCGTACATCGACCTGCGCAGGCATTACGTCACTGGCAGCCGGTACAAGGAGAACATCGTCGAATGTGAGGCCGAGGCGAATATCCATGGTCATTCCTGTCTAATGGGGCGCTCTTTGGGCGCAGGGCATCTCGCCTGGTTGCGCACGAGCTGCCGGATCAGGGTTCATTTGATATTCGCCGTTCAATACCGCGAAGGCGGACCCAAATGCAATGCGAATCTTTCAAAAGTTTCACACAGCAGGTCCGTCCGCCAGAAGCCTTATATTTCAGACGCTTACTTGGAAGGCGTGTCGTCACCACCCTCATGCGCACCCACGGCGGCCTTTTTAGCGTGGCGGAAGCCCTGGGCGACCACGAACCATTCCTTGCTGTCCTGGCGGCTTGAAGGCGGCTTCAGATGCTTGACGCTGGAGAAGTGAGTCCGCATCCGGCGCATGAGGTCATTGTCGGCCCCACCCTGCAGGACCTTGGCGACAAAGGTGCCGCCTTCCGCCAAAACCTTGATCGCGAAATCGAGCGCGGCATCACAAAGCGCCATGGTACGCATCTGGTCCGTCGCCCGGTGGCCGGTGGCCGAGTTGGCCATATCGGACAGCACCACATCGACCGGGCCATCCAGCTCGGCCATCAGTTCCTCTTCCGCGCCTTCGTCCAGGAAATCCATCACCCACATCTTGGCACCGGGGATCGGCTCCACTTCCTGAAGGTCGATCCCGATGATCTGGGTTGTCTCCGGCAGGCGTTCGGTCAGTATCTGGGTCCAGCCGCCCGGCGCGCAGCCAAGGTCGACCACCCGCTTCGCGCCCTTGAGGATATTATAGCGGTCATCGATCTCCCCGAGCTTGAAAGCCGCACGGGACCGGTAGCCCAGGCGCTGCGCCTCAGCCACATAAGGATCGTTCAGCTGACGCTGCAGCCAGCGCGTCGAGGACGGCTTACGCCCGCGCGCGGTTTTCACCCGTACCTTGGCGCCGCGCGCCCGGCTTCGGGTTGTCGATTGGTTGTTCCAGCCTTTTGCCATGATCAGCCTGCCCTTTGTCGATTGCGACCATCACCGGTGCGGGGTTCATGTTCTGTTTGCATCAGCCCGCGCAGGATGCCCTCGCGGATGCCACGATCAGCGACCCTGAGGCTCGGCACGTTCCACATGCCGAGGATCGCTTCGAGAATAGCACAGCCTACGACCACAAGGTCGGCCCTTTCTTCCCCGATACAGGGCTGGGCCGCACGTTCGGCGTGGGTCATCTGTGCCACACGCTGCGACAGGCTGTAGATATCGCGGGATTTCATCCAGGCGCCATCGACCTTGTCACGCTGGTAGCGTGGCAGGTTGAGGTGCAGGCTCGCCAGCGTCGTGACCGTGCCGGACGTGCCGAGAAACTGGGTATGGCGCTTCTTGATCACCGAACCGACCTGATGCGCATCTTCAAACGCGCGCAGATGGGACGCGACCTCCTCGACCATGGACGTATATTGTTCAGGCGGCGGGGTAATCCCGGGCACCGCGAACCGTTCAGACAGGTTGACCACGCCCCAGGGGATCGACATCCAGCCGCTGATTTCAGTGCGGCGGCCCGATAGCACCCGCACCCAGATCAGTTCGGTACTGCCGCCGCCGATGTCGAACACCAGCGCGTGCTTGTTGCCCGGCGCGATCAGCGACTGGCAGCCCATGACAGCAAGCCGCGCTTCTTCCCGTGCGGAAATAATATCGAGGTTGAGCCCGGTTTCTTCCTTCACCCGGGTGAGGAATTCAGGCGCGTTATCGGCCACGCGGCAGGCCTCGGTCGCCACATGGCGCATACAGGTCACACCGCGGCGCTGGATCTTCTCGGCACAGACCTTCAGGGCCTCAACGGCCCGGTCCATCGCCTCATCAGACAGGCGGTTGTTGGCGGAAACCCCCTCGCCCAGACGGACGATGCGGGAAAAGGCGTCAATAACACGGAAACCCTGCCGGGTCGGGCGGGCAATCAGAAGCCTGCAATTGTTGGTGCCGAGGTCGATCGCGCTATAGACACCGCGGGAAAAAGCCCTGCTTTCGCGGTATGGCCTACGCTGGCGCGGGCCCTCATGGGCCTCTGTCGCTGCCTCTTTTTGCCGGTCGCGCCCACCACCTTGTCCGGTGGGACGATCGGAGCGGCTGCCGGGCTTCTTGCCCTGGCGCGCGCGCCCTTCTTCCAATGACATATTTTTTCTCGTTTTCTATTTTTTTCACCGCTCATCTCAGGAGCGGCTCACTTGCCTTCTACATATCATCCAGGCGCCAAATTGTGCAAAGCAAATGCGTGGACTTTGAGACAAAATAAGAATGTTCTCTTTTTGTTCTTGACGGGAGGCCGCAGGCAGCGTAGAAGAACAAAAAAGGAACGGAGGCTAAGATGCTAAGTTTTGCTCACATGGGAATCATCATCGGTTTTATCGTCATGGGTGCCCTGGGTATGGCCGCGCTTCAGGATGGGCTCAGCATCGTTTGGCGGAACCTGCCCTTCCGCCCCAGCCTGCGGCGCACGCCGCTACGCGGCGCAAAGCCGGCTGCCGTTCGCCCTCAGCGGGCTTGAGCCCTCTCCCACACACAAACCCAGACTGACCAAAGCGCCGTTCCTGCGGCGCTTTGCCCTATTTCGGTCTTTTTATATCTGGATTATCATCAGCGTCAGGCACACAAATGGCGCCGCCTTCTGGTCAAGGCAGCGTCAGAATGATGGCGATGTCTGTAGAAAATAAGAGGCGCGGCGAACAGATCCTCAGGACTGATACACCGCGCCTAATCCGAGCGAAACCCCCAGGTATGCCCGGCCCTTGTACGTGGCGGCTGCCGCATTGGCGCCCAGTCTGATCTCACCTCCCCAAGTTGATCAGAACATCCACTAAACCAAGGGTGAACAGCATCCGACAGGATTCACGCGCTTCTGTCAAGGGGGCTTTGGGAAATAAAAGCGCTTAACCCCACTCCATGATAGTGCAACCGGTTGTTTAAAATGCAAATGAAACGGGGCCAGAAGGCCCCGCACTCTTTATTCTACCGGTTCGCCCTGATATTCGGACACGCGGCAATATTGTTCGCTGGCATTTTTGCGAATCCGGTCGCACAGGGACTGCGCTTCCTGTTCGCTCATCAGCGGCCCCGCGATCAGGCGCAGGAACGTCCCGATACCGTCCTGGCTTTGCACATAGACGAGCGGGGTCAGACCATTGAGGTCGGCGCCGAACGCCCGCACCAGCGATTTCCAACCGGAAGCCACCTGGTCTTTGCTGCGGTAGGACGCCAGATGCACCCCGTAGAAGGTCTTCTCTGCGGTTGCCTTCTGCGCCACCGGGGTAGAGCCCGTACCGCCAGCAGCTTCGTTTGACGGCGCTGCCGTCTTGTCATCCTTTACATCCGCGCCCGACTGAACGGTCGAAGACTTGGCAGCCGGTGTCGGCATATTGACCTGACGCGCGGTCCTGTCCGCCATTTCAACCGAGAAGACACGGTCTTCCAGCTTCTTCATCTGACCATGGACCTTGGAGACATCTTTCTGAAGATGGCTCAATTCCAGGGCTGTTTTCGGGTCTTTCTTGAAGTTGGCAAGCTTGGTCTGCAGGGTATTGATCTCAGCATCCTGCGCCCGCACCTGCCTGACCAGGTCCACATACAGCCGTTCCAGCGAATTGAAACGGTCGAGAAGGTCCCGATGATTTTCATCCACCCGGGTTACCGTATGTTCCAGATTGGTCTGGCGCGCTTCCACCTTCACATCATCACCCTGCCACAGATTATCTGACTGGCAGGCCGAGACCATAAGCGCAAGACCGGCAACTATTACCCGCGTCAGCGGTGAGCCGAACCGTGCCCGGTGGGTTAATTTTGCAGCCAACATGAGCTTACCCTTCCTAATTCAGCGCCGAATTTCGGCGTTTTGCACCCTATGGCGTCTCTCCGCGCCGGAATGCCTATTCACTCGCAAGAATTAATGCAAATGCGATGCCAGCTGCGCGGCTCACCTTGTTCTTTCCCAATATCCCGCTGCCCTCTTTAAATTCCAGGAGGTCTCCCCATTTAAAGGAGACATAATAATATTGTTTGAGACAGCGCATGGATATCCGCACCCTTTGCCTCGGCATCCTCAGCCTTGGGGAAGCCACAGGGTATGAAATCAGGAAAATGGTCACCGATGGCAGCTTCAGCTTTTTCAGCGAGGCAAGCTACGGTTCTATTTATCCTGCGCTAACACAAATGACAGCGGACGGGCTTGTCGCCTGCCGGGCTGAAAGCCAAACGGGACGGCCCGATAAAAAGGTCTACAGCCTGACGGCGGATGGGCGGAAGGCGCTGGAGCAGTCCCTCACCGCAGCGCCCGGACCTGACCGCCACCGGTCGGACTTTCTGGCCGCCCTTTTATTCGCAGAAGCCGTCAGCCCAGACAGGATCAACGCCCTTATCCATGACCGCATCAGCGAACATGATGAGCAAATCGCGCTCCTGAAGGGCCATTTGAAGGACGAACAGGGCACTGTCGCCCGGTTTGTGCTGGAATATGGTTTGGTGATGCAGGAAGCCGCACGCCGCTTCCTAAAAGAAAACCGGGCCCGCTTGAGCCCGGCTCCTGAAAAACAGACGGGGTAATCCCCTGCCCTCAGAGGTTCTTCTTCTGCTCGCGCCGCTTCTGGTAAGCCAGGTATGTCAGCGGCATCGAAGCGAGATACAGCACCGCGATCCCGATCAGCACCATCCACGTGCGGGCAAACAGCCCCGCAATGACAACACCGATGATCAGCATAACCGGCACCAGCCATTCCTTCGGCACCCTGAGTGCTTTCAGGGAGATCGTCGGCAGGGTCGACACCATCAAGATCGCAATCATCAGGGAATAGACCGCGACGATATATTGATATTGGCGCAGGAATTCGCCTTCGATGATGAAATCCACCATCAGCGGCACGAGAAGGAGCGCGGCCCCCATTGGTGCCGGTACCCCGGTCAGGAAGCCGAGCCGTTTGCGCGGTTCCTCTTCATCCTCAAGCCGGGCATTGAAGCGGGCAAGCCTCAGTGCCATGGCGATGGCATAGACGAGCGAGACAGCCCAGCCGAGCCGGTCGAGCGCCTGAAGCCCCCAGAGATAGAGAATGACCGTCGGCGCCACTCCGAAGGCGACGATATCGGACAGAGAATCCAGTTCAGCACCGAACTTGCTGGTGCTTTTGAGAAGACGCGCCACCGTGCCATCGAGCCCGTCAAACACGCCTGCGAGCAAAATGGCCGTAACCGCCATTTCCCACCGGCCAGACAGCGCGAAACGAATTGCCGTCAGCCCCGCCATGAACGCCAACAGCGTCACGACATTCGGCAGGATGGTGCGAATGGAAACGGCTTTGAACAGGAGCGCTTTCTTTTCCCGTGGCATGGCGTCGCCCATCACCGTTTGCGGGCGATGATGGTTTCACCGCCAATCATGGTTTGACCGACCTTGACCGTCGGCACCAGCCCGTCATCGAGATAGATGTCGGTACGGCTGCCGAAACGGATAAGTCCGAAACGGTCCCCGCGCGCAACCGACTGCTCTTCGCTGAGGTCACACAGGATGCGGCGGGCAACGAGCCCGGCTACCTGCGCGAACGCAATGTCATGGCCGTCTTCCGTGGTCATGCGGATAAGCTGGCGCTCATTTTCCTCACTGGCCTCCGTCGCGGCGGCATTCAGGTATTTGCCCGGCACATAGGCCAGCTTGGTAACCTGCCCTGTCGCAGGCGAGCGGTTCACATGGACATTGAAGACGGACAGGAAGATAGAGATACGGATCCGAGGGGCATCGCCCATGTCCAGCTCCGCCGGCGGCGTTGCTTCGGTGACCGCACAGACAGTACCGTCTGCCGGGCTTACCAGCACGCCAGCTTCATCGGGAATGACCCGTTCCGGATCCCGGAAGAAATAAAGACACCACGCGGTGAGGATGAGGCCGATCCAGCCGAGAGGCTCCGCCACCCAGAAAAGAGCCAGAGAGGCGATAAAAAATATCGCCACAAACAAATGCCCCTCGCGGTTAATTGGGGTCATGACTACGTCCATAGCCTTCATGGGCTGCCGCCTTTATCCTTGTTGTTAACACCGTCACACTGGCCGTTTGCCGCCTTGCCGTCAAGCTATCGCGACAGGGCCTTGGCCCGGGTCCTTATGTAATGACACCAGAGGCAAATAGCAAAATCTCACTCAAAGGCCAAGAAAATGCCAAGCCTGTCCGGCAAAACAAAATTCGCCCCTATTTACACTTGTTTAAAACTGTCCGGCGATGTTTATATCCGGGGACTGGACAATTGCTTGTCCGTGTAAGGATTGATGCGACACCATGAAACTTCAAGAAACGCTTGCCAAAGTTCAGGGACATCTGGAGCGCCTTGATGATCCGACGTTCGACAAGCTCGATTTTGAATGGGAAGGCATCCAGTTCCACGCCTCGGCCGAAGAAAAGCCGGACGGCAGCGGCAGCGTCCGGTTGAACGCCACGCTCGGCCGACTTTATTTCACTGTGGAAGACGCAGCCCAGCGCACGATGGCGATCGAACGCGTTTATGCCACCAACCGCGGCATCGATGGCGCTTATCTGATCAATAAAAAGGGCGAAGTCCTTTTCAACAGCGTCACCTTGACCGACAAGCAGCTTACAGGCTCGCAATTGATGGGCGCGCTGACGCTGATCCTTCTGGAATCGGAAACCCACCTGCGCGCCCTGCGCTCCCACCTCAAGCCCCTTCATTAAGGGGAAAGCCGTCAGGCCTTCGGGAAAGCTGGCTGAACTCAGCCCTCTTTCTTGGTCTCAGCCTTTTTCGGCAACCGGAAGATCTGCCCGGGGTAGATGAGGTCCGGGTCTTTGATCTGTTCGCTGTTTTCGCGGAAAATCAGGGTATAGCGCACGCCTGACCCATAAAGCTGGCGGGCAATCTGCCAGAGGGTGTTACCCGGGCGGATAAAGACACCGCTTTCGGCGCTGGTCGGGTCGAGCGGCTCCCCGGTCGAGAACGGCTGTTCGATTCGAAGCTGGACCTTACCTTCGCTGATGGTCTGATCGACCCTGAGGACATGCTGCCCCGGCTTGAACGCGCCATCATGGGTTACCTGCCAGCGGCCCTGGTCGTCAGCCCTGGAATTGCCGACATAAGAGCCATCCATATAGACCCGCACCTCGACACGCGGCAGCGAATGACCGGCGATGACCGGCTGCCCGCCGTCGCCATAATCGATCGTGTCCACGCTCAGGCTTTCACCCACCTCAGCATAGGCCGCCACGCCCGGTTTCTGGAGCACCGTGCTGGCGCCCTCCCCGTTCTTGGGGGTCAGAACGGCGACAACACCATTTTGCTGGCGCTCGAGGAAATGCTGGTTATCGCGCTTGGGTACGGAGACCACCACCACCTTGTCGGCTTCGGATACTGGGCCCTTATCCCCTTGATGCGCTTTGAGATTCAGCTCAACAGAGCCGCTTTCAAGCGGCTGCTCGAGGATCATCACCCACTCGCCGTTCTCATCGGCGGTGACTTCCGAAACCTTCTTGCCGTTTGCGTAAAGCTCGACCACCGCACCCGGCGCCATCCGACCGGCGATAACGCCGGTACCACCCCGGGAAATGCGGACGAGGTCGAACGCGGGAACAGCCTTTTTCTCGGCCTCCGCCTTCTTTGCTTCAGCGGTGACAGCTGGCTTCTCAGCCGGTTTGCTGGCGTCCTTTTCCTGCCCCCAAAAAACATATACGAGTGCGCCGACGGCGATCACCGCACTGGTGATGCCGATGACAAGGCGGCGCCGGTCATCGTTCTTGGTTTCAAATGGGGGCATGTTTGGCCTTACAAATCATTCAACAAAGCCTTAACAATCAAGGCTGTATATTGAAAGATGATTTTACGAAAAACATGTCAATTGTTTGACGGCGTAACGAAAGAGAGCGTGGATATGGAAATGCGGCATCCCATCAAATCGGTATGTGTTTATTGTGGCTCGCGGATGGGGAATAAACCGGCCTATGAAAAACTTGCGGACGATGTCGGTCGGCTGATCGCCGGCGCCGGTATGTCGCTCGTCTATGGCGCCGGTTCCATCGGGCTTATGGGCGTGGTCGCGCGGGCCGCCCGCGATGCAGGCGCGCCGGTCATCGGCATCATCCCGGAACATCTAGACGCCATCGAAATCACCCAGGAGGGCCTGTCCGAACTGCATGTCACCCAGAACATGCATGACCGCAAGCGCATGATGTTCGACCGCTCGGACGCCTTCATCGTTCTGCCCGGCGGGCTCGGCACACTCGACGAAACGCTGGAGATCATGACCTGGGCGCAGCTTAGCCTCCATGAAAAGCCGATCATTCTTCTGAACCATGAGAACTATTGGTCGCCGCTTCTCGAACTCATCCGCCATGTGGTCGATGACGGCTTCGCCGCGCCCGAGAATGCTGACCTGCTGAAAGTCGCGGACACGGCCGAGGACGCGATCCGCTATCTCACCCATCAAACCACCAGCGACCAAAGCAAAAGCCAGCTGTTTTAAGGCCCAAAAGCCGCTATCCATGGGCCAAAACGCCATTTTCAGCGTGTTGGCTCTTCAACAATTGTGAAACTGGTGATAGGGTGCGGCAAAATTTCGCTGGTGCTCCCCGCACCGGCACCCGAAAAGCCCACCTGGCAACTAGTAAATTTGAGGGACAAATGAGCAAGATTAAGGTAAAAAATCCTATTGTTGAGATCGACGGCGATGAAATGACCCGTATCATTTGGACGTGGATCCGCGAGCGTTTGATCCAGCCCTATCTCGACGTGGACCTTCTGTATTACGACCTTTCGGTCGAAAACCGCGACGCCACCAACGACCAGATCACCATCGATTCCGCCAACGCGATCAAAGAACACGGTGTCGGCGTCAAGTGCGCGACCATCACGCCGGATGAAGCCCGCGTTGAGGAATTCAACCTCAAGAAAATGTGGCGCAGCCCGAACGGCACCATCCGGAACATCCTCGGCGGTACCGTCTTCCGTGAACCGATCATCATCAAGAACGTGCCGCGGCTTGTTCCGGGCTGGACCCAGCCGATCGTCATCGGCCGTCATGCCTTCGGTGACCAGTATCGCGCCACCGACTTCCTGGTGCCGGGCGCCGGTAAGCTGACGATGAAATTCACCCCGGCCGACGGCGGCGAAGCCATCGAGCGCGAAGTTTATGAATTCGCAGAATCCGGTGTTGCCATGGGCATGTATAACGTGGATGACAGCATCCGCGACTTCGCCCGCGCCAGCATGAACTATGGCCTGATGCGGAAATATCCGGTTTACCTTTCGACCAAGAACACGATCCTCAAGGCATACGATGGCCGCTTCAAGGACCTGTTCATGGAAGTCTATGAGAACGAGTTCAAGGACCAGTTCAAGGACGCCGGCATCACCTACGAACACCGCCTGATCGACGACATGGTCGCTTGTGCCCTCAAGTGGGCTGGCGGCTTCCTGTGGGCCTGTAAGAACTATGACGGCGACGTCCAGTCCGACACCGTGGCCCAGGGCTTCGGTTCGCTCGGCCTGATGACCTCGGTCCTGATGACGCCGGATGGGAAAACGGTTGAAGCCGAAGCCGCACACGGCACGGTGACCCGCCACTTCCGCCAGCACCAGGAAGGCAAGGAAACCTCGACCAACCCGATCGCGTCGATCTTCGCCTGGACCCGCGGCCTGCAGTATCGCGGCAACATGGACAACACGCCGGAAGTGGTCGAATTCGCCAAGACGCTCGAGCGCACCTGTATCGAGACCGTCGAAAGCGGCTGCATGACCAAAGACCTGGCACTGCTGATCGGCCCGAACCAGAGCTGGATGACCACCGGCCAGTTCTTCGACAAGATCGACGACAACCTGAAAGCCAAGTTCGGCTAAGGCACGTCAGTAACAAGAACACGAAAGCCGCCCCTCACCGGGCGGCTTTTTTATTGAGGTGCAGGTTTTAATGGCCGGACATCCCTGCCCTATGTCGTCAGGTCCGAGCCTTCTGCATCCAGGCTTCCAGGCTTTCAAGCATGGCCGAGCGTTCCTCCGCGTTCAGGTAGCTGGCCTCAACAAACTCGGCCAGGCGTTCCCCCGCGTAGGTGATGATCTGATCACCCAGGTCCGGGTAGATGGACAGGATCATATGCAGATCGGTGCTTTCCAGCCACATAACGCGGCAGCGCGTGTGCGCGACCGCTGCCGGCTGGTGCCGGTTTTCATTGATGAGACCGCATTCGCCGACAAAGTCCCCCGAGCGCATCGGGATCGGCCGGTGCTTGAAGAAGGCGCTCACCTCGCCCGACATGACGAAATAGAGGCCATTGTCCACGTCCATACGGTGACTGAGCACCGTGCCGGGCGCAATCGCGAGTGACCGTACGCGCGTCGCCACCTCGTGAGCCACTTCCCGCGGCAGGCGGGAGAAGACCGGGAAATCCTCAACGACACCAACCGGCACGACAAACTCACGCCGGTGTACTTCATCGGAAAAGCCGGAGGCAACGATACCGATGGGCAACGCGAAAAAGGCTAGGCCGAAAATCATGACGAAGCCACCAATGATCTTGCCTGTCACCGTTACCGGCACCACATCGCCATAGCCCACGGTCGTGAGCGTGGAAAGCGCCCACCAAAGCGCTTCGGGGATGCTGCCGAACGCCTGCGGCTGGGCCTCATGTTCAACGCCGTACATGATGGTCGCAGCGAAAAACAACAGCCCCATCATGATGATGAGCGCGGCAATCAAAGCCCGGCGCTCGGCATAGATGACCCTACCCAAGGATGACAGTGCCGGGGAATAGCGCACAAGCTTCAACAGCCGGAGCAGCCGGAAGACCCGAAGCTCACGCAGGTCAACGGTCGTGACCGCGCCGAGATACAGGTAAAACGGCAGGATGGCGAGGAGGTCAATCAGCGCCGACGGCGACAGGACATAACGCACCCGCCGCATGAAGGCCGTGTCGCCCGCGACTGACTCCCGCTCCGCGCTCGCCCAAACCCGGGCGACATATTCGATGGTGAAGATGATGACGGAGACGACATCGAACCAATGGAAAAAATGATGATATTTTTCCCAATATGCAGGCACGGTTTCGAGCGCGACCGCCGCCAGGTTGGCGAGGATCAGGCCGATCATGAAAAACTCGAAAGCGGCAGCCGCGCGTCCCGCGAAACTGCCAAGTTCGAGAAAATCATACGTTCTGCGCCTGAGGCCCGAAGCCGCCATGCCTTCCCCTTTTATGCCCGGCGGCCGTGAACAAACGTTCCGGCCGCCTACCCTGGTCAGATGGCGGCCAGGGTGTCTTCAATCGCCTTGATGGCGTCCGCGGCCTTGTCACCGTCCGGGCCACCAGCCTGTGCCATGTCGGGACGGCCACCGCCGCCCTGACCGCCGATCGCAGCGGCAGCGACGCGCACCAGATCAACCGCGCTTACGCGGTCTTTCAGGTCATCGGTCACACCGACAAGCACCGCGCCTTTGCCGTCATTGACGGCAATGAACGATACCACACCGGAGCCGAGTTTCTTCTTGCTTTCATCCGCAAGGCCCCGCAGGTCCTTCGGGCTGATGCCGTCCAGCACCTGGCCGAGGAACTTGATGCCGCCAATTTCCTTGGTGGCAGGTCCCGCGGCGGCACCACCGCCGAGCGCGGCTTTTTTGCGGGCATCGGCAAGCTCTTTCTCAAGCGTCTTGCGTTCGGCCTGAAGGCCGGAAATGCGGTCGCTCAGGTCTGTGGGCGCAGCCTTGAGGGTCGCGGCGGCCTCCTTCAGAAGCCGCTGCTGAGTAAGGAGATAGTCAAGCGCCGCAGCCCCCGTCAGCGCCTCGATCCGGCGGACACCGGCCGACACGGCACTTTCGGAGACGATGGTGAAGGTTCCGATATCCCCCAAACGCCTGACGTGGGTCCCGCCGCACAGCTCCACCGAATAGTGCTGACGGCCGCCAGCGCCTTCGCCCATGGAAACCACGCGAACTTCATCGCCGTATTTCTCACCGAACAGCGCCATGGCACCGGCTTCGATGGCTTCGTCATAGCTGAGAAGACGGGTCTCGACCGCGGCGTTTTCACGCACCACGCGGTTGACCTCACGCTCGACATCGAGGATTTCCTCATCCGAGAGCGCTTTCTGGTGCGAGATATCGAAGCGGAGACGATCAGGCGCAACCAGCGACCCCTTCTGGGTCACATGCTCACCCAGCCGCTGACGCAGCACTTCATGCAAGACGTGCGTGGCCGAGTGGTTGGCACGCAGCTTGGCGCGGCGCTCCCCATCCACAACCATATCGAGGGCTTCGCCGACCTTCAGGCTGCCATCCAGCAGCTTGGCGCGGTGGACATGAAGCGCGCCGATCATTTTCTGCGTATCCGTTACGTCGGCGCGGCCATTCGCGCCCTTCAGCGTGCCAGCATCACCCATCTGGCCACCGGATTCACCATAGAAAGGTGTCTGGTTGGTTACGATGGAAACCTCATCCCCGGCTTTGGCCTCATCAACCTCGTCACCATCCTTGACGATGGCAACGATCTGGCCTTCAGCGCGTTCGGTGCTGTAGCCGACAAATTCGGTTGCCCCGGCCTTGTCCTTGATATCGAACCAGACTTTTTCAGTGGCTGCATCGCCGGAGCCGGACCAAGCGGCCCGCGCCTGGGCGCGCTGGCGTTCCATCGCGGCGTCGAAGCCTTGGACCTCAACCTTCCGGCCCTGCGAGCGCAGCGCATCCTGCGTCAGGTCCAGCGGGAAGCCATACGTATCGTAAAGCTTGAAGGCGACCTCACCCGGTAGGTCGTCCTTGTCGCTGATCTTGCCAAGTTCGTCATCCAGAAGACGCAAGCCCTTCTCGAGCATGGTGCGGAATTTGGATTCCTCAAGCTTCAGGGTTTCCTGGATCAGCGCCTGTGCCCGGCCGAGTTCCGGGAAGGCCTGCCCCATTTCACCAACCAGCGTCGGCGCAAGCTGGTGCATTACCAGGTCCTTGGCGCCCAGGAGGTGGGCATGACGCATGGCGCGGCGCATGATACGGCGCAGCACATAGCCGCGGCCTTCGTTGGACGGCAGCACACCATCAGCGATGAGGAAGCTGCAGGCACGCAGGTGATCAGCGATCACGCGGTGCGATGCACGGGTCTTGTCGGTCTCCGGTGCTTTGGTGACATCGATCGACGCTTCGATCAGACGGCGGAAGGTGTCGATCTCATAGTTGTCATGCGTACCCTGCATGACGGCAGCGATACGCTCCAGCCCCATGCCGGTGTCGATGCTCGGTTTCGGCAGCGCGATGCGCTCCCCACCCGGCAGCTGTTCGAACTGCATGAAAACCAGGTTCCAGATTTCGACGAAGCGGTCGCCATCTTCTTCCGGGCTGCCCGGAGGGCCACCCCAGATATGATCGCCATGGTCATAGAAGATTTCCGAGCACGGACCGCACGGGCCGGTGTCGCCCATCGACCAGAAGTTATCGCTGGTGGCGATGCGGATGATGCGGTCGTCCGAAAGGCCGGCGATCTTGCGCCACAGGTTAAAGGCTTCGTCATCTTCATGATAAACCGTGACGGTCAGCTTATCCTTGTTGATGCCGTATTCCTTGGTGATCAGGTCCCAGGCGAATTCAATGGCGTTTTCCTTGAAATAGTCGCCAAACGAAAAGTTGCCGAGCATTTCAAAGAAAGTGTGGTGGCGCGCGGTATAACCGACATTATCCAGGTCATTGTGCTTACCGCCGGCGCGGACACATTTCTGGGACGATGTCGCCCGGTTGTAGGGCCGGGTTTCTGCACCCGTGAACAGGTTCTTGAACGGCACCATGCCTGCGTTCGTGAACAGCAGGGTCGGGTCGTTGATCGGCACGAGCGGCGCCGAGGGCACGACCTCGTGGCCATTCTTGCCAAAGAAGTCCAGAAATGCCTTACGAATATCGTTGGCGCCCGTCAGTGTTCCAGCCATTAAATCAGCCTCAGTTCATACAATTATTAATACGCACGCCCGGACCATGAATTCCGCCGGGTTTTCAGGCTCTTGTAGCGCCCGCCCCCGCCGCTGTCCAGCCTGAGCGCCGCCTATGCCACCGAATTCCCCAGCGCTGTGGCTCCCGCGGCACGACAAGAATGCCCAAATGGCCAAAATTCACCGTCGCGCCAGCAAAAAAGGCGGCCCATACGGACCGCCTTGATCTTTTCGTTCCCGTAGAAGGAACAGCCAACCTTTGGGACAACAGAAGCCCCTTGTGGCTTACTCTTCGGTATCGTCTTCACGGCCTTCCAGCATCGCTTCATTGACAAGGCCGGCATTCTGACGGATCGCGCGTTCGATCTCATTGGCGACATCCGGGTTTTCCTGCAGGAAGCGCTTGGCGTTTTCACGGCCCTGGCCGATCCGCTGGCTGGCATAGCTGTACCAGGAGCCGGACTTTTCAACCACATCGGCCTTCACACCCAGGTCCAGGATTTCGCCCATCTTGGAGACGCCTTCGCCGTACATAATGTCGAATTCCACCTGCTTGAACGGCGGCGCCACCTTGTTCTTCACCACCTTGACCCGGGTGGTGTTACCGACGATCTCGTCCTTTTCCTTGATCGCGCCGGTCCGGCGGATATCCAGGCGGACAGAGGCGTAGAATTTGAGCGCGTTACCACCGGTCGTGGTTTCCGGGCTGCCATACATGACACCGATTTTCATCCGGATCTGGTTGATGAAAATGACGATCGTGTTGGAGCGCGAAATCGACGCCGTCAGTTTCCGGAGCGCCTGGCTCATCAGGCGGGCCTGCAGGCCGACGTGGCTGTCGCCCATCTCGCCTTCAAGTTCGGCCCGCGGCGTCAGCGCGGCAACGGAATCGACGACCAGAATATCAACAGCCCCTGAGCGGACCAGCGTATCGGCAATCTCCAGCGCCTGTTCACCGGTGTCTGGCTGGCTGATCAGGAGTTCATTGAGGTCAACGCCCAGCTTGCGGGCATAGGAGGGGTCAAGCGCATGTTCGGCATCGACAAAAGCCGCAATACCGCCAGCTTTCTGCGCTTCGGCAACAGCATGAAGCGCGAGCGTGGTTTTACCGGAGCTTTCCGGCCCGTAAATTTCGACAATCCGGCCTTTCGGCAGGCCACCGACACCAAGCGCGATATCAAGGTTCAAGGAGCCCGTCGAAATGGTTTCGATATCGACGCTTTCGCGCTGACCGAGCTTCATGACGGAGCCCTTACCAAACGCCCGGTCTATCTGACTGAGCGCGGCTTCAAGCGCTTTGGCTTTGTCCATGGATGTTCCCTTTACCAGTTGTAATTCAGGCATTGCCATTGTCGGGTCTCCTTATTCCACAGGCGGTCATCGCTTGCAATGCAATGTTTTGTACCAGCTTTGTTCTAACCTGACAAGAACAAATATTCCCCTTTTGTTCTCGTGCTGAAATGCGCAGAAAACAGGCCCTTATCCCCAATACTGCAGGGGATGCGCTCTATCCGAGAAGCGTCTTGACCTGCTCGGCAAGGTCCTTGAGCGAGAAAGGTTTCGGCAGGAAGGAAAAGTCATCGTCTTCCAGGTCTTTGCGGAACATGTCCTCGGCATACCCGGAGACGAAGATGACCGGAAGATCAGGCAGGCTTTTGCGGGCTTCCTTCACCAGGGTGGGGCCATCCATATTGGGCATAACCACATCCGAGATCAGGAGGTCGATCGGCTCCTGACTGGTCATCAGGATCTCGAGCCCCGCCTCCCCCGAAGCCGCCTCCAGCACCTTGTAGCCCTTATTCACAAGCGCCCGGCTCGCGAACATGCGCACGGGGTCCTCATCCTCGACAATCAGGATCGTGCCTTTGCCTGTCAGGTCCCGGGCGGGGGCTTCGGGCTTCTGGTCCTCGGGCTTTTCATCCCCCTCGGACGCATGCGCCTTGAAGAACAACAGGAACGTGGTGCCCTTGCCGACCTGGCTTTCAACGAAGACGAAACCGCCGGTCTGTTTGACGATGCCGTAAACGGTGGCGAGCCCCAGGCCGGTGCCCTGCCCCACTTCCTTGGTGGTGAAGAAGGGTTCGAAAATCTTGTTGAGGTTATCCTTCGGGATACCACAGCCGGAGTCTTCCACTTCCACCAGCACATAATCGTCCGGCACAATCACGTCATAGCGTTCCACCAGCGGATGGTCCGGCCCGATCATGCTGGTGCGGATCTCCAGCTTGCCGCCTGAGCCCATGGCGTCGCGTGCGTTGACGGCAAGGTTGATGATCACCTGTTCAAGCTGCCCCTGGTCGACCTTGATCGGCTTCAGGTTCCGGCCGTGCACGACCCTGAGCTCGATATTCTCACCGATCAGACGCCGGATGAGGTTCGAAAGCTCCGCCAGCACGTCCGTCATCATCAGCACCTTGGGGCGGAGCGTCTGCTGGCGCGAGAAGGCGAGAAGCTGCCGGACGAGGTTCGCCGCACGGTTGGCGTTCTGCTTGATCTGGATGATATCGGAGAAGGATTGGTCGCCCGCGTCGTGCCGCACCAGCAGCAGGTCGCAGAAACCGATGATGGCGGTCAGCAGGTTGTTGAAATCGTGCGCCACACCACCGGCAAGCTGGCCGACAGCCTGCATCTTCTGGGCCTGAACGAACTGGCGTTCCAGGCTTTTTTCCTGCGTTGTATCAATAAGATACAGTATCGCGAACTGCTCTTCCCCCCGGGTGATCGAGGAGGAGAAAACCTGCCCTACCCGTTCTGGCTGGGTGTTATAGACCACATCCAAGGGGTGCGAGGCAGGTTTGCCGTCATAGGCAAAGGCGATCTGCTGGCTGAGACCATCCCGGTCATCGACCTTCACGAGCGTGAGTACGGAATCGCCGACCTTGATATTCTTGCCGGAAGGATGGCGCTTGAGCGGCTGGTTGAATTCCTGAACCATGCCTTCCCGGTCGACCACGGCGATCGCCACCGGCGCGGCATCGAAGATCGGGTCGATCAGGAACTGGCGCTCTTCCGGCACCAGGCGGCCGCGGATCTGGTCGAGCCGACGGATAAACCGGTACCGGCCGATATCCCGATCCTTTTCCCGGGTCTTAAGCGGCATATCGATAACATCGACATCGAGCCGCTGCTTTTTGCCGACCAGTAACTGGGTTTGCCCGGCCTTGAGCTGGATACGCCGCGGCAGAGGCGCCTCAGGGTCAAGCTCCAGCCAATCCCTGAGGGTCTTGTTGATATACTGGATACGGCCGTTTGCATCCTCAAGCGAGATACCGCATTCAAGCCGTTCGAACAGCGGATCGCCCCAATCCTCAATCAGCTGGCGCTCATTTTCCAGCCGTTCCACATCGGTCTCGGTGACAACCTGCCACATGGCATATTGGCCAACCCGCCGGCCGGAGATCGAGAATTCGGCAAGGTCCTGCCCCTCCCCAACGCCGCTCAGGCTCATTTTCCCGGTGCCCGACTGGCGAACCGAGGACACCAGGCGCTGCAAGGCATGTTTGGATTCTTCGTCCCCCATCAGGCCAAGCAAACCGCCAGCCCGGCCGCGGACAAGCCGTTCGAACCCGCCATTAGACGCAACAGCCGTCCCGCTGAGGTCGGTGATCAGGAGCGCCCGACGCTCCAGCCCGACAAGGGCCTGCAACAGCTCCCTGTCCAGAAGCTCGCGCCGCCGGATCGGGTCGTCGAGGGTGGAAAGCGATTTGAGAAGCGTGAAAGCGGTCGCGACCAAAACGAGGCTGGCTGCGGCAAGCGCCCCATGAAGCCCCCAGATGATCGCTGCAAGAAAGCCTGCGCCGCCCGCGCCCAACAGCCCGGCAAGCGCCATTGCCATCAGGCGTAGCCCCGTCTTCGCTTCGCTTTCGATAAGCGCATCACGAAACGGTTGCGGCAGACGACTTTCCATAAATTCCTACCCTTGTTTTGAGGAAGCTTAGCGGCCCCTTAAGCCCCTGAAAAGCTTTTATGCCGGCACTTTACCAAGGCCGGCCCGGCGCAGCTTCATGACGTAGCTGATAACCTCAGCCACAGCCTTATACTGTTCCGGCGGGATTTCCTCATCAATCTCGACACTGGCGTGCAGCGCGCGGGCCAGCGGCGGGTTTTCTACGATCGGCACATTATTTTCCTCGGCGATTTCCCGGATCTTGAAAGCGATACCGTCCATCCCTTTAGCAACCAGCTTCGGGACATCCATCTCGCCATGCTTATATTCCAGCGCTACCGCATAGTGGGTCGGGTTGGTAATCACCACATCGGCATTGGGCACCGACGCCATCATGCGCTGACGGGCGCGTTCCATCCGGATTGAGCGGAGCCGCCCCTTGATCTTGGGGTCGCCCTCCGTCTGCTTATACTCATCCTTGACCTCTTGCTTGGTCATGCGGAGTTTCTTGATGAACTGATATTTCTGATAGGCGTAATCGAGGCCCGCGATCACGGTCATCACCATGACCACCCCGAGAAGGAGCTTGATGCAGATGGTCTTGATCAGGTGCAAGGCGTCCGGCATTGACAGCAACATCACCGTATCGAGCCGGCCCCGTTCGGGATAGACGATAACGGCGATCACACTGGCCACCGTCACCAGCTTCGCGCTGATCTTGAAAAACTCGACACCCTTCTGCATGGAGAACATGCGCTTAGCCCCAGCCATGGGCGATATCTTTTTCAGGCTGGGTTTGACCTTTTCTAACGAAAAGACCCCCTTGTGCTGGATACGGTTGGAGATGACCCCCGACACCATGAAAGCAAAAAGCGGGATGACGAGAACCAGCAGAACTTCCTGCAGAATACCGATGAGCGGATGGAAAAGGCCACTCTGATCAATATCATAGGCGTTGAGCTTACCCAGATAGGCCTGGAACGGCACAGCGATATGAAGGGCGATATAGTCGCTTGTCGAGGCGACCAAAAGCGCAGCCGTGGCCAGCAGGAACCAGGTCTTGAGTTCCTGGCTTTGGGCGACTTCCCCTTTCTCCAGCGCGTCCTGAAGTTTTTTGGGGGTGGGTTCTTCAGTTTTTTGTGACTGGTCGTCGTCTTCTGCCATGCTCTTACCCCACGAAGTCGACTAAGTGCTGACCGAAGCGGTCGAGGAACACGTTAATGATGGTGCCTAACAACATCATCATCAGCGCAAACCCGAAGAACAGGTTGACCGGCATCCCCACGAAGAACACCTGGAACCCCTGGATCATGCGGGAAATAAGGCCAAGCCCGACATAATAGACAAAGCCATACACAATGAACGGCATGGCAAGCTGGACCCCGAGCATGAAAGCCCAGGAGACATAATGCACTGTCACGGTGGCGAAATCCGCATAGGGCACGGACATGCCCACCGGGAATTTCTGGTAGCTGTTGACCATGCCCATGATCAGAAGGTGATGCATGTTCGTCACCACAATCATGGTCACGGCCATGAGGGTCATGAAAGTAGAAATCAGCGCGCTTTGCGAGCCCTGGCTCGGGTCAAAGCTTTGCGCCGCGGACAAGCCTGTCGTGAAGGCGATCAACGAGCCTGCCGTGTGGGTGGCCGTCAAAAGGATGCGGGTAACCAGCCCCATCATCAGCCCGATCGTAAGCTCACGGATAAAAAGCGCCGCCAGTTCTATGACACTGGCCGGCATCGGCGGCAGGATATTCTTGATTGTGGGGTAAATGACCAGGGACAGCGCAAGGGCGAAGGCCACGCGCGTACGCCGCGGCACCGAATGGTCCCCCAGGACGGGCATGACCATGACAAGGGCCGCCAATCTTACTGTAATCAGCAGAAAGCCAAAGGCCTCGGCAGGGAGAATCCGCCCAAGCACGCCGCTCACCCGCCGCTGATGATGTGCTCGCTAATTCGTCCCATGAACGCACTCAGGATACGGCCCATATAAGGAAGCGAAAACAGAAGCATCGTGAAAATAGCCAGGATTTTCGGCACAAAGGTCAGGGTCATTTCCTGCAATTGCGTAATCGCCTGGAAAAAAGCGATCACAAGGCCCACGACCATGCCGACCGCCATGATTGGCCCGCACACGAGCAACATGGTCTGCACGGCATCGCGTCCTACTTCTAGAACTTCCGGGCCTGTCATAGAACGTCCCCCAACCGAAACACGGGTTAGATCGGCATCTTGAGGATGTCGTTATAAGCGCTGATAACCTTGTCGCGAACACTGACGACGGTCTGGACGACCATCTCGGCATTGGAAACGGCCGTTACCACATCGACCATGTCGGCCTTATCGGTGAGGGCCCTGGCACCCGTCAATTCAGACGTGGCGGTTGCTTTGGTCACATCCCCCATCGCATCTTCGATCAGCGACGAGAAAGCCGAGCCTTCACCCTTGCCATCCACACCCTCACGCGGGGCTGCGCCGCCTTTGTCGAGCTGGCGCGTCGCCTGGGAATATGCGTTTACGGCATCAAGTTGTTTTACGTTCATCTAACCCCCTCCTAGCGCAACAGATCGAGCGTCATGGTCATCATGCGCCGCGATGCTTCAAGAGCGTTCAGGTTGGATTGATAGCTCCGCTGGGCCTGGCGCATATCCATAATCTCGATAAGACCATTGACGTTGGAGGTCTTGATATAGCCTGAGGCATCGGCCGCCGGGTTACCGGGGTCATACTTCTTGCCGAAGGCTTTCTTGTCATACTGGATGCCGGTCGCCTTGACGACATTGACCCTATCCGCCCGGTCAAGCTCGTTCTGGAAGGTCACGATCTTGCGGCGATAGGGGTCTGCGCCCGGTTCGGTTGCAACGGAATCCTGGTTGGCGATGTTTTCGGAAATCACCCGCATCCGCACGGATTGCGCCCGAAGGCCCGCCGCGGATGCGATCATCGCTTTTTGAAGGTCCATGTGCCTGTTCCTTTACGCTGGCTCAAGCCGGCGGGTTAGCAATTCTACTAGCCGCCTCGTCCGAGGGCTATCTTCAACAGCCCCATATTCTTTTTATAAAGATTGACCGCAACACCATATTTCATCTGGTTGTCGGCCACTTTCATCATCTGCTCTTCAAGAACGACAGTGTTCCCGGTCGGCGATTCGTCCTCAATTTTGCTTTGAATAACATGGGAGTCACCGGCCATACCGCCATTCAGGGACATGTGTCCCGGCTCGGTCACCCTAAGCGCGACATGGGATACTGACCCCTTGCTGCTGCTACCGGAAAGGTTATCCACAAGGCCGGAAAAGTCCTGCTTTGACAGTTCTTTGGCCTTATAGCCGGGCGTATCTGCGTTCGCCACGTTCTCGCTGAGAACGGTCTGGTTCTGGTTCAACCACCGCATACGCTGCCTGAGCGCTGCCATAATCGGAATATTGTTAAAATCCATTGGCCTGCCTGTCCTGGGACCTATCACAACCTTTTCGCACGAACCATAACATGACCCGAATCAGGTTAACAAGTTGCAAACATAAAACGTTTTTCCAAACACGAACATGGCGCCACTTGCAATTTCGGATCAACTGTCGCTCAATGGTCGCCATGAATGACACCAACGACATCCCTACCCCAACAACCAAGGCGGTTGCCGTCAAGCGTGGAGCAGACTCCGACACGCCGCGCATTACCGCCAAGGGGCATGGGTATGTTGCCGAGAAAATCCTCGACATCGCATTCGCCGAAGGCGTGAAAGTTCGTCAGGACAAGGACCTGACAGACCTTCTGGACGCCTTCGAGGTCGAAAGCCCCGTGCCCCTGGAAGCCCTCCAAGCGGTATCGATGATCCTCGAACGCGTCTATAACGAGAACAGCAAGATGGAAGCTGCGGCCGGTTCTGAGGACCAGACCAAGCAGTATGGAACCACGGGTAGACCTCCGCTCACAACCCCTCTTGCCAAGCCTTCCCCGGAGGACGGAAACAGCAATGATCAGTGATATTTTCAACGCCATTGCCGCTTTGGCCTTCGTCCTTGCGCTGATGGGTTTCCTCGTCTGGATGCTGAAACGGAGCGGCCTTGTCCCCGGCCAAACACCCAGGCTGGCAAAAGGTGCGAAGAAACAAATCACCATCCTTGAAACCCGGGCACTCGATGCCCGCAACAGACTTGTCATTGTGCGCTGGCGCGGGCACGAGTATCTTCTCGGCAGCGGCGCGAACGGCGTTACCATGATCGGAACCGAAGAGAGTGACTTTGAAAAACTGCTCGACACAGGAGATGGGGCCAATGACGCCCCGAAAAGCCCTAACAAGGATGATGGCGATGCAACTGCCTAGCTTGCGGTTCCACAAGAAGCTCGTCCTCAGGACCTTTTTCCTGCTGCTGCCGGTGTTCCTCGCGTTCGTGATCGCCGGCACCGGCTCTGCGATGGCCCAGTCGCTCAATCTCGACCTCGGCCAGGGCAGCACGCTTTCCGGCCGTGTGGTCCAGACAATCCTGCTGCTGACCGTCCTCAGCCTCGCCCCGAGCATTCTGGTGATGATGACCAGCTTCACCCGGATGGTGATCGTCTTCTCCTTGCTCAGAAGTGCGATGGGCACGCAGCAGACGCCGCCGAACATCGTGCTGATCTCCCTGTCGCTGTTCCTGACCGCCTATGTGATGTCGCCGACACTCACGCAAGCCTGGCATGACGGCGTCCAGCCGCTCATCAACCAGGAAATCGACCAGAACGAAGCGTATGAGCGCGCGTCCGTGCCGTTCCGCAACTTCATGCTGGCGCAGGTGCGCGACAAGGACCTGGAACTGTTCATCAATCTTGCGGGCAACAGCAAGGACGTCACCCCGGCCACGGTGCCGATGACCACCCTCGTCCCCGCCTTCATGATCAGCGAACTCAGGCGCGCGTTCGAGATCGGCTTCCTGCTTTACGTGCCGTTCATCGTGATCGACATGGTCGTCGCCTCCATCCTGATGTCGATGGGCATGATGATGCTGCCGCCGGTCATGATCGCCATGCCGTTCAAGCTGATTTTCTTCGTGCTGGTGGATGGCTGGAACCTGGTTGCAGGCTCGCTGGTGCAAAGCTTCGGCACGGCGCCGCCACCGGGTGTCGGTGGCTGACGCCTGTTTTTTCCTCAATAGCCGGAAACTTTGAGCCGCACGATCTGCGGCGCGTCAAGGCTGCCGAGATAGAGCGTATCCCCAACCTGCGTGGCTGAGGTGATCATATAGACCGGATTGCCGTCACCGTCGTGGAACACCTCTTTCACCCGGCCCTGTTCATCAAGGGCGACGACGATGCCTTCCTTGATCGCCGAGGGCTGCATCCACACAGGCAGCTTGGAAATGACTTTCTTGAGCCAGGGCTTGGGATGGGCATCATCCATCACCGGGTTGCGCGGGGACGGGATGGCGAGCCAGAAGGTGCCATGGCCGTTCGAGGAAATACCGTCCGGGAAGCCCGGCAGGTTATCGGCGAATATATCGTGCGTCCCCGCCTTGTCGCCCTTCAGCCAATAGCGGCTGACCCGGTAGCGCCCGGTTTCATTGACCAGAACGAAGCTCTCATCCGCCGAGAGCGCAACACCGTTGGCGAAATAAAGCCCATCCAGCAGCTTGGTGGCCACCCCGGTTGCGGGATCATAGACCAGAAGCCGGCCATGGCCGCGCGCTTCCAGAAGATCGAGCCGGTAATCCGGCTGGCTGTAGGTGTCGCTGGCATCGGAAAAATAAATCTTGCCGTCCGAGGCGATGGCCAGGTCATCGGTGAAGCGGAACGGGCGGCCGCCCTCGCCCGCGCTCAAAACCGTTGCCTTTCCGTCCGGCGCCACACTGAGAAGGCCCTTATAAGCGTCACAGACGATCAGGTTGCCGGCAGCATCGAATGCCATGCCAAGCGGGCGTCCGCCCTGGATGGTGGCGAAGGTTTCCTGCGTGCCGTCCTTGAGGATACGAATGATCCGGCCATCCTGCAGCCCGCCATAGATGCGGCCATCATTATCGAGCGCAACGGTTTCCGGCCCCGTGCCATCCTTGATTTTGATGACCTCGGCCTTCTCCAGCTTGTCATTGGGGGCGAAAACACCGACAAACCCCGCGGATTTAGGCGGCGTCCAGGCCACTGGGTCTATCTTCGCAGGCGCAAGCCACAGCCAGGCGCCAAACAGCACAATGACAGCCAGCGCAAGCGCCAGCAGACGTTTCAGCCAAACCATCTTATTCCCCCTTCTCTTCGCTTCCCCATTCGATACCCGGCTCATGGTCGGGCTCATGGATTGGCGGTTCACCCTTTTGTTCCCACAGTTCGATCTTGGTACCTTCCGGGTCCATGATCCAGGCGAAACGCCCGTAATCATATTCCTCGACCTCACCGATCTGCTCCACGCCCGCGGCCTGCAGCCGTTTCAGGAGCGCATCAAGCCCCCGAACCCGCAGGTTGATCATGTAATCCTTGCCGGAGGGGCGGAAATAGTCGCTGTCCTTACGGAACGGCCCCCAAACCAGATAGCCTGCCTTCTTGGGGTCGTCATCTTCGCGGAACAGGAAGCTGGCACCGATCCCGTCATAGGGAAAGCCCAGCTTCTTCTGATACCAGCTGGCAAGGGCTTCGCGGTCCCGGCATTTGAAAAATATGCCGCCCACGCCGGTGACGATGCCGTCTTTTTCCGCCCGATCGTTTTCCGCCATGTCTCTCCCCCTTACACCATGGGTCAGGCTGGCAAGTGTGCCACGCCAAGTTGTTCCATAACATAAAAAACACAGTCCTGCCGGATCACCCGGGCATCCGGCGTCGCCATTGAGGGGATGATATCCTCCCGCAGGATCAGCAGCCCGTTCCGCAAATCGAACAGGCTATCCGTGATGTCATTCCCATTCTCATCGGTGACGTAAACCGGCATATCCTCGCCTTTCACCGAAGCAAGCACACTCCCGCTCGGCATCCGGCCAAAATTGAAATGGTCGATATCCTGCCGGAAGGAAATATCCGTATCGTCCGGGTCGAAGCCGATCGATAAGCCCGGCTTAACTTTAACCACGGCCACCGTGTGCAGAAGCCCTATATCCCCCGACGCAATGGGATGATCCGGAATATGATGAAGCCGCAAACAGGCTTCGAGATAATCAACCGCATGTTTGTGCGCGCTAGCATCGCCCACCTGCCCGCATTCCAGCGTAACCGCCGGACAATGGTCCGCCATGGCGATGGACTGCACCCCACGCGGTTCGGTAAAATAGACGGTCGTGCGCGAAAACAGTGCCGCCAGATGCAGGTACGGCGTTTCCAGCTTATTGATGCAGCCATAATGCGGGTTGCGGCCCGTGTTATTGTGGATATCGACGCTGGCGAACAGCGGCTCAGCCGTTACCCGCTTCACTACCTCCTGCATGAGCGCGATCTCTGGCAAGCCGGTCATCGGCGTATGGGGCCAAACGCGGTTATAGTCCGCCTGTCCAGGCAGGAACCGAAGGCCTTCTGCTGCAGCGTCCACATTCCCCAGGAACAGCCATAGGCTGCGCGGCATCCCCGCCTCAATGTGGCGCCTGAGCACATCGCGCACGGCCTCAAACCCCGTGGTTTCATTGCCGTGGAGCAAGGTGGAGACAAAAAGCGCCGGTTCCCGCGCGCCCTTGAGATAGAAGAGCGACGGCCCACCGAGCAGGTCCTTCAACCCCGTGACAGGCACGGTCCAAAACCCGTCGGGGATGGTCTCAAATGTCTTGAGCTCGGTCATAAATCCCACTCATGAACCGGCGTCCCGGTTGCCTGCCGCTCAAGGTAAGCCGCTAACAGATCAGCCATCGAGGCCTGATGCTTGGCCACATAGGCGCGCTGCCACGCTGCGCCGTTCTGGCCGGTTTTAACCCGCGCCTCAATGATACCGAGGTAGGTTTTGATATCCCCGCCATCGACGCCGTATGCCTTGAGCCCTTCCTCTGCGAGCGGCAGGAATTCATCCAGGATAACGCGGTCGATCGGACGGCCATCGGTATGTTCCCAGCGGATCTGCGCCCGGAGGCCATGCTTGGCCGCCATATAGAAATTGTCGCGCGTGGTGAAGAACTGCGCGCGCCGGTGCGGCGGGGTTTCATGGTCCGCGAAGCTTTTCACCAAGCCGTAATAGAAGGCGGCATTGGCCATCGAATCCGCGATCGTCGGCCCCGCGGGGAGCACACGCTGTTCCAGCCGGAAGTGCGGCTTGCCGTCATCGTCCCAGCCGACAAGTGGCCTGTTCCAACGCCAGATGGTCCCGTTCTGGAGCCTCAGGTGATCCAGCTTCGTCGTCGGCCGGTCGCTGATTTGCGGCAGCAAAACCGGATAGCGCTGTCGGTTGGCGACAAACACTTCGGACAGATATTTCTCCAGATAACGCACGCCGAAGGTGACACGTTCGGCATAATCCCAATCCCCGACGGAGACAGCCTGTTCGAACAGGGGAATCCGCGTTTCGTCCCACAGGTCCTTGCCGAACAGGAAGGGGGAATTGGCGCCTGCGGCGATCAAGGGAGCGCTGGCGAGCTTGGAAGCATTATAATAGGTCGCGCCCTGCCCGTCCGGCACCTTGAGGTGGATCTGGAAGGATGTGGCCGCGGCTTCCAGCATCACATCCATATGCACGCTTTCAAGCCGGTCCCGCCCCTCGATATCCAGCTTGATCGGCTTACCCTTTCGCAGGCGGAAAACCTGTTCATTCAAGGCCTTATAGCGCCTGGACTTGGACATGTTCGCGGGGCACAGGTCCTCATCCGCCACAGTTGGCAGGATGCCGATCATGGCGATATCGAGCCCCATGCCGCGGGCGGTCAGGCACGCATCCTGCCATAGGGCATCGAGCTTGGCGTGAATGTCCGAAAGGCCCTTCCCGGTCAGCTCCGCCGGATCGCCGTTGAATTCGATATTGAAGGCGGACAGTTCCGGCACGATGAGCGGATTATCCATCTTCTCCAGGAATTCCTGGTTCCGGGGGGCCGGATGCATTCCGGCATCCACAAGCCAGGCTTCCACCTCGAACCCCGCGGTTATCGGCGCACCAGACAGGGCGCCCTCGCGCTCCCACGCCTCCACAAGGTCCGTCTCCTCCAGGAGACGTTCGACGAACATACCAAAGTCTTCATCGCTGAAGGTTGAACGGTTCAGTTCCTTGCCCATGATGCTCTCCGCCTTGATCCCCCTTGAATGGTGGGGAAGACGGGGGCAGGACGCAACAAATAAATCGGCCGCGGACAGATGCCCACGGCCGAATATACGCTTCGGAAAAGAGGCCTATTTAGTAGACTTCTTCCTTGGTTTTCAAAAACTTGAGGCTCGGGAAGGTTTCCTTGGCCTTATCCAGGTGCCAGTTATTGCGGGCGAGATAAACCGGGGCACCGGCATGGTCCACAGCCATGGAAGCGCGGTTCTGGTCGGTGAATTGCTTCACTTCACGGGGATCGCCCTCAATCCATTCCGCCGTCATCAGTGTCGTCGGCTCAAACCGGCACGGGATCTGATATTCGGTGCGGATACGGTCCGCCAGCACGTCGAACTGCAGCGGGCCGACCACACCGACAACCCAGTCGCTGCCCAGCGTCGGCTTGAAGACACGGGCAGCGCCCTCTTCTGCCAACTGCTCCAGCGCGCGGCCAAGGTGTTTGGCCTTCATCGGATCATCCGCCCGCACCTTCTGCAGGATTTCCGGGGCGAACGACGGTACGCCGGTGAAGTGCAGCTCTTCCCCTTCGGTCAGCGTATCGCCGATCCGTAGGTTGCCGTGGTTCGGGATACCGATGATATCGCCCGCGTAAGCTTCTTCCGCGACTTCACGGTCCTGCGCCAGGAACAGCTGGGCGTTATGGATCGCCATGATCTTGCCGCTGCGGATATGCTTGAGCTTGATCCCCTTGCGGAACCGGCCAGAAACCAGCCGCACAAAGGCGATACGGTCCCGGTGTTTGGGGTCCATATTGGCCTGGATCTTAAAGACGAAGGCCGCGACCTTGTCTTCCTTGGGCTCGACCGCACGTTCGATCGCTTTGCCGGGCCGGGGTTTCGGCGCGAAGTCACCCAGTCCGCGCAGGATTTCCTGCACCCCGAAATTGTTGATGGCGGAGCCAAAATAGACCGGCGTCTGCGTGCCTTCGAGATACGCCTCCAGGTCGAAGGCCGGGCAGAGTTCCCGGACCATTTCAACATCGGCGCGCAGCTTCTCAAGCGCGTAATCCGGCAGCATCTCCGCCAGCTTGGGATCGTCGAGCCCTTCGCATTTGATGCCTTCGGAAACAGCATCCCCCTTGCCGCGATCGAACATGATCAGCTGGTCATGGATCAGGTCGTAACAGCCAAGGAAGTCCCGGCCCATGCCAATCGGCCAGCTAGCGGGGGAGACATCCAGCGCCAGCGTCTGCTCGATTTCATCGAGGAGTTCGAACGGGTCCTTGGTTTCCCGGTCCATCTTGTTGATGAAGGTGGTGATCGGCATATCGCGCAGACGGCAGACTTCAAACAGCTTGCGGGTCTGCGCCTCGATACCCTTGGCGGCATCGAGCACCATCACGGCACTATCGACCGCCGACAGCGTCCGGTAGGTATCTTCCGAGAAGTCTTCGTGGCCCGGTGTATCGAGCAGGTTGAAGGTATGGCCCTGATAATCGAAGGTCATCACCGACGAGGCCACGGAAATACCGCGTTCCTGCTCCACCTTCATCCAGTCCGAGCGTGCCCGGCGGCGTTCCCCGCGCGCCTTCACTTCACCGGCCAACTGGATGGCACCACCGAACAAAAGCAGTTTTTCGGTCAGCGTGGTTTTACCGGCGTCCGGGTGCGAGATGATCGCAAAAGTGCGGCGTTTATCAATTTCCTCGGCGAGAGCCATGGGGTTTGCATCTTCCTGATAAGCAAATGAATTGGCTGCGCACCCTAGCGATTTTTCGCCTAATTGGAAGAGAAAATGCCCAAAGCCCTGCGGGAACCGTTGCTTTCGCGCAACATTCGCGCGCAATTAAGTATTAAATAGATTAAAGTTAATTGATCATTAAGGTTAATAAGTGTTAAGGGCGCAAAAAAATCATCAGGCAAATAAATATACATAGTATTAACAACTCTACTTTTAGGAGAGTACCGTGTCTAGTTTACACAGTTTGCCCAATGAAAGCGCCTTCCACTGTTTTTCCTATGAAGGCTTTCCGATCCACGTGAAGGAATACTCGCGCGGCCTTACAGAAAAACCACTGGTGTTCATCGGCGGCGCCTTTCAAAACATTCAACAAATTGAAAAGGTTAGCCTCGCACTCGCCAAAGAAAGCTGGGTTATCGCCGTCGATACCCCCGGCAATGGCGACACCGGCGTCCTGCCCTATAGCTATGATTTCGAGTTCATTTGCCGCGCCATTCACAGCGCCATCAAAAAGCTCGGCATCGACTGCGTCAATGTGCTGGGATGTAGCTATGGTAGTATCGTTGCCATGCGCTATGCCCAGATGTATCTGGGGGTCGACAAACTGATCCTCGGGTCGGCGATGGAACAACTGCCCCGCCACCTGGAATATGAGTTCAACCTGCTTCTGTTCCTACTGAAATGGAACCGCATGGAAGAATTCGCCGACGGCTTCACCAACTTGCTGACGAACCCGGACTTCCGCGAAACCAACCGCCTGTGCCGCCTGACTGCCGACAAGCTTCGGCATGCCCTCGTCAATGCCAGCACCGGCATGAAGGAACAGTTCAAGCACAACACCATGCGTATCCTGAAGCATGGCCACACGGATTTGGCCCTGATGCCCGATGTCGACGCTACGGTCTTCACCGGCGAGCATGACCATTTCCTGCCGGTAAGCGCCAACCAGCGCGTTGCCGCTTCCTTCAAACGCAGCCGTTTCATCTCCATCCCGGACGCCGACCATATGTTCCATGTCGAACAGTTCCGGGCGACGGTCCAAACCATTTTAAGCGGCCTCAAAGATGAAGACGACAAGCTGGAGCTCGCAGCCTAACGGCAGGAGTAGGTCAGCTAAGGTCCCCAGAGGCAAAAACCGGGATGCAGAACAGCCTGCATCCCGGTCTTAATTTAAACCCGGTGGTCCGAAAAGGGCTAGGGAGGGAGGGAAAAAGCCTCTTCCCGAACCGGCCGGGCTTTACTCATGACATACGACACTCCTAGGAAGCATCGAGGTGCAGGAGGGCTGCTGAACCTCCCGCAAGAGTTATTAGACCAAGTAGTCCAGTTATTATTTCCGGCAAGGTATCTGCCGCATTTTTTTTGAAAAAAATGCGGCACCCCCATTTCTGCTATGCCCTTTCCTGCCCCGATGCTACATATCTGCATAACTGCGGTTGAGCGTTAGCGGCTTGATGGAACCGCCCCCTATATTCGGAGATAACCCCTTGTCGCTGATCACTTTTATTGGCCTGACCGCCGGAAGCCTGACAACCATCGCCTTCATCCCACAAGCTGTCCGCGCCTGGCGCACGCGGTCGACCAAGGATGTGTCCTTCGCCATGTTCGCCATCATGTTCACCGGCATCGTCATGTGGCTTGTCTATGGCCTCGCGCGCGGCGATGTGCCCTTAATCGCCGCCAATTCTGTGACGCTTGTCCTCGCCGCCTCCATCCTGATTGCCAAGATCAAGTTCGGGTAACCCCTGCCGACGGCACCTCGCTGCCGACTTCACACATCCCCAGGCAAAACGTTGAACTGAAGAACAGTCAACCATTCGCACGGGGACCACGATGACCAGTTATGCCTTCACCATGCCTTTTGCCGTGGACACCAAGGCTGCCCATGTGGTTCTGGTGCAGCGGCAATTGATCCAGAAACGCCAAGCCGGCAAGTCGGTCAAAGGCATCATCCCGGAATGGGCCGGACAGTGGGGCCTGGTGGGCGGCCCGATCGGCCAGAATGAAACGCCGGAAGCTGCAGCTATCCGGACCTTTCACGAACAAACAGGCCTGGATCTTACCGACAGCGATGTCGGGTCGAATTTCCTGCTGCAGAACCGCTCCATGATCAACCTCAAAACCGAGAACTACGCCACCTTTAGCGTGCAATGTATCTTCACGACCATGGCGGCGCTTAGCCTGCTTCAAACTGTCATCACCGATGTGATCGGCACAACACAGGTTTCTGAAGGCACACTCGCAGGCGCGAAGGTGCTTTCCATGAGCGACGCGCGCAATAAGATCGGCGCCACCCCAGTCCCAAGCGGTGGCTGGAAGGATGTGGTCATCCGCGAATATTTCGACGGCAAATCACCAGGGCAACTGAACACGGAAATAGACACTCTCACGAGCGACCTCACCACGGCCGCCGCACAAGACACCAGCTATTTCACCACCGCGCTCAGCGACAAGGAAACCCAATGATACCCCGTCTTCACCCCCGTCCCCCGCACCAGATTAAAAGGACAGCATCATGCCGATTCTGACGATCATCTTAGGCATCGGGGCGGGCCTGACCGCCCTGGGCATCTTCGGCACCGCCATCTATTGCTGCTTTTTCCAGAATGCCCCGGAGGAGGACGACAGAGGCGTATATAGATGCCTCGATGGCGATCCCAATTTCGCGCCGGGCGTCCAGCAGATTGCCGACTGGGCAAACTCACCCGGGGGCCTGACCATCAACAATCAGGTCCTTGGTGTCCTGAACCATGGCAATGTACTTGCCTTCTCCAACAGGTTTCACACCACGCTTGCCCAGAACAATCTGTGGACGTGGTCGCCGGTGGACCGGGGCAACTATTATGACCTTCTCGATGGCGTATTGGACCGCGGTGAGTGCAATCTCCCTGCGCACGCACTGCGCGGTCTGCTGCGCTTCGCCATGCCGTACGGCTTCAACCAAGCAGAAAACAATTTTGCCGTAAACGAATATACCGGCACCTATCACCAAGGCTTCATTGCCACGCACACAAACCAGGTGATGGGATTGTCTGCCAACACCTGGCGCCCCAACGGGACTGCGGCCGGTTTCTATAACTGGGAAAACCACAAGACACTTGTGTATAACAACCAGTATTACGATCCAAGCTATGGCACCAGCCAAGGCGGTCTGGGCTACTATGCCAATGAAGCAGATATGGCCGTCGCCCAAATTCGCGGCAGCGTCAACTTCAACCAGGACCAGTTTGTCGGGATTTATGTCCTCGGCGTGCTGAAAACCGATGATGCTGCGCCCCTGGCCCACAAAGGCTTTTACGTTGCCTGCGCACGCAGCACCATCGATGGCCACCTTGCGGTCGATGCCGATGAATATAATGGCAACCAAGCCGGCTTCACGGTCGCCTACATCGGCCCCTACTCACCGGGGGTAAATGGCACAGCCAATAACAATTTCAATTTCGACAATACGGTCGATTACCTGAACGGCGTGGTGCTGCAATAAGCCCCCAAGTTCCCGCAAAGAAAAGGGCGGCAGCCGCATGGCTCCGCCCTTCCCTGTTTTCAGCTTATGACGAGGGTCAGTTGCCCAGCGTGCGCTCGAAGAAGCTGAGCGCCATGTGCCACAGGTGCTTGCGCGCCGCCTCACCGTGGATGCCGTGCTTCTTGCCCGGATAGGTCATCAGCTCGAACGGCTTGCCCTTGTTCTGCAGGGTCGCCATCAGCTTGACCGAATTGTCGAAGAAGACATTGTCGTCCGCCATGCCGTGCATCAGCAGAAGCTTGCCTTTGAAATTGTCGACATAATCGAACACGCTCGATTTCTTGTAAACGTCCCCGGGGGCTGACGGCAGGCCAAGGTAACGTTCGGTATAGGCCGTGTCATAAAGCCGCCAGTCGGTCACCGGGGCGACCGCCACACCGGCCTTGAACACATCCGGCGCCTTGAAGAGGTTCATCAGTGTCATGTAGCCGCCGTAGGACCAGCCCCAGATACCGACCCGGTCGCCATCGATATAAGGCTGGGTCTTGAGGAAGTTGACGCCCGCGACCTGGTCCGCCACCTCGACCGTGCCCATGGCGTGCTTGATATGGCCTTCGAACTTCAGGCCCCGGTTCCACATGCCGCGGTTGTCCAGCACCATGACGACAAAGCCGTTGGCGGCCAGAATGTCATTGAAGTCGACCGACCAGGCGTATTTCACGCGCTGGCCATGCGGGCCGCCATAAGGTGCCATGATCGCCGGGTACTTTTTCCCGGCTTTCATGTCATGGGGCAGATACAGGCGGTAATAAAGCGTGGTGCCGTCATCGGCCGTGATGGTGCCGAACTCTTCCTTCGCCCGGCTCGCCAAATAGGGATGGAACGGGTGGCTATCATCCAGCTTGTTTTCCAGAACGGCCGCCAGCGTCTTGCCGTCCTTGAGCGAACGGACCATCACCTGCGGCGGCTGGTCGGGGCTCGAGAATTTGTCGATGAAGACCTTGTCGCCCACCTCGGCTTCGTGCCAGCCTTTTTCCTGCGTTATACGCGTGATCGAGCCGTCTTTGTCCCGACGGTAGAGATGCTCCTCGACCGGTGTATCCTTAAAGCCTGAGAAATAGACGGCGCCGGTGTCCTCATCATATTTTTCAAGCGACCCAACGACCCATTTGCCCGAGGTCAGAGCCTCCGCCTTGCCCGAGGCGAGGTCATACCGGTACAAATGCTTGTATCCCGTCCGTTCGCTGCCCCAGATCATCGCTTTGCCACCGTCGATGAATTTCAGGTCGTTGTTCAGATTGACCCAGACATCCGATTTTTCAGTCAGGAAAGTCTTCTGCGACGTGCCGTCGGCATCCGCGAACACGAGGTCCAACTGGTCTTGCAGACGGTTAAGGCGCTGGTATGCGACATGCTGACTGTCCGGCAGCCAATTCACCCGCGCGAGATAGATATCCTTGTCCGGCCCCAGGTCGATCCATTTGACCGCCTTGTCGTGAACACCGACAACACCGAGGCGGACAGCCACGTTCGCGCTGCCCGCTTCAGGGTAGCGCTGTTTCTTCGTGACCACGCTGCCATCGGGCTGGACCTCATACCGGTCCTTCAGGAGGACGCCGGATTCGTCATATTGCTCGAACGCGATCTTGCTTTCATCCGGGGACCACCAGTAGCCGGTGAAACGGTCCAGCTCTTCCTGCGCGGCAAACTCGGCCATGCCGTTGGCGACCGTATCGCTGGCGCCTGTGGTCAGCCGCATTTCCTTACCGGTCGCGACATCGACGGCATAAAGCTCACGGTCGCGGATGAAGGAAACATAGTGCCCCTTGGGGCTGAATTTGATGTCGGTTTCATACTGCGGGGTTTTGGTCAGGCGTTTGACCTTGCCGTCAAGCGGCAGCACATAAACGTCCCCGCCCAAGGGAAACAGCAGCATCTTGGCATCAGCCGACCAGAAATAATCGACGATGCCGGATTTCCCCGCGATCGTGCGGTTGCGCTCCCGCCGGTTTTTCTCTTCCTCGCTCAGCTTTTCCGAGCCGCCTTCAAGCAGGCTGGCTGAATCGACCAGAAGCGAGGACTTACCGGTCGCGACGTCGAATTCCCACAAATCAAGCTGGTTTTTTTTGTCCTTCTTGCCGCGCAGAAACGTGATGCGCTTGCCGTCCGGCGACATCTTGAGCCCCTGAACGGCCGGGCCGTCGATGCTCGGGCTCGCCACAAGCCGGTCAATGGTCAGGTTTTCTGCGGAAACCGCTGTCGTCAGCCCCGAGGCTATCATCAGCCCCGCAGCGATAGCTGCTTTTTTCATAGCCACCCTCATTAAAATACTGTGATGCCGCCCCCAGCGGCCCTACCGGACCTGCCTAGCAAATTTGACGGGAGGCGCCCAGTCACATATTCGAGCGTCAACTATTCAGTCGGATAAGATGGCTTATTTTTTCTCGCAGAGTTCGCGGAAACCGGCGGCGACGAAGGGCACCATGCGCTTGTAGGCGCCGAGCATGTCGTCGGAATGAATGGCCCCGTTCGAGAGATGGTCGATCCGGCCCGTGCGCGCGAAGGTGAGCGTGAGCGCGCCTGAAAGGAAATGATAGCTCCAGTAGAGGTTGGCCGGGTCCGCATCCGGCAAGGCTTTTTTGAGCGCGTCCATGAAGCGCCGGACAAGCGGGTCAAAATATTTGGTCATCAGCTGACCGCCCCATTCGGTGGAGCTGTTCACCTGGCCGATCAGTTCGAAATAATGCCGCCAGCCTTCGTCATCCTCATAGCCATGCGCCAGCATCGGGTTCAGGAAGGCATCGATGATCTCTTCAACCGTCGGTCCATCAGGGCCTGCATTGGCCTGGCATTCCTCCAGCGCGGCCTGTCGGGCTTCGTTCAAAACCTCGGCACGGCGGAGGAGTACGGCATCAAAAAGCCCCTGTTTGCTGCCGAAATGGTAGCTCGCCAGCGCCAGGTCCACCTTGGCGCGTTCAGCCACCATACGCATGGAAACGCCGTCGAACCCGTGGCGGGCCAACAGGGCTTCGGCGGCATCAAGAATACGCTCTTTACGGCTTTGGCGCTTTTTCTTTTCTGGCTCAGCCAATGGCTCCCCCTCCTGAACAACGCCCCCTTTTAGCCCATGGAAGCCCTTGGGGACAATGCCTATTCGTTCAAATTTCAATGACCGTTGAATTTTTGCGTTGACTTTTCAACGATTGTTGAATTTACTTAATGCCAAGGTCTACGATTCAACCAAAACCCTGGGGAGGGAAATATGAAATCCAGACGGACCCTTTGCGCTGCCCTATTGGCAAGCGTGTGTACCACCAGCCTTGCCATCACCATGCCGGCGATGGCCCAAGACAAAAAAGCCGACGCAAAAAAAGCCGACACGGTCGGTCTTGAGGAAATTCAGGTTACGGCCCGCCGCCGGACTGAACGCCTTCAGGACGTCCCGATCGCGGTTTCGGCTTATTCCGCCGACAAACTGGCCCTGAGGGGTGCAACCGACATCACGGACATCGCCCAGGTCGCGCCGAGCGTGACGCTGGAGCCGTCGCGCGCCACCAACTCCACCCTCACCGCCTTCATCCGCGGCGTCGGCCAGCAGGATCCGCTCGCCGGGTTCGAGCCAGGCGTGGCGCTTTATGTTGATGACGTCTATATGGCCCGCCCGCAGGGTGCGCTTCTCGATATTTACGATATCGAGCGCATCGAAGTGCTGCGTGGCCCGCAGGGGACGCTCTATGGCCGGAACGCGGTCGGCGGTGCCATCAAATATGTCACCAAGAAACTGCCCGACCATGCAGAGCTTGGCATCAAGGCCTCCTACGGCAGCTACAACCAGATCGACGGCATCATCAAGGCTTCGACGCCCTTGGGAGACAAGGTTCGTGTGGGGGCGACGGTCGCCAGCCTCAACCGGGACGGCTTCGGTCATAACCTGACCACCGGCCAGGACCAGTATAACAAGGATATTCTGGCCGCCCGCGCCAGCATCGAAATCCTGCCGAGCGACAGCGTCTTTATCCGCATCGCCGGCGACTATACCGACGACAAGTCCAATTCGGTTGCGGGCCACCGCCCCTACCCTGGTGCCCTGAGCGGCACGCCGGTCCTGAGCAATGTCTATGACACCTATGCCGGGGCCACGCTCACGACCGCCAACACCAAAATCCACGGCAACAACGAGATCAAGGCCAAGGGCATCCATGGCTCGATCGAGTGGGAAGCCAGCGACGCGGTAACCCTGAAATCCATCACCGCCTACCGGACCGACTATACCGAATCCGTGATCGACTTCGACAGCCTCGCGGTGGACGATTTCGACGCCCCGGTCATCTATGACAACAGCCAGTTCAGCCAGGAACTGCAGATGCAGTACCACAGCAGCAAGCTCAATGGCGTTGTCGGCTTCTTCTACCTGGATGCCTCCGCCTCGAACGACTTTGACGTTGTCCTCGGCCAGTTGGTCGGCGGGCTTGGCGTCACCGCCTATACCGGCGGCACGGTCGATACCAAAGCCTGGTCGCTGTTCGCGGACATGACCTACGATTTCAACGAGAACCTGTCCCTGTCGCTTGGTGGCCGATACACCAACGATAAACGCTCGGCTGACATTTACCGCGCCAACTATCTTGGCAAGGGCTCGCCGGTGTTCGGAAACGACAGTGCTACCCTCCTGGCTGTTACCAGTGACTTCCAGGCGGCGCGCACCTTCAAGAACTTCTCGCCGCGGATCGCGCTCGACTATAAGCTCAGCGACAATTCCAAGGTCTATGTCTCCTTCAGCCGCGGCTTCAAGGCCGGCAGCTTCGACCCGCGTGGCGCCAACTTCTCGTCGCCAGACGTGGCAAAGGGCTTCGCCCCGGAAATCCTCGACAGCTATGAAGCAGGCCTTAAAGCCACCTGGCTGGACGGCCGGGCGCGCACCAACATCGCGCTCTTCTATAGCGACTATAAGGACATGCAGATCCCGGGGTCGCTGCCGATTGACAGCAACGGTGACGGCATCAACGACGGCTTCGTCGGCACCGTAACCAACGCCGGTCGGGCCCACATCAAGGGGATCGAATTTGAAGGCGAGTTCCTGCTGAACGAAAACCTGACCTTCCAGGGCACCTTCAACCTGCTTGATCCGAAGATCACGGAGTGGATGCTGAACGGCGTCAACGTTGCGAACCAGCGTTACATCCAGAACACGCCGAAGTTCATGTCCTACGCGGGGCTGACCTATACGATCCCGCTGGACTCCGGCACCATCAGCCTCAACGGCAACTGGTCGCACAAGAGCTCGATCGTGCAGTTCGAAACCCCGGTTCCGGAAATTGACCAGAAAGCCTATGACATCGCGAACGCCAGCATCGTCTGGACCGCGGAAGACAAGCGCTGGTCTGTCGGTATCCACGGCAAGAACCTGTTCGATACCCGGTACAAGACCTCGGGCTACAACTTCCCGACCCTGGGCCTTGAGAATAACATCACTGCCTTCTATGGCGCACCGCTTACCGTTACTGGTACGGTCACCTATAACTTCTGATAACCCCCAAGGTTGTCCGGGGGAGAGCGAACGCCGCTCTCCCCACCAACAAGTCCCAACAACGGGCCGGCGCGCCGGTCGAAACTGGAAAGAGACAGGATTATCAAATGTCCCCGTTTGATACCACAGCCCCCTTATTGCCTGAAATCCTGGCGCTCCACGGTAAATGGCGCGGCAAGAAGACCGCCCTCATCTCCGGTGACAAACGCCTGAGCTGGGCTGAGTTCGAGGCTGAGACCAACCGGCTCGCCAATGCCCTGATCAGCGCAGGCATCAGCCGCGGGTCCTCAGTCGGCGTGGTCATGACCAATAGCACCGAAATGGTCGAAAGCCTGGTCGGCATCATGAAATCAGGCGCTTCATCCGTACCGATCAACCTGTCGGTGACCGACGAAGCGCTTTACGCCATGCTGGATGATGCCGGTGTCTCCGCCGTTATCGCCACGGACGACCAGGTCGGCAGGCTGGCTGGTTATAAAGCCACGCACCCCAGCCTCAAGCTGATCGCCGCAGACGGCAATTACGACGCCTTCAAGGCCGAAGGCAGCGCCGAAAAGCCTTATGTCGCGATTGAACCCAATGACCCGCTCAATGTCATCTATAGCTCCGGCACCACCGGGATGCCCAAAGGTATCCTGCATACCCATGCTGGCCGCCGTGACTGGGCCTATGATCTCGCCATCGCGCTCCGCTACAACTGCTCGGCGCGCACGCTTTTCACCATCGGACTTTATTCCAACATCAGCTGGGTCGGCATGGTGACCACACTGCTGGCGGGCGGCACCATGGTCATCCATTCAAAATTCGATGCCGAAGAAGCGCTGAAGACCATCGAGCGCGAGCGCATAACCAACATGGCAATGGTGCCGATCCAGTATCAGCGCCTTCTCGAAGTTGAAAACCATGAACGGTTCGACCTTACTTCCATCCAGGCGGTCATGAGCTGCGGCTCTCCCCTCCACGCCGACCTTAAGGCCGCGTTGATTGACCGCCTGGGCCCCACCGTGATCGAGCTTTACGGCCTCACCGAAGGCATTATCACCACGCTTGAGCCCGAAGAAGCCGAAGGCCGGCTGGCCTCCGTCGGCAAGCCACTGATTGGCACCGATATCAAGATTGTCGGCGATGATGACCGCGAAGTAGCGCAAGGCATGCCGGGCGAAATCTGCGGTGCAGGCCGTATCGTCATGCCGGGTTACCTCAACCGGCCTGACGCCACCGCCGACAGCACCTGGATCGATCCGGACGGCAAGGCCTGGTTGCGTACAGGCGATATTGGACAACTTGACGAAGAAGGCTACCTTTATATCGTTGACCGCAAGAAGGATATGATCCTTTCGGGTGGGCAGAATATCTATCCGCAGGATATCGAGGCCGTTCTGATTACCAACCCCGATATCAATGATGTTGCCGTCATCGGTGCGAAAAGCAGCCGGTGGGGCGAGACACCGGTGGCGATCATCGTGCCGGAAAAAGGCTGCGGTCTTGGCCCTGAGGATTTCAAGGCCTGGGCCAATGGCCGTCTCGGCAAACAGCAGCGGATCGCGGCGGTCGAATTTATCGACGCCCTGCCCCGGAACCCGAACGGCAAGATCCTGAAGCGGGACCTGAGAACGATATATGGGGACAAGGATTATGGCTGATAGCGCGGCACGCCCGACGGCTACCTACACAGACGAATATTTCACCAACACCGATGGGTTGAAGCAGCATTACCGGGACTATAACACCGCCGGGCCGGATGCCCCCGTGGTGCTGTGCATCCCCGGCCTCACCCGCAACGCCAAGGATTTCGAGGAAATCGCCGCCCATATCGCGGACCGTTGCCGGGTGCTCTGTTTCGAGAACCGCGGCCGCGGCCTGTCGGAATGGGACCCGGACCCGAGCCGCTACACGCCCGTGACCTATGTCGGTGATGTGCTCACGCTCGTGAACCAGTTGGGCCTCAAGGACGTCATCGCCTTCGGCACGTCCCTGGGCGGCCTCATGACCATGATCCTTCAGGCCACCACGCCCGGTGTGTGGCGCGCCGCCATCATCAATGATATCGGCCCGGAAATCGATGACGCGGGCATTGAACGCATCAAGGGCTTTGTCGGCAAGGGCACGCCGCCGAAGACATGGGAACAAGCTATTGAAAGCACCCGTAAAATCGGCCTCAGCATGTTCCCGAGCTTCACGGATGATGAGTGGTCCCGCATGACCCACAAGCTTTATGCAGATGTGGACGGCAAGCCTGTCATCCAGTATGACGCCGCCCTCGCCCAGAATTTCGATGCCGAGCCCGACCAGGCCGCACCGGACCTGTGGCCGATCTGGGCCGCCATGTATAGCGTGCCGACGCTGGTCCTCAGGGGTGAGCTTTCAGACATCCTTTCCGCCGAGACGCTGGACAAGATGGCCGCAGGCCACCCGGACCTCACCGCCGTCACCATTCCCGGTATCGGCCACGCGCCCATGCTGTGGGAACAGGAATCGATGGACGCGGTCGATAATTTCCTCGCCCGCTTCGTCTGAGCCGGTCGCTTCGTAACCGCTCTCATTGTCATACCGGGGCTTGACCCCGGTATCCATGCGCTGCGTCCATCACGGGAGATCGCGGCAGATATCGGATGCCCCCCGGGATCAAGTCCCGGGGTGACACGGTTATAACAACAGAGCACAACGCGGCGCCAACCAGCACGACTGCCCCGCGTCTTATCCTTGAAAAATAACCCAAATAGCGTGCTTCTGGCTGGACATGGCCTGCACACTATGGCAATGCTGCGGACCGTACTTTTATTTCATGGAGTCTGGTGTGCACGAACAATTATTGCCGATAACGGCCCAAGATGTTTTCGAAGCGGAAAGATCAATCCGCGACGCCGTTAAACGCACCCAGACCATCCCATCCAAAACTCTGTCGGCCATAACCGGCGCTGATTGCTGGCTGAAGCAGGAGATTTTCCAGTTCACCGCCGCCTATAAGGAACGCGGGGCCCTGAATAAGCTTCTGTCGCTCCCGAAGGATACCAAGGGCGTGATCGCAGCCTCTGCCGGCAACCATGCCCAGGGCATCAGCTACCACGCCACGCGGCTCGGTATCCCCGCCACCATCGTCATGCCTGAGGGTACGCCCTTCAACAAGGTGAAGCGCACCGAAGAGCTGGGCGCGCGCGTGGTGCTCACCGGCAGCAATTTCGAGATCGCGACCCAGGCGGCATACGAACTGGCGGCCAAGGAAGGCCTGACATTCATCCACCCGTTCGATGACCCGCTTGTAATGGCTGGCCAAGGCACCGTGGGGCTTGAAATGCTCGAAGACGTGCCAGAGCTCGACACCCTCCTCGTCCCCATCGGCGGCGGCGGGCTTATCTCGGGCATCGCCACTATCGCCAAGCATATCAAGCCGGACATCCGGATCATCGGCGTCCAGACCGAAGCCTTCCCCGCCATGAAGGAAGTGGTGGACGGTGTCGACCTGGATGGCAGCTTCATCTCCATCGCCGAAGGTATCGCCGTTAAAACGCCGGGCCAGAATACCCGCAAGGTGGTCGCAGCCCTCGTGGATGAGATCCTCATCGTGCCCGAACGCCGTATCGAAGCCGCGCTCGTGATGCTGATGGAGATCGAGAAGATCGTCGTCGAAGGCGCCGCCGCCACTGGCCTGGCCGCGCTTCTGGAGTACCCTGACCGCTTCAAGGACCGCAAGGTGGGGATGGTACTCACCGGCGGCAATATCGATAGCCGCCTGCTCGCCAGCGCCATCATGCGCGGCATGGCCCGTGACGGCCGCCTGGCACGCCTGCGCATCACCATGATGGACCAGCCCGGCGCGCTCGCCAAAGTCACCGAGGTGGTGGCCCAGGTCGGCGCCAATGTCATTGAGATGCGCCACCAGCGCGAATTTGGCGCCATTTCGCTGAAGCTCACCGAAATGGAGCTGGTGATCGAAGCCAAGGACCGCGAGCACGCCATGCGGCTCGTCAGCGCCCTCGAAGACGCAGGCTTCAAGGTCGATTACGCCAAGACGGTTTGATTCCCGGGCCCAAATAAAAGCCGGCCCCCAGAGCCGGCTTTTTCTGCTTCGGATCAATGAAGCCTGTGACTATGACCTGCCGTGTGAGCAATCCCATTCGGTGTTGGCTTTACGAGCAGCTACAACATCTGCACAGTCACACCTCTTACCTTCCGCATGCGCCATCTCGAACATACTGAGAAAAGTGTGCTTTTCAATCTCGAACGGACCACTCGTTTCGGCTGTTTTTCCTTCAGGCTTTAGAATCTCACGGAAATCACCACCGATAAGATTGTCTTGGCCAAATGACGACACGCCCTTCTGACGGTAAACCGCCAAGTCATCCCAATGCAGACGGCCATCGCTAAACTTTTCTACCAACCTCAAAACTCTACCGTCATGGGAGACTTCATAGAAAAACTCTATTGGGTCGACTGGCCGTTCATGGTGCCAACCGCCCCAATAATATGTGTTGTTTTCCTTCGGCATACTCCCTACTCCGCTGGTATCCCTGCGGCTTCCTTCTCTTCATAGTCCTTGATCTTGGCGGCGACATGGCCGGGCGACTTGGTGAAGCGCGCGAGCATGTCGTAGAAGACCGGCACGATGAACAGCGTGAAGAAGGTGGCGACGATGACGCCACTGAAGACGGTGACACCGATGGTTTGGCGACTGGCTGAGCCCGCGCCTGAGGCCATCATCAAGGGCACGGCGCCCATGGCGGTGGAAAGCCCGGTCATCATGATCGGCCTGAGGCGGATCTTCGAGGCTTCCATCAGCGCGTCACGGATTGCCTTGCCCTCGTCCCGAAGCTGGTTCGCGAACTCGACAATCAGGATACCATTCTTGGCCGCGAGGCCGATCAACAATATGAGGCCGATCTGGCTGTATATATTGATCGTACTGCCTGCGAGATAGAGGCCAACCAGGCCGCCCAGAAGTGCGAGCGGCACGGTAAGCATGATCACGAACGGGTGCAGGAAGCTTTCGAACTGCGCCGCGAGGATCAGGAACACCACCACGAGCGCCAGCACGAAGATGAAGTAGATATCGTGCCCGGCTTCCATATATTCGCGCGTAGCGCCCTTATAGTCGATCGCAGTCACGTCAGGCACTTCATCCCTGACCAGCTTGCTCACCTCATCAATGACGGTGCCGAGCGTATAGCCGGGCGCGATGTTGCCGGAGACGGTCAGCGCCCGCACGCGGTTGAAGCGGCGGAGCTGCCCCGCACCCGAAACCTCATCCACCTTCACCAGGTTGGTGAGCGGAATGAGCTTGCCGGTGTTCGACGGCACGTAGGTGTTGTCCATATCAAGGGGCTGCATACGGTCCTGCTTCTTGGCCTGCAGGATCACGTCATACTCCTGGCCTTCCTTGACGAAGGTGGTCACCCGGCGGCCGCCCATCATGGTTTCGAGCGTATGGCCGATCGACTGGATCGAAACACCCATATCGGCCGCGCGCAGGCGGTCGATCTTGACCTTATATTGCGGCTGGGTTTCACGGTAATCGAAATCCAGGTTCACAAGGCCCGGATATTTCTCCAGGATCGGCCTCAGTATCTGCTTGAAGCGGCCGAGGTCATCATAGGTGTTGCCGCCGATAACCATCTGGAACGCCTGAGAACTGCCGCTGCGGCTGGTCAGCCCCGACGTCTGGATCGGGATCGCCATGATACCCGGCACATTGTTCATCAGCTTGGGCCGAAGCTCGTTGACGATTTGTGTCGCGGTGTGCTTCCGCTCATCCCATGGCTTGAGGATGATGAAGCCGAAACCGCCGTTGCCGTCGACCCGCAGGAGAAGACGGGTCATATCGCCTTCCTTGATCAGCGGCAGCACCTGCTTCTCCACCTTGATCGCCTGCTTGCGCATATAGTTGGTGCTGGCACCTTCCGGGCCGCGCAGCATCAGGAACAGGCCGCCCCGGTCCTCGATCGGCGCAAGTTCGGACGGGACACGGGTGAAGATGGCGCCGATCAGCACAAAGCAGGTCAGGAAGCTCATGATCACCAGCGTCTTGTTCTCCAGGCACATCTCAAGCGCGCGGCCATAGGCGGCGTTGAGGCGCTGGAACAGGCGGTCGAGGAACTTGGCGAACGCAGGTTTCTTGTTGCGGCGCCGGACAAGCTTGGAGCACATCATCGGCGTCAGCGTCAGGGCCACAAGGGCCGAGAAAGCAACGGCCGCCGACATGGTGATCGCCAGTTCGCCGAACAGGCGCCCGACGTTGCCGGGCAGGAACAGGATCGGCACGAACACGCCGATCAGCACCATGGTGGTGGCGATAACCGCGAACCCAACCTGACGCGCGCCGCGGTAGGCGGCCACGAGGCCTGCTTCGCCCTCTTCCACGCGGCGGTAGATATTCTCCAAGACCACGATGGCGTCATCGACCACAAGGCCGATCGCCATCACGAGGCCCAGAAGCGTGATCAGGTTGATCGACACGTTGGCAAGGTTGAGAACCAGGAAGCTCGCGATAATACAGATCGGCACGGTCACCGCGGGCACCAGTACGGTGCGCAGGTTGCCGAGGAACAGGTAAAGCACCAGCACCACCAGCCCCATGGCGATGGCGAGCGTGACATAAACCTCGTCAATCGCCTTCTCGATGAAGACCGAGCTATCGTAGGCCACGGAAAGCTTCATGCTTTCAGGCAAGGTGGCCTGCAGACGCTTGACCTCCTCCTTCACCGCCTTGGCGACGGCGAGCGTATTGCCCTTGGACTGCTTGACAACGCCCAGCCCGATGACCGGAATACCGTTGCCGCGGAATACGCTTTCATCGCGTTCCCCGCCCATGGCGACGGTGGCAATGTCGCCGAGACGGACGAAGCCGTCATCCTTGCCTTCCTTGATCACCATGGTCTTGAAGTCCTCAGGCCGCGAATATTCGCGGTTGAGGCGGACGATGGTGTCCCGATTGATCGATTGGATCTTACCGGCAGGCAGCTCGACGTTTTCGGCACGCAGAACCCGCTCAACATCCGCCACGGTCACCCCGCGCGCGGCCATGGCCTGACGGTCAAGGTTGATGCGCACGGCATAGCTGCGGCGCCCGCCGATCCGGACACCGGCGACACCGTCCACCACCGAGAGGCGGTCAACGATATTGCGCTTGGCATAGTCGGTCAGCTGCAGCACGTCGCGCACCGGGCTTGTGAGGTTGAGCCAGATAATCGGCCGCGTGTCGCTGTCAGCCTTGGATACTTCCGACGGTTTGACCGTTTCCGGCAGGTTGTCGAGCACACGGCTCACGCGGTCACGCACATCATTGGCGGCGGCGTCGATATCGCGGTCGAGGTCGAACTCGATTGTGATGCGGCTATTGCCGTCACTGCTGACGGAATCCATGGTTTTAATACCCGGCACGCCCGCAATCGCACTTTCGAGGATTTGGGTAACGCGGGTTTCAACCACGGCAGCGTTGGAGCCCGGATAATCGGTGCTGACGGAAACCACAGGCGGGTCAACATCCGGCAGTTCGCGCACGGAAATGCCCTCAAACGAGACGATCCCGAAGGCGACCAGCAGCAGGCTGATCACCGTCGCGAAGACCGGACGTTTAACGGAAACGTCGGAAAGGATCATTGCGCCGCTCCCTTCATGGCACTACCGGCGGATGCCTTGGGCTCATCACCGGCTTCACGCACGGGTACAGGCTGGCTGCCGAGGCGGAGCGTACCTTCGGTAACGACACGGTCACCTTCCTTGACGCCCTGGGTCACCTCAACATAGCCCGGACGGCGAATGCCGAGGCTGACGGCACGCCGATGCGCGGTACCATTTTCCACCACGAAAACATAATCCTTGCCGCCGGTGGGCACGACAGCCTCCTCCGGCACGGACAAGCCATTCCAGGACCGGCTGATCAGATCAACCGTCATGAGAATACCAGGCCGCAAGAGCTTGTCTTCATTGGGAATTTCAGCCCGAACAATCACCGAGCGCGTAACGGGGTCAACACGGCTATCCACCGTCTTCACCCGGCCCTTGAACAGACGCCCCGGATAGGCCTCAACCTTGGCTTCGACCTCCTGCCCCGGCTTGAGGCGGGCCAAGAAACGTTCCGGCACGGAAAAGTCCAGATAGATGAGATTGATGGCATCGATGGTCGTGATCGGCGTCGACGGCGTGATGAGCGAGCCTTCGCTGACCTGACGCAGGCCGAGAACGCCATCGAACGGCGCCACAACACGTTGGTCATTGAGCCTTGCCTGCGCTGCATCAACGCGGAAGCGGGCTTCATCCAGCGTGCGCTGGGCGGCATCGAGGGCGGCGGTCGAAGCGTTGCCCTTCTTCACCAGGTCACGCGTCCGCTTGAACTGGCGCTCGGCTTCCTTCTGGTTGGCTTCAGCTTCCTGAAGTTTGGCCTTTTCTTCGCGGTCTTCGAGATTGACGAGCACATCGCCTTTCTTGACCAGTTGGCCATCATCGAATTTAACCGCGCGGATGGTATCGGACACACGGGCATTCAGCGTCACGGATTCGCTCGCTTTCGCCGTTCCCAGCGCTTCGACGATATCCGTAAACGGGCGAAGGGTTACAGGTTGGGTGACAACAGTCAGTGTGCCGCCATGCCGCTGCTGCGCGCCTTTGTCGCGCGGCCCCCAAATAAGCCACACCGACGCCCCAGCAAGCACCAAAAACACCGCTGCCAGCACAATCCGTCCCGGTTTCATTCGCTACCTCGTATTCTGTCGTTATCGTGCCGGCAAAGTGCCGACATCCTAGCCCAAGTTGAAATTTGCAAACTATATAATGCCATTTCTTAGGGTGGCATACCTTGGAGGCGAACCTTTGTGGGGTCACATGCGTGTGATTTGCGGCGAACTGTGCTTTTCATGCGACCAATCGCCCGCATCGAACCGTATAAGCGGTTCAGCCACACCACACTGTGGCCACATAGCCTTCAAATTGCTGGCCTGCCGCTGCGACAACGGGCGGCAGTTCATAGCGCGGTCGATAAAGCGCCAGGCGGCGTTTATAGTCAAACCCCTGCAACCGTGCGGACGTAACCCGTTCATCAACCAGGCTTTCCGGCACCACCGTGCCGCCAAGACCTGCCGCCACCATGGAAATGGCACGACTATCGTTCGGGGTACGGTACACAAGCCTGGGGCGGATATTCTGGTCGGTGAAGTACCGGCTGGTCTCAGAAAGCACCTCACAGCGGCTTCTGACAACCATATGTTCCTCCGCAAGATCCGCCGCCACCAATCGTGTTCGTGATGCCAAGGCGTGGCCCGCGGGCAGGATGAAGACATAGCCCTCTTCCCGAAGCGCAATCGCCTGGTCCGGCCCAGCCCCGCGGTGAACGGACAAGGCATAATCCAGGCTGCGGTCCTCCAACCGGTTCAGGAGTTCCTGCTCGGTACCATCGACGATTTCCAGGACAACTTCCGGCGCCTGCTTTTTGAACCCGGCCAACAGATCCCCCATCGCTCGGGTTGAGATGGTAGTCAGCACACCAAGCCGGATGACCGGCGCCGCCCGCGTTTCTTCAAGCGCCTGCATCGCCATGTTGCATTCATGGAGAATCGCCTTCGCCCGCGGCAGGAAGCGCGTTCCCGCTTCCGTCAGGAACACCCGGCGGTTCGACCGCTCGAACAGGGGCTGTCCGACCTGTGTCTCCAGCTTCTTGATCCCGGCGGACAGGGTCGGCTGGGTCACAAAAACACGGTCGGCGGCGCGCGTAAAACTACCGGTTTCGACAACCGCGAGGAAATAGCGCAACAGGTACAAATCCATCATAGATACTGTCTATCAATTCTATTTTTGCATTCGATTTTACCGATAGCACCCTTTTCCCTAAGATGCCAGCAATCACAATAAGTTCGCTGCCATCGTCGCCGCTGTATACGGGAGTATCAGGCCCCTATGACCATTCTCCACTCGACTGTCCAGCCGGGCAGCGCGGAATTTGAACAGAATGCCGCCCACATGCAGGCCCAGGTCGATGACCTCCAAGCCAAGATCGCCGAAATCTCTCTCGGCGGCTCTGAACGCGCACGGGACAAGCATCTTTCGCGCGGCAAGCTGTTGCCGCGGGACCGCGTGAATACGCTTCTCGACCCCGGCTCCCCCTTCCTGGAACTCAGCCAGCTGGCGGCTTATGACATGTATGGCGGCGGCATTTCGGCCGCAGGTATCATTACCGGCATCGGCCGCATCAGCGGCACCGAATGCATGGTGGTGTGTAATGACGCCACGGTCAAAGGCGGCACCTACTATCCAGTCACGGTGAAGAAGCACCTGCGCGCGCAGGAAATCGCCCGCGAAAACAACCTGCCCTGCGTCTATCTGGTCGACAGCGGCGGTGCCAACCTCCCCAACCAGGATGAGGTCTTCCCCGACCGCGACCATTTCGGCCGCATCTTCTATAATCAGGCGACCCTCTCGGCCGAAGGCATCCCGCAGGTGGCGGTCGTCATGGGCAGTTGCACAGCAGGCGGCGCTTACGTGCCCGCGATGGCGGACGAAAGCATCATCGTGCAGAAACAGGGCACCATCTTCCTCGGCGGCCCGCCCCTCGTGAAGGCCGCGACCGGCGAAGTAGTCTCGGCCGAGGACCTTGGTGGTGGTGACGTCCATGCCCGCACGTCCGGCGTGGTCGACCATCTGGCGAAGGACGATTATCAGGCGCTTGGCCTTGCGCGCCGTATCGTCGGCAACCTCAACCGCACCAAACAGGTACCGGTGAAGATGCGCGATGTGGTCGAGCCTAAATACGACCCGAAGGAAATTTACGGCGTCATCCCCAAGGATACGCGCCAGCCCTATGATGTGCGTGAGGTTATCGCCCGCATCGTTGACGGCAGTGAATTTGACGAATTCAAGAAGCTCTATGGGGAGACCCTCGTCTGCGGTTTCGCCCATATCCACGGTTTCCCGGTCGGCATCGTCGCCAACAATGGCGTCCTGTTCTCGGAAAGCGCGCTCAAGGGTGCGCACTTCGTTGAACTTTGTGCACAGCGCGGCATCCCGCTGGTGTTCCTCCAGAACATCACCGGCTTCATGGTCGGCCAGAAGTATGAAAACGGCGGTATCGCCCGCGACGGTGCCAAAATGGTGACCGCGGTCGCCTGCGCCAATGTGCCCAAATTCACCATCCTGATCGGTGGCAGTTTCGGCGCCGGCAACTACGGCATGTGCGGCAGGGCCTACAGCCCCCGTTTCCTGTGGATGTGGCCGAACGCCCGCATCTCGGTGATGGGCGGTGAACAAGCCGCCAGCGTACTTGCCACCGTCAAGCGTGACGGCATGGAAGCCCGCGGTGAAAGCTGGTCCGCAGACGAGGAAGAAGCTTTCAAAGCACCGATCCGCGATCAGTATGAGGACCAGGGCCACCCCTATTATGCCAGCGCGCGCCTGTGGGACGATGGGGTCATCGACCCTGCCGACACCCGCCGCGTGCTCGGCCTCGCCCTTTCCGCCAGCATGAATGCCCCTGCCGAGCCGACCAGGTTCGGCGTGTTCCGTATGTAAAGGCCAAAGCCATGACCGACGTACTTCATACCACTATCGATGATCGCGGCGTTGCCGCCGTCACCATGATGCGCGCCGATGTGCATAACGCCTTCAATGACGACCTGATCTGGGAACTTCACAACGCTTTCAAGAAGCTGGGTGAGGATGAAAATGTTCGCGCGATTGTGCTGACGGGCGCTGGCAAAAGCTTCTCGGCAGGCGCGGACCTCAATTGGATGAAAGCGGCCGCCGACTATACTGAGGCGCAGAACAAGGCCGATGCCCTGCGGCTTTCGGATATGCTCGCGGCCCTCAATGACTGCCCGAAGCCAACCATTGCCATCGTGAACGGCGCAGCCTTCGGCGGTGGGGTTGGCCTTGTCGCCTGCTGCGATATCGCCATTGCGGTTGAAGGCGCGGTCTTCTCGCTCTCCGAAGCCCGGCTCGGCCTTACGCCCGCGACCATCTCGCCTTATGTGGTGGCGACCATCGGCGCCCGCGCCGCCCGCCGCTATTTCCTGACCGCTGAACGCTTCAGCGCTGAAAAAGCCAAGGAAATCGGCCTGGTGCAGGAAACCGCGCCGTCGCTTCAGGATGCCTGCAGCCTCTCCCACGTTATGCTCAAGAATATCCTCGCCGGCGCCCCCGGGGCCCAGCGCGAAGCCAAGGCGCTGATCCGGGCAGTCGCAGGCAAGGAGATCACCGAGGACCTCCGCGCCGATACCGCAAACAGGATCGCCGCGCGCCGCGCCAGCCTTGAAGGCCGCGAAGGTCTTTCCGCCTTCCTTGAAAAGCGCAAACCGGAATGGAGCGTGGATCAATGACGCACCGCATCCGCAAGCTCCTGATCGCCAACCGCGGTGAAATCGCCTGCCGGGTGATGGCCACCTGTGAACGGCTGGGCATCAAGACGGTCGCAGTCTATTCGGACGCGGACCGGGACGCCCTCCATGTCGCCATGGCGGATGAAGCCGTGCATATCGGCCCGGCTCCCGCACGTGAAAGCTATCTGGTCGCTGAGAAAATCATCGACGCCTGTAAGCGCACCGGCGCCGACGCCGTGCACCCGGGCTATGGTTTCCTGTCCGAAAACCCGGCGTTTGCCGAGGCCTGCCAGAAAGCCGGTATCATTTTCGTCGGTCCGTCGGCCCAGTCGATGCGGGCGATGGCGCTGAAGGGTGCCGCTAAGGCACTGATGGAAGACGCCGGCGTGCCGGTCGTGCCCGGTTATCACGGTGACGACCAGTCGCTGGAAACGCTAGTGGCCGAAGCCGAACTGATCGGTTTCCCCGTTCTGATCAAGGCGGTCGCGGGCGGCGGCGGCAAAGGCATGCGCAAGGTCTATAGCCTTGAGGAACTGCCCTCTGCCATCGAAGGCGCGCGGCGCGAAGGCGAAAACAGCTTCGGTGACGGCACGCTGCTCATCGAAAAGTTGATTGAGAAACCGCGCCACATCGAAATGCAGGTGTTCGGGGACGTGAACGGTACCGCGGTTCACCTGTTCGAGCGTGACTGTTCGCTCCAGCGCCGCCACCAGAAGGTGATTGAGGAAGCCCCCGCCCCCGGCATGAGCGCGGAAATGCGCCGGGCCATGGGCGACGCTGCGGTCAAGGCCGCCGAAGCCATTGGGTATGTGGGTGCAGGCACAGTCGAATTCATCGTCGATGTCGCGAACGGGATCGACGGTGCACCCTTCTATTTCATGGAAATGAACACCCGCCTGCAGGTGGAACACCCGGTAACCGAAGCCATCACCGGTCAGGACCTGGTCGAATGGCAAATCATGGTCGCCGAAGGCAAGGACCTGCCGCTCGCGCAGGATGAAATCGAGATGATGGCGGACGGCCATGCGGTTGAGGTTCGCCTCTATGCCGAAGACCCGTACGGCGGTTTCCTGCCCGCGACCGGCAAGATCGGCCTGTTTGACCCGTTTGCGAATGTCGGAGCGGGTCAGCGGATCGACGCGGGCGTGCGCGCGGGCGACGCGGTCAGCATCCATTATGACCCGATGATCGCCAAGCTTATCGCCTGGGGCGAGGATCGCGAAAGCGCCATCAATGCGCTCATTGATCTCGTTGAAAACACGCCGGTTTCCGGCCTGACCACCAACCGCGATTTCCTGATAAGTGCCTTGAAGGACAAGGATTTCCGTGCGGGCGATGTGCACACGGGCTTTATCGAAGCCCACAAGAATACGCTTCTCACGAAACCGGCAGTTTCGGCACATGACTATGCGCTGGCGTCCGCCGCGATCCTTGCGGCCCGGCATACCCGTATCGAAGGCACCGACCCGTGGGCGATGGCCGACAATTTCCGCCTGAACCTCGCCCACAGCGAAAAACTGTGGTTCGAAAATGAAGATGGGGAAGTCATCACTGCAACTGTCGCGGCGTGCAACAGCACGGTCACCATTACTGTTGCAGATGCAACAGTGGACGCCCGGATCATCGATTTTGATGGAGATACGCTGACGCTCGAGGTCGATGGCCTCCGCAGTCGCCTATTTGCCGAGGTGGACGAGGCAAAAGTCACGCTGGTGACGCCCGAGCGCACGATGGTGATCAAACGCCATGCACGCGATGGCGGGCTCGACGACGAGGTCGAAGGCCCCGGCACCATCACCGCGCCCATGCCCGGCAAAATCCTCGATGTGAAAGTGACGGACGGTGAGACGGTCGAGAAAGGCCAGCCGCTCCTGATCATGGAAGCCATGAAGATGGAACAGACCATCACTGCCCCGAAGGCCGGAACGGTCTCCGGCCTTGCGCTCACGCCCGGCCAACAGGTCACCGGCGGCGCCGTACTGCTGACCATTCAGGACAAAGAATAATTATATAACAATTGGTTGAGGGACCCCTACCATGTTTGAGTTTTCGCACCTTACATTCGACCACGGCGAAGAGATCGCCATGCTGCGCGAAACCATCGCCCGCTTCGCCGCGGATGAGATCGCCCCGCGCGCCCAGCAAATTGACGCCGATAACGCCTTCCCGGTGGACCTGTGGCGGAAGCTGGGGGAACTCGGCCTTCTGGGCATGACCGCGCCGGAGGAATTTGGCGGCGCCAACATGGGCTACCTCGCGCACGTGATCGCGATGGAGGAAATCAGCCGGGCGTCCGCCGCCGTTGGCCTCAGCTACGGCGCGCATTCGAACCTGTGCATCAACCAGATCAACAGGAATGCCAACGCCGAACAGAAAGCCAAATACCTGCCGAAACTGATTTCGGGCGAATATGTCGGCGCGCTGGCGATGTCCGAACCGGGGGCCGGGTCGGACGTGGTGTCCATGCGCCTGAAGGCCGACCGCAAGAACGACGGCTTTGTGCTGAACGGCAACAAAATGTGGATCACCAACGGGCCGGACGCCGATGTGCTGCTGGTTTACGCCAAAACCGACATGGAGGCGGGCCCGCGCGGCATTTCGGCCTTCCTGATCGAGAAAGGCATGCAGGGCTTCACCACCGCGCAGAAGCTGGACAAGCTGGGCATGCGCGGCTCCAACACCTGCGAACTGGTGTTCGAGGACTGCTTCGTGCCGTATGAAAACCTCGTCGGCAACGAAGGCGACGGCGTCAAAATCCTGATGTCCGGCCTCGATTACGAACGCCTGGTGCTGTCGGGCGGCCCGCTCGGCATCATGCGGGCCTGCCTCGATGTGGTGATCCCTTACGTGCATGACCGCAAACAGTTCGGCCAGCCGATCGGCACCTTCCAGCTGATGCAGGGCAAGCTGGCTGACATGTACGCCACCTGGGGTGCCACTCGCGCTTATGTCTACGCGGTCGCCCAAGCGGCCGACCGGGGCGAAACCACGCGGAAGGATGCCGCAGGCTGTATCCTCTATTCGGCCGAGAAAGCCACCTGGATGGCGGGGGAAGCGATCCAGGCCCTCGGCGGCAACGGCTATATCAACGAATATGACACCGGCCGCCTGTGGCGAGACGCCAAGCTTTATGAAATCGGCGCCGGCACCTCGGAAATCCGCCGGATGCTGATCGGCCGCGAGCTGTTCAACGAAACCCGTTAAGCGCACCCCGTTCCAAAAACAAAAACGCGGCGCCCATGGCGTCGCGTTTTCTTTTCCGGCCTTGTCCGCCCGAAGTCGTCCCTGTGGGGATTAAAAATTGACACCCCCGCGCCAGGCGTTTTTGCTTTTGCACCCACGGCAGACCCGTTCCCCGGACCACTGGCTTTCAAAGCTTGTCTGGCATACCAGGCATGCCCGCAGCTTGGGAACATCCCAACCGTTCCGGGCCTGGATACCACCCCCGGCATTTTTAAGCGCGGCCGCACGTCCCCGGCCCGGACTGATGGCCAGGACCCTGGTGACGGGGCCACCACTCCCCTGCTGGGCCTGACGGGCCTCGGCAGAAGAATATCCGGGATCAGACACAGACATCCCCACGGCGGCGATAGGGAGCATTACAGGTCCAGTCGTTACCTTCGCGCTGGAGATGCCCGTTTTCAGGCACGACCAGGGCGATGCACGCCCCCTGCTTGGATTGATAACCACGGTCGCATTGCCAACCGGGGCCATAGCTCTCATCGACGAAGAAAGCATTGGCCGGAACCTTGATGGCAACACACGCCGCCCCGTCTTCACGGAAGCCACGGTCGCAAGCCCAACCAGACCCGTAGGGCGAATCTGTCAGATAGCCATTTTCAGGCACCTTGATCGCAAGGCAGGTATCCCCTTCTTCCTTGAAGCCGCGCTCACATTTCCAGCCCTGACCATAGGAAGTATTGGTGAGATATCCGTTTGCCGGCACTTTGATCGCCACACAGGCGTCCTTCGTTGCCCGATAGCCACGGTCACAGTCCCAACCGCCGCCACCTGGCTTGTCGGTAAGAAAGCCATGCTCCGGCACTATAATCTTGACGCAATCATCGCTTTTTTCAACGAAGCCGTGACCACAATCCCATCCGCGGCCATAACTGCTGTCGGACAAATGGCCATTTTGGGGAACCTGGATGGCGCGACAGACGCCATTGTCCTCGCGGAAGCCAAATTGACATTCCCATCCGCGGCCATAGCCGGTCGAATGGGCATAGGCATTGACCGGCACGACAACAGCCGTGCACGTGCCACCGGTTTTGGTAAAGCCCTTGTCGCATTCCCAGCCAGTGCTATAGGTCCTTGCATGGGCATTGGCGGGGATGGGTTCGGGGGGGTCCGACGCCATCACCGTAACAGCGCCATAAAGAGCAAAGGCTGCAAAAGTAATAAGGTATAGGGCTACACGCGGCAGCCTGAAAGTTAAGGGCATCAGGTTTCCTTTAAGTGAAAGCAAAGCCACCCCACCAAGAAACACGCCCTCCGGCGGACCGCCAGACCAGAGCTATGTATTGACCCAAATGATGGAGAAGGATCGATAAATAAAATGGTGTGCCACCTCTTCCTTGGCGACAGACCTGCAACGCCTTATTTTTCAGGGCATTGCGAAACATTAAAAAGTAAAATCAAGCTTTATTATGCTTAATTATCAGCATTTTGTACAATATATTATGTGTAGTTTAAATATTAGCGAATTACCGCCTTGTTTTTACTGAATATATTTAAAAACAAAACACAGAAGAAAATGAAGCTCTGCCCCATATATATTTTTACAAAACAGAAAAAGTGCAGAATCGCCCCAGCACGATGATGCCGGGAAACAAGTGAAGATGCAGTAGAGCCCTGGGGAAAGGCCACCTCAAAGGGCGACCGGCGCCCACTCGAGAGACGTATTGTTGGAGACAATCCCATTAAGCGCACTCTCCCTGACGTCTCCATCCACCAGTTCACCGATCGCCACCGCCTGAACCACCCGGTCCTTCGAGTTGGCCACGGGCAGCACCAGCACGTCATACTTTTCAACACCATCCCGCTTGAGGCTGATCATAAGCCCCTGCTTTTTCTTCAGGGTTGGCATTGCCGTCATCAGCAGTTGGAAAGTATCGAAGGAAAAGGCCTGCATCAGCGACACGCCGAGCGGATCAAGATAGAAAAACGGCAAGCTTTCGCTGCCGCTGTAGATGATTTGCGGGCTCACCTGCGAAACATCGAGCATGACGATCTTGTGAGAGACCGGGAGCAACTTGATAAAGCTCAGCTCCTCACGGCTTGGCACCCTTTTGCTCCGGCACCCATCCCATATAGCGGCAAGCTGTTGGAAATTAACATCCTCATGGGCGGTAAAATTGGACAGGCTCCATGTCATAAATATCGGTTCCCGAACCGCAAATGGCATATCCGGCACCCCCGAGCCCTTGCCACTGCGGCCACTTCCTTTTCCAAAAAGAAATCGCGCTAAACTTTACTCAACCAATCGCTAACCTCAAAGTCCCTTGAATACAAGTCACTTAGCAAGAAACATAAGTTTAGACCAATGCTGCACCGCGGCAAGTTTACAACTATTACGTTCGCATATTCACATATTTCAAAAATACGCCTTCAGCCTTATGCAAGATTGCAAAAAAGCTGAATCTTCGACCGCTCATTTCCCAAAGAAAGTGCCATAATCCCTGCCGTTGAGGGATATCGTCTTGATGATAAGGCGAAGGGAAACAAAGATGCGGACGTCCGCATGGCACCGGAACACAGGCAACCATAAGCCACGCTTGTGTCACAATGGCAGCCTATCTTTTCGTTCGTCACCACGATGCCCACACCGGCACGCTACCGCTCTGTCCGTTGGCGTTTCCGTTACGTATTCCTGGGCCTACCAAGTATCGAGTCGTATTCCGGGCCTGGAAGCGCCCTCTGACCGGACCAATGCCGCCGGTCAGTTCGGCGCTTGAGAAAAACATTGCTTTTTATCAGAAATACGTCAGTATCCCTGACATATTTTTGGGGACCTTTCTAAAGGGTGTGTACACATCATGTCTGAATATGGACCACTAAAGTTTCGCGTGCCTGAACCGCCTGGCCGTCCGGGCGACGCGCCAGACTTCTCCTTTCTCACCATCCCTGAAGCCGGGTCAGTAAGGCGTCCTGACATCGACACAAAGGCCGAGGATATGAAGGATCTGGCCTCGACCATGATCCGCGTCCTCAACCGTGACGGCGAAGCCGTTGGCCCCTGGGCCGAAGGGCTGGACGACGATGTCCTGCTGCAGGGCCTCAGGAACATGATCCGCGTCCGTGCCTACGATGAGCGCATGATGACGCTGCAGCGCCAGGGCAAGACCAGCTTCTATATGAAGTGTACCGGCGAGGAAGCGATTGCCGTCGGTTTCCGCGCCGCGCTCTCCAAAGGCGACATGAACTTCCCGACCTACCGGCAGCAGGGGCTTCTCCTGTCCACCGATTATCCGGTCGTCGACATGATCTGCCAGATCCTGTCCAACTCCCGCGACCCGCTGAAGGGCCGCCAGCTGCCGATCATGTATAGCTCGAAGGAGCATGGCTTCTTCACCATCTCCGGCAACCTGGGCACCCAGTTCATCCAGGCCGTCGGCTGGGCGATGGCTTCGGCGATCAAGGGCGACACCAAAATCGCCTCCGGCTGGATCGGCGACGGCTCCACCGCCGCGAACGATTTCCACGCAGCCCTTGTGAATGCGTCGGTTTACCGGCCACCGGTGGTCCTCAACGTGGTCAACAACCAGTGGGCCATCTCCAGCTTCCGCGGCATCGCAGGCGGCGACCATGCCACCTTCGCTGAACGCGCACTGGGCTATGACATTCCGGCACTGCGGGTGGACGGTAACGATTATCTCGCGGTTTATGCCGCGTCCAAATGGGCGGTCGAACGCGCCCGCCGCGGCTTCGGCCCCACCTTCATCGAATGGGTGACCTACCGGGTTGCGCCGCACTCGACCTCGGATGACCCGTCCCAGTACCGGCCGAAGGAAGAATCCGCCGCCTGGCCGCTTGGGGACCCTATCCTGCGCCTCAAGAACCACCTGATCGGGCGTGAGCTGTGGTCGGAGGAACGCCAGACCCAAGCCGAGACAGAATATAACGACGAAATCCGCGCAGCGACCAAGGAAGCCGAAAGCTACGGCGTCATGGGCTCAGGCGCGAGCCCCAAAGACATGTTCGACGATGTTTACAAGGAAATGCCGAGGCATCTCCGTGAACAGCGCCAGAAGTTGGGAGTATAACCCATGCCGCAAATGTCCATGATTGAAGCCATCCGCAGCGCGATGGATGTGAAAATGGGCCTGGATGACGATGTTGTCGTCTATGGCGAGGATGTCGGCTATTTCGGTGGCGTTTTCCGCTGCACCGCCGGCCTCCAGAAGAAATACGGCACCAACCGTGTGTTCGACAGCCCGATCAACGAATGCGGCATCGTCGGCACGGCGGTCGGCATGGCCGCCTACGGCCTGCGCCCGTGTGTCGAAATCCAGTTCGCCGACTATATCTATCCGGCCTATGACCAGATCGTGTCGGAAGCCGCGCGTATCCGCTACCGCTCGAACAAGGATTTCACCTGCCCGATCACCATCCGCACGCCCTGCGGCGGCGGTATCTTCGGTGGCCAGACCCACAGCCAGAGCCCAGAATCGCTGTTCACCCACGTCTCCGGCATCAAGACGGTCATCCCGTCGAACCCGTATGACGCCAAGGGCCTGTTGATTTCCGCGATCGAGGATGACGACCCGGTTATCTTCTTCGAGCCCAAGCGCCTTTATAACGGTCCCTTCGACGGCCACCATGACCGCCCGGCGACCAACTGGTCCAAGCATCCGCTCGGCGATGTGCCTGAAGGCCACTATACCGTGCCAATCGGCAAGGCCTCGGTCTTCTCCGAGGGCAATGACGTGACCATCGTCACCTACGGCACCATGGTCTATGTCGCCGAAGCCGCGAAGAAAGAGACCGGCATCGATGCCGAGATCATCGACCTGCGCACGCTGTCGCCCCTCGATGTCGACACGATCGTCGCGTCGGTGGAGAAGACCGGCCGCTGCATGGTCCTGCATGAAGCCACCCAGACCTCGGGCTTCGGTGCCGAGCTGGCCGCGCAGGTGCAGGAACGCTGCTTCTATCACCTGGAGGCGCCAGTCGTGCGCGTCGCCGGGTGGGACACGCCCTACCCGCACGCGCAGGAATGGGACTATTTCCCTGGTCCGGCCCGTGTTGGCCGTGAACTCACAGCCATGATGGAGGCTTGATATGGGACTTCATAACATCAAGATGCCGGACGTTGGTGAAGGTATTACCGAAGCCGAAATCGTCGAATGGCATGTGAATGTCGGCGATGTCGTCAAGGAAGACGACGTGCTCGCCGCTGTGATGACCGACAAGGCGACGGTGGAAATCCCCTCGCCGGTTGACGGCACGGTCAAGGCGATCATGGGTGAAGTTGGCGAAATGACCGCCATCGGCACGCCGATCATCACGCTTGAGGTCGAAGGCGAAGGCAACACGTCAGCTGAGGCGGAAGCCCCTGCCCCGGCGCCCGCCAAAGCGGAAGAGCCAAAGCCGGAGCCGAAGAAGGCTGAAGCCCCCAAACCCGCGCCGAAGAAGCCGGAGCCGACCCCGGCACCGGTCGTCAAACCGGCTGCTGCGAAGGCCCACACCGGTGCGCCGCGCCCTGAAGGTGAGAAGCCTGTGGCTTCGCCCGCCGTCCGCAAGCGCGCGATGGATGCGGGCGTGAAGCTCGAATATGTCCATGGTACCGGCCCCGCTGGCCGCATCACGCATGAGGACCTGGACGCTTACATTTCCGGCGAAAGCGCCCCGCGCGCGGCTGGCACCGGCCGGGTGGCCAACACCAGCGTCGAGGAAATCCGCGTGATCGGCCTTCGCCGCAAGATCGCCGAGCGCATGCAGGATGCCAAGCGCCGCATCCCCCACATTACTTATGTGGAGGAAGTGGACGTGACCGAGCTTGAGGCTTTGCGCGAAAACATGAATGCCACCAAGCACGCCGACCAGCCGAAGCTGACCATCCTGCCTTTCATCATGCTGGCCATGGTGCGGGCGCTGAAGCATTCGCCGAAGCTGAGCTCGCACTATGACGATGCGAACGACATGCTGTACCAGTACGGCGCCGCGCACATCGGCATGGCGGCCCAGACGCCGGGCGGCCTGATGGTGCCGGTTGTCCGCCACGCTGAAGCGCGGGATATCTGGGGCATGGCCGAGGAAATCCACCGCCTGGCGCACGCAGCCCGCAACGGCAGCATCACGCGGGAGGAACTGACCGGTTCCACCATCACGCTGTCGAGCCTCGGCCGCATGGGCGGCATCGTCTCCACGCCGGTCATCAACAGCCCGGAAGTCGCCATCGTTGGCGTCAACAAGGTGGCTGTGCGCCCGGTCTGGCAGGAAGGTGCCTTCGTGCCCCGCAAGATCATGAACCTGTCGTCCTCCTTCGACCACCGTATCGTCGACGGTTGGGACGCGGCCGAGTTCATCCAGCGCATCAAGATGCTGATGGAACACCCGGCAACCCTGTTTATGGAGGAGTAGTAGATGAAAACGATCTCCTGCAAGCTGCTCGTGCTCGGCGCGGGGCCCGGCGGTTATATCGCCGCCATCCGCGCAGGCCAGCTCGGCCTCGATACCGTTGTCGTTGAAGGCAATGCGCCGGGCGGGACCTGCCTCAATGTCGGCTGTATCCCGTCGAAAGCGCTCATTCACGCCGCCGACGAGTTCGAGAAAGTCAGCCACTTCACCGGCGACAATGTCCTCGGTATTTCGGTTCAGAAGCCGACCATCGATTTTGGGAAAACCGTTGAGTGGAAAGACGGCATCGTCAAGCGCCTCACCGGCGGGATCGCGGGCCTCTTTAAAAAGAACAAGGTCCAGCATATCACCGGCTGGGGCACCATGATCGACGGCAAGACCTGCGAGGTCGAGACGGCTGACGGCAAGGTGACGGTTAAGGCCGAGAATGTCATTCTCGCCACAGGCTCTGTGCCGATCGAAATCCCGTCGCTGCCGTTTGGCGGCAATGTTATCAGCTCGACCGAAGCCCTGTCGCTCGATGCGGTGCCCGGCAAGCTGGTCGTCATCGGCGGCGGATATATCGGGCTCGAGCTCGGCATCGCTTACGCCAAGCTGGGCGCGGACGTCACCGTGGTCGAAGCGCTCGACCGCGTGCTCGCCCAATATGACAAGGAACTGACCAAGCCGGTCGTCGCATCGCTCAAGAAGCATGGCATCACCGTGATGGCCAGCACCAAGGCGAAAACATTGGCGAAAGACGGCAAAGGCCTGGTGGTCGAAACCGCCGACGGCAAGGAAGAGACGCTGAAGGCGGATAATATCCTCGTCACCGTCGGCCGCCGCGCCAAGACCGAAGGCTGGGGCCTTGAAGGCCTCGACCTGACCATGAACGGCCGCGTTGTCGCCATCGATGACCAGTGCCGCACTTCCATGACCGGCGTTTACGCCATCGGTGACCTGACGGGTGAGCCGATGCTGGCGCACCGCGCCATGGCGCAGGGTGAAATGGTCGCTGAAATCGTCGCCGGTGAGCATCGCCGCTTCGACAAGGTCGCCATCCCGGCGGTCTGCTTTACCGACCCCGAGATCGTCACCTGCGGCCTGTCGCCCGATGAGGCGAAAGCGGCAGGGCACGACACCGTCATTGGCCTGTTCCCGTTCCTCGCGAACGGCCGCGCCATGACCATGGAATCGGATGAAGGCTTCGTGCGCGTCGTTGCCCGCAAGGACAACCACCTCGTCCTCGGTATCCAGGCCGTCGGCAAGGGCGTGTCCGAGCTTTCCGCTGCCTTCTCGCTCGCGCTCGAAATGGGCGCCCGGCTGGAGGACATCGCAGGCACCATCCACGCGCATCCGACCCAGAGCGAAGGCTTCCAGGAAGCCGCGCTCAAGGCCCTCGGCCACGCGCTGCATATCTAGCACGGTCGGATGACGGGGGGACGCCCTCCCCGTCATCCGCTTTATACTTCTGGCGCATCATGTTTCTGGGGGGAAACGCATGACCGACCACAATAGCTCCGGCTCTGGCACCAAACGGCTGATCGACAAGCTCAGCTACAACCAGATCAGCCTCATCAGCATCGCGCTCTATATTCCAGCACTCCTGCTGCCCACACCCTTCGATATCGACGGACAGCCCAGCGGTTTTTATCCCTACGGTTGGTTCCTGCTGCTTCTCGGCTGGCTTGGCCTCTTCTCCTGCTTAGGGGCCTGGCTCGCGAACCCACTCATCATCTACGCTTGGGCCGCCAACAGAGGTGGGCGGCACAAGCAGGCCTTCCGCTGTGGTTTAGCTGCAACCTTGTTCACCCTTATTTTCCTTTTCGTCCAAAAAATTGAGGTAAACGAGGCTGGCCATATGGGCTGGATCACCGGCTATAACGCCGGATACTGGTTTTGGCTTGCAAGCTGCGGCACGTTTACACTTTTGCAGGGCCTGAAGCATGTACGCGAAACCCAGTTAACCACTGAGATCGGCTCCTGACGCCCACCAGACTGAGTCGCACCCGCCTCACACCATCGGTTTCCGAAAAAACCGGGCCGGTTTGGAACGAAATGTCCCTGCCCTGATCACAAATTATAAAATAGGCCCGAAATCTATTCGAAGATTGCAAAATTCGGAAATCTTCGAAAGCTCATTTCCTAAAAAGAGTGAGATACTCGTCTCAGCTCAGTACCCAAGGCCACGAAATGGCCATAGCCCTGAAGCCCAACATTCCGTAAGGGAAAATGGGTGGGCGTGCATAACAGCCACCGCATAAAGAACGGCGGCAAGGCGCAGGTACAGAGAAGAATTTGGGGGGCTCAGTTGCCCCGGCGGGACCTCAAATGAGAAGGGATTACAGTATGCCCGTATTCGATTCACGTAGCTTCAGGAACCACGAGCAGGTCGTATTCTGCGCGGATGAAGCAACCGGCCTCAAAGCCATCATCGCCGTTCACTCGACCGCGCTCGGCCCGGCAACCGGCGGCACCCGTTTCTGGGACTATGCCGCAGGTCATCGCCGTTCGGCCCCGATCGACGTTGCCGAAACCCGCGGTGAACAGGACGCCATCTATGACGTCCTGCGCCTATCCCGCGGCATGAGCTTCAAGAACGCCATGGCCGGCCTCCGTCTCGGCGGCGGCAAGTCCGTGATCATCGGCAACCCGAAAGAACTTGGCACAGCTGAGCTGATGCGCGCCTTCGGCCGTTTCGTGAACCGCCTCGGCGGCACCTATTATGCCGCTGAAGACGTTGGCACCTCGCCTGAAATGCTCGGCGCTGCCTCGGAATCCACCCCGTATGTCTGCGGCCTCGAAGGCGGCGACTTCGGCACCGGCGATCCGTCCCCCCACACCGCGCTCGGCGTTTTCACCGGCATCAAGGCTGCTGTGAAGCACCGCCTGGGTAAAGACGACCTTGCAGGCCTGACCGTTGCGGTTCAGGGCCTCGGCCACGTCGGCCAGTATCTGACCGACCACCTGCGCGCGGCTGGCGCCAAGCTGATCGTCACCGACATCGTCGACGCCAACATCAAGGCGGTTCTGGCCAAGGGTGACGCTGAAGTGGTTGCCCCGGACGCCATCCACGCCGTGGATTGCGACGTGTTCGCGCCGTGTGCCCTTGGCGGCATCCTGAACCCGAAAACGCTGGGTGACATCAAGGCCACCGTCATTGCCGGTGCTGCCAACAACCAGCTTGAGACCGAGGGCGTGGAAGACGAACAGCTGCGGATGCGCGGCGTTCTCTATGCCCCGGACTATGTCATCAACGCCGGTGGCATCATCTCGGTTGAATCCGAAGTGCACAAAGAGCGTCCGGACAACGCCGCCCGCGAAGCCAAGGTGCTGCGTATCGGTGAGACGCTGACCCGTATCTTCGAAGCCAGCGACCGCGAAAAGCGCCCGACCGGCATCATTGCGAACGAAATGGCCGAGGATATCATCCGCCGCGCCAACGAAGCCAAGCTCGCAGCCGCAGCTGAATAAGCGGCGCTCCTAGAGCAGACTTCAGGCCCCTGCCTTTTGGCGGGGGCCTTTTTCTATGCCCCCTATATCCATGGTTTAGCCTTGCGAAGCGGCGTTCCGGCAGATCAGCCGTCATGCTATCCTCCCGGTCACATGACAGCAGGGAGGAGGACTTAGATGCGTACCCTGATCCTGGCAGCAGCCACGGCTGCAAGCCTCAGCGTTCCGGCGCTTGCCGCCGATAAGCAGGAAATCATTCTGGTCGACCGGGCCTTCGCCGAAATGGCAGCTGATAAGGGCGTGAAGGCCGCCTTCAGCTATTATCTGGCGGCAGACGCGGTCAAATTGGATGGCGGCGCCTTCGCGGTTCAAGGCCACGATGCCATCATGAAAGGCTTCGAGGGCCTGCCCAAAGACTTCAAGCTAACCTGGTGGCCCAAGGACGGCATGGTCGCAGAATCGGAAGACCTAGCCTACACCTGGGGTCGTTATGAGGTGAGCTACACGGCGAAAGACGGCACCTCCAAGACCGGCTACGGCAAATACACCACCGTCTGGGCCAAACGTGGCGACGACTGGAAAGCCATCCTGGACACCGGCAACCCGAGCCCGGGCCCCTCCCCGCAGGACTGAAGTTTCATATTGAGAACACCGTCAGCATCAACTGCTCTGGGCATAGTGTGGACCCTGAAACAAGTTCAGGGTGACTGCTGAAGGGATTGCATGGCGGCGTTATTTTTCCCGTCATGCTGAACTTGTTTCAGCATCCATGAGGTTCCCTACAACGGGGTCCGGCCTCTTATCAAAAAGGAAAGGGCTGCCCCAGCCCCGGGCAGCCCTTTACCGGCTCCTGCCTGATCAAAGCCCCCTAGCTGGCTTTGGCAAGGCGGCCACCGGCATTTGCATAGGCTTGCGTGCCCTTGTTGTGGACCTTGTCGCTCTCCAGCACCGCTGCCGGGCTATAGACCGTGTTGCTGGCTTCAAGCGCGTCATAAAGCGGCCCGAAATCCTGATAGGTGGCTTCCAGAAGCTCCTGGAAGCTGTCGATCACCCAGTAGGTCTGCTGGAAATCGTCGATGCGGTAGTCGGTCTGCATCAGACGCATCAGGTCGAAATGGATGCGGTTCGGGCTCGCATCCTCAAGGCAGAAGATGCTTTCGGCTTTCGAGCTCAGGATACCCGCGCCGTAAATGCGCATCCCCTTGGGCGTATTGATCAAGCCAAATTCCACCGTGTACCAGTAAAGCCGCGCGAGGTTCTTCAGAACCCCACGGCCCATGGCGCGTTGCCCGCCCTTGCCGTAAGCTTCCATATAGTCGGCGAATACCGGGTTCGCGAGCAAGGGCACATGGCCGAACACATCGTGGAATACGTCCGGTTCCTGAAGGTAATCAAGCTGCGCTTCCGAGCGGATGAAGTTCCCGGCCGGGAAACGGCGGTTGGCCAGATGGTCGAAGAAAACCTCGTCCGGCACCAGGTCCGGCACGGCGACGACGGTCCAACCGGTCGCCGCCTTCAGGCGTTCCGAAAGCTCCTCAAAGTTCGGGATACCGCTGTCGGACAGCTTCAGGAGCTTCAGGCCTTCCATGAATTCGTCGCAGGCACGGCCGGGCAGAAGATTGCACTGGCGGGCATAAAGCCGGTCCCAGCGGTCATGTTCTTCCTGGGTGAAATGGTCCCATTTCTGGTCGACCGTATAGTCTTCGTTCACTTCGACGGTGCGGCCAAGGCGTGTGGTAATCAGCATGGCTTTTGTCCCTCAATACGATGATCAGGCTGCCGGGCAATCCGGCTGCTTTTCAGGGGCGGCATCTGCAAAAGCCTCAAGGCTGTTACAGGCGTCGACGATGGCGTTGATGCGCGGGAAGGCCTCCAGCGGCACCTTGAAGCGGTTCGCGTTCCAGACCTGCGGGATCAGATAGATGTCCGCGAGCGTCGGCGCGTCACCGAAGGAGAAGCGGCCCGAAAGCCCGCTTGTCCCCAGAAGTGCCTCATAAGCGGCGAAGCCCTCCAGAATCCAGTGATGATACCATTTATTGACCGCAGCTTCATCCGCGCCCAGCTCCCCTTTCAGCCATTTAAGCACCGACAGGTTGTTGAGCGGGTGGATATCGCAGGCAACAAGGGCGGAAAGCTGGCGCACATAGGCACGGTCAGCAACGCCTTCCGGCAGAAGCGCTGCCTCAGGGTACGCTTCCTCAAGATATTCGAGGATGGCCGGCGACTGGCTGAGGTTGACTTCGCCGTCCACCAGGAACGGCACGCGTCCTTGCGGGTTCATGGCCAGATAGTCGGGTGAGCGCTGTTCGTCCTCGCCCGGCTTGAGGTTGATGGCCTTATAGTCGTAAGCCAGACCCTTGAGGCCGAGGGCGATGCGCACCCGGTAAGCGGCCGATGACCTGAAATATCCGAATAATGTGCGCATAACTCCCTCTCCCCTTATCTCTGTCAGCCCTTGCAGACCACCTGCTCGATGGCCCCGAAGATCGACTGGCCTTCCGAATCAAACATTTCGATTCGAATCGAGTCGCCGAAGTTCATGAACGGTGTCTCGGGCTTGCCCTTCTGGATGGTTTCGATCATGCGGATCTCAGCGATGCAGCTATAGCCGACGCCGCCTTCCGAAACCGGCTTGCCGGGGCCGCCGTCCAGCTTGTTCGATACGGTACCGGAACCAATGATGGCGCCAGCGCCCAGCGGGCGGGTTTTCGCAGCGTGGGCAACCAGCGTCGCGAAGTTGAAGGTCATGTCCACACCGGCTTCCGGCTTGCCGAACAGGTCGCCATTGAGGTGGGAGACGAGCGGCAGATGCACCTTGGTGTCTTGCCACACGCCCTCAAGCTCATCCGGGGTTACGCAGACCGGGCTGAAGGCGCTCGACGGTTTCGACTGGAAGAAGCCGAAGCCCTTGGCGAGTTCGGCCGGGATAAGGCCACGGAGCGACACGTCGTTCACCAGCATCAGAAGCTTGATGTGCTTCGCGGCATCGTCCTTCGACACACCGAGCGGCACATCGTCGACGATGACAGCGATTTCGGCCTCGAAATCCACGCCCCAGCCCTCGGTCGTCGGGAAAACGATATCGCCGCGCGGCGGCAGGAAGCTGTCGGAGCCGCCCTGGTACATCAGCGGGTCGGTCCAGAAGGTTTCCGGCATTTCAGCCCCACGGGCCTTACGGACCAGCTCAACATGGTTCACGTAAGCCGAGCCATCCGCCCACTGGTAGGCGCGCGGCAGCGGCGACGCACACAGGGTCTCGTCGAACGCGTCGCCTTCGATGGCGCCGGAGTTCAGCGATTCATAGAGGGCACGCAGGCGCGGGAGGACAGCGTCCCAATCATCGAGCGCGGCCTGCAGGGTCGGCGCAATGTCATCCGCCCCGGTCATGCGCTTGAGATCGCGGGAGACGACAACCAGTTTGCCGTCGCGGCCGTGCTTAAGAGAAGCAAGTTTCATCGGAAATATATCCCCAAAAAATTCGTGTCAGGTCAGCGGCTTGGCCAGAATGAAGCTCAGGGCTGGCCCCGCTTGAACTCGCCTGCGCCGTGAAGCCAATCAGCATGGGTCGGCGCCTTCTTGGTGCGTGACCATTCGTCGAGCATGTCATCGGAGACGCGCTTCAGCTCCTCCAACATCCCCGGCTCGGCCGTATTGGCGGCCAGTTCGATCCTGTGACCGTTCGGGTCGAAGAAATAGATCGACTTGAAGATGGTATGGTTGGTCGGGCCGAGCACGTCGATACCGGCGTCCTCAAGGCGTTTCTTGGCCTTCAGGAGCTCATCCATGCTTTCAAGCTCGAACGCAATATGCTGCACCCATTCAGGCGTATTCTGATCGCGGTCCATCTCCGGCGAGTTCGGGAGCTCGAAGAAGGCGAGCACGTTGCCGTTCCCGGCATCGAGGAACACATGCATGTACGGGTCCGGCGCACCGGTCGACGGTACGTTGTTCTCGGCAATCGCCAGCTGGAAATCCATATCCAGGTGGTTGCGGTAGAAATCCACCGTTTCCTTGGCGTCTTTGCAGCGGTAGGCCACATGGTGGATGCGCTGAATTTTCATAGTCTCATCTCCTGATGCCATGCAGGGCAAAAGGCGGGAGCCCGGCCCCCGCCCTGTTGTTCCGTGCCTTAGGCGGCGTCTTCGTCGACCTTCAGCGCGCCGCGGCGGATCTGGTCACGTTCCATCGATTCAAACAGCGCCTTGAAGTTGCCTTCGCCGAAGCCCTCGTCCTTCTTGCGTTCGATGAACTCGAAGAAGATCGGACCGACCATGGTTTCGGAGAAGATTTGGAGCAGCAGACGCGGATCACCGTCTTCGGTGGAGCCATCGAGGAGGATACCGCGCTTCTGCAGCTCGGCAACCGGCTCGCCGTGGCCCGGCAGGCGCTCATCCAGCATTTCATAATAGGCTTCCGGCGGGGCGGTCATGAAGGGCACGCCCTGCTTCTTGAGCGCATCCCAGCACTCGAGAAGGTTATCGCAGGAGAAGGCGATATGCTGGATGCCTTCGCCGTTATATTCCTGCAGATATTCCTCGATCTGGCCCTTGCCGTTGCTGCCTTCTTCATTGAGCGGAATGCGGATACGGCCGTCCGGCGCGGTCATCGCGCGCGAGGTCAGGCCGGTATATTCGCCCTTGATGTCGAAGTAGCGGATTTCACGGAAGTTGAAGAAGCGCTCATAGAACTTCGCCCAGAAGTCCATACGGCCACGGTAGACGTTATGGGTCAGGTGATCGATAACATTGAACCCGCAGCCTTTCGGATGGCGGTTGACACCTTCGAGCCACTCGAAGTCGATGTCGTAAATCGTCTCGCCTTCCTTGTAGCGGTCGATCATGTAAAGCGCGGCCCCGCCGATACCCTTGATCGCCGGCAGGCGCAGTTCCATCGGACCCGTCTTCATCTCGATCGGCTGGGCGCCAAGCTCGATGGCGCGCTCATAGGCCTTGTGGCTGTCGCGCACGCGGAAGGCCATGCCGCAGGCCGAGGCGCCATGCTCTTCGGCATAATAACCGGCGTGGCAGTTCTTTTCATAGTTGGCGATGAAGTTGATGTCGCCCTGGCGCCACAGCGTCACGTCCTTGGAGCGGTGCCTGGCGACCATGGTGAACCCAATGGTTTCGAACACCTTTTCCAAAAGGCCTTTTTCAGGCGCCGTGAACTCGACAAATTCAAAACCGTCCAGACCCATCGGGTTCTCAAACAGATCCTTCATGTTTCACCTCACTTCCAAGTCATATATACAAAAGAGATTCGGCATCACCGGACTGGCCCCCACCGGCCATAATTTCGGTAACGTCCAAGGTTTCACTTGAAACGAGTTTAGTTTCAGGAGAAACTATTTGCAAGCTGCGAAGAGGCAAATATGGAAAAAAAATTGAACGGCACACTCATCCTCGGCGAATTTCTGCCCTACCGGCTGTCGGTTCTGTCGAACCGCATCAGCCGCGCGATCGCCGACCGTTATGAGGAGCGGTTCCAGCTCAGCATGCCGGAATGGCGGGTGATGGCCGTGGTCGGCGAAGAAACCGACCTCTCGGCGGGCCAGGTGGCCGAGCGTACGGCGATGGATAAGGTCGCGGTCTCGCGCGCAGTCAGCAAGCTTTTGCAGTCCGGCAGGCTGGAGCGCCATTTTGCCCCTGATGACAAGCGCCGCTCGGTGCTTGCGCTCTCCGAAGCCGGCAAGGAAGTCTACCGCGAGGTCGGGCCGATCGCGGTGGAGTATGAGCACAAGATCATGGAAAAGCTGACGTCAGACGAAAAGGCGCTTCTGAACAGCCTTCTCAACAAGCTGGACGATATTCAGCTTCACACCTGATGGAAACAATAGGGATTGGGGCGCTGCTCTGGCGCCCTATTCCGCGGCCTCAAGCGGTTTGTCCGCCGGTCTCCCGAACAGATAGCCCTGCATATAGTCAGCCCCCGCGCTTTCCAGCGCACGAGCCGTCCGCAGGTCTTCCACGCCTTCCGCGATCACCTGAATGTTCGACTGCTTGGCCGAATCGATGATGTTGGCGATGAGCGTCCATTTGCGGCCGTCATTGATGACATCCTTGGTGAGCGACTTGTCGAGCTTGATATAGTCCGGTTGGATGTCGGTCAGCGTCGCCAGGTTGTTGAACCCGGTGCCGAAATCATCCAGCGCCATCATGATGCCGCGCTCATGCAGGCTTTCGATCAGCTTGCGTGCCGACGCCACGTCAGAAAGCTGCTGGCTTTCGACAATCTCAAACACCACCTGTCCGGGCGCAAAAGAGGCGTCCCCCAGGACATTGGCAAGCCAGGCCTCAAAGCCTTCATCGTCCCCAATCGTGCGCGGCAGGACGTTGACGAATACCTTTTCCTTGAGGTCAAATCCCTTGGCCGTCCGCGCTGCTGTCTCCCCGGCTGCCATATCGAGCGCATAGAGCATCCCGGCCGCGTCCGCGGTTTCAAACAGCGTCGGCGCCGAAATTTCGACCCCGTCGGTGTGGAGACCCCTGATCAGGAATTCATAGCCGAGGATATCGTCATGGTTTGCGGCGGAGACAATCGGCTGCATCAGCGACTTGTAGCGCCGGTCGGCCAGCATATGGCCGAGCCACTGGGCGGAGAGCTTGAGCCCCAACTCCTCCAGCGTCTGAATACTCCCGAATTCCCGCAGGCTCGGCTGGCTGCTCGCAGACAGAAGCGCGCGTACGGCCTTTTTCTCAGGCGGTGTGAGGCCACGGTCCAGGAGCGGCATCAGGGATTCGAAATCGTCTGAAAGGAAGCAGGTGACGCCGGATTCACTCATCGGCACCTCAACCATACCACCGGAGGCCAGCAAGCTTTTGACCCGATGTGTCACCTGGTCGCTTGGGCACCAAAAAAAGGCATGTCCCACACCGCAAACGGGGGGAAACAGAAAATCGTCCGGCAACACTCGACCCCTCAAATGTCCTGCTCGGTTATTCTAAGCGTCAGTACTCAAACACTTTTTGCAGCCGAGGTAAAGGCTTGCCGCCATCCATCCCTATCTTTTTTCAAAAGCAGCGAAAGCAGGATTCGCGCTTTGCGGCCGCTGAGGCCACCGGCGGGCACCAGCCCGCGGGCGATCAGGTCGATTTCGGCCCCGACATAACCGTATGTCCCTTCAAGCACCCGGCCGTCCTTGGCCCGGCTCGCGAAAATAACCGGCATATGCCCGGCAAGCGCTACTGCCTTGTCAGCCCAGATTTCCGACAGATGCCCTGCCCCGAAGGCTTCAACCACCAGGGCCTCATAGCCAGCGTGCGCGATGGCGGAGAGCAGCCTGCCGTCATCATCCAGGCAGGCACTGATGAGGGCAACGGGGGCGAAGGCCGCCGCTTCCGGGCGGGAGAGTGCAAGCCGCGCCGGTACCGGCGCCCGCCAATGGATTTCCCCTTCAACCAGCGCACCCATGGGCCCGCCCCTGGACCAAAAGGCCCCGACAGACGTTGTGTGTTCCTTGGAAACCCGCCACGGGTCGTGGACTTCACCATTCATGACCAGATAGACGCCCGCAGGCGCATGGGCCGCAACGGTGACGGCATCCATCAGGTTCGCGGGGCCGTCAGCGCCCGGCTGGTTGGGCGTGCGCATGGCGCCGGTGAAGACGAGCGGTTTACCAACACCCCACAGGAGACTCGCCAGAAATGACGACTCTTCCATCGAATCGGTTCCCTGAGTCACGACAATGCCGTCGGCATCCGATTTGGCCGCGCGGGCGCAGATGTCGGCGATCAGCTTGAAGTCCAGGTTGGCACTGCCTTTCTGGACCAGCGTTTCGGCGCGGACATCAGCCACATCCGCAAGGCCAGGGACCGCCGCGACAAGGTCCGAGGCGCTCAAAGACGGAACGACCCCGGCGCCTTGCGCCGGGGTCATCGCGATGGTACCGCCGAGGGCGAATACCTGGATGACGGGTCTCTTTTTCATACCCGCCTTTTATCTGAAAGCGTGTCAGCCGCCAATAGCATTCAGCGCCGGAACATAGTCCAGCTTCTGATCGCGGGCGACAGCTTCATAGGTGATCTTGCCTTCGCAGACGTTCAGGCCCTCAAGAAGGTGCTTGTCGTCCTTAAGCGCCTGTTTCCAGCCTTTGTCGGCAATGGCAACAGCGTGGCGCAGCGTGGCGTTGTTGAGCGCCAGCGTCGAGGTGCGTGCAACACCGCCCGGCATGTTGGCAACGCAGTAATGAACCACTTCGTCAACGATGTAGGTCGGGTTTTCGTGCGTGGTGGCTTTGGAGGTCTCAAAACAACCGCCCTGGTCGATGGCAACGTCAACCAGCACCGAACCGCGCTGCATCTTGGAGATCATCTCACGGGTGACAAGCTTCGGCGCAGCAGCCCCCGGGATCAGGACAGCGCCAATAACGAGGTCCGCACCGAGGACATATTCCTCAATCGCATCCTGGGTCGAGTAAACGGTCTTGGCAGCCCCCTTGAAGATATCGTCCAGCTGCTGCATCCGGCGGATCGAACGGTCGAGGATGGTAACATCCGCGCCCATGCCGACAGCCATGCGGGCAGCGTTGGTGCCAACGACACCGCCACCGATGACGGTAACTTTAGCCGGCGCAACGCCCGGAACGCCGCCGAGCAGCATACCACGGCCGCCCTGGCTCATTTCAAGCGCGTGCGCGCCAGCCTGGATCGACATACGACCGGCAACTTCCGACATCGGCGCCAGAAGCGGCAGACCGCCGAACGGATCGGTTACGGTTTCATAAGCGATACAGATCGCGCCGGACTTGATCAGCGCCTGGGTCTGCTCGGGATCGGGTGCCAGGTGCAGGTAGGTGTAGAGGATCTGGCCCGGACGCAGCATTTCACATTCGACCGGCTGCGGCTCTTTTACCTTCACGATCATGTCGGCCTTGGCGAAGATTTCCGCCGCGGTGTCGATGATCTTGGCGCCAGCGGCGACATACATGTCATCAGTGAAGCCGATCTCGAAACCGGCATTCTTCTGAACAATGACCTCATGGCCATGAGCAATCAATTCGCGCACCGAACCCGGCGTCAGACCGACACGGTATTCGCGGTTTTTAATTTCCTTCGGAACCCCAACAAGCATGTTGCCCTCCTAAATCCACAACAATGGGCACCGGACGATCCGGTGCTGAAATTTATGGCGAATTTTATACCTCAAGAGCCGCGGCACGTCCTTGCGAAGACAGGGTTGGACAGCATGGCCTTTTGCATGATAGGTTCAATAAAATAAATTTTAACGCAAGATTCTGCGAATGATTAACATTGATAAGATTGATCGTGCCATCCTGGAACAGCTTCAGAAAGATGGCCGCCTATCGAATGTGGAGCTGGCTGACCGGGTTGGCCTGTCCGAATCCGCGTGCCTGAGACGGGTCAGGAACCTGCATGAAAAAGGCGTGATCACCCATTATGCCGCCCACCTCAATGCCGCGTCTGTCGGCCTGCCCGGCTCGGTGTTCGTGCGCGTGTCGCTTGAGGACCAGCGCGAGGAAAAGCTCGCGGGCTTCGAGGAGGCGGTCAAAAGCGTGCCGGAGGTCATGGAATGCTACCTGATGAGCGGCGACGTGGACTATATGCTGCGCGTGGTCGTGAAGGACGCCCCCGACTATGAGCGCATCCACAATATGCTGACCCGCCTGACCGGCGTCGCCCGCATCCACTCCAGCTTCGCGCTGAGGACCGTGCTCAAACGCACGCGCCTGCCGCTCGCCGAGCGCTGATCAGGAAAGCCAGCCAGGGACCGGCAGGTTCTTTGAGCGCAGGAATTCCGGATTGAACATCTTGGACTGGTAGCGCAGGCCGCTGTCGCACAGGAGGGTGACGATGGTGTGCCCCGGCCCCATTTGGCGCGCGAGCTTGATCGCCCCCGCGACATTGACACCGGTCGAGGAGCCCACGCACAGGCCCTCATGCTTCAGAAGGTCGAACGCGACCCTGAGCGCTTCCTCATCGGTGATCTGGAAAGCATCATCGATCGGCGCATCTTTGAGGTTCTCGGTAATCCGCCCCTGCCCGATACCTTCGGTGATCGAGCTGCCTTCGGATTTCAGTTCCCCATGCTTGTAATAATTATACATGGCCGCCCCCATGGGGTCGGCGGCGGCAATGAGGATATCCTTGTTGCGTTCCTTGAGGCCGATGCCCGTACCTGCGAGCGAGCCGCCGGAGCCGATCGCGGTGATGAAGGCGTCGACCTTGCCGTCGGTCTGGTCCCAGATTTCAGGTGCTGTGGTTTTTACATGGGCATCGCGGTTGGCGACATTGTCGAACTGGTTGGCCCAGATGACACCATGCGCCTCACTCGCCGCAAGCTCTTCAGCCAGGCGGGCCGCGACACGGTTGAAGTTGCCGGGGTTCGAATAAGGCGCGGGCGGCACCAGCTTCACCTCGGCCCCCAGCGTGCGGAGGGTATCGATCTTCTCCTGTGACTGAGTGTTGGGCATGACGATAAGCGTGCGGTAGCCCTTGGCGTTCGCCACCACCGTGAGGCCGATCCCGGTGTTGCCCGCCGTGCCTTCAACGATCAGCCCGCCGGGCTCCAGTTGCCCCTTGGCTTCTGCATCCTCAACGATATTAAGCGCCGGACGGTCTTTGAGCGACCCGCCGGGGTTGGCATATTCCGCCTTGCCGAGAATGGTGCAGCCGGTGAGTTCCGACGCTTCACGAAGTTTGATCAGCGGGGTGTTGCCGATAGCGGCCAAAGCGCCGGTCTTCATAGACATGCTCACATCTCCATACGAAATACGCATTCTCACATAAGCGGCAAATCGCGCATTTCAATGGAAATTTCAACCCATATTTCCGTGATAACAGAAAATATTTTCTTTATTCTACGTGAAATCGGTTGATGAACAGAAGCATATTGACGCGCCCATCCTCCCCTATGAGAGGCAGGCAGAGCGTGTCATAGCACTTGAAGTCCTTGGGCGACCATAGCAGTGGCAAACCGCGCGTCATCAGCGGCATGCAGTGATCCGCGACCCAGCGGGACCGCCGGTGCAGCATCTCCGTATGCTCGAATTCATCGGTATAATGCCCAGTCGGGTCGAAACCGATGGCCTCGACGAAACCGGTTCCAACCAGTCGGCTTTTGAGGCGGAACGGCTCCCATTCCACATCACTGAGCGTGATGAGGGGAAGCACCTTCTTCATGTCGAACGGGCTGAGATCGGCGCGCGAGGGGGCAGGACGCCCACCCCGTTTGCTGTCCCAAATATCATAGAGGATCGTGGCCTCGGGCCAGGAATTTTCGGGAATTTCATCACCGGCATAAAGCTTTGCCGGATCGCTCATCGCCCTCAATGTTTCCAGGTCGTCCGACACTCTCAGCCCTTGCTGTTTTTCTGGGCGGCGATCCAATGGTCCACCCGGTCTTCCAGAATATAGAGCGGCACCCCACCTGCGGAGAGAACCTCATCATGGAAGGCACGGACATCGAACTTGTCACCCAGCGCCTTGGCTGCCCGCTTGCGAAGCTCGATGATCTTCAGCTCACCCATTTTGTAGGCAAGCGCCTGACCCGGCCATGCGATGTAACGGTCAACCTCTGTACGGACATTATGAAGCGATAATGCGCTGTTGTCAGCAAGCAGTTTGATCGCTCGCTCGCGGCTCCAGCCCATGGCATGGATGCCGGTGTCGATCACCAGGCGGCACGCCCGCCACATCTCGTAGCTCAGGCGGCCGAAGTTCTCATACGGCGTTTCATAGATGCCCAGCTCAATCCCGAGCTTTTCGCTATAAAGCCCCCAGCCCTCACCGAAGGCGTGCGGATAAATATCGAGCCGGAATTCAGGCACATTCTTAAGTTCCTGCGCCAGCGCGATCTGCAGGTGGTGGCCCGGCACGGCTTCATGCAGCGTCAGCGACGGCAGGTTATAAAGCGGCCGTTTGTTGAGCGCGTAGGTGTTCACCCAGTAATAACCGCCATGGGGCGCATCGAGGGGCGCGCCGGAATAACGGCCGGTGGTGTAGTTGGGGGCCAGAACCGCCGGCACAGGCTCAATACCATAAGGCTGGCGCGGCAATTTGCCGAACAGCATCGGCAGACGGCCGTCGATCTTCTTGGCGATATAGCTTGCGTGCATCAGAAGTTCTTTCGGCGTCTTGGCATAGAAGCGCGGGTCGGTGCGCAGGAACTTCAGGAAAGCGGCGAAGTCGCCCTTGAAACCCACCTGCTTGATGATCGCTTCCATCTCACCGCGGATGCGCTTGACTTCGTTTAGGCCGATCTGGTGCACTTGCTCCGGCGTGACATCGAGCGTGGTGTAATATTTCACCATCGCATCATAATAGGCTTTGCCGTCCGGCAATTCGGACGCGCCGATGCTGGTGCGCGCCGCCGGGTAATAGACATCCTTCATGAAAGCCGCGAGCTTCGTATAGGCGGGATTGACGCTCTGCATGATCGCGTCCTTCGCCTCCGCCCGCAGCGCGGCCTTGTCGGCATCGGACACGCCCTCAGCCATCTTCTTGAACGGACCGTAGAAGGGGCTTTCCTCCGCCGTTTTGGAGATCATGGCGGTAAAGGTCGGCATCAGGCCCTTCAATACCACCTGCGGCATGGTGAAGCCGTCCTTCATGCCGATCTTCATATTGTCGGCATTTTGCTGCAGGTAGCGGGGCAGATCCTTCAGGCGGCGGATATAGGCCTCATAATCGGCTCGGGTGCGGAAATTGACCGAGGTCCACATACGCGCGGGCCAGGTATGGAAACCGCTGTCAGCCTGCAGCGGCAGGCGCCAGGTGCGGTATTTGAAGAAGGTCAGCCGGCTCTGGACCATGAAGCGGAACAGGTCGTAATTGAGCTGGTCCTCCGCCGACAGCTTGTCCCGCGGGATAGCGAGAAGGTCGGCGAGGAAAGCCTTGTTCTCCGCTTCACGCCGCGCCTGATCTGCCGGGGAGACACCCTGCATATGGTCAGCCACGGGGCGCGGTTCGCCGCGCGGGCCGGTGCCGGGGTTTTCAGCATAATAGGTGGCGCGTTCCTTCTGGAACAGGGCCTGGAGACGTTCCGCCGGACTGCCCGCCGGGGCAGAAGCTGCCGCAACCGCTTGTCCCGCCATCAGCACAACCACGACTGCAGCTAAAAATCGTTTTATCACCATCATGTTATCTCCCTGCCCCGAATATTCTAATCACTTGATTGAATATCATTCATGCGGAACAATTCACCCTCTGTCAAACGGGGAGGAACAGATGCCGATCAAAAAAATTTTAACGGCCGCAGCCATCTTCTTTGGAGCCACCATGACACACGCAGCCGATACACCCACCTATTCGCTCGTCATCCATGGCGGCGCCGGGACCATCACGCCGGACAAGCTGACGCCAGAGCTTGAGGCCGAGATCCGCGGTGACCTGAAACACGCGCTTGAAGCGGGCCAGAAAGTGCTGGCCAGCGGTGGCAAGGCTGTCGATGCCGTCACCGCCGTTATCACCGTTCTTGAAAACTCGCCCCACTTCAACGCGGGCCGCGGCGCGGTCTTCACCGCCGAGGGCAAGAATGAAATGGATGCCGCCATCATGGACGGCAAAACCCTGAACGCGGGCGCCGTTGCCGGGGTGACCCATGTCAAGAACCCGATCCTGCTGGCACGTGCCGTGATGGAAAAATCACCGCACGTGATGCTGGCGGGGCCCGGTGCCGAGCAGTTCGCTGACGAACAGGGCATCGAACGCGCCGACGATAAATATTTCTATACCGACTACCGCTGGCACCAGCTTCAGGAAGCCAAGAGGCTCCATATGGGCGCGGTCATGGATCATACCGGCAACATCGAATATAAGTTCGGCACGGTCGGCGCGGTTGCGCGTGACATGCACGGCAACCTCGCCGCAGGCACGTCCACCGGCGGCATGACCAACAAGGCCCACGGCCGCATCGGTGATAGCCCGATCATCGGCGCCGGTACCTATGCCGACAATAAAAGCTGTGCGGTTTCCGGTACCGGCCAAGGCGAATTTTTCATCCGCGCCACCGTGGCCCGCAGCATTTGCGCGCTGATTGAATACAAGGGCATGAGCCTCCAGGCCGCCGCTGACCAGGTGGTGATGAAACAGCTTGTGGAAATGGGCGGCGAAGGCGGCATCATCGCGGTCGACAAGGACGGTAACATGACCCAGACCTTCAACACACCGGGGATGTTCCGTGGCATGGTCGGCTCGGGCGTTCCTGAGAAAGTGGACATCTACAAGGACTGACGGCTGAGAACCGGCCACAGAAACAACAAGGGCGCCATCCGGGGCGCCCTTTTCTTTTAGCTGAGTTCCCTGAGGAGGGCGTCGAGCGGGTTATCCACCTTTATGGGAGGTTTCGCAGCCTTCTTCGATGCGACGGCGCCCTCTTCCGCGCCTTCCTCCACCACGCTGTGGATTTCCTCCCCCAGCACCTGGTTAATGACCGTCAGGAGCCGTCTCCGGCTGATCGGCTTGGTGACCACATCCTGCATACCGGCCTGACGGAAACGCTCAAGCTGCTCCGGGAAGGCATCCGCCGTACAGCCGATGATCGGCACTTCGGCCTTCTTGCCTTCCATCGCCCGGATCCATTTGGTGGCATCGATCCCGCCGAGGACAGGCATCTGGATATCCATGAGGATCAGGTCGAAATCCTCTTCTTCCGCCAAACCACACGCCTGGGCGCCGTTTTCGACCGCCGTCAGCTTGTGCCCGAGCTTACCGAGCATATTGTCGATGATGCGCTGGTTGATAAGATTGTCGTCCGCCACCAGGATCTTGAGCGGCCGCGAGGCTTTCGCCCTGCGGATATTGAAATCCATATCAAAGCCACGGTCCTCGACCAGGTCCTCAACCGCGCCTTCGGTACAATGGAAGGTGAACCAGAAGGTCGAGCCCTCGCCTTCCTCGCTGACGACGCCGATCTCGCCACCCAGCAGCATACAAAGCTGGCGGCAGATGGCGAGCCCGAGCCCCGTCCCGCCAAAACGGCGCGTGGTCGATGCGTCGGCCTGGGTGAATTTCTGGAACAGCTTGCGCTGCGCATCCTTGGAGATGCCGATCCCCGTATCGGTAATCGAAACCTTGACCTTAAGGTCGTTTTGCGTGCGGCCTGTCAGCTCCGCCAGAATGGTCACGCCGCCGGTTTCGGTGAACTTGATCGCGTTTCCGACCAGATTGAACAAAATCTGCCTGAGCCGCGTGGGGTCTGAGATGATCACTTCCGGCACGGCGCTTTCCAGCCGCCAGAATACATCCAGGCCCTTTTCCTTGGCCTTGGGCTCCAGGAACTGGACCGTGTCCGATATCACGCGCTCAAGCCGCGTTGCCTTATGTTCCAGATCAACCTTACCGGCCTCCAGCTTGGAGATATCGAGAATATCGTTGATGACGGTCAGGAGCGTCTGCGCGGACTGCTGCAGCGTGTTGGCGAAATAGCGCTGGTTATCGTCGAGCCCGGTTTCCATCAGAAGCTCGATCATGCCGATAACGCCGTTAAGCGGCGTCCGGATTTCGTGGCTCATGGTCGCGAGAAATTCGGACTTGGCAATGTTGGCGCTTTCGGCGGCATCGCGCGCTTTCGAAAGCTCGTTGGCGAGCTTGGCGAAGGCCTCCCGCTGTTCCTTGAGCACCGCCTCGTTGCGGCGCTTGTCCTGCACGACCTGCTGAAGGTTATGCTCGACCTCGGTCAGCTCCACCAGGCGGCGGCGCGATTCTTCCTGGGATGTCCGAACCAGCTTGAGCGCGTCTTCCAGGTCCCGGCGACCGTGCAGCGCATCCCGGTCGTCATTTTCGCCCGAAAAATCGCCGCGCACATACCGGGCCAGCGCCGACAGGAACACCGCTTGCGGCTTAGCGATCCGATATTCGAAGATCATTTGCATGATGACGCCGAAAAGCCCACCGACCAAACCGGCCGCCAAAACCGGCATATAGCCGACGTCTTCTGTTCCGGTCACAACAAAGGCCAACACGGTGCCCACCGTAGCAGCCACAGCCATAACCCATGGAACCGATTTCAAAACTGGCGCCATACATGCCCATCTTTAGCGTCACAAACGAAGGAGAAAGCCTACTGTCTCCCGAACGTTTAAGCAACAACCAGAGGGTGGTCCCGATGGACTAAAGGTTAGAACTGGACGCGCCGGGTGAAACCGCCGTCGATAATCATGTTGGTGCGCGTGACCCATGATGCCGCTGGGCTAGCAAGGAAAGCCACGCAGCGCGCGACTTCCTCAGCCGTGCCGAGCCGTCCGAACGGCTGGCGGGCAACCGCACCATGATAGGCTTCAGGGTGGTTGCGCTGAACATTGCCCCAGAAGCCGTCCTCGACATGGATCGGCCCCGGCGAGACTGTGTTCACACGGATACCGTAAGGCGCCACATCGGCCCCAAGCTGGCTCGCATATGCGGTCAGCGCCGCTTTCATGCTGCCGTATGGCCCCGCGCCGCCCATGGCTTCAAGGGCGGCGATGGAGGAAATCATCACAATGGCTCCGCTTTTCTGGCCCTGCATCTGCGGCACAACGGCTTCGACACCGCGGACCGCGGCCATCATGTCGACCTCAAACGCCGCGCGCCAGCCTTCTTCACCGGCGCCTGCGCCCCCGCTGACATTCGGGATGAAGACATCGACGCCGCCGAGGGCATCCATGGCTGAGCGGAGCCACTGGGCGTAGGATGCCGGGTCCGCGACATCCGCCGCGGCACCGTGGACCGTATAGCCCTTGCCCTGCAGGAATGCCGTGCGGGCCTCAACCTCGGCAGGCTGACGGGCACAGAAGGCTACTTGCGCGCCTTCCGCAGCCAGCACATCGACGATGGCAGCGCCAATCCCGCGCGTGCCGCCGGTGACCAGTACCCGTTTACCCTTGAGACCGAGGTCCATCTTTGCGTTCCCTTATACCGGTTTGGCTGCGCCTGCCGCCTGGTCACGAAGCTCCCGGCGGAGCACCTTGCCAACCGGCGATTTCGGCAGTTCTTTCACCAGCACCACAGTTTTCGGCACCTTGTAGCCGGTCAGGTGCTGCTTACAGTAGGCGATCACCTCGCCTTCCGTGAGGTCTTCGTCCTTCGGCACCACGTAGGCCACGACGCGTTCACCGGTTTCATCGTCCGGCACGCCAACGACCGCCGCCTCAGCGATACGCTCCGAATGGGTGAGCACGCTTTCAATGTCGGTCGGGTAAACGTTGAAGCCGGAGACGATGACCATGTCCTTGATGCGGTCGACGATAGAGAGATAGCCTTCCGCGTCATAGACCGCGACATCGCCGGTCTTGAGCCAGCCGTCCTTGATGGTGGCGCCCGTGGCTTCCGGGTTATGGAGATAGCCCTTCATGATCTGCGGGCCCTTGAGCCACAGCTCACCGGCTTCACCGCGCGGCAGGTCTTCACCGTTTTCACCGACGATGCGGACCTCGGTACCGGGGATCGGCTTGCCACAGGTGCCACGCTTCGGCGGCTGATCGAGCGGCATGGTCGAGACAACACAGGTGCCTTCCGTGAGGCCGTAGCCTTCATAAATGGCGCACCCTGTCAGCTTTTCCCACTTGTCGGCGGTGGCGGGCTGCAGGGGGGCAGCGCCCGAGAAGCAAAGCCGCAGGTTCTTCGGCGGGTTGGCCACGAACCAGGGTTCCTGCATCAGGCCGAGATAGAGCGTGTTCACGCCTGGCATGATGGTGATGTTGAAGGTCTCGAACGCGACCTTGAGGTTGGACAGCGGCCTGGGCACCGGCACCAGCACCACATGCGTACCCTTATACATGCTGTTGAGCGCGCCAACGGCCAGCGCATAAACATGATAAAGCGGCAGGATAAGCAGCATGGCATCGTCTGGTTGGTTATCGATGGCATCGCCGCGCTTGTTGGCCTGGCTGATGTTGGCGACCACATTGCGGTGGGTCAGCTCAGCGCCCTTGCTGCGGCCGGTGGTGCCGCCGGTATATTGGTAGATGGCGACATCGTCGAGCGAGGCATGGGCGCGGTAGGACTTGATGTCCACGCGGCCCAGATGCTTTTCACCTGCCCCGATCACGCTGGCGAGCGTCCCCGCGACAGTGCCTTCAAACGGCGGCACGGCCTTCTTGAGATATTTGAGCGCAAACGCCAGCAGGTGGCGCTTGAGGCCTGAGAACATATCGACGAGCGACAGCTTATAGACCCGCTCAACCGATGTGCCTTCGGTGGACTGCGCCACACGGTTGCCGAAGACATCGATCACGAACCAGACCTTGGCGCAGCTGTCTTTCAGCTGGTGGTTGGTCTCCTCCGCGGTATAGAGCGGGTTGATGTTGGTGACGATCAGCCCCGCCTTCAGGATACCGAAGGCCAGGATCGGGTATGCCAGCGTGTTGGGTGCCTGTATGGCCACGACATCGCCGGGTTTCAGGCCCAGATCCTCACGCAGGTAAGCCGCCACCGCGTCTGAATAGCGGCCGATTTCGGTATAGGTCAGGGTCTCATAATGGCCTGTGGGCAGGATGCAGCTGAAAGCGGGCTTGTTCCCGTGTTCCGCGACCGCATTGTCGACCATCTCTCCCATATAACCGGCAAGCATGTCCTCCGGTCCGAACTCAATCTCACTCATGAAGTGAGCCTCCATAGCATTTCCCTTCCCACGAACCTTCATTAGTTCATTATTCTGGTGCCGGTTCAAGCCTCATCATCAGCTCATCCGGCTTTTCAAGAAGCGTCTGGAATTCGTCACCCAGGCGGTAACTTTCCTCGATGACCGTGCGCCAGTAGGGCCAGCGCTCATCGTCTTCCAGGTCGCTGAAATCCTTACGGTCCGGTATCTTGCCGTATGGCAGAGACGCGACGAACTCGTCGGTCGGCGCCAGGATAAGCTGTTCATCCAGGACGTCGCCATGCACGCGGCGGCTGGTGCGTGCCTTGTCAAACCAGCCCGGCACCAGATGACCGTAAAAATGAGGATACAGAACGATGCCGCGGTCATACTGCCACGGCACCTCGAAATGATAATCGATCACGCCGCCATCGCGGTAGCTGCCTTCGGGCGCCCCCATGATGTTACGCACGGCTTCCACCACGAAGGGGATCGAGCCCGAAGCCATCAGCGCGTCATGGAGCGCCGAGGCCTTCAAGGGCACGTCGAGCCGGTCGAAATCGTTCCAGGCCGCGCTCTGCGCCACATCAGCCCCGGTATAGAAAACCGCGCGCTGGAAGAAATTGCTCAGAAGCGGCCGGTGCACGGCATTGGCCGCCGCAGCCGCCAGAAGCCCCGCGCCCTCGAAGAAACGCGACTGGCTCGCGGTCGCGCCCAAACAGCGGACAGCCACGATATTCAGGTTCCGCTTGGGGTTGGAGACGATGGCCTCACACTCCTCAGGCCCCAGGAAGCGTTCGAGGATCGCGTATGAGGAACTGGTCACCGCTTCAGGCGTCGCGCCGTCCTCCTTCCGGAACAGGAAATAATTCTCCTCGAAACGCTTGAAAATTTCGCCCGCCTCAGGATGCGCGGCACACGCCATGCGCCAGGCGCCGATCGAGGACCCGACCAAGTCAATCGGCCCTTCGGCAGCCGCCAGCCAATCGCCGAATACGAATTGGTCCAGCCCACGCAGGCACAGCCATTTCGGTCCGCCGGACGCGCCAACGACCATGCGCACGAGGTCTGGGCTTAACCCTTCCTCCTCAATGCGTTTGCGTGCTGTCTTCCCGGCGATAAGGCGCAGAGCCTGCATGACTTTCCCCAAAAGGCCGCCCATGGGCGGGTGTGGCGATGAAAATAGCGGACACACCAGACTTTTCAAGACCGATCAGTCCAGAAATATCAGGAATGGGTTAAATGACGCCAATCTATCCCGAAGGCAAGCCCTAGCCTTGCCCGTCTTAGGCCAGACTCAGCAACAGTGAGAGGGCCGAGCGGGCCTCATTTGTCAGAAAACCCGACACCCTTGCCACCTGCTCCAGCTCAGCCGCTGTCAGCCATATGATGTCATCCATGTCGGTCGGCCTTTGCCAGTCCACCGGGACTTCCGCCACCCTGTAGCGGCAGCGGGACAGCATGAAGCGCCCGCCTTCGTCGGACTGCTCGGCGCTGATGAGCGTCCGCCAATCGCCTGAGGCAACCAGGGCCTGCAGCCAATCCGGCTGGGCAAGCAGGGATTCGCGTTTATAGCTGGGGCCCCACTCTACACCCCCGGTCAGGCCAACTTCGAAACAGGGGCGAACCATGAAGCGCATGACACCCTCGTGTTTCTGGCAAAAGAGGATGACCTCGTCCGCCTCCCGTGACTGAACCAGCGGTTGGTCCCAGGCTGGGCGCTCCCGATTCGGAGCTTCAACGGCGTAGTGACAGACCTCAAGCGCCCCCGCGCCCGTCTCAGCCCGAAGCGACCCATCCGTGATCCGCCACCCACCGAGCGACAGCAGGCTGCAGGAGCTGACCGTGAGGGCCAGCCGCTGCCGCAGATCATCAAGCCCCGCCTTCAGCTTTGCCAACAAGGCGCATGGGTCCGCTTGCCGCAGATAGGAAGCCGCGAGCGATTGCCCGAACAAAGCATGGGCCGCCGGGTTGTCGAACGGTGTCTCGCCGCGGGCAAGAAACAGCCATGGCGCGGTGACGAGCACGGACCGCGCATCGGTGTTGACGGTATAATCATCCGCAAGCGCAGCACGAAGCTCGCCCGACCGCATCCAGGTGAAGGAAGCCCCTGCAACATCAGGGGCTTCGCCAACATGCTGCACCGCATTGCGGTTGAATTTGCGCAGGAAGCGCGTCCCCTGCTCCGACTGGAGGCTGTCGCTCACCAAGCTATCCGCGTCCTCTAGAAAATGGCTGAGATAGCATGTTTCAGCCCCGCCATGACGCCTGGTATAATTGCTGTAAGTCGCCTGAACCGTTGGGGCAAGCTGGACACCGCCCACGTTGCCGGGCTCGGCCTTGGCTTGCACAAGCCAACGGTAACTTCCAGGCGTACCCACCAGCACAAACCCGAGAATGCCGACTTCAGGCTGATTGATGATCGGCTGGCGCCAACCATCGAGCGAAGGATGCCGGGCGGAGACCTCCACACCTTCGAGCGAGAAGAATCCCCCTGTCCTGTGGCGCAACCGACCGTCATCCCAGGCCCATTCAAGGCTTTCCGAAAAAGGGATCGGCCTGTAGCGCATCCCACAGCTGTTGCGCTGCTCGCCCAGCCACTCAAGCATGACCGTTCATCCGCCGCCAACGCGGGTCAGCGGCCAGCGCCTTGCGGCAAGCAAGCGACACCTCCCGCCAGGAGACACGGACCCTGAGGTCTTCCCCTGTCCTGCGTTTCAGCATATGCGCCATCCCCCAGCCTTTACCCCAGCCTGAAAGCTCGCAGGCCTTGTCATAGGCGTCCCAACCACATTCGTAGAAAATCCGCGCTGTTTCAGGTGTCAGGAGCGCTTCAAACAGCCATTTTTTATCCGCCTGCGCATAGCCATGCCTGAAGAAGGTCCCGCGCCGCTGCACACGGCTGATTTCCTCGGCGATCAGGGCTTCAATTGCCGGACCATCCATTCCCCGGAACCTGTCCAACCAGAAAGCACCCTCGGTATCCGAGAAGCCATACAGCTTTTCGCCCTTTTCCGACCGGTGCCATTTCTTCTTCTCGGCATTGCAATAGATGCTGGTGACCTGCTCGGCGAAGTAGGTAGGGACATCCGCACGGCCTGCCCGCATAATCCAATGCTCAAGCGGCGTACGGTGAAGCTGAGCCGCGGGCCAGAAAGCGCCGACACGGTCCAGAAGCGTCCGCCGCATGACCCAGCTTGAAATCGGCTCGAACACCGCTGGGCGGTTAAAGAAGGCCTGCTCGTATGTCCGCCCGGACGGCGTAACCTCCCAGCAGACGGGCCTTTCCTCCTCAGCGCCATCAATAAGCGCCAGCGATGTCAGGACAGAGGCGCCACAGTAAAAATCGACATCGCCTTTTTCCAAAACGCCCCGTGCCACCTCCAGATGGTGCGGCAACCAGATATCATCATGGTTCGCGAAGGCGACATAGTCGGTTTCAGCGGCTGTCCAGCCTGCGCTGTTTGGCCCGGATTGCTCGCCACATCGGTCAGACAGATTGTGGTAAAAGACCCGCTCATCATCGATTTCGGCCATCATGTCGGCCGTTTCCTGACTGCAGCAGTCGCCAACGACCAAAAGGATCCAGTCCTCGAAGGTCTGCGCCATCACGGACTGGATGGTGTGCCGCAGAAGTTCAGGCCGGTTATAGGTGGAAATTACGATCGTGACAGCGGGCATGCCAGGAGGCCAATACATAAAACTTTATGCAACATAGGGTTAGAACTGCAGGCCCACAAGCGAAAAGGGGCGCCACCCGCCAAGGTAGCGCCCCTTCTAATCTGAAAGTCCCGACCATCAAGGCTTCAGGACCACCTTGCCCTTGGCGCGGCGTTCGGTGAGGCAGGCGTAAGCCGCCTCAACGTCGTCAAGGCTGAAGATGTCATTGACCAGCGGGTCGATCTTGCCCGTATCAAACAGCGCGAACATCTCCTGCATATTCTGCATCTGACCCGCGGGGTTGGCGCGCGCCCATGCGCCCCAGAAGACGCCAACGATGGCGCACTGCTTCAGAAGGCACAGATTGAGCGGCGGCTTCGGAATATCGCCGGCCGCGAAGCCGATGACCAGCAGACGCCCGCCCGGCGCCATGGTGCGGAGCGCGGCTTCAGTATAGTCGCCGCCGACCGGGTCGTAGATCACATCCACGCCCTTACCGCCGGTGAGTTCCTTCACCCGCGCCTTCAGGTCTTCGGTGGAATAGTTGATGACCTCATCGGCGCCGGCTTTTTTGCAGACCTCGAGCTTCTCATCGGTGCTGGCGGCCGCGATCACCTTGGCGCCCATGGCCTTGGCAAGCTCAACCGTCGCAAGGCCGACACCACCCGCGGCGCCAAGCACCAGGATGCTTTCACCCGGCTGGATATTGGCGCGCTGCTTGAGCGCGTGATAGCTGGTGGCATAGGTAATGGTGAAACCGGCCGCGACCTCGAAGGACATCTTGTCCGGGATCGGCACCAGCGTCGCGGCGGGTGCGGCGATCACCTCGGCGAATGCGCCGGTCTGGTGGAAGAAGATCACCCGGTCACCGACCTTCACATTGGTGACACCTTCGCCAAGCTCGCGCACGATGCCCGCGCCTTCGCCGCCCGGAATGAACGGCAGCGGCGGCTGGAACTGGTATTTGCCCTGGATGATCAGCACATCGGGGAAGTTAAGCCCCGAGGCCTTGATGTCGATCAGGACTTCGCCCTTGCCCGCCTTGGGCTCCGGCATGTCCTCGACCTTCAGTTTGTCGGCCATACCAAGTTCATGGCATACGACTGCCTTCATGATCCGTCTCCCCACAGGAATGAAAGAAGGGGCAAGGCGGCTGCCCTGCCCCCTTTGTTTTGAGTAGCTTATACGACTTCGAACAGGCCAGCCGCACCCATGCCGCCGCCGACACACATGGTGCAGACAACATATTTGGCGCCGCGGCGCTTGCCTTCGATGAGCGCATGGCCAACCATGCGCGCACCCGACATGCCGTAGGGGTGACCAACGGAGATGGCACCGCCGTTGACGTTCAGAAGCTCATCCGGGATACCGAGCTTGTCACGGCAGTAAAGCACCTGCACGGCGAAGGCTTCGTTCAGCTCCCACAGCCCGATGTCATCCATCTTGAGGCCGTTCTTCTCCAGAAGCTTCGGCACAGCGAAGACGGGACCAATGCCCATCTCGTCCGGCTCACAGCCCGCAACCGCGATACCGCGGTAGATGCCGAGAGGCGCGAGGCCACGTTTTTCGGCGGTCTTGGCTTCCATCAGCACCGCAGCCGACGAGCCATCCGAAAGCTGGCTGGCGTTACCTGCCGTGATGGTACCGCCTTCGATCACGGTCTTGAGGCCGTTCAGGCCTGCAAGGGTGGTCTCAGGCCGGTTGCCTTCGTCTTTCGACAGGGTGACTTCATGGAAGGTGACCTCTTTGGTCTCCTTGTTCATCACGCCCATCTGCGTGGTGATCGGCACGATCTCATCGTCGAACTTGCCAGCCTGCTGGGCAGCAGCCGTACGCTCTTGCGAGCGCAAGCCATATTCGTCCATGGCTTCACGGCTGATGCCATAGCGCTTGGCGACAATTTCGGCCGTCTGCAGCATGGGCATATAGACGTCCTTGTGCATGGCGACGAGGCTTTTATCCACGCCCATATAGCGGTTCATATGCTCGTTCTGGACGACCGAGATGCTGTCCTGGCCGCCACCGACGGCGATGTCCATGCCGTCCGAGATGATCTGCTTCGCGGCGGTGGCAATCGCCATCATGCCCGACGAACACTGACGGTCCATGGTCATGCCCGACACGGTAACAGGCAGGCCGGCGCGCAGGGCGGCCAGACGGCCGATGTTCGGGCCTTGCGACCCTTGGGTCAGCGCACTGCCCCAGACCACATCTTCGATCTCGCCGCCTTCGAGGCCCGCGCGTTTGACCGCATGTTCGATGGAATGGGCGCCGAGGCTCGGGCCCAGGGTGGCATTGAGAGACCCGCGATAGGCTTTGCCGATCGGCGTCCGTGCCGTTGATACGATGACTGCTTCACGCATGGTTTTGTTCCTTATCCGATTTTAACACCGGCAGCGGCCGCAGCCTTGCCGAGGAATTTCATGGTTTGTTGACCGCCTTGGGTGAATTCCTGCTGGCCGGTCGGGTCGTTAATCTGCTCGAGGGCGGCGCGCACATTTTCAGGCGTTTGCGCGTCCACGGGGAGGAAAGTACCCTCGGTTTCATAAAGCACAGCGCGGGCATAACCGCCTGCACCCGCGCACAGGATGGTGCGGTTGGGAGCCTCGTCATCCACCAGCGTCAGAAGGCCTGCGGTTACAGACTCCGGCGTCAGGAGATCAAGCGCCGCCTGCGGCAACAGGTCTTCGGTCATGCGCGTGGCCGCCGTCGGCGCCAGGCAGTTGACCTTGATACCGTACTTGGCGCCTTCAAGGCACAGCGTGTTCATGAAACCGACAACAGCCATCTTGGCCGCGCCATAGTTGGCCTGACCAAAGTTGCCGTACAGGCCCGAGGACGACGTGGTCATGACGATACGGCCGTAGCCCTGCTCGCGCATGATTTCCCACACCGCCTTGGTGCAGGTAACCGAGCCCATCAGGTGGACCTGAACGACGAAGTTGAAATCATCCAGCGTCATCTTGACGAAGGTCTTATCGCGCAGCACCCCGGCGTTATTGACCAGAATGTCGACCCGGCCCCATTTTTCCATGGCCTTTTTGACCATGTCCTCAACTTCGTCCGCCTTGCAGACGTTGGCACCGTGCGCAATGGCTTCACCGCCAGCGTCGATGATTTCCTTCACCACCGCTTCGGCGGCAGCGGACGAGCCGCCCACACCGTGAACGTCACCGCCAAGGTCGTTCACCACCACCTTGGCACCGCGCGCGGCTAGTGCCAGCGCATGGCTTTTGCCGAGGCCGCCACCGGCGCCGGTGACAATGGCGACACGATCATCATAACGAATGCTCATCTTGAAACTCCCAAATAGTCTATAAGCTTGGATCGCTAATTCTTGAATTTGGCTAAGGCCTTAGCTCGGAAGAACCTGCATGGTCAGCCATTCAGCAATGAGCGCCGGGCGCTCCTCACCTTTGATCTCGATGGTCAACTGGGTCTTGAGAAGAAAGCGATTTCCGGGCTTTTCCTCAACCGACAACAGCGTGGACCGGGCGCGGATTTCGCTGTTCACCTTTACCGGATTCATGAAACGCACCTTGTCCGAACCATAGTTGATACCCATGACCGCGCCCTCGATACCGATCGAAGCATCAGCAGCGAGGTATGGAGTCAGCGACAGGGTCAGGAAGCCGTGAGCGATGGTGGACCCGAACGGGGTCTTGGCTGCGCGGTCCGGGTCAACATGGATATATTGGTGATCGAGCGTGACATCCGCAAACTGATTGATGCGCTCCTGGTCGATCTTGAACCAGTCGGACACGCCGATTTCCTTGCCGATATAATCCTTGAGCTTGTCTTTCGAAACGACGACCGCCATTTCATCCTCCTGCAATTCCGGCCCGTTTCGGGCCCCCGTGTTGTCTCATCTATATCGCGTGCGCACAAAGTCTATGCTGCACTGCACAAATTTATTTCATAGGCCTCACATCAAGGCAAGGCCGCAATGCCACCATCGAGCGGAATGATACCGCCGGTGATATAGCTGCCCGCGCGGGAGGTCAGCATAATCAACACCCCTGCGATATCCTCGGGCGTACCGACACGGCCGAGCGGCACCCGCTCCTCCTGCTGACGCCGGCGTTCCGGGTTATCGGTGACGAAAGCCATCATGCGGCTCGGGAACGGGCCCGGTGCGATGGCGTTCACGGTGATGTGCCGCCCCGCCAGCTCATTCGACAGGATTTTGGTCAGGTGATGCACCGCCGCCTTGCTGGCGCCGTAACTGTAGGCGCTGTTGGAGACAGGCCGCGTGCCGACGACAGAACCGAGGTTGACGACCCGGGCCGGGTCCTCATCCGTGCCCGCGCGTTGGAGCAGCGGTAGCAGAAGCCGGGTCAGGTCCGCGACCGCCGTCACATTCAGGCGGAACACGTCATCCCACTTCTGGCGCGGGAACTCTTCAAACGGCGCGCCCCAGGTCATACCCGAGTTGTTGACAAGAATATGGAGGCAGGGCTCACGCTCAGCCATTTGCGCGGCGAGGCTTTCGGTGCCTTCGGCGGTCGAAAGGTCCGCCTGCAAGGCCGTCACCGTGCCCGGGCCGACGGCGTTCAGCTCCTCGGCCACGGCCTCGCAGCTTTCCAGCCGACGCGAGGCGATATAGACCTTGCAACCGGCCCGCACGAGGGCCTCGGTCGCCATGGAGCCGATACCGGAGCCACCCCCGGTGACCAGCGCGACCTTGCCCTTGATGTCATATAGCGTGGAAAGATCCATGCCCTGCCCCCTTCGTTCCTAGACCTTGTTCGAGCGGTATTTTTTAAGCTCGGTCCGGGCGATCACCATGCGGTGCACCGCATCCGGGCCATCGGCGAAGCGGAGCGTCCGCTGGCCGTGCCACATGCTGGCGAGCGGGAAGTCCTGGCTGATGCCCTGCCCGCCGTGCATCTGCATGGCTTCGTCGATCACCTTCAGCGCCATCCGCGGGGCCACAACCTTGATCTGGCTGATGTAAGGCTGGGCGGCCTGGGTCCCGATGGTGTCCATCATGTGGGCGGCCTTCAGGCACAGGAGACGTGCCATCTCAATCTCGATCCGGGCTTCTGCGATGATGTCATAGTTGGCACCAAGCTTCACAAGCGGACGGCCGAAGGCCTCCTTCGACAGCGAGCGTTTGATCAGAAGCTCAAGCGCGCGTTCCGCCGCGCCGATCGAGCGCATGCAGTGGTGAATACGGCCCGGGCCCAAGCGGCCTTGGGAAACCTCGAAACCGCGGCCTTCGCCGAGGACCAGGTTTTCCTTCGGTACACGCACGTTGGTGAAGCGGATATGCATATGGCCGTGTGGCGCATCGTCATGACCGAACACCATCATCGGGCGCAGGACTTCGATGCCCGGCGTGCCGGCTTCGACCAGGATCATGCTGTGGCGGTTATGGCGCGGGGCGTCATCGTCGCCGGTGCGGACCATGGTGACATAGATCTTACAGCGCGGATCACCGGCGCCCGAGGCCCAGTATTTCTCACCGTTCAGGACATATTCGTCGCCGTCGAGCACCGCTCTCATGGAAATGTTGGTGGCATCCGAAGAAGCAACCTCCGGCTCGGTCATCAGGTAAGCCGAACGGATCTTGCCTTCAAGCAGCGGCTTCAACCACTTTTCCTTATGCTCGGGCGTACCGTAGCGTTCGATCACTTCCATGTTGCCGGTGTCGGGCGCGGAGCAGTTGAAGCTTTCCGCCGCCAGGTGAGAGCGGCCCATTTCCTCAGCCAGATACGCATATTCGACCGTGGTGAGGCCGTAGCCGTTTTCCGACCCGGTCAGCCAGAAGTTCCACAGGCCGTCCTTGCGGGCCTCGTCCTTCAGGTTTTCGAGGATTTCGGTCATACGCGGCGTGAATTCGAAGCGGTTGCCGGTGGTGCCGACCTCCGCATGATATTCATCTTCAACCGGCAACACCTTGTTGTCGATAAAAGCCCGAATACGGTCACGCAGTTCTTCGCCTTTTTTGGTCAGGCCTAGGTCCATAGACATGGGGAAATTCCTCTCTTACGTCAGGCGCTTTGCCAGATTTCTTGATAATGGGTACGGATGCCCTTGCGGTCGATCTTGCCGGAAGCAATGAGCGGCAGCGGCTCGGTGGTGAGCCAAAGCTGTTCCGGCAGTTTGAAGCTGGCCAGGTGCTGCGCCGCATCCTTGATCAGGTCTTCCGCAGATAAATTCGGATCACTTGTTACCACCACGGCCCCGACGATCTCGCCAAGGCGCGGGTCGGGAAGGCCGAACACCATCACATCCTCAACCGACGGATGGGCGTGCAGGATGGCTTCAACCTCCAGTGTGCTGATATTCTCACCGCCGCGGATGATGATGTCCTTCAGCCGGTCGACGACATAGAGGTAGCCCTCCTCGTCGAGATAGCCGATATCGCCAGACCGGAACCAGCCGTCTGGGAAGAAGGCCGCCTTGGTGGCGTCCGGCTTGTTCCAATATTCCCGGAAGTTGGTCGCGCTTTTAATGCAGACCTCACCGCGTTCGCCTTGCGGCACTTCGTTGCCGTCCGCGTCACGGATGGTGACATGGATCATCGGCGGCGTCGGTTTGCCGACACTTGTCGGCCGGTCGACATATTCATCGCCCGACAGCACAGCGGTCATCGAGTTGGTCTCGGTGAGGCCATAGCCAATACCGGGGTTGCTTTCCTTGAAGGCCTTACGGATCAGGCGCACATGCTCGGGCGGACGCGCAGCACCGCCGCCGCCGATATCGACGAGCGTCGAGAGATCGTATTTCTCCCGAAGCGGCGACGACGCCATCTCGAACGACATTGTCGGCACGCCGGTAAAGGCGGTCACGCCCTCGCGTTCGATCAGCTTGAAGGCTTCTTCCACGTCCCACTTGTGCATCAGCACCACCTTGCGGCCGACCGTCGCGGAGACGAACAGCACCGGCAGAAGCCCGGTCACATGGAAGAAAGGCACGGCCACCAGCATCACCGGCTGGAAATCCGGGTCCGCATTCAGGCGGCCAAGCATCTTCAGGGACAGCGCAATCGTCACCCAGTTCATCAGCACGCTGATGAAGGCGCGGTGCGTCGAAAGCGCCCCTTTCGGGAAACCGGTGGAGCCGGAGGTATAAAGCATGATTGCCGGGTCATCGGGCGCAAGCTCGACCGTCGGCCAGGTGAGCGGTTTCTTGCCCTCATACAAGGACGCAAAATCATGCAGCCGCTCGTGGGGTTCAAAAGCGTCCCGCGCGACGATGATCTGGAACTCGTCCTTCTCGGCCGCCGGCAGCATCCGCTTCGCGCGCTCACCGTCGGTGATGGCCAGATGGGCACCGCAGTCCTGCATCGCCCAGGCAAGTTCCTCTTCCTTCCACCAGGCGTTCATCAGGACGGCGATCCCACCCGCCGCGGTGATCGCCATGAAGCTCAGCACCCATTCGGGATAGTTGCGCATGGCAAGCGCCACCCGGTCGCCTTTTTTGACACCGTAATCATCCACAAGCGCCTGAGCGAGCATGGACGCCCGGGAAACGGTTTCGGTGAAGGTGATGCGGTCGTCGCCGTAAACCATGAATTCCTTGTCACCATGGCCCAGGAACATCATGAAGGCTTCCCTGAGGCTTGGCGGCTGGTTGGCAAACACCGTATGGGTGATGCCGCCGATTTCCTCCTGCTTGGTCGCGAACGGCATGCCCTCACGGGTCATCATGCCGATCACCTGATCAAGCGGTGTGGCCGGGTCGACGGCAGGCAGGTCCAGATTGTCAAACGCTCCCATGGCTCAATACCCCGACAGGGCCGCGAAGCGGTCCGCATGATAATTGAAGCCGCCATAGAGGTTCTGGAGCACGCGGGCACGCTTGATATAGAAGCCGATGTCGAACTCATCGGTCATGCCGATACCGCCGTGCATCTGGATCGCTTCATTGGTGGCAAGTTCCGCGGTTTTGCTGGCCTTGGCCTTGGCGAGGCTCGCGAACCAGCCGACATTGCCGCCCGCGTCCGCCACCTGAAGCGCCTTGAGGACCGCCGAGCGCGAGACCTCGATCTCGCTGAACAGCTCCGCCGCGCGGTGCTGGAGACCCTGGAAGGAGCCGATCAGCACGCCGAACTGCTTGCGTTCCTGCAGATATTGCACGGTCATATCCAGGCACTGCTGGGAAATACCGAGAAGCTCGGCCGCGACAACGATGCGGGCGCGGTCGAGCGCACCTTCAAGCGCGTCCATGCCCTTGCCTTCCGTGCCCATCAGCGCATCCGCACCGACGGCAACGCCTTCGAAGGTCATCTTGGCCCAGTTGCGGCTGTCGGTCATCACCGTGCGGTCGACAATCAGCCCCGAGGCCTTGCGGTCCACCAGAAACAGGCTGAGGCCGTCCCGCTCACCGGCCTTGCCGGACGTGCGCGCCAGCACGATCACCTTATCGGCCACATGGCCTTCGGGCACGAAGGTCTTGAGACCGCTGAGCTTGTAGCCACCCCCGGCCTTTTCGGCCTTGAGCGCGGTCTTTTCAGGGCCGTGGTGGGCGGTTTCGTCAATCGCGAGCGTGACAACCGTCTCGCCCGACGCAATCGCGGGCAGAAGCTCGGCCTTCTGGGCATCACTGCCCGCAGCCTCAACCACGCTTGCGCCGACGATCGCACTGGCGAGGTACGGCGACGCGGCCAGCGTCCGGCCCATGGCTTCCGCCACCACACCGGCGCCGACATAGCCGAAGCCAGTGCCGCCATTGTCTTCATCAACCAGGAGCCCGGCGAAGCCCATTTCGGCCATTTCCTGCCACAGGTCCTTCGAATAGCCGGTTTCGTCTTTATCGTCGCGGAGCTTCCTGAGCTGGCTGACCGGTGCCTTATCGGCAAAGAAACCGTCGGCCGTTTCCTTCAGGAGCTGCTGTTCTTCATTGAGAATGAGTGCCATGTGTTAATACTCCCCCACTCAGGCCGGCAATTCGAGAATACGTTTTGCGATGATGTTGAGCTGCACCTCAGTGGTGCCGCCCTCGATCGAATTGGCCTTGGTCCGGAGCCAACTGCGGGCGATTTCGCCATTATTGGAGAATTGACCCTCCCATTCGAGCGCTTCGGAGCCGTTCACTTTCAGGATCAGTTCATGCCGGTCCTTATTCAGTTCGGTGCCGTAATATTTCAGCATGGAGGAGAAAGCCCCCATGTCGCCGCCCGCTTTGGCCTGGTCCTTCGCGCGTTCAATGGTGAACATGAAGGAGGCAGCGTCGATTTCGTGTTCCGCGATCTGATGGCGCAGCATGGTGTCGGCGAGTTCGCCGTCCTCAAGGCCCAGCTTGTCGCGGGCGATGGCGCTCAGCGGCGTCGGCAGGCCCATGTCGCCAATACCGGTGCGTTCGTGGGTCAGCAGGTATTTGGCGATGGTCCAGCCCTTGTTGACCTCACCCACCAGGTTCTTCTTGTCGGCCTTCACGTCATCAAAGAAGGTTTCGCAGAAAGGCGAATAGCCGGAGATGAGCTTGATCGGCTTGGTGCTGACGCCTTCCGATTCCATATCGAACAGGATGAAGCTGATGCCGGTATGCTTGGTGGCGGAGAAATCCGTGCGCACCAGGCAGAAGATCCAGTCGGCCTTGTCGGCATAACTGGTCCAGATTTTCTGGCCGTTGATCAGGTAATAGTCGCCCTTGTCCTCGGCCTTGGTCATCAGCGATGCGAGGTCCGAGCCCGCGTTCGGTTCGGAATAGCCCTGACACCAGCGGATTTCGCCGCGGGCAATCTTGGGCAGGTGCTCCAGCTTCTGTTCGTGGGTGCCGAACTTCAGGAGCGCCGGGCCAAGCATCCAGATACCGAAGGAGGTAAGCGGCGAGCGTGCCTTAATGCGGCGCATTTCCTCACCGAGGATCTTGTTCTCGTCTTTCGAGAGACCGCCGCCACCATATTCCTTGGGCCAGGTCGGCACGGTCCAACCGCGCGACGCCATGCGCTCAAGCCACAGCTTCTGGTCTTCGGACTGAAATTCGAAACGGCGGCCGCCCCAGCAGATGTCGGCTTCGCCTTGTGCCGGTTTGCGCATGGATGCCGGACAATTGTCCTCAAGCCATGCCCGCGTCTCCTGGCGGAACTGCTCCAGGTCGCTCATATCCCATCTCTCCCTAAAATTCCCGGTCCGACGTTACGGACGCAACTAAATCAAGGATGATGTTTAAGGCGGTTTGGTCCGGCTTCAAGGTAAGCACCCAACTTTCTTGTATGGATTTTTTCAGCGACCGACCCGGACATAAGCCCCCAAACACCCCCTAACCATAGGCTGTAGCTTGGCTTTTCGTCCAAGCTGCGACACAAACGCCCAGTTGGGTCCCGGAAAAAGCTTCTGGTCAGGAAAGGCCTCTGCCCTACTATGATACCTAACAGGGACCACGGGACAGGAACGGCGCGGCACGCACCGGCATTTATGGCGAAATTCTCCTATCAGACCGTCTGGCAGCTTGCAGGGCCGAACATCATCAGCAATGTGCTGATGACCTCCATCTCGTTCGCGCACCTGTGGATCATCGCACCCTATGGCCCGGACGCCAGCGCGGCCGTCGTGACCGGCGGCCGGGTTCATTTCCTCCTGATGGCGGCGACGATGGCGCTGTCGGTCGCGACCACGGCGATGGTTGCCCGGGCCTGGGGCGCGGACGATGCCGAAGAGGCCTCCGCCGCCACCACAAGCTCGCTCACGCTCGCGGTGCTGATCTCGCTCTCGCTCGGCAGTGTCGTTTATGCTTTCGCGCCGCATATAGCCGGCCTGTTCCATTTGGACGAAACCGCCGCCAAACTGGCTGTGGACTATATCCGCCCGGCCAGCCTCCTCAATATCGTGTTCGCTTTGATGCTGACCATCGCCACCGCCTTCCGCGCGATCGGCGATGTCGTCCGGCCGCTTCGCTTTACCGCGGCAGGCACCACAGTTGCCATCGCCGGCTCCTACATCCTTGTCCACGGGACGTTCGGCCTGCCCGCGCTCGGCGTCAAGGGCATCCCGTGGGGGACCGCTTTCGGCCAGGGGCTGGTCGTCATCTGGTTCGCTGTCCGCTGGCTACGCCGCCATTATATCCTGACGCCCAAGCCCAAGGCAGCGTTCGAGCGCGCGCGCATCAAGCAGCTTATCGACATCGGCGCCCCCGCCGCCATCGAACAGGCTTTCATCCAGGCGAGCTTCCTGGCCTTCATGATCCTGCTGGCGGGTTACGGCACCGCCTCCTTCGCCGCTTACGGCATCGGTATCGCCATCCTGAGCGTGTGCATCACCGCGGGCCTCGGTTTCGGGGTGGCGAGCGCCACGCTCGCCGGGCAGCGGCTGGGCGCGGGCGACCCGAAGGCGGCGATGGCAAGCGGCTGGGCGGCCATGCGGCTGGCCATCATGGGCATGACCGTGCTTGCGGTCATCACCGTCCTCCTCCGCGTCCCGCTCGCGGAACTGCTGTCCACCGACGCCGAGGTGCGGCACTATACCGAATATTTCATCCTGATCCTCGCGCTTGTGCAGCCGATGATGGCGGTCGAGTTCGCCATCGGCGGCGCGCTCCGGGGCAGCGGTGACACCCGCTATCCGCTTCTGGTCACCTTCACCGGCATGATCCTCGGGCGGCTTTCGGTCGGCGCCATGGTGGTCCATTATGGCGGCCCGGTAGAGGCCATGTATGCGGTCATCATCGTCGACTATATGATCAAGTCCACCATGCTGATCCTGCGCTTCCGCTCCGGCCGCTGGATCGAGGCCGGGCGCGGCCGCGCGCCGCTGCCGCTCCAGTCCATTGCGGGCCTCAGCCGCGAAAGCGTGCGCCGCTTCTTCTTCAAGCGCAGCCATGACCACAAGGACGACGGCGGCCTGTCCCGCTAGGCTTCCTGACAAATTTGTCATCGCCGCTTGGACGGCCCGGCAATTCGCCCTACACTTTCATATGAAACGCGCCCCAGGCCACCCATGGCCACGGGGCAGCCAATGGAGGGGAAAATGGCTAAACCAGGCTTGCTTGATATACCGTCGGTCCGGGACAAGGTTTCGGCTGAAGAATGGCAGACGCGGGTGGACCTCGCGGCCGCGTACCGGCTTGTCGCCCATTTCGGCTGGGACGACCTCATCTATACCCACATCTCCGCGCGGGTGCCCGGCAGTGACCACCATTTCCTCATCAACCCCCTGGGGCTGATGTTTGAGGAGATCACCGCCTCAAGTCTCGTGAAGGTGGACCTGAATGGCAACAAGCTTCTGGACACGCCTTTCATCCCGAATGCTGCGGGCTTCGTGATCCACAGCGCCATCCATGCCGCGCGGGAGGATGCCCAGTGCGTCCTGCACCTGCATACCGATTACGGCATCGCGGTGTCGAACCAGAAACACGGCCTTCTGCCCACGTGCCAAAGCGCGATCCCGGCCTGGATGTCGGTCGCCTATCACGACTATGAAGGCTTCGCAGTCAATGACGGTGAGAAGGAGCGCCTGGTCGCCGACTTCGGCACCAAGACCTGCCTGATCCTGAGGAACCACGGCACGCTGACCGCCGCCAGTTCCATCGCCAAGGCGTTCGAGTCCATGTATTTCCTCGAAAAAGCCTGCAAGATCCAGATCCTGACCCAATCCTCCGGCGCCAAGATCCATGAGCCCAGCGAGGAAGCCATCAGCAACGCGCTCCGTGACGTGCGGGTGGTGGCTGGCGCGAACGGTGCCGACAATCTGGTCTGGCCTGCGCTGCTTCGGAAAATGGACCGGCTGGACCCGAGCTTCCGGGACTGATAAGACAGCCTTCATTAAGCACGAAGGCATCACATAAGGCATTTTATGACCGACGAAAATTCAACTGTCGACGGCCCGATTATTCAGAGCCTGAAGATCGAACAGCTGGACAGGCTTCTGTTCCGCGGGACCCCGAACCAGTGGCCAAACCGCCATGTGTTCGGCGGCCATATCGTGGCGCAGGCCATGGAAGCGGCCACCGCGACCGTGGACCCGAAATACAAGCTCCACAGCCTGCACAGCTATTTCATGCGCCCGGGTATCGCCGATTTGCCGGTCATTTATGATGTCGACCCGATCCGGGACGGCCGCAGCTTCGTCACCCGCCGCGTGGTGGCGATCCAGAATGGCGAGGCGATCTTCTCCATCTCGGTCTCCTTCCATGTCGGCGAAGACGGCGTCAGCCACCAGATCGACATGCCGGAAGTGCCCCAGCCTGAGGAGCTGGAGGATGACGAGGAATATTACTCCCGCATCCTGCGCGCCGTCGGCAAGGCGCCCAAGAACAAGCCTTTCCTGCCGTTCGAAATGCGCTCGGTCGACCGCATGGACCTGGAAAACCTTCAGCCGAAGGACCCGGTTTCCGGTTACTGGCTCAAGCTCAAGGAACCGGTCAGCGATGACCGTGACCTGCACGCCCGCCTGCTGGCCTATGTCTCCGACTTCGCCTTCCTGTCCTCGAACCTCCGCCCCCACGCCATGATCCCGCGCGATGCCCGGCTCAAGACCGTGGCGAGCCTGGACCACGCCATGTGGTTCCACCGCGACCGTATCCGCGTGGATGAGTGGATTTACTACAAGACCGAAGGCTACTGGACCGGCAAAGGCCGCGGCCTTGCGCGCGGCGCCATGTATGCCCGCGATGGCCGCCTGCTCGCCTCCGTCGCGCAGGAAAGCCTGCTCCGCCTTAAGAAAGACGACGACAAGTAACGTTCAGGCGCCGGTTAAGTCCGGCGCCTTGCCGCAGTCGGCCCACACCGCCGTCATGCGCGCGCCCAGCCCTGTCATCGCCGAGAATGGGAAACTATCCGCCTTGCCGCTCCAGTAAGCGTCAAGCGCGTCGGTGACGACGGCAATGGCGTCTATCGCCGCTTTGCTTGCCGCCGCATAGTCGCCACCGCTCCCGCCAGCGGGCCAAAGCGAAACATTGGCGACCAGGCTGTCCCGCACATCGACAAAGCGCTCATAATGGTCGGTCTTCGCGCCCTCAAAACGGGCATGGGCCGCCCCGGCATGGCCGTCCGGATAATCGGCCTCAAGGGCCTTGAGGCACGGACGGTAACGCCTCTTCACCACGTCCGGGTCCTCACCTTCCCGCGGACGCGCGTTCAGCGTGCTGCCTTCGCCCTGGTCGGTGATGGCGTTGATCATGGCCTTGAACCGCTCGTGCGCGGGGCCCACCGCCTCATCCTTGGTGAAGGTCAGCGCCATGTCCGGATATTCCGGCATCGGGTGAATACCTGGGATCACCGGGTTGAACAGGTCCTGCTGAATGGACTGCGGATCATAGAGATGCGCCCACAGGGATTTGCCGTCCGTATATTGGAGCGCCAGATATTCGGCGTAACACTCATACATCCAGCCGATGGTGCCAAAAAGCGGGAGCGCATCGCCCGCCGTCCAGCCGTCAAATGGCACGCACGGGAAGTAGCGGTCATGCGCCGAGGGCTTGACCCGGTCGCGCGCCGCCTGCTCCGGCTCCTCAATGGCAATGAAGAGGCCAATCTGTTCGGCCGTCAGGGCCCCGAGCTGCACCCGGGTGTCGGCGTAGGTGCTGGTGTGTGCGAGGTCGATGATATGCGGGATCACGGTCTGGTCGGGGCCATAGCAGCGCCAGCCATGACCGGCTGACTGCAAGGCAGGGTCGGAAAAGCTGGGCGTGCAGCCGATGGCCGAGGCCATGTTGGCGGCGAGTTGCAGGTGCAGCATTTCCTGAATGAGCACACTGAACAGGGTGTTGAAGGCTTTCTCGTTGGCGCTGGCGGGCTTGGCGCTCGGCACCATGCCGGGCACGGATTTTCCCTGCGCCTCATGGCTGCCTTCAAGCGAATAAAGCGTTGTCATGTAAAGTGGAATTGTAAACAGCTCGACACTGACAGCCGCTTGGGCAATCGCCCGCGCCGCCGCCGCGTCCGTGTCCCTGAAGCTGATATCGCGCTTACTGCTGCCCAGCCGCCTGGGTGATACCGGTATCCCACTCATGAAAAGCCCCCTCTGTTGTCTCCCCAACTCTATCGGGTCGGCCGCATTTGTAAATTGCCTTTATTCCCCTAAAAAGAGAACCCGCCCCACAGCATGTGGAGCGGGTTCTGAAACGCTAGCGGCCATCAAGGCGTCAGAAGTCGGCCTTCTCGATCAAACGGCGGGCATAGTTGCCGATCTGGCCCACGCGCACCCCGAAGCCCGCGAAGGCCTTGTTCTGGGTCTGACCGTGATAATAGCGGTAGTAGATCTGCTGCAGGATCACCGCGAGACGGAACACGCCCGCGACCAGATAATAGTCGAACTTGGCGAGGTCGAGCCCGGTTTCCTTGGCATAAAGCTCGCAGATTTCCTCGCGCGTCAGCATCCCCGGCGCCATGCAGGGCTGCATGCACATGGCGATCATCTCATTCGGGTCACCCTTTTGCGACCAGTAGGCCAGCGTGTTGCCAAGGTCCATGAGCGGGTCGCCGAGCGCAGAAATCTCCCAATCGAGGATCGCCTTGATCTCGAACGGATTCTGCTCACACAGGATGACATTATCGAGCCTATAGTCGCCATGGACGATACAGTGGCCAACCTCACCCGGCGGCATATGGTCGGCGAGCCACTGGCGGACATCGGCGAAATCTTCGACATCGTCGGTGATCGCGCGCTCATAGCGGCCATTCCAGCCCAGCACCTGACGCTCGACATAGCCTTCCGGCTTGCCGAAATCGCCGAGCCCGATGGCCTTATAGTCGACCTTATGCAGCTCAATCAGCTTGTGGAAGAAGCTGAGGCACAGCTTGTGGCCCTCTTCTTCGCCAAAGCCCCAGCTATCCGGGATCGTGCGCTCAAGCTTGCGGCCCGGCACCAGCTCCATGACATAGAATTCGGCGCCCAAAGGGCTGCCCTCATCCGGCACATGGAAGTATGTTTCCGGTACCGCCGGGAACACCGGCTTCAGCGCATTCATCACGCGGAATTCGCGGATCATGCTGTGGCCGGACTTGGGCCGCGTGCCGAACGGCGGACGGCGGAGCACCAGGCTCTTGTTCGGGTAAGCGATGCTGTAGGTCAGGTTCGAGTGGCCGCTGGCGAACTGGCGGATCTCAGGCGTGCCTTCAAGGCCTGGAATATGTTCCCGGACGATGCTGTCGATCAGGCCAACATCCAGTTCTTCACCCGGGCGCACGCCAACGGTTTTGTTGAGTTCTTCGCTCATACGTGTCCCCTTCCTCAGGCCGTCCAGCCGCCGTCCATGACGAGCGTCGTGCCGGTCGTGAAGGCCGCCGCGTCAGACGCCAGATAGAGCACACCGCCGACCATATCCTGCGGCTTGCCCGCCCGCGGGATCGGAAACTGGCTGGTCACGCCCTCAAGCGCCTTCTCGTTCGCGGTGAAGACCGCCGTCATCTTGGTGTCGATCAGCCCCGGGCAGATGGCGTTCACACGGATACCGTCCTTGCCATATTCGCGGGCATAGGCCTTGGTCATATTGATCATGGCGGCCTTGGTCATCGAATAGATGCCCTGCAGGTGGCCGGGCGTCAGGCCGTTGATGGAGGCAACGTTGACGATGGCGCCGCCGCCCTGCTCCTGCATCATCTTGACAGCTTCGGCGGACAGGTAGAACGGCCCCTTGAGGTTCACCTCAACCGTCTTGTCGAACGCGCCTTCAGGCGTGTCGCCGATGTTGCCATAGAAGGGGTTGGTGCCACCGCAGTTCACCAGCACATCAAGGCGGCCATATTCCGCCTTGATCCAGTCGAACACGGCGTGGACGTCTTCCATCTTGCCCGCGTGGGCGGCTTTGGCCTTGGCGTCACCACCATCCGCGCGGATGCTTTCCGCCACCTTGTCACAGGCTTCCTGGTCGCGGCTGGAAACGATGACCCGTGCGCCATTGGCCGCGAAGCCGCGCACGATGGCCTCACCGATGCCGCGCGAGGAGCCGGAGACAAACACCACCTTGCCGGTGAAATCCATGAGTTTCGTGTAATCCATGTCGCGTCTCCTCAGATCGGGCGGCCGGTGGTCGCCATCTGGTGGCGGCGGAACTTGCGCATTCCACCGACCCAGCGGTCGTAATTCTCGGCCTTATGTTTGAAATAGCCTTCCACCTGCTCGTGCGGGCGGATCATGAATTTGCCTTCCAGCATGGCGGCATAAACGCGGTTCGCGAACTCGGATGCCTTCATCAGGCCGTCAACGGCCGCCGAGCTGTTCTCGGCCCCCGCGGTCATCTTCGATTCCACCGCCTGCGGGCACAAGCAGCCAACATAAATGCCATCATCGCCGTGGGTGATGGCGAGGCTTTCTGCGAACCCAACCGCCGCATGCTTGGTGGTCGAATAGCTGGCGTCGCCAATCTGGCTCAGGAGCCCTGCCGCCGACGCGGTGATCAGGAAACCGCCGGATTTGCGCTCGATCATGCCCGGCAGCACGGCGCGGCACGCCAGCACATGGGCGAGCACGTTCACTTCCCAGATTTTCTGCCACTGGTCGTCCGTGCAGTTGATCACGGTCCAGGTCGGCGCGTCGGAGAAAATGATCCCGGCGTTGGAACAATAAAGGTCAATGGGGCCGTGCGCAGCTTCAAGGTCCGCGACCATGGCATTGACCGAATCCTGCTTGGTGACATCGAGGTTATAGGCCTTGGCGACCGGGCCGATGCCCGCAGCCACCTTCTTGGCGCCTTCAAAATCCAGGTCCGCGACCGCGACCGCCTTGGCACCTTCTGCCGCGAATTTCTCGGCCATGGCTTTGCCGATACCGCTCGCCGCGCCAGTGACGACGACAACCTTGTCTTTCACATCCATCTAAAGCTCCCCTCCCGAATTCGGTGACTTGTTTCGGGGTTCAGGTGTCGAGACGGATGGTCTCCAGAAGCGCCCTGAACCGTTCAGGTAATGAAGTGGGGCGGCGGGTCTTTCTGTCCACATAAACATGCACAAAATGTCCTTCCGCCGCGGGACCGGTCAGCCCGCCGGGGAAAAGACCGATGTCATAGCGCACGCTGGAGCGGCCGATGTGGGAAACGCCGATCCCGGCATGCAGCCTGTCCGGGAAGGCGAGCGGGGCGAAATAGCGGCAACCGGTTTCGACCACCAGCCCGATCAGCTCACCATCGTGAATATCCAGCACGCCGCCTTCGATCAGGAAACGGTTCACCGCCGTATCGAAGAAGCTGTAGTAAACGACGTTATTGACGTGGCCGTAGATGTCATTGTCCATCCAGCGCGTCTCAAGGGGCGTGAAGGTGGGATAGTCGGAAATCGGCCGCGGGTCTTTCTTCTCGCTCATATCGGTTACCACGCTGCTTCATAAATGGCGCGGGCGTCTTCGAGCGTGACCTCCCGCGGGTTATTGACCAGAAGCCGCTGTTGCAGCATCGCGTCCTCCGCCAGCATCGGCAGCGCGTTGTGGCTGATACCCATATCGCGCAAGCGGCGTTCGATGCCCACGGTGTCGGCGATACCGTCGAGCCAGCCGATGAAGGCATCCGACGTGGCATCCAGCCCGACGAGGCCCGCAAGCTCACCATAAAGTCTCCCGGCTTGTGGCTCATTGAAGCGGAGCACGTGCGGCAGCACCAGCGCGTTCGAAAGCCCGTGCGGGATGTGGTAATGCCCGCCGAGCGGATAAGCGAGCGCGTGCACGGCGGCCACCGGCGCATTCGCGAACGCCTGCCCCGCAAGCATGGCGCCGATCAGCATATTGCGCCGGGCTTCCATGTTGGAGCCGTCCTCACACGCGGTGACGATATTCTGGCCGAGCATCAGCAGCGCCTGACGCGCAAGCCCGTCGGAGATCGGGTTTTTCTTGATCTTGCTGGTGTAGGCCTCGATCGCGTGCACCATGGCGTCAATGCCGGTCGCCGCAGTGATATGCTTCGGCAGGCCCGCCGTCAGCGTGGCATCGAGCACCGCGAGGTCCGCGAGCATGACACCGTCGACCACGCCCATCTTGGTGGTCTCCCCGGTGGTGACGATAGCGATCGGTGTGACTTCCGATCCCGTGCCCGCCGTCGTCGGCACCTGCACCAGGGCCAAGCGCCCGCCTTCGATCTGGTCGACGCCGTAAATATCGGACAGGTCCTGCTTGCCGGTCATGAGGACGGCCACAAGCTTGGCCACATCCATCGAGCTGCCGCCACCGAAGCCGATAATCAGGTCGGCTTCATGAACCTTGGCGGCCGCGAGCGCATCGCGCACCACAGCTTCGGACGGGTCGGCCTGAACGCCGTCATAAACCGCATGGGCGAGCCCGGCATCGGCGAGGCCATCGGTGACAGCCGCCACCATACCGAGGCGCACAAGCCCCTCATCCGTCACGATAAAGGGCCGTTTGGCCCCAAAACGTGCCTTCAGGACAACGCCCAAATGGCTGGCGACGCCGTCCTCTACCAGAACCGAGGCGACGCTGTGAAAATTGAAGGCAAACAAGGCTGCTCCCCTACTTTAGCTGGCGTTCAACATTCTTTCTCAGCTTGTCAGTATAGGGCGGAACGATGCCAAGCAAATTGCCGATCGACAATTTCGGGTGCCGGAGCACGGATTTCTGGTGGCTGAACTCAAGGAATCCGTCATAGCCGTGATAGTGGCCCATGCCCGAGTTCCCCACACCGCCGAACGGCAGATTTTCATGCGCACCGTGCCACAGAACATCGTTGACCGTCACACCGCCTGAGGTCGTACGGGTCAGCACTTCGCGTTCCTCTGCCTTGTCCTGGCCGAAATAATAGAGCGCGAGCGGGCGGGGCCGGCCGTTGACATAATCGATGACCTCTTTGGTGCGATCATAGGTGCGCACCGGCAGGATCGGGCCGAAAATCTCTTCCTGCATCACCTTCATATCGTCGGTGGGGTTGAGGATCAGCGCCGACGGCAGCTTGTTGGCCTGGTTCTGGCCACCGAAATCCTCGCTGCCTGGGTTGATGATGCGCACATCGGCGCCCTTTTCCTCGGCGTCCTTGATATAGCCTTCCAGCCGCTCCCGGTGCCGCGCGCTGATGATGGAAGTATATTGGTCATTCGCAAGCATGGTGGGGTACATGCTCTCCACCTTCTTGGTGTAGCGCTTGACGAATTCGTCCTTCCGGCCCGCATCGATGTTCAGGTAATCGGGCGCGAGGCAGATCTGCCCGGCGTTCAGGTGTTTGATGGTGGCGACGCGCTCGACCACGGCATCCAGGTCCGCGCTTTTGCCGACCACAACCGGGCTTTTGCCGCCCAGCTCCAGCGTGACCGGCGTCAGGTTCTCACTCGCCGCGCGCATGATCAGCTTGCCGACGACCGGCGCACCCGTGAACATCAGATGGTCCCACGGCTGGGCCGAGAAAGCCTGGCTGGTTTCCACCGCACCCTGCACCACGGTGACTTCGCTTTCATCGAAATGCTCGGCAACCACCTCGGCAAGGAAGGCCGACGTGCGCGGTGTATGCTCGGACGGCTTGATCACCACCCGGTTGCCCGCCGCCAGCATCTGCGCGAGCGGCACGAACACCATGGTGAGCGGGAAGTTCCACGGCGTGATCAGGCCGATAACGCCCTTGGGCTGCGGCACGACCTCAGCCCTGGCGCCCAGAAGCCCGAGCGGGAACATCAGGCTGCGCTTCGAGGGCTTCATCCATTTATCGACATGCTTAATGGCGTCCTTGAGGGCACCGGCGGAGGCGACCACATCAGCGAACAGCGTGGTCTCGGCCGAACGGTTGCCGAAATCTTCGGAGATCAGGCGGATAAAGTCATCCTTGTGATCGAGAAGAGCGGCGAGCGCGCGGCGGAGCCTGTCCTTGCGCACCTCGGCGGTCACGAATCCCTCAGCCAGATAGGCCTGGCGCTGCTTGTTCAGCTTGCCGGCGATAACCTCAGCCGGCGTTTCAATGCGTTGCATCCCGTCCATTCTCGCTCCCCTTCCATGTCCGGTAACCTTGGGGAAGGACTCTAGAGCGGAATTACTGGACTTCAAAGTCCAAAATGGGATGGGGTCAGGGATAAAGCTCCGCGGTGAGCCAATGCCCGCCATCTTCGGCGATGCGGTAGGTCTTGCGTTCATGCAGGCGGAATTTGCGGTCGCGCCAGAATTCGAAATAGCGCGGCTTCAGCCTGAAACCGGACCAGAAGTCGGGCCGCGGGATGTCGCCGATGCCGAAATGGGCGGTATAGTGGGCGATCTGCGCCTCGAACTCGAACCGGCCTTCCATCTCCTGCGACTGTTTGGACGCCCAGGCGCCGATGCGGCTGGTGCGCGGGCGTGAGGCGAAATATTCATCCGCCTCTTCCTCACTCACCGGCGTCACCGCGCCTTCGATCCTGATCTGACGGCGGAGCGACTTCCAGTGGAACAGAAGCGCCGCGTTGGGGTTTTCAGCGAGCTCACCGCCCTTGCGGCTGCCGAGGTTGGTGTAGAAGACGAACCCGCGGCTGTCCGCGCCCTTGAGGAGCACCATGCGCACGCTGGGGAAGCCGTCCTTGGTCGCGGTCGCCAGCGCCACCGCGGTCGGGTCGTTCAGCTCCTCCGCCTCGGCTTCCTTGAGCCAGGCATCGAAGGTTTCGAAAGGGTCGTCGAAAGCTGCCGTATTGTCGCTCATATCCCGCCTGCTCCTTGAAGTCCGCTCTCACGCGCGCCAGATCTTACGCCGCAGTCCCGCGCATGGTTACGATTTTTTTAATCTTCCACGTCAGAGTTCTGCTATATCAACACTATAGCCATCGGCGATCCCTCGGGTAAGATGGCTTGGTAAGTTTTTCAGTATCTGGTTTCAGGTGTCGAAACAATCCTATGAACGACCTTTATAAGATTCTTGGTGTCGAAAAGAAGGCCTCCCAGGCGGAGGTCAAGAAAGCCTATCGCGAGCTTGCGAAAAAGCTGCACCCGGACCGTAACAAGGATGACGTCAAGGTTGCCGACCGCTTCAAGGAAGTCTCGGCAGCCTACAGCATCCTTGGTGATGAGAAGCAGCGCGCCCGCTATGACCGCGGCGAGATTGACGAATCCGGCGCGGAACGCCCCATGGGCGGCGGCCCGTTCGGCTTCAAAAGCTCACAATCAGCGGGCGGCAGCACCACCTTCGATTTCGACGAAGCCGAAGACCTGTTCACCGACTTTTTCCGCTTCACCGGCCGCCGTCGTGGCACCGCGGGCGGCAAGAAGACCGGCGGCAAGGGCGGCAACCCGTTCAAGGGCTCGGGCCGTGACAAGGGCCTGGATATCAGCTACCAGATCACCATCGGCTTCGAGGAATCGATCACCGGCGGCAAGCGGCGCCTGCACCTGAATGACGGCCGCGATGTCGACATCAAGATCCCCGAAGGCATCAAGAACGGCCAGGTCATCCGGCTTGCGGGCCAAGGCGGCCCCGGGTTCGGCGGCGCACCCAAGGGCGATGCGCTTGTGGAAGTGCGGGTCTCGCCCCACCCCTATTTCAAGCGCGACGGTAACGATATTCACCTTGAGCTGCCGATCTCGCTCGATGAAGCGATCCTCGGCGGCGATATCGATGTCCCGACCCCCAAGGGGCGGCTGACCATCCGTATCCCGAAGAACAGCTCCACCGGTAAGCGGCTCCGGCTCAAGGAAAAGGGCGTCAAGCGCGGTGGCGAGACCGGGCATATGTATGTCAGCCTCAAGGTAATGCTGCCGGAGGAGCGCGACCCCAAGCTGGAGGCGCTCATCAAGGATTGGGCCAAGGGTGACGGGCCGAAACTGCGCCGCAAGGCCGGGCTGAGCTGAGATGGAAGACGGCGCGCTCCCCCCGCCGCTCACGCGGTTTCAGTACCACCGCACGGTCTGGGGCCGCGCCTTCAAGCATTTCATGGATAACGGCGCCATGGTCGCGGCCGGCAACATGGCCTTCCTCGCCATGCTGTCGCTGTTCCCGTTCGTGATCTTCCTCGTCGCGGTTTCCGGCTTCCTGGGCCAGACAGACCGTGGGCTTGAGGCCATCGCCTTCATCATCTCCGTCCTGCCGCCTGAGGTGGGCAATGTGGTTCAGGGGCCGATTTCCGGCATCATCAACAACACAGGCGCCGAGATCCTCACGTTCTCGATCCTGTTCGCGATCTGGACCGCGGCCAACGGCATCGAGGCCGCGCGCGACGTGCTCATCCAGGCGTTCGGGCGCGAACATGCCCGCGCCATGTGGATCAGGCGGCTCGAGAGCCTCGGTATCGTCGTCGTCGGCGCTGTCGCCATGCTGATCGCCATGTCGATCCTCGTCCTCGGCCCCGTGGTTATCAAGGCGGTCACCAGCCTGTTCCCGGATGAGGTCACGGGCGGGATGCTGTCGCTGTGGCGCTACCTCAGCCTGCTGGTGAGCCCGGCGATCATGATGTTCGGGCTTTATGTCATCTACCTGGCGCTCACCCCCCGCAAGGTGAAGAAGCCCTACCGCTTCCCCGGCACCGTCCTCAGCCTCGTCATGCTGATCGCCACCGCGCGCGGGCTCTCGATCTATCTCAAATACGCCAACACCTACGATGTCACCTACGGGTCGCTCGCCGGTGTGGTGGTGCTGCAGCTCTTCTGTTTCCTCGTCAGCCTCGGCTTCGTGCTGGGGGCTGAACTCAATGCCGCCTACACATTCGTGGAAACCCCGCGCAAAAAGACCCTGCCGCCCGCAGAAGCCGTAGCGGAAAGCGCTACCGAGACTTCGACAGAACCCCAAAAAGAATCGCACGAGAAAAATTGACCGGTGCGGCCTTTCGTGTAGGATGCGCCGCACTATTTTGTGCCATATTAGAAAAAGATGAGGGCAATCATGACAAAACTGATGGAAGGGAAACGCGGCCTGATCATGGGCGTCGCCAACGACCGCTCAATGGCTTGGGGTATCGCCAAGGCTTGCGCCGAACAGGGCGCCGAGCTGGCCTTTTCCTATCAGGGCGAAGCACTGGAAAAGCGCGTGCGCCCGCTTGCCCAATCGATCGGCTCCGATTTCATGGTCGAATGCGACGTCTCCAAGGGGGAATCCATCGACGCCCTGTTCGCCACCCTCGGTGAAAAATGGGATAACCTGGACTTTGTCGTCCACGCCATCGGCTATTCGGACAAGACCGAGCTTCGCGGCCGCTATGTCGACACCTCGCTCGACAACTTCCTGATGACCATGAACATTTCCGCCTACAGCTTCGTCGCCGTCGCCCAGCGCGCCGAGAAGATGATGCATAACGGCGGCTCCATGCTGACGCTCAGCTACTATGGCGCCGACAAGGTGATGCCGCACTATAACGTCATGGGTGTCGCCAAAGCCGCGCTGGAGTCCAGCACGCGCTATATGGCGCGGGACCTGGGCGTCCAGAACATCCGCGTCAACTGCATCTCCGCAGGCCCGATGAAGACGCTGGCCGCGTCCGGTGTCGGTGATTTCCGCATGCTCCTGAAATATACCGAGAAGAACGCGCCGCTGCGCCGCAACATCACACTCGATGATGTCGCCGGGGCTGGCCTTTACCTCCTGTCCGACCTGTCGTCGGGCGTGACCGGCGAAGTCCATTTTGTCGATGCGGGCTTCAACACCACCTGTATGCCGACCGACGAAGACGTGATGAGGACCTTCATCTCGCTTCTGGACTAACTCTTTAACTTAACCGGGTAAGTTTATGTCTTATAACACCTTCGGCCGTCTATTCCGTTTCACCACCTGGGGCGAAAGCCACGGGCCGGCGCTCGGCTGTACGGTCGATGGTGTCCCCCCACTGCTGGACCTCAGCGAAGCCGACATTCAGGGGTTCCTCGACAAACGCAAACCCGGCCAGTCCAAATATACCACCCAGCGGCGGGAGCCTGACCTGGTCAAGATCCTGTCCGGCGTTTATGAGGGCAAAACCACCGGCACGCCGGTGCAGCTGATGATCGAGAATACCGACCAGCGCTCGAAGGATTACGGCAATATCGCCGAGACCTTCCGTCCCGGCCACGCCGACTATACCTACACCACCAAATACGGCATCCGCGACCCGCGCGGCGGCGGGCGGTCGAGCGCCCGTGAAACCGCGGCCCGCGTTGCCGCCGGTGCCGTCGCCCGCAAGATTTTGGGGGACGGCATCACCATCCGCGCCGCCATGGTGCAGATGGGCAGCCATAAAATCGACTATGACCGGTTCGATTGGACTGAAGTGAACAATAACCCCTTCTTCTGCCCCGATGCCGTCACCGCCGGGGAATGGGCGACCGAGCTGGATGCCATAAGGAAGGCAGGCAGCTCCATCGGCGCGGTCATTGAAGTCGTGGCCGAAGGCGTCCCCGCAGGCTGGGGCGCCCCGGTGTATGGTAAGCTGGATTCCGACCTCGCCACCGCGATGATGAGCATCAACGCCGTCAAGGCCGTGGAAATCGGCGCAGGCTTCGAAGCCGCGACGCTGTCAGGCGAGGAAAACGCCGACCAGATGGTACCGGGCAAGGACGGCAAGCCCGAGTTTCTCAGTAACAAAGCGGGCGGAATCTTGGGCGGTATCTCCACCGGCCAGCCGGTCGTGTGCCGCTTTGCCGTCAAGCCGACCAGCTCGATCCTGACCCCACGCAAAAGCGTTACCCGCTCGGGCGAGGCCACCGAGGTCATCACCAAGGGCCGCCACGACCCGTGCGTGGGCATCCGCGCCGTGCCGGTGGCCGAGGCCATGATGGCCGCCGTGCTGGCCGACCATATGATGCTGCACCGCGCCCAATGTGGCTGACTGTGTGGCTGACGGGCCACCTGCCCGCGCCTATCCTGTAACCCGCGTATAAGGGAGCCTCGCCGCCATGGCAAAAGCTGCATCCAAACCGACCCACCGCCCGCCGTTCCTGAAGGCGGCCCTTATCGGCCTGACCGTCGGGCTTGTGGGCGCGATGCTGCAGTTCGGCGCCATCCTGCATACATCGGATGAACAGCTGACCTTCAGCGTCGAAAAGCTGCTCGCCAAGGCCTCCGACACCGCCAAGATCGCCATCGCCGCGCCCGCGCTCGGCGTCGGGGACGCGCTTTCAGAAGGCCTGATGCAGGCGGGCTATATTGAGCAGGTCAAGCTGTTGAATGCGGAAGGCAAGCTGATCGCGGGGCGCAAGGCCACGCATGGCGGTACGGAAAAGCGTGCCCGGCTTGAGGCGCTTCTGGACCATCTCGGCTTCGCGCCGCGCACCTATGGCCGCAAGGTCACCATGGCGCCGGACCCCAATGACCCGACCGACAAGGGTGCGACCGGCACGCTGCAGCTGACGGTGGACCGCGCGGGCGCCCTCGCCGCCTCCATGAGCCGCGCCACCGCGATCATGCTGTTGCTGGCCTTCACCGTGGTCGGCGCCGCCGGCACCGCCTCCACCCTCGGCTTCTGGCACACAAGGCGCAAGAAAGAAGCGCTCAAGCGCATGCAAGCGCGCTCCTAAGCAGCATCTGGCCTTCATACCCCATCTGACGTACACTCGCCCCGACATAACCTTGGGGAGGGTCGAATGCTGAAGTGGATTTCCATAACCGTTGGACTGTTGGTGGTCGTCGTGGCTGGGCTGATTGCGGCGGCATGGACGCCGGATATCCCTCAGGATGTGCTCATTAAAAAATACACCACGCCCGCGTCCGCCTTTATCGCCCTGCCCTCCGGCGCCCGCGCGCATTACCGGATCGAAGGCAACCCGCATGGGCCGACGCTGGTGCTGCTGCATGGCTCCAATTCCTCGCTCCAGACGTGGGAGCCCTGGGTGGCTGAGCTCAAGGACGCTTACCGCATCGTCACCGTCGATGAGCCGGGCCACGGCCTCACCGGCCCGGTACCGTCGGACGACTACACCTATGGCGGGCTGGCTGATTTCGTGAAGGAATTCACCGATACGCTTCAGCTGGGGCGCTTCTTCCTCGGTGGTAACTCCATGGGCGGCGGCGTTGCGCTGACCTACGCCACCCGCTATCAGGACAGCTTACGCGGTCTTATCCTCATCGATGCCGCAGGGCTGGCCACGCCCGCGCATACCCGCATCAAGGTCGACCGGCCGCTGGTGTTTGACCTCGCGGGCAGCTGGTATGCCGACTGGATCATCGAACATGTCACGCCGCGTTCGCTGGTCAAGGAAGGGCTGGATAAGGCCTTCGTCGACAAAAGCCGCATCACCGAGAAGATGATCGACCGCTATTGGGAGCTCTCCCGCGCGCCCGGCAACCGGCGGGCCACCGGGCTCCGCTTCGCGTCCTACCGCAAGGGGCCGCCCGATTTGAAGCTGGAGGATATCCATGTGCCCACCCTCATCCTGTGGGGCGCGGAAGACAGGCTGATCCCGGAGGAAAGCGGCGCGGAGATGCACAAGCGCATCGCGGGCAGCGACTTTATCGTCTTCCCCAACGTCGGCCATGTGATGATGGAGGAAACTCCGGCCAGATCCGCCGCCACAGTACGGGCCTTCATCGACCGCATCGCCCCGCCCGCCCCGGCCTTGGGGCGGCACAGCGGGCACTTGGAAAAGACCGGCTGAGGCGCGCTCAGCGCCAGTCAGCGCCCTACCGTTTCCTTGCCTTCGCCGCCCACGCGTGTGGCGACAAAGCCGCAGATAAGGCCGACAACCGCGCCTTCCGCGACCATCCACCAGGGTGAGGACAGCAGGCTGCCTTCCCCATACACTGCCACCATCATGGCGCTGAAACGGTCATGCAGGAACAGGGTGAGGACGAAATTCATCCAGGCCCCGACGGTGAGCGAGCGGAACCACCAGGGCATCGGCAGCTTCAGCACCGGGTGGTAGGTGACAACGCCGAACATGCCGACGACCGCTCCCATCGTGGTGTACCAGCACAGAACGCCAAGCCGGAACATGAGCCCGGTATCGGGGTAGAAGCTCGGCAGGGCGAAAAAGCCGATCAGGCCGACCAGCAGCCCCACCAGCTTGCCGGTGCCGACCCGGAGCATCAGCGACGGTTTCTCGAGCGTGAACATGGGGTATCTCCTTCCCATAAGGTTGATACGGGAAGCAGTGTAACCACAAAGGGGAAACGGGGCCTTGATAGCCGTCAAGCGCTGGGTTTACGCCTGTTTGGTGAACACCCCGACAAGCTCAAGGTGCGGCGACCACAGGAACTGGTCCACCGGCTGCACGCTTGTCAGAACGTAGCCGCCATCGGCCAGCATACGCGCGTCCCGGCTGAAGGTGTTGGGGTTGCACGACACCGCCACCACGCACTTGACGCTGGACTTGGCCAGTTCCGCCACCTGTTCCTTGGCCCCCGCGCGCGGCGGGTCGAACACCACGGCCTCGAACGCTTCCAGCTCCTTCGCGGTCAGCGGACGGCGGTATAGGTCCCGGTGGAGCGGGACAACCTGCTTGAGGTCCGTTGCCATATTGGCGCCCGACGACAGGGCATCGAGCGCGGCCTTGGCGCCTTCAACCGTCAGCACCTGATGCTCCCGCGCAAGCGGGAAGGTAAAGGTGCCGATACCGGAAAACAGGTCGGCGACGCGCTTATAGCCCTTGCAGGCGTTCGTCACCGCCGCAACGAGCGCGGCCTCGCCCTCATCCGTCGCCTGAATGAAGGACGCGGGCGGCAGCGGCACATGAATGCCGGACAGGGTCATCGCTGGCGCGCGGCGGATGGCAACGGGGTCAAGGAATCCCTGATCCTGCCAGTGGAGCGCGCCGACATCATGGGCGTCCGCGAACGCCACCAGCCGTTCCCGCGCGGCGAGATCGAGCGCCATCGAGGCCTCGATCAGCAGGTCGACGCCCGTGGCCGTCAGCGTCATATGCACGGTGGCGTGCATGGCTTGCTCGAGCGTCGCGTCGAGAACCTCGCGGATCGGGTCAAACAGCGCGGTCAGCTCCGGCCGGGCGACCGGGCATGCCGTCACATCCACCAGCCGGTGGCTTTGGCGTTCGTTGAAGCCGAGCAGCACGCCGGAGACGGTTTTGAGCGCCTTGAGCGCAAGGCGGCGGCGCGACCCCTTCGGGCTGATCACCGGGTCGAGCACCAGGTCGGCCGAAAACCCATGATGGGCCAGCGCCATGGCGGCGCGGTCCTTGACCCAGGCGGCATAAACGTCCGGCTTCAGGAACTGGAGCTGACAGCCGCCACAGGTACCGAAATGGGCGCACGCGGGCTCGGCCCGGTCCGGGCTCGGGGTTTTGACCTCTACAAGCTCGGCCGAAATGCCGTTGCGGTTCTTGGCTTTGACCTCGGCCACCACCACATCGCCGGGCGCGGTGAAGGGGACAAACACCGGCGTGCCGTCCGCGAGGCTACCGACGCCGTCACCCTGGGCGCCGAGGCTGTCGATCGTTACCTCAAGCCGTTCAGCCGCTGCCTGCTTAGCCCCTGAGTGCTTAGCCAATGGTTTTCTCCCCATAGATCAGGAATTCAATATTGCCTTCCGGCCCCTTGATCGGGCTTTCGGTGATGCCGACGGCGTGCCAGCCTTCAAGGCCGTCAAGCCAGGCGCGGATATCCTCGCACACGGCTTCATGGAGCGCCGGGTCCCGGACCACGCCGCCCTTGCCGACATTCTCCCGCCCCACTTCGAACTGCGGCTTGATAAGCGCTGCCAGCGCCCCGCCCGGCTTCACCAGCGCGAGCGCTGCGGGCAGCACGGTCTTGAGCGAGATAAAGCTGGCGTCACACACCACAAGGTCGATGGGGTCCGGGATATCCTCAGCGGTCAGGTAGCGCGCGTTGGTTTTTTCCATCACCACCACCCGGTCATCCTGCCGGAGCTTCCAGGCGAGCTGGCCGGTGCCGACATCGACCGCATAGACCTTTTTGGCGCCATTGGTCAGCGCCACGTCGGTGAAGCCGCCGGTCGACGAGCCGACGTCGATTACTGTTGCACCTGCGACAGTAATCGGGAAGGTCTGCAACGCTTTTTCGAGCTTGAGGCCGCCGCGGCTGACCCAGGGGTGATCCTTGCCCCTGACTTCGAGCGGCTGGTCTTCCTTAATCTGCTGACCGGCCTTCAAGATCTTGGTTTCCTTGGAGAAAACCTTGCCCGCCATGATGAGCGCCTGCGCTTTCGCACGGCTTTCGACGAGCCCGCGGTCAACGAGCGCTACATCTGCCCGGATTTTCTGTGCCATCCCGCCCTACTCTAATTTCGGCCCAGCCTCAGACTTGCACGGCGGATTTATCATCGCCCGCTTCGTCCGCCTGGCCGACGTCGTTATGGCCCAGCGCCTTGAGGGCGGCCGCGACGATGCCGTCAGCGTTAAGTCCTGCTTCGGCATACATTTTTTCGGGCTTGTCGTGATCCTGGAACACGTCCGGCAGCTTGAGCGCACGGACCTTGAGGGTGCCGTCGAGGATGCCTTCACCGGCCATGAAGTCCATCACATGGGCGCCAAAGCCGCCGATGGAACCTTCCTCGATCGTCAACACCAGCTCGTGCGTCGCCGCCAAGTCGCGGATCATCTGATGATCAATAGGCTTGGCGAAACGGGCATCCGCGACAGTTGTCGACAGCCCCCGCGCTTCCAGCTCATCCGCGGCTTTGAGGGCCTCACCGAGGCGCGCACCGAGCGACAGGATCGCGATTTTATTGCCCTTACGGACGATACGGCCCTTGCCGATTTCCAGCACTTCGCCGGTCTCCGGCAGCGCAACACCAAGGCCTTCGCCGCGCGGATAGCGGACGGCGGACGGCCTGTCGTCAATCGAGGCGGCGGTCGCCACCATATGCATGAGCTCAGCCTCATCGGCTGCGGCCATCACCACCATGTTCGGCAGGCTGGCAAGGTAAGTAACGTCAAAACTGCCCGCGTGGGTCGGGCCATCCGCGCCGACAAGCCCGGCACGGTCGATCGCGAAACGGACCGGCAGCTTCTGCACCGCCACATCATGCACCACCTGGTCATAGGCGCGCTGCAGGAAGGTGGAATAGATGGCGCAGAACGGCTTGTAGCCTTCCGCAGCAAGGCCCGCCGCGAAGGTCACCGCGTGTTGCTCGGCGATGCCGACATCGAAAGTGCGGTCAGGATAGGCTTGACCGAACTTGTCGAGCCCGGTGCCGGAAGGCATCGCCGCCGTGATCGCCAGGATTTTTTCATCGCGGGCAGCCTCAGCGATCAGGCTTTGCGCGAAAATATTGGTGTAGGTTGGCGCCGACGGCGTCGATTTCTTCCGTTCACCAGTCACCAGGTTGAACTGGGGCACGGCGTGATATTTATCCTGGCTCGGTTCGCCGAACGGATGACCGTGGCCCTTTTCCGTCACCACATGAACGAGGATCGGGCCGTCGATGGCATCGCGCACGTTCTCCAGAACCGGCAGCAGATGTTCCATATTATGGCCGTCGATCGGGCCAACATAATAGAAGCCCAGTTCGTCAAACAGCGTGCCACCGCCTGCCGCGATACCACGGGCATATTCCTCGGCCTGGCGCGCGCGGTCAGCCAGCGGCCTGGGCAGCATGTTGATCATCTTCTTGCCGAAGTCCCGGATGCTCAGGAACGTGCGGGAGCTGACGATCTTGGCCAGGTAGGCGCTCAAGGCCCCAACAGCGGGCGCGATCGACATGTCGTTGTCATTGAGGATAACAATCAGCCGGTTGCCGGCCTGTTCGGCGTTGTTCATGGCTTCATAGGCCATGCCCGCGCTCATGGCGCCGTCGCCGATGACGGCAATGGCCTTGCCCGGGTTATCGTCCAGCTTGTTGGCGACCGCCATGCCGAGCGCCGCCGAGATCGACGTCGAGCTGTGGCCCGCGCCAAACGGGTCATAATCGCTTTCGCTGCGCTTGGTAAAGGGTGACAGCCCGCCGCCCTGGCGGATAGACCGGATACGGTCCCGCCTGCCGGTCAGAATCTTGTGCGGATAGGCCTGGTGACCGACGTCCCAGATGAGCCGGTCCTTGGGCGTATTGAAGACATAATGGAGCGCGACGGTGAGTTCGACTACACCGAGCCCTGCCCCGAAGTGACCACCGGTAACCGAAACCGCGCTGATCATCTCTGCGCGCAACTCATCGGCAAGTTGCTGAAGTTTATCCTTCGGCAACTTCCTGAGATCTTCCGGGGTATCAACCTGGTCCAACAGGGGCGTTTCAGGGCGTACGCTCAACTTCTTATCCTTCTTCACACGCCTATTATAGCTTCATCCGGCACTTTTGCGCCATCAAAGCGCATCATCGATGAACGTCAGGCGCGGCGGCTTATAGCAAAATGCGCCGCGGCACGCAAAAGAGAAGCACGTTCGTCGAACATGCTTAGATGCGCGATTGCCTGCTCCGTCAGCATTTCGGCCTGCTGACGCGCGCGTTCAACCCCCATGAGGCTGACAAGCGTGGCTTTGCCGGCGCCGGCATCCTTGCCCGTCGCCTTGCCGACCTCATCCTCGTCACCCTCAACATCCAGAAGGTCATCGGCGATCTGGAACGCGAGGCCGAGGTCGCGGGCATAGCCCATCAGCGCCGCGCGGGCCTGCTTGCTGGCATGGCCCATAACAGCACCGGATTCGACCGAGAAGCTGATCAGCGCGCCGGTTTTCATCTGCTGAAGCCGGTGGATGCGGTTTTCGTCCATCTCAAGCTCATGGGCGCGCAGGTCAATCATCTGACCGCCGACCATGCCGTGGTGGCCTGAGGCATGGGCGAGCTTGCGGACAAGCTCCAGCCGCACCGACGGGTCGCCGTGGGTTTCTTCCGCACCAAGGATTTCAAACGCCAGCGACATCAGGGCATCCCCCGCCAGAATGGCCGTCGCTTCATCGAAGGCTTTGTGAACCGTGGGCTTGCCGCGGCGCATGTCGTCGTCATCCATCGCCGGCAGGTCATCATGGATCAGCGAATAGCAGTGCACGCATTCGATCGCCGCCGCCACACGCAGGGCATGGACGCGCTCAACATCGAAAAGTTCGGCACTGGCAAGCACCAGGAACGGCCTGAGGCGCTTACCGCCTGAGAAGACCGAATAGCGCATGGCTTCGACAACACGGGATTCAGCCCCGTCCGGGATCGCCAGGATAGGATCGAGGACACGTTCAACGGCCGTCGAGGTGGCGGCGAGAGCTTCCTGTAATGGGCCCGTAATCACGGCTGCTGCCTTATTCAACATCGAACGGAACGGTGTCCTTTGCGGCACCGGTTTCATCAAGGGTAATTTTTTCGATCTTGGCCTGGGCGTCCTTGAGCTTGGCTTCGCAGTGCGCCTTCAAGGCAGTGCCACGGGTATAAAGCTCGATCGACTGTTCAAGCGATGCATTGCCGGATTCGAGCCGGGCAACCACTTGTTCCAGCGCCGCCATGGCTTCTTCGAAGCTCATCTGAGCCAAATCCTGCGCCCCGCCCTTTGCGTCGCTCATAAAACCTTCCTCAATTCGCTAAACCCTGCCCACTTGGGAGCCAGGCCCCATATCTTCATCTTTCAGCCGAGTTATAGGACGGGCTTTTCAGCGACGCAAAGGTTATCGGCACTGGAAGCGGTCAATCAAAGTCATTGAGTGACCTCAAGGGCACACCCTTGAGCGTCATCACCGCTTTCATGATGTCAGTCGATGCAATGTCCCCCTTGGCGCTGAAGCGGTTGACCTCGCCATCGAAGCGGCGCTCAGCCAGCCCGACGGATTCCAGAAGATGCAGGTGCGCGACCGCTTCGCCGAGCGCCATGAAGAAATCGAAGCCGGTAATTTTGCGGCGGAACAGCGCCGGGAAGGTCTCGACCGGGGTGCGTTCTTCTTCCTCAAGCCAGGCATGCAGCGTGTTGAGTTTGCGCAAGTGGCTGTCGATCAGCGCCTGCACGCGGGCACCGAGCCCGGTGAACACGGGGCCATGAGACGGCAGCACCAGCGGGTCACCCGGGACCTGTTTGATCCGCTCCAGGCTCGCAAGCCAATGGGACAGCGGGTTGGCGAGCGGTTCACGCGCATAGACCGACACGTTGGAGGTAATTTGCGGCAAGACTTGGTCGCCCGAGATGAACAAGGGCTCATCGAGGCACATCAGGCAGGCATGTTCCGGCGAATGACCGCGGCCCATGACCGTACGCCAGCGCCTGCCGCCGATCATGATCTCGCTGCCGTCCTCCAGCCTGTGGAAGGCGGTCGGCAGTTGGTAGACACCTTTTTTATAGTTGCCGAAGCCCGCGCTCTTGATCATGTCCTCATACTGGCGGTCGACACCGGCCTCGAACAGAAAATCCAGCTCGGACTGCGGGAAGTCGGCGCTCGCGCTCATCCACAGGGTGTTCGCGAGCAGATATTCGGTCTGGCTGATATAGAACTCGGCCTTGTGCCGTTCGGTCAGCCAGCCAGCGAGGCCCAGGTGGTCCGGGTGCATGTGGGTCGCGATCACACGGCTGATCGGCTTGCCGCCGAGGGTGGATTCCTCAAGCGCTTCCCAGGCCGAGCGGCCGCTATTGCCGTTCGAGCCGGTATCAATAACCGTCCAGCTGTCGCCTTCGTCAAACAGATAGACGTTGATATGGTCCAGCGACCACGGCAGTGGCATCCGCGCCCAGAGGATACCCTGGGCAACCTCGATCACCGAGCCTTCATGCGGGACCTTGTGAAACGGGAACACGAGCCCGTCATCGGCGTCCCGCACCTTGCCGGCGCGGTGGTCGGCCAGGTTGGCGTCCTCAGGAATTTTATCCTCAGGGCCTTTGCCTGCGGGCGTTTTTTGGTCTGCCATGGTCCCTCTCATACTCTTTTCACTGGGGCTTGCGCCCGTGTTGGCCATACGGACCTGGGGTCATGCCCGGGCGAAGGCCTCCTCGTCAAGGGCCATCAGATGATGCGCCCCCGCCTTAATAGGAGCTAGAAGGGCTGTGGCCTGAGGCAACAATTGTTCAACAAAAAACTGCGCCGTGGTGATTTTGGCCTTGAGGAACGTGGGGTTACCCTCGCCCGCCTTGAGCCGCTTTTCAGCCTCCACCGCTTGGACGGTCAGCAGATAGCCGCCAAGCACGGTGCCGAACAGCCTGAGATACGGCGTTGCCGCCGCCGCGGTGTCGACAATGCCCTCGAACCCGTTGGCGACCAGCGCCTCAGCCGCGGAGGACAATGCGTCCACGCCCAGGGACAGGCCGGCCTTGCTGGCAGCCATGACACCATCCAGCCCGTCGGTGAAGGCGCGCATTTCGCCGATCAGCGTGCGCCAATGGTCACCGCCGTCCATATTGAGTTTGCGGCCAACGAGGTCGAGCGCCTGGATACCGTTGGTACCTTCATAGATCGGCGCGATCCGGCTGTCGCGGTAATGCTGGGCGACGCCGGTTTCCTCGATGAAGCCCATGCCGCCATGGACTTGCACGGCGAGCGACGCGGCCTCAACACCGATGTCGGTCGAATAAGCCTTGGAAATCGGGGTCAAGAGGTCAGCTTCACCCTGAGCATAGCGGCGATCGTCATCCTCCGTCGCGGTGTGCGCCCGGTCGGAAGCCCAGACATTGCGGTAGATGATGGCGCGTGCAGCTTCCGTGGTCGCGCGGATGGTCATCAGCATCCGGCGTACGTCCGGATGGTGGATGATGGTCACGGCCTCGCGGCTTTTACCGCCGATGTCGGCCGATTGCACCCGGTCCCGCGCATAAGAAACCGCCTGCTGATAGGCGCGTTCAGCCACCGCGACACCCTGAAGCCCGACACCGATCCGGGCATGGTTCATCATGGTGAACATGTTGCGCATGCCCTGGTTTTCTTCACCGACGATATAGCCGACGCATTTGCCTTCGTCGCCGAAGCTCATCACACAGGTGGGACTGGCGTGGATGCCGAGCTTGTGCTCCAGGCTGACGACACGCACATCGTTGCGGTCCCCAAGGGAGCCGCCTTCATTCACATGATATTTGGGGACGAGGAACATGCTGATGCCCTTGGTGCCCGTGGGCGCACCGGGCAGGCGCGCAAGCACGAGGTGGATCACGTTCTCACACAGGTCATGATCCCCCCAAGTGATGAAAATCTTTTGCCCTGTAACAAGATAGCTGCCATCGGCCTGCTTCTCGGCCTTGGCGCGCAGCGCCCCGACATCCGAGCCCGCCGACGGTTCGGTCAGGTTCATCGCACCCGACCAGGTACCGTCGATCATCTTGGGCAGATACATCTCACGCTGGGCATCGGTGCCGTGGGCACGGATCGCCTCAATCGCCCCACTGGTCAGGAGCGGCATCAGGCTATAGGCCATGTTAGCCGAGGTGATCATTTCGGTGACGGCAATCGACAGCGTGGCCGGAAGCCCCTGCCCGCCAAGGTCCGGGGCCGCCGACAGGGTCGGCCAACCGCCTTCGACATAGGCCTGGTGCATGGGCTTGAATTCGTCAGGCGTGACGACGCCTGCGTCCGTCAGGACTGCGCCTTTCTCATCCCCGATCTTGTTGGTGGGGGCGATCACGTCGCCCGCAAGTTTGCCCGCTTCCTCAAGCACCGCATAGGCCAAGTCCTCACTGGCTTCTTCAAAGCCCGGACACGCGGTCCAGTCCTTCAAGCCCCCGACCGTTTCCAGTTGAAAGCGGATGTCTTCCAGAGGTGCGCGATACTCACTCATGTCCCAAAATCCCGAATATTCGTTAAAACCTACGCTTGATCCACCAGCAAAACCATTGCGTCCGGTCCGCCGCTGGCCTATCAGCTAATGACGTTGCAACCTTATGTTCGTTATAATGCCTTTGTCCCTCGAGGGAATTTTGTGCATGGCAGCATTTAAAACACAAGTCGTTTCTGCCCATGAAGATGGCGCTATTTCCGCCGCTGTCCAGCAGTTGGATGCCGGAAATTTGGTCGCCGTGCCCACCGAAACGGTCTATGGGCTGGCCGCGGATGCCTGCACCGATGCTGCAGTGCAAAAGATTTATCAGGCCAAGGGACGGCCGTCCTACAACCCGCTGATCTGCCATGTGGCGGATGCGGCCATGGCGGAACGCTATGTCGCCGTAACGGCAGGAGCGAAACAGTTGATGGAGGCTTTCTGGCCCGGGCCGCTCACGCTGGTGCTGGACCGCCTGCCCGGAAGCGGCATTGCTGCCTCCGTCACAGCCGGGCTCGACACGCTCGCCGTGCGCGCGCCGAAGCATCCCACCACCCATAAAATTATCGAAACTTTAGGCCGCCCGGTTGCTGCCCCGAGCGCAAATCCGTCCGGTAAATTGTCCCCCACCAGTGCCGAAGACGTGCTTGAAGGGCTCGCAGGCAAGCTGCCACTGATTCTCGATGGCGGCCGGTCCGATGTCGGGATTGAATCGACCATTGTCGGCGTGAAGGGGGATAAATACTATCTGCTTCGCCCCGGCAGCATCACCCCGGACGATATCACCGAAGCGACCGGCGCCCCGGTTTATGACCGGGACGACACCAAGATCACCGCGCCCGGCCAGCTCCTGAGCCACTATGCCCCGAACGCGCCTGTGCGGCTGAATGCCACCGAGAAACAGGCAGGCGAAATCCTCATCGGCTTCGGGGATATTGCTGGTGACATCAGCCTCAGCACTTCTGGCGATACCTTAGAAGCTGCCCACAACCTATTTGAAATATTGAGAAAAGCCGATACCATGGGCGCGGGCACTATTGCCGTCGCCCCCATCCCGGATGCCGGCGTCGGCATCGCGCTCAATGACCGGCTGCGCCGCGCCGCCGCCCCGAGGGAAGCCGCATGATAGACCGCGCGCATATCGATGTTCTCATTGAGCTGGCGGGGGCTGGCGGCTCCACCACCGACCCGGCGGAGATCGCGCCGCACCTGCATGAATGGCGCGATAAATTCAACGGCAGGACGCCGCTGATGCTGATGCCCTCGGACACCGAAACGCTATCCCGCCTCGTCAGCTATTGCCACAAACACCGGATCGCCATCGTGCCCCAGGGCGGCAATACCGGGCTGGTTGGCGGCGGCATCCCCGGCCTTGAAGGCCGTGATGAGGTGCTTGTCAGCCTCAAGCGCATGACCCGCATCCTCGATGTCGACGCACAGGATTTCTCCATCACCGCCGAAGCAGGCGCCCCGGTCGCCACGCTGCAGGCCGCCGCCGCGGACGCCGACCGGCTGTTTCCGCTCTCTCTCGCGTCCGAAGGCAGCTGCACCGTGGGCGGCGTGATCTCCACCAACGCAGGCGGCGTGCATGTGCTGCGCTACGGCACCACCCGCGCGCTCCTGATGGGGCTTGAGGCCGTCCTGCCCACAGGTGCTGTGGTAAACAGCCTGTCGTCGCTCAGGAAAGACAATACGGGCTATAACCTCGCCCAATTGCTGGCCGGGGCCGAAGGCACGCTCGGCATCGTCACCAAGGCGACCTTCAGGCTCTATCCGCCGGAAAGACAGAAACACACCTGCTGGCTGGCGGTTGAAAGCCCAGCCGCCGCGCTCAGCCTCCTCGCCTCGCTCCGCGAAGCCACGGGGGACCGGGTCTCGGCCTTTGAGCTGATGCCCAGGGTCGGGCTTGAGATGGTGTTCCGCCATATCCCGAACACGCGCGACCCGCTTACCGCCCCCTACCCCTGGTATGTGCTGACCGATGTGGCGACCAGCCGCGAGGACCCGGGCCTCGCCGCCGCGCTCGACGCCTGGCTCGAAGCCCGGCTCGAGGACGGCGCGATCCTCGACGGCGCCATCGCTGGCACGGTCGCGCAAGCGCAGGATTTCTGGCGGGTGCGCGAAAGCATGTCGGAAGCCCAGAAGCATGAAGGCGGCAGCATCAAGCATGATGTCTCCGTCCCTGTCTCCCGGGTGCCTGCATTCCTCACCCGCGCCACCGAAGCGATTGAGCAGACCTACCCTGGCGCCCGCGTTACCCCGTTCGGGCACCTGGGCGACGGCAATATCCATTTCAACGTCATGCAGCCGAAAGACGGCGACAAGCAGGCCTTTCTGAATGAATGGGAGGGCATGAACCGCCTGGTGCATGACATCGTCACCGATATGAAAGGCTCCATTTCAGCCGAACATGGCATCGGCACCTTGAAGCGCGGGGAGCTCGCCCGCCTCAAGGGCCAGCATGACCTTGACGCCATGCGTGCGATCAAGGCCGCCCTGGACCCGCATAATATCATGAACCCCGGCGCCCTGTTTGGCTGAGGCAAACGCTTGCTGCCCTCCGCCCACAATTCGGGCGTGACAGAACCGCCTTCATGCCTATAGTGGTCGCCAACGAGAGATCTGACCCTCAAGGACCTAATCCCATGAAAAAACTGACCCTTATCGGCGGCGCCCTGGCGATTGTCGCCGGTGTCCAGATTGTTGGCGCCAAGATAATCGGCAACAGCATGGAAACCCAAGCCCGGACGATTGCCGGCGCCTACAGTGATGTCATGGGGTATCCCTTCGAGATCAAGAATTTCACCTCCGGCTGGTTCAGCTCGGACATGACAGTCAGCGTACCGATCAACAAGGCTGTTCTGCCGGGGCTCGCAAACATCGGCATCACACCGGAAGCCAAAGACGGCAAAGCCCCCACCATCGACTTCGATATCCACCTGACACACGGCCCCATCATCTTGAACAATGGGCTACATTTCAGCCTGGCTTACGCCGCGATGGAAACGGGACGCCACGCCTCGAAAAAAGCCGAGCTTGTGGTCCATGAACAGGACCCGGACAAGCACGAAACCCTGATCCTGTTCGTCGCAGACCTTATCCGCGCCATCGGCCCGGACCTGATGATGAATGTCCATTATGACCGCTCCGTCGATATGTCAGCCTACTTCCATGGCGGCAAGGTGGCCCTCAGGCAACAGGCGGAGGGCGGTAAAAGCGCCACCAGCCTGCTCCTCAAACTGCGGCCGGTAAAAAGCACATTCCACCTGGACAGCACCGCCAAGCACCTGACCGGTGACACTGAGTTCGGCGGCATGACGCTCGACCTGTCATCCCCTGCCCTGACGACCTATATCCAGACCGGGTCGGCCTCCCTCAAGGGAGAATACCAGCCCCTGGCCCAAGGCTACTGGGCAGGCAAAGCCAATTTCGAAATGGAGCCCATGCGCCTGACGGTGCATGAGGGCGGCAAGCCGGTGCTGATCAAGCTTGCAGGCCTCAAAAGCGAGTCTGAAACCAGCACCAGCCACGCGGGCAAGGAAGCCGTTCTCGCCACCAAAGCCACGGTTAGCTCCCCGGGGCTCAGCGTCATGGTTGACGACAACAAGCTGAAGCTCGGCCATATCGAAGCGGACGTGCGGTTGAAGAACCTGCTTCTTGACCTTGTCGCCCGCGAAATGCAGATGCGTAAAAAGCTGGCGCCTGAAGGCCTTAGCGTTCCCTTTGCCGTGGTCGGCGCTAAGGACTTCGCGTCGCTGGCCGAACGGCAGGTTGAAGCCCGCCCCGAACTGACGCTCGATCATTACACCATCGCCAACGCTGATGGCGAAAGCAGCCTTACGGGCACGCTTCGCCTCCGGGAAGACGCGCATGCCAACATCCTGGAAAATCCGGAAGCCCTTGCCGGGGCGCTCCAGGGTAAGTTCACGGTCAAGATCGACACGGCCATGCTGAAAACGCTGATCTATGAGGGCAGCAGCCTTGGCCCGAAAAAGCCGACCCGTGCCCAGACCGACCAGACAGCCGATGCGATGCTGGCGCAATATAGCCAAGCGGGCCTTATCAAGGCCGAAGGTGACAGCTATGTCAGCACCATCCAGCTGGAAGACAACAAGCTCATCGTCAACGGCAAGCCGATCCGGCCGCTTTATGCCCCGCATCAGGTGACCAAAGCCGTGCCGGCCGCCACACCCGGCACGGACGCACAGCAGCCTCAATAAAGCTATCGGCGGGCTGATTGGCGGGCGGGTATCAGCCTTTCGCCCGCACGCCTATCTTGTCAGCATAAAAAGCCTGGATGGCGGCCAGGTCCGCGTCCTTGTCCCCAGTCGGGATGAATTGCGGGCCGATGCCGATTTCCCGCGTCCGGCTATCGAGATAGGCGAACTGGATCGGGACACCTGCTTCCACCGCAATGCGGTAAAAGCCGGTTTTCCATTTCTCCACCTTCGACCGCGTTCCTTCCGGGGCAAGCCCGAGGATAAGGGAATCCCGCGTCCTGAAGGCTTCAACGGCCTCATTCACCAGGTCCGCGGCGTTTTTGGTTTCGCGTTCGACCGGGATGCCGCCAAGCCAATAGAACAGCTTCCCGAACGGGCCCTCGAACAAGGTATGTTTGCCAAAGAACCGTACCCTCAGCCGCAAAACGCCGACCACCGACATGAAAAGCGGGAAATCCCAGTTGCTGGTGTGGGGGGCTGCGATGGCAACGAGCTTGGCATCCGCAGGCACGGAGCCAACCAGCTTCCAGCGCCCACATGCAAGAATGACGCGGCCCAGCCAATAAAGCAGGCCGCTGAAAAAACGGCTGTCGTATATAAGGCGTTCTTCCGCCACTGCGCTTCCCTTCCCCTGCCCGGTTGCTTCGGTGAAACCACACCGGACCGGCGGCGCACGGTAGCCGATCGCCCTATTTTCGCCAAGCCATAAACGAAGCACAAAAAAACAGGCGGACAGGGTGTCCCCTGTCCGCCGTGTAAGTCCCGTGCCGACCGCTCAGGCAAACGGCCAACACCTAACTCGTATCGAGTACCTTCCAGATCTCAGGCAAAATCCTAAAGGCACCCTACTATCAGCAAGGGGTGTGCCAGAAATAAATGACCTAATATTTCAATGGCTTAGAAATATGTGTTCCAAAATGGCACAGACTCGCCGCGCTATAATGTGTTTCATTTTGGTACGCGTCCCATTTTGGGACAGTTGACCGAAACCTTAGCCGACCAGCAGGCGCTCGTACGCAATCAGCAGCACGCCGATCACCGACTTGGAGAAGCCCGCGCTTTCAAGAAGCCGGGCAACGAGCTTCTTGTCCCCCTTGTCGAGCACCATTTCCATGACGTCATAGGGCCGGCCAAGCAGCACTGTCAGCGCCATGGTGAAAAGCCGGACATTGTTGTTCTGGAGATAGTTGAGAAGCACGTCGGAGGTAAGCCCCTGCATCGCGTGCAGCTGGGTCAGATAATTTTCAATCTCGCTTAAGGGCGCCATTTCAAGCGTGCGCGAGAAAACCTGGCGGTTGGCCATCGATACCAGATAGGAAGCATAATCCGTCGCAAGACCGAATTTCTCGCTCAGATACTCGCCATACCGCTTGGAAACCTTGAAGATGATGCGTTCGACCACCGCCGCCGGCAGGTCGGCGCGGGCAGCCAGCATTTCCATCAGGCTGCGCTCTTCCGGGAACCGGTCGACAACGCGGTTACAGCTCCGCTCAGACAGGGTCACCGTATCGTTGCCGACAAGGGCGGTGACCGCTTCCTGGCTGCCGATATCGCTGATCGCATAGCTGACGGCTTCGGAAAGCCCGCGGCGCTGCGCAATTGCTTCCTGGGCGCCGCCGCTGCAATCCCGCACGATTTCTTCGAGGAAGGCATCATCGACAGCTTCGGACGCCACAAGGAACGGCATGGAAATCTGGTCGATATCCTTGGCGAGATGAACAACGATATCCTTGGGCAGGAAGCTGCAGCTTTTCAGCTCACGTGACAGGGCTTCGCGCACGGACACGGAAACGTCCTCCACCAAAAGGCGGGCCAGGTCAACAGCATCCTTGCTGTCCCCCTCACCAGGTGAGCGCGCAAGAATACGGCCGACCTTCCGCGCGATTTCTACACGCGCCGCAAGATCGATATTGCGCAACTCTTCAGCGTCGTTCAGTTCAATGCTCATTCACGCACCTGATGTAACGATACCCCCTATCGTGTGGCCGTGCTCATACCCTGAAATGATCACTTTTCCTATTCTAAAATGACTTTCTTCAAACCTCGCGCAAAACGTGCGGAATTATCTACATATACCTGCGCGGACGCTTTGATCATTTCTTTTTCTTCGGGTTTCAGCTCACGGACCACCCGGGCCGGGGCGCCGACGATCAGCACCCCTTCAGGGAAGCTTTTGCCTTCTGTCACCAGGCTGCCGGCCCCGACGATAGAGCCCGCGCCGATGGTGGCATGGTTCAGGATCGTGCTGCCCATGCCGATAAGCGCATAATCCCCGATGGTGCAGCCATGCAGCATGACCTTATGGCCCACCGTCACGCCCTTGCCGATCTTGAGCGGTGCGCCAATGTCGGTATGCAGCACCGAGCCGTCCTGGATGTTGCTGTCCTCGCCGATGGTGACCGGGTCGTTATCGCCCCGGATCGTCACACCGAACCACACGCTGGAGCGCGGGGCCATGTTCACCCGGCCGATCACGGCCGCATTCGGCGCAACCCAGGCACTATCGTCTTCGAGATTGGGGCGAACACCATCAAGCTCATAAAGCATAAATATTTCTTTCGATCTGCTGCTCGTTCATTTTCATAGGATAATTGAAAGCAGACAAAAGCCAAGTAATGGTTTAGAAGAGCGCCCGCAACGCCAACAACTCCCACGGGTCCCATGGTAGACGAAATCGGCAAAGAAGCCCTGGAATGGCGCGGCAATGCCCCTGTGGCGCCGCGCTTCGGCGATGTCTATTATTCTGCCGAGAACGGGCTTGAGGAAACAGGCTTCGTCTTCCTCCAGGGCACCGGCGCCCCGGCCGTGTGGCAGGACCGGGACCATTATGTCATTGCAGAAACCGGGTTCGGGACCGGGCTCAATTTCCTCGCCACATGGAAGGCCTGGAAAGAAAGCGGCACCCCAGGCCGGCTGACGTTCATCTCGGTTGAAGGCTACCCCTTGAGCCGGGAGGCCCTGAAGGCCGCGCATGAAAGCTTCCCGGATATAGCCGCCTACGCCCGCAAGCTTTATGACGCCTGGCCGCCGCCCGCCCCCGGCTTTCACCCACGCACGTTCGAGGACGGCAAGATCACGCTGATCCTGCTGTTCGGGGACGCAGAACACGCATTCAAACGGCTATCCGCCACGGTCGACGCCTGGTATCTGGACGGCTTCGCACCCGCCAAGAACCCGGACATGTGGTCGGACGCCGTGCTCGATGAAATCGCCCGGCTGTCACGCCCCGGCACCCGCTTCGCCACCTTCACCGCTGCGGGTTTCGTCCGCCGCGGGCTTCAGGCGCGGGGCTTCCGGGTCGAAAAAGTGCCCGGTTACGGCCGCAAGCGCGAACGCCTGGTGGGCGAGATGGAAACACCGCCCGCCTATACGGCCCCCCGCCCCTACCCGGACTGGGCAACCCCGCCGAGCACGGCTGCAGACGGCCCCATCGCCGTTGTCGGTGCCGGGATTGCCGGGCTCAGCATCGCGGACGCGCTCCGCCGCCGGGGCCGCGATGTCACGGTGATCAGCGGTTCCCTGCCGTCCGCGAGCCGCGTGCCCGCCGCGATCCTGTCACCGCGTTTCAGCCTGGATGACCAGCCGCAGGCGCAGTTTTTCAGTTCTGCCTTCGCCTACAGCGGCTGCTTCGCTCCCTTCCGGGATGCCTGGGCGCAAGAGCGCGGCATTGAAGTCCGCGCCAAACCGGGGGCCGACACCGATTGGGCCACACGTATCGCCGCGCACCTGAAATGGGGGCAGGACTGGCTCCAACCGCTCGAGGGCGGCTTCATGTTGCCCATGGGCGGCAGCCTCGATACGGAAAAAGCGCTCGCGGCGCTTGGACACGGCCTCCCGCATATGGAAGCCGATATCACAGCTCTTGAACGCGACGGCGACGGCTGGCGGCTTCTGGGGCCGGACGGCGACACCGTGCTGAACGCAGCCTCGGTGGTTATTGCCACCGGTATGACGAGCGCGGACCTTTCAGGCGCCGGGGACCGGATCGAGCTTCGCCCCAACGGCGGCCAGATCGAGCGCCTGCCCACCTCGGCCGCGCCCGAGCTGGCGCCCCACAGCTTTGCCTTCGGCGGTTATGTGACTGCTGCGGTCGGCGGTGAACGCACGCTCGGCTCAACCTTCGACCGGCTCACCACGGGCACGGCTTATCCGCCGAGCGAGGACGCTAGGGCCCGGATACTGGCGGCCCTTGAGGCCTCAACCGGCGTGACGATAGACCCGGCCAGCCTTACGGGGTCCTGGACAGGCATCCGGGCGACGACGGCGGACCACCTGCCGTTCGTGGGCCAAATGCCGGATTGGGACGCGGCCGCCGAACAATATGCCCCGCTTGCCAAGGATGCACGCACCCGAAACCTTGGCGCGCCAAGCTACAGGGGCGGCCTCTATATCCTGACGGGGCTCGGCTCCAAGGGCTTCCAGTATGGCCCTTTGGCCGCCGAATATCTCGCGGCCCAGATGACCGGCGAGCCTTTGCCGCTGCCCACGGACCTCGCCCCGACGATCAGCCCCTTGAAGGGCTTCATCCGGGGTCTGATCCGCGGCACCGTTCAGCCTTAAGTGCTTGCGGCTCCTGCCGTGCCCAACACCTTGTCCTTCAGCCGTCCACCGATTTCGGTCAGATGATCGAACTCATGCTGGAACGTGCCTGTTCCTTGGGTCAGCGAGCGGAGCTCGATGATCATATCCTGGATTTCGGCGGTGGGGATTTCGGCGTCGATCTGCTCCCAACCGGGCCAGCCCTGTCGGTTGTTGAAGCCGAGAATCTGGCCGCGTCGGCTGGCCACCAGGCTGTTGATCTTGGCCATATGGGCCGTGGGCGCCATCACCTGCACCCGCTCGACCGGCTCCAGAAGCACGGGGTCGCATTCCGGCATGGCCTCCGCCATCGCCATACGGCCCGCCATCTTGAAGGCCATGTCGCTGCTGTCGACCGAATGGGTCTGCCCGTCCTTCAGCTCAACTTCGACATCGACCACCGGAAAACCGAGCGGCCCATGCAGGAGATATTCCTTCACGCCAGCTTCAACGCTGGGAATATATTGCTTGGGGATCGCGCCACCTGTGATGTGTTCGGAGAAGCGGAAGCCTGTCCCCGGCGCCTGCGGGCGGATCTCCACCGTGACATCGCCGAACTGGCCGTGACCGCCGGACTGCTTCTTGTAGCGCGAATGCTGGGTCCGGGCCCGGCGGATGGTTTCCTTATAGGGCACCCGCGGCATCCCGAACCGGACGTTAACGCCATACTTGTCCTTCAAGCGGGCGAGGGCCGCCCGCATATGGATTTCGCCCTGCCCCCACAGGATCAGTTGCCCGGTATCCTCCCGGTGTTCGATCGCATAGGAGGTATCCTCGTCCAACAGTTTGGTCAGCGCTTCCGAAAGCCGGACTTCGTCCTTGCGGTCCTCGACAATCACGGCGACCGAATAGACCGGCTGCAAGGCCTGGGGCTTTGGCGCATCGGTGCCGCCGAGTGTCTCCCCGGTTGCGACGCCTTCGAGCCGCGGGATCAGCACCACGTCGCCCGCGTCGGCGATCGTGGTTTTCTTGAGCTCGGTCCCGTGCAGGCGGTAAAGGCCGGAGATTTTATTGTCCCCCAGGTGCAGGCCGTCGCTGATGGTGCCCTTGATCACGCGCCCGCAGGACATTTTGCCCATATGCGGCAAATGGCGGGTCTTGAAGATATAGGCGCAGCTTTCGCGGCTTTTCTTCGGCATCATGCGCGTGCTCGCCAGCTCAAACCCCGGCATTTCGTGGCGCAGCGCCTTCATCAGACGCCTGAGGCCATAGCCCTCATGGGCACAGCCCATCAGCACAGGCATGATCCGGCCCGAGGCCATATCGTCCGCCAGGTCCTTGAATACTTCATCCGATGGCGGGTCGATATCCTCCAGAAGTTCCTCCATCAGCTCGTCATGGAAGTCGGCGATGGTCTCCAGCATATGGAAGCGTTCGTCCTTGACCTGCTCGGCCAGGGTGGCGGGCATATCGATCAACTCGCTCTGACCGTCGCGCCCGTAGCTGTAGGCCCGCTTGTGGGCAAGGTCGATATAGCCCGTGATCTCCTCCCCTTCGCGGATCGGAATATGCCTGAGCACCGTCGGCCGCGCGCTGACCTCATCGAGCGCCGCCGCCAAGTCCCGGATATGGACGTTGCTATGGTCGATCTTGTTGATGAACAGAAGGTGCGGAATGCCGTCATTCTCCAGGTCCCGGAGGAGCGGGCTAAGCGCCTGTAGCTTTTCAGGCTCCGGCTCCGCCACGACGACGGCGATATCGGCCGCATGGACCGCATTCCGCATTTCCTGTGAAAATTCCACCGAGCCTGGACAATCGAAAAATATATATTGGTCACCGAGATAATGGACCGAGGCGAGATTGATATCGACGCCCATGGAAAGGGCCTTGGCTTCGACACTATCGTCACCAAAAACCCGCTCGCCATTGGCACGGCGGCGGGTGGTCTCGGTCATAAAGAGAATATTTTCAAGAAGCGTGGTTTTACCGCTTGCATAGGGGCCCACGAGCGCGACTACCCGCGGGCCGGTCTGGATGCCTTGGGTCATGTGATCCTCCGTCCCAGGTTGATCAAACCGCCAGGCGAAACCTTATGTTTCGTCAGCGACCGGGCATAGGCATCATTCTTCTTATTCTTGGCAGTTGAGCGGATGACCAGAATAACAGACTGCAGCGTGCGGGCCAAACTTCACGCCCGTATCAGCCCCCTGCCCCGGCAAGCCCTTGATTTTCATAAAAATGGCTCCGAGGTATAAATGACGGTCCTTGGCAGGCCTGTCGCTAAATGACGGATGAAGTGAGTCGCAACCGCCTATTCCGCCCCTGTACGGGAGGCACGCAATCGCCTATAAGGCGCCGGAGAGTATCGCGGAGACAGACGAGGAGTATCATCATGGCAGAGGTTGAAATTGTCGAAGTCGGTGCACGCGACGGGCTTCAGAATGAGAAGACCCTGTTCACCACGGCCGACAAGGTCAAGCTGATCACCGACGCCATGGCCGCAGGGCTGAAACGCCTTGAAGTGGCAAGCTTCGTCCACCCGAAACTGGTCCCGCAGATGGCGGACGCCGAAGCCGTGGTCGCTGAGCTGCCGGACCTCAAGGACGTCACCTATATCGGCCTTGTCCTCAACAAGCGCGGCTATATGCGGGCGCTTGCCACCAAGGACGGCAACAAGCGCGGCGTCGACGAAGTCGGCTGTGTCGCCACTGCCTCCAACACGTTCGGGGAAAAGAACCAGGGTCAGACCCGTGCGGAATCTGTCCAGGTTTCCAAGGAAATTATCGAACTCGCGCGCCGGGACGGGCTTTCGGCGCAGGTGACCATCTCCACCGCCTTCGGCTGCCCGTTCGAGGGTGAAGTCGACCCGGAAGTGGTCGTCGACATGGCGAAGGAACTGGCCGAAGCTTCCCCCCGCGAAATCGCCATCGCCGACACCATCGGCGTCGCCGCCCCCATCCGGGTGCGCCAGCTTGTGGAACGGCTGAAGGAAGAACTGCCGGGCGTGACCTTACGGGCCCATTTCCATAACACCCGCAACACCGGCATCGCCAACGCCTGGGCGGCGTATGAAGCCGGTGTGCCTGTGCTGGATAGTTCGGTCGCAGGCCTTGGCGGCTGCCCGTTCGCCCCGCGCGCCACCGGCAATATCGGCACCGAGGACCTTCTGTATATGCTGGACCGTTCCGGCGTGGATACCGGCGTCACCCTCGACCGCATGATCGAGCTCGCCCACTGGATTGAAACGGTGCTAGGCCGGCCCGCGCCCTCAATGGTCTCGCAGGCCGGCGGTTTCCCGAAGGGCGTGGTCTGAAATTTGGGGCCTGATCAGGCCACCACATTCACCCACAGAACGATGAGCGGCACGAAACTGAGGAAAAACAGGTTCGCGCGCCACGGCACCTTGTTGACGGTAATATGCACGATGGTGTGCAGAAGCCGGATGGCGACATAAGCCCAGGCCGAGGCCACGCTGACGGTATCAGCCGCGCCGAACACGGCAGCCGCCAGACAGCCGACATAAAACAGGATCGGCGTTTCAAACAGGTTGATCATGTTGCGCTGGGCGACGCGGACATATTCCGGCTCACCCTCGCCCTGGAAGGTCTTGAAATATTTAAGGTTGGTGGTCTCGCCCGCCTTCACCGCCGCGAACCGGCGCTTGACGAGGACCAAGGCGACGCCGAACGTCAGCGCCGCCAAAGCCGCCATTGGGTAGAGAATTGCTTTATCCATGTCTAATGAGCCCCTGCCAGTAATTGTTCCCGGTGATTATCTAAGCGTGCAAGTGCCTGTCTTGGCAAGTCCGCTTTGGGCGCGAGCCGCACGGCGTAGCGATAATCCGCCCGCGCGGCTTTCAGGTCACCCTCAGCCTTGAACACATTGCCGCGGTTCACATAGGCCCGCCAATAATGCCGGTCCTCCCGGATCGCGCGGTCGCACGCTTCCTTGGCTTTATCGAGATGGCCAAGCACATAATTAACCGCACACAGGTTGTTGAGCATGGGCAGAAGCCGCGCGCTGCCGATATCGAAGCTGACCGCGCGTTCGAACCGGTCGGCGGCGGTTTCCAGGTCTCCGGCTTTCATGGCCTGCATGGCCACTTCATAGTTGCGGTCCTTGGTGAGATACAAAACCTGGGCTTCCGCCCCTTGCGCCGACACGCCAACAAGGCCTGCGCCCATAAGGATCGCCATCAGTTGCGGCATCCGTTTCTTCGCTGTCCCGAACATTGTCTGTCTCCTCGCTTTGGGTCGCTGTCGTGACCCGGTTTCGGCATTTCGCCTGCTGAGACGTGATATGGTGGATACGAATACGGATGGAAATTGCGGAATAATGCATGTAACCTATTCAAAATTGAATTGGCCAAAATAAAAAGACGGCCAAGATATTGCGAGGGACACAATGATAGCCTGGGATGACCTGAAATATTTTCTGGCAATGGCCGAACACGGCAGCCTGTCGGCGGCCGCACGCAAACTGAATGTCAGCCAACCTACGCTGAGCCGCCGCCTGACCGCGCTTGAGGAAGACGTCGGCGCTGAGCTTTTCTCCCGCACCCGCACGGGGCTGGAGATGACCACGCTCGGCGAACAGCTTCTCCACCATGCCCGGCATATGCAGGATGACGTCCTCGCCATCGAACGGCTGGTAACAGGTCAGGACACCAACCTGACCGGCAGCGTGATGATTTCCTGTATCGAGGCCATCGGCGGGCGCTGGCTGGTCGGGCAATTGAAGCCGTTTCGGGCACGCTATCCCGGCATCACGGTCGATATCAAGGTCGACAATGCCGCATCGGACCTATTGAGACGCGAAGCCGATATCGCGCTCCGCATGTTTCGGCCGGTGCAGAATGACCTTGTCGCCAAACGCACGGTTTCCATGGTCTACGGCTATTATGCCACCCGCGGCTACCTGGAAAAACACGGGATGCCCGAACACACGCGTGACCTCAAAAATCACTGTTTCATCCTGCCGCACGATGAAATCCTTGCCCATACCAAGACCGACCCGCGCAAGGTCTATGCCCTCTCAGAAGCGGCGGCGTTCCGCTCCAACAACATGACGGCGCTGGCGACCGCGGTGGAGGAAGGCATGGGGATCGGCGCCTATCCGTGCCTGATGGCGGCCGAGAATGATGACCTGGTGCGCCTGTTCGACGACCATACCGTCTTCAGCTCGGACATCTGGCTGGTGGCACACGCCGAATTGAAGCGGAACGCCCGCATCCGCGCCATGTATGACTATCTGGGCGACATGCTGCATGACAATGCCGCCGCCTTTTCAGGGGAAGGCTGAGCCGGGAACCGGGCGTCAGTCTTTCTTTTTGCGATAATGGACGGCGCGGACGATATTGCCGCGCCCTTCATATTCCAGTTCATCGAAACAGTTGCGGGCCATCAGGATGCCGCGGCCATGTTTCTTGAGGTCTCCAGGCGCTTCCGCCGTCACGCCATTATAGTCGAAGCCCTCGCCCGGGTCGGTGATCACGAACTCCAGCCGGTCAGCGGTGCGGCGGAACTCAACCATTACAGTGCGCCCGGCATAATCCGTTTGCGCGCGGCGGTGATGGATCTCCTCGGTCAGGGCTCCGCTTTCGATCAGCCGTCCCTTTTCATCGTGCCCGATACCCAGGCATCCGTGTTCGATCCCGTTGATGATCAATTCCGACAGGCCGACCGCGACGGTCCGCGGCTCTGACGCCGACAGGGACAGCATGGTCGCCAGGTTTTGCGCTTCACGGCGGGTATGGAGCCGGAACGTACCCTGCATGACCTCCCCGATCGCGGAGGCCCGGCGTTCGATATCCTTTCTGAGCCGTTTGATCCGGTCATATTCCGTTGAATCGACCGCAATCATGCGCCTGAGCTGGGCCGCGCTGATGGAGCCGTCCACCACCTTCGACGCCCCCATCATCAGGAGCGTATCCTCCTGCGCGGCTGCATCCTTTTCCAGGATCGCGATCACAGGCCCCCCAGCCTGCAGGAAGCCCGCATCGATGCAGGTCAAGGCTTCGCGGAAGAAATCCAGGTCGTCCCCGGTTTCAATGATGATAAGCCGTAACGCCGCGGAGGCTGAACCGCACTGGCCGTTATGGAAATCGGCTGCCGTTACAATACGCCGCTTCAGCGGCAAATCGGCCAGGCATTTCTCCATCCGCTTGGCCCAGGACGCGGACTTGACGATGGCGACGACTTCCGGGTTTTCGGCTTTCATGTCCGTCATGCGCCTGCCCCTTCCGCGTTGCAGTGGATGGCAACCGCGGTCATATCGTCCGGAAGTTCCCGGCTTCTGGTTTCATAGAAACGGTCCAAGAGGCGTTTGACCATCGTCGCGCGCGGGCCCTCGCCCGCCACGGCTGTCAGAAGCTCGGCTAACCCGGCCTCGCCCAGGAAACTGCCATCCGGTGCCGGCGCTTCGGTCAGCGCATCGGAATAACAGAACAGGCTTTCGCCTGTCGCCAGCCGTTCCTGCCGGTTTTCGTAATCGGGATTGGAGAGAATGCCAACCGGGATGCCGGTGGTATCGAGATAGCGGACACCGCCCTCACCCACCACCATCGGCCGGGGCGCACCGGCGCCGGCATAGGTAAGCTCGCCACTGTCCCGGTCAAGCACGCCGTAGAACATGGTGCCGAACTGGCCGATAGGGAAATGCGGCTGCAAGGCTTCATTCAGCGCGGTCAGGAAAGCCGCAGGGTCACTCCGGCGCGGGCCAAGGCGGGTCATGGTGGCGTGAACCCGGAAGGTATTGAGCGCGGCGCCCACACCGTGCCCGGAAATATCGAGAATGAACAGCCCCAGCTTATTCTCCGGCAACAGCCAGCAGCCCCATAGATCGCCGCCCAGCTCGAAGGAGGCCTGGTAGAAAGCTTCGATGGTGCAATCGCAAGCCGCTTCGATCGCCTTGAGGACCGAGGCCTCCGGCAGCAGCGAATGCTGCATCTCCCGCGCTAGCGTAAGCTCCGCAGACATCCTTTCACGGAAAGATGACAAGCGGTTGATCAGAAAGCGATTTTCAAGATGCATCCGCACCCGGGCGAGCAGCTCCGGCTGGTTGATCGGTTTGGAGACAAAGTCGGTGGCACCGACCGCAAACACCTCCACCCGTTCCTGCGCTGTCTCGGATGCGGACTGAACCAGGATCGGCAAATGCGCGGTTTTCTTGTCCGCCCGCAATTTGCGGCAGACGTCATAGCCGGACAGCTTGGGCATTTTAAGGTCGAGGATCAGGATATCGGGTGGGTCTGCGGCAATGATTTCAAGCGCCTGCTCGCCATCTTCGGCGTAGGCGAGATTGGTAAAGCCGCCCTTGGTCAGGCAGGCGCCGATCATCTGCCGCATCAGCATCATGTCGTCGACGATCAGGATACGGGCGACCTCGATCCCTGCCCTCATGGCACTGGTGCCATCCAGCTTTTGCTCGCCCCCGTTACCTGAAACACTCATCGACTGGTCTGTCGCGGGCTAGGCTTGGAGAAGGTCGGAAAGTTTTGTCAGCTTCAGCATACTGGCGACATGACCATGCGCGCCGGTGACGCTCAGTTTCCAGTTGCCGGTATCGGCCTGTTCCTTGGCGATCAGGAACATGCCAAGCCCCGCGGAATCGATCATGCCGACATCGCTCAGGTCGAAGACACAATTGGTAATGTGTTTCTCTGACAAATCTTTCAAAAGCTGACGGAAGCTCACATTCTCGGAAAAGGTGATATCGCCCGTAAAGACAACCCGGGCATCCGCGTCATTCGTCTCGATCTTATATTCCATATCGTCATTCCCCTCCGGCATGAAATTCAAGACTATCTTCCCCCATCCAAAGGGACTTGTCACCTATCTTTCAACGATATAGCCGCAAATTCTCAACCACCGCCGGAGATAAAGCTCTCCGGCGTGGCGAGAAGTTGCCCCGATATCCTGAGGATACGACAGCCTAGAACTTGTGCTTCAGGTCTCGCACAATGGTTGCAGCCGCGTTATGGCCGGGAACACCGGTCACGCCGCCCCCCGGATGCGCGCCTGAACCACACAGATACAGCCCCTTCACCGGCATCCTGTGGTCGGCATGGCCGAGTACAGGACGGGCGCTGAAAAGCTGGTTCGGTGTCAGCTGACCGTGGAAGATGTCCCCGTCCGACAGGCCGAACTTGCGTTCGAGGTCCAGCGGCGAATGGATCTGCCGCGCGATGACGCTCGCTTTGAAGTTCGGCGCATAGCGGTTGACCGTATCAATGATCAGGTCCGCCACCTCATCCCGGCAGTCGTCCCAGCTTTTGCCGTCCGGCAGGTGCGGCGCAAACTGCTGGCAGAACAGGCTCATCACATGGCAGCCTTCGGGCGCCAGTGTGTCATCATAGGTGCTGGGAATCAGCGCTTCGATGATCGGCTCCTTCGACCAGCCATTCTGTTTCGCGTCGGTATAGGCCCGGTCGAGATAGTCCATCGACGGGCCAATGACGATGCCCGAGCTATTCGGCAGGCCATAGTCGTCCGACTTCCAGCAACTGAATTTCGGCAGTTCAGAAATCGCCACGTTCATACGGAAGGTGCCCGACCCGCTTTTGAGGTTGGTGATCCGGGTATGGAAATCACTCGGCACTACGCCGGGGTCGACCATCTTGCCGAACAAAAGCTTGGGCGTGACATTGGCGGCGACGGCCTTGGCGTCAATGCGCGTGCCGTCTTCCAGCGCCACACCGACCGCCCGGCCCTTTTCCGTGATGACCTCGGCGACCGGGCTTGAGGTCCTGATCTCGGCGCCTGCGGCCTCGGCCGCCTTGCGCATGGCCTGCGTGATCGCGCCCATACCGCCGATCGCATGGCCCCACGCGCCTTTCTTGCCGTTCACTTCGCCAAACGCATGGTGGAGAAGCACATAGGCGGTCCCCAGCGCATAGGGGCTGGTATAGGCGCCCACGATGCCGTCGAACGCAAAGGCGGCCTTGATGGCATCGCTTTCGAAATATCGGTCCAGCACGTCGGCGCAGCTGTCGGTCGCCATATCGAGAAGCAGGCGCTGCATTTCGATCGGCTGCTTGATGGTCTGGAGGCCGAGCATCCCGGCCTGGATGAGGTCCCGAAGCCCCCCGCCCGCGTTCGGCGGCGACTTGAGGAGCAGCGCGCGCAGCTGGTCCGCTACCGCTTCGATGTCTTCCTCATAGCGCTCCAGCGCGTCGGCATCCTTCTGCGAGAAGCGGGCGAATTCGCGCTTCTTGTTCTCCGCCCCCATGGGGAAGCTCAGGTAATTATCCTCATCGAGCGGGAAGAAGTTGGCCATGCCGCGTTCCACCACCTTCAGGCCATGACCATAAAGGTTCAGGTCGCTGATGACCTTCGGGTTCAGAAGGCTGACGGTATAGGAGGCTGCCGAGTTGCGGAACCCCGGGTGAAATTCTTCGGTGACGGCGGCGCCGCCCACCACGTCGCGGCGTTCAAGCACAACAACCTTGAGCCCGGCCTTGGCGAGATAGGCTGCGCAGGTCAGGCCGTTGTGGCCCCCGCCGATAATCGCTACATCATACATAAGAACAAGTCCCTCCATTCCCCATGTGTTTCGTGCCTACTATGTTTAGGCCTTCAGGACAATATGCCCTTTCACGGCTTCACAAGTGCGCACCTTTTGGCTACAAGCAGGTAAGTTTTCCAATCATGTGAGGCCCCGCCCGATGAAAACCGTTTTTGTCATGATCAAGTGTGAGCTTGGCCGTACTTACGATGTCGCTGCCTATCTCGCTGACGAGGTGCCTGAGCTGAGGAGCTGCTATTCCACCTCCGGCCAGTATGACCTTCTGGCCCAGTTCCAGCTCGGCACCGAGCAGGAAATCGGCCGGTTCATCACAAAAACGGTCCAGACCGCGCCGGGCGTGAAGGACACCTACACCATCATCGGCCTCAATGCCTTCACCGAAGACGGCGTGACCGGCGGGCCTGACGATATCTAAGTCCGGCGGTATCTGAGCCTTCAGAACAGTCTCACCTTTAGAAAAAGGGCGCCCCATAAGGCGCCCTTTTCGCATTTCCTGGCGTCAGGCTCAGCTGTCGGCCGCCTTACGCTTGAACACCGTTTTGCCGTCGATGAAGGTTTCCAGCACCTTGATGCTGCCGATATCCACCGGCTTCACCTTGTAGGGGTCATGGTCGACGATGATCATGTCCCCGCGCTTACCGACCTCAAGCGAGCCGCGGATGTTTTCCTGGTTCATCAGGTACGCCCCGCCGCGGGTGAGCGCCTGGATCATGTCATCCACCGTCAGGGCTTCTTCCGGCACCAGGGGCGGTTCCGACTTGGCCGGGTCGGCGTTCGGGTCCTGCCTGGTGACCGCCACTTCCATCGACTGGAACGGATCACTGGTGGAAACCGGCCAGTCACTGCCCCAGACGATGCGGGCGCCCGCGTCCTTGAAGCTCTTGGCCGGGTAAATCCAGCGCTGGAGGTCCTTCTGCAGGAACGGCACCGTCAGGTCGGTGATATATTCGTCAGCGAAGTGCCACAGCGTCTGCAGATCAGCCGTGACATTCAGCGGCTTGAAGTGCTTGATATCCTCCGGCCGGACGATCTCAAGGTGCGCGATCTGGTGGCGGCGGTCCTTCGGGCCGTTGGCTTTTTCAGCCGCCTCAACCGCGTCAAGCGCCATACGGACAGCCCGGTCCCCGATTGCGTGCATATGCACCTGGAAGCCATCGGCATCCAGATCGGTCACATAAGCGTCCAGCGCTTCCGGTGACAGGTTGGGCCTGCCGCGATACTCAGGCCCTTCGGCCGCGTTCACATAGGGGTCGATCATCGCCGCCGTGTGGTTTTCATAAACGCCATCGACGAAGATTTTGACACATTCGGCATTGAGCCGGTCCTTGGCGTGCTTGCGGTACTGGGCCCGCCGCGCGTCCAGCTCTTTCACTGTCTCAGCGGCGTTTTCAGGCGTGACAACCGAAGTCACCATCGCTTTGGCGGCCAAGAGACACACACGCATCCGCTGCGGCAGGTCCGGGTTTTCGGACAGCTTCAGGTAGGCCGCTTCATTCTGGTCGGCCATGATGGCGGCGTCGATCGACGAGGTAATGCCGTTCGAAAGCTGGAAGTGCATCCCGGCTTCGATGTTTTTCTCGGCGTCCTCCTCCGTCGGCTGCGGCACGATGCTCATCACCAGCGCCTGCGCCGCTTCGCGGAGCGTACCGGACGGGTTGCCGTCGGCATCATGTTCGATATGGCCGTTGATCGGGTCCTTGGTGTCCTTGGTGATACCGGCAAGTTCCAGCGCCTTGGTATTGACCCAGCTGTTGTGGCCGTCAGCGGCGCCGAGCACGACCGGGCGGTCCGGCACGATTGCATCCAGAAGCGCTTTGCTGGGGTTGGCGTCGGGGAACAGGCTCAGCTCCCACCCTGCCCCGAAGATTACCGGCAGGTCGGGGTTGGCGTCGGCATAGGCTTTGACGTCGGCGAGCACCGTTTTCACGTCCATGATGCTGCCAAGCGCCAGGCCGCGAATGCCCGCGCCGCCATCCGGCAGGTGGACATGGCTATCGGTAAAGCCCGGGAAAACCGCCTTTCCGCCCAGATCTTCGACCTTGGTTTTCGGCCCGATAAAGGCTTTGGCGCCCGCGTCGGTGCCGACGAAGACGATAGCACCGTTCCGGACGGCGACCGCCTGCACAACCGCATTCTGGTCGTTGACCGTATAAACGGTGCCGTGCGTCAGTACGAGATCGGCCGGCGCTTCGGCCTTTTTGCCGTTACAGCCCGCAAGGCCGAGCGACGCGGCGACAAGACCCGCTACAGCCCATGATGATGATTTAAACATGCTCCCCTCCAGTAAATGTGATCACATTTAAGGCCATGATTTCAGATAAATGTGATTAATGCAAGCCATCAAACGACGGAAATTCGCGGGAATCATCCCCACAATTGCGGGGCCGGGGCGGCGATATGATAGCCAGCATCGACCGCCAATTTGTGATCACGGTCGCGGGATAGCAACAGTACGCCATCAAGATCGACCCAGCGCGCAGTGGCGGCGACGATCAGCGCAGGCGCCATGGCCAGCGAGGTGCCGAGCATACAGCCGACGAATATCCCCATGTCCGCGTCCTGAGCCGCTGTCTCCAACCGCAAGGCTTCCGTCAGCCCGCCGCATTTATCGAGCTTGATATTGACCATATCATACTTGGCGGCGAGGCGCGGTACGTCATCGGCCGTGTGGCAGCTTTCATCGGCGCAAAGGGGAATGGGCCGGTTGAGGCCCGCAAGCGCATCATCCTGCCCCGCGGGGAGCGGTTGCTCCAAAAGCTCGATGCCAGCCTCTGCCATGGCGCGCAGGTAAGGCACCAGCATATCAGGCGTCCAGGCCTCGTTGGCGTCAGCGACCAGACGCGCGTCCGGTACCGCGGCGCGCACCGCAGCGACACGGGCATCGTCCCCCTCCCCGCCCAGCTTCAGCTTCAGCCGGGTCTTGCCGTCCGCAACAGCCCGCTGGGCGGCGTCGGCCATGGCTTCGGGGGTGCCGAGCGACAGGGTAAAGACGGTGGCGGTAGGCTTGGGGGCCGCGCGGCCCAGAAGGTCCCAGACGCGGACACCCGCCCGCTTGGCCCGAAGGTCCCACAGCGCGCAATCGAGGCCGTTCTTCGCCGCCGGGCTCAGCGGCAACGCCTGCACGTCAGTCTCGAGCGTCACACCCGCCTCAAAGCAGGCGGTGAGCTGGGCAACTGCCTGTGCCGGGGTATCGTCATAGCGGGTGTTCGGCTGGCATTCGCCGCGCCCGACATGAATGCCGTCCGTGACTTCGACATAAACGACATCCACATGGGTGCGGCTTGAGCGCGAAATAACGAAGGCTTCCCGAAGCGGCCAGGCTTCGGCGCGGGCAAAGCCCTGCAGCACAGCCGTCAAGCAGCCGCCTCCGCTTCCTTGGCGTCTTGGGCTTCCTGCTCCATCCGGCGCTTGAGCGTCGCGAACCACAGGAAGGCCATCGCCATATAGACGCAGCCGACGATCAAGGGCACGGTGTGACCGGCCTGGTAGAAGGTCCCGGCGACCAGCGGACCGACCGAACGGCCGAGCGGCTGCATCGACTGGAACACGCCCATCACCAGGCCGCGCTCATGCGCTTCCGCCCGGTGGGACGCCAGCGCCAGCATCGCGGTATTGAACAGCGCACTGCCGACCGCAGCCCCGGTCAGGCCGACGAAAATCGCCCATTCCGCCGGGACGAAGGCCAGAAGGCCAAGCCCGATCGCCATCGAGAGAAGGCCTGCGCGCACCATCGGCCGTTCGCCGTAGCGCTGCGCCAGACGGCCGACAAGGCCGCCCTGTACGAAGATGAGCACAAGGCCGATATAGGCGAAGACGATGCCCATATCGCGCGGCCCCCAGCCGTGGCGCACGTTGGCGAGCAGCGGCAGGGTCGATTCCATCATGGTCATCGCCATGGTGAAAGCCATCAGCATGATCGCCATCTGGAACGCAATCGGGTGACGCGCCACGCGCTTCATGGCGGCGAGCCGGCCGACCTGCGGCGTGGCAGGCGCCGGTGCGGCTTCGCCCTCCCGGTGGGATGCGGTTTCCTTGAGCATGAACAGGACGACCATCAGCCCCACAAGGCAGATGATGGCAGAAGCCGTGGCAGGCATCTCGATCCCGGCCGACGCCGCGCTCTTACCGCCCAAGTGGGCACCGAGCGCCGGGCCAAGCGTGAAGGCGAGGCCGATCCCGGCACCGATGATCCCCATGCCCTTGGCTCGTTTCTCAGGACCGGTGATGTCGGTGACCGAGGCGTAGATCACCGCACTGGCGCCGGCGAAGGTGCCTGCGAGCGCATACCCGATGAAGATACCGGCGACGCTGTCCCCGAAGAAAGCGACCGACACATAACTGAGGCAGGCGCCGGTGATGGTCATCGCCAACACGGGCTTCCGGCCCCACTTATCTGAAAGCCGCCCCCACGCGGGACCTGCCAGGAACTGGGCGAAACTGTAGCTCGCCAAAACCGGTGTCGCCAGCGACGGGCTGACACCGAGGTTCGTGAGCACATACATGACGGACGGCAGAAGCGTGGCAAATGCCGCCATCTGAAGGAAGATCAGGAAAAATAACGCAAGCATAGCTGGACAACCGGATGGTTATGGGAAAGAGGGATTAATAGGGAGCACGCTCAATAGCCGACCTCAAGGACTTTTTTGTCACGTCCCCCTTGAGGGACCGGCCAAGCGCCCTTCTCCATGCCGTTTCCCAAGCCATGCCGCCCGTGCGGGCTTTCGGCACCGACTCGTTTATATCAGGCGCCTTGTGACACCCTGCCCGAATGAGAAAACGGGGCCCTTGCGGACCCCGTTTCCAGTAAACTCAATTGATGCGTCCTGAAGATCAAACTTCGGACATCACCTGCCTCTTGGCCTCGTCCGTAAACGAAAGCAGGTGCTTTTCGAGTCGGTGCAGCGACATGTCGTAGCTGCGGGCCTCGCAGTCAGCAGCCACCTTGCGAAGGACGTCGTCATCGCCGTCTTCCTCAAGGTCGGATTGCACCACATCAGCGGCATAGGCTTTCAGCTCATCGCCCGAAAGACCGAATTCGGTACCAAGCCATTCCCCAAAAAGACGGTTGCGGCGGGCCCGCACCTTGAACATCAGTTCGTCGTCGTGGGCGTACTTGTCCTCGTAGCCTTTTTCGCGGTTATTAAATGTCGTCATGGAATTACATCCTCCTGTCCGAGTCTATGGTTGGACATAACTAAAATATCATAGCCAAAATGGCCGCGCTGGCAATTTCTATGCGGTTTTTACGAACATTTCCAAATCTTATTGCGAAATGTGACAGAAAGATTGTGGCTGACCCCATTTTCCCCTATGTTCGCGCCCGCGCAACCACTACCCTCCAACCCACGAGGAGCAGGCATTAATGTCCCGCCGCAACAAGATTTACGAAGGCAAGGCCAAAGTTCTTTTCGAAGGCCCTGAGCCCGGAACCATCATCCAGTATTTCAAAGACGATGCAACTGCCTTCAACGCCCAGAAAAAAGGCACGCTCGCCGGTAAAGGCGTCGTCAACAACCACATCTCCGAATATATCTTCAAGTCGCTCGCCGACATCGGCATCCCGACCCACTTTATCGAGCGCACCTCCATGCGGGAACAGCTCGTCAAAGCGGTGGAGATCATTCCGGTTGAAGTGATCGTCCGCAACATCGCGGCTGGCAGCCTTTCCTCCCGCCTCGGCATCGAAGAAGGCACGCTGCTGCCGAACCCGCTGATTGAATTCTGCTTCAAGTCGGATGAGTTGGGCGACCCGCTGATCGCTGAAGAACATATCCTGACCTTCGGCTGGGCCACCCCGGAAGAACTTGAGGACATCACCCACTATGCGCTCAGGGTGAACGACTTCATGTCCGGCCTGTTCGCAGGGATCGGCATCAAGCTCGTCGACTTCAAGCTTGAGTTCGGCCGCCTCTATGAAGGCGAAGACGAAATGACCGTCCTCGCCGACGAGATCAGCCCGGACGGCTGCCGCCTGTGGGACATGAAGACCGGCGAGAAGCTCGACAAGGACCGTTTCCGCCGTGACCTCGGCGGTGAGATGGAGGCCTACAAGGAAGTGGCCCGCCGTCTCGGTATCCTGCCGAACGCCGACATCACCGAATTCGCCGACCACCAGAACAAAGGGAAGTAAGCCCGATGAAAGCCCGCATCCACATCACCCTGAAGAACGGCGTCCTGGACCCGCAAGGCAAGGCGATCGAACATGCGCTTGGCAACATGGGGTTCACCGGCGTCGACGCCGCCCGCCAAGGCAAATATATCGAGCTGGACCTCAGCCACACCGACCGCGCGAAAGCCGAGGCCGAAGTGGACGAGATGTGCAAGAAGCTCCTCGCCAACACGGTGATTGAAAACTACAGCATCGAGCTGGAGTGAGGACCATGAAATCCGCCGTCATCGTCTTTCCCGGTTCCAACTGCGACCGGGATATGGCTGTTGCCCTTGAGAAAATCACGGGGCAGAAGCCGATCATGGTCTGGCACCAGGAGTATGACTTCCCTGAAGTCGACTTCATCGCGCTGCCAGGCGGTTTTTCCTATGGCGACTATCTGCGTTGCGGCGCCATGTCGGCCCGCAGCCACGTGATGAAGGAAGTGGTCAAGCGCGCCGAAGCGGGCGTGCCCACCTTCGGTGTGTGCAACGGCTTCCAGATCCTCACGGAAACCGGCTTGCTGCCGGGTGCCTTGATGCGTAACGCCAACCTGCACTTCGTCTGCCGCGACGTGGAAATGACGGTCGAGAACACCGACAGCATGTTCACCAGCGGTTACAAGGGCATGGACAGCATCACCATCCCGGTCGCGCACCATGATGGCAACTATTTTGCCGACACGGAAACGCTCGACCGCTTGGAAGGTGAAGGCCAGGTCGCGTTCAAATACAAAAGCGACATCAACGGCGCCCAGCGCCGCATCGCCGGTATCATGAACGCGAAAGGCAATGTCCTTGGCATGATGCCCCACCCCGAACGGATGATCGAACCGGCGCTCGGCGGCTCCGACGGCCGCATCCTGTTCGAATCCGTCATCAACTCGCTCGGCTAAGGGGAAGCATTATGACCGACGTTAAAATCACCCCTGAGCTCGTCAAGGAACACGGCCTGACCGCTGAGGAATATGACCGTATCCTCGCAGCCCTCGGCCGCGAACCCTCGATCACCGAGCTGGGCATCTATAGCGTGATGTGGTCCGAGCATTGCTCGTACAAATCTTCGCGCATCCACCTGAAGAAACTGCCGACCAAGGCCGACTGGGTCATCCAGGGCCCGGGCGAGAACGCCGGTGTTATCGACATTGGGGACGGCCAGGCCGCCATCTTCAAGATGGAGAGCCACAACCACCCGTCCTATATCGAACCCTACCAGGGCGCGGCCACGGGCGTGGGCGGCATTTTGCGGGACGTCTTCACCATGGGCGCGCGCCCGGTCGCCAACATGAACGCGCTCCGCTTCGGTGAGCCCGACCATCCCAAAACCCGCCACCTTGTGGCTGGCGTGGTCGAAGGCATCGGCGGCTACGGCAACTGCGTGGGCGTGCCAACCGTGGGTGGCGAAACCAACTTCGACCCGTCCTACAACGGCAACATCCTCGTAAACGCCATGACCGTGGGCCTCGCGGACACCGACAAGATCTTCTATTCCGCGGCGGCCGGTGTCGGCAACCCGGTGGTCTATGTCGGCTCCAAAACGGGGCGTGACGGTATCCATGGCGCCACCATGGCCTCGGCCGAATTCACCGAGGACAGCGAGGAAAAGCGCCCAACCGTTCAGGTGGGGGACCCCTTCACCGAAAAGCTGCTCATCGAAGCCTGCCTGGAGCTGATGGCGACCGACGCCATCGTCGCCATTCAGGACATGGGCGCGGCTGGCCTCACCAGCTCGTCGGTTGAAATGGCGTCCAAGGGCGGTGTCGGCTTCGAGCTGATCCTCGATAACGTGCCGCAGCGCGAAGAAAATATGACCCCCTACGAAATGTGCCTGTCGGAAAGCCAGGAGCGGATGCTCATGGTCCTGAAGCCGGGCCGTGAGGACATGGCCAAGGCCATCTTCGAGAAGTGGGAGCTGGACTTCGCCGTCATCGGCACCATCACCACCACCGGCAAGCTGACGCTGAAGTTCAAGGGGGAGACCGTGGGTGACATGCCGATCGACAGTCTCGTTGACGATGCGCCGATGTATGACCGCCCGTGGGTGCCGACGCCCAAGCGCAAGGCCGTAACCGTCCCAGCGCCTGCTGACCTCGGTAAAGCCGTGATGGACATGATCGGCGGCCCGCACCTCAGCTCGCGCCGCTGGATCTGGGAACAGTATGACCATATGGTCATGGGCGACACCATCCAGCGCCCGGGTGGTGACGCCGCGGTCGTCCGCGTGCACGGCACCATGAAGGGCCTCGCCATCTCAACCGACGTCAGCCCGCGCTACTGCTACGCCGACCCGGTCGAAGGCGGCAAGCAGGCTGTGGCCGAAACCTGGCGGAACATCACCGCCGTCGGTGCCAAGCCGCTCGCCATCACCAACTGCCTGAACTTCGGCAACCCTGAACGGCCCGAGATCATGGGCCAGTTCGTCGGCTGCCTGGACGGCATGGGCGAAGCCTGCCGCGCGCTCGATTACCCGATCGTGTCCGGCAACGTCAGCCTTTATAACGAGACCAACGGCACCGGCATCCTGCCCACGCCCGCCATCGGCGGCGTCGGCGTGATGGCGGACATCGACTGCATGGCCACGGTGGCGTTCGAAAAAGCGGGGGAAACCATCCTCTTGATCGGCGAAACCAGGGACGAGCTGGGCGCCAGCCTCTACCAGAAGCAAATTCTGGGTGAGGATGATGGCCTGCCGCCGCTGGTGGACTTGGGCGTAGAGCGCCGCAACGGTGATTTCGTCCGTGCGATGATCGAGAACGGCCAGGTCACCACCTGCCATGACCTTTCGGACGGCGGCCTGATCGCCGCCCTCGCCGACATGGCGATCGGCGGTAACATGGGCGCCGAGATCACGCTCGGCGAAACCCTGCCGCTGCACGTGCAGCTGTTCAGCGAGACCCAGGCCCGCTATCTGGTCGCAGCTGAGGCAGATGTGGCTGAAACCATCCGTCAGGAGGCCAAAGACGCCGGTATCCCGGTCACGGTCCTCGGCAAGACCGGCGGTGACCGCCTGAGCGTGAACGGCGACGCCCTCAGCCTCGCCCTCGCGGACGTGCGTGCCGCGCACGAAGGCTGGCTGCCAAACTATATGGCCGCCGCTGAATAAGCGGATACGTCAGAGCTAAAAGACACAAAAAAGGCGCCTGAGAGGGCGCCTTTTTTATATCCACTTCTCCCGTGACGAACACCGTATGGATAGCGGGATCAAGTCCCGCTATGACAAGTGGGAGGTAGAAATGCCTATATAAAACCATTGTCATTCCGGGTTAGCGAAGCTGGCGCTTGCGCCACCTGATCCCGGAATCCATAACCCAACTGGCCGCACACTCAGACGTTCAACCGATCAAACAGGTCATCCCAGTCCGGGTTACCCCGCTCAATCAGGTCGATCTTCCACTGCCGGTTCCAGTCTTTCAGCGTCTTCTCGCGCTGAAGCGCAATCCTCACATCCTCATGAGCTTCCAGATACACAAGCCGCGTGACGCCATATTGCTTCACGAAAGCGGAGCCCTGCCCGGTCCTGTGCTCTTCCATCCGGCGCGCGATATCATTCGTCACGCCGATGTAAAGCGTCCCGCCCGGTTTACTCGCCAGCATATAGACATGATAGGTCATGGCGCTACGGTGACACCGTATGGATAGCGGGATCAAGTCCCGCTATGACATCGGAGGGGGGCAGTCGCAATATCACACTCATTGTCATTCCGGGACTTGATCCCGGAATCCATAACCCTGCCAGCCATAAACGACGTCCTTAAACAGCCCCCATCTTCCCCTCTCCTCTCCCTGCCATAATTATGCTACAACCATGGTGTAGTAAGGCGTACATGGCATACAGCCATCAAGGGAGATACAATCATGAAAAAACTGATAGTCCTCACCGCCTCGGTCAGCCTGCTTGCGCTCGCCGCCTGCGGCGACAAAGCCGAGAAGAAGCAAGCCCCCGCGCAGCCGCCGGCAACCTCGGAAGCCCCGGCGACATCCAGCGCGATGGATACCGCCAAGGATATGGCCACCAAGGCCGTCGAAGCCCTGAAGCTGGACACCAGCTCGCTCGACGCTTTCAAGGCCAGCCTCGCCAAAATGCAGGCGAGCCTCAGCCCGGATGACCAGTCCAAGCTGACGGCCGCGCTCGGCAAGCTGGCGTCCTCCGCCACCAGCAGCAGCGGCGGCGGCGACACCAGCAGCATGATGGACGCCGCCAAGGGCATGATGTCCGGCGGGGACGTGACCAGCACGCTCTATGAAAAGATGGGCGCCAAGCTGAACGGCCTCACGTTCAATGACATCCTCAAGATGGCCGGCTGATAAGCCCCCTATCCGAACAAGAAGAAAGGCGCCCCGAATGAGGCGCCTTTTTTAATTGTGTCCAGTCGTGACGGATTGGGGTCAGCCCTCGCGCGCAGCCTTGAAGGTCATGACACCGCCGACGATCAACAGGATCATGCCGATCAGGAACACATACCCGCCGAGCTCCAGGTCGAAGACATTGTTGAACAGCTTGCCGGCCACTTTCTGGAGCGGGTCGGACGCGGCATTCGTTACCTTGCTCATCAGGCCGCCATCATCGCCGCCGCCGCCCGAGCCGATGTTCTTGAGAACCGGCCACAGCAGCACGATCCAGGCGCCAACCGCGGCATAAAGCGCGAACGCCCGCTTGCCGAGGAAGATGACCACAGACGCCAGCACGGCGAACGCCACCAGGAAGTAAACCTGCGGGTCCGCGGCCTTGGCGTAGCTAATGGTGCCGAGATGCGCGATATTCAGCATCGGCATGAAAGCGCCAGCCGCCGCCAGCACCGTGCCCGCGATGGTGATATAGTCGTTCTTGTTCAGTGAAACCGACATGAGATGTCCCCCTTATGATGTATAGCCCCTGCGCGGCGCCCTTCCCGGAAACCGCCCAGAAAGTTTATGCCTGATAGACTTCTGGCGCAAGCACGCCCTACCTCAGCGTTCTCCCGGCCGCTGGTCAAACGCTGTCGCAAGTCCACAAACAAGGACTACAGCCCCAACCGCGCCCCAGTGCCATAGCGGCCCGAAGATATAGTTGAGCGCGCCGTTAGGGTCCTGGGCGACAGGCCCATACAAATACAGAAGAATTCCGGCTTCTACACACAGGAGACCAAGTGCGCCCCAACGTGCTGCTCCCCGCCGCACCATCAAAGCTAGGGCGATGAAACAAATCGCAATGTGCGGTGCCATAACCCATAGAAGCCACAAGAAGCCTTCCAGATCATCAGGCATCATCGCGAAAAGCAGCCCCGCCGTCGGGACCAGCAACAAAAGATTGAACAGCAACCAGAGAAAGCCGGAGCCGCTATATTGCGCCAGCATTATTTCGCCTGGGTCATACCTCTGCTCATCCTGTGTCATACACCCTCTTTAGCTGAACAGGCCGTCACTTGTCTGCTCGGCGCAGCGGATCAGGCGGCTGTCGGCCACGGCGGCCTGGCGGTGGATGACCGCTTTTTTATAGTCGGGGTCCGAAACCATCTCGAGGAAGGCGTGGGCCGTGGGGTAGCGCGCGACGAAGGCGAGGTCCCACTGTTCGGCTTCCGGGCCGATGACCAGTGTTTCCGGCCGCCCGCGCCAGACGATACTGCCGCCCACACGGGTGAAGATCGGCCCGCTTTCGCGGCTGTAGGCCTTGTAAGCCTCAAACCCGCTGACGTCCCGCCCGTGAGCGTAGGACGCGCGTTCCTTCAGCCGGATCAGGTTGATCATCTGGATCGGCTTGTCACGGTCAAGCGCCTTGAAGGCGGTGAACAATTCTGCGCTGGGGTCGATATAGACATTCATGGACAGGCTCCCTTCCTTGTCACGTCCTGCCCTGTTAACTGGGGCGGCACGCACGTAAGGCAATAAAAAGGCAAGGCTGTCAGCGGTTTAGGCCGGAGTCACGTGCGTGTCGAGCCAAGCGCCGATTTCCGCGGCGACACCGTGCGGGGCGCGGGCCCAGTCAAAATGCCCGAGATGCTCACCCTGCTCCTTGGCGCCCAGTTTCTTGTGGCTGACCACCGCGGGATCAAACCGGGTATAGGCATATTCCACCGCCTGGTCGGACGCCAGCGCATCCGCTTCGAAGCTGAGCGACAGCACCGGCCCCTTGAAGGCGCTGATGTCAGCCTCGACATCCTGCGCGTCGCCATAGTCATAGCTGCCGTGGGCGGCCCAATCGCGCCAGTCCATCATCAGGCGGCTGAATTCACGTCCGCCGAAGCCGAAGCGCTTGCCCGGGAAATGCCCGAACAGCAGCGTCACGACGGGGAGGAGGTTGCACAAGGCCCGGATGCGTTTGGAATCCGGCGCGGTATAAAGCCTATGGTAGGGAAAGCCACACGCCAGATGGATGACACCGTCGACGTCACCGGCGTGGCGCCCGGCAGTGATGGAGCTTAAATGCCCGCCGAGGCTATGCCCTCCCACAAGGAACGGCACGTCCGGCACGCGGGCGCGGGCCCAGCGCATCGCGGCGGGGATATCGACCTTCAGGAAATCATCGAAGCCGAAGCTGCGCCCGCGGCGGGCCCTGTAGGGGCTGGCGCCGTGGCCGCGCTGTTCCATCAGCACGGTGGCGATGCCGTCTTCGGCGAGCTGCGCCGCGAGTTTTGCGTAAAATTTGGCCTGCACGCCAAGCGCGGGCAGCAGCAGAAGCAGCGCTTTCGCTCCCTCCGGCGCCCCGAAAAGCTTCACCGGCACCTGAATGCCGCCGTCAGCCTCGACCATTTGCCAGTCCATACCGACCCCCGTGTCAGAGCCCATCCCCGGCCTTATGGCAGCACACCAAAAGGCCATCCCCGGTCCCAAGCCGGGCCGGAGAGAGTAGCAAGACACGGGCTTTTTAGCAATCTTGCGGCGGGTGGGGCAGTTTTTCACAAAGGGATAGAAAGGCTTGCGCCTTCTGGGGCCAGTCCTCCTCCGCGGCATGGGCCTGCGCTTTTGCCGCCAAGTCGGCCCTGAAGGAATCGTCGGTCAGAAGCCGGATGATGGCGCGCGCGACGTCACCCACATCATTCCCGTCCACCAATAGCCCGGTTTCCCCATCCGTCACTGCGTCCGGCGCGCCGCCCGCATTCCCGGCGACCGACGGTGTGCCCGCCGCTGCGGCCTCAAGGAAGACGAGCCCGAAACCTTCGGTGTCGCCGTCCGGCATCGTGCGGTTGGGCATGGCGAACACATCCGCCGCCTGCATGAGCGCGGGGAGATTGTCATCCTCGACCCGGCCTAAAAGCTGGACATGCCCGAGCGCCTCGGCTTTTTCCTCAAGCTCTGCCCTCAGGGGACCGTCGCCCGCGATGGCGAGCTGCGCCTCCGGCACCGCCTTCAACACCTGCGGCCAGGCGGCCAGAAGCGTGTCGAAGCCCTTGCGCCGCACCAGCCGCCCGAGCGACAGAACGAGGGGGTCGTCTCCGAGCCCGAACTCTGCCCGCGCATTGCCGTCCGTCTTCGTGCTGAAACGGGCGTAATCCACGCCGTTGGTCAGCAGGTGGATGCGGCCCTCCGGCACGCCATATTTCTCATGGATCAGCCGGGCGGTGAAGCGGCTGACGGCGATCACGGCATCAGCGCTATTGAGCGCATCGCGGCGGCGGTCCTCCGCCCTCGGCGAATAGGCACCCTGGGAGATTTCCTCGCCATGCGTGAACAGGATCACCGGCAGGCCGAGCTTTTCATGCACCGGGTCCACCAGCCATCCGAGACTGTCGAGCGCGCCGATACAGACACAAGAAGCGCCGGACGCCGCCACCGCCTGCATGAGCGCCATCTGCACCTCACCGCGGAGGCTCCAGTCCAGCAGATGCGCGTGCAGCCGCGTGAGAAGCGAGGGGCGCGCAGGCAACAGCGGCACCCGCAGCATCGGGATACGGCTGATCGGGTATGGCGCCGCGGCATCAAAGGCCGCAGCGCCCTGAACGGTCGTCCCGTCCGCGGGGTTGGAGGACGCGGTCAGCACCGAAATCGCCCCGCCGCTTTCCCGCGCGAGCGCGTCATACACCGCCTGCGCGCCGCCCACCAGCGGGCGGTAATGGGTGGTCACCAACAGGCATTTCGCCGCGTCCGTCATGCCGCCCTCTTGCGCGTGACAAGCCCGACGATACGGCTTTCAAGCCCGTCCGGCCGCCCGGCCAGCGCCCACAGGGCCAGAAGGACAGCGCCAAAAACGGCAGCCCCGAAAGCCGCGATAATAATAAGCTGCGCCCAGCTTTCCGGCAGCCACAGCTTCAGGCTCGGCATGAGGGCGACAATAGCGGCCGCCATCCCGATCGTCGCAAGGGTCGAACGCAGCACCTGGCTTGCGATCCAGCCCCAATCCAGCCGCACCGTGCGGGCCAGATGCCACAGCACGGGGATGAGCGCCAGAAGCGCCACCAGCGATTTCGCCAGCACCGCACCTTCGAGCCCCATCAGGTAAAAGCCGCCGATCATCGCCGGCACATAGACGAAGGCCCGGATCCACTGGAATGCCGTCAACGCCCGCAAGCGCCCTTCGGCGAGCAGAAGCTGCCGCGCCGCCCCCAGGACACCGTCCGCAAGCGCGAAGCCCGCGGCCAGCTGCAACAGGGTGATGGCGTCGGCCCAGCGGTCCCCGAACACGGTGCGGATCAGCGGGTCGGCCACCAGCGCAAGCCCCGCCGCAACGGGAATGCAGCAGGCGATCATACCGCCAAGCGACAGGCTGTAGGCGGCTTTCATCTTCTCCGCCCCCGCCTGCCTAACATGCTGAAGCCCCGGCAAAATCGCACGGCCGATCGGCAGCACCAGGTTGCCCACCGGCAGCGCCGCCAGGTCCAGAACCGCGGAGAAAACCCCGAGCTGTCCCGCCGTTCCGACCCGGCCCAGGAGCAGCCGGTCGATCCGTTCCTCGGAAAAGGACGCGCCGGTTTCCACAAGCGCCCATTTGACCACATACCAGAGGTCCCGGACGGCCGAAGCGTCGGTTTTCAGGCTCCTGAACGGGCAGATGCTGTAACTGAGGACGATGCGCGCAAGGCTGCCGGCGTAAAGGCCGAGCGGCACGGCCCAGAAGTCCTTGAGCCACAGGGCAAAGCCGATGGTGGCGACAACGCGCATCACGCTCGGCACCACTTCATAGGCGAAGTCTTTATGGAATTCGAGATTGCGCTGGAAGGCGATCGGCCATGGGCTGACCAGCCCTTCGACAAACACGATGCCGCCGAAGGCAATGAGCGCCATCATCAACCGCGGCTGGCCATAAAAATCAGCCAGCGGCCCTGATGCCGCCGCCAGGATCAGCCACACGATAAGCCCGCCTGCCGCGCGCAGGAAGAAGGCCGCGCCATAATGTTCGTCCCGGACCGTCTGCAGCCGCACCAGCGCCACGCGCATCAGCGTGTCCAGAACCAGCGTCAGCACCGCCGCGGTGGAGATCATGAGCGCGATCAGGCCGAAATCCGCCTTGGTGAGAACGCGGGCGAGCACAGCCACGTTGGCAAGGCCAAACAGCCTCATGCTCAGCCGCATCGCCGTCGTCCAGACCACACCGCGCGCCACGCGCTGGCCGATATTGTCGAGACGGGCCCCGCCGGTGCCGGTCGCTGAGCTCTTGTCACTGGTCATAATGCGCCGCTTTTGAATATGCCCCTTTTCGTAGGGGCAGAGTGGCGTAAAGCGCCGGTTTAATCAATCTTTCTCGGAAGATAGCGGGCATCTGCCATCGCGGACGGAGCTTGAATGGAATTGGGCCGGCGCCCCGAAGGCAACCGGCCCAGACCGTTGTAGAAGCGCGTATGGGCTGGAATTTATTCAACCCCGCTTGAAACGCGGTGCCACCGACCGACGAATATAGGCCGATCACCCCCGGTAACACCGTGCCGACCCAAAGGCCGGTAAAACTTATAAATCCCCTACGCACAATAGCGTAAGGGCCGTATGTGTAAGGTATCCGCTCCACCGTCTTTTGGACACCTATAAAATATTTAGGTGTCTTTCAGAAATAACCCGCTCAAGGTTGGTGACGGCAGAAAAAAAGACCTGCTATACTGGGGCATCAATTTACAGACATGTACGTTTTCAGGGGACAGATACCATGGCCATGGTGGCAGAAGACATTGTGAAACTGATCAAGGAGGCCCTGCCCGGCGCCGAGGTCCGGATTGAGGACCTGCGCGGCGATGGCGACCATTATGCCGCCCACGTGGTGTATGAAGGCTTCAAGGGCATGAGCCGCGTGCAGCAGCACCAGCTGGTCTATAAAAGCCTCAAAGGCCGCATGGGCGGTGAGCTTCACGCCCTCGCCTTGCAGACCAGCATCCCGGAATAAGCTGTTTCTCTGTTAATTCAGGGCTTGGAATGCGCCTTATGAAGGCTTATCTCTAGGCCCAGCAAAACAAAGCAAAGGATTTGAGTGATGAGTGACAACCCGGTGTTCGACCGCATCCAGGGCTATGTAGATGAAAATGACGTCGTGCTGTTCATGAAAGGCACGCCCATCTTCCCGCAGTGCGGTTTCTCGAGCGTGGTGTCGCAGGTCCTGAACCATATGCGCGTGCCCTACCAGCATTATAACGTGCTGGAAGACATGGACCTGCGCGAAGGCATCAAAGCCTTCTCCGACTGGCCGACCATCCCGCAGCTTTATGTGAAGGGTGAGTTCGTTGGCGGCTGCGATATCGTCCGCGAAATGTTCGAAAGCGGCGAACTGCAGCAACTGTTCGACGACAAGGGCGTTAAAGCCGCCTGAGCCTTTCGGCTTCCCCCTTCAAGAAGGCTGCTTTCATGCCCGCAAGCCCCACTTGGCGTCCGATGACGGCAGACGATGTCGAGGCGGTTATCCGCCTCGCCGCCGCCATTCATCAGGACCATCCCGAAGATGATGCCGTGCTGACGGAGCGTTTCGCGCTGATGCCGGAGGCGTGCCTCATCCTTGAGGGCTCTGATGGCCCGATCGGTTATGTGCTGGCGCACCCGTGTCTTTTTGAAAAGCCGCCAGCGCTTAATGCGCTGATGGGTACGGTGCCTGAGGGATCAGACTGCCTGCACCTGCATGACATCGCCCTCCTGCCCGCCGCGCGCGGCACGGGGGCCGCCGGCAAGGCGGTCGAGCATGTCGCCAAGGTCGGCAAGGCGCACGGCCTCGCTCACGTCAGCATTGTCTCGGTCAATGGCACCGAGCCCTTCTGGGAAAAGCAGGGCTTCCGCCTGCACACCAGCCCCGCGCTCGAACAAAAGCTCGCCTCCTACGAAGGCTCGTCCAGCTATATGCTCAGAGACCTCCGCTGATCCTGAATAAGGCACCCAATCGGGACGACTTTTTCTTGCCTTCAAGGCCCTGAATAAACTTCCCTCTGGAAAGATTGCAGAGCTCCCGCCATAGTAGACCTCTTTGGACTAGGGGGATATTTATGACGACCTATTTTTCGATGCGTCCGCTCATTGCAGCGGCGTTTGTCTCTATTGTTGCCTTCAGCCTGCCCAGCCATGCTGGCGACACACCACCACCGCCGCGCGTACCAACCGGCCAGGACATTACAGCAGACGCGCAGACAGACGATGGCCTCGGCCCGATCCCGGATGACCCGGAACAGGCGCGCGCCTGGGCCCAGAAATTCCTGGCGTCGCTGACCGAGCGCACCGGCACCATCGACCTCGGCGATAATCTGGCCTCCATCAAGACCGGCAAAAAATATTATTATCTGGCACCATCCGACGCCCGGAAGGTGCTGGTAAACGCCTGGGGCAACCCGCCGCAAAGCGGTGGCCTCGGCATGTTGTTCCCGGCCAGCAAAACCCCGCTTTCAAGCGACACCTGGGGCGTTGAGATCTCCTATGAGGAGATGGGCCACGTCAAGGACGATGACGCCGGCAAGATCGACTATGACGACCTGCTGTCCGAGATGAAGAAGGACACCGAGGAAGAAAGCAAGGCCCGCGTCAAGGCGGGCTATCAGCCGCTCACCCTGATCGGTTGGGCCGAGAAACCCTACTATGACGCCAAGGCCAAAAAGCTCTACTGGGCCAAGGAGTATCAGATCGGCAACGATGCGCACCATACGCTCAACTATAATGTCCGCATTCTGGGCCGCAAAGGCGTGCTGGTGATGAATTTCATCGCCGGGATGGAGCAACTGCCCGAAATCCGTAACCAGATCAACGGCGTGCTCGAAACCACAGACTTCGAACCGGGCAACCTGTTTTCCGACTTCGACCCGTCGGTCGACAAGGTCGCCGCGGTCGGTATCGGTGGCCTGATCGCCGGTAAAATCCTGGCCAAGGCCGGCCTGTTCGGGCTGATCCTGCTTGGCCTCAAGAAGATCGGGCTGGTCCTGCTCGCGCTCAAGAAAGTCGTTATCGTCGCGGTTGTCGCCGTCATCGGCTTCTTCAAGAAGATGTTCGGCAAAGGCAAGGCCGACGAAGATGTGGGTACGGATGAGACCCTGGCGCTGGAGACGGCCGGTGAAGCCGGAAAGGAGGCCGCCTCTGCCGAGCCCCGTGAAGGCGGCGAACGCGCCTGAACTGGCCGTCACCCTGAAGCATAGAAAAAGGGGCGCCCTCACGGGAAGGCGCCCCTTTCCCTTTCAGGGCTGTGTGCCTTTATTTCACGAACTTATAGACGAAACGGTCGGTATGGCCGCGGATCGCCTTGGCCCACGGCTTGGACATATGATCGTCGTCCGGGTTCCGGAGCACGTCGCTTTCGCCCGCGAACTTGAAGCCCGCGGCTTCCATCTGCTTTTTCACGAGCGCTGGGTCGATCCGGTGATATTCATCCCCCGCATGTTCACCGCTGCCCGCTTTTGCGACATGGTCAACGATCACCACAGCGCCGCCCGGCTTCATGACTTTGTGGAGCGAGGCCAGAATGGGGGCGATCGGCCCATGGGCCCCGGCGAAATAGTCATGATAGACCAGCGTCATCATCGCGACATCGACGGTGTCTTCCGGCAGGTCGAAATTCTCCGAACTGGTGGAACGCAGCTGGATCACGTTCGGCAGGCGGCCATCGTCATAGCGCGGGCCGACATTGCCCTTCATGAAACCCAGATACGCCGGGCCATTGTGGGCATAGACCGTGCCGTCCGGCCCGACCACGCGGGAAAACAGCTCGGTATACCAGCCGGTCGCGGAATTGACATCGAGCACGGTCATCCCCGGCTTGATGCCCGCGAACTTGATGATCGCCGCCGGTTTGCGCGCGGCATCCCGCTGTTTGTCGATCGCCGGGCGGTCAGGGCTGTCGATCGCGGCCTGGACCGGGTCGGTGACCTCATCGGCCTGTACCTGGCCCGCGAGTGCGAGTGACAGGGCAAGTGTGACCCCGGCTGCAACCCCAGCGCTGAGGCGGGTGAATTTACGAATAGGTGCCTGAAACATCGTTATCTCCCCACTGTATGCCCCTTCCCGGGGCTGAATGATGGCAAAAGCCTACCTGAGCAGGCCGGAACAGCAAGTCATTTCGCTGTGAACAAACTTTAGGTGAAAGCCCATATTTCCCCTTGCCAAAGCCGGAGCGCTCTACTATTTAAATTAAAGTAGTTTAATTAAACTATCAGTGCGAAACCGGATCAACCGGCCCTAGTCACGACAGCAAGGGTGTCCGGGCGCTTCTTTCCAGGGAAAGCCCGGCACCCGTTACACAGGTAAGAAGGCCAGACGAATGAAAGCCGAAATCCTTATCCTCGGCGTCCTGCACCGGGGCGACATGCACCCCTACGAGATCAAGCGTCGGCTGAAGCTCGCGCAAGTGGAAAACTATCTCGATGTCGATATCGGCACGCTTTACTATGCGGTGAAGCAGCTGGCGAAGGACGGCCTGATCGAGGAACGCGGGCAGGAAAAGTCCGGCCGTCAGGTGCGCACCATCTATGGCGTGACGGATGCGGGCCGCGCACGGCTGCAAACGCTGATCATGGAAGCATTCGCGAGCGACAAGCCGCCGATGCATCCGCTTTATCCCTCGCTGCTGTTCCTCGACCTCGCGGACCGGGACAATCTGCTGGCGTTCGCGCGGGAACGGCTCGCGGCGGTCGAGACCGGCCTCATGGCCACCGAAGCCATCTATAATATCCTCCGCACCGTCATGGCGGCGGGCGGGCGGCTGTTGATGGAAAACGCCATCGCGCACCAGCGCACGGAGATCGACTGGACCCGCACGCTGATCACCGAAATCGAGGCCGGCCCGCTGTTCCCGGGGGACCCCGCGGCGTTCGAGCGCGAAAAGATCGGTGAGAAACTCGCTACTCTCTCAAAAGAATGGACTAAGAAATGACCGAGGACACGACAGCGAAAACAGCGGCGCCCACAGAGGCGCCCCAAGACGCACCAGAAGGCGCGGCGCAGGAAGCCACAGCGGAGAACGGCGCGAGCAAGATGCGCCCGCCCCCCAGTTTCGCCTGGCTATTGGGCGGCGGCTTCATCTCCATGCTCGGGGACCAGTTCACCATCATCGGCCTGCCGTGGCTGACCCTGAAGCTGACGGGCGACCCGCTCGCGCTCGGCTTCGTGCTGGCGCTCATCGGCATCCCGCGCGCGATCTTCATCCTGCTGGGCGGCGCGATCGTCGATAAATACGCGCCCAAAAGCGTGTTGTTGATCTCCAAATATATCAACAGCGGGCTTCTGGGGCTGTTGGCCGCGCTGGTCTACACCGGCGGGATCACCATGCCGATCCTCTATGGCCTCTCGGTGGCGATCGGGCTTTCGAGCGCGTTCGCGATCCCCGCGGGCACGTCGATCCTGCCGTTCGTGGTGCCGAAGGCCGCGCTTCACAAGGCCAACGGCCTCCTGATGGGCATGCGCCAGATCACCATGTTCCTCGGCCCCGTGATCGCCGGGCTGGTGATCGCCGGTTTCGGCAGCCACAAGGTCGGCGCGCACGTGACGGTGGAGGACACCGCAGGGCTGGCGCTTGTGTTCGCGCTTGACGGCCTCAGCTTCCTCCTGTCCGCCTTCACGCTATATAAGGTGCATCTGCACGCGGACGCACCGGTGCCCGAAAAAGGCGGCGACAGCGTGATGAAACTGCTGATAAGCGGCCTCACCCGCGCCTTCAAGGACACGGAACTCCGCGCCATGATGCTCTATATGGGCCTGATCCAGCTGTTCATCGGCGGGCCGATCCAGGTCGGCTTGCCCGTGTTCGCCGAAACCCAACTGGGCGGCGGCGCGGCCTCCTTCGGCACGCTGATGGGCGCGAACGGCATCGGCATGCTGATCGGTGTGATCCTGGCGGGCACCGGCAAAACCCCGCGCTGGCCCTCGGTCGGCTGGATGTTCCTGAGCGTCGATTTCACCCTTGGCCTCCTCCTTACCACCTTCGGTCATATCGACAGCACGCTGGTGGGCGCGGCCTTCATGGCCGGGGTCGGCCTGTTCGGCGGCATGGTGCAGGTGAAAAGCTTCGCCTGGCTCCAGGGCCGCACCAACCCCGCCGAGATGGGCCGGGTGATGAGCCTGTTCATGTTCATCGTCCTCGGTGTCGCGCCCCTGTCGGCGTCGGCGGGCGGCTGGCTCCTGAGCCACACCACCATCGTTCACTTCTTCACAGTCTGCGGACTGGCCCTGAGCACGGTGGCAGGGTTGTCTATGCTGGTTCCGGCAATACGCCGCATCGGGCAAGCGGAAACGCAAACCCAACAGCCGGCGGCATAGACACCCTACCACCAACCGCGGGAAGGCCCCTGCCCCGGCATTCGGGCGGGGGCCTTTTCCGCGCCCATACACCATTTGCAAGAATGCCTGCAACCGAAAGCCGCACAGCGATTCCGGAGCAAAGAAGTCTCGATTTCTTAAAGACTTAGGCCTATGCTGGACGGAAGCCAACACCTACCATCCGGAGCCCGATGTGCCGCACCACACCGCTTTCCGCCTGACCGCCGCCGCCCTCCTCGCCGGGCTGACGGCCCTTTTGCCCTCCGCCGCGCGCGCAGGGGATACGCTGAAGGTCGGCATCACCTCCGGCTCCCCGCCTTATGTGTTCAGTGTCGAACGCGGCGACGGGCTCGACCTTGAAATCCTCCACGCCATCATCGAGCGCATGGGCGACACGCCGGACTTTGTCTATGTCCCCTTCGCCCGCCGCTCGCTGATCCTGACCTCCCACAAGGTTGACGCCGTCACCTTCTGGAGCCTGCCGAAGGGCGTGACCTGCCACCCCGCCAAGCCGTACCGCTTTTGGCGCAACGCGCTCTTTACCGCGCACAAGAAAGGCGTGCCCGGCACGGGCGGCGACATGCGGCGCACCGGCATTTTCATGGGCTCCGAGCACCTGAAGCCCGCGCTGGCGAAAATCGGCATCGACTATGACAGCCTTCAGCGCATCTATACGGTCAATGCCGGGGTGCGCATGATGCTTTATGGCCGGCTGGACAGCTATATCGGCGACTATCCGACCGTCATCTATAATTTCCACAAGGAAGACCCGACCGGCGAGTATGAGGCCAAAATCCTGCATTTCTTCCCGCCGACGCCGCAGCAGCTGTGCTTCACCGACGCCGCCAAGGCCGACGCCTTCAACGCCGCCCTGGACGCGCTTCTGAAGGAAAACCCCGAGGTGCTGAACACCATCACCCGCAACCACGGCCTCAAGGAACGCATCACCCCGCCGCTCAGTGAATAAGGGCGGCCTTCATCCTCAAACCTCGGCGAAACATTTGAATTTCGCCTCATCCTTCACCGAGACACGACCCGCACCGGTATCGATGGCAATGTTGCCGCAACGACAGCGCAGATCACCTTCGGGCTTGCTGGGCAGCACATCGCCACAGGCCGCGCATTCATAGAAGAAATGCGCCGCTGCCGGATAGCCGAGCGCGGGGTCAAAGCGCTGGTAACGCCTTTTGGGATCATGGTTTTCACCCCCGTCTTCCTTCACCCGCGTCAGCGATAGCCAGATCGGCGATTTCTGCACCGCCTGCCGGGCCCGTACATGTTTCGCGATCACCGCCTCCTGCGCGGCTTCGTCCAGCGCGCCAAACTCAGCCATGGATATCCCTGCCCGCCTGCACGCTTTCGCAAGCCCGCGCCAGTCATCGATCACGATGGCCAGGGCCACCAGGAACAGCAGTATACCCACAGGGATGAGCGCGACATAGGCGCGCCCCTGGCTCATGACATCAAAGAAGGTGGCTAGCCGTGCCCCGAAGGGCACGCCGTTAGGGCCGAACAGGACCAGGTCTATGAAGGCGCTGACCGGAAACAAGACCAGCATCGCTCCGCCCAGATAGCCGTAGATGAAGGCAACAATGCGCCAACTGCGTTTCGCCAAGGTTTTCATGCTTCCAGAAAGACCTCAGGCGCCGCCTGCGTCATTCTCCGCCGCATCCGTCACTGGTTCAGTCACCGGCACGAGATAGTAAAGCTCGCCGAAGCCGAAGCGGCGCGCGGCCCAGGTGGCCAGCAGGCCGCCGACCATCAACAGCACCGCGCCGAGGAAGGCGAAGACGACGCAGATGCCGACGCCGAACAGCAGGCCGGCAAGCCCGTACACATGCTGGTGGTTCCAACTGACGGTGTTATAGCCCAGCATGGCCAGCCCGCCGAAGATCAAGCCGAGCACGCCCCAGATGAAGATGTTGCAGAAAAAGCCGATCTTGAACATGGACCCGGACGGAATGTTACCGAACCGGATCGCCCCCAATTTATAGTCAGTCATAAAAGTCCCCCATCAATAACACGCAGGACGCGAAAGCCTGCTCGTTCCTATCTGCCGGGTTTTGAGGATGGATGCAAGGGCCGCCGCCCCAGCAGCCCCGTCCGCGATCGGACTGCGATCAAGCCACGATCAGGCCCCGATCAAACCGCAGGCACGGGTGGTGGAATTTCGGCGGTGCAGAACAGCGTGTGCAGCGACCAGCCCACGGTTTCATAAAGCGCCCGGCCGTCGTCGGTCGCGACCAAAAGCCCCCGGGTCGCCCCGGCCTCTCGGGCCAGACCCTCCAGCGCCTTCATCACCGCGCGGCCGAGCCCCCGCCGCCGGTGCGCCGGGTCGGTTTCGATCCGGTCATAGATGGCGAACTCGTCCACCGGCACCACCCAGCCGCTCGCCGCCAGGCTGCCATCCTCGGCGACCACGCGCACGGACGACGCCTTGGCGCCCGTGTTGACCTCCAGCCGGTAGCCCGCAGGCAGGCCGCCGACCTCCGCCATCACCCCCGTCATCGGGCCATCGCAGGTCATCAGGTAGCCGGGCGGCTGGACCGACCAGGGCGGCGGCAGGATGGCGCGCATCGCCTCCGGGCTCGCGCAGGCCTTCAGGAACATATAGGGCTCATGGATCGTCGCGGCCAACGCCGGTATCGCCGGGCCAAGCTCGGTAAACACATAGCGGACCCGCTGCTCGGGCAAGCCGACATCGACCCGCAGCCCGCCATGGTCGGCGACCGGCGGCGGCGTCTCGCGGGAGCGGGTCCAGCCCTCCAGCCAGCGTGCGACCAGAACGGGGTCAACCGCCCCCAATGTATCGTCTGTCATGAAAATCCCCCACCATGTGACACGCAAAACGAGAAAGCCTGCTCGCCCCTATGTGCCGGGTTTTGCGGGGGGATGCAAGGGGCAGTCATTTCCTTTGTCATAGCGGGACCTGATCCCGCTATCCATAACCCTGCGGGTAAAGGGAACGCTATTTCAGGCACCGTATGGACCCCGGGATCGAGTGGCGCAAGCGTCCGCTTCGCGACCCTGGGGTGACAGCTGAAAGGCTATTCCGCCTTAGCGCCGCCATCCGCGCCGATAAAGGCGACGCAGGTGGGGGCGTCGGCGCGCAGCACGGCCTGCTGGTGGAAGCGCACGGCATAGGCCCGTGCCACCGCACTCACGCGCTTCGAGGCCGCCGCGTCCGGCGCATGGAGGAAGATGGCGACCTTGCTGCGCTCACAGCCGCCAGTGGCATCGGGGGCGGTGCAGCCCTTCCAATAGCCGATGCCGTCCATGACCGTGAAGCCGTCCGGGAAGCGCGGCACCACCTCGGCCTTCAGGAAGGCGGCGAACTGGGCGTCCGTCACCGCCCCGCCGCCCGAAATGCTGCGCCCGAAAAACAACCGGCTTTCCTGCATGGGTTGCTGGTCTGCGGGGCAGGTCTGAGCTGCGTAGGCCGCCGGGGTGGCGAAGGCCAGCGCCAAGCCTAGTCCGAAAGCTTTTCTCATTGCTGTCATGACATTCCACCTTATGACACCTAGGCCGCAAAGACCTGCATGTCGCAAAGGTGCCGGGTTTTGAGACAGGATGCAAGAATGAGGCTACCTCACACCTCAGACCACCATTCATGGTTGTGAATATACAAAAACTGGCTAACATAAGCTTAGTTAGTTAGGCGTATTTGTCATTTTCCAAATAACTTCACTGGAAGGTTATAGAAATGCGAATAGTCATTATTGCCTTGATTTCTCTTCTTACATTACCTGTACACGCTGATGAAATTAAGAAGGGCCCAACCACGAAGTTTGAACAAGTTCTGTTACAAAGGGGCACTTTGACGCTTAAAGAGTTTTTCAAATTCGGAAAATTCAACCGCGTTAATGGTGAAATAGCCGTTCTCACTGACATCAATACTGGCAAAAAAGTGTATGCCCTTAGGGTCAGTTCCTCATACTACAACTCCGACTATGACAATGGCGAAGCAAGTGGAGTTTTCGATGCAAAGGAAGTGTCCAGCGCCATTAGTTCACTTGAATTTATGAATAAAAAACTGGCGAGCTTGGCGGACAATGCTCCCTATACCGAAGTGGTATATCAGGGCCATGGGGACCCCCAGTTTGGCTTTTATGTAAATGGTAAAGACCGCAAAGGTTTCTTCAAAGTCAACTATAAGGCCTCTATCTTTTTCGATGCGAATGACCTCAGCGCCCTTGAGTATTTTTTCCAACAGGCGAAACAGAAAATCATCTCTCTTGGGGGAACGCTCGACTAATTATCCCAAATGTCATAGCGGGACTTGATCCCGCTATCCATAACCCTGCGGGTAAAGGGAACGCTATTTCAGGCACCGTATGGACCCCGGGATCGAGTCCCGGGGTGACAAAAATTAGATCTAATGTTTTGGCAAATCAGAATCTGAAACTCTGAAAAATGGTGTCTGATCAAGCAGCCAGTTTACTAAACACCTAACAACAACAAGTCGCAAATGAAGCGCTTTGGACGAAGCTTCCAAATGTGATGAAATAAACGAATCGAATTCCGTATCCTGCGGCATAAGCCTACTACCGTGAGTAAGCTTAGACCTCATGTCATAAAATTGGCTGATTATATTTGAGGGAGTGCCCCGAGCATATTTTTCCAAGAATTGCCGGAAGAGCTTTGTTGGCCCCACATCCTGACAAATTTTAAATGAGCAGTCGTCCCGAGGGCATTCTTGAATTTCCTCTTTCTCTCTCCCAGAAAGCGCTTCAATCGCCTGCACCAAACATTGATATGAGAGAGAGGACGAATGCTTGGCTACAACATGTGAAGTATTTAGCCAGTATGCCGCTCTCAGAAATTTTTGCCTCTTTGCCGCCTCCAGAGCAAAATAAGACGTCAGAAAATCCCGAAAGTTTCGAGGCAGCATGAGGTGCCGGCTAATATCAATACCTTGCTGCGTATAATATTTTTGAGGGTCCATTTCTGCAATGGGCTTGAAACTAGCCGGGTCCTCAAAGGAACTTGTGTTATCCAAATTAATGCTATCCCTGAGGGAATAACCTAAGCTGAAACTAACATTGCAAAGTGACGAATTGGCCTCATCCAGTTGTATTCCCCACGCTCTATTTGGCTCTTGTTTATAAAAACCATGCTCAATTAAAGCACTCAACAAATAAAAAACTTCATGAAAAGCCTCATTCCTTCTCCAGAAATCAACACCATGATTGGGGCTTTTTCTATACCCATATTGCAGAACAACTGGGAATGGTCTTTGCGTGAGATCATTGGCTTCAAAAGGATCGGGAAAAGAGCGGTCGGGCATAATTTGCAGAACATCTGAATAACGAAAAAAGCCCTTTATAGGCATTTGCGCAAATATTGCCTCTGTCTGGACTGCCAAGCCATGGTCGCCAAATACATGTGGAAATTCGGTCAGCTTTTTCTGGACAATCGGATCATTCCTATCTCCAACGATCTTGGCGATGCCTCCTTTGTTGGTGTAGGCCACTTCAATACAACCCAGATATTGGAACCTGCGGCCTGTTATCGCATGGGAAGTACCGCCTTCGGACAAAAAGGCCGCGAGTTCACCCGGCTGAACATTGTTCAATCGAAACTGGTTCGTCAGATCGCTCTGAGCCATTCACCTCTCCTCGAATGTTTGATGTGCGGCCTACGGTTGTTTAGGTAATTGCCTCCCCCAAGAGAAAAGGCCGAAGCATGGTGCCCCGGCCTTCTTACTATCGTCAAGGTTGCTGATGTAAACCCTACTCTGCCGCGTCAACCTCTTCGGCGGGCAGGTAGATTTCGGAGCCGCGTTTCTTGAACTCGGTCGCCATCTGCTTCATGCCGGTCTCGGCTTCTTCCTTCTTGGCGGCGAATTCGCGCACCTCGGCGGTGATTTTCATCGAGCAGAATTTCGGCCCGCACATGGAACAGAAGTGCGCCACCTTGTGGGCTTCCTTCGGCAGGGTCTGGTCATGGAAATCACGCGCGGTTTCCGGGTCCAGGCTCAGGTTGAACTGGTCCTCCCAGCGGAACTCATACCGGGCACGGGAAAGCGCGTCATCGCGCAGTTGCGCGGCCGGGTGGCCCTTGGCGAGGTCGGCCGCGTGGGCCGCCAGCTTGTAGGTGATAACCCCCACCTTCACGTCGTCCCGGTTCGGCAGGCCCAGGTGTTCCTTCGGCGTGACGTAACACAGCATCGCGGTGCCGTACCAGCCGATCTGCGCCGCGCCAATGGCGGAGGTGATATGGTCATACCCCGGCGCGATGTCGGTCGTGAGCGGCCCAAGCGTATAGAAGGGGGCTTCGTGGCAGTGCTTGAGCTGCTCCTCCATGTTGGCCTTGATCTTGTGCATCGGCACGTGGCCGGGGCCTTCGATCATCACCTGCACGTCATGCTTCCAGGCGATCTTGGTCAGCTCACCCAGGGTCCTGAGCTCGGCGAACTGGGCTTCGTCGTTGGCGTCGGCGATTGAGCCGGGGCGCAGGCCGTCCCCCAGGCTGAAGGCGACATCATAGGCCTTCATGATCTCACAGATTTCCTCAAAGTGGGTATAGAGGAAGCTTTCCTGGTGGTGGGCCAGGCACCATTTCGCCATGATGCTGCCACCACGGGAGACAATGCCGGTCACGCGCTTGGCGGTCAGGTGGATGAAGGCCAGGCGCACCCCGGCGTGGATGGTGAAATAATCCACGCCCTGCTCGCACTGTTCAATCAGCGTATCGCGGAAGATCTCCCACGTCAGGTTTTCGGCGATGCCGTCCACCTTCTCGAGCGCCTGATAGATCGGCACGGTGCCGATCGGCACGGGTGAGTTGCGGATGATCCATTCGCGGGTGTTGTGGATGTTGCGGCCGGTCGAGAGGTCCATCACCGTGTCCGCGCCCCAGCGCGTGGACCAGACCATCTTGTCCACCTCTTCCGCGATCGAGGATGAGACCGCCGAGTTGCCGATGTTGGCGTTGATTTTGACGAGGAAATTTCGGCCGATGATCATCGGCTCACTTTCCGGGTGGTTGATGTTGTTGGGGATGATGGCGCGGCCAGCGGCGATTTCATCCCGCACGAATTCGGCGGTGATATAATCCGGGATATTGGCGCCCATGGGCTCCCCGTCCCGCTCCAGTTTCTCGGCCAGTACCCGGCGGCCGAGGTTTTCGCGCACGGCGACATATTCCATCTCGGGCGTGATGATGCCCTGTTTGGCATAGTGCATTTGCGTGACGTTGGCGCCCGATTTGGCGCGCAGCGGACGGGCATGCACCGGGAATGCGGGCGCGAGGTATTTATCCTCAACGTTGCCGTTGTCCTCGGGCTTGATCTCCCGGCCGTCATATTCTTCCACGTCACCGCGGGAGATGACCCACGCGCGGCGGAGGGGTTCGAGGCCCTTGTAGATGTCAATCTCGGCCTTCGGGTCCGAATACGGGCCGGAGGTGTCGTAAACGCGCACCGGTTCTTCGTTCGCGGTCGGGTGCAGGTGAATTTCGCGCATCGGCACGCGCACGCGCTCGTCAGTTTCCGAACGCACGTAAATCTTCTTCGAGCCTTTCAGCTCGCCGGTGGTCACACTAAAATCGGTTTTTGCGGTATCAGGCATGATATAGCTCCGTTCCCTACGCTGGTTTGACCCAGATCAGGTTCTAAGGGTCTCCGGCTTTCTCCCCGGACTCTCAGCCCCCGATTTTCAAAACGGGGCTCCCCTCGGAACGCATTGGTTTAAGGGTTCCGGTTCTACGCTTATGCGGGGGCCTGATCAAGCGGTTTCGGGGGTGGGTCGCGTGGTTGGGACGGCGTGAAAAGGTGTGCCGCGCGACTAAAGCGCCGCGAAACCGGCCAACTGTTGCGCCTGCAACAGCGTGGGAGACGCAACTGTTGCAAAGTTGGGCCTGAAGTGTTGCAGGCCGGAGGCGGTTTTGCGTCCCGCTCAGAGCTGTTTGATGAAGTGAAATTCTGTGGTGTTGGAGCTATCGTGCAGGTCCCGCGTTTCCGCCTGTTTCACGTAGCCTTCGCGGGTATAAAACGCATGAGCGCGGGCGAAGCGGCTGTCCGACCAGAGCTCGATCGATTTCGCGCCGCGCGCGCGGGCGCGGTCCTCGATCAGGCGGGCGAGTTTGGGGCCGAGGCCGGTGCCGCGAAGGGATGCGCTCAAATAGATGCGCTTGAGCTGGAAATCCGCGGCCTCCCCCGGCGCGCAGGATACGACGGCGACGATTTCACCATCTTTCTCAAGCACATAACCTTCGCCATCGATGCTTTTGAGGTAGGTTGCGTAGGCCTTGAGGTCGGCATCCAGGCCGTCCGGCTCCAGGTAGACACCGTCATATTCGGCGAAGCAGCCGCCGATCAGCCGCATAAGGCCTTCAGCGTCGGTATCCGCCACGTGCCGGAGCGTGAACCCGGTCGGCAACTCTTCGATCATGGTGCGTGTCTCCCTCGTCATGGCCCTGTTTTACAGGCTGGGGCGACGCGCGCCAAGCCCTTATGCGCACAAAAGAAAAGGCCACCCGCCTGAGCGGATGGCCTTTCGGAAACTTTATGAGCCGGAGCCTTAGCGGGAATAGAATTCCACCACCAGGTTCGGTTCCATGATGACCGGGTACGGTACATCGTCGAGCGCCGGAACGCGGACGTAGGTGGCTTTGAAGCCGTCGACCGACAGATATTCCGGGATTTCACGCTCGGGGCTCTGGCCAGCGTCGATAACCATCGGGATCTGGCGAGCTTTTTCGCGAACTTCGACAACGTCACCCGGGCGCAGGAGGCGCGACGGGATGTTACAACGCTGGCCGTTCACCAGAACGTGGCCGTGGTTGACGAACTGACGGGCAGCGAAGACGGTCGGTACGAACTTGGCGCGGTACACAAGCGCATCGAGACGGCACTCCAGGATACCGATCAGGTTCTCACCGGTATCACCCTTGCGGCGGTCAGCTTCGTCATAGTAGCGGCGGAACTGCTTCTCGCTGATGCTGCCATAGTAGCCCTTGAGCTTCTGCTTGGCGCGCAGCTGGATGCCGTAGTCCGACAGTTTGCCTTTGCGGCGCTGACCGTGCTGGCCGGGGCCATATTCACGGCTGTTCACCGGGGACTTAGCACGGCCCCAGATGTTTTCGCCCATACGGCGATCAATTTTATATTTGGCTTGGATACGCTTTGACATGCGAATCGCTCCTTCTTTTCAAGCGCCACGAGCGGTGTATGTGTCCGAAAACATTATACAAATTTGCTCGCGCGGCTGCGGACACCATTGCCACAGCCATTCGTTAATGGGCGGGAGATACTGGGTTCCCGGCCCGGAGTCAACGGAAATCATGCAAAAAGCGCCTGATTTCCGTATGGTTTCAGTGCCCCGGCCTTACCCGCGGAAGCGGCGGATCAGGCTGGAGGTGTCATTCCGGTTGCCGCCCATTTTCTGGACGTCGCAATAGAACTGATCGACCAGCGCCGTCACCGGCAGCGACACGCCCATGGCATTCGCTTCGGTGAGCACGATACCAAGGTCCTTGCGCATCCAGTCGACCGCGAAACCGAAATCGAACTTGCCGTCGATCATGGTTTCGGCCCGGTTGTCCATCTGCCAGCTTTGCGCCGCGCCCTTGGAGATGACATCCACAACCGCCTTGGCATCGAGCCCGGCTTCCATGGCGAAATTCAGCGCCTCAGCAAGGCCCTGCACGGCACCGGCGATACAGATCTGGTTAACCATTTTCGTAAGCTGGCCGGCGCCCACACCGCCCAGCAGCTTCACCGACTTGGCATAAGCCTGGATGACCGGCTCGGCTTTCGCAAACGCGTCCGCGTCGCCGCCGCACATGACGGTCAGGGCACCATTCACGGCCCCGGCTTCCCCGCCGGAGATCGGTGCATCGATGAAGCTGAGCCCTTTTTCAGCCGCCGCCGCCCCCATCGCCCGCGCGCAGTTGGCTGACGCAGTGGTATGGTCGACAAAGATCGCACCTTCTTTCATGGCGTCGAACGCCCCGAACTCACCAATGCAGACCTCGGCCACATCCTTGTCCGCGCCGACGCAGGCGAACACAATGTCGGCATCTGCGGCGGCACCAGCCGGGGTCGGGGCCATGTAAAGCTCGCCATCGGCCTTGTCGGCGTAAGCCTCAAGCCAACTTTCTGCTTTGTCCGCAGTCCGATTATAGACGGTCACGTCATGCCCGGCTACTGCCAGGTGCCCCGCCATCGGGTAGCCCATCACGCCCAATCCAATAAATGCTACTTTTACCATAAATACCTCCCAAGCTGGACTAACCGGTCTACTTTAGGCTAGTTGACAGAAAACATTGCCTGCTGACATAGGCTTAATTAGCCATTCTGTCCAGCGTGGGGCGTAGGTGCCTGGGAGGAATAATATGCGCAAACTGAAGCTTTGGGCTGCCATCATCGGCGGCCTTGTTCTTATGATTGCCCTGATCGGCACCGCCTGGGTCAGGAGCAGCCTGCCCAAGCTTGACGGCACCATCACAGTCAAAGGCCCAACGGCTGATATCACCATCGCCCGCGACAGCCACGACGTCCCCCACATCGATGCCGCCACAGATAATGACCTATATTTTGCAATGGGTTACGTCCATGCGCAGGACCGCCTGTGGCAAATGGAGATTAACCGACGCATCGGCCATGGCCGGCTGGCAGAAGTGGTCGGCAAGCCTGGGCTGGGGATCGACCGCTACATGCGTACCCTCGGCTTCAGCCGCAAAGCGGAAGCCGCGCTCAAGCAGATGCCTGCCGATGTGGTTGCCAGCCTCCAGGCCTATGCCGACGGCGTTAACGCCTACATCAAGGGCCATAAAGGTGCCCTGCCGCCGGAGTTTCTGCTCACCGGCGATAAACCCGAGCCCTGGAAGCCCGTCGACACCATCGTGTGGCAGAAGCTGATGTGGCTGGACCTTTCGGGCAACATGCGCCGGGAGATCGCCCGCGCCCGCCTGCTGACCAAGCTGACGCCCACACAGGTTCAGAGCATTTACCCGGCGTACCCGGGCGACAAGGCCTCGGCACTTCCGGACCTTGCCAGCATTTACGCCAAAACACCCCTGAAGGAAGTTGCAAGCATCGTCGGGCCTGAAATGCCGCCGGGCTACGGCTCCAACAACTGGGTGATTTCCGGCGATCATACGAAAAGCGGTAAGCCGCTTCTTGCCAATGACCCGCACCTGACGCTGACGACGCCGTCGATCTGGTATCTCGTACGGCTGCATAACCGCACGACGGGCGCCAATCTTGTCGGCGTTTCCTTCCCCGGCACGCCGTCTGTCGTTCTCGGCCACAATGACCATATCGCTTGGGGCTTCACCAATACCGAGCCTGACTGCCAGGACCTGTTTATCGAAAAGCTGGTTGATGGCGGCAAGCGCTACCTGACCCCGCACGGCCCGGCCGATTTTATCACCCACAAGGAAGTCATCCACGTTAAGGGCGAGAAAGATGTCACCCTGACGGTGCGCGAAACCCGCCATGGCCCTGTGCTGTCCGATGCCCTGTCGGACGGCAAGGAATTCCTGAAGGACGGCTATGTCCTTTCGCTGCAATGGACAGCCCTGATGGACCGCGAGACCGCTGTCGCAGGCCTGTTCGGCATTGCAAAGGCCCGTACGTTCCAGGACTTCAAAACCGCCGGGCTCTATTATATGGGGCCTGAGCAGAACATGATTTACGCCGATACCAAGGGCAACATTGGCTATTATGCCCCTGCCCTTGTCCCGGTCCGCAAGCCGGGGAACGATATCGGCGGTCGCCTGCCCTCGCCCGGTTGGCTGGCGCAATATGATTGGCAGGGCTTCATTCCCTATAATCAGCTGCCGACATACTACAACCCCAAGGGCGGCATCATCGCCACGGCGAACAATAAGATCATCGATGACAATTACCCGCACTTCATTACCGGTGATTGGACGCTGCCCTACCGCGCCAACCGCATCAAGCATCTGTTGGCAGCCCATGACGGCCATGACCTCGCAAGCTTCAAGACGATCCAGCAGGACACCGTATCAGACATGATCCGCGACCTGTTGCCATCCTTCCTTGCCGCGGCCAATCCTTCCAATCCCATCGTTCAGGACCTGGCGAAATGGAATGGCGACACAGCCGCTGACAGGCCAGAGCCCCTGATCTTCCATGAATGGATCAGGAAGTATCAAAAGGCACTGATGGCTGATGAATTGGGCGACATGTACAAAAGCTTCCGCCGTATCGAGCCGAGGCTTCTGAAAAGCAGCCTCTATTGGGAAGCCAAGGCCCACGGGAATGCCCCGGCTGACACCGCCTACTACAATCTTCCGCCCATCGACCAGAAAGCCGCCCTCGCCTGGTGCGACAATGTCCAGACCCCCGATGTCCAGGAAAGTTGCACGGACCTGGCACGGACCGCCCTTGAGGAAACGATCAAAGACCTCTCCGCAAGGCACGGGAAAGATTGGAAAAAATGGACCTGGGAATCAGAACATATTCTGCACCAGGCACACCGCCCGTTCAGCAATGTGCCGTCACTGCGGCCATGGTTTGAGCTTAGCGCCCCGGTCTCCGGTGACGTCTACACCATCAACGTGGCTGGTGTGAGCGAGACCCCGGCTACGCTGAACCAAAGCACGTTCGGTCCCAGTTACCGGGGTTTGTTCGACCTAAGCGATTTGGACAAATCCCTGTTCGTGCAACCGACCGGCCAGTCAGGCAACCCGCTTTCGAGCCACTATGATGACTTGTTCCCCTACTGGCGGACAGGCCGTTATTTCACGATCCCGACGGACAAACCGGTCCCGGCCGACGCCAAACATATTCTGACGCTGCATCCCGCAGCGCCAGAAAAGCCTTGAAAGCGCGCGCAACCAAATATTAACGTTGCCTACGCCATAATACCGGCTTGGCCGAGAGATTAGGAGCATTGGGTGGCACCGAAAAAAGACGAAGAAGCAGTCAGGCCTATCATCAAGAAGGTGCGGAAGGTCCAAGGTGGCGCCCATCATGGCGGCGCCTGGAAGGTGGCTTATGCCGACTTCACCACAGCGATGATGGCTTTTTTCATGCTGCTGTGGCTTCTCAATGTCGCACCGCCGGAAACCCTGGCGGGTCTCGCCGATTATTTCGCTCCGACCACGGCTGCCGTGATGGGGCACTCAGGCCAGGATGCCATTAACCCGCCCTCCAGCGCCGCCACTGGGGCAAACCCTTCTCCTGTTGTTGCCATCACCGTACCGGGCCCGCCGCAAGCTGGCTCGCAAGATGGCACCAAAAGTGGGTCCGTGGGCGAAGGCGGCGGAGATCCTAACTTCCCGAATGACCGGCAAGCCGCCAATATGACGGAACGTGAAGACATGGCTTTCAAGGCGGCTGAGGCAAAGCTCAAGCTGGCGATCCAGCAATCGCCTACCCTGTCCGATATGTCCGACCAGTTGATCATGGAAGTCACCGAAGACGGCATGAAGATTCAATTGATCGATAAAGACAGGCGCGCCATGTTCAAAAGCGGGACGTCCCAGCTTTACGGTTATGCCCGCGCGATGATCAAAGAGATCGGCAAATCCGTGAAAAGCCTCCCCAACAGGATCACTATTCTTGGCCACACGGATGGCGGGCCTTTTGTCGGCGACGGTGGCATCACCAACTGGGAACTCAGCGCGAACCGGGCCAATGCGGCACGCAGTGTGATTGAGGATTCAGGTGTCACCAATGACCGTATTGCCGAAGTTGTCGGCAAGGCCGGCACTGACCCGCTCTACCCGGATCAACCGAACCGAACTGAAAACCGGCGCATCACGATCCTGCTTCTGCGGGAAGCTCCCGTCGTCCCGCCAAACCTAACTAAACACTAGGTTTTTCAAAAGCATACAGCTCACTCAACACTGTTCCTCCTGGGTAAGGAGGGACAGTGACAATGCGTTTTCTGCTTGTCGGCCCAAAGTGTGGTCTGTAACACTGGCAGCAGATTATTTTATTTTTCAATTTTTCCGGGGTTATTGCGTGTGTCTATGGCAATCGTAGAACCAACAATACAGATGTGGCTGACGTTCGCGATCGTTATCGGCGCGATCATCGCCTATTCCTACGACCGCATCCCGCTGGAAATTTCCTCGATCACCACGGTTGCCCTGCTCCTGACGGTCTTCAACCTCTTGCCGCTTTATGATCAAGCCGGTCAAGAAGTCGTCAGTATGCGCAGTCTGTTAAAAGGCTTCTCTGACCCCGCCCTTATCACCATCATGGCCCTATTGGTCGTCGGCCAAGGATTGGTGCAAACAGGGGCTCTAAACGGACCTGCCCGTATGCTCGTTGGGGCTGGAAAGCGGTATCCCATCACCATCGTTCTGCTTTGCTTCATCATTGTGATGGTGATTTCCGCCGTTCTCAATAACACCCCGGTTGTCGTGATCTTCATTCCGATATTATCCGCTTTGGCTGAACGGTTGGGGCGAAGAACCGCCATGGTCATGATGCCGCTCAGCTTCGTCGCCATCCTCGGCGGCAACATCACCAAAATCGGCTCCAGCACCAACCTGCTCGCGATCGGCGCCTACGAACAGATGGGCGGCCACGCCATCGGTTTCTTCGACTTCTCAGTCGCAGGCAGTGTAATCGCCATCGTCGGCTTCCTGTATGTGGTTCTCATCGCCCCCAAACTCCTCGTTGACCGGGAAAGCATCGCCAACCGGCTGGCTGGCAGCGGCGGCAAACAGTTCCTGTTCCAGATAGAGCTGGCATCCGATAACGGCATGGTCGGCCAGCGCGCGATTGCCGGCATGTTCCCGGGCCTCAAGGACCTGACGATCCGTATGATCGAGCGCGGGCATGACAAGCTTCTGCCGCCATATGACGATATCACCCTGCAGGCAGGCGACATTGTGCTGGTTGCCGCCACGCGTAGCGTCATGACCGACCTTCTCAACGCGTCGCCCGACCTCGTTTCCGCCGCTGAAGGCGATGATGTGGATGACAAAGCCGGGGAACGCCGGGTGATTGCCGAGGCTGTCATCGCGCCGGCTTCCCGTATGGACGGTCGTACCCTGCCCCAAACCGGTTTCCGGGCAGAAACAGGCTGTTCCGTGCTCGGCGTCCAAAGACGCAGCCGGATGATCCGCGCCGCCCTGTCTCAGCTTCGCCTGGAAGCTGGTGATGTGCTTCTGATCATGGGCAGCCGCAACAATGTGCTGGCGCTTCGGGATAACCGGGACGTGCTTCTGATGGAATCGTCAGCCACCGACGTGCCAATGCGCGAATATGCCTGGCGGGCCCTTGCCATCTTTGCCGGCGTCGTAACCGTTTCAGCCCTTGAAATCATGCCGATTGTGATTGCATCCCTGCTGGGTGCGACCCTGATGATGATCAGCCGGTGCCTGAACATCCGGCAGGCAAGCCGTGCCATCGACCGGCGTGTCTTCACCATCGTTGGCGCCGCCCTCGCCCTTGGCACGGCTCTTCAGGGTACCGGTGGTGCCACTTGGCTTGCCCACACCCTGATCCAGACACTAGCCGGTGCACCCGTATGGATTATCCTGTCAGGCTTCTTCCTGCTGGTCGCGCTTTTGACCAACGTCCTGTCGAACAATGCAACGGCTGTGCTGTTTACACCGATTGCCGTTTCGATTGCCGCCGAGCTTCATGTGGACGCCATGCCTTTCCTGCTTGCGGTCATCTTCGGCGCCAACTGCAGCTTCGCTACTCCGATGAGCTATCAGACCAACCTTCTCGTCATGGCGCCAGGCCATTACCGGTTTGTCGACTTCGTCCGCGTGGGTACGCCGCTCATAATTGTCATATGGATGGCTTTCACTCTGTTCGTACCATGGTATTATGGCCTCTTCTAAGGAGATGAAGGACGCCCATGACCGACCAGGGCTTACAATTTCCGAAATTCTACGTCACGGCCCCGTCGCCGTGCCCGTATCTTGACGGCAAGATCGAACGCAAAGTCTTCACGGAATTGCGTGGCCCTGATGCCGCGGCCCTGAATGAAGCGCTGGGTCGGGTTGGATTTCGGCGTAGCCAGTCGGTTGTCTACCGCCCGGCGTGCGAAGGTTGCTCGGAATGTGTTTCCGTCCGCGTCCGCGCGCGGGATTTCCGCCTCGGACGTTCCTTGCGCCGGGTTGTCCGCAGCAACCACGATCTCAAGTCGGAAGTCCGCCCCCCGATTGTAACCGACGAACAATATGAGTTGTTGCAAGCCTACCTGGGTACCCGTCATGCCGATGGCTCGATGGCGGACATGACCGCCGATGAATATCGCGACATGGTGGAGACAAGCCCTGTCCCCACTGTGCTGATCGAATACCGCCGCGCCATCGATGGCCGCCTGATGGCGGTTGCCCTCACCGATGAACTCAGCGACGGGCTTTCCATGATCTACAGCTTCTTCGACACCGAAGAAAAGAGCCGCAGCCTCGGCACCTATATCATCCTCGACCATATCGACCGGGCGCAACGGGCGAATCAGCCGTATGTCTATCTAGGCTACTGGGTAAAAGGCAGCCCCAAAATGCAATATAAGGGACGGTTTCAACCCCTTGAACGGCTTGGCCAAAACGGCTGGTATGAGGTTGAGGCACAAGACAACGCGAAATAAGCTGTACAGGCTTGCTCCGCCTGAACCGCGCTCTATACTGTCGCCCGGCGACTCGCATCGTGCGTAGGCGCCCTGCACGCGTACAGGGGGAGTAGACGGTGACGAAAAAAACGATCCACAACACCACCAATTCGACCACATCGGCAGACGTACCTGCCAAGATGTTAAACCGCCGGAACCTTCTGCGTGGTGCCACGCTCGTCGGGGCAGCGGCCCTCACCGCCGCGTGTGATGGTGGCAAGGACAAGGTCGGCGGCAAAGGCGCGCCCGGCATCGTGTCCAAACAGCGCAAACTGAAGATGGTGACAGCTTGGCCGAAAAACTTCCCCGGCCTCGGCACCGGCGTCGAGCGCCTTGCCAAACGGATCGAAACGCTTTCTGACGGCGATATCCAGGTTAAGGTCTATGCCGCCGGTGAACTGGTGGGCGCCCTGGACGGCTTCGATGCCGTAAGCCAGGGCAAGGCCGACATGTATCATGCCGCCGAATATTACTGGCAAGGCAAGTCCCCCGCTTTCAACTTTTTCGCCGCCGTCCCCATGGGGATGCTGGCAAGCGAAATCACCGCTTGGGTCCGCTTCGGCGGTGGCCAGGAGCTGTGGGATGAGCTGAGCGGCCGCTTCAATGTCAAAGCTTTCCTGGCTGGGAACACCGGCACGCAAATGGGCGGCTGGTACAAGAAGGACATCAACAGCATTGCCGACTTCCAGGGCCTGCGCATCCGGATGCCCGGCCTCGGCGGCGAAGTCCTCAAGCGCCTGGGTGCCACACCGGTAACCAAACAGGGCGGTGAAATCTTCCAGGCCCTCAGCCAGGGCAATATCGACGCGACCGAATGGATCGGCCCCTGGAACGACCTGGCCTTCGGCTTCCACACCATCGTGAAGAATTACTATTATCCTGGCTTCCATGAGCCCGGCTCAGCCCTCTCCCTCGGCCTCAACAAGGATCTGTGGGAAGACATGAGCCCGAAGGAAAAGGCTATCATCGAAGCCGCTTCCGCCGCTGAGAATGACATCATGTATGCTGAGTTCAACGCCAACAACGGCCGCGCGCTCGACACGCTTGTGAACGAGCATGGCGTGAAACTGAAGCGTTTCAGCGATGAAATCCTCGCCAAACTTGCCGAGGTTTCAGATCAGGTTCTGAGGGATACCGCGAGCAATGATGAGCTGAGCAAGCGCGTCTACGATAGCTATAAAACATCCCGCGCCTACAGTATGCGCTGGGGGGCCATTTCCGAGCAGGCCTTCGCCCATGCCCGCAGCCTGTACGAGAAGTAACGCCTTATCATGCTTGACCATCTCGCTGACAGACTGGAAACCATTCTGGAGAAAAGCGGCCGCATCCTTTCGGTGCTGCCGCTCATTCTTGTCCTCGTCCAGTTCGCCATCGTTTTGATGGTCTATGTGTTTGCCACAGGCAGCATCAAGCTTCAGGAAAGCCTGCAATATATCAACGCACTGATGTTTCTGGGGGCTGCTGGCTACACGGCCATTCATGATGGCCATGTGCGCGTTGACGTCTTCTACAGCAAATTTAACCGCCGCCGGCGCGCACAGGTCAATTTCTGGGGCACGCTGCTTTTGCTTGTCCCCTTCCTTATCCTGATGTGGGTGTCGGCGGTGCCTTATGTGCTCGATAGCTGGTCGATCCTGGAAGAAAGCGTAGAATCCAGCGGCCTGCCATTTGTCTATATTCTGAAGTCGACATTGCTGCTGTTCACGTTCACGCTCAGCCTTCATGCCATTATCAGCCTCATACGAAACCGCCACGCGCTGAAGAGGATGTAACCCTGTGGATCCAGCCCTTCTCCTTACCGCTGGCATGTTCGCCACGCTCGTCGTTCTACTGCTGACGGGTTTCCCTGTTGCCTTCACCCTTGGCGGAACCGGGCTTCTGTTCGGCCTGTTGGGCATGGCGACCGGCACCCTGGACGCAAGCTTCCTCGAGATCCTGCCAAACAGGATTTACAGCAATACCATCAGGAACGAGCTTCTGTTCGCCGTGCCCCTGTTTGTCTCCATGGGAGTGATGCTGGAGAAATCCAACGTCGCCGAAGACCTGTTGGAGAGCATGGGCAAGCTGTTTGGCTCCTTACGGGGTGGCCTTGGCATATCCGTGACCATCGTTGGTGCCCTCCTTGCGGCTTCAACCGGCATTGTCGGCGCCACCGTGGTGACCATGGGGCTCCTGTCACTGCCGACCATGCTGAAGCGCGGCTATGACCCTGCGCTCGCGACCGGCGCCATCGCCGCCGCGGGAACGCTCGGTCAGATCATTCCGCCCTCGATCGTGCTGATCCTGCTGTCCGACGTTATTTCCTCAGCCTGGCAACAGGCCCAGCTGAAAAACCATATCTTTTCTCCGACCCCCGTAAGCGCGGGGGAGATGTTCGCGGGCGCCCTGATCCCGGGCCTTGCCCTTGTCGGGCTTTATATCCTGTATCAGGCAGCAACGGCCCTCTTCCGCCCCAAGACAAGCCCCGCCATCCCCCGCGAAAAAGGCGAAAAGCTTGATGGCGCTTTTTACCGCTCGCTGCTGACAGCCCTGTTGCCGCCGCTTCTGCTCATCATCGCCGTTTTGGGGTCTATCCTCACCGGCATCGCCACACCAACCGAAGCGGCCGCCGTCGGTGCCATTGGCGCCATTCTGCTCGGAGCTGCCCGTGCCGATAAAAAAGCGCGCCTTATTGTCATGGTGACCTTGCTTTCGCTTTTGTTGATCTTGGGGATTGCCGCGACATCCGACCTTCGACTGGGGCGCGAGGCCATGCCGTTCATGGACCAGCTTGCCTTCATTGCCGCGGTCATCCTGTGCGTCATCTTTACCGCCGGACTAGCCTATGCCCTGGTCCGTACATACAAAAGCGGTGTCCTGAGCGATGTCATGCAGGCCACCACCCGCATCTCGACCATGATCTACACCATCCTGCTCGGCGCAGCCTTGTTCTCACTGGTATTTCGGGGGCTGGGCGGCGATACAGCGATTGAGGACATGCTCCACAGCCTGCCCGGCGGGCATACAGGTGCGTTGATCACCGTGATGCTGATCATGTTCGTGCTCGGCTTCTTCCTGGACTTTATCGAGATCACCTTCGTGGTCGTCCCCGTTGTCGCTCCGGCGCTTCTCGCCATGCCAGGGTCCCAAGGCCCGATCTGGCTTGGTATCCTGATGGCGATGAACCTGCAGACGAGCTTCCTCACCCCGCCCTTTGGCTTTGCGCTGTTCTACCTGCGCGGGGTAGCCCCTGAAAGCGTGCCCACAACCGCCATTTACCGCGGTGTCATTCCGTTCGTCATCATCCAGGTCATTGCCCTTCTGATCATTGCCCTGTTCCCGCACATGGTGACCTGGCTGCCCGCCCAGCTTTTCCATGGCTAATCACACACCTGTCACGAGAGCTTCATTTGGGCATGGCCGAGCAGGCTGATAGGCTGCTTTTATGACGATGAAAAAGCTATCAGCACGAATATTTGTCGGCCTCCTACTGATTGTAGGCAGCGGACTTCTCTATATGAATGTCCGCGCCATTGATCCCATTCAGCCGGGCTGGCAGACTTATGACAAGGCCACGTTCGATACGCTGATGGCTGCGGACAAACCCGTCCTCGTCGAAATCTATGCGTCCTGGTGCCCCACATGTGTGCGGCAACAGATGGCGTTCAAGTCGCTTGCCGAAAGTGGCAAGGCGCCCACCCTTCCGGCGGTCCGCGTCGACTTTGACCACGATAAGGACTTCGGGCGTCACTATGGTTTCGAAGGAACCGGGATTCTGGCCATTTTCCGGGGCGGCCACGAAGTTGCCCGGGCCGGTGGGCTGGTCACGCCTGATGCCATCCTTGCTTTCCTGAAAGACAATGGAGTCTCCTGAGGGCCAGTTCCCTCATCGCCCCCCCCAAAGCCACATGGGCGCTATGCAGAAGTGGCACATTGATGCCTCTTCACAGCTGGCTATACTGGGCTCACCACGTGGGATAGAAAAGGACACCCAAGTATGATCGGCTACACTACTGTCGGCACAAACGACATCGAAAAAGCAGCAGCCTTCTATGACGAACTTCTCGCTCTTCTGGGCGCGAAGCGCAGCTGGGACATGGAACGTTTCAAACTGTGGGGAACCGCCCCGGACAAGCCGTCTTTCAGCATTGCCCTGCCTTATGACGGCAATGATGCCTCCGTGGGAAACGGCGTCATGATCGCCCTTGTCGCTCCGGACCGTGAAACGGTGGATGCTATCTATGCCAAGGCAATTGAGCTGGGCGCCACATGCGAGGGCGAACCCGGACCGCGCGGCGGAGAGGACAGCCCCTTCTATGCCGGTTACTTCCGGGACCTGGACGGCAACAAACTGAACGCTTTCCACATGCAGGCAAGCTAAGGCCCAAGAAGCCTTTTAAAACCGGAACGGGCGTCCCCTTGCTTAGGGCGCCCGTTTACCTTTTCTGAAACTGCGCCAGCATTGCCGCCATCATTTCATGGAGCTTATTGACCGCCTTCAGGGGCCGCACCATGACCTTGAAATCGGTAATCTTTCCGTCCGTATTCCAGGTGATCATGTCAATGCCGTCAATCTCGATACCGTCGATGACAGTGTTGAATTCAATCACGGCGCCATCGCCGGACAGATATTCCCCAACATAGCGGAAATTGTCCCCGCCCAGCACATTCGCAGCCGCGCCCAGATACAGGCTGGTGATCATCTTGCCGCGCTGGGGCGTATGCACCACGGGCGAATAGAAGGTCACATCGTCAGCCAGAAGGGCGTCCAAGGCGCTTGGGTCTTTGGCTTTTACGAAGTCATACCAGCGCTCGAGGTTGGCTTTGCTTGTCATGCTTTATCCCCCACAGAAAAAGGCGCCCAAAGTGGCGCCTTTTGTCATCTATGCCGTGCGGCATCAGATTCAATATTTTAGCGGAACTTATTATTCCGCGGGAAGCCCATCGGCGGCAGACGGCCTGCATTGCCGCGCTTGCCGGTCCAGGGGGCAAGCTCGGTCTCTGTCCGCCAGCGGTCGCTGTTGCCGCCCATCGGCCAGGTCAGGCCTTCTTCCTTGTGGAAGATCATGACATCCGACATGCCGCCATCCTTATAGCGCTGGAGGGTAACCCCCTGCCCGCGCGTCATAGTCGGCAACTCATCCAGGCCGAAGACCAGCATTTTCCGGTTATCACCGATCACGGCAACGCTATCGCCGTCCACTGTCATACAGTGGGTTGCCACAGCGTCATTCGGCAGGTTCAGAAGCTGCTTGCCGGACTTGGTCATGGCGACAGCATTGTCGGCGTCCACCAGGAAGCCCTTGCCGATGCTGGAAGCCACAAACAGCTTACCGCCCGGCATATAGGTCATGAGCGCGACAACTTCGTCATTGGCGTCCATATCGACCATCAGGCGGATCGGCTCCCCCATTCCACGGCCGCCCGGCAGCTTGTCGCCGCCAACGGTATAGATCTTGCCGCTGGTTGCGAACAGGAAGATCTTGTCGGTCGTGTAGGCAGGGAAACGGAACCGTTCCTCGTCGCCTTCCTTGTACTTGAGCGTCTCTTCCGGCTTGATGTGGCCTTTCATCGCCCGGACCCAGCCACGCTTCGAGCAGACCACCGTGATCGGCTCCTTCTCGATCATGGCTTCAAGCGGCACGATTTCCGCCGTCGGCGCATCGCCAAAACGGGTGCGGCGTTTACCAAGCTCAGTTTCCTGGCCAAACTTTTCCTTGATGCCGGATAGCCTGTCGCCAACGGCGATCCACTGCTTGGCTTCGGACCCCAGAAGCGCCAGCAGGTCAGCCTTTTCAGCTTCCAGCTTGGCGTGCTCGGTCCGGATTTCCATTTCCTCAAGCTTCCTGAGGGCGCGCAGGCGCATATTCAGGATCGCTTCAGCCTGGTTGTCCGTCAGCTTGAAGGTTTCCATCAGGCTGGCTTTGGCATCATCCTCTTCCCGGATGATACGGATCACCTCATCGAGGTTGAGATAAGCGATCAGGTAGCCGGACAGGATTTCCAAACGCCGCTCGATCTTTTCAAGCCTGTGACGGCTGCGGCGCTGGAGAACCTCGATCTGGTGATCAAGGAACTCATCCAGGATTTCCTTGAGCGACAGCACCTTAGGCTTGCCATCGAGCGCGATGACATTCACGTTGAGCGAAAAGCGGGTTTCAAGCTCCGTCAGCCTGAACAGACTTTCCATCAGTACCTTCTCATCGACGGAGCGGTTCTTCGGCTCAAGCACGATGCGAATGTCTTCGGTCGACTCATCCCGGACATCGGTCAGGATCGGGATTTTCTTGTCGTTGATCAGCTCAGCGATCTTTTCGATGAGCTTAGATTTCTGCACCTGGTACGGAATTTCCGTCACCACGATCTGATACATGCCGTGGCTCAGGTCTTCCCGCTCCCAACGGGCACGCACCCGCAAGCCACCACGACCGGTTTCATAGGCCGACAGAATGGTCTCGCGGTCCTCAACGATCACGCCGCCTGTGGGGAAATCCGGCCCCGGGATACGGTCCAGAAGATCTGAGACAGTTACTTCCTGGTTCGAATTGCGCCGCGCTTCAATGAGAAGCTGCAAGCCGTCGATCAGCTCCCCCACATTGTGGGGCGGAATATTGGTGGCCATGCCAACCGCGATCCCGCTGGACCCGTTCGCGAGCAAATTCGGGAAAGCCCCCGGAAAGACGATCGGTTCCGCCTCTTCGCCATCATAGGTCGGCCGGAAATCAACCGCATCTTCGTCAAGGCCGTCCATCAGTGCGGCAGCCACTTCGGTCAGGCGGGCTTCGGTGTACCGCATCGCCGCCGCGTTATCGCCGTCGATGTTACCGAAGTTACCCTGGCCGTCGACCAGCGGGAAGCGGACCGAGAAGTCCTGCGCCAGGCGGACCATCGCGTCATAAACCGACTGGTCACCGTGCGGGTGGTATTTACCGATAACGTCGCCTACCACGCGGGCGCATTTCTTGTAGCCCGTTTTCGGGTCGAGCTTCAGAAGCCTCATGGCGTAAAGAAGGCGGCGGTGAACTGGTTTGAGCCCGTCACGCACGTCCGGCAAGGAGCGGGACATAATGGTCGACAGGGCGTATGCAAGGTAGCGTTCGCTCAGCGCGTTCGCGAACGGCGCCTCGATGATATTTTCACTAAACTCAGGATGTGTGCTCATGGTGCTGACTATAACAATGAAGACAGCAAACGCTACAAGATGTTGTGGTTATCCACAATTTCTTTGTCTCATTGGGTAGCCCGCATGAGCGATGCGATGAACCTGTCCCGGGCCGGTGGCTGACCTTTGCCGTGAACCACCCACACCTGCCTGTCTAGGAAAAAGCCCGTCAGGCGCAGCCCCCCAAGCACGTCATCCGGTGTGACACCCGCAAGCGGCGCTTCCAGCAGGAAGCCAGGCAGTGGTAACAAGCGTTCCTTATAGGGACCGGCTGCTTCACGGCTGACGGCGCGTGCCGACTTGGGCGATACATAAGCGAGGTTTTCAGTCGTGCCCGTCGCCGCACAGGATGTGAGGTCGAGTCCATAGCCGAGCGCCGAGAGGATAGCGAGCTCAAGCCGTGCCAAAGCCCCGGCCCAAAGGACGGAGGTGCCCTCCTCTTCCTCAAGGAGGTCGAGAACAGCCAGAAGCCGTTCATATATCTCGGCATGGTCTTCCCGCTCCGGCAGGGTGGAGGCAATGACCGAAGCCACTGCCGACAGGGCGCTCAGGCGCGCGCCCTCGCCCATCATCAGGCCGAGCGGGCTGTAGACGAGTTCGGCGCTAAAGCGGCCAAGGTTGGCCTCTATGCGGGAGTACCAATTGAGACGAAGCCGGTTACCCACCTGCAGGTTGGCGCGCTGGCGGCGACCACTGCCGCCTTTGACGAACCCGCGTACACGGCCATGCGATGCGGTCATCACTTCAAGAAGCGCGTCACTTTCACCGTAACGCGCGGCAGAAAGCACTATGCCGTCATCCTGCCATTCCATCCGTATTCCCTTTGAGAATGAGCCTCAGTCCACGTAATCGAGGCCCATATCCTTATACATGGTGCGGTCTTCGGCCCAGCGTTCTGTTACGCGGACGTGCAGGAACAAATGAACCTTGCGTTCAAAGTTTTCTTCCATGTCCTCGCGCGCCATCTGGCCGATCAGCTTGAGCATACTGCCGCCCTTGCCGATGACGATGCCTTTCTGGCTGTCACGCTCGACATGGATGACCTGGCTGATCTTGACGGAGCCGTCCTTGCGTTCTTCCCACTCTTCGGTCTCAACCGTCGTCGAATACGGCAGTTCGTCATGAAGGCGGAGATAAATTTTCTCACGGGTGATTTCGGCAGCCAGAAGTCTGAGCGTCACATCCGCAACCTGGTCTTCCGGATACATCCAGGGGCCAACCGGCGACTGGGCCGCCAGATGCGCCTTCAGATCGGCCACGCCGTCCCCGGTGAGGGCCGAGACCATGAAGATGTCGGTGAAAACACCGGTTTCATCCATTTTCTGGGCAAGGGCCAGCAGACTGTCCCGCTTGATAAGGTCAATCTTGTTGAGAACCAGAATGGCCTTGCGCTTGGTATCCTTCAGGCCCGCGATGATATGCTCGACCTCATGATCGAGCCCTTTACGCGCATCCACCAGAAGGACCGTGATTTCAGCGTCCTCGGACCCTTTCCAGGCGGCATTGACCATGGCCCGGTCAAGCCGGCGCTTTGGTTCAAAAATCCCAGGTGTATCCAGAAACACCAGCTGGGTGTTTTCATGCATGCCGATACCGGTGATTTTCGTCCGCGTCGTCTGCACCTTGTGGGTCACGATCGCCACTTTTGCACCAACCAGCGCATTGAGAAGCGTCGACTTCCCAGCGTTCGGGGCGCCAATAAGCGCGACAAAACCACAGCGTGTTTCCTGTTCTGGCGTTTGCGCCATTCTATTATTCTCCTGTCAGCAGCATAAGAAGCTCTTCCGCCGCCGCCTGTTCCGCCTGCCGTTTGGCACTGCCCGACGCACTGGCCGAGCCCTTACCGTCGACTTGCGCTTCAATGGTGAAAACCGGGTTATGGTCCGGCCCTTCGCGCCCAGCCATCTTGTAGACAGGCAGCGGCAAGCCGCGGGCCTGACACCATTCCTGAAGCTGGGTCTTGCTGTCTTTATAAATGCCTGGGCCGTCCTTCATCAGCGGCGCCCAAAATTTACGGATGAATTTCTCTGCTGAGCGGTAGCCGCTATCCAGATACATGGCGCCGATGACGGCCTCGCATGCGTCCGCTTGCACGGCTTCCTTGTCCCGCGTGCCTTCGGCTTCCGCCCCCGGCGTCAGCATGATCGCTGCGGCAATGCCTAACTGCTGAGCCATTTCCGCCAGCGTTTCCTTACGTACAAGCGCAGTGAAGCGGCGGTTCAGCTTGCCTTCCGCCTCACTTGGATACGCTTCCAGAAGCCAGGTCGAGATGACAAGGCCGAGCACCCTGTCCCCCAGGAATTCAAGCCGCTGGTAATTGTGCGTGCCCGAAAGCGACGGATGGGTCAGCGCTTCTTCAAGCAGGCTGACCTTATCGAAACGATAGCCTGCGATTTCCCGCTCCACCGTCATGTCATGCTTGCCCATGTTACGCTCGTGCCTCGTCCATAAGGCGGCGCATTTCGACGATCGAGGCTTCAAGGCCATGGAAGATGGCTTCGCCGATCAGAAAATGGCCGATGTTGAGTTCACGAATTTCCGGGATAGCCGCAATCGGCGCGACTGTCTCATAGGAGAGACCGTGGCCAGCGTGCATTTCGATGCCGAGGCTCACGCCCAACTCAGCAGCCTTCCGGATGCGGTCGAGCTCAGCGGCCCGAGCATCGCCGACAAGGTCGCAATAAGCCCCGGTATGAAGCTCGGTCACCGGGGCGCCAAGGTCCTTGGCCGCCCGGATTTGGTCTTCATCCGGATCGATGAACAGGCTGACCCGGATACCGGCATCCACAAGCGCCCGAACATAAGGCGACAGCCGGTTATGCTGACCGGCGACATCAAGGCCGCCCTCTGTCGTCAGTTCCTGCCGTTTTTCAGGGACAAGGCAACAGGCATGGGGCTGATGCCTGAGGGCGATTTCCAGCATCTCGTCGGTCGCTGCCATCTCCAGGTTAAGGGGGACGGTCAGCACATCCGAAAGCATCGCGATATCTTCATCGGAGATATGGCGCCGGTCTTCACGCAAATGCGCGGTAATGCCGTCAGCTCCTGCCTTGACGGCGAGGCCTGCCGCACGAACCGGGTCCGGATGCCGGATACCACGCGCGTTCCTGATGGTTGCCACATGGTCAATATTGACCCCGAGGCGCAAATAATCCCTTGTCATACCCTGCCTTTTCAGCCGCTAACCTGCGGCCTTTTTGCCTTTAACTTCTGTTGACGATTGGCGTGATAGCCGATCAATAGCCCCTTCAGGGAGATATAGAACAGCAGCCACACGACAATAGCAACGGGAACACCGCCTACAATAAGCGGAAATACCACAGGCAGGAAAGAGGATAGATAGTGGAAAGGCGCCGCCATGAGCTCAGCCCAGCTCCAGGCGGGCACACCGGCGGTGACATCATGGCCGAGAATGAGCGCGCCAACCTGGCCGGTCAGCGCAAAAATGAACGGAAATGTCCATGGGTTCCCAACGGCGGTACCAATGGCGGATGCCAGCATGTTGCCGCGCGTGAGCCAGGCAACGGCAAACCCCATCAGGAAATGAAGCCCCAGGAATGGCGTGAAGGAAACAGCAGCCCCCGCGGCAAAACCGGCAGCAATGCTATGCGGCGTCCCCGGCAAGCGGGCGACCCGGTGCCAGATATATTTGATCGCACGAACCCACCCGGACCGCGGCCACAGGAAGCCCAGAAATTTTTGTCCAAAACTTAAATCTGCACGACGCCGGAACAGCATTCTCTCTTTACGCCTTCAGCCCACGGCTCCCTGGCTTGATAGCCGGAATGGCCTTCAAGTCTTCAGGAAGCTCTTCAGGTTTGTATGTCGGTGCCTCGATGGTGACGAGCGCGGTAATCGGTGCGCCCACGTCCACCTTACCACCTGAACGGTTGATCAGGCAGCCAGCAGCCACAACATTACCACCCCATTCGTTAATGGTCTTGATACATTCGCGTGAGGACAGACCCGTGGTGATCACGTCTTCCATCATCAGGATGCGGGCACCTTGGGGGATTTCGAAACCACGGCGCAGCGCGAACTCGCCATCGACACGTTCGGTGAAAATGCCAATGACCCCAAGCTGGCGCGCCACTTCATAGCCAACGATCACACCGCCCATGGCCGGGCTGACGACCATGTCGATCTCGACGCCCGTCGCCTTGAGCTTGTCAGCAAAGGCTTTGCACAGACGTTCCGCCCGCTTCGGGTCCATCAGGACTCGGGCACATTGCAGATAAACCGAGCTATGCAGGCCGGAGGACAGCTTGAAATGGCCTTCGAGCAAGGCTTCGGCATCGCGAAATTCCTGAAGTACGGCTTCCTGGTCCATGATTTCTGTCCTTCCTGCTGGCTGAGCCCGATGGCTGGGTGAGAAATGTCTGAATGCGCGGATAGTGCGCCCGCCCGTCCGCGTCAAGGGAAATTGCGTCAAACCGCAGGTGTGGCGAGACGGAAAATTGTCGCAGGTGTCTGTCATGCATATCCGGTCCCGGCCTTTCCAGCCCCGATGCTGACATAATATCGCAACACGACTTCTATATATCGACATATATCGATATAAATATACACGCTGGCAGATGGCTGCCTCAGCAAGGGAGCAAAATCATGGCACTTCGCATCGCAATCAACGGATTTGGCCGCATGGGCCGCCTCTTTACCCGCGCCGTGTGGGAACGGGATGATGTTGAACTGGTCGCCATAAACGACCCTGCCGCCGATACAGCCACGCTCGCTCATCTGCTTGAGTTCGATAGCGTCCACGGCCGGTGGGACAAGGAAATCGCTTCTTCGGAAAACGGCATTACAATTGATGGGAAATTGGTGGCCGTCACCCGTGCAAAAAGCCCGGCGGAGACCGGATGGACTGGGGAACAAGTCGATCTGGTTGTCGATTGTTCCGGCCGGTTCAAAGCCCGCAGCCTGTTGCAGCCTTTTTATGACCAAGGTATCCGCAAGGTGCTGGTGTCCGCCCCGGTGAAGGAGGAAGGCGCGCTTAATTTGGTCATGGGCGTGAACCATGACCTTTATGACCCGGCTGAGCATGACCTCATCACCGCGGCATCCTGCACCACCAACTGCCTGGCCCCCGTCGTCAAGGTCATCCATGAAAAGATCGGCATCCGCCACGGCTCCATCACCACGGTGCATGATGTCACCAACACCCAGGTGATTGTCGATGCCCCGCACAAGGACCTGAGGCGTGCCCGGTCCTGCCTGCAATCGCTGATTCCAACGACCACAGGGTCCGCCACCGCGATCACCGTGATCTACCCTGAACTCAAAGGACGCCTGAACGGCCACGCCATCCGGGTACCGCTTCTCAATGCCTCCCTGACCGATTGTGTCTTCGAACTGGAGCAGGAGACCACCGCCAAGGCCGTCAACGCCCTGTTCGAGGAAGCCGCCGGCAGTTACCTCGAAGGTATCTTGGGCTATGAAACCCGGCCCCTGGTCTCAGCCGACTATCTGAACGATCCGCGCTCATCGATCATTGATGCGCCCTCGACCATGGTTGTGAACGGCACCCAGCTCAAACTCTATGCCTGGTATGACAATGAATGGGGCTATGTGCACCGCATGGCAGACATCGCCAGCATGATCGCCGCCAGTTTCTGAGGCGCACCCACATGAGAGATATTAAGAATTATGCCGTGGTGACCGCCGCTTACTGGGGCTTCACCATTACCGATGGCGCGCTGAGGATGCTGGTGCTGTTGCACTTTCATGCCCTTGGCTACACCCCGGTCGAACTCGCCTTCCTGTTCCTTCTCTATGAAGTCATGGGGGTCTTGACCAATTTCGTCGGTGGCTGGATCGGCGCCCGCTATGGGCTCAGGCTCACGCTCTTTGCCGGGCTTACCACCCAGATCGTCGCCCTCTTGATGTTGGCCGCCCTCCCCGCGGGTCTTACGCTCGCGCTTTCTGTCGCTTATGTCATGGCGGCCCAGGCGCTTTCCGGCGTCGCCAAGGACCTCACGAAAATGAGTTCCAAATCGGCGGTCAAACTAGTGGTCGCGGAAGAAAGTCACGGCCTTTTATTCAAATGGGTCGCGCTTTTGACCGGCTCCAAAAACGCCCTCAAGGGCGTCGGTTTCTTCGTCGGCGGCTTCCTTCTGGCCTCCCTGGGCTTCGTGGGGGCGCTGATCGCCATGGCGGCAGGCCTGGCCGTCATTCTTATCCTGTCCGTCCTGCGGTTGACCTCCGAGCTTGGCAAAGCGAAAGAGAAGATCCGCGGGCGCGACCTGTTCTCCAAAAGCCGGGAAATCAACTGGCTGTCTGCGGCCCGCATCTTCCTGTTCGCAAGCCGCGATGTCTGGTTCGTGGTTGGCCTACCCGTTTATCTGGCGGGTGTTACCGGCTGGTCTTTCGATGCCGTCGGCGCCTTTATGGCGGCGTGGGTGATCGGCTACGGTATTGTGCAAGCCCTAGTGCCCAAGGCCCTCAAGTCAGCGCACGACAGCACTGGCGCGGCCCACGCCGCCCGCACTTGGGGAAGCCTTCTGGCCCTCCTCACCTTTATCCTGGCGCTTGGCATGACCGACAAGGGCCAAAGCCTCTTGGCAAATATCACCCCTGTGCTGACAACGACAGGCTGGCTAATTCCCGGCTTGATGCTGTTCGGTATCTTGTTCGCCGTTAATTCGGCGCTGCATTCCTACCTGATCGTCGCCTATTCGGATAATGACAAGGTTTCCCTCAATGTCGGCTTCTATTATACCGCCAATGCCTTGGGGCGGCTGGCAGGGACCCTGCTTTCAGGCCTGATCTATCAATATGCCGGGCTGGTGGCCTGTCTTTTTGCCTCGGGCGCAATGATAAGTATTGCCGCCCTTCTGACGTTGCCGCTGACACGCTCACCCGCCCAAGGAGATGTCGCATGACAAACGATGCCCAGGTCGTCAGGGTGCTCTCAGCGCTCGCGCAAACAACTCGCTTAGGGGTCTTCCGGCTTTTGATGCAGGAAGGGGAAGATGGGCTCGCGGCAGGCATCATTGCCGACCGCCTTGGCGTACCGCAAAACACGCTATCATCGCACCTCTCTATCCTGTCGAACGCAGGGTTGATTGCCGCAAGGCGCGAAGGCCGCAGCCTCATCTATTCAGTGAATATCGCGACCACGCGGGAATTTCTGGATTATCTGGTCAGTGATTGCTGCCATGGCCATCCTGAAATCTGCGGCATGGTCGGCAATGAAAAGGCCGTTTGCGGATAGTTAGCCCCCAATTAGCCCAGCACCCGGTCGACCCGGCTGATGACCCGGCTCACCCGCAAACTGCGGCTAATATCATTGAGGTGCTTCACGTCCCTGACTTCGACATCGACGATCATGATATAGAATTCAGGGTCCCGTTCCGGGATCACCAGGTTGGAGATGTTTCCGCCACCCTTCGCCACGATGGCCGCGATGGTGGCAAGCGCCCCGCGTTCATTGGTGACCTCCAGCCTCAAGCGGCCCGCATAGAAAGCATCATCGTCCTCATCGTCCTGCCATTTGAGGTCGATCCACAATTCCGGTCGGTCATCGAAAGCATCAAGCTTGCCGCAGTCGATGGTATGGATTTCAACACCCTTGCCCGGAATGCGCATCCCGACAATCCTGTCGCCGCGCACCGGATGGCAGCAATCGGCGAAATGAACTGCCGATTCCTTGTTGATGCCCTTGATCGGCAGGGCGGCATCTTTCATGGCCTCCCATTCATGGTGCACGGTCGGCAGGCCTTCGGCGCGGGCATCTTCCCGGAAGCCGGGGAAAGAGGCCCGGAGGATTTCATCTTCCGTCAGCGTGCCCTGCCCCACGAGAGCATAAAGCATGTCGGCATCTTCCAGGTTCAGGACCCGGGCGGCTTCTTCGATCACGCGGGGGGAGAAGTCGAGCCCGTTCCGGCGGCAGGCTTTCTCGATAAGCGTATGGCCAAGATGGCTATATTCCGAAATCTGCTGCTGGCGGACATGACGGCGGATCGCTGACCGGGCCTTGCCTGTCACAACAAAGCTTTCCCAACGCGGCGACGGCGCCTGGCCCTTGCTCGTCAGGATCTGGACCTGGTCACCATTCTCAAGCTGGTGGCGGAGCGGTACCATACGGCCGTTGACCTTGGCGCCAACACAGTGGTCGCCCACCTCCGTGTGTACGGCATAGGCAAAGTCAACCGTGGAAGACCCACGCGGCAGGGAAACCAGCTCCCCTTTCGGGGTGAAACAGAAGACCTTATCCTGGAACATGGCGAGCTTTGTGTGCTCCAGGAACTCTTCCGGGTCGGTGGTATGATCCAGAATTTCCAGAAGTTCCCGCACCCACAGATACTGCGACCCGTCCACCTTTTCAGCCGCCTGCTTATATTGCCAGTGCGCGGCCACACCCATTTCGGCTTCTTCATGCATCCGGTGGGTCCGGACCTGAATTTCCAGCCGGTGGTTCAAGGGGCCGATCACAGTCGTATGGATGGAGCGGTAGAAGTTCCGCTTGGGCGTGGAGATATAGTCTTTGAAGCGGCCCGGCACCATTGGGTACTTCTGGTGCACGATCCCGAGCACGCGGTAGCAGGTAGCGACATCGTCCACCATGATGCGGAACGCCATGACGTCGGAAAGCTGCTCGAAAGTGATATTCTGGCGTTCCATTTTCCGCCAGATCGAATACGGACGCTTGATCCGGCCGCTCACCTTGCAGGTGATGCCGGTTTCCGCCATCAGCGCCTGCAGCGCCGTCACCATATCCTGTTCCAGGTTCGGACTTTGCTCGATCAGATAATGCAGCCGGGCGGAAATTGACTCCATCGCTTCCGGGTCCAGATGCTGGAACGCCAGATGCTCCAGCTCATCCTTCAGTTCGTGCATCCCGATGCGTTCGGCAAGCGGCGCATAAATTTCGAGGGTTTCAAGGGCGATACGCCGGCGCTTCGCTTCCTTCTGGATGTAATTGAGCGTGCGCATATTATGCAGGCGGTCGGCAAGCTTCACCAGAAGCACGCGGATGTCGTTCGACATGGCCAGCACGAATTTCCGGAAGTTCTCCGCCTGGCGTTCGCTTTCGGTCTGCAGCTCAATCTTGGAAAGCTTGGTTACGCCATCGACCAGCTCCGCCACCTTGGGGCCAAACAATTCCTCGATTTCCGGAATGGTGGCGACCGTGTCCTCAACCACATCATGCAGGAGCGCCGTGGCAATCGTGTTGCCGTCCAGCTTCAACGCCGTCAGGATGCCGGCCACTTCCAAGGGGTGGGAGAAATATGGGTCACCGGAGGCACGCGTCTGGGTGCCATGGGCTTTCATGGCAAAAACATAGGCCCGGTTCAAAAGCGCCTCATCGACATTCTTGTCGTAGGCCTTGACCATTTCCACAAGTTCAAACTGACGGATCACCGGGCATCCTCACCAAACCGAAACAAATATATCCATTCGTTCAGAAATAAAGATTCTGAAGGAATTATCCAGACCCATCTTCCGGCATTGCTGGAGAAAATAGAAGAAGAACAAAAAAACCCGGCCAAAGACCGGGTTTTCAACGAGCGCGCAGATGGCGCCGTATAATTAAGCTTCTTCAGGCTTTGCCGCAGCTTCACCCTTGGTTTCGCTATCCATACCAGCCATCAGGATCGACAGATCCACTTCTTCCGGCTCGTCGGATTCGACAACCAACCGCATACTCTGGATGACAGCTTCGGTCATAGCAGCGGCATCGATGGTTTCGTCAGCAATTTCACGCAGGGCAACGACGGCGTTCTTGTCATTGTCGCGATCGACGGTCAGCGGCGCACCACTGGAAATCTGACGCGCACGTTGCGCTGCAGACAGCACCAGATCAAACCGGTTCGGAACCTTGTCTACGCAATCCTCTACGGTGACGCGAGCCATGCAATATCTCCAAAACTTGATAGGGTTTGCCCTCTTTCAGCAAACCACGTAGGTCGAGCGCCCGCTTATACAGCCCCTCTTCCCGGCTGTAAAGTCGAGAATCGGCCAAAATCAACAGCCATACGCTCAATACCGGCGCGGTCGGAAGCAGGCAACTTCGTCAGCATTTCCCTAACCGTCGTCCCTAACACCGGGTGTCGCCACTCCGGCGCAATATCATTAAGCGGCATCAGGACAAACCCCCGCAGGTGCAGACGGGGATGCGGCACGACAGCCTGGTCCAGGATATAGGCAGGGTCAGGGTTGCAGGTGACGTCACGCCAGGCCTGTTCGTCCGGCAGGACCCTGTCGCCATAGGCCAATACGTCGATATCCAAGGTTCTGGCGCTCCACCGCTCCCCCTTTTGCCGCCCCAGGGCGACCTCGGTCTCCTGGCACACGTCCAGCAAGGCTTGTGGGGCTAGATGTGTCCGCACCCGCAGCGCGCAATTGATAAAGTCAGGCTGGTCCGATACCGGGACCGGGGATGTCCGATAAAGGCACGAAACCGCCTCGACCTCCACCCCCGCCTTCAGCAAACATTCAAGGGCTGCAACCTGGGTATCGAGCGGTGTTCCGACCGCTGATGGAAGGTTCCCACCCATCGCAAGTAAAACTGGCATGTTTTCGCGGACCTGTATATTGTCACAATCTGTTGAAGAACTGGACATTGACTTAATTATTAACCAAACTTTAACGACATGGGGTCAACACTCTAGCACCCAACAGCTCCCAGCTGTCAGCCGGTATTTTTTAATTAGTTTAGCGATTGGATTTATAAAATGATTTTCTATCCAGAGGAACGCCTTGCGCTCTTCATAGATGGCGCAAACCTGTACGCCACCGCCCGCGCACTCGACATGGAAATTGACTACAAGAGCCTGCGCTCGCATTTCTCGCAGCAAGGCCGCCTTATCCGGGCTTTCTATTACACTGCCATCTTGGAAGATCAGGAGTATTCACCGCTCCGCCCGCTCATTGATTGGCTTGATTATAACGGCTTCACGCTCGTCACCAAACCGGTGAAGGAATTCACCGACGAACATGGCCGCCGCAAAATCAAAGGCAACATGGATATTGAGATCGCCGTTGATATGCTGAATATCTCGGACAATCTCGACCACGTGGTCCTCTTTTCCGGTGATGGCGACTTCCGCCGCCTCCTGGAAGCGATCCAGCGCCGCGGCGTCCGCGTGACGGTCGTCAGCTCCAACTCGACCCAACCGTCGATGATTGCCGATGAACTGCGCCGCCAGGCTGATCAGTTCATCGACCTTGAAGACCTGCGTGAGATCGTTGGACGCAAAGGCAGCAGCCGCAAGCCCGCAGCGCACCCCCCGTTTGACGAGGCCTATGCCGACCACCTTGAGCCGGAAACAGCCTAAGCAAATGAGGCTCTTGACCAAATGCCAAAAAGGCGGCCACCCTTGCCGCCTTTTTTGATGCCTGAAAGATTATAGAGGATTCCCATGCCCCAGACCGCCACACCAGCCGAGCCCGCCGCGGATTGCAGCCTCTGCCCACGTCTTGTCGAGTTCCGGGAAGCGAACCAAAAAGCCTATCCGGCTTTTTTCAATGGCGCGGTTCCAAGCTTCGGCAAGGAAGATGCCGAGCTTTTGGTGGTTGGGCTTGCCCCGGGCCTGAAAGGGGCCAACCAGACGGGTCGCCCCTTCACCGGCGACTATGCGGGTGACCTTCTCTATAAATGCCTCAAGCAGATGGGGTGGGCAAAGGGCACCTACGACCGCAGGCCCGATGATGGGTTTGAACTTGTCAACACCATGGTGACCAACGCGGTGCGCTGCGTGCCGCCGCAGAACAAGCCTGTTGGTAGTGAAATTAACAACTGCCGCCCGTTCCTTCAGGCACGCCTCGCCGCCCTACCGAATCTGAAAGTCCTGCTCGCGCTTGGCAAGATCGCGCATGACACCACGATCCGCACCTTTGGGCTCAGGCTTGCCAGCTACCCGTTTGGCCATGAAGCGGTTCATCCCCTGCCTAACGGCTATATCCTCGTCGATAGCTACCATTGCTCCCGCTATAACGTGAACACGAACCGGCTGACGGAAGAGATGTTCATGAGTGCCTTGAAGGCCTGCCAGAAAGCCATGCAGGCATAAAAATCCCCTAGATATGCGAACGGCAGCCCACAAGGGGCTGCCGCTTGTTACTCAAAACAACAGGGCTTGGGCTACCCTTAGGCAGCCATCAGATCATTCGCGACTTCATTTTGCCGGCTCAGCCAGGCACCGATGACATCAAGCGCATCCCGGGGGCGGAGATGGGCCGCAGCATCGGGACCAGCACAGAGGGCATAAAGCCCCGCAGCGCGTGTCGCATCGCCAGATTCCACTGCCATGCATAAAGCCCGCATCAAGCTTGGGCGCATAGCAGTAATGGTGGTCGCGTATGTCGGGGGGAGGACATGATCAGCCATCGTCTTTGCTTTCGCTGTTATTCACGACTCCATTACACTATATTTTCCTTAATTTTTGCATAACGGCACAATATATAGTTCAATCAAGCCCTTGATTGCGATTTTCACCTTTCCTTCACTCTTGAACGTGTATGGATACACTTGTAGCTCTTGAGAAAGAGGCACGACAAAAACACTGTGCGCGAGAGGGACATGACCGAGACCGAACATACGACAGGTCGCGAGATCATCTATGAACTGGGTGACACCGTTTATGAACAGGGATCACCGAGCGACGGTATCTATATGATTCTCGATGGCCGGATCGACATCTGGCATGAGAATGAAGACGATGCGCATCACATCGCCTCCCTGGGCAGTGGCGAACTGCTTGGCGAAGTCAGCGTGATCGAACGCGCCAACCACAGCGTCAGCGCCAGGGCGTCCTGCCGGACCAAGGTCCTGTTCATTGACGCCGAAGCTTTCCGCCGCAGTTTTTCCGACCCGCTTGTGCGCCATGTCGTCCACACCTTGGCCGCGCGGCTGAGAAGCAGCTACAGCGCCAAGCAAACCAGTGACCGCACGGACGGCAAGATACCGCATTTCAAAAGCGACAAGCCAACCATTGAAGGCAGCTCCCGCCTTGTGGCGGACCGGTTGCTGACCTTTGTGGAGTTGAAGGAATATCCCTTTACGGTCGGCAACATCCACAACACCGAGAAACATGCCGTTATCAGCGCAACTGGCCTCAAGATTCCCCTGCCCTCCGCTCCCGAACTGGCCGACAACCATTTCGAAATCATCAAGCGTGAAGGGGAATTGTGGGTCCGCGACCTGGGCAGTCAGCACGGCACCATGGTCAATGGCGAGAAGCTGAGCAAATATACCATGAAAGCCACAAGCAAATTGAAGCCGGGCCAGAATGTCACGATCGCAGGAAGCGCGGAGAGCCCGGTGCGCTTCATCATTACGGTCCCGTTCGAATAGCAGGAAGGCTGTTAGCCGTGGTCCTTCAGGAGGCGGGCTTTCTGGCGGTCCCAATCGCGCTGCTTTTCATCTTCGCGCTTGTCATGCAGCTTCTTACCCTTGGCAAGGCCGATCAGCACCTTGGCGCGCCCGCGATCATTGAAATATATCTGCAAGGGCACCAGGGTCATGCCGCCCCGCTGGACAGCGCCGCCCAAACGGTCGATTTCCCGTTTATGCATCAGAAGCTTACGGGGGCGCCGCGGTTCGTGGTTGAACCGGTTACCGTGCGAAAACTCCGGGATATGGGCGTTAACAAGCCATAACTGGCCGCCCTTCTCCTCGGCATAGCTTTCGCGGATATTGGCTTCACCTGTCCTCAGCGACTTGACCTCAGTGCCCTGAAGCGCGATGCCTGCCTCGAACGTATCCTCGATATGGAAAAGGTGGCGCGCCTTCCTGTTGTCTGCCGCGATCCGGGATGCCGGCTTTTTATCTTTTTTCTTTGCCGCCATAAAGCTTATCCAAGCTGAGCAGGCTCAAGCCCCGTCTCATAGATGGCCGAGGCGATGATAGCCCGTGCGCTCTTTGACACAGGCAAGATCGGCAGGCGGACATGCTCACTGCACACACCGAGCAGCGAACCGGCATATTTCGCCGGGGCCGGGCTCGGCTCCATGAACATGGCGCGGTGAAGCGGCAACAGTTTATCATGCAGGGCAAGCGCCGTCTGATAGTCGCCCGCGAGGCAAGCTTCCTGGAATTGGCTGCACAGTTTCGGCGCGACGTTCGAGGTCACGGAAATCGCACCAACCCCACCCATCGACATAAAGCCGAGTGTGGTCGAATCTTCACCGGATAACTGAACGAAATCAGGCCCCATGGCGGCCCGCTGGTCGGTTACACGGTTCATATCCCCGGTTGCGTCCTTGACGCCGATGATACGCGGCAACTTGAAAAGCTCCGCCATCGTCTCCACCGCCATATCGACAACCGACCGGCCCGGGATATTGTAAATGATGATCGGCAGGTCGCAGGCATCGTGGATCGCCTTGAAATGGGCAATCAGGCCTGCCTGGCTCGGCTTGTTGTAATAAGGCGTCACAACAAGGGCGGCTGCGGCACCAACCTTTTCGGCGTGCTGGGCAAGCTCAACAGCTTCCAGGGTATTGTTGGAGCCGGCCCCGGCGATGACGGGCACACGCCCGCCTGCCGCCTCTACACACAGCTCCACCACCTGGCGGTGCTCTTCATGGCTAAGGGTTGGCGATTCACCGGTGGTGCCAACAGGCACCAGGCCATGCGTGCCTTCCTTGATTTGCCAGTCGACAAACTTCTGGAAGCCGTCAGCATCGACCTGACCGTCTTCAGTGAAAGGCGTGATGAGCGCGGTAATGGAGCCTTTGAACATGGCAAGCAAGCCTCAGATAGCGATAAAGTGTTGGCGCACCCTAGCGTCAGCCCCTTAAAAGGGCAAGCACTGGGTGCGCCTGAGGCTCCGATATCAGAAAATGTGTCTCTCTTGGGAGGAGTGACTAACGGGAAACCTGGCGGTTATCGCCGCATCGGGCGGTGATCCCTCATCTTTCTGAAACGCTCTTTATGAGCCTCTTGGGCCTCATCTTTCGTCACTTTGCCATCGCCATTGAGGTCCATGCGCTTGAAGTGACGCACGGCGGGCTCCGCAAATTCCTCAAGCGAGACTTTCTCGTCCCCGTTACGGTCGAACCGGGCCATGAACTGCATCCGGGTCGGCGCCTTCATCGGCGGGCGGCCTTCCGCCCCCATCGGGCAGTCGCCATCCTGGCATGGTGACGGCCTGTCGCCTTTGTGGAACCGCTTCTTGCCGCGCTTCATACCCTGGGGCATAGGCATTTCCTTGGGCAGTTCATCAAGAACAAGAAACCCGTCCTTATTCTTATCGAAGGAAGCGAACTTGGCCTGAACATGCGCCATCAGCTCATCGTGGGTGATAACGCCGTCATTGTTGGTGTCCATCAGCTTGAAGATATTTTCGGGTCTGGGCGGTGTCTTATCGTCTGCGCTGGCTGCACCGCCTGCCATATATAGCGCCCCCGAAAGAGCAAGGAGTTTTAACGAGGTACGGATGATCATTTTTTTGATCCTTTTCCTGGTTGCCTGTCGTGAACTTATGGAGATGGTACGCTGACAACCGACCTCACCCTTCGCATCACACCTCACATTCTCGTGTACTAAATTTTAGATATAAGCTTTCCCTATAATCTTGCCCGAACCCCTGATTTCTCCTACTTTCACGGCTTAAGTTGAAATTTGAGTTTAAGGCCAACAGTTAATTAAGGATAAAAAACATGCGTATAGTGGGGATTGTGCTTGCTGCACTCATCGCCCTGCCTGCCCATGCGGATGCGATTCAGCAGACTAAAGGAACTTTCCAAGACAAGTTCCGTCAGCTTGAGGCGGATCTTCCGACACCGAACGTGTACCGGACAGCATCGGGGGCCCCGGGGCACCAATATTGGCAGCAGGAAGCAGACTATAAGATCAAAGCCAAGCTCAACGAAACCGAGCGGACGCTATCCGGGACAGAGACGGTAACCTATACCAACAACTCACCCGACACGCTGACCTATATCTGGCTCCAGCTGGACCAGAACCGTTTTGCCAAGCATGGCGACGCCTATACCACGATGGAAGTCGGCCGCGAATCCTCCAAGAAAATGAGCTATGCGACGATGCATTATATCGCCCGTATGGAACAGTTCGATGGCGGCTTCAAACTGCACAGCGTCAAATCCGGCGGCAAGGACCTGGACTACACCATCAACGACACGATGATGCGGATCGACCTGCCGAAGCCGCTCAAGTCCGGTGGCAAGTTCGTCTTTGATATCGACTGGCTTTACCATATTCCCGAGGGCAAGACCCTGTGGGCCCGCGGCGGTTATGAAACCTACAAGCGCCATGGCAACGATGTCTTCTTCATCGCCCAGTGGTTCCCGCGCCTTGCGGCCTATACCGACCTTGAGGGCTGGGAAACCAAGCAATTCCTAGGCACCGGCGAATTCACGCTCGAATTCGGCGACTATGATGTCGAGATCACCGTGCCTGCCGACCATATCGTCGCCTCGACCGGCGAGCTTGAGAATACCAGCGATGTCCTGACCAAGGACCAGCGCGCCCGCTTCAAAAAAGCGCGCACGGCGGACCGCCCGGTCTTTGTCGTCGAGCCAAAGGAAGCGCTGGAGACTGAAAAGACCCGCGCCAAGGGCACTAAAACCTGGCACTTCAAGGCCGACAATGTCCGTGATTTCGCCTTTGCCTCCTCACGCAAGTTCGTGTGGGATGCCTGGGGCGTGAAACTGCCTGGCAGCGGCCGCACGGTCATGGCCATGTCCTTCTATCCTGAAGAAGGCATGCCGCTTTGGAACAAATATTCGACGCAGGCGATCGCGCATACGCTCGACACCTACAGCCGCTATTCGTTCGAATATCCCTACCCGGTCGCGATTTCGGTCAATGGCCCTCTCGGCGGCGGCATGGAATATCCCATGATCACGTCGAACGGCCCGCAGCCGGAGATCGACAAGAAGGAAGACGGCACCGAAGTCCGCACCTACAGCAAGCGGACTAAATACGGCCTGATCTCCGTGGTTATCCACGAAATCGGCCACAGCTATTTCCCAATGACGGTCAACACCGACGAGCGCAACTGGGCCTGGATGGACGAAGGCGTCAACAGCTTCCTCCAAAGCCGCGCCGAACGTGAGTGGGAAGCCAACTACCCGGCCCGCCGCGCGGTCCCCACGGGCATCATTTCCTATATGACCAGCCCGGACCAGGTGCCGATCATGACCCAGTCGGACAGCATCCTCGGTTATGGCCCGAACGCCTACACCAAGCCGACGGTCGCGCTCAATATCCTGCGGGAAACCGTCATGGGGCCGAAGCTTTTCGACTTCGCCTTCAAGGAATATGCACGGCGTTGGGAGTTCAAGCGCCCCTACCCGGCTGACTTCTTCCGCACCATGGAAGATGCGTCGGGCAAGGACCTGGACTGGTTCTTCCGCGGCTGGTTCTACACCACCGACCATGTGGATATCGCCCTGACCGGCATCACCCATGCCCGCATCAATACCGAGGACCCTGCGGTCGAAAACCCGATCAAGGAAGCCAAGGACAAGGATGAGCACCGCTACGCCGGTGAGATGCGTGTTCAGCGGGAACTCAAGCAGCACCGGGTCGACAAATATCCGGAGCTTCTCGATTTCTATAACGAGAACAGCGACTATATCGTCACCGAGAAGCAGAAGCAGGCCTATGCCGACAAGCTCAAGGGCTTGAAGGACTGGGAAAAAGAGCTGCTCAAATACGGGCACGAGCTCTATTTCCTCGACTTCGAGAATATCGGTGGTCTCGTTATGCCGCTCATCCTGGATGTCGAATATAAAGACGGCAGCCATGAGGAGGTCCGCGTACCGGCCGAAATCTGGCGCCGCAATGCCAAGCATGTGACCAAGCTCCTGATCCGGGACAAGGAGATCAAGTCTGTTGTTCTCGATCCGAACCACGAAACCGCGGATGCGGACGAAAGCAACAACGCATGGCCGGCCAAGCCCAAGATGACCCGCGTGGAGCTGTTCAAATACTCCCATCCGCGCAACCTGATGAAGGAAGTGCTGGACGGTCAGGAAATGGTGAAAAAGGAAAAAGCCAAGGAAACGGCAACGCCTAAATAACCATTCCAGGAAGCGAACCATTGGGGGGCATCTGCCCCCCAATTTCTTTTGGGGTGATGACCCCTTATATAAAGACAGCCGGAAGACACTTGACAAACGCTGGGCTGTAAAGTCCCTTCGTGCACGGGGGAGTGGGTGCAAAGCGTACAATGATCCATAAGGAAGCGTTCAAAATTGGTCTGGGCCTTGGGGCCTTTTTGCTCGTCCTCGGTGTGTGGTTTGCCGGGCAGGCAAGCCCTGCCCTTTTCGGCCTTAGCCTGATCTTTATCGGCGGCTATACGGCCCTCGCCATCCTGGACTGGCGGGCGCGCCCCAAAACAACCACGGAAGACGACAAGCTCGTCAATGCCGACATGTTACCGGGCGCGCTTATCGTCACGTCGGTTAATGGCAAGGTCAAATTCCTGAACAGGTCGGCCCAGTCTCTGTTCTCGGAAGCCCCATCCTCCGCCGACATCAAGCCCCTCTTCGACTGGCTTCACGGTAACCTTGAGGACCGCAACCATGCGGACCAGGTGTTGGAGGCGGTCCTGTCCGCCCCCGAAATCCAATTTACCGAGATGCTGCAGATGAGGGATGGCCGGGTCTACGAACGCCTGACACGGCCGGTAGAAGCCTCACCGGACCGCATATGGATTTTACGGGACCTGACCCATGTCCAGATGGCCAATGACGACAACGCCATGCACCGCTCCATGCTGGAGGCCGATGCCGCCCGCACAGCGGAACTGGCAGAACAGCTTTTCCATGCCAAGGCCGAGCTTGAAGCCAAACAGGCGGAACTGACCCATCTTGCCAACACGGACTCCCTCACAGGCCTCCTGAACCGGCGCCGTTTCACCGCCCTCGGCGAGGAAGCCGTGCTCAAAGCAGGGGACGGCGAGGAAATCTGGGTGCTGATGATGGACATTGATTATTTCAAGCGCATCAATGACACCTATGGCCATGCCGCCGGCGATGTCGCGATCCGGGATTTTGCCCGCATCATGGAACAAACCATCGCCGACCATGGCTTTATCGGCCGCATGGGCGGTGAAGAATTCGCCATTATCCTCCCCCGTGCTACCATGGATGTCGCGATCCGCATGGCGGAAACGATCCGCCGCGAAACCGCCCGCAATCAAACGGTTTGCGACGTGGAAAAATTCCGTTTCACCGCCAGTATCGGCGTTGCCCAATGGCTACCGGAAGAAATAACCATCGAGCCCGCGCTTGACCGCGCCGACCAAGCCCTATACAGCGCCAAGACATATGGGCGAAACCGGGTTGTCGGCTTCGAATATGCCCGCGTTTAACAAGGAATATCGTCATGTCCAGGTGGCTTGCCCGTATAGCCGTCTTCTTCTGCCTGAGCCTGGGGGCCACCTTGCCCCCGGCGTCGGCGCACAATATTTTCACCACCTTCACCCGCATCGATTGGAACAAACGGGCCGGCACGCTGGAATTTGTCGTCCAGGTTCATGCCAACGACCTGGAAGCACGCCTGTCACTTGACCTGGGCAAACGGCTTACGTTCCTCGAAAAGAAAGACTATGCCGCCCTTGAGCAAGCCACTGGTCCCTGGGCGCTGCGCCACCTTCAGCTTTATGTGGATGACAAAGCGTTACCGCTCACCTACCTGGGTATGGAAATGAAGGACCAGCTTGTCTATCTGTATCTGGAGACAGACTGCAAAGAGAAGCCCAAGAAGATTCGGGTCATGAATTCCATGTTCCTGGAGGACCTGCCGGGTGAGCTGAATTCGGTTATGGCTGTCGTTGAAGGCGTCCGTAAGGCAGGCGAGATCACGGGCGACAGCGGCCCTGTGGAGATGGAATTCTAAGGCTATCACCACTTGCTTGCCACAATTGCTATAGCTAATGTGTCGAAGCACCATCATGCGAGAGATAGAATGACGTTGACTAAGTTTCTTATCCCGACCGGCCTTCTGGCTGCAGGCTTTGTGTCCTACGGCATTTCGGCCCATGCCGCAGACGCTCCGGCGGAAAACGACCCGCTGATGACGCTGGCGCATCAGGCCGCAACCTATGTCGGTGGCGCCCGTTACTGCAACGCCGACGAAGAGCTGATCGAAGAATATATCTCCAAGACAGACGCCAAGATCAAATTCCTCGCCAAGGATGAATATGAACGCGTCATCGCACAGATTGAGTTCAAGAATATCCTGGCCGTCGCCAGCACGCGGGAACCCAAAGGTGGTTGCAAGGCCTTCGTCCCCGTCTTTGAAGCCGCGGTCAAAAAGGCCCGCTGACCCTTCAGCCGGTTAGATAACACGAAAAACGGCGCGCCCGGAACCGAGCGCGCCGCACTTGTATCAGCCGATTTTCTTCCGCGATTAGCGAACGTAACTGGCGCCATTGATGTCGAATGTCGCCCCTGTCGCATTATCGACCTTGCCGGACAGCAGGAAGGTAATCATGTTGCCAACTTCCTCGGCCGGCGCGGCATCCCCCATCGGGATTTCCTGCAATTTATATTCATTGCCCGGCTCGTAAATACCGGTCGCCATATCGGTCTTCACCCAGCCTGGCGCAATGATGAAGCCGTAGATGCCGTCCTTGGCATAGGCACGGGCGATCGACCGCATCATGGCAACAAGTGCGCCTTTGCTGGCGGCATAATGCAGGCATTCGGGGATATCGCCACGGAAAGCAGCCCGGCTGGCCACCGTCACGATGCGGCCACCACCCTGCTTTTTGAAAGCCAGGACCGCTGCGCGGCACAGGTCAGCCACTGCCTGCAGGTTGACAGCGATAACGTCGGCCCAGTCCTTGTCCCAGACCTCGTCATCTGCATCGATTGGTGTCTCCGGCGCGATACCGGCATTGTTGACGAGGCCGTCGATCCGGCCTTTGAAAGCCATGGCTTCCTGCCACAGACGCTTGCCGGCGCCTTTTTCACCGAGATTGACCTGCACGGAAAGCACACGGTCCGCCCCATATTCGGCCTGAAGCGTATCAAGCTTGCCCGGCGCATTCTGATAGCTGCCAACAAGCGTGCCGCCCAGTTCCAGCACCAATTGTGCCGTTGCCGCCCCGATCCCGCGGGACGCCCCGGTGACCAAAATCGTTTGTCCTTCAAGTGTAAACATACTGCTGCTCCTGAGTTTGAGCAGGCAGTATAGAAAGGCTGCCGCTCAATGCGACAGTTATTGTCGGCTATTTCCTAACAATCTGGTGAAGAGGCTTCAGTGAGCGCTCAGCCATTCCCGCGCCTGGCGCTGGGCTTCGGCGATATCGCGGCGGTTCATGTCGCGGGCGAGCTCGGAACGGTCGACGGTCGCGCGGGAGACACCGCGGATAGCCGCCAGGTTGAACCATTTATGGGCCTGGACAAAATCCTGGTCCACCCCCTGCCCGGTCGAATAAAGGAGACCCAGGTCGTAAAGCGCATCCGGGCGTCCAGCCTCTGCCTGCGCAAGCCTGTCCGAAATGTAACCGTAAAGGTCCCGGTCTTTTTGTCCCATCCCACGTCTCCATCCAAACGGCGGGCAAAAAGGAAACAACCATAAGGACTGCACCCAAGGTGAATCCTTCATGGATGACGCAGGAAAACTGTATCTTGTGAGCGGGTAATTATCGGCCGACGATCACGTCCGGGCATGGCCTAACAAACGAATGATAGCAAAAGAAAGCAAGAATCAGAAGCGCTTTGGAAGCCCGCCGATACGCGTCACAAAAGCGCGTACGTGGCTTCCTGCCGGGCGACGCTGCGATCAGGTGGGAAAGCCACGCGAGCTTCCGTCCCGACCCCAAGTTCGCTGACCAGCGTGAAACTGCCACCATGCGCCTCCGTAAAGGCCCGCACAAGCGGAAGCCCAAGGCCTGTCCCGTCATGGCGGCGGGCAAGGCCCGTATCGGCCTGGACAAACGGCTCAAGCACCTTTGTCAACACATCCGGCGCCATGCCCGGCCCTTCATCCCGCACAACAAAGACAATGCCGCCATCGTCGTCATGATGGATTTCCAGAACGACGGCGGACTTTTCCGGGGAGAATTTGATGGCGTTGGACAGCAGGTTGATCAATATCTGGCGTACCACCTGCAGGTCGGCATGAAGGTCATAGTCCAAACCGGAATGGCTCAACTGCAGATCTATCGCACGGTTCTTGGCCATGCCTTCCATCATGCGCAGGACCTCACCCGCCAGGATGGACGGCGATTCAAAATCTTCCCGCAGAAGGAAGGCATTCGCTTCCAACTTCGACAGATCTAGGATTGAATTGATCACCCCCAGAAGGTGGCGCCCACTTTCCCGAATGTCCTGGATATAATTTTCAGAATTTTCGATGGGTTTACCGCGCTTCTTTTCGGTCAGAATGAAATCCGCGAAACCGATGATGGCGTTCAGCGGCGTTCTCAGCTCATGGCTCATGTTCGCCAGAAACTGGGTGCGCGCCCGTGTGGCAGCTTCGGCCTCGATACGGGCAGCTTCCAGCTCCCGCATCCGATCCTCGGCGCGGGCCATGTTCGCCTGCAACAAGGTATATCCCGTTCCGATACCCTGATAAAAGCCCCCGCGCATGATGATAAAGCCGTCCTGCACCGCATCCCGGCTGCCCACCAGCAGCCGATTGAGGTCGTCGAGCGAAAGATTGTCCTCAACCATGAGGGCGCCACTATCCATCAGCTCGATCACCGGCCGACGCTCATAAAGCGGGCGGCCGTAACGATCAGCAAGACGGGTCAGAAAATCCACGCGCCGCAAGAGGCCCAGCGGCCGCTGATGTTCGACAACAGGAATAGCCACAAGCGAGGTATCCGCCTGGAACCTGTCATACACAGCGCCGCACAGGGCCGTTGGTGCCACGGGGAGAACCGGGCTCGATATAATATTAAGAAGCTTCATACATTCACCCTTGAGGCAGCATCAGTAGTGGCGAAAATTTGTTACCGCACCATGACAAGGGGAACTGCCTTCAAACGCTTGGGAAAAGATTGTTCATCGATCATTCAGCGGGATCTATGATAATGAGGCGTAACATTGGATAGGTGCCACGAATTTGCCCGCTTTGATGGCTATGAAGGCGCCAGATACAGCCTTGGATAGGATTGCTGAATGATTGCAACAAAAAAGAAAATGGTGACCAAAGCGATCGCATTGCCCCTGGCCCTTGCGCTGGGCGCCTGCGCTTCCACCCCGTCGCCTCGTACATATGATTCCTATGCCGTCGGTCAGGTCCGCAGGGTTGAGCGCGGCACCATTGAAAGTTTCCGCTGGGTACAGGTGAAGAACGATTCCGGTGTTGGTACCGTCGCAGGCGCCGGGGTCGGTGCCGCAGCCGGGTCGACCATCGGCAACGGCGGCGCAGACAGCGTTATCGGCGCCATCGGCGGCGCCATCATTGGCGGCCTGATCGGCTCAAGCGTTGAAAAATCGGCCAGCACCAAAGGCGCCTATGAATATATCATCCGGACTGAAAGCGGCTCGCTTGTCACGATTGTGCAGGCGGACCAGCAACCCCTGCCGGACGGCGCACCCGTGATCATCGTCTTCGGCGCCGACCGCGCACGTGTCCGGCTTGACGATGCCGCCTTCCGGCAAAATTCGCAGCAGCAACAGCCGCAAAATTATCAGGATGATGAAGGTCAGTCTGGCCAGAATTACCGGGAAGAGCCATCCGGCCATGAAGAGGAAAACCCTCACCATTAAGGTTTGGGACTTTCCTGACAAACACAAAGGGCAGCTACAGGAGCTGCCCTTTTTCTTTTCCTTTGTCCCCTAAGGGGGGCTGGAGGCTGAAAGCTGCCCAGCCTTATTGCTGCGGGGTGTCCTCGGGAAGATCCTCCCCGTCATAGACATAGTCGGTGCCCCATTTGGTGCAGGTATAAGCACCGTTCTGCATCTTATACTCCAGGCAGCTCCGCTTCTGCTCGGGCGGGACATAATTTTCCTGGCCATAGGTATAGGCCCCCGGGTCATTGGAATTATAATCATCCCGCCGGTAGGTCGTGCTGCTGTCGTAGCCACGACTGGTCTGCGGTTGGGTGATCGCATTGCCAATTGCTGCCCCCACGAGCGCGCCGATCACTGTCCCGGCGCGGTGGTGACGGCTGCCGTCGATCTCACCGCCGATGATCCCGCCGACGACACCGCCAAGGATGGTGCCAACAATATTGTTGGCATCAGGCGGCGAGTAGGCATAGGGGTCCGACGTATAGCGCACGGTATATTCATAGCTCAGCCCCGGGCACCAGCTGCCATAGTGATAATGGTGGTGCGGCGCATACCAGACCCAGCGGGAATAGCTCGGCCAATAGCCTGAATAATAAGGCCAATCCCCGAAATAGTAGGGCCGGTAATAGATGTAACTGCGGTAATAGCTGTCCCACCAGATATTGTTGTAATAGTGCGGCCAGTAATAGCTCCGGTATATCCGCCGGTGACGGTCATGATACCAAAGCCGGTGGTGATCGTCCCGGTCACGATATGTCCGGCGGTCACGGGGATCGCGGCGATCCCGGCGGTCACGGTCCTGGACATGGCGGCGGTCATCGCGGTCACGGCTCGTGGTCCGCGTATCACGGCGAGGCCGGTCCTGATCATCGTTATAGCCACCGCGCGGACGATCTTCTCCCATGCGGGCAAGGTCTTCCTGGGCGCGCAGGCGTTCGATATCGCTCTGCCCCCTGTTTACCACGCTGCTATGACTGGTCGTCAGCCGGCTTGTTCCCTGTGGCTGCGTTTGGGTAACCCGTTCGCCGGCATGGGGGGCCCGGACCGCGGGCGCGGGCGGCGTAACGCTGCGGGCGTGCGGCGTGCGGACATCGCCTTCCGTCGCACGGTGAATGGTCGTGCTGTTACCGCCAACATCCCGGCGCACCGGCATTCCTGTGGTGTGCTCCGGGGCGGAGCGCGGTTTGGTGACCCGGCGGTCTGAAGCCGGGGGGGCCTTCTTACGCGGTTGGCTCGCAGGCTGGGGATGGGCAGGCTGGGGATGTGCAGGCGGCTGCGTCTTCTTGCGCTGTTCGCTTTGGACATGGCGGGTCGGTTCAGGCGTCATGCGGCGCGCCGTCGGAGCCTGATATCTCCGCTCCCCATCATTCCCACGGTTTACCATACGGGTGTGGCGTTCGCTGGACTGCGCCCGGACAGGCTCATGGCGCACACTGCGCTGCGCTTGTACATGGTGCTGGCGCTGGGGTTGGGACCTGCGCTGAACATGTGGCTGGGCCTGCCGGACATGGCTTTGTTCGGCGCGGTGATGCGAATTTCCGCCTGCAGCCACGGCGGCTTCGGCCGGCCACAAGATTGCTGTCGTGGTCAAAAGGAGCAGGGATTTCTTCAACATCGATGCCTCCTGTCATTATGCCCGATCAGCGTAGCGTTCGTAAACTGAACCGGGCATGAACCTGGCTGTCAGCCCAATGTCAGCGCAGTGTCAGCGCAGTGTCAGCGCAGTGTCAGCGCCTTATCACTTGCGCTTGCCGCCCCAATAGTGCGGGTTCACCGGGATGGCATAGACCGGATTATAATATATATCGTCGCCTCTGATCCAGGCGGCATCATAGGCGCGGGCGCGGGCTTCCATTTCCGCCCGCGACTGGTGGTAACCCATTGCAGCGCCTAGAGAAGCCAGCCCAATCGCAGCCGGAAGACCGCCGATCTCATTTCCGACAATCGCCCCGGATGCCGCGCCGATCACCGCATTGCGGCGACGCGCGCCTTCTTCGTCGCGGTAGCGCGGGGTGAAAAGCGCGGCGGGCAGATAGGCATCACAGCCATTACCCTCACACAGGCTCGCGTGCGGCACCTCAGGCCCTGCCGCCGCAACAGACGGACTCATTTCCTTTTTACCATCAATAGGTTGATCATCCGCCGCCGCAGCAGGGACGGTCAGAAAAACGGCAGCGAGCAGAGCATATTTAAGCATGAAGGGCCTCTCTTTCACCCTGAAAGGATGCCCTGCCTCCGTGGCGAAAGTGAGACCGGATTGGGGCAGCGTCCTTCGCTGTTGCCCGTGCAACAGGTCACTATTTTTCACGGCTTTCCCCTGTTGCATGTGCAACAGTTCGAGCACCATAACAGCAAAAAAGAAGGCCACCCCATAGGGTGACCTCCTAAATCGGCGACATCAGCCGACCTTCAGCCCGCTTAGGTCTTCACGCGAGCGCTTTTCGCCATCTGCTCGAACTTGGGCAGAAGCTCGTCATAATAATAGGTCGCGGCGGCATCCAGGAGCATCAGATAGAGCTTACCGTTGATCTCACCACCGATCGCGCGGCCATGGCGCTTGACCTCATCCTTCGAGGTGAAGGCATAGTCAAATTGGAAGCCTTGGGTGCCAGCAAATTCGGTGGGCTGTAAATTGGATACATTAACAATCGGCGTATCATACTGAATGACATAGGACGCGCGGACCAGTTCCATCACTTCGTTCGGCAGCATGTCCTTACGGTAGGTCGGCAGTTTCTTAGCCGATTTCAGAAGCGTCTCACCGTCTTTGACTCCGGCAAAGATCAGCACTTCATCGACCCCGAGGCCGTTGGCTGTCAGCATCACTGTATTTTTCTGGTACGGCAGGCCCTTGCCCTGGTTCCAGTCACTGACCGGCACGACCGTAAGGTCCTTGTCATGGAGTGTCGTCCCCGAGGACAACATGCTGAAGCTCGGGCCACAGGCGGAAACAAAAGAAAGGCTCAAAAGGGCAAAAACTGTGCGTCGGTTCATGATATCACCTCACATAAAATTCGATCATCGCCTTGTCGGCGGCATCGGGATCAAGTTGCAAATAGGTTGAAAAAGCTTTTTTGGCGGCCCCGGCATGGCCTGCCTTGAGCTGCATGAAGCCCAGGCCGCGCCAGGCCGCAGCCGGTACATCAGGCGATTTGACCGCCTCTTCATAAAGGGCAAGCGCCTTCTGGCTATCGCCTTCGCGCGCCCGCTGGCGCAGAAGTTCGGCCATGAAATAACGCCCATACCCCTTCCACACCGGTTCCTCTTCAAGGTGTCTCAGCATGAATTCGGCCCGGCCATAATCGCGCAGGCGCAGCTGGTCCTGCATGAACATGGGTAGATAGGGCCGGAGTTCCTGGAAATATTGCTTCTCGCCTGTGGTAAAACCGCTTTCCTTGCTGACAATCCAGTCGGCAGTATCCCTGAGCGTCTTTTCCCTGTCCTCACTGGGCGGGTGCGTGGCGAACAAAACATCCCCCAGAGAGCGCGAGTGTTTGGAACAATGCTTGGCCGCTGCCTTATCGATCTTGGCCAGATATCCCTTCGTCAATGCGCGCCTGCCCTTCTTGGCCAGCTTCCTGTCCTTGTAAGCCGACAGACAGGCCGCCTCGGATTCGCTCAGCATATATTGCCAGACATTCGCCGCTTCACGCGGGTCGTAACCCGCATGAACCATCATCTGCAGGCCGAACATATCGGCCTCGGCTTCCTGGTCGCGTCCGAATTTGAACATAGAGGCAACGGCCAGAAGGTTGATGCTCTCCGCCGTGTCGTAGCCGCCGCCCGCCGCGACAATTCCGAGTGTCAGGAAGGCCATAAAGTCGGACGTGTTCCGCATGTTGCGCCAGTTTTTGATAGAATGGCGACGCAGATAGTGACCAATTTCGTGGCCAAGCACGGCCGCGAGCTGTGCCTCATTCTGCATCCTGAGCAACAAGCCGGTCCAGACTTCCATCACGCCGTTCGGCCGCATGGTGGCGTTAAAATGCGGTGTCCGCACGATATAGACCCGGATATCACTGCAATAGTCCGGGGCCAGCCGACAGACGATAGACTTCACATAGGCATTGAGGTCAGGCTGGCGCAGCACGAACTGGGAATATTCGAGCTGCTCCTCCTGACGGTCCACCGCCATCCAAAGACCCGCCTCATCATTGTTCCGAAGCGGCTTGAACCCTGGCGGCACTTCGGGCCGGAGGTCACCATAATGGAGGCGTCCCCCTGCAACGACATCGCTGCACGGCCATAGGGCTGCCAGGCTGAGCCCGGCCGCCATCAGCATCTTGCGCATCATGATACGATCCGAGCCGTCAGCGGCCTGTGGTGGGCGCCGTGCCGACCGGCAGCGTATCGAACAGGTTATGGACGAACTTGCGGTCGCCATCCATGTCCCGCAAATCCGCAAACCCGCTCGACAGCACATTGAACCAGGTTACGTCACCCGTCTTCGCGTCCACGAGCGAGGCAAAGGCAACGGTCTGTCCACCCTGGACACCGACCCCGACCATGCTGGCAAAGAACTGAAGCGCCATACGCCCTGCACTGGTATAGGAATCACGAACAAAGATGAACAGCACTTGGTCGGCACCATATTTGGCCGCCAAAGCCTTGGTCGCATCGCCAAGGGTCCAGTCGAACTTGCCCTTTTTGGTCGGCAGCTTGAGGCCTGCATATTTGTGGATCAGAATCGCGTTACCGACCGCGCGGTGCAGCTTCTCCAGCTCAAACGAGTTGGTGGCCAGGTCGGCCGGCAGCTGGCTGCGGTCAAGCATGGCAACCTGAAAGCCCTTGCTATCCTTATATTCGAGAACCGCTTCCTGAATGTGACGCTTGGCGTCTTCAGTCCAGGTTGCGTTAGGCTCGGTCACGCCAGACGCGGTCAGAAGCGACAGGCGGACATCAAGCGGCATCAGAAGAACTTTCCCGCTTTGCTGGATACGGCTGGTATTGACCGTACTGGCGAAATCGCGTGTATGCGAACAGGCAGCAAGCATGATACAGGCGGCAAAAAGCGCGCCCAAACGGCTAAAATGAGTCATATTTCCCCCACCGAATAACTAAACCCTGCCGTCCCATGGCAGGTACTAATAATAGAATATGCCTACAAGAAAATGCCGCCGTATACAATCAGTAAGTGCACTTCACTGAGATCAGCAGGCGAAATCATTCCACGCCAGCGTCACCCTATCCCGGAGAAGGCTCGTTTGGCCGCAAAGTCCGTGATTGCAGTCCCCTGCCTTCTTAGGCTGCGCGCGCGATACAAGTGCAATAATAAACCCGTCAATTTCACTGGGAGGAAACCCATGCGTTTTACTGCTGTATCCGCCATCGCTTTGACCGTGTGTCTCGGCATGGCCGGTCCCGTAAATGCTGATCAAGCTGGTGCAAGTGCCGCCAAAGTCCATGCCGAAAAGGCGGCGAAGGACGTTGCCGACAACTGGGCCAAAGCCCCGATCGTTGAGCAGGACACCCACTATGCCGGCAAAGCCACGGTCGATGGCCATAAGGTCGAATACACCGCGACCGCGGGCACGCTGACCATTCGTGACGATGAAGGCAAGCCGGAAGCGAGCGTCTTCTACACCGCCTATACCGCGAAAGGCGAGCACCGCCCGGTCACCTTCTTCTATAACGGCGGCCCGGGCTCAGCCAGCCTGTGGCTGCGCATGGGCTCCTTCGCGCCCGAAGCGGTGATGACCAAGGACCCGACCACCGGCGGCCCCGCGCCGTTTGGTTCGATCAAGGCCAACCCGGACACGCTGATCGGCTCCACCGACATGGTGTTCATCGATGCCGTCGGCACCGGCTATTCGCGGCCCTTAAGCGGTACGAAGCCCGAGCATTTCTACGGTGTCGACCAGGACATCGACGCCTTCAAGCGGGCGATCAAACGTTACATCACCAAGAACAAGCGCTGGAATGACCCGAAATATATCTTCGGCGAAAGCTACGGCACCACGCGCTCGGCGGGCCTCGTGAACGCGCTTGAGGACGATGGCGTCCAGATGAACGGCGTGATCCTGCTTTCGAGCATCCTCAACTACGGCATCTACCAGCCGGGCTTCGACAATGCCTATATCGGCTATCTGCCGACCTACGCCGCCACCGCCTGGTATCATGACAAGATCAAGAACAAACCGGCTGACCTGAAGGCCTTTGTCGACAAGGTCCGCGCCTTCGCGAATGGCCCCTACCGGCTCGCGCTCGCCAAGGGCGACGATATCTCCGACGCCGAAGCCGACAAGATCGCAGGTGAGCTTAGCGCCTACACCGGTCTGTCCACCGCCTACCTGAAGCGTACCAAACTGCGCATCGACCCGTCGCGCTTCCGCAAGGAACTGATGCGGGACGAAGGCGAAACCCTCGGCCGCTTCGATGGCCGTTATATGGGTGTCGATGTCGACAACGCTGGCGAAAGCCCGGAATATGACCCGTCCGATACCGGCATTTCCGGCACCTACGTCAGCGGCTTCATGGACCGGCTGACCAGCAAGTTCGGCTACAAGACCGACCTGAAGTACCGCCTGAGCGCCCGCCCTTACAAGGGCTGGACCTGGGACTTCGGCCACATGGCCCCGAACAGCGGCTGGAAACAGAAGATGGTCGATGTCGCACTTGACCTGTCGAAAGCCATGCGCACCAACCCGCACCTGAAGGTGATGTCCCTCAATGGCTATTTCGATATGGCGACGCCCTTCTTCGTGACCGAACTGGACCTGAAGCACATGGGCCTGCCGAAGAAGCTGCAGGATAACCTGAGCTTCCACTATTACCACGCCGGGCACATGGTGTACCTGAACCCCGAGGCGCGCCACCAGATGCGCCTGGACCTGCAGGCTTTCTATAAAGCCAACGCCAAATAAGACTGAGGTCAACCGCCATACACTCTGTCGTCACCCGCCGGCTTGACCGGCGGGTCCAGGAACAGAGATGTAAACGGATAGGACAGTGTCCCTAGATTCGCCGGTCAAGCCGGCGAATGACGAACGAAAGAAAAAGGCAGCGGCCCCACCGGCCGCTGCCTTTCTTTTGTTAAGCGCTAAGGCTGCCGCCCTAGCCGTCCAGCTTTGGCTTCAGAAGCTGGTTGACGAGGCCCGGGTTGGCCTTGCCACCGGTTTCCTTCATCACCTGGCCGACGAAGAAGCCGATCAGCTTATCCTTGCCTGAACGGTACTGGGCGAGCTGGTTCGGGTTCGCGGCGATCACGGCGTCGATGATCTTTTCGATCTCACCGGTGTCGGAAACCTGCTTGAGGCCCTGTTCCTCGACGATGGTTTCGGCCGACTTACCGGTCGAGAACATCACCTCGAACACATCCTTGGCGATCCGGCCCGAAATGGTGCCGTCTTCAATGAGCGCCAGAAGCTCGGCACCGGCAACAGCACCGACCGGGCTTTCGCTGATGGTAAGCCCCGCCTTGTTGAGGGCGCCGAACAGGTCCGAAAGCACCCAGTTGGCGGCCTTGGCGGCAACCTCGGCCGGTTTCTTGCCGGTCTTGTTCACCACGGCGGCGAGGAAGGCTTCATAGAAGTCCGCGGTCTCGCCCTCGGCCACCAGCACGCTGGCGTTATAGTCATTGAGGCCAAGCTCGGTCATGAAGCGGGCCTTCTTGGCGTCCGGCAGTTCCGGCAGGCTCTCGCGCGCGGCGTCGATGAAGGCATCATCGAATTCAAGCGGCAGCAGGTCGGGGTCCGGGAAGTAGCGGTAATCGTGCGCTTCTTCCTTCGACCGCATCGAGCGGGTTTCGCCCTTCACCGGGTCGAACAGCCGGGTTTCCTGGTCGATCGAGCCACCATCTTCGATGATGTCCACCTGACGGCGGGCTTCAACTTCGATGGCTTGGCGCACGAAGCGGATGGAGTTGACGTTCTTGATCTCGCAGCGTGTGCCGAGACCTTCGCCCGGACGGCGGACCGAGACGTTGACGTCCGCGCGCATGCTGCCCTGCTCCATGTTGCCGTCACAGGCGCCGATATAGCGCACGATGGTGCGAAGCTTGGTGAGGTAAGCGCCGGCTTCCTCCGGGCTGCGCATGTCCGGCTTGGAGACGATTTCCATCAGCGCCACGCCCGAACGGTTCAGGTCCACATAGGTATATTGCGGATGCTGGTCGTGCATCGACTTGCCAGCGTCCTGCTCCAGGTGGATACGCTCCACGCCGACGTGCTTGGTCTTGCCGTCTTCGAGGTCGAGCACGATGGTGCCTTCCCCCACGATCGGGTGCTTGAACTGGCTGATCTGGTAGCCTTGCGGCAGGTCGGCGTAGAAATAGTTCTTGCGGTCGAACACCGAATATTTGTTGATCTCGGCCCCGATGGCGAGGCCGGTGCGCACAGCCTGGCGCACGCATTCCTCGTTGATGGTCGGCAACATGCCGGGCATGGCCGCATCGACGAGGCTGACCTGGGCATTCGGCTCAGCGCCGAATTCGGTCGAGGCGCCGGAGAAGAGTTTCGCGTTCGAGGTGACCTGGGCGTGAACCTCAAGCCCGATCACCACTTCAAAATCGCCGGTGGCGCCTTGGATGACATAGTTACTCATGACGCTTACCTCCACCAGATTTCAGGTTTCGCCGTGAAGCCCGCGGCTTCCTCGATCACACCCGAGACTTTCAGCACGGTTTCTTCATCCCACGGACGGCCGAGGACCTGCAGGCCCAAGGGCAGACCGTTCGCATCCGTGCCCGCCGCAACCGACGAGCCCGGAATACCGGCAAGCGACGCCGGAACGGTGAAGACGTCGTTCAGATACATGGCAATCGGATCATCCGACTTTTCGCCGAACGCGAAGGCGGCCGACGGTGCGGTCGGCGTCAGGATCGCGTCAACCTGCTCGAACGCCTGGTTAAAGTCATGCGAGATAAGCTGGCGGACCTTCTGCGCCTTCAGGTAATAGGCGTCATAGTAGCCGGCGGACAGCACATAGGTGCCGATCATGATCCGGCGCTTGACCTCATCGCCGAAGCCCGCGGCGCGCGTGGCTTCATACATGTCGACGAGGTTGCCGCCTTCGACCATTTCACGCAGGCCGTAGCGAACGCCGTCATAGCGCGCGAGGTTCGAGGACGCCTCAGCGGGCGCGACGATATAATAGGTCGGCAGCGCATATTTGGTGTGCGGCAGGTTGATGTCCACCACCTCAGCGCCCGCGGCCTTCATCCATTCGATGCCCTGATGCCACAGCGCTTCGATCTCCGCCGGCATTCCGGCGAGGTGATATTCCTGCGGGATACCGATTTTCATGCCCCGGATATCCCCGGTGAGCGCGGCTTCGAAGTTCGGCACCGGCATATCGACCGAGGTGCTGTCTTTCTTGTCGAAGCCCGAAATGCTTTCGAGCATGATCGCGCCGTCCCGCACCGTGCGGGTGATGGTCCCGGCCTGGTCGAGCGAGCTTGCGAACGCCACCATGCCGTAGCGCGAGCAGCGGCCGTAGGTCGGCTTGATACCGAAGGTGCCGGTGAAAGCGGCAGGCTGGCGGATCGAGCCGCCGGTATCCGAGGCGGTCGCGCCCATGGCGCAGTAGCCCGCGACGGAGGCAACCGAGCCACCCGAGGAGCCACCCGGCACATAATCCTTGTCCGAGCCCTTGGCGCGCCACGGGTTCTTCACCGGGCCATAGAAGCTGGTCTCGTTCGAGGAGCCCATGGCGAATTCGTCCATGTTCAGCTTGCCGAGCATGACCGCGCCGTCATCCCACAGGTTCTGGGTGACCGTGCTTTCATATTCCGGCTTGAAACCGTCGAGGATGTGGCTGCAGGCCTGGGTGTGCACGCCCTTGGTGGCGAACAGGTCCTTGATGCCGACCGGGATGCCGGTCATGCCTTTTTGCTCGCCCGCCGCAATCTTGGCGTCAGCCTTGTCTGCCATTTCCATGGCCAGCTCCGGCGTCTTGGCGACATAGGCGTTGAGCGCGTCGGCGGCATCGACCGCAGCGACATGCGCTTCGGTGAGCTCGCGCGACGTGATGTCGCCCTTCTTCAGAAGGTCGCGGGCGTCCGCGATAGTCAGGTTCGTGAGGTCCGTCATGGCGCTCCCCCTACTCGATCACTTTGGGAACGGCAAAGAAGCCGTATTCGGCGCGCGGCGCGTTCTTGAGAACGCTGTCCTGCTTGTCGCCGTCATTCACCACGTCTTCGCGCCAGCGGAGCTTGGCGTTCACCACGCTCGCCATCGGCGCGATATCGTCGGTATTGACTTCATTGAGCTGCTCGATCCAGCCCATGATACCGTTGAGCTCACCCGCGAGCGGCTCAAGCTTGTCGTCTTCGATCCTGATGCGCGCAAGCCGCGCGATCTTGGCCACCGTTGCCTTATCTATATCGGACATCAAAAATCCCTATGACTTGTGGGAAATACTTAGGAAATCAAGCGCGGAACTTAACGCCTGAGGTCACGGGGGGCAAGCGGGAATAAGGGGGAACGGGGGGATTTTTAGCGGTACAATCCGTATAACGGCCCCAGCCTACCGGCCTACTCCCAATATTCCTTGATGCGCCACAGCTTGCCGCCCTTGAATTGATAGGTGGCGACCATGCCGGTTTTCTCATGGTGCACGCGCTGGCCGCCTTCCATGTCGGACCAGCGGGCGGTGCGCTCGGTGATCAGGATATTCTTGCCCGCGATATGGTTGGTGATGACGGTTTCGCCCTCGCGCTCCGTGTGGGCGCGGGCGATCCGGCGCTTGTAGCCGTCGATCCAGGCCGCCTTGTCATACTCGGACGCATATTCAGTGTGGATATAGCGGGCGTCATCATGCACCAGGGCCATGATGTCCTCCACCGCCGCCATGCCGCGCCGGTCGACTTCGCGGCTCAGCCGGTAGAAATCCTGCACCATTTTGAGCATGGCCTCCGGCTTCATTGCCGGAGCCCCATCCGCCAACGCCGCGGGCGTGCCAAATACCAGCAGCATCAGAACAGCGATAAATTTCCTCATGAAACCCCCCTTTGTTTCCCTGGGTGAAAGACTGGTTCCCTTTCCCCTTCCCCACCTCTAAAAAGAACAGTGGGAATGAGGCATTATGGGGGCAAGTTATGGCGGAGGGCCAGGCTTTTACGGTGAGAGTGGCGCGGCTTAGGGATGCCCGTGCGCTCAACGGCTATATCCGCGCCATTTATAAGGAGCCCGGCGGCTATATGATCACCCGGGGCGACGAGTTCACCCTCGGCTGGCTTGGCCAGCGCGTGCGGCTGGCGCGCAAGCTCGCGAACGCTTACGAGACCTGCCTTGTCGCCGAGGATGACACCGGAACGCTTGTCGGCATGATCGACTGCTGGACCGACAGCCGCGCACGGGTGCGCCATTCCACCGTCTTCGCCATGTCCGTGGCGGCCGACTGGCGCGGATGCGGGGTCGGCCGCGCCCTGCTGGAGGCCTTTATCGCCTGGGTAAAAGCCCACAAAAGCCTGCGCCGCATCGAGCTTCACGTTCATGATGACAACGCCCGCGCGATTGCGCTTTATCGCCGCTTCGGTTTTGCGCTAGAAGGGGTGAGACGCCGCGCCGTGGCCTATGAGGACGGCCGCGTCGTCGATGACCAGATCATGGCGCTGTGGCCTCCTAAGGGCTAGAATGGCCGCCTCAAAGGTCCAGAGAGGGAAGCATGGGACAGTCAGACAACAAGCCGACCGACAGCGACACCCCGAAGACAAAGCACAAGACGGCGCCTGCCGCCAAATTCCTGCTGATCATCGCGGCGGTGATCGTGCTGATCCTGGTGGGTGGCATCATCTTCACCACCAACGAAGGCAAGATGATGACGTTCGCCTTCGTGCCCTCCGGCAAGATCGCGGATGAGAAAATGGCCCCGGCGCCGGATTATGCCGACGCTTCAGCCTGGGCCGCGAGGCCGGGCGCGGAAGATACCGCCGGGTGGAAGCCCGAAGGCGTGATGGACGCGGCGGTCGTGCCCGGTGTCGATGTCTTCTATATCCACCCGACGACCTATCTTAACAAAGCCAGTTGGAACGCGCCCTATAACGGTGATGCCAAGGCGGTGCGCTGGGTCCGCGGTTTTGCGCTCAAGTATCAGGCCTCGGCCTTCAACCTCGCAGGCCAGGTTTATGCGCCCAAGTACCGGCAGGCCACGTTCGGCGCGTTTCTGGACACCTCCGGCCAGGGTGTGCAGGCCATCATGCGCGCGCACGCCGATGTCTTGAAGGCGTTCGACTATTATATCGCGCACGATAACGGCGGGCGGCCCTTCATCCTCGTCGGCCACAGCCAGGGCGCCTTGCACGCGCTGATGCTGCTGAAGGAACGCCTCGCGAATTCCAAGCTCAAGAACCGCATGGTCGCCGCCTATATCATCGGCTGGCCCGTGAGCGTGGAGGGCGATATCGACGCGCTGGACGGCATCAATGGCTGCGAGGGCCGCACGGATACCGGCTGCGTCATCTCCTACCAGAGCTTCGGCAAGGACGGCGACGCCAGCCCCATCGTCAAGCTGTTTGACGCCATGCCGGGCCTGAATGGCAAGCCGCACACAGGCACCCACATGCTGTGCACCAACCCGCTGGACTGGAAGATCGGCAGCCGCGAGGGCGCCAAGGCCAACAAGGGCGCTGTCCCCCTGTTCATCAATGACAAACCGATCGATGCGCCGATCCCCGGCCTCACCGGCGCGCGCTGCGGCAAGGACGGCATCCTCTATCTCGACAACCCGCCCGGCGGCGAAGGCATCAAGATGAGCAAGACGTTCGACCATTCCGACGCCGGCGACTGGCGCGAATATGTCATGACCGGGGACAATTACCACGTCTATGACCTGAACCTCTTTTATATGAACATCCGCGAAAACGCCGCCGCGCGCGCCCGCGCCTGGCTGGAGGCCCACCAAGAATGATGACACCCGTTACCGATGTGATCATGCCGATACGGGAGCTAAAGGCTGCCCTGCCGCGCGGCAAGCGCCTGCTGGGCCTCGATATCGGCTCCAAGACCATCGGGCTCGCGCTTTCGGACACCACGCTCACCATCGCCACGCCGATGGAGACGATCAAGCGCACCAAGTTCAAGAATGACGTGGCGCGGCTGAAGGAAATTGTCGAGGCGCAGGGCGTCGGCGGCTTCGTGCTCGGCTGGCCGGTCAATATGGACGGTACGGAAGGCCCGAGGTGCCAGTCCACCCTGAGTTTCTCCGAGAACCTCGCCGGGGTGATCGACCTGCCGCAGGCTTTGTGGGATGAGCGCTTGTCGACCGCGGCGGTGGAGCGTACCCTGATTGAGGCTGACCGCTCCCGCGCGCGCCGCAAGGAGCTGGTCGACAAGATGGCAGCAGCTTACATCCTGCAGGGCGCACTCCATGCTCTTTAAAAACACTTTAGAACCCGATGACTGGCCCAATGTGGACGCGCTTCTGCGCGGCACCTACCCCACGGAGTTCGAAGCCCACCTGATCGACCGCCTGCGCGGACGCGGGCAACTCGCCGCCGAACACAGCCTGTGGCACCAGGGCGCGCTGGTGGCCTATATCGCCTACTCGCCGGTCACGGTGGAACACGGCCATGAAGACCGCACCTTCTGGGGCCTCGGCCCCTTGGCGGTCGACCCGGAATATCAGAATGAAGGCCTCGCCGTGAAGCTAATGACCGAGAGCTTCGAGGAAACCCACGCCGACGCGCTGTTCGTGCTCGGCCATGTCGGCTTCTATGCCAAGATCGGCTTCCACCCGGCGGCCGAGTTCGGCCTGTCCTACGATGACAACAGCGCCGTACAGACCGCCTTCATGGCGATGGAATGCTGGAAAGACGCCCTCAAGGACATTCACGGCCGCGTCTTCTTCGACCCCGCCTTCGCCGAGGGGTAAGGCAGATGGCCGACGAACAACCTACTGAAGGATGGCAACGCCGCGAAGCCCGGCGCAAACGGCAAACCGCCAAGCGTGCGGCCGAAGCCGAAAAAGCCGACCAGACCCCTCATGGACTTGGCGAATGGACGCCTGTTTCCAAATTGAATGTGCGGGACAGGATGTTCGCGGAAAGCACGGGATCATCCGGCTGCTTCGGTCTCCTCGCCTTCTTGTCAATAAGTGCTGCCGCTCTCCTCACTGCGACCTTATGGATTTGATCATCCACTTCACATCATTAACCCCTTGCCCGCGCAGCCGTTTGGGCCTATAAGCCCCCTTTAATGAGCACGCACCCAACCGAGACGGATTCCTACCCGCGCGCGGACGTTACTCCGCCCTCGGGCAGCCTTTTTCCCCATAAACATTTGCTTGGCACCTGGAACCTTGACCCGGTTTCGATCAAGCACATCCTCGATACCGCGGAAGAGTATGTCGAGCAGAACAGGCGCGCGCAGAAAAGCACCCCCAAATGTGCCGGCCTGACGCAGATCAACCTGTTCTTCGAAAACTCGACCCGGACGCTGATGAGCTTCGAGATCGCGGGCAAGCGCCTTGGCATGGACACCATCTCCATGTCGACCGGCACCAGCAGCATCAAGAAGGGCGAGACGCTCCTTGATACCGCCGCGACCCTGAATGCCATGCACCCGGATGTGCTGGTGATGCGCCACGCCGACAGTGGCGCGGTCAAGCTTCTGTCCGAGAAAATGGACTGCGCGGTGATCAACGCCGGGGACGGCCGCGCCGAACACCCGACGCAGGCGCTGCTGGACGCGCTGACGATCCGCCGCCGCAAAGGTGCGCTCCACGGCCAAACCGTGGTGATTTCGGGCGATGTGGCGCACAGCCGGGTTGCCCGCTCGAACATCTATCTCCTGAGCGCGATGGGCGCGCGCGTGCGGCTTGTCGCCCCGCCGACCCTCTTGCCGAAGGATGTCGACCGCCTCGGCGTCGAGGTTGCCACCCGCATGGATGAAGGCCTCAAGGGCGCCGACGTGGTGATGATGCTGCGGCTGCAGCAGGAACGCATGCAGGGTGCCTTCCTGCCAAGTTTGCGCGAATATTTCCGCTTCTGGGGCCTGACGGCCGAGAAGCTGGCCTACGCCAAGGACGATGTGCTGGTCATGCACCCGGGCCCGATGAACCGCGGGGTGGAGATCGCCTCCGACGTCGCCGATGACATCGACCGCTCGGCGATCGAGGAACAGGTGGAAATGGGCGTGGCCGTCCGTATGGCCTGCCTCGATATCCTGACCCGAAACCTGCGCGGAGAAGCGGCATGAGCGTCCTTTATAAAAACGCCCGCCTGATCGACCCGGCAACCGGGCTGGATGAAAAAGGCGCGCTGCTGATCGACGGCGATGTGATTGTGGCCCTCGGCCAGAAGGTTGACGCCCCGGCGGACGCCGAGGTTGTCGACTGTAAAGGCCGCGTGCTCGCGCCCGGCCTCATCGACATGCGCGCGCACAGGGTCGATTCGGACTCGGCGCTCGCGGGCGGCATCACCACTGTGATCCTGCAGCCGGACCAGACAACCATCATCGATACCGACCCGGTGGTCGAACGCATCCGCCGCCGGTCTGACGATACCCACGCCGTACGCGTCTACCCGATGGGCGCGGCCACCAAGGGCCTTGAAGGCACCCAGGTCGCCGAAATCGGCCAGATGCAGGAATCGGGCGCGGTCGCCTTCACCGACTGCCGCCACGCCATCAGCGACACCCAGCTGATGCGCCGCCTGATGGAATATGCCGGTTATTTCGGCGCGCTGATCGTCCAGTTCCCGGAAGACAAATCCTTGGCGAACGGCGCTGTCGCCCACGAAGGCGAGATCGCCACCCGGCTTGGCCTCGCGGGTGTGCCCGCCGCCGCCGAAGCCATCCAGATCGACCGCGACGTGCGGCTGGCGGAGCTGACCGGTGCGCGCATCCACTTCGCCATGATCAGCTCCCGCGAGGGCGTGGAAGCCATCCGCGCCGCCAAGAAGCGCGGCGTGAAGGTGACCTGCTCCACCGCCCCGCATTATCTGCACCTTAATGACAATGCGCTCGAGGGCTACCGCACTTTCGCGAAAGTCAGCCCGCCCTTCCGCGCGGAAGAAGACCGGCTCGCGCTCATTGCGGCCCTCGCCGACGGCACCATCGATACGGTGGTGAGCGACCATGATCCGCGCAGTGAGGACGTCAAACGCCTGCCGTTCGGCCAGGCCGCGCCCGGCATTGTCGGCTTCGAGACCCTGCTTGCGCTCACGCTCGCGCCGGTGCACGCCGGCAAGATCGAGCTGATGACGGCCCTGAAGGCGCTCACGAGCACCCCGGCGCAGCTTCTGGGGCTCGATAGCGGCCGCCTTTCGGCCGGAGCGCCCGCAGACATCGTCATCTTCGACCCGGACAAACCCTGGCGGATCGAGCGGGAGAAATTCCGCTCTAGCGCAAGGAACACGCCTTTTGATACCCTGCCCGTGCAGGGCAAGGTCTGGCGTACCATCGTGGGCGGCAAAACCCTGTTCGAGGGGGAGTAAACAATGGGAAATCCGATTGAGCTGACCGCCGTTCTGGCGCTCAGCTACCTTTTGGGATCTGTGCCTTTCGGCCTCGTCATCACCAAACTCGCAGGTCTTGGTGACATCCGCGCCATCGGCTCAGGCAACATCGGCGCGACCAATGTGCTGAGGACCGGCCGCAAGGATTTGGCGCTTATCACCCTGCTTCTGGACGCGGGCAAAGGCGCGATCGCGGTCCTCGTCACCCGCTATTTCGTGAGCCCGGACCTGGCAGCCCTCGCCGGTATGGCCGCCTTCATCGGCCACTGCTGCCCGATTTACCTGAAATTCAAAGGCGGCAAGGGCGTTGCCACCTTCTTCGGCACCATCTTCGCCATTTCGCCCCTGCTGGGCCTCGCCGCCGGTGCGACCTGGCTGATTAGCGCCTTCCTGTTCCGCATGTCGTCCTTCTCGGGCCTCCTGACCGCGCTTCTCACGCCCTTCTACGCCTATTATCTGATCGGCGATCAGGGCTGGATGCCGCTCGCCTTCATGAGCCTGGTCATCTATATCCGCCACAAGGATAATATCCGCCGCATCCTCAAGGGTGAGGAACCCAAGATCGGCGCGAAGAAAAAAGCAGACGCCGCCGCCAAGGCCGAAAAAGGCGAATAAACACACCGTCTGATTGACTTGGCTGATTGACTTGGGCGCCCATGGGCGGCAGGCTTGCCGCCATGACCACCACGTCCAATAAGCTGACTGACGCCGAAAAGCTGGCCCGGCTGCGCCTCGCACGCACCGCCGGGATCGGCCCTGTCACCTTCCGTGAGCTTCTGGCCCGGTTCGGCAGTGGTGAGGCCGCGCTTGCGGGCGTAGCCGAGATGGCAGCACGAGGCGGCCGCAAGAAGCCGATGCGGCTCGCGGGTGCCGACACCTGTACATCCGATCTTGAAAAGCTCCATGCCCTCGGCGGCACCGCGCTTTTCTGGGGCACCGCGCCCTACCCCGCGCTTCTCGCTGAAACCGAAGACGCACCGCCCGTCCTTTATATAGTGGGGGATGCCGCGCACCTGAACCGCACCGCCATCGGCATCGTCGGCGCGAGGAACGCCAGTGCGGCGGGCCTGAAGCTCACCAAGCAGATCGCCGCGGATCTCGCGGAAAAAGGCGTCACCGTTGTCTCCGGTCTCGCGCGCGGGGTCGATACTGCCGCCCATATGGCCGCCGTCCGCATGAGCACGGTCGCCTGCGTCGCCGGTGGCCTGGATGTGGTTTACCCGCCCGAAAACAGGGGGCTCTATGAGGACATCGTCGCGCATGGTGCAGTCGTCAGCGAACGGCCGATGGGAGCGGAGCCGCAGGCGCGCCACTTCCCGCGCCGGAACAGGCTGATCTCCGGCCTTTCAAAAGGCGTCCTCGTCGTCGAGGCAGCGCAAAAATCCGGTTCGCTGATCACCGCGCGCTTTGCTGCCGACCAGGGACGGGATGTGTTTGCCGTCCCCGGCTCCCCGCTCGACCCGCGCGCCGAAGGCACCAACCGGCTGATCCGGGACGGCGCCACCCTCACCCGCAATGCCGATGACATACTGGCCGAGCTTGAAACCCTGCCGCTGATGCGCGCCCCCGTGACCCGCGCCACTGTGCCGCAGAACCACGGGCCCGTCCGGCCGATCAAAGACGGGCCCAAGGCCGCCGACGCACTTCTCGACCTCCTGACCGCCAGCCCCATCCATATCGATGATGTTGTGCGGCTTTCCGGCCTCACGTCCGAGGCTGTCGCCACCGCGTTTCTGGAGTATGAACTGGCGGGAAAAATCACCCGCCACGCTGGGGGCCGCGTGAGCCGTCTGTTATAAAGGCATTGCAATCGGGCCCGCTTCACACTAGGTGATGGCTGTGAGGCGGCGCGCATATTGCGCCCACACTTCTACCATGGGGATACCGGGACGGATGAACGTCGTTATTGTTGAATCGCCCGCAAAGGCAAAAACCATCAACAAATATCTTGGCAAGGATTACAAGGTTTTGGCCAGTTTCGGCCACGTCCGTGACCTGCCCGCGAAAGACGGCTCCGTTAAGCCGGATGAAGATTTCGCCATGGATTGGGTGGTCGACCGCGATTCGAACAAACGCCTCACGGAGATCGCCAAGGCGGTCAAGGAAGCCGACCGGCTCTATCTCGCAACTGACCCCGACCGCGAAGGGGAAGCGATCAGCTGGCACGTGCTTGAAGTCCTGGCCGCCAAGAAGGCGCTCAAGGATGTCGACGTCAAGCGTGTCGTCTTCAACGAAATCACCAAATCCGCGATCCTGAAAGCGATGGCGGAACCGCGGGAGCTGGATGAGGAGCTGGTGAAAGCTTACCTCGCCCGCCGCGCACTCGACTATCTTGTCGGCTTTACCCTGTCGCCGGTTCTGTGGCGCAAGCTGCCGGGCGCCCGCTCGGCCGGCCGTGTGCAGTCCGTAGCACTTCGCCTGGTCTGTGACCGCGAAAGCGAGATCGAACAATTTGTCGCCCAGGAATACTGGACGGTGGAAGCCGCGCTGAATGGTGACGCCAAGAAAGGCTTCATTGGCCGCCTGTTCGCGACCCACGGCAAGAAGCTCGACAAATATGACCTGAATAATGAAGAGAAGGCGACAACCGCCGCCAAGCTCGTCGAAAACACGCCGCTGACCGTGCGCGGTGTCGAACGCAAGCCGGCGCGCCGCCATCCGCAGCCGCCGTTCACGACCTCGACCCTGCAGCAGGAAGCCGCGCGGAAGCTTGGGTTCGCCGCCAACCACACCATGCGTGTGGCGCAAAGCCTTTATGAAGGTAAGACCATCGACGGCGAAGTGACCGGTCTTATTACCTATATGCGTACCGACGGTGTGACCATCGCGCAGGAAGCCCTGCACGCGACCCGCGGTGTGATTGAAAACCGCTACGGCGCGAAATATCTGCCGGATGCCCCGCGCGTCTATAAAACCAAGGCGAAGAACGCCCAGGAAGCGCACGAAGCCATCCGCCCGACCGCACCGTCCCGGACCCCGGCCGAAGTCGCCCACGCGCTCGACGCCGATGAGAAGAAGCTTTATGAGCTGATCTGGCGCCGCACGATCGCGAGCCAGATGGAAAGCGCCCAGATGGAGCGTACCACCGTCACCATCCTGAACGCCGACAACTCCGCCGAAGTGCGGGCCACCGGTACCGTCGTCCAGTTTGACGGCTTCCTCTCGGTCTATCAGGAAGGCCGCGATGACGAAGCGGATGAGGAAGATGCCCGCCTGCCGATGATGAAGGAAGGCGAAGTGCTGACGCTTGAAGCCGTCACGCCCAAACAGCATTTCACCGATGCACCGCCCAGGTTCACGGAAGCAAGCCTCGTCAAGCGCATGGAAGAGCTGGGCATCGGCCGTCCGTCGACCTATGCGTCGGTGCTCAGCGTGCTCCGCGACCGCGCTTATGTCCATATGGACCGCAACCGTTTCGTGCCCGAAGACAAGGGCCGCCTCGTGACCGCGTTCCTGGAGAAATTCTTCCCGCGCTATGTGGAATATGATTTCACCGCTGACCTTGAAAGCCAGCTCGATGAAATCTCCGCAGGCCAAGAGGACTGGAAGAAGGTCCTTCGTGAATTCTGGGACGCTTTCAAGCCGAAGACAGAAGAAATTATCGCTGTCCGCAACGCCGTGGTTATCGACGCGCTCGACGAATTCCTGGAGCCGATGCTGTTCCCGAAACCGGCGGACGGCAGCGACCCGCGCAAGTGCCCGTCCTGCGCAGACGGCCGCCTGGGGCTGAAGACCAGCCGCTACGGCGCCTTTGTCGGCTGTTCCAACTATCCGGAATGCAGCTACACCCGGCCGTTCGGCAGCAATGACAATGCCGAAGGCGCGGGCGATGAGCCCGCCACGCTAGGGGAAGACCCTGAAACCGGCGAGGAAATCACCATCCGCGTCGGCCGTTTCGGCCCTTATATCCAGGCGGGTGAGCCCAAGGAAAAGGGCGAAAAGCCGCGCCGGGCCAGCATTCCGAAGGACATAAACGCCAAGGAAGTGACGCTAGAGCAGGCGCTTCAGCTTCTGTCGCTGCCACGGACCGTGGGCACGCACCCCGAAACCGGCAAACCGATTACCGCGTCGATCGGCCGTTATGGCCCCTATGTCGCGCATGACGGCATCTATGGCCGGCTTTCCTCCACCGAGGAAGTCTTCTCCGTCGGTATCAACCGCGCTGTCACCATCCTCGCCGAAACCGCCGCCAAGAAGGCGGGCGGCCGCGGCACCAAGACCGTGCTCAAGGAACTGGGGGCCCACCCGGACGATGAGGCCCCTGTCCGCGTGCTCGATGGCCGCTACGGGCCTTATGTGAACCACGGCAAGATCAACGCCACGCTGCCCAAAGGCACCGAGCCCGAAAGCGTGACGCTTGAACAGGCGCTTGAATGGATCGCGGCAAAGTCGGATAAGAAGAAACCGGCCCGAAAGAAAGCCGCGCCCAAGAAGGCCACCGCGAAAAAAGCCACGGCGAAGAAGCCGGCAGCCAAAGCGAAGAAGGCCTCCTGATCGGGGGCCTTTTTTATACCCCCAAACGGCTGACCGCTCATTTGAAAGGATAAGTGCCCTTGGCACATAAGAACGCCCCTGCCCACCTGCCGAGCCGCGAAGACGTCCTCGCCTTCATCAAGGACTCCAAGACCAAGGTGACCAAGCGGGAAATTTCCCGCGCCTTTGGCGTTACCGGCCCCGACAAGGTGCACCTGAAGAAGCTCCTCCGGGAAATGCAGGAAGACGGCACGCTGGCGAAGGACCAGGGACAAGCCCTCCGCCCCGCCGACCAGCTGCCCAGCGTGCAGGTGGTGGAGTTCGCAGGCCTCGATTCCCACGGCGACCCGCTTGTGAAGCCGGTCAACTGGGAAGGCGAAGGCACGCCGCCAACCATTTATATCAGCGAAGAACGCAAGCATAAGCACGGCCGCGGGCGCGCCCCGGCGCTCGGCCCCGGTGACCGCGCGCTTGTCCGGGTCATCCAGGTCAAGAACGACCTTTACCGCGGCCATGTCCTCAAGGTGCTGAAACCTGCCCCCAAGGCGCTGATGGGCGTGTTCAAGGGCAATGAGAACGGCGGCCGCATCGAACCCGTGGACAAAAAGAACCGGGACGAATACTGGGTCGACCGGGACGATATAAACGGGGCCGTGGACGGCGAACTGGTACTCGCTGAACCCGCGAAGCCCGGCAAACGCCACATGGGTCCGAAGCGCGCCCGCATCAAGGAACGCTTGGGCGACCTTTCGGACGCGCGCTCGATCAGCATGATCGCGATCCATGCCCATGAAATTCCTTATGAATTCCCGGATGCAGTGATCAAGGAAGCCGAGGCTGCCAAGCCGGTTACCCTCGGCAATCGCACCGATCTCCGCGATATTCCGCTTATCACCATCGACCCCATCGACGCGCGCGACCATGACGATGCCATCTGGGCCGAAGCCGACGATGATCCCAAAAACAAGGACGGCTGGCATGTGATGGTCGCCATCGCCGATGTCAGCCATTATGTCACCCCCGGCTCCGCGCTCGACCGCGAGGCGCTGAAACGCGGTAACAGCTGTTATTTCCCGGACCGGGTGGTGCCGATGCTGCCGGAAGCCCTGTCCGCCGACCTGTGCAGCCTGATGCCGGGCGTGGACCGTGCCTGTATGGCCGTCCACATGTGGTTCGACGCGAGCGGCCACAAGATCCGCCATAAATTCGTCCGCGGCCTGATGAAAAGCGCCGGCAATATCGATTATGGCCGCGTCCAGGCCGCGCTTGACGGCCATCCGGACGATGAGACCGGACCGCTCCTAGAAAGCGTCCTGAAGCCGCTCCACGGCGCCTGGAAGGCTCTGATGAAAGCCCGGGCCAAGCGTGAACCGCTGGAACTGGACCTGCCCGAACGCAAGATCGAGCTGGATAATGCGGGCCACGTGAAAGCCATCACGCTGCGTGACCGGCTGGATGCGCACCGTATCGTCGAAGAATTCATGATCTCCGCCAACGTCTGCGCGGCGGAAGAGCTGGAGCATCACCATACCCCGGCCATGTACCGTGTGCATGAAGAGCCGCCGATGGAAAAGATGGAGTCGTTGCGCGACTTCCTCGCCACGCTGGACCTTAACCTCGCCAAGGGCCATGTGCTGATGGCCCGCCTGTTCAACGGCATCTTGGGCCAGGTGAAAGGCACCCCACACGAACATATGGTCAATGAGGTGGTGCTGAGGAGCCAGACACAGGCTTACTATAGCCCCGAAAACCTCGGCCACTTCGGCCTCGCGCTCCGGCGCTATGCCCACTTTACTTCCCCGATCCGGCGCTATGCCGACCTTCTGGTCCACCGGGGCCTTGTCCGCGCGCTCGGCTTCGGTTCCGACGGCCTGACGGACGCGGAAATCCACAAAATGGGCGAGGTCGGCGAACAGATTTCCGCCACCGAACGCCGGGCGATGATTGCCGAGCGCGAATCGACCGACCGCTACATGGCCTCCTACCTCGCCGACCATGTGGGGGAAGAGTTCGAAGGCCGCATCACCGGCGTCACCCGTTTCGGCCTGTTTGTGGCGCTTGAGCCTTCAGGCGGCGACGGGCTTATTCCGATCTCGGAGATCGGGCAGGATTTCTACGCGCTCGATGAACTCCATCACCGGCTGGTGGGCGAACGCTACGGCGAAAGCTTCTCGCTTGGGGACAAGCTCACCGTCAAGCTCACGGAAGCCAACCGCTATACCGGCGGCCTGAAGCTTGACCTGGCGGGCGAACGTGATGTTCCGGCCTTTGCCAAGCACAAGCGCCGCGGCCGTGGCGGCCCGCCCCCGCGCGCCAAGGGCCGCAAGGCCCGTCCGGTCGGCGGTGAAAAGCCAGGCCGCAAAAAAGGCGGCCGCCGCCACTGAGGCTCACCCTTCCCTGCACAGATAACAAAGCGGCACCGACGATATTGTCGGTGCCGCTTCCCCCAGGTCATGCTGAGATGGCTCTGACTGTCCTCCTAGAACGTCAGGGTCGTCAGCACGAATAAGGTGTTGTTATCGGACGCATGGCGCCCCATGCCATCCACATTGTTGGTTTGCCCGTCCATGCTGGCATAGGCCACATACTGAAGCGTCAGTTTGGGGTTGAACCAGGGGTAGGCGCCGAGCGGTTTCTTGTGGAACGGCAACCAGTCACCTTCGACGATGAATTCGGTCGAATTGGGTGAGCCTTTGAGCGTGCCATATAAGGCCGGGTCAGGATCGCCTGAGATGCGGACCATGCCCAACGTTGCGCCGTACGTATGGTCATACGTGTAGGAGACGCTGGTGTTGAAGCTGTGCAGCGTGTTCGACACATTATCCGCATCACCAAGCGCATGGCTGGCATCAAGCCGCTGATTCTCGAAGATCAGGCTGGCACGGGCCGTGACATCATAATTGTCGGCAATCCGCTGGTACGTGGCATCGAAGCCGACATCGGTATAATGGTCGGACCCCACGAACCTGTGCCCGTCAGGATACAAGGATGCAGCCATCCCGAACGTTCCGACCGAGAAAAAGTTCGCCCCTTCATCCTTCTGGATGGCCAAACGCCAGTATGGCGCTATGCCACGGGAGCCAGGAGTGCCGCTGGCATCACCGGTCAGGCTTCCGATCAGGCTGCGGGACAGCATGTGATAGAAGCCAGCCTCGGCATAAAGCGTATCGTTATAGAGACCGTACGCGGTAACGCCGTAGGAGATTTGCCCAAGCCCGCCTTCGATGAGGGTCGCGGCTGCCGGTCCAGGCGCCAGCGCCGAGCCGTCAAATGGGAAGCCCCATGCAGGTGTGGAGTTGAACAGGTCCTGCACGGTCGGGTTATTGTTGATGCTGACCCCATACTGCAGGTCCTTGCCGTTCATCGTGGTGCTGTCGGCATAGCGGATGTCTACGTTATCCCAGGACCAGCCTTTTTCGACACCGTCATAGGTGATCTGAACAAAGGCACCGACCTTGCCGACAACCTTGCCGCCATAGAAGAGGCTGAGTTGGTCGACCGTCCAGTTATCATTCGTGCCATAGCCATCAGCGGCGTTGTCGGTCTGGTCCTTGGCCGTATGGGTGAAGGAGCCCTGCGCCCAGGCGCTGAACTTCTCGAAGAAAGGCACATCGCCTTCCGAATAGCCGCTTGCCTTGAACTCACGCCCCACCGAATTGAGCTGCGGGTAGACCGTGTGGCAGGCGTTGCATTCCATGCCGGTCTGGCGGGCAAAGGATGGGATCGCGGCCGCCGGATGGCTGACCCCCAAGCTCATCAGGCCCAAAACCAGCGGCAACGCCAGGGTTGGTAAATATCGCCCACGCCGCGGCCTGACACCGCTTTTTACTGACGCGGACCCGAAGGACGCGGACAGGATGCCGCGCCGGACTTTTCTCAAGATAGTTTTCATCTTGCTTCTCCAGGCTTTTGGTTGGCCTGAGAGTCTTCGCGCCCTGCCGATACCGGCAAAACGAGACTGTCAGACAACACTGCTGTTGGAAGCGTCGATGGTGCCAGGGGCCACCCTCAGACAAGTCCGCTATGAGTTACTCTCTCAATAACGGGACCCTCTCGAGGCTTTGTCGTGCCTAAGCCTGGTCCGCAGAACCATTCGGCGTCCCGTCTTCCACCTAACATTCGGGCATGAGACGGGTCTTTCAACGCAGGCATAAAAACAACCCTGGCGTTGGCTAACCTTGATAATAGTCAAGTGGGAACACGAGCTTGCACACGCCCGCTAAAATTGCAGGCATAAAAGCAACACTATCGGATCGGGGCTAGAGAATGCCGAGCTTGACGAACACAGTGGCCACATCGTCGGCGAAATTCGCGCCTTTCCGGAGCACCGGCACGTCAGCCGGCAGGTCGGTAATTTCGTGGCTCTCCGTGGCGATGAGGGCCACGGGAATATTCCGCGTGGTCGGCATGGCGCGGAGCGCGCAGGCGAGGTCCACGCCCGTCAGTTCCGGCATCACGCGGGAAACGATCACCGCATCGGGCCGCATGGACGGAATAAGCTGGACCGCATCCATGGTGGAGGCGACGTTGATCATGCGGTAGCCGCATTCAAGCAGTTCCCGCGTGACGATTTTGGTGGCGAGGCCCGGCTCCATCACCAGCATCACCTCAATATCCGTGACCGTCACATCGCTGACCTCGAAGCCGCCTTTGTTCGGCAGCTTGCGCATCATCTGGGAAACATCGATCTCCCGATTGTGGACAAAGGCCTCCAGGCATTCGGCCATACGGTCGGCATAATAGAGAATGTCACGACTGACCTCAGGCGTCAGGTCCTTGACGTTGAAGAAATAGTCCTCGAAACGGTGGCACAGCACCTTGAGGGCCTTCATATCGAAACTGGCGGCAACGGTCTTCAAAGAGTGTGCCTCAAGCCGGACGACGGCGAGCGCATCCGTGCCTTTGATCACGCCCTCTTGAAAATGCTGTACCGCTTCCTGCAGATTGGCGAGACGGTCCTCGACCGTATCAATGGCTTCGGTGCGTAACTCTTCAACAAGATCGTTTTCGATCATAAGTCCTTATCCCAACTGCCAACCGGCGGTGCCTGTCCCGGTCACGTGCTTCAATGATGCCTGCCTTTTCATTTGCCATGAAAAAGGTTACCCGAGCGTTAGCATTTACAATGCATTTTGCAAACAGGCATAAATTTTATGACAAACGTGCCACTCAACACTTGACTTATGCCTGCGCGCGAGTATTTTGCGCCGACGAACCGCCCACAAGTGGGGCGGCCCTTTAAACCGTTTTCTTGGAGTTAATCAGATGGCTAAGCCGTCCACCATCAAGATCAAGCTGGTGAGCACTGCGGATACCGGCTACTACTACGTGACCAAGAAGAATCCGCGGACGTTGACCGAGAAAATGGTCCTGCGCAAGTACGACCCGGTCGTTCGCAAGCACGTAGAGTTCAAGGAAGCCAAGATCAAATAATCTTGGAATTCCGATCCGAATGGAAAACGCCGCGCCAGAAATGGCCGCGGCGTTTTCTTATTTGGGTTAGCCCCTGCCCGTGCGCCATCTGCTTCGGGGCGCTACCACAACAGTGTATCCGGGTTCTTGATCGGTTCGTCATCCAGCGTGCGCAACAGGCCCTTGACGCAGCGGACGCCGGTCCAGAAAGCCCACCAGAAGATAATAACAATCCCGACGAAGACCATGGTCATCACCACACCGATCGCCAACTGCACCAGCCCGAGCCAGAATGTACGGATCAGATAGCGATAGTGGCTGTCCCACGGCGGGGTTGCGCCCTCCTGCTTGGTATGGGCGATAACGACGCCTGCGAAGGCGCTGATGCCGGTGGCGAACCCGATGAGATAGAGAATATAGACGAGCAGGACCGCCTGACGCTCACTGTCGGTGCGCATTTCCTCCGGCGAGCCCTCCGGCATCTCCCGCCTTTCGTCTGAGGCTTCGGTCATACCTGTTCCCTCCTTCCCCTAAGTACGGATAAGAGGAGGCTACCGCGCCGCAGGGACGCTGGCAATGTTTAGCAAACAGGAGCTACGCCCTCAGAAGGGCCGCTGAGGCAAATTTGAGGGGGAGGAGAGCCTAGTCCTGGCCTGCGACAATCACGCGGTTCCGGCCGGCTTCCTTGGCGTCATAGAGCGCCTTGTCCGCCGTTTCCAGAAGCTGGGCCGGCAGGTCTCCCGGCTGACTGGTCGCCACGCCGATTGATACTGTGATTTTGAGCGGGCCTGATGACGCCCCGACATCGAACGGGTTTTCCGCCACTTCCTGCCTGAGCCGGTCGCCGATCATATAGGCCCAGTCGGTCGAGGTTTCCGGCATCATGACGACGAATTCCTCACCGCCATACCGCGCGGCGAGGTCGACACCGCGGATATTCTTGGCGATCCGGTTGGCAAATTCCTTGAGGACAAGGTCCCCGACTGCGTGGCCGTGGGTGTCATTGACCTTCTTGAAATGGTCGATATCCATCATCAAGACCGACAGCGGCTTGCCGGCCTGATGGGCAGCAGCAAGGCGCGTTTCCAGGTGGCTGGTCAGATAGTGGCGGTTATAAAGCCCCGTCACCGCGTCCGTGGTGGCCAGCTGCATCGACAGGTGGAAATTCTCCCACAGTTTGTCGGCATAGCGCTTGCGCTTGAGCTGGGTCTTGACCCGGGCCAGGAATTCCATCCGATCAACGGGGCGGACGACATAATCGTTCACGCCCATTTCGAGCGCCCGGACCAGCAGCTTGGTGTTGCCGTCATCCACCATCACCAGAATCGGCACATGGCGCGTTTCCTCGAACGAGCGCAACTTCGAACAGACCCTGAGGCCATCGGTATTGCGCATGGTGAGCGACACGATGATCAGGTCGAAATTCTTTTCGCGGGCCCGGTCGGCCACGTCTTCGCCGCCCGCCATGAAGGTCAGGTCGCCGACGCCTTCAAGCGCACGGGCGATGCGTTCCATCACCCGTTCCTGCTCATCGACGATCAGGATAGAACCATCGGCCGGAAAGTCGGCTTCCTGGGAACCGCCCTCTTCCCGCTCCCAGCCGAGCTGGGCACCGGTGGCTTCGCGGTTCCGAAGCTCGTCCATCATGACCTTGAGCCGCACCAGGGAACGCACGCGCGCAAACAGCGCCAGGTCCTGCACGGGTTTGGTCAGAAAATCGTCTGCGCCGGCTTCAAGCCCGGCCACGCGGTCGGACGGCTGGTCAAGCGCCGTGACCATCACCACCGGAATGTGGGCTGTCACCGGGTCCGCCTTGATACGGCGGCAGACTTCGAACCCGTCCATCCCCGGCATCATGACGTCCAGGAGGATGATGTCAGGATGTTCGCGGCTGATAATCTCCAACGCTTCCGGCCCGCTGTAGGCGGTCAGAACATCGAAATACTCGCTTGTAAGCTTAGCCTCCAGCAGTTTGACGTTCGGCGGAACGTCGTCAACCACCAGCACCCGCGCTGTCATCGGCCGTTACCCTACGAATTGTTTGACGGTCTCAAGGAAATGGCCGACGGAAATCGGCTTGGCGATATAGGCTTCACAGCCGCCTTCCCGGATTTTTTCCTCGTCGCCCTTCATAGCGAAAGCGGTGACCGCCACCACAGGGATTTTCCGGAGGTCTTCATCTTCCTTGAGCCACTTGGTGACTTCAAGGCCGGATACTTCCGGCAACTGGATATCCATGAGAATGAGATCGGGCTTGTGTTCCCGGGCCAAATCGAGCGCTGACATACCATCGCGCGTCTGGATCGTCTCATAATCATGAGCCTCCAGAAGGTCGCAGAACAACTTCATATTTAGCTCGTTGTCTTCGACTATCAGGATTTTCTTACCCATACGATCCCCTGGCCCCTTGTTCACACTTTGCCGGACTGCCGCGCAGTCACGGGAATAATAGGCGCGCTTGTCAGGAAAAGACAAGCCCGTCTAGGGATTTAAAATAGCAATTTCCGCCGCGAAGGACCGAGCCGGACAAAAAGCCGATTTGCATCCGCGCCTCATTCTGGAACACTAGCACAAAAGATTCGTATCGTGGGATAGCAAATATGATCAGCGAGCAAGCCCAATCCCTGGCCCTGTCGGCCGTTGTCTTCATTCTGGCTGAAGACGCGCTAAAGGACCGATTCCTGGCGCTGACCGGGCTTGATGGCGACAGCCTGCGTGCCCGCATCGGCGACCGCGACTTCCTCCTGAGCACGCTCGATTTCCTGATGGGGCATGAGCCCGACCTCCTGGCCTTCGCCGCGCACGTGGATGAAAAGCCTGAGACGGTGATCGCCGCCTGGCGCGCGCTTGGCGGCGGGATCTCCGGTGACGAATGGCAGACCTGGTGACCGCAATGACGACAATGGAAGACATAATCGCCAACCTCACGCCCGAGAGACCGCTCCTGATGGTCGATGCCGACGAAGTCCTGCTTCAGTTCGTCGCCCGGCTCGAACGCTTCCTTCTGGATGTGGGCTACGAACTCAGGCTGGAAAGCTTCCGCCTCAGCGGCAATATCTTCGACCAAGCCAGCGGCGACCGCGCGGATGCCGCCACCTGCAAGGGGCTGATCGCCCGCTTCTTCGATGACTGTGTCGATGATATTGGCGCAGTCGAAGGCGCGGCGGAGGCGCTGGCGGCGCTTTCAGAACACTATCAGCCGGTGATCCTGACCAACGTGCCGAAACGCTGCCGCGCGCGCCGGCAGGCGAGTCTCGCCACCCTTGGGCTTGATTACCCCGTGCTTGCCAACGCCGGCGAAAAGGGCCCGGCCGCCAAAAGGCTCGCGTCCGCCGCCGCACACCCTGCCGTTTTCATCGATGACCTGCCGCCGCAGCATGCGTCCGTCGCCGCGCACGCCCCTCACGTTCACCGGGTGCATTTCGTTGCAGACCCGCGGCTGGGACCGTTGCTCCCGAAGGCCGAACACGCCCATATCCGGCTGGACGACTGGCCCGCGCTTCAGCTGCATCTGACCGACCTCCTCTCGTCATGACCCCGCCCCCTGAGCCAGACACGCCGGTCCTGTGCCGTAGCTGCCTGCATATCTTCGAAGGCGGGGCCCGGAAATGCCCTAACTGCGGCAAGCCCAGGCTTGTTTCGCACCCGGAACTGTTAACGCTGAAGATCGCGCACCTGGACTGTGATGCTTTCTATGCCTCCATCGAAAAGCGCGACAACCCGGAGCTGGCATCCAAGCCGCTGATCATCGGCGGCGGTGACCAGCGCGGGGTTGTCTCCACCTGCTGCTATATCGCGCGCATGTCCGGCGTGCGCTCGGCCATGCCCATGTATCAGGCGCGCAAGCTGTGCCCGGATGCCGTGGTCCTGCACCCCAACATGAAGCTCTATGCCCAGGTCGGGCATCAGGTGCGGGCGATGATGCAGGACCTGACGCCGCTGGTTGAGCCCCTGTCGATCGACGAAGCCTTCATGGATTTTACCGGCACCGAGCGCTTGCACGGCGCGCCTGCGGCCGCCCTTCTCGCCGACCTTGCCGGCCGGGTCGAGCGGGAGGTGGGAATCAGCGTCTCCATCGGTCTCGCGCCCAACAAATTCCTCGCCAAGCTTGCGTCCGACATGGACAAGCCGCGTGGCTTTACCGTGATCGGTGAGACGGATGCCAAAAGCATCCTCGCAGAATTGCCGATCAGCCGGATCTACGGTGTCGGAGCCAAATCGGCCGAAAGGCTGCGCCGGGACGGGCTGACCCAGATCAGCCAATTGCAGACAATGGAGGAAGCCACACTCGCCCGCCGTTACGGTGAAACCGGCCTCAGGCTGTGGCGGCTGTCCCGCGGGATCGACACGCGCAAGGTGGAGCCGCGCCAGCCGGTCAAGAGCGTCTCAAGCGAACGCACGCTCGACCGGGACCTCGCGGACTATGACCAGCTCGAACAAAGGCTTTGGGCTTTAAGCGAAAACGTCTCCGAGGACCTCAAGCGCAAGGGACTGGCGGGCCTGACCGTGACCTTGAAGCTCAAGACCAGTATGCACCGCATCATAACCCGCTCCCGCACGCTCGATGGCCCGACCCAGCTTGCCGCCACCCTCTTCGAAGTTGGCCAGCAGCTTCTGAAGCCGTTAACCGACGGCACACCCTACCGGCTGATCGGCATCGGCATGAGCCATTTCCGGCCGCTCCAGGAGGCCGACCAGCCCGACCTGATCGAACCCGGCCGTACGCGGCGCCAGCAGGCCGAAGCGGCGATGGATGCGCTCCGCGGCAAATACGGCAAGGCCGCCATCGTCAAGGGCCGCGGCTTCGACCCGGCAAAAGATGCCTCGCCCGCAAAAAAGTCCAAGGACTGACGCCTCCAAAACCGCTGTTTTTCAAGGGTTTATCACAAACCACCAGTGGCACGCGTCTTGCTTCTGCTTATGTGAAATTAAGTTTGGGAGACGGGCATGATTGAACACCCCTCTAGCAAGTTGGACGATAAACACGAGATCAACCCCTATGTCAGCAAGCTGGCCAGCAAGCTGATGAAGACGGCTGCCAATGCCGAAGTGAAGTTTGACAGCACCGGCTGGCAACTCATCACTGAGGTCCTGAGCTTCGCCGCTGCCGCCGAGCAGCGCATGGCTGAGCAGCAGGAACGAATTTCCTATCTCGAGCAATTGTCCGTCACCGATGAATTGACCGGCATCCCGAACCGCCGTGGGCTACGGAACGCGCTTGGGCAGACGCTTGCCTCCGCCGCGCGCCACCGCGAAACCGGTGTTCTCGGCTTCCTGGACCTGGACGGTTTCAAGGCGATCAACGACATCCACGGCCACATGGCCGGTGACGGTGTCCTGCGCCACGTTGCCAAGATCCTCAAGGCCCATGTCCGGCCGACCGATGTCGTCGCCCGTATCGCCGGCGATGAGTTCGCGGTCGTCCTGACCCGCTGTGATTCAGTCCAGGGTGTTGAACGCCTGCGCACGCTGCAGCGGGAAATCAACGACAGCGATTTCACCTATGGCGGGGCATCTATCCCGGTCAAATGCTCGATCGGCGTCAAACCCTTCACGGGCGCCACCGATCCGGGTGAGCTGATCGAGGCCGCCGACCAGGCCATGTATCACGACAAGCAGACCCGCAAGGGCAAGCATCTGAGAAGCGCCTGAAGCGCCGCCAGGCCAAGATAGAATCACGCAAGAAAAGGGCTTTCGGAGCCCTTTTTTTATGCTAAAGCCTTTGGTACAAAATCTTAGTTTTACAGCAGTTTTTGACCGGTTAAGGGAGCCGCACACACATGAGCATCGACGCAAAACTGAAGGAACTCGGGCTTGAAATTCCGACACCGGTCGCGCCGGTTGCCAACTATGTGCCTTATGTGATCAGCGGCAATCTGGTCAGCATCTCCGGCCAGGTGCCGATCGCAGGCGGCAAAGTCGCCTTCACCGGCAAGGTCGGCGACACGGTCACGAAAGAGGACGCCCAGGAAGCTGCCCGCCTCTGCGCCATCAATATCCTTGCGCAAGTGAAAGCCGCATGCGGCGGCAACCTCGACCGCGTGGTCCGCATCGTCAAGCTTGGCGCTTTCATCAACTGCGTGGACGGTTTCACCGAACAGCCGCAGGTGGCCAATGCCGCCAGCGACCTGATGGTCTCGGTCTTCGGCGATAAAGGCCGTCACAGCCGCTCTGCCGTGGGCGTGAATGCCCTGCCGCTGGGCGTTCCGGTCGAGATCGACGCCCTCGTGGAGATCGACTGAGCGCATGGCAAGCCAACCCACCCAGCGTGATTTTCCCTGGATCGCTTCAGGCGATGTCGCCCACCGCGGCTTGTTCCGCGCGGGCACGAAGGCGGAGGAAAACACCCTGCCCGCTTTCAAGGCAGCGCTTGAGGCCGGGTTCGCCATCGAGCTCGACGTACGCACCACGTCGGACGATATTGTCGTGGTTTTCCATGACGATACGCTGGAGCGCATGACCAACGCCAAGGGCGAGGTTTCCAACTGGGGCTTTCAGCAGCTCCAGAAACATAATGTCGGCAACAGCGGGCTGCCGATCCCTTCGCTGCCGGACGTTCTGGAAGCCGTGGACGGCAAACAGCCGATCTATGTGGAGATCAAGACCCGGCTCGATAAAGACATTCAGAAAGTCTGTGCCGGTGTCCGCCACTGTTTCGAAGGCTATGCCGGGCCTGTGGCCGTCATGTCGTTCGACCCGCGCGTCGTCAAATGGTTCGCCACCTATATGCCGAAATATGCCCGCGGGCTGATTATCGGGCGCGACGCGCTTCTGAAAATCCGCAACCGGATGCTGCTCGGCTTTTGGGCGTCGCGGACCAAGCCGGATTTCTTTGCCTGCGATATCAACCTGCTGCCCAACAGCTTCGCACGTCGCTGGCGGGAACGCGGCGGCAAACTCCTGACCTGGACCGTGCGCACGCCGGAGATGGAACAGATCGCGCGCCAATATGCCGACGCCGTCATCTTCGAAGCCCCGGCTGTCGTCGGGGACCAGGACTGAAGGCGGGGGCGGCGCCATGGCTGACGGCGATGCCCCACACGCCCGGCTGATCAGCAGCATTCATGACATCGAGCGTGCGGACTGGGATGCCTGCGCGGGGGCCGGTAACCCCTTCGTCAGCCACGCCTTTTTCCGCTGCCTTGAAGAGGCGGGCACCACCACGGCAGACACCGGTTGGATGCCCTATCACCTTGTCCTGCACGCGGGTGGCGATGAAACCGCGCCGCCCATCGCCGTCATGCCCATGTTCCTCAAAAGCCATTCCTACGGCGAATATGTGTTCGACCATGGCTGGGCTGACGCGTTTGAGCGCGCGGGCGGGCAATATTACCCCAAGCTGCAGGTCAGCGTGCCGTTCACGCCGGTCACAGGGCCGCGGCTTCTCATCCGTCAAGGCGCACAGGCCGAAAGCGGGCCGATGCTTCTGGCGGCTGCGGAATCCGCAACCAAACAGTTACAGGTTTCCTCCTGCCACATCACCTTCATGGAGGAAGCTGAGGCGCAAGTTGCCGCCGACGCAGGCTGGCTGATCCGCACCGACCAGCAGTTTCACTGGCACAATGCCGACTATGCCGATTTTGACGCTTTCCTCGCCGCCCTGTCGTCGCGCAAGCGCAAGCAGATCCGCAAGGAACGCCGTACGGCGGTCGAGCCCGGCATCAGCTTCGAGCATGTCACAGGCGACGCGATCACCGAGGCGCACTGGGATGCCTTTTTCGATTTCTACATCGACACCGGCAGCCGCAAATGGGGCCAGCCCTACCTGAACCGAGAGTTTTTCTCGCGGGTGGGCGAAGCAATGGCTGACCGTATCCTGCTTATCTTCGCCATGCGGGAGGGGCAGCCGATTGCCGGGGCGCTCAATTTTATCGGCGCTGACACGCTTTATGGCCGCTATTGGGGCTGCGTGGAGGATCACCCCTGCCTGCATTTCGAAACCTGCTACTATCAGGCCATCGATTATGCCATCGCCCACGGCCTCAAGAGGGTCGAGGCCGGTGCCCAGGGCCCGCACAAGCTGGCGCGCGGCTACGAACCGGTCAAAACCCTCAGCGCGCACTATATCGCCAATCCGGGTTTCCGCGACGCGATCGACCGCTACCTCAGGCAGGAACGCCAGGGCGTCGAGCATGACATCGAATGGATGGCCGAGCACACGCCGTTCAAGAAGGGCTAAAGATGCTAAATATTGAGCTTAATTGGCAAGGCCCACTCAAGCCCGGCACCTACCCTAAGGACCTACGTACACTCGCCATCCCCGGCGTATACCTTTATGTCCAACGTTTCCCAAACGTGACGGCCCTTTATGCAGGAAAGTCCATGCACCTAGGGAAGCGATTCCATCAACACCTCGCAGGCATCCTTGGTTTCCAATATTGGCGCAGAAAAGACGACCCTCGTCCCCGTGCCGAATATCAGCAGGCACTTGAGGTAGCATCTTCCCATGAGAAAGTCGCTCTCTATGCAGAGAACGAATATGCCTTCACACACCCCGAACGCAACGGACTGAACCAGTTCAACGACCTTGAGAAGAATGTCAGAGAAGCCGTCCAGGAAGTCCTGCGCACCAATTTCTATTACTGCCGGGTGCCTAAACTGGGTCGTGATGCTGATTGCGACCTCTCCCCGGTGCCAGACCTTCCTGCCTCAACAATCATTGCAGAACTAGAAGCCTGCCTGATCAAAAATGTTTGGGATTTCGCCGATAACCAACAGGACTACGTGTGCGATAACAGCCGCCATGAGCCCCATTCTGGCAAGCTGACAATCAACTCTGTCCACTTCCGGGCTTGGCTTAAGGACGTGCTGACTTAAGCCAAGTCCTCAGCCTTTATCCGGTATAGCACATGCGGACGGACGGGGTGCCGGATCGGCACGGCCGGATGCTTGAAATCGCCCTCTGCGTCATAGGTCATGCCGATCTTTTCCATCACCCGGCGGGACGGCAGGTTGATTTCGGCGGTGAAGGCGACGACCTCCTCGGCCTTTAGCGCTGAAAAAGCGTAGGCGAGCACCGCGCGGGCGCCTTCAGGCGCGAGCCCCTGCCCCCAATGGGCCTTATCCAGCCTCCAGCCGATTTCCCACGCGGGCGCACACGGCACCTCATACGGCGCGTCCTGAACACCGATGAAACCGATAAACGCCCCCGTCTCTTTGAGCTCGGCCGCCCACAGGCCGTAGCCACGCTCAGCGATCCGCTTCTCCTGCCGTGCGACCGACGCGTCACTTTCCGCACGGGTTTGCGGCGCCGGGAAAAAGCGCATGACCTCCGCATCCGCGTTCATCGCCGCGAACGGGGCACGGTCTTCCGCGCGCCACTGCCTGAGGATCAAACGGTCAGTTTCCAGCATAGGTCGTCTCCCACCAAAAGGGCGGCTCTTCTAACGCCGAACCAAACCGTCCAGCAAGACAAAAAAGCCAGCGGATGCAACCGCTGGCTTTTCCAATCATCTCATAACCGTGCGCTTACTTCACCGGCACTGGCGGCTTCGTCGGCTTGCGTTTGGCCGGAACCTTGGCCTTTTTCGCCTTGGCTTTCGCGGGCTCAGGCGTCTTTGCGGCTTGCGCGGGCTTGGGCGCGTACGGCGTGACCTCAAAGACAAGCTTGTCGTCTTTCAGTTTCACGACCACTTCACCACCCTTGGCGAGCTTGCCGAACAGAAGCTCATCGGCCAACGGTTTCTTGATATGTTCCTGGATAACGCGCGAGAGCGGGCGGGCGCCATAGTGACGGTCATAGCCCTTCTCGGCGAGCCAGGCCTTGGCGTCTTCCATGAGGCTGATTTCCACGCCGCGATCCGCGAGCTGAAGCTCAAGCTGCAGCACAAATTTCTCGACAATCCGGGCCACCACCTCGGGCGGCAGGAAGTCGAAGGCGATAACTGCATCCAGCCGGTTGCGGAATTCCGGGCTGAAGATTTGCTTGATTGCCTCTTCGCTGGCGCCTTCGTTCGTTTCGCGGCCGAAACCGATGGCTTTCTTCGAAAGCTCCATCGCCCCGGCGTTCGTGGTCATAATCAGGATCACGTTGCGGAAGTCGATCTTCTTGCCGTTATGGTCGGTGAGCGCGCCATTATCCATCACCTGCAGGAGCACGTTGAAAAGATCCGGGTGCGCTTTTTCCACCTCATCGAGCAACAGCACGCAGTGCGGATGCTGGTCGACCGCGTCGGTGAGCAGACCGCCCTGATCGAAGCCGACATAGCCCGGCGGCGCACCAATCAGGCGCGAGACCGAATGGCGTTCCATATATTCGGACATGTCGAAGCGGTGCAGCTCAACCCCCAGAAGGCCGGCAAGCTGGCGGGCAACCTCGGTCTTGCCCACACCCGTCGGGCCTGAGAACAGGTAGGACCCGATCGGCTTGTTGGGCTCGCGCAGGCCCGCACGCGACAGTTTGATCGCGGCGGTCAGCGCTTCGATCGCGGCATTCTGGCCAAACACTACGCGCTTCAGATCTTCCTCAAGCGTCAGCATGGTGCGGCTTTCGTCGCGGGTAACGGTTTTCGGCGGGATGCGTGCGATCTTGGCGACCACGGCCTCCACATCCTTCACGCCGATGGTTTTCTTGCGCTTCGACGGCGGCAGCAGCATTTGCGCGGCGCCCGATTCGTCGATCACATCGATGGCCTTGTCCGGCAGCTTGCGGTCCGAGATATAGCGGTCCGACAGCTCAACGGCGGTCTTGATCGCCTCCATCGTGTAGCGGACACCGTGGTGCGCTTCATAGTAGGACTTGAGGCCCTTGAGGATTTTGATCGTATCCTCGACCGACGGCTCGTTGACATCGATCTTCTGGAAACGCCTGAGCAGCGCGCGGTCCTTCTCGAAATGGCTGCGGAATTCCTTGTAGGTGGTGGACCCCATGCAGCGGATGGTGCCGCTGGCAAGCGCGGGCTTCAAGAGGTTCGAGGCGTCCATTGCGCCACCTGATGTCGCACCGGCGCCGATCACCGTGTGGATTTCATCGATGAACAGGATCGCGCCTTCACGCGCTTCCAGTTCCTTCACCACCGCTTTCAGGCGTTCCTCGAAATCACCGCGGTAACGCGTACCCGCGAGGAGCGAGCCCATATCGAGCGAATAGATGACCGCGCCTTCAAGCACTTCAGGCACGTCATGCTCGACAATGCGGCGCGCAAGCCCTTCGGCGATCGCGGTTTTGCCGACACCGGGGTCACCGACGAAAAGCGGGTTGTTCTTGGTACGGCGGCAGAGGACCTGCACGGCGCGCTCAAGCTCCGTCTCGCGGCCGATAAGCGGGTCAACCTTGCCCGCCTTGGCTTTCTCATTGAGGTCGACACAGTAAGCATCCAGCGCGGTATCGGCCTTTTTGCTTTCCCCCGCCGGCGCTTCCGGCTGGGCGATCGGTTCCTCTTCCTCCTCCTCGGCGCCGTGGATATGGCGTTCCTCACGGAACTCCGGCACCTTGGCAATGCCGTGGGAGATATAGCTGACAGCGTCCAGGCGGGTCATATCCTGGCTTTGCAGGAAGTAGACCGCGTGGCTTTCCCGTTCGGAGAACAGGGCGACCAGCAGGTTGGCGCCGGTCATTTCCTCACGCCCCGAAGACTGGACATGCAACAGTGCGCGCTGAACCACGCGCTGGAACCCGGCGGTCGGCGTGGCTTCCAGCCCTTCACCGTCCACCCGCAGGCTTTCAAGGTCCTCATCGAGATAATCGACAAGCTGACCACGGAGAAGCTCCACATCCACATCACAGGCGCGCAAAACCGCCACGGCGTCTGGGTCTTCCAGAAGCGCGAGCAACAGGTGCTCAAGCGTGGCATATTCATGCGCGCGGCTGTTGGCCTCTTTAAGGGCGCGGTGCAGGGTTTCTTCTAAATGTGGCGAAAAGCTTGGCAATAGACGGTTCCTTTGTCAGTTATCGATCTTGCGGCTTCCCCCCTTTGTGTCGCTATTCCTTCTCTAGCGTACACTGGAGCGGATGCTCATGCTGGCGCGCGAATGACAAGACCTGATTGACCTTGGTCTCCGCGACCTCGTAGGTGAAGACACCACACACCCCGACACCCTTCTGATGAACGTGGAGCATAACTTCCGTGGCTTCCTCCAACGTCATGCGGAAAAACCGCTGCAGGATATGAACCACGAACTCCATCGGCGTGTAGTCGTCATTCAGCAACAATACTTTGTACATGGACGGTTTCTTGGTTTTGACCTCCGGCTTGGTCAGCAAGCCGGTGCCCGTTCCAGTCCCATCCGTATTACGTTTGTCAGGCATCGATCCTCCGCGACATCCATACCCTTCTAATGTAATGCATAAAGCCTCCACTAAAAGAGTAAAGAACCGGTGAAAGTGCCGATCTTTGAAAAAAAAGATCGGCGGTAACGTTAAAGTGTTGCAGGCGCATCAACACCCGCGGCCTTGAGGGCGGCCACCAGCGCGGCCTTGAGGCGGGCCAGTCCCTCCTCGGTCGAGGCCTCACAGCGCGCGACCAAGACAGCCTGGGTGTTGGAAGCCCGCAGGAGCCACCAGCCGTCGGCGGTTTTCACCCGCACGCCGTCAACCGTGCTCATATCGGCACCACCGGCCTGAAGCTTGGCCTTGACCTCTTCAACCACCTTGAATTTACGGTCTTCTTCGCAATCGAAGCGCAGCTCGGGCGTATTGATCGCCTTCGGCAGCCCATCCTTGAGGGCCGCGAGGTCGCCGCCCTGGTGGCTGACGGCATTGAGGAACCGGAGCCCGGCATAAAGCGCGTCGTCATGACCGTAGAATTTATGCTTGAAGAAAATATGGCCGGACATCTCACCCGCCAAGGGCGCCTTAAGCTCAACCATCTTGTCCTTTATGAGCGAATGGCCGGTTTTCCACATCACAGGCTGGCCACCCAGCTCACCGATGCGTTCAAACAGCGCTTCGCTGGCCTTAACATCAGCGATAATCGGCGCGCCCGGCACGTCGGTGAGCACGTCGCCCGCGAGGATCGCCAGCATCTGGTCCCCCCACACGACACGGCCCTTGCCGTCAATAGCGCCGATACGGTCGCCGTCGCCGTCGAAGCTGAAGCCCATGTCGCAGCCATGCTCGGCCACCACGGCCTTCAGCTGCTCGAGGTTTTCTTCGACCGTCGGGTCAGCATGGTGGTTCGGGAAGGTGCCATCCACCTCGGCGTTGATGACGATATGCTCACCCGGCAGGCGCTTCACCAGCGCTTCGACCGCGGGGCCAGCTGCACCGTTCGCCAGGTCCCACGCCACCTTGAAGGCTTTGGTGTCGACATCAAGCAGAAGCCGGTCGATATAGCGGTCGAAAATATCGATATCTTCTACCATGCCGTCCCCGACCTCAAAATCGGCAGCCGCCGCGGTTTTGCCGAGCGCCTGGATGGCTTCCCCGAAACAGGGCTTCTTGCCCATCATCATCTTGAAACCGTTATAATCCGGCGGATTATGCGATCCCGTGACCATCACGCCGCCATCGGCATCCAGCTCGAACACCGAATAATAGAGCATGGGCGTAGGGCCAAGGCCGATATTCTTGACCGCGAGGCCGGTGCTTTTGAGGCCGTCCATCAGCCGTTCGGACAAATGCGGCGAGGACAGGCGGCCATCATAGCCGACACAGACGGACTTGCCGCCATTTCGCACCACATGGGTCCCGAACGCGCGGCCGAGGTTATAGGCGTCATCGCCTGAAAGCGTCTGGTCCACAATGCCGCGGACATCATATTCCCGAAGAACGGTCGAATGAAAATGGTGAGCCGTCATTTTAAAAGCCTCAAATGAAAAAGATTTATACCACTAGGGTGCCTTGGAGGGGTGCCCCGGTCAATGGCTATCGGTGGAAAAATACAGGTATTACGGGCCGGGATGATAGTCTGCAATAATGGCCTTATAGCGGCCACTGGCCTTCAGCTCAGCCAGGCCTTTATTGAAGGTTTTTACGAGCTTCTCATCACGGAAACACAGCCAACGCGGCGTCGGCTTGAAATATTCGGCGACAATGAAGGGCGGCTGGTCCTCCCGGATACCCAATTGGTTGTCGAAAGACTCCTGCACCGCCCAGACATCGCCGATATAGGCATCGATCCGGCTGCGTTCCAGCATCGGCACCACAAGGTCGGTGCGGAACACATTGATCCGCTTTGCGAAGGTGGACAGGTACGGCGCCAGCTTATCCCCGAGCGCAAGTTCTGCATTCGGGAATGTCCCGACCCGCAACCCCTTGAGATCGGCCACGGACCGCACTGTCCGGCCAAGCCCACGCCGGACCACTACACCGTCGTGCCAATAAGTGAAAATATCACTCATGAGGCAGTTTTTGGCGTGCGGGTTGAAGGTGGTGATGGCCTCCACCTTTTGGTCCTCAAGAAGGCTGTCGAGACGGCCGAGCGGCGCATGGAAAAATTCAGTCTTGTAGCCAACATTCGCAAGCGCCGCGCGGACGATATCGTTATCGATCCCGGCTGAGGGGGTTTCGGTCACATAGGGCGGGTTGCTCAGGATAACGCCCACCCGGATGACCTTGGCCTCATCGGCATGGGCAGGAGATAGCCCAGCACCGGCAAAAAGCATAAAGACCAGGCCGCAGGCAGACAGAACGGCTGCCCTCAGGCCTCCGAATTTATATCTCCCCTTGTTTACAGCCCAATCAGCCATTCATTTTCCCAAAAGTATGCGGCGGGCTTCATTGAGTTTCGCCGCCATCCAGCTGCTGCCACCCTTGTCCGGGTGCACCTGCGCCATCAGTTTACGATAGGCCGCGTTAATTTCTTCTTCACGCGCACCATCTTCGAGGCCGAGGACGTCATAAGCCTCCGAGCGGGTCATCGTCCCTTTGCTGCGGCCTGGGCCAGGACCCGTACGGTCACGTGAGGTCCCTGAGGCCCCGCCACGGCGGTCCCCCGCCATACGCCAGACGGCATAGCCGATGGGCAGGATCGCGAAAAAGCCGCGGCCAGTCGCCAGCAGCATCAGCCCCAACAGCACCGCAACGAACATCACCGCCCACATGAGCGACTTGCGCGCCGATTTCACATCGGTGTTCGCCCACCAATAAAGGAAAAGCATCATCAGGCCCGCGAGGGCTAAACCGGCGAAAAGCCACCCCATCCTCAGGCGACCTTGGCGTTGCGGAACGGCAGGTTGAGCGCATCCATCATGCGGCGGACTTCCTGGCGCGCCGCCACGTTGGACATGGACATGCCGCGGCCATCCAGGCCCTTGGCTTCCTTGAGGTCCATCAGCGTGAGGCCACGCAGGAAAAGCTCGCGGTAGACCACGCGTTCGCCAAGCCCCGGGATATAGCGGATACCGATCCGGCGGGTCAGTTCATTGAGAACGCCTTCGACCCGTTCCTTGTTTTTGGCGTGCAGCATCCCGACACGGTTCCGGAGCACGACCCAGTCGATGGAGGCCCCATCGGCCATCTGGCGGCGCTGACGCGCTTTCCAGACCATCTCGGCATAGAGGCTCGGCCCCTCTACTTTGTGGGTGTTCGGGTTCACACGGGCCAGCAGGTCGAGATCGACAAAACTGTCATTCACCGGGGTTACCAGCGTGTCCGCCGCCGTATGCGCGAGGCGGGACAGGAAGCTGTCACTACCCGGGCAGTCCACGACCACGATATCCACCTTGTCCATCAGGCCCACGTAGGCCTCCTCGAACCGGCGCTTTTCATCCGCCTCAGCCTCATCCGAGGTCCGGAGCGTGGATTTGGCGACCACGGTTTCAATCGGCATGGGCAGATCGAGGCCCTTGCGGTCCAGATATGTGCGGCGGTTTTCGATATAACGGGTCAGGCTGCGCTGGCGTGCATCCAGGTCGATGGTGCCCACCCTGTAACCTTCGCGCAACAGCGAGACAACAATATGCATCGCCGTTGTCGACTTGCCAGAACCGCCTTTCTCGTTGCCAAGAACAATAAGATAAGGTCGATCAAGGGGTTTAGCACTGCGGTTAGCCTCACTGTCAGGCACCGTCTTCTCCTCCCGTTACACAGAACCCGCGCCTTGATTCTGGCGCATTCCGGCACTATCTAGCCGAACTCGGGTTTTGAACCTACATTTATTAACCAGATATATATAATATCTGGTGACGGAGAAATGGTGAACGTGCGTAAAACCGTACAAAAAATATTGCTGGTAGCCTTCGGGACGCTGACGCTTGTCGTCGGCCCCTTCTCGCTTGCCCGCCATATGATCAGTACGGCGCACATGATGGCGCTGAGCGCCGACAGGCCCAATTATCTGGCCCACCAGTACCCTGCAGGCCGCGCCACGCTGACACCGAAGCTCGCCCATCTTCTCAACAAGGATTTGCACACGGTCAACGCCGTCCCGCGCGTGTTCCTGACCCGGCTGCCGGAAAAGCTGCCTGACCTCAAGAACGCGCAGAAACGCAAGCGGATGTTCACCTCGGTGCTGCTGCCTGTGGTGTTGCGCGCGAACGAGCTGATCATGGCGGACCGCACCCGGCTTAAGGTACTGCGCGAAAAGCTGGAAGAAGGCCGCCCCTTGCGTGAAAGCGAGGAAGACTGGCTCGCGGAGAAAAGCAGCCAGTACCGGCTGAAAAAGCGCCATGATTTCCAGACCAAGGATATCGACATTCTTCTGTACCGTGTCGATGTCATCCCGCCGTCGCTCGCGCTTGCGCAGGCAGCGATGGAATCCGGCTGGGGCACCAGCTATTTCGCCCAGGAAGGCAACGCCCTGTTTGGTGAATGGGTGTGGGGTGACAGCAACGGTCTCCTGCCGCGTGACCGCGATGAAGGCAAGACCCACAAGGTCAAGAAGTTCGACTATCTGATCGATAGCGTGCTGAGCTATATGACCAACCTGAACCGGCACCCGAGCTATCGGGAGCTGAGGCGCCGCCGTGCCGAACTCAGGGACCTCAACCTGCCGGTCACGGGCCCTGCCCTTGCCCCCGCGCTGGTCGATTACTCCGAGCGCGGCGCTTCCTACGTCAGCGATATCCTGTCGATCATCCATTATAACGATCTGGACAAGCTGGATAGCGCCCACTTGTCGGTTCAGGATACGGACCTCGCCCGATGACAAGCCCCGAGACTGGCCTCGTTCCCGTTGTGCACACGGTCGCCGACCTGCGCGCCCAGGTTTCCGCCTGGAAGAGTGAGGGCCTGCGTGTTGGCCTCGTACCAACCATGGGCGCCCTCCATCATGGGCACCTCTCGCTTGTAGATGCCATTGCGGGCCATGTAGACCGTGTCGTGGTGTCGATCTTCGTCAACCCGACCCAGTTCGGCGAAGGCGAAGACCTGGACAAATATCCCCGCCAGATGGAAGCCGACAGGAAAGCGCTTTCGGATACGCCAGCCAGCCTGATCTTCGCGCCGACAGTCGAGGAGATGTACCCCGGTGGCTTTGCCAGCACCGTCAGCGTCAAAGGCGTCACCGAAGGCTTCGAAGGTGCCCTGCGCCCCGGCCATTTCGACGGCGTTGCCACCATCGTCACCAAGCTTCTGATGCAGTGTGGCCCGGACGTGGCGATCTTCGGCGAAAAGGACTATCAGCAGCTTGCCGTCATCCGGCGTTTTGTCGCCGACCTCGACATTCCGGTCGAAATTCTGGGCGGCGCCCTGATCCGGGAACCGGACGGCCTCGCCGCCTCGTCCCGGAACGCGTATCTGAGCGAAGACGAACGCCGGGTTGCCGGGCGCTTCAATGTCATCCTCAAGGATTTGGTGACAGCGGTCGAAGCTGGCAAGGACCTGCGTACCGCCGAAGCCGAAGCCGGGAAAAAGCTGATCGAGGCAGGGTTCGATACAGTCGACTATGTCAGCATCGTCGACCCGGACAGCCTTGCCCCCCTCGAAAGCCACGACCGCGCGGCCCGTGTGCTCGCCGTTGCCCGCCTGGGCGGCGTAAGGCTTCTGGACAATATGGCAATCGGGGCCCCCTGAGGCGCCCCGACATTCTCTTATCCGTTATTTCTTGGCCGTTTCAGGCGCCGCTGGTGCCTTGGGCTCCGGCTTGCGGGGGAAACGGTCCTCCCGCATCGCCGCGTTATAGAGGAAGCTCGCCATAATCACCGCCGCCTGCTTGAGGTCTGCCTCATAAGCATGATCGAACGTGTCGATCTGGCTGTGGTGGACGCGGGTTTCATAATCGAGCGGGTCCTGGATGAACTGGAAGCCCGGCAGGCCGATGTCATCGAACGGCTCATGGTCGGTGCCGCCGGTGGCGTTCATCGACACGGTCTTGGCCCCCAGGTCATGGAACGGTGTCAGCCAGCGCCCGAAGATAGCCGCCGCGGCCGCATTGCCCTCCGAATAAACACCGCGGATCTTGCCTGAACCGTTATCCAGGTTGAAATAGACCGAGAAACGGTCAAACCCCGGCTTATGCGTGATCGGGAACTGGCCATATTGCTGGGCATAGGGTTCGGAATATTTATAGGCTTCGTCCGGGTTGGTCGGCCGGGTCGCCAGATGATCCTGCACATATTGGTAGGAGCCATAATAGCCCTGCTCTTCCCCGCCCCACAGGCCGATGCGGATGGTGCGCTTGGGCTGGACGCCGAGCGCCTTGAGGATGCGCACAGCTTCCATCACCACCGCGACACCCGCGCCGTTGTCGGTGGCACCGTCGCCCACGAACCAGCTGTCCAGGTGCGCACCCGCCATGACGATTTCCGGATGGCGGCCCTTGCCGGGAATTTCGGCAATGGTCGAATAGGATTTCATGTCTTCATTATGGAAGGTGGCATCGATATCGAGGCTCATCTTCACATCGTCACCGCGCTGATACAGCCGGACGAGACGGCCATAATGCTCAGCCGCGACCCGGATACCGGGGATGGTGGCATTGAGGCCCTTCTTATACTGGTAGCCACTGGCTTCGATGAGCATCGCGCCCCGCGGGCTGCGGCGCACCATGGCGAGCGCGCCTTCCTTGGCGAGGAACTGTTCCAGCTTGTACTGGTTGCCGACATAATCGGCCCACCAGCGGTTCTCATCCTTGGTTTCAGAGGTCGGCACGCGGTAGTTGACCTCGCGCTGCAGGCCCTTTTCGTCCAGGCGTTCGAAAATCTCGTTTTTCGGCTCTTTCTGATCAGGGACCGGATCGACCAGCACGATCTTGCCCTTCAACTCCCCGGCGTATTTCTTGAAATCGTCCGGGGATTTGATCGGCGCATAAAAGATGGAGCCACTCAGCACACCCTTGGTGCCCGGATGCCAGCTGATCGGCAGCGCATAAAGCTGCATCTTGCGCGGCGCTGTCATGAACACATCGGCGCGGCTATAGGTCCAGCCCGGGCCGAACTCGAAGCCTTCCAGATGCGCGTTCTTGAGGCCCCAGGCCGTCAGCTTGTCCTTGGTCCACTCGTTCGCGCGCTTGAGACCGGGCGAGCCGGTCAGGCGCGGGCCGATTTCATCACTCAGATATTCCAGCGTCTGCATCACCTGGGAGTGGTTAAAGCCCTCATCCCGGATTTTGGTGACCATGTCGAGGTTGACGGCATCATCCGCCGCATAAACCGACGCTGTCAGCGAGAAAGCCGCCACAGCGGCCGTAAAGAAACGTTTCATTGCATTCCCCAGTTTGCCGGAAAACCCACAGCACATGCCCCCCAGACACGTCGACTTTCCGTCCTCCACTCCATACACAAAAACAGGCCCAGGTTAGCGCTCCAACCCTTCGACGAACCACTCATACTCCCGGAACGGTTTCAGGGGTTCGACCCCGGCATAGACAAAGCGCATATCGCAGGCCCAATCCTCGAACCGGCCCAGAAGCGGCCACATCTCACGCTTCCATACCGGGTTCAGGCCATTAATAACCGCGATGATATAGTCGGGAAAGCGAACAAAGTCGCCAAACGAGGCGCATTCATCGATAATTAGTTTAGAGAGCCGGCCAAGGAAACAGACCCGCTCGACCAGACGCACGCCAAAGTCGGCCCCAAGCGGCGCCATCTCGGCCCGGACGGCCTTGAGTACACGCTGTGTGAGCGCCGGGCTGTAGGTCAGATGGTCCTCAACCTTGCTGAAATGGTCACCCTTGACCGCATTGGCGGCGATGAGCGCGCGGCGCCTGAGGTCACTTGGCAGTTCCTGGAAACCGCTCGCGAGCCAGAAGGCGATCCGGTTCCGAAGCCGCTCCACCGAGCCGCCCTTGATGATAAAATCGTCGCCACCGGCCTTCAGACCGCCGCGCACGATTTCGATATCGTCATAGCCTGTCAGGAAAATGACCGGCATGGCCTTGAGGCCGCTGCGGTCGAGCGCCTCGACGAAGTCGAACCCGCCCTCACCCGGCATCTGGACATCGCTGATCACCAGGGACGGCCGATAGGCGCGCGTAAGCGACACGGCTTCCTCAGCCGTTTCAGCAATGATGGTCTCGAATCCGAATTGCTTAACCGCCGCTGCGTGGATGCGCAGCACCACGGGTTCATCATCGACCAACAGAACGGGTCCGGTATTCATCCGTGCGAGGGCCCTATAGCAAGAAGACTGCCGCCAAGCCTAGGAAGGCGAAAAATCCAACAACATCGGTAATCGTAGTTACAAAAACGCTGGACGCAACAGCCGGGTCGACCCCGAAGCGATTTAGCCCCATCGGGATCAGCACGCCAAACAGGCCTGCGACAAAGATATTCACGATAAGCGCCACGGCGAAAACGCCGCCCAGAAGCGGGTTATGGAACCAGCCCCACGCCACAAGCCCGGAAACGATGGCAAGCGCCATGCCGTTGACCATCGCCGCCATGATCTCGCGGTTGACGACGCGGAGGGCGTTGGTGGCGCTCAATTCCTTGGTGGCGATCGCGCGCACCGCCACGGTCATGGTCTGCGTGCCGGCATTGCCGCCCATGGAGGCGACAATCGGCATCAGGACCGCGAGCGCGACCATTTGCTCGATCGAGGCATCGAACAGTCCGATGACGGTCGAGGCCAACACGGCTGTCCCCAGGTTGACGAACAGCCACATGAAGCGGCCTTTGACCACCTCGATGAAATTTTCGTTCACGCCTGATTCGTCGCCGACACCGGCAAGCGCGAGGATATCTTCCTCGGCCTCGTCACCGATAACGTCGACGATGTCATCTACCGTGACCACACCGACAAGGCGCTGGCTTGTATCCACCACGGCCGCGGAAATCAGGTGATATTTACTGAACTGGTAGGCCACTTCTTCCTGGTCGGCGGTGACGTCGATCAGGTGCGGTTCCCGGTCCATGATCTCGCCGATGGTGACCGGGCGGTGCGTGCGCATCACGCGCGACAGCGGCACGGTGCCCACCGGCCGGTGCGCGGGGTCGACCACGAAAATGTCGTAGAAATCCTCGGGGATGTCCTCATTCTCGCTGCGGAGATAGTCGATGGTCTGACCAACGGTCCAGAATTCAGGCAGCGCCACCAGGTCGCGCTGCATCAAGCGGCCGGCGGATTCTTCCGGATAGCTCAGGCTTTCCTCGATCGCGACCCGGTCGTCGGCCGGCAGCGCGCGCAGGACCTCGTCCCGGTCCTCTGGTTCCAGTTCTTCCAGAACGTAGACCGCGTCATCGGTATCGAGCTCGTTGACCGCGTCGGCGATCAGCTCGTTGGGCATATGTTCGTACAGGTCGTCCTGCGCCGCGCCTTCAACCTCAATCAGGACGTCTGGGTCCAGCCGGTCCCCCAATAGGGAGATCAGCGACAGACGCTGGCTTGAAGACAGGACTTCCAGAAGGTCGGCGACGTCGGCCGCGTGCAGTTCCTCGACAAGCTCGTAGGCTGCGTCGCGGTCCTCGTCCTTCAGGGCCTGGATAACCTGAGCGATAAACTCACGTGACAGGTGTACGTCGGTCTGCGGAGAGTCCGCATTCTCGTCCTCGGCCAGATTCTGATTGGAAGGTGCGGCATCTGTTACATCGGGGTCGTTGTGCCGCAGATCTTCCTGCCGGTCGTCCGCCTGGCTATCCGGTCGATTCGGATCTCGCCCAGTCTCTACCATGACCGTTTCCCCTTGCTCTAGCCTGCGCCGGCCATTGTATCTTGTGCGACGCAGCTGATGCCATTGCCCTGTTGGCTCCCTTGATAGAAGAAAGCAGCCCGGCTTTCCAGTCTCGTGAATAGAAAATTGTCAGGTGCGACGGCCACGGGCCATTTTTAAGGAGCCAGAATAGAACAGAGCCCGAAGGCTTTCACCTTCGGGCTCTGAGATGGTGCGGTCGAGAAGACTCGAACTTCCACGGGTGTTACCCCACAGCGACCTCAACGCTGCGCGTCTACCAATTCCGCCACGACCGCAACGGAACGGGCGCTTAGCTAACAGAAAGAATTCACCCCCGCAAGGGGAAAAAGACATGAAAATGAAATGAAACTGACAGGCCCCAGGTTTCTGCGGCTTATGAGGATGCGTCAGACCTGAAGCTGGCTCATCATCCGGGTGATGGAAACGCCGATTTTTTCACCGACGATCATGATCTCGCCACGCGCGATCAATTCGCCGTTCGCGTAGACCCAGCATTCGTCTTCATGCTTGGCATCCAGATCGATCACGGCACCCCGGCCCATCTTCAGAAGCTGGCGCACCGGCATGTGGGTACGCCCGAGCACAACTGTGATCTCAACGGAGACTCGATTGACGGAATGAAAGCTCATTAAAATCCTCTACTGGGCTCACTTTACCCTGTTTCCGCGCCAAAGGATGCCTGAGGCACCGCTATAATGCACAAGCAGCGTTATCAAATGCTTAACCAAACCGGGGGCCGACATCAAGCAGACATCCACCGACAAGCGAGAATCGGTGGAAATCGCGCCTCTCCAGCAGCCTCGGCACCGCCACGGCGCGTGCTTTCCGGCTTGGCCTCGGCCCCGTTTGGCGGTATGAAGCCCCCAAAGGCGCCTAGGCGCCACGATATCACAAGAGACTAAGAGGGACCGAATGAGCACCCAAGAGCCCACCCTGTCCATGCCGCTTGAATGGAAGATCAGCGATGAGCTGGTCGCCTACCCTGACGCGCTTGCCTTCATGGAAGAGCGCGTGCGGCAGATCCGGGCTGGAGACGCGGCTGAGATGGTCTGGTGCCTCGAACATCCACCGCTTTATACCGCGGGCACAAGCGCGGACCCGGCCGACCTGGTGGACCCGGACCGCTTCCCGGTCTATGACGCCGGGCGCGGCGGGCAATATACCTACCACGGCCCCGGCCAGCGCGTGGTCTATTTCATGCTCGACCTCAAGAAGCGTGGCCGCGATGTCCGTCAGTTCGTCTATAGCCTCGAGGAAGTCATCATCCGCTCGCTCGCCAAATTCGGCGTGACGGCCGAACGCCGCAAGGGCCGGGTCGGGGTATGGGTGGAACGCGGCGCCGGCCGCGAGGACAAGGTCGCCGCCATCGGTGTCCGTGTGCGCCAGTGGGTTACCTTCCACGGCATTGCCATCAATGTGGAACCTGACCTGGAGCATTTCACCGGCATCGTACCCTGCGGCATTTCCGAGCATGGCGTCACAAGCCTCGCCGACCTTGGCCTGCCGGTCACGATGGATGACCTTGATGTGGTGCTGAAGGACGTGTTCGACGAGGTCTTCGGCCTGGAAAGCCGACCGATGCACCTGGAGTTCCAGGAAGCGCCGGAAGGCCCGTCAGAGACCCAAGCGAGCAAACTGCCCTACGAAGCCATGCCGACCGAAAGCGGCGTGGTGGAGGCTGGCATGCCCATTGAAGACACCCACCCCGTCTTCAAGGTATAGCCCTCTGCCCTTCTCGAAAGATTGACCGCCCTTCTGCTTCCCCCCTATAAATCCTGATGGGGGATACGCGGCCTCCTCAGGCCGCCTTCGAAGGTGGGGCATCAATGGACCGGCACACATCGGTTTTCCTGGACATCAGCCGTTTCACAGCGGCGATGGTGGTTTTCGTCGGCCATACTGCGGGGCACGCCTTCTCCGGCGGGCTGTTCTGGCAGGTGGGACGGTATCTTGAAACCGCGGTCATGGTCTTCTTCGTGCTCTCCGGTTATGTGATCGGCTATGTGACAGACACGCGTGAAACCAAGGCGAAGGACTATGCCGCAGCCCGGCTGGCCAGGCTTTATTCCGTGGTATTGCCCGCGCTTCTTCTCACAGTGGCCGCAGATGCAATCGGCCTGTCAGCCAATGCCGGCTTCTACTATAACGGCCCCTGGAACTTCGGCGGCGAGCATCTCCTCGGCTATCTCGCAACCTTCCTTTATGCCAATGAGTTCTGGTCCTGGCCCGTGGCCCCGGGCAGCAATGCCCCCTTCTGGTCCCTGAGCTATGAAGCCAGCTATTATGTGCTGTTCGGGCTCTATTTCTTTCTGAAAGGCCCCAGGAAGTGGCTGTGGCTTATACTGGCGGCCCTGCTTGTCGGGCCGTCCATCCTGTCGCGCCTGCCGATCTGGCTGATGGGCCTTGGCGTCTATCATTTGCGCAAGAGAATCCGTAGCCTGCCGGGGTGGGTAGCGGGGGCAGCTTTCATCCTCGGGCTCGCGCTTGTCTATGCCTCGCCTCTCATCCGGGAGGGCACCCACCGCTGGACGTTGCCGCTCCTCCGGCCCATGCTGATCAGCGATTATACCGATGGCATCGGCTTTTCGCTTGTCATCCTGGGGTTCAGCACCCTGCCTGAGAGCATTAAAGACTGGGTGCAGTCCGTCGCGGCCCCAGCCCGTTATGCCGGGTCCCTGACCTTCTCGCTGTACCTGTTCCATTTGCCGCTCATCATGCTCATCGCCGCCCTCGGCTGGTTCCCTGTGGACTCTGCCCCTCAGCGGATGATGGTATTTGGCGTGCCCCTCATGGCCGCGGTCCTCATTGGCCGCCCGTGCGAACGCGCAAAAATTCCCTTGAAGCGCTGGTTCCTGGCCCTGTTTGACCGGTGGGGAAAATCCATACCCCACCCCGACAAACCCAATGCTGCATAAATGACAAAAGCCGCACCCGGCTATCCGGATACGGCTTTGGATTTTTCACGCTGCAGGCGCCTTATTTGTGGGCGATCTGCTTGTCGGTAAAAAGATAGTCCTTCAGTTCCTTGTCGAACGTCGGGTCTTTCCGCCGGATCCATTCCAGCACCATGGCGGCATGTTCTTTTTCCTCATCACGGTTATGAGCGAGGATCGCCTTGAGGTCATCATCCTTGCAGGCATCGACCCGCTGGTTATACCAGTCGACAGCCTCCAGCTCCTCCATCAGCGACGTGATGGCGCGGTGCATATCGCGCGTTTCATCCGAAATTTCATTAATGGGCTCATGATACCCTTCAGCCGACATAACAAAGCTCCCTATCGTTAGCTGTTCAGTCTTTTAGGCGGCTATCTTGCAGGATGGGTACGGCCGGATCAATGCCCCTTATGGGGGCAAAGCGTCACACCGTCGGTTTAACCTCAAAACGCCGGGGCACGATGCCCTCGGCCGGGAAGGTCTCAACCTTTTCAACCTCTGCCGCAGGCGGGCCATCATGGCATTTGACCAGCATGGTATTCACATCCGCCTCCGGCCCGACAAACAAGGCCTCCACCGTGCCGTCCTTGCGGTTCCGGACCCAGCCATGAAGGCCGAGACGCGCCGCTTCCTCCTCGGTCCAGGCGCGGTACCACACACCCTGCACCCGGCCATGGATACGCACGCGGACAGCCGCACGGTTCTGAATATCTGTCATTTGGAGGTCTCCGTTCCGCCTCAACTGTCCGCCGGCTCTTGCCTGCTGTCAAGCCGCCACCGGGCGCGGGGAAGACTTGCGCGCCTTGATAAAAAGTTCCGCCAAAAGCAGGTTCGGCACCCAACAACTCAGCGAAATGATGGCATAAGCGAGCGAAAATTCGACCCCACCGATCAGCATCAGTGGCAACTGAATGCGCAACGACACGCCAGCAAGGGTTAGGGCGTAGCTGCGAACCATCCAGCGTTCATGTGCGCCAAAATCCCGACCCCGGGCTTTCAGGAAAGCCGTCGTTGTGCTTGAAAGCCACGCCAGCGCCAACAGGCTAAATCCCACGGGCGGTATTGGCCCAACATCAATATGAACGGCCAGGACCAATCCACACAGGGCGGAGACGATGCAGGCCACAACATAAGTGCGCCCCATCCAGCGATGAAGGCGGGGATGGCGTTGCCGCACGGACCGAAGAAACTGGAGCGGACCCAAAACCATGCCAACAGCACCACCAGCAAGGTGGCCATAGAGCGCAAACGCACGCTGAGCTAAATCTTCCCGCAGGACATCATTGGCACGGATAAGGTCTGTATGCGTAATGAGATAAAGGGCATAAACGGCAATGGCAACTGCCCAGAAGGCCATTAGCCCCCATAAGAAACGTTTCATGTTTTTCCTCGCTTTTTCATCAGGGCACTCTGCGGTGCTTCTTCTTCCCTGAAATCCTAACTTTCGATTGGTCAGGAGGCAAGCGTCTCGGCGAGGCGGGTCATGAAACGGTCGCAGGCGGCAAGCTGGTTCAGCTCGACATATTCATCCGGCTTGTGGGCCTGGGCGATACTGCCCGGGCCGCAGACGACGGCGGGATAATCGATGCCCTGGAAGTGGCCTGCTTCGGTCCCGAAGGCGACGACACTGGTGTCGTTCTTCTCCGCGAGCGCCAGCACCAGCGCCTCGGCGTCCGAGCCTGGCTCAGCCTTCAGGGGTGGCAGATAGGCCCAGCGGCCATTCTCGATATGGCAGCCTGCGTGCTCGGCGGCGATACGCGGGCCGACCACCGTGTCGATATGGTCCTGATAGCGCTTCAGAAGCGCTGCGGAGTCGGTTGCGGGCAGCGGGCGGAATTCCCAATCGAACTCGCACACATTCGGGATGATGTTAAAGGCGCTGCCGCCGATGATCGGGCCGACATTGAAGCTGGTATAAGGCGGGTCGAACGCGTCATCGCGCGGCCCCTCTTCCCGTTCCTTGCGCGCCATCTCGGTGATGAAGCCGATCAGCTCCGCCGCCACGGCCACAGCGTTCACCCCGTCTTCCGGACGGCTGGAATGCGCCTCCCGCCCGATCACGCGGGTGCGGCTGACATGCTGGCCCTTGTGGGCATTCGCGACCTGCATCGAGGTGGGTTCGCCCACCACGACCACCTTGGGGCGCGGCAGCAGCGGCTTCAGATACTGCACCATCTGCTGAACGCCCAAGCAGCCGATCTCCTCATCATAGGAGAAAGCGAGATGGATCGGCGTTTTCAGGTCGGCTTTCACGAACAGCGGCACATGGGCGAGCGCTGAGGCGATGAAGCCTTTCATGTCAGCCGCGCCACGGCCATAAAGCCGCCCGTCGCGTTCGGTCAGCGTGAACGGGTCGGACGTCCAGTCCTGCCCCTCCACGGGCACCACATCCGTGTGGCCCGAAAGCACAACGCCACCTTCGACCCTGGGGCCAATGGTGGCGATGAGGTTGGCTTTGTCGCCGTCCGCATTCTTCTGAAGCTCGGCCTCGATGCCATGCTCCTTCAGATAGGCGGCGATGAACTCAATGAGCGCGAGGTTGGAGAGGCGGCTGGTGGTATCGAACCCCACCAGCCTTTCAAGCAAGCTTACAGTTGCCTTATGACTCTCTGCCCCGGTCACCGGCTTATTCGAACTCCATGATCACGGCATCAACCGCGAGGCTATCGCCCGCTTCGGCATTCACCGACTTGACCACCCCGTCGCGCTCGGCGCGCAGGATGTTTTCCATCTTCATGGCTTCGACGACCGCGAGCGCCTGGCCCGCCTTGATCTCGTCGCCTTCGGCGACGTTGATCGACACCACAAGGCCCGGCATCGGGCACAGCAGCATCTTGCTGGTGTCGGCCTCGACCTTCTCAGGCATCAGCTTATAGAGCGCGGCGGCGCGTTCGGTCTGAACCCGCACATCCATGGCGACACCGTCACACGTCAGCGTCCAGCCGAGGGTGCCCCGGTCAATCTCCATCGCGTAATCGACATCGCCGATGGTGGCATGGAGGACCGGCTGGCCGGGAATCCAGTCGCTGAACAGCTCGACCTTCTTATCGCCAACCGCGACCACCGAATGGTCTTCCATCGGGATGATCGAAGTCACGGCTTCATCACCGTTGATCGACACCACCCACTGGCGGTTCTGCGGGGCTTCGGGCTCGGTGATCTGACCTTCGATCTGGCTCTCGCGGGAGCGCTCCACAGCGTTGAGGAAGGTCGCGGCGACGATCATGGCTTCCTTGACCTCATCCCGGAGGACACCGCCATGGAAGCCGTCCGGATATTCCTCGGCAATGAAGCCGGTGGTCATGTTGCCTGCCTGGAAGCGCGGATGCGCCATCAGGGCCGCCAGGAACGGGATATTGTGGCCGATCCCGCGGATATAATATTCGTCGAGCGCTTTACGCTGGGCGGCAATCGCCTCATCGCGGGTTTCACCCGTCGTGATCAGCTTGGCGATCATCGGGTCGTAGAACATGGAAATTTCCGCGCCCTCATAGACGCCGGTGTCCACACGGACGGTCTCTGTCTCCTCCGGCGGTACATAACGGGTCAGGCGGCCGATCGACGGCAGGAAGCCGCGGAACGGGTCCTCGGCATAAACGCGGGTTTCCATCGACCAGCCGGTGAGCTTGACGTCCTCTTGGCGGAGCGTGAGCTTCTCGCCGTCCGCCACGCGCAGCATCTGCTCGACGAGGTCGATGCCCGTGACCTGCTCAGTCACCGGGTGTTCCACCTGCAGGCGGGTGTTCATCTCAAGGAAATAGAAATTGCGGTTCTTGTCGACGATGAACTCGACCGTTCCGGCACTGCAATAATCCACAGCTTTCGAGAGCGCGACAGCCTGCTCGCCCATGGCTTTGCGCGTCGCTTCATCGAGGAACGGGCTCGGCGCTTCCTCAACCACCTTCTGGTGACGGCGCTGGATCGAGCATTCGCGTTCGCCCAGGTAAATCACGTTGCCGTGCTTGTCGCCCAGCACCTGGATTTCGATATGGCGCGGCTCTTCAACGAATTTCTCGATGAATACGCGGTCGTCGCCGAAGCTGGAGCGCGCCTCGTTCTGGGCTGAGATAAAGCCTTCATGAGCTTCTTCGTCGGAAAAGGCGATCCGCATGCCCTTGCCGCCACCGCCCGCGGAGGCCTTCAGCATCACCGGATAACCGATTTCCGACGCGATTTTGACCGCCTCATCCGCGTCCTTGATGATGCCCATATAGCCGGGCACGGTGGAAACACCGGCCTCAGCCGCCAGTTTCTTACTGGTGATCTTGTCGCCCATGGCGTCGATGGCTTTCGGGTCCGGCCCGATAAAGGCGATGCCCGCAGCCTGCACGGCCTTGACGAACTCGGCACGCTCGGACAGGAAGCCGTAGCCCGGGTGGATCGCCTCGGCGCCCGTATCCTTGGCGGCCTGCAGGATCTTGTCCGCCAGCAGGTAGCTTTCCGCCGCGGCAGGCGGGCCGATGTGAACGGCTTCGTCCGCCATTTCCACATGCAGCGCATCGGCGTCCGCGTCCGAATAGACCGCGACTGTCTTGATGCCCATGCGGCGCGCGGTCTTGATGACCCGGCACGCGATTTCCCCCCGGTTGGCGATCAGGATTTTATTGAACATGCTCTATAGCCCCTATCCCGGTATTATTTCTGTGCCCGCCGGCGTGCGGCGAGAAACCAAAGTGCGGCGACGACAAGGACGCCGAAAAAGAAGGTGTAGTGCGATCCGTCAGCGGATGGAAACCCCCGCCCGAGCCCAAAGCCAACCGCTCCACCGACAATGAACGCCATCACGGCAACCGACCGGATTTCGGCGCGGCGGGCGTTTTGGGCGACATGCGCCATATCGTCCGGGAGCGGCTTCGCCATCAGGCAGCATCTCCGTCAGAACCGCCGTCATCCCCATGCTTTTCATGGTGCTGGCTGCCGAATTTCTCCAGCGTGGCCAGCAGGATAGCCAGGATGATGGCCTGAAACGGGCTGGGTTTGCCGCCGACCCCAAAGCCTGCGAGCAGATAGCCACCAGCCACGAGGACAACGAAGAAACCCAGCGCCTTGAAGCCTATTTCCTTGAGCGTCGTCTTAACGTCCGAACTCATCACACTCTCCCGTTAAAGCGGAATATTGTCGTGCTTCTTCCACGGGTTCTCGAGATGCTTGTTCGCAAGCTTCTTGAGGCCGGAGATGATGCGTTTCCGCGTCGAATGCGGCATGACAACCTCATCGATATAGCCGCGCTGGGCCGCGACGAACGGGTTCGCGAACAGATCCTCATAATCCTTGGTGCGCTGCTTGATCTTTTCCGCGTCGTCCTTTTCCTTGCGGTACAGGATTTCCACGGCGCCCTTCGCGCCCATGACCGCGATCTCGGCGGTCGGCCAGGCATAGTTGAGGTCCCCACGCAGGTGCTTGGATGCCATAACGTCATAAGCGCCGCCGTAAGCCTTGCGTGTGATGACGGTGATCTTCGGCACCGTGGCTTCGCCGTAAGCAAACAGAAGCTTGGCGCCGTGCTTGATGATGCCGCCATATTCCTGTGCGGTGCCGGGCAGGAAGCCGGGCACGTCCACGAGCGTGATGATCGGAATATTGAAACAGTCACAGAAGCGCACAAACCGCGCGGCTTTCTTGCTGCTGTCGATATCCAGGCAACCGGCCAGCACCATCGGCTGGTTGGCGACGATGCCCACTGTTTCGCCGTCCATGCGCGCGAAACCAGTCAGGATATTACCCGCATGCTTGGGCTGGATTTCGAAGAAATCGCCTTCGTCGACGAGCTTCTGGATCACCTCATGCATGTCATAAGGCTTGTTCGGATTGCTCGGGATCACGCTGTCGAGCGATTTCTCGATCCGGTCCGCCTGGTCGAAAGTCGGCCGGACCGGCGGCTTTTCCCGGTTATTAAGCGGCAGGAAGTCGAAGAAGCGGCGAAGCTGCGCCAGCGCTTCCACGTCATTGTCGAACGCCTTGTCGGCCACGCCGGATTTGGTGGTGTGGGTCGATGCCCCGCCCAGCTGTTCCTGCGTCACCACTTCGTTGGTCACGGTCTTCACCACATCCGGGCCGGTCACGAACATATAACTGGTGTCCTGCACCATGAAGATGAAGTCGGTCATCGCCGGGCTATAGACAGCACCACCCGCGCACGGCCCCATGATCATGCTGATCTGCGGCACGACGCCTGAGGCCAGAACGTTCTTCTGGAACACGTCGGCATAGCCGCCAAGCGCCGCGACACCTTCCTGGATGCGCGCGCCGCCACTGTCGTTAATGCCGATCACCGGTGCGCCCACCTTCATGGCCATATCCATGACCTTGATGATCTTCTGGGCGTGGGTTGCGCTCAGCGACCCGCCAAAAACCGTGAAATCCTGGCTGAACACATAAACCAGCCGGCCGTTGATGGTGCCAGACCCGGTGACGACGCCGTCCCCCGGATACTTGGTCTCGCCCATACCGAAATCGGCACAGCGGTGTTCAACGAACATGTCATATTCTTCAAAGCTGCCCTCATCGAGCAGAAGGTCGATGCGTTCCCGCGCCGTCAGTTTGCCGCGTTTGTGCTGGGCATCGATGCGGGCCTGCCCGCCGCCCAGGCGCGCTTCTTCGCGCTTGAGCTCAAGCTTTTCCAGAATTTGTTTCATATAACCTTCCCCTTGAGCCTGCGGGCGTGGCTTCCCGGCCCGCGCTCCCAGTGATGAAATTTTATTATCCTGCTTTAGCCGGGCTTTCCAGCGATTTATTTCGCATGTGCGAAAGGAACGCGATCGCGGCTTCCATGTCGGCGCGCAGGAGATCGCGCTTTTCTTCGGCTTCCCAATCGGTGCCCCACTTCTCTTCCTGGTGCTCGGCATCCACCAGGCTGGCGCGCCAGATGGTGTCGAAATCGGTAAAGCCGCGCATGAGCGCGAGGCCGAGGATCAGCGAGCCCAGCCCAGTGGTGAAGGCATGAAGCGCCGTCAGTTCATAAGGATCATGCGCCTTAACGATGGCCGTAATCGCGTCAAGCGCCGCCTTGTCCTGGGCAATCGGCATGATGCCGTCCGTGACCTTGAGACGGATGCCTTCTTCTTCCGCGAGCCAGTCCAGATACGGGTCCCAGGCCTTGGCTTGAAGGGCCGCGAGCTCCGCCGGGTCATCGGCGCGGTAGCACAGGAGGTCGGTGCCGGCATAATTGGCGACTTCCGCCACCACCTCGTCATGGCGCGGGGCGACACGGTCCTGCACGGTGTTGGCAAGCTTGGTCACCGGCATGGTATCCGGCTTGACCTCATCCGCCTGCGCGTCCCACTCCGCGGCCACGGCCTCGGCCAACGCCTTCGTCGGCATGGCCAGCGTCTCCCTGGCGGGGGTTTTGACGATACGGCCGTCAAGCGCAACAACATGGCCCGCCTCGGTGCTTTCAACACTGACGGTCTTGTAAAATCTTTTCATCGTCTATTCGTCTTTTGTGGTCTTTTCAGAGGAAGGTTCCGCAGTGGATGTCTCCGCCCCGGCCTTCTTCTCAGCCTGCATCTGGCGCGTCACCTCCGCGAGCTTGCGGCGCGAATAACGCGCCTGCTTGCGGTTGGTGTTTTGGCGCTTTTCGGCGAGCCCTGCCTGCACTTTGAAACTGCCAACATATTCCATGCTGGCCTTTTCCTTTTTCTTCTCCGGCTTGAGCATGACGTCATAGCCCAGAAGCCGGTTGCCGATCCTCGGCACCCGGAAACACAGAAGCAGATACATGGCAATCAGGATCAACATGCCGATCAGGAAGGCAAAGGCGATCTCGTTATGGCCGTCTGCGCCGATTATATCGTCCCGGTACAGATAAGCCGCAATCGCCGCCACGCTCGCCACCGCGGAAGCCACCAGGAAGCCGCGGCGCGGCCTCAGCGCTTCATCCTCGAAACTGTCTTGGTGTTTCATCATCACGCAGCTCCTATCATCCCGGCGACCAGCTCGGGAATATCATGGAAACGGGAAACCACATGGTCCGCACCGGCATCTTTGAGCATGTCGGTGTGATGGTATCCCCAGTCAACACCGATCCCGCCGCAGCGGGCCGCGCGCGCCATCATCATATCATAGCTGGTGTCACCAATCATGATTGCACTGTCAGCGTGGGCGCCCGCTTCCAATATCGCTGTCTGGATCATCGACGGGTGTGGCTTGGACGGATGGTGGTCCGCGGTCTGAAGCGTGACGAACAGATGGCCCAGCTTGTGTTCATCAAGGACGCGATTGAGGCCACGCACTGAATTCCCGGTCGCGACCCCGAGCATGTAGCCCGCGTCATTCAAGGCCTCAAGCACCTCCAGCGTGCCATCAAACAGCGGGTCGGGACCCGCCTGCATCGCCACGCGGCGGCGGTAGAAGACCGATTTGAACTTTTCGGCCACAGCATCATGGAAAGCGGGGTCTTCGTCCGGGACAAGCGCCGCGATGGCCTGAACCGGGCTCAGGCCGATGATCGACCGCACATCGGCGTCGCTCACGGGTGCGAGCCCCATTTCCTCGAAGGTTTCCTGCATCGAGCCGACGATCATATGCTGGCTGTCCACCAGCGTGCCGTCACAGTCGAAAATCACGAGCTTGGTAAAGCCTGACACGCTCAGTCCTCCTGAAGCGGGTCTTCATACTCCCCGACTTCGAAGCCCAGCATGGCGAAGCTTTCCTTCATGTGGGGCGGCAGCGGTGCCGTGACCGTCATCATGCCGCCCTTGGGGTGCGGGAAGGTGACAGACTGGCTGTGCAGATGCAGCTTGCGGGAAATCGCGCCGGTGAGGAACGCATCCGCACCGCCATATTTGCCGTCGCCGACAATCGGATGGCCCATCTCGGCGCAGTGCAGACGCAATTGGTGCGTCCGGCCGGTGTGCGGCTTGAGCGCGAGCCAGGCGGCTTCCGGCGGCGCGCTATCGACCACCGCATAGTCGGTCATCGATTTCTTGCCGTCTTCGGTGACCACCATGCGCTCCCCGCCCTTGATCGGCGCCTTGTCCATCTTGAGGACAATGCGGCCGTCGGTCGGGTGCGGCACGCCCTTGACGAGCGCCCAATAGCGTTTGTCGGTTTCCTTGGACTGGAAGCCCTTGGCGAGGGCGGCGGCAGAGTTGGCACTGCGGCCCAGCAGCAGCACGCCCGATGTATCTTTATCAAGCCGGTGCACAAGGCGCGGACGGTGCTCGCTGTCGTAGCGGAGCGCCTCCAGAAGCCCGTCCAGATGGCGTTTCTGGCCGGTCCCGCCCTGGGTCGCCAGTCCCGCGGGCTTATTGATGGCGATCACCTGATCGTCCTTATACAGCACCCAGCTGCGGACCTCTTTGATATCCTCATCCGAGAGTTTGTGCTCGGCCTTCGGCTTGACATCGTCCGGTTTGGGGACGGCACGGTCACCCAGCGGCGGTACGCGCACCGACTGACCGGCATAGATGCGGTCGCCCGGCTTGACGCGGTGGCCATCCAGGCGCACCTCGCCCTTGCGGCACATTTTCTGGAGCTGGATGAAGCTCAGGTCCGGGAAATGGCGTTTGAACCAGCGGTCGAGCCGGACGTCATGATCGTCGTCCGCCACCGTGATATTCTGGACGGTCCTCATGCGACCACCACCCGGCCAAGCCACATGCCGGTGAAAAGCGCGGTCACGCCCACCATCAGGGACCCAAGCGCATAAAGCGCCGCGCCGGAGATATTGCCGCGCTCAATCAACAGCGCGGTTTCAAGCGAATAGGTCGAAAAGGTGGTCAGGCTGCCGAGCATGCCCACGGTCAGGAAGCCGCGAAGCTCCTGCGTAGTTTGGAATTTGAGTGCAAAGGCCGTCACCAGGAAGCCCATCATCAAGCTACCCAGGATATTGACCGTAAAGGTGCCGAACGGAAAGCCAGTGCCCACCCGGTGCATCACCCAGCCCGAAATAAAGTGGCGCATCAAAGCGCCGGTCGCGCCGCCAGCGGCGATGGCAAACAGCATCCGCATACGTCGTCCTTTTCACTAACCGTCATTCTACCCCGAAGACCCAGCCCTCGGTGCGGCGCACCATAGTGGAAAGCCCCGCGGGATTCCAGTATTTGCGTACGTCATGAATATTGCGGAGCGCGGCCGCGGTTATGACCGCGTCTGCGGCATGGTCGCTCATGTCCCCACCGACGCGCAAAGGCCCGGTAGCGCCGAGGCGGAGAAGCGCGGATTTAAGGTCTTCCCGGCGCCGGAATTTGCCCTTGTGCCCCGCAAGCGCCGCGAAAGCTGCGGCATAGATCTCAACCACCACGACAGGCTTTTCAAGGTCCTCGTCGAACGGCCACAGCGCCACATGGGGCACTTGATTCAATCTGTGCAGCATTCGCATGGTCGAAAGCCCCGAAAGCCCGACCTGGCTGGGCCCCACCAGATGGAATACGCTTTCGCACGGCCCCGCGCCGGAGTCTACGGCGAGCCGTTCGGCCACCCGCATCCGGCGGCTGTAGCGCGCGCCTTTGATGTCCCCGCGCAGATAATGTTCGGCATGGGCATCGACGAAGCCGCCGCCATAAAGGTCGGCATCCCCGGCACACAGGGTATCGACATGGGCCCAAAGCCCGCGCACGTCCGCAGGCAGGGGCGCGCCGGGCAAATAGGTTTCCTCATCCGCAAAAGGCATCCCGAAGGACGAATCGAGCCCGACAAGGGCCCGGGCGCCCTCTCCAAGCCCCATACCAGCGGAAATCCAGGCCGCGCATTCCTCGCGGCTCCAGCGGCGTTTTCCGGACGGTGGGGAGATAAGCTTCGGCGCGCCCTCCCCCACGGCGCATAGCGCGATGGCGAGGCCCGCGTGGGCCCGGCCCTTGGCGCCGGTCCAGTCGATGCCGACGAAATGGGTGAAGTTACTGTATGATAACTCTGCTTGCTCCATAGATGACAATAGATTTGGTACGGCCATCAGGAGTCAATACACGACGGAAACGAATATGAGTGGGTTTTGTACCTAAGGCATTGGCATAGGCCTCAAGTCCTGCCGCCAAGATAGTAGTGGTAAACGGAGGAGCTTCTTTGGCTATCTTAAATGGAACCGTCTTACCCAGATCATGAAAGAAGACCCTCCCAGTTTTTTGGTTCACATTGAAAGCACCAACGCTCACATCCATTTCTTCAAAACGCTCCTCAAGGGCATGGGAGCGAATATATTGCTTGGTAATCCTATTAAATTTCGCAACATTACTGTCTCCAATAATCGAGATGCTAGAGACACCATTATCAATGACCTCGTGCGCCATCTTCAGGGCAGGCTCCACGGCATCCTGAAGCGCATCGAAGTTTCCAGCCTTATCTTCGATGAATTGCTCCACACTCCGGCTTTCCGCTTTTTGTTCAAAGCCAACAGCACGGCGAAATAAAACTCGAATTAGATCAGTAAAAAGTGAGGCTGTGATTCCCGCACCTGCGGCTATTCCAAAAGCCTTCAGATCGGGGGACTGAACTATCGCGTGAAAAACTGTCTCCAGACTACCTTCACGCATCGGACGTAAATATAACGCCAACCGATTATCATATGGGGTCCGCTTCCTTACCTCCCCCGTCACTAAGGTATGGCTAGCAAGTGTAAACGCCCGTGCGATGCCAACAATACTCTCGGCAGCTTCGTAAGCTGGTGCGCGATGACGGTCTGCTTCTAGCCCTTCAAACTTCGCAATAAATTCCATAGACGAATAATCTCCCCACGCACCGACAATACGCATTAGGCGAGAAAAATACACCCATGTCAATTATACGAAATTTTGGGTGAAGTCAGTCATCTCCGCCGTCCGACTGCGCCCTGGCGGCATAGTCGGCGCGGATGCGGGCAAAATACTGGAGGCGCTTCTGGATCTCGCGCTCGAACCCGCGCTCGACCGGGCGGTAGAATTCCTGCCGCGGTTCGCCGTCCGGGAAATAATTCTGGCCGGACACGCCTGCTTCGGTGTCATGGTCGTAGGCGTAGTTTTTACCGTAGCCCAGGTTCTTCATCATCTTGGTGGGCGCATTGAGGATATGGGCGGGCGGCATCAGGCTGCCGGTTGCGCGCGCGGTTTTCTTCGCCGCCTTCTCCGCCTTGTAGGCCGCGTTCGATTTGGGCGCGGTGGCGAGGTATAGCACCGCCTGCGCGATCTGAAGCTCGCCCTCCGGGCTGCCCAGAAAGTCATACGCATCCTTGGCGGCGAGCGCCTGATGGATCGCTTCCGGGTCGGCAAGGCCGATATCCTCGCTCGCGAACCTGACCAAACGGCGGATCAGATACATCGGGTCCTCACCCGCGACCAGCATCCGGGCAGCCCAGTAAAGCGCCGCGTCCGGGTCTGAGCCCCTGAGGGACTTATGAAGCGCGGAGATGAGGTTATAGTGGCCGTCCCGGTCCTTGTCATAGGACGGCGCGCGCTGTTGCAGGAGCGCCGCGAGCTGTTGCGTCTGCAACACTTCCCCTGACGCGAGGTTATAAAGCGTCTCGACGCAGTTGAGCAGGAAGCGGCCGTCGCCATCCGCCATGGCCTTGAGGGCCACGCGGGCATCGGCATCGACCGGCAGCGGCTCGCCATATTCGGTTTCGGCGCGGACGAGCAGTTCTTCGAGCGCCTGATCGTCCAGCCGGTTGAGGACCAGCACCTGCATCCGCGACAGAAGCGCGCCGTTGATCTCAAACGACGGGTTCTCGGTGGTGGCGCCGATCAGCGTCACCGTGCCGTTTTCCACATAAGGCAGGAAGCCGTCCTGTTGGGAGCGGTTGAAGCGGTGGATCTCATCGACGAACAATAGCGTCCCGCGTCCACCCATACGGCGCGCCTTCGCGGCCTCAAACACCTTCTTGAGGTCGGCGACGCCGGAGAAGATGGCGGAAATCTGCTCGAACGCCAGGTCGGCATGGTCGGCCAGCAGGCGCGCGATCGTGGTTTTACCGGTCCCCGGCGGGCCCCACAGGATCAGCGAGCTGATCTTGCCGGACTTGACCATCCGGGCGAGTGGTCCGCCCTCCCCCAGCAAATGTGACTGGCCGACGACCTGGTCGAGCGCACGGGGCCTCAGCCGGTCCGCGAGCGGACGTGGCGCGCCATCATCCGCCCCCGCGCTTTCGAACAGATCGACCATAGATGCCTTCCTTACTGCAGCTGGACGCAGCGGTAGGAGCGGTTCGGAATGATCTGGCATTCCTGATCCCCGCCGCGGCGGCGCACCTTATAGTCATAGCGCTGCTGGTTTTCGAGCAGGTCGTTATCCAGGTCGGAGACCTTGCCGATCTTGCGGCCGTTGACTTCCATGATGATATCGCCCGGCACCAGGAACTGGTAGCGCGCCGACGGCGAGCGCGGGTCAACGCCCAGCACCACGACACCGCTTTCGAACTGGTTGATCTGCAGCTCGTCATTGAAGCGCGGCGACATGTTGGCGATCTTCACGCCCTGGAACGGGTTGTGACCATCCAGCGTGGTTATGTCACGCGGCGGATTCTCAGGCGGCAGCTGCAGCTTGACTGTCTTCTGGGTGATGGCGCCGTCCGACAGCACAGCCAGCGTGACTTCGTCACCTTCCTTGCGCGTCGCGACCCGGAAATTGAGCCCCGGCTCGTCGATGACTTCCTTGTCACCGACCGCCATGATGACGTCGCCGGTCTTGAGCCCTGCCTCAGCGGCCGGACCACCCGGATAGATATTGTCGATGAGCACACCACCCGCGCGGTCAAGCCCGAGGCCTGCGGCGAGGTCCGCCGTCACCGACTGGCCCTTGATCCCCAGCCATGGCCGCGTCAGCGTGCCTTCGTTCATCGCGGCGCGGAGGACGGTCTTGACCATGTTGGCCGGGATCGCGAACCCGATCCCGTTCGAAGCACCGGTGCGGCTGTAGATGGCGGTGTTGATACCGAGAAGTTTACCGTCCATGCCGACAAGCGCACCACCGGAGTTCCCGGGGTTCACGGCGGCGTCTGTCTGGATAAAGAAGCCGAAGTCGGAAATGCCTTCCTGCGTCCGCGCGTTCGCCGAGACGATACCGCTGGTGACCGTCTGCCCGATCCCGAACGGGTTGCCGATCGCCAGCACGATGTCGCCGACCTGCACCTGGTCGGAGTCGGCCAAGGGCAGGCTATCCAGCCGGTCGTTGCCGACATTGATTTTGAGGACAGCGAGGTCAGTGCGTTTGTCATCCAGCACCACCTTGGCATCGAATTCCCGCCGGTCCGCCAGGACCACGCGGATTTCATCAGCGCCCGCGATCACGTGGTGGTTGGTGATGATCACACCGTTCGGCCGCACGATCACGCCCGAGCCCAGCGAGCCCCGCACCCGTTCCTGCGGCATGCCGAAGCTGAAGTTCTGCCCGAAGAAGCGCTGGAACAAAGGGTCGTCGAACAGCGCCGACCGCTGGGAGCGGACAACCTGTTTGGTATAGATGTTGACGACCGCGGGCGCCGCCTTGTGGACCAGGGGCGCGTAGGAAAGCTGTACTTGCGTACGGGATTCCGGCACCTGCCGTTCGGTCATCTGGGCGTTTGCGGGCGAAAGCCCCGCAAAGGCGCAGAAAACCACCATAAGGGACATGAGTTGCTTGAGCGGTTTCATCGACAGCTTACTCCGTGCTGATGGATTGAAGCGTCAGTTATGGCGGAGCCTCGTGCCCCATGCAAGGGGCACATCCAGCTTGGTCCCGCCAAAGCCCTGACTTGGGGCCTAAATAGGAACGGAAAGTGGCAGAAAAAAGGGGCGCCCCTATCCTGGGACGCCCCTTGCGATGAACTGTGCCTCAGATGCGTTTAAAAGGCGTAGGAAACCCCGAGGCTGACAACCGGGTAGAAGCGGTAGCCGGCGATATCATTCTGGAAATTCGTGGTTTCACGCTTCAAGTCGTCGTTAAATTGGGCCAGAAGCGTCGGCGATGCATTGAGCGGGCTGTCGGCCGGAATGTCGGCAACAAGCGAAGCCTGCGGCTTACCATGGTACATAACGCCAAGGTCGAACATGAACTTGACCCGGTGGTCGCCCGTCAAGGCGTTGCCCCAACCGATCCCCGCATAAGGCGCGAAGTTGTTGGTCCTGATCCGGCCATTCAGCTGCCCGATCTCATCGGCGGTATAGGTGTTACGGCCGATATCGAACGTCTGGGCCGGCAGGTTATGGGCATCTACCTTGTTGCCGTCATAAAGCGCGCCGGCGCTCAGGTGGAAATTACCACCGCCGACATACCAGTCCAGATACCCACCTGCCGAGAGAAGCTTGGCGTTCATTTTATAGTCAATGCCGGAAGCCCGGTCGTTATGGCTGAAGTTCAAACCATAGACCCCGCCCCGGAAATTCAGGTTATGCGCCAGCGGGAAAACCAGTTCACCGCCGACACCGCGCGTCCCGGCGCGGGCGATAAACGCAACCTTGTGGTCAGCAAAAGCCGAAGCCGAAACCCCGCACGACAACGCAAGGGCCAGCCCCAGCAATTTTAGCGATTTCATAAATCCCCCATCAGATTTGAAATAGTTAGACACAAATTTTTAAGGCGCCCAGATAAAGGGAATTCGCCTTTAAATTGCAAGGGGAAATTTATGATACTTTAAAAAAGTTTATGCCCCAGGGAATCGGCAAGGATCAGGGCGCAATCAAGGTCTATGATCGGCTCCGCGCGCACAAGGGCGATAAAGTCTTCCACATCCATCAACACCGGTTCCGCGACCACATTTTCTTCCTCCTCCGGCGCCTGAATGGGCGTACAGCCGCGCGCGAGGAAGATATGCTTGCGCGCCGTCGAATAGGCCGAGACATAGGTTTCCGCGACCAGCGTCATCTCCGCCGCCACATAACCGGTTTCTTCGAGAAGTTCCTTATGGGCGGTCTCAAGTGCGGTGTCGCCCGGATCGATCATCCCGGCGGGCATGTCGAAGCAGAAGCGCCCCGGCCCCGGCCGGAACTGCCGCAGCATCAGGACCTTGCCGCCCTCCGTCACCGCCCCGACGACCGAAAAATCGGGGTCCTCCTTGACCAAATAGCGGAGTTCCTCTTCCTCATGGTCATACCGGTCTTCCACCACCCGCAGATACGTGTGGGCATAAAGCTCGGTGCGCTTGGTAAGCTTGGGGTCTGACATGGAACCTCCGCTACTGAATCGACTGTGGCCAGCATAGGCAGGACAGCCCGCCTTGTTCCACATTAAAGCAAGGGCCCCAAAAGAAAAACGGCCCCGCCTGTCTGGCGGAGCCGTTCCTGAAGTCTTGCACGCCTTAAGGCTTATGCAGCGTCTTCTTCCTCACCAGCTTCCTGGGTCGGGCCGCTGTCTTGGCCTTTGGCATCTTCGTTACGGTCAACAAGCTCGATGACAGCCATCGGGGCGTTGTCGCCATGACGGAAACCGGCTTTGAGAACGCGGGTGTAACCACCGTTACGCTCTTTGTAACGCTCGGCCAGTTCGTCGAACATTTTCGCAACCAGGGTTTCGTCCTGCAGGCGAGCGATCGCCAGACGACGGTTGGCCAGACCACCTTTTTTAGCAATGGTGATCAGCTTTTCAACGACCGGAGCCAGGTCTTTTGCCTTCGGCAACGTGGTCACGATCTGCTCGTGCTTGATAAGCGCCTGAGCGAGGTTCATGAACAGAGCCTTACGGTGGCTTACGGTACGGTTCAGCCTACGGCCGGAATTACGATGACGCATGGTCTACTCCTTTTGCCTGTCCGGCCTTGTGCCCTTTTCATATTTCACGGGCATAGTACCGGGAGGTGTCCCTCTAGGGGAGGTTTTAAAAGAGCGGCAGGGTTCTGGGATATCCCCAAAACCCGGCCGCCGGTGTGTTTAATATTCCTGTTCGAGCTTTTTGGCCAGCTCTTCGATATTCTCAGGCGGCCAAGCCGGAAGTTCCATGCCAAGGCGCAGGCCCATGGAGGAAAGAACTTCCTTGATTTCGTTCAGGGATTTGCGGCCGAAGTTCGGCGTCCGCAGCATTTCGGCTTCGGTCTTCTGAACGAGATCGCCGATATAGACGATATTGTCGTTCTTCAGGCAGTTGGCCGAGCGGACGGAGAGCTCGAGCTCGTCCACTTTGCGGAGAAGCTGACGGTTGATGGTCGGCTCTTCCTCTTCTTCCGATTTGGTGGTCTCTTCCGGTTCGTCGAAGTTGACGAAGATCGCAAGCTGGTCCTGCAGGATGCGGGCTGCGAAAGCAACTGCATCTTCAGGGGTGACCGTACCATCGGTTTCGATTTCCATGGTCAGCTTGTCATAGTCGAGAACCTGGCCCTCACGGGTGTTCTCAACCTTGTAGCTGACTTTCTTGACCGGGCTGTAGAGCGCGTCGACCGGGATAAGACCGATCGGTGCGTCTTCCGGACGGTTGCGGTCCGCCGGTACATAGCCCTTACCGCTTGCGACGGTCAGTTCCATGTTGAGCGTAGCACCCTCGTCCAGGTGACAGAGCACCAAGTCTTTGTCGAGAATGTCAACATCGGCAACTTCGCTGATCTGACCGGCTTTGACTTCACCCGGACCAGAAGCGGTCAGGTGCAGACGTTTCGGCAGATCGCTGGTCACACGGACCGGAAGCTGCTTGATGTTGAGAACCATATCGGTCACGTCTTCACGCACGCCCGGAACGGACGAGAACTCGTGCAACACGCCTTCAATATGGATGCTGGTTACCGCACCACCCTGAAGCGACGACAACAGAACACGACGCAGGCCATTGCCCAGCGTCATGCCATAGCCGCGCTCAAGCGGTTCGACAACAAGCTTGGCCTTGCGAAGCGGGTCAGAGCCCGGTTCGATCGTCAGGCCATTCGGTTTGATAAGTTCCTGCCAGTTTTTCTGGATCACGGTGTAACCCTCGTTTTGGATGACGCCATAAGAGCGTCAAAGGATTCGCGCCAATACTCTGTCGTACTACCCGATACTCGGTATGCTTAAACGCGGCGACGTTTCGGCGGGCGGCAACCGTTGTGCGGAATCGGCGTCACATCACGGATTGACGTGATGACAAAGCCGATGGACTGCAGTGCGCGCAGAGCGGACTCGCGACCAGCACCCGGGCCTTTCACTTCCACTTCCAACGATTTCATGCCATGTTCTTGGGCTTTCTTGCCCGCGTCTTCGGCTGCAACCTGTGCGGCATACGGCGTAGACTTACGGGAACCTTTAAAACCCATCATGCCCGCGGACGACCAGGAAATTGCATTCCCTTGAACATCCGTAATAGTGATCATCGTGTTGTTGAACGATGCATTTACGTGAGCAACACCATTGCTGATGTTTTTCCGCTCACGGCGCTTAATGCGACCTGTATCTTTAGCCATCTCTATCAGACCCTATATCTGAGGGAGTCCTAAACAGCAGAACTCGTAATTACTTCTTCTTACCGGCAATCGCGACCGCTTTACCCTTACGGGTCCGGGCGTTCGTGCTCGTGCGCTGACCGCGCACCGGCAGTTTGTTACGGTGACGGAGACCACGGTAGGTCTTCAGGTCCATCAGCCGTTTGATGTTCATAGCTACTTCACGGCGGAGGTCACCCTCAACCGTATGTTCGTTGTCGATGATTTCACGGATCTGAATTACTTCAGCATCCGAGAGTTCCGCCACGCGACGTTCACGGGGCAAATCCAGCTTAGCGCAGATTGCCTTGGCCGTGGTCGGGCCAATACCGTGAATATAGGTCAAAGCGATTTCTACTCGCTTGTTGGTCGGAATGTTTACGCCTGCAATACGCGCCACGACCGTTTCTCCTAAGTCAATGTTTCACGACTGTGAGTTAGCACAAATCACAAGACGTGTTGAAGCCGGGGATTATATGAATTAACCCCCGCTCGTCAACCGTCCTGTGACAGTTTTTCACGCGGCCAAAACCGCGTCGATTTGTTTAGCAACCTCATCGATGGACGCCATGCCATCAACTTGGCGCAAAACACCTTTTTCCGCATAGTACGGCAATACCGGCGCCGTCTGTGCGTAATACTCTTCCAAACGCTTGGCCACGGTCTCCGCATTGTCGTCCGGGCGGCGCTTGAATTCCGTGCTGCCGCATTCATCACAAACACCGTCCACCTTCGGTTTCAGGTTGGTATCATGATAGCCTGCGTTGCATTTTGCACAGGTATAACGGCCAGCGATGCGATCGACAAGCGCATTGTCGTCAACCTTCATCTCAACAACCGCATTGAGTTTCAGTCCCTGCTCCTTGAGCATCCCGTCGAGCGCTTCGGCCTGAGCCACAGTGCGCGGGAACCCATCAAGGATGAAGCCATTCTTACAATCGTCTTCTGCAATCCGGTCCCGGATGATGCCGATGACGATATCGTCGGAGACGAGCTCGCCAGCTTCCATCTTGGCCTTGGCTTTCAGGCCCATCTCGGTGCCATGGGCAACGGCCGCTCGCAGCATGTCACCGGTGGAGAGTTGGACAAGGCCCTTCTCCCGCTCGAGACGCTGCGCTTGGGTACCCTTACCTGCGCCAGGCGGACCAAACAGAATTACGATCATTTATTACGGCCCCCCTTCAGGCGTGCTTTCTTAAGCAGACCCTCATACTGCTGGGCCATCAGATGCGAGTGAATCTGGGATACGGTGTCCATCGTCACGTTGACCACGATCAGAAGGCTCGTGCCGCCAAGGTAGAAAGGCACGGCAGCCTGACGTACCAGAACTTCAGGTACGACACAGACAAGGGCCAGGTAGGCGGAGCCGATCACGGTCAGACGGGTCAGCACATAATCCAGATATTCGGAGGTCCGTTTACCCGGACGGATACCGGGGACGAAGCCACCATGCTTCTTCAGGTTATCTGCGGTTTCTTCCGGATTGAACTGGATCGCGGTGTAGAAAAAGCAGAAGAAGACGATCAGCGCGATATAGAAGGCGATATAGAGCGGCTTGCCCGGCGACAGGATCGCGGTCACGGTGCTCAGCCACTCAGGCCCATTCGCCTGATAGAAGTTGGCGACAGTCAGCGGCATCAACAGAAGCGAGCTTGCGAAGATCGGCGGGATAACGCCGGCAACGTTCAGCTTCAGCGGCAGGTGCGACTTGTCACCCTGATACATGCGGTTGCCCTGCTGGCGCTTGGGGTACTGGATCACGACGCGGCGCTGAGCGCGTTCGCAGAAAACGATGAACCAGATAAGCGCGCCGGCACCGATAAGGAGCGCGAGCAGAACCGTGAGCGACATGGAGCCAGCCCGGTTGAGCTCGAACGCTTGCGCAAGGTGGCCCGGCAGGTTGGCGACAATGCCCGAGAAGATGATCAGCGAAATACCGTTGCCGATACCGCGCTGGGTGATCTGCTCACCAAGCCACATCAGGAACATGGTGCCGCCAACCAGCGTCACCACGGTGGTGAATTCGAAGAACAGGCCCGGCTGAACAACGACACCCGCCTGGCCTTCAAGGCCGGTCGCGACGCCATAGCCCTGAACGATGGTCAGGAGCACGGTGCCGTAACGGGTGTACTGGTTGATCTTCTTGCGGCCCTGTTCGCCTTCTTTCTTCAGGCTGCCCAGACCCGAGTGCATCGTGGTCAGCAGCTGAAGGATAATGGAGGCCGAGATATAGGGCATGATGCCGAGAGTGATGATGGACATCCGCTTGAGTGCACCGCCTGAAAAGGTATTCACCATGTCCAGGAAGCCGCCACCCAGGTCGGCGAACATGCGCTGAAGCGCCTGTGCGTCGATGCCCGGAAGCGGAATGTAAGTGCACAACCGGTACACAATCAGTGCACCAAGAGCGAACCAAATACGCTTTTTAAGTTCCTCGGCTTTGCCGATGGACGCCAAGCTAAAATTGGCCGCCAGTTGTTCTGCAGCGGATGCCATAAACGCCTTCTCCAGCCCCTTGATTAAGTCTTATCTCGGCCTACGCTTTTTTGTGCTTAGGCTGCAACGGTAACCTTGCCACCAGCTTTCTCAACAGCTTCAACAGCTGCTTTGGAAGCACCGTCGACAGCGATGTCGACTTTGGCAGTCAGGGCACCTTTGGCCAGAAGACGGACACCGTCAACCACCTTACCGACAACACCGGCAGCTACCAGTGCTTCAGCGTCGATCGGCTTCTTGGCGTCCAGCTTGCCGTCGTCGATCGCCTTCTGCAGGCGGCCGAGGTTGACAATCTGGAAGTCTTTCCGGTTCAGGCTCTTGAAGCCGCGCTTCGGCAGACGACGGTAGATCGGCATCTGACCGCCTTCAAAACCGTTGATCGCCACGCCCGAACGGGATTTCTGACCCTTCATACCGGAACCGGCGGTCTTACCCTTGCCGGAACCGATACCGCGGCCAACGCGGGTGGCGTCTTTACGCGCACCCGGATTGTCACGAAGTTCGTTGATTTTCATCATACTTCTCCAAACGCTTCCCTGGCTTACTCTTCAATGCGCACCAGGTGGTGCACCTTGTTGATCATGCCACGGACGGCCGGGGTATCTTCCAGCTCGCGCGTTTTGTGCATTTTGTTCAAGCCCAGGCCGACCAGCGTAGCACGCTGTTCTTTGTGACGGCGGATCGGGCTACCGATCTGGGTTACTTTAAGCATATTTTTCTTAGCAGCCATCGGTCATTACTCCGCTTGAGCAGCGTCGTCAGTGGCTTCGTCAGCACCGGCGACTTTGACATCACCACGGCGCGCGACGATGTCGGCCACTTTCTTACCACGCTTTGCAGCGATCTGACGCGGTGAGTTCTGCTTCGAGAGCGCGTCGATCGTAGCCCGGATCATGTTGTACGGGTTCGACGAGCCCTGAGACTTGGTCACCACGTCCTGTACACCCAGTGCTTCAAACACTGCGCGCATCGGACCACCGGCGATGATACCGGTACCGGCGGAAGCCGTACGGATCAGCACCCGACCAGCGCCGTGACGGCCCTTGATGTCATGGTGCAGAGTCCGGCCTTCGCGGAGCGGGACGCGGATCATGTTTTTCTTGGCAGCTTCGGTTGCCTTGCGGATAGCTTCCGGCACTTCACGTGCCTTGCCATTACCGAAGCCAACACGGCCACGCTGGTCACCTACCACTACGAGAGCGGCGAAACCGAAGCGACGGCCACCTTTTACTACCTTGGCCACACGGTTGATGTGGACAAGCTTTTCAATCAGTTCGCTTTCTTCACGATTGCGTTCGGGGCGTGCCATTGGACGTTCCTTTTCCTTCTCTCGAGCCTTAGAAATCCAGGCCGCCTTCGCGCGCTGCGTCAGCCAGTGCTTTTACACGGCCATGGTACAGGAACGCACCACGGTCGAACACGACCTCCCCAACGCCGGCAGCTTTGGCCCGCTCGGCAATCATTTTGCCAACCTTGGCGGCAGCGTCGGCATTCGACGTGGCGCCACCACGCAGGTCCTTCTCGACGGTGGAGGCAGCGGCAAGCGTTACGCCCTTAACATCGTCAATAATCTGCGCATAGATATGCTGGTTGGTACGGTGGATAGAAAGACGCGGCCGCCCGGCACTCTTCTTGCGAAGTTGAGTGCGGTTACGCTGACGGCGCCGTTCAAAAAGTTTGGTACTGGAAGCCATTTCTGCCACCCGTTATTTCTTCTTACCTTCCTTGCGGAAGATATATTCGCCCTGGTACTTGATACCTTTGCCTTTGTAAGGCTCTGGCTTCCGGAACTCGCGGATCTTGGCTGCGGTCTGGCCGACTTTCTGTTTGTCGACACCCGAGATAAGGATCGTGGTCTGGTCCGGAGTTTCAATCTTGATACCCTCGGGGACCGGAAAATCGATATCGTGGCTGTAGCCAAGTTGCAGGTTCAGAGCAGAGCCCTTCATCTGCGCACGGTAACCAACACCGTTGATCTCCAGTTTGCGGCTGAAACCATCAGTCACACCTTCAATCATGTTGGCAACCATCGTGCGCTGCATACCCCACATGGAGCGGGCGCGTTTGGTTTCGTTAATAGGCTTCACAACAATGCCATCGTCATTCTGAGATACTTCAACCTCAGGAACGAAGGTCATTGCCAGTTCACCCTTCGGGCCTTTTACAGCGAAGTCTGCGCCGTTCAAGGAAACGGTGACACCGGACGGAATCGCCACAGCTTTTTTACCGATACGGGACATAACTCTTTCCCTTCCTTAGAATACGGTGCAAAGGATTTCGCCGCCCACATTGTTCTCCCGAGCTTCAGCATCGGAGAGAACGCCTTTCGGCGTGGAGACGATCGAAATACCAAGGCCGTTATGAACACGAGGCAAGTCGCGAACCGAGCTGTATACCCGACGGCCCGGCTTGGACACACGATTGATCGTGCGGATTACCGGTTCACCTTCGAGATACTTGAGCTCGATGTTGATCTGGCCTTTGTTGCCTTCGAGATCAACACGCGAATACCCACGGATATAACCTTCACGCTGCAGAACTTCCAGAATGCGCTCACGCGTTTTGGAAGCCGGCGTGGCTACAACAGTTTTGCGAGCTTGCAGACCGTTGCGGATACGGGTCAGCATATCGCCGATCGGATCAGTCATCGACATGAGCCTACCCCCTTACCAGCTTGACTTAACGATGCCCGGAATCTTGCCCGCGGAGCCCAGCTCCCGGAAAGAAATCCGGCACATCTTGAATTTACGATAGTTACCACGCGGGCGACCGGTGACTTCGCAACGATTGCGAATACGGGTACGGGCACCATTGCGCGGCAGCGCAGCGAGCTTAAGCGCAGCCATCCAACGCTCATCGTCGTCCAGGTCCTTATCGTAGACCTGAGCTTTGAGCGCGGCACGCTTGGCAGCATATTTAGCTACCAGTTTCACACGCTGTTCGTTCTTGTTGATGGCACTTTTTTTAGCCATATCAAAACCCTCCTAGCGGCTAGCCGTTATTTCTTAAACGGCATGTCGAAACCGGCCAGAAGCGCACGCGCTTCGTCATCGGTTCCAGCCGTGGTGCAGATAATGATGTCCATCCCGCGAACCTGGTCTACGTCGTCGTAGCTGATTTCGGGGAACACCAGTTGTTCCTTCAGGCCCATTGCATAGTTGCCACGGCCGTCGAACGACTTCGGGTTAACGCCCTGGAAGTCACGAACGCGCGGCAGCGCAATGGTGATCAGACGATCAAGAAACTCGTACATGCGCTCAGCACGCAGGGTTACCTTGACACCGATCGGCATCCCTTCGCGAAGCTTAAAGCCTGCGATGGATTTACGGGCCAGGGTTACAACCGGTTTCTGACCGGAGATCGCAGCGATTTCGCTGACAACCTTGTCGATCTTTTTCTTATCCTGAACGGCGTCACCAACACCAACGTTGATCACGATCTTGTCCAGTTTCGGAACCTGCATCGGGTTTTTGTAGCCAAACTGCTCGCTAAGCGAGGAGCGGACTTTCTCTTCGTATACAGTACGAAGACGCGGCAAAGCCTTAGCCATTGATCACCTCCCCGGACTTCTTAGCAAAGCGAACCTTGCTACCGTCGTCGAGATTTTTGAAACCAACGCGGGTCGGAGCACCGTCTTTCGGATCCTCAATCATGAGGTTGGAAAGCTGGATCGGCGCTTCTTTCGATTCGATACCACCCGCACTCGTCTGCGTCGGACGGTTATGCTTCTTGACCAGGTTCACACCCGATACAACAGCACGGCCTTCTTTCGGCAGAACAGACATGATTTCGCCACGCTTGCCTTTGTCTTTACCGGCAACCACAACGACCTTGTCACCTTTTCTCAGTTTCGCGGCCATTTACAGTACCTCCGGTGCAAGCGAAATGATCTTCATATGCTTCTTTGCACGCAGTTCACGCACAACCGGCCCAAAGATACGGGTGCCGATCGGCTCATGTTTCTTGTCTACAAGCACAGCTGCGTTGCGGTCGAACCGGATGGCGGTACCATCGGCGCGACGCACTTCCTTAGCGGTGCGGACGATGACGGCACGATGCACGTCACCTTTCTTTACACGACCCCGCGGGATCGCTTCCTTTACGGTGACGACAATGATGTCGCCTACCCCGGCAGTTTTACGCTTGGACCCGCCAAGCACCTTAATGCACTGCACCCTCTTGGCCCCGGAGTTGTCGGCCACATCGAGGTTCGTTTGCATCTGAATCATGGGTGTTACCCTCTAATTGCAAATTGCTGACGAATAGCAAAACGATGAGGCCTTAGGCCTCACCGCCGACTACACGCCAGGACTTCAGTTTCGAGATAGGACGGCATTCCTCAATGCGGACTGTGTCCCCAACCTGAATTTGGTTGCTCTCGTCATGAGCGTGGTACTTCTTAGAGCGTCGAATAATTTTGTCAAGCAAAGGATGCTTGATGCGACGTTCTACTTTCACAACAATGGTTTTATCACCCTTGTTGCTTACCACTACACCTTGCAGAATACGCTTTGGCATGGGTTTACTCCTTACGCCTCAGCCGATTGGCCCAGGATCGTTTGAATACGCGCAATATCGCGACGTACTGCACGAACGCGGGCGGTATTTTCCAGTTGCCCGGACGCAGCCTGGAAGCGCAGATTGAACTGCTCCTTCTTCAGGCTAACAAGCTCTTCACGGAGCTCGTCTTGCGACTTGGCACGAAGATCAGCTGCCTTCATTGTCTTTTCTCCGATTAAACTTATTGCATCCGGGTCACGATGCGCGTGCCGACCGGCAGCTTTGCAGCTGCACGCTCGAACGCACCACGAGCCAGTTCTTCGGACACGCCGTCGATTTCGAACATGACGCGGCCGGGTTTAACGCGGCAGCACCAGAAATCGGGCGAACCCTTACCTTTACCCATACGGACTTCAGTCGGCTTCGAGGTCACGACCACATCCGGGAAGATGCGGATCCAGACCTTACCAGAACGCTTCATGTGGCGGTTCATAGCACGACGCGCCGCTTCGATCTGACGGGCAGTTACACGGCCGGGTGCGGTCGCTTTAAGACCGAACTCGCCGAAGTTCAGAGCAGTTCCGCCCTTGGCATTGCCATGGATGCGGCCCTTATGGGCTTTACGGAACTTAGTACGCTTCGGTTGCAACATCTCTTGTCGCTCCTACTCTAGCCGTCCCAGCCTTAGCGGCGGGACGGGCCTCCTTGGCTTTGAACTTCGTTTGCACGACGTTCATGGGCCATCGGGTCGTGTTCCATGATTTCGCCTTTGAACACCCAAACCTTGATGCCACAGATACCGTAGGCAGTCTTAGCTTCGGACGTACCATAGTCGATGTCGGCACGCAGGGTGTGCAGCGGCACGCGGCCTTCGCGGTACCATTCGGTCCGGGCAATCTCTGCACCGCCAAGGCGGCCTGCACAGTTGATCCGGATACCACCGGCACCGAGACGGATGGCGCTCTGAACCGCACGCTTCATAGCGCGACGGAAAGCGACACGACGTTCCAGCTGCTGGGCGATGTTGTCGGCGATCAGCTTGGCGTCGATTTCCGGCTTGCGGACTTCGACGATGTTCAGGCTGACTTCAGCGTCGGTGAAACCGGCAATCTTGCTGCGCAGTTTCTCGATGTCGGCGCCTTTTTTACCGATGATCACACCCGGACGAGCCGAGTAAATGGTCACGCGGCATTTTTTAGCCGGACGTTCGATAATGACTTTGGAAATGCCGGCCTGATTCAGTTCCTTCATAACGAAGTCACGGATTTTCAGGTCTTCGTGCAGCAGATTACCATAGTCGCTACGGTCAGCATACCAGCGCGAATCCCAGGTGCGGTTGACACCGAGGCGCAGACCGACGGGGCTTACTTTCTGACCCATTATGCAGTCTCCTCTACTTCGCGCACTACGATGCGCAGACGGCTGAACGGCTTGACGATTTTGCCAACACGACCACGAGCACGAGCGCGGAAGCGCTTCATCGTCAGGGCCTTGCCGACAGTCGCTTCCGCGACAACCAGGCTGTCCACATCCAGGTTATGGTTATTCTCAGCGTTGGCGATAGCCGACGCCAGAACCTTGCGTACTTCGATCGCACTACGACGGCGGTTGAAGCTCAGCGAAGCCAGAGCCTTTTCCACTTTCATACCGCGGATCGAGGCTGCCACCAGATTCAGTTTCTGGGGCGAGCCGCGAAGCATGGTCGCGGTTGCGACGGCTTCGTTATCCGCCAGACGGCGTTTTGCAGATACCTTGCCCACAGTTACTTCCTCTTCGCTTTCTTATCCGCAGCGTGACCGTAGTAGGTCCGCGTCGGGGCGAATTCGCCGAGTTTGTGACCAACCATGTCTTCCGTTACGTAAACGGGGATGAACTTCTGCCCATTGTAGACATTGAAGGTCAGGCCAACGAAGTTCGGCAGAATGGTCGAACGACGCGACCAGGTCTGAATTACTGCCGAGGTTTTGCCGCTTTCCAGAGCACCTTCCACCTTTTTCATCAGGTGCATGTCAACGAAAGGGCCTTTCCATACAGAGCGTGCCATATTCAGGACTCCTTAGCGTTTCTTGCGCTCGTGGCGCGACCGGATGATGAATTTGTCCGAAGCTTTGTTCGAACGGGTCTTGTTACCCTTGGTGCCTTTACCCCACGGGGTCACCGGATGGCGACCACCAGAGGTACGACCTTCACCACCACCATGCGGGTGATCGACCGGGTTCATGGCAACACCACGAACGTGCGGACGACGGCCCAGCCAGCGGCTCCGGCCCGCTTTCGCGAGCTTCTGGTTTTGGTTGTCCGGGTTGGAAACCGCACCGACAGTGGCGATACACTCACCACGGACGAGACGAACTTCACCCGAAGACAGACGGATCTGCGCATAACCACGGTCGCGACCGATCAGCTGGGCGTAAGCACCAGCGGAACGTGCGATCTGACCGCCCTTGCCCGGCTTCATCTCCACGTTGTGGATGATGGTACCGACCGGCATGTTGGCCAGACGCATGGCGTTGCCCGGCTTCACGTCAACTTTTTCGCCCGCGATAACCTGGTCGCCAGGGGCCAGACGCTGCGGCGCGATGATGTAAGCCAGTTCACCATCTTCATATTTGACGAGCGCGATGAATGCGGTCCGGTTCGGATCGTATTCCAGACGCTCAACCGTACCCGGTACGTCCCACTTGGTCCGCTTGAAATCAATCACGCGGTAAGTGCGCTTGTGGCCACCGCCACGCTGCCAGGACGTTACACGACCGGTGTTGTTCCGGCCGCCGGATTTGGTCAGACCCTCGGTCAGCTTCTTGACGGGCTTGCCCTTGTGAAGACCGGAACGGTCTACGAGGACGAGGCCGCGCTGCGACGGGGTCACCGGTTTATATTGCTTGAGTGCCATCGGTTAAACCCCCGTAGTCACGTCAATGCTGCTGCCCTCGGCAAGCGTGACCATGGCTTTTTTGTACTCGGCGCGCTTGCCGGTTACACCACGGAAACGTTTTACCTTGCCTTCTTGGCGCAGCGTGTTGACTTTCTTGACCTTCACGTCGAACAGAGCTTCGACAGCGGCTTTGATCTGCGGCTTGGTAGCGTCGATCGCAACCTTGAAGGTTACCTGGTTGTTTTCTGAGCCGAGCGTCGCCTTTTCGGTGATGACCGGGCTCTTGATCACATCATAATGCTTGATTGCGGTCATTTGAGCCTCTCCCCGAGTTGGGCAACAGCAGCCTTCGTCAGAACCAGTGTGTCACGACGGAGGATGTCGTAGACGTTGGCACCTTGGGTCGGCAGCACATCGATGTTCGGGATGTTCTGAACGGCGCGCTTGAAGTTTTCATTCACATCAGCACCGTCGATGAACAGGGCGTTGGCGAGACCGAGTTTACCGAGCTTTGCAGCCAGTTCCTTGGTTTTGCCGTCCTTGAGTTCAGCAACATCAACAACGATCAGCTTGCCGTCGGCCTGCTTGGCGGACAGAGCCGACTTCAGACCGAGCTTGCGGATTTTCTTCGGCAGGTCAAAGCCATGGTCGCGCGGGATCGGACCGAAAGCACGGCCACCGCCAACGAAGATGTTGGAACGGCGCGAACCGTGACGTGCGGTACCACCACCCTTTTGGCGGCCCAGACGGGCACCAGTGCGGGAGATGTCCGAGCGGAACTTCACAGCGTGGGTTCCAGCGCGGCGCTTTGCGAGCTGCCAGTTTACCACACGGTGCAGGATGTCTGCCCGTGCGGGTACGCCGAAGATGGCTTCATCGAGATCGATGTCGCCGGCCTTCTTGGCGTCCAATGTAAGAACATTCGTCTTCATGACGCTTATTCCTCGTTACCTTCTGCAGCAGGTGCTGCTTCGGTGACTTCCTCAGCCGGGGCCGCTTCAACAGCAGCTTCGGCTTTCACGGGAGAACGGAACGCAGCCGGCATCGGCGCGTTTTCTGGCCGCGGCTTTTTCGCAGCGTCGGAAATCAGCACCCAGCCCTCTTTGGAACCAGGAATGCCGCCCTTCACCAGGATCAGGCCGTCTTCTACCCGCGTTTCGACAATTTCAAGGCTCTGCACAGTGGTGCGAACGTCACCCAGGTGACCAGCCATCTTCTTACCTTTGAAGACGCGGCCCGGATCCTGACACTGACCGGTCGAACCATGCGAACGGTGCGAAATCGACACACCGTGGGAAGCACGAAGACCACCGAAGTTGTGGCGTTTCATGGCACCCGCAAAACCTTTACCCTTGGAGGTACCGACAACGTCTACACGCTGGCCCGGTACGAAGTGATCGGCGGTGAGTTCAGCGCCAACCTCAATAAGGGCATCTTCAGCCACACGGAATTCCGCAACTTTGGCTTTGGGTTCTACTTCCGCTTTGGCGAAGTGACCACGCATCGCTTTCGATACGTTTTTCGCCTTGCGGGAACCAACACCAAGCTGGACAGCCGTGTAACCGTCTTTTTCCATGGTGCGCTGAGCAACGACCTGGCAGCCATCAAGCTCCAGAACGGTGACAGGCACGTGATGACCGGCATCATTGAAGATACGGGTCATGCCGAGTTTCTTTGCAATCAAACCTGTACGCATGAGACTTACCCTTGCAGTTTGATTTCGACGTCAACACCAGCAGCGAGGTCGAGCTTCATCAGCGCGTCGACGGTAGCCGGGGTCGGGTCAACAATATCAAGCAGACGTTTGTGCGTGCGCATCTCGAACTGCTCGCGGGACTTCTTGTCAATGTGGGGACCACGAAGAACCGTGAACTTTTCGATCCTGGTCGGCAGCGGGATCGGCCCGTGCACCAGAGCGCCCGTACGCTTGGCCGTGCCAGCGATCTCACTCGATGCTTGGTCAAGCACGCGGTGGTCGAAGGCTTTCAGCCGGATGCGGATTTTTTGCGCTTCCATTGATCTATACCTTAAAGGCGGCGCCAGCCACGCGGGCCGGCGCCATGTTGCATTACTTCAGGATTTTAGCGACGACGCCGGCGCCGACGGTACGGCCACCTTCGCGGATAGCGAAGCGGAGGCCTTCGTCCATGGCGATCGGAGCGA